>NZ_JBDFMC010000002.1:0-2292500 GCF_047238005.1 Sphingomonas phoenicis | reverse complement strand
CGTCGAAGCTGCTGCTCGCTGCCGCCAACGCCGCCGAAGCGGCCCGCCGGGCGACGGTGTTCGGGATCGAGGCGTCGCCGACGATCGACGGCGCCGCCGTGCTGCGCCGGCTGCGCGGGGAGCGCGACCGCTTCGTCGACTCGGTACTCGACGATTACCACGCGATCCCCGCCGACCGGCGGATCGCCGGCGTGGCGCGCTTCACCGGTGCGGATACCCTGGCGGTCGGCGATCAGGCGATCCGCGCCGGCGCGATCGTGATCGCCACCGGCGCCACCCCGCTGATCCCCGACACGCTGGATTCGGTCCGCGATCTGGTCCGCACCCATGAGACGATCTTCGAGATCGAGGCGCTACCCGCACGCCTCGCGGTGCTGGGTGCCGGCCCCGTCGGCGTCGAGCTGGCCCAGGCCTTTGCCCGGCTCGGCTGCGCCGTCACCCTGATCGACGACGGCGAATCGATCGGCGGGCTCGGCGATCCCGCGGCGATCGAGGCGGCGGTGGCGGCGATCGGCGGCGAGCTCGACCTGCGCCTGGGCGTGACCGCCACCGCGGAGCGGGCCGGATCGCAGGCGCGGCTGCGCTGGACCGGCGCCGGCGAGGGAGAGGTGACCGTCGACCTGATCCTTGCCGCCACCGGGCGCCCGCCCTCGCTCGACACGCTCGATCTCGCTGCGACGGGGCTGGAGCTGGACGACCGCGGCACGCCGCTGTTCGATCGCGAAACGCACCGATGCGGTACCTCGTCGATCTTCGTCGCGGGCGATGCCGGCGCATGGCGGCCCGTCCTGCACGAGGCGGCGCGCGGTGGTCGCATCGCCGGCGAAGTCGCGGCGGGTGGCGAGGCGCCGCGTCCCCTGCCCCGGTTCGCGGTGACCTTTACCGAGCCGAACATGGTCGAGGTCGGCTGCGCCTTCGCCGATCTGCCGGAGGGGAGCGGGATCGGTTGCTCGACGATGGCCGACAACGGCCGTGCCACGGCGGAGGCGCAGGCGGCCGGGCTGGTCCGCCTGTACGGCGACGGCGACGGCATGCTGATCGGCGCATCGATCGTCGCGCATGGCGGCGAGCATCTCGGCCACCTCGTCGCGCTGGGCATCGATCGCGGGATCAGCGTCGCCGATTTCGCCGACCAGCCCTGGTATCACCCGACGATCGAGGAGGCGCTGCAGTCCGCCGCCCGCGATCTCGCCGGCATCGCCGACTGACGCGCCCGCCGCCGCCGGTTCAGTCCGCGTCCGGCCCCAGTGCGGGGTCGAGGTCGCGGGGGCGGACGAAGCGGGTCAGCGTCGCCGTGCCCCGCGCCGCCTCCGCCCAGCGCCCGGGCAGCGTCAGCTCGGCGAGCGACCCGGTCGGGTATTTCGCCTCCACCGCATCGCGCAGCGTCGGGGCGTCGCCGCCGCTCTCGTCGGCGACCAGCAGCAGCACCAGCTCCTCGATCCCCGGATTGTGGCCCGCCATCAGCACGTGCCCGGCACTGTCCGGCAGGTCGCGGACCAGGTCGAGCAGCGTCGCCGCGCTGGCCAGGTAGATCGCCCGGTCCCACGCCGGATCCAGCGGCGCGCCATATCCTTCCGCCACCGCCGCCAGCGTTTCGACCACGCGCAGGGCGGGGCTGGCGACGACATGGTCGAACGCGACCGTCCCGTCGCGCAGGTGCCGACCCATGGTCAGCGCGGCACGCTTGCCCTTCGGGTTCAGCGGCCGGTCGAAATCGCGGGCGACCTCGTCGTCCCAGCCGGACTTGGCGTGGCGCAGCAGCGTCAGCGTCTTCATGGATTCTCCGTCGGGAGCGGCAGGCCCTCCCCATGCCCGATCCGCGCGCCGGAGGAAAGCGCGGGCGCCAGCCGCGCCGCCACCCGTGCCACCGCCTCGTCCAGCGTCACCCGCGCCACCGGCACGCCGGGCGGAAAGGCGGGCAGCAATCGCGACGGCATCGCCGCCGACAGCAGCACGAACGCGCCCTGGTCGTCGGCCCGCCGGATCAGTCGCCCGAACGCCTGCGCCAGCCGCGCGCGCACGATCCGGTCGTCATAGGCCGACCCACCCGCGGCAAGCCGCCGCGCCGCATGCAGCACCGTCGGCTTCGGCCATGGCACCCCCTCCATCACCACCAGCCTCAGCGACCGGCCCGGCACGTCGACCCCGTCGCGCAGCGCGTCGGTGCCCAGCAGGCTGGCGGCGGGATCGTCGCGAAAGATGTCGACGAGCGTGCCCGTGTCGATCGGGTCGACATGCTGCGCATGCAGCGGCAGCCCCTCGCGCGCCAGCCGGTCGGCGATCCGGCCGTGCACCGCGCGCAGCCGCCGGATCGCGGTGAACAGCCCCAGCGTCCCGCCCCCCGCCGCCACGATCAGCCGCGCATAGGCATTGGCCAGCGCCGCCGCATCGCCCCGCTTCACGTCGGTCACGATCAGCACCTCGGACTGGCCCGGATAGTCGAACGGGCTCTCCGCCGCGAACCGCGCCGGGGCCCGTGCCAGATGCGGTGCGCCGGTCCGCGCCTCCGCCACCTGCCAGCCGTCGTCGCCCGCACCGCCGCCCCCGGTCAGCGTCGCCGATGTCACCAGCACGCCGTGCGCCGGCTTCAGCACCACTTCGGCAAAAGGGCGTGTCGGATCCAGCCAGCGGCGATGCAGCCCGACATCGTATTCCCGCCCTTCCGCCCGGTCGACCGCCATCCAGTCGACCACCTCCGGATCGACCGGTCCGCCGATCCGCGCCAGCAGCGCCAGCCACGCCGCCACCGTCTCCGCGCGCCAGCCGAGCGAGGCGATCGCCCCCTCCACCCGCGCCCGCGCCGCCGCGTCCAGCCAGTCCGGCGCCTCCGCCAGCACCGCCTCCAGCCGCCGCCCCAGCGCGTGGAGCGGGCGCAGCAGCGCGTCGAGCGCATGCGCCGCCGGCGCCGCCGCCTCGATCAGCGCCGGGGTCGGCTCCGCCAGTTCGGTCTCCAGCCCGTATCCCGCGTCGCCGGGCTGCTCGGCGCGGGCATAGGTCAGCCCGCGCACCGCCGCGAGCAGCGTCTCGATCGGCCCGAACGGCTGCCCCTCGGCCAGCCGGCCCAGCCATCCCTCCGCCGCCAGCCCCTGCGCCGCATGCACCGCATCGCTGATCGCGCGTGCGCCGCCCTCGTCATAGCTCGCCACGTCCGACAGCCGCGCCGCCAGCCCGCGCCGCCGCCCGCGCCCGCCCGCCTCCGGGCCCAGCACCCAGCGGCGCAGCTCGATCGTCTCGCCGCCGGTCAGCGCGACGCCGAACATCGCGTCCGCCGCGTCGAACAGATGGTGTCCCTCGTCGAACACGTAGCGGGTCGGCCGCGTGTTCGCCTCGCGCCCGCGGGCCGCGTTTACCATCACCAGCGCGTGGTTGGCGATCACGATGTCCGCCTCCGCGCTCGCCCGCGCCGCCCGCTCGATGAAGCATTTGCGATAGTGCGGGCAGCCCGCATACACGCACTCGCCGCGCCGGTCGGTCAGCGCCGCCGGCCCGTTGCGCCGGAACAGCGTCGGCAGCCAGCCCGGCAGGTCGCCGCCCACCATGTCGCCGTCCGCGCTGAACGCCGCCCAGCGCGCCACCAGCTGCGCCAGCACCGCCGCGCGCCCGGCGAATCCGCCCTGTAACGCATCCTCCAGGTTCAGCAGGCACAGGTAATTCTCGCGGCCCTTGCGCGTCACCACCCGCTCGCGCCGCAGCACCGGATCGGGATACAGCCGCACCGTCTCCGCGGCCAACTGCCGTTGCAGCGCCTTGGTATAGGTCGATATCCACACCGCGCCGCCGGCCCGTTCGGACCACAGGCTGGCTGGCGCCAGATAGCCCAGCGTCTTGCCGATCCCCGTTCCCGCCTCGGCCAGCACCATGTTGGGCGCCTCGCGGATCGCGCGCGGCGCGAACGCGGCGCTGGCGGCGGTCGCATAGGCGCGCTGCCCGGGCCGTTCCTCCGCCGCGCCGCCGGTCAACCGCGCCAGCCGCTCCTCCGCCTCGCCCGGCCCGATCTCGATCGTCCGCGGCGCGGGGCGCGGCGCATTCTCCTCCCACTCGGGCAATTTCGAGAACAGCCAGCGCTCGTCGACCCGTGGGCGCGCGATGGCCGGGCCCACCACCGGTGCCCACGACCAGCGCAGCCGCCCCAGCGCCTGCACCGCCGCCCACGCCCCCTCGCGCTCGGCCCACTCCCCCGCCGGCACCGCCAGCAGCGCCGCCGTCGCCTCCAGCAGGAACGACGCGACATCGTCGTCGCGCCCGGGCGGCGACAGGTCGACCGCGCGCGCCAGCCCGGCCGGCGTCGGCACCGCGAACCGTGCCGGATGCAGGAACGCGTACAGCTCCAGCAGATCGAGTCCCGACAGCTCGGCATAGCCCAGCCGCTGCCCGACCAGCGGCGCGTTCAGCAGGATGACCGGCGTCTCCGCCGCTATCCGGATCGCCTCTCCCCGTCCGACACGCCGTGTCCCGTCGGCCGACGCGATCCAGATGCCGCCGTGGCTGGCGTGAAGGGCGGGGTAGGGCAGCACGTCCGCCATGTAGGGCGGAACGGGCAGGGAACGCCATGGCCGATGTGGGAACGACGGCCTTATACACCCTGTCGCTTTCGACAAGCGGGCGCCCCGAACCGGCGCAACCATCCGCCCCGATCGCTGTTGCTGCTATGGACGAAGCGTTCTACCTTCGCGGATTATCGCTTCGAAAGAAGGATATGTCATGCGCTACATGGTGTTGATCGGCGGGACTGCCCTGATGATGGCGGCCGTACCCGCTGCTGCTCAATCGAGCGCGGTCGCGCTGGCGACCGGCGCGCTTCCCGTCACGACGCCGCGCACCGATTCGCGCCTCGGTCCGACGGTCTTCATCTCGCGCGCGCTCATCGAGCAGGATTACCGCTACGGCCTCGCTCGACTGCGCAAGACGGCGTTGAAGCAGCAGGCGGCCGATGGCGGACGCCTCACCCCCGCCAGCATCGCCGGGTTGCAGGCCAGGCTGGACAAGCTGAACACAGCGCGCAACCGCGAACTGGACCTGCTGGAACGCTCCTGATCGGGACCGGGGATCGTCCGGCGCGATGACCCGGTGGTCCTTCGCGCCTCAGACGATCCCCGCACCGTCGATCGCCAGCTCCGCCACCGTCGCGCTGCGCAACTCGCCGTCCAGCGCCACCAGCCGGGTATCGGCATAGTCGCTTCCCGCCGGCGTCCAGAACTGATGGACCTCCCGCCGCGCCACATCGACTACCCAATATTCGGGCAGTCCCTGTGCGGCATACATCCGCTTCTTGACCCCCAGGTCACCGCGCAGCGACGTCGCACCGATCTCGACCACCAACGCCGCATCGTGCAGGCCGAAATAGGCGCCGGTCGCATCGGCGCGCGCGATCAATATGTCGGGCTCGGGCATGTTGTGCGGCGGCAGCGACAGGCTCGGCTCGACGAAAGCGTCGTATCGCGACCCGAGTGCCCGCAATGCCAGCCGAAAGCGGAACATCAGTTCGGCCTTCAACCGGGTATGGGGCAGCATCTCGGCATTCACGGCGACCACCACTCCCTCGATCATCTCCACCTTCGCGCCCTCGAACGCGCCTGCACGGTCGAGCAACTCGAAATCTTCGATGCGCAGCTTGAACGGCTGCGGCTCTGCGGGGGCCAGCATGTTCATCCCCGACCCATAGCATTTGCGTCGCGCCCGCTAAAGCGCCAGATGCCACCATCATGACCGATACCGATCTGCGCACCGCCGCCCTCGAGTCCAAGGCCTGGCCGTACGAGGAGGCACGCAAGCTCCTCGCCCGCTATCCGGCCGGCAAGCCTGCGGTGGACGGCCGCCCCGCGCCGATCCTGTTCGAAACCGGCTACGGACCGTCGGGCCTGCCGCACATCGGCACCTTCAACGAGGTGCTGCGGACGACGATGGTCCGCAACGCCTTCCACGCCCTGTCCGACCAGCCGACCCGGCTGATCGCGTTCAGCGACGACATGGACGGGCTGCGCAAGGTGCCCGACAACGTGCCGAACGGCGACATGCTGCGCCAGCACCTCGGCAAGCCGCTCACCCGCATCCCCGATCCGTTTGGCACGCACGACAGCTTCGCCGCGCACAATAACGCCCGGCTGCGCAGCTTCCTCGACCAGTACGGCTTCGATTACGAATTCGCCTCGTCGACCGATTACTACACCGGCGGCCGGTTCGACGACGCGCTGCGGCTGGTGCTGCGCCATTTCGACGCGATCCAGGCGGTGATGCTGCCGACGTTGCGGGCGGAGCGCGCCGCGACCTACTCGCCGGTCCTGCCGATCTCGCCGACCAGCGGCGTCGTCCTGCAGGTCCCGGTCGAGGTGGTCGACGCGGACGCCGGCACCATCGCCTTCACCGACGAGGACGGCCAGCGGATCGAGCAGTCCGCGCTCGGCGGCCTGTCGAAGCTGCAGTGGAAGGTCGACTGGGCGATGCGCTGGGTCGCGCTCGGCGTCGATTACGAGATGGCGGGCAAGGACCTGATCGATTCGGTCATCCAGTCGGGCAAGATCGCCCGCGTCCTCGGCACCCGTCCGCCCGAGGGGTTCAATTACGAGATGTTCCTCGACGAACACGGCCAGAAGATCTCGAAGTCGAAGGGCAACGGCCTCTCGATCGACGAGTGGCTGACCTATGGCCCGCAGGAATCGCTCGCTTTCTTCGCCTATCGCGAACCGAAAAAGGCCAAGCAGCTGCACATGGGCGTCATTCCCCGCGCGGTCGACGAATACTGGCAGTTCCGCGGCAACTACGCCGGCCAGGACGTGAAGCAGCGGCTCGGCAACCCCGTCCATCACATCCATGACGGCAAGGTCCCCGAAGAGGCGCTGCCGGTCACCTTCGGCCTGCTCCTCAACCTCGTCGGCGTGATGGGGGAGGCGTCGAAGGAGCAGGTCTGGGGCTATCTCGCCAACTATGTTCCCGATGCCGATCCGGCGCGCTACCCGGCGCTGGACCGGCTGATCGGCCACGCGCTGGCCTATGCCCGCGATTTCGTCGCGCCGACGCTGCACCGCCGCGCGCCGGAGGGCGTGGAGGTCGACGCGCTCCGCCGCCTCGACGCCGAACTCGCCGCCCTGCCCGCCGACGCACCGGCCGAGGACATCCAGAACATCGTCTACGAGATCGGCAAGACGGGTGGCTTCGCCGAGCTGCGCGACTGGTTCCGGGCGCTCTACGAAACCCTGCTCGGCTCGTCGCAGGGCCCCCGCATGGGCAGCTTCATCAAGCTGTACGGCATCGCCAACTCGCGCGCGCTGATCGCCGACGCCCTCGCCCGGACGTGATGGGCTTGCGGCGGCTGGTGCGTGTTCGTCCGCTATCGGCGCTGCGCGATTTCCTGAATAGCGAGGCGTCGGGCGGCATCGTCCTGATCGCCGCCGCGCTCGCCGCGATGCTCGCCGCCAACCTGCCTGCGACGCGGGGCCTCTACGACGCGTTCCTGCACTGGCGGACCGGGCCGGTCATCAGCCCCGCCCACGGGCCGATGACCGCGCACCTCTGGATCAACGACGCCTTGATGGCGGTGTTCTTCCTGCTCGTCGGGCTGGAGATCAAGCGCGAGCTGATCGATGGCGGGCTCGCCCGGCCCGCCCGGCGCACCCTGCCATTCCTCGCCGCCGCCGCCGGCATGGCGGTGCCCGCCTGCCTCTATCTCGCGATCGCCGGCGGCACGCCCGGGCTCACCCGCGGCTGGGCGATTCCGGCGGCGACCGATATCGCCTTCGCCGTCGGCATCCTCGCGCTGCTCGGATCGCGGGTGAAGCCGGCATTGAAGATCTTCCTGACCGCGGTCGCGATCGTCGACGACATGGGCGCGGTCGCCATCATCGCGCTCGCCTACACGGCCCATATCGACTGGGGGGCGCTGGCCGCCGCGGCGGGCGTGCTGGCGGCAATGACCGCGATGAACCGCCACGGCGTCGTCCGGCTCGCGCCGTATCTGCTCGGCTTCGTCCTGCTCTGGTATCTGATGTTCGTCTCGGGCGTGCATGCGACCGTCGCCGGCGTGCTCGCCGCCTTCACCATCCCGCTCACCCTTTCGCCCGGTACGCCGGACGACGCCGCGTCGCCGCTCCATCGGCTCGAACATGCGCTGCATCCATGGGTCGCCTATGCGATCGTGCCGCTGTTCGCCTTCGCCAATGCCGGCGTCGCGGTGACGGGCGTGTCGCTCGACACGCTTACCCATCCGCTCGTCCTGGCGATCGCGGCCGGGCTGTTCGTCGGCAAGCAGGTGGGCGTGTTCGGCGCGATCTGGCTGGCCGAGCGCTTCGGCCTCGCCGGCCGACCGGGCGGTGCGCCCTGGCGCCAGGTCTACGGCGTCGCGCTGCTCGCCGGCATCGGCTTCACGATGAGCCTCTTCATCGGACAGCTCGCCTTCCCCGCCGATCCGGTCCTTGCCGACGAGGTGAAGCTGGGCGTACTCGCCGGCTCGATCCTCGCGGCGATCAGCGGTTATCTGGTGCTGCGTCTGTCGGACAAACCGGTTGACGGTCAACGTTCGGTTGACCGTCAACCAGGCTGACTTCTACGACCTCCGGATGCCACCCGAACTAGAGACCAGGCTCCGCCACCGCGCCGCCCAGCTGCCGCTCGCCTTCATCGAGGAGGAGCTCGGCCGCTTCACCGGCGACCAGCTCCGCCAGTACCGCCCCCTGATCGAGGCCGCACAGGTCGCGGCGGACGAGGCGAGGGCCGCGCTTGCCAGCTGGGTGGAGGCGGGGCGCCGCGCCGGCATGGGCTGGGGCGATATCGGCGATCTGATCGGGATCAGCAAACAGGCCGCGCAACAGCGTTTCGGCCGCGACCGCGGCGGATCGGCACCGTTCGGCACCATCGTCGTCGTACCCGGCACCGGCACCGCGACCGAGGAGGAATGGCTGGATCGAGAGGGCGCGGCGGGCCGCGAGCTGACCGGCGTCGATGCGACGCGGCTGCTCTTCCGCCAGACCGACCGCCCCTGGGCGCATCGCCGGTCCGCCGGCCCGCTCGACCCGGCGATCATCGCGCGGGAGGGGTGGGAGGAGGCGGCGCGCTGGTTCGCGTTCGTCTATTACAAGCGTCCCGCCTGAACGGCAGGATCGACGCACGGGCCGGCGGAGGGAGGCCGACCCGTGCGGATCACCCGGCGGCGGGGAGGTCGCGCCAGGTAACCGGGAAACTCAGGCGACGGTCAGGCCGACATCGACATTGCCGCGCGTCGCGTTCGAATAGGGGCACACCTGATGCGCCGCCTCGACCAGCCGCTCGGCATCGGCGCGGTCCAGCCCCGGCAGGTCGACGGTCAGGTCGGCGGTGATGCCGAACCCGCCCTCGGACCGGGGACCGATGCCGACCTGCGCCGTCACCTTCGCATCGGCGGGCACCTTCAGCTGCAAGGACGGCGCCACCGCCTTCATCGCGCCGACGAAGCAGGCCGAATAGCCGGCGGCGAACAGCTGCTCCGGGTTCGCCCCCTCGCCGCCCGCACCGCCCAGCTCGCGCGGGGTCGCCAGATCCACCTGGAACCCGCCGCCCTCCACCGCGGCATGGCCGTCGCGGCCACCGGTGGCATAGGCGCTGGTGCGGTACTTGACGTCGACGGCCATTGCGTTTTCCTTATCGCTGTATTGTTTATCGCAATACCTATTTAGGTAGCGAACGGACGCTTGTCCAGCCGAAATAGTATCGCGATAAGGATCGTCGATGACTGCACCCCTGCCCCTCGATCGCCAGCTCTGCTTCTCGCTCTACGCAGCCAGTCTCGCGATCAATCGCCTGTACAAGCCGATGCTCGACCGGCTCGGCATCACCTATCCGCAGTTCCTGGTCCTGGGCGCGCTGTGGGATGACGACGATCGCACCGTCGGCGGCATCGCTGCCCGTCTGTCGCTGGAATCGAGCACGGTCACGCCGCTGGTCAAGCGGCTCGAGGTCGCCGGCTTCGTCACCCGGACCCGCGACGCGCACGACGAGCGTCAGGTTCGCGTCGCCCTGACCGACAGCGGCCGCGCCCTGCAGGAGGAATGCACCTGCCTCGCCGACAGCCTGGTCGAGCGGTCCGGCCTGTCGATGCCCGACATCCAGCGCCTGAACCGCGACGTGCAGGCGTTGCGGACGGCGCTGGCCGGGTAGGCGAAAGGGCGGAGACGCGTCTACTTGAACTAGAGCGGTTTCCGACCATGTCGGATCGTCGGCACGGCGGCGATTCCGGTTCGGGGCAAGGCGCGAGGAAGGAGCGATGCCAGGGCATCGTGACCGACGAGCAACGCCGCCCCGGGCCGAAATCGACCCGCCGCGCAGCCGTCGCCCGCAGGGCGATGACGATGGTTCGACATGGTCGGAAACCGCTCTAGAGGCCGCCCGATGCACTCACGTCACCCCGGCCCTGAGCCGGGGTCCCGCTTTCCTGCCGAAGCCCGTGAAACGAGAATAGCGGGAAGCCGGATCAAGTCCGGGATGACGGGCGGATAGACGGGAGTGGCTGATACGGCGTTACCGCAGGTGCTTGGCCGGGCGGTGACGCACACCGATCGCGATTCGGCCCTGCGTGGCTGTCATGGGAGCAAGTCCCATGACGTCGGACGTCGCCGGGGCGACGCCGGCCGGCTCGCGGGGCGCAGCGAGAGCTTCGCCGCGCCCCTCGCTCGCTACAGCTTTCCGGTCAGCTCCGGGATCACCTTGAACAGGTCGCCGACCAGACCGATGTCGGCCACCTGGAAGATCGGTGCGTCCTCGTCCTTGTTGATCGCGATGATCGTCTTCGAATCCTTCATCCCCGCCAGATGCTGGATCGCACCGGAAATGCCTACCGCGACATAGACTTCCGGTGCGACGATCTTGCCCGTCTGCCCGACCTGATAATCGTTGGGGGCATAGCCCGCGTCCACCGCCGCGCGCGATGCGCCGACGCCCGCACCCAGCGCATCGGCCAGCGGATCGATCAGCGCATGGAACTGCTCCTCGGATCCCAGCGCGCGACCGCCCGACACGATGATCTTGGCACTCGTCAGCTCCGGCCGCGCATTGGCCGCGATCTCCGATCCCGCGAAGCTCGACAGCGCCTTGTCGCCGGTCGACGCCACCGCCTCGATCGTCCCCGATCCACCCTCGGCCGCCGCCTTCGCGAACGCGGTGCCGCGGATCGTCAGGACCTTCTTGGCGTCCGACGTCTGCACCGTCGCGATCGCATTGCCGGCATAGATCGGCCGCGTGAACGTGTCCGGCCCCTCGACCGACAGCACTTCAGAGATCTGCATCACGTCGAGCAGCGCCGCGACGCGCGGCGCGATGTTCTTGCCCGTCGTGGTCGCCGGCGCGACGAAGGCATCGTGATGCCCCATCAACTCGACCACCAGCGGCGCGACATTCTCCGCCAGCGCATGGGCATAGGCCGCATCGTCGGCGACATGCACCTTGCCGACGCCGGCGATCTTCGCCGCCGCCTCGGCGACGCCGCCCACGCCTTGCCCCGCGACCAGCAGATGCACCTCGCCCAGCTGCGACGCGGCGGTCACCGCCGCCAGCGTGGCGTCCTTGACGGCCGTACCGTCATGCTCGACCCAGACCAGCGTCTTCACTTCGCCACTCCCATCGCCTTCAGCTTCATGACCAGCTCGTCGACATCGGCCACTTTCACGCCCGCCGACCGCTTGTTCGGCTCGGCGACCTTCAGCGTGGTGACCCGCGGCGTCACGTCGACGCCGAAATCGGCCGCCGTCTTCTGCGCCAGCGGCTTCGACTTGGCCTTCATGATGTTGGGCAGCGAGGCATAGCGCGGCTCGTTCAGCCGCAGGTCGGTCGTCACGATCGCCGGCAGCTTCAGCGCATCGGTCTCCAGCCCGCCGTCGACCTCGCGCGTCACCGTGGCGGTGTCGCCCGATATCTCGACCTTCGAGGCGAAGGTGCCCTGCGCCCAGCCGAGCAGCCCGGCCAGCATCTGCCCGGTCTGGTTGTTGTCGTCGTCGATCGCCTGCTTGCCCAGGATCACCAGCTGCGGCTGCTCCTCCTCGACGATCTTCGCCAGGATCTTGGCGACGCCCAGCGGCTCGACCCGCGTCTCGCTGACGACCAGGATACCGCGATCGGCACCCATCGCCAGCGCGGTGCGGATCGTCTCCTGCGCCTTCTGCTCGCCGATCGACACGACGACGATCTCGGTCACGCCGGCACGATCCTTCAGCCGGATCGCCTCCTCGACGGCGATCTCGTCGAACGGGTTCATCGACATCTTGACGTTGGCCAGATCGACGCCCGATCCGTCCGCCTTCACGCGGGGCTTCACGTTGTAGTCAAGCACGCGCTTGACCGGCACCAGCACCTTCATCGGGGCTCCTCTCGATTTCGCTCATCGTAGCCGCTTCGCGTCGTCACTAGGCGCGAAACGGCGGTTTTCGCAAGTCCGGTATGGTTGGCCGAGGTTGCCGTAGCGGCAACGATGCTATGCCATATCGCCACAACGAAGCGGGGCCCGGACGTTTCCGCCCGAGCCCCGCTGGAAATGTCGGTCGGCCCGATTCGGACCGGCGCCATCCATGCCCGGATCGGCTCAGGCGGCCTTCTGCACCTCGGCGACGATCTTGCGGGCGGCGTCGCCCAGATCGTTGGCGGGCACGATCGCCAGGCCGCTGTTGGCCAGGATGTCCTTACCCTTCTCGACGTTGGTACCCTCCAGCCGGACGACCAGCGGCACCGACAGGTTCACTTCCTTCGCCGCCGCGACGATGCCGTCGGCGATGATGTCGCAGCGCATGATGCCGCCGAAGATGTTGACCAGGATGCCCTTCACCGCGGGATCGGACAGGATGATCTTGAACGCCGCGGTCACCTTCTCCTTGTTGGCGCCGCCGCCCACGTCGAGGAAGTTGGCCGGGAACATCCCGTTCAGCTTGATGATGTCCATCGTCGCCATGGCCAGCCCGGCGCCGTTCACCATGCAGCCGATGTCGCCGTCCAGCTTGATGTACGCCAGGTCGTACTTCGACGCCTCCAGCTCCATCGAGTCCTCCTCGGTCTCGTCGCGCAGTGCGGCGAGGTCCTTGTGGCGGAACATGGCGTTGCCGTCGAAGCCGACCTTGGCGTCGAGCACCATCAGCTTGCCGTCTTCGGTGACGGCGAGCGGGTTGATCTCGATCTGCTCGGCATCGGTGCCCAGGAACGCGTCGTACAGCTTCGATGCGACGTTCGCCGCCTGCTTGGCCAGATCGCCCTTCAGCTCCAGCGCAGCCGCGACGGCGCGGCCGTGATGGCCCTGGAAGCCGGTGGCGGGATCGATGTCGATTGAATGGATCTTCTCGGGGCTGTCGTGCGCCACCGTCTCGATATCCATGCCGCCCTCGGTCGAGGCGACCATCGAGATGCGGCCGGTCGCGCGGTTGACGAGCAGCGCGAGGTAGAATTCCTTGGCGATGTCGACGCCGTCGGTCATGTACAGGCGGTTGACCTGCTTGCCCGCATCGCCGGTCTGGATCGTCACCAGAGTGTTGCCCAGCATGTCGGTCGCCGCCGCGCGGACCTCGTCCTCGGTCTTGGCCAGCCGCACGCCGCCCTTGGCATCGGGGCCCAGTTCCTTGAACTTGCCCTTGCCGCGGCCGCCGGCATGGATTTGCGCCTTGACGACATAGAGCGGTCCGGGCAGCTTCTTCGAGGCCTCGACCGCCTCCTCCACCGACATGGCGGCAAAACCGGCGGGAACGGGCACGCCGAACTTGGCCAGCAATTCCTTTGCCTGATATTCGTGGATGTTCATGGGCGGCCTCGCCTTATGATGCTATCGGGATGATCCGCCCTTCGCACAGGCGGGCACGCGAATCCACCCTCGGCGGTCGGGCACGCGAAAACTCTGTTGCGAACGCGACGCAATATTGGAAATACGATGACCTGGCCTGTCGGCGCCCTGATCTTCACCCTGACCGTGATCGGCATGGAAGGCTTCGCCTATGCCGCGCACCGCTGGATCATGCATGGACCGGGCTGGTTCCTCCACGCCAGTCACCACCGCGCACGGCCCGGCAACTGGGAATGGAACGACCTCTACGCAGTGATCTTCGCGGTCCCGTCGTTCGTCCTGATCTTCGGGGCGCTGCAGCTCGGCTGGTGGCCGGGCTTCGCGTGGATCGGCGCCGGCGTCGCCGCCTATGGCGCGATCTATTTCGGCTTCCACGACATCATCGTCCATCAGCGCATCCCGACCCGCTACCTGCCGAAATCGCGCTACATGAAGCGGATCGTCCAGGCGCACCGGCTGCACCACGTCGTCGAGACGAAAGAGGGCAACGTCTCGTTCGGCTTTCTCGTCGCGCCGAAGCCCGAGGATCTGAAGGCCGAGCTGAAGCGCCGCTCGCGCGCCGGCGTCCGCGCGCCCAGCCGCTCCCACCGCGAGGCCTCAACCCCGCGTTAACCATTATCCGCCATGGTCCCGGGCATGGAACGCCCGGTCTTCGCCCCGCCCTTCACCCCCGTCGCGGCGCCCGCCGCCACCGCGGACCGCCGTGACACCGCGCGACGTCCGGTCCGCATGCACGCCCATCTCCGCGACCGTGGTCAGACCCGCTTCGACCTCGACGTGACCGACCTGTCGTCGACCGGGTTCAAGGCGGCGACCAGCTTCACCCTCTATCCCGGCACGATCGTCTGGCTGACGCTGCCCGGCCTCGCCCCGATCGAGGCGGTGGTCGCCTGGCGCGACCGCTACCACTATGGCTGCGCCTTCGCCCGCCCGCTGCATCCGGCGGTGCACGAGCACATGCTGGCGATGGCGGCGCAGGGGACCGTCTGAGCGGCGCCCGGCCGTCAGTCGAACAGGCTCGACACACTCGTCTCGTCCGCGATCCGCTTGATCGCCTCGCCCAGCAGCGGCGCGATCGGGAGGTGGCGGATCTTGTCGGTCGTGCCGATCGCCTCGTGATTGCCGAGCGAATCGGTGATCACCAGTTCGCGCAGCGCCGATCCCGCGACCCGCGCCACCGCCCCGCCCGACAGCACGCCGTGGGTGACATAGGCGACGACGTCCTCCGCCCCCGCCTCGCGCAGTGCCGCCGCCGCGTTGCACAGCGTGCCGGCCGAATCGACGATGTCGTCGATCAGCACGCAGAACCGGCCCTCGACGTCGCCGATGATGTTCATCACCTCCGATTCGCCCGCCCGCTCGCGCCGCTTGTCGACGATCGCCAGCGGCGCGTTGTCGAGTCGCTTGGCCAGCTGCCGCGCACGCACCACGCCGCCGACGTCGGGGGACACCACCATCAGGTTGCGGTCGCGGAATCGGGCCAGGATGTCCGCCGACATCACCGGTGCGGCATAGAGGTTGTCGGTCGGAATATCGAAGAAGCCCTGGATCTGCCCGGCATGCAGGTCCACCGACAGCACCCGGTCCGCGCCGGCGACGGTGATCAGGTTGGCGACCAGCTTGGCCGAGATCGGCGTGCGCGGGCCCGGTTTCCGGTCCTGCCGGGCATAGCCCATATACGGGATCACCGCGGTGATCCGCCGCGCCGACGCCCGCTTCAGCGCGTCGATGATGATCAGCAATTCCATCAGGTTGTCGTTGGCGGGATAGCCGGTCGACTGGATCACGAACACGTCCTCGCCGCGGACGTTCTCCTGGATCTCGACGAAGATCTCCTCGTCGGCGAAGCGGCGGACCAGCGCGTCGGTCAGCGGACTTTCGAGATAGCCGGCGATCGCGCGTGCGAGCGGCAGGTTCGAATTACCGGTAATCAGTTTCATTGATGTGACTCCCCGCGTCGCGGCGGTCCTTAGGCGGCGGGGCCGGGTAGCGGAAGGGGCTGCGGCCCCCTAGGGGTTCACCGCATGATCACCACCCGCTTCGCCCCCTCGCCGACCGGCCGGCTGCACGTCGGCAATATCCGGGCGGCGCTCCACAACTGGTTGTGGGCGCAGAAGGGCGGCGGCCGCTTCGTCCTGCGCATCGACGACACCGATGCCGAGCGGAGCGAGGAACGCTTCGTCGATGCGATCCGCCACGATCTCGACTGGCTGGGGCTGGCACCGGACGCGGTGTTCCGCCAGTCCGAACGCTTCGCCCTCTACCAGCGGCGCTTCGACCAGCTGGTCGCCGACGGCCGCCTCTATCCCGCCTGGGAGAGCGCGCAGGAACTCGACCTGAAGCGCAAGGTGCTGCTCGGCCGCGGCCTGCCCCCGGTCTATGATCGCGCCGCCCTGTCGCTCTCCGATGCGCAGCGAGCCGCGCTGGCGGCGGAGGGCGTCGGCCCGCACTGGCGCTTCCGCCTCGATCACGACGCGCCGCTCGCCTGGGACGACCTGATCCGCGGGCCGCAATCCTTCGATCCCGCCACCATGAGCGACCCCGTCGTCCGCCGCGCCGACGGATCGTGGCTGTACATGCTCCCCTCCGCGATCGACGATATCGACCTTGCCATCACCCATGTCGTCCGCGGCGAGGACCATGTCTCGAACACCGCGCTCCAGCTCCAGATGTTCGCGGCGATGGGCGCCTCCCCGCCCGCCTTCGCCCACACCGCGCTGCTGACCGGCGCGGAGGGGAAGCTGTCCAAACGCCTCGGCTCGCTCGGCGTCGATCACTTCCGCGACATCGGGATCGAGCCCGCCGCCGTCCGCGCGCTCCTCGCCCGCATCGGCACAAGCGATCCGGTCGAGCCGCTGGTCGATGCCGGCGCGCTCGTCGCCGGGTTCGACTTCGCCCGCTTCGGCCGCGCCCCGGCCCGCTTCGACGAGGCGGAACTGGCGCAACTCAACGCCCGCATCCTCCACCTGCTGCCCCACGCCGCCGTCGCGGACCGCCTGCCCGCCGGCATGGGTCCGGCGGAATGGGCGGCGGTGCGCCCCAACCTGTCGACGGTCGCCGACGCGGCGTCATGGTGGCAGGTGATCGAAGGCCCCGTCGCCGCTCCCGCTCCCGCCGCCGATGACGTCGCCTATCTGGCGCAGGCCGCCGACGCCGCCGCCGCGATCGACTGGACGGCCGACCCGTGGCACGCCCTCACCACCGCGCTGAAGGAGCGGACCGGGCGCAAGGGCAAGCCGCTGTTCCTGCCGCTCCGCCGCGCGCTGACCGGGCTCGATCACGGGCCCGACATGGCCGCGCTCCTCCCCCTGATCGGGCGCGAGCGCGCGCTCGAAAGACTGCGCACGGCATAGCCGCATCGTCCGCTTGCCTTCCCCTACGGAAAGCGTAGCATCACGGTTGCGAAACGGCCGACTCGCTCACTCATGCAGAGGAGACGGGTATATGTACGCGGATCGATACGCCGGCGATCGCCGGTTCAGTCCCACCGGCCTTGCCGCCGCGATCGGGATCAACGTTGCGGTGATCGGCGCCCTGATGGTCGCGGCACCGCTGGTCACCGCTCCGCCCGCGCCGGACGAGCCGCTGGAAACCTATCGCATCCCGCTCGATCCGGTGCCGCCGCCCGATCCCGCACCCCGGGTCGAGGCGAAGACCCAGCCGCGCATCGACGCCCCCGTACCGCCGATCCCGCTGCCCCCCACCGACACCTGGACCCTCCAGCCCCTGCCCCCGATCCCCGACCAGCCCGCCGGCGGCGGCACGGCCGGCGGCACCGGCACCGCCCCGGTCGACATTCCCGTTCCGCCGCCCGCCCTGCCGGTGATCGTCGCCCCCGGCATCGACCCGCGCTATGCCGATGTCTTCCAGCCCGCCTATCCGCCGTCCGAACAGCGGCTGGGCAATACCGGCACCGTCACCGTCCGCGTGCTGATCGGCATCGACGGCCGCGTGAAGCAGGTCGAGCGCGTCGCCGCCGCCAGCGACGCCTTCTTCCGCGCCACCGAGCGTCAGGCCCTCTCCCGCTGGCGCTTCCGCCCCGGCACCCGCGACGGCGTGCCGCAAGAGGCATGGCGGACGATGACGGTCAGGTTCGTGCTCGACAGCTGACCCGCCTGCCGCCCCTTCCGTCCGCCAGTCCCGCGAAGGCGGGAATCCAGATACGCGAACGGCAGCTATGGCGCTCAACCGCCAGTGCCTCTGGATCCCCGCCTTCGCGCGGATGACGGTCGTCACGCGCGCCACCCCCACTGGCGCTCCCCCCGCCGAGCGCCTATTTCCTTCTCCATGAACTTCTTCGGCCGCATGTCGCCACTGCGCGCGTACCGGGATCTCCGCCTGTTCCTTGCCGGGCGCGAGCCGTACGAGCTGGTGTTCCTGGTCGCCGCGATGGCGATCACCACCTTCTTCATCTACGCCTTCGCCAAGGACAGCGCGGTCGAGCCGACCTACAAGCGCGACATCGTCTATGTCGAACAGTGGAACGCCGACCGCACCGACGCCCAGATCCGCGCGCAACAGGCGATCGACGCGCCGATTAAGGCGAAGCGGCTGGCTGAGGACCGTGCCGCGCGCGAGAAGAAGCAGGCGGGGTTCAAGAAGCTCGACGATGCCATGTCGCGCTGGGGTCTCTGACGCGCGTCATGTCTGACGCGCGGTGGATGCATACCGCGCTGGCGCTGGCGGAGCGGACCCGCGGCCGCACCGCGCCCAATCCCAATGTCGGCTGCGTCCTGGTGGCGGACGGCCGCGTCGTGGGCCGCGGCTGGACCCGGCCCGGCGGTCGCCCCCATGCGGAGGCGGAGGCGCTGGAACAGGCCGGTGCCAAGTCGCGCGGCGCAACTTGCTACGTCACCCTCGAGCCCTGCGCCCATCGCTCGACCCGCGGCCCCGCGTGCAGCGACCTGCTGGTCGCCGCCGGGGTCGCGCGGGTGGTCGCGGCGATCGTCGATCCCGATCCGCGCACCGCCGGTGCCGGGCTCGCCCGCCTGGCCGATGCGGGCATCGCGGTGACGACCGGCGTGGAGGAAGCGGCGGTGCGGCGTGCGATCGCCGGCTTCCTGACCCGCCGGTCGGCCGGCCGCCCCTTCGTCACGCTGAAGCTCGCCACCTCGCTCGACGGCGCCATCGCCCGCGCCGATGGCGAGAGCCGCTGGATCACCGGCGCGGAGGCGCGCGCCCACGCCCATCTCGAACGTGCCCGGCACGAGGCGATCCTGGTCGGCCGCGGCACGCTGGCGGCGGACGCCCCCCGCCTCGACGTGCGCCTGCCCGGGCTCGGGGATCGCAGCCCGATGCGCGTCGTCCTCACCACATCCCGTCTCCCCGGCGACGAGGGTGGAGGGTGGACCGCCATCCCCGCGCCAGCCGCCATCGCTACCCTTCCCGCCGATCATCTGCTGGTGGAGGGGGGCGCCGCCACCGCCGCCGCCTTCCTCGCTGCCGACCTCGTCGACCGGCTGCTCCTCTACCGCGCGCCGATCCTGATCGGCGGCGGCGTGCCCGCGCTGGGCGACATTGGCCTCACCAGCCTCGCCGACGCGCATGGCCGCTGGAACCTGGTCGACGCCCGTCGGCTTGGCAGCGACCGGCTGGAGGTCTACGAGCGCGCCCGGGATAAGGAGCCGCCATGTTCACCGGCATCGTCAGCGATATAGGCACCATCCGCTCGGTCGAGCATCGCGGCGACGCGCGCGTGACGATCGGCACCGCCTACGACACCGCCGGGGTCGATCTGGGCGCCTCGATCGCCTGTTCGGGCGTCTGCCTGACCGTCGTCGACAAGGGGCCCGGCTGGTTCGCCGTCGACGTCTCCGCCGAGACGGTCAGCCGCACCGCCGACCAGTGGCGGGAGGGTCGCGCCCTCAATCTCGAACGCGCGCTGAAGCTGGGCGACGAACTGGGCGGCCACATCGTCACCGGCCATGTCGACGGCGTCGCCACCGTCACCGATGTCGTGCCGGACGGCGACTCGCACCGCATCGCCTTCACCCTGCCCGCCGCGCTCGCCCCCTTCGTCGCGGCCAAGGGATCGGTGACGATCGACGGCGTCTCGCTGACCGTCAACACGGTCGACGATGCGGCCGATGCGACGCGGTTCGGCGTCAACGTCATTCCCCACACCCAGTCGGCGACCACGCTGGGCGCCATCGCCGCGGGCGACACCGTCAACATCGAGATCGACGTCCTTGCCCGCTACCTCCAACGGATGGAGCAATATCGTGCCCGCCCCGCTGCCTGATACCAGCACCGACGTCGCGCGCCTGCGCCACGCCTTCCTGTCCCCGCCCGAGGAGATCATCGACGAGGCGCGGAACGGCCGCATGTTCCTGCTCGTCGACGACGAGGATCGCGAGAACGAGGGCGATCTGGTGATCCCCGCGCAGATGGCGACGCCGGAGAAGATCAACTTCATGGCCCGCCACGGCCGCGGCCTGATCTGCCTGGCGCTGGCGAAGGCGCGCGTCGACGAACTCGGCCTCGACCTGATGAGCCGCAACAACGGCACCCGTCACGAGACCGCCTTCACCGTCTCGATCGAGGCGCGGGAGGGGGTGACGACCGGCATCTCCGCCGCCGATCGTGCCCGCACTGTCGCGGTGGCGATCGATTCGACCAAGACCCGCGCCGACATCGTCACGC
The DNA here is from genome assembly GCF_047238005.1 of Sphingomonas phoenicis. Classification (NCBI taxonomy): domain Bacteria; kingdom Pseudomonadati; phylum Pseudomonadota; class Alphaproteobacteria; order Sphingomonadales; family Sphingomonadaceae; genus Sphingomonas; species Sphingomonas phoenicis. The sequence goes on along the minus strand of NZ_JBDFMC010000002.1, from coordinate 2,272,084 downwards.
CCGGCCATGTCTTTCCGCTGATCGCCAAGGACGGCGGCGTGCTGGTCCGCGCCGGCCATACCGAGGCGGCGGTCGATGTCTCGCGCCTCGCCGGGCTCAACCCCGCCGGCGTCATCTGCGAGGTGATGAACGAGGACGGGACGATGGCCCGCCTCGACGACCTGATCGCCTTCGCGCAGCTGCACGGGCTGAAGATCGGCACGATCCGCGACCTGATCGCCTATCGCCGCCGCCACGACCATCTGGTCGCGCTCGAATCAGAATCGCGCTTCACCAGCCGCTGGGGTGGCGAATGGTCGGTCCGCGCCTATCGCAACACCGCCACCGGCACCGAACAGGTGGCGCTGGTCAAGGGCCGGCTCGACGTGACGCAGCCGGTGCTGGTGCGCATGCACGCCCTTTCCCCCTTCGCCGACGTGTTCGGCGAGGACAGCTCGCGCGGGCGCATCCTCCAGCGATCGATGGAGATGATCGCGGCAGAGGGGTCGGGCGTCATCGTCCTGATCAACCGCCAGCGCGCCGACGCCTTCACCACCGCCGTCCGCGCCCAGGCCGGCGAGAAGGTGGAGGTGCCGATGGAGGAACTGCGCGACTACGGCGTCGGCGCGATGATCCTCGCCGAACTCGGCGTCCACGACATGGTCCTGCTCACCAACACCCACCACACGCTGGTCGGCCTCGACGGCTATGGCCTGTCGGTGGTCGGCGAACGCCGTATCGAGGATATCTGATGGCCAACGTCCTGATCGTCGAGGCACGCTTCTACGACCATTTGAACGACCTGCTGCTCCAGGGCGCCCGCGCCGCGATCGAGGCGGCGGGCCATACCCACGAGACGGTCACCGTCCCCGGCGCGCTCGAGGTGCCCGGCGCGATCGCGCTGGCGGCGGAGCGCTACGACGCGTTCGTCGCGCTGGGCGTCGTGATCCGCGGCGAGACCTGGCATTTCGAGATCGTCGCGGGCGAAAGTGCGCGCGGCATCATGGCGCTGACCATGGACGGGCTGGCGATCGGCAACGGTATCCTGACCACCGAGAACGAGGCGCAGGCGCTCACCCGCGCCCGACCGACCGAAAAGGACAAGGGCGGCGAGGCGGCGAAGGCCGCACTCGCCATGCTCGACCTGCGCGACCGGTTCGCCTGACGCCCCGCTCCCGTCCCCTCCGCTGCGTGGAAGGGGACGGTCGGGCCGCCGCGCTTACGCGTCGATGGTCGCTTCCAGCGCCGGATAGTCGATATACCCTTCCGGCCCCTGGCTGTACCACGTCTTCATGTCGTCCTGGTTCAGCGGCGCGCGCAGGCGGAAGCGGGCCGGCAGGTCGGGATTGGCGAGGAAGGTGCGCCCGAACGCGATGGCGTCCGCGATCCCCTCGTCCAGCGCCTGCTGCGCGTTCGCCTCGTCGTAATCCGAGTTCAGCACCAGCGGCGGGGTGAAGACCTCGCGGATCTGCGGGCTCAGTCTCGGCACGTCGGTCTTGCCGAACGTTCCGTCGGGGCCCGGCTCGCGCAGTTCCAGGAACGCGATGCCGATGTCCGACAGCGCCCTGGCCGCCGGCACGAACACCGCTGCCGGATTGCTGTCGTCCACCCCTTGCGAATCGCCGTTGGGGGACAGCCGCACGCTGGTACGGTCCGCGCCCGCGACACTCGCCACCCGCTCGGCGACCTCGCGCAGCAGCCGGATGCGGTTGTCGGCGCTGCCGCCATAGCGGTCGTCGCGGAAATTGGCGTTGTCGCGCAGGAACTGGTCGATCAGATAGCCATTGGCGGCGTGGATCTGCACCCCGTCGAACCCGGCCGCCAGCGCGTTGCGCGTCGCCCGCTCGTAATCCTCCAGCAGCGCCGGGATCTCCTCCAGCGTCAGCGGGCGCGCCGTCTCGAAATCCTGCTTGCCGTCGAAGGTATGCGCCTGCCCCGCGGTCCGCGTCGCCGACGACGATACCGGCTGCGCCTCGTACACTGACGAATGGCCCTGCCGCCCCATGTGCCACAGCTGCGCGACGATCCGCCCGCCCGCGGCATGCACGGCCGCGGTCACCGGCGTCCACGCCGCCACCTGCTCGTCGGACCACAGCCCCGGCGCATACGGCCAGCCCAGCCCGCCCCGGCTGATCCCCGTCGCCTCGGAGATGATCAGGCCCGCGCTCGCCCGCTGCGCGTAATATTCCGCCATGACCGGCGTCGGCACCCCCTGCCGGTCCGCCCGGCCACGGGTCAGCGGCGCCATCAGGATGCGGTTGGGCGCCTCGATGGCGCCCAGGGTGATTGGATCGAATAGGCTGGGCATGCAAACTCCTGAAACCGGATCGGCACGGCCGACCTGTCGCGCCGCAACATAGGTCGCTACACGGCGCCATGCATTACGCCGCCCGCCCAAGAAAAACTGCTGCCGCGCCAAGCGCGAGCGCGGGAACCCGCGGCACCGGGCTGGCGTTCGCGGCCGCCGTCGTCGCCAATGTCTGCCTGGCGTTCGGCCCCTGGTTCGTCCGTGCGGCGGACACGGGGCCGGTCGCCTCGGCGTTCTGGCGGATCACGCTGGCCGCCCCGCTGCTCGCCGGGCTGGCGCTGGCGGGCGGCGCCCGGCCGCAGCGGCTGCCATGGCTGCTGTGGATCATGCTGGGTCTGGCCGGGATCGCCTTCGCCGCCGATCTGGGCGCCTGGCACCTCGGCATCCTGCGCACCACGCTGGCGAACGCGACGCTGTTCGGCAATTGCGCGACGCTGGTCTTCCCCGTCTACGGCTTCCTCGTCGCCCGCACCTGGCCGACGCGGACGCAAGGGGGCGCGCTGCTGCTGGCGGCGGCGGGCGGCGGGCTGCTCCTCGGCCGCTCGTACCAGCTCGACCCGCAGAACCTGGTCGGCGACATGCTCTCGCTGACCGCCGGCCTTCTCTATACCGGCTATTTCGTGCTGATGGTGCGGGTGCGGGCCAGCATGGCGCCGCTGTCGGCGCTCGCCCTGTCGACGATCGCCAGCATCGTGCCGCTGTTCCTGTTCGCCGGCTTCCTGGGCGAGCGGCTGTGGCCGACCGACTGGACGCCGCTGATCGGCATGGCGCTGGTCAGCCAGGTGATCGGCCAGGGCTGCATGATCTACGCGCTGGGCAACCTGCCGCCGCTGGTCATCGGCATCGCCCTCCTGATCCAGCCGGTCGTCGCCGGCGCGATCGGCTGGGTGGCTTATGGCGAGCGGCTGGCGCCGCCCGATCTGGTCGGCGTGGCGATGGTCGCCGCCGCGCTGGTGCTGGTCCGCCGCCCCGCCCCACCGCTTGTCTCGCCGCTTGCGCCGCTCCCCGACGATGCGCATGTGGAGGCGAAGGAGCCGCGATGACCCAGTTGCCCGCCGTCCAGCCCGCCGCCGACCCCGGCCTGACCCTAGACGAGGTGCGCCTCGCGCTCGCCCCCGCCATCGCATCGAACGCGGCGTTCGACGGATGGGGCGACGCCGCGCGCGATCTCGCGGCCGATCTGCAGGGCATCGATCCCGACATCGCCCGCCTCGCCTTCGCCGACGGCCCGGTGGCGATGATCGACGCGTGGTTCGACGCGGTCGACCGGGCGATGGCCGCCGATCTGCCGCCGGAGCGCCTCGCCGCGATGAAGATCCGCCAGCGCATCACCGCGCTGGTCGAGTCGCGCCTCGCCGCGCTGGCCCCGGAGCGGGAGGCGCTGCGCCGCGCCCTCGCCATCCTGGCCATGCCGCAGAACGTCGCCACCGCCGCCCGCCTCGGCTGGCGCAGCGTCGACCGGATGTGGCGCGCCGCCGGCGACACCGCCACCGACTACAACCACTATACCAAGCGGGCGATGCTGCTCGCCGTCTACGGTGCCACCGTGTCGGTGTTCCTCAACGACGACAGCGACGCCCTGGCCGACACCCGCGCCTTCCTGTCGCGCCGGATCGACGGCATCATGCGCTTCGAGAAGGCCAAGGCCGGCTTCCTCCGCCGCACCGAGCACCGCCCCAGCCTCTCCCGCTTCATCGGCCGCCTCCGCTACCCGGCGGTGTAGGGAATGCCGGTCCCCACCCCGCTCGATGCGCACCGGCCACCGTCAATTCCGCACCGCCACCGCCACCCCCGCACCACCACCGTCATCCCAGCACCACCACCGTCATCCCAGCACCGCCACCGTCCTCCCCGCGCAGGCGGGGATCCAGAACCGCTGACGTTGCGACCCCTGCCCGAACGCCGCGTGACTGGATCCCCGTCCGCGCGGGGAGGACCAACGCGGATACCGGTCCGCCAAAAGCGGCTAATCCCGCACCCGCCAATTGATAATCACTCGCAAAGCCACTAGGTGGCAATCATGGCGACCATGATCGACAGCCTCGTCACCTTCCCCCGTCACCAGCGCGCCACCGTCGCCGCGATCGATTGGGAGCGGCTCGCGCTGCCGGAGGCGCGGCGCCTGCGCGAACTCGGCTTCGACGAGGGCGTCGGCGTGGAGGTGCTGCACCGCGCCCGGCTGGGCAGCGGCCCGATCGCCTGCCGGATCGGGCGGATGACCGTGGCGCTGCGCCGTACCGTCGCCGCCGCGATCAGCGTTTCCGCCCGCAGCTGACGTGAACCCCGCCCCCCTGGTCGCGCTCGTCGGCAATCCCAATGCCGGCAAGAGCGCGCTGTTCAACGCGCTCACCGGCGCGCGGCAGAAGGTCGGCAACTATCCCGGCGTCACCGTCGAGCGTCATTCCGGCCGCCTCGCGCTCGACGACGGGCGCCCGGTCGAGCTGGTCGACCTGCCCGGCACCTACAGCCTCGATCCCTCCTCCGCCGACGAGCGCGTGACCCGCGACGTCGTCACCGGCCGCGGTGGGTTCGAGCGGTTGCCCGATGCCATCGTCATCGTCGTCGATGCCGCCAATCTCGACAATCATCTCCGCTTCACGCTCCAGCTGCTCGCCCTCGGCCTGCCGGTCGTCGTCGCGCTCAACATGGTCGATCTGGCCGAGCGTGACGGGCTGACCCTCGACCCGGCCGTGCTGGAGCGCGAACTCGGCGTCCCCGTCATCCCCACCGTCGCGGTGCGCAAGCGCGGGCTCGACCAGTTGCGCGCCGCGCTGACCGACGTCGTCGGCGGCACCGCGCACCGCACCCTGCCCGCCTCCGGCGGAGTGATCGAGGACATCGTGACGCTCCAGCGCCGCGCCCGCGTCATCGCCCACGCCGCCGTCGTCGGCGAGACGCCGGGCCGCCGCTGGAGCCATCTCCTCGACAGCGTCGCGCTCCATCCCGTCTTCGGCCCCGTCCTGCTCCTCGCCCTCCTCTTCGTCATGTTCCAGGCGGTGTTCGCCTGGTCGGAGGCGCCGATCGGGTGGATCGAGGCCGGCTTCGCCGCGCTGGAGGCGGGGGTGCGCGACCTGCTGCCCGACGGCTTCGTCCGCTCGCTGATCACCGACGGGCTGATCGCGGGCGTCGGCGCGGTCATCGTCTTCCTGCCGCAGATCCTGATCCTGTTCCTCTTCATCCTGGTGCTGGAGGCGACCGGCTACATGGTCCGCGCCGCCTTCCTGATGGACCGGATGATGGCCCGCGTCGGCCTGTCGGGCCGCGCCTTCATCCCGCTGCTCTCCAGCTTCGCCTGCGCGGTGCCCGGCATCATGGCGACCCGCACGATCGACGACGAGAAGGACCGGCTGACCACCATCCTGATCGCCCCGCTGATGACCTGCTCGGCCCGCCTGCCGGTCTACACGATCATCATCGGCGCCTTCATTCCCGATCGCACCGTCGGTGGCTGGATCGGGTTGCAGGGGCTGGTGCTGCTCGGCCTCTACGTCATGGGCATCCTCGGCGCCTTCGTCGCCGCGCTGCTCCTGCGCCGCACCGTGACGAAGGGCGCGTCGTCGGGCTTCATGATGGAGATGCCCAAATACCAGCTGCCCCAGTGGCGCGACGTCGTGCTGGGCCTGTGGGGTCGCACCGCCATCTTCCTGAAGCGCGCCGGCACGATCATCGCGCTGACCACGGTCGTCCTCTGGGCGCTCCTCTCCTTCCCCAAACCGCCGGAGGGCAGCACCGTCTCGCCGGTCGACTATTCGGTCGCGGGCCGCATCGCCGGCGGGCTGGAAGTCGTCGTGCGCCCGATCGGCTTCAACCGCGACATCGCGCTGGCGCTCATCCCCGCGATGGCCGCGCGCGAGGTGGCGGTGGCAGCGATCGGCACCGTCTACGCGATCGACGATCCCGAGGGAGAGGGCGGCCAGCGTGCCATCACCGACAATCTGCGCAACCGCTGGAGCGTGCCGACCGCCCTCGCCTTCCTGATGTGGTTCGTGTTCGCGCCCCAGTGCATCTCGACCATCGCGGTGACCCGGCGAGAGACGAACGGGTGGCGCTGGCCGGCGTTCATGGTAGGGTATCTGTTCGCCGCCGCGTACATCATGGCAGGCATCACCTACTGGCTGGCGGTCGCCGTCGGCCTCTAATTCTCGGGGCAGTATATGGCGGGCAGCGTCAACAAGGTCATTCTCGTGGGCAATCTGGGGCGCGACCCCGAATCGCGCATCTTCCAGAACGGCGGCAAGGTCGTGAACCTGCGCATCGCGACCTCCGAGTCGTGGAAGGACAAGATGTCCGGCGAGCGCAAGGAAAAGACCGAGTGGCACTCGGTCGCGATCTTCAACGAAGGGCTGGCGAACGTCGCCGAGCGGTTCCTGCGCAAGGGGTCGAAGGTCTATATCGAGGGGGCGCTCCAGACCCGCAAATGGCAGGACCAGCAGGGCCAGGACAAATACTCGACCGAGATCGTGCTGCAGGGCTTCAACAGCGTGTTGACGATGCTCGATGGTCCGGGTGGCGGTCAGGGCGGCGGTGCGGGCGGTGGCGCCGGCGGCGGCCGCGGCGGTGACGACTGGGCCGGCGGCGGCAATGATTTCGGCGGCGGCTCGGGTGGCGCAGCGCGCGGCGGCGGCGGCAGTCGTGGCGGCGGTGGCGGCTTCGGCGGCGGTAACGGTGGCGGCGGTGGCGGTGGCGGCTTCGCCGACGATCTCGACGACGACGTTCCGTTCTAGGATCCGGCCGCCATCCGGGCGTCTGGCCGCAGCGGCCGCCGCCCGGTCCCGCCCCTCTCTCCGTCACCCCGGCCCTGCGCCGGGCTCCCGCTCCTGCCACTATCGGCCATTACCCGGGGGCGACGGCCGGATACGGTGCATCCCCCGGGCCGCGGCAGGATCGGATCGGTCCGGCGACACGACCGTTGATCCTTCAACGAAGGTGATCGCCACGGGCCTCGGGATGCCCCGGCGTCGCCCAACACGAATGGACCAGCCCGATGTCACCCGATCCGAAGGCAAGCAATTGAGCGACGATCCCGCGTTCTGCGCCGATCCCGGCACCCGCCTGATGTCGGTCTATGACGCGCACGGGGTGACGCAGGCCGGCGACCTCGACGACCTGACCCGCTTCGCCGCCGCGCTGTGCGACGCCCCCGTGGCCCTCGTCACCCTGATCGAGGCGGAGTACCAGCACTTCCTCTCGCGGCTGGGCACCGACCTGAGCGGTACGCCCGCCGACATTTCGTTCTGCATGCACGCGGTCGCCGCCGATGCCGCGATCGAGGTGCCCGACACCCGGCTCGACCCCCGCTTCGTCCGCAATCCGCTGGTCACCGCCGCCCCCTTCGTCCGCTTCTACGCCGGCGCGCCGCTGCGCGCGACCGACGGCACGATCCTGGGCACGCTGTGCGTCCTCGACACGAAGCCGCGTGCGGGGCTGACGCCCTTGCAGAAGGACGGTCTGGCCCTGCTCGCCCGCGCGGCGATGGCGCGCCTCGACGACCGGCGCAGCACCCGCGAACAGGGCGAGGCGGAGGCGGAGTCGCGCCGCGCGCTGGAGGAGAGCGATCTTCGCTTCCGCACCCTCGCCGACACCATGCCGCAGATGGTCTGGTCGACCCGGCCCGACGGTTTCCACGATTATTACAACGCCCGCTGGTACGAATTCACCGGCGTGCCGCCCGGCACCACCGATGGAGAGGGGTGGAACGACATGTTCCACCCCGACGATCAGGACCGGGCATGGACGGTCTGGCGCCACAGCCTGGCGACCGGGGAGCTCTACCAGATCGAATACCGGCTGAAGCATTTCGACGGGACCTATCGCTGGGTCCTCGGCCGCGCGCTGCCGGTCCGCGACGCGGCCGGCGCGATCACCCGCTGGTTCGGCACCTGCACCGACATCCACGAGCAGAAGCTGGCGATGGAAGAGCGGGAGATCATCAGCCAGGAACTGTCGCACCGCATCAAGAACATCTTCGCGGTCATCGCCGGGCTCATCCAGTTCGCCGCCCGCTCGCGCCCGGAATTCCAGCCGATCGCCACCGACCTGCGCCAGCGCGTCACCGCGCTCGGCCGTGCGCACGATTTCGTCCGCCCGCACAGCATGCAGTCGCGCCCCTCCGCGCAGCAGGACAGTCTGAAGGGCCTGCTCGCCGACCTGTTCGCGCCCTACGCACCCGCCGGCGAGACCCGCGTGACGCTGACCGGCGACGACGTGCTGATCGACGACCGTTCGGCGACCCCGCTCGCCCTGCTGTTCCACGAGCTGGCGACCAACGCCAGCAAGTACGGCGCGCTGTCGGTCGCCGACGGCATGGTGACGATCCTGATCGATCGCGACGATCGTCAGGTCAGGCTCCGCTGGACGGAACGCGGCGGTCCGCCGATCGTCGCGCCGCCTGCCGGCAACGGCGGTTTCGGCAGTCAGCTGGTCGAATTGTCCGCCGTCCGCCAGCTCGGCGGCACCGTCGAGCGTGAGTGGCAGCGCGAGGGGCTGGTGTTGACGGTCAACGTTCAGTTGACGGCATTGCGCCGCGCCTGATTGTTACAATCGGGCCCGGCCAAAAGTACCGAAGATATCTTGCGCTGTGTGATCGGCGGCAATGTGACCCGGCTGACCCGGACCGCTCACTCCGCCGCGTCGACTCGTCCGGGGAACGGCACCACATCGTCGTTGGCGGGCGCATCGACATCGGTCGCCATCGCCGCGGCCGCCAGAATCGCCTTTTCGCTGAATGGCTTGCGGATATAGCCGAGCGCCCCGTCGCCATCGCCGATCTGCGAAGGATTGGCGGTCACGAACACTACCTTGATGCCATGCTCGGCGGCGATCCGGCGCGCGATCGTCGGCCCCGTGGGTCCATCGCGCAGGTTCACGTCGACGAATGCGAAGCCGCAATCCGGCGCAGCCTTCAGCGCGCTCTCCGAATCGGCGGCGATGGCGGCAACCTCATAACCCGCATCTATCAGGATTCGCTCAAGATCCAGTGCGACGAAGATCTCGTCTTCGACAATCAGCGCGGTTTTACACATGAGCCAGCCTAGATATGATGTGGATCAACCTTCGCTCACTCACTTGGTTCCGCCGCTCACCGCCGCAGCAGGAAAACAGCGTGTTCCGCCAATAGATTGGCTCCCATTGTTGCTCTCGCGCCACGCTTCGACAGGAACCAGGCGCCCTCCACCGCGACGCCGCGCTCGTCCAGGAACGCCCGGAAATCGTCGATCGTGACATGGTGGATGTTGGGCGTGTCGTACCATTGCTCGGGCAGCAGCCGCGTCACCGGCATCCGCCCGCCCCACAGCAGCGACAGCCGCACGCGCCAGTGGGCGAAGTTCGGGAACGACACGAACGCCCGCCGTCCGATCCGCAGCAATTCCTCCAGCACCCGGTCGGGCGCACGGCACGTCTGCAACGTCTGGCTCAGGATGGCGTAATCGAAACTCGCGTCGGGATAACCACTTAGGTCCAGGTCCGCGTCGCCCTGGATCACCGGCAGCCCGCGCCCCACCGCCGCCGCGACGTTGGCCGGATCGATCTCCAGCCCGCGCGCATCCACCCCGCGGGTATCGCGCAGCGCCGCCATCAGCGCCCCGTCGCCGCATCCCACGTCCAGCACGCGGGCACCCGGATCGACATGATCGGCGATGATCGCCAGGTCGGCACGCAGGCTCATCGCCCGCCCCGCAGGAACCCGTCGACAACGCGGTTCATCTCCGGTGCCTCCAGCAGGAACGCGTCATGGCCGTAAGGGCTTGATAACTCGACGAACGTCGCTGCGCGGCCGGCGGCGTTCAGGGCGTGGACGATGTGCCGCGACTCGATCGTCGGGTACAGCCAGTCGGTGTCGAAGCTGACGAGGCAGAACCGCGCCGCCGTCCGCCGGAACGCGTTCGCGAGCAGCCCGCCATGCTCCTCGGCCAGATCGAAATAATCCATCGCCCGGGTGATGTAGAGGTAGGAATTGGCGTCGAACCGGTCGACGAAGCTCAATCCCTGATGCCGCAGGTAGCTTTCTACCTGGAAATCGGCATCGAACCCGAAGCCCTTGGCTTCCCGCGCCTGCAGCTTGCGGCCGAACTTCTCGGTCAGCCCGGCCTCCGACAGATAGGTGATGTGCGCCGCCATCCGCGCCACCGACAGCCCGGCGGCGGGGGGATCGTCGTGCCCGTAATAGTCGCCGCCGCGCCATTTCGGATCGGCCATGATCGCCTGCCGCCCGACCTCGTGGAACGCGATATTCTGCGCCGTGTGACGCGCGGTGGACGCGATCACCACGCAGGCGCGTACCCGATCGGGAAAGGTCGCCGGCCAGGACAGCGCCTGCATCCCGCCCATCGATCCGCCGACCACCGCCTTCAGCGTGGCCACGCCCAGATGGTCGAGCAGCATCGCCTGCGCCCGCACCATGTCGCGGATGGTGATGACGGGAAATCCCATCGCATAGGCAGAGCCGGTCGACGGATCGATGCTCGCCGGGCCCGACGATCCCATGCAGCTGCCCAAGACATTGGCGCAGATCACGAAATCCCGCGCCGGATCGATCGGCAGGCCGGCACCCACCAGCCGCGTCCACCAGCCCGGCTTGCCCGTGCGCGGGTGGGTGGAGGCGACGTGATGGTCACCGGTCAGCGCGTGGCAGATCAGCACCGCATTGCCGCCATCGGCGTCGAGCGTGCCGTACGTCTCGTACGCGATCTCGACCGGCGACAGCGACGCCCCGCCGTCGAGCCTGAGCGGCCCGGGCAGCGTCACGCGGCGCGATAGCCCGAAGCGCTGGTCTTCCATGCCACGCGCGCTAGGGCGGCTGCTCTGGCAAGGCAAGGCCGCCGCCGCTATGCGCAGGCACCATGACCCACGACACCGCCCCCGCCTCCCGGCCTGTTCCCAAGCCCTGGATCGCCGCGATCGCCCCCTATGTCCCGGGCCGTGCGACCGCCGACGACGGACGCAAGGTCGCCAAATTGTCCTCCAACGAGAACCCGCTGGGCACGCCGGAGGCCGCGCGCGAGGCCTATCGCAGCGCGGCCGGCGAGCTTGAGCGCTATCCGGATGCCGCCGCGGTCGAGCTGCGCGCGAAACTGGCGGCGCATTACGGCATAGAGGCGGAGCGCATCGTCTATGGCACCGGGTCGGACGAGGTGCTGCACCTCGCCGCGGGCGCCTTTGCCGGCGTCGGGGACGAGATCATCCATGTCCGCTACGGCTTCGCGGTGTACGACATCGCGACGCGGCGGGTCGGCGCGGTGCCGGTGGTGGCCGACGATCGCGACTATGCGTCTGACGTCGATGCGATCCTCGCCGCGGTGACCGATCGTACGCGGGTGATCTTCCTGGCCAATCCCAACAATCCCACCGGCACCTACACGCCGCGCGCCGACATCGCCCGGCTGCACGCCGCGCTGCCCCGCGACGTGCTGCTGGTGATCGACCAGGCCTATACCGAATATCTCGAGCCGGCCGACGACGACGGCGCGCTGGAACTGGCGCGGACCCAACCCAACGTCCTGGTGACGCGGACCTTTTCGAAGATCTTCGGGCTGGCGGCGGAGCGGATCGGCTGGGGCTATGGCGCGCCGGCGATCATCGATGCCATGCACCGCATCCGTGCCCCCTTCTCGTTCGGCATCGGGGCGCAGCGGGCGGCGATCGCCGCGCTCGACGCCCATGATTTCATCGCGGCCAGCCGCGCCCACAATCTCGAATGGCGCGACTGGTTCGTCGGGCAGATCGAATCGCTCGCCGCCGCCGGCCTGCGCGCGGTGCCCAGCAAGGCCAATTTCGTCATGGTCCTGTTCCAGGGCGCGCTGACCGCCGAGGCGGCGTACCAGACGCTGATGGCCGCGGGCTACGCCACCCGCTGGCTGCCGGGTCAGGGGCTGGCGCACGGCCTGCGCATCACCATCGGCGGCGAGGCGGACATGCGCGCCGTCGCCCGCGTGCTGCGCGACGAGGCGGAACGGGCCGGCTGATGCCCGGCTTTGCGCACATCGCGATCATCGGGTTGGGACTGATCGGCTCGTCCGTCGCCCGCGCCACCCGCCGCGCCCTGCCGCACGTCCGGATCACCGGTTTCGATGCCGATCCGGCGGTGCGGGCGACGGCCACGCGGATCGCGCTCGCCGACAGCATCGCGGATACCGCCGGCGAAGCGGTGCGCGGGGCCGATCTGGTCATGTTCTGCGTACCCGTCGGTGCGATGGGCGCGGCGGCCGCGGCGATCGCCGGCGATCTCGGCGCCGATGCGATCGTCACCGACGTCGGCGGGTCGAAGGACAGTGTCATCGCGGCGCTGCGCGGCGCCCTCCCCGCTGCCACGATCATCCCCGGCCACCCTGTCGCCGGAACCGAGCATAGTGGCCCGGAGGCGGGCTTCGCGACGCTGTTCCGCGGTCGCTGGTGCATCCTGACCCCGGAGGAGGACGCCGACGCCACGGCGGTCGCCCGCCTGCGCTCGTTCTGGGAGGCGCTCGGCGCCGATGTGGAGATCATGACGCCCCGCCACCACGATCTGGTGCTGGCGGTGACCAGCCACGTCCCGCACCTGATCGCCTACTCGATCGTCGGCACCGCGTCCGACCTGGAGGAGGTGACCCAGAGCGAGGTCATCAAATTCTCGGCGGGCGGCTTCCGCGACTTCACCCGCATCGCCGCCTCCGATCCGACGATGTGGCGCGACGTCTTCCTCAACAATCGTGCGGCGGTGCTGGAGATCCTCCAGCGCCTGACCGAGGACGTGACGATGCTCCAGCGCGCGATCCGCTGGGGCGATGGCGACGCGCTGTTCGACCTCTTCACCCGCACCCGCGCGATCCGCCGTTCCATCATCGAGCAGGGACAGGACGATCCGGCGGCGGATTTCGGCCGTTCGCACGGCGACAGCGACTTGGCGCCGGATCCTCACATCGCGCGTTAGGAGCAGGTGTCCGCTTACCTCCACGCCATCGGCGTCGCCACGCCCGACCATGATGTCCACCGCGCCTTCATCGACTGGGCTGCCGACCGGGTAGAGCCGCGGGCGCGGGCGGTGTTCCAGCGGATGACGCGGCGCGCGGGTATCGATCATCGCTGGTCGGTCCTGCCACCGGCTGCGGACGGCGGTTCGCCGGTGTCGCCCGGCGGCTTCTACGCCGATGCGCCGCTGCCGGGAACCGCGTCGCGCATGGCGATCTATGCCGATGCCGCACCCACCCTGGCGCTGGAGGCGGTGGCGGCGCTGGCGGCGCAGGTGCCGTTGGACGGCATCACCCACCTGGTCGTCGCCAGCTGCACCGGCTTCGTCGCCCCCGGTCTCGACCAGATCGTCGCCCGACGGCTGGGGCTGCCGGGTTCGGTGGAGCGGCTGCTGATTGGCTTCATGGGCTGCTACGCGGCGGTCGCCGCGCTGCGCAGCGCGCGCCATATCGTCCGATCGGAACCGGCGGCGCGGGTGCTGGTGATCGCCTGCGAGCTGTCGACGCTGCACCTTCAGGACAGCAGCGAACCCGAATCGCTCCTCGCCCAGCTGCAGTTCGGTGACGGCGCGGCCGCGGCGCTGGTCACGGGCGAGCCGGCCGGCTTCGCGCTGGAACGCCCGTTCGCGGCCACCCTGCCCGACAGCGACGCGCTGATCCGCTGGACCATCACCGATCGCGGCTTCGCGATGATCCTGTCGGGAGAGGTGCCGCGCCGGATCGGCACGGCGCTGGCCGATCCGGGCTTCTGCGACACGGTCACCGGCGGACATGGCGCCGGCGGGATCGATGCGTGGGCGGTCCATGCCGGCGGGCGATCGATCCTGGATGCCGTGCAGACCGCCCTGGCACTGCCCGACGACGCCCTCGACGCCGCCCGCGGCGTGCTCCGCGACCATGGCAACATGTCGTCGGCGACGCTGATGTTCACGCTGGCCCGCCTGCTGGCCGGTCCGCCGGTTACGCACGGCGTCGCGCTGGCGTTCGGCCCCGGCCTCGCCGCCGAGGGGCTCGGCTTCCGGAGCGCGCGGTGATGCTGGAGACGCGCGCGGTCGCCCGCGAACTGATGGACGACGACGACCTCGACCGCGAGACCTACGCCGCCGTGGTCGGCGATCTCGCCCGCGTCAACACGGTGACGCTGGCCGCCCGGCCAACCCTCGCCTTCCTGTCGCGGCTGGCGAAGGGGCGCGATCGGCTCCGCATCCTCGACGTCGGGTATGGCGACGGCGACATGCTGCGCCGGATCGAGCGCTGGGCTGTGAGGAAGCGGCTCGCGGTCGAGCTGGTCGGCGTCGACCTGAACCCGCGCAGCGAATATGCGGCGCGGCTTCACACGCCCCCCGGCTCGACGATCCGCTATCGCACCGGCGATTACGAGGAGATGGGGCGCGGCTGGGACGCCGTCGTCAGCAGCCTGGTCGCCCATCACATGACCACGACCGAGCTGGTCGCCTTCCTCCGCTGGATGGAGGGGCATGCGGACGGGTGGTTCGTCAACGACCTCCACCGCCACGCCGTCGCCCATCGCGGCTTCCCGCTGCTCGCCCGGCTGGCGCGCTGGCATCCCATCGTCCGGCACGACGGCACCGTGTCGATCGCCCGCGCCTTCCGTGCGGCGGACTGGACCACGCTGCTGACGGATGCCGGGATCGACGATGCCCGCGTGTTCCGCGCCTTTCCGTTCCGGCTGTGCGTCGAACGGCGCCGCTGATCGTCGGCGGCGGTCCGGCCGGGGCTGCCGCCGCGATCGCGCTGGCGGCAGGCGGCGTCCGCCCGCTGCTGCTGGAGCGGACCGTGGAGACCGGGGACGCACTGTGCGGCGGCTTCCTCAGCTGGCGCTCGCTGGCGGCGCTGGAGCGACTGGGGATTCCCGCCGATGCGCTCAACCGCGACCGCATCGGCGAGGTGCGCCTGTTCGCCGGCGGGCAAAGCTCCTCGGCTTCCCTGCCGCAGCCGGGGCTGACCGTGTCGCGCCGCACGCTCGACACCCTGTTGCTGTCCCGCGCATCGGCGGTCGCCGCGGTCGAGCGGGGCGTGGCCGTCCGCGCGATCGAGGATGGCCTGCCCCGGCTTGCGGACGGATCGGTGCTATCCACGGACTCCCTGTTCCTCGCAACGGGCAAGTACGACCTGCGCGGCGTCCCCCGCCCCCCAACCGCGCGGGGGAGTGATCCTGTTCTCGGACTGCGGGTCCGGCTCGCACCGTCCGCGGCGCTCGCGCGCCTCGTCGGGCAGCGGATCGAGCTCCACCTGTTCCGGCGTGGCTATGCCGGGATCGCCCGGCAGGAGGATGGCGCCGTCAACCTGTGCATGGCGGTCCACCGGTCGCGGCTGGACGAGGCCGGCTCGCCCGCGGCGCTGCTGGCGACGCTGGGCCGCGAGGAACCGGTGCTGGGCGAGCGGCTGGCGTTCATGACGTCGGAGCCGATCCAGGCGATCGCCAACGTCCCGTATGGCTGGCGCGCGCGCAAGGGGCGGTCGGGTCTGTTCCGGCTGGGCGACCAGGCCGCCGTCATCCCCTCGTTGGCGGGTGAGGGGATGGGGATCGCCCTGGCCAGCGGCGTTTCCGCCGCCCACGCCCTTCTGCGGGGCGGCAGCGACGCCGCGACCGGATGGCAGGCGCGCTTCGCCGCCACCGCCCGGCGCCCGATGGCGGTCGCGGGGCTGCTGCGCCGCCTGGCAGAGGGGCCGGTTGCGCCGTGGATGGTACGCGCCGCCTTCCCCGGCTTGATCCAGTTAGTCGCGGATGCGACACGGATCGATCACATAGAAGCATCGCAGGGTACTTGATCGCGCGGGGGGCGCTCACGAAATCATGGCCATGGATCAGATCAACCTTTCCGAAGCGGAATGGCGCCGTCGCCTGACGCCCGAGCAGTACCACGTCCTGCGTGAGGCGGGCACCGAGCGTGCGTTCGCCGGCGCGCTGAACGACAACAAGGCCGACGGCGTCTATCGGTGCGCAGCGTGCGCGAACGAGTTGTTCGACAGCGCCGACAAATATGACAGCGGCTCGGGCTGGCCCAGCTTCACGCAGCCGATCGCGCCGGGCCGGGTCACCGACCATACCGATCGCAGCCACGGGATGGTGCGGACGGAGACGCGCTGCTCGCGCTGCGACAGCCATCTGGGCCACGTCTTCCCGGACGGGCCGCCACCCACCGGCCAGCGTTACTGCATGAACTCGATCTCGCTCGAATTCCGCCCGCGCAAGGGCGACTGACGATCGGGAACGCCGACATGCGGTAACGCTTGTCGGCGGCAGGGTTAACGCGTATTTCGCGGGCCGCTCATGGCCCGCACGCGTCCCGTATCCCGTTCACCCTGGCGTCGCCGCCTGGGCCTGACCCTGAAGATCCTGATCGCGCTGGCCGTGCTCGGCCTGGGCGCGCTGATCGTGGCGGTGTACGTCGCCCGCTCGCAGCTACCCAGCTTCGAGGAACTGAAGTCGTCGCCCAATGGCCAGATGATCCGCGTCCATGCCGCCGACGGATCGGTAATCGTGTCGATCGGCCCCAGCTATGGCGAGTGGCTGCCCTATCGCGTCATTCCGGAAGTGATGCGCGACGCGACCGTGGCGGTCGAGGATCGCCGGTTCCGGTCGCATCTGGGCGTCGATCCGGTCGGTATCGGCCGGTCGGTGATCGTACGATACGAGCGCGGACGCTGGGTGCAGGGCGGATCGACCATCACCCAGCAGCTGGCCCGCAACGTCTTCCTGTCGAGCCAGAAGAAGTTCGGCCGCAAGTTCCGCGAGTGGATCCTGGCACTGGCGCTGGAGCGCAAGTTCACCAAGGACCAGATCCTCGAATTGTACCTGAACAAGGTCTATTACGGCGGCGGCGCGTACGGCATCGATGCCGCCAGCCGCAAGTTCTTCGGCCATGGCGCCGATCGGCTGACCCTGGCGGAGGCGGCGGTGATCGCCGGGCTGGTCAAGGCGCCGTCCAACTATTCCCCCACCGCCGATGCCGATGCGGCGGTCGGCCGGGCGGGCGTGGTGATCCGCCAGATGGTCCGCAACGGCTATGTCACCCAGGTCCAGGCCGATCAGGCGGATCCGGAAGGATTGAAACTGACGCCGGAGCCGCCGCAGAACAGCGCGCGCTACTTCACCGACTGGGCCCTGCCCCAGCTCGACACGCTGATCGACGAGACTCAGGCGCCGCTGGAGGTGTGGACGACGATCGATCCCGCCATGCAGCGTCAGGCCGATACCGCGATCCGCGCCAACGTGCCCAAGGGGGCACAGGGCGCGCTCGTCTCGCTCGATCGCGACGGCGCGGTGCGCGCGATGGTCGGTGGCACCGACTATGTCTCGTCGATCTACAATCGTGCGACGCAGGCGGTGCGCCAGCCCGGATCGGCGTTCAAGCTCTTCGTCTACCTCGCCGCACTGGAGGCGGGGCACAAGCCCGAGGACGTGGTCGTCGACGAGCCGGTGACGATCGACGGGTGGAGCCCGCGCAACGATTCACGCCGCAATTCCGGCAACGTGACGCTGCGCACCGCCTTCGCCTATTCGCTGAATACCGTGGCAGCGAAGCTGGGGCAGGAAGTGGGGTTCGCCACGATCGCCGACATGGCACGGCGCTTCGGCATCACCACGCCCGTCAATACGCATCCGTCCATGGTGCTCGGCACGTCGGACGTGCGCCTGATCGACATGACCCGCGCCTTCGCGAGCGTCGCGTCGAAGGGTGTGGCCGTCGTGCCGTACGGTATCACCCGCGTCACCGCGAACGGCGAGACGATCTACACGCACGAGGTGGATCGCAGTCGGGTACTGGTCGCCCCCTATGTCGCGGCGGCGATGACCGATCTCCTCCAGACCGCCGTCAACACCGGCACCGGTCGCGAGGCGCAGATCGGACGCCCGGTGGCCGGCAAGACCGGCACGACCTCGTCGCAGAAGGACGGCTGGTTCCTGGGCTTCTCCAGCGGCCTGACGACGGGCGTGTGGATGGGCCGCGACAATGCGCGGCCGGTCGCGGGGCTGCACGGCGGCACCGCGCCCGCGCGGGCGTTCGCCGCCTTCATGCGTCCGGCGACGGCAAGCCGCCCGATCGAGCAGTTCGACACGCAGGTGACCCTGCCCGAATGGCAGCTGGAGCCGGACGAGGAGAGCTATTTCGGCGGTCCCGACAACGGATCGTTCGTCGACGAGAATGGCGAGCCCCTGCCCCAGCAGCCCGCCGATCCGGTACCGCCGGCCGACATCGGCGAGGAGGAGCCGGTCCGCACCGCTCCCCCGCCGCGAACGCCACAGCAGCAGCTGGACGACCTGATCGAAAGCGTGTCGGGTCGTGATCGGCCCGCGCGCGATCCGCAGCGGCGCGACACCCCGGCACCACCGGCCACGGTGCCGACGCCGCGTCCTCCTCAGGAAGCCCTGCCGAACCAGTGAAGCGCGGCGCCGTGCTCGCGCAGCCACGCGCGGGCCGGTGCCGGATCCTCGTCCAGCAGGGTCGCGACCAGGGCATGGAACTGCGCGCCATGGTTCATGTGGACGCGGTGCGCCACCTCGTGTGCGACGGTCGCCCGCCGCACCCAGCCCGGTGCGAGCAGCAGTCGCCAGCTGTAGCGGATGATCCCCGACGACGCGCAGCTGCCCCAGCGCCGGCGCGGGTCGCCGATGCCGACATCGCTGACGGTCACCCCGGCCTTGCGGGCGAACTCGGCCGTCTCGTCGCTCAGCAGGTCGAGCGCGGCGGTGCGCAGCCATGCCTCGACGCGGCGGGCGATCGTCTCCTCGGGTCCGGCGACCAGCAGCCGGTCACCGTCGTGGATCAGTGTCCGGCGGCGCCCCTCGTCGCGAACGATGGTGACCGGCCGATCGGCGACCACGAACGTCGCGCCGGGCACGAACGGTCGCGCGATCGGCAGTGTGGCCCGCTGCTCGGCGAGCCAGCCTGCCTTTTCCTCCGCCCAGGCAAGCGCGGTCGCAAGCGCGGCACGGCGCGGCAGGACCAGACGGGCACGACCGCTGGCCGGATCGATCGACAGGGTGCAGCGACGCGCCCGCGGGTGGCGGACGATCTCCACCCCTTCCAGCCCCGTGGCCGGTCGGCCGGTCACAGCTCGCGCTCGACCAGATGATCCTCCATGTCGCCGACATCGTCCTCGCTGACCGTCCAGCCGCGTACCGATTGTCCGGCGCTATGCACCGCTTCCCGGTCGCCGCAGACCAGATAATGCCACGCCGGCAGCGCCTCGCCCGCCGCGCGCAGACGATAGGCACAGGTGGATGGCAGCCAGTCGATGTCCCGCACATTGCCCGCAGTCAGGCGGACGCACTCGGGTACATAGGCGCGGCGATGGCGATAATCCGAACATTGTCCACTACGACGATCGAGCAGGCGGCAGGCGACGTTGGTCGGGTGGACCTCCCCAGTCTCCTCGTCCTCCAGCTTGTGGATGCAGCATTTGCCGCACCCGTCGCACAGCGCCTCCCACTGGCCGCGGTCCAGCCGCTCGATCGGCGTGTCTTCCCAGAAGCGTGCGGTCATTTCACCCATTGCTCGATGGTGGCGGCGACCGCGTCCGGTCCCTTGTCCTGCGGGACCAGGGCAATGGGGCGGTTGTCGGGATCCATCAGATAGGCCTGACGGCTGTGATCCACCATATATCCGCCGCCGGGCGTCGCCTCGCCCCTGGCGGCATAGACGCCGTATGCCTTCTTCACCGCATCGATCGCCGCGGTGCTGCCGGTCAGCCCGGTCAGGCGGATCGGAAAGGCGCCGGCGAACTGCTTCAGCACCGCCGGCGTGTCCCGCTCGGGATCGACGCTGACGAAGACCGGCGCGACCTTCGCGGCCTGCGCCGGCGAACGGTCCGCCACCTGCTTCAGCCCCGCGGCGATCGCCGCCACGTCGGTGGGGCAGACATCGGGGCAGAAGGTATAGCCGAAATACATCAGCCGGTACTTGCCCGCGAAGCTGCGATCGGTGACCGTGCGGCCATCCTGATCGATCAGCGTGAACGGCCCGCCGATCCGCGCCCCGGCCAGCGGTGGAGCGGACGTGGAATTATCGGGCGTCGCGTTCTGGCAGGCGGCGAGCGCCAGCGACAGGAGGATCCAGCGCAGGTTCATGGCGCAGCCACCCTTGATCTGTTAGCCGGGCCCGCGCAAGCAGCACCGATCGACCCAGAGGACGTTTCAATGAAGTGCATCCCCCTGATTCTGGCGGCCCTTGCCCTGTCCGTCCCCGCCACCGCCCAGCAGCAGTCGGAGAGCTACAAGTTCCTGCAGGCGGTCAAGGACGCCAAGGGAAACGAGGTGATCGACATGCTTGATCGCCCCGGCAGCAACCTCGTCAACACGCGTGAGGCTAGTTCCGGCGAGGGCGCGCTGCACATCGTGGTGAAGCGCGGCGACGAAAAATATGTTCGCTACCTGCTGCAGAAGGGCGCGGATCCGAACCTTCGCGACCGTCAGGGGAATACGCCGCTGCTGCTGGCGGTGCAGCAGGGCCAGCGCGACATCCTGCCGACACTGATCGCCGGCAAGGCGAATCCCAATCTGGGCAACCAGTCGGGCGTCACCCCGCTGATCCTGGCGGTACAGAGCCGCAGCATCGACATGGTTCGCGTGCTGCTCGCGGCCAAGGCCGATCCCGACCAGAAGGACGTGATCGCCGGCATGTCCGCACGCGACTATGCCGATCAGGACAGTCGTGCCGGCGCCATCGCCAAGCTGTTCGCCGAGGCTCCCAAGCGTGCCAGGCCGAACGTCGCCGGTCCGCGGCTTTAGGGCTTGCTCCCGGGGCGCCGGTGAACCGCTGGGGTAGCCGGGCGTTCGTCATGGGATTCGAAGGAGTTTCCCATGACGCATTCCCCACCCGTCCCGCCCGGCAACCAGTCGCCCTTTCCACGGGCCGAGCCGCCCCACCCGCACCATGATGCCCCGAGCGCTGCCGTCCGGCCCGCTCACGACGACGACGATGCCGATGAGCACTCGAACAATTTGCTGACCATCGCGATCGTCGCCGGTGTCGGTGCCATCGCCGCGATTGCTGGCACGTTCCTGCTGAGGGGCGACCGCAAACCGAAGCGGCGCAAGCCCGCCGGCCGCGGCAAGCCGGCGAAGCGGCGGGCCAAAGCGGACTGACCCTCGCCGCTGCTGCCTGATCTCATGTGTTGGCATCGAAGTTGAGATTCGAATTTACGCCGCCCGCTAGCCGTTATTCGTTGGCGGCGAGTTGGGCGGCATCGTTCGGTCGTGATGCCGAGGCGAGCCATTCGCATGACGGTGGCGAACTCAAACGGGTTGTTATGTGCGCGTATCGGTCCATATTGTGCAATGCAGCACAAGATGGCGCGTGCTGGGCGGACGATCCGCTAATGGAGTGTTCGCATGCGACGATTGTCCGACACGATTCAACGTCTGGCGAAGGCCAGGCTCCCCCTGCCGATGACGAAGACCGGCGGCGCGGGCGATCGTCTGCGCGATCTGGGTGAGTTCGGTGACAATCCCGGCAACCTTCGCGGGCACATCCACGTCCCGGATACCGTAATCGATCGGCCGGCGCTGGTCGTCGTGCTCCACGGCTGCACCCAGACGGCGGCGAGCTACGATGCCGGTTCCGGCTGGTCGCGGCTCGCCGATCGGCACGGTTTCGTCGTCCTCTATCCGGAGCAGCAGCGCGCCAACAATCCCAACCTCTGCTTCAACTGGTTCCAGCCGGAGGACATCGGCCGCGGGCGTGGCGAGGCGGCGTCGATCCGCGCGATGATCGACACGGTCGCGCGCGAGTACAGCGTCGATCCCACCCGCATTTTCGTGACCGGACTGTCGGCGGGCGGGGCGATGACGTCGGTGATGCTGGCCACCTATCCGGAGCTGTTCGCGGGCGGCGCGATCATTGCCGGGCTCCCCTATGGCAGCGCCACGTCGGTGGTCCAGGCGCTCGACCGGATGCGCGGTCATGGCGCCGCCGACGCGATGGCACTCGCCGCATCGGTCCGTGCGGCATCGGATCATCGCGGTGCCTGGCCGAGCATTTCGGTGTGGCATGGCAGCACCGACCCGACCGTCCATCCCAGCAACGCGGCCGCGACCCTGGCACAGTGGCAGACACTGCACGGGGTGGGTGACGGAGCAGCCGAGACCAATGTGGTCGACGGCTTCCAGCATCGGCTGTGGCGGGATGCGGCGGACCGGCCGGTGATCGAGGAATACCGGATCGCCGGGATGGGCCACGGCACGCCGCTCGACGCGCGGGGTAGCGAGGGTAGCGAAGTCGCCGGGCCGCACATGCTCGATATGGGCATCTCGTCGACGCGCCACATCGCGGCATTCTGGCAACTGACCGATACGCCGGCCGCCGTACGTCGCCCCGTCGTCGTCACGACCGCGACGCCGCATGTCGCCCCGGAACCGGCCCGATCTCCGGTGCAGGCAGGTCCCGCCCAGGTGATCGAGGATGCGTTGCGGGCAGCCGGCCTGATGCGGTAAAACCGCCCGTGGCGAGTTATCGATAGCCCTGCTCGACATCTCCTCGCCACGCGCCGCGTGTAGCATTGCGCATGGTTCCCGACCGAAATTGCCACCGGACGCGCCCGTTCGCTCGATGCTACAGCCTGGCGCCATGTCGAAGACCAATGGATTGATCGCAGGCGGCGTGGTGTTGCTGCTGGGCGGCTGTGCGGGCGGCGCGGCGGTCCGGGATGTCCCCGTGCGGATCGGGCCGCCTTATCAGGTGCGCGGCGTCACCTATGTCCCCGCGGCCGACCCCTCGTTCGACATGCTTGGCTATGCAAGCTGGTACGGCAGTGAGTCGGGTAACCGGACTGCCAATGGCGAACGGTTCCGCGCGCGCTGGATCACCGCGGCCCATCCCACCCTGCCGCTGCCGACCTACGCCGAGGTGACCTCCCTCGACAGCGGCCGGCGGATCGTCGTGCGGATCAACGATCGCGGGCCGTTTGCGGGCGGCGCGAGGATCATCGACCTGTCCAAAGGCGCCGCCGAGGCCCTGGGCTTTCGTGAACGAGGTTCCACGGCGGTCAGGGTCCGGCGTATCGACCCGCCCGAAGCCGATCGGCAGCGCCTGAGGAAGGGCAAAGCCGCACGGCCGCTGCCCCCCGTATCGGCGCGCGTGCTGCAGAACCTCCGCAGCCAGTTGTCTGCTGCCCGAACGCCCTAGTTTCCCCGTCTGCGACTCGACCTTTTCGGGCCTTTGCCATGCCTCGGACAGGTCATGGAGAAAGGTTACCGGTCGTGCCGCCCGTATCACCGTGGAACGGCCACTTCGGATCTTTCCTCCCCGAACGGGTTCGTCGTGTCACTTTGCGACGAAGTGTTGCACGATAACGTCGGAACTTTTCGTTCATTTTCCTGTAATCCATTCCGACAGTCACGCTGAGTCGGCGTGGCTGCGGCCCGTACCGAAGACGGCCGGGATGTGGTGCGCAACGGCGCGCGGAAAGGGAGGAGCAGATGCTCTCGATCGACGTGAAGGGGAGGATGGCAGCGATCGGCTACCGGATCGGAACCGTGTTCCGATCGACTCCGCTCGGCCAGGCTGCCAAGCCGATCGCGACGATCGGCGGCATGTCGGCAGCGACCGTGTCGGCCATCCTGCTGTTCAGTCACAGCGCGGCGGTGGAGAGCGCCCTGGCATCGGCGATGGCCGATCCCGCTGCCATACTCGCCGCCCGCTCGCCGGGGGCCCGAGCACCCGGCGCGCTGACGCAAACCAAGCTGGCCTACGCACCGAAGGCGCCGGTCGAGCGTGTACTGGGGCAGGAGCGTGCCCGACCGACCGCCGTGCCCCCGGGCGCTGCCGCGGTACCGCTCGGAACCCCGTTGCCGGTGATCCCTGCCGACGCGTTCGGCGATCCCCTTGCCGGTGCACCGGCGCCGCTGGGCGGTGGCCCCGGATTCTCGCCGGGCGTCGGTGTGCCCGTGTCGGGCTTCATCCCCGGTGGCGGCGGTGGTGGTGGCGGCGGCGGCACGACGCCGGTCGATCCGGGCACGCCGCCGGTCAGCGCCATACCGGAACCGTCGACGTGGCTGATGACGATCCTGGGATTCTTCGCGGCGGGCATGGGGCTCCGCCGTCGCAGGTCGACGGGCACCACCCGGCTCACCGCACGCTGAGCCGATCATGCGATCGGGCTGGACAGTGACGCTGTGCGCCGTCGCCGCGCTGATGACGGGCGTGGCGGTGAGTGGTCCGCATGATCGCACGACCGTTCCGACCCACGCCGCCGACGCGTCCACCGATGCCGTCCGCATCAGTTTTCCTAGCGACCGCCTCCCCACGCTCAGCATGCCGGATGGCGAAGTGCGTCCGGTACGCAGCCTGCTGAATACACCGACCGCGATGCATTATGGCGAGTTTCGCTGGAACGATGCCGCCGTGCCCGAAGGCGATACATGGGTCCGTATCGACCTGGCGCAGCAAACAATCTCGGTGTTCCGCGCGGGCCACGAGATCGGCACCGCCGTGATCCTGTACGGTACCGACGGCAAGCCCACGCCCACCGGTATCTTTCCGATCCTGGCGAAGGCGACGCAGCATCGATCGAGCCTGTACGATGCCGAGATGCCATATATGCTGCGGCTGACGGGCGACGGCGTGGCCATCCACGCCAGCGCGGTGCGCCGGGGATCGGCCACCCATGGCTGCATCGGCGTGCCGGAGGCGTTCGCCCGCCAATTGTTCGCCGTCGTGAAGCGGGGCGATCCGGTCGCCATTCTGCCGGCGACCACCGGATCGCCGCACCAGCGCACCTGATCGTCGTTGGTCTCAGCCGCTTTAACCGATTGATTACCTGTCGATGACCATTCTTCGCCGCATTCTGCGGTGGAGGTTTTCGGGTGGTCGACGGTCGATCGGCACATTGGCTGGCACGGGCGGCGGTGCTCGCATTGTCACCGCTGGTCCTTGGTGCGACCGGTCTGACGTCCAGTCCGGACGGGCGACTGCTGGCCGGGCACAATCGCGAACGCGCTGTTCTGGGGGTCCCGCCGCTACGCTGGGACGCGGGGCTGGCCACCGATGCAAGGCGCTGGGCCAGCCATCTGGCGACGACAGGGGCGTTCCAGCATGCGCCGGAGAACCCGCTGCGTCCACAGGGCGAGAATCTGTGGGCAGGGACGCGCGGCGCCTTTGCGATCGAGGCGATGATCGGCGCCTGGATCCGCGAACGCCGCTATTTCAAGCAGGGCACCTTCCCCAACAACAGCGTCACCGGCCGGGTCGCCGATGTCGATCACTATACGCAGATGATGTGGCGCGAGACCGATGCCGTCGGCTGCGCGATCGTCGCCGGCACGCGCGAGGACGTACTGGTCTGCCGGTACAGCCAGGCGGGCAACTATACGGGCGAACGCCCCTTCTGAGGCGTGATGCTCAGGCGAGCCGGGGCGAGCGCGCCTCAGGCTGCCGGTGCGCGAGCATGGCCCGGGCATCGCCCGGCGACCGCGGCCGGGCATGCCCGTCCAGCGCCGCCGCGACCACCCGATCCAGCAGTTCCTCACCCTCGGGCCACTGACCGATACCGCTGGCGGCGTTGATGTGGCCGACCTCGCCGATATCGACGAAATGGCTTCCCCAGCCTGCGGCAT
Organism: Sphingomonas phoenicis; assembly: GCF_047238005.1. Lineage (NCBI taxonomy): Bacteria > Pseudomonadati > Pseudomonadota > Alphaproteobacteria > Sphingomonadales > Sphingomonadaceae > Sphingomonas > Sphingomonas phoenicis. The sequence goes on along the minus strand of NZ_JBDFMC010000002.1, from coordinate 2,246,274 downwards.
AGCTGTGGGCGCGCTGGGCGGAGATCCACGGATCGTTGCGGCTGGCGACGACGGTCGATGGAAAGGGCAGCAGCACCGTGGGACTGGGCGAAAACCCGCGCAGTTCCTCCTGGATCGCCGGTCGATCGACATCAGCCGGCGCTACCAGCAACGCGCCGGCGACAGGCCAGCCATAAGGCTGTGGCGACAGGTGAGCCCACCATGCAACGGCCAGGCAGCCCAGGCTGTGCGCCACCAGGATTACCGGTGCCTGGGCGTTGGCGATGGCCCGGTCCAGCGTCGACACCCAGCTGTTGCGATGGGGCGTGTTCCAGTCGCCGAAATCGACCGTGCTGGTGTCGGTGCGCCTCGCCGCCCAGAGCGACTGCCAATGTGACGGTCCCGAGCCACCGAGGCCCGGCACCATGAGGACGGTAGGGCCGATCGCTTCACCATCGTGGAACATGGCAACCTCCTGATCGGGGCTGATTTCGCCCCTGACATATGGATGTCTCAACGCTGCCGATGTAATTCCTATCCATTTACTAGACAATACAGGCAGGCCCTGGTTGCGATGATCGGCCGGAAACACGCGCCGGCCCGAACAGCATCAACCGATCAGGTTCGCTGCCTCTGGATCGAGCGTCATCGTCAGTCGGCGGGCGGCACGGCGGGCGAATGCCAGGGTGCAGCGGCGGCGGCTGTGGGCGGGCAAAGGAACGCTGTGCGCCTCGCGGACGATTTCCGCATCATAACGATCGGCGACGATCACACCGGTTCGTGCCGGCAGGAAGGCGGGGGTGTCGAGCGGGCGCAAATCGAATCCGGCCGGCACCGCCCAGAAGAATCGGTCGCAATGGTCGAGATAGTCCGGCCACTTGCCGTCGCCCATCAGGTCGGCGCGCGACACCTTGATCTCCACGACGACGATGGCGCCGCGGGCATCCAGCGCCATCAGGTCGGCGCGTCGGCCGCCATCGAGCGACACCTCCGCCATCGGCGCCAGATCGTGCCGCAGCAGCAGGCGCGATACCCCGCGCGCCACATCCGCGGCACACAGGGCGGGATCGTCATCGTTCAGGCAGGAAGGAGGAGCCGTGTCGAGCATCGCCGGATGATAGAACATCCGGCGAACATGACAAGATCACCCGGCGATCCGCCGGGATCGACGACCCGTCTCAGCGATAGAAGACGTGGTTGCCGATCGCGGCGACGCGGCGGATGCCCGAGGCCGGCGCGCGGCCCGGCGTGTTAAAATACAGCGCCTCGTCCGCGGGGCTATCCCACGCATCGGCGAGCGCGACGCGGGCGACGGCAACGGCAGTGCGCCATGCCGCGACATTCTCGTTGATCGACGGGATCTGCCCGCCCCGCACGAAGCCGAACTGCCCGCGCTGCTTGACGACGGCACAGACGTCGGAGGGGAAGCGGCCGGACTTCGCCCGGTTGAGGATGACCTGGGCAACGGCGAGCTGGCCCGACAGCGGCTCACCCTTGGATTCGAAGAAGATCGCGCCGGCGAGGCAGCGGGTGGCACCATCGAGCGTCGATTCGCCGTCCTGGGCGGCGACGGCTTCTGCAAGGGTGTCGAAATCGTCCTCCTGATCGTCGAGAACGGCGGGAGCGATGACCTGATCGGCGGCCGGAGCGGGAGACGAAGTCTCGACCTGCAGCGGCTGTCCATCGACAAGGACGCCTTGGTTGGCGGGAACAACATGGGGGGCCAGCGTGTTGAGCGTGGCGAGAGCCGGAGTCGCGATCAGGGATTGATCGAGCTCATGGGCCCAGCCGGGGGTCGTGGCAATCAGCCCGGCGAGAGAGAGGGTCATGGCCGCGACGGTCGCGACCCGGGAAAACAACGTCATTCACTCAAAACGATATGCGGTTGGATCACGGACCCGATCGCTTGTGGGCGATCGTCCGGGCTTCCCCCCGACTGCGTAACCGACCCGGATCGCACCCGGCCGCGGCACAACGCGCTTACGACAAGTTCCGCGTTGCCGTTTGCCGCCGTCGCGTCAATTCGCCGCGATCGTTTCAGCGACGAGTCGTTGCGCACCCGGGACGTTCAGTTCGATCACCCACAGATCGGGATCGCGCTGACGCCGTCGTCGCCAATAGCCGGGAAGGTCGTCGGCCGGAGTCGACTCGATCAGCGACGGCAGGCCCGCGGCACCGATCCCGCGTTCGAACAGCCGCTCGACACCCTGTTCGACGACGACGACGAGGATCGCGCCGGCCTGCGGATCGCCCTTTGCCAGAACGGCACCGAACCCACCCCGATCGTTGGCCTGACGCAGCATGGCGGACACCAGCAACCCGCTGGGCAACCGGTCGCTCATGGCGCGGCGTAGCCGGGCAGCGTGGCGAGTGCGATCCGCGATCGCATGAAGGTGCCGGTGCCACGCGCGACCTCCTCCCCCTCCGCATCGACCAGCCGTGCCTCGCCGACCAGAACGCGACGGCGCCCGCTGATCCAGCGTCCCTCCGCGACGACGGGGCCGGCCTTCAGCGGTTTGGTCAGGAGGAGGTTGAAGGCGGTGGTGAGCAGGAAACGATCGCTGACCAGGCTGTTGCACGCGTAGAAGGCGGCATCGTCGAGCATCTTGAAATAGCCGGTGCCGTGCGCCGCGCCGGCGGCGTGGAAGTGCCGTTCGTCGAGGGTGAAGCGGATCGTCGCCACCCCCTCCCCCATGATCTGGAGCGTGGATTCGAAGAAGCGATTGATCGGCGCGCGTGCGTAGAGCCCCTCCAGCGCGCGGAAATGGGCCAGTTCGCCCTCAGGCGGCATTGCGGCTCTCGGCGGTGGTGAACAGGGCGAAGACCGCGTCGTGCGAGCCGGCGCCGCGCAGTTTCGCGAGGAATCCGCGATCGCGCAACCGGCGGGAGATGCGGGCGAGCGATTTCAGGTGGAGCGATCCGGCCCGCTCCGGCGAGAAGAGCGCGAAGACCAGGTCGACCGGCAGGTCGTCGACCGCCTGATAGGCGAGCGGCTGGGCAAGGCGGGCGAAGACGCCCACCGGCACCTCCAGCCCCGGCAGCTTGGCGTGCGGGATTGCGACACCGCCGCCGAAGCCGGTCGATCCGAGCTTCTCGCGCAGCGTCAGCCGTTCAGCCGCCAGTTTGGCATCGATGTCTGCGGTCATCTGCGCGGTAGTGGCAAGTTGCTGGAAAAGGGCCTTCTTCGATGCGACCGTCAGGCCCGTCAGAACGGCATCGGGGCGCAGCAGGTCGCTGAAATCGGTCATCACTCAACTCTACAGGAAAGACCCCGCGCGGCCCCTTAACGAAGGCGGCGCGGGGGTAGCAAGCGCGCGCTGCGCGTCAGGTCGCGGCGCCGGCGCTGACGCGCTGCGGCTCGACCCAGCCGATCGTGCCGTCGCCGCGACGATAGACCATGTTGTACGCCCCCGTTCCCGAATTGCGGAACATCAGGGCGGCGGTGTTGCGCAGGTCGAGCATCATCACCGCGTCGCCGACGCTGGCATCGGGGATGTCGACGCGGGTCTCGGCGACGATCAGCGGCGCATCCCCCGCCTCGTTCTCGTCGGTCGATTCGGCGAACAGGGTATAGCCTGCATTGTCGTATCCGCTCGCCTCGGCCAGTTCGACCGCGGCACTGGCATTGTGGTCGCGCAGGCGGCGCATGTAGCGGCGCAGCTGCTTCTCGATCTTCTCCGCGGCGCCGTCGAACGACGGATGCGCGTCATGTGCATCGTGCCGCCCCTTCAGGACCAGCCCCTTCATCACATGTGCGACGATGTCGCACTTGAAACCGACATCATGCGGGCCCTTGCCGAAGGTGACCTCGGCGGAAATGGCGCGGCTGAAATACTTGTCGGCGATACCCTGGAGCCGGTCGGTGACATGGGCCTTGAGCGCATCGCCCGTTTCGACCTGGTGACCTGAAATCCGGATATCCATCTTCTTCTCCTTGGACGGGACGGTCCTGTTGGCTCCGTCCGTGCGGCGTCATCCGGACGCCACGGCCCCCCAAATCGGATCGCTGATCCCGGACATGAACGCGGCATGCGCCGCCAATTCTCCCTCGGGAACCGTGAAAAGGCGCGGCGGCCGGACGGGCCGCGGCGCGGATGCGACGACCGGACCGACCGACACCGCGATCGTCTCGTCGATCAGCCCCAGGCCGATCTGACGCCCGCCCATCAGCTCGACATAGACCTGCGATAGCAGCTGCGCGTCGAGCAGCGCGCCGTGGACGACGCGGTGCGAGCGGTCGATTCCGAACCGGGTGCAGAGCGCATCCAGCGTGTGCTTGGCGCCCGGATGCCTCGACCGGGCGATCTGCAGCGTATCGACCATCCGGGTACGGTGGCAGACCGGCGGGAAACCCAGCTTGCCCAGCTCTCCGTTCAGGAAACCGAAGTCGAAGCTGGCATTGTGCGCGATCAGCGGCGCATCGCCGAGAAAGTCGAGCAGCTCGGCGGCACCGGCGGCGAAGACCGGGAATTTGGACAGGAACTGCGCCGACAGGCCATGCACCCGCTCCGCATCGGCCGGCATGTCGCGCTCGGGATGGTAATAGGCGTGGAAGGTACGCCCCGTCTCGACCCGGTTGACCAGTTCGACGCAGCCGATCTCGACCAGCCGGTCGCCCTCGCTGAACTTGAAGCCCGTGGTCTCGGTATCGAAGACGATCTCGCGCATCGGGAATGTTATCGGCGCTCGCCGGGCGTCATGCAAGCGATGACGGCGCGCACGGCGGCGCGGGTCTCGTCCAGCGGGACGTCGGTGGGGATGACGACATCGGCGCGGTCGCGCTTGGCGGCATCGGGCAGCTGACGGGCGATGATCGCGTCGAATTTCGCGGCCGTCATGCCGGGGCGATCGAGCACGCGGGCGCGCTGGACGGCGGGATCGGCGGAGACGACGGCGACGCGGTCGACACGGGCGTCGCCCCCGGTTTCGAACAGCAGCGGGATGTCGAGCAGCACCAGCGGGGAGTCGGCATGCGCGGCGAGGAAGGCGGCTCGCTCCGCCGCGACGGCGGGATGGACGATCGCCTCCAGCCGTTTCATCGCCGCATCGTCGCCCAGCACCGCGGCACCCAGCCGCGCTCGATCGACGCCGGCAGGACCGGTGGTGCCGGGGAACGCCGCCTCGATCGCGGGGACGACCGGCCCGCCGGGCCCCTGCAGCCGGTGGACGGCGGCATCGGCGTCGAACACCGGCACGCCCTCGTCCGCGAACATCGCCGCGACGGTGGACTTGCCCATGCCGATAGACCCGGTGAGGCCCAGAAGGATCATAGGGGCAGGATCACGCCGTCAGCAGGGCGCGCAGCTCGTCGTCGCGGTCGCGCGGCGGCTCCTCGCCGAACAGGATGGCGAACGCGACCGCGGCCTGACCGACGAGCATTTCCAGACCGTCGACGGTATCAAGCCCCCGCGCCCGCGCAGCGGCGAGCAGCGGCGTCTCGAGAGGAGCATAGACGATGTCGTACACCACCGCATCGTCGGGCAGGGCCGACAGGTCGAGGTCGAGCGGCGGCTGGCCGGTCATGCCCAGGCTGCTGGCGTTGACGAGCAGTGCGGCGGACGGCGCGGCGGCACCGAGCGGCAGCGCCTGCCCCTTCAGGCCGAAGGAGGACAGCAGTGCCGCGGCCTTCAGCACGTTGCGGTTCAGCACGGTAACCGGGCCGGCACCGACCCGGGCGAGCGCCCACAGGATCGCGCGGGCCGCCCCCCCTGCCCCGACCACCGTCACTGGCCGGCCGGCCAGATCGAGGCCGGCGATCGGCGTCCAGAAGCCGGCGGCATCGGTATTGGTGCCGGCCAGCGTGCCGTCCGCCTGGCGGAACACGGTGTTGATCGCCCCGATCGAGGCACGGACATCGCCGGGGTCGGCAACGTGGTCGAGCGCGACGACCTTGTGGGGTACGGTGATGTTGCAGCCGCGCCAGGCCGGATCGGCCGCCCGGTCGCGGAAATAGCCGGGCAGCGCGTCGGCGGTGACGTGGTGGCGGCGATATTCGACGTCGAGACCCAGCGCCTCGGCCCAGAAACCGTGGATGATCGGGGACTTGGACTGCGCAATGGGGTCGCCGATCACCTCGGCATAAGGGCGGGTCATGACGGATCAGCCTTCGCGAATGTTGAGGAAGTTGCGGATTGCGGCGGGTGAGTGTTTCGACAGGAAAGCTGTCGTTTCGACACCGACATCAAGGGTCGTGGCGTCGAGCTTGCCGGTCGAATCGCAGCGAAAGCGCGTCTGGATCCCCGCCTTCGCGGGGATGACGAGCAAGGCGGGGAAAGCGGCGGGCCTAATACCGCGGTGGATGTTGCGACAGTCAGGCTGACGCAGTTCAATCGCTGCCGCGCCGTTCCGTCATTCCCGCGCAGGCGGGAATCCAGACGCGTACCGGCGCTTGTTCCGCGACATCGTTTCCATGGTCGATCGGGAATCACGATCGGGATCGGCCGGTGGAACGTCATCGCGCGGTTCACCCTATCCATGGATCCCGGCACTCGCCGGGATGACGAGATCACGCCGGCATCACCCCGCGTTCGCGGAGATAGCCGAGCACGGGGAGAAGCGGCATGCCCAGGACCGTGAAGTGGCTGCCCTCCAGCCGCGAGAAGAGTTGCACCCCCCTGCCCTCGATCCGGAAACAGCCGACGCACCCCGAAATCGCCGGCCACTCCGCATCCAGATACGCGTCGATGAAGGCGTAGGACAGGGGGCGGACGTGAAGGCGGGCGCGATCGACCTGGCGCCAGACGGCGCGGCCATTCTCGGCGATGACGGCGGCGCTCCACAGATCGTGGCTGCCGCCCGCCATCCGGGCGAGGTGGTCGGCCGCCTCCTCGCGGCTGGTCGGCTTGTCGAGGCGAGTGCCGTCGGCCAGCGCGACCAGCGAGTCCGAGCCGAGGACGAGCGCACCGGTGACCTGGCTGGCGATCTTCAGCGCCTTCAGCTCGGCAAGCGCATCGGCCAGGTCGCGGGGCGACAGGTGGGCGAGTGCCGCCTTGGCGGCATCCTCGTCGACGCGCGCGGCGACCGCGGTGAAGGCGACGCCGGCGGCATCGAGCATGGCGCGCCGCGAGGCGCTCTGCGAGGCGAGGATCAGATCCATCGTGCGGTCCCTCAGACGTCGGCCGCGGGGGCGGCGGCGCGGCGCTGGTTGACGAGCGACACGATCGCGGCGGCCGTCTCCTCGATCGAGCGGCGGGTGACGTCGATCACCGGCCAACCATGGTCGGCGAACATGCGCCGGGCAAAGGCGATCTCCTTGGCCACGGCCTCTTCCTCGACATAGGGGGTGTCGGGCTGCTGGTTGAGCGACAGGAGGCGGTTGCGGCGGACCTGGATCAGGCGATCGGCACTGGTCGTCAGGCCGACGATCAGCGGGTTGCGCAGCCGGTAGAGGACCGGGGGCGGGGGGCTTTCGACCACGATCGGGATATTGGCGGTCTTGAACCCGCGATTGGCCAGATAGATCGAGGTCGGCGTCTTCGACGAGCGCGACACGCCGGCGAGGACGATGTCGGCCTCCTCCCATTCCTCCCACGCGATGCCGTCGTCGTGCGCGATGGTCCACTGGATCGCATCGACGCGGGCGAAATAGGCGGCGTCGAGCGCATGCTGGCGGCCGGGCCGCGCCTTCGCCTGCTGCCCCAGCATCGCCGACAATGCGTCGCTGACCGGATCGAGCGGCGCCACCGCGGGCAGGCCGAGCGCGCCGCAACGCGTCTCGAGGATGCGCCGGGTGGCGGGATTGACCAGTGTGTAGACGACCAGCCCGGGGTTCTGGGCGATCTCCTGCAGGATGCGATCCAGATGCGCCTCGGTCCGGACCATCGGCCAGAAATGGCGCACCGTCTCGACATCGTCGAACTGCGCGAGCGCGGCCTTGGCGATGTTCTCCAGCGTCTCGCCGGTGGAGTCCGACAGGAGGTGGAGGTGGAGCCGCGTGAGGGTCATGAAGGGGAGGCCATGAAAGGCTGGGTCTCGCGGATCTGTGGATAAGTCGGGGACGAAACCTAGCGTAACCCGCCCGGTCCGCCAACCGGCCGGAACGCCGTGGACAACCCGGCATCCATCCACAATCCCGCCAACAGCCGATGGAATTGTCCACAGCCTGTGGGTAACGGGGACGGCGTGGTCGAATCGCGCGGTTTTCTGCGGGCCCCGAACCGTCAAGCTGTTGGCATTTCCGGCACCCGGGAATAAGCCCCGCAACCAACGCGCCAATCCCTACATCATCCTTTTCTAGAATCTTCTTTATAGGAAGAAGGACGCTGACCGATCCCGTGACCAAGCCGTTGCTCGCCACGCTGAAGGGCGCGTCCACACCGGTGCCGCCGGTCTGGCTGATGCGTCAGGCCGGACGCTATCTGCCGGAGTATCGCGCTTTGCGGGCGGAGAAGGGCGGCTTCCTGGCGCTGGCGACCGATCCGGATGCGGCGGCGGAGGTGACGGTGCAGCCGATCCGCCGCTTCGGCTTCGACGGCGCGATCCTGTTCTCCGACATCCTGATGGTGCCGTGGGCGCTGGGGCAGGACCTGAGCTTCGGAGTGGGCGAGGGGCCCCGGCTGGAGCCGCCGCTGGTCGACCATGCGCTGTCGGCGCTGGAACGGGCGCCGGCGCGGCTGGAGCCGGTCTATGCGACGGTGAGGGCGGTGGCGGGCCTGTTGCCGGCCACGACGACCTTCCTGGGCTTTGCGGGCAGTCCGTGGACGGTGGCGACGTACATGGTCGCGGGGCGCGGATCGAAGGACCAGGGCGAGACGCGGCGCTTCGCGTACAACGATCCGGTGGCGTTCGCCGCGATCGTCGACGCGATCGTGGGCGTCACGGTCGATTACCTGATCGCGCAGGCGGATGCCGGCGTCGAGGCGGTGCAGCTGTTCGACAGCTGGGCGGGGTCGCTGTCGCCGGCGCAGTTCGAACGCTGGGTGATCGCGCCCAATGCGGCGATCGTCGCGGCGCTGAAGGCCAGACGACCCGGGCTGGTGGTGATCGGCTTTCCGAAGGGGGCAGGGGGCAAGCTGCCCGCCTATGCCCGCGAGACCGGCGTCGACGCGCTGGGGCTGGACGAGACGGTCGATCCCGCCTGGGCGCATGCGAACCTGCCGGCGGGCATGCCGGCGCAGGGGAATCTGGATCCGCTGGCGCTGATCGCGGGGGGCGAGGAACTCGACCGGGCGATCGACCGTATTCTGGCCGCGCTGGCCGAGCGGCCGCACGTGTTCAACCTGGGCCACGGCATCCTGCCGGATACGCCGATCGCGCATGTCGAGCGGCTGATCGCCCGCGTGAGGAAACAGGGATGATCGAGATGCTGGGCGCCGCGTATCTGTGGATCGTCGCGGCGCATGTGATCTTCGTGATCTTCTGGATGGCGGGGCTGTTCATGCTGCCGCGCTATCTGGTCTATCACCAGGAGGCGCTGGCGGCCGGGCGGGCCGAGGAGGCGGCGCTGTGGGTCGATCGCGAGGCGAAGATCCGCCATATCATCCTGACCCCGGCGATGATCGTCGTGTGGGGGCTGGGCCTGACGCTGGCGACGGTGGGGCAGCATTGGGGGGCGGGGTGGCTGCACGCCAAGCTGCTGCTGGTGATCCTGTTGTCGGGCTATCACGGCTGGGCGGTCGGCTATGCGAAGAAGCTGGCGCGCGGCCAGCCGACGCTGACGGGCAGGGGGCTGCGCATGCTGAACGAGATCCCGGCGCTGGCGGCGACGCTGATCGTGGTGCTGGTGTTCGTGAAGCCGCTGGCGTGAGAACTCAGGCGCGCCGCCGATGGCGACGAGTGGCGATCCGTTCATGAAGTGATTGATGACGAGGGGGGATGACCGATCCGTTGCGGCGACCTATCGATCGTTCCAGCCGCATCTTCGCGATGATCCCCAACGGAGCCGGCGCACCTGCAACCGAACCAGTTTTCAACGCGTCGGCTGTCCAAAGTATGTCATTGGCCTGAACTGCCAGAAAGCGGAGGATGCGACCGAAAACGGCATTGTCCAACTTCTGCATCACGAGCTTCGTTCCTGGAACGGGTGACCCAAGATGGTGAAGCAGAGCAAATGTAAATTGCCCTTCAAGCCTGACCAACGCTCCTTCAAACTCGTCCAATCCATCCACGTCGTGCGCGAACCGGACAGCACTCCGAGCCGTCAATTCCGCAGGCTCCACTGCAAGAAAGGCGGCGTCTTGATCGAGCTTCTGCGGCCATCGATCAATCGGGATCTGATCGAATTGCATCACCATAGCTTCTTACCCTTGCGTGCTCTTGATGACAACGATGGTGATGATAGCAAATTCTTCATCGTCGCTGATCTTCACGCCTGAATGTCCGGCGCGCCACCGAGCCTCGTGCGGCGGGGTGCCGGGAGATGGTGGAACTTCGGTGACAAACTCGATACCCCTCCGCCCCTCGGGAAGATTGCCGACATAGGCTTGAACCTGCGGCACGTCACTGCCTCGCGGACACCGCCCCCAAAGAGTACCACTGTCGATGATGCGATGAGCATCATCGGCTGTTTGCGTTCTGCTTTTGACGCGATGGAACGGCCCGAAAATTGGCAGCGATCATACCCCCAACACCGTCTTCGATGTCGCAAGACGCGAAGGACAGAGCAACCAGTATCGTCTTGCCACTTGACGATACGTTTCGTCCTGCTTACCTCCTCATCTCGCGTAGAGCGGCGTCCTGCCGATCCGCGTTTTCTCCAGCTTTGGCCGTTTGCGCGTTCGATCGCCGGTCCCTGCTACTCCCCTGCCTGCCTGCATCCGGAAATATCCATGCATCTCAAAGACCTTAAGAAGAAAACTCCGGCCGATCTGGTGCAGCTCGCCGAGGAGCTGGGCGTCGAGAGCGCCTCGACGCTGCGCAAGCAGGACCTGTTGTTCGCCATTCTGAAGGAACAGGCGGAGCAGGGCGACCAGATCATGGGACTGGGCACGATCGAGGTGCTGCAGGACGGTTTCGGCTTCCTGCGCAGCCCCGAGGCGAATTATCTGGCCGGGCCGGACGACATCTACGTCTCGCCCAACCAGGTCAGGAAGCACGGGCTGCGCACCGGCGACACCGTCGAGGGCGAGATTCGCGGGCCGAAGGACGGCGAGCGCTATTTCGCGCTGACCAAGCTGACGAGCGTCAATTTCGACGATCCCGACGCGGTCCGCCACCGGGTGAATTTCGACAACCTGACGCCGCTCTATCCGGAATCGAAGCTGACGCTCGACCCGTTCGATCCGACGCAGAAGGACAAGTCGGCCCGCGTGATCGACATCGTGTCGCCGCAGGGCAAGGGGCAGCGCACGCTGATCGTCGCCCCGCCGCGCGTCGGCAAGACGGTGATGCTGCAGAACATCGCCAAGGCGATCACCGACAATCACCCCGAGGTGTTCCTGATCGTGCTGCTGATCGACGAGCGGCCGGAGGAAGTCACCGACATGCAGCGCAGCGTGAAGGGCGAGGTCGTCTCCTCCACCTTCGACGAACCGGCGCAGCGCCACGTGCAGGTGGCCGAGATGGTGATCGAGAAGGCCAAGCGGCTGGTCGAGCACAAGCGCGACGTGGTGATCCTGCTGGATTCGATCACGCGCCTGGGCCGTGCCTACAACACGGTGGTGCCGTCGTCGGGCAAGGTCCTGACCGGCGGTGTCGACGCCAACGCGCTCCAGCGGCCCAAGCGCTTTTTCGGCGCGGCCCGCAACATCGAGGAGGGCGGCTCGCTGTCGATCATCGCCACCGCGCTGATCGATACCGGCAGCCGCATGGACGAGGTGATCTTCGAGGAGTTCAAGGGCACCGGCAATTCCGAGATCGTGCTGGACCGCAAGGTGGCGGACAAGCGCATCTTCCCGGCGCTGGACGTCGGCAAGTCGGGCACCCGCAAGGAGGAGCTGCTGGTCCAGAAGGACAAGCTGTCCAAGATGTGGGTCCTGCGCCGCATCCTGATGCAGATGGGCACCATCGATTCGATGGAGTTCCTGCTCGACAAGATGAAGAACTCAAAGACCAACGAGGATTTCTTCGACAGCATGAACCAGTAAGGCGCCCCCGCGCCTTACTGGTTCATGCCGGCCGGCGGTGCGCAGCACTGACCGACGACGCGGGCTTTGCCCGCGGCAGGCCCGTGATAGCTGCTCCGTTCGGCCCCTGGCCAGGCAGCGGGATCCCGGATCAAGTCCGGGATGACGTGGCGTGGGTGGGGCCGTCCGGGAAAGCGGGGCGGATGGCATCGCGCGAGCGTTGCGGTATGAGCAACCAGGGGCGCGGCGGACCGTTGCCGCCAGAGACCAACCGGGAGCCACGACCTTGATCCTCACCACCCTGCTCGCCGCCGCGGGGGCCGCTGCCGCCGGCCCCGGATCGCCGGCCGAGATCTGGCAGCATATCGTCGCCGATTTCTCCAACATCACCGAACCGGCGGCGCTGGCGGCGTTCGGATCGGTCCTGATGATCGATCTGGTGCTGGCGGGCGACAACGCGATTGTGGTCGGCGCGCTGGCGGCGGGATTGCCGGCGGATCAGCGCAAGAAGGTGATCCTGATCGGCATCGGCGCCGCGCTGGTGTTGCGCATCCTGTTCGCGCTGATCGTGACGTGGCTGATGGGGATCGTCGGGCTGATCTTTGCGGGTGGCCTGCTGCTGCTGTGGGTCAGCTGGAAATTCTGGCGCGAGATCCGCGCCGGCGCGCACAATCCGGGGTCTGCCGAGGTCGATGGCGACGAGGCGGCCGGGCTGAAACCCGCCAAGAGCTTCGCAGGCGCCGCCTGGGCCGTCGCGGTGGCGGACGTGTCGATGAGCCTGGACAATGTGCTGGCGGTGGCCGGCGCGGCGCGCGAGCATCCCGGTATCCTGGTGGTCGGGCTGCTGCTGTCGGTGGCGTTGATGGGGCTGGCGGCGAACTTCATCGCGCGGATCATCGATCGCTATCGCTGGATCGCGTATTTCGGCCTCGCGGTGATCGTGTTCGTCGCGTTCAAGATGATCTACGAGGGCTGGGTCGGCAGCGGCGAGACGCTGGGAATTGCGTCGCTGTTCTGAGAGCTTGTTTGAAAACTCGCCACGGCGCGTTTCCAAACCGGATCTGGGGCCGCCACGCCGGCGCATGGCGGCCCTGGGATGCCGTGATCGTCAGACCTTGTAGACCGGCGTTGCGGACGTGGTGCTCTTTACCAGGTTGATCGCCTTGTCGCAGTCCGCCTCGTAGACGTACGACTCGCCTGACGCGATGATCTCGTGGTTGGCGGCCTTGAGCCGCCACCGCCACTGACCGGCCTGCTGGTACTTTTGAAAATACATGTCGCTCTCCATTTAGGAGATGGCGACATAGGCCAGCAGATAAGTCCGGTCAGAAGCAGACTGGTCCGTTTCGGTCGGGTCAGCCGAGATGTTCGGCGAAGAAGGCGGCGGTACGCTGGTCGGCGAGGATGGCGGCGGCATCGGAGCGACGGTTGCCGAACTCGGTGGCGAAGCCGTGGTCCTCGCCGGGATAGTCGTGGATCGTCACGCGCGGATGATCGTCCAGCCCGGCGTGCATGCGTGCCTGCGCCTCGTGGTCGACGAGGTGATCGTCCTGTGGAACGTGGAGCAGAACCGGGTGAGCGATAGCATGCTTCTCGCCCAGCAGGCCGTCGATGCCGACGCCGTAATAGCCGACCGCCGCGTCGACATCGGTTCGCGTCGCCGTCATGAAGGCAAGGCGGCCACCGAGGCAGTAACCCACCACGCCGACCTTGCCGCCGTCCGGCAGCTGATCGCGTGCGGCGCGGATCGTCGCCTCGATATCGCGGATCGCGGCATCCTGATCGAGCTGGCCCATCAGATCGAACGCCTGTTGCAGCTGCTCGGGAATGTCGGGATCCAGCTCGACACCGGGGGCGAAACGCCAGAACAGCTCCGGCGCGATGGCGAGATAGCCGGCCTCTGCCAGGGTGTCACACTTGCGCCGGATGCCGGCGTTGATGCCGAAGATCTCCTGAATGACGACGATCGCGGCGGTCGGTTCGCCGGCGGGCGTGGCACGATAGGCCGTGAAGCGATCGTTGCCGGACAGGGTATCGATGGAGATCGTATCGGACATCTGGGCAGTTCTCCGGGCGGGGCTGGTTGACGCTGGCCACCGTGCGTGGCGCTATGCGATGGGCACTGGCACATCGCACAGGGAAGGGCCGTCATGAAAGTCACGATCGAGATCGACTGCACGCCGCAAGAGGCGCGGGCGGCGATGGGCCTGCCCGACCTGACGGCGGTGCACGAGCGATACCTGCAGATGACGACCAAGGCGATGGAGGGCAATGTCCGGCCGGAGATGCTGGAGGCGATGATGCGCAACTGGGCACCGATGGGGGAGGCGGGCATGTCGTTCTGGCGGCAGCTGATGGATCAGGCGACCAAGCGGACCGGCAGCTGATCGCCGGCCGATGAGGGATACCATCTTCGCCGTTTCCAGCGGCCGTCCGCCGGCGGCGATCGGCGTTGTCCGGATCAGCGGGCCGGCGGCGATCGCCGCGGGAGAGGCGCTGGCAGGGCGACTGCCAGCGCCCCGAGAGGCGCGGCTGAGGGTACTGCGCGATGGATCGGGTGCGGTGCTGGACCGAGCGATGGTGATCCGCTTCGACGGTCCGCATACCGCCACGGGCGAGGATCTGGTCGAGCTGCACTGCCACGGCGGAAGGGCCGTGGTCGCGGCGGTCGAGCGGGCGCTGGCGGCGGTGCCGGGATGTCGGCTGGCCGAGCCCGGGGAGTTCACGCGCCGGTCGCTGGCCCATGGGCGGATCGACCTGACCGAAGCCGAGGGGCTTGCCGACCTGCTGGAGGCGGAGACCGAGGCGCAACGCGTCGCCGCCATCGCTGCGGTGGAAGGGCGGCTCAGTCGCCAGGTCGGGACCTGGCTGGACGAGCTTGCCGGATTGTCGGCGCGGATCGAGGCGATCCTGGATCATGACGATGAGGACGATGTCACCGGTGGGGAGGGCGAGATCGCAGCGATCGCGGACGGCGCGCGACGGCTGGGCAGTGCCATCGCCGCGATGGCGATGGTGCCGGGTGTCGAGCGGCTGCGCGATGGTATTCGGGTCGTCATCGCGGGGCCGCCGAACGCGGGCAAGTCGACGCTGCTCAACCGGCTGGCCGAGCGCGAGATGGCGATCGTGTCACCGATCGCCGGGACAACGCGCGACCGGATCGAGGCGGCGGTGACGCGGGGCGGCATGCCCTATCTGCTGTGCGACACGGCGGGGCTCACCCGGACGGACGATCTGGTCGAAGCGATCGGGGTCGAGCGGGCGACCGCGGCGATCGAGGCAGCGGACTTGCTGCTATGGCTCGGCGACGATCGGCCGCCGCGCGAGGATGCGATCTGGGTGCATGCGCGAGCCGACGTGCCGGGGCGGGAGGTGATACCCGCCGGACGGGCGCTCGCGATCCGGCTGGACAACGATGACGGGATCGATCGGCTGTGGTCGTCGATCGCAGACCGCGCGACGGCGTTGTTGCCGAGG
Organism: Sphingomonas phoenicis; assembly: GCF_047238005.1. Lineage (NCBI taxonomy): Bacteria > Pseudomonadati > Pseudomonadota > Alphaproteobacteria > Sphingomonadales > Sphingomonadaceae > Sphingomonas > Sphingomonas phoenicis. The sequence goes on along the minus strand of NZ_JBDFMC010000002.1, from coordinate 2,230,816 downwards.
GTCGACGATCTGCCCTTGCGCGAGCGGCACCGTGCCTTGTGCAGGAAAGCGGCAGCGGCGCTGCGCGAGGAGACCCGCGATCCGTTGTTGCTCGGCGAGCAGTTGCGCCGGGCGCGGGTCGATCTGGCGGCGATCGTGGGCATGGACGCGACCGAGTTGATGCTGGACGCGCTGTTCACCCGCTTCTGCCTGGGAAAGTGATGTTCCACGTGGAACCTTTTTGACCTGACGGCTTGGTGTGAGTAGGCGCCGGGCATGATCGATGTGGTGGTGATCGGCGGTGGCCACGCCGGGGTAGAGGCAGCCATGGCGGCAGCCCGGCGCGGTACGACGGCTGCGCTTGTGACCTTCGACGCGAGCAACCTCGGCATGATGTCTTGCAATCCTTCCATCGGCGGGCTCGGCAAGGGGCATATCGTCCGGGAGGTCGACGCGTTCGATGGGATCATGGCGCGGGCGGCGGACGCCGCGGCCATCCATCACCGCATGCTCAATCGGAGCAAGGGTGCCGCCGTACAGGGACCGCGGATCCAGGCCGATCGTCGCCTCTATGCTGCGGCGGTAAGAGCGATGGTGGCGGCGGAGGACCGGGTGATGGTCGTCATCGGCGAAGTCGTCGGACTGACGATCGCGGCCGGGAAGGTCGCCGGCGTTCGCCTGGGTCATGGAACGATCATCGAGGCGCGTTCGGTGGTGATCGCAACCGGTACGTTCCTGGGGGGACGCCTGTTTCGCGGCAGCGATCGGGACGAGGGCGGGCGTGTGAGTGAACGAGCGGCAGGGCCGCTGGCGGCCGATCTGCGCGCATTGGGGCTGCCCATGGCGCGGCTGAAGACGGGTACGCCACCACGGCTGGATGGGCGGACGATCGACTGGGCGGCGCTGGAGGCGCAGCCGTCGGACGATGACGACTGGACGATGTCGGCCATGACGGCTGGACGGATCCTGCCGCAGGTCGCCTGCGCGATCACCCGGACGACGGCCGCGACCCATGACCTGATCCGCGAGGCGATGCCGCAGTCGCCGTTATTCTCGGGGGCGATCGAGGGAGCAGGGCCACGTTATTGCCCATCAATCGAGGACAAGGTGCACCGGTTCGGCGATCGAGACGGGCATCAGGTATTCCTCGAACCCGAGGGTCTCGACGATGCGACCGTCTATCCCAACGGCCTGTCGACCTCGATCGGGGAGGCAGCGCAGGCGTCGATGATCGCGTCGATCCCCGGCCTCGAACAGGCGCGGATCATCCAGCCTGGTTATGCGGTGGAGTATGACCATATCGATCCGCGTGCGCTCGATGCGACACTGGCGGTGCGCGTGCTCCCGGGATTGTTCTGTGCCGGGCAGATCAACGGAACGACCGGTTACGAGGAGGCAGCGGGGCAGGGCCTGCTCGCCGGGTTGAACGCGGCGGGGGTGGCACTGGGTCTGGCCCCGGTGATCCTGGACCGCGCGTCGAGCTATCTGGGCGTGATGGTCGACGACCTCGTGCTGCAGGGTGTCACCGAACCATACCGCATGCTGACGGCGCGGGCGGAGTATCGCCTGTCGCTGAGAGCCGACAATGCCGAGACGCGATTGGGCGAGATCGCGCGGACGGCAGGCTGCCTGAGTGACGCGCGGATCGCGCATCAGGATCGACGTGCTGCAGCACGAGGACTGTTCCGCGATCGGCTCGCCACCACGCTGACGGCGTCGCAGGTGGCGGATGCCGGTGGGCCGGTCAGCCGTGATGGCGCACGGCGGGCGGCATGGGAATGGCTGCGGTTCGAGGGGGTGACGCTGGCGCAGGTGGCACCGGATGCCTCGAAGGGGATCGAGGCGACGGTGGTCGGCGAGGTACTGCAGGATGCCCGCTATGCCCCGTATCTGGAGCGGCAGGCGGAGGAGGTGGAACGCCTGCGCGCGGAGGAGGAACTGCTGCTGGACGAGGCGATCGATTATGCGAGCATCCCCGGCCTGTCGAACGAGATGATCGATCGGTTGAGCGCGGTTCGTCCGCGGTCGCTGGCGGCCGCCGCGCGGGTGAGGGGGGTAACGCCGGCTGCCTTGTCAGCCGTCCTGCTGCATAGCCGGAAGGTAGCGGCATGACCGAGGATGACGCGCAGGACTGGTGCCGGGCGCATCTATCGGTGGAGGCGTTCGACCGGTTGAGTGACTTTGTCGGCATGGTCATCGAGGAGAATGGGCGACAAAATCTGATCTCGCCTGCCTCGATCGATTTTATCTGGGCACGTCATGTCGTCGATTCGATGCAGCTGATGCTGCTCGCCGGGAATCATGCCGGGCCGTGGTTGGACATCGGTACGGGGGGCGGCTTCCCGGGAATCGTGCTGGCGATCGCCGGTTGCACGCCGATCACAATGGTCGAGCCTCGCCGCAAGCGAGCGGAGTTTCTTGGCAGGTGCGTGGATGATCTCGGGATCGCCGATGCTGCCGTGGCATGCATGAAGGTGGGGCAACTGGCGTTCACGGCGGGCATCATCACCGCGCGCGCAGTGGCGCCGGTCGAAAAGCTTTTGCTTGGCGCGGCGCATTGCGCCACAACATCGACGCGGTGGCTGCTGCCGAGGGGCACGGTCGATGCGGCCGCTCGCTCCTTCCTGACCGCCCGACAGACGGTGTTTCACGTGGAACAAAGCCTTACACATCCCGAGTCGGCCATTCTCGTTATCGAAGGGTTTCGCCGATGATCACGATCGCGATCGCCAATCAGAAGGGCGGCGTCGGCAAGACGACCAGTGCGATCAATCTGGGAACGGCACTGGCGGCGACCGGGCAGCGTGTGCTGTTGATCGATCTGGATCCGCAGGGGAATGCATCGACCGGCTTGGGCATCGGCCACTCGTTGCGGGTGAAATCCAGCTATGACGTGCTGATGGGAGAGGCGAGTGTCGAGGAGGCTCGGATCCCTACCCGCGTTCCCAATCTGGATATCGTCGCGGCCACGGTCGACCTGTCGGGTGCCGAGATCGAGCTGGTCGAGTTCGACGCCCGGACCCACCGCCTGGATCAGGCGCTGGCCGCCGTGAAGGATAGCTGGGACATCGTACTGATCGATTGTCCACCATCGCTGGGATTGCTGACGATCAATGCCATGGTTGCCTCGGACGCATTGTTCGTACCGCTGCAATGCGAGTTCTTCGCGCTGGAGGGCCTGTCGCAGCTGTTGAGCACCGTCGAGCGGATCAGGACCCGGTTCAATCCCGGCCTGTCGATCCTGGGCGTCGCGCTAACGATGTACGATCGGCGCAACCGCCTGACGGAGCAGGTGTCCGCCGATGTGCGGGCGGTGCTGGGCAAGGTGGTGTTCGAAACGGTCATCCCGCGCAACGTCCGCCTGTCGGAGGCACCCAGCCACGGGCTTCCCGCCCTGATCTACGATCATCGCTGCTCGGGATCGGAGGCGTATATGGCGCTGGCGCGCGAGATGATCGGGCGATTGCCGCGGGCGGCTGCCGCAGCGGCGGCGGCGGCATGAGCGACATCGGGCGGCGGCCGCGCGGCGGACTGGGCCGGGGATTGAATGCGCTGCTGGGAGAGATGGCGCGGGAGGCGCCGGTCAACCCGGCTGCGGAGCAGCCGACCGGCGTTCGCATGCTGCCGGTCAGTGCGCTGGCGCCGCATCCCGACCAGCCCCGCCGTCGCTTCGACGAGGCGATGCTGGACGAGCTTGCCGGATCGATCGCGGCGCGGGGATTGATCCAGCCGATCGTCGTCCGCCCGCATGGACACCAGTATCAGATCGTCGCCGGCGAGCGGCGCTGGCGCGCGGCGCAGCGGGCCAAGCTGGCCGAGGTGCCGGTCGTCGTCCGCGAGTTGAGCGATTCCGAGACGCTGGAAATCGCGCTGGTCGAGAATATCCAGCGGCAGGACCTGAACGCGATCGAAGAAGCGCAGGCTTATCAGCGGCTTGCCGGCGAATATGGACATACGCAGGAAGCGCTGGCGAAGATCGTCCACAAATCACGCAGTCATGTGGCCAACCTGCTGAGATTGTTGGAGTTACCTGACACGGTACAGGCGCAGGTCGTCGATGGCAGCCTGTCGATGGGCCATGCGCGGGCGCTGCTGGGCGCTCCGGATGTGGAGGGACTGGCGGCCGATGTGGTCCGGCGCGGACTGTCGGTACGCGAGACCGAGAAGCTGACGCGCGACAGCAAGGCGCCGCGCGCCGCGACCGGAAGCAAGCCACGCGGGAACGGCAGCGGTGGCGAGGGCCATGATGCCGATATCGCCGCGCTGGAGCGACAGCTCGCCGACCTGCTGGGTGTCGCGGTGACGATCGCGCACGGCGAGAAGGGCGGCACGCTGACTCTGGGGTACGGAACCCTGGATCAGCTGGACATGATCTGCCAGCGCCTGACCGGCGAAGGTATCTAGAGCGGTTCAGCCACGGCTGGCGAGGGCACGGGCCATGTGCAGCACGGCATCCTCCGCCAGCACGCCGCCGGCATTGGCCGGTGCCATGATCGCGCGTTCGGCGGTGCGCACGCGGACCAGGGCACGGGCGATCATCGCCGGCGTCCAGCGGCGCAGGGCCCGGCCGGTGGCGGGCTCGTCACGGAAGAAGACCCGGTGGCGCTTCATCACCGCATCGGGAGATTCGCCGGCGGCGATGTCGGCGCGCATTTCGCCCAGCGCGATCAGGCGCCGCGCGAGCTGGCGAAGCCACGGGATGGGCGACGTACCCGCTTCGGCCAGGCGCGCCAGTTCCTCGGCTAGGTGATCGGGGCGACCCTCCACCAGTGCCTCCACCGCCCGGGTCGCCTCGGCTTCGTCGAGGTCGGCGCCGACTGCATCGAGGGCGTCGTGATCGAGGTCGTGGGGGCGATCGGGTGCGGCATCGAGGTAGAGGGCGAGCTTGTCGACCTCGCGCGCCATCACCGCACGATCGCCGCTGGTGGCTGCGACCAGACGGGCGGCGACACCGGGGGCGAGGCGCAGGCCCTGCTCGCCGGCCAACGTGACGGCGAGCCGCTCGGCATCCTGCGCGGTCGGCGCGTAGCTGCCATAGACCAGCGCGTGGGGCGAGTCGATCGCCAGCTTGACGATCTTCGCCGTGGTGCGGACCGACGGCGCGAGCGCGACGACGGGATTCGCGGCACCGTCCGCCTCCAGCAGGGCGGTGAAGGCGGCGAGACATTCCTCGCCGGCCTGGCTGATCCGGATCCAGCGGGGATCGCCGAACAGCGACATCGACGACGCCTCGTCGGAGAGGCGGGCAGGATCGCTCCGCAGCGTGGCACCGTCGAGGTCGATCCGTTCCGCCCCCTGGCCCATCGCCGTGCCGAGCAGGGCGGCGAGGGCGCTGGCGCCGGCCTCGTCGGGGCCGTGGAGCAGATAGAGGCGGACGGCGGGGCGCGGCGCGGAAAGCGCCTGGCGGATCTGGTTGGCGTTGGCCTTCACGGTTTCCCGACGACCGGCGTGGCGGTGGCGGTGGGCGTCGGCTGGGGCGGTGGCGGCGTCGGGCGGCGCGCATAGAGGGCGATGCGGGCGACGATCTCGTCCGCGACAATGGTCGACAGGCGTTCCAGCGCGGTGTTCTCGGCAGCGATGGTCGCGTATTCGGACTGGACGACGTCGATGCCCGCATCCGATCCGGCGGTGGTGTCCAGCAACACCGTCTGGTTGCCGCTGGTCAGGTCGACCAGCTGGTAGCGCGCGCGCAGGATGCGGCGCTCACGCGTGACGCTGTCGTCGCGGCGGACGCCTAGGCCGCTGATCTGATCGTCGAGGCGGATGTCGAGCCGGTACCGGGGCGCACCATCGGGCGCGCCCAGCCGGTCGCGCAGGGCATTGCCGACCAGCCAGCCGGCCTTGCCCTCGATCGGGCCGACCTCGATACCGGACAGCGCCATGGCGACGGCGCCGTTGCTGCCGCCGCTGTAGAGCGGATGCATGCCGCAGCCGGCCAGCGCGATGGCGACCGCGAGGATGGTCGGGAGCCGGGGAATGCGCGTCATGCGACGATGTTCACGAGGCGGTCGGGGACGACGACGATCTTGCGTGGCGTCTTGCCCTCCAGGGCGCGGACCACCTTGTCGCTGGCCAGCGCGGCGGCTTCCAGCGTCTCGCGTGCGGTGCCCTTGGCCATCGGCAGCGTGTCACGCAGCTTGCCGTTGACCTGCACGGCGACGGTGACCTCATCGTCGACCAGCATCGCCGGATCGACCACCGGCCATTCGGCATCGGCGATCAGGCCGTCATGGCCCGCGGCGGACCATGCCTCCTCGGCGACATGCGGGACCATCGGCGCGACGAGCAGCAGCAGCGTGTGGGCGGCGTCGCGACGGTCGGCCGACGGCGCCGCCTTCTCGATCGCCGAGGCCAGCGTGTAGAGGCGGGCGACCGACTTGTTGAACTGCAATCCCTCGATATCGCCGGCGACGTCGCGAACGGTACGATGGGCCAGCTTGCGAAGCGCGATGTCCTCACCCCCGGCGCCGGCGTCATCACCGGTGACGATGCGCCACAGCCGCTGGACGAAGCGCCACGATCCCTCGATCCCGGCCTCCGACCATGGCAGGTCGCGTTCGGGCGGGCTGTCCGACAGCATGAACCAGCGAACGGCGTCGGCGCCGTACTGGTCGACGATCGGCTCGGGATCGACGGTGTTCTTCTTCGATTTCGACATCTTCTCGACACGACCGACCGTGACGGGATCGCCGGAGGCGCGCTCGACGCCGTTCTCGACCTCTGGCGGGGACAGCCAGCGGCCGTCCGCCGCCTTGTAGGTCTCGTGCGTGACCATCCCTTGCGTGAAGAGGCCGGCGAACGGCTCGGCCACGTCGAGCTTGCCGATATGGCGCAGTGCCCGCGTCCAGAAGCGGGCGTAGAGCAGGTGGAGGATCGCGTGTTCGACGCCGCCGATATACTGGCCGACCGGCAGCCACTTCTCGGCGACGGCGCGATCGAACGGCTTGTCGTCGGGCTGGCTGGCGAAGCGGATGAAGTACCAGCTGGAATCGACGAAGGTATCGAGCGTGTCAGTCTCGCGCACCGCATCGGCGCCGCATGCCGGACAGGCGACATGCTTCCATGTCGGGTGCCGGTCGAGCGGGTTGCCGGGGACGGCGAAGGACACGTCCTCCGGCAGGACGACCGGCAGCTGATCCTGCGGCACCGGCACTGCGCCGCAGGCGGCGCAGTGGATGATCGGGATCGGCGTGCCCCAGTAACGCTGGCGGCTGACCCCCCAGTCGCGCAGGCGGAACACGGTGGTACCGGTGCCCCAGAAGCCCGATTCGGCTCGTTCGATGACCGCACGCTTCGCCTCGGCGACGTCCATGCCATCGAGGAAATGCGAGTTCACGATTGTCCCGGGGCCGGTATAGGCCTCGTCGCCCTCGAAGATCGGGTCGCTACAGTCACCGTCGGAGACGACGCGGCGCACGTCGAGCCCATATTTCCGTGCGAAATCGAGGTCACGCTGATCATGCGCGGGTACGCCCATTACCGCGCCCGTGCCATAGTCCATCAGCACGAAGTTCGCGATGTAGACGGGAAGCGTCCAGTTAGGGTCGAACGGATGATGGACATCAAGGCCGGTTTCAAAGCCGAGCTTTTCTTGCGTTTCCAGCTCGGCGGCGGTGGTGCCGCCCGCCTTACACCGCTCGATGAAATCGGCGACGAGGGGATCGGTGTTCGCCAGTTGACGCGCAATCGGATGATCTGCCGCGATCGCAACGAAGCTTGCGCCGAAGATAGTGTCCGGACGCGTTGAATAGACTGCTATGCGCCGTTCGTCATCGATGGTTTGGTCAAGCTTTGGTTGCGCATCGACGACCTCGAAGTCGAAGGTGAGCCCTTGGCTGCGGCCAATCCAGTTCTCCTGCATCAGGCGGACCTTATCGGGCCAGTCCTTCAGGTCGCCCAGGCCATCGAGCAGCTCGTCGGCGAAGTCGGTGATGCGCAGGAACCACTGGCTGAGCTTGCGCTTCTCGACCAGCGCGCCCGACCGCCAGCCGCGCCCGTCGATCACCTGTTCGTTGGCGAGCACGGTCATATCGACCGGGTCCCAGTTGACCGAGGATTCCTTGCGATAGACGAGGCCCGCGGCGAACAGGTCGAGGAACAGCGCCTGTTCGTGGCCGTAGTAATCGGGCTCGCAGGTGGCGAGTTCGCGCGACCAGTCGAGCGCGAAGCCCAGCCGCTTCAGCTGGGCCTTCATCGTCGCGATGTTGGCGCGGGTCCACGAGCCGGGATGGACGCCCTTTTCCATAGCCGCATTCTCGGCCGGCATGCCGAACGCGTCCCACCCCATCGGGTGGAGCACCTCGTGCCCGATCATCCGCCGATAGCGGGCCAGCACGTCGCCCATCGTGTAGTTGCGGACATGCCCCATATGGATGCGGCCCGACGGATAGGGAAACATCTCTAGGACATAGGACCGGGGCTTGGGCGAATGATCGTCGGCCGCGAAGGTGCGGCGCTCGTCCCAGACGGCCTGCCAATGGGCATCCGCCTTCAGCGCATTGTAGCGGCTCATCCGGTGGCTCAGCCGGCGATCGATGACCGGCGCAGGTCGCGGGCGCGGGTGAGGATCAGATCCTCGAGCTTCATCGTGGTCGAGGCGGTGACCGGCGCTGCCACCCACTGACCGCCGCGATTGACCTCGCGCAGGCCGGCGACGCGCACGGCATCGGCGCGCAGATCCTGGTCGAGGATGGTCACCGTGAACTTGACCCGCTCGGTCGGTGCCTGCGGATTTGCATACCAGTCGGTGACGATGACGCCGCCGTTCGAGTCGGTCTGGACCAGCGGCATGAACGACAGCGTGTCGAGCGTGGCGCGCCACAGATAGGAATTGACGCCGATCGTGGTCACCTTCGACGCGGCGAGATCGCCCTTGGGCCGGCCGCTCTTGCCGGCGCAGGCGGTGAGCGAGAGGGCGATGGCCACCCCGAGAAGGGGGACGGAACGGCGGAACATGGGCGGGTAACCTTAGCGCGGAGGAGGGCGAAGCCCAGCCTGTACCGCCCTCTCCGGCGGCCGGCAAGCATGGTGGCCGGCGACGCGGTTTGCGCAAGATTGTGGGATGTATGCAACAGCCGGGCAAAATTGCCCGTCCGCCATGGTGCGTCAGGATCGATTGATGCTAGGCGATGTTCGGGGACAGAGGATCGTTTGGAGCGGTAACAGTGAATGCTGGGCGTTGGATGATGGGAATTGCCGCGGGAGCGCTTGTCGCTGCCGGCGCTCTCGTCGCGCCCGCCTTCGGTGCGATCGACCGCCCGGCCGCCCGTCAGGTGCAGAAGCCGGCGGCCCGCGGCGTGGGTGGCTTCACCCCGGCGGCTGGCGATCCGCGGCTTGCCGCCTTGCTGTCGCGCGGCGGGTTCGAGAACAACACGTTCCGCTTCACGCCGGCCGAGTCGCGCCGCGACTCGCGTGCCGTGACCGTCGCGGTCCGGGCCCGGACGACGCGCGGCGCGGAAAGCCGCACCGCGGTCAGCGACGCGACGACGGGAATCGCGCCGATTGCGTATAATCTGGGCGTCGCCGTCGGCTGGAAGCGGTTCGCCATTGCCAGCGACCTGACCCGGATCGACATGGTCGCCCAGCCGGGTGGTCGCGAATCGGCGGATGTCGCGGTAAGCTATACCGCGCCACGCTGGAGCGGCCGCGTGAAGGCGGAGGCCGATCGGCCGACTGACGGATCGCCGCGGCTCGTCGCCGATCTGCCGGGCTATTCGGTCGATCTGGGCGGTTCCTATTCGCTGACGCACAACCTCGATGTGACGGCAGGCGTCCGCTACCGAGCGGATCGCGACCGCCTGACCCGCTTCGACCAGCGGCGCGACAGCCAGGCGGTGTACGTGGGAACGGCCTTCCGCTTCTGACGCGAATGCCGCGTCGGGTCGGTGCGGCGGTTAGGACGATCGATGGTCGCACGGGTCTAGGACTTCGATCGATTTGCCTTTCGCCGGGGCATCGGCGCATGCTGGCGGCATGAGCGAACACTCTCCCAAACGCGTCGGCCTGATCGGATACGGCTTCGCGGCCAAGACATTCCACGCACCGCTGCTGGCGGCCGAACCCGGGCTGGACTTGGTGCGGGCATCGTCGCGCGATGCCGGCAAGGTGCAGGCGGACTGGCCCGACGTGGCCGTCGATCACGATCCGATCGCCGTGGCGACGGCGGCGGACATCGATCTGGTCGTGATCGCGTCGCCCAACGACAGCCACGCGCCACTGGCCCGCGCGGCGCTGGCGGCGGGCAAGCATGTGGTTGTCGACAAGCCGTTCACGCTCGACATGGCGGAGGCGCGGGCGCTGATCGCGCTGGCCGACGAGGGGAGCAGACTGTTGTCGGTCTTCCACAATCGCCGCTGGGACAGCGACTACGTCACCGTCAGGCAGGCGATCGGCGACGGGCTGGTCGGGACGGTGGCGCACTTCGAATCGCACATCGATCGCTATCGCCCCGAGGTCAGGCAGCGCTGGCGCGAGGCGGATGGCCCGGGCAGCGGGCTGTGGTTCGACCTGGGGCCGCATCTGGCCGATCAGGCGCTGCAGTTGTTCGGCCTGCCGCACGCCGTGACGGCGTCGCTGGTGCTGCAACGCGACGGCGCCAAGGCCGACGACTGGGCGCATGTCGTGCTCGATTACGGACAGCGGCGGGTGGTGCTGCATGCGAGCATGCTGGTGGCGGGCGGATCGCCGCGCTTCACCGTGCATGGGGACCGCGGCAGCGTGGTGAAGCAGCGGATCGACCGGCAGGAGTCGCAGCTGCTGGCGGGGATGAAGCCGGGCGCGGCCGGCTGGGGCGACGATGACGATCCGCTGCTGGTCTGTGACGCCGACGGCGCGGTCACGGAGCGGCCGGCGCTGACCGGCGACCAGCGCGGCTATTACGCGCAGGTCGCGGCGGCGCTCCGCGGCGAAGGGCAGAACCCGGTACCGCCGCTGGAGGCGCTGGCGGTGATGGCAGTGATCGAGGCGGCGCAGCGGTCGTCGGCGACGGGGCGGACGGCGACGCTGGACCTGACCGATGCGGAGCGCGCCGGATGGCGGTGAGCGACGACATCGCGACGATCGCGCGGCAGGAGAAGGCACTGCTGTTCGACGGGTTCGACGAGGATCGGGCATGGCGGCTGGGCGGGTTGCTCCGCGAGCGGGCGGTGGCGGAGGGATGGCCGGTGGTGATCGACATCCGCACCTTCGCCGGCCCGCTGTTCCTCGCCGCGCTGCCGGGCTCGTCGCCGGATAATGTCGACTGGGCCCGGCGCAAGGGCAATGTCGTCACCCGCTATCACCGCAGCAGCTATGCGGTCGGGCTGGAGTTGCAGGTGAAGGGCGGCACGCTGGAGAGCCGCTACGGCCTGTCCGCGGCCGATTATGCGGCACATGGCGGGGCGGTGCCGATCGCGGTGCGCGGCACCGGGGTGATCGGCGTGGCGACGATCAGCGGCCTGCCCCAGCGCGAGGATCATGCCGCCGTGGTATGGGCGATGGGCAGGCTGCTCGGCATCGAGGTCGAGGATCTACCGCCCCAATAGGGACGGCGGCGGAAGCCAGGCGTCGATGGCGGCCCATCCGGTAAAGCCCAGCAGGCGCAGTCGACGATAGCGGCGCCGGGTCATCCCGCCGAGCGCGATCATCGGCAGGCGGGTGTCGCGCGCCAGACGGGCGAGCGCGGCAGGGCCGGTCGGGCGGACGCCGGGATGCGATCGGGTGGCATAGGCGGGTGACAGCAGGACCAGAGCGGCGCCGTTGCGTTGCGCGGCGCGCGCTTCACCGCGGGTATGCGCCGGCGAGCTGGTCGCCCCGGCAACGCGGCCATGACGGCCGGCCGCACCGGGAAGCGGCGGGTCCGCCGCCAGCAGCAGCAGCCGGCGTGCCTGCGCGATGCGGCGGACGCGCAGGAACAGCGCGCGACGCTGCCGCGGCGGGGTGGCGTGATGGCGGAAGATCACGCCGCTGCCCGGCAGCACGCGGCGCAGCATCACCCACAGCGCGTCGGCGACCCGCTCGTCGGTCAGCAGCCAGCTCTCGGGGTAGGCGCGCGGCATCCGCCTGCCTATAGCGCGCGCATGGACGAACAGGACAGTGCCGGCCGGCTGGATGCGATCCGGGCCCGTATCGCGGCAGCGGCAGCCATGGCCGGACGGCGGGCGGACGACGTCGCGCTGGTGGCGGTCAGCAAGACGCAAGGACCCGAGGCGATCGAGCCGCTGCTCGCCGCCGGGCAGCGGGCGTTCGGCGAGAATCGCGTGCAGGAGGCGGAGGCGAAATGGCCGGCGCTGAAGGCGCGCTACCCCGATGTCGCGCTGCATCTGGTGGGGCAGTTGCAGTCGAACAAGGCGGCGGATGCGGTGATGCTGTTCGATGCGATCCACTCGGTCGACCGGCCCTCGCTGGTCGCAGCGCTGGGGGCGGCGATGGCGAAGACGGGGCGGCGGCCCGACTGCTTCGTGCAGGTGAACATCGGTGACGAGCCGCAGAAGGGCGGCTGCGCGGTCGCCGACCTGCCGGCGCTGCTGGCCGCTGCCCGCGATGCAGGATTGCCGGTCGTCGGCCTGATGGCGGTGCCGCCGGCCGATGTCGAGCCGGCGCCGTATTTCGCGCTGCTCGCCAAGCTGGCGCGCGATCATGGGCTGGCGCGGCTGAGCATGGGCATGTCGGCCGACCTGGAGACGGCGGTGACGCTGGGCGCGACCGAGGTGCGGGTCGGCACCGCGCTGTTCGGGGCGCGTACGTGAGCGCGGCGTTCCGGCCGCGCGCGCTGCTGTTCGATTTCGACGGCGTGCTGGTCGAGAGCGAGGAGGCGGGGAATCGCCATCTCGCCGAATGGCTGACCGCATCGGGGCATCCGACCACGCCGATCGATGCGATGACGCACTTCATGGGCCTGTCGGGTTCCGGCTTCATCGACGCGATCGAGCGGCGAATCGGTGCGCCGCTGCCGGCCGGCTTCGCGGCCGCGCGCGAGGCCGAGAACGAGCGGGCGGTTCGCGAGGGCGTCGGCGAGGTGGAGGGCGCAGTGGCGTTCGTCCGTGCGCTACCCGACGGGCTACCGCGGGCGATCGTCTCGTCGAGCCGGACGCCGTGGATCGAGGCGCATCTGCGCCATGCAGGACTGCGCGAGGCATTCGGCAAGCATCTGTATTCGGGGCAGGAACATGTCGAGCACGGCAAGCCGTCGCCGGACCTGTACCTGTACGCGGCGGCGCAGCTGGGCGTGCCGATCGCCGACTGCGCGATCATCGAGGACTCGCCGGTCGGGGTCACCGGCGCGGCGAAGACGGGCGCGTTCGTGATCGGGCTGTGTGCCGGTCGCCACTGCGCCGTCGATCACGGCGAGCGGCTGCTGGAGCTGGGGGCCGATATAGTGGCGGCGAATTTTGCCGCGGTGGCGGGGGTGTTGGGGCTCGACGACTGACGGCCTGCCCGTGCTCCCGCGAAGGCGGGAGTCCAGTGCTTGGCGAGCCGCCCTGAAAAGGGCACCCGGTGACCGCGATCAGGCCGTCTCCAATTGCTCGCTGGTTTCCAGCCACTCGGCCTCCACCGCCTCGATCTTGGCCTGCACTTCGGCGCGGCGCTTGCCGAGGTCGCCCATGCTCAGGCGGCTGAACCGGGGTTCGGCGCTGGCGGGGTCGAACATCGCGCGATCGATGGCGTTGCGCTCGGTAGTGAGGCGGGCGGTGTCGGCTTCCAGATCGCGGATCGTACGGCGGAGTGCCGCCTCGCGGTCGCGGGCGTCGGCGGCGGCTTTCTTGCCGGCCTTCTTTTCCGCCTTGGTGGCGCCCGGCGCGGCGCTGTCGCCCTTCAGGACGAAGCCGATATAATCGTCGAGGCTGCCGTCGAACTCGCTGGCCTGTCCGCCATCGACCAGCACGAGGCGATCGGCGGTCATTTCCAGCATGTGGCGATCGTGGCTGACCACGACGACCGCGCCGGTGTAATCGTTAAGTGCCTGAACCAGCGCCTCTCTTGCGTCGACATCGAGGTGGTTGGTGGGCTCGTCGAGGATCAGCAGGTGGGGGGCGTCGCGGGTGATGAGGGCGAGCGCGAGGCGTGCCTTCTCGCCGCCCGACATCTTGCCGACCATCGTCGTCGCCTTGTCGCCGGAAAAGCCGAAACGGCCGAGCTGGGCGCGGATGGCGGCGGGGGTGGCACCCTTCATCGTGCGGGTCATGTGTTCCAGCGGGGTATCGGAACTGTCCAGCTCCTCGACCTGATACTGGGTGAAATAGCCGACCTTCATCTTGCCCGAGGCGTTCATTTCCCCTGCCATCGGAGCGAGTTGCGCGGCGAGGAGGCGGGCGAGCGTGGTCTTGCCGTTGCCGTTGCGGCCGAGGAGCGCGATGCGGTCGTCCGGGTCGACGCGCAGGTTCAGCCGCTTGAGGATCGGCGTTTCGGAATAGCCGACGCTGGCCATGTCGAGGGTGATGAGCGGCGGGCGCAGCTCGGACGGGTTGGGGAAGCCGAACGACAGCGTGGGATCGTTGTAAGCCTCTGCGATCGGCTGCAATTTCGACAGCATCTTCTGGCGCGACTGGGCCTGTTTGGCGGTCGATGCGCGGGCCGAGTTCTTGGCGATGTAGGCCTGCAGCTTCTCGCGCTGGACCGCCTGGTTGGCGCGCGCCGCCTCTTGCTGGGCGAGGCGTTCGGCGCGCTGGCGCTCGAACGCGTCGTAGCCGCCGGGATAGAGGGTCAGCTTGCCGGCCTGGAGGTGGAGAATATGGTCGACGACGTTGTTCAGGAAGTCGCGTTCGTGGCTGACCAGCAGGATCGTGGCGCGGTAGCCCTTCAGGAAATCCTCAAGCCATAGAACGGCTTCGAGGTCGAGATGGTTCGACGGCTCGTCGAGGAGCAGCACGTCGGGCTGCGAGAAGAGGAGGGCGGCGAGGGCGACGCGCATCTTCCACCCGCCGGAGAAACTGTCGAGCGGGCGCTGCTGCATCTCGTCGTCGAAGCCGAGGCCGACGAGGATGCGGGCGGCGCGGGCGGGGGCGGCCCAGGCATCGATCGCGAGCAGGCGTTCGTGGATGTCGCCGAGGCGGTCCATATCCTCGCAAGTCTCTGTTTCCAGGAGCAAGGCGGCGCGTTCGGTATCGGCGGCGAGGACGGTGTCGAACGGCGTCGCCTCCCCCGAGGGAGCCTCCTGCGCGATATAGCCGAGGCGGCTGCCGCGGGGCATCTCCGCCTGGCCGTCATCGGGGTCGAGCATGCCCGCAACTACCCGGACCAGCGTGGATTTTCCCGCGCCGTTGCGCCCGATCAGGCCGACGCGGCTGCCCGGCGGAAGCGAGGCCGAGGCGCCGTCGAGGATCGTGCGGCCGCCGAGGCGCACGGTGATTCCGTTCAGGTTGAGCATGGCGCGGCCCTTAGCAGGGATGCGGGCGCTTGTCTCTTGGCGAGAAAGTCCCAGCTTTAGCGGCATGTATGGCGATCATGTGCCCGGGCGCGAGCGAGTGGGATCGGCGGTGATGACCGCGGCGCTGGTCGCGGCGATCGGCTGGGCGCTTATCAGCGGGCTCCGGATCGGGCCGATGGCACCCGTCGGCGAGGGGCTGGCGACGTTCGACGTGGTGCCGCCGCGGCCCGAGCCGACGGTGCGGATCGTGCCGAAAAGGGAGCGCAGCCGGCGGCCGGAAGGGCGCGCGGCGCCGGCCGGATTGCGATCGCAGGCCACTGAAATCGTTGCCCCTCCCGCCATCGTTCCGCCCCCGCCGGTGGTCGCCGCGCCCGTTGCGGGGACCGGCAGCGCGTCGACGCAAGGGGCGGCGGAACGGCCGGGGCCGGGGCCGGGCGCGGGCGGGATCGGCGACGGGCGGGGGAGTGGCGGCGAGGGCGACGGGGACGGCGGCGAGGGGTACGAGACCGAGCCGCGGTGGATCCGGGGCAAGCTGTCGTTCGACGATGGATACCGGGTCGCGGGCGAGGCGGTGATCGGGCGGTCGATCTCCGTCAGGTGTACGTTGACCGTCAACAAAAGGTTGACCGGCTGCGTCGTGGCGAAGTCGACCGGGATCGCGGCGCTCGATTCGCGGGTGTGCGACCTGGTCGAGGAGCGGTTCCGCTACACGCCGTGGCGGGACGGACGGGGCCGCCCGGTCGAGTCGACGATCCTGATCGACCAGGCGTGGTTCGAGGAACGCTGAACTCAGCGTTTCCGCTTCGCCCGCTCGCCGAAGAAGTCGCCCGGGTTCCAGGCGGGCCGGTCGTCGGCATCGGCGATGCGGCGGAGAATATCGGCGTTGAGGCGGGCGAAGAGCGGGGCGCTGGCCCATTCGATCGGCTGGGTCAGGTCGTCGGCGGGGGTGTGATAGGTGGTGCGGGCGAAGGCGCGCTGGCGGTCGTCGGAGCCGCCGGCCGGCCCGGCCTTCAGCGACACGGCCGGGATGCCGGCGAGCGCGAAGCTGAACTGGTCGGAGCGGGCGAAGCGGCCCTGTTCGGGTTCCCAGTCGGGCGCGACCGTCAGCCCGTTCGCCTGCGCCGCGGCGGCGACGATCGTGCCGAGCGAGGACCGGTCGCCGCCATGCGCCACCACGTCGCGCAGCGGCGACAGCAGGACCGGCATGTCGAGATTGAGGTCGGCGACGATCGCCGCACGCGGCACCGGCGGATGCGCGACGAGATAGCTGCTGCCGAGCAGCCCCTTTTCCTCCCCGGTCAGCGCGACGAACAGGATCGAGCGGCGCGGGCGGGTGCCGGCGGCCTGGAAGCGACGGGCGACGTCGAGCATCAGTGCTACGCCGATGGCATTGTCCTGCGCGCCGTTGTTGATCCGGTCGGTGCCATCGGGGCCGGGGGTGACGCCGAGGTGATCGGCATGCGCCGTCATGACGACATACTGGCCGGCGAGCGCGGGATCGCTGCCGCGGAGCAGGCCGACGATGTTGCTGCTGGCGACGCGGCGGGTGCGCGATGCGGCGGTGTAGCGCAGGGTGGTGGCGAGCGGGCCGGTGGGAAGCGGCTGGCCCTCCGCCGCGGCAGCGACGATCGCGGGCAGCGACAGTGACGAGCCGGCGAAGAGCCGGGCGGCGCCGGTTTCCGTGACGGTGGCGAGCGCGGGCGCGCCCTCGTCCCGCGCGGTGCCGTCGGGCGCGAGCCAGGTCATCCGGCTGGACGACCAGCCGGCCGCGGCGATGCGGGCGAAATCGGCGGGCGGGAAGCCGGTGGTGACGTAGATGACGCCGCGGGCACCGCGCGCGGCGGCGGCGCGGGCGCGTTCCGCCATGTCCGCCACCGCGGCGGCGACGGGGAGGGGGAGCCCGGCGGGGCGGCCGCGCATCATCACGACGATGGCGCCGCGCACGTTCAGCCCGCGATAGTCGTCGCGGCCCGACACCGGATCGGCGATGCCGTAGCCGGCGAACACCAGCCGGCCCTGGATCGTGTGCGTCACCGGACGCGCGGTCGCCCGGCCGAGGATCGGCGCGCCGCCGAAATCGGTGCCGAAGACGAGCGGCTGCGCAGTCCGGCCGCGGACCAGCGCGAGTTGCGGCTGGCGATCGGCGGTGGCGACGGCGAGCGCGACCGGCTGGAGCCAGCGGCCGTCGCCGGCACCGGGGGCGAGCCCGGCGGCGGCCATGCGCGATGCGATGTAGCGGGCGGCGGCGTCGAAATCCGGCGTTCCCGCTTCCCGCCCGCGCAGCGCATCGGCGGCGAGGAAGCCGACATCGGCGCGGATCGCGGCTTCCTGATCCGGCGCCGGTGCCGGTACCGGAGCCATTCGGGCGACGGCCGGTGCGAGCGCGAGCAGCGTGGCGGAAAGCAGCGGCAAGAGGCGAAGACGCATTGGTGGAAATATCCTGTCGGCCCGGACGAACACGGGCGCGGCGAGGATAGAGGGCGGCCGGCTGCGCGCAAGCCCGGCGCCGGACGGGACGGAACCGGTCGGGGTGACGATCATTTCCGGTTCGATACGTGAGGCGACCGGATCAGGGCGATGGATGATCGAGAGCATGATCCACAGCCTGCTCGACAACGGCGCGCTGACGCATGATCAGGCGATGGAGGCGATCGACAGCGCGCTGCAGGTGAAGGAGGAGAGCGCCGGCGATGCGGCGCGGGCGACCGCCACGACGCGGCGGACGCTGGCCCTGCTGCAGAAGATCCATGGGAGCGTCGCCGCCCGCAAGGGGCCGCTCGACAGGGAGTGATGGGAGCGGCGGTGCGTGATCCATCGTGGTCCGGCGCAGGTGGGAAATCATAGACGCAGCGCGTTCGGCTCGATCTCGTTCGTCGGCGTGTATGGATCCCCGCCTGCGCGGGGATGACGAGGATTTTGCGGGCCATGATTGCCGTTGAAACCTGAACGTCGATCGGTCCTGTAGTGTGATCCATCCGGAGACGTGACCGGAACGAGGCCGGTGAGAGGCCGTGACCTGCCGCGAGGCGACGCGCGGCGACCGGTGCTGCTGCGAAAGCGCTTGACAGCGTCACGCTGTTTGTGTACAAAACAGGAACGTCGAGATGGTGTGAACGGGCTGGAGCGGTTCGGGAGGGTGTGACCTTTCCGGGCGGTTTTCCGGCCCTTTTCGCGTCCGGGGCGGGGAGGGTGCGATGGTCGACGGGACGGAGACGGAAGCGGGGGCGGGCGGCACGGGTGACTGGTGCCGGTGGGGGCCGCCGGAAGGGCCGGCGGAGACCGCGGCGGCGGGAACCGGCGGGGCGCTGGTGCTCCATGTCGATCCGGGCGAACGGACGCGCTGGGCACGGGCGGCGACGGTGCCCGACGCAGGCGCGCGCGAGCGGTTCCTGGAGGTGCTGGCGCAGACCAGCAACGTCCGGCTGGCGGCGCAGGCAGTGCAGATGTCGGTACGGCCCTTCTATGCGCTCAGGCAGCGCGACGGGGCGTTCGCCGATGCGTGGCAGCGTGCGCTGGCCGAGGCGGCGGACATGATGGCGGGCGACCTGATCTCTACCCTGCGCGAGGCGGCCGACGCGCCGCCGGGCAACGGCGCCGATCCGAAGGTCGTGCTGGCGGCATTGAAGATCCAGGCGGAACTGGCGCGAAGCGGTGCCGGCGGACGGGCATCCGGCATGCCGGCGGGGTCGGTAAGGCACGTGCCGCTGGGCGCGGTGCGGGCGGAGATCCTGCGCCGGCTGGACGCGCTGGACCCGCACGGCCGGGAGGAGGGAGAGGGGCGATGAACGGGGTGGGCGGGGAGGTGGGGGCGCTGCGCGCGGTGATCGCGCGGCTGGTGCGGGTGCCGGCGGCGGAGCGCGGGCCGCTGGTCCGCGCGTTGCCCGAGGAGACGGTGCGGACGCTGCACGATTGCTGGCCGGCATGGGCGCATCCGGGACAGCTGCCGGGGCATGACGACTGGAGCCTGTGGCTGATCCGGGCGGGGCGCGGCTTCGGCAAGACGCGGGCGGGGGCGGAGTGGGTGCAGGCCTATGCCCGGGCGAACGTGACGGCGCGGATCGCGCTGGTCGGTGCGACCGTCGACGATGTGCGGCAGGTGATGATCGAGGGGCCGGCCGGGCTGCTGGCGACCGCGTGGCACGGCGAGCCGATCCGGTGGCGGCGCGACGCGGGCGAGGTGACCTTCGCATCGGGGGCGCGGGCGTTCGTCTATTCCGCCGGCGCCCCCGACAAGCTGCGCGGGCCGCAGCACGGCGCGGCGTGGTGCGACGAACTGGCCAAATGGCGTCATGGCGTGGCGACGTGGGACAATCTGATGCTGGGCCTGCGCGAGGGCGCGCGGCCGCAGGTGGTGGTGACGACGACGCCGCAGCCGACGGTGCTGATGCGCCGGGTGATGACGGCGAAGGGCGCGGTGGAGACGCGCGGGCGGACGTTCGACAACCCGCACCTGGCCCCGGCGGTGCGGGCGACGTACCGCGACCTGTACGGCGGATCGCGGCTGGGCCGGCAGGAGCTGGACGGCGAGCTGGTCGAGGATCTGGCGAACGCGCTGTGGACGAGGGCGGTGCTGGCGCGCCAGCGGGTGACGATGCCGCCGCCGTTCGTGCGGGTGGTGGTGGGGGTCGATCCCCCCGCCGGGACGGCCGGGGGCGAGGGCGGCGATGCGTGCGGGATCGTCGCGGTCGCGCTGGGCCGGGACGGGCACGGTTATGTCGTCGAGGATGCCAGCGTACGTGGGCAGAGCCCGGAGGGATGGGCGCGGGCGGTGGCGGCGTGCGCCGACCGGCTGGGCGCGGACCGCGTCGTCGTCGAGAAGAACCAGGGCGGCGACATGGTCGAGAGCGTGCTGCGCGCGGTAGCGCCCAACCTGCCGATCCGGCTGGAGCATGCGGTGCGCGCCAAGGGCGCGCGGGCCGAGCCGGTGGCGGCGCTGTACGAGGCGGGGCGGATGTTCCACGCCGGCGAGTTCGCGGCGCTGGAGGACGAACTCTGCGGGCTGACGCTGGTCGGGTACGAGGGGCCGGGCCGCTCGCCCGACCGCGCCGACGCGCTGGTGTGGGCGGCGGCGGCGCTGATGCTGGGCCGGTCGGGCGACGCGCGGGTGCGGGCGGTGGGGTGATCCTTCCCTGCCTTCGGGGAGAGACAGGGCGGGGCGTTGCCGCGGGCGGCGTGCTTGGGGCGATGCCCCACCCCCGGCCCCTCCCCTGAAGCGGAGGGGAGCCTGACGGGATCGTAAATGCCCTCTTTCCTGCCCCCCCGGCGGAGGCCGGGGTCCAGGTGGAACGTCGGTGGTGGTTGATCGCGACCGTCCCCCAACTGGGCCCCGGCCTTCGCCGGGGGGAAGGGGGTGGGGGAAGATCCCTGGCTGCGCGGGGATGACGGTTCGGGCCGGGGCGGTGCCCCGCCTTTTTCAGGAGACAGGTACATGAAACTGTTCGGTCGAAGGACCGGGCGCGACGGGTCGCGTCCGGCGTTGTCGGGGGCGGTGTCGCGGTCGGGGGTGCCGATCACGGGCGGGTGGCCGCGGTCGTACGAGGCGCAGCTGCGCGAGGGGTTCGCGGGCAATGCGGTGGTGCAGCGCGCCGTCAGGGTGGTGGCGGACGCGCTGGCCGGCGCGCCGCTGGCCGCGTCGGACCCGGCGCTGATCACGCTGGCGTCGGTCAGGTCGGGCGGGCAGGCGCTGCTGGCGACGGTGGCGGCGCACCTGATGCTGCACGGCAACGCGTACATCCAGGTGCTGCACGATGCCGAGGGGGGCGTCGCGGAACTCTATGCGCTCAGGCCCGAGCGGGTGAGCGTGGAGACCGATGCGGGCGGCTGGCCGGCGGCGTACCGGTACCGGGTGGGCGAGCGGGTGGAGCGGCTGGCCGCCGATCCGGTGCGGCCGGCGGTGATCCATGTCCGCAGCTTCAACCCGCTGGACGATCATTACGGCGCCGGGTGCCTGGCGGCGGCGGCGGGCGCGGTGGCGATCCACAATGCGGCGGCGCGCTGGGCGCAGGCGCTGCTGGACAATGCGGCGCGGCCGTCGGGGGCGCTGGTGTACGATCCGGGCGACGGATCGACGCTGTCGCCGGCGCAGTACGACCGGCTGAAGGCGGAGCTGGATGCCTTTGCCGGGGCGGGCAATGCCGGGCGGCCGATGCTGCTGGAGGGCGGGCTGAAGTGGCAGGCGCTGAGCCTGTCGCCGGCCGAGCTGGACTTCGCGGGCACGAAGGCGGCGGCGGCGCGCGAGATCGCGCTGGCGTTCGGCGTGCCGTCGATGCTGCTCGGGCTGCCGGGCGATGCGACCTATGCCAATTACCGCGAGGCGGGGCGGGCGCTGTGGCGGATGACGGTGCTGCCGCTGGCGGCCGAGGTGCTGGGCAGCATCGCGCAGGGGCTGGAGGGCTGGTTCCAGGGCGCGACGCTGGCGATCGACCTGGACCGGGTGCCGGTGCTGGCCGAGGACCGCGCGCTGCAGTGGCGGTCGATCGGCGGCGCCGATTTCCTGAGCGAGGCGGAGAAGCGCCGGCTGCTGGGGCTGGCGCCGGCGCGGACGGAGGACGCGGCATGAGCGGCGCGGTGCTGGCGCAGCTGATGGCCGAGGGCGCGGCGGCGGGGGCGGAGCTGGCGACGCTGCGCGCGATCGCGGAGGAGGCGGGCGAGCTGGGGGCGAGCCGGGCGATGACCCGGCTGGGGCTGGCCGATGCGCGCGCGCAGGCCGACCTGGCGGAGCTGCGCGAACTGCTGGGCGCGTGGCGCGACGCCAAGAAGTCGGCGTGGAAGGCGGCGGTGCAATGGGCCGCCGCGGCGCTGCTGGCGATGCTGGCGATGCGGCTGGGCTTCGAGGGGCTGCTGCGATGATGGGGATCGAGGGATATGCCGCGGTGTTCGACCGGGTCGACCGGGCGGGCGACGTGTTCCGCGCGGGTGCCTTCGCCGGCGCCGGGCCGGTGCCGCTGCTGTGGGGGCACAGCGGCGCGCCGGTGGGGACGATCGAGGCGATCGGCGAGGACGCGACCGGGCTGCGCATCGTCGCGCGCATCGACGCGGCCGAGCCGGCGCGGCTGGTGCGGGCGGGCGCGGTCGCCGGGCTGTCGGTCGGCTATCGCCCGCTGGCGGTGCGCCAGGGCGCGCGGCGCGAGCTGCTGCGCGTGGCGCTGGCCGAGGTGAGCCTGGTCGCGGTGCCGATGCAGGCGCACGCGCGGGTGACGCGGGTTTTCTGACTGACACGGGTTTCAACCGAGGAGAATGAGATGAACGTGGTCGATCGACCGGCGCTGGACGGCGCGCGGGCACATCAGGGGGATATGGGCTTCGACCGTTTCGTGCGGACGGGCACCACGCTGGAGATGAAGGCGTTCACGGGGGTGACCGGCGCCGAGGGCGGCTTCGCGGTGCCGCGCGAGATCGATGCGGCGATCGACCGGCTGCTGGTCGCGACCTCGCCGATCCGGGGCATCGCCAATGTCGTGAAGGTGGGCAGTGCCGGGTACCGCAAGCTGGTGACGACGGGCGGCACGCCGTCGGGCTGGGCGGCGGAGACGGGCGCGCGGCCGGCGACCGCATCGCCGGTGTTCCAGGAGATCGCGCCGCCGTCGGGCGAACTCTATGCCAATCCCAGCGCCAGCCAGGCGATGCTGGACGACGCGGCGTTCGACGTCGAGGAGTGGCTGGCGAGCGAGATCGCGGCCGAGTTCGCGCGCGCCGAGGGGCAGGCGTTCGTGACGGGCAACGGCACCAACCGGCCGCGCGGCTTCCTGAGCGGGCCGGTGACCGCCGAGGGGGATGCGGCGCGCGCGTTCGGGACGATGCAGTATCTGGCATCGGGCGCGGCGGGCGACTTCGCCGCGGGGGCGGATGCGCGGCTAATCGACCTGGTCCACAGCCTGAAGGCGCCGTACCGGCAGGGCGCGTGCTTCGTGATGAACGCATCGACGCTGGCGCGCATCCGCAAGCTGAAGACCGCGGACGGCGCGTTCGTGTGGCAGCCCGGGCTGTCGCAGGCGCAGCCGCAGACGCTGCTGGGATACCCGGTGGTCGAGGCGGAGGACATGCCCGACATCGCCGCCAACAGCCTGTCGATCGCGTTCGGCAATTTCCGGCTGGGATACCTGATCGCGGAGCGGAGCGAGACCGCGATCCTGCGCGATCCGTACTCGAACAAGCCGTTCGTCAGCTTCTACGCCACCAAGCGGATCGGCGGCGCGGTGATGAACGCCGAGGCGATCAAGGTGATGCGGTTCAGCGCGAGCTGAGGCCGGGCGCGGTCGAGTGGAAGACGACGGTGCGGGTGGAGCCATCCGCACCGTCATTCCCGCGCAGGCGGGAATCCAGAGCCGCGACATCGGCGCATATGCCCGGACCGTCGGCGTTTCTGGATCCCCGCCTGCGCGGGGATGACGACGGGTGGGGCGGAAAGGAACCGGGATGAGCGAGGCAGGGGTGGTCGCGGCCGTGATGGCGGCGGCGAAGGGGTTGTTGCGGCTGGAGGGGACGGCGGAGGACGGCGTGCTGATCCGGCTGGCGACGGCGGCGATCGAGGCGGGGGAGGCGTATTGCGGGCAACGCTTCGTGGCGCGCGACGTCACAGGGGCGGTGACGGGTACGGGGGCGTGGCAGTCGCTGGCGGAGCGGCCGGTGGCGGCGATCGCCGATGTCGCGGCGACCGGCGGCGGGGCGCTGGCGGTCGATGCCTATGCGATCGACGTCGCGGACGGGATCGGGCGGGTGCGGCTGCCCGCCGGGGTGCGCGCGCTGGTGACGTACCGGGCCGGGCTGGCGGAACGATGGACCGCGCTGCCCGCGCCGATCGCGCACGGCGTGGTGCTGCTGGCGGTGCACTGGTTCGAGAACCGGGGTGCCGACGCGGCGCCGCCGGCCGCGGTGATGGCGCTGTGGCGGCCGTACCGGCGCGTCGGGATCGGCGCATGAGCGCGCGCGACCTGCTGGTCGGTGCGGTGGCGGCGGCGCTGAAGCCGGTGCCGGCGACGGTGTTCGACGCCCCGCCGGTGCGCGGCGGCGTGCCCCATGCGATCGTCGAGGAACCGGTGCTGGCCGACTGGAGCGCCAGCGGCTGGCGCGGGCGCGAGGGGCGGCTGGCGGTGACGCTGGTCGACGAGGGCGAGCGGCCGCGGCGGCTGCGCGGGCTGCTGGCGATGGTGGAGGAGCTGGTGCCGACGGCGGGGCCGGCGCTGGGCCAGGGCTGGCGGATCGCCAACCTGCGGCTGGTGCGCAGCCGGCTGGCGGCGACGGCGCCGGGCCGGTGGCGGGGGACGGCGGAGTTCGTGGTGCGGCTGTACCGGGAGGATGCGTGAGCGTCCCCGCGCGCAGGCGGGGACCCGTGTCCGGACGGTGAGCAAGGTACTGGGCCCCCGCCTGCGCGGGGGCACGGGGTGGGGGATGACGACGTCGCGCCTGTACCGCGCGGATGCGTGAGGGGCGGGAAGTCGGGGGAACTCGCCCCCTTCTCCACCCCGGCGGAGGCCGGGGTCCAGCTGGGAAGGCCGGCCGAACGATGCGGCGGCGTCCCCCGACTGGGCCCCGGCCTTCGCCGGGGTGGGAACCGATGTGATGTGGTTGTGAGGGAGTTGGACGATGATCGAGCGGGGCAGTGCGTTTCTGTTGAAGGTGGGTGACGGCGCGGCGTCGCCGGCGTTCGCGACGGTGGCGGGGTTGAGGACCACGCAGCTGTCGGTGAACGGCGAGGCGGTGGTGGTGACCAGCAAGGATTCGGGCGGCTGGCGGCAATTGCTGTCGGGCGCGGGGGTGCGGAGCGTCAGCGTGTCGGGGGCCGGGGTGTTCACCGGATCGGCGGCGGAGGAGCGCATCCGCGGCCATGCGCTGGCCGGGACGATCGACGATTACCGGCTGAGCTTCGAGAGCGGCGGATCGATGACCGGGCGCTTTCTGGTGACCCGGCTGGATTATGCGGGCGATTTCAACGGCGAGCGTTCCTACACCCTGTCGCTGGAGAGCAGCGGCCAGGTGGTGGCGGCATGACGGCCAATCCGGTGAGGGGCGAGGCGGCGCTGCGGGTGGCGGGCGAGATGCTGGTGCTGCGCCCGAGCTTTGCCGCGCTGGTGGCGGCGGAGGCGGAACTGGGGCCGCTGTTCGCGCTGGTCGAGCGCGCCGCGGAGGGGCGGCTGGCGCTGGCCGAGGTGGCCGGGCTGTTCTGGCACACGGTCCACGAGCGGCCCGGCTGGCTGACCCGCGAGGCGCTGGGCGAGGCGGTGGTCGCGGGCGGGCTGGCCGCGGCGACGCCGGTGCTGCGCGTGCTGATGGGCCAGATCCTGGGCGGGCGGTGACGTTCGCGGAGGGCGCGGGGCGGCTGGCGGGGGTCGCCGGGGCGGTGCTGGGCTGGTCGCCGGGCGCGTTCTGGCGGGCGACGCCGGCCGAGCTGGCGGCGGTGGTGGCGGCGCTGACGGCGGGCGGCGCGCATGGGGGCGGCGATCCGCCCGATGCGGCGACGATGGCGCGATTGAGGGAGGCGTTTCCCGATGGATGACGAATTCGACCAGCGGCTGGTGGAGGTGCGCGCGGACACCGCCGGCTTCGTGCGCGACGTGGCGGCGATGCGCGCGGCGCTGGACGACGGGCTGGGCCAGGGTGCGGCACGGGCGGGGCGGGCGATCGAGGGATCGCTGCTGGCGGCGGTGAGGAGCGGCAAGCTGGGCTTCGACGAGTTGCGCGGGGTGGCGCTGCGCACGCTGGACGCAATCGCGGCGGCGGGACTGCGCAGCGGGCTGAACGCGCTGGGCGGCGGGGGCGGTGGATTGGCCGGTGGATTGGGCGGGCTGCTGGCGGGGCTGCTCGGCGCGCCGGGGCGGGCGACGGGCGGGCCGGTGGTCGCGAACCGGCCGTATATGGTGGGCGAGCGGGGGCCCGAACTGTTCGTGCCGGCGGCGACCGGGCGGATCGAGCCGGTGGCCGGTGGCGGTGGGGTGCGCGAGGTGCGGGTGGCGATCACCGTCAACGCGGGCGGGAACGGGGCGGGCGGCGAGGCGGCGGGGCTGCTGGCGCAATCGTCGCGGCAGGTGGCGCGGGCGGTGAAGGCGGCGCTGGAGGGGTGAGGATCGGGATGGCGGGGCGGAGAGCGCCGGGCGTTCGATCGTCATCCTCGCGGAGGCGGGAATCCAGAACGCTGACGATAGTGGTTCTGCGTTTCGCGGCGGCAGCGCGTCTGGATCCCCGCCTGCGCGGGGATGACGGAGGTGGTGGGGTGGGGCGCGCGGAACAGGCTTACCCTTTCGGGGTGCGGTGAGGTGTGAGGGATGGTGGAGGGGTGTGCCTGCCCCTTGGTCGTCATCCCCGCGGAGGCGGGGATCCAGAGATGTGACGGTGGCTCTTAGATCGCGGCGATAGCGCGTCTGGATCCCCGCCTGCGCGGGGATGACGTGGGTGGGGTGAGGTGGGGGGCGGGAAGGGGAGGATAGCATGGGACACTGGCTGGCGCGGACGCGGACGGTGCAGGAGGCGGGGGTCGTGTCACGGTTCGATCCGCGGTTCTGGACGGTGAATTTTCCGCGGCCGATGATGGCGGCGGTCACCGTGACGGCGCCGGATGCGCTGCGGGTGGATTGCGTCTTCTATCGGCGGAACGACCTGGCCGGGCTGATCTGGGAGGCGGAGGACCGGTTCGACCATCCGTTGCTGGCGTACGAGACGGCGCGGGACTTTCGCGGGTGCCGGCTGCGGTTCCGGTGGCGGTCGGGCGGGGTGATCGCGCTGGACGGCGTGAACGGCCCGGTGCTGACGATCGAGGGGCGCGACGCCGCCGGCGCGACGCGGGCGTGGTACGTGCGATTGTGGAACTATGCGGCCGGCACGCCGGAGGATGCGGTGGTCACGATCGACTTCGCGACCGTGTCGGGCGGGTTCGCGCATCCGGGCGAGGCGGTGCCGGTGTGGGCCGGGGACGTCGACCGGATGTTCGTGTCGCTGGTCGCGCCCGGTTACGACGGCAGCGATGCCGCGCTGCCGGCGCCGGTCGAGGGCTGGGCCGAGATGACCGGGATCGCGTGCGCGGGGCCGGGATCGGTGCTGGCGATCGGCGACGTGGTGGTGCCGCCGCACGGGTTGGGGATCGCGAGCGGGTATGACGACAGTTACCACCTGACGCCGGCGCGGCTGCTGAGGAACGCGCTGCAGCTGGGGTATCGCGGGACGCTGGTCCATTATGTGGGGATGAGCCATTATTTCCGGCTCGACGCCGGACGGATTGTGACCGGGGTGCTGAACGCGCCGTGCGCGGCGTGGCACCGCGACTTCGCGGCGGTGGCGAAGCGGCTGGGTTACGCGGTGATCTGGTCGCTGAGCTACGAGCTGTTCGACGCGCACTGCCCGGCGGGGTGGAAGCAGCGGCGGGCGGACGGGGCGCCGGCGCTGACCGGCTGGGTGCCGCCGTCGACGCTGCTGAGCCCGGCAAACGGCGACGCCATGGCGTATCTGGCAGCGGTGGCGCGGGCGTTCCTGGCGATCGGGCAGGCGGCGGGGCTGCGCCCAAGGTTCCAGATCGGCGAGCCGTGGTGGTGGGTCGATCCGGCGACGCAGGCTCCGTGCCTGTACGATGCGGCGGCGGTGGCGGCGTTCGCGCCGGTGCCGATCGCGAGCATGCGCGCCGTCGCGACGGCGGCGCAGCGCGACACGCTGGACCGGGCGGGCATGTGCCTGGCGGCGTCGACCGCGGCGCTGACCGCGGCGGTGCGGGCGGCGGCGCCGGGGTGCGTGGTGCACCTGCTGGCGTATCTGCCGACGATCCTGGACCCGCAGGCGCCCGAGGCGAAGCGCGCCAACCTGCCGCTCGGCTGGGCGAGCCCGGCGTTCGACGTGCTGCAGCTGGAGGATTACGACTGGGCCGCGGCGGGCGACCGGGTGTCGACCGCGCGCGGGGTGGCGGCGGCCGAAGCGCGGCTGGGCTATCCGCCGGGGCGCCAGCATTACCTGAGCGGCTTCGTGCTGCGGCCCGAGGAGGCCGGGCAGTGGGCGGCGATCGACCGCGCCGCCGCCGATGCGCGGGCGCGCGGCGTGGCGGCGACGATCGTCTGGGCGCTGCCGCAGGTGATGCGCGACGGCTTCGTCCATTTCGACAGCGGCGAGGAGGGTGAGGCGATGCAGGCGTTCGACGATGTGGCGTTCCCGCTGGCACTGGGGCGCGAGGCGGAAGTGACGCCGGGGTTCTCGACCCAGATCGTCACCGCCGCGGGCGGGGCGGAACAGCGCAACGCGAGCTGGGCGGAGGCGCGCTGCCGCTACGACGTCGGGCCGGGGGTGCGGTCCGAGGAGGATATCGCGGCGCTGCTGGCGTTCTTCCGCGCGCGGATGGGGCCGGCGCGCGGGTTCCGGCTGCGCGATCCGTTCGACTGGCACGGGGCGGACGAGGCGATCGGAACCGGCGACGGGACGACGCGGCGCTTCGCGCTGGTGCGGCATTACGGCACGAGCGTGCGGCGGGTGACGCGGCCGGTGGTGGGCAGCGTCGCGGTGAAGGTGGCGGGAGTGGCGCGGGGGTTCGCGAGCGAGGCGGGCGGCTGGGTGGTGCTGGACACGGCACCGGCGGCGGGGGCGGCGGTGACCGCGAGCTTCGACTTCGACGTGCCGGTGCGCTTCGCCGAGGACGGGCTGAGCGTCAGCCGGGCGACGTTCCGCGCGGGGGTGGCCGCGTCCGTCCCGCTGGTCGAGCTGCGGGAGGACTTCACATGAGCTGGCTGGAGGAGGCGACGACGACGATCGCGCTGTGCTGGCGGATCGAGCGGCGCGACGGGGTGGCGATCGGGCTGACCGCGCACGACCGCGACCTGACGATCGACGGGCTGGTCCACCGGGCGGCGCCGGGCATGGTCCCCTCCGCGATCCGGCGGCAGGTGGGGCTGGCGGCGGACACGATGGAGGTGGCCGGCGCGCTGGCGAGCGACGCGATCGGCGAGCGCGACCTGCTGGAGGGGCGGTGGGACGGTGCCCGGGTGCGGCTGTTCGCGGTCGACTGGACGGGTAGCGCCGGGCGTGTCGAGCTGGGCGAGGGGACGATCGGCGCGGTCGAGATGGCGGACGGGCGCTTCTCGGCGGAACTGGCCGGGCCGGGCGCCGCGCTGGACCGGCCGGTGGCCGAGGAGACGGCGCCGACGTGCCGCGCGACGCTGGGCGACCGGCGCTGCCGCGTGGCGATGGCGGGGCGGCGGCGGCTGGCGCGGGTGACGGCGGCGGACGGCGGGGTGCTGACCCTGGATACGGGCGAGGCGGTGGCGAACGGCTATGCCGGGGGGATGCTCAGATGGCTGGACGGCGGGAATGGCGGATCGTCGCAGGGGATCGCGGCGTCGGCGGGGAACACCGTGACGCTGGTCGCGCCGCCGGTGCGGCGGGCGGCGGCGGGGGTGCTGGTGGAGGTGATCGAGGGATGCGACCGGACGCTGGCGACGTGCGCGGGCCGGTTCGGGAATGCGGCGAACTTTCGCGGGGAGCCGCACCTGCCGGGGATGGACCTGGTGACGCGCTGGGTGGGGGGATGACGGCGCGCGCGCTGGTCGGCGCGCGGTTCCGGCTGCACGGGCGCGATGCGGCGACGGGGCTGGACTGCGTCGGCGTCGTCGCGCTGGCACTGGGGATCGACGATGTGCCGACCGGCTATCCGCTGCGCGGCGGCGATCCGGAGCGGTGGACGGCAGTGCTCGACGCGCGGCTGCGGCGGGTGGCGACATGGGGTGCCGGCGACCTGCTGCTGATGACGACGGGGCCGGGGCAGCTGCACCTGGGCATCTGGACGGGCGACGCGCTGGTCCATGCCGATGTCGCGCTGGGGCGGGTGGTGGAGCGGCCGGGCGTGCCGCCCTGGCCGGTGCTGGGCTGCTGGAGGAGAGGCTGATGGCGACGCTGGTACTGAGTGCGATCGGGACGGCGGCGGGCGGCCCGGTGGGCGGGGCGATCGGCGGACTGCTGGGCAATGCGCTGGACCGGCGGCTGCTGGGCGGCGGGCGCGAGCGGGAGGGGCCGCGGCTGACCGAGCTGGCGGTGCAGACCTCGTCTTACGGCACGCCGATCCCGCTGCTGTTCGGGACGATGCGGGTGGCCGGCACGGTGATCTGGTCGACCGACCTGAAGGAGGCGCGCGGGCGCAGCGGCGGCGGCAAGGGGCAACCGGCGGCGACCACGTACAGCTATTCCGCGTCGTTCGCGGTGCTGCTGTCGGGGCGGGCGATCGCGGGCATCGGGCGGATCTGGGCGGACGGCCGGCTGATCCGGGGTCGCGCCGGCGACCTGAAGGTGAAGGCCGGCCTGCGCGTCCACAGGGGCGACGAGGACCAGCGGGTCGATCCGCTGATCGCCAGTGCCGAGGGTGCGGCGCCGGCGTATCGCGGCATGGCCTATCTGGTGTGGGAGGACCTGCCGCTGGCCGAGTTCGGCAACCGCATTCCGCAGATGACCGTCGAGGTGATCGCCGACCCGGCGCCGGTCGGGGTCGGCGCGATCGCGCGGGCGGTGGCGGACGACGTAGGCGCGGGAGCGGGACCGGCGCTGGACGGGTTCGCGGCGACCGGCAGCGTCGGCGGCGTGCTGCAGGTCCTGGCGCAGGCGGGTGGCGGATGGTGGGCGCCGGCGGGCGGCGCGCTGGCGCTGCGCCGCGACGAGGGGCGGGCGGTGCCGCTGCGCGACGAGGGCATCGGCGCGCGCGGACTGCGCGGGCCGTCGCGGGCGCGGCAGACGGCGGCGATCGACACGGTGCCGCGTGCGGTGGCGGTCAGCCATTACGATCCGGCGCGCGATTATCAGGCGGGCGTGCAGCGGGCCGAGCGCACCGGCGCGGGCGGCGGCACCGGGCGGGTCGAGATGCCGGCGGCGATGACCGCGGATGCCGCGCGGACGCTGGCGGCGGCGCTGCTGGGCGCAGCGGCGGCGGACCGGGTGCGGCGGACGGTGACGCTGGGCTTCGCCGGCATGGCGGTCGCGCCCGGCGCGGTCGTGGCGATCGCCGGAGAGGCGGGGCGATGGCGGGTGATGGAGAGCAATGTCGAGGCGATGGCGACCCGGCTGCTGCTCGCCCCGCTGCCCGTCGTGGTCGCACCGGCCGCGGCCACCGACAGCGGGCGGGTGGCGGCAGCGTTGGACGAGCCGGTCGGCATCACCTTGCTGCAGGTGGCGGAACTGCCGGCGCTGGACGATGCGCCGGCGGCGGTGCCGCGGCTGACGGTGCTGGCGGCCGGGACGGGGGCGGGCTGGCGATCGGCGACGCTGCTGTGGAGCGCGGACGACGGCGCCAGCTGGACCGGGGCGGGCGCGACCGGCACCCCGGCGGTGCTGGGCATCATAGAGGCGGCACCGCCACCGGCGACGGCGTGCCTGCGCGACGAGGCGGGCGAACTGATCGTCCGGCTGGCGCGCGGCGACATGACGCTGGCCGATGCGGACGACGCGGCGCTGGACCGGGGCGCCAACCTGGCGATCGCCGGGCGCGCGCTGATCCAGTTCGGCCGGGCGCAGCCGATCGGCGGCCGCCGCTGGCGGCTGACCAGGCTGCTGCACGGACGACGCGGAACCGAGGCGATGCGGATGGCGGCGGGCGATGGCTTCGCGCTGGTGACGGCCGATGCGGCGCGGACGATCGACCTGCCGACCGCCGCGGTCGGACGCTCCGTCCGGGTCATCGCCAGCGGCGCGGGGGATGCCGCGCCGGTCGAGGCGCGGGTCGTGCTGGACGGGGCGTCGATCAGGCCGCCGTCGCCGGTCCGGCCGGTGCGGACCGCGGACGGCGGGCTCGGCTGGACCCGGCGGAGCCGGACGGGATGGCCGTGGCGCGACGGTGGCGACGTGCCGCTGGGCGAGGAGGCGGAACGATACCGCGTCGTCGTCACGCCCGCAGGAGGCGCCGCGGCGGCGATCGACCTGGATGCGCCCGCGCTGCCCGGGCCGCTGGCGCCGGGCACCGCGATCGAGATCCGGCAGCGCGGTACCCTGGCGGACTCGCTGCCGCTGTATGTGACGATCTGAGGAGACCATGATGGCGAGCATGACCGCACGACTCACCCTGCCGATGATCGAGCCCGGGCAGGCGCAGAAGGAGTTGACCCACAACGAGGCGCTGGTGCTGCTGGATGCGGCGGTGCAGCCGGCGGTGGAGGCGATCGGCATCGACGTGCCGCCGGCCGCGCCGCTGGCGGGACAGGCGTGGATCGCGGGCGCCGCGCCGACGGGGGCATGGGCGGGGCAGCCGCGCGCGCTGGCGGCGTGGACGGCGGGCGGCTGGCGTTTCGTCGCCGCGCGCGAGGGAATGGCGGTGTGGGACATCGCCACGCGGACGACGGCGCGCTACGCCGGTGGCGGCTGGCGCCGGGCGAACACCCTGGCGGCGCCCGCGGGCGGTACCGTCATCGACGTCGAGGCCCGGGCGGCGATCGCCGCGCTGGCCGATGCCCTGCGGGCGCAGGGACTGGTCGTTCCCTGAATCTGTGGCCGTTCGGCCACAGTCGGGAACTTTGTCATCTTGCCTGGAAACCAACCCCTCTATAGTGGGTTTGCGCACTCCGTAGTGACAATCAGGAAAGGGGACTATTATGCGGAAGCTTGCCGTCGTTCTGGCACTTGCATCCACCGCACTCGCCTCGCCTGCCCTCGCCCGCGATAATTCGTGGTACGTGGGCATCGAAGGCGGCGCGATGATCGTAGAAGACATCGACTACGACATCACCACTGCCGCTGGCGTTGCCGCCGGCACCAGCACCATCGACCACGACTATGGCTATGACGTCGATGGCGTCGTCGGCTATGACTTCGGTGGTTTCCGGGTCGAGACCGAGGTCGGCTATCGCAAGGCGACCGTCGACGGTTTCTCGGCGACCAGCGCGACCCCGACCGGCATCGGTGCCGGCACGGTTGCGGCAGGTTCGTATGACTATGCCGGCGGTTCCAGCTCGGCGCTCAGCTTCATGCTGAACGGCCTGCTCGACTTCGGTGACGACGACGCCATTCAGGGCTTCGTCGGCGGCGGTGTCGGCGTGGCTCGCGTCAAGGCGAACTACAAGCTGAACAACTCGGCCAGCTTCCTGAACGACAGCGACACCGGCTTCGCATGGCAGGTTCTGGCGGGCATCCGTGCACCGCTGACCGACCGCATCGACGCGACCGTCAAGTATCGCTTCTTCAACGCGGAAGACGTGAACCTGGTCGACGCCGGTGGCCGTACGCTGGACGGGCGCTATCGCTCGCACAGCATCCTGGGTGGCCTGACCTACAACTTCGGCGAGCCGACGCCTCCGCCGCCGCCGCCCCCGCCGCCCCCGCCGCCGCCGCCCCCGCCGCCGCCCCCGCCGCCGCCTCCGCCGCCGCCGGTAGAGACGGTCTGCTCGCCGGGTCCGTTCATCGTGTTCTTCGAGTGGGACAAGTCGGACATCACCCCGGAGGCCGCGTCGATCCTCGACAACGCCGTCACCCAGTACCAGAGCTGCGGCAATGCGCAGGTCATGCTGGCGGGCTACACCGACACCTCGGGTACGGCTTCGTACAACCAGGGCCTGTCGCAGCGCCGTGCCGACGCCGTGAAGGCGTACATGGCATCGCGTTCGATCCCGGAAGGCAACGTGACCACGAGCGCCTTCGGCGAGACCAACCTGCGCGTGCAGACTGCCGATGGCGTCCGCGAAGTGCAGAACCGTCGCGTGGAGATCACTTACGGTCCGGGTTCGGGCCAGTAAGCTTCACCGCTTCGGCGACGAAAAAGAGGGAGGTCGGCGAAAGCCGGCCTCCCTTTTTTCGTTGCGGGCGGTCCGGCCGCGGACCCGCCGGCGTGTTGACCGGGGATCGGCCCGAACCTAGGGCGGATCGCAGGGGCGCCGGCCGTCGGTCGCGCCCGCGTGTCGATGTACCGATCGAGACGATGTCGTGCCTCGCGGTGCGAAATTCCTGCCTGCGCAGGGATGACGGGTGCTCGGCGGCGTCGACCGGCGCCCATCGGAATGGGGCGAAGAGGTTGATCGATCGACGAGGATCAGTCCCGGTGCGCCGCGGTTCCCATGCGGCCATGATCCGGCGCGGGGCGGGACGGGGCGGATGACCGCGCAGACCATCCTGATCGTGGAGGACGACCCGGCGCTGCGGACGCTGACCGCGCGGCTGCTGCAGGAGAACGGCTTCGCCACGCGGCAGGCGGCCGCCGCGCCCGAAATGTGGCAGGCGATGGAGCTGGGCGGCGTCGACCTGGTGTTGCTGGACATCATGCTGCCGGGCACCAGCGGCATCGACCTGTGCCGCCAGCTGCGCCGGCAGAGCGCGGTGCCGATCATCTTCGTCAGCGCGCGCGGCAGCGAGACCGACCGGGTCGTCGGGCTGGAACTGGGCGCGGACGATTACCTGGCCAAGCCGTTCGGCACGCACGAGCTGGTGGCGCGGATCCGCGCCGTCCTGCGCCGCGCCCATGCGCCGGCGATGGCGGAGGAGCGGAGTGCCGGGCGGCTGCGCTTCGACGGGTGGACCGTCCACCTGCCGCGGCGCGAGCTGCTGTCGCCGAGCGGCGCGATCGTCGACCTGACCGGTGCCGAGTTCGACCTGCTGGTGGTGTTCCTGGACCAGGCGCAGCGGGTGATCGCGCGCGAGAAGCTGATCGAGCTGTCTCGCACCCGGATCGGCGACGCCTCCGACCGCAGCGTCGACGTGCTGGTCAGCCGGCTGCGGCGCAAATTGTCGAGCGCCGGGCACCCCGCGCCGATCGTGACGATCCGCGGCATCGGTTACATGCTGAACGTGCCGGTCGAGCGCGCGTGACGCGGCGATCGCTGCACCTGCCCCGCAGCCTGCTGGGCCAGATCATCGCGATCCTGCTGCTGACCAGCGCCATCGAATTCGGGGTGAGCGCGATCCTGTACGAGCAGGCGAGCGCCTTCTCGGTCCGCGACGACGAGGCGCGGCGGCTGGCGGAGCATCTGGTGATCGCGCGCCGCATCCTGTCCGAACGGCCGCCGCCCGAGCGGATCGCGACCGCCGACGAGCTGACCACCAGCCGCTATATCGTGCGGTGGAGCCCGCGTCCGCCGCTGCTGCCGCCGGTCGCGCCGGCGCTCGACGGGATGTACGACCAGATCGTCGCGTGGGAACCGTCGCTGGGCGACGACGGACTGCGGCTGCGCTTCGCGACGCCGGGATCGCGATCGGTGGTGGCGGGGCATATCCGGTTGCAGGACGGCAGCTGGATGCAGTTTCGCACGCGGGAGGCGGTGCGGACGCTGAACCTGGCGCTGAGCCGGATCCTGCTGGCGCTGGTGCCGGCACTGGCGCTGACCACGATCGGCGTCATCCTGATCCGGCGCACGCTGCGCCCCTTGCGCCAGTTGATCGACGCGGCCGAGCGGATCGGCCGCGCGCATCCGGCGCCGGTGCCGGAACGCGGGGCGGGCGACGTCCGGCGGCTGACCCAGTCGTTCAACAGCATGCAGCAGCGGATCGTCCGCCTGATCGACGAGCGGACGCGGGCGCTGGCGGCGGTTGGCCACGACCTGCGCACGCCGCTGGCGCGGCTGCGGCTGCGGATGGATGCGATCGCGGACGCCGAGCTGCGCTGGTCGATGCGCGAGGAGGTCAGCGAGATGGAGGTGATGGTGTCGTCGCTGCTCGCCTTTCTGGGCGGCGAGGACGATGCGGAGGTGCCGAGCCTGGTCGATCTCGCCGTCGTGTGCGCGACGATCGCGGACGACGCGCAGGATCACGGGCATGACGTGCGCTATGCCGGGCCCGACCATCTCGACGTATCGGTCCGGCCCGTCGGCTTCAAGCGCGCGCTGGTCAATCTGGTCGACAATGCGGTCCACCACGCGCCGCGGGTGGAGATCCGGCTGGCGGTGGACGCCGGCGGGATCGACATCCGCATCGAGGACGACGGCCCCGGCATCCCCGAAGAGGCGCTGCACACGGTGTTCGAGCCCTTCGTCCGGCTGGACGCGGCGCGGCGGCGCGACACGACCGGGTTCGGACTGGGGCTGTCGATCGTGGCGCGCGCGATCGCGGCGGAGGGCGGCACGGTGACGCTGGCCAACCGGGCGGAAGGCGGTCTGTCGGCGCAGGTGAGGTTGCCGGGCTGACGGTTGCAGCAGCAACAAAATGTTACACAGCTGGTGCGATGCGGCAAAACTACGCCGCTATATCTCCGGATCGATGTTGGGAGATGTGGCGATGGCGTTCAATTTCGACCTGAACTGGCTGGAACTGCAGAGCGCGCTGCTGGTGCTGCTGGTGCTCTGCGTCTTCGCGATGGTCAGCGTCTGGCGGACGCGCTGAGCGCCGCTCAGTCGCTCGCCAGCGCGCGCTGCAACCAGTCTGGGCGCAGGGCATCGCCCAGCGCCTCGACCCGGCGATGCTCGACCATCAGGCCGAGATCGGGATAGGCGGCACGGGTACGGTCTCCGGTGTCCCCCAAAGGCGCGACCACCAGCCGGCGGTTCACCTTGGCCCGGTGATGCATCCGCGCGGTATTCTCCTGACCGACATAGCAGCCCTTGGCGAAGCTGACGCCGTTCAGCTCGCGGGCATTGCACTCCAGCCACAGCGTCTCGCCGCTGCCCAGCTCACCCACCCCCTCGACGACGCCCAGCGCCAGCCGGTGCGCGCGCCAGGCCGCATCCACCGCATCCCCGCCCGGTGCGGCGAGCCAGCGATCGCCCAGCGCGGGCAGTCGCGGATCGGGCGAGGCGCCTGAGGCCGGCGACCAGTGGACCGCCAGCGCCGGTTCGGGCGCGATCGTGATCGCGCGGCGCAGGCGGTACATGGCCAGACGGCGCTGCAACGCGTCGGCGGCATCGGCCTCCGCATCGACCAGCACATCGTCGCCGTCGGGCCACAGGACGAAATCGAACAGCGCCTTGCCCTGCGGCGTGAGCAGGCCGGCCCAGACCGGGCCGGGCCCGGTGACGTCGTTGGTGACAAGGCCCTGGAGGAAGCCGCGCACATCCTCGCCGCGCACGCGCAGCACCGCCCGGTTCGCCAGCATGGTCATGGCGCCTAGCTAGGGACGGCGAGGCGCGGGGGCAACCGCGGCGACGCTTCCCACCGCCCCGTTCGGGCTATAGGACACGGGGCCATGACCGAGCGCCTGACGATCCGCCGCCCCGACGACTGGCATGTCCACCTGCGCGACGGCGCGATGTTGCAGGCGGTGACGGGGCATACCGCGCGACAGTTCGCGCGGGCGATCGTCATGCCGAACCTGACGCCGCCGGTGACCACGGTCGCCGCCGCGCGCGCCTATCGCGAGCGGATCATGGCGGCGGTGCCGGCGGGGGCCGACTTCACCCCGCTGATGACCTGTTACCTGACCGACGGGATCGCCCCGGCGGAGATCGAGCGCGGGCATGCCGAGGGGGTGTTCACCGCGTGCAAGCTGTACCCCGCGCATGCGACGACCAATTCGGCGCACGGCGTCACCGACATCGCGGCGCTGCGCCCGGTGCTGGAG
This sequence comes from Sphingomonas phoenicis, assembly GCF_047238005.1. Classification (NCBI taxonomy): domain Bacteria; kingdom Pseudomonadati; phylum Pseudomonadota; class Alphaproteobacteria; order Sphingomonadales; family Sphingomonadaceae; genus Sphingomonas; species Sphingomonas phoenicis. The sequence goes on along the minus strand of NZ_JBDFMC010000002.1, from coordinate 2,193,083 downwards.
ACGATGCAGCGGATCGGCATGCCGCTGCTGATCCATGGCGAGGTGACCGATCGCGCCATCGACATCTTCGACCGGGAAGCGGTGTTCGTCGAGCGGGTGCTGGCGCCGCTGACCCGCGACCATCCGGCGCTGAAGATCGTGCTGGAACACATCACCACGGCCGAGGCGGCGGCGTTCGTCGGCGAGGCGGCGCATCCGATCGCCGCGACGATCACGCCGCAGCACCTGATCTACAACCGCAACGCGCTGTTCGACGGCGGCCTGCGACCGCACGCCTATTGCCTGCCGGTCGTCAAGCGCGAGCGGCACCGGCTGGCGGTGCGCGCGGCGGCGGTGTCGGGCAGCGCCCGTTTCTTCCTGGGCACCGACAGCGCGCCGCACGTGGTGGGGGCCAAGGAATCCTCGTGCGGGTGCGCCGGCATCTTCAACGCGCCGTTCGCGCTGGAGGCATATCTGCGCGTGTTCGAGGAGGAGGGCGCGATCGACCGGTTCGAGGGGTTCGCCGCGGAGCATGGCGCGCGCTTCTATGGCTTGCCGCTCAACACCGGGACGGTGACGCTGGAGCGGGTGGCGACCGAGGTGCCGGCGGTGGTCGGCGAGGGGGCCGCGGCGGTGGTGCCGTTCCTGGCGGGGGAGATGGTGGCGTGGCGGTTCGTGGATTGACCGGCCGCGACCGGGGGATCGTCACCCTCGTCTGTGAAGACAGGGTCAACGGCTGATCGTTCAAAGCGCCGCGGGCAAAGCCCGCGTCGTCGGTCGGCGCTGCAGCGCCGCCGGCCGGGTGGATGGGCCGGCTGCGCGGCCGAACCATCCACCTAGAACGGCAGCCAGCGGCTCTTGTGGGTGAAGTTCATGTACCCGACGTTCACCCCGGCACGCCAGCCGACGCCCAGGCGGATCGGGATCAGCACGATGTTGCCGCGCCGCAGATAGGTCGCGGCGAAACCGCCGACCAGGTACAGGCGTCCCTCCGCACCGGGGAAGCGGTGGTACAGATCCTCGGTATCGTAAAGATTGTAGACCAGCACGAAGACCTTGTTCGCATCGCCGCCGACGTCGAACCCCACCGACGGGCCGGTCCAGTAGACGGGCTGCTGCCCTTCCACCTTGTGGGTCATGATGCCCGATCCGTAGCGGACACCGACGACGAAGGCGCCGGCCGCCTCGCGCCCGGCGATATAGGCGTTGGGGCGTCCCTGCTCCTTCAGGATCTTCTCGAGCAGGCCCGCCAGGCCCTCCGCCCCCTTGCCGAACACGCCCTCGCCGGCGGCGAGCAGGTCGTCGCGCTCATAGGTCTCGGAGGCGGCGGTGGTCACCTCGGCACGGGTCTGCGCGCCCTGGTCCGTCGCCGTGGTGGCGGGCGGCGGCGCCTGGCGCACCGGTGGTGGTGGTGGCGTGGCGGCGGCAGGGGGGACATAGTCGGGCGAGGAGGGCGGCGGCGGCCCGGCAAGGTCGCCATCGACCGCGCGATCGGGATCGATCGTCCGCACCTGCGCCCCGACCGGCGCGGCCATCACCGCCACGGCGAGGGCCAGGTTCATCCAGACGCTGCGCATGCAATTCCCCCTTCGACGATCCACCGACCTGTCCCGGCATAGAGCAATCGCCGCCTTGCCGTGCCCTGAACGGTGCCGCAACCGACAGTTGATCGCAACCGCGACGCTGGCTATAGGCTGACCCCCTGCCAACCCGGAGACGTGGGTGAGTGGCTGAAACCAACGCTTTGCTAAAGCGTCGTACGGGAAACCGTACCGAGGGTTCGAATCCCTCCGTCTCCGCCAGCTAGTCAATGACTGGCGAACCCTGAGCCGTGAACCGCTGGAGAATGGCGGCATTCTGCGGCTTCCAACAGGTACAACCGTATTGCGGAGAGCTTCGCCGGTCGTGGTCCTGTGCCATCTCGCGGATCATTCTTTGCCGCCAGCCGGGCAGCAACTTCCTCTCAGCGTTTCTTCTTTCGCGCGGGCCGGTTGAGGGGCGGGACCCGGCGACCTTTCGTGACGACCGGCGAGGAGAAGCCGCTTTCCAGCAGGTTGGATACCAGCAGGTCGCGTGCTGCTGCCGTTCTTGCGCCGAGCACCACGACGATGACCCGCTTTCCTCCTCGCAGGCTGGAGGCGGCCAGATTGTATCCTGCCGGCACGGTGTAGCCGGTCTTGACCCCGTCGACGCCGCGCACCCTGCCCAGCAGCCGGTTGTGGTTGGGCCTGACATACCCGTTCCAACGGATCGAGCGGGCCGAGAACAATCTGTACCGCTCGGGGTAGCGCCGGATGATGTAGCGGGCGAGGACAGCCATGTCCCGGGCGGTCGTGGTTCCGCCGGCGGGGGCCAGGCCGGTCACGTTGCCGAAGCGTGTGTTGGTCATCCCCAACTGCGCCGCACGCCGGTTCATGGCGCGCACGAATGCCTTCTCGCCGCCGCCCACCTTCTCCGCCAGGGCGACCGCCACGTCGTTCGCCGACACGACGGCGACGGAGCGCATCGCCGCCCCGACGCTCATCGATCGGCCCGCCGCCAGTCCCAGCTTCGAGGGAGGTTGCCGTGCGCCGCGGCGGGTCATCACCAGCCTGTCACCGGGCCGCAGCTTGCCGGACGAGATCGCCTCGAAGGTCAACAGCAGCGTCATCATCTTGGTGAGCGACGCAGGGGGGCGTACCCGCTTCGCCGCGGACGAGAACAGCGTCGTACCGCTCTGTGCGTCCATGACGATCTCGGACACCGGAGCCGCCACTGCGGGCACGGCAACGGCCACCATGCCGGCGGATGCCAGCAGCGGGTACAAGAACGAACGTCGGAGCTTCATCGTCGCGATCTAGCCGGCCGCTCCTGAACGCCGGCATAGCGGAGGTGTCGCGCGCAACGGCCCTGGTCCTGTCATGCGGCGCTCGCCTGACCCGGCTTGAGCAAGTCGAGTACCGCCGCGGTCATGGCGGTCGCACCGGTCGTCACCACGGCACGCGGATCGACCTTGAACAGCGGCGAATGATGCGAGGGCACCGGCGGCCCGCCTTTGGCGGCGGCGTCGATCACGTCCTGCCGGGTGCCCCCGACCGCGAAATAATAGCCTTTCACGCCCAGGTCCGGCTGGACGAAGGCGGCGAAGTCCTCGGCCCCCATCCCCTTCTGCTGGAACGGGATCACCTTGTCCGTGCCCAGCGTCGTCGCCATGACGGTGTTCAGCCGGCGTGCCAGCGGCGCGTCGTTGATCGTCGTCGGCGTGCCCTCCATCACCTTGACCACGGGCATCTTGTCGGCCGGCATGCCGTTCAGCTCGCCGATGCCGCGGGCCACCCGCTCGATCCCGGCGAGAAGCTGCTTGCGGGTCGCCTCGTCGTTGGCGCGCACCGTCACCTGAAGCCTGGCTTCGTCCGAGATGATGTTGTGCTTGAGGCCGGCGTGGAAGCTGCCGACCGTGATCACGCCGGGGCGCAGCGGCTGGCGCTCGCGGCTGATCAGCCCCTGGAGCGCGATCACGAGCTGACTGGCCATATACACCGGGTCCTTGCCGGTATGCGGGCTGGCGCCGTGGGCACCGATGCCGGGCACCGTGATGTCGACGCTGTCGGAGGAGCTGTACTGGATGTCCTCCGATGCCGAGACCGTGCCCGCCGGCCCCTCGGAATTGGAGTGATAGGCCAGCGCGTACTGCGGCTTGGGGAAACGGGTGTAGAGCCCGTCGCGCAGCATCGCCGCCGCGCCACCGACGCGCTCCTCGGCAGGCTGGACGACGAACACCACCGTACCTGCCCAGCGATCCTTCAGCGCGGCGAGTCGGCGTGCGGTGGCGAGCAGCCCGACGATGTGGGTGTCGTGCCCGCAGGCGTGCATCACCGGCACCTCGATGCCGTCGGCGCCGACCTGGCGCGCCTTGCTAGCGTTGGGCAGGCCGGATTTCTCCTCGACCGGCAGCCCGTCCATGTCGGCGCGTACCAGCACCACGGGACCGTTGCCGTTGCGCAGCACGCCGACCACGCCGGTGCCGCCGACTTTCTCGGTCACCTGCATGCCTGCCACGGACCGCAACGCTGCCGCCATCCTGGCTGCCGTGCGCACCTCCTTGAACGAGAGTTCGGGATTGCGGTGGAAGTCGTCCCACATCGCGGCCAGTGTCTTGTCGTAGTCGGCACGGATTGCGGCCGCATAGTCGGGCTCGGCCAGTGCTGGCGTGGCGATGAGCGACAGCGCGGTCGCGGCGAGCAGATAGCGCATGAGAAAGGTCCCCTTTTTCCGGTCAGGGTAGAGGCGCCGGCGCGCAACGCAACGGCCAGGAAGGAGAAGCCGGACTCCTCGGACGAGGAGGGACGAGCCATCAGCCCGACATTATCGTACGTCGGGCCGGTCGGGGCCGGCAGTGAGCCCGCTGGCGCCGGGCACAGCGAATCGCCGCTCAGCTTTGACGGGGCGTGTCGGGCGCTGAACGCTCATCCCGAAGGTCGCCCTGCAGCGCTTCGAGATCCTCCAGTATGAGGCGCCATGCATCGCTTGCCGGTCCGACGGCGGACGATGCTTGCCGGCGCGCGACGTCGATCGCACGCCCTCCGAATTGACGGCGCAGTGCTGCCACAAACTCCGAGCGACGATGAGGATCGTCCATGGCAACCTCACAATGCAGTATGTGGCATCGCTAATCAAAGCAGCTGCGCTTGTCGATGTTCGTCAACCGATCAGCGAACGCACCGTGGCGGCGAGGTTCAAGGGATCGAACGGCTTGGCGATGACGCCGGCCGCTGCGGCCTTCAACCGGGTGAGGTTCGATACCCTGACATCGGTGGTCAGGAATATCACTGGCGGCGGTTCGATGCCGCAGGCAACGCCCATCCTTGCAGGAAGATCGGTTCTGGTCCCGTCATTGAGCAGAAGAACGTCGGGATCGAAACCGCCCGCAACCGCGCTCAAGGCGCCGGCCTCGTCCGCTACGATGCGAATCTCCATCGCGGTGTCGAGTGCCAGGGCCAATCTGACGATATGGCCAACGTCATGGTCGTCCTCGACGCAGAGGATACGGAGATCGTTGTGTTGCATTCTAGATGCTCCAGCTTCGATCGAGTCCTGACGTTTCGACGCGTTTTCGATGCCGGGCAGTGCCCCACGCGAGCAGAAGCAGCATCGGGTAGGCGATCTGGCCGCTGCTCCAGGCGTAGATGACAGGCAGGATCTCTCGATCGTAAGCTTTGATGATATGAATTGCGATGGCATCCAGTTGCAGCGCGGCGATCCACAGGGGCCAGAAACGGTTGGCGTAGACGGCGATCGCGGCGACGACGGCAAACAGGAGAACGTCGACCACAAGCAGCAGGACGACCACTACCTCGAAGTTCGCCCGGGTGGAGAGTGAAACGAGCGCACTGGCGATAGCCGCAACGATCATGGATGCAGCAACTGCGCGTTCCGGTCCGCCGCCTCTTCTCACCGCGTAGAACGCGACCGCCACAAGGACGAGATTGAATATGATGATCCGGATCACAGACAATCTCGCTTGTTTCAGACCAACGTTCGCGGCTCGCGATCAAGCGGCGATGGAAGATGTATTCGCGGCCTTGGTCGGTGGATATTTGAATTCATCACCGAACCCGGTGACGGTGGCGTCCGGCGTGTCGATCTGGAACACGCGACCGATCTTTTCCAGAATCTTGTGTCCGTCGACGGTGTGACCACGCGCCGTCGAGAGATGCAACATCGCCTGACTGAAGGCCATGAAGGCGGGCTGGCCGACCGCTGCGCCCAGTCTTTGTTCGGCCTGTGCCGCGACCAGCGCAGACGCAAGTTCCCCCGCGAGAGCGATCGTGGTGTCGTGCGCGTTTTCGAGGCGGCGAAGAAGGACCGTCAGATTGACGATTGCCGAGGAATCCGCCCCATCACCGTCCGAGCGATCGGAGGGCGAGCAGGACGTCGCCCGCCGATCGAAGGCCGACGGCGAGCATGCCGAAACCGACCGCAATGGCGATGCCGATGACGGGGATCCAGATGAGACGTTCCGCTTTGGTGAGGTCATTGTCCGTAGCTCCCATGCGACGAAGAGGAAGCCGAAAGGGAGATGAACTCCCCTTTGGCGTCGTTACGTCTGCGGGAGTCGGCGCCGGGCCTGCGACCCGCGCTGTGTCCCCCCTGATCCGATCAGGGGGGGTGTCGGAGAAGCAGATCCTCGCGGCGTGCCGGCGATCTCGCGCACCCAGGCGGATGACGGCTTCCGCGATATAGCCGTCGACGGTGTTCTTGGAGATGCCGAGGCGCAGGGCGATCTCCTTGGACGAAAGCTGCTGCCACACCAGCCGGAGGCACTCTCGTTGCTGGGCACTTATCGAATCGAGGGGCGGCGGCTCCATGACGAGAGACATAGCCAACGTTGTTCCCGTTAACTATGTCGCTGATCGTGCAGGCGGGTTGGACCGCGCGGCGGCACACAGCTCCGCAGGCAGGGATCAAGCGTTCAGGTTCACCCCCCTATTCTGAATGCCGATCGAGCCGAGAGGAGACATGGCAATGCGTATCGAACAGGCGGGCATTCCGTTGGTGCTGATGAGCCTGGCGGCGTGCGCGTCCTCGACGACGGGCGGCCGCGCGCACGGCGAGACCTGCAAGCCCGAGGCCGCGAGAACGCTGGTCGGGATGGCCGCCCCGGACGATACCGAGATCCTGCGCAGGACCGGAGGAACGATCGTCCGACGCATCGCGCCCGGCGACCCCACCACCAGGGATTACCGTGTCGAGCGTGTCACCGTGACGATTGCGGATGGCCGGGTAGTAGCCGCCTCGTGTGGCTGAAGTACCGGGCTGGCTGAAGGGGATCCTCGTTGTGGCGTTCGGAGCCGCGACGGTCGGATGCGCGTCCGACAGGCCCGTCGAGGGACCGGTGCGGCTTGGCCAGATCGCCTACGTCAACGGTCCCCGGGTACGTCCCGATCGCGTCGTCGAGGACAGTCGCTGTCCGGTCGAAGCGAATTGCGTCTGGGCCGGGCGGGTGATCGTGCAGGCGACCGTGTTCGGGGGCGGATGGGTCAGGACGATCGATCTCGAGCTAGGCAAAGCCGTCCCCGTTGCTGATGGCACCCTTGAGCTCGTATCCGCGACCCCGCTCCGGCGATCCGGCGAAGGCAGCCGTCGCCCTGCCTATCGCTTCACCTTCGAATTCAGGGGCGGATTGTGAAGTTTCGCCCTCATCGACGCCGAACAGGCATCTTGCCCGCACCGCTGTCCGCAATACCTACAACCGCGTCTTCTCTGGCTCGCGTGCTGGGTCGTCCTTGGCGTTTCGGACAAAGTGGTACCCGGTAGAGGCCCGGTTAGCACTTCACCGCTGCCCGCTACGATACTAGGCTCCGACATCAATTATCGGGGGATCACGATGCACAAACTGCCTTGGCTCACAGCCGCCGCCCTTGTGATCGCCTCTCCCTTCGGGGTTGCCGCGCAGGCTCCCGCCCTGGCGCCGGCTACGGCTCCGGCGGAGGATGCCCGGCTCTATGCCTTTCTGGACAAGGAGTTTGCCGAAGAGCTCCGCGAGCGTCCGCAACTCGCCACGCAGCTCGGCATGAAGGACGGGCAGGATCGGCTGGACGACAACAGCGACGCCGCCGCGCTGCGCCGCCTCGAATGGCGTCGTGCCAGCGTCGCGCGGATGAAGGCTGCGTTCGACCGGGCGACGCTATCGCCCGAGGCGCAGGTCAATTACGATATCTGGGCACTGGAACTCGACCGTGCCGAACTCAGCTACCGCTTCCGGCTGCAAACCCCGCCTTTCTATTCCTTCCTCTATTCGACGCATGCACAGCTGCCGAACTTCCTGATCAACACACATACTGTCCAGGACGCGGCGGACATGCGCGCTTATGCCGCGCGGGTGAGGGCGATCCCGGCCGTGCTCGACACCGCGATCCGGCAGAGCCGCGCGTCCGATGCTGCCGGCGTCCACGCGCCCAAATTCCAGGTCGAGCGCATCATCAGCGGCAGCCGGGCGATCGTGACCGGCGCACCGTTCGACGCCGGCGCCGCGTCGCCGCTATGGGCCGATGCGCAGGCCAAGGTCGCCAAGTTGCAGGCAGGGGGAAAGGTCGACGCAGCGACGGCGGCAGCGCTGCTCGCCGATACGCGTGCGGCGCTGCTGACGATCAAGCCGGCCTATGACCGCGTGATCGCGTGGGCGCAGTCGGACTTACCGACCGCGCCGGGCGGACGCGTCGGTGCGCTGACGCTGCCCGATGGCGCCGCCTGGTATGCGGCCGCGCTGAAGCTCAACACCACCACGGACCTCACCGCCGACCAGATCCACAAGATCGGCCTGGCCGAGGTGAAGCGGATCGAGGGCGAGCAAGACGCGCTGGCGCGTGCCGCCGGATTGAAGGATCGCCAGGCCTTCTACGCGGAGATTGCGCGCCGATTTGCGGTGGTGCCCTGGAACGACGACCTGCGCGCGACATATCTGAAGAACGCCAACGCCGCGCTCGCCTTCAACCGCACGTTGCTGCCGAAATATTTCGGCAAGCTGCCGGTTCACTCGATGGAAGTCGTCCGCGAGCCCTCGTTCAGCGAGGTGGCTGGCGGCGCGGCACATGCCGCAGGGCCGAGCCGCGATGGTGCGCGCCCGGGCCGGGTCTATGTCCACCTGCTCGGCACCACCGATGCGACCCCGCCGTCGGCGCTGCGCGACTTGATGTGTCACGAAGGGGTGCCGGGTCACGTGATGCAAGGCGATATCCAGGTCGGTCAAAGCGGCGGGCCGAAGTTCCGGCAGAGCACACGCTATGTCGCGTTCGGCGAAGGATGGGGGCTCTACGCCGAGGCGCTGTGCAAGGAGATGGGCGCCTTTCCGGAACCGTCGGATGATTTCATGCGGCTCGATGCGGAGCTGTTCCGCGCTGCACGGCTGGTGGTCGATACCGGCATCCATGCCGAAGGATGGACCGAGCAGCAGGCGATCGACTATCTCGTCAAGTCCGGCCGCGCCGCACCCGATCAGGGCCGGTCGGAGGTGCGCCGCTACATCACCCTGCCGGGACAGGCGACGGGCTACAAGATCGGCATGCTGAAGATCGTCGAGCTACGCAGCAAGGCGGAACGGGAACTCGGGCCCCAGTTCGACATCCGCAGCTTTCACGACCTTCTGATCGGCTCCGGCTCGCTGCCGCTGCCGATCCTGGAGCGGCAGGTCGATGGCTGGATCGCATCGCGTCGGCGCATGTGACGAACGCGGAGGCGACAGCTTGGGCGCGAGCCGGTTCGACTTCCCGGCTAATGGAATCCGGACTAGTGAAGCCGAACAAGCGTCTGGAGTAGTGGGCGAGCTAGTTGCCCTTGAACGTTCGCCAGCTGGTCATCGCTTTGGGGGGCATCGGCTCGCCGACCATCCGGCAAGTTTTTACATGTTCAAAGGGTACGTCCATGCTCACGATGAAACTCAAGCGCCACAAAAGGGCGGGAGCGCTGGCAATGGTACGGCTTGGGATGATCGAAGCGTCGGTGCAGGCGCTTGGCGATGAAGACCTGCTCGACCTTGCCGACATCTTCAAGGAAGCGGCGACGACGCCGCTGACCGAAATCGCTGCGGCCGAGATGCGCAAGCGGAACATCAGCCTCTAGAGCGGTTTTCGATCAGGTTGCACCACCGTCATCGCCCTGCGGGCGACCGCGTACGCGGCGGACCGATGTCGATCCGGGGCGGCGTTGCTCGTCGGTCACGATGCCTCGGCATCGCTCCCTCCTCGCGCCTTGCCCCGAACCGACATCGACTCCGTGACGATGATCCAACCTGGTCGGAAACCGCTCTAGACGCCGAGCCCGGTCTCGCGATCCGGAGTTGCCACGATCGAGGCGGGCGCGCAGCGAAGCAACGGCTACAGCTGCCGTCCAGCGGTTCGCTCTTTCTGCAATCGTTCGTCTAGCCTGGTCGCGCTGATGGCTGCCAGATCGGCGCACGCGCGCGGGTCGACGCGCGAGGCTTTGCCGGCAAGACGGGCGTACAGGTTACTCGCGGACGGATGCGGTGTGATGACCAGGTCGCAGCGAAGCCTTGCCACGGTCGCGAAGCTGGCCCTGAGTGCCGCCACGCGCTCGGCATGGTCAGAGAAGCGGTAGCGATCGATCGCGACGGCGCTGAGGCTGTCGGCGAAGACGATGTCGTGGCAGACCTGGCCCTGGCACGACCGCCACGACCAGGACGTGCCGCCCGGCGCATGCCCCGGTGTGGCGTGTGCCGTGAGGCGCAGGGAGCCAAGCCGGACAACCTCGCCATCGCGAACCAGTCGATCGACGCGAACGCCGGGGAAAGCCGGTCGATCGCCCTCGCGCTGCGGGTCGTCGGCAGCCATCACGCCGCTCTCCAACGAAGGGCGGGCAGCGGCGGTCGCGAGCATCTGCGCGCCCGTGCGGCGCTTCAGTTCGCTCAGGCCGCCAGCGTGGTCGGCATGCTCGTGGGATGAGAGCAGCAGTTTCACATCGGACAACCGCAAACCCAGCCGCTCGATATTCGCTGCTATCATCGGTGCCGCTTCGGCTGTGGCGCCGTCGATCAGGACCGCACCCCTGTCCCCCACCACGAGCACGACCGTGATCCCGCAACTCCCGACGTCGTAGACGTTGCCGAAGATGCGGACGGGGGGCGCCGCATCGCTCCAGCCGTCCCTGCCCGCGCATTGCGCCTCATGGGCTGCAAAGCTTGCCGGACGGAGCGAAGACATCGGCGGCACGGCGTCGACGGACGCACCCATTCCGGCACTGACGACGGCTGCGAGTAAAAGGTGGCGGAGCGGCATTGGTCTTACTCTCGAAGTCGAACAGCTGCACCGTAGCGGCGCCGTCGGCCATCAACAGAGACGTGCTTAACGGGCGACCGCTTCCCGGCAAGCCTCAACCCGTTCCGAATGGCTCCTTGCGGGTCCATGTGTTGCAGGCGGGCCGCGAGCTATGAGCCGTGGGAGCCCATGCCGCGTTCCCGGCCCCAGATGACTGCGCCGCTCCGCCGGCTCACCCCCAATTTCGCGTAGATCCGGGCAACGTGGTTGCGCACGGTGTTGCGAGACAGGCCCAGGCGCCCGGCGATGTCCGTATCGGACAGATCGTCGCAGATCAGGCCGAGCACCTCGCGCTCGCGAGGGCTGAGGTCTTCAGCGGAAGGCTGAATCCGGGGTCGGCGGAGGGTGGCCAGCTTGTCCAGGATGGATCGGCTCAACCAGCTCGTATCCTGCATCACCTCGTCGATGGCTTTGGCCAGTTCATGTTCGTCGCGCCGGCGCTCGGTCACATTCTGATAGACCCACAGCACGCAGTCCGTGCCATCGACGTTGATGGTCTCGCCGGAAACGAGGCAGTCGATCGATTCGCCCGCGCGGGACCGCAACCGCGCTTCGTGGTGGCGCAGTGTGCCGTGTTCCGCCACGAGCCGGTCTGCCCCGTGGTACGTGTCGCTGGCGTCCCACACACCCAGGCGATCGGTCACAGGCCCGGTCAGCTCTGCGCTCTCATATCCGGTCAGTTCCCGAAACGCGGCGTTGACGCGGGTGATCGAGCGGTCGGCCCCTTGCGTGACCGCCATCGCGACGGGAGCCATCTCGAACACGGTCAGAAGATGCCGTTCGCTGGCGGCAAGTGCGTGCTCTGCCTCGCGTCGCGGCTGAAGGTCGGCAAAGGTGAGCAGCAGCGCGTCCTCTTGCGTGACGTCGATCGGTTGGCCGGCGAACAATACCAGCCGCCGCGATCCGTCCGCTACGAGCAGTTCGGCTTCGGCCTGGGGCACGACCCGTCCCTCCTCGATCGACGTCTTGACCTCTTTCGCGTCTTCCAGTCCGGCCAGCAGATCCAGACCGAACAGCGCCTTGCCGATGATGTCGTCTTCCTTGAACCCCGTCAGCGACAGAAATCCCGGGTTGACCTGCATCACGCGCAGATCGGACAGGCGGACGACGAGCGCGGGCGCCGGGTTGGCCTTGAACATCGCCTTGAACCGCGCCTCGGCATCGAACCGCGCGGAGACATCGCAGAGAACGAGTGCGAGATAGTCCGGCTCGCCCCCATCGACATCCATCGTGACGTCGCGAACCTGATGCACCCAGCGAACCTCGTCCTCGCCCGCTGGCATTACTTCGACGATCTCGTCCGGGAAGCTTTCGCCGGCCAGCAGCCGGAACAGCGGATAGTCGCGGCGCTTGAGCCGCCGGCCGGTGGCGGAGCGGAGCGTGAAGCGTTCGGCATAGCCTTCGGCCGTCGCACCCAGATCCTCGAGCTTGTCGATGCCGTGCATGCGCAGGGCCGCGGCGTTGGCACTCAGGATCACGCCGGTCGAGTCCAGCAGTATCACCCCGTCGAGCAGCTGCGCCATCAGCTGTTTGAGGTGGCGGAGCGTCGGCGCGGAGGGGGGTGTCGGCATGGTCTCACAAGCGCTCGACCGGCACCGACGTTCCCGGCCGGCACTAGTCCTATTAGTGCTGCCGCACCAATAGCGGGGACCCGTGATCCGGTGCCGATCTGAACATCATCGTCCCGCCGCCCGTTGAACGTCCACGAAACTAGGATGTGAAGGAACCACCAATGGGACTCATTGTACTTCTTATCGTCGGCGGATTGATCGGCTGGGTGGCGAGCATGATCATGCGCACCGACGGGCAGCAGGGAATTTTCCTGAATGTCGTCGTCGGCATCGTCGGCGCCTTGCTGGCGGGCTTTCTCATCACGCCGCTGATTGGCGGCGCACCGATCACCAGCGGCGCGATCAGCATCCAGTCGGTCGGTGTATCGCTGCTGGGCGCGGTTGTGTTGCTGGCGATCATCAACCTCTTTCGCCGCGGCGCGGTGCGCTGAGCGGGATTCCGGCCGTGGACCCCGCCCGATCTCGGCGGGCGATACGGTCGGACCGGCGCCCGGGCGGAAACGTCGGCCCGCCGCGCAAGCGCGGGCGACTCGCAGGCATCGCCGTCAAGCCGATCGCTCCCCCTACGCAAGGCGCCGGACGCAGCGCGTACCGGCGCGAAGGTGAGGGCTCAGGCATCGGCGGCGGCGCATCGTCGGTGTCGCCCGCCCAACCTGCATGAATACGACAAGATCAACCCAGGAGAGTTCTATGGTTCGACATCTGGTGGCCGCTTCGGCCGTCGCCCTGCTTGCCAGCGCCGCACCGGCGCAGACGCAGGATGGCTCTCATAACCCCGCGATCAAGAATGGCGCGCCGCATGGCGTCGCAGCACCTGCCAAGGGCGCGAATTCATTCACCGAGGATCAGGCGCGCGGTCGCTTTGCCAAAGCAGGCTACACTGTCGCCTCGAAGCTGAGCAAGCAGAACGGCCTCTGGCAGGGTGCGGCGACGAAGGACGGAAAGCGGCTCACGGTGATGCTGGACTATAAGGGCAACATCACCACGCGCTGATCGCCTTCATCAGGAGAGAATTCATGTCAAAGACTATCACGCGACTGTTCGACAATTATGCCGACGCCACTGCCGCGGTGCGCGACCTCGAGCAAATCGGGATTGCGCAGGGCGATCTGAGCATCGTTGCCAGCAATGCCGACGGGCATCACGACGACCATGCCGTACGCGATCATGACGGGGTCAACGATCACGGCGATGTCAGCCGTGGTGTATCGACCGGTGCGATGCTGGGTGGGGCGGGCGGTTTGCTCGCCGGGCTCGGGCTTCTTGCCATACCCGGGCTCGGGCCGATCGTCGCTGCCGGTTGGCTGGCGGCGACGGCCGCGGGCGCCGGGATCGGCGCAGCGGGCGGCGCAGCGACGGGCACCATCGTCGGTGCGCTGAAGGAAGCCGGTCACGACGAGAATGACGCCCATGTCTACGCCGAGGGTGTCCGTCGCGGCGGTTCGCTGGTCAGCGCGAAGGTGCCGGACGAACTGGTCGGCGAGGCCGAAGCCGTGCTCGACCGGAACGGCTCGGTGACGGCGGCGACGCGGGGCGCCAGCTATCGCGAGAGCGGCTGGAGTTCGTTCGACCCGGATGCCCCTGCCTATACCTCGGATCAGGTGCGCGAGGAGCGCACCCGCTACGCCCAGCCGGCACGCTTTTGAGCTCGGCTGTCCGCCCCCGCCGTCGGGCGGGGGCGGACAAAGGATCATTCCTGCGTTCGGCAGGGCGACCGCCGCCCGAACGCACCGACATCGGCTTGCGCGAAGCACGCCTCGAACGTCCGTGACCGGGTCAAGGCGGGGAGTCAGGCGGCCAAGGCCCGCATGAAGTCGGCTGGCGGCGGTGATTCCGGCCAGCTCGGCACGTCGGCAGGAATGACGACCCAAGGCTGGCGATAAGCCGTGAAGATGTGCGCCACGCAGTCGAGTTCTTCGGATCGGTCGAGAGTGCCAGCGCGCACCACTGCAATCCCCGGTCGCCGCGTGTTCGTGTTGTAAAGGCGCGAGTGGCAGGTGCCGCAGAAGCGCTGAACCGAGGTGCGGTCCTCCGTCGTGATTTCCTGAACGACGACCGGCCCCGCTACAGCGAGCCGGTCGTCCGGCACCAGCGCTTGCACACTGAACGCGCTACCTGTCCACCGCTGACAGACGTGGCAATGGCAAGCATACACACGCGGCAATTCGTCGATCGCGATTTGATAGCTACATGCGCCGCACCGGCATCGGCCGTCGATGGTCATCGTTGCGTCCTCGATTTCGCTGTTCGTCGGACTCTTGCATAGCCTTGCCAGGGCCATTCGCCGAGAGACGAGCTCAAAATCTGGGCGAAAGAAACCTGCAACGAAAGGCACGCCGGCTGCTAAGTGCGCCAGATCGCACGCCTCGTGCCCTGATACTCACTCCAGGCGTCGACCGCGTTGCTCTTCCTGCTGCCTGTTCTGGACGATCTTGCCGAGCGCCATGACGACGGAGAGCGTCATCACGATGATCGCGTCCGCCCGGTTGGGCCGCTTGTCCTCGGCCATAGTGCTGGCGTCGATCACCACGGCGCGATCCGGTGAACTCCACGTCATCCCTACCGGCGCGGCGAACATGACGCAGAACTCACGCGATCGCCACTACCCGGACAGTCGAGCGACCCGATGAAGCCTGCGATGAACACCCGCCCATCCCGTCGCCGCACGCGCATCCTGACGGTGTTTGCCGCGGTCGTCGCCGCGCTTGCCGCCTGGATCGCGATCGGCGGCTATCTCGACCGCGATCCGATAGACTTCTTCGCCGCCACCGGGCCGAGGAAGCCGGTTGCGGCGCTCTACTTCTCGGGTGATTCAGGGTTGCGCTTCGGCATGGGTCCCTACGCTGCCAAGGCGCTCGCGGAGCACGGCATTGCGGTGACGGGGTTCAGCTCGCCCGCCTATTTCAGCGTCCATCGCACGCGCGCGGAGGTGAACGCCGCGGTCGCGGGCGCGATCCGCGAGGCGCTGGCGCGCACCGGTGGCGAGCGGCTGGTGGTGATCGGTCAGTCCTATGGCGCCGACATCCTCCAGACCGGCCTCGCCGCGCTGCCCGCCGACCTGCGCCCACGCATCGTCGCGGTGGTACTGGTGGTGCCGGGTGAGGGCGCGTTCTTCCGCGCCGACCCGCTGGGCCTCGAATATCGCGGCACGCCGGACAGTCTGGGCGTCAACACGGTCAATGCGATCACCTGGGCGCCGCTCACCTGCATCTACGGCGTCGCGGAGACCGACAGTCTGTGTCCGGCCGTGCGCCTGCCGCGCGCCACGATCGTGCGGATGCCGGGCGGGCATTTCCTCGACCACGATTCCGACGGACTGGTTCGCCACGTGCTGGATGCGATCCGCCGCTCGGCCCCGACGGCCTTCGCCAAGGCGTGACGTCGCTGTCCGTGATCGGGATCGTCCGCCGCGCGCGGCGGGGGGCGTCGCGCCATCGGCGCTGGCTGGTGGGCGCCGCGGTGCTCGCCGTCGCGCTGCTCGGGTTCGAGGCGCTGCGGCTGGCGCTGCACGAAATCCGCTTCGCCGACGTGCGCGCCGCAGTCGCTGCGGTGCGTGGCTGGCGGATTGCCATGGCGCTGGTGTTCACACTCGTCAGCTACCTGGCGCTCACCGGCTACGACGCGATGTCGCTGGCGGCGGTCGGCCGGCCGCTGCCATGGCGCACGGCGGCGGCGGGCTCGTTCGTGTCGTACACGCTCAGCCACAATCTCGGCCTCTCGTTGCTGACCGGCGGCTGGGCGAGGTACCGGCTCTACAGCGCGGCGGGGCTCGACCTCGGCCAGGTCGCACAGGTCGCAGTGATCGCGGGCGCCACCTTCTGGGCGGGTGTGCTCGCGACCGCGGGGACTGCGATGGCGATCGCCGCTCCGCCGATCGCCATCGCCGGCGTGACGATCGCGGGCGGGGCGACGCGGCTGGTCGGCATCGGCTTGCTATCGCTGGTCGCAACGCTGCCGGTGCTCGGCGCCGTCGGCGTCCGGTCGATTTCCGCCTCGGGCTTGCTGCTGCCGATCCCGACGTTGCGCCAACAGGCGGTGCTGATCGCCGCCTCGGTGGTCGACATGGCGGCTGCCTCTTCGGCGCTCTACGTGCTGGTGCCCGCGCTCGGCCCGGCGTCGTTCCCGGGCTTCTTCGTCGCCTATGCGGTCGCGATCGTCGTTGCACAGGTCAGCCACGTGCCAGGCGGCTTGGGCGTGTTTGAAAGCGTGATGCTGGCACTGGTCCCCGGCGACCATGCGGCGGTGTTTGCCGGACTGCTGCTCTATCGCCTCGTCTATTACCTGCTGCCGTTGCTCGTGGCCGGCATCGGCCTGGGCCTGCGCGAGGGCTGGCGGTTGCGCCACCCGATCGGCCGCGGACTGGGCGTGGTCGACCGCGCCGTGCAGCTGGTCGCGCCGGGCGCGGTGACGCTGCTGGTGTTCGGCGGCGGACTCGTCCTGCTGGTCTCTGGCGCGTTGCCGGGGGTCGAGGGCCGGCTCGGCACGCTCGGTGACATCCTGCCGCTACCCTTCATCGAGGGATCGCACTTTGCCGGCAGCCTGGTCGGCACCGCGCTGCTGCTGGTCGCGCCCGCACTCAACGCGCGGCTCAGGAGCGGCTTCCAGGCGGCGCGTGCGCTGCTGGTCGGCGGTGTCGTCTTCTCGCTCCTCAAGGGGTTCGACTATGAGGAGGCGTTGCTCCAGCTCGTCATCCTTGGCGTGCTCCAGTACGCGCAGGGCAGCTTCTACCGGCGCGGCGGGCTCGCCGCCGAGCCGCTCAGCAGCCGCTGGCTGGCGGCTGCGGCCGCGGTGGTGACGCTCAGCGTCTGGGTGGGCTTCTTCGCCTATGCGCGGACGCCCTACGGCAACGACCTGTGGTGGCAGTTCGCGGTCGATGCCAACGCGCCGCGCTTCCTGCGCGCCAGCCTCGGCGCGACCGTGCTGCTCGCCGCAGCAGCGCTGTGGCGGCTGCTGATATGGCAGCGGATGCCAGCCGCAACCGGCGCGCTTGATCCCGCCGTGGCAGCGCGCGCGCTGGCGGCAGCGACGCGGACAGACGCGAACCTGGCGTTCACCGGCGACAAGAGCTTCATCACCTCGGCGAGCGGCGATGCCTTCCTGATGTACCGCGTCCAGGGCCGCACCTGGGTCGTGATGGGCGATCCGGTCGGCCCCCGCGCGGCATGGAGCGAGCTTGCCTGGGCCGTGCGCCGCGCCTCCGATGCGGCCGGCGGGCGGCTGTGCTTCTACCAGGTGAGCGAGGCGATGCTGCCGCTGGTCGTCGAGCTGGGGCTGGAGGCGATCAAGTACGGCGAGGAGGCGGAGGTTGCACTGGACGAATTCACGCTCGATGGACCCAGGGCCAAGACGCTGCGTCACGCGCTGCGCCGTGGCGACGAGGCCGGCCTGTCCTTTGCGGTCCTCCCCGCGGCCGAGGTGCCGTTGGCAATGGACGAGTTGCGCGCCGTCTCCGATGCGTGGCTCGCCGCCAAGGCGGGGGCCGAGAAGCGCTTCAGCCTGGGGCCGTTCGACCCCGACTATCTCGCGCGGTTCGACTGTGCGGTGATCCGCCGCGAGGGCGCGGTGATCGCCTTCGCCAACCTTTGGTCGCTACCCCACGGCGAGGAGCTGTCGTGTGACCTCATGCGCCACCTTCCCGATGCGCCCTACGGCACGATGGACGTCATGTTCGTGCGGCTGTTCCAATGGGGTCGCGCACAAGGCTATTCACGCTTCGATCTCGGCATGGCGCCGCTGTCCGGACTGACCGGCGGCCGGCTCGCGCCGTTATGGTCGAAGCTGGGCCAGGCGCTGTTCCAGAATGGCGAGCGTGTCTACGGCTTCGCCGGCCTGCGCGCGTTCAAGGCGAAGTTCCAGCCGCGCTGGGCTGCACGCTACATCGCGACACCGCGTCGGCTCGGGATGGCACACGCGCTTATCGACCTCGCAAGGCTGGTGAGCGCCTGAATGTGGACGCTCAGGCTGGCGATCCGGGATCCCGGTCATGGCCGTTCGTTTGATGCGATCATTCCCCTTTCGATGCTCGCTTCCCGCCCACCATAAGTGGAAACCGGGCCTGATGCGGCTGTCGCGGCGCGGATGAGATTCCAGTGGCTTCAGGCGCAAATCTACCAGCCGCCGGGTATTTCTGGATGATATGGCCGGGCGTGCCGCGATGATAGCCATTGCTGTCATGACCGATCCTGCCCTGTCCCAATCCACTCCACGAAGCGGCGCCGAGGAGCGGGACTATTTCCTCAGCCGTGCCGAGGATCATCGCCGGCTCGCGGCCAGGAGTTCGGATCCGGGCTCGCGATCTCTCCACGAGCGCTTCGAACAGCTCTATCGGGATCGGGCTGGCGGCGATGGCGATGGTATTTTCCAACCAGCCGCGCCGGCAAAAGTACCAGGAACGGGCGATCCCATCGACGGTTGAGACGCTCGAACCGGCCGCGACGAAGCGATACCGGCCGAGGGAACAGCGCATGAAGACATTGGTCATGACGTTCGTGGGTGCACTGACGCTCGGCGCGTGTGCCGCTCCCTCGACCCGGATCTCGACGGGCCTTCAACGCTACGGGCTCGATCAGCAGCGCGCGGATTGTGTCGGCAATCGCCTGCAATCGGACCTGTCGCTGGGCCAGCTTCAGAAGCTGGGTCGTGCCGCGGCGGCCTATCGCCAAGGCGACACCACGCCAGGTGTGTTGACGGTCGGCGATCTCCTGCGGGTCGCGGGAGAGTTGAAGGATCCCGCGATCGTCTTGGCTGTCGGAAAGGCCGCCGCAGGCTGCGGCGTCGCGCCGTGACGGTCATTCGTATCTTCATTTCACCAAGGAAACGATCATGAACAAGGACGAATTCCAGGGCGGCGCCCGCTATATGGGCGGCAAGGTCGAGAAGGCGGTCGGCGATGCCGTCGACAGTCGTGAATGGACGGTCGACGGCGTCGTCGATCAGGTCGCGGGCGGCGCGCAGCACACCTATGGCCGTGCCAAGTCGATCGTCGGCGACGCGATCGACAGCGCACCCGAATTGGTCGAGGAGGCGCGCGACCGTTTGAAGGCAGCCGGTGAGCGGGTCGCCGACGGGGCACAGAAGGGCGGCAGGGCCGCAGCTCGTACCGCGCAGGATCAGCCCGTGATCTGGGCTGTTGCCGCGGCGCTCGTCGGCTATGGCCTTGCCTGGTTCGTCCACGGTCGCCGCGACTGATACCTCATGGCCGAGGCGTCGTTCAAATCCCTGCGCGAAACCGCAGATCTGCGGCATCTGCGGCAGATCATCGTCGGTCTCGACGAGGGCGTGATCCTGATCGATCCCGACCAGAGTCTGCTCTGGGCGAACGACGCTGCCCTGGCCATGCACGGCGTGAAGGCCATCGGCGATCTCGGCGCGACGGTGGACGAGTACCGCTCGCGTTTCCAGCTGCGTTACCGCAACAATCATCGGCTCGAGGCCGACGATTATCCCATCGAACGCGTGGTTGCGGGCGACGCCTTCTCGGAAGTCGTGGTCGAAGTGACCGTCGCGGGCGAGGATGCACCGCGGTGGGTGCATCAGGTGCGCAGTCTCGTGCTGAACGATGCCGACGAAGCCGAACCGACCTGCCTGGTGATGGTGATCCAGGACGTGTCGGCACGCTTCGAGGCGGAAGACCGCTTCGAGCAGTCGTTCAACGCCAATCCCGCGCCGGCGGTGATCTGCCGCCTCAGCGACCTGCGGTTCGTGAAGGTGAACCAAGGGTTCCTGGAAATGACCGGGCACGAACGCGACGAGGTGCTGGGCAAGACGGTGTACGACATCGATGTGCTGCGTGCCGCGGAAAAGCGCGACCTGGCCAAGGAACGCCTCGCAGAGGGGCGAACCATCCCGCAGATGGAG
Organism: Sphingomonas phoenicis; assembly: GCF_047238005.1. Taxonomy (NCBI): domain Bacteria; kingdom Pseudomonadati; phylum Pseudomonadota; class Alphaproteobacteria; order Sphingomonadales; family Sphingomonadaceae; genus Sphingomonas; species Sphingomonas phoenicis. The sequence goes on along the minus strand of NZ_JBDFMC010000002.1, from coordinate 2,172,868 downwards.
GCGGAACTCGAACTGCCCGATGGCAGCACCAGACTCGTCATCGTCGCGGGACAGCCGATCGATATGGGCGACCAGCCCTGCATGCTGTTCACCTTCGCCGACCTCGAGCCACGCCGGAAGGCCGAAGGCGCGCTGCGGCATAGCGAGGAGCGGTTCACGCGCACCTTCCAGCTCGCGCCCGTGCCGATGGCGATCGGCGTGCGCGACGGACATCTGCTGTGCGAGGTCAATGCCAGCTTCACCGAGATGACCGGCTATGATCCGACCGAGATCATCGATCGTCCGCTCGGCGAGATCGAGCTGTGGGAGAGCGACGCCAAACGTCGCGAGATCGAGGCATCGATCGACGGCGGTCATGACCTTCGCGGCCACGAAGCGCGCGTCCAGGCCAAGGACGGCACCACGATCGACTGCATCGTCTCGACCGAAGCGATCCGCCTCGGCGATGACGCCTGCGTGTTGTGGGCCTTCCAGGACATCACCCAGCGCAAGGCGACCGAACTCGAACTGGTCGAGGCGATCGAGGCGGTGATGAAGGATACGAGCTGGTTCAGCCGCTCGATCATGGACAAGCTGGCACGGCTCCGCGCGCCCCAGCCCGACGCCGCCGGCCCGGGACTCGACGACCTGACCGCGCGCGAGCGCGACGTGCTGGCGCTGATCTGCCGCGGCTATGACGACAAGACGATTGCGAGGACGCTCGACGTGGCCGGCAACACCGTGCGCAACCATGTGGCGCGCATCTACGCCAAGATCGGCGTCAACCGCCGTATCGCCGCGGTCGCCTGGGCACGGGCGCGCGGCTTCGACGGCGAAGGCGTTCGGCACGACAGAACCGAACAGGAGACGGCAGCATGACTGCTCGAGGTAGCGGCACGGAAAAGTCGACCGAGGACCAGACGAAGGCTGCTGCGACCCGCGAAGCCAAGGGTTCGGTCCAGGAGGCGATCGGCAAGCTGATCGGCGACGATGCCGCGCGCGAGCGTGGCACCGCCGAGAAGGAAGCCGGCGCGACCGATGCCTCCGACATCCAGAAATCCTCGCGGCCCTGACCGCGGCGACACATTCGTTTCAACAGGAGATACTATGGCGACCCACATAACCACCGGCCTCGCGCCGGTCGATGAAGCACGTCTCGGCAAGACCCCGACCCGCTTGTCATGGGGCGCGATCTTCGCCGGTGTCGTCATCGCCGTCGCGGTGCAGCTCGTCCTCGGCATTCTGGGCGCCGGTATCGGTCTGACGATGGTCGATCCGGTGGAGGGCACGACACCGGGCGCGACCGGCTTCGGGCTCGGTGCCGGTATCTACTGGCTCATCACCACGATCCTGGCGCTGGGCGCGGGTGGCTATGCCGCGGCGCGCGTGGCCGGGGTGCACGAGCGGTTCGATGCGCTGGTCCACGGCCTCGTCGTCTGGGGCGTGACCCTCATCCTGACGCTGTATCTCCTGACCTCGGCCGTCGGCGGCATCATCGGCGGTGCGTTCCGGACGGTGGGTGCGGTCGCCGGCGCGGCGGGGACGACGGTCGGGGCGGCGGCGCCCAGGGCGGCATCGATCGCGGGCATCGACGAGGGCGACGTGCGCAGCGAGGCTGCGGCCTATCTGTCGGACGCTCCCAGCGATCCGGCGCAGATGACGCCGGAACAGGCGCAGAAGGAGATCGCCAAGCAGCTCCCCGCGCTCGCGCGTGGCGGCAGCGACGGGCAGCAGGCCGAGAGCCGGATCGTCGATATCGTCGCCGCGCAGCGCAAGATCAGCCGCCCCGAGTCGCAGGCCCAGGTGACGCGCGCCAAGCAGCAGTTCGTCCAGACCAAGAATGACACGATCGCGACCGCCAAGTCGGCGACCGACAAGGCGGCAGGCGCGGCGGCCGGTACCTCGTTCATCCTCGTGCTGGCCTTGCTGATCGGCGTGGCGGCTTCAGGTTTCGGTGCAACCGCGGCGACCCGTCGCCGGCTGCGCTGAGTGTCCGCGGCGGGTCCAGCGTACCGGACCCGCCGCATCGCTTTTCACCAAGGAAGGAGACTGTCATGACGAAGAAGATCGGCCTCGCGCTCGTGCTGACCGGCATGGTGTCGCTCGCGGCTTGCAACACGGTCAACGGCGCGGGCAAGGACATGAAATCGGCCGGATCGGCCGTCTCGGACGCCTCGGGCCAGAACAAGAAGAAGTGACCGCGGCACCCGTCCCGTCGACGCTTCATGCGCGTCAATGACGGGACGGGCGCGTTCACCGGTGCGCGATCTGACCTCCGTTCAGCGCACCTCGGCGGCGAAGGGAACGGCTGGCAGGTCGTCGGCGCCATAGAGGTTCGCGAAAGGGGCATCGGCCCAGGCATAGCGAACGCGATCGGTGCCGGGTCGATACGCGCCGCGCAACCGGATCATGCCGCCCTCCACCTGACCGGCGGCATAGCGGCAGTCGCTGCCGACACAAGCTTCGAACCCGAGCGCAACGTCGCCGCCATAGGTGAACAGCCCGCCCTGCGCGCCGTCGAACGCCACGACCAGATCGCCGCCGTCGCGCGAGACGGTACGCACCTGCGGCCCGCCAGCGCTGATCGCCTCGCCGTACACGATCGCACGGGCGGCGCGAGCCAGCCGCTCGCCGACGAGGCGCTTCTGGGGCGAGTGGACGTCGAAACGATCGCTGATGTCGAAGGTCACGGCAAGGCCGGCGGCCGGATCGGCCCGCACGACCTTTGCCTGGACATCGCGCAAGGCAGCACGCGGTGCATCGCCGGGGTGGATCGGTGGCGAGCCGAAGGAGGCGATCTGCGCGACCATGAACGGCAAGCCCGGCTGATCGAACTGGCGGCGCCAGTTCGCCATCAGCATGGGCAGAAGCTGGCGATAGCGCACCGGGTCGCCAACATTGGCCTCGCCCTGGTACCACGCGACGAGACGCACGCCGTAATTGCCGAGCGGCGCGACCATGCCGTTGTACAGCGTCGACAGGCTGTCGGGCACCTGCCAGGCAGCGATCGGCGGTGTCGCGGCCGGAACTGCGCCGCCTTCGTGATACGACCAGATGTCGCTCAGCGGCACGCGGCGGCCGTCTGTCAGCACGATGGCACGCTGGGCCGGATCACCGGTCAGGCCAGCGCGCCCGACCACGCGAAGGACGATGACGTTGCGCCCCGCGCGCAGCACACCGGGACGCAGCGGGTAGTCGCGCCAGAACCAGTCGGCGTCGTTGGCGCCGACCCAGCGATCGTTGATCCACACGGTGTCGTGTCGATCGATCGTGCCGAGCCCGATACGGCTTGCGGCGGCGGCCTGTACCGCGGTGAGGGTTATGGTCTGGCGATACCAGCTGACACTCGGCTCTTTCGCCACACTGTCTTCACTTACGCCCGGCCGAACGGTGCGCCATGCCGATGCATCGAAATCGCTATTCCGCCAGACCCGCTCCACCTGCCATGACGGGTAATGGGTACGCCACCAGGCGTCGTCCCGCCCGCTCTGACTCTGTAGACCAGCGTCGGGATCGCGTGCCGCCAGCGCGAGCGTCCCCAGCCCGGCGCGATATGACGGGATCGTGCCAAGTGCCGGCGCCGGAATCCAGTTCTCGATCGTGGTACCGCCCCAGAAGGACTCGATGAAGCCGATTGGCACGTTCAGATGGCGCTGCAACGTCGCCGCCATGTGAAAGCACACGGCAGAGGCATCGCCGACGCTCTGCGGATCGACGATCTTCCACGGCACCGGCGCGGCGAAATCGGCGAGAGGTCCCGGCTGGCTGTCACGCTCGACATGGGCGTAACGCATCACCGGGATGGCGCGGGGAATGACGCCGCCCCAGGCGCCGGTGGCTCGCCGGGCCGGAAATTCCATGTTCGACTGGCCGCCGCAGAGATAGACGTCGCCGACCAGAATGTCGGTGAGGGTCTGGATGGCGGCCCCGGACCTGGCGATCAGTCGGTACGGACCGCTGGCGGCCATCGGCGGCAACGTCGTCCGCCAGCGTCCGTCCGCCCCGGTGCGGACGGTGACGCTGTTGCCCCCGAGCGTGACGATGACCTCGGCACGCGGTGCGGCCTGGCCCCAGACCGGGATCGGGCGATCCCGCTGAAGAACGCCGTGATCGCCGAAGATGCGGGCGAGCAGGACGGGGCCCTGTTCTCCGCGAACCTGTGCCGGGGCCGGTGTGCCGATGACGGTCGATGCCACAAGCCAGAGCGACATCAGTGCCGGTATGCCCCGGCGGAAGGTGCCGCCGGTCGCGGGCGGGGCGGTCGTCGCGCAGCCAGCCTTCGTGATCCTCACCCAGCTTCTCCAACGCGCCGTTCGGCTTGCCAGTGGACCGCCGCAACGGATCACGTCAATAACCTGTAGCACAGGTATCGGTAAACGTCGGTCGATTTAGGCTGATGAGGGGCCGGCTGCGTGGGGGATTGAGATGATCTTCGAACATCGGACCGATGCTGCGGATGACGGTGCGGTAAGGAACTCAGTTGAAGCCCGAACTGGCCAGCGCGCGCAGGCTGAGTTCGAAATGGGCGTCCATCGCCGCTTGCGCCGCGACCGGATCGCCCGCCCTGATCGCATTTGCGATGCGGTCGTGCTGGTCGAACACGGCCATGCGATCCGCATCGGTACGGCGCGCCTGCCAGCCGATAGGGCACGTCTTGCGCATCAGTTCGGCGAACGATCCGATCAGCAGGGCGAGCAGCGGGTTGCGCGTCGCCTCCGCGATCGCTGCGTGGAAGGCGATGTCGTGCTCGACCTGCTGCGGCAGGTCGTCGCCAGCCTTGCGCAGCATGCCCGACAGCTCGACGATACGCAGCGCCTCTGCATCGGTGCGCTGCATCGCCGCCAGTTCGGCGGTTCGCCGCTCCAGGGCACGGCGGGCATCCCACACCTGTTGCACCGTCGCCTGGGCGGTGCTGACGGCGTGCGCCATCGGGATCGCGACCACCGAACCGTCGATGCGACCGACACGCGGGCGGCGGCCGTTGCTGGTCTCGATCAGCCGCAGGGCACCCAGCGCGCCGAACGCCTGGCGGACCACCGTCCGGCTGACCCCCACCGTACCGGCGAAATCATTCTCGCTGGGCAGGGGATCGCCGCTGCGCAGGCGCTGTTCGGCGATGTAGCCCGTCACCGCATCGATAACGGCCTGGGTTCCTTCACTCACGCAGAAAGGCCCGCGAGCCGGGACAGAAGGGATGGGATCGAGCGCGTCATGTCAGGTGCCAAGTTGCGCCCAAAGCCTGCCCGATTGCAAGGCGGGATCGACCGGCCCCGCCTTGATCGCGCGGGTCAGCGCGCGATGCCACGCGATGTCGCGCCACATGCCCTGGAACTGCGGGCCGCAGAAGTTGCTGGTGGAGATCGCCAGCCATCGTCCGGTCTGCGAGGCGGTCAGCGTGCCGAGCGTGCACAGCTCCTTCACCCAGTCCCACCGCAGCAACGGCCAGTCCTTGTAGTCGACGATGCCCCAGCATTCGGTGGTGATCATCGGCAGGCGGGCGGTGCGCGAGGCCGCTGCCGCCGCGGCGATCTGGTCGGTCAGCAGCTTGCGCCAGTAATCGCGCCGGCCGGCATAGGTGTCGTACGCCTTCAGCTGGAGATTGCGATAGCCCTCGTCGGAGAAGCGATCACCCTTGTAGCCGACCGCCTTGGCGAACTCGTTGCGGTTACCGTTGGCCATCCAGATATGATATTCGCATGCATCCATCATCGCGGCATCGCCGCTCGCATAATCGGCGATCTCTCCGGCGGTGCCGGAGAACAGCAGGGGCATATCGGGATAATCCGCCCGCAGCGATGCGATCGATCGCCGCATCCAATCGAGCGACCGCGGGTCGCGCCACGCCCCCCATTGCAGCGGAGGATCCAGAAACGTGGCCCAGATCGGTCCCGGCCATTCGTTGCAGAAGTCGACATAGACGATCTGCTCGAGCAGGCCCGCCCGCTCGATCGCGCGCAACGTCTGTCGCCAGATGTCGGCCAGCGCATCGGGGCTGGTGATGCGATTGCGGGTATTGTCGGCATCCTCGCGAAACCAGGTGGATAGCGCAACGCGCACGCCGTGCGCACGGCATCGCCCGATGAACTGGACGAGCGACGGCAGCACGCTGACCCGCGTCAACGTCGGCGCGCCCCAGTCCTGGTTGTTCCAAACCGGTTTCAACAGCCATTCGCGCGTCCCGTCCGCCGCGACGAGGTGCGGATAGGCGTCGATCCGGACGGCGTCGTAGCCGCGTTCCACCAATTCGCGCAGGGCGACGTCCCAGTCCTCGTACCCGGCGCCGGGCCAGCGCCGCTCGAGCCACGAGAAATCCCACATCGCGATTGCCAGCGGCCGCTGGCGCTTCCGGTGCGGTGCCGCGGCCGCAGCAGGCACGCCGGCAACCGCCGCCGCGCCGATCCCGATCAGCAGGTCCTTGCGCGTGATCTCCGTCATGCCGCGCTTCCCGCGTCGTACCGGCGACGCGTCACCGTGAGCCTCCGGTCGAGATCGTCGTGCAGCTCGAGGCCGAGTCCGGGGCCGTCCGGCACGGTGATCATCCCGCCGCGGACCGGCGGCAACTGCGTGACCAGATCCTGATACCAACCGGTGTAGAAGGCGCGGACCGACTCCTGCACCAGCGCATTGGTGGCATTCAGGCACAGATGGGTCGAGGCGGCGAGCACGACCGGTCCGGTGCAATCGTGCGGCGCGACGGGCAGGTGCCAGGTCTCCGCCATGGCGGCGATCTTGCGTGCTTCCGACAGGCCGCCGCACCAGCCGAGATCAAGCATGATCACGCCCGCGGCGTCGGTCTCGAGAAGGTCGCGAAAAGCCCAGCGCGACCCGAGCGTCTCCGACGCACACAGCGGCGCCCGGCTGCGCTCGGCATAGCGTTTCAGCGAGGCCAGGCTGTCCATGCGGATCGGGTCTTCGTGCCAGAAGGTGTCGAACGGCGCGAGCGCCTCGGCGATGCGGATCGCGGGCGGCAGCAGCCACAGCGAATGGAACTCGACCATGATGTCGATCCTGTCGCCGACCAGCTTGCGGATGCGCTCGAACGGCTGCAGCGCCTCGCGCATCTCGGCCGGCGAGATGTACGCACCCATGTTGCGTTCCGCGGCCGGATCGAACGGCCAGATCTTCATCGCCGTGATGCCCGATTCCAGCAGATCGATGGCCAGTTCGTCGGCACGGGTCATGAACGCATTCAGGTCGTCTTGCCCGGTGACTTGGGTGGCGCCGCGGCCCCAATTCTCGGTCGACTGGCCGCGCGTCGTGCGGACGTAGTGGGAGCCGGCGCAGGTATTGTACGTGCGGATCGATTCGCGCGTCCGGCCGCCCAGCAACTGCCAGATCGGCTGGCCGGTCGCCTTGCCGAACAGATCCCACAGCGCGATGTCGATGGCAGAGGCGGCCCGCATCTCCGCGCCGGTAGATCGGAAACCGACATAGCCGGCGAGCAGGCGGGAGATCGCGTCGATGGCGAGTGGATCGCGACCGATCAGCAGCGGGGCCGCCACCTCGTGGATATGCGCCTCCACCGCCGCGGCGCCATAGAAGGTTTCACCCAGGCCAGTGATGCCCTCGTCGCTATGTACCTGAATCCACAGCAGATTGGGGAATTCCGCCACCCGGATCGTCTCGATCGCGGTGATCTTCATGGTCGGTATTCTCCCTCTACACCAGCAGGCACGATACGGCATTGAGCAAGATAAACGTCTACCTATGACACAGGTTGTTGACAAGCTGTCTCAGCACTGCGAAATCTCAGCAACTTAGAGAGGATAATCGGAATGTCGGAGGGGCTGCTTGCGGGCAAGACCGCGCTTCTCACCGGTGCGCTTGGAACGCTGGGCCGTGCGGAGGCGCTGCGGCTCCGCACGGCGGGGGCGCGCCTGATCCTGCTCGACCTGCCTGACCGGCAGGGCGAAGGCGACGAGATCGCCCGACGGATGGGAGCAGACGCGCGTTACATCGGTGTCGATCTGTCGCAGTTGGACGAGGCGGAGCGTCGCGTCGCCGCGCTGGCTGATGAGCACCCGGTCGACATCCTCGTCAACAACGCCGCGCTGATCGTCAACAAGCCGTTCGAAAGCTTCTCGCCGGCCGAGTTCGAGGAGCAGATGCGCGTCAACGCATCGGCCGCCTTCGCGCTCGCCCGCGCGCTCGCGCCCGGCATGAAGGCGCGCCGCTACGGCAAGATCGTCAACTTCTGCTCGCTGGTGCTGAACGGCCGCTGGGACGGTTATGTGCCCTATGTCGCGTCCAAGGGCGCAGTGCTCGGCCTGACGAAGTCGCTGGCGCGGGAACTGGGCGCGTTCGGCATCCGGGTGAACGCTGTTGCCCCCGGGGCGGTGGTATCGGATGCCGAGGAACGCGTGTTCGGCGACCGCCTGTCCGAATACAACGGTTGGATCCTCGAGAACCAGAGCCTGAAGACGCGCATCCAGCCGGAGGATGTGGCGGAACTGGTCTGTTTCCTGGCGTCGCCGCAGTCGGACATGATCTCCGGCCAGAATATCGGGATCGACGGGGGATGGTGACGGTCGATCCGGCGGCGATCGCCCGCGCCCATCATCATCGTAAAGACAAGAACGTGAAAACAAGGGGACAGAACATGCGGAACGCGCCTCTGGTGCGGCGGCTGGCGCTGCTGGCGACGGTGTCGACACTGGCTATCGGAGGAAGCGCCGCAGCGCAGACGCCGCCGGTCGCGACCGGTCCTTCGTCGCCCCGGGGCGAGGCGGCGGATCCCACGCCGACCACGGTCGACGACGCGGGCCAGAACGAGGACATCGTCGTCACCGGCATCCGCGGCTCTCAGGAGCGGGCGATCTCGCTGAAGCGCAACGCCGCGTCGGTGATCGATTCGATCTCGGCAGAAGACATCGGCAAGCTGCCCGACGTCACCATCTCCGACTCGCTGCAGCGGATTCCCGGCGTCCAGATCCGTCGCGGCGCGGGAGAGGGCGGGGCGGTGAACGTCCGCGGCCTGCCGCAGGTGACGACGCTGCTGAACGGCGAATCCTATCTCAGCGGCAACTCGATCACCAGCGTCCAGCCGAACTTCCAGGACATCCCCTCGCAGCTGTTCGCCGGCGCCGACGTCGTGAAATCGTCGACCGCCGACCTGCTAGACGCCGGCATCACCGGCACCGTCAACCTGCGCACGCGCCGTCCGTTCGATTTCACCAAGACGCTGACCTTCTCGGCCGCGGGCGAGATCCAGCACGGCGAGAAGACCGACCGGTGGGAGCCCAACGTCAACGGGCTGGTGGCGTATAGCGGCGAGCGTTTCGGCGTCGTCCTCGCTGCCGCCTACACGAAGATCCATCTTGCCAATTCGCAGGAGGGCATCATCGCCGGCTATGGCGGCACGATCCGTTCGGAGGGTACCGACGCGCTCGGCACCAGCGGCTTCTCGCCGTCGTTCCGGCCGCGCGGCACCCGGTTCGGTACCAGTGGCGCCGACGTCAACGGCGACGGCGACATCGGCGACGCCTATTTCGTCTCGCAAGGGTTTCAGGGCTACAACACCGAGAACCGTCGCGAGCGATTGGGCATCAACGGGTCCGTCCAGTTCAAGCTGAGCGACAATCTGGAACTGACCGGCGACGGCTTCTACGCCCGGCAGGACGAGCGCGCGCGTATCGCCGGTTTCCAGCAGGCGAACATCAATTGGCAGGCCGCCGAGTTCGTGCCGACGCAGACGCGCAACACCGGCGCCAAGGTGCGCGGCACCTTCGACTTCAACACCGTCAGCGTCTACGACTACGATCTGGGTGATTTCACCTTATGGTCGCAGAACGACCATTCGGTGACCGAGTCGCAGAATTACAACGTGGAGCTGAAGTTCGACAACGACGACAACTTCAAGGTCGTCGCCCGCGGCCTTTATGGCAAGGCGAGCCAGACCTACGACCAGAGCTACGCCGCGTTCAGCCCGTCGAACGGGCGGCAGTGGCAGCCGAACGGCATCGGCAACTACCCGGCGTCGGCCGGCGGCGACCGGGCGTTCAATCCCGACGGCTATACCGTGAACACGCTGGCAGGGTTGGGATCGCTGCACTCGATCGTCGATTATACCGGCGATCGTCCATCCTTTACGCTGCCGCAGCAGCTGCTGACCCAGCTCGGCGACCCGTCCAAGATCGGGTTCAAGGGAACGTCTTCGGAAACCAACTACCGCCGGGACGCGGATCTGAAGGTCGGCCGACTGGATGCGTCGTACAAGGTGAGCGACGACCTGACGCTCGAGTTCGGCGGCCGCTTCAGCGACCGGGATGCCGACAACTACTCCTTCGATCGTGCCGCGCCGCTCTATCCGGGCCTGGCGCAGGGTCCGGGTGCCACCGCGGATCGTGCGTGCCTGGTCAAGTGGAAGGCGTTCGACGTCGCGCTGAACTCGAATTCGGCAACCAACCCGGCCGCCTGTTCGGTGCCCGACGGTGCCGGCGGCTTCTACACGGCCGGCATCGCCTTTCGCGGCAACGATCCGCGCTTCGACGGCCTCCTGAAGCAGGTGACCCCGCCGACCGCCGGTGTGCCCGCACTCTACGTCCTCGATCCCAAGGCCATGGACAACGCGCAGGCGTTCCAGGACTCCTTCTATCCGGGGAACGTCGAGGTCGCCAATCCGGGTGCGTCCTATGCGGTCGGCGTGCGCCAGATCACCGGCTATTTCCAGATCAACGGCGAGGGTGAGTTGCTGGGGATGCCGATCCGCGCGAATGGCGGGCTGAAGGTGATCGATACCCGTCTCGATGTCGTGCAGAACATCACCGGCATCCCGCGTCCCTACGGCCTTGCCAACACGTTCCAGGGTACGACGGAAACGAAGCGCAGCTTCACGGACTATCTGCCGTCGGTCAACGTCGCGCTGGATATCACCGACAATCTGCGCCTGCGCGGTGCGGTCACCCGCACCATGACGCTGCTGAACCTCAGTCAGTGGGGCGGTGGCCTCAACCCGACCTATGCGATCGACACCAGCGGACCGACACCGATCTTCCGCGTCACCGGCGGCAGTTCGTCCGGCAACCCGCAGCTCGACCCGTGGCGGGCGACGAACTTCGATCTGTCGGCCGAATATTACATCGGTCGGGGCAGCCTGCTGAGCGTCGCCGCCTTCTACATCAAGGTCGACAGCTTCACGCAGAACGGCACGATCGTGCGCACCGACCTGCCCGACAACGACGGCGTCGTGCGCGGCCGCCCCGTGTCGATCAACACGCCCATCCAGGGTGCCGCCGGAACGCTGAAGGGAGTCGAGGCGCAGTGGAAGCAGTCGTTCCGCGATCTGGCCTTCATGCCGACGCTGCTGTCCAACTTCGGCTTCGACCTCAACCTGACCTACTCGCCGTCCAAATCGGGGGCGGTTGATCTCGCCGGCCGCGACGTTCCCTTCCAGGACAATTCCAAGATCCAGACCAACGTTACCGGTTTCTATCAGGACGACCATCTGCAGGCCCGCCTCGCCTGGAATTACCGATCGGAGCGCGCAGTCTCGCAGAATTTTGGCGGCGTCGGGGGCCTTCAGCTCTACCAATCGCCGGTCAGCTACGTCGACGCGTCGATCAGCTATGATCTTACGTCCAACCTGACCATTTATGGACAGGGTTCGAACCTCACCAGCGAGTATGAGCGCTACTATCTGGTCTGGAAGGATCAGAAGGCATACAACAATATCTACGAGCGTCGCTTCACCGTCGGCGCGCGCGTGAAATTCTGATCCCTCGGCAGTGACGGACGCAATGGACGGTCGCGGCACCCCCGTACTTCGGGAGCGGAGATGAGCCAGTCGGTCGCGGAACGGGGGCCGGTCGACCCGGCCCGCTTCGGGGAAGAGGTGGTGGCGTCCTACCGGCCCGTGGTGCTGCGGGGCCATGCCGCCGGGTGGCCCGCGGTAAAGGCGGCTCGCCAGTCGGACGAGGCATTGGCCGCCTACATCGCCTCCCTCGATAGCGGCCGACAGACGGAGCTGCTGGTCGGCCCGCCCGAGATCGGCGGCCGCTATTTCTACGACGACGGGCTGCACGGCTGCAATTTCCAGAAGCGATCGACCACGGTGTCCGGGTTGTTGACCCACCTGCTGCGCCAGCGCGACCGGGATCAGGCCACCGCGCTGTACGCCGGGGCGGCCGCCACCGATGCGGTCCTGCCGGGATGGAGCGCGGACAATCCCCTGGGCTTGGATCTGCCCACCGCCCAGGCGAGGGTCTGGATCGGTAACGAGAGCCACGTCGCCACCCATTTCGACGAGTCGAGCAACATCGCGGTCGTCGTGGCCGGGCGACGCCGCGTGACGCTGTTTCCGCCGGAGCAGGTCGACAATCTGTATCTCGGCCCACTGCATCTCACCATCGCCGGGCCGCTAGTCAGCATGGTCGATGTGGCAAGGCCCGACCTCGATCGATATCCGCGCTATGCCGAGGCGGAGAGACACGCGCTCCATGCCGATCTTGAACCGGGCGACGCGCTCTACATCCCGCCGATCTGGTGGCATGCCGTCCACGCGCAGGGCGGCTTCAACGTGATGGTCAACCATTGGTGGGAGGAGCCCGGCAGCCGCTCGGTCATCCCGACGATGATCGCCGCCCTTCGGGCGGTGCGCGACCTGCCGCCGGCGCATCGCCAGGCGTGGCGCCACTGGTTCGATCGCATGGTGTTCGATGACGCCGCACCAGCCATGGCCGATCACCTGCCCGAGCATGCGCGCGGCTATGCGGGGCCACCCTCGCCGGCGCGTGCCGCGTTCCTGCGCGCGATCGATGGGCAGGCAGGGCGCGACGTTTGACCGCCCGGCCGCTGCGATCGATCGTCATCGCAGGTGGCGGAACGGCGGGATGGATGGCGGCGGCCCTGCTGTCCCGGCGGCTCGCGCCGCTCGGCATCGCGATCACGCTGATCGAGTCTGCGGCGATCGGCACGGTGGGTGTCGGCGAGGCGACCACCCCGGCGATCCGCGACTTCTTCGCCGAGGCGGGGCTGGACGAGGCGGCGGTGATGCGCGCGAGCGAGGGCACCGCCAAGCTGGGCATCCTGTTCGACGGCTGGGCAGGCGACGGCAACCGCTTCTTTCATCCGTTCGGCTTGTACGGCACGCCGTCGAACGGCGTCGACTTTCACCATTACTGGCTGAAGCTGCGGGCCGCGGGCGATGCAACCCCGCTCGACCGGTACAGCCTGGCCTGCCAGCTTGCCCTGCATGGCCGGATGATGACGCCGCTGCGTCCCGCGCCCGACTATGCCTATTTCGACTGGGCGGTGCATTTCGACGCGGCGCTGTTCGCCCGTCACTTGCGCGACATGTCCTTGAGCCGCGGCGTGACGCGCATCGACGCGCGCATCCGCCACGTCGACCGCTGCGTCGAGACCGGTCGCATCCTGGCACTGGATACGGACGGGGCGGGCAGGATCGCCGCCGACCTGTTCATCGACTGCACGGGTTTCCGGTCGCTGATCGCGGGCGAGGCGTTGGGTGAGCCGTATATCGACTGGACGGCCCTGCTGCCCGTCGACCGCGCCGTCGCGATCCCCTGCGCCGCAAGGGGCGGGAAAGAGAATATAGAACCATTCACGCGGGTAACTGCGCGGCCGGCGGGATGGCAGTGGCGTATCCCGCTGCGCCACCGCGTCGGCAACGGATATGTCTATGCGGGTGGCCATGTATCGGACGACGAAGCTTGCGCCACGCTGAGAGCGACGCTGGAGGGGGAAGCGCTGGCCGAACCGAACCTCCTGCGCTTCACCACCGGGCGGCGGGAGCGGGCCTGGGTGTCGAACTGCGTCGCACTGGGCCTGGCGGCGGGGTTTCTGGAGCCGTTGGAGTCGACCAGTATCACCCTGATCTATTCGGGGCTGCAGCGCCTGCTGTCCCTGTTTCCGGATACGGCGATGGATCCTGCCCTGGCAGCCGAATATAATCGCATCACTGCCCTGGAATATGAGCGTGTACGCGACTTCCTGGTGCTGCATTACTGGGCGAACGGGCGGACGGAGCCGTTCTGGCGCGAGCGGCGCGATACCGTTCTGCCGGAACCGCTGGCGCACAAGATCCGCCTGTTCGCGGCGCGCGGCCGAATGGTCCGGCTGGAATGGGAGACGTTCGCGGATCCCAGCTGGCTTTCCATCCTGATCGGCATGGGGATCGAGCCGGAGCGCTGGGACCCACTGGCCGACGGCTTCGCCCCGGATCAGATCCAGGGCGCCTTCGGCCGCATGGCTCGCGACGTGACGAAGCTGGCGAGCGCGGCGCCGACTCACCGAGATTGGCTGGAAAGCATGCTCGGCAAAGTGGCGGGATGATTTCGGCCTGTCGTGGCGTTGCTGGGTCGGTTCCGAAGCCGGGGAGCGATGGAGCGGCTCGGGATGTCCGTTGCCGGGTCATCCTGCCCGGGTGTCGTCCATCCATTTCGGCAGTATGATCCTCGATCGGGCGGCGGGTGGCTCGACCGACAACGCGACCAGCTCGCCGGCGCGCAGTGTCGCATCGACGCGCGTTCGGTGGGGAGCGTGCAGGCGGAAGTCGACGTCCCACTCGCGCGGCCAGGCGGGGAATAGGTGGATCGCATCGCCGGGCGTCTGCATCAGCATTTCCTGCAAGCCGATCATGCCCGATCCGCCCCAATTATGGTCGGGAGTCCAGTCGTGGCCGGGGCCCCAGAAAGTCGGGTAGCGTTGGGCTGAATCTTCGAGCTTCAGGGCGATGAGCCTGGCGGCTTCGTCGGTCAGGCCGAGACGCGCGCAGAAGATCGCGTCCTGATGCCAGCTCTTGAAATCCTTCTGGATCGGGGTGTCGACTCCGTGATGCCATGTGTCGATCGCAATCTGCAGATCCGGCAGGCCGACGCCGTATTGGTGGTAGGGGAAAACCGGGTAGAGTTGCGGGATCTCGACGTTCTGGATGCGGTCCCATAGCGCCGCGGGCGAGATGACGCGGCGGCCGGCCAGCCGGCGGATCGGGAAGGGTGGCAAGGTCGCTCGCATCGCGGTGTAACGCGAGCGGAGCGCGGGGCCGAGCAGCCGATCGGGCAGTGCGAGCAGCGCAGCCAGCACCGCGTCCAGGCCCGCGATCGTCACGGTCGAGTTCAGCGTATTCTTGTACGTCTCGCAGGCGGTTCCGGGATACAGCACCAGCTTGCCATCCACATCGAGCTCGGACCCGGCGATGCGCGCGTGTTCACGGCGATAATGCTCGTCGAAGAAGGTTAGGCAGCTGTCGATGAAGACCAGATCGCCGGATACGTCACGGCCGGCAAACCGACCGACATCGAGCATCATCAGGCAGAATTCTAGGACGGTGTCCCAGAGGTAATCGACGAAGGCACTGTCCTCGACACCCGGCAGCCGTGCCGCCGGCTTGTTCCAGGTGCGTTCCCAGCCCCATTCCTGGCCGCAGCACAGACCGAAATTCTCGATCTGTTCGACGAAGCAGGCGCCCTTGTGCCCCCAATAGACTTCCGTCCTCAACTCCGCCGTGCGGCGCAGGCGACGATAGAAGTCCAGCTGTGGTTGCATGATGTCGGCATCGCCGCTCTTCAGCATCGGCCAATAGACCAGTCGCTGGTTCTGGGCGGTAAACTCGCCACCGCCCCATGCGCGATAATCGGGTGAAAGGCGCAGCTCCGCCTTGGTGAACTCCGGATCGACAGTGAAATTGCCGCCGTTGAACTTGGTCGGCCACAGGCCGGCCGCGTTGGTGCCGAGCTGGTGGCGGAACAGCTGGTAGTTGCGGCCGATCCGCCATCGCTGGCTGTCCGGTCGCGGATCGCCCGGCTCGATCGCAATCCAGCTGCGGCTCCAGAAGGCCCGCCACCAGCGACGGCTGCGACGGCGCGACGCTGCTGCTCCCGGAGCAGAGGCGACCAGCCGCCGCAGGCCCGCGAGCCAGTCGTCGCGGGAGCCGGTCCGGGCGACATGGCAATACAGGCGGAGAGCATGTCTCCGTCGGGGGCGACGGCTCGCAAGTCTCCAGCCGGTGAAATCGGTGCTGGCGTAACGGCCCTCGACCGTGCCGGCAGGTGCGAAGTCGTCGCCGCGCATCAACGCGCCGAAACCGAGCCCGGCGAGGGGGTTCCACAATCCCTTCTTCACGCCGGTCAGCCCCTGCTGCGCGACGAGCAGGTCGAAGACGCCGGCGTCCCGATTGTGATGCCGGCTGAGGACCCCGCCCTCGGCGAAGCCGACCTCGTCCGCGTACTGGCGCGGAGTGACGGGTGCGCCGTCGTAGGAGCGATGCATCGACATCTCGGCGGGGACATAATCGCGGTCACGGGTTCGCCAGCTTTCCCAACTGGCGGTGATCGCGACCGGCACGATGCTGCCGACCGCGACATGGACGATCGGCGTTTCGACATCGGCCCAGATGGCGACGGTAAGGTCGCCGCAGGTAACCACGATCTCACCATCGACGAGGCGCAGGCGCTGCTCGAACGAGGTTCCCTCGCCGAACGGCGATGGGTCGAAGCGCAGCCGCATGCGACCGAGTTTCAGATAGCTGTTGGTCTCGTCGAACGCACCGCTGCGGGCGACGTAGAACAGGAGTTCTTCGCCTTCGACCCAGACGTTCAGCCCGATATCTCCAGCCCCGCACGGCATCGACCCGCCTGCATTCCGGCTGGGGCTGCGCCAGACCGGGTCATAGGCAGCCATGCGGCGGTCGAGCGCATCAATGTCGGGGTGTCGTCGTTTCCCGCACCGGCCGGGTGGTGCTGCCGCCGAGACGGCGGTCGCCGTCAGACCCGCGAGCGTCGCCCGCTTTGCCTCATCCATGGTGCAGTGTTGCTGCTCCTGATGGGCAAAGCAAGGATGTAAAACGGATCGCCCCGATGCGAGTACCCCGTCTCACCGTCCTGTCATCACCACCGGCTGGATCGTCCCGTCCTTGTTGAAGTGCAGACGATCGATCGCCAGCATCCGATGATCGCCCTTGGTCTCGTTCAGCGGCCGGCGGTGATAGACGATCCACCATCTGTCGCGCCCCGGCTCCTTTATGACCGAGTGATGCCCCGCACCGCGGGCCACGCGCTCGTCCTGCGCGAGGATCGTACCCTTCTTGGTGAAGGGACCCAGCGCGGTCGGCCCGGTGGCGTAGGCAACGCGGTAGTCCGGCCCGGTCCAGCCACCTTCGGACCACATCAGATAATAGGTCCCGTTCCGCTTCACGACGAACGACCCCTCGACATAACCCGGCGGCGTGATCTCGCGATAGATGGTTCCATCCGGATAGGCGCGGAGGCTCTTCAGATCCGGCGCGAGCCGCACGACGTTGAGGTGTCCCCAGCCGCCATAATAGAGGTAGAGCTGGCCATCATCGTCGCGAAACGCGAACTGGTCGATCGGCTGCGCACCATTGTGGATGCCGCCGATCAGCGGCCTGCCGATCAGGTCGCGGAACGGTCCCTGTGGCGTGCTCGAAACGGCGACACCGATCCCGCCGGTTTCACCCTCGTGAACGTCATTCGCGCCGAAGAACAGATAGAAGCGCCCGTTAGCCCGGATCACCGACGGTGCCCAGATGGCGTAGGCCGCCCAGCGCACCCCGGTCGTGTCGAGGACGCGCGGATGTTTGGTCCAATGAACGAGATCCGTCGATGAGAAGGCGTCGAGATATGTCTGGGTGAGAAAGGCAGGCCGGATGTCGGGTGCGGCACGCATCCTGCGCTGGGCCTCGTTCAGCGTCGGCGTCGGGGCGTCGACAGGTGCTTCCGAGACCGTCGGGTAAATCCAGTATCGCCCATCGAACCGACGGATCTCAGGATCGGCATACCACCCGGCAACGATTGGATTGCGCGGCCTGACATCCGAGTTGGCCGCTCCGACCAGAACAAGGGCGAGGGTGGTCGCGACGACGCGCGCACGACGATCGAATATCATAGGGAAAGCCTGCCAATCGCCCTGCCCGAGTGCGATGAGACGATCGCACGACAATTATCGTCTTTGCAATTGGCAGCTCGCCGATACGACACAGGCGTTCGGGCCATCTGTTCGGCCATCCGGCAGGTCAGTGTCGGCGTTCGTCGAATGTGTTACCGACCGGGTCGAGCACCAAGCACGGATGGATGGACCTGATGCATCCTCCCTCGCACAGTGCCGCAATAGAGATCGCGTAGCAGGGGCAAGGCGCCGTAGGTCACCTGGGGAAATGGATCCCGCAGAGCTTGTTACCATCCGGATCCCGAACATAGGCCAGTTCGATCACGCCCAGCGATGCCGACTTGCGCGGTCCAGGCGCCGCTTCGATCGAGGTACCGCCGGCAGCGACGGCGACGTCGTGAAACCGCTTCACCTGTTCGGGCGAGTCGCACGAGAAGGCGACAGTACTGCCGTTCGCCACGGTGGCCGGTTCATCGTTGATGGGCTGGGAGACGATGAAGTTGGTCCCCTTCCCGCTGCGGTAGAAGAGGCGCGTATGGCCGCTGTCCGCTATGTTCAGCGTTGCCTCGCCCACGCCAAGCACGCCGAGCACCTGATCGTAGAAGCGCTTCGACCGCTCGATGTCGTTCGACCCGACCATGGTGTGGAACAGCACGTATCATCTCCTGAAGGCTGATCGGCCCGGCAAGGCCGCCGACTGCCTGCCATAGCCGAAACCGACGGCCGGTCACCCCGGAAGCTGATCGCCATGGATGCGAATCGCGTCCGGCTTCTTGCGCCCGGGCTCCCGCGAGCGGATGTTAGGGCAGCAGCGACTCGGGGGGATAGCGAGATGAGCAGATGGCTGTTGTCAGGCGCGCTCGCTCTGGCGCTCCCGGCACCGGCGGTTGCGGAACTCGGCCCTGAGGAGACCGCGGCGGCGCGTTTTCTGGAGCGTTCGGGTCACCGCCTTGCCGCGGCCGAGCCCACTGCCACCGACATGGCGCCCATGGTGTCGAGGCTCGCAGGCGCCCGGGTCATAGGACTTGGTGAGGTGACGCATGGCACGCATGAGGACGTTGCCTTCAAAGCGCTGCTCTTTCGCGAGCTGGTGAAGGCAGGGGCCGTCGACACGCTCGCGATCGAGGCGAACCGCATCGTCGGCGTTGGCTTCGACCGCTTCGTGCGGGAGGGTGCCGGCGATCCGGCCGCGCTGATCCTGTCGCCCTCCGCATTCAAGATCTTCAAGAATGACGAGTTCGCGGCCGTGTTGCTGTGGTTGCGAGCCTGGAACCTGGCGCACCCCGACGCGATGATCGGCGTCATCGCGATCGACGACCAGGACGGTGCCGTCGACGCCAACTTCGCGCTGGGGGTGTTGGCCCGCCATGATCCGGCAACCGCGCAGCGCTTGCGGCAGTCGTTCGGCACGATGCTGCCGGCACCCGGCGCGCCGCGGATCCGCCCTTCGGACTGGATCGCCGAGCACGGGACGGCCGACGTTGCGCGGGTGCTGGCCGCAGCGGCAGAGCTCCGCGATACCTTTGCCGCCCATGCCACCGACTGGCGGGCAGATCCGGATTATTCGGAGGCCGCCTATGCTGCCCGGCTGGTATGGCAGAACGTTCGCATCTTCGAACTGGACGTGAAAGGCGCCGACCTGAAGGACCATTCGGGTGAATACTGGTCACGCCGGGATCGTTTCATGGCTGACAATCTGCTGGAACGGCTTGGCGATGGGCGCCGCGCCGTCCTTTGGGCGCACGACGATCATGTGATGCACACCTATACGGCGGAGTGGATCAAGCTCGGCGCGACCGGCCTCGGCGTGGAGGTGCGGCGACGGCTGGGTGTCGCGTATCGAACGCTGGGGTTCACCTACACCCGAGCGACGGTCACCGCGACGCGCGGCACGAACATCGACCTGAAGCAGCTCGTGGGCAAGCAGCACGACGTTGCGATACCGCTCGACAACAATAGTCCGCACTCGACCGGGCGCGTCCTCGCCGCCTTGCCCGGCGATGTGTGGTGGTTCGACGCTGCCGCGACCGGGGCAGATCGGATGCGCGGCGATGGCTCGCGCAGCCGCTGTGGAACGGCAGCGTGGGATGGATCGTCGATCCTGCCAAATTCCAGAAGGGGAATGTTGCCGAGGAATCCAGTCCTCTCATGACCGGTTTCGATATCCTCGTGTGGTTTCGGACCATGTCGCCGCAGCATCGGTGGCCAGTGCCCGCAACTCCACCCGGGTCCTGAATACGGGCGCTACAGCCGGAGGAGATCAACGGAACCGCCATCGAGGAACGCGGTCTGCCGATAAACCAATCCGTCTTGCCGGCTGCTCCTGCGTTGACGCAATGGCAGGTCCTCGCGAGCTGGGCTGCCAGCTTCGAAGACCTGCCATCGCGCGGTGATAGCACCTTGCGGAAGGTTGAATCGTGATCCGCTTGGTTCTTCAGCTCAAAACTGAAAATTTACCGCGAGGGCAAAGGTCCGGCCGAAATACGCGGTGTACAGTGGATCCTGTCGTATCGAGTCGACCGTCAGCCGGTTGGTCTCGTTGGTGATGTTCGATACCTCGGCGATCAGCTTGATATGTTCGTTGAGGTTGTACGAGGCGGAGGCATCGACGAAGATCGAGCTCGCGTTGGCGCTCGAGTCGGCGTCGACCGAGCCGCTGGGTACCGCGGTCAGGAAGCCTGCCCGGTAGTTGAGCGTCGAGCGGATGCTGAACTTCTTGTCCTCATAGTAGAGGGTGCCGCTCGCCGTTTCCGGCGACAGCCCGACCAGCGGCGCGGTCCGTGAGAGCGAGGACGAGATGATGTAGTTGATGTTCGACCGGACGCGCGTGAAGTTGGCGAGCGCGCCGAAATTGCTGAGCACTCCCGGCAGGAAGCGGAACGGCAGCTGCACGTTCACCTCGAACCCGTTGAGCGGGCCGCCGGGCGTGTTGTTGCTGCGTTGGACGGTGAAAAGGTCGGTCGGGCGCAGCTGCGTACCGTTGAGCAGCGTCAGCGGCAGGCCGATGTCCTGGAACGCGACCTGCTGGCTGGTCGTCTGGATGTAGGTCTCGATATTCTTGTGGAAATAGGCAACCGACAGCAGCGAACCGGGTGCGAAATACCATTCGAGCGAGGCGTCGAAGGTGTTGGCGCGGATCGGATCGAGGAACGGGTTCGAGAAGCTGGCGGTCTGGATCACCAGATTGGCGGACCCGGCGGGGATCAGCTGGCCATACGACGGACGCGACATCACCCGCGCCGCCGCAGCGCGCAAGATGAGGTCCGGCGTGATGTCCAGCGCCAGGTTCACCGACGGCAGCCAGTCGTCGTAGCTGCGACCCACGTTCGAGATCACGAAGCGCGACGAGTAGAGAGACCCTGCCGGATTGGCGGTGGTGATCGGACCATAGGTGTCGAGGTTGGTGTGGACGTAGCGGACACCCGCGTCGCCGCGGAGTTTGAACGGTAGCACGTCCTCCGTGTTGAACTTTACGAGGAAGTAGCCCGAGCCGTACTTCTCGTAGACGCCGCCATAGGTGCCCTTGGCACATTCGAGACTGCAATAGACGTAGCTGTCGAGGTCCGCCGCCGAGCGGAACTTGTCCGGATCGACCGAAATGAAATCCTGGAGCTGGCCGTCGAGGTTCTTGGAGATACCGCCGGTCACGAAGGTGATGTCCGCCAGCGACACGCCCGCCGGCAGCGCCAGCGGGGTGTTCGTCGCGAGCTGCCGCTCTCGTGCGGTGTACTTGTTGGTGCGGTACTGGCCGCCGACCTGGAGGGTGAAGTTGTGCGCTGCCTCCCACTCACCGTTCAGCTCGAAGGTCTTGCTGGTGATGCGGTTGCGGCGAATGAAGTTCGACAGCTGGCCGCGCTGGTCGCCATTGGCCAGCGGCGGTCCGTATTGGAACAGGCTGGGGTTGGTCGTGTCGATGCCGTAGGTGATCTTGGGGATATCGCGGTTGTCGCGAAAGTCGATCGCCCAGTTGCGGGTGTCGTTCGAATCGATCGCCACCTGCAGCCGGTTAACGTCGAGGAGCGATTCATTGATTCCCGCCAGTCCGTATACGCGGAACGTGTCGGAGAACCGGTGGTCGATGTTGAAGTTCGCCTGTTTGAAGGTGGAGGTGAACCGCTCGTCCTGCATCTCCGAACGCAGATCGACCCCGTCGAACAGGCCGTGGATCAGCGAGCCGTTGTCGTCGACCTCGATCTCGCGCACCGAAGTCAGCGGCTGACCGTTGTTCGAGATCGCGCGACCGAAGGAGCGCGCGTCGAAATAGGTGTCTAGCCGGTCGACCTTGAATCGCGAATAGAGCCCGTCCAGTGACACATCGGTGGCGTCGGACGGCTTCCACTGAAGCGTCAGCGTGCCGGCGAGGCGATCCTGCGTCTGGCTGCTCTTCACCGGCCGCGGCAGGCGGGGGAGGTAGACGCCGCCGCCCGGCCGCCCGTTCACCCCGGTGCGGCTCATGATGTAATCATAGGCTGCTGCGTTGCCGGTGCGCGGATTGTTGGTGCTGCAATTATTGGCGTCGGCGCCGATCGCGACCCCGTTCGGCTGGGTGTAGCCGGCGATCGGACTGTTCGTCGCCGCGCCGCGATAGGTGTACCCGACAGGGGTGCAGAAGGGAAAGATGATCCCGGCATTGGGCCGGCCGGCCGGCTGGGCGAGGCCGTAGACGGTCGTCGGCACCACATCGACCGCCGAATAGGCGAACTCGTCGATGCGCCGCTTGGAATAGGCGACACTGCCGAGGATGCCGAAGCTGTCGCCCAGCTTCTTGGACACCAACGCCGACAGGCGCGGATCCACGTCCTTGCGAATATCGTTGTAGATGCCGCGCGCGGTCGCGGAGATGACGAGGTCGCTCTTCTGGTCGAACGGCTTGGGCGCGCGCAGGTCGACGGTGGCGCCGAGCGAGCCTTCCTCCACGTCGGCCGAGGTCGTCTTGCGGACCGACAGCGCCGAGAAGATTTCGGTGGGGAAGGTCACGAAGTCGAACGAGCGCCCGGTGGCGACGCCGCCGCGAATGTCGGTGCCGCTGACCTGGCTGACGCCTTCCATGCCATTGATCCGCACGCGGGTGAACTGCGCGCCAAGTCCACGAACCGAGATGTTGCGGCCCTCGCCACCATCGCCGCGCGACAGCGCTACGCCGGGGATGCGCTGCATCGATTCGGCCAGGTTGGAATCGGGAAACTTACCGATGTCCTCCGCCACGATGCTGTCGACTGCCGCTGTCTCGTTGCGCTTCACCGCGAGCGCGCTGTTGAGCGACGCGCGGAAGCCGGTGACGACGATGTCGGCCTCCTGCGAGTCCTCGGTGCGTTTTTGCGGTACGTCGGCGGGGACCCCGGTCTGGTCGGTTCCGGCTGCGGGGGCGGGCACCTGTGCCGAGACCTCGTCGGAGCGGCGTTCCGGTGCGGCGACGGTCTGCGCCTGCGCGGTGGTCGCCAGTGCGATCCCGGCGATGCTGGTCGACACAAGCAGTCGATACTTGTCGGACGCGGTCAGCTTCATGCCCTCTCCCCCTGTTTGCCCATCCGTCCGATCTTGAACGGTACAGGCCGGCCGACGATGTCGGCTCTCTCAGGATGGATGGCGTATCACTGCCAAAGCTATATGACAATAAGCCTTGAAGTGGTCGGGCAACACCGGATGGTGTTTACGGTAGATGCCATCTCTCGGTTGCTTCTTTGTCCTCGTGACCGTCGGTCGCAGGCGATCAGCGCCCGTCTGGAAACCGTCGGAGCCCGCGCGATAGTTGTTCGGCCAAATTGGCCCGACGGGTCAAACCGCCCGACGGGCGAAGGCGCGGCGACGCTGCGCTGTCTCCGCGCGAACCCTCTCGACCGCCTCCGCCTCGTCGACGTGCAACAGATGATCGATGACCCGTGTCAGATGGTCGCGCATCGCTGCGCGCGCCTCCACCGGATCGTGCGCTTCCAGTGCGCGGAGAATGCGACCATGCTCTTCCATTCGCTCCTTCGTTCCCAGGCTGCCGGCCTTCGAGAGCGTCTGGCGCGCGAGTGGCGAGCGGAACCGCATGTCCCACGCATCGGTGACGGCGCCGATCAGCACGGCGTTGCCGGTCGCCTCCGCGATCGAGATGTGGAAACTGCGGTCTGCCGCCTCGGCCGCGGCATCGTCGTCCAGCGCCATATCGTCGAGCAGCCCGCGCAGTCGGGCGAGGCACACCTCGTCTATCTCCGTCGCCGCTACCGCCGCCACCTCACCCTCGATCAGCCGGCGTGCCTCGGTGATCTCGAACGCGCCGATATCGAATTCGTCGTTCTCCGACGCGCTCGATGTCGCCAGGACGAACACGCCCGATCCCTTGCGCGCCTCTACCAGCCCCTGCATCTCCAGCGCGATCATCGCCTCGCGGATCGTGGGACGGCTGACGCCGAACCGCTCGGTAAGATCCCGCTCGGCCGGAAGCCGCGATCCGATCGGGAACACGCCCCCGGCGATGTCCGCGACGATGGCCTGCACGATCCGGCGGTACAGCTTGCCGCCACCTTGATCCGACATGAAGTGCTTATCCAGTTATTCGTTGCCGCGCGGCGTGCCACGCTTTTACGGATTTTCCGTTTGCGGCGCCACGTCAAGTATCCCGTTGAAAAATGCCTGACAATCTCTTGCATGTGGTCCGACCAACCGATATCCATTCCGACAAGGATGCGCCGGCAACGATCGGCGCGCGTGGACGGCAGGAGACGGAATTGGCACAATCCCGAACTTCAAGACGGCGCCGGATAATGTGCGCTGCCGCGCTGGCCGGCCTGATCGGTGCGGGGGCGACTCAACTCGGCGCTCTGCCGGCGATCGCGGCAACGGCTGCGCCATGGCGGGACCTCACGCCACCCACCGGGCTTGCCGGCTGGCACTCGACCGGGGGCAAGGCACAATACGAGGTAGTCGGCGGCGAGCTGATCGGCCGAGCCATGCCGGGCAAGGCCAACAGCTGGCTCGTCTCGGACCAGCGGTTCGGCGACTATATCATGGAATTCGACGCGAAGACCGATCCGCTCCTGAATTCGGGCGTAATGGTCCGCGGGCAGAGCAGGCCGGACTATCGCGATGGCGTCGTCCATGGATACCAGGCGGAGATCGATCCATCGCCGCGGCGGTGGAGTGGCGGCATGTACGACGAGCAACGTCGCCAGTGGCTCTACTCGCTCGGCCGGAACAAGGCGGCGCGCGACACTTATCGTCCGGCCGACTGGAATCATTATCGGATCGAGGCGATCGGCAACCGGCTGCGCACCTGGATCAACGGCGTGCCCGCGACCGACACCGTCGACGACACCGATGCGCAAGGCTTCATCGCGTTCCAGGTCCACGCCATTCCCGATGCCGACGCGGCCCGGCATCCCGAGGTGCGGTTCCGCAAGGTCCGCATCATTACCGATCGGCCGGGTCGGTTCGCGCTGCCGGATACGGGGCTGGAGCAGCAGGGCTATCTTATGAATCGGCTGGCGCCCGGCGAGCGGCGCGCCGGCTGGACGCTGCTCTGGGATGGGCGCACGGGTACCGGCTGGCGGAGCCTGAAGGGCGGCAGTTTCCCGGCTGCGGGCTGGTCGATGGCGAATGGAATGTTGTCCGTTACCGGCGGCGGCGGCGATCTGGTGACGGCCGCATCCTACCGCGATTTCGAACTCTCGGTCGACTTCCGGCTGAGCGAGGCTGCAAACAGTGGCATCAAGTACCGGATCGCACCGGACGGTTCAGGGGTCGGGCTGGAGTATCAGCTCCTCGACGATGCGCGTCACCCCGATGCCAAGATGGGGCGCGACGGCAACCGCACGCTGGCCGCGCTCTACGACCTGATCCCGCCCGCGAACCTGCTCGATCCCGCCAGCCCGGGCAAGCGGATCAACCCGCCGGGCGAGTGGAACCGGGCGGCAGTGGTAGTACGCGGCAACCATGTCGAACACTGGCTCAACGGCTTCAAGCTGGTCGAGTTCGATCGCGGCGCCTCCGCCTTCGCCGCGGCAGTAGCGCAGAGCAAGTTCGCCCGGGTGCCCGGCTTCGGCAGCTGGGCGGCGAGCCCGATCCTGCTGCAGGATCACGGCGACAAAGTCGATTTCCGCTCGATCAAGCTGCGTAGTTTCTGAGGAGATCAGGTCGATGATGGACCGTCGTACCGTGCTGAAGGGAGCCGGCGTCACGCTTGGCGCCGCCATGAGCGCAAAGAGCTATGCCCGGATCAAGGGCGCCAACGATCGCCTCAACGTTGCGGTGGTCGGGGTGAACGGGCGAGGGCAGGCGCATATCGCTGCCTTTTCGAAGCTGCCCAACGTCGCGGTCAGCCACATCGTCGATTGCGACTCGGCGGTGCTGGCGAAGCGCGCCGGGGCTTTCGCCGCGCGTGGGCTCGCGACGCCCGCGACCGAGAGCGACTATCGCCGGCTGATCGCAAACCGCAATGTCGACATCGTGACCGTTGCGACCCCCGACTTCAGCCACGTCAAGATCGCGACCGATGCGATGAACGCCGGTCGCCACGTCTATTGCGAGAAGCCGGTCGGGATCTCGCCGGCCGAGGGTGAGGCGATGATCGCAGTGCAGAAGCGTACCGGGCGCCAGCTTCAGATCGGCAACCAGCAGCGATCGAGCCCCGAGACGCGTCAGCTCGGCGAACTGGTGAAAGCTGGCGAGTTGGGCGACGTCTACGAGGCGCAGACCTGGTACGCCAACGCGCGCAAAACGATCGGCCACGGCCGGCAGGTGGCGCCACCGGCAACGCTCGACTGGGACATGTGGCAGGGGCCGCGCCCTCGAAGCGCGTATCGGTCGAACCTCGTACCCTACAACTGGCACTGGGTATGGCAGTACGGCACCGGCGAGATCTGCAACAACGGCATGCACGAGATCGACGTGGCCCGCTGGTTGATGGGGCTCGCCTATCCGCAAAGCGTCGTCGCGCGCGGCTCGCGTCAGTTCTTCAACGACGACGATTGGGACATGTACGATACCATGGACCTGACGCTCGGCTATGACGGCAAACGGACGATCACCTGGAACGGGCAGAGCGGCAACGGCATGGCGCGCTACGGCCGGGGGCGCGGCGTGCTGCTGCTCGGGACCAAAGGGTCGGCAGTGGTCGATCGCAACGGGTACGAACTGTACGACCTCGACGGCAAGCAGCGCGGCGCCGTGAAGGCCGCCGCCGCATCGGAGACGACGGGCACGGTTGGCGAGGGTATTCTCGACGTCTATCACGCCGGCAACATGGTCGACGTGATCCGCGGCAAGGCAACCAAGCTGAATTCGCCGATCGCGGAGGGACATGTCAGCACCACGATCTGTCACCTGGGCAACATGGCGTACCGCACCGGCGCGGCGCTGACGATCGATCCGGCGAGCGGCCGGCCGTCAAGCGCAGAGGCGATGAAGCTCTGGTCGGTGGCCTATCAGCCCGGCTGGGAAATCAAGGTCTGACAATGGCGTCGGGAGTCGGCACGGTCGAGCGGTTCGCCGCCATGGGCACGCGGGTGGAGCTGCACGCGTTCGGGAGCCTCCCGGAACAGGCCGATCTCCTCGCCGCCGCCCGCCGCGCGGTCGAGGCGGTGGACGACGCGCTGACGATCCACCGTCCGTCGCCGACCACCGCGCTCAACGAGGCACTGATGGCGGGAGAGCCCGCGGCGATCGACGATCCGCTGTTGTTCGATGCGCTGGTGCTGGTCGATGAGGGGCATGCCGCGACGCTCGAGCTGTTCGACGTCGCCGCCGATGCGCGCCGCGGCGGCAGCTGGCGCTGGGTGACATTCGACCGCGAGATGCGACGCATTTGCGCCGAGGCCCCGCTGGCGCTGGATTTCGGCGGCATGGGCAAGGGGTTCGCGCTCGACCGAGCGGCGACGCTGCTGCGCGCGGGCGGGGTCGGCTCCGCGCTGCTGAGCGCGGGCGAGAGTTCGATCGTCGTGGTCGGTGCGCATCCGCTGGGCGGCGGATGGCCGTTCGCGATACCGCATCCGCTGATGGAGCGCGAGCAGCTGGTGGAGGTGGAGTTGCACGACGAGGCGCTGTCGGTCTCGGCCAGCGTCGGTGCCGGCACGCTGGCGCCCGAGCGCGCCGCCACCATTCGGCCGCACGACGCGCACGCCGTTATCGCGCCGCGCTGTACCGTCGCAATCGCGCCAACGGGCGCCGCCGCCGAGATGGCGAGCACCGCGCTGATGGCCGCCGACCCGGTGCGTGCCCGCCGCCTCTTGCATACGGCGCCTAACGGGCGTTTCCGTTTCGAACTTGGTGCCGCCTCGCCGGCGCGACCGACAAGGATGTGTGCGTAGGATGACCGATCAGAAGTTCGAGTGGTCGCGGCGACTGTTCCTCGACCGGATGCTGAGCGTGACTGCAGGGGCGGGGATAGCCGCAGCGGCGCCCTGGGCGGCGGAAGCGGCGGCGGCGACGCTCGCCTTGCCGGCTCCCAAACCGGGCGACCGGGTGCGGCTGGCGGTGGTCGGCACCGGTGATCGCGGTCGCACGCTGATCCGCAACATCCAGAAGACGCGCAACTGCACCGTCGCCGCGGTGTGCGACGATTATGCGCCCAATCTCGCCAAGGCTCGCGACATCGCCGGCGCGGGCGTTCCGGCCTTCGCCGATCATCGCCGGATGATCGAGGCGGGCGGGTTCGACGCGCTCGTCATCGCCACTCCGCTCGACCTTCACGCACGCCACGCCGCGGATGGGTTCGACGCCGGGCTGCACGTCTGGTGCGAGAAGGCGATGGCACGGACCATTGCCGATTGCGGGGCGATGATCGCGAACGCGCAGCGGCATGGCAAGGTACTCCAGATCGGCCACCAGCGGATGTTCCATCCGACCTATCTGAACGCGCTGAAGCGCGCCAAGGCTGGCGAGATCGGCACCATCACCCAGATTCGCGCCAGCTGGCACCGCAACAATCGCTGGCGCCGCGTCGTGCCCGCCGATGCGACCGACCGGCAGATCAACTGGCGCCTCTATCGCGACCGCTCGGCCGGACTGATGACCGAACTCGCCACCCACCAGCTCCAGGTCGCCAACTGGTTTCTGGGCGGCGTGCCGACGCGGGTGATGGGTTCGGGCAGCATCTGCTTCTGGAAGGACGGTCGTGAGGTCTACGACCATGTCGCGCTCGTTTATGAGTTCAGCGGCGGCCGGAAGGTGATCTACACCTCGCTCCTCAACAACGCACGCTATGGCTGCGAGGAGCAGATCCAGGGGAGCAAGGGTACGATCGAGCCCGAACTCGGCCGGATCTACCAGGAAGTGCCGCCCAAGCAGCTGCAGCTACAGCGAATGCATCAGGACATCGCGCGCGGGCACAAGCGCACCGTGCCGATCGGAGGCGCGACCTGGTTTCCCGAACTGCCGGTCACGACGCCGGGCGAGTCGCTAGGCTGGAGCGAATATGACGAGACGATGCTCCAGTTCGAGGGGTTCGGCGAGGCGGTGCGTGCGGGAAGGCCGCTGCCGGGGCTGCTCGCGCAGGCCTATTACGCCAGCGTCGCCTCGCTCCTGGGCGAGCAGGCGATGGACCGTGGCGAGGCGATGAAATGGCCGACCGACCTGGTCGCCGTCCAAATGTCCGGGGAGTAGAGACGTGACCGATACCAGCCGCCGCGACCTGATCGGCCTTGCGCTCGCCACGGGCCTCTCCGGACTGGCGGGGGAGGCGCTCGCGCAATCCGCCGCCCGCGGCGATGCGCCGACGGAGGCCGCGCCGGCGCGTCCTGTGCCCGAGGCGAAGTACCGGCTGCCGTTCGGCGTCATCGGGCTCGACCACAGCCACATCTATGCGATCACCGATGCGATGATCCGTGGCGGTGGTGTCCTCACCGCCTTCTACGCGGCCGATCCGAAGCAGGTCGCCGCCTTCCAGCGGCGCTATCCCGGCGTCCGGCTGGCGCGGTCCGAAGACGAGATCGTCGAGGATGCGCGGATCAAGCTGGTGTGCAGCGCCGCCATCCCTGCTTTGCGCGCCCCGCTCGGCATCAAGGTGATGCGGGCGGGCAAGGACTATCTCAGCGACAAGGCGGCGGTCGTCACGCTGAAGCAACTCGCCGAGGTGCGCGCCGCGATCAAGGCGACCGGGCGCAAGTTCGGTATCATGTACTCGGAGCGGCTGGAGGTGCCCGCCGCCGTAATGGCCGGGCAGCTCGTTCACGAAGGGGCGATCGGGCGGGTCATCCAGACGATCAATCTCGCCCCCCACCGCCTCTCCGCGCCCAACCGCCCGGCGTGGTTCTGGGACCCGGCGCTGAACGGCGGCATCCTGACCGACGTCGGCAGCCATCAGGCGGACCAGTTCGTCTACCTGACCGGCAGCAAGCGCGCGCAGGTACTGGCCTCGCAGGTCAGCAATTTCGGCAATCCCAAGCATCCGAAATTCCAGGATTTCGGCGACGTGATGCTGCATGGCGACGGCGGAGCGGGCTATATCAGGGTCGACTGGTTCACCCCCGACGGGCTGCCCACCTGGGGCGACGGTCGTCTCTTCATTCTCGGCACCGAGGGTTATATCGAGCTGCGCAAGTACGTCGACATCGCCGGGCGGCCCGGGGGCAACCACCTGTTCATCGCCGACCGGAAGGGCGCCCGCTATCTCGACTGTTCGAAGGTGCCGCTGCCGTTCGGGCCGCAATTCATCACCGACATCGTCGAACGAACGTCGGTCGCGCAGGATCAGGAAGGCGCGCTGCTCGCGGCCGAGTTGGTGCTGACCGCCACCGCGAAGGCCACCCGTGCCTGACTCCGACTGCCGGCGGGTGTCAGGGCGCTAGCGAGTCCCTGGCCGTCCCGCGTACCTCCCGACGGCGAGATCCATCACCGGGTCCGCCGCAGTGTGTGCAGGCCAGCGGAACAAGCCTGCGCAACCCGCACCGTCGGCGGCGATCGGTGCCATTCCTATCGAAGCAGTCGGGTGAGCGCAGCGCGATCGGTATCGTCGATCGCGGCGCCTGCGGGGAGGATCCCGCGCGGGCCGAGGATCGCGTCGACCACCCCTTGCGTGCCTGCGATCGTCCAGCAACGCGCCAGCGCGTCGGCCATCGGGTCGTCGACGCGATGCGCATCAGCGCGCACGAACCGCAGCCACGCCGCCAGCGCGGCAAGCGTTGCGGGCGAGCGTCGCCCTGCCGCGAGATTGATCCGGAGCGGTTCCAGCCATCGCGGTCCGATCTTCTGCGATCCATCGGTCGCGATCTGCGCCAGCCGGTGGGGCAGCGCGGCGTTGGCGAACCGCCCGAGCAGCGCGCCGGCATAGGCGTCGAGATCCTGATCGGGTGCGCGATCGACCGTCGGCGCTGCCTCCTCCCGCATCAGCCGCTCCACCGTCCGTCGGATCGTCGGATCGCCGATCGCCTCGTGAACGTGCGCGTATCCCGCCGCGAGCCCGAGATAGGCGAGAGCGGAGTGTGCGCCGTTGAGCATCCGCAGCTTCGCCGTCTCGAACGGGCGGACGTCGGTGACGATCTGCGCACCGCCCGCTTCCCAGCGGGGGCGCGGACCGGCAAACCGGTCTTCGATCACCCACTGGTGAAAGGGCTCGGTGATCAGCGCCCCTTCGTCGCGCATCCCCAGCCGAGCGTCGGCGTCATCGAGCACGGCGGCGGTCGCGGCGGGGACAATTCGATCCACCATCGTGGAGGGGAAGGCGCATTCGGTCGCGCACCAGCGGGCGAGCGCCGGGTCGGTCGCGTCGAGCCACTCAGCAAGCGCCTGTCCCAACCGCTCGCCGTTGCCCGCGAGATTGTCGCACGATACCAGCGTGAAGCCGGGCAGCCCGGCCGCACGGCGCGCCGCCATTCCCTGTGCGAGATAATGGTAGATGCCGGGATCGGCTGCGCGCACCGCGGCCAGATCAAGCGAGCGGTCCGGCGCGAGGCAATAGCCCTTCTCGGTTACGGTCAGCGTCACAATGCGGGTCGCCGGATCGGCCAGCGCCGCGATGACCGCAGCCGGATCACGCGGCGCGACGAGCAGCTCGCGCACCGCGCCGACGAGCTGCACCCGGGCGCCCGCGTCTCTCCGCCCGGTGACGGTGTAGAGCCCGTCCTGCGGCACCAGCGCCTCGGCGACCCCTGCCGAGCGCAGCGAGACGCCGGTGATCGCCCAGTCCCGATCGCCCGCCGCCATCGCCGCATCGGTGTGGACCGCTTGGTGCGCGCGGGTGAAGGCGCCGATCCCGAGATGGACGATGCCGCGCCGCTGCGCCGTCCGATCATATCCCGGCCGCGCCACGTGGGCGGGCAGATGCCCGGATGTTTCGTCCGAGAGCCTCATACCCGGTACGCGCGGCGGACGAGGCCGCTGGTAAGCTCGTGCGCCAGTTCCGCCGCTTCCCAGTCGGCAAGACGATGCTCCGCCACCAGTCGCGCGAGATAGGCGCAATCGATGCGGCGCGCGACGTCGTGGCGCGCCGGGATCGAGAGAAAGGCGCGGGTGTCGTCGTTGAAGCCGACGGTGTTGTAGAAGCCCGCGGTTTCGGTCGTCATCTCGCGGTACCGACGCATCCCCTCCGGGCTATCGTGGAACCACCACGCCGGGCCGAGCCGCAGGCAGGGATAGTGGCCCGCGAGCGGTGCCAGTTCGCGCGTGTAGCTGTCCTCGTCGAGCGTGAAGAGAATGATCGTCAGGTCGCGCTCGTTGCCGACGACGTCGAGCATCGGCTTGAGCGAGCGGACGAATTCTGCCTGGACCGGGATGTCGGCGCCTTTGTCGCGGCCGTGGCTGGCGAACAGGCGTCCATTGTGGTTGCGGTAGCTGCCCGGATGGATCTGCATGACCATGCCGTCCTCGACGCTCATCCGTGCCATCTCAGTCAGCATCTGCGCGCGAAACAACTCGGCGTCGGCGGGGGTCCAGCTGCCACCGATGATCCGCGCGAACAGCACCTCGCACTCTGCCGTCGACAAGTTCGCGGTTGCCGGTGAGGCGTGGCCGTGGTCGGTCGCGGTCGCCCCCATCGCGCGGAAGGTGGCACGGCGCGCCCGATGCGCGGCGAGATAGCCCGACCAGCCGTAGACGTCCTCACCGGTCAATTCGGCGAACCGGGTCAGCGCCTCGCCGAACGCCTCGTGCTCCACGTCGATCACGCCGTCGGGACGGTAGGTGGTCACCACGCGGCCCGACCAACCCGAATCGCGAATGGCGCGGTGATGGCGAAGGTCGTCATGGGCACCCTCGGTGGTGGCGAGGAAGTCGATGCGGAACCGCTCGAACAGCGCCCTCGGACGGAAGGCGTCGCTGGCGAGTGCATCTCCGATCGCATCGTAATAATGATCGGCGGTGCTACCATCGAGCACGACGTCGATCCCGATCACCTCCGCGAAGACGTGGTCGAGCCACAGCTGCGACGGCGTGCCACGGAAGAGATGGTAATGCTCGGCGAACAGCCGCCATGCCGCGCGCGGGTCGGTCGCGGGCAAGCCGGCGCGCGACGGGATCGCCAGCGCGTCGAGGTCGCAACCCTGCGAGTAAAGCATTCTGAAAACATAATGGTCGGGTTGCAGCAGCAGACTTGTCGCGTCGGTCCACCGCTCGTTCGTGGCGAACCAGGCGGGATCGGTGTGACCGTGCGGGCTGATGATCGGCAGATCGCCGATCTCACGATAGAGCGCGCGCGCGATATCGCGCTGCCGGGCATCGCTGGCGAACAGCCGGTCGGGGTGGAGCCGAAGTGGCCGAGTCATATAACAATCTCCCGCAACCGCGTTCAGTCGTGACTGGACAGTCGATTGCGCATTGAACTCTCCCTGCTTGACTGGTTAGCAGCAGGAAAGCGGCCTGACCAGTAGCGGTAGCGATGCTGACATGGGTAGTTGACAGCGGTCCGGCGTCGGGCGCCGAGCCGCGTCGCGCTGTTCGCAGGCCGGTCGTGTCATGCTGTTTCCGGTTGAGACTACGACGAGCCGCTCGACCGCCGACATGCGCAGGCGGTTTGGAAGTGGCACCGTCGACAAAGGTGGCGAGAGCGATATAGCCGAACGCCATGCGGGAGTGGGTGGTATGTCAGGCAATAGCTTGTGTGTGGCCTGACCAGTGTGTACGATCGATCGACGGACGGGGCGCCCGCGTGGCGACATTTCGGCAATCATAGTGCCGACCGTTCGAGAGAGAAAGACGGGGTGGGAAGCCGGTACGATGTTGATGACGCAAACCATGCGCTGGTTCGGTCCACGCGATCCGGTATCGCTGCGCGACATCCGTCAGGCGGGCGCGACCGAGGTCGTCACCGCATTGCACGAGGTGCCCAACGGTGCCGTCTGGAGCGCGGCGGCGATCGGCGCCCGCCGCGCCGAGATCGAGGCGGCCGGGCTGGGCTGGACGGTAGTCGAGAGCCTGCCGGTGCACGAGGCGATCAAGCTCGGCACCGCCG
The DNA here is from genome assembly GCF_047238005.1 of Sphingomonas phoenicis. Lineage (NCBI taxonomy): Bacteria > Pseudomonadati > Pseudomonadota > Alphaproteobacteria > Sphingomonadales > Sphingomonadaceae > Sphingomonas > Sphingomonas phoenicis. The sequence continues at coordinate 2,138,670 of NZ_JBDFMC010000002.1, read as the reverse complement.
ACCGCGACCGTTATATCGATCACTATCGCGAAAGCCTCGGCAATCTTGCGACTGGCGGGGTCGAAGTGGTGACGTACAACTTCATGCCGCTGCTCGACTGGACGCGGACCGATCTCGCCTGGCCGATGCCGGATGGCGCGCTGGCGCTCCGGTTCGAGCCGCTCGCGCTGGCAGTGTACGACATCCACATCCTCCGGCGCGGCGGCGCGGCGGATGATTACGACGCGGCGGTGCAGGCCGCGGCCGAAAGACGGTTCGCCGCGATGCACGACGACGCGCGGCAAGCGCTGGAGCAGACCGTGATCGCGGGGCTGCCGGGCAGCGAGGAGAGCTTCACCTCCGCCGGGCTGCTCGAGGCCATCAACGGCTACGCCGATGTGGACGAGGCGCGGCTACGCGAGCATCACGCGGTGTTCCTGGAGGCGGTCTGCCCGGTCGCCGACGAGCTCGGCCTGCGACTGGTCGTCCACCCCGACGATCCGCCCTTCCCGATCTTCGGACTGCCACGCGTGGTCAGCACCGAGGCGGATGTCGCCGCGCTGTTCGCGCGCGTGCCGAACCCGTCGAACGGGCTGTGCTTCTGCAGCGGCTCGTTCGGCGCGCGGCGCGACAACGACCTGCCGGGGATCGTCGAGCGCTTCGGCGATCGCATCGGCTTCGTCCACCTGCGATCGGTGGCGCACGAACCTGACGGCTCGTTCCACGAGGCCGCGCATCTAGAGGGCGATGCAGGCATGGCGGCAATCGTCGCCGCGCTTCACCGGTTGCAGCGCGTCAGCGGACGCTCGATTCCGATGCGCCCCGATCACGGACACCAGATGCTGGACGATCTCGGCCGGCGCACCAATCCCGGGTATTCGCTGCTGGGCCGGATGCGCGGGCTGGCCGAGCTGCGCGGGCTGGAACACGGAATCGCGTACGCTCTCGCCTGACCAGGGCACGAGAACGACATAAGGAAAAGGGGAGCGGCATGGCGACGCGGAACAGTTCAGGGGCGGCGCCGGCCAGGACCGCGACGGCAATCCGGCCAGAAAGCAATGTGCGATGGATCATCTGCGCATTGCTGTTCCTCGCGACCACGATCAACTATATCGATCGACAGATCATCGGCATCCTGAAGCCGACGTTGCAGGGCGAACTGGGCTGGACCGAAAGCGACTATGGTACGATCGTCTTCTGGTTCCAGGCGGCGTATGCGATAGGGCTGCTCGCATGCGGGCCGCTGATCGACCGGCTCGGCTCGCGACTGGGCTATGCCGCCGCGATCGCGTTGTGGAGCTTCGCTTCCGTACTCCACGCGTTCGTGCGTACTCCGTTCGGCTTCTCGGGCGCGCGGTTCCTGCTCGGTCTCGGTGAGTCGGCAAACTTTCCCGCTGCGATCAAGACCGTCTCGGAATGGTTTCCACGACAAGAGCGCGCACTGGCGGCGGGCATCCTCAATGCCGGCGCGAACGTCGGCGCGCTGGCGACCCCGATCGTGGTGCCGCTCCTCACCATCTATTTCGGGTGGGAGGCGGCGTTCATCGTTACCGGCCTGCTCGGCTTCGCATGGCTCGCGGCGTGGCTAGTCTTCTATCGCGCGCCCGCGAACCACCCGCGGGTATCTGCGTCGGAGCGGGCCTATATCGACGCCGATGCCACGGTCGAGCTCCAGCCGCATGTGCCGTGGCGCGCCCTGTTCCGGCAGCGATCGACGCTGGCGTTTGCGGTCGCCAAGTTCCTGACCGATCCGGTCTGGTACCTGTTCCTTTTCTGGCTGCCCGATCTGCTGTCGAAACAATACGACCTCGATCTGAAGACCTTCGGCCCGCCGCTGATCGTCATCTACCTGCTCGCGGACGCCGGCAGCATCGGCGGCGGCTGGCTCTCCTCGGCGCTGATGAAGCGGGGCTGGGGCGTCAACGCCGCCCGGAAGACTGCGTTGCTGATCTGTGCGCTGTGCGTCGTGCCGGTCTTCGCCGCGGCAGGCGCGGCGAACCTGTGGATGGCAGTGGCCATCCTCGGGCTTGCCGCCGCGGCGCACCAGGGCTGGTCGTCCAACCTCTACGCGATGGTATCCGACAGCGTGCCGCGCCGGTCGGTCGCGTCGGTCATGGGGATCGGCGGCGCCGCAGGCGCGGTAGGCGGCATGATCATGGCCAAGTATGTCGGGCACGTGCTGGATACGATCGGCTCGTATTGGCCGGTCCTGCTATGGGCAAGCAGCGCCTATCTGATCGCGCTCGCGCTCATCCACCTCATCCTGCCGCGGATCGGCGAACCTGTGGCGTCGCGCGGTCTGATGGATGCGCAGGGCCATGCCGCGTGATCATCAGGACGGCGTGCTGACTTGCTGTTTCCGTCACGGCACTGTCGGGCCGATGCAACAACCGGTAAGCCGGGTACGGTGGGCAGCCACATGTCCCGCCGGAGAACGCGGGCCAGTCCGTTTCACTATTCAACTCGTCGCCTTAGCAGGTGAAGGTCAGGTGTGTCTTCGCGAGGACAAAGGCCACCGGGAGCTGCAACAGGAGCGATTGCAGGCCTCGCTGTAGTGTCGCACCTCCCTCATGAACTTGAGGAAACATGATACCTTGCCCTTTCATGCGCTGCACGAGACTAGCGCCGGGATCGCCAGATCCCACCTCGGTCATGCTCATGAAGGGCACACGTGGATGCGCGTTCGAGTATCTGTCGGGCCGACACCCTGGTGATGGACATGCTTCGCCGTTGAACCGCTTCATGGCGATGCCCGGCCCGAGTCCTTTGAGGACGCGCTAGTCTCGGGCTTGATGGAAGCGATCCGCGTTCGCGAGATCGGCCAGCGGTGCGAGGATGCGCCGGTCGAAGTCGTCGAGTTGAGCCCCCGCTGCCACCCGTCGCGGCCAATCGGCATGCGTCAAGGCGCCACGCCCCAGCGTGACCATGTCGACCCCATGTTCCAAGAGTAGCTCGGTCGCGCGTGCCGGATCATGAAGAGATCCGTTTGCCAGCACCGGCAGGCGGCTATGCCGCTTAGCAAGCGCGGCAAGGCTGGAGCCGTCGCGGAAGGCGGGCTGCCATGCTTCGAACTCGGTGGTGTGAAGATAGTCGATGGGGAGCTGCCCGAGCAGGTCGTATATGGCCGCTGCTTCATCCTCCCCACGCCATTTGTGTACGAAGTCGTTGACCTTGCCCTGCGAACTGCGGACGCCGACAATGAAGTCCGGCCCGACCGCCGCGCGCACCGCGTGCGCCGTCTCGACCGTGAGTCTCAGCCTCCCTGTGGCGTCGCCGCCATAAGCGTCGGTGCGCTGGTTCACGCCCTCCGTCAGAAACTGGTCGAGCAGATAGCCATTGGCGCCGTGCAGTTCGACCCCGTCGAACCCCGCCTCGCGCGCCCGGATCGCTGCCGATGCGAAGCCCGCGACTGCCTCTTCGATCTCGGCCGGGGTCATCTCGACCGGAACCGGATACTCCCCCGATCCACGATAGAAGGGCATCTGCTGACCCGCCGGTCGGATCGCTGAGGGGCCGCGGGTGTCGGTGCGAAAGCGATTGCCTTGCGAAATGGCGCCGGCGTGCATGAGCTGGGCGATGAAGCGTGCGCCTGCCGCATGGACCCGCTCGACGATCGGCCTCCAGGAGTCGCCCTGCGTGTCATCCGCCAGCCCGGGTTGGTGCAGGTAGCCCTGCGACCAGATCTCGTCCGGATACAGGCCCTCGGTGATGATCAGGCCGAATCCGCCGTCGGCGAATGCGGCGTAATAATCGGCCATGCGACCGGTTGCGTGTCCCGTATCCGTGGCACTGACGCGGGTCATCGGCGCGACCGCGAGGCGGTTGCGGATCGCAAGCCCGCCGATCGTCAGGGGATCGAAGAAACGCGCCGCTGCGGCGCGCCCTTCCGTCGTTGCGACGACGTCCATCTCAATCGTCCTTGCTGTTGCGGACTGCGGCGATGGCCTCGATCTCGATCATGACCTCGGGGTCGTAGAGCGCCCGTACTTCCGCGATCGTGTCGGCGGGATAAGGCTCCGAAAAGAACTCGCGGCGCAGTTCGACGACGTCCTTGAAATTGCCCATGTCCGTGATGAAGATCGTCACCTTGATGACGTCATCGAGACTTGATCCGCCAGCCTCCAGCGCGCGGCGCAGGTTCGCAAAGGCCTGCCTTCCCTGCGCCCGGAAGCCACCCTCGACGACCTTCCCGTCATCACCGGCGCCGGCCTGACCGGAAATGAAGAGTAGATTGCCGAACTTTATGCCCTGCGACAGCAGAAACGGGGCATAATTGTCGGGAGTGGTTTCTACACGCTCCAGCTTCATCGTCTTGTTCCTTTCCATCGGGGTCAAGCGAAGTGGACTGATCGTCACCCGCCTTGATGGCTGGAAGATCGGCATCCGGCTCGTCTATGACAAACGCCGAATCGTCATCCGACAGATGAGGCATGCTCAGCCATGGCACGACGCCTTCCGCCACTCTCGGCGCTCCGCGCCTTCGAGGCGGCCGCTCGCCCCGGTAGCTTCAAGCTGGCTGCCCAGGAACTTGCCGTCACGCCGACTGCCGTCAGTCACCAAATTCGCGCGCTTGAGGAGAATAGCGGGCTAGCACTCTTCGAGCGCCGCACCCGCAAGGTCGTGCTGACCGAGGCGGGTGCACAACTCTATCCTGTTCTGCGGGATGGTTTCGACGCTTTTGCGGACGTGCTCGGGCGTCTTACGCGGCGGCGGAACCGCGCCCAGGTCACGATCTCGGCTACGGGTGCGTTCACCGCCAGATGGCTGGTCCCGCGCGTGGCCCATTTCCGTGCGTTGCACCCAAACATCGACCTTCAGATGCAGGCGTCGGACGACGTCGTCGATCTTTCTGCGGCAGGCGTCGACATAGCCATCCGATACGGGGTCGGCCCCTATCCAGGCTTGAAAGTCTTTCCGCTGTTTGCCGATCGCTTCGCGCCGGTCTTCAATCCCATGCTGCAGGTCGACAGCGTTGCGGATCTGGCGCGACGGCCGCTGATCGAGTTCCAGTGGCGCCGGCACCATGTGGACAATCCGACCTGGCCGCGCTGGTTCGCCGCGGCGGGCCTGCAGGCTCCCGCGGAGCCCCCCTCTCTGCGCTTCTCGGAGGAAAGTCATGCGCTCCAGGCTGCCGTTGCCGGTCAGGGCATCGCGCTCGCAAGCCTCCCGCTGGTCAGTGACGAGCTTGCGGCAGGCCACCTCATCGCACCGTTCGCTCCATCGATCACGGGTTTTCGCCACCACCTTCTCACGAAGGAGGGTGAGGCAAACGCGGCAGTCGATGCTGCCTTGCGCTGGTTGCTTTCCGAGGCGGGCTCGCTTGCCTGAATGTGACTGAGACTGGTCATACGATCGTGATTGCCAGAAGGCCGAAAGTGCCGTCAGCGGACGGCGAAAGAGGTGCCGTCGAGCGAACCGGTCGCGCGGAGCAATGCCGCCTCGAACACCGTCAAATCGCGCCGGCTGCTGGCGAGTGCGAGTTGCGCCGCCCGGAGACTCTGATCGGCGATGACGATGTCGAGCGTGGTCCGCAGCGCATAGGCGTATTCGGCGCGAATGCCCGCCAACGCCTGCTCCGCAGCCGTGACGGCGGCCCGATCGGCAGTGACCCGGGCGCGTGCCGCGACCAGGTTGGCCCAAGCCGTGTCGGCGGCGCGGATTGCTTCACGCTCGGCGGCGTCCAGGTCGAAGCGGGCGGCGCGTGCATCGGCTTGCGCCTGCCGGACCTGTGACGCGACGAGTCCTCCGGTCAGCAGCGGGATACGCAGCCCCAGCCCGGCCGACGCGCTGCGATTGAAGCCGCTTTCGTAGCCGCGGGCGGTACCCAGCCCGTAGGCATAGCTTCCGATCAGATCGAGGCTGGGAGCCCCGTTCGCGCGTGCGACGCCGATTCGCGCATCGGCGGCATCGCGCGCGGACGCCGCCTGACGCAGCAGCGGGTTCGCCGCAGCCGCGCGCGTGCGCGCCTCCTCGCGCGTGGCTGGCAGTTGAGCCAGTGAGGTGTCCGGCACCACCAGCCTGCCCGGGTCACGCCCGACGATCGCGCGATACTGTGCTGCCGCCGCGGCTTGCGCGGCCTCCGCCGCCGCCTGGTTCGAGCGCGCGGAGTCGCGTTGCGCGGTCAGGCGCGCGACGTCGGTCAGCGTGCCGGTTCCCAGGTCGAAGCGGGCCTGCGCCTCGCCCACCTGTCCGTCGAGCAACGCGATCTGGGCGCCGGCGATCGCCACCGCCTGCTGCTGGAGCAGCAGATCGCCGTAGGTGGCGACCACCTCGACCAGAACCTGCGCCAGCGTGTCGCGCACCCCCTCGCTACCCGCGGCAACGTCGGCACTGCTGGCACGCACGGCGCTGCGCACCCGCCCACCGGTCCAGATCGGCAATGTCGCCGCCACCGACCCGATCCCGCCGCGGCCGTAATCGAGCCGATCATAGCCCGCCCCCACGTCCGTCGCCGCAGTCAGCCTGCCGATCGCACGCGCCTGTTCCGGGCTCTCTGCGAGCGCGTCCTGGCGCGCGCCCGCTGCGGCCAGCGTCGGGTTTCCCGCGATCGCCGCATCGACCGCCTCGCGCAGCGTCTCAGCCGACACGGGGCCCGCTCCGAGACTGGCCGCGGCCAGCCAGGCAAACGTCCTATTCATGGCGTAGTGCCCAGGCGGGAGTAGCGCGCGAGGCGCGGATCGACTGGGCGATCACGGTGCCCACCGCGATCACGGTGGCCAGCACGGTCGCTCCGACGAAGTACAGCGGGGACAGCGCGATCCGGTCGTCGAACCCCGCCAGCCAGGTTCGCATGGCCAGATAGGCAAGCGGCCAGGCGACCAAGTTCGCCAGCAACACCGGGCGCAGAAACTGCCCCACCAACAGCCGGACGATATCGCCCGACGAGGCTCCCAGCGTCTTGCGGATTCCGACCTCCTTGACGCGCCGCGCGGTGTTGAAAGAGGCCAGGCCCCACAGGCCGACACAGCCGATGACAACCGCCAGCACGGCCCCGATCGTGAACAGCCGCGCCGAACGATCATCGGTCCGGTACATTCGCTCCATATTCTGCAGTGCGGTTCGCGCCTCGAACGGCACTGCCGGCGCTTCCTCGCGCCACACTGCCTGCACCGCACTGCGCAGGGCGAGCGGGTCACCGGAGAAGCGCAGGATCGCACTTGGAGACTGCGGATACTCGGTTACGAACTCGTAGTAACTCGGCGGGATCGGCTCGCGAGCATCGTCGAACCGCATGTCCTCGATCACGCCGATGATGGTGCGCGTCGGGCTGTCGGGGGTGACGAAGGTGCGCCCGATCGCCGCCTCCGGTGACGGAATGCGCAGCGCGGAAAGAGCCGTCCGGTTGATGACGATGTTGTGTGGTCGATAAGGTCCCGTGAAGCCACTGGTAAACTGCGCCGCGTAGTTGGTGTTCACGTCCGCCTGGCGCGATGCGTCGAACAACCTGCCGGCGATCATGCGTGCCTGCATCGTCTTGAAAAAGCCCGGCATAGTCTGGAAGTAGCGCAGATTGGGACCTTCGCCCGGCATCCCGGGAACCGCGATGTTGGTCAACGCCTTGAAGGAGCCCGGTCCCGGCACGTTGTTGGCGACGGCGCTCGACGATACGCCCGGCAGTTGCGCGAAGCGATGCATCAGTGTGTTGCGCTGCCCGTCGCTCAGGGCGCCATATTGGAGGGACATCACGAGCATCAGCCCGTCACGAGCATACCCGACATCGGCCTGGCGCAGATGGCGCGTCTGCGCGGTCAGCACGAAGGTGCCGATAACGAAGGCGATCGCGATCGCGAACTGCGCCACCACCAGCCCTTCCCGCACCCGTGTGCCTGCGCGACCACCGCCGGGCGAGCGCGCCGCGGCCAGTACTGACGCCGCCGGAATGCGGCTCAGCACCAGCGCCGGGTAGATGCCTGCGGCGATCCCGACGACGAGAATGACTGCTACAAGCGGCAGCAACACGCCGTTCCAGCCAAAGTATGCGATGTCGAGCGTCAAGCCGGATGCCGCATTGACGACCGGCATCGCCAGCTCGGCCAGTGCGAGCCCGATCACCGCGGCGATCGCGGTGGTCGCTACCGACTCGACCAGATAGTGGCGCAGCAGCGTCGCGCGATCCGCCCCCAGAACCTTGCGCATGGCCACCTCGCGCGCGCGCAATCCGGCGCGTGCGGTGGCAAGATTCACATAGTTCACGATCGCAATCAGTAGCGTCAGCACTCCGACGATGCCGATCGTCGTCAGCGCCAGCTTCGCGCCGGGCTCATCCAGATGACCGTCTGCCAATGGCTGAAGCGCGGTGCGGATGGTCGCCCCGGGGCTGCTCGGCGTTTCGCTGGCGGAATGGCGATCCGAAACCTCCTGGATGTCGCGCGCAACGCGCGGCACCCCGGCCGGATCGGTGATCCGCACAAAGGTCTGCGGGCTGAATGAACTCCATTCGTGTTCGTCGCGATAGCCGGGAGCCTTCGGATCATTGCCGATCGTCAGTCGCGCGAGCATGCCGAAACCAAGGTCGGTGTCGTGCGGTAGTTTGGCGACGACCGCCGCCACGCGAAAGGTCCGCGCGGTGCCGCCGACATTGACGGTCATGGTGCGTCCCAGCGGATCTCTGGTCTCGAAATATTTCGTTGCGGTATCTTGCGTCAGCACGATGTTGGACGGATCGGCAAAGGCATTGGTCAAATCGCCCGCAACGACGGGCAGCGCGAACAACTTGGGGAAATCGGCGTCCACAAAGGCGATTTGCTCGCTGAGACCGATCCCGTCCTTGATCACCGTGCCGGTGCGATCCCACACCCGGGTACCGACCAGCTCGGGCCGATCGCGCGAGACTGCACTCCACAGCGCCACCGGCGTATTGTTGTCGAGTGGCCGCTCGCCGCCGCTCGACTGCACGAGGTAGATGTTCTGCCAACCCGGCAGCCACTTCTCGTATCCCGACTCGAAGCGGACGTAGATCGTCAGCACCAGGAAGACGGCGATCCCGATGGCCAGCCCACCGATGTTGATCGCGGCATACAGCCGGTGGCGGACCAGGCTCCGCCAGAAGGCAGTGAGAGCGATGCGGTTCATGGATTGATTCCCTGTCAGATCGCGCGTGCGACCGAGGCGACGATGCGTCCGTCCAGCATGTCGATGCGTCGGCCGGCATAGTCGGCGTGCGCGGGCGAGTGCGTGACCATGACGATCGTCGCGCCGTCTCGGTTGAGCGCGGTCAGGATGTCCATCACTTGCGCCCCGTTCTCGGTGTCGAGGTTACCGGTGGGCTCGTCCGCAAGGATCAGCTTGGGGTCGCCAACGATCGCGCGCGCGATCGCCGCGCGCTGTTGCTGCCCGCCCGACAGCTGATGCGGGAAATGGCGTGCCCGGTGCGAGATGCCGACCCGGTCCATCGCGGCGGCGATCCGTGCCTTGCGATCCCCGCCCACCTTTTTGCGATAGGCAAGGCCGAGCGCGACGTTCTCCGCGATCGTCAGGTCGTCGATCAGGTTGAAGCTCTGGAACACGAAGCCGAGCGTACCTGCGCGAAACTGCGCCAGCGCCGCCTCGCCGAGCGCCGCCAGATCCTGACCATCGAACAGGTAGCGACCCGTACTTGGCCGATCGACCGTGCCGAGCGTGTTGAGCAGCGTCGATTTCCCGCAGCCCGACGGTCCCATGATGGCGACGAACTCGCCGCCTGCGACGGCGAGATCGATATCGGCGAGTGCGGTCGTCTCGACCTGATCGGAGATATAGCGGCGTTGAATCGATTCGAGGCGGATCATATTCGTTCCGTTCACTTGAGGTTTAAGACGTCGCCCTTGACGACGGTGGTGGCGGAGGTGACCATGCGGTCGCCGGGATTGAGCCCCGACAGGATCTCGACCTGTTCCGGGGTGCGTGCGCCGATGCGGATCGCACGGCGAACGGCGTGGCGATTGCTCGCGTCGACCACGAAGACCGAGGTGCCGCCGCCGCTGTCGAGCCATCCGCCAACGGGGGCGAGAATTGCGGTGCGTGTCGCGCCCAGTGTCACGCGCACGTCGAGCGTCTGCCCGCGGTTCAGCGCAGGTGCCTTGCCCTGCAAGCGCAATTCGATCCGGAAGCGACCGTTGGTTACCGCGGGGAGCACCTTGCTGACCACCAGTGCCAGATCTCCGTCGCCACTCGCCCGTTGGCCGATCCGGACCCGACCCAGATAATATTCGTCGACGTCAGCGACCAGCTTCCACGATCCTTCGCTGTCGACCTGCCCTGCAGGATCGCCTGGCTTCAGCGCCTGGCCGGGCTGTATCGTGAAGTTGGTCAGTCTTCCTGTTGCCGGCGCCCGCAGTATCAGTGAGCCCAGGCTCTCGCGCACGGCCGCCAGGTTTCGCGTCAGCTGCGCACGGGTTTCGGCCAGTCGCCCCGCCTGCAACCGCGCGATTCCGCGCTCGGCACCCTCGGCGGCGTGCAACTGCGCCGCGCGCTTCTGCTGATAGGTCGCCTCTTCCTGGTAGCTCTTCAGTCCGGCGGGCGACAGGAAGCCCTGGTCGTGCAGTTGCTGGCGGATCTGAAGATCCCGACGTGCCTTGATCAGGTCGTAGTCGGCGCCGGCGACCTGCGTATCGCGGTCACGCGAGCCGCGCTCCAGGCTCAGATCCTCGCCCGACACGGTGCCGAGCTGCGCCGCGATTGCTGCCTCGCGTGTCAGGATGTCGAGCTTCAGCTGCGGATTGGCGAGGCTTGCCAGCGCCTGACCCGCAACGACGGAAGCACCATCCTGAACGAGCAGCCGTTCGACCTGCCCGCCCGAGATCACCCCGACGAAGGTCGAGACGCCGGGTTCGACGGTGGCGCGTACCGGTATTATGTCCTTGAAAGGCGCGCGCCGGATGGTGCCGAACTCGACGTCGGCGGCGGCGACATCGGTAGAACCCGACGCGGGCAGCAGCCACCAGAACGCGAGCACGATGCCGATTGCGGCCAGACCGCCCGCCAGCCAGCGAACCTGGCGTGTCCAAAAGGTGCGCGGCCGCTCGACGCGGCGGTCCATCTGCGACCCGCTGACGGGCGCCGGGCTAGGCGAGCTCACTGAGTCACTCCATTGTTCAATAGCGGACGCCAACTGTCCATTTCCGGTCAGTCCGCTCAGCCGACGACGGTCAGAGCGCCGATCGACACCGGCGCAGCGGCAAACCCGATCATGCGCGGTGCGACCTGCGGGCTGGCGAATGCCACTAGAGCGAAGGTGCCTCCGACGCTGAGCGCGGCACTGACGATGCGGGTCTGAAAAGTCGTCATCGGATTGATCCTTTCCGCCGACGCTGGTCGCCGACGCAAGCAGCCTTGCAGGCCTTGTGCCATTCCAGAACTCGTGTGGATTCTGAGCGGGTTGCCGGCGCCCGCATCAAATGATGATGCTCGCCATGTGTCCGCGATCGGTCATGTGGTCCGAAACGGCGCCCGGAGCCGGACAATGGCACGCATCTTGATTACAAACACGGTATGTCCACACAATCTGACATGCCCGCTCCACGTTTCGACCTGTGCCTCGTGATCGACGACGACGCTGACATCCTGCTGTCGGCGCGGCTGCTGCTCGCGTCCCTGTTTGCGGAAGTTGTGACCTTCACGGACCCCGCGCAGGCGGTGGCGTCGCTCGCCGGGCGGCATGCCGATGCGGTGCTGCTCGACGCCAATTACGCACGTGGCGCGACGAACGGGGCGGAGGGTTTCCGGTGGCTGGCCGCGATCATGCAAGCCGATCCGGCAGCGGCGGTGGTGATGATCACCGCGCACAGCAGCGTCGCGATCGCGGTCGCTGCGATGAAGCACGGCGCGACCGACTTCGTGTCCAAGCCCTGGAACAACGACCGGCTGCTCGCCACCGTCCGCAACGCCGCCGCGCTCGGTCGCTCGCGCCGCGGGTCCGACAACCCGGCGCCTCTTGCGGCGGGAGGATCACTGCTGCTCGGCCAGTCGCCGTCGATGGCGCGGGTGCAGTCGCTGATCGACAAGGCCGCGCCGACAGAGGCCAATATCCTTATCCTGGGTGAAAACGGCACCGGCAAGGAACTGGTCGCACGGGAGATCCATCGCCTTTCACACCGCGCCGCGGGCGAACTGGTCACGGTCGACCTCGGCGCCGTGGCGGAGACGTTGTTCGACTCCGAGCTGTTCGGCCATGTGAAGGGCGCCTTCACCGATGCGCGGTCAGACCGCACGGGCCGCTTCCAGGCAGCAGACGGCGGCACGTTGTTCCTCGACGAGATCGGCAACATGCCGCTTCACCTTCAGCCCAAGCTGCTGACCGCACTCGAGCAGCGGCGGGTGACCCCGGTCGGCGCCAATCGACCGGTGCCGATCGATGTGCGGGTGATTTCAGCGACCAATGTGGCCCCCGCCGAGCTCGCCGACGAGCGCCAGTTCCGCGCAGACCTGCTGTTCAGGCTCAACACCGTCGAAATCGAACTGCCGCCGCTTCGCGAGCGGCCCGAAGACATCCCGCTACTGCTGGCCACGTTCCTTGCCGAGTATCGGCAGCGCTACGCAAAACCCGATCGACACTTGCCTGCGGACGTACTTGCGGCGCTGACCCGCCACGACTGGCCGGGGAACGTTCGTGCGCTTCGCCATGCGGCGGAACGGGCCGTCATCCTCGCTGAGGGTGATGCCTACGGCCTGGCCGATTTTCCGCTCGGGCGCATCGCTACACCCGTCCCCTCTGCCGCTGGCGACCTCAACCTGGAACGCGCCGAGCGCCAGCTGATCGAGCAGGCGTTGCGCAAACATGCTTTCAACATTTCCATCGCCGCCGCCGAACTCGGTCTCTCGCGCGGCGCGCTCTACCGGCGGATGGAGAAGCACAATCTCTAGGTCCAGGTTCGCGAGCCGACTGGCGGTGCGGACCGCGCTGCTGTTTGCCGCTACCGTCGCAGTCGCGCTGCTGCTCGTCTGGGGGCAGGCGCCGGCTGCGACGCTGTTGGCGATGCTCGGGATGGGGGTGGCGCTGTACGGACTGTGGACGCTCGTCCATCACGACAATGCGGAACTCGCGCGCTTCGTCACCGCGCTGGAGCGTGGCGACCTGACCCAGTCGTTCCAGCGCTGGGCAGACGGCAGCAGCTTCGGGCTCGTCGCCGCCGCCTATGATCGTGCGCTGGCACGGCTGCGCGCAGAGCGCGCGGACAGCGCGGCTTCGGCGCACTTTGCCGAGGCATTGGCAGATGGCGCTCCGATCGCGCTGCTGGTGCTCGACGGCGACACGGTCGCGATCGTAAACAAGGCGGCACGCCGGCTTTTCGGACGCAGCGGCTCACTGTCGATGGCCACTCTCGCGTCGGTCGCGTCGGCCTTCGTCACCGATCTCGTGGCAGTGACCCCGGGCGATCCGCGGCTCTCGCTGCTGACCATCGATGGCGTAACCCAACGTGTGTCGCTCGATGCCACATTCCTGGAGGCGGCGGGCGCACTCCGGCGGATCGTCGCGGTCCGTGTAGTCCAGCCCGAGCTCGACCGCGCCGAACTGACCGCCCAGATTGACCTGGTGCGGGTGCTGACGCACGAGATCATGAACTCGCTGACGCCGGTAACATCGCTCGCGGCAACTGCGCACAGGCTGACCGACGCGCTCGACCCGGCGCTCGCGCCAGGGATAGCCGATGCGAGGCTGGCCGCCGCCGCTGTCGCTCGCCGCGCCGCCGAACTCGAGCGCTTCGTCGAGAGCTACAAGGGTTTCAGCGAGGCGCCGGTCCTGGTCCGCGAGCCGATCGAGCTGGCGAACTGGCTCGACCAGGTCGCGCGATTGTTTGCCGCCACCTCGCTGGGTGCGGCGGTCCCGGTTACCATCGTGGCCGATCCACGCGTCGCGGCGATCGACGGCGACGTCGCGCTGCTAACCCAGGTGCTGCTCAACCTGCTGAAAAATGCGGCGGAGGCGATGGTCGATATTGCTGAGCCAGCGGTCACGCTGATCTCCGCGATGCAGGCGGACGGCCGTATCCGGCTGAGCGTGATCGACACCGGACCGGGGATCCCGCCCCCCCTGCACCACGAGGTCTTTCTGCCGTTCTTCACTACCAAGGCGACCGGCACCGGTATCGGTCTCAGCTTCGCGCGGCAGATCGTGCTGCTACACGGTGGTCAGATCGCGATCTCCCGCGCAGACGCCAGCGGCATCGACCTGCTCCTGCCGACAAGTGCGCGGCGGTAGCAAGAGGGCCAGCTGCAGACATTTAGCGACTGATCGGCAAGAACGTCGCAGTGCGCCGGTCGTCGGCATTACCGAGACTATGGTTATTGTCACTGCCGCTGGGCCGGGGGCGATCAATCATGGGTAGCGGCGGGCACCGGTCGGGACGGTACCGGGCTGGCCACGCTCCGTCCGATGGAGGCCGCAAGCGGCAGCGCGAGGATGACGAACCCGATCGGGGCCAGGCCGATCGCGCCGACACCTTGCCGGTCGATCAGCCATCCGCCGCCAAAAGTGCCGATCGCGATGCCGAGGTTCGCGGCCGAGATGTTCATGGTCATGGCGAAGGCGGGAGCGTTGGCGCCGGCCAGCGTTACCCGTACCTGGCTGAGCGTCACGCTGGCGGTATGGGTGACCCCCCAGGCGGCGAGCGGAACGGCGGCGAGCAGGACCGAAGGTTTGGCGAGCACTGCCAGATTGACCGCGACCACGAGTGTCACGATCGCGATCGACGTCGCGCGCAGCGGCATGCCGTCGGCGGCTCGCCCGGCAATTCTGTTGCCGGCGAGGCCCGCGATGCCGAACAGGAAGAGCGCGATGGCTACGGACCATACCGACAGCGCAAGCGCCCCTTCCATCCAGGCGCCGATGTAGGTGTAAGCCGCGAACATCGTCGCAAAAAGCAGGACGGACAAGGCCAGGTGGGACAGGAACAGGGGCTGGCGCAGCAGACCGATCTGGCCGGCAATGCTTGGCGCGACATCCCGCGGAATCGCGGGAAACAGGAGGGCGATGAGCGCCGCCATAGGCAGCGAGGCGATCGCGAGCACGAAAAACGGAAGCCGCCAGTCACCGCCTTGCGCCAGCGCCACCCCGGCGGGCAAGGCCAGCAGTACCCCGAGGACGAAGCCGATGTTGGCACGGGCCAGGTCCTTGCCGCGCTCGGCGGCAGGTGAGAGCCGGGTCACGATCGAGGCGCCGACGCTGACGAAGGCGGGCAGCATGGCGCCCTGAATGACTCTCATCAACAGCATCACCCCGAAGCTGTTTGAGAGGGCGAGCACCGCGTTGCCGATCGTGAACAGGAGCAGGGTCGCGATCAGGACCAGGCCGGGCGAGCGCCGGCTGGCGAAGAGCGTGACGGCGGGTCCGATCACCGCTGCCGAAAATGCCCACCACCCGACCAGCTCTCCCGCTTTCGCAAGTGGCAGGTGCATGTCCCGCGCGATCAGCGGCAGGAGCCCGACCACGATGAACTCGGTCGCGACCACGATCGTGATCGCCGGTGCGAGCAGCAGCAGGGCCCGGTTGAGCATAGATCCGGCAGAGGCGCCGGCGGGGGTCATGCGTTGGCCCCGCCGTCGATGGTGAGCTCGGCACCGTTGATGAAGTGCGCCGCGGGGCTCGCGACGAACGCGACCAGCGCCGCCACGTCCTCGGCCCGTCCATATTGCTTGATCGCCATGCGCCTTCGTTGCGCTTCCGCTTGCGGGCCGTCGGCGGGGTTCATGTCGGTGTCGGTCGAGCCCGGATGTACCAGGTTGGCCGTGATGCCCCTGGCGCCGAGATCACGCGCCAGGCCCTTCGTCCAGCCGACAAGTGCGGCCTTGCTGGCCGCGTAGAGGCTCAGACCGGCATCGGGCACTCGGCTGGCGAGATTGCTGCCGATCGAGATGATGCGGCCGCCTTCGGGAATGTGCGGCAGCGCCGCCTGTGTGGCGAGGATGACGCCCCGGACGTTGACAGCGAGGGTCGCGTCGACATCGTCGAGGGTCAGTTCGGCGACGGGGGCGGCGCGCCAGATACCGGCGTTGTTGACCAGAATGTCCAGTCCACCGAGCTGGTCGGCGGCGGACCCGATCGCATGGCTTATCGAGGCCGGGTCCGCTGCGTCCATCTGGACCGTGACGGCGCGCCCGCCGTTTCCCTCGATCTCACGGGCGAGAGCCGCCGCTGCATCGGCCGATCGCTCGTAACCGATTGCGACCGCCGCGCCATCCTGCGCAAGGCGACGAGCTACGGCGTTGCCTATTCCACGGCTCGCTCCGCTTATGAACGCGCATTTTCCGAGAAGGACAGACATCGCTAACCTTTCTGTGTTGATTGACACAGAAATTAGAAGCTTACGTTATGTGTCAAGTGACATATATGTTGATCGACACATAAAGGAGTAAGGCTGTTGGGTGCGCGAGGAAGGCCGAGAACGTTCGACCGCGAGGACGTGCTCGCGCGTGCGACGGAGGTGTTCTGGGCAAAGGGCTTCGAGGGATCGTCGATGAACGACCTGATTGCCGCAATGGGTATTGGATCGCCGAGTATCTATGCGGCGTTCGGATCCAAGGAGGCATTGTTCCGGGAGGCGCTGGAACGGTATCTGGCGATTGAAGGGGCAGACATCTGGAGTGCCGTCAGGGGGGAGGAAACCGCTTACGGGGCGGTGGAGGCGTTCCTGATGACCACTGCCCACGCATTCAGTCGAGCGGACAGGCCGAGCGGATGTCTCGTGACATTGGCCGGCCTGCATCCGAACAGCATGAACGAAGGATGGCGCGCGGAGCTGGTCGCTATGCGCGAGCGGAACACGCAGGACCTGGCGCGCCGGATCAAAGGAGGCATCGAGCGCGGGGAGGTCGCGCCAGATGCCGATCCTGTACTGATCGCGCGCTTCTTCGTGACGGTGCAGCAGGGCATGTCGATCCAGGCTCGTGACGGTGCCACACGGGCGATGCTCGAGGACATCGCCCGTTCGGCATTGACCGCCTGGCCTGCACTGGCCGGAGCCAAGCGTGCGGCGCCCGTCTCCAAGGATAGCTGAAGCTCTCGGGTTTCAGAGCTTCGCGGTCATCGCCATCCCAGGGCCGGCGCCACATGCTTGAGGATGGAGTCAAGCACGTGAGCGTTATAGTCGACGCCGAGCTGGTTCGGGACGGTGAGAAGCAGTGTGTCGGCCTCTGCAATGCCTTCGTCCTGCCTAAGCTGCTCGATCAGGGCGTCGGGTTCTGCCGCGTATGAGCGGCCGAAGACCGCGCGCATGTCGTCGATGATACCGACGTGATCGCTGCCTTCGCCACGTCCGAAATAGGCGCGGTCCATGTCGTTCATCAGCGCAAAGATGGAACGCGAGACGGACACCCGCGACTCGCGAGTGTGGCCGGCATCCTTCCACGCCGTCCGATAGGTGCGGATTTGCTTGGCTTGCTGGACGTGGAACGGCTCGCCCGTCTCATCCGCCTTCAAGGTCGAACTCTGCAGATTCATGCCCATGCGGCCGGCCCAAGCGGCGGTCGCATCCGAGGCGGACCCCCACCAGATGCGGTCGCGAAGCCCGGGAGCATGTGGTTCGAGGCGCAGAAGCCCCGGTGGATTCGGGAACATCGGCCGGGGATTGGGACGAGCGAAACCCTCTCCCTTGAGCAACTCGAGGAAGGTCTCGCCGTGTCGGCGTCCCATGTCGGCATCGGTCTCGTTCTCGGCCGGCGAGTAGCCGAAGTGCCGCCAGCCCTCTATCACCTGCTCGGGCGATCCACGGCTTATGCCGAGCTGCAGCCGTCCACCGCTGATCAGGTCCGCGGCGCTGGCGTCCTCGATCATGTAGAACGGGTTCTCGTATCGCATGTCGATGACGCCCGTACCGATCTCGATCCGGCTGGTCTTGGCGCCGACTGCGGCGAGTAGCGGAAAGGGGGACGCGAGTTGCCGCGCGAAGTGGTGGACGCGGTAGTATGCCCCGTCGATGCCCAACTCCTCCGCGGCGACCGCCAGGTCGATCGATTGGAGCAGCACATCGGAGGCCGAGCGTGTCGCCGAGCCGCGGGTATCGGACCAGTGTCCGAAGGAGAGAAAGCCGATCTTCTTCATCGTATTCGATCCTGACCTGCCGGCGTGTCGCTCCGGCGTCTGTTGGACGACGGCGCTTCCCACGCCAGGCGTGACAAGACGCAAGGCAGTGTAGCCGTCGATATGGAGGAGAGGTATGCACCGTCGCCTCCACTTTCCACGTCTGCCTGCCGGTGGATCCCGCGAATGTGACCGGATTGCTGGATGGTGTGTCCAGTGAGCGGAACTTGAAACGTCGCAGCGTGGCGCGGGTCCTGCCCCGTCAAGTGGCGGCCGCTTGCAACGTCTCAAGCACCGGCGTCCGCCCACAGGCTCTGGACGAGGCGGGAGACGGCGGACGGAACTGCGTCGGCGAGTCGCTCTCTAGCAAGAATATGGCGAGCGATCGGGCTACCGAGGCATGGCGGGCGAGGCGTTCCCTACCAGCGCCGCAACGCTGCTGACGATCTGCCAAAGGCACAAAAGCCGGTCGGCGATCGACTTTCGACGCTGATTGTTACCGATGTGCCTGACAGGCGACCGGCATCCACCGTGCGTCATATGTCGACGGTGATCGACGGGCGCCGATCAAATCATACCCTCCTCGACTCCGGCGCGAGGGCGAGCATCGCGCCGCCTTCTCCATAAACGCGGTCCACCGGGCTCCCGCGCAGATCGGACAGGTCTGCGCCGCCGCGGATCCTATGTCCTCGCCGGGTCGAACTCCGGGTCAGGGCTGCGATGGTCACGCAGAACCAGCCCGCCGTCACCGTCGCGAAGGCGAGCAGAACGAGATGCGTCAGGCCGGCCACGATCAGGATCGCGCAGGCTGCGGCGTAGAAGTCCCGCATCGTCAGGTGGATGAGGCATTCGGTGAGGGTCGAGCGTGCGCCGCCCTTGCGCAACTGCGTCTTGACCACATCGAAGTTGACCGCTTGGCCGGTGTTCCGCGCTCGTCTGCCCAGCAGCGTCAATCCGAGCGCCAGGGTCAAGAGGGATGCTGTGCCCGCAGCTGCGCCGACGAGGTCGCCGGCAAGGCCGACGTTTACGGTTACCCCCGTGATGAACGCGAGGTTCGTGCCGGCGTCGATGACGCTGTCCAGGCTGGCGCCTTCCTTCGACGTCCGGAAGGTTGCGCGCGCCATCTCCCCATCGACACCGTCGAAGATCGACGCCGCCTGGAACAGCAGAGCGCCTGCAATCATGCCGGCATTTCCACCGAAAAGCAGAGCCGATACCATGGCCAGTCCAAGCAACGCGGTTCCGACGCTGGCATGGAATGGTCTGATGCCGGGCACGCGAAGAAGCTGTTGGCTGATGGCACGCGAGACGGGTCGATTTATGTGACGGGAGACGATGCCGTCGCCCGCTTTGCCTGTGGCCGCCAGGATCTGGCGACCGGCGCGATCGAGCAGCCGCAGCGAGGCACTGGCCGGGAATACCAGACTGTGGCCCGGACGGCGGACGCGCGCCTCGGCCAGCGCCAGCATGACCGAAGCGCGGTTCCAGCGGCCATGCTGACGCGAAAGCACGTCTATGAGCGCTTCCCCTTGTACGACCAGGCCATCGTCAGAGGGAAGGTCGGGGAAAACGACAGGTGCATCCCCGGTGCCAGTCGCTCGCATTCGACGACCATCTGCTCGCTCGGAGACCATGTGGCGCCGGCGAACAGCGTGCAGCGATCGACGCCGTCGTTGCTTCCAAGCGCAGCCAGGGCATGGACCGCACGCGCGCCCGCCGGCACGCCTGCGACGTTGTACTCGATCGACGCAACGCTCGAGAATGCGAGGATGATGTGAGGCAAGTCTTCCGTTCCCGTTGACCGTGTCGTGACGTAGACGGAGTGGATGCCGCTCAACCTTGATCGGGCTTCGCCCCGCCCGGGAAAGCCAGAATCCGGCGATAGATCGACAGGTTGGCCGCTGCGAAGTCACGCCACAGCATCGATCGCGCGCGAATGAGTCCGGCGGCACGCATTTGCTGCGCCAGGATCGGGGATCCGATGACCTGGTTCAGACAGTGCGCGATAGCATCGATGTCTTCAGGGTCGGCGAGAAGGGCGGCGCCCCCGGCAACCTCGGGCATCGAGGACACGGAGCTGGTGATGACCGGGCACCCGCATGCCATCGCCTCCGCGACCGGATTTCCGAAACCCTCGACGAACGAGGGATGGAGCAGCGCGCAAGCCGCGCCGTACAAGGTGACCAGCTCGTCGGTGCCGATCGTCCTCATGAAGCGCACGCGTGAATCGATGCCGAGCGAACGGGCGAGGTGTGCGAGGCGCCCGCGAGGTCCCGCTCCCCTTTGAACCATCACCAGTTCGATGTCAGGCCGATCGGCGAAAGCGAGGGCGAAGGACCGCAACGCACCCTCATGGTTCTTGTACGGTGCGTCCTGGCCAACGGTCAGCACGAAGGGCCTGCCGGGAGCGATGCCAAGCGCTTGCAGGGCGGCGGGATCGGGTCGGCGTGGCTGGAACTGTTCCGATACACCGGATCTTGTCACATGGGTGCGGTCGCCGGCCTCGGGATGGTACGCCGCAATGGCGTCCGCGGTCGCCGAGCTGATGGCGGCTATCGCGCCGGCGGAACGGATCGCCCTCACTATGCCATGACCGTAGAACCGTCGTTCTATCTCGCCGCGGATGCCTGTCCGGCACAGGTTCGGATGTGTCAGGCGCATGATGTCGTGGATCGTCACGACGCAAGGCATGCTCAATCCTGCCGGCATGATGTTGAAGGTCGCGTGGAACAGATCGACGCCCGCAAGATCGACGACCTCGGGCAGCCACCACATGGTCGCGGGACCGTTCGCGGCATGGGGCACCACCTGCTCCACGACGTTGACGGCGTCGGTAAGCCTTTCCGGATGCGAGGGATGCCGCAGCAGCCTGAAGCGGAGGTCGGGCGCCATCGCCGGGAGGTTGTCGATCAGACCCCGTACGACTTCCGCGATCCCGCTGGGCCGCGGCCCGATGTAGCGGCAGTCGATGCATATCGTCGACATCGAACGTGCCCGTGCCGTCATTGCAACGCGTTGTTGATGCCAGTGACCGAGAAGGCGGCGCTCGAGACGATGTTCAGAAACTTCTGCAGGTCCGCTATCGGTGCATTGGTGACGTAGAGGACGTCCTTGTCCCGGATCGCGAAGTCCTGGGCGGCGAAGAACGAAGCGCCCAGGCCTAGGTCGAGGCGATAGACGACCGGAATACGCCCGTCTGCGGTGCGGCGTGCGGTATCGGCGATTTCGGGCGCAAGTGCTTGCGGTTGCTCCAGCCTGAAGACGAACACGCCGCGCACGTCGGCACGATCGTCGCGCAGCCCGCCGACCCTGGCGAGCGCCTGGGCGAGCGAGATGCCACCGCCTTCGAACGGCACCTCGGCGCTTTGACCGACGGCGCCGAGCGCGACAAAGCTGTAGGGCTGGAAGACCGCGGAGACGACGTCGCCGGGCTGGAGTGTGATATTCTGCGTGGGGTCGCGGACGATGGTCTCCAGGGGCATGGAGGCGGTCCGCCCGGCGCGGGTAAGCTGGATGGTGGTCTTGGCGACCGGCTGGCGCGAGCCGCCGGCCGAGGCGAGGACGTCGAGCAGCCGCTCGCCACGCGGCGTCAGCGGCAGGCGGCGGGTCGCCCCGACCTCGCCCATCACGGTGACTGCACGGCTGTCGTTCTGCGCCAGCCTGACGATCGCCTGGGGAGCGTGCGCACGGCCGGTCAGCCGCGCGACGATCGTGCGGGCGATGTCCTGGGGAGTGCGTCCACGCGCCGGTACGGCACCGACGAACGGAATGATGACGGTGCCGTCCTCGCCGACCACCTGCTGCGGGATGCCCGCGCTCTGCGCCAGCGCGTTGCCGATGGCGGCACCGGGGGCCGTTGCGCCGAACAGTACCGCCGGCGGCGCCTCCCAGATCGAGATATCGAGCACGTCCCCGACGCCGATCACCGTTCCGGTCGCAGGCGCCATGCCGAAGACGTCGGCGAATGCCTGCGACCGCGTATAGGATGCGGAGCGGCGGCCCGCGGCGTCGTCGAGCGGCACGACCGTGATCGCCTGTGCCGTGTCCGACATGCGCGCGGCCCGGCCGATCGCACCCTTTGAAGGGCCCGACCCGCCGACCGCGGAACAGCCGGCCATGAGAAGGGCAGACAAGGCAGCGCAGTGCCGCAACGAGGTGGCAGGCATCACAGGAACCTCTGGTAGAGCGCGTCGAGGCGCGCGCGGTAGCGATCGGGAGAAAAGAGAGCGGCCTGAGCAAGGCCCCGTGACGAGAGATCGGCGCGCAGACCGGCGTCTGCATCGAGTGCGCGTATCCCGGCGCTGATGGCTGCGCCGTCATATGGGTCGACGGAGAGCGCCGCATCGCCCGCGACTTCGGGAAGCGAGGAGGTGTTCGAGCAGAGCACGGGAGTGCCGAGCAGCATCGCCTCGAGCACGGGGAGGCCGAAGCCCTCGTAGAGCGATGGAAACAGTGCGCCTTTCGCGCCGCGGATCAGACTGACGAGCAGGCCGAAGGGCGCGTAGGGAAGCTGGATGATCCGGCCTCGCCGGACGTCACCGGCAGCCGGCTTGCCGTTGGCAAAGGCATCGAGCAGGCGCAGTTCGCCGTCCGCCCGCCACGCTCTGGCACCGACGACGACGAGCGGAGTCTCCACACCGCTTGCCAGATAGGCTTCGACGATCCGACCGACGTTCTTCTTGGGCTCGATCGATCCCCAGAACAGAAAATATCCCTTGTACGCCGCTCCTAACGCACCCTCCACCTCACGCGCGACCTGCTCCTCGGGTACGTCTCGATACCGGACGGGGATGTCGACCGACTGATAGGTGTTGGTGACGCGCTCGGGTGCGATCCCGGTGATGTCGATGATGTCGCGCCGGGAGCACTCCGATACGGTAACAAGATGGTCGGCTGTCCGCGCGAGCGTACGGATGAGAGCAAGGTAGCGTCGCTTGTTGTCCAGCGTCGTGTAGGGCAGCCGCAGCGGGACCAGATCGTGGAGCGTGTACAGGTTGGCGGCCTCGGGTGCACGCAGCGGCAGTGGATAGGTCCAGTGGGCGACATCGGGTCGCCTGGGCAGGTGGACGGCAGTGGTCGTTCCCCACGCGTCGAAGCGACCGCTGGCGCGGCTGAAAACGTCGCGCGCGTTAACGAGGATGTCGTGATGGGGTAGTCGCCCGGTGAACTGTCGCGTGACGACCCGGCCGGTGATGGGAATCTCCGCGGCCCGGGCTGCCCGGGGCGAGACGATTCCCGCAAGGTCGCGCAGGCGGCTGTGACGCGTGTGTGCCTTGCTGTCGAAAAAGCCGATCTCCCGTAGCAGCGGGTGCCGGGCAGAGGGCAGCCGGTCGCCGTAGAGGATGGAAATATGGTGCCCGATGCGTCCAGCCTCGCGAGCTAGATTGCGGGCGTAGGTGGCAACGCCCGTACCTTTCTCCAACCCGAGATTGTAGCCGTCGATGAGGATGTGCTTCATCCGTTCAGCGCCTTCTGAAAAGCAGGCCAGTCGGCGAAGGCTCCTGCTGCGGCGGCGAGCGGCCATGCCGGTTCGTCGGCCATGCGGGCGATCAGGTCGTACGCCTCTGCATAAGGGAGGTGGGAAAGTGCGAGGATGCGGATCGCCTCCGGGTGCGGAAGTCCGTTAGCGGAATGGAGATGCGGGTGCGGAGCGGCGAATTGCGGCTCCGCGACCATGACGGCAGCGAGAGCATCGCAACTCGTACAGCGTCGCAGCAGCGCCGCCGCTTCAGCATCGTCGGGCATCACGCCCTTCCACAGCAGCCATGCCAGCGCCTCCACATCCGGGCGGCCGGGGACCTGCTCGGCGGATTTGCCCTTGTAGTAGGGATGGATTGGCCAGGCCGCTGGATCGTCCCCGCCTCGCGCCATCACGAAACGCAGATGCTCCACGACGTCGGCGGCTGGCTCACCCATCGCGCAGGCAGTACGATAGGCGAGTTCTGCGCGAGCGAAATGCCCGCCCTCCTTGGCGGCGTGGCCGAGCTGCACCCAGTAGGAGCGCTGGTACGGGTGCAGCGCGAGCGCGGTGGCGTAGCGTTGTTCCGCTACCGCCCATTCTCCTGCATCCCGGTGCCAGTCACCTTCGCGTACCAGTAGCCGGAAGCGGTCGTCGCCCAGAGCACGATGTTGCGCCACTTCGATGAGAGCCGTTCGATCGACCGCCGCGGCTTGATCGACGACAGGCGCTGCGGAGAGGCCGATCACCTCACGAAAACGGCCATATGCCTCATCGAAGTCGTCGAGCAGCGTCAGACGTCCGCCGTGGAGAAGGGCGTAGCGGTTGCAATGGTCGCGCAGGTAGCCGGGATCGTGCGAGATCAGCACCATCGCACGGTCACCTCTTTTGCCGAAGAGTTCGTGATTGCACCGGTCGTGGAAGCGCGCGTCACCGACCGCCCCGATCTCGTCGATCAGGAAGCAGTCGAACTCGATAATCATCGAGATGGCGAAGGCGAGCCGCGCCCTCATGCCGGACGAGTAGCTGCGAACCGGCTCGTGCAGATAAGGCCCGAGTTCGGAGAAGTCGGCGACAAAGGACAGGTTGCGCTGGAAATCCTGTGCGTAGATGCGGCTGATGAAGCGGACATTGTCGATTCCCGACAGGGTCGGCTGGAACGCGCCACCGAAGGCGAGCGGCCAGGATACCGACATGTGGCGCTCGATGCGGCCGGAGGTCGGGCGCTCGGCTCCGCTTATCAGGCGGACCATCGTCGACTTGCCCGCGCCGTTGCGGCCGAGCACGCCGAGGCGCTCTCCCCGGCGCAGCTCGAGCCCGACGCCGTCGAGTACGACGTTGTCGCCCGAACGGGTACGGTAAACCTTGCGGACGTCACTCAGCCGGATCATTCAGGTACCACCCGCCGCGCTACTCGCTGGGTGATGCCGAGCGCGACGAAGGTCAGCGCGACGCAGAAGGGAATGACGTAGCCGAGGTCGTAATGCGCATGGACACGAGGGCCGAAATAGCCCTCGCGCACGATTTCGGTACCATGCACCATGGGTATCCACAGGATGTATTTCTGTGCCGCCGCCGGCAATGCATCGACGAGGAAGGCGGAGCCCGAGAGCGGGAAGATGAGGTATGAGGCGGGATGCCACAACTTGTCGACGAGTTCGCTCTCGTGGCTCAGCGCGCCGAGCGTAATCGCCAGGGCAGCACCGAACCAGGCGATAAGAAGCCAGCCGCCGACCACCTCCAGGATGTTGCGGGGCGGATCGATCCAGCCGAGCACGATGAACAGGACGCTCAGTCCCGCGAACGAGATGGTCGCGCCGCCGAACTCCAGCGCAACGCGCGCCAGGTATATGTCCAGCACACGGATGTTGCGGTGGTAGAGGAGCGACAGGTTGCTCCACAAGGCGCCGATGCAGCGTCCCGGCATGTTGCGCCATAGCAGGACGCTGGAATAGCCGGTCAGCGCGAAAGCCACGATGGGCAGATCGCTGCCATGATAGGCCTTCGCCGCCGTCCACAATGCCGCGACGCCGAGGGTGAAGAGCATCGGTTCGACGAACAGCCACAGGAAGCCGATGTTGTGCCGGCCATAGCGCGTGAGCATCTCGCGAAGCAGGAGCGCCTGCAGAACACGGCCTTGCACGCGGAAGCTGTCGCTGAGGGCGGGCGGCGCGTCGGGGGCAGGAGTGGTGATCCCAGTCATCCCTCCCGATGCTCCCTGACTCCTGCGAGCAGGACCGTGAAAATGCCCCAGGAGAGCAGACCCAGCACCAGTACCGCCGCGATCCCGCCCAGCCGACGCGGACGGATGGGATAGTCCGGGAGGCTAGGCGGAGCGATCCGTTCCACGTAGGCGCGCTTGCGACGTGCCTCGGCATGCGCGTCCTGCAACGAGATCAAGGAGGCGGCGAGCTGCTTGCCGGCCAGTTCGCTGTCGAGCAGCAGCACCTGGTAGCGCGCACCCGCCGCCGACAGGGAATCGCGCCCGCCCGCAACGCCCGACCGGCGCGCAGCGATCTCTCGCTGAAGGGTTGCAAGCTGTGTTCGCAGATAGGGAATTTGGGGTGCGGCGGGCGTGAATGCCTCCATCTGCTGCAACTGCGTGCGCACGGACACGACCTCGTCCTCCAGTCGAGCGATGCCTTGCAGACGAGCCTCCGCCTCCTTCTCCGGATCGATGATGCGGGCGCGGTTGCGATAGGCCGCGAGATCGACGGCCGCATTCCGTGCACGCCGTTGCGCCGTGCGCGCGTCCTCCTCTGCGACGGCCACCGCGTCGCTCCGCGCCCGGGTCGACAGGCGGTTGACCAGCGCTTCCGACCGTTCGAGCAGTCGCTCGTTGATCGCGCGTGCCTGACCTGGATGGAAGGCGCTGACGCTGAGATGCAGAACCTGCGTCGTGGTGTCGGGCTCCACCTCGACCTTGCCCAGATAATAGTCGAAGAAGCGCTCCCGATTGGCCGGGAGCAGCCCTCCGAAACGATCGAGCAGGAACACCGAGCCGGCGGTGTAAGCGCGCGTGAGCAGGCCGTCGCGATCGGCGTCCTCCAGCGCACCGCGCGACCCGAGATACTCGATGACGGCGTTGCTTTCCTCGGTCGCGCCGCTCAGCCCGCTGCCGCTAAGCACCTGCCCGAGCGAGGTGACGGCCGCCTTGCTCGGGCTGCGCACGACGAAGCGCGCTTCCGACACGTACAGGTCGCTAGCGAACAGCGCGAAATAGAGGATCGCCAGCATCGTTGGGACGATGGCCAGGGCGACAAACAGAAGTGATGGCGGCGACAGGCGTGACGGCACGGGTCAGATTTCCAGATCGAGCGTGCGGCCATCGGGTGCCCTGGCCGGGGCGGATGCGCTCGTTGTGCCAAGGTCCGCGGATCGCGCCGGGGAAGAGGCGATTTCGGCAAGCCATGGATCGACGCGGGCGAAGTGCTGGTCCCACGTAGAAGCACGGTACCCATGGAGCGCGTCGACCTTCCGTTGGCGTCGGGCGGTAGCCTGGTCGAGGGCGACGATCCGGGCCACCCATGCGGCGACGTCGTGCGGGTCCAGCAGGCATGGAATGCCCTGACCGACCTCCCGGAAGCATGGCAGGTCGCTGGCGATCACAGGCACGCCCATTCTGAGCGCCTCTGCCATCGGCAGGCCGAAACCTTCCGCCAGCGACGGCATCAACATCGCGCGCGCCGTGGCCATCATGGTTGCGAGCTCGTCGTCGCCGCAATGGTCCAGCACCTCGATCAGGTTACCGGACATGCCGGATCGATCGAGTGCCTCACGAAATTCCTCGGATCCCGTGCCCCATCGGCCGACGATGACGAGGCGCGGCGTCGACGGCCCCAGTCGTTCGCGCAGTCGCTCCCACGCCCGAAGCAGCAAAAGGTGGTTCTTGCGGCTTTCGATCGTGCCGACGCACAGGAAGAAATCGCCGAGATCGCTGCACCGGGTCGCGGTGCTGTCCAGCGTGGCTCCGGCCAGTGCGGAGATCGCGACGGGCGGGGTGCTGGATCGACGCCGTCCGGCATAATCCTCCAGATCGCGCGCGACCGCCGCGCTGCCGACGATGATCCCCGACCCGTGCCGCAGCGCTGCATCGACCCGACCAGTGTGGCGAACGACGGCGCGAGGGCGGCAATGATCGGGATGCAGTATCGGGATGAGGTCGTGGATCAGGTAGATCGCGCGGAGTGCGTGTCGGTGCAGCCAGGCACTATGGGACGGCAAGTCGAAATCGGTGTGGCTGACGTTCAGATACAGGCTTCCGATGGTCGGGCGCAGGGGGATCGCCAGGGCTTTGGCGAGGTGAGCAGCGATCCCGGAGCGCGCGCGCGCGGTGGCGTCGGCGAGCAGGGCGAACAGGCTTTGCGACGCAAGCTCACCCAGCACGCGGGTGACGCCGCGATGTTGCACGACTGCCCGGGCGCGGGAAGCGAAGTGGCGCAAATACGCCAGATTCACGCGATCGATCCCATTGTGCAGCCTGTCCGTCCAACGCAACTCGACAAGGCGTGTGACGTCGAGGAGGATCGGCGTGGAAGCCGGTGCCGGTAGCAATGGGGTATGTCCGTCTCTACGCATCCTCTCCTAGACGGACACGATGCGGATCATCCTTGGCCGCCGGCGGTCAATTGCTCGCTTTCCGACCAGGTGGCTGGGTGCGGCGCGTCGTCGGATGGACGATGGTCGACGTCCTTATCGTCGGCTCCTTGGTTCGGACTGTCACTAAGACCGTTCGGCGACGGCCCATTTTCCACGGCGTTGCTGACGCAAATTGGCGGCACCGACCGTTCCGGCGTGCCGCTGAAGCGCAGGTGTGTCGTGCGACTACTCGCCCAGTCAGTCCGCGAAGTATCTGATCTCGAACACCGTCTCGCGGCTGCATCCCGGATCTGCTGCAATGGTCGCCGAGACGCGGCCGGTATGCGAGAAGAGGACCAGCCAGGGCGACCATATGGATGGCGCGGGGAGGACGTTCTCGCGCCCATAGGATGACCACACCCTGACCACGCAATAGCCCGGTCCGGCGCTCCGCACCCTGAACTCGACGCTCGCGACCGAGTTGGAGGTCGTGATCGTCATGCCACTCGTCATCGGTCGGACGATCTGCCGGGCGCCCGCAACCCCGGCCTGCAGCAGGCAGAGCGCCGCCGCACCGGCGCAGAGGGCAGGGCACTTCAACCCGTATCCCGATGCGGCTTCCGATCCACCTTTGGATTCAGCATCGGGACGGGCTTGCGCATGAAAACGCGCCGAAAGCCCTCGTGCTCGCCGCGGTCGTATTCCTCCCACCCGAGCCTCGTGTACAGGGCGATGTTCTCGTGCATGAGTTCGTGCGTGTAGAGGCGCAGTTCGCGAAAGGCTTCGGCCCGTGCCTGCGCCTCGGCATATCCCAACAGCGCACGACCGAGGCCGTGACCCTGATGCGCGGGTGCGACGGCGACGTTGCTGACCAGAAGGTGATCGAGCGCCCGCCGCAGGACGATGAGGCCGGCAACCTCGCCGTCGACCTCCAGGACCCATACGGCACCGTCATCGACGAGCGCGGCATAGTCCGCCGTCATCGGTGCGGGCCTGCGTCCCAACCGCTCGACGTAGTGCGCGTAAGCTTCCCTTACTGCGGATCGGATCGCGGGAACGTCCGCGGGTCCCGCGCGGCGAATGGGATGGATCGGCATGCGCGGCGTTTCACCTTGATCCTGCTGGTCGGAATGCATGTCGCGCCCCTCAATGCGGCACGGGGGGCGTTCAGGGATCATAGAGTGGTCAGGACCGCGGCGCACATCAGTCCGCCGATCACCGCGAGGTGCTCGAGCGCCAGTTGGAACTCCTCCATCTTCTTGGGCGGATCGTATTTCCAGAATGGATGCCCGAGCAGGATCGAAAGGAAGGTGAAGACGCCGAGCCACCCCGCCCCGAGCCAGCCCAGTGACCGGTAGTCGGTGATGAGAAGTGCCGATCCGACCAGTTCGGTAACGATCATGGCTGCTACGACGGTGCGCGGGCTCGAGAGCCGGTGCTCCTCGATGACCTTCACCATCATGCCGAAGTTGAACAGGCCGAACAGACCGGCGACCCAGAAGAAGGAGGTGAGGATCACCCGGGCGAGCATGTTGAACCATCCCGCGGAAAGTATGTCGGCTATCAGTGTAGGCATCGTCTCGCGCTCCTTGATTGAGAGGCCTCGGACATCTCGATGGCGACCGACCATCGCTCGCGGCGTGCCCGGGCGCATGCGGGCGGTCCCGCTCGACTGGTCGCTCCAACCCCGATCTGTCGTGGCCCGGGCTCGCTGGCGATCAACGTCAGGCGGCGGATAGGTGAGCGAACATCGGGCGGGGAGGTTTGCAGATCTGGATGCAGCGTCCAGTGATCCGGCCGAGTTGTCGGTCGTGGCAGCACCCGGGGAGGCCTAACGTAAGCCGTGGCCGCTACGCTCATCCGGTGTCGCGATCGCTCTCAGTCCATTCTGCCCGCGAGGTGAAGTCATGGCCATCCCACAATCCCGGTTCATCACTGCCGCCGATACGGCGCTGCTCCTGATCGACTACCAGCCGCAGATGCTGATGGGTTTGCGCAGCGACGATCCCACGGTGGTGCTGAACAATGCCCAGATCATCGCCAAGGCGGCGGCGTTGTTCGGCATGCCGACCGTGTTGACGACGATTACCGCCGACACCTTCGCCGGAAACTTCGTGCCGGAGATCGCCGAGGATGTCTTCATGGACAAGATCATCATCGATCGCACCTCGATCAATGCGTGGCTCGATGAAGGCTTCGTCCGGGCCGTCGAGGCAACGGGCCGCAAGCGCCTCGTGATCGCGGGTCTGTGGACCGGCGCTTGCGCCACCTTCAACACCCTTGAGGCGATCTGGCGGGGTTACGAGGCGTTCTTCGTCGCCGACGCGTGCGGCGACACGACGCCCCAGGTCCATGAGCGTTCGGTCGAGCGGATGATCCAGGCCGGAGCGGTGCCGCTGACGGCGCAGCACTTCGTTTACGAACTCCAGCAGGACTGGGCCAGGACCGAGACATATCAGGGCGTGGTGGACCTGCTACGGCCTCACTCCATATTCGGGAACGTACAGATCCCCTATGGCAAGTGGGCGCTTCATGGTCATAAGGCAGAAGGCAGTGCCGCCGCTGTGTAAATGTCGAGGATCTCGCATGAGTGAAACGGTGCCATCCTCGCGTGCAGCGTGCGGCATTGCCATGCGCCTCGTTCCTGCGGCCATGGTCATTACGTTCGTGTCCCTGTCGGTCCACGTCGTCATGCTGCAGGTCCTGCACATAGCCTATCCCGACATGTCCGGCGTAGGACGGCTCGGCCTCGTGCTCGTTGCGCTACGGGTCTTCTCGCTGCTTGTCGTCTACCGCCTGGCGTACCCCGTGCTTGGCCCGTTGCCTGTCATCGGCCGCGTAGCGGCGGTGGCCCTGCTCGATACGGCGGTCGCGGGAAACGTGCGCGCGGCCGTCATGGATGCCGTGGTCACGAACGGGTCGACCTTCCCGGCCGTCAAGCTGGTGTCGGAGCTGTCGCAGAGTCTCGTTCTCGCCATTCTCATCGAAGTTTCACGGCGACTGATCCGGCGGCCGATCGGCCTGCTCGCTGCGACGCTCGTGATCACGGGCGTGACGACCTTCCTGGTCGCTCCGGCAGCCCGCGCGGCGATCGCCCCGTTCGCCAACCTGCGTCGCCCCGAGATCTACACGGAGCCCTATGGTGTTTACGTCCTGTCGTGGAGCTACGCCACCTTCCTCGAGACGACCGTGGCCGTTCTGACGATCGCGGCCCTGGTTGGCAGACGGCTGTCGCCAGTGCCGGTGATCGGTGTCCTGCAGTTTGCGACACTGGTCCTGCTGCTTCGCGGCACGCTCGTCATGCAGTTGCTGTTCCCATGGTCGATGCGCCCCGGCGTGTCGGAGGCCATGTTGAGCACGGCGCAATTCTTCCTCCAGGACCTTGTCCTGGCGGTTCTGGCCTGGCTCGCTTGGTGGCGATCTGACGGCGGGGCGTCTCCGCCACCCTGCGCCGCTTAGCTCGCGTGGCGATCCGCAGAGGCAGGTCAAACGGGAGCGTCTGTTCGACCCGGCCGTCGTCGATGTCTGCGGCCGCTCTCATGCCGCCGAACGCCCATGTCGGGCCTCTGTTCGCCTGAGACCTATCGAACAGATCCAACGAGTAGCCCGGAGGCGAGCCGGCGGAACGCCGCGATCCCCTTGGCCAAGACCGCCTCGGGATCGTTCGCCGATGCCACCCAGAGGGCTGCGCTGAGCGCGGCACCGTTGAGGAGGCGACCTGCCGCCTCGATGTCGACCGGGGCGATGGTGCCTTCCTCGATCAGGGCCTGCAGCGTCCGCATGGTGATTTCGAGGCAGGCGTTCTCACCGGGCCACTTCGACGGGTCACCCAGTACCGCAGGGCCGTCGAGCAGCATGATGCGTTGGATTTCAGGCTCCATCGCCATCTCGATATAGGCGCACCCCTCGTCGAGAAGGCCGTCCCACAGCGTCGGCGCATGGGCCCGGATCATGCGCAGCCGCTCGGCCATTTCCGCGTCGATGCGCTCGATGACCGCTGCGAGCAGGCCGCGTTTGTCGCCGAAGTTGTGATAGAGGGCGCCGCGGGTCAGGCCGGCCGCTGCCGTCAGCTCGTCCATCGAGGCCGCGGTGTAGCCCTGCATGGCAAACGCATGTCGGGCGGCCCTGATCAGCCGCTCACGCGTCTCCGCCATCGCCGCAGCACGTCGATTAGCGGGAGGTTTCACAACGAAGGGCTACATTCGCGAACGATTTGACATACGGTGCGTATCTGAGGCAGAGAATACATACGGCGCGTATATCGATTGGCCTGCAAAAGGCCAGTGCCGGTGCCGCAGGACCATCACGAGGAGCAAAGCATGTCCACCAGAGAAGCCGTATTCCCCGCCAACCGGCACGCCCTCTATCAGGAGCACCGCTACTCCGCTGCGATCCGGTCAGGCGACCTGCTCTTTGTGTCGGGTCAGGTCGGCAGCCGGGACGATGGTTCACCGGAACCTGACTTCGAGAAGCAGGTCCGGCTGGCATTTGCCAACCTCAAGGCCGTTCTGACCGCAGCGGGCTGTACGTTCGACGACGTGGTGGACGTAACTACGTTCCACACCGATCCGCAGGCACAGTTCGACACGGTCATGGCGGTTCGTACCGCGGAGATCGGCGAGGTGCCTTATCCGAACTGGACGGCGGTCGGCGTCACTTGGCTTGCTGGCTTCGACTTCGAGATCAAGGCTATCGCTCGTATCCCCGCCGCAGCCTGACCGTTGTGTTCGGGATCGTCGAGCGCTCCCGCCCGGGTGCGCAAGGGTTGCAAGGCACCCCCTTCACGATCCCGCGGCGCAGGGGATCCTCGACATCGCCTGCCCGGGGTCGAGCGGTAGCGGAGATGAGATCAAGCACGGTTCATCTCCTTGAGAGGCTCGGTCGACAGTGACGGACGCTCGGCGGGACCCAAGGTCGACCAAGGCAATCGCGGCGTATGGATCGTTATCGGTGCCATTGTATCGTCGCCACCGATTCTGGGTAATCGACGCTGGGGACAAATGAATTTTTGAAAGAGTCGAACAATGGATCGGATCGACGCGCTTCGATTGCTGCTCGATGTGGCGGAGGCGGGTAGCTTTTCGGGTGTTGCCCGGCAGCGCGCGATCGCGACATCCACTGTCGGGCTGGCAGTCAGTCAGCTGGAGCAGGAGTTCGGTGTCAGCCTGATGACCCGCACCACCCGGAAGCTGGTCTTCACGCACGAAGGCGAGACGCTGCTCGCGGACGCCCGCCGGATCGTAAGCGAGTGGGATGCGGCAGTTGGCAGCATGCGGGAGGATGGTCCGCTCAGCGGGCCCATCCGGGTCACGGCGACGAACGACTTCGGCCGGGTCAGACTGCGGCCCTTGCTCGACGCCTTCCAGAAGCGTCATCCGCGGATCATCGTCACGTTACTGCTGAGCGACAGTGCCGTCGACCTTATCGACGAGCATATCGACCTCGCTGTCCGCAGTGGCCCTCTGCCCGATTCCACGATGCGCGCGCGCAAGCTGATCCGCGGGCCACGCGTGGTCTGCGCATCGCCGGGCTACTGGGCAGAGGCTGGTATCCCCAGCCATCCGGGTCAGCTCGCCGGACACAACTGCATCGTGCTCGCGCGCCCGGGCGCGCCGCTTTCGACCTGGCCTTTCCGCGATGGCGACAAGGTCGTGAACATCAAGGTAAAAGGGGACCGGCAGGCAAGCGACGGGGACGTACTTCGGGAATGGGGGGTGGCCGGGTACGGCGTTATCTCGAAGAACCTGTGGGACGTCCGACGCGAGATCGACGCCGGTGCACTGGTCACTGTGCTCGATGGCTTCATTCCGTGGCAGGTCGACCTCTTCGCCGTGCAGGCGGGAACGCCGCCGAGCCGGCGGGTGGCGGCGCTGGTCGATTTCCTCGCTGCGGAGTTGCGTGATCCCGCGTCTGCTGAGCTGTCGTGACTGCATGGCGCGATGACCGGTCACGCCACGTCGCCTGGCTCATCCTTCGCAGCGTAGTCGAAGCGCAGCGACCTCGGCAGTTCGGCCGCGAGGAAGTCCAGTAGCGCCCGCACCCCCGGTGGTACGCCAAGGCGGTAGGGGATCACCAGCGAGAACGATGCATCCATCACCTTCCAGTCGGACAGCACCGGGACAAGGCTGCCGTCTTCGATCTCGCGGCGGCAGATGTAGCCGGGCAGGGCCGCGATCCCGAGGTTCGCACAGGTGGCCATCTTCAGCGAGACCATGCTGTTGGTCCGGAATCGCGGCGCCAGCGATACCACGCGGGGCTCATCGCCCGGCCTGGTCAATTGCCACGTCGCCATTCCTGGTCGCGCCAGCGTGAGGCTCGAATGTCGGTCGAGTTCGTCGATCTGCGACGGGACGCCATGATCCTTCAGGTACTTCGCTCCCGCGAAGAGGATCCACGGCGCCTTGGCGAGATGTCGCTGGATCAGCGATGAATCCGCAAGGGCGGTGTTGTGCCCCCTGATCGCGACGTCGAAGCCCTCGGCGATGATGTCGATGACACGGTCCGTGGCCTCCTCGATGATGCGCACCTTCGGGTGGCGAGCGAGGAAGGTCGGTAGCAGGTCGCAGAGAACATACTCGGACAGCTCCGACGTGGTGGTCAGCTTGATGGTGCCGCTTGGCTCCTTGAGGCCGCTGCGCATCGCCTCCTCGACCCGCATCGCGTTCGCGATCAGGTCGGTGGCGTGGCGGTAGAACTCCTCGCCCGTCTGCGTCAGCGCGATCTGGCGGGACGTGCGGTTCAGCAGCCTGACCCCAAGCGCCGATTCCAGTTCGGAAACGCGGGAGCTAAGCGTGGACTTCGGTAGTTCGAGTTTGCGTGCCGCCGCAGCGAACCCGCCCTGATCTACGACCTTCACGAAATAATGGGCATCGGTAAGGTTCAGCATGGCTCTTTCCCAGATCGCTGGAAGGTCTCGAAACGAAGCCGCGCAAACGCTGCTCCAATCTTCCGACATACCTCCGCATTCGGTCGGCGCCTCAGGGGGCGTCCTTGATCATTCTCAAGCCCGAACCTGTGAATAGAGCCATGTGAAGCGGGTTTCCGCAAGGAATGTACGTCCAGAAGTTTGGACGCACCGTTCAGATCGCTGCCGGAACGACCTTGTCTGTGGCGGGTCCTTCGTGTGTTCCATTCGACCAGCCGACGGTGCGGATGAACAAGGGGACTCCGCAGTGAGAAATTCCGTCGAGTGTCAGCCGTTCGCTGTTGCCGGCGGATCCGCCTTGCAGCGGTGGGGCAGGCATGGTGGCTATATCAACTTCGTGCAGGAGCTACTCCTCGATCGTCGTGCAGGCCGGTCGGGGGACGGCGCTTTTCGATTTCGGCCTCGCCACCGGCGTGTTCATCAGAGGCCCGCTTCCGGGACGACCGAGCGACCTGATGGGTGTCGGGTTCGCCACCACGCGCGTCAATCCACGCACGCGGCGCGGCCTGGTGGATCCGCGTACAGCGCAGCGGAGCGCGCGATCGAGCTGTTCTACAGCGGAAACATTCTTTCCGGCGCGAAGGCGCGACCCGGAATCCAATACCTGATCGATCCGGGCGGCCTTCGAGCCGAAAGCAACGTCGTCGTGCCTACCCTCAAGCTGAGCGTGCAACTGTGACGCCGCCGCCCCCGGACCGCAGCGGATCGGAGCCTGGTGGCACCGCGTCCGCCTGTCCCATCAGGACGGCGGCATGGATCGTTCGAGATAGTGCAAAGATCAATTCGACGCAGCCATGATTATCAATGGAGCTGACACGGCGCACATCGGGTCGACAACGATCGAGGTAGCATCATGAACATCGACTTCACCGGGAAGAGCGTTCTCGTCACGGGATCAACCGCCGGCATCGGCTTTGCCGCGGCGAAAGGCTTCCTTGCCGCCGGCGCCAACGTCGTCGTCAATGGCCGCAGCACCGCCAGCGTCGAGGCGGCTCTGGCCGAACTCCTGCCGATCGGATCGACCGTACAGGGCTTCGCAGGTGATCTCGGAACGGTGGAGGCGTGCGCGCTTCTGGTCGAGCGGCATCCCGCATTCGACATCGTGGTCAACAACATCGGCGTCTATGCGCCGCAGGACTTCTTCGAAACCGGGGACGACGTCTGGGACCATTTCTTCCAGACCAACGTCATGTCGGGCGTACGGCTATCACGGGCCTATGCGCCGGGGATGGTCGATCGCGGCTGGGGCCGCATCGTCTTCATCTCGTCGGAATCGGCCATCAACATTCCGGCAGACATGATCCACTACGGCTTCACCAAGACGGGCCAATTGGCGGTGTCGCGCGGCCTGGCCAAGCGACTGGCGGGCACCGGCGTGACGGTAAACTCGGTGCTCCCCGGCCCGACGCTGTCGGAGGGTGTCGCCGGCATGCTGAAGGCCGGGAACTCGTCGGGCGACAACGTCGAGAAGATCGCGGCTGACTTCATCGCAGAGCACCGAAGCTCCTCGATCCTGCGCCGTGCCGCCACGGTCGAGGAGGTCGCCAACATGATCGTCTACGTCAGTTCGGAACAGGCCTCCGCCACGACCGGCGCTGCGCTGCGCGTCGACGGCGGCGTCGTCGACAGCATCGTGTGACTTGCTTCCCGCCGGGGCAAGCGCCCCGGCGGGAAGGAGCCGCCCGTAAACAAGCCAATCCAACTTGAAACGGAAAGGACATCCCATGACCGACATCATAACCGCGATCGAGGAGCGCCGTACCACGGTTCTGTTCGATACGACGCGCGACATCACCGATGAACAGGTGTCCGAACTCGTCCGTCTGGCCACCCGGGCGCCGACGGCGTTCAACCTCCAGAACTGGCGCTTTATCGCGGTCCGCACGCCGGACGCTAAGGCTCGACTCCGCGCCGTCGCCTGGGACCAGGCCAAGATAACGGAGGCGCCGGTCACGTTCGTCGTGATCGGCCAGATGGCCGACGAGCATACGCTGCCGGACCGCCTTGCGCCCACGGTCGCGGCGGGAACGATGCCGGCCCAGATGGTCGATGGCTGGGTTGCGGGTGCCGCCAGCCTCTACGCCGGCCAGCCCTGGCGCCAGCGTGACGAGGCCGTCAGGTCCGCATCGTTCGGCGCGGCCACGCTGTTCTACGCCGCGCACTCCATGGGTCTCGGCTCGGGGCCGATGATCGGGTTCGATCCCAAGGGTGTGACGCGTGAGTTCGGACTGGCCGAGGATGAGATCCCGGTACTTCTGGTGGCTGTCGGATACGGCACGCCGGAAAACTGGCCGCAGAAGCCGCGCCGGCCGCTGCAACAGGTCCTCAGCGTCGTCTGACAGGAGGAATCGATGCCACACGTGATCGTGAAATTCTATTCCGGGCGTACCGACGAGGAGAAGCGGGCGATGTCGGACGCCGTGGCCGTCGCTCTCCACGAGACCATGGGTTACGAGGTCGCCAATGTGTCGGTTTCCGTCGAGGAGGTCGAAAAGGACGACTGGATGGAGATGGTGTACGAGCCGGAGATCGCCGGAAGGATCGACCAGCTGGTCAAGTGGCCCGGTTACGGGCGGCTGTCAGGGTGACCGGAGGCGGCGACACGATGCGTGCATTGCGTCCCCGCCTCCGAAGACCATCGCTGCACAGGCGTGAGATGGGTGCCGCTGTCGTCCCGCGCTCATCCGGCACGGCCGTTATCACTCGACATGGGCATCGATCGGGATGCCGGCGCGACGATGAAGTCCGTTCGTCTGCTTGCAAGCCTCCGCCCGCGGCCTTCGAGTCAGGCGTGGGCCACCCAGCCCCGCCAGGTGAACGCCGAGAAGAAGGGCTGAACATCGGAGAAGCCGCCCGCGCGCAGAATGCGCTCGTCCTGCTCGGGAGCGAACATGGGCACGTTCGCCGAGATCGCGTCGCGCGCGCTTACCGCGATCTCGCGGTCGACCCCGGACGCGACCGCGTAGGCGGCATACCGGTCGAGCCATAGGTCCCGATCGCCAGCCTCCTGGGGGAAGCTGCCGTGCGCTGCAACAAAAGGGGCGCCCGGTTTAAGCCGTCGGTGGATCTGCCGGACCGTCCTCTCCCGCTCCCGCTCGTCGAGGAAGTGCAAAGTGAGGAGGCAGGTTGCGGCATCGAAGGGTCCTTCGGGTGCGTGGTCGATATAGCCCTCGACGAGTTCGACGCGGTCCACGAGCGGCCCGAGGGTGCGCTCGGCCAAACCGAGCATCGCGGGGGCCGGATCCACGCCGACGAACGTCCAGCCCGGATGTGCCTCCGCGAGCGCCTTCAGCTCCAGGCCACCGCCGGCACCCAGGACGAGGACCTTGGCGTCGTCTGGAGCGCGCTCCGCGAGGAGAACCGAGGTCATCCGGTGCAGCCCGTCGAGCCCGGGAAGAAAACGCGCCGGGCCTTCCGTGTACCTGGCCACGGCCTCGGGGTCGGCGAAATGCTTCAGCATGTCGTCGGCGAACGTAGCGGTATCAATGGGCATTCTCGCCCTCCCAGGTTTGTTGATGTGGACTATCCGGAATGCGCCGGTTGGCTCGGGACGCGGCTTGGGCAACGCGACATCTGCGAGCGAAATCTCTAGGAATGCACCGGCGAGGCCGAGCGCCGTGTCGACGCCGAGGAGCGCGATCGTAGCGAGGTCGCGTTTCGGCATTCGGTGCTGCCATGCCCCTTGGCGGACCGTACGCAGCCTGACTGCGGGGTTCCCCCATGATCCGGCGGATCACGACGGGGTCGGTTTGCATGGCGCGGGCGAGCACCTCGAAGGCACCGCCTCTTCACGCCCGGGCACGTGCATCAGCACATGCAGAACGCCGGATCGTCGACACATCAGCCATCATGTAATGATACATGTTACATGATGGCTGATGTGTCAAGTGAGAGCCTGTCGGCGGCTCCCGGATGATCTCGTCTAGACGCTGACGGTGTCGTCCGTTTGGGTCGGCGCTACCAGGCGTGCTCGGCACCGTTCCAGCTGAAGAACCTGCCGGTGGAGTCGAGGCCGGCCCGATCGATGACCGCCTTGATCCCTTGCGCGCTCTCCTGCGGCGAGATTTCCCCGTTGGGGCCACCCATGTCCGTCCGCACGTGACCGGGATGGATCACGATCACCGACACGCCGCGCTCGCGGAGGTCGACCGCGAGGCTCTTCATCGCGCGGTTCAGGCCCGCCTTGGCCGCCCCGTAGGAGTAGAAGCCGCCGCTCGTCCATGCGCTGGAGCCCATCTGGCTCGATATGCTGACCACCTTGCCGCCGGCTGCCACGAGATTCGGGAGGAGTGCCAACGTTGTGCGAAAAGGGCCGGTGATCATTACGTCGAAGGCGGATGCCCAGCGATCCAGGTCCACACTCTCTGGACCATCCTCCATCTCGATCGTCCCCGCGACGTTCAGCAGCAGGTCGACCGGTGCGTCGCCCAGCGCCTTGCGGATCGAGGCGATCGAGGATGCATCGGTCACATCGGCGCGCAGCACCTTCACGTCGCCGTGCTTCGCGGCGATGCCGGCGAGAGCGGACGCGGACGAGGGGTCGCGGCAGAGCGCAACCACCCGATGTCCAGCGGACGCGTACTCGCGGGTGAGCGCCAGGCCAATGCCGCGGCTCGCGCCCGAAATGACGATGTGCATAACCGGAGTTCTCCTGACCTTCATAGCCCCGCCCGGCGGATGAATGACGCGGCCGAGCCACGGTGCAAAGGGCCCACCGTTAGCGGTCGAACCACGGCATAAGGCGACGTCAATCGTCGGACGAGAATCGCACGTTCGCGACGCGACATTGAGTCCTCTGGTTCTGGACGCATCGTCCACGCTGGCGGACGACAGTTTTTTTTCCCTACGCTACCGGCGCCAAGGAGCACTCGAAACGCGGTATGCCTCACCTGGGTCGCGCATAAACCGTTCCGACCCGCAGCAGACATCATGGCCATCCCGATCCCCTGCGCGCTGTCTGTCTGCAATCGTGGATCAAATGGAATACCGGAGGCGCCAGGCTTTTCGCGCATGGACCGAGAGTAGGTTGACGCTTGAGCCTTGATTACGGGGCGGGTGAAGGTGCAGCGGATGCCCGGTGATCCATCCAGCTGCGCCATCGAAGGGTGCGCTTGTGACCGATGGCCGTAGTTTGACCGATCGGACAGCGCAGTCGCTTACGGACAGGCCGTTGATCGTCGCAATTCTCTCGATGCGCGATCGGTTGGGAAACGCGTCGATCGCTCGTGCTCGCGAGAGGCGCTACGCAGCTCCCATATCTAGAAGGATCTTGCCGACGCGGTGTTGCCGGAGAAGTTCATGCGCTTCTCCCGCATGGGCGAGCGGAACGCTCCTGGCCACTCTCACTTGGAAAGGCCCTGAAGAGATCAGTGCATTGAGCCGGGTCATCTTCGTCCTGGTCGTAGCGGGAGCGTCGAGCGTCAGGTCGAAGTGGTGGAAATGGACACCTGCACGTGACCGCGGCTCAGGTTCGACGCCCAAAGGATAGGCGACACGCCCGCCTTCGCGAACGGCCGAGGTCGCGGCGTCGAGCCCCGGTCCCGCAACGAACGTCAGCACGGCGTCCAGTCCGCCCGGTGCGAACGCCCGTGCAGCTGCGGCGACATCGGCCACCTTGCCATCGACGGCGCTGTCGGCGCCGAGCTCCAGGGCTGCTCTGACGCCGTCCTCGCCCGAGGCAACGGCGAGAACCCGGACACCGATGAGCTTGGCCAGCTGAATAGCGACATGCCCCGCGTCGCCGCTGGCACCGTTGATCAGCAAGCTGTCGCCCTTCTTGACCCTGAGTTCGTCAACGAGTCCATGGTGCGACGTCAGTGCTATCACCGGCATGGCGGCCGCTTGGTCGAGCGGAAGGAAGGACGGTACCTTCGAGACCGCGTCGGCGTCGATCGCGGCGTATTCGGCATAAACGTTGCTGCCCAACACATAGACCGCGTCTCCGATCGCGAAGCGGTCGATGCCCTCGCCAATGGCTGCGATGATGCCGGAGCCGTCAGTGCCCAGGATGATCGGAAAGGCCGGGACCTCTCCGGTAATGTCGGCGAATACGCCTTCCCGTATCAGCGGATCCCATGTGCCGACACCTGCATAGGCCATCTTGACGAGCACCTGTCCCGGTTGAGCCTGCGGGACAGGCTGGGGACCGTAGGTGAGGACCTCGGCACCGCCGAAGCGGTCGATGTACACGGCGTTCATGTCTTGAGGCATTGTCACGATGTGGGTTCCTGTCTGCTGATCACGATGCGACCGTCGCTGCCCGACGGGGCACGTCGCTAGCTCGTGCCGAGTTGCGCCTCCATGTCACCGGTCGACCAGTAATCGGTCCAGGCCGTGATCCTGCCGCCGGCGATACGGACGATGGACGCACCCTTGAGCGAGAAGGCCCTTCCGGTTGCGGGATAGCCGGGGAAATCTCCGGTGTGCTTGCCCGACATGGTGAAGCTGGCCGCTCCGCCGTTGCCGTCGGCAACGATGAAGTCAGGCTCCATCCTGAAGTCCTCCAGCGCAGCCCAGGTGTCGGTCCACAACTTTTTCATCTCGGCATGATCTCTCGGGAATGCGCCGAGCGGGATGTCGTGAAAGATGGAATCGTCCGCATACAGGCTCGCCAGATCGTCGGCTTGGTGTCCGTTCTGCAACGAGAAGGCGCGCCTGATCAGTTCCGCATGGGGGTGAGTGGATGCGGGCATCGGGTCGGACATTGTCTGCTCCTGCTAGTGGTTCTGCGAATGGTTGACCGACCGGGCCGTGCCCGTCGAAGGCCGCTCCAGCGCATGTTATCGGTGGTTTCTAATGGTTACCTGCTGCATATTGGAGATGCAGGCCGATCGCCAAGGAGGCACCTTTTTGGAACAAGGTTACTTTTCGGGAACCTACGAGTGCAGATGCATCTCGGAAGCCTTGTCGCGGGTGGGCGACAAGTGGTCGATCATGGTCGTCATGGAACTGGCGTCGGCGCCAAGGCGATTCAGCGAGGTGCGCCGCGCCATCAGCGGCATTTCCCAGAAGATGCTGGCTGCGACGTTGCGCGCGCTTGAGCGTGACGGCTTCGTCACCCGCACGGTGTATCCGACCAAGCCGCCCAGTGTGGAATACGCCCTGACCGCCCTCGGTCAGGAGATGGTCGTCCCGGTAAAGGCGCTCGGCATCTGGGTGATCGAGAACGTCGACCGGATCGAAGGTGCCCGTCATCACTACGACGCGTCGCACTGAAGCGACAAAGTGCGACGCAACCGTGCGGAAAGACGGCGAGAGCAGGCGGGTGGTGGTCGCGAGATAGCGTTCTGGCGAGTGGCGACCGAGGTTGGCGAACGACGTGCAGCATCACGCCGGCGCAGCGGCGATGTCGGCCAGGGCGGCGACCAACGTGTCCACGGCCGAAGCGGTGGTGAACAGATGAGGCGCGATGCGCACGACACTCGCCAGGTCGCGCGCGTCCATGTCGAGGGGCGCGTAGATGCGATCGGGAACGCTGACCGATATGCCGCGAGCCGCCAGTTCGGTTGCGGCCCGCTCTGCCGTCGAACCCGCAACGGCCAAGGTCACGAAGCTCGCCAGGGCGGGTCCGCGTTCACAGATTGAGACGCCGGGCAGGTTACCTGATCGCACACGGATCTGCTGCGCTATGTCGGCGAGCCGCTTGCTCGTCACGTCGGTGCCGGCCGCCAACAGGGTCTGCACCGCGACGGACAGACCAACCCGACCGGCGACAAACGCCTCGCCCGTTTCGTACCGACGTGCATCCGATCG
The DNA here is from genome assembly GCF_047238005.1 of Sphingomonas phoenicis. NCBI lineage: Bacteria > Pseudomonadati > Pseudomonadota > Alphaproteobacteria > Sphingomonadales > Sphingomonadaceae > Sphingomonas > Sphingomonas phoenicis. The sequence goes on along the minus strand of NZ_JBDFMC010000002.1, from coordinate 2,095,986 downwards.
CCGTCGGCCGAACTGGTCGGGCATGAACGGGGCGGTCGCGTCTAGGTACCGGCGCGACGCGAACAGGATTGCGGTGCCGCGCGGGCCCCGGAGCCACTTGCGACCGCTGGCGGCGAGGCCGTGGCACCGGAGACGCGAGACGTCCACTGGCTGCTGGCCGAGGACCTGACACGCATCGACGATGTAGAAGGCGCCCAGATCATGGGCCAGATCGCCCACGGCCTCAGCGGGATTCAGGATGCCACAGGTCGCCGGGCACCACGTCAGCACGATCAGCTTGGTTGCAGGATGGGCCTGTCGCCGGGCTTCCTCTACGTCAACGCGCCCGTCGGCATCCACCGGCATGACGTCCACCACGACGCCGGAGTAGCTCGTCAGCATGTCGAGCGTGCCGCCCCAACAGGTCCGGTCGACGAGGACATGATCACCTGCCTTCAGTCCCGCTGACTGGACGAGTGCCGCAAGCGCACGGTTGCCGCTCTCTACGAAGGCGACCTCATCCGCGTCTGCGCCCATAAGGTCGGCCACGGCTCGGTAGCCTTCGGCCACGATCGTTCCGGCTTCCGCCGCTGCCCCTGCCGCGCCGATCTCCGCCTCGCGCCGCAGATGATGCGTCGTTGCCTCGAGGACCTCGGGCGGCATGAGCCCCGCCGCCGCATTCGCGAAGTAGCCCGCTTCAACCGTCATGCTCAGATTTCCTAGCCAGGTGGGACGACGCGGTGGTGCCATCGTCTACGTCAAGACCGATCACATCCTCCGATCCGAGGCCGATTTGCTCCGGCGCAGCTGGCCGGCAGGGTCGACCAGCCACTGGAATCGCGGCGATACCGTAAAATCGGGGCTGAAGTGGCGCAACGCAGCGCCGCTGCGAAAGATGGCCAGAATTCTGGACGGTGCGGCCGGTCTCGCCAGTCACGGCGGCATGTCACGCTCGGCCTTTGCCGCCGCCTTTGCTGCAGCCGTGGGCGACACTAAATACGCGGCACGCCGATCCCGCCAGCACTGGAACACGCGACAGACGCCATTGTATCTGGCATCTTGGAACCGGGTCGAACCAGGCGTGCAGCGCGCGTCAGCTTCGGTGCAGCTTAGCCACTCCGTTGACCCGGCGTTGCGAGCCGGGTACCGCCCCCTTCAGCATCAAGAGTCGGGCTGACGTCCGACGCCAACCTGCTCCCGAGCAAGGTGGCGCCTCTGGTAACAGGGGGATGTGGCCGAACCGGCAACAAAACGGGTCACCTGCCACATGGTCGTCAGCAAGGCGCATGGATGTCGCATCGACGACAGGAGCAGCGAGTGACCGACCGGGATCAACAGTTTGCAAGCGACAATTATTCTGGAATCTGCCCGGAGGCTCTGGAGGCGATGACCGCAGCCAATGTCGGGTCGGCTACCGCTTATGGCGACGACGGGTGGACGCAACGGGCAACCGACGGCCTCAGGAAGTTGTTCGCCACGGACTGCGAGGTCTTCTTCGTCTTCAACGGTACGGCGGCGAACTCGCTGGCGCTCGCCGCCCTGTGTCAATCGTACCACAGCGTGATCTGCTCGACGGCTGCGCATGTCGAGACGGACGAGTGCGGCGCTCCCGAGTTTTTCTCCAATGGATCGAAGCTGCTGCTCGCCCCGTCGATAGACGGAAAGCTGACGCCGGAAGCCATTCATGCATTGGCGACTTCCCGCTCCGACATCCACTTCCCGAAACCGCGCGTCGTGACGATCACGCAACCTACCGAGACGGGTCAGGTCTACTCGGTGGATGAGGTGAAAGCGATTGCCGAACAATGCCGGAAGCTCGGGCTTCGGCTTCAGATGGATGGAGCACGTTTCGCCCATGCCTGCGCATCGCTCGGCTGCACACCCGCGGCGATCACGTGGGAGGCCGGCGTCGACGTGCTCTGTTTCGGCGGCACCAAGAACGGCATGGCAGTCGGGGAGGCGGTCATCTTCTTCGACCGAAGTCTCGCGGAGGATTTCGACTATCGCTGCAAGCAGGCCGGGCAACTCGCCTCCAAGATGCGGTTCCTGGCTGCGCCATGGGTCGGTCTGCTGGAGAGCGGAGCGTGGCGCCGCAATGCGGAGCACGGCAACGCTTGCGCTCGTCGACTCGCGGAACGGATCGAGGATCTGCCAGGCATCGGGCTCCTGTTTCCCGTACAGGCGATTGCCGTGTTCCTGACCGCACCCGAACCGGTTATCGCGGGATTGAGGGATCGCGGCTGGCGCTTCTACACATTCATCGGAGGCGGCGCCCGCTTCATGTTCGCCTGGGACTCTCGAACGGAGCGGGTCGACGAGTTGGCAGCGGATATACGCGAAGCCTGCCTCGCGCTTTCCCCGCAGCCACACAGAGTGCCAGCGTTCATCGACGATGATTTGCGCGCCTCATCGTTCGCCTAGTGGCGCGCGACCACAGCAGGGGCGGAAAACCGCCGCGCACGACGGCTGCTCGTTCGACGACCTCCCGGGCATATTGGCATGATGGTCAGCTGCATCCACGCTGGGCAGGTGGTTCTCGCTGACCGTGATCAGGGATTCACCACATCGTGGAGCGACCTCATGGGTTGGGCACTCGAGCGCGAGTTCCGGATGCCCTTTACCGAGCAGGGCGGCGTGGATCCCCGGCACCTTCCCGATCAACCATGGTCCGTCGGGGAGTGACCAGCTTTCCCGTCTGAAGTCGGGGCGGACGTAGAGTTGGTCGAGGCCAGTCCTCGCCATGTTCGGAAACGATGGTAGATCGGCTTCTTGACCTTCGCCAGCCCGTAATGTCTCACTGGTTTCCAGACGAACGCCTAGTTTGTCGGCCGCCGCATCGTCACCGCGCCTTGCGTGCGCTGTATCCCACTTCGTTCGTCCATCCCCGCACACCCGAGACCAGGGACATGTTGATGACCGAGCCGCCACTCAATCGGGAACGGGCGGGGTGATCGGTTTGTACTGATCAAGCCAGAACGCGTATTGCGCGGGCAACGTCGTCCATGAAGGGCGCTCCACTCCCAATGCCCTTGCCGCCTCGTACGGCCAGTGCGGGTTGGCGAGCAGCGCCCGCCCGATCATGACCAGATCGGCCTGGTCGTTGCGGACGGCACGGTCGGCGACGGTCGGCTCGCCCATGCCCCAGCCGATCGCCGCCGGCACTCCGCTTTCGCGCCGGACGCGCTCGACCACCGGTGCCATGAACGCGGGTTCGCTCCACGGGATCGTGGCGGCGGGCGTGGAGAAGCCGACGCTGACGTTGACGAAGTTGAGACCGGCCTGCTTCAGGCGCTTGATGAGCTCGATCGATTCGGCGATCGTCTCCTCGTCGTTGCCGTCATATTCGACGACGCCGATCCTTGCCGAGAGCGGATATTCGTCGGGCCATACCGCGCGTACCGCAGCGAAGGTTTCGAGGATGAACCGCGCGCGGTTCTCGAAGCTGCCGCCGTACCGGTCCGTGCGCAGGTTCGAATAGGGCGAGAAGAAGCTGTGCGCGAGGAAGCCGTGCGCGAAGTGGAGTTCGAGCCATTCGAACCCGGCATCGCGCGCGCGCCGAGCAGCGGCGGCGAAGTCGCCCTGCACACGCCTGATATCGGCGACGCTCATCTCCTGCGGCACCTTCCAGACCTTGTCGCTGCCGAACGCCACTGCCGATGGACCGATGACCGGCCAGCCATGCGGCGCGTCGTCGGCGATCTGATCGTCGCCCTCCCACGGGCGATTGGTGCTGGCCTTGCGACCGGCATGGCCGAGCTGGATGGCGGGGACTGCGCCCGCCGCCTTGATCGCCGCAGCGACCGGTTTCAGCGCGGCCGCCTGCTCGTCGTTCCACAGGCCGGTGTCGCCCCATGTGATGCGACCCTCGGGCGACACGTCGGTCATCTCGACGGTGACCATTCCCGCCCCGCCCACGGCGAGTTGCTCCAGATGGGCGTGGTGCCACTCGCCGATGAGGCCGTCGGTCACCGAGTACATGCACATCGGTGCCGCGACGATCCGATTGCGCAGGGTGACGCTCTTCAGCGAGAAAGGCTCGAACAGGTGGGACATTGGTTCCTCCAACAGCGAGACGCCTAGATGGAGTTCGCAGTGACTGGAAAAAGCGGAATGAACGATCCACACCAGTGACGCGCAGGATGCAATCGCTGCGCGGCAGGCACGGTGGTGCGATCGGTCATGAGCGGAGCTTTCACCATGGATCTCCCGGCGATCAGCGCGTTCGTGGCGGTGGGCGACCGTGGCGGCTTTCGCGCGGCGGCGACTGCTCTCGGCATCACCTCCGCCGGCGTCAGCAAGGCGGTGGCACGGCTGGAAGCGCAGCTCGGCGTCATGCTGGTGGCCCGAACGACCCGCTCGGTGCGGCTGACATCGGCCGGCGTAACGTTCCATGCCCGGTGCAAGACGATCCTCGCCGATCTCGATCAGGCCGGGCACGAAGCCGCGGAAGGAGCGGCGGTGCCGCAGGGCCGACTGGTCGTCAGCGCATCGCGGGCGTTCGGCCGCCAGCGCGTCCTGCCCGTAATCGCGGACTATGTCAGGCAGCACCCGCAGGTGGAGGTCGAGGTCCGCCTTGATGACCGCCCGGTCGATCTGGTCAGGGACGGTGTCGATCTGGCCATCAGGCTCGGCCATTTGCCGGACTCGGGCCTGATAGCCGCGCGGGTCAGCCAGACCGGATTCGTGCTGTGCGGATCGCCGGAATATCTGGCGGCGAACGGGGTGCCCGCGCACCCGGACGATCTGTACCATCACAGCATGGTCGGATATGTCACGCCCGGCACGGCGTTCCGCTTCGCCTATCGCTTCCTGATCGACGGGGTCGAGCGGACGATGAACCTTCCCTCCCGGCTCACGGTGGATGATGGCGAGGCGGCGGTCACGGCAGCGGCGCGTTCGGTCGGCCTGGTAATGGTGAACGATTATCACGTCGACCGGTACATCGCCGATGGCAGCCTTGTCCGCATACTCGGCGCGTTTGAGACACCGCCGGTACCGATCAGCATCGTCCAGTTGCCGACGCGCAACCCATCAGCTGCCGCCCAGGCATTGTCCGTCATGCTCCGCCGTCGCCTTGCCGGTGATCGGTGAACCCGACGGAACGACGCACCTGCTGTCCCGCAAGGATCAGGGCGCGACCTGCACGTCGGCCGCTTCCTCGATCAACGCGACGACGGCGTCGGGCTTCGAGAGTTGAGCGAGGTGGCTCGCGTCGACCTCTACGGTGCGCGCTTTCGACCTCGCATACATGAACCGTTCCAGGTCGGGCGCCACGGTTCGGTCCTGACGGGCCACCAGCGCCCAGCTGGGCTTGTCGCGCCACGCCGCGGTCGATGCCCTGGTCGTGAAGGCGGCGACGGCGGTCGGTCGTTGCGCATCGGCGAGGAAGTCGGTGGTTGCAACTTGCAGATCAGCAGCGATGTCGGCGCGGAACGCCTCGGGTGCCACGATCATCGCCGACGACGTCACCATCACCGGGTGTGCCACCATCGGAAAGCGCGCACCCAGGTCGGCGATGCTTTCGCCCACGTCGGGCTGGAAGGCGGCCACGTACACCAGAGAGCGCACCTTGGGATCGGTCCCGGCGGCGGATACTACCGCACCACCATAGGAATGCCCGACCAGAACGACCGGGCCATCCTGCCGTTCGATCACCTGCCGTGTCGCTGCCACATCGTCGGCCAGCCCGGTGAGCGGCAGTTGCACGACCTGGACCCGAAATCCCCGGGCGCGCAGACGATCATACACCGGCCGCCAGCTCGAACCGTCCATCGTCGCACCATGGACCAGAACGACGTTGCGCACGGTATGCGGACGAGCGGGAACCGCCCCGGCGGCGGCGGCCATTGCGGCCGCGAATATCATGGTGAGCATCGGTGTACTCCGGTGGATCGACCTGACCGATGTAGCCTGTGCGCAGTGATGCGATTAGGCTATGATACCGTCTCGACCCTATTCCGAAGCTGCATGAATGGCGCGATCGTTCATCGATGACCTTGCTGCTTTCGCCGAGGTGGCGGAGGCGGGCAGTTTCACCCGAGCGGCATCGCGGTTGGGGATGTCGCAGCCTGCGCTCAGCAGGGTGATCGGCGGTCTGGAGGCGCGCCTCGGCGTACGACTGCTTAATCGGACCACGCGCAGCGTCGCGCCGACGGCAGCGGGCGCCGCGCTGCTACGCGATCTGCGGCCGGCGTTGACGTCGATCGACGACGCGCTTGCGCGGCTCTATGGGTCGGGGCCGGACTTGACGGGTTCGGTGAAGCTATCTGCCAGTCGCCACGGGTACGACACCATTCTGCGTCCGGCATTGCCTTCGTTCATGGCGTTGCATTCCCGGGTCGACGTCGAGGTGATGCTCGACGACGCCTTCGTCGACATCGTGGCCCGTGGATGCGATGCCGGATTGCGGCTCGGCGGCTTCGTCGAGAAGGACATGGTGGCGGTTCGTGTCGGCCCCGATGTGGCGTTCGCGGTCGTGGCGTCGTCCTCTTTCTGCCACAAACGCGATCTGCCCGGCACGCCGCAGGCGCTCGCGGAGCATCGCTGCATCGCGTTCCGCGCGCCTCGCTCGGGCGCCATCTTGCCATGGGCATTTGAAAGACGGGGCAGTCGCCATTCTGTTCGTGTGACGCCCTCGCTCGTTCTCGATGATGGCAAAGCCATTCTCGATGCCGCGCTCGACGGTGTCGGCTTTGCCTATCTGTTCCTTGACCAGGTGGAAGAGCATCTCGCTGCGCGCCGGCTGATCCGTATCCTGGCGGAATACTGTCCCGAACTGCCCGGCTATCATCTTTACCACACATCGCGTCGAAAGCAGCCGCCGGCGCTCGCCGCCCTGATCGGCCATCTGCGCCGGACCGTGTGACTCGGTACCAAAAAGCGTCCGGCCGATGGACCGCCTGTAGCTCCCGCGCCTGCCCGGCGCCGATCGTCCATCAACAGGAATGATGCGAGCTGAAAATGCGCGTCCATATTTATGGACGGTGCGTCCGGAACTCGGTGCTGGAGCTTCGTCTTGCGCTTGATCACATCGCTGCGGCCCAACGGCCGACCTTGGTCGGTTTCGTTGGTGTGGTGTCACAGATTGCGTGGCGATCGGACGTCATGAAAGGAATCTGGTGAAAACTTTCAAGCGTACGGCCCTGCGAGGTCGCGTTGTCCAAGCTTGCGCCGCCTTTTCCACAGCCTTGCTGGCCGTCGGCACGGTGGCGTGGGCGATCTCGCCAGGTACCGCCCACCTCGTGGCGGGTGCTGCCGCAGAGTTACCCAGCGGTGAGACAATGGCCGATGGCCGGGGCGATATCCAGCCGTCCGTTGATCAGGGACGCCGGGCCGTCGTCGTGAGGAACGGCGATGTAAGGCTATATACCGGGGCGGCAGCCGATCGGTTCGCCGCGGCCAACGAAACCATGCCGTCGCCGCAATCCGCCGATCTGGACGCATCTGGCGTCCGCGTTCGCTACGGTCGGCCCGACATCGCGATAAGGATACCCACCGAGCCGAAGCCTTCGGCAGGTGAAGCGAGCATTCTGGTTCTCGTCGAACCACGAACGCCTGCAGGTGCGATCATGGAGGATGACTGTGGCGGAGGACGGCTGTTTCCGGCGATGGCCTCCCCGCAGCCGGTGATTGAAACCGCCTGTTCTGTGCAGGAACAAGGTGTCGCCCCCGCATGGCATCCACCAAGGATGCTGACCCTGAGGGAGATCGAGATTCTGGCGCAGCGGGCGGCTTTGAAAGGCCTGCGCAACTCACGCGACCGCATCGCGACGTTGCCGGATTTCTCCGCTGCTGAACGAGGTAAGGTGCTGGCAGCCGTCGACCAATCCATCCAGAACCTCGAGCAGCGCACGGGCTCAGCCGCATTGTGAAGCGACGTCCGAAGAGGTGAGCGGCGCACATCGCGGATGAGGACGCAGAAGTGCGTCTGGCTGCGGAATGAAACGCCACCGGGTCGGACATGCGGGGGTTAGCCTGCGATCAAAGACCGCCGGCCAGGTGCTTGCTGATCGTCGCTGCTGCGGCGATTCATCGAGACCTGTCGGCTACCGTCCGGCGCTCAATCAGGCCGGCATGTCGGCCTGCCGACGTTTGCATCGGCGCGATAATGCTTCAGGGTGGAAGACCGTTGTAGTGGACGCATCGTCCCATCGATCGGACGACATTCGCTTGGAGGTGAGGCAGGCTCGGCGATACGACTGCGTCGATCCACCATCGCCGGTCCGATGCGCAGGGACGTGCGGCATGATCACGGTCGAGGACGTGTCCGGATGCCTGGCTGCCAGTCGCGGTTCATCGATGCCGACGACAAGTCGCTGCTGCTGATCGATAATGCGCACTAGATGATCACGGGAGCACCATCCGCCAGCGTCGATGGACGCCTCACGCGTGAGCGCCGGGAATGACGATCGGTGCCGCGCTGCTGGTCGTGTTCGCGGCGATCATCCACGCGACCTGGAATCTCCTGGCCAAGCGCGCCGCTGCGGTCGGCCCGGTGTTCGTGTTCGCCTATAATCTGGTATCCTGCGTCGTATATGCGCCGTGGATGGCGTACCAGTTCGTCCACGGCGATACGCACTGGGACGCGATCGGGATCGGCATCGTCCTGCTCAGCGGCGCGATCCATCTCGCCTACAGCCTGTGCCTGCAACGCGGCTATCAGGTCGCCGACCTGTCGGTCGTCTACCCGGTCGCGCGCGGGACGGGACCGATGCTCGCCACCGTTGCAGCCGTCCTCGTGCTGGGCGAGGCGCCGACCGGCCGGAGCCTGACCGGCCTGGCGCTGATCGTCGTCGGAATCGGGCTGATCGCCACGCAAGGCGACGTATCGGCGTTCCGGCGCCCCGGCGGGCGGGCGGGGGTTCGCTGGGGCACCGCCACGGGCGGGTTGATCGCGTCGTACACGGTGGTCGATGCCTATGCCGTCAAGACGCTGGGGATCGTGCCGGTGGTGCTGGACTGGTTCGCCAACCTCCTGCGTTTCTGCCTCCTCGCGCCGCTCATCGCGACGCGGCCGCGCCAGGCACTGGCATCGATGCGCGGCTTTTGGTGGAACGCGGTCGGCGTCGGCATCCTGTCGCCGCTCGGTTACATCCTGGTGCTTGCCGCCTTGTCGTTCGGCGCGCCGCTCAGCGTCGTCGCGCCGATGCGCGAATTGTCGATGATGATCGGCGCGGTGCTGGGCATGATCGTCCTGCGCGAGGCGGTCGGACCGTGGCGGCTGGCGGGATGCGCGGTCCTGATCGCGGGGGTCATCCTCCTGTCGACGACGTAAGCGATGCCGATGTCGCCCCAAGGCCGGGCAGGCCTGCGTCGTCATGGCGATCGTCGTCAGGTGACGCAGGCCTGACCGGCACGCCTCCGGCAGCATGGCGCCCGAAGACATGCCAAAGCCCTCGACCTCCGACAGGCGAGCCTCGCGGGGCCGGTGCCGACGATCTTGCGTAGCTTGTTACAGGATGTTGACCATCCCGCCGTCGACCAGCAGCGACGTCGCGGTGACGTAGCTGGCAAGCGGACTGCTGAGGAACAACGCGGCGTTGGCGACTTCCTCGGCTCTGCCCGGCCGGTCGAGCGCGATGCGCCAGCCGAGTTCGTCGGCGTCGACGCCTTCGGTCATCGCGGTCCTGATGAGACCCGGATGCAGGACGTTGACGCGGATCCCGTCCGACGCGAGTGCATCGGCCATCGCGTGCGCCATCAGCATCACCGCACCCTTCGATGCCGAATAGGCGACGCTGGCGCCCGAACCGCGCGCTCCGCCGATCGACGATACCAGGACGATCGATCCGTGGCGTCCGCCGGCGATCATCGATCGGGCGGCGGCCTGCGCGATCAGGAAGCTGCCCTTGACGTTGATCGCCAGCACCTTGTCGAGCGTGTCCTCGTCGATGTCCAGAAAGGGGCCGTTCTGGAGAATGCCCGCGAAGGTGACGAGAGTGGTCACGCCGCCGAATTCTTCCGCGGCCTGTATCGCCAACCCGACATCCGCAGCCTGCGTTACGTCGGTTCGCACGAAGCGGGCCTTCGCGCCCAGGCCTGTCACGATGTCGATGCTGGTCTCGCCACCTTCTCGCGGCTCGGGTTGCAGGTCGGCCACGATTACCGCCCTGGCGCCTTCCTCTGCGAAGCGTCGGCATGTCGCGCGACCCAGTCCGCTTGCGCCACCCGTAACGACGACGACGCTGTTCCGTGCCAGTGTCATCACGCAATCTCCACGATGGCGGGAGGCTTGCCGAACGCACCCTCTCGAAACTCCCGGAAAGCACGGTCGATCTCGGCATCGGAGTTCATGACGAACGGTCCTCGCCAGGCGACCGGCTGGCGGATCGGATCGGCGTGACCGAACAGAACCACGGCGTCCGACGCTGCCGCGATCTCCACGCGGTCGCCGGCGTCGTCGATGCGAACAAGGTCTCCGCCGGTCGCGGCACGGCCCCCGATCGCGACGTCGCCGCGAATGACGTAGAGGAGGGCGGTCCGGCCGGACGGTGCGGGAAGGAAGGTTCGTCCATCCGCCCGCAGGTCTAGCCAGGACAGGAACACGCCGGTGAGTGACGTGATCGGACCCCGCGCATCGCCATGGACGCCCGAGACGAGGTGCAGCGTACCGGCGCCTGCATCCATCGCGACGGCCGGGATGGCGTCGGCCTGCACGCCGATATAGGTCGGTGCGGTCATCTTCAGATGCGATGGAAGATTGATCCAGAGCTGTAGGATCTCCAGCATCCCGCCGGTTTCCTTGAAGGCCGGGGGAACCTGCTCGTTGTGGACCACGCCCGCACCCGCGGTCATCCACTGAACCCCGCCCGCCTGGATCGTTTGCCGGTTTCCGCCGGAATCGGTGTGGACCAGAGCGCCGTCTAGAACGAAGGTCACCGTCTCGAAGCCGCGGTGCGGATGGTCATCGAACGGCATGCCGCCATTCCCCGGCCCGAAAAGCTGCGGCCCGTGGTGACCGAGGATCAGGAACGGATCGAAGTCGGGATCGGCAGGCGGAGCGAGTGCATTTCGCGTCTCCAGCGCGCCGATATGCTCGGGCCGCGTGGACCTGATGAAGAGAACGTTCCGGGTTGGCATGGCGAGTGATCCAGCGATGGAGGCTGGATTATGCCGCGATCCTTCCACCGCAAAAACTGGGTCAGATTGGTGAGTGAGGATCAGTTTATCGCATGGAGTTCGCCACGCAGCGGCTTCGACGGTCCTTCTGGATCGACATCATCCGGGTTTCGTCATCCGATCGAACAGCCAGGCGCCGGCGATGCCGGGCGGGCGGTCCTGGCGGTGCACGATCGCGGTAGATACCGTCAGTCGCGGCACATGTCCCGGCCAGCGCGCCGTGGACAGTACAAGCAGCCGCCGCTCGGCCAGATCGGTCGCGACCATGTGCAGCGGCATGTTGCCCCACCCCATGCCGGCGAGCAGCATCGCGTGCTTGGCACCGAGATCGCCCAACCGCCAGGTGCGCACCCCGACGACGCCATTGTCCCGCCCCTTGGTCAGGTCGGTTCGGTCGGTCAGCACGAGTTGCAGATGATCGCGCAGGTCCTCGTCCTCGAGCGGACCGTCACGGCTGCGTTGCACGTCGGCGAGTGGATGGCTCGGCGCCACGACAGTCACGAGTTCGATCGCATCCAGCGCCACCGCGATCAGGCCGTCGGGCACGTGCGCGACATCGACGATGAGGCCGAGGTCGGCGTGACCGTCGACCACGGCCTTCACGGTCGCCCCCAGGCTCTCGACGTGCAGGCGCGTCCGGACGCTGGGATATTCGCGGTCGAAGTCGGACAGGACGGAGAACAGCAACGGCATCGGGAACATCGCATCGACGACCAGGAACAGTTCCGGCTCGATCCCCTCGCGCAGCGACCGGGCCTGCCGCCCCAGTGCGGCACTGGTCTCGATCACGCGCCGTGCACGGGGCAGCAGGGCGCTGCCGGCTTTCGTCAGCACCGGGCGATACAGGCTGCGGTCGAACAGCGGCATGCCCGTCGCGGCCTCCAGTTTCTGGACCGCATAGGTGACGGCGGACTGCGACCGGTCGAGCTTGCGGGCTGCAGCCGAAAAGCTGCCTTCCTCTGCCACCGCAGAGAAGACGAGCAGTTGGTCGAGGTTGATGGCCGGATCCAAAAAACGCTCCGTCGACGGATCTCCTGACTATCGGATCCTTTCGCACAGGCCGACCTCGCTCGCGACCTTGCTATCCGGCCATGTATCTGGACGGTGCGTCCAACAGGATACCTGAACAGACGCGCGGAACGGGCCTGTATCCGGCTCCAGCGCGCCCGCCGTCCGGCTGTTCACGCAGTCGCGGGCGGCAGGTTGTAGGGTTTCCGGTATGAGGGCGTGATCAGCCGGTTCGCCTCGGCATCCCCGTCGAACTGGCCCGTCTCGGCATTCCAGTGGACCTTGCGCCCCGTGCGCTGGGCGACGTTGCCCATCTGGCACACGATCGCCGTGTTGGCGGCCGATTCGATCGGGCAGGCGGGTGTACGGGTGCGATCCTTGATGCAGGCGATGAAGTCGGCCGTATGCCGGTCGAGGCCGTTGTCCTTCGCCAAGGTCACGGGAACCTCCTGCGTCATCATCCTGCCGTCGTTCGTCTCCGGCGTGACGCGCCATTGCTTGCGGTCGACGACGAGGGTTCCGGTCTCGCCGACGAAGGCGACGCCGTGATCTCCGCCGCCATAGGGCCCCTGACCGATGCCGACGGCATGTTCCCATTCCACCGAGAAATCGCCGAAGTCATAGATCGCCGTCTGCGTGTCCGGCGTTTCCATGGCCGAATCCGGATAGCCGTACGCCCCGCCGAGCGAACTGACCGAGCGGGGTGCCTGAGCCTTCATGCCCAGCAGCGCGATGTCCATCAGGTGGACGCCCCAATCGGTCATCAGACCGCCCGCATAATCCCAGTACCAGCGCCAGCTGAAATGAAAGCGGTTGGGATTGAAGGCGCGCTCCGGCGCCGGGCCGAGCCAGCGGTCGTAATTGACCCCGGGCGGCGGTGCCTGGTCCGGCTGGGGAACGACGCGCTTCATCCAGCCCATATAGGCCCATGCCTTGACCTTCCGGACGCGGCCGATGCCGCCGCCGTGGACGTGCGCGATGGCATCGGCCCAGTGCTGGTTGCTGCGCTGCCACTGCCCCACCTGGACGACGCGATTGTGGCGCTGCCTGGCTGCGACCATCGCCCGGCACTCCGCGATCGAGTTGCCGAGCGGCTTCTCGCAATAGGAATCCTTGCCCGCCGACATCGTGTCGACCAGCTGGAGCGCGTGCCAGTGATCCGGCGTCGCGATGATCACCGCGTCCACCGACCTGTCGTCCAGCATGCGACGATAGTCGTCGTACAGCCGCGGCGTGCGGCCGGAGGCTTTCTTCAGCTCGGCGCCGCGTTTCGCGAGAACCGGCGCGTCCACGTCGCACAGGGCGACGGGCGTGACATCGGCACCCTTGCACATGGCGGTGAGATCCGACCAGCCCATGCCCTTGCAGCCGATCAGCCCGACCTGCACCTTGTCGTTGGCGGACACCGGCCGCCGGCGCTGGGCAGCCGCATCACCGAGCGGCACCACGGCTGCGGCCGATGCGGCAAGGCCGCCGGCAAGGAGGGTGCGGCGGTCGAAGCTGGCGGTCATGATCGTTCCTTCCGAACTGTCGTCGGTGCAGTGGTAGCGCTCAACCGCTACCTGGCAAAGTCTTGTCCACGTTGGACAATGGCCACGCAAGCGGCTGCGGTGCCAGGCACCGGGATGAAGGCGGGCCGATGCACTCCAGCCCCCTCAGGCGCCCGGCGAACCGGCGGCCGATACGGACGGGGCAGGGCGGATCAAGGATAACGGCGCCGTGTCCACGTCCTTCGACAACAGCCATCGCATCGCGCTGGCCTCGTCGTCGAACAGCTCGTGACCGGCCAGATGGGCGACCCGCATCGCCTGCAGGCGCGACAGGGCGCTCGTCATGATGATCGCGGTCCGCGCGTTCATCGTGCGCTGACCATGCGCGATGATCCTGGCGTGCCCGTCCGCGATCGCGCGGCTCTGGATCGGATAGTCGGACATGTCGACCAGGATCCTCCGGCAGCCACCCGTCTTGCGCAATGCCTCGGCCTGCCGGCCCAGCTCGGCGACATAGGCCACCATCACCTCCATCGCCCAGAACCCCTCCACCCTGATGCGCATCAGGTGGTGTGAAGGCTCGATCGTCACCGTGTACATGCGCCATCCTCAGTGCAGGTCGCTGAATTCGCTTGAAGGATGATGATTGCCGGCGAGACGTGAACGAACGGTTCACTGCATATTCGGGCGGCGATCGGCGGATCACGGCATGCCTAGTTCCCGTTCGCGCGATGGAGCGAAGAGATGCGATCCTGACGGCCGGTCAGCGGACGTCGACCACGACCGGAGGATCGGACTGAACATCGAGCACGCCGTCGGTGGCGGGCAGACACCGCTGCGCAGGGCGGGGTGTACGCCGTGTCGACCCGCGGGCATGGCGGCACTCATCGTCGTCGGTGAACGGCCCGTTCCCCGCGCCGTCGAAGGACACGGAGAGATCGTCGCCATCGCAAGCCGCCCGCGCTGATCGCCGCACCGTACACGACTGCCCGACACCCGCTCCCTGCCGCCGCAGCGACAAGGGATGAGCGTCGGGCCGATCGAGCGTGTTTCGTCAGGCGAGGACGAGATCCGCCGGCGTGATCGTCGACACGCCGGGCAGCGCGATGACCAGATCTGCGACGCCGTCGCCGTCCACGTCCCCGAACAGTGTGTAGACGCCGTTGACCCGCTCGCCGCGCAGGTCGCCCGCCGCGGCGAAGGCACCGCTGCCGACCCACCGGAACGCGTCGCTTGCCGCCGTGCCGCTGTTGGCATCGATCCCGGTCAGGTCGATGCGATCGCCGCGCTGGAAGTCGGTGATGCGATCGGTGGCGCCATCGGCCACGTCGAACACGAAGCGATCGTTGCCGCTGCCGCCGCTCAGGATGTCGGCACCGGCACCGCCGTTCAGGATATCGGCACCGCTGCCGCCGAACAGCTGGTCGGCACCGGCGCCGCCCAGCAGCGTGTCGTCGCCCGAGCCGCCGTCCAGCCGGTCGTCGCCGCGGCCGCCGTTCAGCACGTTGCTGCCCGCACCACCGGTCAATACGTCGGCGAAGTCGGTGCCGGTCGCATTTTCGAAGTTCGAGATGCGATCGCCCGCCGCGCCGCCGCCGGTGCGGTTGCTGCCCAGGTCGACGGTGACGCCGCTACCGAGCCCGGCATAGCTGAGCGTATCGATGCCGGCGCCACCGTTCAGCGTGTCGCGCCCGCCGCCGCCGTTGATGGTGTTGGCCGCATTGTTGCCGATCAACGTGTCCGAGAACGAGGTGCCGCGCAGGTTCTCGATCGAGATCAGCACGTCGCCTGCGGCCGCGCCGCCGGTCTGGCCGCTCTGCAGGTTCACCGAAACGCCGCTCGTCGCCGCCTGCCAGCTCGCCGTGTCGCTGCCCAGGCCGCCGTTGATGCGGTTGGCGACGGCGTTGGCGATGATCAGGTCGTCGCCGCTGCCGCCGATCCCGTTCTCGATGATCGCACCATATGCGATGCCGAGATTGTCGGTCATCAGGCCGTTGCGGTACGTGCCCTGCGTGATCTCGAGGTACAGGTCGTAGGTTGCCTGCGTGCGCGGCGCCAGGCCGGCGGCCGCACGGCGGGCGTTGATCTCCGCCAGGGTCGGCACCTCTTCGGAGTAGAAGCCGCCGACGCTGCTGTACGAACCCGGGTTCAGGTCGAGGATCGAGGGGGTGGAATAGCCCGACAGGTCGATCGTGTCGTTGCCGCCGGCATCCCAGATCGTCGCGACCGGCTGCGGCGTCAGGTTGAAGTCGAACGAGTCGCGCCCGGCATTGCTGTTGAAGCCATAGACCGTGTCGCCGGTCCGCGTGGTCATGTCGGCGCCATAGATGCGCTGGATCGCCGCCACGTCGTGCACCATCGGCGTCGACGGATAGCGATAGGTCATCAGCTCCCAGTCGACATGGTTGGCACCGGTCTCCTCGGAGTCCCAATAGGACATGATCGAGTACTGGTTCGAATCCTGGTAATATTCCGCACCGTTCTCGTACGTGACGTCAAATCCGGGACCGAAATTATACGCGCCTGGATGCTCCAGTCCCAGCGAGTGGCCCAGTTCGTGAACCAGCGTGGTCAGCCCGTACTGCCCCTCGTCGAACAGGCCGTTCGACGGGTTGATGCTGGGCGGCGCGACATAGACGTCGCCCGAGATTTCCTTGTACGAGACGAACTCGCCCTGCTGGTTGCGGACGGTGGCGACGCCGTAATCATACGGGAGATAGGCCGACGCCTGCGCCGGGCCCGTCGTCGTGTTCATGAAGTTGATGTCGCCCTGCTGGAACGGCGTCTCCACGAACTTGACGGTGATCAGGTCGTCCCACTGCGTGATCGCATCGCGCGCGGCGACGCGCTGCTCCGCGCTGAATGCCGAGAAGCCCGCCGTCACGCCAAGTCCTGCGCGCAGTGTGCCGCCCGCGTCGCGGTAGACATAGGGCTCCGGCAGGGTCGCCAGCGTCTCGTAGAAGCCGAAGGTCAGCGTCTGGAGGACGCCGTCACTGTCGCCCTTCGATTCGGCGAGATTGTAGTAGTTGTTGTCCGCCGGGCCCTGCGCGCCGTACCATTCGGCACCCGAGCGGTAGGTGACGCCACCCTCGGTGATCAGGCCGTCGCCGCGGTTCAGCTGGAAGGCGATCTGGTCGATGTCCCACACCGGCTTGCCGCGGATCGTGCCGCCCTGGCCGTCCACCGACGCTTCCTGCGGCAGGCGGACCACGGTGTCGCCGTCGTACACCACCCGGTCGGGGATGCCGGCGCAGGCGGCGCATCCGCAGCCGGCATTGGCCACGTCGTGAAAGGCCTTGGTCTTGATCGGCATCATCGTCTCCCTTTATCCCTGCGTTCGTTCGTCAGCCCCGATCGCCCGCGCGCCAGGGCAGCAACCGGGCCAGCGTGCCAGACAGTGCCGCGTCGATCGCGGCGCGGTCGGCCGCGGCGGCACCCCACGGCACGCTGCGCGGTGCGGTACCGAACAGGATCGGCGCCGGCTCGGTCCCGGCCTGCATGGTGCGCCGGATGGTGTAGATCAGTCTCGGCCGGTCGGCCTGACGTTCCAGCGCCGCCTGGACGGCCAGGATCGCCACGCCGGCATCGGCGGTCGCGGCATCGGCCTCGGACAGGCAGGCGACGGGAATGGGTGCCTCGCGCGCGGCGAGCAGGCGAAGCCGCTCGCACAACTGCGACCGGGCGGCATCCGCCGCGAACAGGTCGGCACCGCCGCCATCCATCTGCACGACGATGCCCAGCTTGCGGACGCCGTCCCATCCGCGATCGCGGATCGGGGCCGGGGCGACATCCGCCGCGGTCACCGGCGTATTGCCCAGCAAGGGGATGAGGAGGAGCGTCGCGATCTGTCTGCCAAGCGGCACAATGCTGTCTCTCCGGTGGAACCGACGCAGCAGCGACAGTCCGACGGCGGCAAGTTATTCGGTATCGGGGATTTCTTGTCAATGAAGCATTTGTCATCCTTCTTTTCGGCAGAAAGCTGCGAGTGTTGGTGATGCTGACACCATGATGTCGTGACGGAAGCGGAACGACAATCCAGCACTTGATTTTCATGTTGCGCGGCAGCGATCATGCGGTCGAATACTTGCGGCGCCGATGGATCTTCCCCCACGAATGCTGCAGCGCGGCGCGAAAGCAATCCGATCGACGTTCGGCAAGGCTCGACAAGTACTTGGCCGGCGCATAGCCTGCTATCTGCGCCGGCTGCCGCCTGCACGTTTCCGGAACGGGTATCTTCGCTTGCGTGCATGTGGTGTCATGACTGTGTTGACGGTGTTGCTGGCGGGGCATGCCGCGGCATCGGCGCAGGCGCCGACCGCAATTCCCCGGCCGACCGCCGATCCGCTGGCGATCGACATGGACAGCGATCCGATCCTGTCGCTGGCGCGCGAGCCGGGGGCAATGGCGCCGTTCCAGTCGCTGGTCGCACAGGCCGTGCGGCTGCATCCGGCGGTGGCAGAGGTGGTCGCTTCGGAAGACGAGGCACGGGCGGCGCGGTCCGAGGCTCGCGCCCGCCGCTATCCGTCGATCGATGCGTCGCTGAGTGCATACGAGACGCTGGCGCGCGACTTCTCCGACGATCCCCAGAACATCATCGAACGCTCACGGGCGCGGCGGCGGGTGGACCTTCTGGTCAATGCGCAGCAGACGCTGGTCGACTTCGGCGCGACCCGCCACCGCGTCGACGCCGCCAGCGCCCGGCTGCAGGCGGCCGCGAACGCATCGGACGACCGCCGGACGGAAATCGCGTTGCGTGCGGTCGCCGCCTATTACGACGTCTTCGGCTACCGGGTGATGACCGCGCTGGCCGAACAGTTCGCGGCATCGCAGCGCGAACTGGGCCGATCGATCGCCGAGCGGATCGACAGCGGCGTCGCCGCGCCCAGCGATGCGGCGCGGGTCGACGGCTATGTCGCCTCGGCCGACCGGCGGACGGCCGAGTATCGCCGCTTGCAGGCGAGCGCGGAGGCGCGGTTCGGGGAGCTGTTCGGCCGTCCACCCCCGCCCGGACTGGCGCGGGCACCGGCCCCTGATGCCGCGCCGCTCGACCGTGATTCGGCGCAGTCCGCCGCGCGTGAGGCGCCGGCGGTCCGCTCGGCCGCCGACCTCGCCCGCGCCGCGCGGGAGGAGGCGCGGGCGGCACGGTCCGACACGCTGCCGACCTTGTCCGCAGGCGTCGATGCCGGGCGCTACGGCGTGATCGAGAACCAGCGCGACTACGACATCCGCGCGCGGCTGACGCTGCGCCAGCGGCTGTTCGGCGGGATCGACTCGCGGGCCGACCAGTTGCGGGCCCGCGCCAACGCCGCCGATGCCCGCGCCGCGACCGCCCGGATCGATGCCGAGCGCGAGGCGGCGATCGCCTGGGCCGACGTGTCGGCGCTGGAGGGGCAGCGCACCGCGCTGGAGCAGGCCTATGTCGCCGGCCGCCGCTCGCGCGACGTGCTGACCGAGCGGTTCCGCGCCGCGCGGGGCACGCTGTTCGACCTCCTCGCCGCCGAGGACGCCTATTTCGCCAACGCCACTGCCTATATCCAGGCGGTGACCGAGCTGGATGCCGCGCGCTATGTCCTGCTGGCGCGGACCGGGCGCCTGCTCGACGCGCTCGACCTGCCCACCTCTGCCGCAACGGATCGCCCATGAGCCTTCACGATCTCGCTCCGCCACGGCCGGCCCGGCTGGGCCGGTGGCTGCTGGCGCCGATGCTGCGCAACCGCGACACGTACCTGAAGGTCGCGCTGGCCGCGGCGGTCATCAACCTGTTCGCGCTCCTCACCTCGCTGTTCACCATGACGGTCTACGACCGCGTGCTGCCGAACAACGCCACCGCCTCGCTGATCGCGCTCAGCATCGGCCTGTCGATCGTGATCGTGTTCGACCTGATCCTGCGCACGCTGCGCGCCTATTTCGTCGATGTCGCTGG
The DNA here is from genome assembly GCF_047238005.1 of Sphingomonas phoenicis. Taxonomy (NCBI): domain Bacteria; kingdom Pseudomonadati; phylum Pseudomonadota; class Alphaproteobacteria; order Sphingomonadales; family Sphingomonadaceae; genus Sphingomonas; species Sphingomonas phoenicis. The sequence continues at coordinate 2,076,468 of NZ_JBDFMC010000002.1, read as the reverse complement.
CGCCGATATCGACCAGCGCATCGGCGCGCACGTGTTCCAGCGGTTGATCGAGCTGCGCATGGACCTGCGGAAAGGATCGACGGGCGCGCTCGCCGGGCTGATGCGCGAGCTGGAGACGCTGCGCGACTTCTTCGCCTCCGCCTCGATCACCGCGCTGGTCGACGTGCCGTTCATCATCGTCACGCTGGCGCTGATCGCCATCATCGGCGGGCCGGTGGTCTGGGTGCCGCTGGCGATGATCCCGCTGGTCGTGCTGGCCGGCTGGGCGACCAACCCCGCGCTCGACCGGCTGTCGTCGCGGATGATGCGCGAGGGGCTGGAGAAACAGTCGGTGCTGGTCGAGGCGATCGGCGCCATGGAGACGGTGAAGGCATCGAACGCCGGCCCGCTGCTGGCGCGGCGATGGGCGCGCGCGCTGGAGGAACATGCCGACAGTTCGCTGCGCCAGCGGCTGGTGTCGACGATCGGCGTCAACATCGCGATTTCCGCCAACACCATCGCCTATGCCGGCGTCGTGATCGTGGGGGTCGAGCTGATCGCCGCGCAGGAATTGACGATGGGCGGGCTGATCGCCTGCTCGATCCTGTCGGGCCGCGCGGTATCGCCGCTGGCAACGATCGCGCAGCTGCTGTCGCGGCTGACCGCGACGCGCACCGCCTATCGCCAGCTGAACGGCCTGATGCAATTGACCGTCGAGGGGCCGGCGGACGAGCCGCTGCGCACCGAGCGGGTGGCGGGCCGGATCGAGTTCCGCCAGGTCGCCTTCCGCTATCCCGGCGCCGCCGAGCGCGCGATCGACGGCGTCAGCTTCGCGATCGAGCCGGGGGAGCGGGTCGCGCTGCTGGGCCGCGTCGGATCGGGCAAGTCGACGCTCGCGCGGTTGCTGCTGGGTCTTTATCCGCCTGAGGCCGGGCTGGTGCTGGTCGACGGCATCGATCTGCGCCAGCTCGATCCGCGCGACCTGCGCCGCAACATCGGCACAGCGATGCAGGAAAGCGTGCTGTTCACCGGCTCGGTGCGCGAGAACATCGCGCTGGGTCGCGACGGGATCGACGATGCGGAAATCGTGCGGGCGGCGCGCGTGTCGGGCACGCACCAGTTCATCGGCCAGGTCGCCAACGGATACGACCTGAAGCTCGCCGACCGGGGCGAGGGGCTGTCGGGCGGGCAGCGCCAGTCCATCGCGCTCGCCCGCGCACTGGCGGGGCGCCCGCCGGTGGTGATCTTCGACGAGCCGACCAGCGCGATGGACCTGCAGACCGAGGGCGGGCTGATCGGCCGACTGGAGGCGGAACTGGCCGATCGCACGCTCCTCGTCATCACCCACCGGCCCCAGCTGATCCGGCTGGTCCAGCGGGTGATCGTCATGGACCGCGGCCGCATCACGCTCGACGGACCGCGCGACGTGGTGATGAAGCAGCTTACCCAGCCAAAGGCGGCATAAGGCGATGGCGGCGACCCATATCGAGAATCTGGCCGATCGGATCCGGCCGCGTGTCGCGTCCAGCGTGCTGCTGTGGGGCATCCTGGCGTTCCTGGTGATCGCGGTGGCGTGGGCGGCGCTGGCCGAGATCGACCGGACGGTGCGCGCGCAGGGGCGGGTGATCCCCGGCGCCGAACTCCAGATCGTGTCGAACCTGGAGGGCGGCATCGTCGACCGCATCTTGGTGCGCACCGGGCAGACGGTGCGGGCCGGCACGCCGCTGATCCGGCTGGACCGCACCGCGAGCGGATCGGAATATGGCAGCAGCCGCGCCGCCTTCGACGCGCTGGACGCGCGCGTGGCGCGGCTGGATGCCGAGGTGGTCGGCCGCGATCCCGTCTATGGCCCGCCCGCCGATGCCGCCGCCGCCGGGCAGATCGCGACGGAGCGGGCACTCCACGCCTCGCGCATGGCCGACCTCGCCAGCACGCTCGCCGCCGCGCAGTCGCGGATCGTCCAGGCCGAGCGCGCGATCGGCGAGGCGGAGGCGAGCGCCGCCGCCCGCCGTGCCGCCAGCGAGGCGGCCCGCCGCGAGCTGGCGATGATCCGTCCGCTGGTGGAACGCGGGATCGAACCGCGGCTGACCCTGATCCAGACCGAGAACGCCGCCGCCGTCGCCGACAGCGAGGCGACGGCCGCCGGTGCGGCGATCGCGCGCGCGCGCAGCGCGGCGGTGGAGGCGCGGGCGAACTACGCGCAGGCGCGCCAGAACTGGCGCTCGCGCGCGGCGGACGAACTCGCCACCGCGCGCGGCGAATATGCCCAGCGTCGCACCGCCATGCCGGCGCTCGCGGACAAGGTGACGCGCACCGTCGTGCGCGCGCCGCTCGCCGGGCGGGTCAACCGGGTGATGGTGACCACGGTCGGCGGCACCGTCGCGCCGGGCGCGCCGCTGGTCGAGATCGTGCCGTCGGAGGACGGGCTGCTGATCGATGCCCGCGTCAACCCGCGCGACATCGCCGCCATCCGCATGGGCCAGCCGTCGAAGGTGGAACTCACCGCCTATGACCCGGCGGTCTATGGCTCGCTGCCGGGGCGGGTCGTGTCGATCTCGCCGGACTCGGTCCTCGATCAGCGTACCAACGAGGCCTATTATCTGGTCCGCGTCCGCACCTCGCGCGAGAGCCTGAACGGGCGTGGCGGCAGTGCGCTGCCGATCGGGCCGGGGATGGTGGCGACGGTGAGTCTGCTCGGCGACAAGCGGTCGGTGCTGTCCTACATTCTGGCACCCTTCACCCGCCTGCGCGATCAGGCTCTCAGGGACTGATCGCGACGGGGGCGCCCGTCACCAATCCCGCTCGATCTGCTCCAGCGTCTTGCCCCGGGTCTCCGGCAGCATGCGGTGGATGAACACGAACCCGGCCGCGCAGATCGCGCCATAGATCCAGAAGGTCGCGCCGGTACCCGCCCACGCGTTCAGGAGCGGGAAGGTGTAGGTCAGCACGAAACACGCCGCCCAGAGTGCCGTCGTGGCCACGGCCATGCTGGCGCCGCGCGCCTCGCCCGGGAAGATTTCCGACAGGGCGACCCAGGTCACCGGCGCCAGCGTCATCGCATAGGTCGCGATCGCTGCGACGACCAGCAGCAGCAGCGGCCAGCCCTGCACCCCCGCGATATAGCCCGCGCCGACCGCGGCATAGATCACCGCCAGCCCGGCACAGCCGATCAGCAGCAGCCGGCGCCGCCCCCAGCGTTCCACGGTGCCCAGCGCGACCAGCGTGAAGACGCAGTTCACGACGCCGGTGATGACGATGTTGAACAGCGTGTCGGATACCTCGTACCCGGCGCCGGCGAAGATCTCCTGCGCATAATTAAATATGACATTTATGCCGCACCATTGTTGCAGCACGGCCAGGGCGACGCCGATCACCAGCACCCGGCGAAAACGGGCCTCCTGCAGCACCGCGCGCAGGCTGCGGCCGGGCGCCGCCTCGATCGCGCGGCGGATGTCGTCGAGCGCCCCTTGCGCATGCGCTTCGCCGCCCAGCCGTTCCAGAACGCCCCGCGCCCGGTCCCACCGGCCCCGCTGGGCCAGCCATCGCGGGCTTTCGGGGATCAGGAAGCAGCCGAGCACGAACGCGGTGGCGGGTACGGCGGCGGCACCGAACATCCAGCGCCAGCCGGCCATGCCGTTCCACGATGCGGCGATGTCGGCGGCGGAGGCGCCGGCGGGCACCGGCTGCGCGATCAGCCAGTTGACGATCTGCGCGGCCAGCAGGCCGATGACGATGGCGATCTGGTTCAGCACGACCAGCCGCCCGCGGCTGCCCGAGGGAGCGATCTCGGCGATGTAGAGCGGCGACAGTCCCGATGCCATGCCGATCGCCACGCCGCCCGCGATCCGCCACGCCACGAACGTGCCGAACCCGCCGGCGAGCGCCGTGCCGATCGACGAGCCGGCGAAGATCACCGCCGCGATCAGCAGGGCCGGGCGCCGCCCGCGCCGGTCGGCGACGACGCCGGAGATCATCGCGCCGGCCAGGCACCCGATCAGCGCACAGCTGACCGCCCAGGCCTGGACGGCGGGCGTGTCGAGCCCGAACGCCGCCTCGTAGAACGGCTTGGCGCCGCCGATCACCACCCAGTCGTATCCGAACAGCAGTCCGCCCAGGGCGGAGATCGCGGCGGCCAGCCACACCGCCCCGGTCGCGGCAGGAGCGGTAGTATCCGCGGCGGGTGCGCCGGTATCGACCATGTGCATGCTATAGTCTCCCCATCCGGCCGCCATCGGCGACGACGTCCTCGCCCGTGATGAACCGCGCCGCGTCCGACGCCAGGAAGGCGGCGAGCGCGGCGATGTCCTCCGGCTGGCCCAGATCGGCGGGGTCGACCACCTCGGCGCCCGACTTGATGTTCGGGCTGGCGCGCAGCAACGCGCCCTCGATCGCGCCGGGCAGGATCGCATTGACGCGGATGCCCAGCGGCTTGCCCTCGATCGCGGCCGACCGCGTCAGGCTGACCAGCGCCGCCTTGGCGGCGGCATAGGGGGCGACCAGCGCGGAGGTCCGCCGCGCATGGACCGACGCGACGTTGACGATGCAGCCACCCGGCGTCATCCGGCGCAGCCCCTCGCCGACGAACAGCGCGGCACCGATCAGGTTGACGTCGATCAGCCGGCGCCAGTCCGCCGCCTCCAGTTCGGCCAGCGGCTTGTAGATCATGATGCCGGCGACGTTCACGATCACATCGAGCGACCCGAATGCGTCGTGCGCGAGCGCGGCCGCCGCGGCGACCGCCGCCGGGTCGGCGATGTCGGCCCGGTGGATCAGTACCTGCGCCGCTCCCCCGGCCGTCAGCGCCGCGGCCGCGTTGCCGTCGTCGGCCCGCGCATCGACCAGCAACAGCGCGGCGCCCTCGCGGGCGAAGGCGCGCGCGACCGCCATGCCGATATCGCCCAGCCCGCCGGTCACGATCACGCCGCGTGCGGTCACCATTCGCGCAACTCCCCCTGCGATCCGCGCCAGGCGGGATTGCGCCACCGGTGCGGGTCGAGCGCCATCGCGCGCACCGCCGCCTCATCGATCTCGACGCCCAGCCCGGCCCCCTCGGGAATGGCGACGCTGCCGCCGTCGATCCGGAACAGGTCGGGATTGCGCATCAGTGTCGTCAATTCCTGCGCCGCGCCGTTGTAATGGATGCCCAGCGAAATCTCCTGGATGACGAAGTTCGGCGTCGCCGCGGCCAGATGCAGGCAGGCGGCCAGCGCGATCGGCCCGATCGGACAGTGCGGGGCGAACGCCACGTCATAGGTCTCGGCCATCGCGGCGATGCGGCGGCATTCGGAGATGCCGCCGGCATGGGCGATGTCGGGCTGCGCGATGTCCAGCGCGCCGCTTTCGAGGAAGGGGCGGAAATCCCACCGGCTGTACAGCCGCTCGCCCAGCGCCAGCGGGACGCTGGAAAAGCCGGCCAGGCTGGCGAAGACGGCGGGATTGTCGCCCAGCACCACTTCCTCGGCGAACAGCGGACCCAGCGGCTCGATCGCGCGCAGGACGGTGCGTGCCATCGGCTTGTGGACGCGACCGTGGAAATCGACGCCGACGTCGATCCCGGTCGCGCGCACCTCGGCCAGCCGCTCGGCGACGGCATCGACGCTGCGCGGGCTGTCGAGCCAGCCGAGATCCTCGGTGCCGTTCATCTTCACCGCGGTGAAGCCCTGCTCGATCCGCGCGCGCGCCGCCGCGGCAACGTCGCCGGGGCGGTCGCCGCCGATCCAGGCGTAGACCGGGATGCGGTCGCGCACCCGCCCGCCCAGCAGCTGGTATACCGGCACACCCAGCTTGCGCGCCTTGATGTCCCACAATGCCTGGTCGATTCCGGCGATCGCCGACAGCAGCACCGGCCCGCCGCGATAGAAGCCCAGCCGGTGCAGCATCTGCCACGCGTCCTCGATCCGGTCCGGGTCCTGCCCGATCAGCCGGTCGCGGGCGGCGTCGATCGCGCCGGCGACGGCCTCGGCATGCCCCTCCAGCGTCGCCTCGCCCCAGCCGACCGCGCCCTGCGCCGTCTCGACCCTGACGAACAGCCAGCGCGGGTGGACCAGGAAGCTTTCGATCCGGTCGATCCGGTCGCCGCCGCCGGTCATTGCGGCGAACCGGTCGGCATGCGGGCGAGGCGCTCGTCCATGGTCCCGGTCACGTTCCCCTCCCACCTTCATCCGGCGCAGGCCGTGGTCGGCCGTGTCGCAGGAGGTGGGGTGTACCCGTCACTCTTCCAGACGGTCAAGATAATATCATATTTAAATCGATGTCATTGCCGTACCGGGCGGATTTCGCGTCGATGGCGCGACAGGAACTGCCACAGCGCGTCGTTGTCGACGACCCAGCTATGGCCCTGGCCGACCGCGATCCGCGCGGCGACGTCGGCACCGTCGCGACAGTCGGCATAGCGTTCCTCATACACGCCAGGCGTGATCCAGCGCGTCGTCGGGGCGGCGGTGCAGCCGTTGATCGCCGCCCAGCGCTGCTCGGCGGCATGCATCGTGTACCGCCAATAGGGTGCGCCCCCGCCCGTGATCGGGTTCGTCGTGTCCGCATCGCCGGCAAAGGCGATGACGGCGATCGGGCGCGCCGGGCGGCAGGTCCGTGGATCGGGGCGGTCGGGGGCGGCGGCCAGCGGGTTGCCGGCGCGCAGCCCGACGACCGGCGCGATCGCCGCGAAGCGGCCCGGCACGACGCAGCCCAGCCACGAGGTCATGCGGCCGCCGCCCGACAGCCCGGTCGCATAGACGCGGCTGCCATCGGCGCAACCCGCGGCGACCAGCCCGTCGATCATATCGCCGATGAACGCGACATCGTCGCGCGCATAGGGCCCGGGCACGCTGCCGTCGACCGTGGGCACGCCGGGGATGTTCCAGACGAAGCCGGAGCCGGAGCGGATGCCGCCATCGGGATAGGCGACCAGGAAACCGTGCCGGTCCGCCGTCGCCGCCAGTCCCGAACTGCGCAGCATCTCGGCGCCCGTGCCGGTGCTGCCGTGGAGCAGGACGACCAGCGGCAGCGGCCGGTCGCCGTCCCAGCCGGCCGGCGCGTGGATGCCCACCGGCGCCTGTCCTGCCGCCGCCGAGACCCGGCTGTCGCCCGGCGACAGCAACGCGCAGCGGCCCTCGGCTGTGGCGCCGCCGGCGGCGGTCATCCCGGCGCAGGCAGCGATGATCAGGAGCAGGCGGAACATGATCGATGGGGTCGGCATGGCCGGTTCGTGCACGCGCGATCACCCGATCGTCAACCGCCGCGCCACGCCGTCAGATGCAGCCATCCCATTCACAGGGCTCGCTTTCTGCCCGTCAGATGATATCCGGGCGGGGTCCGGAACAGCGTTTCTCGAAAGTCTCCCATCCATGATCCGACCGCTTCTCGCCGCCAGCCTGCTCGCCTCCGCCGCCACGATCGCCCAGGTACCCGCCGGCAATTCGGCGCCGCAGCCGGTGCCGATCGTCGACACGATCCCGGCGCCGCGCGACACGCCCTATCCCGGCGGCACGATCCTGCTCGACGTCGACGCGACCGATACGGAGCGTGGCATCTTCCGGGTCAGGGAGACGATCCCGGTCGCCGGCGGCGGTCACATGGTGCTGCTGTTCCCGAAATGGCTGCCGGGCAGCCATTCGCCGACCGGCCAGATCGACAAGCTGGCCGGGCTGGTCGTCACCGCGAACGGCAAGGTCGTGCCATGGACGCGCGACTCCGTCGACGTGTTCGCCTTCCATCTCGACGTGCCGGCCGGCGCGCAGGCGCTCGACGTGCAGTTCCAGTTCCTGTCGGCGACGAAGACCGATCAGGGCCGCGTGGCGATGACGCCCAACCTGATCAGCCTCCAGCCCAACTCGGTCAGCCTGTATCCGGCCGGCTATTTCACGCGCCAGATCCCGATCCGCATGACCGCGCACTTCCCGGCGGGCTTCACCGCGGCGGGCGCCATTCCGGCGACGGTGACCGGATCGACCTGGGCCTATGGCCAGACCAATTACGAGGTGCTGGTCGATTCGCCGGTGCTCGCCGGCCGCTACGGCCGCAAATGGGCGCTCGGCCCGCGCGTCAACCTGAACGTCTTCGCCGACCGGCCGGAGATGCTGGCCGCCAGTGACGAGCAGATTGCCGCGCACAAGCGGCTGGTCGAACAGGCGGTCAGGACCTTCGGCGCGCAGCATTACGACCGGTACGAATTCCTGCTGTCGCTGTCCGACCAGCTGGGCGGCATCGGGCTGGAGCATCATCGCAGTTCCGAGAACGGCTCGCGTACCGGCTATTTCACCGAGTGGGACCAGAACGTGCCGGCCCGCAACCTGCTGCCGCACGAGTTCACCCACAGCTGGGACGGCAAGTTCCGCCGCGGTGCGGAGCTGTGGACGCCCGACTATCGCACCCCGATGCAGGGCGCGTCGCTGTGGGTGTACGAGGGGCAGACCCAGTTCTGGGGCTATGTCCTCCAGGCGCGCTCGGGGCTGGTGTCGAAGCAGGATACGCTGGACGGCTATGCCTCGATCCTCGGCATCTACGACACCGCGCCCGCGCGCCAGTGGCGGCCGCTGATCGATACCACCAACGATCCGGTCATCTCGCAACGCCGGCCCAAGGGCTGGGTCAGCTGGCAGCGGTCGGAGGACTACTACAACGAGGGGCTGATGGTGTGGATGGAGGTGGACGCGATGCTCCGCCAGAAATCCGGCGGTCGCAAGTCGATCGACGATTTCGCCCGCGCCTTCTTCGGCATCCGCGACGGCGATTGGGGAGAGGTGACCTATACCTTCGCCGACGTCGCCGCCACGCTGGACCGGATCGTGCCTTATGACTGGGCCGCGTTCCTGACCAGGCGCCTGACCGAGACCGGCCAGCCCGCCCCGACGCAAGGGTTCGCGATGAACGGGTACAGGCTCGTCTATGGCCCCGATCAGTCGAACTACCTGAAACAGGTGGAGAAGACCCGCAAGAACGTCGATCTCAGCTACTCGCTGGGGCTGGTGATCGGCGAGGGTAGCGCCGTCACCGCCACGATCTGGGAATCGCCCTCGTTCAAGGCAGGGATCGATGTCGGCACCCAGATCCAGGCCGTGAACGACGACGCCTATACGCCCGAGGTGCTGAAGGCGGCGATCGTCGCGGCAAAGGACGGTCGCGATCCGATACGGCTGCTGGTCCGCAACGGCGACCGGCTGCGCACCGTCGCGATCGATTACCACGGTGGCCCGCGCTATCCGAAGCTGGTGAAGACCGGCACCGGCCAGACCGGGCTGGACAAGCTGCTCCTGCCGCGCTGAGCGGACCGGACCGGCGCCGCCTTCCGACATACCGGACCTGATAGGGATCTCTTGCCACAAGGAGTTCCGATCGGTCTGTCGGCGGAGGCGGCCCCGTCCAACATGTCATAACTGTTAATTGACTGCCCCGGCAATGGTTGCCAAGGCATCGATATGTCCTTCTATGCCGAGTCGGAGTTCGAGCCCGATCGCTCCATCGGGTACCTGATCCGCCGCAGCCACCAGCTGTCGGTCGCAGGGATCGAACCCGTGTTCGCCGAAGAGGGGCTGACCGGCACGCAATGGTCGGCGCTGGTCTCGCTCTGGTACAAGCCCGGCGCCACCGCCGCCGATCTCGCCCGCGATCTCGGTCACGACAAGGGCGCGATGACCCGGCTGGTGGATCAGCTGGCGGAACGCGGCTGGATCACGCGTGAGCGCACGGCGGAGGATCGCCGCTGCATCAACCTGGCGGTGACGGCGGAGGGCGAGGCGGTGGCGCTCCGTTGCAAGACGCGCGTGATCGCCTGCTGGAACGAATGGCTGGCCGGCTGGCAGGACGGGGAGATCGAGACGCTGATCGGTCTGCTCCAGAAACTGCGCGGCACCCTGACCGAAGTGGAGGGCCCATGCGCCTGAACCCCCGATCCCTGCTGATCCCGCTGCTGCTCGCCGGCTGTGCGGCACCGGCGACGCACCAGGCGGTTTCGCCGGTCATGCCCGTCGCGCTGGGCCTTGCCGCGACCGCGCCGGCGGTGCCGGCCGACTGGTGGCGTGGCTTCGGCGATCCGCAGCTCGACCGGCTGATCGCGGACGCGGTCGCCGGCAATCCCACGCTCGACGGCGCACTTGCCCGCGTCACGCAGGCGCAGGCGGTGCTCGCCGCGCGCGGCGCGGAAACCGGGCCGCAGGCGACGCTGGAGGCACAGGCGCAGGTGGCACGACTCAGCGGCCGCTACACCATTCCGCCGCCCTTCGGCGGATCGACCCGGTTCGTCGGCACCGGCGTCGCCAATCTGGGCTGGAACCTCGATCTGTTCGGGCGCCAGCGCGCGGCGATCCGCGGCGCGCGCGCCTCGGCTGCGGCGGCGACGCTCGACGTGGCGGCGGCGCGCCTGGCCCTGACCGGATCGGTCGTCGCGACCTATCTCGATCTCGTCCGGGCAGAGGCGCAGGCACGGCTCGCCACCGCGACGATCCAGGCGCGCACTGGATCGCTGCAACTGGTCGAGGTGCGCATCCGCAACCGGCTGGCCAGCCAGCTCGACCGGCAGGCGGCGGCGACGCTGCTCGCCCAGGCGCGACAGGCGCTGGTGCGTTCGCAGGCGAGCGCGACGCTGGCGAGGAACGCCCTGGCGGCACTTGCCGGCCGCGGTGTCGATTATCCCGCCACGATCGGGGCGACCGCGGTGCGGCTGGATGGCGGCGTGCCGCTGCCCGCCAGCGTTCCCGCCGACCTGCTCGCACGCCGTGCCGACATCGCCGCCGCGCAGGCCCGCATCGCCGCGGCGGCGGAGGGCAAGCAGGTCGCGCGGCTGGCCTATTATCCCAACGTCAATCTTGCCGCGATGGCGGGATTGCAGGCGATCGGCATCGGCAACCTCTTCTCGCTCGATGCCGGCACCGCCGGCGCCGGCCCGGCGCTCAGCCTGCCCCTGTTCGACAATGGCGGTCGCCGTGCCGAGCTGGAGGGGGCGGCTGCCGCGCTCGACCTCGCCACCGCCGACTATAACGATCGCGTGATCGGCGCGGTGCGCGAGGCGGCCGACGGCATCGCTCGCGTCGCCGCGATCGCCGCCGATCGCACCAGCCAGGCGCAGGTGGTGCGCGGCTATCGCGAGACCGGCCGGCTGAACGCGATCCGCGTGTCGAGCGGCCTCGATAGCCGCCTCGATCTCGTCGACAACGACATCCGCACGCTGGACGCCGAACAGGCCGACGCCGATCTCGCCGTGGACGCCGCGCAGGCGCGCGTGCGGCTGGCGCTGGCGCTCGGCGGCGGCGTCGACGCCCGACAGGACCCTGCCCGATGACCGATACGCCCGCTTCCGACACGCCGCCGCCCGCTTCGGCCCCGGCCGCATCGCCACCCGCCGGCAAGCCGCGGGCGCGGCGCATCGGCCTGATCATCCTTGCGGTCGTCGTGCTCGCCGCCGCAGTGATCTGGGCGGTCTTCCACTTCCTGCTGGCCGCGCCCGAGCAGGAGACGGACGATGCCTATGTCGCCGGCGACGTGGTGGCGATCACCGCGCGCGATCCCGGCACCGTGCTGGCGATCCATGCCGACAACACCCAGGCGGTGCGCGCCGGCCAGCCGCTGATCGAGCTCGACGCGGCGACCGCCGACGTCGCCCTCGCCACCGCGGCGGCCGACCTTGCCCGTGCCGTGCGGTCGACCCGGTCCAGCTTCTCCGCGGTCGACGAGACCGGTGCCGCGGTGACGCAGGCACGCGCCCAGCTGGCAGAGGCGCGGGGCGATCTCCAGCGCCGCCGCGGCGCCGCCGCCCAGGGCGCGATCTCGGGCGAGGAGCTAAGCCACGCGCAGGATCAGGTCCGCGTCGCCGCCGCCAACCTGCAACTGGCGCAGAGCCGGCAGGCGCAGTCGCGCAACGTCGTCCGCGGTACCACGGTGGAGACCAATCCGGCGGTGCAGGCCGCGATCGCCGCCTATCGCCGCGCCGCGATCACCGTGGGCCACATGCGCATCACCGCGCCGGTCGCCGGCGTCGTCGCGCAACGCACCGTGCAGATCGGCCAGCAGGTCGCGCCGGGCACGCCGCTGATGGCCGTGGTACCGTTGGAGCGGCTGTGGGTCGACGCCAATTTCCGCGAGACGCAGCTGCGCGACCTGCGCATCGGCCAGCCGGCGACGATCACCAGCGACATGTACGGTGGCGACATCGTCTATCACGGCCGGGTCGTCGGGCTGGGCGCGGGCAGCGGCAACGCCTTCGCCTTGTTGCCGGCGCAGAACGCCAGCGGCAACTGGATCAAGATCACGCAGCGCGTGCCCGTCCGCATCATGCTCGATCCCGCGGAGCTGCGCGCCAACCCGCTGCGCGTCGGCCTGTCGGTCGCGGCGACGGTGGATACCGCCGACACGTCCGGCACCCGGCTGGGCCAGCCCGGCCGCGCTGCCTATGCCGGGCTGCAGACCGCCGCCGGCGATCCGCAGGTAGAGGCGCGCATCCGGCAGATCGTCGCGGCCAACCGCTGATGGCCGGTCCTCCCGCCGGCGCGCAGCAGGCGCCGCTCGCCGGCGGCGCCCTGGCGCTGACCGCGTTCGCGCTGGCGCTCGGCACCTTCATGCAGGTGCTCGACACCACGATCGCCAACGTGTCGCTGCCGACGATCGCCGGCAACCTGGGCGTGTCGAGCGACAATTCGACCTGGATCGTCACCGCCTTCGCCGTCGCCAACGGGGTGGCCGTGCCGCTGACCGGGTGGCTGATGGGCCGGTTCGGCGTCGTCAGGACCTTCTGCACCTCGGTCGTCCTGTTCACGATCGCGTCGTTCCTGTGCGGCATCGCATGGAACCTGCCCTCGCTGATCGGCTTCCGCATCCTCCAGGGTGCCGTGTCCGGGCCGATGATCCCGGGCAGCCAGGCGCTGCTGATCGCCATCTTCCCCCCGCAGAAGCGCGCCACGGCGCTCGGCATCTGGTCGATGACGACGCTGGTCGCGCCGATCATGGGGCCGATCCTGGGCGGCTACATCTCCGACAATTACCACTGGAGCTGGATCTTCTTGATCAACGTGCCCTTCGGGCTGTTCTGCGGCCTGATCTGCTGGCGCAACCTGAAAACGCGCGAGACGCCGACGCGCAAGCTGCCGATCGACCAGGTCGGGCTGATCCTGCTGGTGGTGTGGGTCGGCGCGCTCCAGATCGTGCTCGACCTCGGCAAGAACGACGACTGGTTCGCCGCCGACCGCATCGTCATCGCCACGGTGATCGCGATCGTCGGCTTTGTCGGCTGGCTGATCTGGGAACTGACCGACGCCAACCCGGCGGTGAACCTGAAGCTGTTCGCCAGCCGCAATTTCGCGATCGGCACGATCGCCTTCTGCCTCGGCTATGCGGTGTTCTTCGCCAACACGCTGCTCCTGCCGCTATGGCTGCAGACCCAGCTGGGCTACACCGCGACCTGGGCCGGGCTGGTGGCGGCGCCGTCGGGGCTGGTGGCGGTGATCCTGACGCCGTTCGTCGCGCGGATCAGCGGCAAGGTGGATGCGCGGGTGCTGGCGACGGTCGCGTTCGCGTCGTTCGGCGTCTCCTATTACCTGCGCTCCGGCTACACCACCTATGCCAGCTTCTACGACCTGATGCTGCCGCTGCTGGTGCAGGGGATCGCGATGAGCACCTTCTTCCTCGCCATGCTCACCATCTCGCTCGACCGGATCCCGCCAGAGCGGCTGCCGTCCGCCACCGGCATCTCCAACTTCGCGCGCATCACCGCGGGCAGCTTCGCCGCGTCGATCATCACCACCGCGTGGGACCGGCGCGAGGCGCTGCACCAGAGCCGCCTGTCGGAGGCGGTGGGCAGCGGCATGCCCTATACGCTGGCGCGCGACGCGCTGATGCGGATGGGGTTGACCGACGTGCAGGCGGCCGGCGCGATCACCCGCCAGATGGTGGGACAGGCGTATCTGCTCGCCTCGACCGACCTGTTCCGCCTGTCGGCCTGGCTGTGCCTGGCGATGACCGTCATCGTCTGGTTCACCCGCCGTCCCACCCCGCCCAGCGGCCCGATCGCGGCGGATTGACGGGCCGGGCGGTTACGATGCCGACCAGTAGCTCTTCTCCTCGGTCAGCTCCGATTCCAGCGTCCGGTCGATGCGGCGCTTGATCGCCGCCCGCTCGTCGTTCTTGCGATAGACGGAACGGGCCAGCGCCACGAACGCGCGGCCGAAACTGGCCTTCGCCTCCTCGGCGCGGATGGCGTCCTCGATCTCCCACAGCTCCTCGTTGACGTGGCGCAGCTGGCCGAACAGGTCGGCCACCGCCGCCTCGCGCAGCACCGCCGCGCCGACGCCGTGTAGCAGGTCGTACTCGCGCACCACATTGGCCCGCGCCTCCGCGGCGGCGATCCGCTCGCGCTTGATCCCCAGGATCGTCAGCTTGTCGAGCAGCTCGCCCCACGACACGGGGATCGACGGACTGGCTAGGCTGGCCATGGGGCAGGGCTCCTGTGCGGATGGACGGGGGAAAGCTCGGCGGCGACGGTGGCCAGCACCGTCGCCCAGTCGCCGGGGCGGGGCTGGTGATAGAGGCGCATCGTCGGATACCAGGGCGTGTCGCGCCGGTCGGGGGACCAGCGCCAGTCCGGCTCCGCCTTCAGCAGCAGCCAGGTCGGCCGGCCCATCGCCCCGGCCAGATGCGCGATCATCGTGTCGACGGTGATGACCAGGTCGACCGCGGCGACCAGCGCCGCCGTCTCGCCCATGTCGGCCGGGCAGCCCGCCGGGTTCGTCACGGGCAGCGTCGTCGCCCCGGTCGCCAGCATCGCGCACGCATGCCGCTCCGCGATCGGGCGCAGCAGGTCGGCGGCGAACGAGCGCTCCGCGTCCCAGTCGCCGGCCCGGTGGCACAGCCCGATCGTCCCGCCTGCCACTGCCGCAGGCGGGCTCGCGATATACGGGATCGCCACCGCGTCCGGCGCCACGCCCAGCGCGCAGGGCAGCTCGGTGATCTCGATGTCGCAGTCGCTGGGGGGCAGGGGCCGCGCCACGTCGAACGGCACGATGTCGCTCGCGCCCATGCCCGACAGGAGCGGTATCAGCGACGGCTGCACCTCCAGCGTCACCGATCGCGCCCGCGCCGCCAGCACCGGCAGGTAGCGGGCGAACTGGATGGTATCGCCCAGCCCGTGATAGCAGCGGACCAGCACGTCGCGATCCGCCACCGCCCGCCCGTCCCACACCCAGCGCCGGTGATAGGGTAGGGCCGGATCGTCCCGCATCGTCGGGTCGCGCCCGGCGATCGTCGCCGTCTCCAGCGCCCATGCATCGGCCCAGCGGCCTGCCCGCATCGCGTCGGTCCACGGCATCGTTGATCCTGTCACCGATGCGGAATGATGACGGAGCCCGACCGGTTCCGAACGAATTAGTTGATGCAGGTCAATACGATGGCCGAAAGGGAACGGTGGAAAAACCCGATCGTTGGCGTAACGATGACCGGACACCGACGTCCGGCAGGGACGCGTGCGAAGGGGCCCCGGGTCGATGTCGAATGCGGAAGCGATGACGGAACGACCCGCCGATGCCGAGCTGCGTGCCGGGATCGCGGCGCTGGCGCCGTGGTTCCACAATATCGACCTGAACGGCATCCAGACTGCGCCCGATCACTTTCTGGGCGATTACCCGCGCGACAAGTTCGCCCGCTTCGCCCACGCGCTGCCCGCCGACCTCACCGGCAAGTCGGTGCTGGATATCGGCTGCAACGCCGGCTTCTACTCGGTCGAGATGAAGCGGCGTGGCGCCGCCCGCGTCGTCGGCATCGACAGCGACGAACGCTATCTGGCGCAGGCGCGGCTGGCGACGCGCGCGCTGGGGTTCGACGGTATCGAGTTCCGCAACCTCGACGTCTATCAGGTCGCCGCGCTGGGCGAGACGTTCGATCTCGTGATCTTCATGGGCGTGCTCTATCACCTGCGCCATCCCTTGCTGGCGCTGGACCTGATCCGCGAGCATGTCGCAGGCGACCTGATGCTGTTCCAGACCCTGCAACAGGGCACCGACGACATCGCCGACGTGCCGGAGAACCATCCGTTCTTCACCCCCGGCACCTACGACAAGCCGGCGCTGTTCGACGAACCCGGCTATCCGAAGATGCATTTCATCGAGCAGCGCTACGCCGACGACTGGACCAACTGGTGGGCGCCCAACCGCGCCGCCAGCGCGGCGATGCTGCGCGCGGCCGGGTTCGCCATCCTCGACAATCCGGAACCCGAAGTGTTCCTGTGCCGCGCCGCACCGGTGCCGTACGCGCAGTTCGGGCCCGCCGCCGTCTATCCGACCAAGGGAGAGAAATCCGCGTGATCGAAGCCGCCATGATCTGGAACGAGCCCAACAACAAATCGCATTGGGACGTGGCGCTCGATCCCGACTGGGATATCTTCGCCGACACCGTGATCCGTGCGGGCCGGGCGATCCACGCCGCCAATCCGGCGGTGCAGCGCGTGCTGGGCGGCATGTCGCCGATCGACCCGCAATGGACGCAGTCGATGCGGGCCAAGGGCGTGCTGGACGCGGTGGACGTGGTCGCGGTGCACGGCTTCCCGATCGACTGGAACCTGTGGCCGATCGACAGCTGGCCGCAAAAGGTCGCCGAGATCGAGGCGGTCGTGCCCGACAAGCCGGTCTGGGTGACCGAGGTCGGCGTCGGCTCGTTCGGCGCGGAGGAGGTGCAGGTCTTCGGGCTGGAGCGCACCGCCGAGTTGCTGATCGGCCGCGTCCCGCGCATCTTCTGGTACTCGCTGTTCGACCTGCCGATGGCCTGGGGCGCGGAGACCCGCCACCGCGAGGCGGAAGGATCGAGCTACTATCGCCACTTCTACATGGGCCTGATCCGGCCCGACGGCACGCCCAAGCCCGCGCTCGACGTCTATGCGCGCCATGCGGAGCATATGGGGCTGATGCAGTGGTTCCATTTCCAGGATCCGCGGCTGGACGAGGCGGTCGCGTGGATGAAGCGGCTCGGCACCCGCCAGCTGCGCACCGGGCTCAGCTGGGCCGACAGCTTCCGCCCCGATGCGCTCGACTGGTTCGACCGGCAGATGGCGGCGCTGGCCGATTTCGACGTCACGCTGACGTTCTGCTTCACGCCGGAGCATCTGGGCGTCGCGCCGCATCACACCAGCCCCGCGCGCGAGCCGCAGGCGTTCGCCGATTTCTGCGCCGCGATGATCGATCGCTACGCACCGGCCGCCACCACCACCGCCACCGCCGCCGCGCCGTTCGTCGCGCATCACGGTACGCCGCCGTCACCGCTCGACTTCGCCACCCGCAAGGATGCGGCCTGATCCCGCCGCTTTCGGGGAAGCTTCGATGACGACCCTCCGCGTGGATGTCCGCGCCGATGCCGACGTCACGCCCGTGTCGCCTGCCGGCACGATCGGCGTGCTGACCTTTCACGACAGCATCAACTACGGCTCCTACTGGCAGGCGCGCTGCCTGGTCGAGGGGCTGGCGGCGCGCGGCCGCCCGGCGGTGCTCCTCGATCACCGCTCGCCGGCGGTGCGCTCGGCCGAGCTGCGCAGCGCGTTCCAGCCGGAGCTGCCCGCCCGCACCCCGCGCCGCCATCACCCCGCGCTGGGCCGCAAGGTCCGCGCCTTCACCGACGCGGTCGCCGCATTGCCCCGCTCCCCCGCCTTTCCGCTCGACCGCCCCGATCAGGCGGAGCCGGTCGACACCGTCGTCGTCGGCAGCGACGAGGTCTGGAACTTCGCCCATCCCTGGTACAGCGCCCGGCCACTGTTCTTCGGGGAGGGGCTGCGGGCGCGTCGTCTCGTCTCCTACGCTGCCAGCTTCGGCAATCATCCGGCCGCCAAGGGCGTCGACGCCGGCTGGACCGCGCGGCTGCGCCGGTTCGATGCGGTATCGGTGCGCGACGAGAATTCGCGCGCGATGATCGCCGCCGCGCTGTCGATCGAACCCGACATGGTGCTCGATCCCTGCCTGCAATTCCCCGCAGTGCTACCTGCCGCTCCGTCGTCCGAGGGCGACTACATCCTCCTCTACGGTCACGGCCTGCCCGGCTGGTTCGTCCAGGCGGTGCGCCGCTGGGCGACCGCGACGGGCACCCGCATCGTCAGCGTCGGCTACCCCAATGCCGTCGCCGACGAGGATCGCAGCGACGCGGGCCCGCTCGAATTCGCGGCGCTGATGGCCGGCGCCCGGGCGGTTGCGACCAGCTTCTTCCACGGCGCCGTGTTCGCGCTCCACTATGCGCGGCCGTTCGTGGCCGCCGCCTCGCCCTATCGCCGCCTGAAGCTGGAGGGGCTGACCGATCAGCTCGGCGCCCGCCATCGCCTGATCGACGAGACGACCGGCGATGCCGCGATCCGTCAGCTGCTCGGTACGCCACTGGAGCCGGAGGTGCATCGCCGCATCGCCGAGGGTCGCGTGCGGTCGACCCGCTATCTGGACCGTGTCCTTGCCTGACACCCGCCCGCTCGCCCCGGCGGCGATCATGCGGTCGGGGATGTGCATCGGCTGCGGCAGCTGCGGTGCCGATGCCGGTCGTTCGATGACGTGGAACGACGACGGTCTGCGCGAGCCGCAGGGTGCCCTGACTGTCGCCACGCCCGCTTTCGCCCGCACCTGTCCCTTCTCGCCCGCGGCCCGCGACGAGGATGCGATCGCCGCCGCCCGCTTCCCCGCCGCACCCGTCGTCGACCCGCGTATCGGCCGGTTCGAGACCGCGCATGTCGGCCATGTCGCCGAGGGCGGCTTCCGGGCGGGCGGCAGTTCGGGCGGGATGGTCAGCTGGGTGGCGAGCGAGCTGCTCCGCACCGGCGCGATCGACGGCGTCGCGCATGTCGTGCCGGCCGACGGGCAGGACGGCATCTTCTTCCGCTACGCCATCTCGCGCGACGGCGAGCAGATCGTGCGCGGTGCGCGCTCGCGCTACTTCCCCGTCGACATGTCCGATATCCTGCAGGAGATCCGCGCCGTACCCGGCCGCTACGCGATCGTCGGCGTGCCCTGCTTCATGAAGGCGATCAATCTGCTGCGCGCCGAGGATCCGGTGATCGGCGAGCGGGTCACCCACCTCCTCGGCCTGTTCTGCGGACACATGAAGAGCGCCGCCTTCGTCGACAGCTTCGCGTGGCAGCTGGATGCTCCCCCGGCCGAGATCCGCGCCGTCGAATACCGCCGCAAGGACGCCGGCCGTCCCGCCAACTGGTACACCGCGCAGCTGACCCTGGCCGATGGCAGCGTGCGCGATCGCGACTGGTGGCATCTGGCGGACGGCGATTGGGGCGCGGGCTTCTTTCAGGCATCGGCCTGCAACTGGTGCGACGACGTGGTCGCCGAGACCGCCGACATCGCGTTCGGCGATGCCTGGGTAGAGCCCTATTCCTCGGACGGGCGCGGTACCAACGTCGTGATCGTCCGCTCGCCCGAACTGCGCGACATGGTGTCGGGCGCGGTCGAGCACGGCCGACTGACGCTCGAGACCGTCGACGCCGACTTCATCGCCGACACGCAGGCGGCCGGTTTCCGCCAGCGGCGCGAGGGGCTCGCCTATCGCCTCACATGGCGCAGGCGCGGGCTGATCCCGCGCAAGCGGGTGGCGCCGGGGGCGGGCGACCTGCCCTGGCGGCGCCGCCTGATCTACCGCGCCCGCTTCGCCATCGCCCGGTGGAGCCACCGCATGGCGCGCCTCGCCCGCGCGACCGGCCGGCCGCGGCTGTACGTCGTCTGGGCCGGCGCGGCGCTGTCGGTCTATCAGGGCCTCATCTATCACCGCGGCTGGACCGGGCGCCTGTTCGACCGGATCGAGGCGTGGACGACCCGTCAGCGCGGGTCGTAACGCACCTTCACCCCGGCATAGATGTACCGGCCCAGCGGCGAGATCGGCACGTTCGTCTCGAACCCGATATCGGGCTTCTGGTTCGCCAGATTGTTGACCCCGCCATAGAAGGAGAAGCGCTCGTCGACGTCCAGCTGCGCCTGCACGTCGTGCTGCCACAATTCCTTGAAGCGGAAATAGCGCGGATCGACGAACTCCTCGCGCCCGTCGGTGTCGTTGCGGCTGAAGCGGCGCGTGCCGTTCTGCCAGCGCAGGTTGTACGCCGCGGTCAGCTTGCCGATCGTCCAGCTGGGCGAGAAGACGAGGTTGTATTTCGGCCGGAACGGCTGGTCGAGATTGTTGGTCTCCGCCGCGCCCGGCAGCGGCACCAGCTCCAGCCGGTGCAGATACCCGCCCACCAGCCGCAGGTCGAACCGGCCGATGCTGTCGGTCGGGATCTGGTACGCGATGTTCACCTCCAGCCCCGCGGTCCGGAACGCGGCGACGTTCTGCGGCGACACCGTATAGCCGCTGATATAGCCGGTGCCCCGTCGCCGGGTGACCGCCGCGCAATACGGATTGTCGATCGATTCCAGATCGACGCACAGCCGCGCCAGGTCGGTCGGCGAGGCGCGGTTGATCGCGCCCTTCAGCCGGATGTCGTACCAGTCGGCCGCGATCTGCAGCCGCGGCACGAAGCGGGGGCGCAGCACCACGCCGCCGGTCCAGGTCCGCGCCACTTCCGGCGCCAGGTTCGGATTGCCCTGCTCGACGCCGACGATGTTGACGCTGGCATCGGGGTTGTTGACGTTCGAGAAGGCGGCCGGATCGCCGCCCAGCCCGGCGATCAGCGTCTGGCAGTTCGCCTGCCGGAACTGCGTGCCCTGGCCGCGGTTCGCCAGATAGCAGGGGTCCTCGATGAAGTCGGACAAGCCCGTGCGCGGGCGGAACACCTCGGCGATGTTGGGCGCGCGCACCGACCGGCCATAGGATCCGCGGAAGCTGATATCCTCGACCGGCGCATAGATCGCGTTGAACTGGTATGCCTCGGTGCTGCCGACCGTCGAATAATCCGAATACCGCCCCGCCGCGCCGACCGACAGCAGGTACGCGAACGGCTTGTCTTTCAGCAGCGGCGCGTTCAGCTCGCCGAACAGTTCCCACACGTCGAACGCGCCGCTGCTGGGCGTCGGCACCAGCGGCTCGTCGAACTGGTAGAAGGCGCCGTTCAGCAGCTCGGGCGCCGGCCGGAACCGGCTCGACTCACGCCGGTACTCGCCGCCCGCCGCGAACTGGATCGGGCCGCCGGGCAGCGCGAAGAACTGCCCGAAATCGCCGGTCAGCGAGGCGTTGACGACGTGCTGCTCCACTCGAGCGCGGCTGACCGGATCGAACAGGAAGTAATCGAACGCCGCCGGATCGGCGACATAGGTGCCGAACGTGTTGACCGGCAGGCACCCCGCGGCCCGCGCCGCGGCCGAGCGGCAGACGATCTGCCCCGATGCGTCGCGCACTGCGTCCAGCGCCTGCGGGTAGCGGTCGGCCAGCCGGTCGTTCAGCTTGGTCGAGCGCACGTCGGTCCGGCCATAGGTGTACGACAAGTCGTAGCCGGCATGGTCGCTGATCCGCCCACTGGCATCGACCACGCCGCGCCACGTCCGCCGGCGGACGTCCTCGCCGCGGCGGGGCAGGTCGAAATTGTTGCGGTTGATGACGATGCTGGTCAGCCCCTCGGCCTGCGCGGCGGCGAGCAGGCTGGCGGGGATGAACGGATTGTCCAGCGCGATCGGCGCATTGTACCCCTCGCCCGTCGGGCTGCTGTACGTGCCGCTATAGCTGCTGAACGTCCGCGCCGACGACTGGACGAACTTCCCCTCGAAACTCAGCTTGAACGCGTCGGAGACGTCGTAATGCGCCAGCAGGTTGACGGCGTGGCGCCGGGTCCGCGACACGATGTCGCCGATATAGCCGGCGACCGGCGTATCGTCCCCGCCCTGCGAATAATCGTCGGTCTGCGACTGGGTGCCGAAGGTATAGGGCTGGCCGTCGCCGCGGAAGAAGCGGTCGCCGATCTTGATGATGTTGGCATATGACCCGCCCGGTTGCTGCACGCCGTTCGCGTCGAAATAGCTGGCGGTGTAGCGATTGTCGGTGGTCGGGATCTTCACGTACGACCCCGGCTGGCCGGCGACGTAGTTCTTGTTGTTGACGAAGAACACCCGGTTCGCCGAGCGGAGATAGGCGCGGTCGTCGTTCGCCAGCGGCTGTTCGGCGTTGTACTCGTACGCCAGCGTCACGTTGCCGCGACCCTCGCCGAAGTTGCGCCCGGCGATGATCGAGGCGAAGCGGTTGGCCGCGTCGCCGCGGTCCGACACGCCGAACTGCGCCCGTCCGCCCAGTCCCTCGAAGTTGCGGCGCAGGATGAAATTGACCACGCCCGACACGCCGTCGGCGCCGTACACCGCCGATGCCGCGCCGGTCAGCACGTCGACACGCTCGATCAGGTCGGTGGGGATGCTGTTGATGTCGACCGCGGCGGTGTCGAACTGCCCTGCGACGTGGCGGCGGCCGTTCACCAGCACCAGCGTCCGGTTGGTACCCAGCCCGCGCAGGTCGAGCAGGTTCAGCCCCGCCTGGCCCAGCGCCCCATCCGCCTGCGCATTGCCCGCCGACCGCGTGCTGTCGATCGAATTGGTCAGCGCCGGCACCCGCCGCAGGAACTCTGTGACGTTGGTATTGCCCGATCGCTGCAGCGTCGCCGCGTCGAACGACACGATCGGGTTGGGCGCCTCGTAATCGGGGCGGGTGATCCGCGATCCGGTGACGACGATGTCGGTCGCCCCATCCTCCGCCGGCGCATCGGCGGCGGCCGGCGCGGGCTCGGGCGCGGTCTGCGCATGGGCGGCCGGCACGGCGAGCAGCGCTGCGCCGGACAGCAGGGAACGGCACAAGCGGTGGTGCAACACGGTCTTCTCCCCGATTGCCGGCCACTGCCGGTCATCTCGTCCGTTTGACTAGGACGATCCGCACGGTTCGATCAATCGTTTGTCGCCGGGTGCGTCGATCCCGGTAAACATGGCGCAACCCATTGACGTTTAATCGGTCGTCGGGGGTGGCGCGGCGCCGCTGCTTGCGTCACGCTGCCATGATGGGGGAGAGGGTTTCAGCGGCCGCCGGGCTGTCCCGCCGGGCGATGCTGGCGGTCCCGCCGGTGCTGGCGCTGGGCGCGCTCGCCGGTTGCGGCCGCGCCGCGACGGAGGCGCCGCTCACCGTCTGGGCGATGAGTTACGAGGGCGATTATGCGCCACACCTGATGCCCGCCTTCACCGCCGCGACCGGGCTGGCCGTCGAGGTGCAGTCGCTGCCCTGGACCGCCGCGCACGAGAAGCTGCTGACCGCCTTCGCCGGCGGCTCGCTGCCCGACGTGCTGATGCTGCCCAACGGCTGGGTCGGCGAGTTCGCGATGATCGGCGCGCTGGCGCCGCTGGCGGACCCGACGCTGGTGGCGGGCATGTTTCCCGGCGTGCTCGACACCGTCCGCCACGCCGGCCGCGACTATGCGGTGCCGTGGAGCCTGGCGCCGCAGGTCCAGTTCTATCGCCGCGACCTGGTCGAGCAGGCGGGCTACCCCGCGCCGCCCACCGATTGGGAGGGCTGGCGCCGGATGGGGCACGCGATCAAGCGCCGCCGCCCCGACGATTTCGTCTTCCTGATGCTGCTGAACTGGTGGGACGCGCTCTTCACCTTCCTCGGCCAGACCGGCAGCCGCCCACTGCGCGACGACGATACCCGCGGCAATTTCCGCACGCCGGAGGCACGCGCGGCAGTCGCCTTCTACGTCTCGCTGTTCCGCGAGGGGCTGGCCCCCGCCGTCCTGTCGACCGAGGTGCAGGATCCCGTCGCCGCCTTCGCGCAGGGCTATTTCGCGATCTATCCCTATGGCCCCACCCTGATGCTCGACCTGCATCGCCGCCGGGCGGAGATCGCGCCCGACCGCTGGGGCACGGCACGGATGCCCGGCCCGCACGGCCCCGCCGCCGCCTCGGGCGTCAGCGCCAGCCTGGCGGTATCGTCGACCACCACCCACCCGGCCGCGGCCCGCGCGCTGGTCCGCCACATGACCTCCGCAGCCAGCGAGCTGCGCTTCCAGCGGATGATCGGCAACCTGCCCGCAACCCGCGCCGCCTGGTCCTCGCCCGCGCTCGCCACGCCGGTGCTGCGCCCGTTCGCCGAACAGATGCTCCAGCCGACGCAGGACCCCGGCATCGTCGAGTGGGAGCGGATCCGCATCGACGTGCAACTGGTCGCGGAACGGATCGTCCGCGGGCTGGTCACGATCGATGCCGGGCTGGCCGAGATGGACCGCCGCGTCGACCATATCCTGGCGCAGCGCCGCGCGCTGGTCGATGCGGGCCGCATCGCATGACGCGGCAGGAACGCGCCGCCTGGCTGTTTTCGGCCCCCGTCCTCGCGATCATCCTGCTGGTCTTCGTGCTGCCGACGCTGCTGGCGCTCGCGCTGTCGGTCACCGACTATTCGATCTACGCGCTGGCCGACTGGTCGAACCTGAACTTTGTTGCGTGGCGCAACTTCACCGGCCTGCTGGCGACGCCGCTGTTCTGGCGCGCGATCGGCAACACCGCGCTGTTCGCGGTACTGGGCGTGCCGATGGCGATCGGCACCTCGCTGGCGGTCGCGCTGTTGCTGAACGATGCGACGGTGCGGTGGAAACCGCTGTGGCGCGTGCTGCTGTTCGCCCCCTACGTCACCAGCGTCGTCGCCACCGCCGTCGTCTGGCGGTTCCTGTTCAATGCGCGCTTCGGCCTCATCAACCGGGCGCTGGGCGCGATCGGCATCCCGCCGGTCGACTGGCTGGGCGATCCGCGCACCTCGATCCCCGCGATCCTGGTGTTCGTGACGTGGAAGATCTTCGGCTACAACATGATCGTCTTCACCGCCGCGCTGTCCGCCGTCCCGCAGGACCTGATGGAGGCGGCGCGGCTGGACGGGGCGGGGCGCTGGGGCCGGTTCCGCCACGTCACCCTGCCCGCGATCGGCCCCACGCTGCTGCTGGCCGCGATCATGAGCGTGGCGGGCTTCCTCCAGATCTTCGCCGAACCCTATGTGATGACGCTCGGCGGCCCGGCGCAGAGCACCACCACCATCCTGTACTTCATGTTTGACGAGGGGTTCAAATGGTGGAACCTGGGCCAGGCGAGCGCGGTCGCCTTCATCCTGTTCCTGATGATCCTGGCGCTCACGCTCGTCCAGACGCGGATCGGCCGCCGGTACGAATGGCTGTGACGCGCCTGCCGCTCCGCGCGATCCTCGCCAACGCCGCCGTCGCGTTGCTGACCGCGCTGACGATCGCGCCGCTCGCCTACATGCTGATCGTCTCGTTCATGCCGCGCGGCGAATCCGGAACGCTGCCGACCCCGCTCTGGCCGTCGCGCTGGTCGGGCGAGAACTATTACGAACTCCTCGTCCGCCGGCTGATCGACGGGGCGTGGTTCGATTACCGGATCATGCCCGCGCTCTGGAACAGCCTGCTGGTCGCGGCGATCTCGACCGCGCTCGGCCTGCTGCTGACCGTGCCCGCCGGCTACGCCTTCGCCAAGCTGCGCTTCCGCGGGCGGGAGCGGTTGCTGAAGCTGCTGATCGCCAGCCTGGTGGTGCCGGGTCAGGTGGCGATGCTGCCGCTGTTCCTGATCTTCAGGGAGCTGGGCCTCGTCAACAGCTATGCCGGGGTGATTCTGCCCAGCCTCGCTGGCATCTTCGCCATCCTGTTCGTGCGCCAGGCGACGCTGGCGATCCCCGACGAGATGATCGACGCGGCCCGGATGGACGGGGCGGGGGAGGGGCGGATCTTCGTGTCGATCGTGCTGCCGCTGCTGATGCCGATCACCGTCACGCTGGCGCTGTTCATGTTTCTGGGCAGCTGGAACGACTTCCTCTGGCCACTGATCGTGCTGGCCGACCAGAACCTCTACACGCTGCCCGTCGCGGTTGCCGGCATCGCGCGCGAACATGCGGCGGACGGGGAGCTGATGATGGCGGCGGCGGTCGTCACCACCATGCCGGTGCTGCTGCTGTTCCTGTTCCTCCAGCGCTATTACCTGACCGGCCTGCTCGGCGGCAGCGTCAAGGGGTAATGCGCGGATAGGCGCGGCCGTCGGCGGCGAACAGGTGCGCGTCCTGCGGGGCCACGCCGACGCGCAGCCGCTCGCCCAGCGACACCGCCCGGTCGCCGGGCAGCTGCGCGACGATCGTCCCCGCCTCGCCCCGCGCGCCCAGATGCGCGAACGACAGCGGTCCCAGCCGCTCGAACAGTTCGACGGCACCCGCGAACGCGCCGTCGTCGGCGGGGAACAGATGCTCAGGCCGCACCCCCAGCGTCGCCGCACTGCCGACCGCCGCTGCCGGTACGCACGCGCCGGTGCGCACGGTCAGGCCGTCGGGCAGCCGCACGACCGCGCCCGCATCCGCGCCTACGTCCACGATCGTCACCGCGACCATGTTCATCCCCGGCGACCCGATCGCCTCCGCCACCGCGATGCTCGCCGGCCGGCGATACACCTCCAGCGGCGCGCCGACCTGCTCGATCCGCCCGGCGCTCATCACCACGATGCGGTTGGCCAGCGTCATCGCCTCCAGCTGGTCGTGCGTGACATAGATCATCGTCGCGCCCAGTTGCTGGTGCAGCCGCGCGAACTCGTGCCGCATGCGTGCGCGCAGGCCCGTGTCCAGGTTCGACAGCGGCTCGTCCAGCAGCAGCACGCGGGGCCGGCGGATCACGGCGCGCGCGATCGACACCCGCTGCCGCTGCCCGCCCGACAGCGCGCGCGGCCGCCGGTCGAGCAGGTCGGTCAGGTCCAGCATCGCCGCCACCTCGGCCACCCGCGCCGCGATTTCCTCGCGCTCGACCCGCGCGACCTTCAGCGGGAACGCGATGTTCTCCGCCACCGTCATCTGCGGGTACAGGGCATAGGACTGGAACACCATCGCCACGCCCCGGTCCGACGGGGCCACGCCGGTCACGTCGCGCCCGTCGATGACGATGCGCCCCTCGCTCGGCTCCTCCAGCCCCGCGATCATCCGCAGCAGCGTCGATTTGCCGCAGCCCGACGGGCCGACCAGCACCAGGAACTCGCCCTCCTCGACGCGCAGGTCGGCGGCGTGCAGCACGACGGTCTCGCCGAAGCGTTTCGCCACCCCCTCGATCGCGACGCCGGCCACCGCTTTATCCTTCGGCCCGCGCCAGTGCCGCGATGAAGAACCCGTCGTTCCCGCCCGGATAGCGCCCCGGCAGCACGCGTCCCTGCTCGCCACCCTCGCGCACCGCAAAGTCGGGCCGCGCCGCCAGGAACGCCTCCAGCTGCCGCTCGCCCTCGGCCTGTTCCAGCGAGCAGGTGGCGAACACCAGCGTCCCGCCCGGCTTCACCCACTCCGCGGCACGGCGCAGGATCCGTCCCTGCAGCACCGCCAGATCCTCGATCAGCGCGCGGTGCACCCGGTGCAGCACGTCGGGGTGGCGGCGGAAGATGCCGGTCGCGCTGCACGGCGCATCGACCAGCACCGCGTCCGCCGGCGAGTTGGGCGCGAACGACAGCACGTCCGCCTGCACCACCTCGGCCTTCAGCCGCGTCCGGTACAGGTTCTCGCGCAGCCGCTTGATCCGGCTGGCCGACTGGTCGACCGCGGTCACGCGCCAGCCGGCGGCGGCCAGCTGCATCGTCTTGCCGCCCGGCGCCGCGCACAGATCCAGCACGCTGCGCTCCTCACCCGCGCCCAGCAGCCGCGCCGGCAGCGATGCGGCGATGTCCTGCACCCACCACGCCCCCTCGGCATAGCCCGTCATGTCGGGCACCGACACATGGTCGTCCAGCCGCAGGTGCCCCGGCATCAGGCTGGTGCCACCCAGCGTCTCGCGCCACGCATCGGTCTGCGCCGGATCGGCCAGCGTGATGTCCAGGGGCGGCGGCGCCGCGATCGCGCGTTCCGCCTCGGCGACCATCTCGTCGCCCCATGCCTTGCCCCAGCGCGCCTCGACATCCGCGGGCAGCGCCGGCACCTCGGGCAGCAGCTGGCCGCTGCGCATCACCGTGCCGAACACCCCGTGCACCAGCTTGCGTGGCCCGCCGTCGACCAGCGGCAGCACCGTCGCGATCGCGGCATGCGGCGGCGTGCCCAGCACCAGCGCCTGGACCAGGGCGATGCGCAGCGCCGTGCGCGCCTTGGCATCGGGCGGCAGCACCCGCTCGGTCGCGCCGTCGATTAGCGCGTCGAGATCGGGCAGCCGGCGCAGCGTCTCGGCGGCGATGGCATGCGCCAGCCCGCGATCGGGGCCGTGCACCATCCGCGTCGCGGCCGGCAGCGCCGCCTCCAGCGACTCGCCCCGGCGCAGTACCGCGTCGAGCAGCTTGATCGCGGCGCGCCGGGTCGGCACGCCCAGCGGCTCGGGCGCATGGGTCTGGCCGGCGTTCAACGGCGCGTCACTTGGGATCGGTCCTCATCGCGCCTATGTGGCGTGTCGGCCCGCATCCCGCAATCGGGCCGTTTCCGGAGACGATCATGGCCCAGCGCCCCGCCCATCTGAAACCGCCCGAGCACCTCTCCCCCAATCCCCCCGTGCCCGAACCCCGCCCGATCGAGCAGCGCGACGACGATCCGCTGGGCCGCGATCCCGTCCGCTACGGCGACTGGGAGCTGAAGGGGATCGCCGTCGACTTCTGACGCGGTCGCCGCATTCCGCCCCCGGAACGAAATCGCCGCCTGAACGTCCCGCCCTGATGAGGATCGACCGGCGGATCGCACTCGGCATCGCGGCCGTCGTCATCGCCCTGTTGCTCCTCGTCCTCGCCGCCTTTCCCTGGGGCGCATTGCGCGGCATCGTCGAGCGCGAGGCGACCGAGCGGTTCGGCCGCCCGGTCACGATCGGCAGTGTTCAGCGGCTCGACCGCTTCGGCTTCACCCCCACGATCGCCATCCGCGACGTCCGCATCGCGCAGGCCGGCTGGGCCGGCACCGGCGACTTCGCCCGGCTCGGCACGCTCACCGTCACCTTCCCGGTCTGGCCGCTCCTGACCGGCGACTTCCGCCCCCGCGATGTCCGGGTCGACGGCCTTTCGCTCGCCCTCGTCCGCGACGCGAACGGCCGCACCAACTGGCAGCGCCCCGGCAAGCAGGAGCAGGGGGGCGGCGCGCCCGATCTCGGCGGCCTCGCCGTGCGCAACGCCGACATCCGCTATGCCGATGCAAAGCAGGACCGCACCGTGCGGCTGGCCGTCGCGATCGATCCCGCCACCGGGCTGAAGGCGCAAGGGGCCGGCACCATCAACGGCACCCCCGTCCGTCTCGCCATCGCCGGCGCCGCGCCGCTCGCGGGCATGCCGTGGCCCTTCGTCGCGCGGATCGAGGGCGACCGGCTGGCGATGCGCGCCACCGGCACGATGGACCGTCCGCTCGACACCAACGCGATGACGCTCGACGTCACCGCCCGCGCCAGCGACCTGAAGCTGATCGACGCGGTGATCGAGGCCGGGCTGTTCCGCACCCGCCCCGTCGCGCTCCGCGCGCACGTCCGCCGCGATCCGGACCTGTGGCGGATCGAGCGGCTGACCGGCACCATCGGCCGTTCCGACCTGACCGGCGATCTGACCGTGAAGAAGGTCGACGGCCGGTCGAAGATCGACGGCCACATCGCCTCGCGCGCGTTCGACTTCAACGATCTGACCTCGGCAGAGGGTCGCGCGAAGGCCGCCGCGCAAGAAGCGCGGATCGGCCCGCGGCTGGTGCCCGACACCCGCGTCGACATCGGCAAGATCGACAGCACCGACGGCCGCCTGTCCTTCACCGTCGGTCGCATCGTCGGCACCTCCGCGCCGCCGGTGCTCGGCATGGCCGGCACGCTGGTCATGGACCACCGCCGGCTGACGCTGGCCCCGCTGCGACTCCGCCTGTCGCAGGGCAACGTCACCGGCCGCGCCGTCGTCGACCAGCGCGACGGCGCGCCCGCGCCGATGGTCACGCTCGACCTGCACCTGACCGGCGGCGACGTCGCCGCCTTCGCCGCCGGCGGCCAGTTCACCGGCCGCCTCGCCGCCCGCGTCCGGCTGAAGGGCAGGGGAGAGACGATCCGCTCGGCGATCGGCCGGTCCAGCGGCACGATCGGCTTCGTCGTGCAGGACGGTCGCCTGCCCGCCCGCTACGCCGCCGCGCTCGGCTTCGACGCCGGCCGCGCGCTGCTGGCCGGGGAGGGCGACCGCGCCGGGCTGCGCTGCCTGATCGCCGAACTCGCGATGCGCGGCGGCACCGGCCGCGTCTCGCCGCTGGTCGTCGACACCGCGATCAGCCAGCTGACCGGCAGCGGCACCGTGACCTTCCCCGACGAGCGTCTCGCCCTCTCGCTCACCGGCGCCCCGAAGCGCGAGGTGATCCTCCGCATCCCCGGCACCGCCACCGTCGCCGGCACCATCCGCAGCCCCGACCTGGTCATCCCGCCCCAGGTCAAGTCGGTCGGCAACATCCTGAAGGCGATCGGCCGCCGCATCGGCGGCAACAGCGGCCCCGTCGCAACCGACGCCAACTGCACCGCACTGGCCGCAAGGGCGCTTCGCTAAGGCCACGCGCTATCCCACCGCCCCGGCATGAAGGGTAGCCGCTCAAAGCCCACCGTCATCCCCGCGCAGGCGGGGATCCAGACGCGCAACCATCGCGCATCGAACCGCAACGCCAGCGTCTCTGGATCCCCGCCTCCGCGGGGATGACGAAGGAGGGCAGGACAAGGAGCAGACACGCGCTTCCACCACTCCCCCGAACGCCGCCTGCCATGCCGGCACGCTACCCCTCCGTCATCCCGGCGAACGCCGGGACCCATGGACACGGGGTCGCCAGTTCGAGCGAGCGACATCGCCCGCCATTCCGCCATCTCCCACCGCCAGCGCCCCAAAACGAGCACCAGCCCGGCAAAACCACCGTCATCCCCGCGCAGGCGGGGATCCAGACGCGCCACCGTCGCGCATCGAGCCGCAACGCCAGCCTCCCCCGATCCCCCGGCCCAAGCATCACAGGCATCAGGAAACACGACGCAAAACCCGCAACACCCCGATCGAAACACCCACTGGCACCGCGCCCCGACCGGTCCTATCCCCCGCAGATGATCCGCCGCCGGCTCACCGCTTTCCTCGCCGAAGAACGCTGGGAATTCGCACCCCACGAACGGCCGGTGATGCCCGGCTCGCCCGGGTCGCCCGACCATCCGGTCAGTCGCCGGATCGCCTATGCCGTCATCGCCATCCTGCTCGGGCTCACCGCCGGGCTCGGCAACGCGCTGGTCGCCGCGAACACCACCACGCTGCAGGGAGCGCTCGGCCTCGATCCGGCGGAGATCGCGTGGCTGCCTACCGTCTATGTGATGACCAACGTGTCGATCAACCTGCTGCTCATTAAGTTCCGCCAGCAGTTCGGCCTGCGCCCGTTCGCGCTCATCTTCCTCGCGCTCTATGCGCTCGCCACCTTCGCCCATCTGTTCGTGCGCGATTTCTCGTCGGCGATCATGGTCCGCGCGGTCAGCGGCATGGTCGGCGCGTCGGTCAGTTCGCTGTGCCTCTATTACATGATGCAGTCGCTGCCCGCGAAATGGCGGCTGAAGGCGGTGGTGCTGGGCATCGGCGTGCCGCAATGCGCGACGCCGCTCGCTCGCCTGTTCTCGCCCGATCTGCTCGCCCTGTCGCAGTGGCGCACACTCTATCTGTTCGAACTGGGCCTCGCGCTCGTGTCGCTGGCGGCGGTCGCGTGGCTGCGCCTGCCGCCCACCAACCGGCAAAAGGCGTTCGAGCCGCTCGACTTCCTCACCTTCACCCTCTTCGCGGGCAGCACCGCGCTGTTCTGCGCGGTGCTGGGGCTCGGCCGCATCGTCTGGTGGACCAACGCCGCGTGGATCGGCTGGGCGCTGATCGTCGCCATCCCGATGTTCGCCGCCGCGCTGATCGTCGAGCACAACCGCGCCAATCCGCTCCTCAACACCCGCTGGCTGGGCAGTGCCGACATCGTCCGCTTCACCATCGTCACCATCGTCGCGCGCATCGTGCTGGCCGAACAGACCTATGCCGCCACCGGCCTCCTCACGCTGCTCGGCCAGAACAACGACCAGCTGGTGGTGTTCTTCACCATCCTCTTCGTCGCCTCGGTCGCCGGCGTCGTCGTCAGCGCGGTGACCCTGAACGTCGAACGGCTGACCCATCCGGTGATGCTCGCCATCGCGATGGTCGCGGTCGCCGCCTTCATCGACTCGCACTCGACCAGCCTCACCCGCGCGCCCCAGCTCTACGCCACGCAGGCGGTGATCGCCTTTTCCGCCACGCTGTTCCTCGGCCCCTCGCTGCTCTTCGGGATGACCCGCGCGCTGCAACAGGGCACCGGCCACATCATCAGCTTCATCGCGCTGTTCGGGATCATCAACTCGGTCGGTGGCCTTGCCGGCACCGCGCTCCTCGGCAGCTACCAGCAGGTGCGCGAGAAGGCGAACAGCGCCGCGCTGGTCCAGGCGATCGATCCGACCGACCCGATCGTCACGCAGCGGCTGGCCGCCGGCGGCGCCGCGGTCGGCCGCGTCGTCGGCGACCCGGCACTCCGCACCGCGGAGGGCGGCGCGCTGTTGTCGCAGGCCACCACGCGGGAGGCGAACGTCCTCGCCTATGACGACGTATTCCGGCTGGTGTCGCTGGTCGCCGCCGCGACCGCCGCCTATCTCATGTTCCTCCTGGGCCGACGCCACTGGCGCGCCAGAAAGGCCGCCGCATGACCGATACCCGCCCGCCCGTCTCTACCACCCCGCCAGTCTCCACCACGCCGATGACCGAGGAGCGCGCGGCGGAGGTCGCCGCGCCGGTTCCGCCCGCCGCGCCGGACGCGGCGCCGGTCGGCTCCGGCTGGCGCCCGCCGCGCAACAACCGCACCGTCATCGTCGTCCTGTCGCTCGTCGCGCTCGCCGGCGTCCTCGCGGTGCTGGCGGCATGGCGCCTGCCGCCCTTCACCACCGCGTACGAGGCGACCGACAACGCCTATGTCCGCGGCCGCACCACCGTCATCAGCCCGCAGGTCAGCGGCTATGTCACCCGCGTCCTCGTCCGCGACTTCGCCGACGTGCGCGCGGGCGAGCCGCTGGTCACGATCGACGACCGCATCTACCGCCAGCGCGTCGATCAGGCGACGGCCCAGGTCGACGCGCAGCAGGCGACCCTCGCCAACGCCACGCAGGCCGGGCGCAGCCGTCAGGCCAGCTTCGCCGCGCAGGACGCCGCCGTCGCTAACGCAGAGGCACAGCTGATGCGCGCCCGTGCCGACATGGCCCGCGTCAACGATCTGGTCACCGACGGATCGGTGTCGTTGCGCGAACGCGACCAGACCCTCGCCGCGCTCCGTCAGGCACAGGCCGGGGTCGAACAGGCGAAGGCCGCGCGCGAGATCGCCCGTCAGGACATCCGCACCGTCGAGGTCGGCCGCGGCGGCCAGCAGGCCGGGGTGTCGGGGGCGGAGGCCGCGCGCCGCCTCGCCCGGATCGATCTCGCCAACACGATCATCCGCGCGCCCGAATCGGGACGGCTCAGCGAGGTCGGGGTGCGCGTCGGCCAGTACGTCACCGCCGGCTCGCAGCTGATGTTCCTCGTGCCCCCCGAAACCTGGGTGATCGCCAACCTGAAAGAGGCGCAGACCGCGCGCGTCGCCGTCGGCCAGCGCGCCTCCTTCACCGTCGACGCGCTCGCCAACGAGCGGCTGACCGGCCGGGTCGAGCGGATCTCGCCCGCCGCCGGGTCCGAATTCGCGGTGCTGAAGGCCGACAACGCCACCGGCAACTTCACCAAGGTACCCCAGCGCATCGCCGTCCGCATCCGCATCGACCCCGGCCAGCCCCTCGCCGCCCGCCTGCGGCCCGGCATGTCGGTGCAGGCCCGCATCGACACCGGCCCGCAATGATCCTTCCCCCCTCTCCGGCGATATACCCCACCCCGGGGATATCCCCCACCCCGGCGAAGGCCGGGGCCCAGTCGGGGGACGATGATGAGAACACGCCCGTGCTACCGCAAAAGCCTTCCCACCCGGGCCCCGGCCTCCGCCGGGGTGGCAAGATAGCCGCCCTCGCCCTCCCGGCATTCATCCGGGCTCTGATCGATCGCGCGACGCCGCGAAGGCTGAACGAGGCGGGCGCATCCGGCTCGGCACCGCGAAGCGAAACGGCAACGACCACCCCTCCGCGCCTCCGCGTCTCCGCGCGAACCACGGCAACGCTGGCCGCCCTCGTCACCCTCGCCGCCTGCACCGGCCCGCGCCCGCCGGTCCCGCCCGCCGCCGCCGTCGCCCCGCCGCCCGCATGGCGCACCGCGCTCGGCCCCGGCGCGGCGGTCGATCGCCAGTGGTGGACCGCGTTCGGCGACCCTGTCCTCGCCGACCTCGTCGTCCGCGCGCTTGCTGCCAACCCCGATCTCTATGCCGCCGCCGCCCGCGTCGACGAGGCACGCGCCGCCGCCCGCCTCGCACAGGCGCAGCGCACGCCGACCCTGTCCGCCGGCCTGCCCGTCACCGACGGCCAGACGGTCAGCCCGCTCGGCCGCCCCAGCGATGCGATCGGCACCCAGCCGCTGCTGCAGGCCAGCTACGATCTCGACCTGTTCGGCCGCCTGCGCCAGGCCAGCCGCGCCGCCGCCGCGCAGCTGCTGGCCAGCGAGGGTGGGCGCGACACCGTCCGCCTCGCCGTCGCCGGCACCGTCGCCACCGGCTATGTCTCGCTCCGCGCGCTCGACCTGCGCCTCGCCGTCGCGCGCCAGACGCTGGCGGCGCGGGCGGAGGGATTGCGCTTCGCCCGCCGTCGCGCGACCAGCGGCTACACCTCGAACCTCGAACTGCATCAGGCGGAGGCGGAGTACCGCGCCACCGAGCAGCTCGTCCCCGCCGCCGAACTCGCCGTCGCCCGGCAGGAGAACGCGCTCAGCCTGCTGCTCGGCACCAGCCCCGGCCCGATCCCGCGCGGGCTGCCGCTCGACCGGCTGGCCGCGCCGCCGATCCCCGATGGGCTGCCCGCCGACCTGCTGCGCCGCCGGCCCGACCTGTTCCAGGCCGAACAGTCGCTGGTCGCCGCCGACCGCACGCTCGACAGCGCGCGCGCCGCGATGCTGCCCAACGTCGCGCTGACCGGCTCGGCCGGGATCGTCCTGTCGACCGCGCTGGCCGATCCGATCGGGGTGTTCTCGTTGGGCGGCAGCATCCTGTCGCCACTGCTCGACGGCGGTCGCCTGCGCGCGCAGGCCGATATCGCCGCCGCCCGCCGCGATCAGGCCGCCTTCGCCTACCGGCGCGCGGCCCTCGTCGCCTTTCGCGAGGTCGACGACGCGCTGGCCGGCGTCCGTCGCTCGGGCGAGCAGGCGGTGGCGCTCGGCCGCCAGCGCGATGCGCTCGCCGCCGCGCTCCGCACCGCGTCGAACCGCTACCGCGCCGGCTATTCCTCGTACATCGAGCAGCTCGACGCCCAGCGCGGCCTGCTCACCGCCGAACTCACGCTGATCCAGGCCCGCGCCGACCGCCTGACTGCCTATGTCGCGCTCTATCAGGCGTTCGGCGGCGGCTGGACCCGCGACGACGTCGCCGCGACCACGCGCTGAGCAACGCCCCTCCCCGAAACAGGGGGAGGGGCGCGGCGGGATCAGCCCTGCGTGGGCGCGGGCGCGGCCGGCACGGCGGGGGCAGGTGCCACCGGTGCGGCCCCGCCGGCGACGGGCGGCGGCGGCGGCGCGTCCGGCCCGTGGCGACCCGGACCACCCGGCCCACCCGGACCGCGATGCTCGCCCGGTCCGCCCGGCCGGGGGCCCAGCGGCAGCACCTTGTTCGCCGCATCGACCAGGAACGACGCGTGCAGCATCCCGCGGTCGTAGCGGCCCTGGACGCTGACGGTCTGCCCCGGCGCCACCAGCGCGGCGTCCTCGCCGGCGCGACCCAGGTCGACCAGCGCCCGCCCGCTGCCGTCGCTGGCGACGAACTTGTTGCCGAACACCTCGGCCACCTGGCCGCGGATCGTGACGATGTCGTCACCCGCGGTCAGCGAGCGGATCGCGGTGGGCCGCATCGGCGCCATCTCGACCGTCGGGCCGAACGCCTTGCCGGCCAGCGCACCGCCGGCCCCGCCGACGACGAACAGCGTGGCCGCGGCGATCGCGCAGGTGCCGCGGCGCGAGAGATTGAAGGGAAGGGGCATGGGATAGTCTCCGTGTGGTTGGTGTCGCCCTTCTACGCCCCGCCCCCCGTTCCCCGCTGAACCGCGCCGTTCAGTTTCGGTTTAGGGCGCGGGGGTAGCGCCATTCCCGCCAACGCTGCGCTTCCGGCCGCGGACCGCAGCGTTTATGGATCTCCGTCTGCGCGGGGATGACGAGGGAGGAAGGGCCACAGCATGCGCGTACTGCTCGTCGAGGACGATCCCGCACTCGGCGACGCCACCGCCCGCGCGCTCCGCGCCGAGCATTTCGCCGTCGACATCGCCACCGACGGCGAGGATGCCGGCCATCTCGGCGCGACCGAAACCTACGACGCCGTCGTCCTCGACCTCGGCCTGCCCACCCGCGACGGCCTGTCGATCCTGGCCGAATGGCGGCGCGAGGGCCGCACCATGCCCGTCCTGATCCTCACCGCGCGCGAACTGTGGTCGGACAAGGTACAGGGGTTCAAGGCCGGCGCCGACGATTACCTGACCAAGCCGTTCCGCGTCGAGGAGCTGGTCATGCGCCTGCGTGCCCTCGTCCGCCGCGCTGCCGGCCACGCCGCCAGCGTCATCCGCTGCGGCGCCACCAGCTTCGATGCGCAGACCGGCCAGTTCGAGCAGGACGGCCTGCCCCTGAAACTCACCGCGTTCGAATGGCGCGTCCTGTCGGCCCTGATGCTCCGGGCGGAGATCGTGGTCGAGCGGCTCGACCTGCTGGAACGGGTGTACGAGGGCGATGCCGACGTCGATTCGAACTCGCTGGAGGTCATCATCGGCCGCCTCCGCCGCAAGATCGGCGCCGACCGGATCGAGACGGTGCGCGGCCGCGGCTACCGCCTGACCGCTGGCGCGCTGGCATGAGGGTGCTGCCCGCCTCGATCCGCGGTCGCCTGCTCGTCATCGCGGTGGCGACGACGCTCGCCGCGCTGGTCGTCGCCGGGCTGGGCATCGCCGGCCTCCTCGAACGCTATGTCACCGGCACCGTCGACACCCGCCTCGACGACCGGCTGGCGGTGTTCAGCGCCGCGGTGACGCGCGCCGGCGCGATCGACCCGGCGCTGGCGAACCGCCTCGACACCATTGCCGCCCGCGACGGGATGTGGCGCATCGATGCGCCGCACGGTACCGCCGGATCGACCATGACCGATGGCGATCCCGGCATCAGCTTCGCCGGTGGCCAGCAGCTTGGCCCCGTCGCGACGCTCGCCGCCGGACGCCATCACCCCGATCGCCGCGACCCGGACCGCGACGGTCGTCCGGCGCGCGGTCCATCCGGGCTGGAATACCCCCCCGGTGACGACGCACGTTCGCGGCGCGGCCCGGGGTCCGGCGGTTTCGGCCCTCCCGACGAGGCCGAACGCCCCTCTCCGCCATCGCCTGCCCGGCTCCCGCCCCTTGCCGGCAGGACCGTGGATGGCGGTCCGGGCCGCGACGATCCCCCCGCGGCACCGCCGCCGCCGCCGGTCGCGGACGCCGGCCTGGCACCCACGCCCTTCGATGCTCGCCTCGCCGATGGCACCCGCGTCCATGGCCGCTGGCAACGGGTGCCGACCGATGCCGGACCGGCGCTGGTCGCGGTCGCGGTGCCGCGGTGGATGATCGACCAGCCGGTGCGCCAGGCACTGACCCCGCTCGTCGTCATGCTCGCGCTCGTCGGCGCGCTGCTCGCCGTCGCCACCATCGTCCAGCTGCGCGTCGGACTCCGCCCGCTCGATCGGCTGCGGCTGATGCTGGCGGAGGTGCGCGGCGGCACCCGGCGCCGCATCAACCTCGACGTCGCCACCGAACTGCGCCCGGTGGTCGTCGAACTCAACGCGCTGATCGATGCCCAGCACGCCCAGCTGGAGCGCGCGCGCGGCCATGTCGCCAACCTCGCCCATGGCCTGAAGACCCCGCTCGCCGCGCTCCGCCTCGATCTGCCCGCGCACGATCCCGCCGGTATCCTCACCGCGCAGGTCGACCGGATCGAGGGGCAGGTCCGCCACCATCTCGGCCGCGCGCGCGCCGCCAGTATCGGCGATCTCGCGACACCCCCCGTCGCGCTCGCGCCGGTCGTCGCCGACCTTACCGACGCACTGTCGCGCATCCATGCCGATCGCGGCATCGCCTGCACGCCCGCCGTGCCGCCGTCGCTGACGGTCCGCTGCGATCGTCAGGATCTGGAGGAACTGCTCGGCAACCTGCTCGACAACGCCTGGCGCCACGCCCGCACCCGCGTCGACCTGACCGCCACGGTCACCGGCCGCGATGCGACGATCGCCATCGCCGACGACGGACCCGGCATCCCCGCCGACCGTCTCGCCGACGCCGTCCGCCCCGGCCGCCGCCTCGACGAGGCCGGCGACGGCCACGGCTTCGGCATCCCGATCGCCCGCGAACTGGTCGAGCTGCACGGCGGATCGCTGGCGATGGCGGGCGGGGAGGGGGGCGGCCTGACCGTCACGATCCGCCTGCCTGCCGGGGTGGGGGAATAGACTGGATCTCGATCAGGTCTCGTCAACAGCATCGTCACCCCGGACTTGATCCGGGGTCCCGCTTATCCCGCGTCCAGCGGGATCCCGGATCAAGTCCGGGACGACAACTGTATGAAGCTGATCGACAGCGGCTCCAGAGTGCGGTTCACCGGGAGTGAAGCACCCCGGCGAAGGCGAGACTTCTGCAAAACCCGCCCGTTATCCCGGCGTACGCCGGGACCCATCTCTCCACGAGCGTCCAGGCCGTTGATGTTGCGTGTCCATGGTCCCGGCGTGCGCCGGGATGACGCATAAAAGCGAGTTTCGAGGGGCTTCTGCGAGGTCTAGTGAAGGCCGGAGCCCGGTTGGAAAGACCATCGTCGATCGAACGTGACGGTACAAGGAAGCCCGTCGTGGTCGACTGAGCCCCTCCCCTTCAGGGGAGGGGTTGGGGGTGGGGCGCTTCCGCAGGCGCAGCGTTCGTGGTCAGGCCCCACCCCAACCCCTCCCCTGAAGGGGAGGGGCTGGATGATGTCACCTCAACGCGACGCGCCCTGCCCCGACCCCTCAATCCTTCCCCGAACCCGGCTCCGCCATGCTGCGGTGCTGCTCGGCCAGCACCGCCGCCGGCGTCACATTGGCCAGCACGCCCTGGATCTTGGTCTTCAGCCCCGAAAAGATCGATGCCTCGCCCTTGTTCATCGCATCCCAGCCATCCTTCGCCACCTTGGCCGGATCGCTCTTCGATTCCGACTGGCCGACCGAGGTGTCGAGCATGTCCGCGCTGGCGAAGAACTCGGTATCGACGGGGCCCGGCTTCAGCGTGGTGATCGTCACGCCCTTGGCGTCCTTGATCTCGTTGCGGATCGCGTCGGTGAAATAATCGATGAACGACTTGGACGAGTTGTACACCGCCTGGAACGACCCCGGGATGTATCCCGCGATCGATCCGGTCACCAGCACCTTGCCGTCGCCGCGCGCCACCATTCCCTTCAGCACCTTTTGCAGCAGGTACAGCGTGCCGGTGATGTTGGTGTCGATCACGTGCCGCCAGTCCTCGACCCGCTGGTCGAGGAACGCGTGGCCCAGCCCCTTGCCGGCATTGGCGCACAGCACGTCGATCGGCCGCCCGTTCGCGGCGGCCAGCAATGCGTCAACTCCCTCCAGCGTCGACAGGTCCGCCTCGACCGACTGGACCTGCGTCCCGAACTGCCTGAAATCGGCCGCCGCCGCATCGATCAGCGGCTCGTTCGCCACGACCAGCACGTCATACCCGTCCTGCGCCGCCAGCGACGCCAGCTCGAACCCGATACCGGTCG
The DNA here is from genome assembly GCF_047238005.1 of Sphingomonas phoenicis. NCBI lineage: Bacteria > Pseudomonadati > Pseudomonadota > Alphaproteobacteria > Sphingomonadales > Sphingomonadaceae > Sphingomonas > Sphingomonas phoenicis. The sequence continues at coordinate 2,036,719 of NZ_JBDFMC010000002.1, read as the reverse complement.
ACGCACCGGTGACGATCGCGAATTTATCGGCCATTGTTTCTCTCCTGTCCGCATGTTGTCGAATGACCCGTCATCCCCGCGCAGGCGGGGATCCAGAGCCGCTGTCCTTGCCCATCCAGCCGATACGCCAGCGTGTATGGATCCCCGCCTGCGCGGGGATGACGACGGATGACCGGGCTGCCGATCCGCGTCCTCGCCATCCCGCCGGTCGAGGTACATGCTGTCCGCCACCGCCGACGTTCCGTCGGTGACGACGGAACGCTATGCCGCCACCCGGTCCATCCCCGGCTTCAGCACGATCTTCGTCACCTCGTTCTGCTGGTCCTTGAACATCTTGTACCCCTCCGGCGCCGCCGACAGCGGCATCCGGTGGGAGATCAGGAACTCGGTGTCGATCTTGCCTTCCATGATCGCGTTCAGCAGCGCGGGCATGTAGTGCTGGACGTGCGTCTGCCCGGTCTTCAGCGTCAGGCCCTTCTCCATAAAGGCGCCCAGCGGAAACTTGTCGACGAAGCCGCCATAGACCGCCGGCATCGACACGCGCCCGCCCTTGCGGCACGCGATGATCGCCTGCCGGATCGAATGTGGCCGGTCGGTGCCCAGGAACGTCGATGCCTTGATCTGGTCGACGATATTGTCGACGAACAGCCCGTGCGCCTCCAGTCCCACCGCGTCGATCACCGCGTCGGGGCCGATCCCGCCGGTCATCGTCATCAGCGCGTCGTACGTCGCCGATTCCTCGAAATTGATCGTCTCCGCGCCGAACTTCCTCGCCAGCTCCAGCCGGTGCGGGAAATGGTCGATCGCGATCACCCGCTCGGCGCCCATCAGGAATGCCGACTGTACCGCGAACAGCCCCACCGGGCCGCAGCCCCATACCGCCACCGTGTCGCCCGGCTCGATCTGCGCATATTCCGCCGCCTGCCATCCGGTCGGCAGGATGTCCGACAGGAACAGCACCTTGTCGTCCTCGACCCCGTCGGGGATCACGATCGGGCCGACGTCGCTGAACGGCACGCGGACATATTCCGCCTGGCCGCCGGCATAGCCGCCGGTCATGTGGCTGTATCCGAACAGCCCCGACATCGGCTGGCCGTACAGCGTCTGCGCGATGTCCTGATTGTCCGCGGGCAGGCCGTTGTCGCACGCCGAATACTGGTGCTTGCCGCAATGATAGCAGCTGCCGCACGCGATCGTGAACGGCACGACGACGCGCTGCCCCTTCTTCAGGGTCGATTTCGGTCCGGTCTCGACCACCTCGCCCATGAATTCATGGCCCAGGATGTCGCCCGACTTCATCGTCGGGATGTAACCGTCGTACAGGTGCAGGTCCGATCCGCAGATCGCCGTCGACGTCACCTTGATGATCGCATCGCGCGGGTTGACGATCTCGGGATCGTCGACGGTGTCGATGCGCACGTCGTGCTTGCCGTGCCAGGCCAGTGCTTTCACAGTCCCATCTCCTCGAACTGTTTCGGGTTCATCGCGGGGGTCGCGATCTCGCCCGTCTCCATCAGCTGCTTGAACCGGCGCAGGTCGCGGCGCGCCTGGATCGCCGGTTCGCGCTGGAACATCTTGGCGACCACCTTGCCGATCACGCCGCCCGGCGGATCGTACAGGATCGTCGCGGTCACCACCGTGCCGCGCCGGCCGGCATCGCGGAACGTCACCCGGCCCGAATTGGGCACGTCGGCGCCCTCCTCGCTGCTCCACGCGATCAGCCGCCCGGGTTCCTCCTCGGTCACCCGCGCATCCCATTCCACCGTGGTGCCGCCGGGCGCCTTGACCACCCAGTGCGATCGCGTGGCATCGGCCACGTCGATCCGAACGACGTTTTCCATGAACTGCGGCCAGTTTCCGAAGTCGCGGAAGAACGCATAGACGTCGGTCAATGGCTTGTTGACGGTCAAGGAACAGTTGACGATGGTATCGCCCTGCGCATCGGTGATCTGCGCGGCGGCTTCGGCAGCCGCTTCCCGCCGTTTCGAGGTCTCGAGCGGCGCGTCGTCGCTCTGCCCGTTTGCAAGGTCGCGCATCGGCATCTCCTCATGCTGGAATGCGGCACCAACCGCGCGCCGACGCTGTCGGTTCCGCCGGGAAATTTAAGGAAATCCGTGGCTTAACTTCGATCAGTTGATTGGCTTGGGCCGGCTAAAGGTAAAATCCTGGCTGGCGACCGGCGACTTGGTCTATCGCGATCCGATGGTCGACCTCGCCGTTATTTACGAACATACCCAATGGTTTCGCCCGCTCTTCGCGGCGCTGGACCGGCGCGGCATCGCCTATGCCGCCCTCCCCGCAGACGGTCACGCCTACGACCCCGCCGATCCCGCGCCGCCGGCCCCGGTGGTGTTCAACCGCATTGCAATGTCCAGCTTTTTGCGGGAGCGGGAGCATCCGATCTTCTATGCGCAGGCACTGATGGCGCACTGGTCCGCCGCCGGCGCCCGCGTCCTGAACGGTGCCGCCGCGCTGGCCCTCGACGCGTCGAAGGCGCGGCAACTCTCTGTAATCGCAGGCTTGGGGCTGGCGACACCGGCCACCCGTGTCGTCCACCGCGCGGCCGATCTCGCAGCGGCGGCTGCCACGCTCCGCTTCCCGATCGTCGTCAAGGCGAACATCGGCGGCTCCGGCGCCGGCATCGCCCGCTACGACAGCGCCGCCGCCCTCGCCGCCGCGGTTGCCGACGGCATGGTCCCCGACAGCATCGACAAGGTGTTGTTGATACAGGAATATATCCCCGTCCGCGGTGGCGCGATCACCCGGATCGAGACGCTGGCCGGCAGGTTCCTCTACGCGATCGACGTCGATGGTGGCGGCGGTTTCGACCTCTGCCCCGCCGACGCGTGCCTCGCAACCCCCGGCAAACCCTCGATAAAGATCACGGAACGCCGCCCCGATCCGGCGCTGATCGCCGCGGCGGAGCGGATCGCGCAGGCCGCGCACCTCGACGTCGGCGGGATCGAGGTGATGGTGGACGACCGCGACGGCACGCCGCGCTTCTACGATATCAATGCCTTGTCGAACTTCGTTGCCGATCCGCTCGATGTGCTGGGCTGGGATCCGCACGACCGGCTGGTCGACTGGCTGGAAATGGTGATCGCGGAGCAGCGGGCATGAGGTACGGTTACTGGATGCCCGTCTTCGGCGGCTGGCTGCGCAACGTCCCCGACGAGGGGATGGAGGCGAGCTGGGAATATGCCCGCGACCTGGCCGTGCGCGCCGAGCGGATCGGGTACGACCTTACCCTGATCGCCGAGCTGAACCTGAACGATATCAAGGGTGTGGAGCAGCCCGCACTCGATGCCTGGTCGACCGCAGCGGCGATCGCGGCGGTGACGACTACGCAGGAACTGATGGTCGCCGTCCGCCCCAATTTCCACCAGCCCGCCCTGTTCGCGAAGGCCGCGGCGAACATCGACCGCATCTCGGGCGGTCGCCTGTCGCTCAACGTCGTCTCCTCGTGGTGGGCGGACGAGGCACGCCAGTACGGCCTGCAATTCGACCAGCACGACGACCGCTACGCCCGCACGTCCGAATGGCTCGACGTGGTGAAGGGCTTGTGGCGGGAGGAGCGGTTCGATTTCGACGGTCGCTTCTACCGCACCGACGCAGCGATCTGCTCGCCCAAGCCGTTGCATTCGCCTGTTCTTTATGCCGGTGGTGAGAGCGAGGCGGCCAAATCGATGATCGCGGGCCGCTGCGACGCCTATGTCATGCACGGCGATCCGGTGGCGGCGATCGCGCCCAAGATCGCCGACATGCGCGCCCGCCGCGCCGCGACCGGCGGAACGCCGATGACCTTCGGCATGGCCGCCTACGCCATCGTCCGCGACAGCGAGGCGGAGGCGAAACGCGAACTGGCCCGCATCACCGACGTGCAGGAATTGCCCGCCGGTTACGCCAATTTCGACCAGTGGCTGTCCGGCACCCAGCTGGAACGCGAGTTGAAGATCCAGGAATATTCGGTCTCGAACCGTGGCTTGCGACCCAATCTGGTCGGCACGCCCGAGCAGCTGAAGGAGCGTATCGCCGAATATGAGGCCGCCGGTCTCGACCTCCTCCTCCTCCAGATGAGCCCCCAGGCAGAGGAGATGGAGCGGTTCGCGGCGCAGGTGATCGCCGGATGATCGAGATGCGGGGCGTCCACAAGCGGTTCGCGAACGGCCACGCCGCGCTCGCCGGCGTCGACCTGGCCGTCGCGCGTGGCGAGGTGTTCGGCATCATCGGTCGCTCGGGCGCCGGCAAATCGACCCTGGTCCGCCTGCTGAACGGACTGGAGCGGCCGAGCGAGGGAACGGTGTCGATCGACGGCATCGATGTTGCGGGCCTGTCGGGTCGGCCGCTGCGCACGCTGCGCCGTCGTATCGGCATGATATTCCAGAACTTCGGCCTGCTCTCGTCGCGTACCGTTGGCGACAATGTCGCCCTGCCGCTCCGCATCGCCGGCGAGGATCGTACCGCCATCGCAGCCCGCGTCGCCGATCTCCTCGCCCGCGTCGGACTCGCCGATCAGGGCGGCAAATATCCGGCGCAGCTGTCGGGCGGGCAGAAGCAGCGCGTCGGCATCGCCCGTGCGCTCGCCACCGCGCCCGACATCCTGCTCTGCGACGAGGCGACCAGCGCGCTCGACCCCGAAACCACCCGCAGCATCCTGACTTTGCTGGCGGATTTGAATCGCGAGCTCGGGCTGACGATCGTCCTGATCACCCATGAGATGGAGGTGGTGCGCCAGACCTGCGACCGGGTCGCGGTGCTCCACGCCGGCCGTGTAGCCGAAAGCGGCACCGTCGCCGACCTGTTCCTGCGCCCTCGATCAGTGGAGACCCGCGCGCTGCTGGCCGAGGGGCAGGAGGATGCCGACGCAGCGCCCTTTCCCGGTCCCGTCATCCGTTTGACCCTGCAGGGGCAGGCGATCTGGGAGCCGGTGCTGACCCGTATCGCCCGGGAAACCGGGACCGATTTCGCGATCCTCGACGGCCGGATCGGCCGGCTGAAGGACCAGAGCTTCGGCCAGCTGACGCTCGGTCTCAGCGGCGGCGATACCGAGCAGACGCTGGCCGCGCTCCGCCGCCACGGCGATGTCGCAAGGCTGTCGGCATGACCGGGTTCGCGAACGTCGATTGGGCGGAGATCGCGCTGGCGACGCGCGATACGCTCGCCATGTTGTTCGGATCGCTGGCTTTGACGATCGCCGTCGGCCTGCCACTGGGGGTTGCGCTGTTCCTGACCGGGCCGGGGCAGGTCTGGGCGAGCCGCCTCGGCAACGGTGCGCTGGCGTTGATTGTCAACCTGTTGCGATCCGTCCCGTTCATCATCCTGCTGATCGTCATGATCCCGCTGACCGTCCTGCTGGTCGGCACCTCGCTCGGCGTCGCCGGTGCGATCCCGCCGCTGGTCGTCGGCGCCGCGCCGTTCTTCGCGCGCCTCGTCGAGACCAGCTTGCGCGAGGTGGATCGCAACACGGTGGAGGCGGTGCAGGCGATGGGCGCCACCACCCGCGATCTGGTGCTGCGCGCGTTGCTGCCGGAGGCGGTGCCCGGCATCATCGCCGCCGCCACCGTCACCGCGGTCGCGCTGGTGTCGTTCACCGCGATGGCGGGCGTGGTCGGCGCCGGCGGGCTGGGCGACCTCGCGATCCGCTTCGGCTACCAGCGGTTCCAGACCGACGTCATGCTCGTCACCGTCGCGCTGCTCCTCGTTCTGGTGCAACTGCTGCAGATGGCGGGAGACCGCCTAGTCCGCCGCTTCAGTCGTCGTTGAAGAAGGATCGTTTCATGCATCGCCGCCTCCTGCTCGTCGCACTGGGCGCGCTCGCCCTGACCGCCTGCGGCGGCAAGACGGCGAGCGATCCCAACACCTTGCGCGTCGCCGCCACCGCCGTCCCGCATGCCGAGATTCTCGACCAGGTGAAGCCGGTGCTGGCGAAGCAGGGCGTCAACCTCGAGGTCCGCGTCTTCAACGACTATGTGCAGCCCAACACCCAGGTCGCCGAGGGGCGGATGGACGTGAACTATTTCGAGACCGAGCCCTATCTGGCCGAGTTCAACAAGTCGAAGGGCACGAAGCTGGTCACGCTGGCGGGCGTGCACGTCGAGCCGTTCGGCGCCTATTCGCGCAAGTGGAAGTCGATCGGCGACCTGCCCGTCGGTGCCACCGTCGCCATCCCCAACGAACCGAGCAACAGCGGCCGGGCGCTCCAGCTGCTCGCCAAGAATGGCGTGATCACGCTGCGCGATCCGCGCGATCCCTCCGCGACGCCGAAGGACGTGGTCGCGAATCCGAAAAAGCTGGTCTTCCGCGAACTGGAGGCCGCCACCCTGCCGCGCGTGATGGGAGAGGCGGACCTTGCCCTCATCAACACCAACTACGCGCTCGACGCCGGGCTGGACCCGACCCGCGACGCCCTGCTGATCGAGGGCAAGGACAGTCCCTATGTCAATTTCCTTGTCGGGCCGGAAAGCGCGCGCACTGACCCCCGCGTCCAGAAGCTGATCGCGGCACTGCGCAGCCCCGGGACCCGTGCGTTCATCGAACGCAAATACCGTGGCGCGGTCGTGCCCGCGTTCTGAAAATCGGCAGAAGGGAGCACGGCAACACAGATCGCAAACCCTTCTGATCGCCTGAAACATTTTCGGCTCGCCGTGCGCTTGGCTGCGACACGGGAGCATTGCCATGACCGACCAGACCAGCCGCCGCGACATCCTGAAGGGTACGGCCGTCGCCGGCCTCGCGGCCGGTGCCGCACCCGCCCTCGCCCAGACGCCGCCGGCCCCGCCGGTGGATCCACAGAGCAAATACACGCGCGAGCCGTTCGCCGAGCAGCCGCAGAAATGGCCCGCCTTGCAGCGCGCGATGAAGCCGGTGCCCGATTGCGGCGAGGCGAGCTATCGCGGCTCCGGCCGGTTGCAGGGGCGCAAGGCGCTCGTCACCGGCGGCGACTCCGGCATCGGCCGCGCCGCTGCGATCGCTTTCGCGCGCGAGGGAGCAGACGTCGCGATCAACTATTACCCGACTGAGGAGCCCGATGCGCAGGACCTCGCCCGCCTGCTGAAGGCGGAAGGACGCAGGCTGGTGCTGCTGCCCGGCGACCTGACCGAGCAGAGCTTCACCACCGGCCTGGCAGGCAAGGCCGCCAGGCAGCTGGGCGGCCTCGACATTCTCGTCAACAATGCCGCCTACCAGCAGTCGAAGAAGTCGATCGCCGACATCAGCTTTGAACAGTTTGATCGCACGTTGAAGACCAACCTCTACGCCATGTTCTGGCTGACGAAAGCGGCGATCCCGCTGATGAAGCCGGGCGCGGCGATTATCAACACCGGTTCGGTCAACTCGGTGGATCCGGGCGAGGAGTTGCTCGACTATGCGACCACGAAGGGCGGCATCCTGATCTTCACCAAGGGGCTGGCGAAGCAGCTCGGCAAGCAGGGTATTCGTGTGAACATGGTGGCGCCCGGTCCGATCTGGACGCCGCTGCAGGTCGCCGGCGGGCAATTGCCCGGCGATCTCGGCAAGTTCGGGCAGGATACGCCCCTTGGCCGTGCGGGTCAGCCGGCTGAGCTCGCCGGACTGTATGTGGCGCTGGCGGAGGGCGGCAACAGCTTCACCACCGGCAGCGCGTTCGGCGCCAATGGCGGCACCGGCGCGATCTAGGCCGCAACTTGCCGGGCCTCGGTCAGCTCCGGCAATGGCTTAGCGTATTGCCGCCTCTGTTCTCCGTCCGCACTGGCGAAGGCAGGTGGGGTGGAGGAGGCGTCAATATCCGGGCAGTGTTCGCGCTCTGTTCGGCGTGCGAACAATTATGGTGAACGCCCATCTTGCCGCGTTCATCTTCGCTGTTAATGACGGACTATGCAGCCCGTTCGTATCGCACCCTCGATCCTTTCCGCCGACTTCGCCCGGCTGGGCGAGGAAGTGCGTGCGATCGATGCGGCGGGGGCGGACTGGATCCATATTGACGTGATGGACGGGCATTTCGTGCCTAACATCACCATCGGCCCGGCAGTGGTGAAGGCGCTGCGCCCGCACACCGCCAAGCCGTTCGACGTCCATCTGATGATTTCGCCGGTCGACGCGTATCTGGATGCCTTTGCCGAGGCGGGCGCCGACTGCATCACCGTCCATCCGGAGGCGGGGCCCCACGTGCATCGGACGGTCCAGCACATCAAGGGGCTGGGCAAGCGCGCAGGGGTCGTGCTGAACCCCGCCACCCCGGCCAAGATGCTCGATTACCTGATCGACATGGTCGATCTGGTGCTGGTGATGAGCGTCAATCCCGGCTTCGGCGGGCAGCACTTCATCGACAGCCAGCTGAAGAAGATCGCGGCGATCCGCAAGATGATCGACCAGAGCGGCCGCACGATCGACCTGGAGGTGGATGGCGGCGTCGATCCGGTTCATGCCCGCCGTTGCGTCGAGGCCGGGGCCGATGCGCTGGTCGCGGGCACCGCGGCGTTCCGCGGCGGTCCCGCCTGCTATGCCGCCAACATCGCGGCGCTGCGCGGTGACTGACGGGGGCGGATGAGGGACGAGGGCGCGATCCTTCCCGGCGCCGACGGGATCGACGAGGGCAAGCGGCTGGTACGCGTCGGGGGCGACAAGGGATTGTCGCTCGCCGAACGGCTGTCGGAGCGGCTCTATCGACTGACCTGGCGCACGCCCCTGCACGCGATGCGGCTGAAGGGGCGCTATCCGCTGAAGCTGATCGCGGTGCCCGACGATCCGATGCTGGGCGACGTGACGCGCGGCAAGGCCTTCATGGCCGGGCAGCTGCAATTTCGCGGTGAGGTTCGGCCGCTCCACTCGCTCGACCTGACCCGGCCGGACTGGAGCCCCGCCTTCTCGCGCTACCTGCACGGGTTCGACTGGTTGCGCGACCTGTCGACGGTGGCGACGCGGGCGCAGGCGGCGCCGCGGGCCGAGGCATTGATGGCCCGCTGGCTGGCCACCCATGCCGAGCGGGTCGACGGCGTCGCCTGGGCTCCCGACCTGTGGGGTCGGCGCATCCTGGCGTGCGTGGCGCATGCGCCGCTGATCCTGTCGTCGACCGACCTGATCTATCGCTCGCGGGTGCTGAACACGCTGGCCCGCGGCGCGCGGCATCTGGATCGGGGCGCGGACAAGGCGGCACCGGGCGCGCCGCGGATCGCCGCGTGGTGCGGGATCGTCGCGGCGGGGCTGCTGATCCCCGGCGGCGATCCGCGACGTGCCTTTGGCGAGGCGGGGCTGGCGCGCGCGATCGCGGGCGGGCTGTTCGAGGATGGCGGATCGGTGTCGCGCAGCCCGGCGATGCTGATGGACACCATCGTCCTGCTGTCCTGCCTGCGCGCCTGCTACGCCGCGCGCCGGATGGCGATGCCCGACCTGGCCAGCGCGGCGCTGTCGCGGATGGTGCCCGCGCTGCTGGGCGTGATGCATGGCGACCGCGCGCTCGCCAGCTGGCAGGGGGCGGGGCCGTCGACGCCCGAGCAGGTGGCGGCGGTGATCGCGGCCAGCGGGGTGCGCACCCGGCCGCTCCGCCAGTCGCGTGAATGGGGGTACCAGCGCCTGGCCGCGGGCAGCGCGGTGGTGATCGTCGACGCCGCGCCCCCGCCCATCGCCCGGCTGGTGGAGGGCGGCTGCGCGTCGACGCTGGCGTTCGAATTCTCTGATGGCGAGCAGCGACTGGTCGTCGGCTGCGGCGGCGCGCGTGAGGCGGCGGCGACGCTGCCGGGCGCGCTGCTCGACGGTCTGCGGACCACGGCGGCGCATTCGACGCTGGTCGTCGGCGACAGCAACTCGACCGCGATCCATGGCGACGGGATGCTGGGGCGCGGGGTGTCGGCAGTCGAGCTGTCGCGGCAGGAATCGGACGCGGCCAGCCGGATAGAGGCCAGCCACGACGGCTATGCCCGGCGCTGGGGGTTCACCCATCGCCGCCAGCTGATGCTGACCGGCGACGGGCGCGAGCTGCGCGGCGAGGATGCGCTGCTGCCTGCCGGTCGCCGCTTCGGCCGTGGCGGGCAGACGCCGTTCGCGGTCAGGTTCCATCTGGGCGTGGGGGTGCAGGCGTCACCCACCGCCGACGGACAGGCGGCGTTGCTTCGCCTGCCGGGCGGCGCCCTGTGGCAGTTCCGCTGCCGCGGCGGGGCGCTGTCGATCGAGGAGAGCCTGTGGATCGACGGCGACGGTCGTCCCCAGCAGATCGCACAGCTGGTCGTCGCCGGGATGGCGCCCGCCGGCGGCGCCAGCGTCAGCTGGGCCTTGAAGCGGGCGCTCTGACGGGCCACAGGGCCGGGCCATGGATATCGTCACCGTAAAGCGCGCGCTCCTGTCCGTGTCGGACAAGACCGGCATCGTCGACCTCGCCACCGCGCTCAGCCGGCACGGCGTGGAGCTGGTCTCCACCGGCGGCACCGCGAAGGCGCTGCGCGACGCCGGGCTGGCCGTGAAGGACGTCGCCGAGCTGACCGGCTTTCCCGAGATGATGGACGGCCGCGTCAAGACGCTGCACCCGACCGTCCATGGCGGCCTGCTGGCGGTGCGCGACGATCCCGGCCATGTCGCATCGATGGAGGAACACGGGATCGGCGCGATCGATCTGGTGGTGGTGAACCTCTATCCGTTCGTGAAAACCGTCGAAAGCGGCGCCGACGCCGACACGGTGATCGAGAATATCGACATAGGCGGACCGGCCATGGTGCGCTCCTCGGCGAAGAACCACGCCTGGGTCGCGATCGTCACCGACCCGGCCGACTACGCCGTGGTGCTGGACGAGCTGGCGCAGGACGGCGGCACGGCGATGGCGACGCGGCGCCGGCTGGCGGGCAAGGCGTATATGCACACCGCGATGTACGATAGCGCGATCGCCGGCTGGTTCGTCGAGCAGGCGGGCGAGCCGAACCCGGACATGCCCGACGTCGTCGAACTGCGGTACGGCGAGAACCCGCACCAGAGTGCACGCGTGCTGTCGTCGAGAAACTGGGATGTGCCCGCGGGCCTTCCGCAGGCGCGACAGGTGCAGGGCAAGGCGCTGAGCTACAACAACTACAACGATGCCGATGCGGCGCTGGAACTTGTCGCGGAATTCCGCGATGCCGATCCGACCGTCGTCATCGTCAAGCATGCCAACCCGTGTGGCGTCGCCACGGCGGCGACGCTCGCCGGCGCCTATGATGCGGCATTTGCGTGCGACACGGTGTCGGCGTTTGGCGGGATCATCGCGCTCAATCGGGCAATCGACGCCGCCACCGCACGGGCGATCACCGGCATCTTCACCGAAGTGGTGGTCGCTCCCGGTGCGGACGAAGAGGCGCTGGCGATCTTCGCGGCGAAGAAGAATCTGCGCCTGCTGTTGACGGAGGGACTGCCCGATCCGGCGCGTGAAGGGGAGCTGGGCAAGGAGATCGTCGGCGGTTATCTGATCCAGTCACGCGACAATGGCCAGCTGACCGATGCGATGATGAAGGTGGTGACGAAGCGCCAGCCGACAGACCGCGAGCTGGCCGATTGTCGCTTCGCATGGACGGTCGCCAAGCACGTCAAGTCGAATGCGATCGTCTATGCGAAGGACGGCAGCACCGCCGGGATCGGCGCGGGGCAGATGAACCGGCTGGAATCGGCCCGGATCGCGGCGTGGAAGGCGAAGGATGCCGCCGACAAGGCCGGCTGGGCCGAACCCCGTACGATCGGCTGCGCGGTGGCATCAGATGCGTTCTTCCCGTTCGCCGATGGCCTGCTGGCCGCGGTGGAGGCGGGGGCGACGGCGGTGATCCAGCCCGGCGGCTCGATCCGCGACGACGAGGTGATCGCCGCCGCCGACGCGGCCGGGTTGGCGATGGTGTTCACCGGCATGCGCCACTTCCGCCACTGACGACCGAGGCGCCGCGCCGGCCTGCGCCGGCATGGCGCGGATGGGGGCGCTATCGCACCGGCGACCCGACGTTCGGCAACGTCGCATCCTGCGTCTTCGGCACGCTGCCGAACAGCGCGCGGTCGGCCGCGCCGAACGCCCAGCGCCAGAGGATGAACAGATAGGTCGCGGCGATCGCCGGCTCGCCGATCAGCAGCTCGGCCCATTCGTATCGCTTGGGCAGCGCGGTGAACGCGCCTCCGACGACGATCGCGGCCAGCGCCGCCCACACCAGCGGCCAGCGGAACGGCGACACCGGCGCCTTCAGCAGGCGGTGGAGCAGCTTCGCCTTGATGACCGATGTCAGCCCCAGGCTGGTCGCCAGCGCCACCGCGACCCCCGCCGCCTGCCACGTCAATGGCCAGTCCAGCGCGCGCATGCCCAGCACCAGCGCGAAGCTGAGCCCGATCTGGAACGCCAGCATAGCCATCGAGATCAGCAGGTTGCGGCGCGGCGCGGTGTAGACCAGCGCCGATTCGCACACCGCGCCGGTCGAGGCGAGCACCTCGCCCGCCAGCAGGAAGGCCAGCGCAGCGGTGCCCGCGACGAACTGCGGTCCGACGATGCCCATCACCGCCTCGCCGGGGATGGCGCCCATCAGCGCGAGCAGCCCCTGCGCTGCCATGATCCAGAACGCGACCTGACGCACCTGCTGCGCCACCGCCGCCCGGTCGTCGCGCGCCAGCGCATGGGTGATGACCGGACCCAGTACGGGATCGAAACTGGTCTTCAGCTTCTGCGGCAGGGACGATACCTGCTGCGCCATGTAGTAGATGCCGACGATACCGGGCGTGAACAGCAGGCCCAGGATGAAACGGTCGACGTTGCGGCTGCCCCATTCCAGCGCGTCCGCCCCGGCCAGCGGCGCATTCGCCCGCGCCATCCGCCACAGCACGCCCAGGTGTGGCGACCAGCCGTGCGGCAGGCCGTAACTGCGCAGGAACGGCACGATGCTGGCGATCAGCGCCGCCGTCATCGACGCGACGTAGGACAGGACGAGTCCGTCGCGGATCGTGAAGAACGAGAATGCCCAGGCGGCGACCGAGATCGTCCACGGTTCCACCACCGCCCGCGCCGTCACCGCCGCCTTCACGTTCAGGCGATAGGCGAGCGCCGCCAGGCTGACGTCGGACCAGGCGATGGCGACGACGATCAGCGGCAGCCAGCGGTCCAGCCCGGTGATCGGCGAATTGGGGTACATGATCTGCGGAAAGGTGCAGAGCACCGCGCTGGCGACCAGCGACACGATCAGCGCCATCGCCATCGCGTCCCACACCACATGGACGTGCGGTCGGTCGGTTTCCGACAGCGCCTGCGCCAGCCCCCGCTTCAGCCCCAGCGTGGCAAGCAGCGCGGCCAGTTCGACCACCACGACGGCGATCGCGAAGCGTCCGACCAAATCCGGGCCATAGGCGCGGCCCGCGATGAACAGGAACGGGATCCGCGCCGCCAGCCGCAGGATGAAGCCGGCGATGTTCGTCCGGCCTCCCTTGGCGAGCGCGTCGATGTCCTTGGTGTCGGTCATCGGGGGATCGACGCCAAGCTCGATCGAAGACCCTCCGCCGTCCCGGTGGAGGCCGGGTGGCGACGGGAGAGAAGGCAGCTGACGTTGCGCACTAGTGCGCGGCGCCCCAGCTCAACCCGGTTCCGATCTCCACGCCCAGCGGCACCGACAGCTTCACCGCCGGTTCCGCCGCCGTTTCCATCACGCCGCGGATCACCGCGCCGGCCGCCTCGACATCGCCCTCGGGCAATTCGAACACCAGTTCGTCGTGAACCTGCAGCAGCATGCGGACATGGCTCAGCCCGGCCGCGGCGAGGGCCGGTTCCATCCGCACCATGGCGCGTTTGATGATATCGGCACTTGTGCCCTGGATCGGTGCGTTGATCGCCGCGCGCTCGGCACCCTGGCGCTCGCCCTGGTTCTTCGACTTGATCCGCGAGAACCAGGTCTTGCGGCCGAACAGCGTGGTGGTGAAGCCCTGATCGCGCACCGCCTCCAGCGTCTCGGCCATGTAGCGGTTGATGCCGGGGAACCGCTCGAAATAGCGGTCGATCATCGCCTGCGCCTCGTCCGCCGACACCTCCAGCCGTCCGGCCAGGCCCCAGCGGCTGATGCCGTACAGGATGGCGAAGTTGATCGTCTTGGCGCGCGCGCGCGTGTCGCGGTTCACCTCGCCGAACAACTCGGTCGCGGTCAGGCTGTGGATGTCGTCACCGTTCGCGAAGGCGTCGCGCAACGCCGGCACGTCGGCCATGTGCGCCGCCAGCCGCAGCTCGATCTGCGAATAGTCGGCCGCGAGCAGCACGTTGCCCGGCTCCGCCACGAACGCCTCGCGGATCTGGCGGCCCACCTCGGTGCGGATCGGGATGTTCTGAAGGTTCGGCTCGGTCGACGACAACCGCCCGGTCTGCGCGCCGGTCAGCGAGTAGCTGGTATGGACGCGCCCGGTCTTCGGATTGATCTGCGCCTGCAGCGCGTCGGTATAGGTGTTCTTCAGCTTGGTCAGCTGGCGCCAGTCGAGCACCTTGCGCACGATCTCGCTGCCCGGCCCCTTGTCGCGGGCCAGCCGCTCCAGTTCGGTCACGTCGGTCGAATAGACGCCGGACTTGCCCTTGCGCCCGCCCTTCAGGCCCATCCGCTCGAACAGGATGTCGCCCAGCTGCTTGGGGCTGCCGATGGTGAAGGGCGTGCCGGCGAGCGCGTGCACCTCCGCCTCCCGCTCGGCGATCTGGCCGGCGAACTCGGCCGACAGCGCCGCCAGCCGCTCGCGATCGACCTTGATGCCGTGCCGCTCCATCCGCGCGATCACCGGTACCAGCGGCCGGTCGACCATCTCGTAGACGCGCGTCGCCTGCTCCGCCGGCAACCGTGCCCTGAACCGCTTCCACAGACGATAGGTCACGTCCGCGTCCTCGGCGGCGTAGCGGGTCGCGGCCTTCAGGTCGATCTCGTGGAAGCCGCGCTGCGTCTTGCCGGTGCCCACGACGTCCTTGAACGCGATGCAGCTGTGCGAGAGGTGGGTAGCGGCGAGTTCGTCCATGCCGTGGCCGTGCAGCCCGGCGTCCAGGTCGAAGCTCATCACGATCGTGTCGTCATGCGGCGCCACGTCGATCCCGCGCTCGCCCAGCACGATCATGTCGAACTTCAGGTTGTGACCGATCTTCAGGACCGCCGGATCCTCGAACAGGTCTTTCAGCCGTGAAAGCGCCGCGTCGACATCGATCTGCACCGGCACCTCGGCCAGCAGATCGGTGCCGCCATGACCCAGCGGGATGTAGCATGCCAGATTGGGGTGCAGCGCCAGCGACACGCCGACCAGCTCCGCCTGGGTCGCGTCGGTCGAGCTGGTCTCGGTATCGATCGCGATCCAGCCCTGGTGCCGCGCGATCGTGATCCAGCGGTCCAGCGCGTCGAGGTCCTGCACCGTCTCGTAATTGTCGAGGTCGCAGGGCGGGTCCTCCTCCATCGGCACCTCGGCCGTGCCGGTCGCGGGGACGGCGACCGGCGCGTCGGCGACCTGCCCCAGCTTGGCCAGGAGCGAACGGAAGCCGTGATGCTCCAGAAAGGCGCGCAGCGGCGCATCGGGGATGCCCTTCAGCTCCAGATCGTCGAGCGGCTCGGGCAGGGCCACGTCACAGCGCAAGTCGACCAGCTCGCGGCTGAGCCGCGCCATGTCGGCATGCTCGATCAGGTTGTCGCGCAGCTTGCCCTTCTTCATCCCCTCCGCCGCCGCGAGGACGGACGTCAGGTCGCCATGTTCCAGGATCAGCTTCGCCGCGGTCTTCGGGCCGACGCCGGGCACGCCGGGGACGTTGTCGACGCTGTCGCCCATCAGCGCCAGCACGTCGCCCAGCTGCGACGGCGCGATGCCGAAGAACTTCTCGGCGACATGCTCCGCGCCCAGCCGCCGGTTGTTCATCGTGTCGTACAGGTCGAGCCCCGGCTCGATCAGCTGCATCAGGTCCTTGTCGCTCGACACGATCGTGACCTGCCACCCTTGCGCCAGTGCCGCCTTGGCATAGCAGGCGATGATGTCGTCCGCCTCCAGCCCCTCGGTCTCGATGCAGGGCAGCGAGAAGGCGCGGGTGGCGTCGCGGATCATCGGGAACTGCGGGACCAGATCCTCGGGCGGGGGCGGGCGGTGCGCCTTGTACTGGTCGTACAGCTCGTTGCGGAACGTCTTTGACGATTTGTCGAGGATGACGGCCATGTGCGTCGGCCCCTCCGCCGCGTGCAGCTCGTCGACCAGCTTCCACAGCATCGACGTATAGCCGTACACGGCGCCCACCGGCTCGCCATGCTTGTTGGTGAGCGGCGGCAGGCGATGATACGCCCGAAAGATATAGCCGGAGCCGTCGACGAGATAGAGATGGGGCATCGTGCCCGCGATGTAGCGGTTTACGCGGGCGCAATCATCCCCCGCTTTTCGGCAAGCGCGCGCTGTCGGATATAGTCGCTTTCGCGCCGTCATGACGCAATCCGCTGCGGTCGCGGCCACCCACACAACAAGAGGGCCGGCACCTTTCGGCACCGGCCCTCCGCCCTCGATACGCTACGCGAGGGAACTCGAAAACTCGTGAGGGATCAGCGGCAATAGCCGGGGCGCTCGCCCCGCTCGACGGCGCGGCCGGCCAGTGCGCCGGCACCGGCGCCGAGCAGCGTGCCCATCGTGCGGTCGCCGCGGGTGTCGATCGTGCGGCCCAGCAGGCCACCGGCGATCGCGCCGACCACGGTGCCGGTGCTGCCCACGCCCTTGCGGCGGCAGGCGTCGCGATAGTTGCGCCGCTCGTACCGGTCATAGCGCTGCTCGTACCGGTCGCCGCGATAGTGGCGGCGCTGCGCGTCGGCGGCACTCACCGGCACCAGGGTGGAGGCGCTCATGGCGAGGACGGCGGCGGCGAGCGAAAACTTCTTGATCATGATAGGTCTCCCGATCCTATTCGGCGGCGGGGAGAACCCGTCGTCGATGACATGCTTCTCGCCGATTCGCGTTGAGCCGAGCCTGAATGTGGCTGTTATCGCCGGTTCAGCCTTCTCGCCGCCGCGACCCCCTCTATGAGGGGCGCGTGACGCGCCGGTTCGCCCTTCTTTCCGCAGTGCTGCTTCCCCTGCTGATCGGCACCGGCTGGTCGGGCGAGCAGCGGCGGCCGCTGCTCGGTGCGCCGGACATGACTGTGACGCCGGTCGCGCTCGATCCCGCGGATCCCGCCCGCGACCGGGTGGGCGCGCTGACCTTTCTGGGCGGGGCCGAGCTCACCAGCCGTGACCGCGCCTTCGGCAGCTTCTCCGCGCTCGCGGTCGAGGGCGACCTGTTCCTGCTGCTCAGCGACGGCGGGCAAATCGTGCGCTTTCGCCTCGGGGCGGACTGGCGCGCGAGCGAAATCCGGTTCGGCGAACTTCCCACGGGCCCGCGCACCGGCTGGGAGAAGCGCGACCGCGATGCCGAGTCGCTCGCGCGCGATCCGCGAACGGGAACCGTCTGGGTCGGGTTCGAGAGCGTCAACCAGATCTGGCGCTACGGGGCCGCCGGCACCCGCATGGTCGCTCCCGCGGCGATGGCGGGCTGGCGGTCGAACGGCGGTGCCGAATCGCTTGCGCGGCTTGCCGATGGCCGGTTCGTGGCGATCGGCGAATCACCCCCTTACGGTGAGCACGCGCGCGTCGGACTGGTCTGGCCCGGCGATCCGACCATGCTGTCGGCGCCGGCGTTCCGCTTCACCTATTACCCGACGCCCGGCTACGATCCCGCAGACCTCACCGAATTGCCCGACGGTCGGCTGCTGGTGGTGGAGCGGCGACTGGCGCTGCCGTTCGCCTGGTCGGCGAGGCTGATGATCGTCGAGCGGGCGGCGCTGCGCCCCGGCGCGAGCGTGCGCGGCAGAGAGATCGCGACCCTGGCCGCCCCGCTGGTCCACGACAATGTCGAGGGGGTGGCCGCCGTGCGGGAAGGCGATGCGACCATCCTGTGGCTGGTGTCCGACGACAACTGGCTGCCGATCCAGCGCACGCTGCTGCTGAAGTTCCGGCTGGACGGATGACCGGATACGACGAAACCCCCGCCGATCGCTGACCGGCGGGGGTTCGGAAAACCCGGTTCGTCGCGCTGCTTACGCCGCGGGGGCGGCGGCGGTGCGCTTCTTCATGATGTCGCGCTTCAGGCGGCGGCAGCGCAGCGACAGCTTGTCGTCGCTGGTCTTGGCCAGCCAGTTGTCCAGCCCGCCATTGTGCTCGACCGAACGCAGCCCGTGGGTCGACACGCGCAGGCGCACGCCGGTCTCCAGCGCGTCGGACAGCAGGGTCACGTTCTGCAGGTTGGGCAGAAACGTGCGCTTGGTCTTGTTGTTGGCGTGGGAAACGTTGTTACCCACCTGCCGGCCCTTGCCGGTCAGCTCGCAAATACGCGACATGTTCGACTATCCTGGTTTCAGGCGGATGCCCGGAAAGGCCGCGCGCTTAAACAATGGGGGCGGAGGCGTCAACCGAAAGCGCATGCAACGGCTGGCAGGGATCGGCGTTGTTACGGCATCGAATCGCTTCGGCAACAATAAAGAGGAACGGACATGCGCGCGCTTCTGGTCATCCTGGCCTTGGTCGTCCTCGTCGCCGCGGCGGCGATGCATTTCGGTTTCCTGTCGATCGACCAGACCCGCCCCGGCGTCGTCCAGGCCCCCAAGTTCGAGGCGGACGTTGCCCGCGTCTCGGTCGGGACGGAGAACAAGACGGTCGCGGTGCCGACGCTGCAGGTCGAGCGCCCGGCCAACACCCAGGCGCCGAACTGAGCTTTACCTGACGCCGGGCGGGGGGCAGGGCGGCGCGGTGATCCCGCTCCCCTTGCCCATGCGCCAGGCGCTCGACGCCGCTGCCATCGCCGGACGCGATGGCGAGGTGCCGGTGGGTGCCGCGGTCGTGCGGGACGGCCGGGTGGTCGCGGTCAGGGCCAATGCCCCCCGCAGGCTGTGCGATCCGACCGCGCATGCGGAGATGCTCGCGATTCGAGCCGCCGCCGCGGCGCTCGGGGTCGAGCGGCTCGACGACTGCGACCTCTACGTCACCCTCGAACCCTGCGCGATGTGTGCGGGGGCGATCGCGCATGCGCGCATCCGGCGGCTGTTCTACGGCGCCAGCGATCCCAAGGGCGGGGCGGTGGAGCACGGCGCCCGGGTCTTCGCGCAGCCGACCTGCCATCACCGTCCGGAGGTGTATCCGGCGATCGGCGAGGGTGAGGCATCGGCCCTGCTGCGCGGCTTCTTCGCGTCCCGCCGCTGATCTCCCGCCCGGACGCAAGCCCTGCTTGGGCGCCCGCAACGAAGTCGAGCGCGTAATCGGCCGCCGGCGTCGCTATCTGCCGCGTCGTAGTTTCCCTTTGCCGCAGGACATCCGACATGGCCGAGGCCACCGGCTTCGACATCGAACGCATGATCGATCCCGTGCTCGCCGCCGGTGAGCGGACGATGCTGCACCGCGCCGCCGGCGTCGTCGCGGATCACAAGGCCGATGCCTCGCCGGTGACGATCGCCGACCGCGAGGCGGAGGCGATCCTGCTCGCCGCGCTGGCGGAACGCTGTCCGGCGATCCCGGTGGTGGCCGAGGAGGAGGCGTCCGCCGGGCGCCTGCCCGATGCGGTCGGGCGCTGGTTCTTCCTGGTCGATCCGCTGGACGGCACGAAGGAATATGTCGGCGGCGGCACCGATTTCACCGTCAACGTCGCGCTGATCGATGGCGACGCTCCGGTCGCGGGCATCGTCTATGCCCCCGCGCGCGGCCGCCTTTGGTGCGGGGAGGTGGGACGCGGCGCGTGGCAGGCGGACGTCGCCGACGGCCGCGTCGGCGCGCGGTCGCCGTTGAAGGTGCGCGACTGCCACGGTGCGCCGGTGGCGGTCGCCTCCCGTTCGCACTGCACGCCCGCGACCGAGGCGTGGCTGGCGGCCACCGGCTGCGGCCAGCGCGTGTCGGTCGGCTCCAGCCTGAAATTCGCGCTGATCGCGGCCGGCGAGGCCGACGTCTATCCTCGCCCCGGCCCGACGATGGAGTGGGACACCGCCGCGGGCGACGCGATCCTGCGGGCCGCGGGCGGGCGCACGCTGTGCCTCGACGGCCGGCCGCTGACTTATCGCAAGGACCGCTATTTCAATCCCGGCTTCGTCGCCAGCGGCGGGCACGACCCGCTGCCGCTCAGGCCGTTCGTGGACAAGGCACCGTGACCGACCTAACCCATCTGCAGCGGCTGGAAGCCGAATCGATCCATATCCTGCGCGAAGTGGCGGCGGAGGCGGAGCGGCCGGTGATGCTGTATTCGGTCGGCAAGGATTCGGCAGTGATGCTGCACCTGGCGCGCAAGGCCTTCTACCCCGCGCCGCCGCCCTTCCCGCTGCTGCACGTCGACACGACGTGGAAGTTCAGGGCGATGTACGACCTGCGCGACCGGATGGCGGCCGAATCGGGGATGGAACTGCTGGTCCACCGCAACCCCGATGCCGAGGCGCGGGGCATCAACCCTTTCGACCACGGCGCACTCCACACCGACCTGTGGAAGACCGAGGGGCTGAAGCAGGCGCTGGACAAATACGGCTTCGACGTCGCGTTCGGCGGCGCGCGGCGCGACGAGGAGAAGGCGCGCGCCAAGGAGCGCGTGTTCTCGTTCCGCTCGGCAAGCCATCGCTGGGACCCGAAGAACCAGCGCCCCGAACTGTGGCACCTCTACAATGCCCGCAAGGCGAAGGGAGAGAGCATCCGCGTCTTCCCGATCAGCAACTGGACCGAACTGGACATCTGGCAGTACATCCAGATCGAGAAGATCCCGATCGTGCCGCTCTACTTCGCCGCCCCGCGCCCGACGGTGGAACGCGACGGGCTGATCCTGATGGTAGACGACGACCGGTTTCCGCTGCGCCCCGGCGAGGTGCCGGTCGAGCGGTCGATCCGCTTTCGTACCCTCGGCTGCTACCCGCTGACCGGCGCGGTCGAAAGCGAGGCGGCCGATCTGGGCACCGTGATCCAGGAGATGCTGCTGACCACCACCTCCGAACGCCAGGGCCGCGCGATCGACAAGGACGAGGGCGGCGCGGGCATGGAGAAGAAGAAGCAGGAGGGGTATTTCTGATGCGCGCGCATGTGACCTCTCCGTCATTCCCGCGCAGGCGGGAATCCATAACCGCTACCGTGGCGAGTTCGGCTGCATCGTCGGCGCAACTGGCTTCCCGCCCGCGCGGGGATGGCGGCATGGACGGGCGAGCGGCATGACCTCCTACACCCCCGACGCCCTCATCGCGGCCGACATCGATTCCTATCTCGACGGGCACCGCCGCAAGACGCTGCTGCGCTTCATTACCTGCGGGTCGGTGGACGACGGCAAGTCGACGCTGATCGGGCGGCTGCTGTACGATTCGAAGATGATCTTCGAGGATCAGCTGGCCGCACTCCACGCCGATTCGAAGCGGGTCGGCACGCAAGGGCAGGAGATCGACTTCGCGCTGCTGGTCGACGGCCTCGCCGCCGAGCGCGAGCAGGGCATTACGATCGACGTCGCCTATCGCTTCTTCGCGACTGAGCGGCGCAAGTTCATCGTCGCCGACACGCCGGGGCACGAGCAGTACACGCGCAACATGGTCACTGGTGCGTCGACCGCCGATCTGGCCGTGATCTTGATCGACGCGCGCAAGGGCGTGCTGACCCAGACGCGACGGCACAGCTACCTCGCGCAGCTGGTCGGCATCCGTCACATCGTGCTGGCGGTGAACAAGATGGATCTGGTCGGCTACGACCGGGCGACCTTCGATGCGATCGTCACGGATTACCGAAACTTCGCCACGTCGATCGGGATCGATGCCTTCGTCGCCATTCCGATCTCGGGTTTCCGGGGCGACAATGTCGCATCCGCCTCGGCGGCGATGCCCTGGTATGACGGCCCGACCCTGATCGATCATCTGGAGACGGTCGAGGTCGATCAGACGGCGGCGCAGGCGCGCCCGTTCGAGATGCCGGTGCAGTGGGTCAATCGCCCCGACCTGGACTTTCGCGGGTTCGCCGGGCTGATCGCGACGGGCAGCGTGGCGCCCGGCGATCCGGTGCGCATCCTGCCGTCCGGGCGGACCAGCACGGTCGCGCGGATCGTCACCTTCGACGGCGATCTGCCGCGCGCGGTGGCGGGCCAGTCGGTGACGCTGACGCTGGCCGACGAGGTCGACTGCTCGCGCGGCGACGTGATCGCCGCCGCCGGCGATCCGCCGTCGGTCGCCGACCAGTTCGAAGCGACGATCGTCTGGATGGCGGACGAGCCGATGCTGCCGGGCCGGGCCTATTGGCTGAAACTGGGCACGCAGACCGTGTCGGCGACGGTGCAGCCGCCCAAATACGTCGTCAACGTCAACACGATGGAGCATCTTGCCGCCAAGACGCTCGACCTGAACGCGATCGGTGTCGCGTCGCTCGCGACCGACCGGCCGATCGTCTTCCGCCCCTATGCCGAGGATCGCGAGCTGGGCGGGTTCATCCTGATCGACAAGATGACCAACGCGACCGTCGCGGGCGGCATGCTGCATTTCAGCCTGCGCCGCGCGCAGAACGTCCATTGGCAGCCGACCGATATCGACCGATCGCACCACGCCGCGCTCAAGAACCAGCGGCCGGCGGTGCTGTGGCTGACCGGGCTGTCGGGCGCGGGCAAGTCGACGATCGCCAACCTCGTCGAGAAGAAGCTGGCGCGGATGAACCGCCACACCTTCCTGCTCGACGGCGACAATGTCCGCCATGGCCTGAACCGCGACCTGGGCTTCACCGATGCCGACCGGATCGAGAATATCCGCCGCGTGGGCGAGGTCGCCAGGCTGATGACCGATGCCGGGCTGATCGTCGTCACCGCCTTCATCTCGCCCTTTCGCGCCGAGCGCGAGATGGTCCGCGCGATGATGGCGCCGGGCGAGTTCGTCGAGATCCATATCGACACCCCCCTTGCCGAGGCGGAGGCACGCGACGTGAAGGGCCTCTATGCCAAGGCGCGCAGCGGCCAGCTGAAGAACTTCACCGGCATCGACAGCCCCTACGAGGCGCCCGTGGATCCCGAGATCCGCATCGACACCATCGTGATGAGCGCCGACGACGCGGCGGAGACGATCGTAAAGCATCTGATCGGCTGACCTCTCCCGCGTCCGCACCCCGGCCTTGAGCCGGGGTCCCGCTGCCTTGCCCCGCACTTGGAAGAAGAAGCGGGACCCCGGATCAAGTCCGGGGTGACGAGTTTTGCGGTTAGGTTCTGGTGTTGCTCCAACGGCTGCGTTGAGGATGCGCCTAGGTCCCCATATCCGCTGCAAACGACCGAAACTTGCAAGTTTTCGCGCCGCATTGATCCCGTCGCCGCACCATGCTTAGCCCCTGCCGACGGACCCGGCCGACGCCGGGCGGCAGGAGAGATGCGATGCGGACGATCGATCATGTGATCGCCGGCCTGGGCGGCGGCGGCGGCTCGCGGCGGGGTGACGTCTACGACCCGAACACCGGTCAGGTGCAGGCGACGGTGGCGCTCGGTACCCAGGCCGATCTCGACCGTGCGGTCGCGGCGGCGCAGGCTGCGCAGCCGGGCTGGGCGGCGGTCAACCCGCAACGCCGCGCGCGCGTGATGTTCCGCTTCAAGGAACTGGTCGAACGCGAGATTGACGCGCTCGCCACGCTGCTGTCGTCCGAACACGGCAAGGTGATCGCCGATTCGAAGGGCGACATCCAGCGCGGGCTGGAGGTGATCGAGTTCTGCTGCGGCATCCCGCACGTCCTGAAGGGCGAGTATACCCAAGGTGCGGGCCCCGGCATCGACGTCTATTCGATGCGCCAGCCGCTGGGCATCGGTGCCGGCATCACGCCGTTCAACTTTCCCGGCATGATCCCGATGTGGATGTTCGGCGTCGCCATCGCGACCGGCAACGCCTTCATCCTGAAGCCGTCGGAGCGCGATCCGTCGGTGCCGGTGCGCCTGGCCGAGCTGATGATCGAGGCGGGCGCGCCGGAGGGCATCCTCCAGGTCGTGCATGGCGACAAGGAAATGGTCGACGCGATTCTCGACCATCCCGCGATCGCGGCGGTCAGCTTCGTCGGCTCGTCCGACATCGCGCATTACGTGTACCGTCGCGGCGTCGAGGCGGGCAAGCGCGTCCAGGCGATGGGCGGCGCCAAGAACCACGGCATCGTCATGCCCGATGCCGATCTCGACCAGGTCGTCGCCGATTTGTCGGGCGCGGCGTTCGGTTCGGCGGGTGAGCGGTGCATGGCGCTGCCGGTCGTGGTGCCGGTCGGCGACAAGACCGCCGATGCCCTGCGCGAAAAGCTGATCCCCGCCATCGCGGCCCTCCGCGTCGGCGTGTCGACCGATGCGGAGGCGCATTACGGCCCGGTGGTGAATGCCGCGCACAAGGCACGGGTCGAGCAGTGGATCCAGACCGGTATCGACGAAGGGGCGGAACTGGTCGTCGACGGCCGCGGCTTCCAGTTGCAGGGACACGAGCAGGGCTTCTTCATCGGCCCCAGCCTGTTCGACCGGGTCACGCCGGCGATGCAGAGCTACAAGGAGGAGATCTTCGGCCCCGTCCTCCAGATCGTCCGTGCGGCCGATTTCGAAACCGCGGTGCGCCTGCCGAGCGACCACCAGTACGGCAACGGCGTTGCGATCTTCACCCGCAACGGCCACGCCGCGCGCGAGTTTGCCGCGCGGGTGAATGTCGGCATGGTCGGGATCAACGTGCCGATTCCGGTGCCGGTCGCCTACCACACCTTTGGCGGGTGGAAGCGCTCGGCCTTCGGCGACACCAACCAGCACGGGCTGGAGGGCGTGAAGTTCTGGACCCGGGTGAAGACGGTCACGCAACGCTGGCCGGACGGCACAGCGGATCTGCCGCGCGGTGCCGAAGACGGCGGACCCGCCCGCGTGCAGGATGCGTTCGTCATCCCGACGATGGGGTAAGGACAAGATGATGAAGCAGGTCATGGCCCTCCTTCCGCTGGCGCTCGCGGCGTGCAGCGGGGGCGGAGAAGCAGGCAATAACGGCACGCAGGCCGACGAGAGCGCGGTGGTGGAGGCGGCACCGTCCAACCTTCAGGACGATCCGAACAACAGCGTCGTGCCGATCGGCAACACCGCCACCGCGCTCCCCGCGGCGACGAAGGTGGCAAGCGTGCCGGCCGAGTTCCGCGGCCGCTGGGGCATGGTGCCCAACGACTGCGATCCGAAGATGGACTATGCGGCCAAGGGGCTGATGACGGTCACCGCCGATCGGCTGGCCTTCTACGAATCGCGGGCCACCATCAGCGATGCGGCACTGGCGGGCACCACGCTCACCGCTACCCTCTCCTTCTCGGGCGAGGGGCAGACGTGGCAGCAGCAGGCGCGGCTGGTGCTGCAGGACGACGGCAAGACGCTGGTGCGCGGCGGCACCGGCGAGGGGATGGAGGGCGGCCCGTTCCGCTACTCGCGCTGCCCGGCGACGGAAGGAACGCCCTCGTGAACCAGTTCGCCCTGACCGACGACCAGCGCGAGATCCAGGAACTCGCGCGCCGCTTCACCGCCGACCGCATCACCCCGCACGCCGGTGAGTGGGACGAGAAGCACATCTTCCCGCGCGACACGATCAGGGCGGCGGCCGAACTGGGTTTCGCCGCGATCTACGTGTCGGAAGAATCCGGTGGCATCGCGCTCGGCCGGCTCGAGGCGGCGTTGATCATGGAGGCGATGGCCTATGGCTGTCCCTCGACCAGCGCATTCATCTCGATCCACAACATGGCGTCGTGGATGATCGACCGGTTCGGGTCGCAGACGGTGAAGGACAAGTACCTGCCGTCGCTGGTCACGATGGACCGGCTGGCCAGTTATTGCCTGACCGAGCCGGGCTCCGGATCGGACGCGGCGGCGCTGAAGACGAAGGCGGTGAGAGACGGCGACCATTATGTCGTGTCCGGATCGAAGCAGTTCATCTCGGGCGCGGGCGAGAACGAGGTGTACGTGACGATGGTCCGCACCGGCGAGGAGGGGCCGAAGGGCATCTCCGCGCTGGTGATCGAGCGCGACATGCCCGGCGTCTCGTTCGGCGCCAACGAGCGCAAGCTCGGCTGGCACTCGCAACCGACGCGACAGGTGACGTTCGACAATGTCCGCGTGCCCGCCGGGAACCTCGTCGGCGCGGAGGGAGAGGGTTTCCGCATCGCGATGATGGGGCTGGACGGCGGACGGCTGAACATCGGCGCCTGCTCGCTGGGCGGCGCGCAGCGCTGCCTGGACGAGGCGATCGGCTATACCAGGGACCGCAAGCAGTTCGGCACCGCCATCGCCGATTTCCAGAATACGCAGTTCACGCTGGCCGACATGGCGACCGAGCTGGAGGCGGCCCGCGCGCTCCTGTACATGGCAGCGGCGAAGGTGACGGACAACGCTCCCGACAAGACGCGGTTCGCCGCGATGGCGAAGCGGCTGGCGACCGACACCGGATCCAGCGTGGTCGACCGCGCGCTCCAGCTCCACGGAGGCTACGGCTATCTGATGGATTACCCGATCGAGCGCTTCTGGCGCGACCTGCGCGTCCACTCGATCCTGGAGGGCACCAACCAGGTCATGCGGATGATCGTCGGCCGCGAGCTGACCCGGCAGTGACGGTGCGCGCAAATCCTCCCCGGCACGGGGAGGGGGACCGTTCGCGAAGCGAATGGTGGAGGGGGGCCTCCACCAGCGGAACGAACACGGTAAACCCCCTCCACCCTGCTGCGCATGGTCACCCTCCTTGTGCCGGGGAAGATTCATGACCCCCGACCTCGTCGTCACCACCGATGGCCCCATCGGCCGTCTACGCCTGAACCGGCCAAAGGCGATCCACGCGCTGACCGTCGCGATGTGCGAAGGGGTGCTGGCGGCGCTGGAGGATTGGCGCGGCGACGATGCCGTCCGCGCGATCGTTCTCGATCATGCGGAGGGCAGGGGCTTCTGCGCCGGCGGCGACATCCGCCTGCTGGCGGACAGCGGCGCGGGCGATGGCAGCGCGGCACGGCACTTCTTCGCGACCGAATACCGGATGAACCACCGGCTGTTCACCTATGCCAAGCCGATCGTCGCGTTCATGGACGGGATCACGATGGGCGGCGGCGTCGGCATCTCCCAGCCGGCGCGCTACCGTATCGCGACGGAGAATACCCGGCTGGCGATGCCGGAGACGGGGATCGGCCTGTTCCCCGACGTCGGCGGCGGCTGGTACCTGTCGCGCCTGCCCGGCCGCGTCGGCCAGTATCTGGCGCTGACCGGGCATCGGCTGGACGGGGCGGAGGCGCACGCGCTGGGCCTCGCCACGCATTACCTGCCCGCCGATCGGCTCGACGAGGCGAAGGCGCGGATCATCGCCGATCCGGCCGCGATCGACGCAGCGCTCGACGCGCTGTCGGCACCGCCGCCCGAGGCGCGCCTGCTGGCGCACCGCGAGGCGATCGACCGGCTGTTCGCTTCGGACGATCTGGGGGCGGTCTTCGACGCGCTGGCGGCCGATGGCGGCGAATGGGCGACGC
Organism: Sphingomonas phoenicis; assembly: GCF_047238005.1. NCBI lineage: Bacteria > Pseudomonadati > Pseudomonadota > Alphaproteobacteria > Sphingomonadales > Sphingomonadaceae > Sphingomonas > Sphingomonas phoenicis. The sequence continues at coordinate 2,009,303 of NZ_JBDFMC010000002.1, read as the reverse complement.
AGCAACTGGCGACGCTTCGCACCAAATCGCCGCAGACGATGAAGGTGTCGCTCCGCCTGCTGAAGGACGGCGCCGGCATGGCCAGTTTCGCGGACGAAATGGCGCAGGAATATGCCGTCGCCAGCCGCGTCGTGCAGCGCCACGACTTTCTGGAGGGCGTCCGCGCGGTCATCGTCGACAAGGACAATGCGCCCCGCTGGGACCCCACGACGCCTGACGGCGTGTCGGACCACGTCATCGACCAGATCTTCGCGCCCTTGCCCGAGGGCGAGGCGTGGCGGCCGTGACGCTTGTCATCGCTCCGGCGGGGACGGGAGCGTCTGGCTGGACGGGCGTGCAGTAACAGGAAGGTCCCGGCCAACGCCGGGGCGACGAGAGGAAGACCATGGCGACCTACGACACCATCCTCGTCGAGCAGCGCGGCGGCGCGACGCTGGTGACGCTGAACCGGCCCAAGGCGCTCAACGCGCTGAACGGCCAGGTGCTGGACGACCTGCTCGCCGCGATGGCCGCGTTCGATGCCGATCCGTCGCAGGGCTGCGCGGTGATTACCGGCAGCGAAAAGGCGTTCGCCGCCGGCGCCGACATCAAGGAGATGCAGGCCCAGGGGTTCGCCGACATGTACGGCCACGACTTCTTCGCCGGCTGGGACCGGTTCACCCGCACGCGCAAGCCGATCGTCGCCGCGGTCGCGGGCTATGCGCTGGGCGGCGGGTGCGAGCTGGCGATGATGTGCGATTTCATCCTCGCCGCCGACACCGCGAAGTTCGGCCAGCCCGAGATCAAGCTGGCGGTGTCCCCCGGCATGGGCGGATCGCAGCGACTGGCCCGCGCGGTCGGCAAGGCCAAGGCGATGGAGCTGTGCCTGACCGGCCGGATGATGGACGCCGCCGAGGCGGAGCGCGCCGGGCTGGTCAGCCGCGTCGTCGCCGCTGCCGATCTGGTCGACGAGGCGGTGAAGACCGCCCAGTCGATTGCCGCCATGGCGCCGCTCGCCGTCCTCGCCAACAAGGAGATGGTGAACATGGCGTTCGAGACCGGCCTCGTCGCCGGCGTCCAGTTCGAGCGCCGGCTGTTCCACGGCCTGTTCGGCACCGCCGACCAGAAGGAGGGCATGGCCGCCTTCGTCGAGAAGCGCGCGGGGGCGTGGACGGGCAAATAGACGGGCATCGCGTGCTGTTCCTGATCCTCCTGATCGGCATTCCCGCGCTGGCGGGTGCGGCGCTGTGCCGGACAACGCGGCTGCATCCGCTCCTCGTTGGCCTGATAATCGGAATCGTCGGTGCGGCACTGTCGACGATGGTGCTGGCGGGAATCGTCGGAGCGAATGCCTTTGCCGTCGGGCCGATCGTCGGCCTGTTACCCGCAGCGGCGGCCGCCCTCGGCGGCTTTCTCGGCTGGCTGCGGCGCAAGCATGTGGAGAGGACTGGATCATGACCTGCATCGCGTTCATCGGGCTGGGCAATATGGGCGGCGGCATGGCTGCCAATCTGGCGAAGGCGGGGCACGACGTTCGCGCGTTTGACCTGTCGGCAGAGGCGCTGGCCCGGGCCGAGGCGGCGGGCTGCCGCCCGGTCGCCTCCGCCGTCGCGGCGGCGGACGGCGCGGAGGCGGTCGTCACCATGCTCCCCGCCGGGCGCCACGTCGCCGAGGTGTACGAGGCGCTGTTCCCGGTACTCGCGCCGGGTGCGCTGCTGATCGACTGTTCGACGATCGACGTCGCCACCGCGCGCCAGGTGGCGACGGCGGCGGCGACGCGCGGCCTCCTCGCGGTCGATGCGCCGGTGTCGGGCGGGATCGCCGCGGCGGCGGCGGGTACGCTGACCTTCATGGTCGGCGGCGACGACCGGGGCTTCGCCCGCGCGCAGCCGATCCTGGCGCAGATGGGCAAGGCGGTGATCCGCGCCGGCGGGCCCGGCGCCGGACAGGCAGCCAAGATGTGCAACAACATGATCCTGGGCGCGACGATGATCGCCACGTGCGAGGCGTTCGCGCTGGCGGACCGGCTGGGGCTCGACGCACAGGCCTTTTACGACATCGCCAGCGTCTCCTCGGGGCAGAGCTGGTCGATGACCAGCTACTGCCCGGTGCCCGGCGTCGGGCCGAAGACGCCGGCCGACAACGACTATCAGGGCGGCTTCGCCACCGCGCTGATGCTGAAGGACCTGCGGCTGGCGATGGCGGCGGCGCAGGATGCCGGCGCCGACGTCCCCATGGGATCGACCGCCGCCGCCCGTTACGAGGCCTTTGCCGAGGCCGGCAACGGCGCGCTCGATTTCTCCGCGATCATCCGCACGCTGTAGGCACGCTCCGGCGCTCCGGGGTTGTTCGCCGCCCGCCGGTACCGCCGAGCCGTCCGCTCCAGAGTGTGATCCATCCAGGCTGAACCACTCACAGCAACCACCCCGGCGAAGGCGGGACGTTTGCAAAAGCGCGGTCGTGGCACGTTTGATGGCAGGTCGACGACGGCTCGGCATGCGGGCGGGCCTTGTTTCGGGCGATCGGGTATCGTCTGAGCGAGCCGGGGGCCGACGGTCGGGTCGGCAGACGGCGACGGCTCAGGTGCGGGCGACGGCCCGGCCCAGATTCCAGGCGGTCAGGACGAGCAAGGTCGCGCAGCGGTTTCGGGCAAGCCCCATGAAGCGCATGCGGTGCAGGCCATAGGATCGCTTGAGGGTCCCGAAGACACCTTCGATGCGTCCGCGTACCCGGCCGATCAGGGCGTTGCGCTGTTTCTGCCGGGGGTTGAGCGGATGACCGCGCTGCGCGCGCTGCTGGGTGCGGTCGCGAATGCCGTGCCGGGCGAGGCGGTCGCGCAGGCGCGGACCGACATAGCCCTTGTCGGCCCACACCGCCGCCTCGTCGCCCGAGACGAGGTCATGGCCATGCTCGACCTCGGGAACATTGGCAGGGGTCAGGATCGCCTTGCGCACGATCAGGCTGTGGCGGTCGACCCCGAGATGCAGCTTGTAGCCGAACCACGCCTTGCCGCTGACGTGCTTCTGCCATGTCGCATCCGGGTCCACCGGCGAGCGACCGCCACCCTTCTGGCGCGGCGGCTCGCTGGCCGCCGAGGCGATGAGCGTCGCATCCACCAGCGTCCCCGCCTTCACCACCAGTCCATGCCCGTCGAGTTGGCGCACCACTTCGGCAAAGACCGCCTCGGCCGTCCCGTCGCCCGCCAGCAGGCTGCGAAAGCGGCTGATCGTACTGTGGTCGGGAACCGACTCGTCCAGCGCCAGCCCGCAGAAACGACGAAACGACAGCCGGTCTGCCAGCGCTTCCTCCATCGCCGGATCCGACAGCCCGTACCAGCTCTCCAGCAGCAGCACCTTGAGCAACGTCAGCGGCCGATAGGACGGACGCCCCGTGCCGCTCGCATGCAACCGCTCCAGCACCGCCTCCACCCGCGACCAATCCAGCAGCCCATCGATCCGCTCCAGCCGCCGACTCCCGCCGCCCACCACCAGCGCTTCCGCAAACCCCGCCGACCCCGCCTCACGATGCATCGCCCGTCCCCGACAACCCTCGCAGGATATCAGTGAATCATCTCACGACACTTTTGCAAAGGTCCCGCGAAGGCCGGAGTCCAGCGGAGGGGCGGCGGAGAGAGGCGTTGCGCATCGTCAAGCCTGGACCCCCGGCCTTCGCCGGGGTGGTGCTTCATGCCAGGTGAATCGCACTCTAGCTCCGCGGCTTCAGCCCCATGTCCTCGATCGCCAGCCGCAGCAGCTCGCCCATCACCGATGCCGCGACGGCCGCATCGCCCGCCGCGATCGCCTCGTACACGCGGACATGGTCGGGCAGCGGATTGCGCGGCATCAGGCGGCGGCGCTGCTTGAATTCGGTGGTCCAGCGGACCGCGGCGCCGACCGTGCTGGCCAGTGAGGTCAGCGGCTCGTTGCCCGCCGCGGCCAGGATCGCGCGGTGGAACCTCTGGTCGGCGGCGCGCCCCTCGGGGCATGCCAGCCCGGATGCCTCCATGACGTCCAGCGCCGCCTTCATCGCCACCAGGTCCGCCGCAGACCGGCGGCGCGCGGCGAAGGCGCAGGCGGCAGGCTCGATCACCGCGCGCAGCTCGAACAGGTCCTGGATGAAGTCGGGATCCGGCTCCCCCTCGAACGTCCAGGCCAGGACATCGGGATCGAGCAGGTTCCACCGCTCGCGCGGGGTGACGCGGGTGCCCGCCTTGGGCCGGCTCTCGACCAGCCCCTTGGCGGCAAGGATGCGGATCGCCTCGCGATAGGCGGAGCGGGAGACGCCCAGCGCCTCGCTCGCCTCGATCTCGCCGCCGAACACCGTGCCGGGCCTGCGCACGCCGCCGACGATCTCCACGCCGATGTCGTGGGCGATGGTGCCGTGGATCCGGGGGGACACGATGCGCTCGCCCTTCACCGCTCCTCCCCCTTCCTCATCGTTGCGGCCGCGACGCTACAGGACCCCGCCGCCGGGCGTAAGGGTCCCGCACGCCGTGGTCAGATCGTGCGGACCGTCGCGTCGCCCGCCGGCGCCACCGCCAGCGGATTGCGCACCGGCAGGGTGAAGGGCGCGGCCTCCACCTCGAACACGTCGCCGGGCTGCGTCTGGATGCCGTCGCTGAACGACAGCGTCGCCGTGCCATAGAAATGGACGTGCACGTCGCCCGGCCGGCGGAAGCCGGCATATTTGAAGTGGTGATGCTCCAGGTTCGACAGCGCGTGCGACATGTTCGCCTCGCCCGACACGAACGGCTTCTCCCACAGCACCGCATCGCCGCGACGGATGCGGCTGGTGCCGCGAATGTCGTGCGGCAGCTCGCCCAGCAGCAGTTCGGGGCCCAGCGCCGCCGGGCGCAGCTTCGAATGCGCCAGCCACAGGTAATTGCCGCGCTCGGTCACATGGTCGCTGAACTCGTTGCCCAACGCGAAGCCGATGCGGACCGGCGTGCCGTCGTCGGCGATCACATAGATGCCGGCGATCTCCGGCTCCTCGCCACCGTCCAGCGCGAAGTCCGGCATCGCCAGCGCCTCGCCCGGCGCCACCAGGATCGCGCCGTCGCCCTTGTAGAACCATTCGGGCTGGGCACCGACGGTGCCGTCGGCCGGCTTGCCGCCCTCGACCCCCATCAGGAACATCTTCATCGAATCGGTCGGCTGCGGGTTCTCCGACGCGGCGCGGTGCATCTTGTCGCGCCCCTCGGCGGAGCCGAGATGGGTCAGCCCCGTGCCGCTGACCAGCAGGTGGGCGGCGTCCTCATGGTCGATCGGCGACAGCAGCCGCACGCCGCCCAGGTCGATCGCGTCGCCCAGCTGGCGGCCGGCATGGCCGGCCAGCGTCTCGCCCGCGGCCAGCGCCGCCCTGGCGAGCGCCAGCGTCGTCGTCGCGCCGGTCACCCGCCGCGCACCGTCCGCCCCGATCGCGGCGACGCCGCGGGTGCCGTTCTCGTCGAACTGGACCAGGCTGAGGATGGCGGCGCCGGTCATCGCGGCGAAGCCTCGCGCACGCCGTCGACGCGGCGGGCGACGTTCCACGGGTTCGCCGCCGCGATCGCCGGGGGCAGCAGGGCGTCGGGCAGGTTCTGGAAGCAGACCGGGCGCAGGAAGCGATGGATCGCCGCACTGCCGACCGAGGTGCTGCGCCCGTCGCTGGTCGCGGGGAAGGGGCCGCCATGCACCATCGCGTGGCTCACCTCGACGCCCGTCGGCCAGCCATTGGCCAGGATGCGCCCGACCCGTTCGGCGACCACCGGTACCAATTCGCGCGCGGCATCGTGGTCCGCCTCGTCCATCTGGAAGGTCGCGGTCAGCTGCCCCTCCAGGCTGGCGACCACCCGGCCCACCTCGGCCATGTCGCGGCAGCGGACGACGACCGCCGACGATCCGAACACCTCATGGCCCAGCGCGCGATCGGCCAGGAACGCCTCGGCATCCGCCTGGAACAGCGCGCCGACCGCCTGGTTCACGCCCTCGCCGACCTTGCCGCGCGCGACCGTGGTCACCGCATTGTGCCCGGCCAGCGCGTCGACGCCCTGCTCGAAACTGGCGTGGATGCCCGGCGACAACATCGTCGCCGGCTGGCTGTCGGAGAGGGCGGCACCCGCTGCGGTGACGAACGCGTCCAGCGCGGGGGATCCGATCGCCAGCACCAGCCCGGGATTGGTGCAGAACTGGCCCGCCCCCATCGTCAGCGACTGGACGAAGGCCGTCGCCATCGCCTCGCCCCGCGCCTCCAGCGCGGCGGGAAACAGGATGACGGGGTTGATGCTCGACATCTCTGCATAGACCGGGATCGGCTCCTCGCGCCCGGCGGCGATGCGGACCAGCGCCAAGCCACCGCCGCGCGAACCGGTGAAGCCCACCGCCTTGATGCGCGGATCGGCGACGATCGCCTCGCCCAGCGCGTTGGTCTCGCCGGGCAGGTACGAGAAGACGCCGGCCGGGAAGCCCGACTGCGCGACGGCGTCGCGGATCGCACGGGCGACCAGCTCGCCCGTGCCGGGATGGGCGGGGTGGCCCTTCACCACCACCGGGCATCCGGCGGCCAGCGCGGAGGCGGTGTCGCCCCCCGCCACCGAGAAGGCCAGCGGGAAGTTCGACGCGCCGAACACCGCGACCGGCCCGACCGCCAGGTTCACGCGGCGCAGGTCGGGGCGGGGCAGGGGGGCGCGATCGGGCAGCGCCGGATCGATCGTCGCGTCCAGCCAGTCGCCCTGGCGGACGACCGATGCGAACAGGCGCAGCTGGCCGACGGTGCGGCCGCGCTCTCCCTCCAGCCGCATGCGGGGCAGGCCGCTCTCTTCCATGGCCCGCACGATCAGCTCGTCGCCGATCGCCAGGATCGCCTCTGCGATGTTCTCCAGCAGCGCGGCGCGCGCTTCCGGCTCGGCGGCGGAATAGGCGGGGAAGGCGGCGGCGGCGAGCGCGCAGGCATCGGCGGCGGCGGCGGCGTCCGCGGACGAGAAATCCGGGATCAGGGTCTCGCCCGTCGCCGGGTTCACCGAGGTGAAGCGGGTACCGGCCTGCCGCGTTTCCGCACCGACCAGAATCGAACCGTCGATCATGTAAATCCTCTCAGCAATTAACTCCGACATAATGGCTCTCGCCGGCGGTGGCAACCGCTATCGAGCATGCCGACGCCGCCCGACGCGCAACCGTCGCCGGTCGACCGCGATGGCGCCGGGATGGGGTTGCATTGCCTCGAATCGTCGATATTGTCGGACAACAAGCACGGACAATCGTGCGGTCGAGAGGGGGTTCCATGCCATCGCCTGCCATGCCGCTCCCGGTCGCACGCTCCTGCTGCCCGCCATCGCCCCACCCCCATGATCGATGGCGGGCACCGTCCGCCGTCGCTTCCCCCTGCTTGGCGCGGCGCTCCCGCGCGACGGAGAACCATTGATGATCAGGACGTTTCTCACCGCCGCCCTGCTGCTGACGGCGGCACCCGTCGCGGCGCAGGATGCACCCGCCTCCGATGCTGGCGCCGACACCGTCACCGTCCACGGCGACCGTCCCGCACCCAAGTTCGACCGTCGCATCTTCGGCCAGTTCGCCGAGCATCTCGGCACCGGCATCTATGGCGGCATCTGGGTCGGCAAGGGCAGCCGCATCCCCAATGTGAACGGCTACCGCCGCGACGTGCTCGATGCGCTGAAGGCGATCCGCGTCCCCGTCATCCGCTGGCCCGGCGGCTGCTTCGCCGACGAATATCACTGGCGTGAGGGGATCGGCGATCCCAAGAAGCGCAAGATCAAGATCAACACACATTGGGGCGGCGTGACCGAGGACAATGCGGTCGGCACCCACGAATTCATGAACTATGCCGAGATGGTCGGATCCGAAGCCTATGTCTCGGGCAATGTCGGCAACGGCTCGCCCGCGGAAATGGCGGAGTGGGTCGAGTATATGACCTCGCCCAGCGGATCGAGCCTCGCCAGGGAGCGGACGGCGAACGGCCGCAAGCAACCGTGGAAGCTGCCGCTGTTCGGCATCGGCAACGAACTGTGGGGCTGCGGCGGCAATATGAAGCCGGAATATGCCGCCGACGTCACCCGCCGGTATGGCACCTTCGTCAAGATGCCCGCCGGTGAGCGGGTGATGAAGATCGCCAGCGGCGCCAACGCCGACGATTACAACTGGACCGATGTGATGATGCGCGATGCGGGCACGCATTTCGACGGCATCGGCGTCCACTACTACACCATCCCCTATGACTGGGCGCACAAGGGGGCCGCGACCGGCTTCGACGAGGATCAGTGGGCGCGCACCCTCGCCAAGACGCTGAAGATGGACGAATACATCACCGAACATGCCAAGCGGATGGACAAGCACGATCCGCAGAAGCGGGTGGCGATGTTCGTCGACGAATGGGGAACCTGGTACGATCAGGAACCGGGCAGCCATCCCGGCTTCCTGTACCAGCAGAACTCGCTGCGTGACGCACTGGTGACCAGCCTGAACTTCGACATCTTCGCAAAGCACACTGATCGCCTGCGCGGCGCCAACATCGCGCAGATGATCAACGTGCTCCAGGCGATGATGCTCACCGACGGCGCGCGGATGGTGAAGACCCCGACCTACTGGGTGTTCGACCTGTACAAGGACTATCAGGACGGCATCGTCCTGCCGGTCGAGGTGAAGTCGCGCTGGTACAACAAGAACGAATGGGTGATGAAGGCGGTCAGCGCCAGTGCGGTGCGCGGCACCGACGGCACGGTCCATATGGGCCTGACCAACGTCGATCCCAATCGGCCGACCACCGTTACCGTCAAGCTTGACGGCGTCACCGGCGCGGGCGTCACCGGGCGCATCCTGACGGCGGCGGCGATGGACGCGCACAACACCTTCGACGCGCCCGATGCGGTGAAGCCGGCGGCGTTCACCGGGGCGACCCTGTCGGCGGGCACGCTGACGGTGACGCTGCCGGCCAAGTCGGTCGTCATGCTCGACATCAAGTGATGCGGGGCACGGTCGCCGCCCTGATGCTGGCCGGGGCGGCGACCGTGCTGGTCGCCGCCGACGCTCCCCCGCTCGCCGATGCGGCGCGGTGGGACACGGCCGGCGATCGCAACCCCCTGATCCCCGGCTATTTCGCCGATCCGTCGATCGTGCGCGACGGCGGCCGCTGGTACGTCTTCGCGACGATCGATCCCTGGGGCGACGACCGGCTGGGGCTCTGGACCTCGACCGACGGGCGCGACTGGACCTTCTCGACCCCCGCCTGGCCGACCAAGGCGGCGGCGACCAGCCCGTCATCGGGCAAGTCGAAGGTTTGGGCCCCCTCGGTGGTGAAGGCGGCGAACGGCCGCTGGTACATGTACGTGTCGGTCGGCAGCGAGGTGTGGGTCGGCACCGCGCCGTCGCCGGCCGGGCCATGGCGCGACGCCAATGGCGGCAAGCCCCTGATCGCCAAGGCGTTCGCCCCCGACTATCACATGATCGACGCGGAGGCGTTCGTCGACGACGACGGCCGCGCCTATCTCTACTGGGGATCGGGCTGGAACTGGACCAACGGCCACTGCTTCGTCGTGCGGCTGAAACCCGACATGGTCACCTTCGACGGCACCCCGCGCGACGTGACGCCCCCCGGCTATTTCGAGGGGCCGTTCATGGTGAAATCGGGCCCGCACTATCTCCTGACCTTCAGCGACGGCAAGACGACCGAGGACACGTACCGCGTCAACTACGCGATCGGCGATACGCCGATGGGGCCGTTCCGGGCACCGCCGAACAACCCGGTCCTGTCCACCGACGCGGCGCGCGGCGTCATCAGCCCGGGCCACCACGCGGTGTTCCGATCGGGCGGGCAGCCGTACATCCTCTATCACCGCCAGGCGCTGCCCTTTCCGCGTGTCGGCGACGACGTGCTGCGCCAGATCGCGGTCGACCCGCTGACCATCGGGGCAGACGGCGTGATCCAGCGGGTGGTGCCCGGCCACGGCGGCGACGTGATCGGCTTCGCCCCCCGCCGCCGCGCCGGGCTGCGCTGGACCACGAGCGGCGAGGGCGACGACGCACTCCACGGCCCCGCGCGCGCCGCCGACGACAATTATGCGACGCTGTGGCGCTCCACCGCCGCCCGTCCCGCGATCGTCGCCGATCTGGGAACGACGCGCCGGGTGACGGAAAGCCTGCTCCGCCCCGAATACGCCAACCGCGCCTACCGCGTGGCGGTGGACGCGTCCGCCGACGGCCGCAACTGGCGCCCGCTGCTGCCGATCGCCAGCGTCCAGGGCTCGCCGATCCGCCTCCGCCATCCCGCCGCCACCCGCTACCTGCGGCTCAGCTTCGACGGGCCGGCGGCGCTGTGGGAGTGGACGATCCGCTGATCGGCCGTCGCGACGGGATCAGCGCACGTCGTTCTGCGTGATCGGCACGATCTTCACCTCGACCCGGCGGTTCGCCGCCCGGCCCTCGTCGGTATCGTTCGAGGCGATCGGCTGCGTCTCGCCATAACCACGCGTGCCGATCCGCGCCGCCTGCACGCCGTGGCTCGACAGATAGTCCGCCACCGACGTCGCCCGCCGCTCCGACAGCGTCTGGTTGTACGCGTCGCTGCCGGTCGAGTCGGTGTGACCGTACACGTCGATATAGGTCTGGTTATACTCGGCCAGCGTCGACGCCACCTGATCCAGCGTCCGCTGGAACTGCGGCTGCACCGCGGCGCTGTCATAGGCGAAGGTGATGCCCGACGGGATGTTCAGCACCAGGTCGTCGCCGCGGCGGATCACCTGCACGTCGGTACCCGCGGTGCGTGCGCGCAGGTCGCGCTCCTGCTTGTCCATGTACGCGCCGATGCCGGCCCCGGCCAGGCCGCCGATGCCCGCGCCCAGGATCTTCTCGGTCCGGTCGCGCCGCCCGCCAACCACGTCACCCAGCAGATACCCGCCCAGCGCGCCGCCGATCCCGCCGATCGCCGTCTTCGAGATGCGGCGCTCGCCGGTTTCCGGGTCGGTGGTGCAGCCCGATGCGGCGAGCGTGGTCGCGGCGAGTGCGGCGAGGAGGAGGCGGTTCGACTTCATGGCAGTCCCTTTCGATCTGCCCCAACAACCACGCAGCCACATTCCTGTTCCGGCAGCGTATCGATCAACGAAGCTCGCTCGCACAGACGGATGTTGTGGCGCGTCGCGTTTGCCGCCATTAAGGACGGCGCACGCCAATGGCACCGCTTCCTCCCTTTCCCTGGATCGACGTCGCGATCATCCTGGCGCTGACCGCGATGAACGGCGTGTTCGCGATGAGCGAACTCGCGGTCGTCTCGTCGCGCAAGGCCCGGCTTGAGGCGATGGCGCGCAGCGGCCGGCGCGGCGCCCGCGCCGCGCTGGTCTTGGGTGCCGATCCCGGCAAGTTCCTGTCGACGGTGCAGATCGGCATCACCCTGATCGGCATCCTGACCGGCGCCTATTCGGGTGCCAGCCTGGGCGGGCCCACCGGCGCGCGGCTGGCGGCGCTGGGCGTGCCGGCCGCGACGGCGGAGACGCTGGGGTTCGTGCTGGTCATCTCGATCACCACCTATGCCTCGCTGATCATCGGCGAGCTGGTGCCCAAGCAGTTCGCGCTGCGGGCTCCGGAAACGGTGGCGTCGATCGTCGCCGGCCCGATGCGCTGGCTGGCGATCCTGACCGCGCCGATCGTCTGGGTGCTCGATTCGTCCAGCGCGCTGATCTTCCACCTCCTTCGCCTCGACCGCGAGAACGAGGAGCAGGTGACCGTCGAGGAATTGCAGCTGATCGTCGCCGAGGCGTCGAAGTCCGGCGTGATCGAGGAGCATGAGCGCTCGATCATCTCGGGTGTCGTCCGTCTCGCCGACCGCCCGGTGCGCGAGATCATGACGCCGCGGACGGAGGTCGACTGGCTCGACTGCCGCGCCACCGACGCGGAGATCCGGGCGAAGTTGGCCGCGACCCAGCACACCCGCCTGCCGGTCGGCGACGGATCGATCGACAGCGTGGCAGGGGTGGTCCAGGCGCGCGACATCGCCGCCGCGCTGCTGCGTGGCGAGCCGCTCGATCTCCCCTCGCTGATGCGCAAGGCGCCGGTGGTGATCGACCGGATCGATGCGCCCGACGCGCTGCTGGCGCTGCGCGGCGCGGAGGTGCCGATGGCGCTGATCCACGACGAGTACGGCCATTTCGAGGGGATCGTGACCCCGGCCGATCTGCTGGCCGCGATCGGCGGCGCCTTCGCCTCCGACAACGACCCGCACGAGGCGCCCGACGTGGTCACCCGCGACGACGGCTCGCTGCTGGTCGCCGGCACGATGCCCGCCGACGGCCTGGCCGAGCGGCTCGGCATCGAACTGCCCGAGGATCGCGACTACGCCACCGTCGCCGGCCTCGCACTGGCCGTCCTCCGCCGCCTGCCGGACGAGGGCGAGAGCTTCGTCGAGCAGGGCTGGAAGTTCGAGATCGTCGACCTCGACGGCCGCCGCATCGACAAGCTGCTGGTCAGTCTGGCGTAGAGACGGATTTCCGTCGTTAGCGGCTTGTTGTTAAGCAGTCTTTGCGCCAGCAATCTTGGTGTTCATTGAAATTGCTGCCTTTTCGATAACATCCGGATGCAATGCGGTAACCATCCGTATTGACATAGCACACTCTCGCACTTCGAATGGCATTCCCCATCGAGGCGTCTGGGAGATATGTGATGAAACATTACGGAAATTTGATCATCGTTGCTCAACTGACCGCTTTGATCACGGGGGCGCCGGCATATGCCCAATCCAGTTGTGGCGCTTGCGAAGCCAACTATTTTCGCGAACGATCAACATGCTCGATTCCTCCTGCCAATAACTATCCGGCAGACTGTTATCAAAAGGCGGAACGGAATTTTTTGAGCTGCAAGAGAAATCTGGGCTGTCCCGGATAAGGCTTGGAAGAAGGATGGAGAATGGCGATGCGGATGCTGAAAATAAGATGCTGGGCATTGCCGCTTCTCGTGACCTTTCTGTCGCAGGATGTGGCGGCGGCGCGTCCCGTCTACAGTTGGGGTAAGCCCGGAGTCTCGCGGGCAGACTACGATACCGATGCTGTCGCCTGTAGTCTCACGGCGGCTTCGCGCGATGTATCGGCGGACAGCGAAACACACGCCTATGTGCAGGGCTTCGAAGCTTTGGAGCGGGAAAACAATATGCCTCCGATGGCACGACCCGACGATGACGAGACGCAGGCTACCCGGAACGTGTTGCTGCGACGGATGTACAGGCCTGACCGAAAGGTCGATGCCCTTCAGGCAAAATTGCAAGATGAAGTGGAGGAATGTCTGGCCGCGCGTGGCTATACTCGCTTTTCATTGCCTCATGACCAGCTACGTCGATTGAAAAAGCTCAGGGTCGGATCGATAGAGCGTCGCGACTACCTATTCAGTCTTGCAAGTAGTGCCGACATCGTGGCGGTCCAGCGCGCGAATGCTGAAGGTCGGTGATCCGTCGTCGTTTCGGGGGACAAGAGGTAAGATAACAGGCCGTCTATCGTAAAAGCTGTCGGCTTCCGTGACTGCCGTTCCCGCCGGTCGCACAATCCGCTATGACCACGCCCGTGCTCCTCGCCATCCTCCTCTCCGCCCTCGCGATGACGGTGATCGTCGGCGTCCGCTATCTGATCGTGTCCGGCGCCTTCGCCGCGGCGACGCGGTGGCGGCATCCCGGCCTCTATGGCGGGCTCGATCCGCAGATCCGGCGCGAGGTGGCGTGGAGTCTGGCGTCCGCCGCCATCTACGGCATCCCCGCCGGCGTGCTGGCGTGGGGGTGGGAAAACCACGGCTGGACGCGGGTCTACACCGATGTGCATGCCTTTCCGCTGTGGTGGCTGCCGGTCTCGGTCCTCCTCTACATGCTTGCCCACGACACCTGGTTCTACTGGACGCACCGCTGGATGCACCGGCCCCGGCCGTTCCGGATCGCGCATGCCGTCCACCATGCCAGCCGGCCCCCCACCGCATGGGCGGCGATGGCGTTTCATCCGTGGGAGGCGCTGACCGGCGCTGTGGTAATTCCGCTACTGGTTCTGGCGATTCCGATCCATGTCGCCGCGCTGGGCTTCGTCTTGACGATCATGACGGTTATGGGAGTGACCAATCACATGGGGTGGGAGGTTTTCCCCAGGTTCATGTGGCGGGGGCCAATGGGGGCGTGGCTGATCACGGCCAGCCATCACCAGCGGCATCATGAACAATATGGGTGCAATTATGGGCTATACTTCCGCCACTGGGACAGGATGTGCGGCACCGATCGCGGCATCGGCGATTTCGCCCGTTCGCATGCCCAGGCGGAACGGCGTCGCAGCGGCGGGATGGGCGAAGGCCGGGTTGGGAGCGGCAGCGATGGCGCTGTCGATCGGCGCGGCGCCGGTCGGCCGGCTTGACGTCGCGGTCGACAAGCTCCGGTCGTCGAAGGGGCTGATCCGCGTCTGCCTGACCAACGATCCCGCCAACTTCCCTGCCTGCGTCGACGATGCCGATGCTGTGACCCGCTCGGTGCCCGCCGGCACCCGCACGGTCCGCTTCGCCGGCCTGCCTTACGGCGGTTATGCGGTGGCGGTGATCCATGACGAGAACGGCAATGCCCGGCTCGATACCTTCGCCGGCATCCCGCGCGAGGGGTTCGGCTTCTCGCGCAACCCGGTCGTGCGCTTCGGCCCGCCGCGCTTCTCGGCGGCGCGCTTTCAGCTCGCCGGTGATGCCGAAACGCAACAGGTGAATATGCGTTACATCTTCTGATCCGGCGGCGCGGGACCCGAAATCGTCATGGACGCGTTGCGCGGCCGTGACTTTCCAGGAGCTTCGGACCTTGCGCCCCATCTTATCCTCTCTCGCGGTTGCCCTGGCGGCGACCGCCATCCTCGCCGCGCCGGCTGGCGCGCAGGGATCCACCCCGCCGGCCAGCCCGCCGGGCGACAATGCGCCCGATACCGGCGGCGACCGCATCACGATCGGTGTCGGCGTCGCCAGCCTGCCCGATTACGAGGGAGCGTCCGACAACAGCTGGTCGCCCGGTGCGGTCGCGATCGGCACCGTCGGCGGCTACGACTTCTTCACCCGCGGCACCCAGCTGTATGTCGACCTGCTGAAGGACGCGCCCGGGCCGGGGCTGAAGTACGAACTGGGCGTGATCGGCGCCGTTCGCCTCGATCGCACCAACGATATCGACAACCGGCAGGTCGCCGCGCTGGGCGAGCTGGATACCGCGTACGAGGTCGGCGGCTTCGTCGGCGTCAACCAGACCGGGGTCATCACCAGCGACTTCGACACGCTGACCGCGCGCGTCGCGGTGGTGCAGGACGTGTCGAAGACGCATCGCAGCTACGTCATCACGCCGCAGATCAACTATACGACACCACTGTCCTACAGCACGCTCGTCTCGGTCGGCGCGTCGGCGGACTATGTCGGCAAGGGTTATGGCCGCACCTATTTCAGCGTCACCGGCCCGCAGTCGCTCGCCAGCGGGCTGCGCGCCTATGACGCGGCGGATGCGGGGTGGAAGCGGTTCAACTTGTCCGCCTTCGCGCTCCAGAGCCTGTCGGGCGACCTGCGCCGCGGCTTCGGCATCGGTGCGGGCGTGCTGTATGGCAAGATGCTCGGCCGCTACAAGCGCAGCCCGATCGTCCAGGATGTCGGCGATGCAGACCAGTGGTCGTTCGCCGCCGGCCTGACCTATACGTTCTGATCCGCCGATCGCCCGTGTCGGGACCGGTCATCGATCGTTCCCCGATTTCCGGCATCACAGGATAATCTAATCGCAATTAATTTCTGGGCGCCGCGCATCCGTTTGCGCGGCGCCTTCGTACTTCCCTCCGACAGCCGCGCCGCACGGGTAGCGGCATGTCGACGACCTGACCGTCGGCCCATTCCGGCCCTCGGTTCACGAGGGGATGCGTAATGGCCGATAGCGTGCAATTGATCGAGGTGCTGGACAGCCGCGTCCAGCGACGCGAGGAACGCCGGGAATTCTTCAAGGCCGCCTTCGGCATGGGCGCCATGGCCGTCGGCGGCGCCGCCGCGATGAGCTTCGCGACCAAGGCGAATGCCCAGTCGACCAATGTCGACGTGGATGTCCTGAACTTCGCCCTCAATCTCGAATATCTCGAGGCACAGTTCTACTCCTATGCCGCGCTCGGCGTCGGCCTGAACAGCAATCTGCTGTCGGGCACCGAGTCCACCGTCAGCCGTCGCGGTGATGTCGTGATCGGCAGTGGCACGCATCAGGCGCGTCAGGTCGCCTTCACCGATCCCGCCGTCCGTGCCTATGCGCAGGAGATCGCGGCCGACGAGATCGCGCATGTCACCTTCCTGCGCAGCGCCGGTGCGCTCGGCAGCGCGGCCGTGCCGCAGCCGACGATCAATATCTCGGGTGCGGCCGACGGTCCCTTCGCCGCCGCCGCAGCAGCGGCCGGCGTCACGCTGACCGACAACACGTTCGATCCGTATCTGAACGACGAGAACTTCCTGCTCGGCGCGTACATCTTCGAGGATGTCGGCGTCACCGCGTACAAGGGCGCCTCGCCGCTCCTGACCAACAAGACCTTCCTGCAGGCGGCGGCCGGCATCCTCGCGGTCGAGGCGTATCACGCCGCGATCGTCCGCACGACGCTGTACGCCAAGGGCATCGGCACGCCGGCCGGCGTCACCCCGGTCGTCACCGCACAGCCCGGCCTCATCACCGCGGCGCAGCGCATCTCGGACGCCCGCGACTTCCTCGACGGTACCGGCTCGGCGGCGCTCGGCGTGGTCGACCGCTCTGCCGGCCGCAACAGCGGCGGCGATCTCGACCAGGGGATCACGGCGAGCACGGTCAACGGCGCGACGGTGTCGAACATCGTACCGCTCGATGCCAACGGCCTCGCCTACAGCCGCACGGCCGGGCAGGTGCTCAACATCGTTTACCTGAACACCACCAGGGCGGCGACGACGATGGGCGGGTTCTTCCCGCGCGGCGTCAACGGCAACATCAACGCCAGCATCGGCGTCGCGTGATCGGCGTCCGGCCCTCAGGCCGACTGCCCGATCGCCTACCGGATCAACGATTTTCCTCCAGGGAGGACCTGTCATGAGCGAAGAACGATTCATTCTCGACGTTATCGAGGAAGCCACTGCCAAGCGTCAGAGCGACCGACGCCGCTTCATGAAGTTTGCGGGCGGTGCGGCGGTTGCCGCCGGCGGCCTGACGATGCTGTCCGCCTGCGGCAGCGACGGCGACCAGGATCAGCCGCCCGTCGTCACCCCGACGCCGACGCCGGCCGCGGTCACCGAGGTCGACGTGCTGAACTTCGCGCTCCAGCTCGAATATCTGGAAGCGAATTTCTACAGCTACGCCGCGTTCGGCACGCCGATCGCCGACTCGCTGCAATCCGGCTCGGGCACCCGCGGTTCGGTGCAGCTGCCCTCGACCACCGCCGGGCGTCCGCGCCAGGTGGCGTTCCAGGATCCGCTCGTCGCGCAGTATGCCCGCGAGATCGCCTATGACGAGATCGCGCACGTTACCTTCCTCCGCCAGGCGATCGGCAACACGTCGGTCGCGGCACAGCCCGCGCTGAACATCTCGGGCGATGCCACGGGTGCCTTCACGCTCGCGGCCCGTGCCGCAGGGGTGGTGGGATCCAGCGCGACCTTCGATCCCTATGCCGACGACAACAGCTTCCTGCTGGGCGCCTATCTGTTCGAGGATGTCGGCGTCACCGCCTATATGGGCGGCGTCGCCCTCCTCAACACGCCGGCCTTCATCGAGGCGGCGGCGGGCATCCATGCGGCAGAGGCATACCATGCCGGCCTCGTCCGCACGGTGCTCTACCGCAAGGGGCTCAGCACGCCGTCGCTGTTCACCGCCACCGGCCAGATCTCCGACGCGCGCGATACGCTGGACGGGACGTCGAACACCGGCCTGCTCAACCAGGGCGGCGATCGCGACCAGAACATCATCGTCGGGACGACGGCGACCTCGGCGAACATCGTGCCGACCGATACGAACTCGATCGCCTATGTGCGTTCGCCGCAGCAGGTGCTGAACATCGTGTACCTGAACGGCACCTCCACCAATGGCGGCGGCTTCTATCCGGCCGGCGTCAACGGCGCCGTGCGCAGTTCCTGACCCCTCCGGAACGAAGCGACGGATCGGGCCCGCCTGGCGACAGGCGGGCCCTTTTCGTTTGTGGCGCCCGCGACACGCGCCTATGCTGGGTCATCCCCGGGGGAGCGCTGTCGCCGCGCTTGAGAGGAAGGCCGCAGCCTTCGACCCGCTGAACCTGATCCGGTTGACACCGGCGGAGGGAGGGAGCGGTCGCCACCCGTGATCCGCCCGCTCTCCGACAATGGAGAGACGACGCATGGCCGACATCCCCGCCCGTACCGAGCTTCCCGATACCGGCAGCGCCATCGGCGTCACCACCGGCCCGATCCGCGGGTCGAAGAAGGTGCATGTCGGCCCGCTGAACGTCGCCATGCGCGAGATCCACCTCGATCCCTCCTCCGGCGAGCCGCCCCTGCGCGTCTACGACACGTCCGGCCCCTATACCGATCCGCAGTCCCGCATCGACATCATGGCCGGCCTGCCCCAGCTGCGCCGCCAGTGGATCGAGGCGCGCGGCGATGTCGAGGCCTATGACGCGCGCGAGATCCGGCCGGAGGACAACGGCCAGCTCGGGCCCGACCGGTCCGGCGGCGTCCCGCAATTCCCCCGCTTGGTGAAGCGCCCGTTGCGCGCCAGGCCCGGCATGAACCTCAGCCAGATGCATTATGCCCGACGCGGCATCGTCACGCCCGAGATGGAATATGTCGCGACCCGCGAGAATCTCGGGCGCGAGATGCTGCGCGACTACAAGCGCGACGGCGAGAGCTTCGGCGCGTCGATCCCCGACTACGTCACCCCCGAATTCGTCCGCGACGAGGTCGCCCGCGGCCGCGCGATCATCCCCAACAACGTCAACCACCCCGAATCCGAACCGATGGCGATCGGCCGCAACTTCCTGGTCAAGATCAACGCCAACATCGGCAACAGCGCGGTCGCCAGCAACGTCGCGGCAGAGGTCGACAAGCTCGTCTGGTCGATCCGCTGGGGCGCCGACACGGTCATGGACCTGTCGACGGGCCGCAACATCCACGACACCCGCGAATGGATCATCCGCAACTCGCCCGTCCCGATCGGCACGGTCCCCATCTACCAGGCGCTCGAAAAGGTCGGCGGCATCGCCGAGGAGCTGACGTGGGAGATCTTCCGCGACACGCTGATCGAACAGGCCGAACAGGGCGTCGACTATTTCACCATCCACGCCGGCGTCCGCCTGCCCTACATCCCGATGACGGCGAAGCGCGTCACCGGCATCGTGTCGCGCGGCGGCAGCATCATGGCGAAATGGTGCCTCGCGCATCACCGGGAATCGTTCCTCTACGAACGCTTCGACGAGATCACCGAGATCATGAAGGCGTACGACATCGCCTACAGCCTGGGCGACGGCCTGCGCCCCGGATCGATCGCCGACGCCAATGACGAGGCGCAGTTCAGCGAGCTCTACACGCTCGGCGAACTCACCCACCGCGCCTGGGCACAGGACGTGCAGGTCATGATCGAGGGGCCCGGCCACGTGCCGATGCACAAGATCAAGCAGAACATGGAAAAGCAGCTCGAGGTCTGCGGCGAGGCGCCCTTCTACACGCTCGGGCCGCTCACTACCGACATCGCGCCCGGCTACGACCACATCACCAGCGGCATCGGTGCCGCGATGATCGGCTGGTACGGCACCGCGATGCTCTGCTACGTCACGCCCAAGGAGCATCTCGGCCTCCCCGACCGCGACGACGTCAAGGTCGGCGTCGTCACCTACAAGCTCGCCGCCCACGCCGCCGACCTCGCCAAGGGCCACCCCGCCGCCCAGATGCGCGACGACGCGCTCAGCCGCGCCCGCTTCGACTTCCGCTGGCGCGACCAGTTCAACCTGTCGCTCGATCCCGAGACGGCCGAGGACTATCACGACCAGACCCTGCCCGCCGAGGGCGCCAAGACCGCCCACTTCTGCTCGATGTGCGGGCCGAAGTTCTGCAGCATGAAGATCACCGCCGAGGTGCGCGAGTTCGCGGCGAAGCAGAACCAGCCCGCCGACACCTTCCTGGCCGCCGATCCAGCCGACGCCGACCGCGCCCTGTTCGCCAGCGGCAGGGCCTCGGTCGCGGACGCCGAGGCCGGCATGGCCGCGATGAGCGAGAAGTTCCGGGAAAAGGGGAGCGAGGTCTACCTGCCGGCAGCGGAGTAAGCGTTTTTTCGGCCGGCGGGCCTCTGGTAAGAGTTTCAGTCAGCCGATAAGCGTTCTTGCATGGTGAGTGCGCCTGCTAACGAAGATCGTACGCCGATCGGGCACCTTTGGCTGCGCGAGCACTTCGGTGTACGGGCGCCGCGCCCATATGTGTGCAGCTACGTCGCGCCGGGAAGCCGGCGTACCGAAATCCATGGGCCGGAAACCATAGAATATTACGGGCGGTCCTACCTGCCCGATCCGGATCAACTGCGTACCCACCTGCGCTTCGCCCTACGGCATGAGCCCTTGGATCTGCGCGTGTTCGTCGGCGCGTTGAAAGCCATGGGACCGGAACCGATCCACCGCTGGGTACTCGACGAACCGACCGGCACGTTCAGCCGGCGTGCCTGGTTCCTGTACGAGACGTTCGTCGGCATGATTGACGTGGGCGACGTCAAATCGGGAAACTATGTCGACATGCTCGACAAGCGCCGCCATGTCACTGCGGCGCGCGTAAACTCCCCGAGGCATCGCGTGGCGGACAATATGCTGGGCGGGGCGGCCTTCTGTCCCACTGTGCGCAAGACGCCGCGGCTCGTCGAACAGCTCGGCCTCCATGTCGATGTCGAGGCGAAAGCGCTGATCGCCAGCTACGATCCTGCGACCCTGGCTCGAGCCATCAGCTATCTATATACCAGGGAAACCAAATCGTCCTTCGCGATCGAGGGCGAGAACCCCAGCCCGACGCGTACCAGCCGGTTCGTCGCCGCCTTGCGTTCGGCCGATCGCTTCGATCCAGGTAGCCAGGCGGCGATAGTATCGTTGCAGAACCAGATCGTCGATCCACGCTATGCCGCGAAAGGCTGGCGCGATTTCCAGAATTTTGTGGGTGAGAATGTCGATTTTCGCGAGCAGGTGCACTTCATCTGTCCGCGGCCGCGGGACGTACCCGACATGATGGCGGGCTGGAGCAAACTGGTCGAGCGGATGGCGCCGGCGACCGATCCGATCGTAGCGGCGGCCGTGGCGGCGTTCGCATTTGTCTTCGTCCATCCGTTCGAGGACGGCAACGGCCGTATCCATCGTTATGTCATGCACCACATCCTGGCCCGAACCGGCTTCAGCCCGCCGGGCGTCATCTTCCCCGTGTCGGCTGCGATTGCCCGCGATCAGAAGGCCTATGATGATGTTCTCGGAAGCTTTTCGTCCCGGCTGTTCAAGCATATAGACTGGCACTGGATCGCCGGCGCGTCCGCGACCGAGCGCGAAATCTTGGTCGATAATGATACAGCCGACCTGTACCGCTACTTCGATGCAACGCTGTTTGCGGAATATCTTCACGATCGGGTCGCGGAAACCGTCCACACCGACCTCCGCAAGGAACTGAACTACGTTGCGATCTTCGATCGTGCGTTCGAGGCGATCCGCGAGATCGTCGACATGCCCGATCGCCGCGCATCGCTGTTCATTCGCCTGTGCCTGCAAAATGCGGGCAGGTTGTCGGGTGCAAAGCGAGAACAGTTCACCGAATTGACCGATGCGGAGATCGTCGCGATGGAACATGCCGTCGGCGATGCGATCTTCGGCGAACTGCACCCGATCGATGGCCCCGATCTGTTCAGCCGGATGTGACGCCATGATCGCAATCACCCCCGTGCGCATCCTCCCCTACACCGACGCCCTCGCCCCACACTTCGCGAGCATCAACACCGCGTGGATCGAGGAGATGTTCGTCCTTGAGGATCACGACCGCCACGTCCTCGCCCACCCGCGCGAAGCGATCGTCGACCGGGGTGGCGTCATCCTCTTCGCCGCCACCGAAGACGACCGGATCATCGGCACCGGCGCGCTGATGCCCATCGCGCCCGGCGCGTACGAGCTGACCAAGATGGGCGTCCTCGCCGGGGCGCGCGGCACCGGCGCCGGCGCCGCGCTGCTTGCCGCGCTGATCGATCGGGCGCATGGCCTGCCCGGCATCGACACGCTTTACCTGCTCACCAGCCGCAAGTGCGCGGGCGCGATCCGGCTGTACGAGCGGGCCGGCTTCGTCCACGACGCCGGCATCATGGCGCGCTTCGGCCACGCCTATGCCCGCTGCGACGTCGCGATGCGCTATCCGCCGGGGCGTGCAGCCGGCTGAGCGGTCGTGCGTTCGCCCCGGCATGGCCAGCACGCTCGATACCGTCCAGTCCGCCCGCCTCGCCGTCCGCGCGGGGCCGGTCCGCCTCCGGGCGCGGGTCGCGGTCACCCCCGCCGGCCTGCTCGCGATCGGCGGGCTGGTCGCCATGATCCTGTTGTCGGTACCGCCGATCGTCCGTGCCGCGCGGCGGCCGCATGCCGGCGGAGCGATCGCGCGCGGCTGATGGATGCCCGCGCGCCACACCGCGGGGGGAAAGCATCCAACATGGCTGTCCTACGCGGCCGGAATCCGGTTCACCCTCGCGGATGAGCAACGCACACCAGCATCCGCCCGTCTCCCGCCCCGCCGCCGGGGCCGCAGACGATCCCGCCACATCCGATCCCGCCGCGCTCGACGCCCATGGCTTCGATCCGGCCGAGTTCGAGTGGCGCCCGGTGCCGCGCCGGCCGCGCGTCGACGGCTGGACGCCCGACGTCCAGCGCGCCTTTATCGAGGCGCTCGGCCGCAGTGGCCTGGTCGAACAGGCCGCGCGCGAGGTCGATCGCTCGGTGAAGAGCGCCTATGCGCTTCGCAACGCGCCCGGCGGCGAGGCGTTCGCGCGCGCCTGGTCGGCCGCCTGCCGCAGTGCCGCCGACCGCCTGCTCGATGTCGCCTTCACCCGCGCGATCGAGGGGGAGGAGATACCGGTCTACGATCAGGACGGCATCCGCACCGGCATGAAATGGCGCTGCAACACCCGCCTGACCATGTTCCTGCTGCGCGCCTATCACCCGGAGCGGTTCGGCGGGGCGGAGCGTGACGGCGGTCGCCGCGATGCCGCCGCGCCGCGGCCGGCGGAGCCGCCGGTCGCTCATGCCGTCGCCGCGTTGGCGCCGGTGACGCCGGCCGAACCGCACCGGCTGATGCCGCCGGCGGTGCTCCAGTCCTGGGTCCTCGATGCGCGCCGCGATGCCGCCGCGCTGGCGGCCAATCCCGTCGAGGACACCGAGCGGTACGAGTGGCCGCGCTCCCCGGCCGACCATCCACGGGTGCTGGACCGCGCCGCCCGCCGCCGCGCCCGGCGCGAGGCATTCGGCCGATGACGCGGACGTGTTCGGGGTCGGAAAGCGATTTAGGCCTTACCTTAGCCTTACCTTCCGCGTCACGCCGCCGCCGCCGGCAGCGCCCAGTCGATCGTCCCGCGCCCGTGTTGGGCGAGGAAGGTGTTGGCCCGGCTGAACGGCCGGCTGCCGAACCAGCCCTTGTACGCCGACAGCGGCGAGGGGTGGGGGGCGTGCAGCACCAGATGGCGGCCGCCCTCGCCGGCGGGGCGGATGAACGCCGCCTTCCGCTGCGCGTGCGCGCCCCATAGCAGGAAGGCGACCGGCTCTTCCCCCGCCGCGACGGCGTGGACGATCGCATCGGTGAACCGCTCCCACCCGCGGTCGCGGTGCGATCCGGCGCGCCCGCTCTCCACCGTCATCACCGTGTTCAGCAGCAGCACGCCCTGCCGCGCCCAATGGTCGAGCAGGCCGTGGCGCGCGGGCGCGATGTCCAGGTCGGCGTGCAGTTCCTTGTAGATGTTGGCCAGGCTCGGTGGCACCTTCACCCCCGGCCGGACGGAGAAGCTCAGGCCGTGCGCCTGCCCCGGCCCGTGATACGGATCCTGCCCCAGGATGACGACGCGAACCGCCTCGGGCGGGGTCAGCTCCAGCGCGCGGAACCGGTCGGCGGCGGCCGGATACACCTGCTTTCCCGCCACCTCCTCGGCGTGCAGGAAGGCGCCCAGCCGCACCATGTCCGTGCCCGCCAGCACGGCGCCCAGCGGCGCCTGCCACGCCGGCGGCAGCGGGGGCAGGGCCGGCGGCGTCACCGCTTCCGCACGAACTCGGCGCGCAGCACCAGTCCGCGGATGCCCTCGTACTTGCAGTCGATCTCCTGCGCGTCGCCGGTCAGGCGGATCGACCTGATCAGCGTGCCGCGCTTCAGCGTCTGGCCCGCGCCCTTCACGGCCAGGTCCTTCACCAGCGTCACCTGGTCACCGTCCGCCAGCAGGTTGCCGACCGCGTCGCGCACCTCCACCACCGGCATGGCTTCCGCAGCGGCGGCACCGCTGATCCACTCGCCGGACGCCTCGTCATAGACATAATCGTCGTCGCTCACGCGCCCGCCCTATGCCGCGGCAACGGCCCCCGCAAGCGCGCTCAGAACAGCCCCGGCACCTCGCGCTGCGCCACGGTCGGCGCGGCGGGGCTCAGCAGCTCGCGCCGCCCGCCGGCGCCGCCGACCGACCGGGCGGTGGCATCGGTGCTGATCGGCGTGCAGGTCCTCCCCGCCAGGAAGTCGAGCGCCGCCTTCGTCGACGCCTCGCGCGGGTCGCCCAGGGGATAGGCGGTGTCGTCCGCCGCCCGGCAGCTCGCCTCGATCCGGGTCGCCAGCCCGTCATAGTAATCGCCCTGCCGCGCCGCGTTCTGGGTGGCGAACGCGATCACCCTCAGCCGGTCGTCGCAGGCGGCGTTGTCGCGCGCGATCTGGCCGACCGGCTTGCCATAGGTGTTGGTGCCGATCAGCCCGTCGGCGGTGTGGAGATAGGGGATGAACGCGTTGACCAGCAGCTCGCTCGCCGACGCGGTACCGCCGGTCCCGATGAAGGCGACCCGCGTCGGCGCGATCGATTGGGGCTGGGCTGCGAAGAAGCGGGTGGTGTTGCTCGACGCCTTGCTGGCGCGGAAGCTGGTATAGCTGAACACCTCGCCGCTGCTGCGGTTGGCGCCCATCAGGTCGCCGATCAGCTCGGCGGTGTTGACCAGCCCGCCGCCATTGTAGCGCAGGTCGACGATCATCTCGGTGATCCCCGCCGCCCGGAACCGCGCGAACGCGGCCCTCAGCGCCGGGTCGGCGGTGGAGATGAAGGTGCGCAGGTTCAGATAGCCGATCTGCCGGCCGCCATCGGTCAGCACCTGCACGCCGTACCGGTCCGACACCGGGGCCAGCGCATAATCCGCCTTGGCGACCGTCACCTCGCGGGTGCCCGCGGCGTCGGCGATCTTCAGGACGCGGGCGGTGCCCGCCGTCGACGGCCCCAGCGCCTCGGTCACCGCCGCCGATCCGCCCGCGGCGAGCAGGTCGGCGACGGTCCGCGTCGCGCCGCCGGCGGTGCCGATCGCCAGTATCTCGGTGCCGCGGTCGATCCCCGCCGCCAGCGCCGGCGCCCCCTCGAACGCCTCGGCGACGAAGACGCGGGCGTTCGCCGTATCGTACGACAGGCGGATGCCGAACCCGGCGCTGGCGCCCGAATTGTAGAAGGCGTTCTCCTCGGCGATCGAGGTGACGTAGGTGAAGTACCGGTCCTTGCGCTGGCTGCGCGCGGTCGCGGTCAGCGCGTCGATATAGGCGTTGACGCTGTCATAGCCCGCCGGGCTCGACGTGGCGGGCAGGGTGTCGGGGAACAGGTACCATTCACGCAGCTGCGCCGCGGCCCATTCCTGCCGCGCCGCCAGGGTGCAGCCGGCCGCCGCGGTCGGGGTCGCCGCGGGACTGCTGGCGACCGTGCCGGCACCGCCACTGCCGCCGCCATCGCCTCCGCCGCATCCGGCCAGCAGCACCGCCACGCCGACCGCCGCCACGAACCCGCTACGCATACCAGAACCTCTCGATCCCGCCTGTCATAGCCGGGCGGCCGCGGCTTGTCATCGGAACGCTCGCGGGCCACGGCAACCCGGTGCCCGGCGGGTCGTTGTCGGGGCGAAGGAGTAGAGCCGATGATCCGATATGTCGCCGCGTCCACCCTGCTGCTGCCGCTCGTCGCCGGTTGCGACCGCCAGCCGTCCACTCCCGCCAATACCGCTGCGCCCGCCAACCAGGCCGCTGCCGCCGCGCCGGAGGGTGGCTATGCCGCCCGCATCCGCGCCCTGCCGGCCCGCCAGCGCGACGGCGTGTTCCTCCGCGCGATCCGCGACAGCAAGGAGGACTGCCAGCAGGTGACGAACGACTACGAGATCGCGGCCGTCCAGGGCAACGATGCCTGGGCGGTGACGTGCGACCGGACCAACTACTGGGTCATCTCGATCGACCCGACCGGCACCGCGATCGTCACCAAGGCGTCGCCGGCATCACGCCTGCCGCCCAAGGCCGGCTAGGACGCCACCGCCGCGCGACGTCAGGCGGCACCGGCAGGCGGCACCGGCTCCAGCGCGTTCATCGCGGCATGGATGCGCGCCTCGGCGACGCGGCGGGGCAGGCCGGGCGGCACGATCTCGCCGAACCGCAGGGTGATCGTGCCCGGGCGCTTCAGCCCCTTGCGCGGCCAGATCAGGCCCACGTCGGTCGCCACCGGCACGGTCGGCATCGCCAGCATCCGGTACAGGCCCGCGAACCCCGGCTTCAGCGGCGGCTGCTCCCCCGGCGCGACCCGCGTGCCCTCGGGAAAGATCAGGATCGATCGCCCGTCCATCCGCGCCGCCTCCGCATCGCGCAGCATCGCCCGCATCGCCGCGCCGGCTGCGTCGCGGTCGACCACGATCGCCCCGTACCGCCGTGCCGCCCAGCCCCAGATCGGCATGTCGGCCAGCTCGCGCTTCAGCACCATCGCGGGTCCGTCCAGCATCGCTTGCAGCTCCAGCGTCTCCCACATCGACTGGTGCTTGCAGGCGTAGAAGGCGGGGGCGGTCGGCCGCGTCCCCTCCACCCTCACACGGATGCCCAGCAGGTGGCGTACGGTCCAGCGATGAAAGCGGGTCCAGAAGGTGGCGTGGCGGATCACCGCGGCCCGCCCGAACAGCGCGCTGACCGGCACTGACGCCACGATCGGCAGCGACAGGCCATAGAAGACGACCGAGAAGACGATGTTGCGCAACAGGACCATCAGCCGCCATACCCCACCCACAGCGCGACGCGGCGCAGCAGCAGCTTGTTATACTCGTTCACCAGCGTCGCGAAGCGGGCATTGCCCGGCACGCCGTCGCCCAGCACCACGACATGCGGCCCCAGCGCCGCGCTCAGCTCCATCCGCGCGCGGGGCAGGTGCCAGTCGGAGGTGACCAGCCGCACCGTGCGGTAATCGTGCCGCCGGACCCACCGCGCCGTCTCCTCCGCGTTCGACCGCGTGTCGACGGCATCGGTGCCCAGGTCGATGCAGCACGTGAACAGGGCCCGCGGCGCGCGATACGCATGGGCCAGGTCCTGCGGGCGCACCCCCGGCGCGACCCCGGTCACCAGCATCCGCTTCGCCTGCCGGTCGCGCAGCAGCGCGATCCCGCGATCGATCCGCCCCGGCCCGCCGGTCGGTACCACGATGGCGTCGGTCGTCGTCCCGTCCAGCGGCACCGGCAGCAGCAGCATGAACGCCGCGAAGCCCAGGCACCAGCCGATCACCAGCGTCGATACCAGGCGCACGATCACAGCACCCGCCTCAGCGCCCGCGTCACCGCCAGCCGCGCCGCGACCATCGCCAGCAGGATGAAGACCAGTGGCACCGCCGCCAGCATCGCCCACTCCACCGGCCCCAGCAGCACGCCGCTCGCCAGTTCGGACCTGAGCGCCGCCACCCGGCTGCCGACCACCGCCGCGACCGCCGCCGCCGCCGCCCCGCCCGCAACCCCGCCCAGCATCGCATCCAGCGCGATGCGGCGCTGGAACAGCTTGGCCAGCTGCCGGTCGGTCGACCCCAGCATGTGCATCACCTCGATCGTCGCGCGGTGGGCGTCCAGCCCGGCGCGCGCGGCCAGCATCACCACCGCCGCGGTCGCCGCGGTCAGCAGCGCCACCATCGCCAGCGCGACCAGCGCCAGCGTCCTCAGCAGGCCGCTGACCGGCGACATCCATCCCTGCTGCCGGTCGACCCGTACCGCCGGGCCGACCGCACGGGCGGCGGCGGAGACGCGGACCGCCACCGCATCCTCCGGAGAGGTCAGGTCGACGTCGATCAGCGCCGGCACCGGCAGCGCGGGATCGCCCGCCTCGTCACCCAGCCACGGTTGCAGCAGGCGGACGATCTCTTCGGGGTCGACCGGCTCCGCCCGGGCGACGCCGGGGGTCGCGCGCAGCGTCGCCAGCACCCGCGCCGCCAGCGCGTCGCGGCGGCCCGGCTCGCCCTCCACCACCTGCACCGTCAGCCGGCCCGACAATTGCCGCCCCAGCTGTCGTTCGGCCGCCAGCGTCCCCAGCCCCATCGCCGTCGCCAGCACCGTCAGGAACACCAGGATGGCCAGCACCGCCATCATCGCCCGGCGCCCGCGCGATCCCTCCAGCAGCGGGGCGGCTCGCCGCCTCACGCCCGGCTCTCGGGCGGGTAGCGCAGGATGCCGGTGGGATCGAGCAGCCGGCCATCGTCCAGCTGCATCATCCGCGCCTGCGGCACGCGGGTCAGCAGGTGCAGGTCGTGCGTCGCCACGACCACCGTGGTGCCCAGGTTCCCCAGCGATCCGAACAGGTGCATCAGCCGGTCGGCCATGTCCGGATCGACATTGCCGGTCGGCTCGTCGGCGACCAGGATCTCGGGCCGGTTGATGACCGCGCGGGCGATCGCCACCCGCTGCTGTTCCCCGCCCGACAGCGTCGCCGGCCGCGCGTCGGCCCGCTCGGCCAGCCCCACCCAGGCCAGCATCTCGCGCACCGCCGTCTCGATCTCGTCCGGCGGCAGGCCGGCGATGCGCAGCGGCAGCGCGACGTTCTGCGCGGCGCTCAGATGCGGCACCAGCCGGAAATCCTGGAACACCACGCCGATCCGCCGGCGGAATCCCGGCAGGCGCTGGCGCGGCAGCACCACCGCATCCTCGCCGAACAGCCGGATGATCCCGCGGCTGGGTCGCTGCGCCAGATAGATCAGCCTGAGCAGCGACGTCTTGCCCGCGCCGCTGGATCCGGTGAGGAAATAGAAGGTGCCGCTCTGCAGCGAGAAGCTGACGTCGCTCAGCGTTTCCGGTCCCGAGCCATAGCGCAGGCCGACATGTTCGAACTGCACGATCGTGGTCATCGGTAGCGACGCCTTCGCACGCCGTGCCTGCCGCTTCAAGTCGGGCGCTTCAAAGCTTGCCACATCCGGCCGGTGCGTGGCACATCGATGTCATGGCCAGCTCCGGCCACCGGCGAAGCGTGCATCCCGACCCATGATCCTCGAATGTCCCGAATGCCGCACCCGCTACCTGGTGCCCGACAGCGCGATCGGGGCAGAGGGGCGTACCGTGCGTTGCGCCAATTGCCGCCACAGCTGGTTCCAGGAACCGGCGATCCTCGATCTCGCGCGCCCCGCGCCGGTGCCCGCCGCGGTCACCGCCGCCGCCCCGCCCGCGCCGGCGCCACCTCCACCCGCGCCACCTCCATCCGCACCGTCTCCATCCGCGCCCGCCGTTACGGCCCGCTACATCGAGGAAGACGAGGATGAAGAGGCCGCCGCGCCGCCGGCGCCCGTCGACCGGACGGAGCCGGTGGCGATGCAGGCCGCGCCGATCGCCGCCGCGCCGATCGCCATGTCCGCTCCCGCCCGCGCCGCACCCGCCTTCGCCGGCATGGACCCGTACGGGACCGATTTCGACGCCTTCGCCCACCGGCCCCCGTTCAAGGCGCGGCGCAACCCCGCCCGGCGCTGGACGGCACTGGCCTTTGGCGCGGGCCTGCTGATGATGATCGGCGTCGCGGCGATCCTGTGGTCCGGCGCGCCCGGTCTCGCCTCGCGCTTCGGTCTGGCGCTGGGCGTGGCGGAGAGCCCGCTGCGCCTGCGCGACAATCCCATCGAGCGTCGCGAGCTGGAGAACGGTTCAGAGCTGTTCGCCGTCAGCGGCCAGGTGACCAATCCCTCCTCGACCCGGCAGCGGGTGCCCGACATCCGTGCCGAGCTGCGCGACGGTCAGGGGCGGCTGGTCTACAGCTGGACGATCACGCCGGAACGGCGGACGCTGGCGCCGGGCGCCGCGATCGACTTCAATTCGGCCAAGCTCGACGTGCCGTCCAACTCGAAGCGGCTGGAGCTCAGCTTCGCGGGCGAGGGCGGCTGAACCACACAGAGAGGGCAGCGGCGAAACAAGCCGTTGCAGCCCCTGCGCGACCCTGCTAGGGGCGCTCGCCTACCGGCCGCCGGGTCCTCCGGCGGTATGACACGTGCGGCCGTGGCGGAATTGGTAGACGCGCAACGTTGAGGTCGTTGTGGGCGAAAGCCCGTGGAAGTTCGAGTCTTCTCGGCCGCACCACTCTCCCTCCAGCCGGCGTCAGGCCGCGCCGGCCTGCTCGTGCAGCAGCTTCAGCGGTATGGCGGGATCGGCCAGCGCGACGCGATCGGGCCGCGCCCGTGCCGCCACCAGCGCACGTCCCTGGGCATAGTCGCGGACCATGTTGACGCAATCGAGCGCGATCACCGCACCATCCTGCAGATACACGACCGAGAAGGCGCGCGTCGCCGGGTCACCGCGCAGCACCAGCTCGTCATAGCCGCGCGATAGGCCCACCGTCTGCAACTTCAGGTCGTACTGGTTCGACCAGAACCACGGCACTGCGACATAGTCCTCCGGCCGCCCGACGATCGCCCTGGCGACGATCACGGCCTGGTCGTTGGCGTTCTGCACCGATTCCAGCCTTACCCAGTCGCCGCCCGCATGGACGTTGCGATGCTCCGCACAGTCGCCGATCGCGAAGATGTCGGGCAGGGTGGTGCGGCACTGCGCATCGACGCGAACGCCGTTGCCCCCGTCCGCCCCGGCGGCGAGCAGCGGCGCCACGGCGGGCACGATGCCGATGCCGACGATCACCATCTCTGCCGGCAGCACGCCGCCGTCCGCCAGCCGCACGCCGGTGGCCCGGCCATCCTTCTCCTCGATGCAATCGACCGCGACGCCCAGCCGCAGCTCGACCCCGTGCGCCCGGTGCTCCCGCTCGTAGAAGCGCGACAGCGGTGGCCCCGCGACACGTGCCAGCACCCGGTCCAGCGCCTCCAGCACCGTCACCTGCTTGCCGAACTTGGACAGCACCGCCGCCGCCTCCAGCCCGATATAGCCGCCGCCGATCACCACGACGCGGGTGGTGGAGGGCAGTTCGCCGATCATGCGGTCGACGTCGGCGCGGCTGCGCACGCTGTGGACGCCCGCCACGTCGTGTCCCGCGCAGGCCAGTCGCCGCGGCGCCCCGCCGGTCGCCCAGATCAGCTGGCCGTACCCGATCCGGGTGCCATCCGCGGTCGTCACCTCGTGTGCCGCCGGATCGACCGCGATCACCCGCCGGCCGAGCAGCAGCGACACGTCGCGCTCCGCCCACGCCGCGGCGGTGCGGAACACCAGCTTCTCCCACGGCCGGTCGCCGGCCAGATACTCCTTCGACAAGGGCGGCCGTTCATAGGGCAGCTCCGCCTCGTCGCCGAGGATGGCGATCGTGCCGCCGAACTTCTGCTGGCGCAGCGCCACCGCGGCCTGGGCGCCGCCGTGCCCGCCGCCGACGATCAGGATGTCGTACCGCTCCGCCATCACCGCTCTCCTTCGTCGCCCAGCCGCGCCGCGTGCCAGGCCAGGTGATCGGCCATGAACGTCGCGATGAAGTAGTAGCTGTGGTCGTAGCCCGGCCGGATCGTCATCGTCAGGTCGATCCCCGCCGCGTCGCACGCGGCGCGCAACCGGTCCGGGGTCAGCTGCTCCGCCAGGAACGGGTCGGCGTCGCCGATATCGACCAGCAGTCCGGGCAGCCGCGCCCCGTCCTCGATCAGCGCCACCGCGTCGTGCGCCCGCCACCTGGCCCGGTCGTTCCCGAGATACCCGGCCAGCGCCTTGCGTCCCCACGGCACGTCCGACGGCGCGACGATCGGCGAGAAGGCCGAGACCGCGCGGTACCGGTCCGGGTGGCGCAGCCCGATGGTGAGCGCGCCGTGCCCGCCCATCGAATGGCCCATGATCGACTGTCGCTCCATGTCGGCCGGGAAGTGGCGCGCGATCAGCGTCGGCAGCTCCCCGGTGACATAGGACCACATGCGATAATGATCGGCATATGGCGGCTCGGTCGCATCGACGTAGAAGCCGGCACCCAGCCCGAAGTCGTAGGCGCCGTCCGGATCGTCTGCCATGCCCTCGCCGCGCGGGCTGGTATCGGGCGCGACCATGATCAGCCCGTGCTCGGCACAGGCACGGCGATACTCGCCCTTCTCGGTCACGTTGGCATGCGTGCAGGTCAGCCCCGACAGGAACCACACCACCGGCAACCGGGCTCCCTCGGCATGCGGGGGAACGTAGACGGAAAAGGTCATGTCCGTGCCCGTCGCGGCGCTGGCGTGGCGGTAAATGCCCTGCACGCCGTCGAACGCCCGGACGCGGGATACGGTCTCGATCGCATCGGGGCCATCGTTCGGAACTGCTGCCTGCATCGTCCGCCATCCTCCGTCGTCGGTCGGCGTGCCGTGCGGCATCCGTGCGCGGATGGCAATCCGGCCGATGCAGTGGCGGATCCATATGCATCGATGCGCCATCGTCCGTCCACCGGCAGGGCGGTGGACAATGGACGATCGGCTGGACCGTCGCTGATCCTTTAGACAATCGTCGAAACGCCTGCGCAACCATCAACGCTCGTTAACGCCTGCCTCCCTAGCCCGGTCGACATGAAGACGGAACACGCGCTGGAACGCCTGTACGAGCATCAGCAGGGCGTGCTGGATCATCTGGCACGTACGCTCGAACTGGCGCGTTGCGAGCCGGAGGAGGTGCGCGGCGCCCTCGCCAAGTCACGGCTCGAGATGTTCCGCCTGTTGCGGGCCTATCAGCTGTTCAAGCACAACGAGATCTTCGATCCCGTGATCCGCCGCGGCAACGTCGCCCAGATCGCCACCGCGACCCGGATGAAGAGCGACTGCACCGCGGCAGGCGACGCCTACCGCGCCTATGTCAATCTGTGGGCATCGTGCGACATGGTGGCGGTGTGGAGCAGTTACCGGCCGGCGTTGCTGGCGATGGCCCAGCGCCTGCGCACCCATATCGCGGTCGAGCGGACCCAGGTACCTCAGCTGCTCGCCGGTGCGGAGAGCACCCGCCGGCTCACGCCCGCCCCGCTGCCGCGGCGGGGTGCCGCGCACGCCTGATAGTACTTGCCCGACAGGCGCCGTTCAGGCGTCCGGCGCTCCGGTCTGCGCCGCGAACATGCAGCCGACGACATGACCGTCGCCGAAACGGGCGACCGCGCGGTCGCCGATCGCCACCGGGTGCACGCCGGTGACGGCGCCGGTCGATATCCACTGTCCCGCAACCAGCGGACGGCCGCGCGCGGCCAGATGGCCGGCCAGGAAGCGGACGGCGCCGAACGGCCCGTCGAGCATGTCGGCGGCTATGCCCGTCCCGACCGACCGGTCATTGATCAGCAGCTCGACCGGCCAGCGGTTCAGGTCGACGTCGCGCCAGTCGGCGATGGCCGGTCCGACGACCAGACCGCAATTGTTGCCGAAATCAGCGGCCGTCACGATCGGCCCGTCGGCGTTGATGCGCGGATAGGGGGAACCCGCGACCTCGATCCCGACATGTACCGCATCGATCAGCGCCCGCGCCTCGTCTGCCGTGTAGCGGGTCTTGCCGGAATCGGCATCGTGGCCGACGCGCAGCAGGAACTCCGCCTCCGCCGCGGCGAACCCGCCGCGGTATACGGGCATCGCGACGATGTCGGTGGCCGGCACGGCGGCGCTGCCCGTCACCCGATCGGCGAAGATCGGGCCGGCAAGGCGGTCGATGCCGTCACGCGGCGGATTGACGCGGCCGACCTTCCACCCGGCGATGGCGCCGCCTTGCAGTCGCAATGCCGCCTCCTGGATCGAATAGGCCTCGGCCAGCGTCGTCGGCCGTTCGCCCGGAAAGTCGACGATCGCCTCGCCGGCGCGACGCGCCGCGACGAAGCGCTCGGCGATGCGCAGGTGATCCGGTGTTGGCTGCACGCCTGTCCCTTTCGAACGTGTCTGGGGTCGCACCCGGAGCCTCTATGCGGATCCGCCGCGATGACAAGCCGCATGCCCACGGGCCGCCCGGTCCGGGCGTTACGGCGGTATTCCTGAAAGCCGGGCCGCCGGTTATGTGCTGGCGGTTGACGTGGGCCGGCTGGCGCGGTGACGAGCGATCGGTGAACCTCGGCGCGCGAGTCGTCGGGCGAACGACGTGTCGGTTTGGGAAGGAAAACAGATGGGCAAGTTCCTGGCGTTCGGCGAGGTCATGCTGCGATTGTCGCCGCCGGGGCGCGAGCTCCTCCTCCAGACGCCGCGGCTCGACGTGTGGGTGGCCGGTGCCGAGGCGAACGTCGTCACCCAGCTTGCCAGGCTGGACCACGACTCCGGTCTCGCCACCATGGTGCCCGACAACGACCTCGGCCGCGCCGCGATCACCACGTTGCGCGGGCACGGCGTCGATACGCGCACCATCGCGATCGGCGGCGAACGGATGGGGCTGTACTTCGTCACCTCGGGCGCCGGGATGCGCGCGACGGAGGTGATCTACGATCGGGCAGGATCGTCCTTCGCGCAGGCGCCGGCCGCCTCGTGGGACTGGGATGCGCTGCTGAACGGTGTCGACCGGTTGCATCTGTCCGGCATCACCCCGGCCCTCGGCCCGGTCTCCGCGGAGAGCGCCATCGCCGCTGCGGAGGCGGCGACGACGCGCGGCATCGCGGTGTCGTTCGACGGCAACTGGCGTGGCAAGCTGTGGGAGCGGTGGGACGCCGATCCGCGCGCCATCCTGACCCGGCTGGTCGAGCATGCCGACCTGATGTTCGGCAACCATCGCGACATCGCGCTGCTGCTGGGCCGCACCTTCTCCCACGATGCCGAGGAACGCCGGCGCGAGGCGGCGGAGGCGGCATTCGGCGCGTTCCCCCGGCTGCGGACGATCGCCTCCACCGCGCGCCATGTCGAGCATGTCGACCTGCATCGCCTGTCGGCGCGGGTCGATACGCGCGCCGGGCATGCACAGACCGAGGAGGTCGTGCTGTCCGGCATCGTCGACCGCATCGGCGGCGGCGATGCCTTCGCGGCCGGGGTCCTCCATGCGCTGCGTACCGGCGGTGATGCCGGCGCGGCCGCGGCCACGGGGCTGGCGCTTGCCGTCCTCAAGCATTCGCTGCCGGGCGATGCCGGCCTGTTCCGGCAGGCGGACATCGATGCGTATCTCGCCGGCGGGCTCGACGTCCGCCGCTGACCCTCCGGGACGGCGGCGGCGGTGCCGCATCCTGCCGCCCGTCGAACCCGGTTGATCGATATCGATCGCATTTCAGCCGGTTGTCATGAAACCAGCGACGGCAGAGGTCGTTCATCCTGCACACCACGCGACGGTCGAACGCGCGTGGTGACCATCTTCATCATCGGCACAAGGAAACCGTCATGGGCCTGTTTACCAAGGACATCGCGACGCTCCACGACCTGTACGTCCACCAGTTGCAGGATGTCTATTATGCCGAGCAGCAGATCACCAAGGCGCTGCCCAAGATGATCGAGAAGGCCACCGACCCCGAATTGCGTCAGGGCTTCGAAACCCATCTGCACGAGACTGAGGGCCAGATCCGCCGGCTGGAGCGCGTCTTCGAGATCGAGGGTCTGGCGCCCAAGGGCGTGACCTGTCCCGCGATCGACGGCATCATCAAGGAAGCCAACGAGGTCGCCGGCGATGTTGCCGACAAGGCCGTGCTCGATGCGGCGCTGACGGCCTCCGCCCAGGCGGTCGAGCATTACGAGATCGCCCGCTACGGAACGTTGATCGCATGGGCCGAACAGCTCGGCCGCGCCGAGAGCGCGAGCATTCTGCGCGAGACGCTTGCCGAGGAAAAGGCGACCGACGAGAAGTTGACGAAGCTCGCGACCTCCAAGGTCAACGGCAAGGCCGAACTGGCCGAGGCCTGAGCCATCCTGTCGCCCCGGTCGATGATCGGGGCGACGATTACAGCCGCGCCAGCGTCTCCCCGTCCCGCTCGCCGGCGAAGAGGCGGTCGAGCACGGCAGCGAACGACCGCTTGTCGACCGCCACCGCTTCGAACAGCGTCATCGACGACCGCAGCTTCATCGCGTCGATGGCACTCATGATGTCGACGGCGGTCCCCGGAGCGGCGGCGACCGCTTCCGTGACCTCGATCAGTCGCGGGCCGAGCACCGGATGCGCCAGATAGGCGCGCGCCTCGTCGCCCGATGCGATCGCGTAATGCCGTGCGGTGTCGCTCCGCCCCAATCCGGCGATCTGCGGGAATATCCACCACATCCAATGCTGCCGCTTCGCCCCTCGGCGCAGCTCGGCCAGCGCGCCGTCGTAGCTGCCCGCCTGTGCCCGCACGAACCGGCTAAGATCATCCGCCATTTCATCCTCCTGCCTTCCCCGCAACTTACGCGGTGGATCGGGCGTTCCCCGTCGATCGGAGGAAGATGGCATGATGCGAGCGGCGATCCTGTGCGTTACGGTGTTGAGCGTCGCGGCCTGCAATCGTTCGCCGGACCGCGCGGCGGAAACCAATGCCGTCGCGGCCAGCGGTTTCGTCCCGCCGGTCACCCAGGCACCCGAGCCGGTGGCGGGCCAGCGGAACGGAACGCCGCTCACCGCCTATGTCGGTCATTATCCCCGCGATGCGGTCGGCGGCGTGTCGTTCTTCGACCGGACCGAGGTCGCCAATGCGATGATCGATGCCCTTCCCGAACAGAAGCTGCGCAGCGAGATCGTCGGCCGCGACACCACGCAGGTGCCGATCTTTCGGCAGGGCCCGATGATCGCCTCGCACGGCTGCGCGCCGCATGATTGTGCCGCGCGGAACTGGACCGTGCTGATCGCGGAGAACGGCGATGTCGAGCGGGCGCAGGTCTGCGTCCACGATGCCGCGACGATGCAGGACCGGAGCCGCTGGTCGACCCGGCGGGAAACGGTCGACCGCCCCGGCGGCTGCCCACAGGCATAAAGGACACGATCGAGATGCTGGAACATGTACCCCATTGGCTGGGCCAGGCGCTGCGCAACGTGCGCGCCGGCACCGACAAGCTCGCGATTGCCGATCCCGATCTGGTCAGCCCCGCGGGTGGCGGGTTCGGGCAGCTGGACCTGACCAGCATCGCCTTTACCGATGGCGGGCGCCTGCCGCCGCGCTTCACGGCCGATGGCGCGGGCGTGTCGCCGCCCCTGTTGTGGCGCGATCCGCCGACCGGCACCGCACGGCTGGCGCTGCTGGTCGAGGATGCCGACTCGCCCACGCCGCAACCGCTGGTCCATGCCGTGGTATGGGGGCTGGCGGCATCGGCGGGGCAGCTGGACGAGGGTGCGATCCGCGCCGATGGCCATGGCGAGGACGGGCACGACGTCGGTCGCAATTCCTACCGCCGCGAAGGCTGGTTGCCGCCCGATCCGCCGACGGGCCATGGCGAGCACCGCTACGCGTTCCAGCTGTTCGCGCTGGACGCCGGCGCGGGCGATCCGGGCGCGGATCCGGGCCGCTCGGCGCTGATCGCGGCGATGGCGGGGCATGTTCTGGCGGCGGGGCTGCTGGTCGGCACCTACTCGCGCGAGGAGGCGGCACCGGTCGGACCGGTCGGCGCGGCGGTGGCGGGCTGAACGCCCGCCACGCACCCGGCCGCGGCATGGAGGCATTCAGATCGCGACGGTAGCCGCGCTGCCGGCGATCATCGTCGCCGTCGACACGAAGGCGATCAGTGCCAGGATCAGGCTCTGTTTCATGGCGTTTATCCGTATCGTGGTCGCGATCAAGCGATCGGCAGGACCGGCGTCGCGGTGCAGATCGCGATGGCGGCGAAGAACAGCGCGGCGGCCGAGCTGAGGACGATGCGCTGGGCGGTTTCGATGGTGTTGGTCATGGTCTGCTTCCCTTTGTCGGCGGGATCGAACCGTTCGATCCCGATGCCGACACCTTTGCAGTTGCCGTGCCAAACCTGTAAGTAGCTGATATTGCGTGGATTGAAGAAGGCGATGCGGTGCGAATGGCGTAAACCGCCATTCTCCGTGGCAGCTTACGCCAAACTGCGGCGTGCCATCGTCATGCCGCACACACCCGGTCGCGACCCTGCGCCTTGGCCGTGTAGAGAAGGCGGTCGGCGCGATCCATCGCCTCCTCCGCCTGCTCGTCGTCGCGAAGGGCGACGACGCCGGCGGAGAAGGTGATCTCGCCGATCGGCGCGTCGGTATCGCGGTTGCGCAGGCGGCGTGCGCTGGTCGTCTGCCGCGCACCGTCCAGCATCCGGGTCGCCTCGGCCAGCGTCACGCCGTTCAGCAGCACCGCGAACTCCTCGCCGCCGTACCGGCAGACCAGATGGCCCTCGAAAGCCTCGGACAGGGTCTTGCCAATCATGCCGAGCACCCGGTCGCCCACCCCGTGGCCATGCTGGTCGTTGATCCGCTTGAACCGGTCGATGTCGCACAGCGCCAGGCAATGCGGCCCGGGCCCCAGCCGCTCGCTGAAGCCCTCCGCCAGAGCCAGCCGGTTGGGCAGTCCGGTCAGCGGATCGCGCCGCGCCGCCTCCCGCGCCTCCACCAGCTTGACCCGCAGCGCGTCGGTCTCGTCGGTGGCCCGTGCCAGACGCTGTTCGGAATCATGGACGCGCGCCAGCATCGCGCCAGCCAGCCGCGACAGTTTGTCGATCGCCACCGGGCCGCTGTCGACGATCTGCGCCGCGCTGACCGCCAGGTCGCGACCGAAGCCGTGCGTGTCGTCCTTCATCTCGCGCACGATGTCGGCGAACCCGTCGACCTGTGCCTGCGTCTGCGCCACCAGTTCCTCGGCCTGCCGCTGGAACGCGGGCGTGGGCTCGATCGGGCGGGGAGGGGTGCTGGCACTGGCGACCTCGCAGCCCAATCGCTCCAGATCGTCGCGCCGCAGCCGAAATCCGCCGCTGGTGATGTCGGCCACCTCGCGCGCCAGCACGCCGTTCGGCTCGCTCAGCACGGTATAGGCAAAGGCATAATGCTGCGGCTCGGGGCTTAACCCCTGTTCCGCCAGGAACGCGCCGATCCGATGAAACAATCCATCCGAACTGCTCGCCCGTACGGCACTCGCCATAAACGTCCTCCACCCCATTCCCCGCTGCCCGTCCTAAGTAGAAAGGGTTAGCAAGCGGTTTTCAAGAGGTGGACAGTCGTGCCGCGACCATTTCGTGCCGATCGCAAGTCAGCGGTCGAGCGCGGCCAGCTGGTTGTTGACGATCAACACGGCGCCTTCGGTGGCGAACCAGTTGTCGAAGGTCATGCGGTTGACCTCTGCCTGAAGTTGCAGCGTGGACATCGCATTGGCGTCGGTCAGGACACGCCTGGCGGCCATGCCCGGCCCGATGAAGCCGCCGCGTTGCCTGGCGAGTTCATGGTCCGCCAGTGCCGGCCCTGCAAACGCAGCAGCGGGACGATCGGATGTCGCCGGGGCGACGGACAGGAATGCGGCGATCAGCAGCGTGGACATCGGCCTTCTCCGTCATGCCACCCGCTCGGTGGATAGGACGGACGAGGGCGGTGCTTGGTTCCCGCCGTCGGGATCGATCAGGGTGCGATCAGGATCAGCGGGACGCGCAGCACCGAACGGACGTCGGCGGCATCGTCGGTCGCCCCGACCTCTACCGACCAGTTGATGCTGGCCCGGTCGGTCGCGCGATAGGTGACGCCGAACAGGAACCGTCCCAGCTGCAGGTCGCGCGACGTATCCTCCAGGAACGGCGGATCCATCGGGCCCGGATCCAGTAGCTCGGTACGCGTGCGGGTGCCGAACGCCCAGGTCTGCGCATAGCCCAGGTTCATCGACGTCCGCTCGTTAAGGGAGATGCCGATGCCGGCGCTGAACGAGATCGCGTCGCCCGGCTTTACATAGGTGATCCGCACCGGGCTGATCACCGTGTCGACGCTACGACCGAAATTGTGGGTGTAGCCGATCGTGCCGAACAGCACCGCCGGGTCGCTGGGCAGGATCGCGGTGATGCTGGGCGACGCGCCCCAGAAACCGGCGCCGGTCGCGGCCTTGGTCGCCTCGCCGGTCGGCAGGCGGGGAACGTCGAACGGATTGCTGCCGGTCGGCGCCACGACCTGAAGATTGCCGACCAGATAGGGCA
The DNA here is from genome assembly GCF_047238005.1 of Sphingomonas phoenicis. Lineage (NCBI taxonomy): Bacteria > Pseudomonadati > Pseudomonadota > Alphaproteobacteria > Sphingomonadales > Sphingomonadaceae > Sphingomonas > Sphingomonas phoenicis. The sequence goes on along the minus strand of NZ_JBDFMC010000002.1, from coordinate 1,968,989 downwards.
GGCCGGCACGCCCGGTCAGCAGCTGGTAGCGCGCCGACATTTCGATATCGCCCAGCCCGCGGCCTTGCGCCGAACTGTCGATCTCCCGCGCTGCGTCGTTGCTGGTGCTGCCCTGCACCGGGACCAGCACCGACGTGTCCCAGCGCTGCACGAAGGGCAGGCGGACGCCCAGTTCCAGCCGGTCGGTCAGGCCGTACCGCGCGGCGAGCGATGCGGTGACGATGTCCTGCCGGCTCTCGTTGATGTTGAACTCGCCGACCAGCACCGATTCGACGATCTCGATACCGCGGAACAATGCACGGTTGCGGTCGGCGCGCGCATAGTCGACCTGGAACTCGCCGGTCAGCTGGCCCTTGCGGGTCACCACGCTGCCCTCGCTGCCCAGCACCGCGACCTCCGGCGGCCGGTCGCTGTTCACCGGGCGGGCGCCGACGCTCTCAATCGGGCCGGATGGCGCGGCGGCGACGACGCTGGCGGGGTCGCCCGGCGTGCTCGCGGCACTCGCCTGCGCGACCGAGCGGGCGGGCTGGGTCGGGCCGGCTGCCGGGCCGACCGGGCTACCGGCGACCTGTGCCGATCCGCCGATCCGTGCCTCCAGCGCACGCAGGCGCGCCTCCTGCGCCTCCAGCTGGCGGCGCTGCGCCGCGATCTCCGCCCTGGCCTGTTCCAGTTCCGCTTGGATCGTGGCGGTCGGGCGGGTCTGCGCTGCCGCCGGTGCGCCAGCCAATGCCAGGCTAAGTCCGGCCAGCGCCGTCGTTCCGCCGCTCCTGCCCACCTTCATCAGCGGATCATCCCCCGTGCCACGTCGCTCACCAATGCATCGACCTTCATCGCTGCCGCCCCCATCGCCAGCGCCGACGAATCGTGCAGGTCGATGCCGATCGTCGTTACCGTATCGATCGTGCGATCGTTACCCGCATTGGTGATCGCCGTCGCCACCGACTGGCCGACCAGATGGGCGATCCCGATCTGGTCGCCGGCCAGCGTCACCTGCGACCCGTTGGGCAGTCTGGTCAGCGTCACCGTGCCGTCGGGCGTCGCCACGGCCGGACCGCCGGCGGTCAGCACGATCGGCGCGATGCCCAGCTCCGCGGGCGTCGCCTGCTCGCTGCCGGTCGTGCCGCGGATCGCGTTCACGGTGGGCATCACGATCTGCGTGCCGGTCCGCCGGTCGAACAGCACCGACACGCCGTTGTTCAGCGCAGGCGTGCCGGCCCCGGCCTGCATCCCCGCCTTCTGCGCGTCGGCGGAGGCGGCGTCCGCGGTCCTGCCGTAGACCGTCAGGTTGCTGCCCTGATCGACGGTCAGCACCGTCCGCAGCACCAGCGTGCCGTTCAGCAGCGTGTCGCTCGTCACCGACAGCGCCAGCGACCCGCCGTTCGGCATGATGAACTTGCCCGTCATCGTCGCCAGCTCGGGATCGCTCAGGACGGGGGCGGCCAGCGCCGGGGCCTCCTGCGCGGCAGTCGGCATCGCCCAGGCCAGCGCCGCGAACGAGAAGAGGCGAGCCAGCATGATCAGAAGTCCCGGTAGAAGGGCGCGCTGAGCGTCAGCGCCTGCTGGCTCAGCGGGTCGAGGAACGGGCTGCCGATCGGCGCCCGGGCCAGCGCCTGCCACTGGCGCGGCGCGTTGAAATTCTGCGATCCGACGTCGGTCGCGGAGTTCAGCACGAAATAGATGCCGTTCCACATCCCCTGGAACTTTGCCCGCGGCATCGTCTGCAGGCCCAGCGACGGATCGCCGAGCAGCACGGTGTCGCCGGCGATGCCCTTCACGACGACGAAGTGCCGATACCCCTTGGTCGTGATCAGCGCGATGCCCGGCAGCTTGCGCTTCTCGATCGCGTCCAGCGTCACCTTGTAACCGTCGGCGCGCAGCCGGTTTTCCTCGAGGTACCGCTTCATGTCGAGCAACGAGAAGCCGACCCGGCGGATCTGCGCCTTGTCCCCCTCGCGCCACATGCCGGTGAACACCTCGGTCTCCGACCGCGGCAGCCCGTAATGATAGTGGAGCAGCGTCGCCAGCGCGGCCGATCCGCAGCTGAAATCATATTGCTGGCGGACGACCGTGTTGAACTTGCGCGCCAGCATCGATGCGACGGGCACGCTGTATTCGCTGGTCCCGGCGCTCGCCGTCGCGATGCGCGGATCGCCGCCGTTGATCTTCGCCGCACAACCGCTGGCGAGGATCGCCAGCGGCAGCAGCAGGAACCGGGTCGGGCGTATCGCGCGTGCCACGTTCCGGCCTATTGCGGTGCCAGGTTGATGACGACGTTCATCGCCGAATTGATCGCGACGTTGTTGCCGCTGTTGGCGTTGATGACCGCCAGGCCGGACATGTTCTGGAAAGCCTGACCGTCGAGGGTGACCGATCCGGTCACCGAATTGCCGGTGACGCTGTTGTTCTGCACGGTGTTGCGCTGGTCGGCGGCGGCGATCTGCGTACCGCTGTCCTCCCGGCCCGCGATCGCGCGAAGGTCGGATTCGGCGAGAGCGGTGTCGGTGTCGAAGGCCGCGGACGGCGCCGGTGCCTCCTGGGCGGCGGCGGGCAGGGCGACGGCGGCAAGCGCCATCCCGATGCAGCCGAGCGTGACGGTGGACGCACGCATATCCTCTTCCCCTGTAACCTGATGAACGCGGAAAAAATGGGGCGGGCCGTGATGACGGCCCGCCCCCGTCAGGATCAGCGCGTGATGTCGCCGGTCCGCACCGACACGCTGACGTTCGCGTTCTGCGAAGCGCCTGCGCCGGTGTTGACGTTCAGCGCGTTCATGCCGGCGAAGTTGCCGAAGGCGCCGTCGCCCGTCGTCAGGCTGTTGTCGGTGGTGCTGGACTCGCCCGCGGTACCCGCGAACGTCACCTTCACACCCGACACATAGTTCGACAGCGCGGCCGTTGCGACCACGGCGTCGTCGCCGAAGCTGCTGGTCGGCGACACCGTCGACGCACCGCCGGTGGTCGTCTCGTTCGCGTTGTAGGTCAGCTGCGAGTTGTCGGTGTTATAGGCCTGGTTGTTGTTGTTGACGACCGAGTTGTCGCTGTTGTCCGAATTGTCGCTGTTGTCGGACTGGTTGTTGTAGTTGGTCGTCGAGGCGACGCTGGTCGACGTGTTGTTGCTGTTCGACGTGTTGCCGCCGTTATAGCTGCCGTCGGTCGAGTCGTCGCTGTTGCCGCTGTCTGCGACCGAGGTGTTGCCGCTATCGGCCACCGACGTGTTGCCGCTGTCGGCCACCGACGTGTTGGTCGAGTTGTTGCTGTTGTCGGTGTTGATCGTCTGCGTGTTGCCGCTGTCGGCGACCGAGGTGTTCGTCGTGTTGGACGTGTTGCTCGTCGTCGAGGCATCGGTGTTGGTGGTCGTGTTGCCGCTGTCGGCGATCGACGTGTTCGTCGACGTGTTCGTCGAGTTGTTGCTGTTGTCGGTCGTATTACCGCTGTCAGCAACCGACGTGTTCGTCGTGGTCGACGTGTTGGTCGAGTTGTTGCTGTTGTCGGTGTTCATCGTGTTGCCACTGTCGGCAACCGAGGTGTTGCCACCGTTGTTGCTGTCGTTCACCGACGCGTTGGTGTTCGTCGTCGTGGCGGTGTTGCCGCTGTCGGCGATCGACGTGTTGGTCGAGTTGTTGCTGTTGTCGGTGTTCATCGTGTTGCCGCTATCGGCTACCGAGGAATTGCCGCCGTTGTTGCTGTCGTTCACCGACGCGTTGGTGTTCGTCGACGTGGCGGTATTGCCGCTATCCGCGACCGAGGTGTTGGTCGTGTTGGCGGTGTTGCCGCTGTCGGCGACCGACGTGTTGGTCGAGTTGTTGCTATTGTCGGTATTCATCGTGTTGCCGCTGTCGGCGACCGACGAATTGGTCGAATTGTTGCTGTTGTCGGTGCTCGCGCTGTTGCCACCGTTGTAGCTGCCGTCGGTCGACGCGGTGTTCGACGTGTTGCCGCCATTGTAGCTGCCGTCGGTCGTGTTGGTCGTGTTCGTCGTCGGCGTGTTGGTGGTGTTGCCCGAGTCGCTGACCGTGATGTCGCCGGTGGCGAGGCTGCTGTCGGCGGCGGCGTTCTGGCCTGCGCCCTGCGATCCGTCCTGCGCGCTGGCCACACCGGCCGTGGCGGCGAGCAGGGCGGCAACCGACGTGCTGATGATGAGACTGGTTTTCATCCCCGTTGTCCTCTCGATACTGAACAAAGGACAATGTCTCCTCCCTGGGAGCACTGCCCGTTCCATTGGAACAACGGTTAACTAGCCGTTCATAAAGTTTTGCCGCCCCCTGCATCTGGGCGAAATGAGCGCACCGGAACGGGTGAAATCGCCCCCTCCATTCGGGGGGAACGCCTGCGTAACGAAAGGCGATGGTGCAGGCGGAGTGCCACGAAGGCCGATGCGGACCTAAATGGCCGCAAACGTTCGCACAAGTCGCCGTGGGCGGATGGGAGCCAAGAATTTCCGGTGCGAGCATTTCTGCAACACTGCCGCACGTCCGCCCTTACATCGGGCTACCTGGACACCGCACCTTGTCAGTGACTTACGAACGCCGACGTACGGCAGTCCGCGCCATGCCGCGGCGGTGCGTCAGATCGCGTGCCCCTCCGCATCGCGCAGCACCTCGCGGCGGCCGACATGGTCGGGCCGGCTGACGATGCCGTCCTTCTCCATCTGCTCGATCAGCCGGGCGGCCGAGTTGTAGCCGATGCGCAGCTGCCGCTGCAGCCAGCTGGTCGACGCCTTCTGGCTCTCGCACACCAGCTGGATCGCGGCACGATACTGCTGGTCCTCCGGACTGTCCTCGCCGGTCGGTGCGCCTTCCAGCGCGAAGCTCTCGGCCGGCTCCTCGGTGACGGAGCTGATGTAGTCGGGCTGGCCCTGCGCCCGCCAGTGATCGGCGACCGCGCGGACCTCGTCGTCGCTGGTGAAGGGGCCGTGGACGCGCACGATGCCCTTGCCGCCCGGCATGTACAGCATGTCGCCCCGGCCCAGCAGCTGCTCGGCGCCCTGCTCGCCCAGGATGGTGCGCGAATCGATCTTGCTGGTGACGTGGAAGCTGATGCGGGTCGGCAGGTTCGCCTTGATCACGCCGGTGATGACGTCGACCGAGGGGCGCTGCGTCGCCATGATCAGGTGGATGCCCGCCGCACGCGCCTTCTGCGCCAGCCGCTGGATCAGGAACTCGACCTCCTTGCCGGCGGTCATCATCAGGTCGGCCAGCTCGTCGACGATGACGACGATCTGGGGCAGGGGGTCGTATTCCAGCACCTCCTCCTCGTACACCGGCTGGCCGGTGTCGGGATGGTATCCGGTCTGCACCTTGCGGCCCAGCGGCTGGCCCTTCGCCTTGGCGGCGCGCACCTTGTCGTTGAACCCGGCGAGGCTTCGGACGCCGACCGAGGACATCTGCCGGTACCGGTCCTCCATCGTCTCGACCGCCCATTTCAGCGCGCGGACCGCCTTGGCCGGATCGGTGACGACCGGCGACAACAGGTGCGGGATGTCGTCGTACATGCTGAGTTCCAGCATCTTCGGATCGATCATGATCATCCGGCACTGGCTGGGCGTCAGCCGGTACAGCAGCGACAGGATCATGCAGTTCAGGCCGACCGACTTGCCCGATCCCGTGGTACCCGCGACCAGCAGGTGTGGCATGGGGGCCAGATCGGTGATCACGGGATCGCCGGCGATGTTCTTGCCCAGGATGATCGGCAGCTGCGCGGCCTGGTCCTCGAAGCTCTGGCTGGCGACCAGTTCGTGGAGCGACACCGATTCGCGCTTGGCATTGGGCAGTTCGATGCCGATCACGTTGCGCCCCGGGATCACCGCCACGCGCGCGGAGATCGCCGACATGTTGCGCGCGATGTCGTCGGCCAGCGCGATCACGCGACTCGCCTTGATGCCGGGCGCCGGCTCCAGCTCGTACATCGTTACGACCGGCCCCGGCCGCACCTCGGTGATCGCGCCGTGGACCTTGAAATCGTCGAGCACGGTCTCGAGCAGGCGGGCGTTGCGCTCCAGCGCCGCCTTGTCGATCGGCCCCGAGTTGGACGGTGGCGAGGGCACGAGCAGGTCGAGCCCGGGAAGCTGGTAATTGTCGCGCAGGTCCAGCTGCTGCTGGCGCTTGGGCGGCGCGACCGAGGGGGCGAGCTGGCGGTCGGCGATGACCGGCGCCGGTCGCGGATCGGGCTCAGCAATCGCGCGCGGCGGCACGGCGCGGCGGGCGAGCTGCAACGGCTCCTCCGGCCCGTCCTCGTCGTGGTCGCCGTCATCGGCGTAGCCATCGTCGTCGTCGAACGCCTCGGCGGTTCCGGTCGACCGCACCCGGCGCAGGCGCCAGCGGCGCTCGCCCAGGTCGATGTTCAGCGTCTTGCCCCACACGATCACGCCGGCGACCGCCGCGATCAGGCCGACCGCGCGCGCGCCCCACATCTCGACATCCGGATTACCGGCCAGCGCCAGCACGCCGCGCACGCCGCCGGCCACCGCCATGCCGACCAGCCCGCCCCATCCGGCGGGGAGGGCGAGGACCGCGGAGGTCGAGATGAACGCCAGCGCACTCGCCATCAGCGCGACGCCCAGAGCCGCGCCGGCCAGCATCCGTGCCCAGCGCCCCGGCGGCTGGTCCCGCCACAATCGCGCGCCGACGATCGGCCCCACCGGCAGCAGCAGCGCCACGGTCGGCCCGAACAGCGTCAGCAGCACGTCGGCCATCCACGCGCCGGGAAAGCCGAGCAGGTTGGCCGGTCCCTGTCCCGATGCGGTGTTGATCGCCGGATCGCTGGGATGATAGCTGGCCAGCGACAGCGCGATGGCCAGCGTCAGGGCGAAGATCGCCGTCGCCGCGATCACGGCGCCGCTACGTACCGCGCCCGCCTTCACCGTCTCGCGCCACAAGGCAGGCTGCGCCTGGCTCGCCATGATCTGTCCTCGAATATCCGCGGGGAAAAGCCGGGGCGGATTCATCGACGTTCTCGTTTAGTACGTCAAGCTTGGCCGCGACGGGCGGCGGCGGTAGGAGAGCGCCATGACTGCAGCAACCAAGACCGCCGACGTCGTCATCCTGGGTGGCGGGCTGGTCGGCACCACGCTGGCGCTGGCGCTCGACGCACATGGCCTGACCTCGGTGGTCGTCGACCCGGCCGATCCGGCGGTGACGCTGGCCCCCGGCTTCGACGGGCGCGCCTCCGCGATCGCCAGCGCCAGCGGGCGGATGCTCGATGCGATCGGCATCGGCGCCCGGCTGGCCGGGCAGGGATGCCCGATCGCACGCATCCGGGTCAGCGACGGGCTGAAACCCGGCGCGCTCGATTTCACGCCCGATGCCGAGGACGGCAGCCTGGGCACGATGTACGAAAACAAGCTGCTTCGCCGCACCCTGTTCGACGCCGCCGGTGCCGCGGCCGGTATCGATCTGCGGATGCGGACCCGTGCGGTTGCGGTGGACCGCGGTGCCGCCGGCGTCACCGCGATGCTCGACGACGGCGACACGGTCCGCGCGCCGCTGCTGATCGCGGCGGAGGGACGCAACTCACCCACGCGTGAGTCGGCGGGGATCAAGGTCGCACGCTGGTCCTACGATCATGCCGCGATCGTCGGCGCGTTCCATCATGCCCGCCCGCATGGCGACGTGGCGTACGAGATCTTCTACCCGGCCGGCCCGTTCGCGCTGCTGCCGCTGCCCGGCGACGAGATCGGCCACCGCTCGGCGATCGTCTGGTCGGTGAAGGCGGAACATGGCCCGGGGCTGGCCAAGCTGTCCGATCGCGGTTTCCTGGCGGAGGCGTCGAGCAGGATGGGCGGCTTCCTGGGCACGCTGTCCGCGCCCAGCCCGCGCGCCTCCTATCCGCTCGGCTTCCACCATGCCGCGCGGATCACCGCGCCGCGGCTGGCGCTGGTCGGCGACGCCGCGCACGGCATCCACCCGATCGCGGGGCAGGGGCTGAACCTGGGCTTCCGCGATGTCGCGACCCTGGCCGAGGTGCTGGTCGAGGGGGCCCGGCTGGGCCTCGACCTCGGCGACGCGCAGCTGCTGGCCCGCTACGAACGGTGGCGCGGTCTCGACACGATGATGGTCGCCGCCGCCACCGATACGCTGACCCGCCTGTTCGGCGTGCCGGGGCGCGCGGCCAGCGCGGTCCGCCGGCTGGGGATCTCCGCCGTCGACGCGCTCGGCCCGCTGAAGGACCGCTTCATGGCCGAGGCGCGGGGAGAGAGCGGCCAGCTGCCCCGGCTGCTGCAGGGCGCGACCATCTGATGGGGGCGGATATCATCCAAACGGCGAAGCCGGTCGCCGCGCCGGTCTGGGTTAACCCATCGCTTACGAATTTGGGCGACTAGAGTCGTATGTCCGACGTCACCAGCAATGACCGGCCGAAGCGCAGCGGTGTCATCATCCGTGCCGATGTCCTGGCGGCCGACCGGCGCGTGGAGCGTCGCGTTCGCAACCTGTCCGTCACCGGCGCCTGTCTCGACCATGGCGGCGAACTCGTCGTCGGCCAGCGGGTGCAGGTGTCAATGGGCCGGCTGCAGGACATGACGGCAGAGGTGATGTGGGCGACCGACAAGCTCGCCGGCATCCGCTTCGACGACCAGATCGATCTCGACGCGGCCCGTGCCCCGCGCGGGGCCGGCAGGGCGCAGGCGGGCTGGATGACCGATATCAACCACGCCTATCGCCGCGCCCGCTAGCGTCCGGTTCATCCCGGCTGACCACTAAGGCCGGGGTCCAGCTGCACGACGGGCGCCGCGCCCGCCGCCGCGCCCGCCCCTTACTCGACGAACGGCTCCACCGCTTCCCGCTGCCCGCGCATGAACGCATCGGCGACGTGGCGCAGCGGCGCCACATCGACATCGCTGCCCCCCTGCCGGATCACCTCGGCGAAGCGTGCGTACAGGCCCGGATACTCGCCGTGCAGCCCGTCCGCCTGGGTCGGCGTCTCGCCGCCGGGCAGGGTCAGCGTGGCGCCGCCATCGGCCAGATGCAGCGTGCCCTGCTCGGTCTCGACCAGGATGTCCCAGTGCTGCGGGCCTTCCTGCCGCCAGTCGAAATCGGCGGCGATCGGCACGCCGGCGCCGTCGCGGAAGTTCAGGCGCGCGGCGATCGGCGCCTGGCGGTTGGCCGGTACGTCCAGCACCGCGTCCTCCAGGAAGAACGGCCGCGGCAGGATGCGGGTCACGATCGACAGTGCGTTGATGCCCGGATCGAAGACGCCGAAGCCGCCCGCCTCCCAGATCCATTCCTGGCCGGGATGCCAGACGCGCACGTCCTCGCGCCACGTCACCGTCACGCTGTGGATCGTGCGGGTGGCGAGCCAGGCCCGCGCCGGCTCCACCCCGACGGCGTAGCGCGAGTGCCAGCTGGCGAACAGGCTGGCGCCGGTCGCGCGCGCCGCATCCTCCAGCGTCACGACTTCGGCCAGCGTCGCGCCGGGCGGCTTTTCCAGGAAGACGTGCCACCCTTGCGCCAGCGCGGTCGCGGCGATGGCGCGGCGCACCTGCGGCGGCGTGCACAATGCCACCGCATCGATCACCGGCCCGTCGGCAATCAGCGCGTCGATCGTGGGAAAGAAGGGCAGGTCGCCGACCGGTCCGCCATGGCGGCTGACCGTCGCGACCAGGTCGAAATCGGCATTGGCGGCGATCGCGGGCAGGTGCTGGTCCTTGGCGATCTTGCCCATGCCGATCACCGCCAGGCGGATCGGCGCGCTCACGAGCGCACCGCCGCGACGAAGGCGGCGGCGCCGCGGCCGACATCCGCCGCGGGCTTGCCGGGTTTGTAGAGGTTCGACCCCAGCCCGTACCCGTCCGCGCCGGCCGCGCGCCATGTCGGGATCGTCTCCGGCGACACGCCGCCGACCGCCAGCACCTTCACGTAGCGCGGCAATACGGCACGCTGCGCCTTCAGCATCGCCGGCGTGGTACCGTCCGCCGGGAACAGCTTCAGCGCGTGCGCTCCTGCCTTCAGCGCGGCGAACCCCTCGCTGGGCGTGAAATAGCCGGGCAGCGAGATCATCCCCGCCGCGACGCTGGCGGCGATCACCGTCGTGTCGGTGTTGGGTGACACGATCAGCGTGCCGCCCGCCGCCTTGACCCGGTCGATCTGGTCGGTGGTCAGCACGGTGCCCGCCCCGATCATCGCCCGGTCGCCGAACCGCGCGGCCATCCGCGCGATGCTGTCATAGGGGTCGGGCGAGTTCAGCGGCACCTCGATCAGGGTGAAGCCCGCCTCGACCAGCGCGGCGGCGACCGGCTCCGCCTCCGCCGGCGTGATCCCGCGCAGGATCGCGACCAGCGGGCACGCGTCGAAAGCGGCGGCGAACCGGGCCGTCAGGCCGCCGGATGGGGTATCAGTCAACGATCAGCTCCCGGATGTGATGGATGCCCGCCAGGAAGGCGGCATGGCTGTCGACGCGGACGGAACGGCCGCCCTGTGCGGTGATCGCCGCGGTGTAGAGGTCGGCCAGCCCGCCATCGGCCAGCAGATGGACGGTGCCGTCCGCTCCCGATCCGGCGGTCAGCTGCGCGCCGACATCGGCGCCGATCAGGATGCCGCTGGCAAACGCCGCCGCCTGCTCCGGCGCGCGGCGGCCGAGCAGGACGCCGGCGCGCACCTCGAACAGGGCGACGGTCAGATCGGTGGCACCGGCACCGCGGGCCAGTCCGTCGCGGAACGCCTCGCCGTCCGTCACCGGGCCGTCCAGCATCCCCGCCAGGATGCCGTGGCCGCGCAGCAGGGCGAACAGCTCGCCGGTCATCGCGGTGGCGAAGGTCGTGATCCGCCCGCCCTCGGTCCGGATCCACTTGTTGTGCGTGCCCGGCTGGCAGAACAGCGCATCGGCCGGCGCCAGCCCGGCGGCGACCGCGCCGAACACCTGTACCTCCTCGCCGCGCATCACGTCGGCGCGCGTGCCCGTGGTCAGCGACACGCCCGGGACGATGGTGCAGCGCTCGTCCGCGATGGTCAGCGCCGCGCCGGCCAGGGTCGCCGCATCGGCGGGCGCAGCGACATAGGGCGCCTCCCGCCAGCCGCGGGTCGAGCCCACCATGCCGGCCGCGATCACCGGCAGGTCGCCGTATCGCGCCCGCAGCGCCGCCAGTTCGGCCGGATAGCCGTCGCGCGCCACCGACAGGACGCCGCGATCGTCGCGCACGGTGTCGCGCATCGTGCCATCGGCCTGTATCAGATACGCCCGCCGGTTGGTCGTGCCCCAGTCGACACCGATATAATCGCCGCCGCTCACGCGCGTACTTGCCCCGCCGCCGACCCCTGCGGGCACGCTGTCACTCTCCCGATCATGCCGATTTTGTAGGACAACTTAGCCGCCGGTGCAAGCGACGCCGACCGCGCGGGTGCGGCGCTTTCGATGAAGTCCCCGCATCCGAAACGTCGCGTTCGCCGGGAAGACGCAGCGCGCTTCTGTGGATCGACGTCGGCGGGTTTCGGATGCTGATCGAACAGGGTGCCGATGAATCGATCCGGCGACACGCACGGGTATGATCCTGCGACGGCGGCCGGCCGACCGGACAGGATCGGGGAGATCGCCGACCATCGCTGACCCGCGCCTGCAGCGGTCGGTACAATCCCTCAACCATCGGCAACGGCGATCGTATTCACCTTCGTAGCAACGGCTTGCGGTTACGATTGGCGCCGACATGACCAATATAGACCAGAATAGAAGAAGCAAGATCGCACGATTATGATCTCAAACCGTGATCTTGAAGATTTTCGGACGTCCAATGCAAATTGGGCAGTACATTACTGCTAGAACCTCATGTGACTTCAGCCACCTGCCGACGATCACCGCGATCATGCCCGCATACCTCCCACGAGCATCGCGCCTGCGGGCAAACCGGCCGACCGGGCTGGACACGCCGGCGATCGTGCACCAGAAAGGGCTTATATTGGTATGTTGCGTGCGGCCCCGGGTGGCGTGCGCGATGCGGCACGTTCGAAAGGTGGCGGGGCGAGATGATGGCTGGCGAGATGCCGGGGGCCACGGTGCCTGGAAACGATGGCATGACGCTGATGCGTGCCGAGACGCTGGAGGCGCCGGCGCGCGTCGCGGCGATGCTGGCGCGCAACGCCGACGTGGTGGCGCGCGCGGGCGAGCGGCTGCGCGCCGCGCCGCCGCCGGTGGTGGTCACCTGTGCGCGCGGCTCGTCCGATCACGCCGCCACCTACGGCAAGTATCTGATCGAGACGCTGGTCGGCGTGCCGGTGGCGTCGGCGGCGCCGTCGGTCGCCTCGCTGTTCGCCGCACCGGTGGCGACCCGCCGGGCGCTCGCCATCGCCATCTCGCAATCGGGCCGCAGCCCCGACCTCCTCGCCACCGTCGCCGCCCATGCGGAGGCCGGGGCGGAGGTGATGGCGCTGGTCAATGACGAGGAATCGCCGCTCGCCGCTCGCGCCGACACGCTGCTGGCGCTCGCCGCGGGGCCGGAGCGCTCCGTGGCGGCGACGAAGTCGTGCATCGCCGCGATGGCCGGGCTGGCCGCGCTGGTCGCCGCCTGGTCGCGGGACGATGCGCTGATCCGCGCCGTGGCGGCGCTGCCCGACGCGCTGGAGCGGGCGGTGGCGGCGGACTGGGGGGCGGGGCTGGCGCCGCTCGCCGATGTGTCGCAGATGTTCGTCATCGGGCGCGGCTACGGCTTCGGCATCGCTCAGGAATGCGCGTTGAAGCTGAAGGAGACCTGCGCGATCCAGGCCGAACCGTTCAGTGCGGCGGAGGTGCGCCACGGGCCGATGGCGATCGTTCGCGACGGTTTTCCCGTCCTCGCGCTCGCGACCTCGGACGCAGCCGGGGCCGACGTCGTCGCGGTGGCGGATGCGTTCGCCGGGCGCGGCGCCGCCGTGCTGCTGGCGCATGCCGGCACGGCCGGGCCGCTGCCGGCGGAGGCGGCGCATCCCGCGATCGAGCCGATCCTGATGCTCGCCAGCTTCTATGGCCTGGTCGAGCGGCTGGCCCGCGCCCGCGGCCTCGATCCCGACGCGCCGCCCTTCCTCTCCAAGGTGACGAGCACGCGATGACGGTCCTGCGGTTCACCGGCGGCCATGTCGTCGCCGCCGATGCGGTGCTGGGCGGCGTCGCCATCACGCTGGCGGGTGACCGGATCGCCGCGCTGGAAGCCGCGGCCGGTGGTGCCGGCGCGATCGATCTGGCGGGCGGCTGGCTGATGCCGGGGTTCGTCGACACGCAGGTAAACGGCGGCGGCGGCGTGCTGTTCAACAACGCGATCACCGTCGATGCGATCGCCGCGATCGGCGCCGCGCATGCCGCCTATGGCACCACCGCCTTCCTGCCGACCCTGATCAGCGAGGGGCCGGACCGGATCGCCGCCGCGCTCGACGCCGTCGACGATGCCATCGCCGCGGGCGTGCCCGGCGTGGTCGGTGCGCATATCGAGGGGCCGGTGCTCAATCCCGCGCGCAAGGGCATCCACGATGCCGCGCGCTTCCAGTCGCTCGATCCGGAGCTGCTGGCGCTGCTGACCCGGCCGCGCCGCGGCAGGGTGATGGTGACGCTGGCGCCCGAGCGAACCGATCCCGCCGCCATCGCCGCGCTGGTCGCCGCCGGCGTCATCGTCAGCGCCGGGCACAGCGAGGCGAGCTACCCCGTGGCATTGGCGGCGTTCGATGCCGGCCTGTCGGGCATCACCCATCTGTTCAACGCGATGCCGCCGATGCGCCAGCGCGATCCCGGCCTCGTCGGCGCCGCGCTCGACGATCCACGGCCCTGGTGCGGGCTGATCGTCGACCGGGTGCACGTCGAACCGTCGGTGCTGCGCATCGCCCTGGCGTCGCGGGGGACGGAGCGGATGATGCTGGTCACCGACGCCATGTCGTCGGTCGGCGCCGTCGACAAGGATTTCGTGCTGCAGGGGCGGCCGATCGCCGTCGCCGACGGCATCTGCCGCTTCGCCGACGGGACGCTGGCCGGCTCGGACCTCGACATGGCGACGGCGGTGGCGAACACCGTCGCCGACCTGCGCGTCGCCCCCGCCGTCGCGGCGCGGATGGCGGCCGCCAACCCGGCCGCCTTCCTGGGGCTGGCGCACGAACGCGGTTCGCTCTCGCCCGGGCTGCGCGCCGACTGGGTCCAGCTCGACGCCGCCTTCCGCCCGGTCGCCACGTGGATCGGCGGGGAGCGGATCGCGTGAGCGGGGGCGGCGCGCTGGTCCTCGCCGCGCCGCTGGCGGGCTGGGCGATGCCGCTGGGCGCCGTGCCCGATCCGGTCTTTGCGGAAGGCATGATGGGCGGCGGGATCGCGATCGATCCCACCGGCGATACGCTTCATGCCCCGTGCGATGCCGTCGTCATTGGCCTCCACGCCGCCCGCCATGCCGTCACCCTGCGTCACGCCGGCGGGGCGGAGCTGCTGATGCATATCGGCATCGACAGCGTCGCCATGGCGGGCGAGGGGTTCACGCCGCTGGTCGCCGCGGGCGATACGGTCGTCGCCGGGCAGCCGCTGATCCGCTTCGATCTCGACCTGATCGTCCGCCGCGCCCGTGCCGCCGTCACCCCGATCCTGTCGGTCGCCGACGGTTTCGCGGTCGAGCCGCTGGTGGGGGCAGGGCCGATCGCGCTCGGGGCGCCGCTGCTCCGTCTCGTTCCCGCCGCCGGCACTGTCGCGCCCGCCGGCATCGGCACCGGTACGGTCGCGCGATCGCTCGTCGTCGCGTTGCCGCACGGCCTCCATGCCCGCCCGGCCGCGCGCATCGCCGCCGCGGTGCGCGGGCGCGATGCGGTGGTGACGCTCGGCTGTGGTCCGCACGATTGTTCGGCGCTCAGCATCACCGGCCTGCTCGGCCTGGGCGCGGTCCACGGCGCCACCGTCACGATCCACGCGCAGGGCAGCGAGGCGGAGGCCGCCGCCGCCGCCATCGCCGCGATCCTGACCGCGACCGTCGATCCAGACGGCGCACCGGCCCCGCCGCCACCGACGGTGGGCCGAGCCGCGGTGGCGCCGGGGCTGCTGGGCGGCATCGCGGCGGCGGCAGGGCTGGCGATCGGCACCGTCCGCTGGCTGCGCCCGACCGCACCCGTCGTGCCGGAGCTGACCCGGGGACCGGCAGTCGAGCAGGCGGCGCTCGACCACGGCCTGGCGACGCTGCGCCGCGATCTGGACCACGGCACCGGCGTGATGGCGGCGCACCGCGCGATGCTGGACGATCCGGCCCTGCTCGCCGCGCTCGTCGCAGCGGTGGCGACGGGACATCCGGCGGCGGCGGCGGCACTGGCCGTCACCGGCGCGCAGGCGGCGGCGCTCGCCCGGTCCACCGATCCGCGCATCGCCGAGCGCGGTGCCGACCTGATCGACATCGGCCAGCGACTGGCGCACGCGGTGATGGGCACCAGCGCCGACGCGATCGACCTCGCACCGGGCACGATCCTGCTCGCCGACGACCTGCTGCCCTCGCAGCTGGCGGCGATCGATCCGGCGGTGCTCGCCGGCATCGCGCTGGTCGGCGGCGGCCCTACCGCGCACGTCGCGATCATGGCGGCGGGTTCGGGCATCCCGATGGTCGTCGCGATCGGGGCCGCGCTGGCGGCGGTGCCCGAAGGCCGCACCGTCGTGCTCGACGGCGACGGCGCGCTGCTCGATCCGGCGCCCGATACCGCGCGGCTGGCCGCGGCGCAGCGGCGGCTGGAACAGGCGCGCACGGCCGAGGCGGCAGCCCGCGCCACCGCCGGCCGGCCCGCCGCCACGCGCGACGGCCACCCCATTGCCGTCCATGTCAATCTGGGGACCGTGGAAGAGGCCGTCGCCGCCGTCGCCGCCGGCGCGGAAGGGTGCGGGCTGCTGCGCACCGAGCTGCTGTTCCTCGACCGCGCCGATCCTCCCTCGCGCGCCGGACAGGCGGACGAGTACCGCGCCATTGCCGCGGCGCTGGCCGGGCGTCCGCTGACCGTCAGGCTGCTCGACATCGGCGGCGACAAGCCCGCGCCCTATCTGGCCATCCCGCCAGAGGAGAATCCGGCGCTCGGCCTGCGGGGCGTGCGCGTCCTGCTCGCCCGCCCGGCGCTGCTCGCCGACCAGCTCGCCGCGATCCTCGACGCGGCCGACGCCGGTCCGTGCCGCATCATGGTGCCGATGGTCGCCGGCGTCGACGAGATGGTGGCGGTCCGCACCCGGCTCGACGCGTTGCGCGGCGAACGCGCCATGGCGCTGGGCGCGATGGTGGAGACGCCCGCCGCCGCCATCGCCGCCGACCTGATCGCCGCGCACTGCGACTTCCTGTCGATCGGCAGCAACGACCTGACCCAGTATGCGCTGGCGATGGATCGCGGCAATCCGGCCGTCGCCGCGACCATCGACGGGCTGCACCCCGCCGTGTTGCGGCTGATCGCGGCGACGTGCCAGGGTGCCGTGCGCCACGGCGTGCCGGTGGGCGTATGCGGCGGGCTTGCCGCCGATCCGCTTGCGGTGCCGATCCTGGTCGGGTTGGGCGTCACCTCGCTGTCGGTGCCCGCGGGCCGGGTGGCGGCAACGCGCGCGCTGGTCGCCGGGCTGTCGCTGGCGGCGGCGCGCGACCATGCGCAGGCGGCGATGCAGCTGTGCTCGGCCGATCGCGTCCGTGACCACGCCCGTCGCTTCGCGGCGGAAACCGCATCGGGGGATGCCGCATGAAGTCGCCGATGGCGTTCCTCCAGCCGCTCGGCCGATCGCTGATGCTGCCGATCGCGGTGCTGCCGGTCGCCGGGCTGATGCTGCGGCTGGGCCAGCCCGACCTGCTCGACATCGCGTTCCTCAGCGCGGCGGGCGACGCGATCTTCGCGCATCTCGGGCTGCTGTTCGCGGTTGGCGTCGCCACCGGCTTCGCGCGCGACGGCAACGGCGCGGCGGCGATGGCCGGGCTCACCTGCTACCTCGTCGCCGACAACGGCGCGCAGGTGTTCCTGACGGTCCCGCCCGACATCGTCGCCGGCGTCCCCGCCACCGCCGCCGCCACCCTGTCGGCGGCGTGGAAGACGGCGGCGATCGCCCGGTTGCAGGTGCCGATCGGCATCGCCGCGGGGCTGGTCGGCGGCCTGTTCTACAACCGGTTCGCGACCTTCAGATTGCCGGACTATCTCGCCTTTTTCGGCGGGCGGCGCTTCGTGCCGATCATCGCCGGGTTCGCCGGGCTTGGCATCGCGCTCCTCCTCGGGCTGACCTATCCGACCGTCAACGGCGCGGTCGATGCGCTCGGCAACGCGGTCGTCGCGGCCGGTGGCTTCGGCTATTTCGCGTTCGGCGTGCTCAACCGGCTGCTGCTGGTCACCGGCCTCCACCACATCCTGAACAACGTCGCCTATTTCGTCGTCGGCGACTATGCCGGCAAGACCGGCGATCTCAGCCGCTTCTTCGCCGGCGATCCGACCGCCGGCGGCTTCATGTCGGGGTTCTTCCCGGTCATGATGTTCGGCCTGCCCGCCGCCTGCCTCGCCATGTACCACACCGCGCTGCCCGACCGGCGCAAGGCGATCGGCGGCATGTTGTTCAGCCTGGCGCTGACCTCGTTCCTGACCGGCGTGACCGAGCCGATCGAGTTCAGCTTCATGTTCCTCGCGCCCGCGCTCTACGCGATCCACGCGCTCCTGACCGGGCTGGCGGAGGCGATCATGCACGCGGCGGGCGTGCGGCTGGGCTACACCTTTTCGGCCGGGTTGTTCGATTACGTGCTGAACTTCGGCAAGGCGACCCGGCCGCTGCTGCTGCTCCCGATCGGCGCGGGCTACGCGCTCCTCTATTACACGCTGTTCCGCTGGGCGATCCTGCGCTTCGACCTGCCGACGCCGGGGCGCGAGCCGGCAGAGGCGGGGGCGGCCCCGTCGCCCCCCGTCGCGGTCGGGGACCGGGCGGCGGCCTATCTCGCGGCGCTGGGCGGTGCTTCGAACCTGACGACGATCGATGCCTGCACCACCCGCCTGCGGCTGGCGGTGGTCGACGGCACGCGCATCGACGAGGCGCGGCTGCGCGCGCTCGGCGCCCGCGGCGTGCTGCGCCCGTCGGCCACCGCAGTGCAGGTGGTGGTCGGCGGTATCGCCGATGGACTGGCGATGGAGATGCGCGCCGCTGCCGACGCGGCGCCACCTGCGCCATCGGTCGCGGCGTCGTCCGCCTCCTTCACCCTGCCGCCCGACTTCGTGCGGGCGCTGGGCGGCGCCGGCAACATCCGCACCGCCAGCCGTCATCACGGGCGACTGCGCGTCGTGCTGGGCGACGCGGCGGGCGTCGACGAACCCGCGCTGGCCGCGCTCGGCGTCCGTGCGGTGGCGCGCCCGGCGGCGGACACGGTGCACCTGCTGGTCGACGACACCGCACTGCCCGGCTGAGCGATGGCGATATCCGTCTCGGCCCGTCAGGCGCAGCGCATCGCCGTCGCCGCGCAGGGCTTCGGCACCGCCCCCGCCCCCGCCGATACGGTCGGCACCGGACAGCTGCTGCGGCTGGTCCGCCGGCTGGGGCTGCACCAGATCGACAGCGTCAACGTCGTCACGCGCGCCCACTACCTGCCCGCCTTCTCGCGCCTGGGCGGCTACGACACCGCGCTGCTCGATGCGATCGCCTGGGGCCCGCGCCGGCAGCGGCGGCTGTTCGAATATTGGGCGCACGAGGCATCGCTCCTCCCGCTCGACCTCCACCCGCTGTTCCGCTGGCGGATGGCGCGGGGCGACCGGGGAGAGGCGGGCTATGCGGGCCTGCGCGCCTTCGCCACCACCCGCCGGGCCGAGGCGGAGGCGGTGCTCGCGCGGATCGCGGCGGAGGGGCCGCTCGCCGCCTCCGACTTCCCCGACGGCAAGGGGCAGGCCGGCTGGTGGGAATGGGGCCCGACCAAGCGCGCGCTGGAGTGGCTGTTCTACGCCGGCCACATCACCACCGCCACCCGGCGCCGTACGTTCGAACGCGTCTACGACCTGACCGAACGGGTCATCCCCGCCGCCATCCTCGCGCTGCCGACCCCGTCGCCGGCGGAGGCGCAGCGCGCGCTGGTCGATCGCGCCGCGCGTGCCCTCGGCATCGCCACCACGGTCGAGCTGCGCGACTATTTCCGCCTGCGGCCGGCCGAGGCGACCGCCGCGATCGCCGATCTGGTCGACGACGGCACGCTGCTGCCCGCGGCCGTCGAGGGATGGCGCCATCCCGCCTGGCTCCACCGCGACGCGGTGCTGGCCCGGCGCGATTGGGGCGACGCGCTGCTCGCCCCGTTCGACCCCTTGGTCTGGGAACGCGACCGGACCGAGCGGCTGTTCGGCTTCCGCTACCGGATAGAGATCTACACGCCCGCCGCCCGGCGCACCTATGGCTATTACGTGCTGCCCTATCTGCTCGACGGGCAATTGGTCGGCCGGGTCGATGCCAAGGCCGATCGCGCCGGCGGCACCCTCCTCGCCCGGCTCCACCTCGAACCGACGGCGGGCACCGACGCGGCCGACCGCGCCACGGCGGCGATCGACCGGCTGGCGGCATGGCTGGGGCTGGAGCGCGTCGTCCTGCGACGCGGCTGAGCAAACGGCCCGGCAACGCGCCTTGCCATCGACGAATTACCGCCGATGCTCGTCGCTTCCCTCTTCCATCATCCAGGACTCGATCCGGGATCCCGCTATTCCCTTCGCCGTACCGGCTGCCGGAGAAGCGGAACCCTGCTCGGAACCGGGGCAACCTGCGGATGCCTCGTAATCGGGCTCGCCCCGCACCGTGGACCAGCCCGACCCTCCTCAGCCCGCCGATGCGATGTACCGGTCGACCACGCTCTCCAGCAGGGTCAGCGGCACGTTTCCGGTCTTCACCACCACATCGTCGAACGCCTTCAGGTCGTAACGCCCGCCCAGCGCCCCTTGCGCCTTGGTGCGCAGCCGGTTGATCTCGTTGTGCCCCATCTTGTACCCGCACGCCTGCCCCGGCATCGCGCAATAGCGTTGCAGCTCGGACGTCAGCTGCGCCGCGGTCATCCCCGTCCCCTCCTGGAACCAGCGCAGCGCCTGGTCGAAGGTCCAGCGGCGCGCATGGATGCCGGTATCCACCACCAGCCGGCACGCGCGGAAGTTCATCGATTGCAGGAAACCGATCTGCCCCAGCGGATCGCCCTCGTACACGCCCAGCTCCTGCCCAAGCTGCTCGGCATAGAGCGCCCATCCTTCCGAATAGGCGTTGAACGACAGCAGCGACCGGATCAGCGGCAGGCGGAAACTATACTCGCCCTGCCAGACATGGCCCGGTATCCCTTCATGATAGGTCAGCGTCGGCAGCGAGTAACGCGGCCAGATGCCGGTATCCTTCAGGTTGATGTAATAGATGCCGGGCTGCGACCCATCCATCGATCCCGGGCCGGCATAGCCGTTGGGCGCGCCGTTCTGGATCGCCGGCGGCACCCGCTTCACGATCAGCTTGCCCGCCACCAGAGTGTTGAACGCGCGGGGCAGGCGGGTGCGGATGTCCGCGATCCTTCCCTCGACATAGGCGAGCAGCTTGGCCCGCCCGGCATCGTCGTTGGCGAACAGCAGGTCGGGTCGCTTCCCCAGCGCCGCCAGCCGCGCGCCGACCGTCCCCTGCGTCAGGCCCTGTCCGCGCAGCAGCGTGTCGATCTGCGCGGAGAGCGCGCGGTTCTGCTCGACGCCGATCGCGTGCAGTTCGTCGGGGGAGCGGGTGGTGGTCGTCGCCACCTGCGTCAGCCAGCGATACCAGCCCTCGCCGCCCGGCCGCGCCCAGATGCCGGGCACGTCGCTGGCCTTGGGGCGCAGCGCGGCGAACGCCGCCGCCTGCCGGCCCAGCGCGGGCACCACCTTCTCGCCCGCCAGCGCCGCCGCCCGTGTCGCATAGCTCGCCGGCAGCCCCGCGCCTGCGGATTTCTGCCGAAAGCTGGCGATCATCCCCCATTCGTCGACCGGCGCGGTGCGGATGCCGTCGATCTGGCCGCGGGTGATGTCGATCAGGAACCCCGGCAGCACCGCGCCCTTCGCCCCGTCGGCGGCGATCCGCGCCGTCTCCTGGTCCAGCCCGGTCGCGAACGCCTCGATCCGCGACAGGTACGCATCGGCATCGCCCGCATCGGCCACCGCATGCCGGTTCTCCAGCAGGTCGGGCAGGTCGGAATAGGCACCGCCCAGCTGCGACACCAGATAGGGGGTGTTGCGGAACCCGGTGTTGAATACCGACACGTCGCCGACCGGCATCGCGTCCCATCCCGCCACCGCCAGCTCGTGCGCCGCCTGCGCCACGTCCAGGTCCAGCGCGGTCGCCGGGGTCAGCCCCTTGCGGTCGGTCGCCTTCAGCGCCGCCAGTCGGGTGCGGGCCCGTTGCGCCCGCGCCGTCTCCGCCGCTGCGCTACGATCGGTGAAGCGCCCCTGCAACGCGGCGCGCGCACCCTTGTCGATCCCCAGCTGCAACGCATTCTCGGGATGGTCGGCCAGCAGCCGGTCGGCGATTGCGTCCAGCTCGGCCTTCACCCCCGCCTCGCCGCCGGCGGCCATGGCGGGGGCGGGCAGGGCGGCGGCGATGCCGATCGCGCCGGCACCGGTCAGGAGTTCGCGTCTTGTGGTCAGCATGATGTCGCGCGCTTTCGAGATGTCCGCGCACCGCAACGGCACGCCAATGCCCCGATGCTATCGCGCGCCCACAAAGGTTCAAGCACGGAACAAGCCATTCACCCCACCCCTTCAGGGGCGGGGCCGGGGGTGGGGCGTATCCGCGGGCGCCGTGGTTGGAAGAGGCGTCCGCCCCCAACCCCTCCCTTTGAAGGGGAGGGGCCTGACCCCCGGCCGACCGACCGGCTCACCCCCGCGTCCGCACCTCCTGCAGGTCCAGTTCGCGCGTCAGCTTCTGCACGGTCGCGCCGCCGATCCGCCGCTCGCGCGCGATCGCCAGGATGGCGCGCCGCTCCGCCTTCAGCCCGCGCAGCCGCAGGTCGCGCTCCACCCGGTCCTGCAACCGCGCCTCGGCCGACACGCGCGCGCCCTGGCTGCGGCTCTCGATCCGGTCGCGGTACAGGTCCATGATCCGGCTGCCAGCGGCGGCATAGAAATCGGCGTTGCCCAGCGTCTCGGCCAGTTCGTGCTGGGCATGCTCGATCTCGCGGATCGCCGCCTCGTACCCGATAACCCGCGCGGCATCCTCCTCCGCCTGGCGTGACGGTTCGGCGGGCAGCGTCAGCCCCTTCAGCAGCATCGGCAGCATCAGGCTGGCAAGGATCAGCGACGCGACGATCACCCCCGCCGCCAGAAAGATCGCCAGGTCGCGCGCCGGAAACGGCGTCCCGTCGTCCAGCACCAGCGGCAGGGTCAGCACGCCCGCCAGCGTGATCGCGCCGCGCACCCCGGCGACCGACATCGCCGCGATCAGCCGCCACTCGGCGCTCCGCGGCAGCCGCTCCGCATCTCCGGTACGCTGGCGCAGCAGCGTCAGGCGCAGCGAGATCCACACCCAGCCGAACCGCAACGCGACCAGCCCCACCACGATCGCGACGACATAGATGCCCAGCCACAGCGGGTTGCCGTGCCCGGTGATCCGCACCGTCCGCGCCGCGCCGGCCAGCACCGCCGGCATCTGCTCGCCCAGCAGCACGAAGATGATGCCGTTCAGCGCGAACTGGATCGTGTCCCACACCGAATTGCGCCGCATCCGCGTCGCCGCCATCGCCTGTCGCGATATCTCGGCGAAGGTCATGGTGACGCCCGCCGCCACCGCCGCCAGGATACCCGATGCATGCAGGTGCTCGGCCAGCAGGTACGATCCGAACGGAATCAACAGGCTGACCAGGATCTGCGACCCGGTCTCCTCGCCGTAATGGCGCGACACCCATGCCTTGGCGCGGGTCGCGGCGATCGTCACCAGCACGCCGATCGCGATCCCGGCACCGGCGACCCAGACGAAATTCGCCGCCGCGACCGGGGCGGAGAAGCTGCCGGTCAGCGCCGCCGCCACCGCGAAGCGCAGGCAGACCAGCCCCGACGCGTCGTTCAGCAGCGACTCGCCCTCCAGGATGTGCATCATCCGCCGCGGGATCGGCACCCTCGCCGCGATCGCCGACACCGCGATCGGATCGGTCGGCGACACCACCGCCGCCAGCGCGAACGCCACCGCCACCGGCATCGCCGGGATCATCCAGTGGATCAGGAACCCCATCCCCAGCACCGTCAGCAGCACCAGCCCCAGCGCCAGTTCCAGCACGACGGGCAGGTCCTTCAGCAGCTCATCCTTGGGGATCCGCCACCCGTCCAGGAACAGCAGCGGCGGCAGGAACAGCAGCAGGAACAGCTCGGGGTCCAGCTCGACCCGGTACGACGTCGACAGCCCGATCAGCCCGCCCAGCGCGATCTGCACCAGCGGCGTCGGCACCGGCAGCGGCAGCACGCGCGACACCGCGCCGCTGACCACCACCGCCAGTAACAGGAACAGGACGATCGAGATGACTTCCAAGGCATTACTCCGTGCGGCATGGCGCCGTGGTTTCAGGGCGAGCCGGCCGGGAATCCGATCCCGCGCTCCTGCGGACGCCAGCGTCCGGGGCGACAAGTCGCACCGGCGGTGGCCCTGCCGGGCTTCCTGTCCCGGCGTTCGCCGGACCACGCGCACATTCGCCCGCTGACAAGCGTGCATCGAGCCAGGCGGACTATCGTCGCTGGATCATGGCCGCAACACCACCGGCACCGCGGCATCGCGCCGGCTGAACGTCAGGCCTGCCCGCGCCCACTGCTTCTCCCGCCGGCACTCGCGCCCGCTGATCGTCGGCTCGTCTGACCGGGTGGCATCGGGATTGTTGCGCAAGCAGTAGATGCCGTGGCGGGGATGATAGCTCACGCGATATGCCGGCGGCCTGTCCGGCGCCGCCGGAACGACGATGGCGGGTGCGGCGGCGGCGAGAAGGAGCGATAGCGGCATGGGACGATTCTCCGATGAGCAGGCAGCGACCCGATCGGTCGCGCGCCATGCCCTGCCAGAACTGTGCCATATGAGTAATACACCTGCGCCGGTGATCTCGTGCCGGGCGATGCCGCCTATGTTCGGCGCGATCGGCCGGGAATTGGCGCCTACATCACCACCTTTGGCGGCAGCGATGCCTCGATCGCGGCCCGGACCATCCGCTCCCAGACGGCGACGTCACCTGCCGCGGCCATCGCCTGATCGGGTTCGCGCAGCGTCCGGAGGACCGCCAGCGCCTCGGGCAGATGATCCTTCCATGCGCCGTCGACCGCCGCGGAGGCCGATTCCTGCTCGCCCTCGCCATTGGCGCTGATCCGCTCGGCCGCGAGGACGCGGGCGATGCGCTCGGCGATGGGGGTGACGGAAACGTCCATGGCTGCTCTCCTTCGCCGGGGGTAACCCGCGAAGGAGAGCCCGGTATCCCTTTAACGCGCTGCCGACGGGCCCGTGCCGCGGCCGCCGCCACCGCCACCGCCGCTACGCCCGGCGCCGCCACGGCCGCCGCCGCTGCGACCCTGGCCGCCGCCACCGCCCTGGCCGCCACCACGCCCGCCGCGGCTGGCATTGGCGTAGTTGCGGCCGCCGGCCGCACCCGTCGGCGTCGGCGCATGCGTGGCCCGCGGGCGTGCCGGCGGACGGGCGCCGCGCGGGCGATCCTCGCGCGGGGCGGGATCGTTGCCGATCGCCTTCACCCGCTGCGACTTGATCTGGTTGGACTTGTTGGCGAAATCCTCGGGCAGCGGCTGGACCGGGATCTTCTGGCGCGTCGTGCGCTCGATATCCTTCAGGTACGGCCGCTCGTCATCGGCGCAGAACGACACCGCGATCCCGCTCGCCCCCGCGCGCGCCGTCCGCCCGATGCGGTGGACATATTGCTCGGGCACGTTGGGCAGCTCGAAGTTCACGACATGGCTGACGCCCGACACGTCGATCCCGCGCGCGGCGATGTCGGTCGCCACCAGGATGCGGACGCTGCCCGACTTGAACTCGCCCAGCGCCCGCTCGCGCTGGCCCTGGCTCTTGTTGCCGTGGATCGCGTTCGACTTGATGCCGTTGCCCGCGAGCAGCTTCACGACGCGGTCGGCGCCGTGCTTGGTGCGGGTGAACACCAGCGCGCGGTCGATCGTCTCGTCCTGCAGGATCAGCGTCAGCAGCCCCTGCTTCTCGGTCTGGTTGACGAAGGTGACGTACTGGTCGACCCGCTCCGCCGTGGTCGCGGCGGGCTTGACCGACACGGTCGCCGGCTCGTGCAGGAACTGGCTGGCCAGCTCGCGGATCGACGCGGGCATGGTGGCCGAGAAGAACAGCGTCTGGCGCTTCCTCGGCACCATCCGCACGATCTTCTTCAGCGCGTGGATGAAGCCCAGGTCCAGCATCTGGTCCGCCTCGTCGAGGACCAGGATCTCGATCATCGACAGGTTGACGAAGCCCTGCTCGACCAGGTCGATCAGCCGGCCCGGGGTGGCGACCAGGATGTCGACGCCCCGGCTCATGTCCTGGCGGTTCTTGTTGATGCTGGTGCCGCCGAACACGGTGGTCACCGACATCTTCGAGAACTTGCCGTACTCGCGCGCCGAATCGGCGATCTGGCTGGCCAGCTCGCGCGTCGGGGCAAGGACGAGCATGCGGCAATGCGTCGGCAGCACGCGCTTGGGGCTGGCGACCATGCGCTGGATCGACGGCAGCACGAACGCCGCGGTCTTGCCGGTGCCGGTCTGCGCGATGCCGAGCAGGTCGCCGCCTTCCAGCACGGTGGGGATGGCCTGCGCCTGGATCGGCGTGGGCGTGGTATAGCCTTTGGCCTCGAGCGCGCGGACGAGCGGCTCGGACAGGCCAAGCGAAACGAAAGTCATGGGAATTCCTGAAATAACAGGCCGAAAGCCGCGGCCACGCAGGCACACGGACGGCGGGGGAAGATGACGCCCCGCGTGAATAGGGAAGCCTGACGAGCAAGACCGAGGCGGAGCTTCGGGCCTGACGGCCCGATCACGCTGCATGACGCCTCGATGGGGCGCAGTTAGCGGTAGCGCTGTAAAAAGTCAAGATCGGCCGGCCGCGCACCCTCGCCGGGCAGTGGCCCGCACGACAAAATTTGACCGCGCGGGGCGGATGCCGATACCGGCAGGGGCGGTGGGGTGTTGTGCCACCCGAAACCGCCCGCCTGGGCGTTTGTACCGGAGACGAACTGATGGCCGACTGGTCCGCGATCGAAGCGCTTCCCTCGCCCCGCCTGACCGAGCTGTTCGACGGCGATCCCGATCGCCTGTCGCGGCTCAGCCTCGATGTGGCGGGCATCCATTTCGACTGGTCGAAGACCCACCTGACCCCCGATGCCGTCGCCGCGTTCGAGGCGCTGGCGAAGGCGCAGGACCTGGCCGGCAAGCGCGAGGCGATGTTCGGCGGCGAGCATGTCAACGTGACCGAGGATCGCCCGGTCGAGCACACCGCCGAGCGGGGCGAGGGCAATCCGGACAGCGTCGCGCGCGCACGCCAGTTCCATGCCCGCACGCGCGCGCTGGTCGACGCGATAGAGGCGGGCGCGCTGGGCGAGATCCGCCACGTCCTGCACATCGGCATCGGCGGCTCCGCCCTCGGCCCGCACCTGCTGGTCGACGCGCTGGGTCGCGACGACCGCCGTTACGACGTCGCGATCGTGTCGAACGTCGACGGCGTCGCGCTGGAGGATGTCTTCGCGCGCTTCGATCCGCAGGCGACGCTGCTGGTCGTCGCGTCCAAGACCTTCACCACGACCGAGACGATGCTGAACGCCGGCTCGGCGCTGGCGTGGATGCAGGAGAACGGCGTCGAGGATCCCTATGGCCGGGTCATCGCGCTCACCGCCAGCCCGGACAAGGCGATCGAATGGGGCGTCGACGAGACGCGCGTGCTGCCGTTCAGCGAGGGTGTCGGTGGCCGCTACTCGCTCTGGTCGTCGATCGGCTTCCCCGCGGCGATCGGCCTCGGCTGGTCGGCGTTCGAGGAGCTGCTGGAGGGCGCGGCCGAGATGGATCGCCACTTCCGCCTCACCGCGCTGCACGAGAACGCCCCGGCGCTCGCCGCCTTCGCCGATCTCTACTACACGCAGGTGCGGGGGGCCGAGACGCGCGCGCCCTTCGCCTATGACGAGCGGCTGCGCCTGCTGCCCAGCTATCTCCAGCAACTCGAGATGGAATCGAACGGCAAGTCGGTTACCGCGGACGGCCAGCCCGTCGGCCGCCCCACCGCGCCGATCACCTGGGGCGGGGTCGGCACCGACGCGCAGCATGCGGTGTTCCAGCTGCTCCACCAGGGCACGCACCTCGTGCCCGTCGAATTCATCGCGGTGATCGAGGCGGGCGATACCCTGGCGGAGGATCACCACCGCCAGCTGCTGCTGAACGCCTTCGCGCAGGGCGCGGCGCTGATGAAGGGCAAGCACGCCGACGATCCCGCGCGCAGCTATGCGGGCGACCGGCCCTCGTCGACGCTGCTCCTCGACACGCTCGACGCGCGCACGCTGGGCGCGCTGATCGCCTTCTACGAGCACCGGGTGTTCGTGAACGGCGTGCTGCTCGGGATCAACAGCTTCGACCAGTTCGGCGTCGAGCTGGGCAAGGAGATGGCGAAGGCGGCGGACGCCGGCGGACAGAGCTTCGATCCCTCGACGACCGACCTGATCCGCCGCGCCGGACTGGATTGAGCGGGGCGGGATCGCTATGTGTATGGCTCTCTGGAGTCATACACATGCGGACCAATATCGACATCGATGACGCGCTCATCGCCGATTTCATGGCTGCATCGGGAGCGAGGACCAAGCGCGAGGCCGTCGACATGGCGCTGCGGGACGGCCTGCGCATCAAGCGACAGCTTCAGGCGTGGGACGGGCTGCGCGGAACGGGGTGGGAAGGCGACCTCGACGACATGAGGACCAGCAAGTATCTGGCCTCCGGATGACCGTCCTGGTCGATACCAGTGTGTGGATCGATCTGTTCGCCGACCGCCACACCGTGCAGACAAGGGCGGGACGCGACCTGATCGGCAGGGGCGAACGCATCCTCGTCGGCGATCTCGTTCTGGTCGAAGTATTGCAGGGCACTCGCGACCGGCATGATTTCGACCGGAAGCAGGCGCTGCTCAGCGGCTTCGACCCGATGGCCATCGTCGATCCCCGCATCGCGCTGCAGGCCGCGCGCAACTATCAACACCTGCGCGCTTTGGGCATCACCATCCGCAAGACGATCGACACGCTGATCGCGACGCGGTGCATCCTCGACGATATCGCGCTGCTCTATGCGGACCGCGACTTCGATCCCTTTGTTGACCATCTCGGCCTGCGCTCTGCGCTGACCATGCCCGGAGCCCTTTGATGCCCCAATACGACTACGACCTCTTCGTCCTGGGCGCCGGCTCCGGCGGCACCCGCGCCAGCCGCGTGGCGGCGGCGCACGGCGCGCGGGTGGCGGTGGCGGAGGAATACCGCGTCGGCGGCACCTGCGTGATCCGCGGCTGCGTGCCCAAGAAGCTGCTCGTCTACGGCGCGCATTTCGCCGAGGACCTGCGCGATGCCAAGCATTTCGGGTGGGACGTGCCCAGCCCGTGCAGCTTTTCCTGGGCCCGCCTGCGCGACAACGTCATGGCGGAGGTCGACCGGATCAACGGCGCCTACACGCAGACGCTGGAGAACAACCGGGTCGAGATCATCGCGCAGCGCGCCGTCGTCACCGGTCCCAACAGCGTCCGGCTGGCCGACGGGACCGAGAAGACGGCAGAGCGCATCCTGGTCGCGGTCGGCGCGCATCCCGCGATTCCCGAATGCCCGGGGCACGAGCACGGCATCACCTCGAACGAGGTATTCCACCTCCCCGATCTGCCGCGGCGCATCCTGATCGCGGGCGGCGGCTATATCGCCAACGAATTCGCCGGCGTCTTCCACCAGTTCGGCAGCCACGTGATCCTCGCCAACCGCAGTCAGGAACTGCTGCGCGGCTATGACGCGCAGATCAGGGACCGGCTGCTCCAGATCTCGACGATGAAGGGGATCGAGTTCCGCTTCGATGCCGCCTTCGAGGGGATCGATAAGGGTGAGGACGGCTGCCTGACCGTCCACCTCGCCAACCACGAACCGGTCGTGGTGGATTGCGTGCTGTTCGCCACCGGCCGCCGCCCCAACACCGCCGGGCTGGGGCTGGAGGCTGCCGGGGTGGAGCTGGACGAGGTGGGCGCGGTCAGGGTCGACGGCGACAACCGCTCGACCTGCCCGTCGATCTACGCGATCGGCGACGTCACCAACCGCATCCAGCTGACGCCCGTGGCGATCCGCGAGGGGCAGGCGTTCGCCGACACCGTCTATGGCGGCAAGCCGACGACCGTCGACTACGACTGCGTCGCCGCCGCCGTGTTCAGCCACCCGCCGATCGCCGGCGTCGGCCTGACCGAGGCGGAGGCGAAGAACCGCTACGGCTCGGTCAAGGTCTATTCCTCCGACTTCCGCCCGATGAAGAACGTCCTCGCCGGCCGCAACGAGCGCGCGCTCTACAAGATGGTGTGCGACGGCCAGACCGACCGGGTGCTCGGCATCCACATGATCGGCCCCGACGTGCCCGAGATCATCCAGGCCTGCGCGGTCGCGGTGAAGGCCGGGCTGACCAAGGCGCATTTCGACGCCACCGTGGCGCTGCATCCGTCAATGGCGGAGGAGCTGGTGCTGATGCGCTGACGGGCCAAGGCGCGGCCACGCCCGCGACGATGCGCGAAGCGCATGGCCCGGCACGGCCGGCGGGCCGGCGAAGCCGACCCCGTCCGACGAAGCGGCGGCTTCGCCGCCGCCCAACGACATCACGAAGCCCCTCCCCTTCAGGGGAGGGGTTGGGGTGGGGCCTCTCCACCAGCGCCACGCCCGCGGGGAGCCCACCCCCGGCTCCCCTGAAGGGCCGGGAAGCAACGCCCCCCTATCGCCCCACGAACCGTCCCGGCCGCCGCTCCGCCACCGCGCGCACCCCCTCGGCGAAGTCCTCTGTCCGTTGCAGCCACGCCTGCTGCGCCAGTTCGTGGTCGGTCTGCGCCGCCACCAGCGCGGCCAGGTCGCCGCGCATCGTCGCTCGCGTCGCCTGTACCGCCAGCGGCGCGCCCGCGGCGATCTCGTGCGCCAGCGCCAGCGCCGCCGCATCCAGTTCCTCCAGCGGCACCAGCCGGTCGACCAGCCCCCACGCCGCCGCCTCCTCGCCGCGGATGCGCCGGCCGGTCAGCGTCATCAGCAGCGCGCGCTGCCGGCCGATCACCCGTTCCAGTACGGCCGAGATGCCGAAGCCGGGATGGAAGCCGATCTGGACGAAATTGGCCGCGAACCGCGCCTCGGGCGCCGCGATCCGGAAATCGGCGACCAGCGACAGGCCCAGCCCCGCGCCAACCGCGCTGCCCTGCACCGCCGCCACCACCGGCTTGGCCACCGCGAACAGCCGCGCGGCGGCGACGTAGAACGGGTTGCGACCGTCGGCCGGCACGCCATCGGCCACCGGGTTGGCGTTGACCAGGTCGGCGCCGGCGCAGAACACCCGCCCCTCCGACCGCAGCACGATCGCGCGCACCGCCGGATCGGCGCCGGCGGCGTCGAACGCCACGCCGATGTCCTCGATCAGCGCCAGATCGGCGAAATTGTGCGGCGGGCGGGCGAAGCTGACGATCGCGACATGGCCGTCGCGGCGGGTTTCAACGGTCATCCGCCCTTGTACCGCCCGCCGCGACGGTGCCAAGCGCCACCCTCTCCATCCGCGAACGCCGTGCCTCGCGCAGGCTCGCCGCCGCGTACAGCGCGCACCCGGCCCAGATCAGCGCGAACGCGGCGATGTGATAATCGCGCAGCGGCTCGCCGAACAGCCACACCGCCTGCACCAGCTGCAACGTCGGCGCGATATACTGGAGCAGGCCGAGCGTCGCATAGCGCATGCGCCGCGCCGCCGCCGCGAACAGCAGCAGCGGCGCCGCCGTCACCGCGCCCGCCGCGACCAGCAGCAGGTCCAGCCGCGTGTCGTGGCCGAACGCCCCGCTGCCGCTCGCCTGCGCCCAGCCGATCACCGCCAGCGCCGGCCCCGCCAGCAGCAGCGTCTCCACCGTCAGCCCGCCCAGCGCGTCGATCGCCACCACCTTGCGGATCAGGCCGTAGCAGCCGAAACTCACCGCCAGCGTCAGCGAGATCCACACCGCGCCGCCGCCGCCCGCCGCCATCACCACCACGCCCAGCGCCGCGATCGCCACGGCGACCAGCTGCACCCGGTCGACCCGCTCCTTCAGGATGGCGACGCCCAGCGCGACATTGACCAGCGGGTTGATGAAATAGCCTAGGCTCGCCTCCAGCACATGCGCGTGGCCGACCGACCAGATATACACCAGCCAGTTGATCGCGATCAGCGTCGCACTGCCCGCCAGCAGCAGCAGCGTCCGCCCCCGCGCCGCCGCCCGGATCGCCGCCACCCGCCGCAGCATCACCACAACGAGCGCCAGCAGCAGCAGCGACCAGATCACCCGGTGCGCCAGCACCTGCACCGCCGGCACGTCGTGCAACAGCTTCAGATACGCCGGCAGGATCCCCCACAGCACATAGGCCGATACGGCGAGGATCAGGCCGGTACGGGCGGGCGCGGGAGCGGTCATGCCGCACCCGGTCGATCATTGTCGCCCGCGATGCAAGCGGCGGGGCTCAGGATGCGGCACGACGCGGCTGCTGCCACGCTGTCCGATCCCGTCGGAGCAGTCTTGGCACCCCTGCGTCTCGCCGCAGGGACCACCCCGGCGAAGGCCGAAGCCCAGTTCGGTGACGGTCGCGATCGATCGCCACAGACGTTCCAGCTTGGCCCCGACGTTCGCCGGGGTGCGCGAGCAACGACCCCCTGCCGGGGCGGCCTCAGTCCGCGAACAGCAGGACCGGCGTCTCCAGCATCTTCTTCAGCGCCTGGACATAGCTGGCCGCGTCCCAGCCGTCGACGACGCGGTGGTCGCAGCTGATCGACACGTTCATCAGCTTGGCACGGCGGATGTCGTCGCCGTCGAAAACCGGGCGCTCGACGATCCGGTTCGGCCCGATGATCGCCACCTCGGGCCGGTTGATGACCGGCGTCGTCGCGATCCCGCCCAGCGGCCCCAGCGAGGTGACGGTGATCGTGCCGCCGCCCAGTTCCTCCGGCTTCAGCTTGCTGGCGCGCGCCGCCTCGGCCAGCCGGCCGATCTCGGTCGCCAGCTGCCAGACGTTCAGGTCCTGCGCGTCGCGGATCACCGGCACGGTCAGCCCGGCATCGGTCTGCGCCGCCATGCCCATGTGCACCCGGCCGTGGCGGGTCACCACGCCGGCCTCGTCGTCGTAGCGCGCGTTCAGCATCGGGAACTGCGGCAATGTGCGACAGATCGCGACGATCATCAGCGGCAGCAGCGTCAGCTTGGGCCGCCCGCCGCGATGGTCGTTCAGGTCGGCGCGCATCGCCTCCAGCTGCGTCACGTCGACCTCGTCGACATAGGTGAAGTGCGGGATGTGGCGTTTCGCCGCGGCCATGTTCTCGGCGATGCGGCGGCGCATGCCGATCACGCGCACCTGCTCGTCGGCACGCGCGCGGCTGGCCCCCGGCGCGGCATAGCCCTGTGCACCGCCATAGCGCAGGAACGCGTCCAGATCGGCGTGGCGCACCCGGTCGCCATCCGTCTTCACCTGCGCCAGGTCGATCCCCAGATCACGCGCGCGCGCGCGGACCGCGGGAGAGGCGAGGGCGGTAGCGGCCGGCTTTCCGTCGGCGACCGGCGCTGCTTCTCCCCCTCCGCTTGCGGGGGGGGCTGGGGGGGGGCTTGCCACGGGGGCGGCGCTCGCGGCCTGCCCTCCCCCAGCCCCTCCCGCAGGCGGGAGGGGAGCGGACGCGACCACCTCCTCCACGCCCGGATTCTCCGCCTCGTACTGTTCCGCCACTTCCGCCTGCTCGGCAGACGCCGGCGCGGCGGTCACCTCGCCCCCGGCGGCATCCTCGGTCTCGATCACCACCAGCGCGGCGCCGATCGCCACCTGGTCGCCGACCTCGCCCGCCAGCTCGACCACGGTGCCCGACACCGGCGACTCCATCTCGACGGTCGCCTTGTCGGTCATCATGTCGGCGATGTTCTGGTCTTCCTCGACCCGATCGCCCACGGCGACGTGCCAGGCGACGATCTCTGCCTCGGCGATGCCCTCGCCGATGTCGGGCAGGCGGAAGGTGAAGCGAGCCATGTCTTACGCGTCCTTCATGATCTTCTTGAGGGCCTGGCCGATCCGCACCGGTCCCGGGAAATACGCCCATTCCAGGCTGTGCGGGTACGGCGTGTCGTACCCGGTAACGCGCTCGATCGGCGCCTCCAGGTGATAGAAGCAGCGCTCCTGCACCAGTGCCGACAGTTCCGCGCCGAACCCGCTGGTGCGCGTCGCCTCGTGCACGATCATGCAGCGCCCGGTCTTCTTCACCGATGCCTCGATCGTCTCGATGTCCAGCGGCACCAGCGTGCGCAGGTCGATGATCTCGGCGTCGATCCCCGCCTCCGCGACGACGGCGGTGCAGACATGCACCATCGTGCCATAGGCGAGGATCGTCAGTGCCTCGCCTTCACGCACCACCTTCGCCTTGCCCAGCTCGATTTTGTAGTAACCCTCGGGCACCGCGCCGCCGGGATGCTTCGACCAGTTCTCGGCCGGGCGGTCCCAGTAACCGTTGAAGGGGCCGTTGTAGATGCGCTTGGGCTCGAAGAAGATGGTGGGGTCGTTGTCCTCGATCGCCGCGATCAGCAGCCCCTTGGCGTCGTAGGGGGTCGACGGGATCACCGTCTTCACGCCCGACACATGGGTGAAGATGCCCTCGGGCGACTGCGAATGGGTCTGCCCGCCGAAGATGCCGCCGCCGAACGGCGAGCGCACCGTCATCGGCGAGATGAACTCCCCCGCCGATCGATAGCGTAGCCGTGCCGCCTCGCTGACCAGCTGGTCGAGCGCGGGATAGATGTAGTCGGCGAACTGGATCTCCGGCACCGGCCGCAGCCCGTACGCGCCCATCCCCACCGCGACGCCGATGATCCCGCATTCGGTGATCGGCGTGTCGAACACGCGCGTCTTGCCGTGCTTCGCCTGCAGGCCCGCGGTGGCGCGGAACACGCCGCCGAAATAGCCGACATCCTCGCCCATCACGACCACGTCGGGGTCGCGCTCCATCATGATGTCCAGCGCGGAATTGATCGCCTGGATCATGTTCATGCGGGTGGCGGTGGCTTCTTCCACCGACGTTTCTACCGTGTCGCTCACCCAACCCACTCCGTCATTCCCGCGCAGGCGGGAATCCATAGCCTCTGACGTGGCGACCCCTGCCGAACCCTGCGCGTCTGGATTCCCGCCTGCGCGGGAATGACGGAAGGGGGCGATGCAGCCACCATCACTTCCGGTCCCATGGCCGGCCGCTCGCCTCTTCCTCGGCCATCATCTGCGCCTGCTGCTCGCGCAGGTGCCAGGGCATCTCCTCGAACACCCCGTCGAACAGCGTGTCGAGCGGCTGGTGCAGGCCGTGGCCCAGGATGCCGTTCTTCTCGGCCTCCTTCTGCGCGGCCTTTACCTGGTCGGCCAGTTCGCGGTCCTGCGCGGCGTGCCGCTCCTCGTCCCACTCGCCGATCGCGATCAGGTGCTGCTTCAGCCGGGCGACCGGATCGCCCAGCGGCCACGCGGTCGGCTCCCCGGCCGATCGGTACTGGCCCGGATCGTCGGAGGTCGAATGCCCCTCGGCGCGATAGGTGAAGTGCTCGATCAGGGTCGGCCCGGCATTGGTCCGCGCCCGCTCCGCCGCCCACTGCGTCGCCGAATAGACCGCCAGCGCGTCGTTGCCGTCGACGCGGAGCGACGCGATGCCATAACCCACGCCGCGCGCCGCGAAGGTCGTCGATTCGGCGCCGGCAAAGCCCGAGAAGCTCGAGATCGCCCACTGGTTGTTGACGATGTTCATGATCACCGGCGCCCGGTACACCGCGGCGAAGGTGCAGGCGGAATGGAAATCGCCCTCCGCGGTCGATCCCTCGCCGCACCACACCGCCGCGATCCGGGTGTCGCCCTTCGCCGCCGATGCCATCGCCCAGCCCACCGCCTGCGGATACTGGGTCGTCAGGTTGCCGGAGATCGAGAAGAACCCCGCCTCGCGCGCCGAATACATGATCGGCAGCTGCTTGCCCTGCAGCCGGTCGCCCTTGTTCGAATAGATCTGGTTCATCATGTCGACCAGCGACCAGTCGCGCGCGATCAGCAGCCCCTGCTGCCGGTACGAGGGGAAGCACATGTCCTCGTAATCCAGCGCGTGCGCGGCGGCGACCGACACCGCCTCCTCGCCCGTCGCCTTCATGTAGAAGCTGGTCTTGCCCTGCCGCTGCGCGCGGAACATCCGCTCGTCGAACGCGCGCAGCAGGGCCATGTGGCGCAGCATCCGGCGCAGCGTGTCGGGCGACAGCCGCGGGTCCCACGGGCCCACGGCGTTGCCCGCGTCGTCCAGCACCCGCACCAGCGTATAGGCCAGGTCGGTGAAGTCGCCGGGCGCAGCGGCGGTGTCGGGGCGTCGCGCCGCACCGGCGGCGGGCACGTCGACCTCGGCGAAATCGACCGGGTCGCCCGGCCGGAACTTCGGCTCCGGCACGTGCAGCGACAGCTGCGGCAGGTTGGTGCGCGGGCGCATCTCGGCGCCGTCCAGGTCGGCCACTCTCTCTCCACCTCGTTGGCACGGATTCGCGTCCGCGCTTGGGTCAGTACCCCTGTCGCGCGGTTGTAATTAAATTTCAAGCGTTGCGATGTGCCGGTCGGCTCCCCGGCTTGGCGTAACGCATCGTTAACCGCATCCGCGGCAGGATCGAATCGACCAGCCGATAAAGGTTCGCAACGATGTACATGGGCCCGATCACCGCCGCCGCTCCCGTCGACCTCGCGGTCGCCACCCGCGCTCCCGCATCGACGCTGGCGCGCCGCGCCGTCGGCGTGCCGGTGCTGCTGGTCGCCGGTGCGGCGATGCTGCCCTGGATGGCGCTGAACGCCGCGATCGCCGGCGTCGTACTGGGCGCCCGCGGCCTCGCCGCCGCCCCCCGCGCGCTGGTCACCGCGATCGACTACGCCGGCTCCGTCGCGCTGGGGCGCTGAAGCCGGCCCGACGACGATCGACATCCCGCCCGTCATTCCCGCGCAGGCGGGAATGTGGATTCACGTTTGAAGTGCACCGGTTGAGAGGTTGAGGAATGCCTCGGCGGGTGTTTGGAAGTCGAGGCATTTTCGAGGTGTGTCGTTGAGTCGGGTGGCGTAGGCGCGCAGTTGGGCGGGTGAGAGGGTGTCGAGGTTGGTTTTGCGGGGCAGCAGGCGCCGCAGGCGACCGATGGTGTTCTCGACCCCGCCCTTCTGCCAGGGGCTTCGCACATCGCAAAAGAAGGTCTGCAGTCCAAGGTGCCGCAGGCGATGGTGTTCTGCGAACTCGGTCCCATTGTCGAAGCTGATGGTCCGTCGCAACGGCTGGGGCATGTCGCGGAGCTGCCGGGCGATGCGCCGAGCGGTCATCGATGCCCTGCGATGAGGCGGTTGGTCGAGCATGGTGAAGCGGGTGGTGCGCTCGTGGAGGACGAGGATGTTGTCGCCGTAGCGCGAGAACAGCATGTAATCGGCTTCCCAATGGCCCGGCTGACGTCGGTCCTGTGCCGCGGGCGGGCGTTCGTGGATGGAGCGGCGGTGCTTGATGAAGCTGGCGGGACTGCCGCCTTGCAGGCGGTGTCGTCCGCGGCGCGACTTGGCGCGGGGCAGCAGGCGGTGCCAGTAATCCTTCTGCGCCGAGCGGTGATAGACGAAGCGGTAGATTGACTCATGACTGATGACGGTGCGACCAGCCTCGCGCGCCAGTCGGCCGGCGATCTGCTCGGGCGGACGATGCGTCAAACATGCCCCCGGCATGTTTGCGGATCGGCAGGCGATCCGACCGCATCATCCCCATCGCAAGGCTTTGCCTGACGCGGTCCCGCAGGTCCGGCTGGCGCACCAGCTTGAAGCGGCAATCCCATCGCCGCCGTCGCTGTGCCAGTTCCTGCGCCCGCACAGGCGCATAGCCGCCGGACCACATCCTGGTCATGCGACTGTTGCGCCTCACCTCTCGGCTCACCGTCGTATGGCTGCGTCCGATCGCCGCCCCGATACGACGCCACGACCATCCTGACGCCCAAAGCCGGGCGATCTCTATCCGCTCATCGAGGCTGAGCTGCCTGTATCCCTGTCCCATCGCGCCGCCACCCTATCGGTGGTGCACTTCTTTCGTGAATCCGTCGAATCCTACTGTTTGCAGAGCCACAACGCTAGTGGCTCTGGATCCTCGCCTGCGCGGGGATGACGCGAGATCGCCCGAAGCGACCCGATCTCGATCGGCCCGTCGAAACGCCTCGCCAAACGTCTCCCGAGCTCCACCAATACCCCCGCGCGCTTGACGGGAACACCTCGCCGCGCCACGCCGCACGGCCATGGCAAAGACCAAGACCGCCGGCGCCGCCGCGCCCCGTTCGGAGACGAGCGAGACGATCCGCTTCCTCCTGAAGCTCGCGCTGTTCGTGCTGATCCTGCGCAGCTTCATCGTCGCGCCCTTCTCGATCCCGTCCGAATCGATGCTGCCGCGGTTGCTGATCGGCGACTATCTGTTCGTGTCGAAGTGGAACTACGGCTATTCGCGCTGGTCGCTGCCGGGTGGCGTCGTGCCGTTCCCCGCGATCCGCTGGAGCCAGCCGACGCGTGGCGACGTCGTCGTCTTCCGCAGCCCCGATCCCGCGCCCGGCGACAACGATCCCGCGCATGCCGACCACGACGTCATCAAGCGGGTGATCGGCCTGCCCGGCGACACCGTGCAGATGCGCGGCGGCCAGCTGATCCTGAACGGCACCGCCATCCCCAAACAGCGGATCGCCGATTTCGTCCTGCCGCTCACCCCCAATTTCGACGAGCGCCACTGCGACGCGGCGTTCCGCGACAGCGGCCCCGATGGCAGCACCGTCTGCCGCTATCGCCGTTATCGCGAGACGCTGCCCGGCGGCCGCAGCTACGCCGTGCTCGACCAGCGCGACATCCCCGATGCGGACGATACCGGCGTCTACACCGTCCCCGCGAACACCGTCTTCCTGATGGGCGACAATCGCGACGACAGCGCCGACAGCCGCTTTCCCTTTCCGCAGGGGATGGGCCTGATCCCGATGGACCGGATCGAGGGCAGGGCGATGGTCTCCTTCTTCTCGACCGACGGGTCGGCCGAATGGATCAAGCCGTGGACCTGGGTCTCGGCCGCGCGCTGGGACCGGATCGGAGAGGGCTTCTGACGGCCGCCGCGACGATGGAGGAGTGGCTCGCCGCCATGCTCGGGCACGCGCCGGCCGATCCGGTGCCCTTCGCCCGCGCGCTGACCCATGGCAGCCACGCGACCGACGATTACCAGCGACTCGAATTCCTGGGTGACCGCGTGCTCGGCCTCGTCATGGCCGAATGGCTGTGGGAATCCTTCCCGGCCGAGCCGGAGGGGCAGTTGTCGAAGCGGCTGAACGCGCTCGTTACCGGCGCGGTCTGTGCCGATGTCGCCCGCGATCTCGGCGTCCGCGCGCATCTCCGCCTCGGCAAGCAGGCGCTGTCCGACGGTGCCGGCGACAGCGACAACGTGCTGGGCGACGTGATGGAGGCGCTGATCGGCGCGCTCTACCGCCAGGCGGGGCTCGACGCCGCCCGCGCCTTCGTCCGTCGCGCCTGGGGCGCCCGCGTCCACCGTCATGACAAGGCTCCGCAGCATCCCAAGTCCGCGCTGCAGGAATGGGCCGCCGCCGCCGGGCGGCGCGCGCCCGAATATACGCTGCTCGACCGGTCGGGGCCGGGCCATGCGCCGCGCTTCACCGTCTCGGTCGCGATCGGCAGCTTCGCCAGCGCCACCGCGGTCGCCGGCAACAAACAGGAAGCGGAGACCGCCGCCGCGCGGGCGCTGCTGGAAAAGGTGACGTCGTGAACGAACGGGATGGAGTGAACGAACATAAGGGGGTGAACGACACGCGCTGCGGCCTCGTCGCCGTGGTCGGCGCCCCCAATGCGGGCAAGTCGACCCTCGTCAATGCGCTCGTCGGTCAGAAGGTCGCGATCGTCAGCCCCAAGGCGCAGACGACCCGCACCAGGCTGCTCGGCGTCGCGATCGAGGGCGATACCCAGCTTCTCCTCGTCGACACCCCCGGCATCTTCGAGCCGAAGCGCCGCTTCGACCGGGCGATGGTGTCGGCGGCATGGGGCGGGACCGAGGGGGCCGATGTCCTCGCGCTGGTGGTCGACGCCAAGGGCGGGCTGGGCAGCAAGGTCACTGACATCGCCGAAGCGCTGAGGGACCGGCCGGAGCCGCGCCACCTGATCCTCAACAAGGTCGACCTCGCCGACAAGGCGAAGCTGCTGATCCATGCCGAGAAGCTGAACGCCCTCCTGCCCTTCGCCGAGACGTGGTTCGTCTCTGCCCAGACCGGCGACGGCCTGCCCGAGCTGAAGGCTGCGCTCGCCCGCGCGATGCCGCCGGGCCCGTGGCACTATCCCGAGGATCAGGTGTCCGACGCGACCGAGCGCGCCCTGGCCGCAGAGGTCACGCGCGAGCAGCTCTATCTCCAGCTCCACGCCGAGCTGCCCTATGCCAGCGCGGTCGAGACCGAGAAATTCTCGGAGCGGGAGGACGGCTCGGTCGAGATCCACCAGCAGATCCTGGTCGAGCGTCCCACCCAGCGCGCGATCGTGCTGGGCAAGGGCGGCGCCCGCATCCGCGAGATCGGCGCCCGCGCCCGCACCGAACTCGCCGCGATCATGGACCGGCCGGTCCACCTCTACCTGCACGTCAAGGTGAAGCCCGGCTGGGACGAAGACCGCGAGGTCTATCGCGATCTCGGCCTCGACTGGGTGGATTGACGGTCAACGAATGGTTGACCGTCAACCAGTAAAGCC
Source organism: Sphingomonas phoenicis (assembly GCF_047238005.1). Lineage (NCBI taxonomy): Bacteria > Pseudomonadati > Pseudomonadota > Alphaproteobacteria > Sphingomonadales > Sphingomonadaceae > Sphingomonas > Sphingomonas phoenicis. The sequence goes on along the minus strand of NZ_JBDFMC010000002.1, from coordinate 1,929,140 downwards.
CCTCCCCTTCAGGGGAGGGGTTGGGGTGGGGCGTCACCCCGTGCGCGACACCCGCTTACCGGCAGCGAACCTTGCCCCGATCGATCTCGCGCCCCAGCAACGCACCACCGGCACCGCCCGCCAGCGTGCCCAGCAAGCCGCCGCCGACCACATTGCCCAGCACCGCGCCGCCGACGCCGCCGATCACCAATCCGGTCGTCCCGTCCTTGCGCTGGCAATAGGAGCGGCCATCGCTGCCGCGATAGATGCGGTCGTCGCGATTCAGGCGCCGTTCCCGATAGTTACCCCGGCGATAGTCGCGGCGGGCATCCCAGTTGTCCTCATCGCCATGCCAGCGATAATCGGGCCGGTCGCGCCGCTGCGCCTCGGCGGCGACGGGCAGGGCCATGGGGACGGCGGTGGTCGCGACCATCAGCGCGGCGATCAGGGCGTTCTTCATGTCAGGCTCCTTTTCCTGCCCGATCGAACGAACGCGGGGGCGTTAGGGTTCATGGCTGACCGGCCAGTACCTCCTCGACCCATGCCGGCACCAGATTTCCCGCCGTTCCCAATTGCGTAGCGTCGAACAGGCCGCTGCCGGCCGATCGCTCCAGGTTCAGCTCCAGCGTCGCGGCCCCGTAATGCCGCGCCAGCTGGACGAACCCCGCCGCCGGATACACCGCGCCGGATGTCCCGATCGACACGAACAGGTCGCATCCCGCCACCGCCGTCTCGATCGCCTCCATCGCGTACGGCATCTCGCCGAAGAACACGATGTCGGGCCGCAGCGCCGCCGCCCCGCACACCGCGCACCGACTGCCCGGCGGCAAGTCGTTGAAATGCGGCCCCCGGTCCCCGCACGCCGCGCACAATGCCGACCGCAGTTCGCCATGCATGTGCACCATCCGCCGCGACCCCGCCCGCTCGTGCAGGTCGTCGACATTCTGCGTCACCAGCAGCATCTCGCCCCGCCACCCCGCATCCAGCGCCGCCAGCGCAACGTGCGCCGCGTTCGGCACCACCCCCGCCAACGCCGCCCGCCGCAGGTCGTAGAACCGGTGCACCAACCCCGCATCCCGCGCCAGCGCCTCGGGCGTGCAGACATCCTCGACCCGCTGCCCCTCCCACAACCCGCCCGGCCCGCGAAACGTCGCGATGCCGGACTCGGCGGAGATGCCTGCGCCGGTCAGGATCACGATGTTGCGGATGTCGGTCACGCGGACGCAGGCTCCGTGCCGTCTCCGAGATGAAGCTGCCCCTCACGCATGGTGAACCAGCGTGCCAGTTCCTCCCGGCGATCAACCATATGCCATTGCGGCTGTCCCTCAGTGGTTGAGAATGAAAGGAATCTAACCCCCGTTTCGGTTGTGACGGCGACCTCGGGCAAAGCGCCGAACAGTTCGCACCGAGCGATTCGCGCGCCTCGCAGCGCGTTGAGCGCGGGTTCCCACAGGTCTTCCTCGCTCCAGCTTCCGCAGCGAATGGCGATCTGATTCTCGATGCGCCAGCTCCATTCGACGCCGAGAGACAGAACGCCTTCGGGGTGGCCGGGTGAACCGCCCCGCTGGGATCGAGGAGTCAAATCGCCGATCTCGACGAACATGGCAGACCCGTAACCGCGCCAAACATGGCTTATGGGTAAGCCGACCAGCGTGGTGGCGAACGAGTCAAATGCTTCGGTCGGGTTCATCGAGCCGACATACCCCTGCTTCGCCGTGGTCGCCAACCGGGCTCGATAATCGATTATTGGCGTGCTTTTTTCTCGACCGGCGACACTCCCACAACCCGCCCGGTCCGCGAAGGTTCGCAATCCCCGGCTCTGTGGAAACCCCGCGCCGGTCAGGATCACGATGTTGCGGGTGGGCGGCGGCGGCGAGGGGCGCTGGCAGTGTCCACCCTATCCAGGTCCAGTTACGAACGCTCGCAACATTACCCTGTCCGTCAGCGAGATAGGCCAGATACATGTCGGAGAGACCAGCCACCTTGAAGCGCAGGAAACCGCGCCAGTTCGGGGCAGCGCTGACGCTTTCGAATACGATCCGTGCAGGCCCCCCGAGCACCGGATGGAGAGGGTGACATGCATAGACTTTCGTCACGGCTTTTCGAACATCTGCAATTTGTCGGTTGCGGAACTGCGCGAATACGGTCGCCCGAGTGGCTGAATTTGGTGTATTGCAGACGTTGGGCCCGTTGCCTAACCTTTAAGCGATGCCACTCGCGAGCAAGATCATCCTGCATAGTCCCGTGAAGGACGAGGGCCGACTAGCAGCATTTGTAGAGCAGTGTCTTGTTGATGGCGTATCGTTGCTGGCCATCGTCGGTCCGGGCTGCACGGAGCTAGAGGAAACAATCGACTGGCTTGTTGTAGGGGACGGCGACAGCCCGGGACGCTTCCTCTGTACTACTTCGCACCCGAATGAGCCGTTCGATGATGTGCTGAATATGGCGCAAACTTGGGAGTTTGAACGCGGGACTTCCGTACAGGAAATTCGGTTATAGGGACGGTCGAGATTGGGGCGGGGTTTGCCAGCGGCAGGGGATTGAACCCGCACCCGTCGCCGGGATCGCTTTAGCGATACGTCTACCAATTCCGTCACGCTGGCATGGAAGATCTAACCATCGCCCGCTTGGCGGGCAATGTCTGCTTGCGGGCGTAAGACGCGGTCCGCATCTGGATGCAACCGATAGCCGTGTCCCTCGCACAAGGCCGCACCCACCACCCTGTCCTACACGCCCGCCACCGCGTACAGTCGTGGCGAGGCTCTTTCGCATCGCTGGCCACCACCCGTCCTCCGCCTCGCGCGGAGAACATGATTTATGCCTTACCTTAGCCTTACCTTCCGCGGCCTCATCGTGGTCCGTCGGCCGCGAGCGCGTCCACCAGCAGGTCGCGGATTCGGCGCAGGTCGGTGGTCAAGCCGTTCTTCGGCAAGGCTTTCGCCTCCGACGTCAGCAACTGCTGGACGCCGCGGATCGTATAGCCCTCGCGGTTCAGCAGCGCGTCGATGCGCCGCACCAGCGCCGCATCCTCGGGGCGATAATAGCGGCGGTTGCCCGCCCGCTGCAGCGGCTTCAGCGAGGGAAACCGGGTCTCCCAGTATCGCAGCACATGGTGCGGCAGCCCGGTTTCCGCCGATAGCTCGCCGATCGTCCGCAGCGCCCCGCTCGCCTTCGGCGTGGGGGGCGCCACGCCGGTCAGCCGGCGGGGGCCGCGACGATGCGGTCGCGCATCATCTGGCTGGCACGGAAGGTCAGGACGCGGCGCGGCGCGATCGGCACCTCGACCCCGGTCTTGGGATTGCGGCCGATCCGCTCGCCCTTGTCGCGCAGCACGAACGTGCCGAAGCCGGAGATCTTCACATTGTCCCCGCGCGACAGCGACTCGCACATCTCGGTCAGGATCTGCTCGACGATCTTCGACGAATCGGCACGGCTCAGCCCCACCTCGCGGTGCAGTGCCTCTGCCAGATCGGCCCGCGTCAAAGTACCCGCTTCCGTCATTACCGTCCCCTACACCCTCGATGCCGGTATACAATCGAATGTGGGGGTGAAAAGCCCCCAATATGACACTGAAACCCGGTTGATGCGCATCTTTCGGAAGTCAGAAGCGGATGACGGCGGCACCCCAGGTGAAGCCGCCGCCCATCGCCTCCAGCACGACGATGTCGCCCTCCTTCACCCGCCCGTCGCGGACCGCCACGTCGAGCGCCAGCGGCACCGACGCGGCAGAGGTGTTGGCGTGCCGGTCGACCGTCACCACCACCTTGTCCGCCGGCAGGCCCAGCTTGCGCGCGGTGGCGTCCAGGATGCGGGCATTGGCCTGGTGCGGCACCACCCAGTCGACCTCGTCCGCCGCCAGCCCGGCGATCGCCAGCGATTCGGTCATCACCGCCGCCAGGTTGACCACGGCGTGGCGGAACACCTCGCGCCCCTTCATCCTGAGCTTGCCGACCGTGCCCGTGGTCGACGGGCCGCCATCGACGTACAGCAGGTCGTTGTGGCGCCCGTCGGCGTGCAGCCGCGTCGCCAGGATGCCGCGATCGCCCGCGCCGGCGGCCTCGCGCCCCTCCAGCACGATCGCGCCGGCGCCGTCGCCGAACAGGACGCACGTGGTACGGTCCTCCCAGTCCAGGATGCGGCTGAACGTCTCCGCGCCGATCACCAGCGCGCGCCGGTGGATCCCGGTGCGCAGCATCGAATCGGCGACCTGCACCGCGTAGAGGAAGCCGGAGCACACGGCGGCCACGTCGAACGCGACGCAGTCGTCGATGCCCAGCATCGCCTGCACCTTGGTCGCGGTCGCCGGGAATGTCTGGTCGGGCGTCGCCGTCGCCAGCACGATCAGGTCGATGTCCTGCGCGGTCACGCCGGCGGCGGCGATCGCCGCACTGGCGGCGTCGCGCGCCAGCGTCGCCGTCGTCTCGTCGGGGCCGGCGATATGGCGGAACCGGATGCCGGTCCGCTCGACGATCCACTCGTCGGTGGTATCCACCTCCTGCGCCAGCTCGGCGTTGGACACCCGGCGGACGGGCAGGGCCGACCCGGTGCCGATCACCACCGACCGCTTCATGCCCGTGCTCATGCCGCCGCCTCGAACTCGCTCAGGTCCTCGGCGATGCGGCGCGTCAGGTCGGCCCGGACCAGCTTGGCGGCATTGCCGATCGCGGTGGCGACGCCGGTCTCGTTGGCGCTGCCATGGCTCTTCACCACCACGCCGTTCAGCCCCAGGAAGATCGCGCCGTTGTGGTTGTTGGGATCCAGGTGATCGCGCAGCAGCTGGGTGGCGGGCTTCGAGATCAGGAAGCCGACCTTCGACCGGATCGAGCTGGTGAAGGCGCGCTTCAGCAGGTCGGCGACGAAGCGGGCGGTCCCTTCCGCGGTCTTCAGCGCGATGTTGCCGGCAAAGCCGTCGCAGACGATCACGTCATGGTTGCCGCGCGCCAGCTGGTTGCCCTCGACGAAGCCGGTGAAGGCGAGGGGCAGGTGCGTCTGCCCCTTCAGCACCGCGGCGGCGTCGCGGATCTCGTCGGTGCCCTTCTGGTCCTCGGACCCGATGTTCAACAGGGCGACGCGCGGGCGATCCAGCTCGAAGATGATCCGGGCATAGGCCGCGCCCATCACCGCGAACTGCACCAGGTTGCGGGCATCGCACTCGGTATTGGCGCCCAGGTCGAGCATCACGACGTCGTTGTCGCCCAGCGTCGGCAGCGGCGCGGCCAGTGCGGGCCGGTCGATGCCCGGCAGCGTCCGGAGCGACAGCTTCGCCATCGCCATCAACGCGCCGGTGTTGCCCGACGAGACGGCGGCGTGCGCGCGGCCCTTCTTCACCAGGTCGATGGCGATGCCCATCGACGTCACCTTGGCACGGCGGATCGCCTGGCTCGGCTTCTCGTTCGAGCCGACGATCTCCGGCGCGTGGACGATCTCGGAATGCTGGCTCAGGTTGGGGTGCGACTCCAGCCCGGTCCGGATCGCCGCCTCGTCACCCACCAGCAGGAAGCGCAGGCCCTCGGCCCGGCGCCGCGCACTTGCGACACCGGCCAGCATCACCGCCAGCCCTTCGTCGCCGCCCATGGCGTCGACGGCGATACAGGGCTGGTCGGTCATCTGTTACTGGTCCGTTCTGAAGCTCAGGCTTCGACCGACACGACCTCGCGGCCATTGTAATGGCCGCAGGCGCCGCACAGCACGTGCGGACGCTTCAGCTCGCCACAGTTCGGGCACTCCTGAAAGGCGGCGACGGTCAGCGAATCGTGACCGCGGCGCATGCCACGCTTGGAGGGCGAAGTCTTTCTCTTGGGGACGGCCATTGCGGCACCTTGATAACGTGTTGGACTGGTGGAGATGGGCACGAATGCCACCCGGCCATCACGGCCGCGCGGGCGATCCAGAACCTATCGCGAAGCGCGGCCCTATAGCGGATCGCCGCGAATGCGCAAGCTGTTGGCGCAGGATCGTGACGCGGGGATGACGCGGAGGGTATCCGCGCCTACATGCCCCGTCATGTCCCGTACCGTCAGCCGCACCAGGGCGCGCGCCGCCGCCCGCCTCGCCGCCGTTCAGGCCCTCTATCAGCATGAGATGGAGGGAACGGCGATCCCGTCGCTGCTCCACGAATTCCACCAGCACCGGCTGGGCGCGACGATCGAGGAGGCCGAGTTCGCCGAAGCGGATGTCGACTTCTTCGATGACGTGGTCCGCGGCGCGGCGGCGCGGCAGGGAGAGATCGACCTGGCGATCGAGCGCAAGCTGGCGACCGGCTGGACGCTGACGCGGCTCGACAAGCCGATGAAGGCGATCCTGCGCGCCGGCACCTACGAACTGATGGCCCGTGCCGACGTGCCCACCGGCGCCGCGATCAGCGAATATGTCGACGTCGCGCACGCCTTCTACGAGAAGCGCGAGTCCGGCTTCGTCAACGGCCTGCTGGATGCGATCGCCAAGGAGGTGCGCGCCGGCTGATGGCCGAGATCGTCAACCTGAACCGCGCCCGCAAGGCGAAGCGGCGGTCCGACGACGCGGCCACCGCGGCGGCGAACCGCGCCGCGTTCGGGCGGACCAGGGCCGAAAAGGAAGCCGCTGCCGCCGAGACGGCCCGCCGCCAGGCGCTGCTCGACGGCGCCAAGCGGGAGGATTGACGAACTGTGCGGGGCAAGGCGACCTCCGCATTGATCCCCGCGAAGGCGGGAACCCAGTGCCTTCCTCGCCGTGCATGGCCGACGAAGGTACCGGGCTCGCGGCGCCGGAGCATGTCAGGTCCGGGGCCTTGGCCGGCATGAACGAAGCCGACTTCATCGCCCGTCTGCGCACCTTGCCCCTCCATCCCGGCGCGCACGGGCTGCGCGACGATGCCGCGATCGTCGGCGACATGGTGGTGACCACCGATACGCTGGTCGAGGGCGTTCATTTTCTCCCCACCGATCCGCCCGCCGACGTGGCGTGGAAGCTGGTGGCGACGAACCTGTCCGACCTGGCCGCCAAGGGCGCGCTGGTCGAGGGCGTGCTGCTCAACCATCCGCTGACCGACGCCGCGTGGGACGCGGCCTTTCTCGATGGGCTGGCCGCGGTGCTGGGGGCGTTCCGCTGCCCCCTGATCGGCGGCGATACCGTCAGCCTGCCGACCGGCGCGCCGCGGGTGCTGACCGTGACGGCGTTCGGGGTCGGCGCGATCGCCCCCGCGCGGACCGGCGCGCGCGCCGGCGACGCGCTGTGGGTGACGGGCACCATCGGCGATGCCGGCGCCGGGCTGGCGATCGCGCGGGCAGGGCAGGGCGATGCGACCCTGCTCGCGCGCTATCGCCGGCCGGTGCCGCGGCTGTCGGAGGGGCGGCTGCTCGCCCCCGTCGTCCACGCGATGATGGACGTCAGCGACGGCCTGCTGATCGATGCGGACCGGATGGCGGGCGCGAGCGGGCTGGCGGTGACGCTGGATCTGGCCACGGTGCCGCTCTCTCCGGCCTATCGTGCGGTCGCGGGCGCCGATCGCACGGCGCGACTGGCGGCGGCGACCGCTGGCGACGATTACGAGCTGCTGTTCGCCGCCGCGCCGGACCGGGAGCCGCCGGTCGCCGCGACGCGGATCGGCGCCTTTGCGGAGGGGCGCGGGCTTGCGCTTCACGACGCTGGCGAACCGCTCGCACTGCCCGCGCGACTGGGCTTCGAACACGGGCTGATCTGAATGGCTTGTCTGACGGTGCGAATCGCGTAGCTTCCGGTGATCGACGGGCGTGCCCACGCATGGTGCCCCGCGATCAGGAGAAGGAGCGCCGGATGACACCAGTCTACCTCGCCATGGCCTGCGGCGTGATCGCCGTCCTCTATGGCATCTTCACCAGCGCGCAGGTGTTGCGCCAATCGCCGGGCGATGCCCGCATGCAGGACATCGCCGCCGCGATACAGGAGGGCGCCAAGGCGTATCTCGGGCGGCAATACACGACCATCGCGATCGTCGGCGTCGTCGTCGCCGTCGTGCTGCTCGTGACGCTGGGACTGTTGTCGACCGTGGGCTTCACCATCGGTGCGGTGTTGTCGGGGGTCGCCGGCTATGTCGGCATGAACATCTCGGTCCGTGCCAATGTCCGCACCGCAGAGGCGGCACGCACCTCGCTCCAGGGCGGGCTGACCACCGCGTTCCGCTCGGGCGCGGTCACCGGCATGCTGGTGGCGGGGCTGGGACTGCTCTCGATCGCCGGCTTCTTCTGGTACCTGACCGGCCCGGCCGGCCACGCTCCCAATGATCGCATCATCGTCGAGGCATTGACGGCGCTGGCGTTCGGCGCCTCGCTGATCTCGATCTTCGCGCGGCTGGGCGGCGGCATCTTCACCAAGGCCGCCGACGTCGGTGCCGACCTGGTCGGCAAGGTAGAGGCGGGCATTCCCGAGGACGATCCCCGCAACCCCGCCGTCATCGCCGACAATGTCGGCGACAATGTCGGCGACTGTGCCGGCATGGCCGCCGACCTGTTCGAGACGTACGTGGTGACGCTGGGCGTGACGATGATCTCGATCGCGCTCCTGATCCGTGCCTCCGGCGAGGAACTCCTCCGGTTGATGAGCCTGCCGCTGGTCGTCGGCGGGGTCTGCATCATCGCCTCGATCGCCGGCACCTATGCGGTGCGCCTGGGCCGCGGCAGCATCATGGGCGCGCTCTACAAGGGGTTCTGGACCTCGGCGATCCTGTCGCTGCCGCTGATCTGGGTGGCGACCAGCATGACGCTGGGCGACATGCATGCGGTGATCGGCGGAGCCGGGTTCCTCGACGCGGCGACCGACGACCTGACCGTCGGCGCCCCCGCCACCGCCGCCACGGGCTTCACCGGCACCGACCTGTTCTGGTGCATGGCGATCGGTCTGGCGGTGACCGGGCTGATCGTGTGGATCACCGAATACTACACCGGTACCGCCTATCGCCCGGTCAAGTCGATCGCCAAGGCCTCGGAAACCGGCCACGGCACCAACGTCATCCAGGGCCTGGCGATCAGCCTTGAATCAACGGCGCTGCCGACGCTGGTGATCGTGGTCGCGGTGATCGCGACCTATCAGCTGGCGGGCATCATCGGCATCGCGTTCGCCGCGACTGCGATGCTCGCGCTGGCGGGGATGGTCGTCGCGCTCGACGCCTATGGTCCGGTGACGGACAATGCCGGCGGCATCGCCGAGATGGCCGGCCTTCCCGACGACGTGCGCCAGCGCACCGACGCACTCGATGCGGTGGGCAACACGACGAAGGCGGTGACGAAGGGCTATGCGATCGGCTCCGCCGCGCTCGCCGCGCTGGTGCTGTTCGGCGCCTACACTACCGATCTGCAGACCTACTTCCCCGACGTGCCGGTCGATTTCAGCCTGTCGAATCCGTACGTGATCGTCGGCCTGCTGCTCGGTGCGCTGCTGCCCTACCTCTTCGGGGCGTTCGGCATGACCGCGGTCGGCCGGGCGGCGGGTGCGGTGGTGGAGGAGGTGCGCGGCCAGTTCCGCGACAATCCCGGCATCATGGACGGCACCAGCCGCCCCGATTACGGCCGCACCGTCGACCTCGTTACCCGGGCCGCGATCAAGGAGATGATCATCCCCTCGCTGCTGCCGGTCGCCTCCCCGATCGTGCTGTACTTCGTCATCACCGCTGTCGCCGGCCAGTCGTCGGGCTTCGCCGCGCTGGGGGCGATGCTGCTGGGCGTGATCGTGTCGGGGCTGTTCGTCGCCATCTCGATGACGTCCGGCGGTGGCGCATGGGACAATGCCAAGAAATATATCGAGGACGGCAATCACGGCGGCAAGGGATCGGAGGCGCACAAGGCGGCAGTCACCGGCGACACGGTCGGCGATCCGTACAAGGATACCGCCGGCCCGGCGGTGAACCCGATGATCAAGATCACCAACATCGTCGCCCTGCTGCTGCTCGCCGCTCTCGCCGCCGGATGACGAGGTCCGTGTCGCAGCAATGATAGGTGATCATACGGAGGGGGAGGGTGCTTGCTTTCCCCCTCTCCTCTGCGATTGATATCCCGGAACGACCACGGGGGTGCGTCGTAGAAGGGGGATGGCGATGCGGGTCGGACGCTGGTTGGCGGGGTGCGCGCTGGTGCTGGCGGCGGCTGCGGCGACGGCGGCGATCGCGCCACAGGCTGCCGGCCTTGAAAAATCGGGTGGCGGCGCCGTGGCGGGCGACAAGGCGATCGATCCGGCCACGCCCGTGCCCGTGGAGGTGTTCGCCGCGTTGCCGCCGGTCGAGCAGCCGAAACTGTCGCCGAACGGCTCCCGCTTCGCTGCCAAGATGGCGATCGACGGCAAGCAGTATTTCGTCATCAGCAGCATGTCGACGGGTGACCGGCCGATCATCCTCGGCATCGGCGACAAGCTCGACGTCAACTGGTGGCGTTGGGTCGGCGACGGCTGGCTGGCGGTCGGCGTCGGCACGACGCAGTTCCTGTACGGCGAGGAATATTACATCACCCGCACCTTCGGCATTTCCGCCGATGGCAAGCAGTCGAAGCAGATCGGCTGGGTCGATGCCGGATTGCGCGCCGACGACCTCATCTGGTCCGCGCGGGACGGAAGTCCGCGCATCCTGCTGGGCAAGCAGACCGGCATCCAGTCCGAGGCGGAGTTCTACCCCTCGGTATTCGAGTTCGATCTGTCGACCGGCCGCGGTCGCCGCGTCGTCCCCGGCACCGCCAACGTGTACAACTGGTACGCCGACACCACCGGTGCGGTGCGGATGGGGTGGCAATATGACGACGACTCCCGCCGCGGTGCGCTGCTCTATCGGCCGGGAGCGAGCGGATCGTTCGCCCGGATCGCCGTGCAGCGGCGCGGCGAGGACGCCGGCATCGTCGTGCCGCTGCTGTTCAGGAAGGACGGCAGCGCGGTGGCGATCGACGATGCCGACGGCCGCGATGCCGTGTACGAGATGTCGCTACCCGACCTGAAACTGGGCAAGCGGCTGTTCGGCCTCAATGGCTATGACGTCGATGGCATCATCGGCAATGCGGCGGACGACGATATCGACGGTTTCATGCTGACCGACCGCTGGTCGCGGATCGACTGGCTCAACCCGGCATTGCGTCAGGTCCAGACGGAGGTCGAGAAGGCGATCGGAAACCGGCGGGCACGCATGGTCTCGTGGAACGCGGACCGAACCAAGTTCCTGATCGAAGTGGGCAGCCCGTCGCAGCCCGGTGCGCTCTACTATTACGACACCGCTTACGGGACGATGCAACGGTTCAGCTGGAACAATCCGGCGTTGAAGGGGCGCGCGCTTTCCCCGGTCAGCACGGTTCACTATACCGCCCGTGACGGCACGCCGATCGAGGCGGTGTTGACCCTGCCGCGCGGTCGCCCGGCCAGGCGATTGCCGCTGATCGTGATGCCGCATGGCGGCCCCTTCGCGCGCGATGCGGAGGGCTGGGACTGGTGGACCCAGTATCTGGCGGAAAGCGGTTACGCGGTTATCCAGCCCAATTATCGCGGCTCATCCGGCTACGGCACCGCATTCGCCAAGCTGGGCGAGGGTCAATGGGGCCTGAAGATGCAGGACGACCTCGACGATGCCGCGGCATACATGGCGAAGGAGGACGTGGCCGATCCGAAGCGCGTCTGCATGGTCGGTGCATCCTATGGCGGATACGCCGCCATGCGCGCCGCCCAGCGCGGTGGGGCGTATCGCTGCGCCATCTCCTATGCCGGGGTATCGGACCTGCAACTGATGCGGCGGTACGACGGCCGTTTCCTGAACGGCAAGACGCGAGGCGACTGGCTGACCAGGCAGGCACCCGACTTCAGGACCGTATCGCCCCGCTTCGGCGCGGCCGACTTCACGATCCCCATCCTGCTGGTCCACGGCAAGGAGGACAAGCGCGTACCCGTCAGGCAGTCGCAGTTGATGGCATCGGCGCTGAAGGCGGCGGGCAAGCCGTACGAGTATCTGGAACAGCCCCTCGCCGATCATCACTTCACCCGCAGCGAAGATCGACTGGAATTCCTCAAACGGATGAAGCTGTTCCTGGACCGCTACAATCCCGCATGACGGCGAGGGCGATGACGGAAAAGCGCTGGATGCCCCGTGAGGATTCGAACCTCAATTGACGGAGTCAGAGTCCGTAGTCTTACCTTTAGACGACGGGGCAACAGGAGGGCGCCTCTAAGCGGCCACGGCGATCGTGTCAACGCTTCGCGGTGGCGCCAGGCGGCCGGCTTGTGGTGGCGGGCAGGGCTCGCTACGTTGGCGGCAAGCACCGAGCGGAACGCCTGTCGGCGGATCGTGACGGCAGAACACGAAAGAAAGAACACGGCTCATGGGGGATGCTTCCGCCCGACAGCCGTACCGGCAGGATCGCCCTGCCCGTCCGGCGCCGAACCGGCCGCCTCGCGGTCGCTGGTCCGATGCGCGGATCTATGCCGCGCTCGACCTCGGCACCAATAACTGCCGCTTGCTGATCGCGCGGCCGCAGGGAACCGGCTTCGCCGTGGTGGACGCCTTTTCCCGCATCGTGCGGCTGGGCGAGGGGCTGACCAGCAGCGGCCGGTTGAGCGATGCGGCGATCGACCGGACACTCGCGGCGTTGCGCGTCTGCGCGGACAAGCTGAAGCGCCGCAACGTTCTGCTGTCGCGGGCGGTCGCGACCGAGGCGTGTCGGCGGGCGGCCAACGGCGCCGAGTTCATCGCGCGCGCGCATGCGGAAACCGGCATCCGGCTGGACATCATTACGGCCGAGGAGGAAGCACGGCTCGCCGTGCTCGGTTGCCATGCGCTGATCGAGCCGGGCGGCGATCCGGCGCTCGTATTCGACATCGGCGGCGGCTCGACCGAACTGGTCCTGGTCGATACCGCCGGTGCCGAACCACGGGTGCTCGACTGGCATTCGGCGCCCTGGGGCGTGGTGTCGCTGGCCGAGCAGGTCGGGAACGAGACCAACGATGCGGCCGGACGGGCCCACGCCTATGCGCGCATGCGAGACATTGTGAGGGAAGCGATGGCGCCGTTCGCCGTCCGCCTGCCGCCGGTGGCCAGGCCACGTCTGCTGGGGACGAGCGGCACGGTGACCACGTTGGGCAGCGTGTATCTGGGGCTGGATCATTATGACCGGGCGCAGGTGGACGGCATGATCGCGCCCGCGGACGCCATGCGGGCGATCAGCCAGTCGCTGGCGGGTCAGTCGGTGGCGGAGCGGGCGAAGGTCGCCTGCATCGGGGCCGAACGGGCCGATCTGGTCGTTGCCGGCTGCGCCATACTGGAGACGATCATGGACGTCTGGCCGGCCGAGCGGCTGGGCATCGCCGATCGCGGCATTCGCGAGGGGATCCTTCGCTGCTTGATGGGAGAGCGGCGGCCATGAGCAGGGGCGGCAGCGGCGGGCGGCAACGCGTCCGCACCGCCCGCGGGCGCACGGCAGCGTCCACGCGCTGGCTGGAACGGCAATTGAACGACCCCTATGTTCGCCGCGCCAAGGCGGAGGGATATCGCAGTCGAGCGGCGTACAAGCTGCTGGAGCTGGACGAGCGTTTCGCGATCCTGAAGGGGGCAAAGCGCGTCGTCGACCTGGGCATCGCACCGGGTGGCTGGTCGCAGGTGGTGCGACGGCGGCTGCCGGGTGCGACCGTGGTCGGGATCGACCTGTTGCCGGTCGATCCGATCGACGGCGTGACGATCTTCCAGCTCGACTTCATGGCGGATGAAGCGCCCGCGATGTTGATCGATGCGTTGGGCGGGGCACCCGATCTGGTCATGTCCGACATGGCGGCCAACACGGTCGGCCATCCGCAGACCGACGCCTTGCGAACACTGGCGCTGGTCGAGACGGCCCTGCACTTCGCCTGCGAGGTGCTAACCCCGGGTGGAACGTTCGTGGCGAAGGTATTCGCCGGCGGTGCGGACTCCGCGTTGGTGGCAGAGATGAAGCGAAACTTCGCCAATGTGAAGCACGCGAAGCCGCCCGCGAGCCGAAAGGGATCGGTCGAGTGGTTCGTCGTCGCCCAGGGCTTCAAGGGCAGGCGGGAAGAGCCGACGACAGACTGATCCGCGTGGGTGGATCAGCCATGCCAGGTACCTGCAGCGCCAGGTCTCACCTGATGCAAAAGGAAAAAGAACCGTAGGTGTTGCCACCTACGGTCCAGTTTTTCCATGAACAGGCTCGACAGGGAAGGCGAGCCTTTTCGCTCGCTATTAGGCGAAACGAACGTTGGTCGAGCGACGACGGTAGCGCGCTGCGGCGCCGACCATGGCGAAGCCCAGCATCATCATCGCCCAGGTGGCGGGCTCGGGCACGGCGGCCGTGAAGGCGACGTTGTCGAACTCGAACGAACCCCGATTGTCGCTGTTGCTGAAACGGATACCATAGATCGGGGTGTTGCCGTCGGCGCCGAAGGTCACGCGGCGGTTGCTCGAAGGCTCCGTGGTGCCCGGGAACGGCGGAACGAAACCGGCGATCTGGGTGCCGGTGTAATTGCCGATAGTCATGCCCGTCGCATCAAGCAGCGTGATGACGTTGTACGCGTCCAGCGAGCCGACGAAAACGCTGACGCTCGCCTGGGCGACGGTGCCGAGCAGCTGGAAGGTGCTGGCGCGGCCGACGCCGTAATAGGCAGTGTTGTCAGTCGGCTCGGGACGGTAGTAATCGTTGCCGCTGTTGTTTGAGTTGAACACGGTGCCCGTGAACCTGCCGACGTTCGTGCCGGTGGTGCTGGCGACGAAGCCCGCCGCCGTGTCGCTCGAGTTGAAGTTGACGACCGTGGTCGAGCCGGCAGGTGCGCCGTAGTTGGCCGAAGTGCCGGCATCCGAGCTCAGGATCGAGGTTGCGGCGAAAGCCGGGCTGGCAGTCATCGCAGCGGCACACGACAGTACGAAAATAGTCTTCTTCATGGTGTTGCTCCTTACCCCTCTTACCGATGTGCTGGGATGCACCCGGCCAAGAACGCAGGAGTGTCTTTGCGGCAATTCGTTGGATTCGATAAGTAGGTAAGTTTACTTACGAAATAATCGTAATCTTATTGTGAAAAACTAGCTTTATCGATGTCATGCCAGTTGTGTAGATCCCTAATACTCAGGTCTGGAAGATCGGCGCATTGGCCGAGTGATCAAAAAAGGGACAGCCTGTGTTCATTTACGCGCACTGACATGACTAAATGCGTGTCCTCTGCAAACGAAAAAGGGGCCGCGGATCGTTCCGCGGCCCCCGATCGGCCATTCCATGGCAGCGAGCAGTTCGATGGCAGCGATCAGCCGTCGTAATCGGCGCCGAGATTCTGGTTCCGCGGCGGTGCGGCGGCGGTGAGTCGCAGCGCTTCTGCCGACGCGGACAGCGAGCCGACGGCATCGACCTCGTCCTCGTCGTCGATCTGGACGCGCTGCAGGCTGGAGACGACGGCTTCCTCAAGGTGATTCGGACGCACCGTCTCCTCGGCGATCTCGCGTAGGGCGACGACCGGGTTCTTGTCACGATCGCGATCGATGGTCAGATCGGCGCCGCCGGAGATCTGGCGTGCGCGTTGAGCCGCGAACAGTACGAGGTCGAAGCGGTTCGAAACCTTGTCGACGCAATCTTCGACGGTGACGCGTGCCATGCCGTGTCCTTAACCTGCACTTGTAGGGAAGCGCCTCCACTAGGCCAGAACGGTGGAAAAAGCAAGGTTTCGATCGATCGAGCGGCTCGTCCGGACGGGGCGGGAGCATTCCTGCCGATCGGTGCGTAGTGTTCGCGCATGACGATCGAACCAGCCAGCATGACGGCCACGCCGCCGACACTCGCAACGGACGATGGCGCCGAGCAACCTGCCTTTACGGTCGACGGCAACCGGCTGACGCTGCTCGACACCGGTCCGCGGCGTCTGGATGCGTTGATCGCACTGATCGATGGCGCGCAGCGATCGCTCCGCATCCTGTATTATATCTATGCCGACGATCGCACGGGGCGCCGGGTGAACGAGGCGCTGGCGGCAGCGGCGCGGCGGGGCGTGTCGGTCGCTCTGGTGATCGACGGGTTCGGCAGCGACGATACTCCCGGCGACTTCTTCGACCCCCTGAAGGCGGCGGGCGTGGACCTATGCCGGTTTTCGGCACGATTCGGGCGACGGTATCTGTTGCGCAATCACCAGAAGCTGGCGCTGGCCGATGCGGAGGATCCGATGCCGAGAATCATCATCGGCGGCTTCAACGTCGAGGACGATTATTTCGGTACGGCAGCCGAGCAGGCGTGGCGCGACCTGGGCCTCCTGATCGAAGGGCCGGCGGCGGCGCGGATGGAGGAGTATTTCGACGAACTGAAGGCGGCGGTGGAGAATCCCCGGCCGAAGGTACGCCCGCTGAATCGTGCGCTGGCGAAATACAGCGAACGGCAGGGACGGCTGCGCTGGCTGATCGGCGGGCCGACGCGCAAGCTGTCGCCATGGGCGCGGACGCTCCGCAGCGACCTGAAGCGGGGGCGATGCATCGACATCATTGCCGGCTATTTCACGCCCAGCCCGCTACTCCTCCGCCGGATCGAGCGGGCGGGGCGGTCGAGCAAGCAGGTGAGGATCGTCACCGCGTCCAAATCGGACAACAACGCCACCATCGCCGCGGCACGCTTCACCTATGCGGGGCTGTTGCGACGGGGCGTGCAGGTCTTCGAGTATCAGCCGACGAAACTGCACACCAAATTATATGTCGTCGACAATGCCGTCCATATCGGGTCGGCGAACTTCGACGTGCGCAGCCTGTTCATCAACCTGGAGTTGATGCTGCGGATCGAGGACGCGGCGTTCGCCGACCATGTCCGCCGCTACGTCGATGGAGAGGTCGCGCGGTCGGAGGCGATCACCTGGCCGGTGTACAAGGCGCGGACGGGATGGTTGCAGCGGGTGAAGCAGTTCGGCGCCTATGTCTTGCTGGCGTTCGTCGATCCCAGCGTGTCGCGCGGATTGAATTTCGGGATCGACGAATAGGCGTCGGGCGCGGTGGTGGCGATCATCGTCAGGCTGAAGAGCGGCAGTTCCCGCTCGTCGGTGACGGTCATCGACCATCGCCCGTCGGCCCACAGACCCGGCGGCTCGTCGCGAAGCAGATCGGCCGCGAAGCGAACGGCCTGGGTCCGCGCTTCGTGCGCATCGGTCAGGAGCATGCCGTCCGGTTCGAGGGACAGACCGCCATCCTGCACGTGAAAGTGATAGTGCGGCACACTTGCCTCCATCCATTTGCCCGCCCACCAGCCAAGGCGGCAACGCACGGATAGATAGGGACTTTCCGGCCCGCAGGTAATCGGAACACTACGTAATCGGTGCGATCAGTCCTTCCACGCCCAGTAGAGCTGGGCAGGCGGCACGTTCCACCATTCCATGTCGTGATCGATGCGCTGCCAGTGCGGATCGAGGAAATCCTTCACCTTGGGGCTGAACTGATAGACCAGGAACGCACCGCCGGGGCGCAGCGTGTCGTGCGTCGCGGCCGCGATGGCCGGGCCAACGCCGGGCGGCAGGGTGGAGAAGGGCAGGCCGGACAGGATATAGTCGGCCGCGTCGAAGCCGCGTTCGGCGATGATCGACGACACGTCCGCAGCCGACCCCTGAACCGCCTGGAAGCGGGAATCGACGATCGTGGCATCCAGATAGCGGATGAAGTCGGCATTGGTGTCGATCGCGATCAGCGTCGCATCGGGCGCCATCCGCTCGAGAATCGGACGGCAGAAGGTGCCGACCCCGGGACCATATTCGACGAACAGCTTGCACGCATCCCAGTCGACCCGGCCGAGCATCCGGCGGATGAGCTTGTCGGAGGAGGGGATGATCGATCCCACCATCACCGGGTGTTTGAGGAAGCCCTGAAAAAACATCTGCGCCGGGGAAGGAATGCCGGCGGGGCGGCGCACGCGGCGGGCAGCGGAGGTCGAAGTGGCCATGTACGGTCCTGTCGGTCGTGGTCCCCACACGAGCGGCGAGGTCTTCCTCTCCGTCGCACAGGTGCCGAACGTGTTGCAAGCCGGCGAGTTTCATCCCGTCGCACGCCCGGCGTCCGGTGCGGATCGCCGCCGGCGAGGCCGCGAATGTTGAGGAAGTTGCGGGTCCTGCGCGACCGGCGCCGGCGTCTCAACATTCACGGCCGTGGAAATGCGCCACGAATGCAGCGATCTAGGCCGGGGGCACCGCATCGGGCCCGACCGCCTCAACATTCGTAAGTTTAGACAGCCATGCTGTCTCAAGCATGCGGGCGTGCGCAGGTCGGGTCGACAGATCGGCATGGCGGAACGATACACCCGACAGGGGGGTGTAGGACATGGAACAGGGGAGCAGGGCCGGACAGATCGCCGTCATCTTCGTGTCGCAACGGTCGGGCGCCGATCCGGAGGGCTATGCCGCCGCGGCGGCGGCGATGGAGGCAAGGGCGGCGGGACAACCGGGGTATCGCGGAATGGACAGCGCGCGGGGTGCCGACGGGCTGGGCATCACGATCAGCTGGTGGGCGGACGAGGCGGCGGCGCTGGCATGGCGGGCCGATGCCGACCATCGCGCGATCCGCGAGCGGGGGCGGGCGGTGTGGTATGACGCGTATGAGGTCGCGGTGGGGACGGTGACGCGGAGTTACGGCTGGGAGCGGGGTGGGGGTTTCTAGAGTCGCTGTCGATCAGCTTTATACAATCGTCATCCCGGACTTGATCCGGGATCCCGCTGGACGGGGGACCAGATCTGTCGAAATCCAGTCTAGTTTCTCGCGCTTTTCGGGAGATTTGTCGTTGAGGGTGCGGTTGAGGCACTTCCCTCCCCCAACCCCTCCCGCAAGCGGGAGGGGAGCTGAATTGGCGCTGCCGCAAGCGTCAGGGGTGGCGTGTCACTCCGGTTTGGCGGGGAAGGCGAAGCCGATCGGCTGGATCGCCGCGGCATCCTGTTTCAGGCGGGCGGCCATCTGTTCGTAATCGCGCTCCATTTCCGGCGTGACGCTGGCGCGGCTGTCGGTCAGGGAGGCCTCGAAGTCGCTCTGGAACACTTCCTTCGCGGTCAGGGAGCGGCGTAGCGCGATCAGGCCGGCGCGGCGCACCACGTCTTCCAGATCGGCGCCGGTGTAGCGATCGGTGCGGCGTGCGACCTCGTCGAGGTCGACGTCATCAGCGAGCGGCATCTTCTGCGTCTGGATCTGGAGGATGCGGCGTCGCCCGGCCTGGGTGGGGACGCCGACATAGACCAGCTCGTCGAAGCGGCCCGGCCGCAACAGCGCGGGATCGACGAGGTTGGGGCGGTTGGTGGCGCCGATGACGACCACCGCCTGCAACTCCTCCAGCCCGTCCATCTCGGCGAGGATGGTGTTGACGATCCGCTCGGTCACCTGCGGCTCGCCCGCGCCGCCGCCACGGGCCGGCACCAGCGAATCGAGTTCGTCGATGAAGACGACGCACGGTGCGACCTGACGGGCGCGCTGGAAAAGGCGGGCGATCTGCTGCTCGCTCTCGCCATACCATTTCGACAGCAGGTCGGACGATTTGGTGGCGATGAAGTTCGCCTCCGCCTCGCGCGCGACGGCCTTCGCCAGCAGGGTCTTGCCGGTGCCAGGCGGGCCATAGAGCAGGAAGCCCTTGGCCGGCCGGATGCCGAGTCGGCGAAAGGCGTCGGGGTTCTTCAGCGGCAGCTCGACCCCTTCCTTCAGGCGCATCTGCGCATCGTCGAGACCGCCGACATCCTCCCAGCGCACACTGGGCGCCTGCACCATCACCTCGCGCATGGCGCTGGGCTGGACGCGCTTCAGCGCCCCCAGGAAATCCTCCCGCGTGACCGACAGGTTGTCGAGCACCTCGGGCGGGATCGTCCGCTCCTCGAGGTTCAGCCGGGGCATGATGCGGCGCACCGCCTCGATCGCGGCCTCCCGCGCCAGCGCGGCGAGGTCGGCACCGACGAAGCCGTAGGTGGTCCGCGCCAGTTCGGCGAGATCGACCTTGTCGCCCAGCGGCATGCCGCGGGTGTGGATGCCCAGGATCTCGCGACGGCCGCGTTCGTCGGGCACGCCGACGACGATCTCGCGATCGAAGCGGCCGGGCCGGCGCAACGCCTCATCCAGCGCCTCGGGCCGGTTGGTGGCGGCGATGACAACGAGGTTCGCGCGCGCCTCCAACCCGTCCATCAGCGTCAGCAGCTGGGCGACGAGGCGCTTCTCCGCCTCTCCCTGGACCTGGCCGCGTTTGGGCGCGATCGAATCGATCTCGTCGATGAAGACGATCGACGGGGCGGACTTCGACGCCTCCTCAAAGATCTCGCGCAGCTTGCCTTCGGACTCGCCATAAGCGGAGCCGAGGATCTCGGGCCCGTTGACGAGGAAGAAGGAGGCATCCGATTCGTTGGCGACGGCGCGGGCCAGCCGGGTCTTGCCGGTGCCGGGCGGCCCGTGGAGCAGCACGCCCTTGGGCGGATCGACGCCCAGCCGCTGGAACAGCTCGGGATAGCGAAGCGGCAGTTCGACCATCTCGCGCAGATTGTCGATCGTCGCCGCCATGCCGCCGATATCGTCATAGGTGACATCGGCCCGGCGGGCGTCGCGCGCCTCCTCATATTCAGGGCGCAGCTCGATCTCGGTATTTTCGTCGATATGGACGATGCCCTTGGGACTGGCGGAGACTACCTGGAGGCGGATCTCCTGCAGGGCATAGGCGGGCGCGTTCATGAAGCGCTGCACCGTCTGCGGCATGTCGGCGACGCGCTGGTGCCCGGCGGTGGCGACGACGTCGCCCTGGCAGAACGGGCGGCCGAGGAAAGTGCGCTTCAACGCGACCGACGATCCCTGCAGGCGCAGGTTCTGCTGCGCGGGCGCGAAGACGACGCGGGTGGCAGGGCGCGACTCGGCGCGCCGCACCTCGACGAAATCGCCCGAACCGACGCCGGCGTTCGCCCGCTGCAGCCCGTCGATGCGGAGCAGTTCCAGTCCCTCGTCCTCGGGATACGGGCCGACGGCGCGGGCCGGCGTCGACTGTTTGCCGACGATCTCGATCACGTCGCCCTCGCCGATGCCCAGCGCCGCCATCAAGGTGCGCGGCAGATGCGCCAGGCCGCGGCCGGAATCCTCCGGCCGGCTGTTCGCCACCTGGATCTTGCGCACGCCGGCATCGGCAGGCTGGTTTTCGGCATCGGCCATCGTTCGTCCTCTCCTGCCGGGAAGCGCGCGAGACCGATGACGGGTTCCGGCGGTGGCGTGCGGGAGGTAGCGACTGTCGCGACGAAAAAAAGGGCTGGCGCCCGAAGGAACCAACCCATGAAGTTTTTAGGAGAGGATGCCTGAAAGGCACCGTCTTTTTGCGGTGCGACGGTTCATGTTGCAAGTGCGAAATGGTTGGTTATGATTGCGCTCACAACAATCGTTGCCGGTCAGGTCCGGTGAAGTGAGGAGAGATGCGGAGGCTTCCCCCCTGGGCGCGATCGAGGCGTTCGTGCAGGTCGCGCGACTCGGCTCGATCAAGGCTGCGGCCGAGGAGCTGGCGCTGTCGGCGCCCGCGCTGTCGCGGCGTGTGCAGTCGCTGGAGCGGTTCATCGCCCGCCCGCTGTTCGCGCGTCGCCACCAGGCGATGGTGCTGAACGAGGATGGCGAGAAGCTGCTGGCGCAGATCGCCCCCGTGCTGGACCAGCTGTCGAACGCGGTCGAGGAAATGACGGCGGGGAAGGAACTGCTGCGGCTGCGACTGGGCGTGCTGCCGCTGTTCGCGGCGCAGCGGCTGTTTCCCCATCTGGGCGACCTGCGCCGGACGCATCCCGAACTTCATCTGGACATCGATACCGCCGGCCACGGCATCGCGCGGCTGGGCGAGGGGCTGGACGCGGTGATCGCGCTGGCCCGCGACATCGATCCCGCACTCTATTCGAAGCGGTTCGACACCAACTCGGTCTATGTGATCGGTGCGCGTGCGCTGGTCGAGGGGCCGCGGCCGATCACCAGCCCGGCGCAGCTGGCCGGGCAGACGGCGCTGCTCCACCGCGAAATGCCCGACACGATCGCGGCATGGAGCGAGGCGGCGGGCGTCGGGCCGCTGAAGCCGCTGGCGGTCGACTATTTCGACGCCGGCGGCCTGATGCTGGAGGCGGCGGCGCAGGGGCTGGGCATCGCGTTCATGCACGCCAGCCACTTCAACCACGCCAACGACCCCCGTCTGGTGCGGCTGTTCCCGGATATCGAGGTGGTGAGCCCGTACAGCCACTGGTTCGTCTGCCGTCCGCGCGCGATGCTGTCACGGCCGGTGCGGCTGTTCCACGACTGGTTGTTCGGGACGCTGGCCGGCGAGGAATAGGGAGCGAAGAGAAAGGAGAAGGTTGGTTCGCGCGGAGGCGCGGAGGCGCGGAGAAGAAGGATCGAGGAGGTCCCGTCTCGCGCCGGCGAGACACTCATCCCTTTACGTCGCCAATATCTGAGCCGCCGCCGGCGGCTCGGGACATCACCACAGACGCATTCTCCGCGCCTCCGCGCGAACCAACACTCTTCTCTTCCCCCGAGCGATACACCCGATGCCCGGTGGCGAACGGAGCGTCCGCCACCGGGAGGGACCGACGCTTACGCCGCGTGGGCCTTCACGATCTTGCCCGGCTCACGCGGGGGCTCGCCCTTGGGCAGGGCGTCGATCAGGTCCATGCCGTCGGTGACCTGGCCCCAGACGGTGTACTGACCGTCGAGGAAGCGGGCATCGTCGAAGCAGATGAAGAACTGCGAATTGGCCGAGTTCGGATCGTTGGTGCGCGCCATCGAGCAGACGCCGCGGACGTGCGGCTCCTTGGAGAATTCCTGCTTCAGATTGGGCTTGTCGGAGCCGTGCATGCCGGTGCCGGTCGGATCGCCGCCCTGCGCCATGAAGCCGGGGATGACGCGGTGGAAGACGACGCCGTCGTAGAATCCGTCATTCGCCAGCTCCGCCACGCGCTTGACGTGCTCGGGCGCCAGATCGGGACGCAGCTTGATCGTGACGTCGCCGCCGTCGAGGGTCAGGGTCAGCGTTTCGGGGGTGTCGGCCATGATGTTCTCCGTCAATGATCGCCGGCAGATAGGGAGCCACTCCGCTGCTGGCAAATCGGGTTGCGGCGCGGTAGTAGCGCGCTGACGCAAGCAACAGGGAGGCGGCGATGAGCGACAGCGAGCTTCCCGACGCGGATACCGTCGAACTGGACGAGCTGGACGAGGACGACCGGCTGCGCCCCGAATTCGTCCGCGCCGTGCTCGATGCGGTGGAGGCGGGGCAGACCGACGAGGCGCGCGCGCTGGTCGAGCCGCTGCACCCCGCCGACGTCGCCGACCTGTTCGAGCTGACCCCGCACGAGCAGCGCGCGGGGCTGGCCCACGCGGTCGCCGACCTGCTGGACGCCGACGTGTTCGCGGAAATGAACGATTACGTCCGCGAGGACCTGATCGACGCCCTGACGCCGACCGAGGTCGCCGACCTGGCGGCCGAGCTGGACACCGACGACGCGGTCGCGATCATCGAGGACCTTGAGCCCGAGGACCAGCGCGAGGTGCTGCGCGCACTGGACCCCGACGACCGCGCCGCGATCGAGGAGGCGCTGTCCTATCCCGAGGAGTCCGCCGGGCGCCTGATGCAGCGCGAGCTGATCGCGGTGCCGGAGCACTGGACGGTCGGCGACGTCATCACCTATCTGCGCGGGCACGAGGAGCTGACCACCGATTTCTGGGAAGTCTTCGTCGTCGATCCGCAGCACAAGCCGGTCGGCACCTGCGCGCTGTCGTGGATCCTGCGCACCCCGCGCTGGGTACCGATCGCCGACGTGATGAGCCGCGAGCAGACGCTGATCCCGGTCGACATGGACCAGGAGGAGGTCGCGCTCCGTTTCCAGAAATACGCGCTGATCTCCGCCGCGGTCACCGACTGGTCCGGGCGGCTGGTCGGCATGATCACCGTCGACGACATCGTCCACATCATCCAGCAGGAGGCGGGCGAGGACGTCCTGCGGCTGTCGGGCGCGGGCGAGGGCGACATCAACGAGCCGATCCGGCTGACGGTGCGCACGCGGCTGATGTGGTTGCTGGTCAACCTGCCCACCGCGATGCTGGCGGCGACCGTCGTCGGCCTGTTTGACGACCGCATCGCGCGGTTCGCGGTACTGGCGCAGCTGATGGGGATCGTCAGCGGGATGGGGGGCAATGCCGGCACCCAGACACTGGCGGTGGTGGTGCGCGCGCTGGCAACCAACCAGCTGACCAGTTCGAACACGGTGCGGATGATCGTGCGCGAGCTGCGCATCGCCGGCAGCAACGGCATGGCGCTGGGCCTGATCGTCGGGGCGGGATGCTATCTGTGGTCGGGCAACACCGCGCTGGCGACGGTGTTCGGGCTGGCGCTGCTGATCAACAACCTGGTCGCGGGGATGGCGGGGGTGGTGGTGCCGATCA
Organism: Sphingomonas phoenicis; assembly: GCF_047238005.1. NCBI lineage: Bacteria > Pseudomonadati > Pseudomonadota > Alphaproteobacteria > Sphingomonadales > Sphingomonadaceae > Sphingomonas > Sphingomonas phoenicis. The sequence continues at coordinate 1,904,836 of NZ_JBDFMC010000002.1, read as the reverse complement.
CGCTGGACCGGTTCGATATCGACCCGGCGGTGTCGTCGTCGGTGTTCGTGACGATGTGCACCGATTGCATGGGGTTCCTGTCGTTCCTGGGGCTCGCGACCTTGTGGGGGTTGGGCGGCTGACCCACATCGGGAGCGCATGGCGCTTCACCTGACCAAAGTGGCGTTCGGCGCGACGAGCGTCGAGCATCTGGACGAGCGGCTGGCGGCGCGTGCCGCAGCGGGAGAGCTGTTCCTGACCACCCGCTACCTGCCCAAGCGGCACGAAGAGGTGGCGGGCCCGGTGGGCGAGGGGGGATCGCTGTTCTGGATCATCAAGCACCAGCTGGTCGCGCGATCGCCAATCCTGCGCTTCGGCGAGGCGGAGGGTGGCCGGGTGTCGATCCACCTGGCGCCCGGACTGGTGCTGGTGCAGGCCCGACCGAAGCGGGCGCACCAGGGCTGGCGCTATCTGGAGGCGGCCGACGCGCCGCTGGATCTGAGCGGCGAGGAAGCGAGCGGGCTGGCGGCGATGCCGCCCGCGCTGATCGGGCGGCTGGCGGAGCTGGCGCTGATCTGAGCGATGATGGCGATTACTGCGGTCGGCCGCAGACGATGGGCCCGGTCGCACCGGGGCGGACCTGGCATCTGGGCGTGCCGCCGATGCTGACGGTGCCGGTGCCGTTGCTGGTGACGGCGGCGGTGAAGCGGGCGCGGCCGCCGATATCGCCGGTGCCTTCGAGCCGGACGGTCAGGTCGCCCGCGTCGAGGCCGGCGGCATCGATCGAGCCCGCACCGTTGGTCGTCAGCCGGGCGATCCGCGCACGGCCACCGGCGACCGCGACGGTGCCGCCGCCGACCACCATGGCGGTCGCCTGATCCGCGTCCACCATCCCCACGGCGACGCGGCCGGCGCCGGCCACCATCAGGTCGACGCGCTGGCCCTTCATCCGGTCGACCGCGACGTCGCCGGCCCCGGTCAGCGTAATCGTCGACAGCGAGGCGGTGGTGAGCGTGACGGTGACGGGCCGCGGATCGGCGACGGTGGGCCGTTCCTGCCACTGGTCGGTGCGGCGGCGGATCGAGATCGCGGTGCCGCTCTGCCGCACCTCGATCCCCTCGATCGCGGCATCGCTGCCGCTGATCCGCGCGGCAGGCGAGGTGCCGGTGACGATGCGGACGGTGATCGGGGCCTCCACACGGACGCGGTCGAAGCTGGACACGGCGACGGGTCGCTCCGCGGCCGCGACGGGCGAGGCGGAGAACAGGAGGACGGCGAGGAGTGGCGTGCGCATCGGGCGAGTGTCGCTGCGGGTGGACGCCAGGGCAAGGGGTAGTGTCGGGCAGGATTGCCGAAAGGGGAGCGCGCTTCCCCGACCCGGCGAAGGGCGGGGCCGCCGAGATCGGTGTTACGAACGGGCGTAACGCGCTTCGCTGCCGTATCCCGACTGGACCCCGGCCTTCGCCGGGGTGGTTAAGCCTTCGCCGGGATGGTCGAGCCCCGCACGGCAACGCGACTACATCACGTTGCTGCTGTTCGTCGGGTTCAACGCTCGTTCGATCAAGACGGTATCGGGCCGTGTCTTGCGGGGGTCAGCCGCAATTGACCTTGCCGGCACCCATCTTGGTCACCGAGCATTTGGCGCCGCCGGTGATGTCGACATTGCCCGATCCCATGATCGTGACCTCTGCGGTGCGGGTGATTTCCGCCTGGATATTGCCGGCGCCGGCGATGGTGATCTCGCCGGTCTCCGCGCGCAGCGGCCGGGCGTGGATCGTGCCCGAACCGCCGATCGAGACCTCCAGCGAGCGGGCGGTGCCCGCCGCCTCGACGGTCCCCGAGCCGCCGATCGAGAATTCCGCCTTGTCGACCGCCAGTCCGCGGACGTCGAGCGTGCCGGATCCGCCGATGTTGCCGTCGAACGAGCCGCCGGGGACGCGATCGACCCGGACCGTGCCCGATCCGCCGATATCGGCACCGGTGATCCGCGGCATGGTGACGAGGAAGCGGACCTTCTCGCCGCGAGACCAGTTCACTCCCTTGCGACGCGACAGTTTCAGCGACTTGCCGTCGCGCTCGACGAGGATCTTGTCGAGAATGGCGGGATCGCCGGTCGCCGTCACTGACCATGCAGGGCCGACCCGCACCTCGACATCGCCGGCCCCGCCCAGCGACACCCGCTCGAACCCGTCGACGGCATAGGTGCGCTGGCCACCCGAGCCCTGCGCGGCAACGCCCTGATCGTCGTCGTTCCACGGCATCGAGCAGGCGGCGACCGGGATCGCGAGCAGGGCGAGCAGCAACGGAGCGGAATGGCGGCGGATCATGGTTTCCTCCAGTCGTGTGTTGTCCGTATGATACACATGGGACGGAGCGGCGCAACGAAAAAGGGCGGCCCGTCGCCGGACCGCCCCTAGTCGTGAACGCTGGTCGCCCGATCAGGCGGCCGGCTTGTCCTTGTTGTAGATCGCCGCGGCGGCGCGGAGGATCTCGAGGATCTTCTCCTGCGCGCGGGGCTCGTCGATCTCTTCCATCGCGGCCAGCTCGCGCGCGAGGCGGCTGCACGCAGCCTCGAAGATCTGGCGCTCGGAATAGCTCTGCTCGGGCTGGTCGTCGGCGCGGAACAGGTCGCGCGTCACTTCCGCGATCGACACCAGGTCGCCGGAGTTGATCTTCGCCTCATATTCCTGGGCGCGGCGCGACCACATGGTCCGCTTCACCTTGGGTTTGCCCTTCAGCGTGTCCATCGCCTCGCGCATCGTCTTGTCCGAGGACAGCTTGCGCATGCCGACGCTTTCCGCCTTGTTGGTCGGAACGCGGAGCGTCATGCGCTCCTTTTCGAAACGGAGGACGTACAGCTCGAGGCTGGCACCCGCGATCTCCTGCTTCTGCAGTTCGATCACGCGGCCGACGCCGTGCTTGGGATAGACAACATAATCGCCGACGTCGAAGAACAGCGCCTTGGCAGCCATGTATGGGCCTTTCATCGGAACGCCGATCTGCCCGACGCGTAAAGGGGCCGGCGGATCGGGTACAGGAGTGCGAACAGGCGGGTGACATCGAACTGTCCCCGTCGGTCGACCGTTTAACACGTTCGCAACAAAATTGCCAGCGGCGGGATCAACGCGACGATCACCCGCCCACTGTCGTCACCCCGGATCGCGTCCGGCGCGACGTCGCGACGGCGAAGATCAGTCGCCCGCGCCGGGCTCCGGCGAGAAATACTGGTCGTACTTGCCCTCCACGCCCTTCATCGCGTCGGCATCGGGCGGGGTCTGGTCGAGCTTGCGGGTGACGTTGGGCCACTGGGCGGAGAAGGTGGTGTTCAGCTCCAGCCACTTCTCCAGCCCGTTCTCGGTATCGGGCAGGATCGCCTCGGCCGGGCATTCGGGCTCGCACACGCCGCAGTCGATGCATTCCGACGGATTGATGACGAGCATGTTCTCGCCCTCGTAGAAACAGTCGACCGGGCACACCTCGACACAGTCCATGTACTTGCAGCGGATGCACGCGTCGGTGACGACGTAGGTCATATCAGGCTCCGGACTTTAATCCGCGCGCTGCTATGCGCCGCGGGGGGTGTCGTCAATCAAGCTCGCCTTGCTGCGACACGTTAGCAGCTTGCAGGTCGATATAGCATTGTTGTGCCTCCGCGGGCGGACCGCGGCGGCGGGGCAGTGCCTCCACCCTCAGCACGCGGACCCGGCCGCCGACGGCGCAGAAGGTCAGGATGTTGCCGAGGCGGACCGGCGCGTGCGCGCGATCGACCAGCCGCCCGTCGAGGCGCAGCCGCCCCTCCTCGGCCAGCGCCTGCGCGGCGGTGCGGGTCCGGGCGAGGCGCGTCCACCACAGGAAGCGATCGAGCCGCATCGAGTCGTCGCCCATCGCTCAGCCGTGTCCCAGTAGCGCGGACAGGCCGGCAAAGGCGTTGTCGGAGGCCGCGGCGGGGCGTGCGGGCAAACGCTGCGCCGGGGGACGGCCGCGCCAGATCCAGCGGACCTCGTCACCCTTCGCCGTCTGGAAGCCAAGTTCCGCCATCAACCGCGCCAGCGTCGGCGGCTCCAGCCCCATCGAGGTCGCGAGCGCCGGATCGGGTGCGAACGGCGTGCGGCCCTGACGCGAGTCATGCGCGGCGCGGGCGATCCGTTCGACCAGGTCGACGCGAACCGCCTGCAGCCCGAGCGGGCGGAAGCCGGCGGCGACGACGGCGCCGGGTGCGCCGCGCGGGAGGACCGTCGCGCCCTCGCGCGGCATGTCCGGCGCGGGGCCGCGTACCGCCATCAGCGCACGGCGGAGGGTGGCGGCGGCGGGTTTCAGCAGGCGCGGGTCGAACAGGTCGAGCGCGCCGACGGTGATGCCGATCCGGCGCAGGCGGCGGCGCTCGTCCTGCTGCAACAGGTCGAGCGAGGCGCGCAGCGGCAGGCGCGGCGCGATGCCGCCCGCCAGTTCGAGCGCGGCGGCGACCGCACGGAAGGCTGGCGTGGCGGCCGGATCGCGCGCGGCATCGGCGAGGGCGGCGAGCACCGGCGCCTGGCGCAGGACCGACGATGCCAGCCAGCGGGACAGCCGGTCGGCGACGCGGTTGCGGGTGGGCGGATCGAGGCAGTCGAGATCGCGTTCCGGCACGATGCGCGGGCGGGCGAGCGCGGAGCCGGGCGCGAGCCGGGCGACGCGGTGGCCGGCCCATTCGATGCTGCCGTCGACCAGCGCGAAGGCGGTATCGTCCGCCTCCACCAGCGTGGCGGCACGGCGCGCGCGTTCGGTGCCGAGGCGCTTCTCGGCGGCGGCGAGCAGCATGCGCTTGTCGCCCGCGCGCGCGCCCGGCTCGACCGAGAAGCGGAAGCCGTCGAGGCGGCCGATCGGATGATCCTCCACCGTCACCTCCCCCTCCGGCCCGACGACGACGGGCAACGCGCCGGCATCCGCGCCGATGCGGCGGATCAGGGCGGTCGTGCGCTTGTCGACGAAGCGCTGGGTCAGGCTGGCGTGGAGGCCGTCGGACAGCCGCTCCTCGATCGCGCGGGTCCGGTCGGCCCAGTGGAGCGGGTCGGCCAGCCAGTTGGCGCGCTGGGCGATATAGGCCCAGCTGCGGATCGCGGCGAGGCGGCCGGCCAGCGTCTCGACATCGCCGGCGATGGTGTCGAGCCGGGCGATCTCGTCGGCGAACCACGGGTGCGGGATGTGGCCGTTCCCCTCCGACAGATGGCGGAACAGCCGCTCGACGAAGCGGGTATGGGGATCGAGGCCGAGCTTGCGGAAATCCGGAACGCCGCACGCCGCCCACAGCCGTGCGACCATCGACGGCCGGCGGGTGCGATCGCGGACCCAGGATTCGTCGGCCAGCCGCTTCAGGACGGCGAGGTCGATCGATTGCGGCGCGGCGCGCAGTACGCCGGCCGGAGGCGGACGCTCGAGCGAGGCGATCAGCGCGTCGACGCTCGACAGGTCGGGATCGCCGTCGCGCCAGAACAGATGGTCGAGGCGGGGGAAGCGATGCTCCTCGATCGCCAGCACCTCCTCGGGCAGGAAGGCGCCCGGCCCCTCCTCGACCAGCGCGCCGAAGGTGCCGTCGCGCTGGTGGCGGCCGGCGCGTCCGGCGATCTGCGCCATCTCCGCCACGGTCAGGCGGCGCTGGCGGCGGCCGTCGAACTTGTGCAGGCCGGCGAAGGCGACGTGCGCGACATCCATGTTCAGGCCCATGCCGATCGCATCGGTGGCGACGAGGTAATCGACCTCGCCCGCCTGGAACATGGCGACCTGCGCGTTGCGGGTGCGGGGGCTGAGCGCGCCCATCACCACCGCCGCGCCGCCGCGCAGGCGGCGCAGCATCTCGGCCACCGCATACACCTCTTCGGCGCTGAACGCGACGATGGCGGAGCGTTTGGGCAGGCGGCTGATCTTCTTCGCGCCGACATAGCTGAGCGTCGAGAAACGCGGCCGGCCGACGATCTCCGCCTCGGGCACGAGATCGCGGATCATCGGGCGCAGCGCCTCCGACCCCAGGATCATCGTCTCCTCGCGACCGCGCACGCGGAGCAGCCGGTCGGTGAACACGTGGCCGCGCTCCTGATCGGCGCCCAGCTGCGCCTCGTCCAGCGCGACGAAGGCCGCCTCCTGCTGCGGCATCGATTCGGCGGTGCAGAGGAACCAGCGCGCGTCGGGCGGGACGATCTTCTCCTCGCCGGTGACCAGCGCCACCCGGTTGGCGCCCTTGATCGCGACGACCCGGTCGTACACCTCCCGCGCGAGCAGGCGGAGGGGGAAGCCGATGATGCCGCTGGAATGCGCGCACATCCGCTCGACCGCCAGGTGCGTCTTGCCCGTGTTGGTGGGCCCCAGAACGGCGGTCACGGTGCCGGATACGCGGCTGGTCATCGCCGTAACATCGTGGCTTCGGCGCGCCGGCGCAATGACTTGAATGACGGTCGCGGCACTCCGCCGCGAGGCCGCCACCGCTCGTCGCAGCCGACGGGCTCGGATGCGGCGGTTAATTTGACTTTAGGACGTACGCTCCACAACGTCCGGGCACGCCGGGGGGAACGGCGGCACCGCATAGCAACGAGAGCGTCGCCCTTTGTTTCTGAAAACCGACCAGGGTCTGGAATTCGCCGGCGGCACCAGCCAGCGCCGGATGGGCCGTCTGGCGAGCTTTCCGGTCCGCGACGACTGGCGCGCCCGCGCCGCGCAGATCGACTGGGTGCCCGACCTGGGCACGCAGATCGGCAGCCGCGACTGGTGGCGGGGCCTGGCGACCTGCACCGCACTGTGCGCCGCGACGATCGCGCTGACACCCGGACTGAACCGGCCGCTAGTGGGCGACGTCCCCGCACCGCTGGCCGGCGGCGAGTGGGAAGAGGCACGGGCACAGGGCGTGGCGCCGCTGGGGCTGGGCGCGGGCACGGGACGGCGGATGGCCGCGACCGACCTCGTCCGTCCGCTGGCCGAGGCGCCGGAGCGGCCGCTGATCGAGCTGACCGCGACGCTGGGCGACGGCGACAGCTTCACCCGCGCGCTGGAGCGGGCGGGCGTGGGGCGCACCGATGCGGCGGCGGCGGCGAGGCTGGTCGGCGGGGCGGCGACGCTGGGCGACATCCCGTCGGGCACGCGCATCGCGATGACGCTGGGGCGCCGTGCCAGCCGGTCGATGCCGCGCCCGCTGGAGCAGCTGTCGCTGCGTGCCCGGTTCGACCTGGCGGTGTCGGTGGCCCGTGCGGCCGACGGATCGCTGTCGCTGGAGCGCAAGCCGATCGCGGTCGACCATACGCCGCTGCGCCTGCAGGGGCTGGTCGGATCCAGCCTGTACCGTTCCGCCCGGGCGGCCGGTGCGCCGGCGCGGGCGGTCGAATCCTATATCAAGGCGGTCGCGACGCGGCTGTCGATCGGCCGCGACGTGTCGTCGGCCGACACGTTCGACATGGTGATCGAGCAGGATCGCGCCGCGACCGGCGAGGTGCGGCTGGGCAACCTGATGTATGCCGGGCTGGACCAGGGCCGCCGCAAGCTGCGCCTGCTCCACTGGACCGCGGCCGGCGAGCGGGAGGCCGACTGGTTCGACGCCGCCGGGCAGGTCGAGCGGCGCGGCAACATGGGCATGCCGGTGGCCGGGCGCGTCACCTCGAACTTCGGGATGCGGATGCACCCGCTGCTGGGCTTCATGCGGATGCACAAGGGGATGGACATCGCCGCCCCCTATGGCCGGCCGATCCTGGCGGCGCGCGACGGCGTGGTCGCGAGTGCCGGACGCAACGCCGGCTATGGCAATTTCGTCAAGCTGAACCACGCCGGCGGGCTGGCGAGCGGGTACGGCCATATGAGCCGAATCGCGGTGCGCGGCGGGCAAAGCGTGCGGCAGGGGCAGGTGATCGGCTATGTCGGGTCGACCGGCATGTCGACCGGCCCGCACCTGCACTGGGAGGTCTGGCGGAACGGTCGCTCGATCAACCCGCGTTCGATCTCGTTCGCCAGCGTGGCCCGCTTGTCGGGCAGCAACCTGGCAGCGTTCAAGCGCAAGGTGGCGGAGCTGACGGCGGTGAAGGTCGGGCGATAGGGCGCGCGGCGGGTACAGTTCCGCCCACTCTAACCCGTCATCCCGGCGGACGCCGCGATCCATGGACACGGGACATCGACGGCCTGGGCCTCGCGGAGAGACGGGACCCGGCGTGCGCCGAGATGACGGAACAGTATTGCCGAGGTTCGCGCAGGCTAGCATCCAGACGCGCTGACGAAGCGGTCGAGCATCGGCGTCAGCGCGTCTGGATCCCCGCCTTCGCGGGGATGACGGGTCGAATGGCCCCCGCCTGCGCGGAGATGACGGGTCGAAGCGAGGCCCTACCGCCCCTGTGACCGCCAGCGCTTGATCGTGCGGTCGAGGATGCCGTCCTCGCCGCCGGCTTCGCGCCACAGTTGCGAGAAGAGCGGATCGTCGGAGGCGGGGCGGCGGCTTTCCTCGAGCGGGTCGAAGGCGACGCGGATCGGGATCGACACGCCTTCGCCGCAGATGATGCATTCGCGGTTGCGCAGTGCCGGGATCGAATCGAGGAAGCCGCGTGCGCCCTCCGGCATCGCCGCCTTGACGAAGGCCTGGTCGCGATCGTTGTTCAGGCGCATCGCGATGATCGTGCCGCACTGCGACAGCACGCCTTCGGCCAGATCGGACGGACGCTGGGTGATCAGGCCCAGCGACACGCCGTATTTGCGTCCCTCCTTGGCGATGCGGCCCAGGATGCGGCCGACCGAATTGTCGGTCTCGCGGCCGGCGGGGATGTAGCGGTGTGCTTCCTCGCAGACCAAGAGGATGGGCCGCTGCGGCTCGTTGCGCGACCAGATCGCATAGTCGAACGTCATGCGGCTGAGCACCGCGACCACAACCGAGGTGATGTCGGAGGGCACGCCCGAGACGTCGACGATCGAGATCGGCTTGCCGTCGCCACCCATGCGGAAGATCCGCGAGAGGAAATCGGCCATGGTGTCGGCGACGAGCATGCCGGAGAACATGAAGCTGTAGCGCGGGTCCGACTTGATCTCGTCGATCTTGGTCTTCAGCCGCAGGAACGGCGAGGTATCGCCGGCGCGGTCGAGCTTGCCCATCTCGGTCGTGATGATGCCGGTCAGGTCGGACAGCAGATACGGCACCGGCGCGTCGACCGTCAGCTTGGCGATCTCCTGACCCAGCCGGCTCTTGCTCTTGGCGGCGAGCAGGCATTTGGCGAGGACGTCGGCATCGACCTGACGCTGCGAGCCGGCGCCGGTCAGGAACACTTCGCAATGTTCCTCGAAATTCATCAGCCAGTACGGCATCTGCAGATTCGACACGTCGTAGATCGCGCCGTTGCTGCGAAAGGCGGCGGCATATTCGCCGTGCGGATCGATCATGACGATATGGCCCTGCGGCGCCATGTCGCAGATGCGGTGCAGGATCAGCGCCGCCGCGGTCGACTTGCCGGTGCCGGTCGAGCCGACCAGCGCGAAATGCTTGCCGAGGAGCGCATCGATGTGAAGGGCGGCGCGGATATCGGGCGTGGGATAGACGGTGCCGATCTCGACATGCGGGCGATCCGCCGCCGCATAGACCTGGCGCAGGTCGGTGGTGGTCATCGGGAACAGCTCGCAGCCGGGCATCGGATAGCGTGTCACGCCGCGACGGAAGCCGTAGAGCTTGCCGGTCAGCCGCTCCTCATCGCCCTCGCCCAGGAAATCGACCTCCGCCGAGACGAGGGTGCCGGCGGCATCCTCCAGCTTCAGCGACCGGATGTTGGCGACCAGCCAGGTGCTGCCGATGCGCATCTTGACCTGGCTGCCGACCTGGCCCGCCGCCGCGGCGACGGGATCGGGATCCGCGGCGACCGCCTCCACCGCGGCGCGATCGAGCAGAACCCGGCTGGACGAGCCGGCGATCGCCAGCACGCAGCCGATCGGCGCATGCGTGGTCAGCGGGGTTGCGCCGACGAACGCTTCCGATCCGAACATCTGGCTCATCGCACGCGCTACTCTCTGTCACTATCGATTGCAGACGCGTAGCCGCCGATCGGTAAAGATAGCGTAGCGAAGCAGGCCGCACGCGCGAGGTGCGCGTCAGAGGCGGCGCGCGACCGCCCCGGCGATCCAGCCGAGCCCGACCGACAGGACGACCGCGGCGAGGCCGTAGACGGGGCCCGACCGCTCGGCTGCGCGGGCGACGAAGCGTTCGAACCCCGATTTGCGGATGTCGATGTCGCGCACCGCCGCCGCCAGGACGCGGCCGTCGCGGATCAAAAAGGTCTCGGCAGTAAAGCGTCCCACCGGCACACGCGCCGGAATGGTGACGCGGGCGCGGTAGAGTACGCTGTCGGTGATCTCCACGGCGCGCGGATTTTCGATATAGAGGCCCGCGCGGCTCTTCAGGTCGACGAGGCCACGGCCGAAGCGCTGCTGCACATCGGCCGGTGCGGTCGACACGGGCGACAGTTGCAGGCTGTCGAGGCCGAGTTCGTAGATCGCGCGGGCGCGTTCATCGACGATATCGGCGATCGGGCGGGAGGAGGCGATCGCGTAGAAGGACGGGGCGGACCGGTAGCGTGCGCTGGCGGCGTTGACCCAGATGCCGGCGACCTTCTCCTTCTCGCGCAGCAGGATCGACTGGGTGGGGCCCTTGACCACGACGACGATGTCGGCCGGCTTCTCGCCCGCGGGCACCCGGCCGCCGGGATAGAGGATCGCGCCGAACAGCAGCAGGTCGGCGCCGGTAAAGCTGTACGCGATCTCGATCGCGCGCTGCGACACGTCGGGGACGAGTACCGGCTTGGTCTGTCCCATCGCCAGCGGAGCGGCGAGGGCGAGCGCCACGGCGGCGATCGTCCTGGCGGATCGCCCGGTCATGCGACGGCGACCGAGAAGAGTTCCTCCGGCCGCCAGACCAGGCCCAGCAGGATGCGCACGCCGACCGCCAGCACCATCAGCGCAAGCGCGAGCCGGAGATATTCGGGGCGGATGCGGTTCGCCAGCCGTGCACCGACCTGCGCGCCCGTCACCGAGCCGACCAGCAGCAATCCCGCCAGCACGATGTCGACGGCATGGGTGGTGGTGGCGTGGACCATGGTGGCGACGGCGGTGACGAACAGCGTCTGGAACAGGCTGGTCCCGACGACGACGCCGGTGGCCATGCCGATCAGGTAGATCATGGCGGGCACCAGGATGAACCCGCCGCCGATGCCGAGCAGCATCGTCAGCACCCCGGTGGCGAACCCCAGCAGCAAGGGTGCCAGGGGCGAGATATAGAGGCCGGACGCGTAGAACCGCGTGCGGAAGGGGAGGGCGGCGACGAGCGGATGGTGGCGACGCTTACGCGCGCGGGGCGGCTGGCCGCGGCGGGTGCGGACGATCGCCGACAATGCCTCGCGCGCCATCAGCCCGCCGATCGAGCCGAGCATGACGACATAGACGATCGCGATGACCGTATCGATCTGGCCGAGCGCCTGGAGCAGGCGGAAGACCCATGCGCCGGCGAAAGTGCCGAGCACGCCGCCCGCCACCAGCACGCCGCCCATCTTGAAATCCACCCCGCCGCGACGGACGTGCGCGAACACGCCCGAGACGCTGGCGCCGGTGACCTGACTGGCGGACGAGGCGGCGGCAACGGTCGGCGGGATGCCGTACACGATCAGCAGCGGCGTCGTCAGGAATCCGCCGCCGACGCCGAACATGCCCGACAGCAGCCCGACCCCGCCGCCCAGCAGCACGATCACCAACGCGTTGACCGACAGGTTCGCGACCGGGAGGTACAGATCCACGTGCGTCGTCCTAGGCGGCATTGCCGCTGAGGCCAATCGGCCGCGGAAAAAACCGGCCCGGCGGATCGCGCCGCCGGGCCGAAGGTGGTGCGCGTGAAGGTGAAGAAAAAACGCGCACGATCATCCATAAGTCGAATGACTTGAATGATTCTTGATCGCTCCGTTCACCGCAGGTTTCGGTTGTCCGGCCGCGTTACAGGTCGGTGCCGATCGTCAGCGCCGGGCCCGATCCGGGTCGTGCACCACCCGCGATTCGCTGGCGCCAGTCGAGCGTCAGGCGGATGCGACGGTCGGCGATCGGGGCGGTGAGCGCGATCGTGGGGCCGATATCCACCCGCGCGGCATCGCGCTGCGCTCCCGCCCAGCCGCCGATGCCCAGGTCCAGGACGAGCCCGCCGCGGCGGAGGATCGGCCGCGAGACGCGGACAGCACCGTCGGCGAAACCGTCGACCCGGTCGCGCGCGACCACCCCCGCCTGCCCATAGGCCTCGATGGAGAAGCCGAGCGGCAGGGGGCGGGGGTCGAGCCCGGCGACGACCAACGCCGCCGTGCCGCCGCGTCCGCCGTCGATGGCGATGCGCCGCTCGACGATGAGGTGGACGGGAGCGGGGGCTGGCTGCCAGTCGAGACCGGCCGCCACCTCCTGACCGCGGCCCGCCAGCGGGGATGAGAGGCGTGCCGACACGGCCAGCCGCCGCCGTCGATCGAGCAGCCAGGTGACGCGGACGCCGGCCTGTGAACCGCCGAGCTGGTTGCCCGGGCGCGGCTCGGCTTGGCCGGTTCGCGCGACCGCCCAGATGCTGGCCGACCACCGACTCGTGTCGCCCGTCCGGCCGAGAAAGGGCGGACGGAGAAGCGGCGGCGAGGCCGACGGTGCGACCGGCGGCGGCACATCGGCCGGCGCTGGTGCGGGAACGAAGACCGCTGTCGGCGCGGGCGGCACGGGGGGAGGGAGGATGGCGATCGGCGCGACGGGGCGCGGCGACACGGCCGGCGGGGCGGGCGGGGCAGGCGCCTCTGCATAGAAGGCGGTTGCGGCGGCGACGGGCGGGGCGATGGCGCGGAGCAGCGCCGGCACCGAGTCGATCGTCGGCCACATCACCGCCAGCCGCGCCGCGGTCCAGCCCCCCGTCGTCATCGCCATGAAGCGGAGCGGCCGGCCGATCACGCGTGCGCGTCCGGAAAGCGGTGCACGGTCTTGTCCCAGGCAAGCGGCGTGCCGCGCAGCAGGCCGACATAGCGGCGCACGGCGCGCGCGGAGGCGAGCATGGCGATGACGTTGCCGACCATCATCCGCGGTATCGACCACAGACCCTGGCGCCAGCCATAGACCGCGCCGGTGAAGATCGCGCGCATCGCCAGCCGCCAGGCGAGCAATGCCCCGTTGACCTGCAGCAGGCCGATCAGCAGCGGTGATAGCGGCACGATCGCGCTGTCGTTCCACCGCCGGGCGACGGTCATCGCCAGCCATGACGGCAGTGCTGCATAAGCGATTGCCAGAACCAGCATCGCCAGCGGCGTCCGCCGGTCGCGTGCTCGCCACCAGTTCTCGACAAGGGCCATCGGCCGGCCCCAGCCCGTCCGGTCCCAGCCGGCCAGCGCGATGCCGGTGATCCAGCGTGCTTTCTGGCGCACGGCGGCATCCAGCGTGTCGGGGAAACAGGCGCGTACCGCGACGAGGCGGCCGGACCGGTCGGTCACGCGGGCGAACAGCGCGCTGCGATCCAGCGTCGCGATGCGGAGGCCGAGTTCGTAATCCTCGACCAGGCTGTCGGGATCGAACGGGCTGCCGCCACCGGCCGCCGCCAGGCGCGCGAGCGTGGTCGTGGCGATCGCGCAGCCGGTACCGGCGAGTGGCATGCCCGCCCCCATCGCGGTGCGGACGATCAGGTGGTTGGTATGCGCCTGCGCGAAGTCGTCGGCATAGCTGGCGCCGACCCACGATCCGGGCGTGATCAGGGGAAGCACCGGCAACTGCACCACGGCGTGCCGATCGATCAGCGAATCGAACACCCGCAGTTCGTCGGTGTGGACCACATCCTCGGCATCGTGGAGGATAACCGCCTTGGCCGGCCGGCCCAGCGCAACGAGATCGCGCCACAGCGTATTCAGGCAATCGGCCTTGGTCGTCGGGCCCGGTCGATCGCCGACCACCAGCCGAACCCGGGGGTCGCGATCGGCCACCGACCGGGCCGCGGCGATCGTCGCGGGGTCGTTGGGATAGAGGCCGACATGGATGGCGAAATCGGCATGGTCGTACCGGGCGAGCGCGTTGCCGAGCATCGCGGCGATCACCGGCTCCTCGTCCCAAGCGGGTACGAAGACGACCAGATGACCGGGAACGGCGACGGGCGGCAGTGCCGCGACGGTCATCGACCCGTCCCGGTGCCGCCCTCCGGCCCGGCGCAACCAATAGAGGAGGTCGACCGCCAGATCGTCGATCCCGCCGACCAGCAGGCCGATCGCGGCGAACAGCATCCCCTCGCGGACGAGCAGGTCGACCGTGTCCATATGTCCCCCGACCCCTTCGATCCATCCGGAATGGAGCGAAGGGAACCGGGCATCAACGCGAGGTTTCAGGACTCATCGGCGGAGCGAACCAAAGCGGGACTAGTGCGTTCGCACGCTGATCCCTCCCCCTTCCGGGATCGGTGCCGGACCAAGCACGGCCCGGCCGCGCCGATGCGTAGCAGGCGGCGCGGCCAAAGCCGTCGTCAGTAGTTGCCGGTCGAACGGATCAGGGGGTGTCGCGATTGCCGCCGCCCGGGCCACCGCCGCCCGCGGCGCCGACCGTGCCGATATTGCCGAACAGATCCTGGAAGAAGCCGCGCTGGCGACCCAAGGTCGGCGTCTTCTTGCCATAGGGATCGATCGCGGCGACCTGGTCCATGCCGCCACGGCGGATCGCGGTGACGGTACCGGCCGGATCGAAGCTGATCTGGATGGTCGTCTGCTCGCGCACCTTGGGCGTCTGGAAGCCGTAGTTGCGGCTGTCGCGCGACACATAGTACCAGTCGCCACTGCCGAACTGGGCCGCGACGGTCGGCATGCCCAGCACCTGCTGTACCGACTGGCGATTGTCGACGCCCGGCTGCACCGAGTTCACCAGATCGGCGTCGATGATATAGCCCTGATGCGAGCGGAGCGGCGTGCAGCCGCCGGCCATGGTGCCGGCCGCAGTGATCGCGGCGATGCTCGCGACGGCAGCGGCGCGGGCGGTGAACAAGGACATTCGGGGCAACTCCGCGCGGGCAACGCAAGGGACGAACGGGAACGTCGGACAGGGCGGTCGGCCCGCGATTGCATCGGCCGCCGATCATCTCGATATGCGAGGAGCCGGCCGCGCACAAGCCGCCGGCCAGGATCGGGAAGACGGGTTTGGGCTGGCTGCAATCGCTGTTGGGTAGGAAACGCGACGAGGCGTGGTTGCCGCTGTACAATGCAGTGGTGCTGCGGGCGCGGCAGGAACACTGGTATCTGGCCGGCGCCGTGCCCGACACCGTCGACGGCCGGTTCGACATGATCGCCGCCATACTGTCGACGGTGCTGCTGCGTCTGGAGGCGGAGCCTGCCGACGGCGCGGCGCCGGCGGCGCACCTGACCGAGCACTTCGTCGACGACATGGACGCGCAGCTGCGCCAGATCGGCATCGGCGACATCACCGTCGGCAAGCATGTCGGCAAGATGATGGCGGCGCTGGGCGGGCGGCTGGGTGCGTACCGCGAGGCGATGGCCGGCGAGGAAGGCGCACTGGACGTCGCGCTGGTCCGCAACCTGTATCGCGGCGACGCCGTGGCGGACGCCGCCATCGCCCATGTCGCGGCGGCGCTGCGGTCGCTGCGCGCCGGGCTGGACCGCCTGTCGATCGACGACCTGAGGCAGGGAGTGTTGCCATGACACCCGAATGGAGTCGCCCGGAACGGCTCGACGCGATCGGCGAGGGCGAGCGCATCGTCGCGATCGAGGCCGACGCGGGTGAGCGCGCGGCGCTGTCCCGCCGGTTCAACGTGATCGCCATCGAGCGACTGGCCGCGCGCCTGTCGGTCCGATCGGAGGCCGGCGCCGTACTGGTCACCGGCCGGGTGACCGGCGACGTCGTCCAGGCCTGTTCGGTGACGGGAGAGCGGCTGGAGACGAAGGTCGACGAGCCGGTCGCGCTCCGCTTCGTCGAGGTCATGGGCCAGGGTGAGGAGGTCGAGCTGTCGGCCGACGCGCTCGACACCGTCGAGCTGGAAGGAAGTGCAGTCGATCTGGGAGAGGCGGCGGCCGAGACACTGGCGCTGGCCCTCGATCCATTTCCGCGCGGGCCCAATGCAGCGACCGTCCTGAAGCAGGCCGGCGTGATCAGCGAAGATGAAGTGCGGCCGTTCAGTGCTCTGTCCAGTCTGAGGGACAAGCTCGCGCAAAAAAGCTGACCGGGGTCACCAACTGACGTCGCTAAACTGGCCGTTTCGGGACCGACGTCGCGACAATCGACAGCAGCGGCGCATTTAACCTTGATCTTTGGTCGTAACGATGTTGACGGCGCGTCACCGCACGCTAGGTAAGACTGCGTATCTGGAGATTGAAATGGCCGACGACATCAACGACGCGAACGCTGTGGAACTGGCGACCGAGCTGACGATTGCTTGGCTGGGCAACCCCAACACTCGCATCTCGGCAGACGAGGTGCCAGCGTTCCTCGGCAAGATGCATGAAACGGTGGCGGCGCTGCTGGGATCGGGCACGCAGGCCCCCGCCGCGGAAGTTCCGGCGAGCGACTATACTCCGGCGGTGAGCGTGCGCAAATCGCTGTCGTCGAAGGATCACATCATCTCGCTGATCGACGGCAAGCCGTACAAGACATTGCGCCGCCATCTCGCGACCAATGGTCTGACGCCTGCAGAATATCGCGAGCGGTATGGCCTGAAGCCGGATTACCCGATGGTGTCGGAGAACTATTCCGAGAGCCGTCGCGCGATGGCGAAGAAGATCGGTCTGGGTCGCAAGCCCGGTGCCAAGGTCGCCAAGGCCGACGACTCGGCACCAGCGCGTCGCCGCAAGGCAGAGCCGGCCGAGTAAAGCTGTGCGATAACCGGCGGCCGACACGTTGGCTGCCGCAATATTACGAGCGGTCGCGATCTGATGGAGTTGATCCTGGATCGCGGCCGTTTTCGTGCGTGCACGTCCGGTCGTAACGGGCGCGGTTCCGCATGACTGCTTTCGGTGGTCGCGACGATAGCCGGGCGTTGGCGGAAGCATCGGCGGCACGGACCTGCATTTAGGCGTTGCGACTGACTTTCATTAACGATAGCAGGTGCGCGTGACGCGCAGGAGTATCCGCCGCTGGTATCTGGTCCACAAGTGGACCAGCCTTGTCTGTACCGCCTTCCTGCTGATGCTGTGCCTGACCGGGCTGCCCCTGATCTTCCATGACGAGATCGATGCCGCGCTGGCATCCGGCGCGGCGCGGATGCCGGCCGGGCGGGGATCCTCCGGCGAGGAGCCGGGGCTGGTACCCCTGGATGCGATGCTCGCCACCGCACTCGCCAACCGGCCCGGCGAGGTGCCGCTGTTCATGGCGTTCGACAATGACGGGCCGGTGACCACGATCACGACCGGCCCGACGCCCGATGCACCGGCGACCGCCATGACGATGCAGCTGTTCGACCGCACGACCGGGGCGGCGGTCGGCATGGAGGACGACAGCGGGGTGATGCCGTTCCTGCTCCAGCTGCACACCGACATGTTTCTGGGCCTGAAGGGCGAGCTGTTCCTGGCGGCGATGGGGCTTTGCTTCGTCGTCGCGCTGGCGTCGGGCACCGTCCTCTATGCGCCCTTCATGCGAAAGCTGGATTTCGGCACGCTGCGGGTCGGGCGCAGCCGGCGGCTGAAATGGCTCGACTAT
This sequence comes from Sphingomonas phoenicis, assembly GCF_047238005.1. Taxonomy (NCBI): domain Bacteria; kingdom Pseudomonadati; phylum Pseudomonadota; class Alphaproteobacteria; order Sphingomonadales; family Sphingomonadaceae; genus Sphingomonas; species Sphingomonas phoenicis. The sequence goes on along the minus strand of NZ_JBDFMC010000002.1, from coordinate 1,887,205 downwards.
CACAACCTGCTCGGCATCGTCGCGCTCGCCTGGATGACGGTGGTGGGGGTTACCGGCGTCATCAACACGCTGGTCACCCCGATCAGCCGCGCCTGGCAGGCCGGCGAACTGGCGGCGATGACCCGCGCCTATGCCGGGCGGCCGCCATTGCCGCCCGCCCGGTACGGATCGCTCGACCGTGCGATGGCGGCGGCGCGGCGGGCGATCCCGGGCATGAACCCCCAGTTCATCGCATTCCCCGGCGGCTCGTTCAGCTCCAGGCACCATTATGCCGTGTTCTTCCAGGGAGCGACTCCGCTTACCGAGCGGCTGCTGACCACGGCGCTGATCGATGCGCGGACCGGGCGGCTGACCGACAGCGCACCGATGCCGTGGTACTTCAAGGCGCTGTCGCTGTCCCGCCCGCTGCATTTCGGGGATTATGGCGGGTTGCCGCTGAAGATGCTGTGGGCGGTGCTCGACCTCTTCACGATCGTGGTGCTGGGTTCCGGTCTCTACCTGTGGCTGGGCAGGCATCCCGCGCCGCTGGAAGCGCGTGTCCGCGAGGTCGAGACCGGCGGCCGGTTCGAACCCGCGGCGGCGGAATGACCGCGCGGATACTCCGGTCGACCTGGGCGATCCCGGTCGCGATCGCCATCGCGAGCGTCGCGGGCCTGATCGGCGCGCTGACCGGAGACGGTGTGCGCGACGTGCTGGCGTGGATCGCCCTGGCGCTGGCGCCGGGGGCGGCGGCCTGGGCGATCGGATCGCGGCGCACCTGCTGAACAAGACGATATCGTAAAAGGGGAAAGACGTGAGACTTCTCGGCACCGCATCGCTGGCCGCGCTGGCCGGCATGATCGCCGCCACCGGTGCGGCGGCGCAGGTCGGCGCGCAGGACGGCAACGGGGACGACATCGTCGTCACCGCGCAGCAGCGGAACGAAACGCAGGTGATCCGCGGCGGCCAGATCGGGATCCTGGGCGACAAGCCGGCATCCGACGTACCGTTCAGCATCCGCAGCTATGACAGCACGCTGATCCTGAACCAGCAGCCGCAGACACTGGGCCAGCTGCTGGAGAACGATCCGGCGGTGCGCACCACCTATGGCTTCGGCAACGCGGCCGAGCTGTTCGTCATCCGCGGCTTTCCGCTGTTCGGCGACGATGTCGGTCTGGACGGGCTGTACGGCATCACGCCGCGCCAGCTGGTCGCGCCCGAGCTGTACGATCAGGTTCAGGTGCTGAACGGCGCGAGTGCGTTCCTGAACGGGGCGGCGCCGGGCGGCAGCGGGATCGGCGGCAGCGTCAATCTGATCCCGAAGCGGGCGGGCGCCACGGCGCTGACCCGCGCGACCGCCAACTACACCTCGGACGGCCATGTCGGGGGCGCCGTCGACGTGGCGCGTCGCTTCGCCGGTGACGCGATCGGGGTGCGGGTGAACGGCGCCTATCGCGCCGGCGACGTCGCCGTGGACGGTGAGTTCCGGCGCAACGCGGTGATCGGCGGCGCAATCGATTACGACGGCGGGGCTCTGCGGCTGATGCTGGACGGTGCGTACCAGCGGGTGCGGGTGAACCGGCTGCGGCCGAAGGTGACGATCGCCACCACCGCGATCCCGCGCGTGCCGGATGCCAGGGCGAACTATGCGCAGGACTTCACCTATTCGGTGCTGCGCGATGTGTTCGGCACCGCGAAGCTGGAATACGACCTGGCGCCCAACGCGATGATCTATGCGATGGCGGGCGCGCGAGACGGGGCGGAAGACGGCATCTATGGCGGTATCACCGTGACGAATGCGGTGACCGGCGCCGGCAACGGCACCGCGCTCTATGTCCCGCGCACCGACAACAACGAAGCGGTGCAGGCGGGCATCCGGGTGAAGCTGGCGGGCGGCGGCATCACCCACGAGTTCAATATCGGCGGCAATCGCAGCTGGCAGGTGAACCGGAACGCGTACGACTTCCGCTACGGCACCAGCTTCGCCGGGTTCGCGACCAATCTGTACGACACGCCGCAGGCCGCGCTGCCCGCATCGCTGCTGGTCGGCGGCGACCTTGACGATCCCTTTCCGGTGGCACGTACGCGACTTGGCAGCGCGTTCGCCTCGGACACGATCGGGTTCGCCGACGACCGGGTGCTGGTGACCGCCGGGTTGCGGCTGCAGAACCTGTCGTACCGCACCTACTCCTATGCCGACGGGTCGCTGTCTCCGGGCAGTTACGACGAGGATGCGGTGACGCCGGTCGCGGGGATCGTGGTGAAGCCGGCCGAGGGCGTGTCGCTGTTCGCCAACCGGATCGAGAGCCTGGCGCAGGGCCCCGTCGCCCCGGTGAGTGGCGTGGACCTGACGACGGGTGCGACGCTGCCGATCATCAATGCGGGCCAGGCGCTGCCGCCGTACCGGTCGGTCCAGTACGAGGCGGGCGGCAAGCTGGCGGTGGGCCGGTTCAACGCCAGCCTCGCGGTGTTCCGTACCCGGCGGCCGATCGGGCAGGTGTCGGCGGACGAGGCGGCGCCCGGTTTCCTGCGCTTCGGCTTCTTCGGGCAGCAGCGGCATCAGGGCGTCGAGCTGTCGGTGGACGGTGAGATCGCGACCGGGCTGCGCCTGATCGCGGGCGGATCCTATATCGACGCCACGCTGCGCGGCACCACCGATCCCGCCGCCAACGGCAACCGCGCACCCGGCGTCGCCAGATGGCTGGGCAACGCAAATGCCGAATGGGACGTGCCGTTCCTGCGCGGCCTGACGCTGACCGGCCGGGTGGTCCACACCGGCGACCAGAAGGTGGACGTGGCGAATACGCTGACGATCCCGGACTGGACCCGGTTCGATCTGGGCGCGCGGTTCGTCGCCCGGGTATCGGATACGCCGCTGACGTTCCGCTTCAACGTCGATAACGTCGCCAATCGTCGGTACTGGGCATCGGCCTTCGACAGCTTCAACCAGGCCCTGCTCCAGGGCATGCCGCGCACCTACAAGGCGTCGGTGACGGTCGACTTCTAGGCGGGAGAATCCCCCTTAACGTCGCCCGGCGATCGAGCGGGCGCGGTCGACATCGTGGGCGACGACCTGTTCGGTCAGGCGCAGGAACAGCCGCTGTGCCTGTCGCCAGGCGACGGCGCCGGATCCGCGCCGTCGCTCGCGCTCGCCGAGGATCAGGCGGCTGCCCCAGTCCTCGACGGTCGAGCGTAGCGCCGGCGAGGTCGCGGCACCCGGCTGGATCACGAGGGAGGGGAACGGCAGGCGCGTCTGCGGTGATTCGAACAGGCCGTGCGCCTGCTCCTGCCCCGGCGCGAACAGCAGGGCACCGGCGATGCGCGAGACATAGTCGGACGGCGACAGTCGCGCCCACCAGGCGCTTGCTGCGCAGCCCAGGCCGTCTGCGACCAGCAATACCGTGCGATCGGCGCCGCGGATCGCCTCGTCCATCCGTGCCGCCCACAGGTTGCGCTCGCCCGACGACCGGACGCTGAGCGGCACCGCCGTGCGGGCGGCGGCGGGCCAGCCGAACATCGTCTGCCATGCAGGCGCCGGGGTGTCGGCGCCGACGACGGTGACGATCGAGAAACGGTCATCGGCAGTCAGGGCGATCATCGTCGTTCCTCCTGAAGGAGAGTCGTTGCGGATCGTACGCGCGGACGACGGCGAAGGCGCGCGGATGCGGCACCGGAACCGTCCAGCCGGGCTTTTCGAGCGACCGATGCCGGGAATTCATCAGGGCAAGCTTCGCGGCCGGATAGGTTTTCTTGCAATACCTACTAACTTGATGGGATATAGATGGGCGACGGAGACAAGCCATGGTGCAGACGCCGAATGCCACCCCGATTGCCATCGCCGGTTCGATCCGCCCGGTGCCCACCGGATCGGCGATCGCCGATGCCGCAGGTGCGCTGAAGGCGGCGCGACTGGAATGGCGGGGCCGGCAGAAGGCGTGGCGCGATGCCGCCAGCTTTCCGCAGCGCGCCGCGCTGGAGCATGTCGTGGGAACACTGGCCGCGGCGCTGTATCCGCGGCGGCTGGGCCAGTTCCGCGGACCCGACAAGGACGAGGACGGCTTCGTCGTCGCCAAGCTGATCGCGGCCACCACCGACCTGGAACGCGAGATCGCCGCCGAGCTGGGATATTGGGAGGCCTCCGCCCGCGGCGAGCGGTTCGATCCCGACCAGCCGGGCACCATCGTCCGCCTGTTCGCCGCCTCTCTGGGAACGGTACGGCGGCTGATCGACAGCGATGTCGAGGCGGCGTTCCTGGGCGATCCCGCCGCACGCAGCGTCGACGAGATCCTGGTATGCTATCCCGGCGCGGTCGCCAGCCTGCATCACCGGATCGCCCATCAGCTGCATCTGCTGGGCGCGCCGATCACCGCACGCATCATCTCCGAGATCGCCAACGAGCGGACCGGTATCGACATCCATCCCGGTGCGACGATCGGCGAGCGGTTCTTCATCGACCATGGCACCGGCGTGGTGATCGGCGAGACGGCGATCATCGGGCGCGGGGTGCGGCTGTACCAGCACGTCACGCTGGGCGCGCGGACGCCGCTGGGCACGCGGACCGTCGGCCCGCGCGAACGCTATGCCCGGCATCCGATCATCGAGGACGACGTGGTCGTCTATGCCGGCGCGACGATCCTGGGACGGGTGCGGATCGGGCGCGGGACGACGATCGGCGGCAACGTGTGGCTGCTGACCGACGTGCCGGCCGACAGCATCGTCGTCCAGCCCGAGGCGCAGGTCGCCGACGTGCGCGGTGCGGCGTCGGTCCGCGAAGCGCTGGCGGCGGCGGGCTGATCCGGTGGGCCGCTCGTTCACCTCCGCCCCCGGCGATGACCGCCGCAAGCCGGTGATCGGCGTGCTGTGCTGCAACGAGGTGGCGGACCGCCCCGTCCAGGTCGTCGCCAGCCGCTTCGTGGCGCCGCTGTCGGCCTTGTCCGATGCGACCGTGCTGCTGGTGCCGGCACTGGCCGACAGCAGCGATGCCGGGCAGCTGGCGGCGATCCTGGACGGATTGCTGCTGACCGGATCGCGGTCCCACGTCGCGCCGCATCGTTATGGCGGGCCCGACGTGACCGGCCAGCTGGACGAGCAGCGGGACGAGGTCGCCCTGGCGCTGGCCGGCCGGATGATCGAGGCGGGCAAGCCGGTATTCGGCATCTGCCGCGGGTTGCAGGAGATCAACGTGCTGTTCGGTGGCACGCTGGCCATGGATCATGGCGGCGTCCATCAGCGCGGCGACGGATCCGACGGCGGCTATGCCGGGCTGTTCGCGCACCGGCACGAGGTCGACCTGATCGACGGCGGCCGGCTGGCGGGCGCGACCGGCGTCCGGCGGCTGTCGGTCAATTCGGTCCACCAGCAGGGGATCGACCGGCTGGGCGGCGGCCTGTCGATCGAGGCGGTCGCGGCCGGCGATGGGCTGATCGAGGGAATCTGGGCCCGCCCGTGCGGTGCCGACGTGCTCGCAGTGCAATGGCACCCGGAATGGGATGCCGACGCCTGCGCCGGCAGCCGCGCCTTCTTTGCCATGATCGGGTCGTCGCTGCGCGGCGACACGGCCAACCGTTCACCACAGAAAGGGAATTGAGATGAAGACGATATTTGCCGCCACGCTGGTCGCCGCTGCCGCGCTGTCGCTGGGGGCGTGTTCCAAGCCGGCGTCGGAGGAGAACACGGTCGCGCCGGCGGAGGCGACCTTCAACGAAGCCGACATTCCTGCCGAGGGCAATGCCGGCTCCGTGGACGATTTCACCAACAGCACCGCCGGGCTCGACAATCTGGCCGGCGACAATGCAGCCGCCACGCCCGGCAATGCCGAAGCACCGGCCGGTAACGGCCTGTAAGTCCTCGCCGCCGTCCCGCGACCCCCAAGCTCAAGGGGGCGGTGGCCACCCCACGCGTCGAGGAATGCTCCCTAGGCGTAACCTCCGGCCCGGCAGTCCTGGACTGCCGGGCCGCTTTCTGTGGGGCAGGCGGGTTGCACCCACGCGGCACCGCCAATTATAGGCCGTGACCGGGCAGCCGGCACCAGCGCGACCATGCCCCGAGGAGAGCCGATGACCGTCGCCACCGAAGTTCGCATCGTTCCCGGCAGCGGCCGATCGATCCTGGGCGAAGGGACGCTGTGGTCGGAGCGGACCGGCGCGGTGTTCTGGGTCGACATCCTCGGCAAGCGGCTGAACCGGCTGACCCTGGGCGACGGGGCGGTGACCGGGTGGGACGTGCCCGCCGCCATCGGCTGGGTCGTGGAGCGCGAGGTGCGGCCGGGCCTGATCGCGGGATTCGAAACCGGCTTCGTCGAGATCGACCTCGATCCCTTCGCGATCCGGGCGATCGGCGATCCGGAGCCCGGCGTCGATGGCAACCGCATGAACGACGCCAAGGCCGACATCCACGGCCGCATCTGGGCCGGCACCATGCCCTTCTCGTGCGAGGGCGACAGCGGTGCGTTCTATCGGCTCGATCCCGATCGACGCTGGACCAGGGTGGACGACAATTACTGCATCCCCAACGGCCCGGCGATCGCGCCCGACGGGACATGGATGTTCCATACCGATACCGCGCGCAACACGATCTACCGCTATGCGATCAACGACGATGGCAGCCTGGCGCCGCGCACGCCGTTCGTCACGTTCGAGGCGGCATGGGGCAGCCCCGACGGCATGACGCTGGATGCGGATGGCGGCCTGTGGGTCGCCCATTGGGGAGCGGGATGCGTCAGCCGCTTCGACGCCGACGGCCGGCGCGAACGCTGGATCGAGCTGCCCGCCTCGCAGATCACCAACTGCACCTTCGCCGGCGAGGCGCTGGATCGCATGTTCGTCACCTCGGCAGCGGACGGCAAGGACGACGAGGAGCATGCCGGCGCGCTGTTCGAGGTCGATCCGGGTTGTCGCGGCCTGCCGACGGCGCGGTTCGGCGGGTAGGCGAAACTCCCCCGGCCGTCCCGCTGGACAGCCCCCGCCCATCCTATAAACAACGTGCGACCGCCCGCCGCAGGGTGGCGGCGTGGGGGAGAGTGGCGTGACCTTGTCGACGATCGATCTGGTGGTGGTGATCGCCTATGCGATCGGCATCTTCGTGCTGGCGCAGTGGGTCAGCCGCGAGAAGGCCGGGCACCAGAAGGACAGCTCCGACTATTTCCTGGCGTCGAAGTCGCTGCCCTGGTGGGCGATCGGGGCGTCGCTGATCGCGGCGAATATTTCCGCCGAGCAGATCGTCGGGATGGCGGGATCGGGCTATGCGATCGGGCTGGCGATCTCGTCGTACGAATGGATGGCGGCGCTGACCCTGCTGATCGTCGGCAAGTGGTTCCTGCCGATCTTCCTGCGCAACGGCATCTACACGATGCCGCAGTTCCTGGAGCAGCGATACGGACCCAGCCTGCGCACGCTGATGGCCGTGTTCTGGCTGGGCCTGTACATCTTCGTCAACCTGACCTCGATCATCTGGCTGGGATCGATCGCCGTCAACCAGGTCGCCGGCGTCGATCAGGACGTGGCGCTGGTCGGGCTGGGCCTGTTCGCGCTGCTGTACCAGCTGAAGGGCGGGCTGAAGGCGGTGGCGATGACCGACATCGTCCAGGTCACGCTGCTGGTGTTCGGCGGCCTGTGCGTGTCGGCGATCACCCTCTCGCAGATCGGCGGCGACGCCGGGATCATCGGCGGGTTCGCCAAACTGACGGAAGCCGCGCCCGGCCATTTCGACATGATCCTGTCGCGCGACAATCCGTTCTACAAGGACCTGCCGGGCATCTCGGTGCTGATCGGCGGGATGTGGATCGCGAACCTTAGCTATTGGGGGTTCAACCAGTACATCATCCAGCGCGCGCTGGCGGCCAAGGACCTGGCGGAGGCGCAGAAGGGCATCGTGCTTGCCGCGTTCCTGAAGCTGCTGATGCCGTTCGTGATCGTGCTGCCGGGCATCGCCGCGGTGGTGCTGGCGCCCGACCTCGCGAAGCCGGACCAGGCCTATCCGACGATGATGCGGCTCTTGCCGCCAGGGCTGCTAGGGCTGGTCTTCGCCGCGCTGATCGCGGCGATCATCGCGTCGACCGCATCGAAGATCAACTCGATCGCGACCATCTTCACGCTGGATCTGTACGCCAAGCGCAAGGGTGCGCCGAGCCGGGCGGAGGATGGCGCCACCGCCGATCCGGCGATGGAGCGCAAGCTGGTGACGGTCGGCCGCATCGCCGCGGCGGTGGCGATCGTGATCGCGATGATCACCGCCCGGCCGCTGCTGGGCAAGTCAGACCAGGCGTTCCAGTACATCCAGGAATATACCGGCTTCTTCACGCCGGGCATCACCGTGATCTTCCTGCTGGGCCTGTTCTGGAAGCGGGCGACGGAGGCGGGGGCACTGGTCGCCGCGATCGGCTCGTTCGTGCTGTCGATCGTGCTGAAATACGCGCTGCCCGACCTGCCGTTCATCGACCGGATGGGCGTGGTGTTCCTGGCGACGCTGGCGCTGGCCGTCGTCGTGTCGCTGGCGCGTCCGCAACCCAGCGAGGCGAACCGGGTGATCACGGGCGACGTGCGCTATGGCACCACCGCCAGCTTCAACGTGGCGGCGGTCGGGCTGGTGCTGATCCTGATCGCCTTCTACACCACCTGGTGGTGAGTGTGGCGCGATGGCCGCGGTTGGCGGTAAAAACGCCGGGTCGCGGATCGTCTGTCCGGCCCTGCCGTTGCTAGCCGCCTGATCCGCTTTCCCGCATCCGCGAGCGGCCGGCGGGTCAGGGAAAGTTAATCTGTGGCAATGCGGGGTGTCGGTGGCTAGAGCCGGTGGCCCGCGTGGCAGAGGCTCTACGGCGACATGACGGACATTCGGCACGACATTCCGAAAGAGCGCGAGCGGCGCCGGCTGGAGGCGCTGGATAGATACGCCATCCTCGACACGCCGCGCGAAACCGCCTTCGACGAGGTGGCGCAGCTAGCCGCGGATCTGTGCGGCACGCCGATCGGCGTGGTCAACCTGATCGGCGACGGGCGCCAGTTCTTCAAGGCCGAGGTAGGGCTGGGCGTGCGCGAGACGCCGCTGGAGACCGCCTTCTGCCGGCTTGCCATCCTGGAAGACGAGTTCCTGCTGGTGCCCGATGCCAGCATCGACCCGCGGTTCGACGACAATCCGCTGGTCCATGGGCAGCCGGGCCTCCGCTTCTATGCCGGCGCGCCGCTGCGCACGCCCGACGGATTGCCGATCGGAACGCTGTGCGTGCTCGATACCCAGCCGCGCACGCTGAGCGAGGTCCAGCAGCGGGCGCTGAAGGTGCTGGCCCGCCAGCTGATGACGCAGCTGGACCTGCGCATCGCCGCGACAGAGCGGCTGGAGCAGGACGACCGGTATCGCACCCTGTTCGATTCGATGGACGAGGGGTTCTGCATCATCGAGTTCATCGACGGCCCCGACGGACCGCTGAGCGATTACGTCCATGTCGAGGCGAACGCCGCCTATGCCCGCAATGCCGGTATCCCGGATGTCGTGGGGCAGAAGGTGCGCACGATGGTGCCGGCGGAGGCGGGCGACTGGGTCGAGCGGTACGGCAGCGTGCTGAACACCGGCACGCCGATCCGGTTCGAGCGCGAGCTGGAGGCGACCGGACGCTATCTGTCGCTGTCGGCGTTCCGGATCGAGCCGGCGAGCCGTCGCCAGGTCGCGGTGCTGTTCCAGGACATTACGGCGCGGCGCAAGGCCGAGCTGGAGCTGGTCCGCCTGAACGAGACGCTGGAGGCGCGGGTGGCGGATGCGCTGGCCCAGCGCAAGGTGCTGGCCGATGTCGTCGAAGGCACCGACGCGTTCGTGATCGTCGCCGACATGGACGGCGGTCTGCTGGCGATCAACGGCGCGGCCGTGTGGGAGATGGAGCGGAGCTTCGGCGTTGCGCCGAAGGTCGGCGACAATCTGTTCGCGGTGCTGGCCGACCAGCCCGGCACCCAGGAGCGCGTCGCCGCGCTGTGGTCGCGGGCGCTGTCCGGCGAGGAGTTCGTGCAGGTCGCGCCGGTCGACCGCCCCGGCGACGACCGCTTCTACGAAATGCGCTTCAATGCGCTGCGCGATGCCGACGGGCGGCAGGTAGGCGCCTTCCAGTTCGTCTACGACGTAACGGAGCGGCTGCAGGAGCAGGCCCGCCTGCGCGAGGCCGAGGAGGGACTGCGCCAGGCGCAGAAGATGGAGGCGGTGGGCCAGCTGACCGGCGGGCTTGCGCATGATTTCAACAACCTGCTGGCGGGGATATCCGGCGCGTTCGAAATGATCGGTACCCGTCTGTCGCAGGGGCGGGGCCGCGACGTGGAGAAGTACCTCGCCGCCGGTCAGGGAGCGACCCGGCGCGCGGCGGCGCTGACCCACCGGCTGCTCGCCTTCTCGCGCCGGCAGACGCTCAGCCCCAAGCCGATCGTCGTCAATCGGCTGATGAGCGAACTGGTCGAGCTGATCCAGCGGACCGTCGGGCCCGACATCCGGGTGGAGACGATCGCCGCGGCGGCGTTGTGGCCCGCACTGGTCGACGCCAACCAGCTGGAGAACGCGATCCTGAACCTGTGCATCAATGCGCGCGACGCGATGCCCGACGGGGGAAGGATCACGATCGAAACCGCGAACAAGTGGATCGACCAGCGCACCGCGGCGGAACGCGGGCTGGAGGCCGGCCAGTATGTCACCGTCTGCGTCAGCGATACAGGCACGGGGATCGACAAGGACACGCTGGCGCGCGTGTTCGACCCGTTCTTCACCACCAAGCCACTGGGCGAGGGGACCGGGCTGGGGCTGTCGATGGTGTACGGCTTCGCGCGGCAGAGCCACGGGCATGTCCGCATCTATTCCGAAGTGGGGCAGGGCACGATGGTGTGCCTGTACCTGCCGCGCCATCTGGGCGAGGCCGAGGAGGTCGACGAGGCACCGTTCAAGGCGACGCCGTTGCGCACCGCCAGCGGCAGGACCGTGCTGGTCGTCGACGACGAGCCGACGGTGCGGATGCTGGTCGTCGATGCGCTGGAGGAGCTGGGTTATGCCTGTGCCGAGGCCGGGGACGGGGCGGAGGGGCTGCGCATCCTGGAGGCGGCCGAGCATATCGACATGCTGATCACCGATGTCGGCCTGCCCGGGGGGATGAACGGACGCCAGGTCGCCGAGGCGGCACGCGCGCTTCGTCCCGAACTGAAGATCCTGTTCATCACCGGCTATGCCGAAAACGCCGTCCTGAACCACGGCCATATCGAGCGCGGGATGGAAGTGCTGACCAAGCCGTTCGCCGTCGACGACCTGACCGCGCGGGTGGACCGGCTGCTGCGGTGATCCGCTGCGGCGATCGGCCCCGTGCCGATCGCCGCGTCCGGGATCACCGGTCGGTGGTCGGCAGCGGGGCCTGTTCGGGAGCGGCGTCGTCGCCGACGAGGCCGCCGCCCAGCGCGCGGTAAAGTTCGATCAGATTGGTCTCGCGCGTCAGCCGGGTCGTCACCAGCGCCTGCTGGGCGGCATAGGCGGACCGCTGCGAGTCCAGCGTGGTGAGGAACGAATCCACGCCGGCGCGGAAGCGCGCGTCGGACAGGCGGGCGGTGATCCGCGCGGCATTGGCGCGCGCGCTCTGCGCGGAGACCTGTTCCCCGATCGTGCCGCGTTGCGCCAGCGCGTCGGCCACCTCGCGGAACGCCGTCTGGATCGTCTGTTCGTAGGTGGCGACCGCCGCTTGCTGGGAGGCCCGCGCATAATCGACATTGCCGCGCAGCCGCCCGCCGTCGAACAGCGGCAGCGAGACCGCCGGCTGGGCGTTGTAGGTGAAGCTGCCCCCGGCGAAGAGGCCGGACAGGGCGGTGCTGATCGTCCCCAGCGTCGCGGTCAGCGAAATCGTCGGGAACAGCGCCGCGCGCGCCGCGCCGATATTGGCATTCTCCGCGATCAGCCGATGCTCGGCCTGCAACACGTCGGGCCGACGCAGCAGCGCCTGGGACGAGATGTCGGCGGGCAGCGAATCCAGCGTGTAGTTCGGCGCATCGAAATTGGCGGGCAGAAGATCGGCGACCACCGTGGTGCCGGCGAGCAGGTTTAGCGCATTCTGGTCGCGCGCGATCTGCGTCTGCAAGGTCGCGATGTCGTTGCGCGCGGACTGGTAGTTGGTTTCGGCCTGACGCACCTCCAGCTCGGAGCCGACGCCGATGCGGAACTGCGCCGTGGTCAGGTCCAGCGTCTGGCGGAACGTCTTCAGCGTCTCCTGCGAAAGGCGCAGCTGCGCCTGGTCGGACGCCATCGTCAGCCAGGCCGAGGCGATTTCCGCGATCAGGCTGACGCGGGCGGCACGCTGTGCCTCTTCGGAGGCGAAATACTGTTCCAGCGCGGCGCGTGACAGGTTGCGCACCCGGCCGAACAGGTCGAGCTCGAACGCCGAGAAACCGGCGTTGACCGAATAGGCCTCGATGTTCGACGACGCGCCGGTGCCGACGCCGGCACCTGCACCCGCGCCACCGCCCGCACCGGTCCCGGCGCCTGCGCCGGTTCCCGCACCGGCACCGGCGCCCGCACCGGAACTGCCGGCCGCACCGAAGATGTTGTTGGTATAGATGCCCGCGCCCGACGCCGTCGTCGACGGCACCAGGTCGGCACGCTGGACACGGTACTGCGCCCGCGCCTGGAGCACGTTGGCGGCCGCCAGCTGGAGGTTGCGATTGTTGGCCAACCCCAGCTCGATCACCGAGCGCAGCCGCGGATCGACGAAGAAATCGCGCCACGCGGTGCGCGACACGTCGCGTGCGTCGGTCGCCGCCGCCGGATAGGCGCCGCCCTGCGGCAGGGTCGCCGGGATCGCGCCAGCCGGCCGCACATAGGTCGGCGCGAGGTTGCAGCCGGACAGCATCGTCGATGCCGCCAGCACGGCCGTCAGGAGGGACTTGGTCACTGGATTACGCTCCCTGCGGCGCGGTGCCGCCATCCGACGATCGGTTGCCGCCGTCGGGTTCCACATCGTGATTGGCGGCGGGCTTGTCGGCGTCGTGCTTGCCGTGGCCGAACAGCCGGCTGATCACGACGAAGAACATCGGCACGAAGAAGATCGCCAGCACCGTCGCCGACAACATGCCGCCGACCACCGCACGGCCGATCGCGTTCTGCCCGCCCGCTCCGGCACCGGTCGAGATCGCCAGCGGCAGCACGCCGAAGACGAACGCCAGCGACGTCATCAGGATCGGGCGAAGGCGCAGGCGTGCCGCCTCGACCGCCGCGTCGAAGGCGTTCATGCCGTCCCTGATCCGTTCCTCGGCGAATTCGACGATCAGGATCGCGTTCTTCGCCGAGACGCCGATCGTGGTGATCAGGCCGACCTGCAGGTAGATGTCGTTGTTCAACCCGGTCAGCCACGCCGCCAGCACGGCGCCCAGCACGCCGAGCGGCACCACCAGCAGCACCGAGATCGGCACCGACCAGCTTTCGTACAGCGCGGCGAGGCAGAGGAACACGATCAGCAGCGACAGACCGTACAGCGCCGGCGCCTGGCCACCCGACAGCCGTTCCTCATAGGACAGGCCGGTCCATTCCAGCGAGGTACCCGGCGGCAGCTTCTCGTGGATCGCCTCCATCGCGGTCATCGCCGCGCCCGTGCTCTGCCCGGGGGCGGGCGATCCCTGGATCTGCATTGCCGACTGGCCATTGTAGCGGGTCAGCTGCACCGGCGCGTTGCGCCACTCCTGCGTCGAGAAGGCGGTGAAGGGCGCCATCTGGCCGTTGCTGCTCCGCACATAGAGCAGGCCGACATCCTCCGGCCGCAACCGATAGGGCGCATCCGCCTGGACGTAGACACGCTTCACGCGGCCGCGATCGATGAAGTCGTTGATGTAGCCCCCGCCCCATGCGGTGGAGATGGTCGAGTTGACGTCGGCCAGGTCCAGCCCCAGCGCGCGCGCCTTGTCCTCGTCGATATTGACCTTCAGCTGCGGGGCATCGTCCAGGCTGAGCGGGCGGACCTGCGCCAGCGCCTTGTCCTGCGAGGCCATGCCCAGCATCATGTTGCGGGCCTGGAGCAACTTGTCGTGGCCGATGCCGCCGGTGTCGACCAGCTGCGCGTCGAACCCCGTTGCGTTGCCGAGTTCCTGCACCGCCGGCGGGATCAGCGCGAAGATCATGCCGTCGGAATATTGCGAGAACGCACCCATCGCGCGCCCGACGATCGCCTGCGCCTTGTTGTCCGCACCGCCGCGCTCCTCCCACGGCTTCAGGTTGACGAACACCAGGCCGGCATTCTGGCCCTGTCCGGCGAAGCTGAACCCGTTGATGGTGAACACGCCCGCGACGTTGGCACCCTCCTGCTTCAGGAAATGGTCCCGAACCAGCGTCAGGCCCTTCTCGGTACGCGCGGTGGTCGAGCCCGCCGGGCCTTGCACCAGCGCCAGCACGGTGCCCTGGTCCTCTTCCGGCAGGAAGCCGGAGGGCAGGCGGATGAAGATCACCGCCATCCCGGCGACGATCAGCGCATAGACCAGCAGCGATCGCTTCCAGCTGCGCGCCGTCCGCTTGACCCCGCCTTCGTACTTGTTCTGGCCGGTCTCGAACTTGTCGTTGAACCACCGGAAGAAGCGGGCGACGAGGCCGTTGCCCTCCTGCCGCTTGGGATCGTGCTGCTTCAGGATCGTGGCGCACAGCGCCGGCGTCAGGATCAGGGCGACCATCACCGACAGCACCATCGCCGACACGATCGTGATCGAGAACTGGCGGTAGATCACCCCGGTCGATCCGCCGAAGAACGCCATCGGCAGGAACACCGCCGACAGGACCAGACCGATGCCGATCAGCGCGCCGCTGATCTCGTCCATCGACTTGCGGGCGGCCTCCTTAGGGCTGAGATGTTCGGTGACGATCAGGCGTTCGACATTCTCGACCACGACGATCGCGTCGTCGACGAGCAGGCCGATCGCCAGCACCATGCCGAACAGCGTCAGCGTGTTGATGGTGAAGCCTGCCAGCGCCATCACGCCGAACGTGCCCAGCAGGACCACCGGCACGGCGATCGTCGGGATCACCGTGGCGCGCCAGTTCTGGAGGAACAGGAACATCACGAGGAAGACGAGGATCACCGCCTCGACCAGCGTATGGATCACCTGTTCCACCGACAGTCGCACGAACGGCGTGGTGTCGTACGGATAGATGACCTGCACGTCGCGCGGCAGCGTCTTGCCGATCTCGGCCGCGCGCGATTTCACCAGCTCGACCGTGTCCAGCGCATTGGCACCCGCGGCGAGCCGGACACCGAAGCCGGCGGCGGGCTTGCCGTTGTACTTCACGTCGAAGCCGTAATTTTCGGCGCCCAGTTCGATCCGGGCGACATCGCTCAGCCGCACGACGGCGCCGCTGGGCGACGTCTTCAGGCGGATGGCGCCGAACTGTTCCGGCGTCTGGAGCCGCGACTGGACCGAGACGGTCGCGTTCAGCATCTGCTCCTTGGGAGCGGGCTGGGCGCCGATCTGCCCGGCGGAGACCTGCGCGTTCTGCGCCGACACCGCGGCGGACACATCGGCGACGGTCAGCTGGTAGTTGTTGAGCTTCAGCGGATCGATCCAGATGCGCATCGCATATTGCGCGCCGAACACCTGCAGCTCGCCGACGCCGGTGACGCGGCTGATCGGATCCTGGAACTTCGACACGACCATGTCGGCCAGATCGTTGTTGGAGTGCGAGCCGTCCTGCGACACCAGGCCGACCACGACCAGGAAGCTGGCGGCGGACTTCGTCACCTGGATGCCCTGGCGCTGCACTTCCTGCGGCAGCAGCGGCGTCGCCGCCTGCAGCTTGTTCTGGACCTGCACCTGGGCGATGTCGGGATCGGTGCCCTGTTCGAACGTCAGCGTGATCGTCAGCGTGCCCGCGGAGGACGAGGACGACGAGAAATAGCGCAGGTTGTCGATGCCGCGCAGCTGCTGCTCGATGATCTGCGTGGTGGTGCGCTCCAGCGTTTCCGCGTCGGCGCCCGGATAGGTGGCGGTGATCGCCACCGCGGGCGGGGCGATTTCCGGAAACTGGGCGATCGGCAGGCTGCGGATCGCGATGACCCCCGCCAGCATCAGCACCATGGCGATCACCCACGCGAAGATGGGCCGGTCGATGAAATAGCGGGACATGGGTGGTTACTTCGCCCCGCCGGCGGCTGCCGGCTCTTGTTTCGCGTCGGCTGCTGCCGGCTGCTGTTGCTGGCCCTGCTGCTGCGCGGGCTGTGCATTGGGGTTCCAGGCGGTCGCCTTCACCGGCATGCCGGGGCGCAGCATCATGCCGCCCTCGACGATCACCTTGTCGCCGGGCTTCAATCCGGCGGTGACCAGCCAGTTGTCGCCGATCGTGCGCGGCGCGGTGAGCGAGCGCGGCTGCACCTTGCCGTCCTGCCCAACGACCAGGACCGAGGCGTTGCCCTTCTCGTCGCGGGTGACGGCGCGCTGCGGCACCAGGATGGCATCGGCCTGCGTGCCCTGAACCAGCTCGGCGCGGACGTACATGCCCGGCAGCAGCAGCCCGTTGGGGTTCGGGAAGATGGCGCGGATCGCTTGCGTCCCCGTGGCGGGATCGACGGTGACGTCGGCGAACTGCAGCGTCCCCTCAACCGGATACTCGCTGCCGTCCTCCAGCTTCAGGCGCACGCGCGCCGCGCCGCCGCCACGCGACAGCTGGCCCGACATGATCTGCTGGCGCAGCCGCAGCAGATCCGAACTGGACTGCTGGATATCGACATAGACCGGATCCAGGCGCTGGATCGTCGTCAGCGGCTCGGTCTGCGACGCGGTGACCAGCGCACCGGTGGTGAAGGTCGACCGGCCGATCCGGCCGGAAATCGGCGCACGCACCGTCGTGCGCGAAAGATCGATCTGCGCGGTCCGCAGCGCGGCCTGCTGCGCGGCGACGTCGGCCTCCGCCTGCTGGGCGGTGGTGGTGGCGTTCTCGAAATCCTGGCGCGAGATGGCGTTGATCTTGACCAGTTCGCCGTAACGGCGGGCGAGCGCCCGGCTGGAGGCGATGGCGGCACGTGCGCGGACGACCGCGGCCCGTGCGCTGGCGACCTGCGCCTGATAGGGGGCGGGATCGATCCGGTAGAGCGCCTGGCCCTTGCGAACCACGTCACCCTCCTTGAACAGGCGCGCGGTGACGAGGCCGTTGACCTGTGGGCGCACTTCCGACGTTTCGAAGGCACTGGTGCGGCCCGGCAGCTGGGTCGTGAGCGTGACGGCCTGGTTCTGCACCGTCACCACGCCGACGGTCGGGGGGCCGGCGGGCGCCTGCTGCTGCTGCTCCTTGCCGCCGCAACCGGCGAGCATCAGCGCCGCAAGCACCAAAGCGGCGCTGGACGCCGGCACGCAATTCTTCATGGATCTAACCCGCTGCCTTGCTAATTCGTGAGTGATCGATCATTCACGGTTCAGCCGCCTACTCCTAAATTCCAGTGGTTGGCAAGACATTCAGGGTAGATGGCGCTTGAAATTATTGCAGTGCACCAATTCGGATCGGGCGACACGGGCAGACGCCCGGCGGGAGCATCTGCTGGAAACGGCGCGGGCGCTGTTCGTGCAGCGCGGCTTCCATCGCACGGGCGTGGCGCAGATTGCCGACGCATCGGGTGTGAAGGTCGGCCAGATCTATCGTGATTTTAACGGCAAGGAAGACATCATCGCCGCGATCGTCGAACGCGACATCGAGGGGTTCCTGTACGAGGGCGAGCTGGCCGACGCGATCGAGCGTGGCGACAGGGTGGCGGTGCGTGGCTGGATCACCCGGCTGACCGGGGTCGAGGAGCCGATCGAGGACTGCCGGATGATGACCGAGATCCTGGCGGAAATCGCGCGCAACGATCGCATGGCCGAAATCAATCGCCGGATCGAGAAGCGGGTGCGGGGCAGCCTCGCGACGGCTCTGGCATCGCTGGTTCCTTCTGCCGCGGACGATCAATGCCTGAACATGCTGGCGGAATTGATCATGACGATGTGTACCGGCCTGATGTGCCGGCGCATCGCATCCGAAACGCTGGACATCACTATGCTGCATCGCACCATCGAGCAGATCATCGACGCGGAACTGGAGCGATGCAGTCGACCAGCCCTGATCGATGGATGACGGCAATCGATTGCTGGCCTATATCCCGTTGAACTAAGGCGTCGTGTCCGGTCGTGGGCGCGTACCGGCTGCAGTGACGAGGGAGTGGGCCGATGAGGGATGCGCGCGCCGTGCCGGTGGCCGATCGATGATCGATGGTGACGATCCGATTCGCTCGATCCTGATCGTCGGGGGCGGCACCGCCGGATGGATGACCGCCGCTGCGCTTGCCCATGCCTTGCCGCGCGGCTGCCGGATCGAACTGGTCGAGTCGGAGGAGATCGGCACGGTCGGTGTCGGCGAGGCGACGATCCCGCCCATCCGCCTGTTCAACGAGACGCTCGGAATCGCCGAGGCGGACTTCGTCCGCGAGACCGGGGGCAGCTTCAAGCTGGGTATCGAGTTCGTCGACTGGGCGAAGCTGGGCCACCGCTATTTCCACCCCTTCGGCACGTTCGGGAAGCCGTTCGACATGCTTGCCGTCCACCAGCACTGGCTGGCGGCACGCGCGGCGGGATGCGCGATCCCGCTGGATGATCTGTCGATGGCATGGGGAGCGGCAAGCCGCGGCCGGTTCGCCCCGCCGCTGGCCGATCCGCGCAACGTCGGCTCCACCTTCGACTATGCCTATCACTTCGACGCCGGGCTCTACGCTGCCTTTCTACGCCGGTATGCCGAGGCGAGAGGTGTCGTCCGCACCGAAGGCCGGGTCGCCGATGTGGCGCTCGATGGCCAGACCGGGCATGTCGCCGGCGTCACGCTCGTCGACGGCAGATCGCTCGCCGCGGACCTGTTCGTCGATTGCTCGGGCTTTCGCGGGCTGCTGATCGAGGGGGCGCTCAAGACCGGATACCAGGACTGGACCCACTGGTTGCCCTGCGATCGGGCGCTGGCGGTTCCATCCGCGCCCGCCGCGGCGCTAGCGCCCTATACGCGATCGACGGCGCGCGCGGCGGGGTGGCAGTGGCGTATCCCCCTCCAGCACCGCACCGGCAACGGCTATGTCTATTGCAGTCGCCATCTGTCGGACGACGAGGCGGCGGCGACGCTGCTAGCGAACCTCGACACCGAGCCGCTGGGCGATCCCCGAGCGCTGCGATTCGTCACCGGACGGCGCAACCTGTTCTGGAACCGCAACGTCGTCGCGATCGGGTTGGCCAGCGGGTTCATGGAGCCGCTGGAATCGACCAGTATCCACCTGATCCAGGCGGGCATCGCCAAGCTGCTGGCGTTGTTCCCGACGCGCCGCTTCGACCCGCTGGTCGCCGATGAGTATAACCGGATCGCGATCACCGAGTTCGAGCGGATTCGCGACTTCCTGATCCTGCACTACAAGCTGACCGCGCGGACCGATGCGCCGTTGTGGCACGAATGTGCGGCGATGCCGATCCCCGACACGCTGGCGCTGAAAATCGCACATTTCCGCGCCAACGGCCGCCTGATCGCGCGCGACATGGACCTGTTCGGCGCGGCTAGCTGGCTGGCGGTCCATATCGGCCAGTTGAACTGGCCGACGGGCAACGATCCGCTGCTCGGATACGGTGCCGATCCCGCGCAGAGCACAGCCTATGTCGAGCGGCTGGCGGCGACGATCGCGCGGGTCGCGGACTCGATGCCGGCACATGCCGATACGATCCGGCGTGTCATCGCCAGCGCCAAAACCGATCACACAGAAAGCAACAATCGATTGCAATAATTTCTTGCAATCGTTTTCAGGATAGCTATCAGCACCGTGATGGCCTGCCGCAGAGCTGGGCCGAACTCGGAGGGGATACCCGATGCTGCGTGCCGATCGTCATACCTGCACTTCCGTCCTCGCGCTCGCCGCCGCCGCCTGGGCGCTTCCCGCCGCAGCGCAGGACGCGACGCCATGGCAGGCGACGACGCCCGCCACGACCGCCCCGGGGGCGCCTTCGCCGGCGACGGATCCGGGCGCGGTGCCCGACGCCGCCGAGCAGAGCGAGGACATCGTCGTCACGGCGACCAGCGGCGAGCGGTCGCGGTTCCGCAGCTCGATTTCGGTCAGCCAGCTGAGCAGCGAGGCGATCCAGAACTTCACGCCGCGATCCGAGGCCGAGGTGCTGCGTTCGATCCCCGGTCTCCAGCCATCCGATACCGCGGGTCCGGGCGGCAACGCCAATATCGGCGTGCGCGGCATTCCGGTGTCGACGGGCGGTTCCGAATACGTCGCCCTGCAGGAAGACGGCCTGCCGGTGACGCTGTTCGGCGACATGAATTTCGGCAACAACGATTACTGGCTGCGGTTCGACCAGAATGTCGAGCGGCTGGAGGCGGTACGTGGCGGTTCCGCCTCGACGTTCACGTCGCAGGCGCCGGGTGCCGTCATCAACTATCTCAGCAAGACGGGTGACCGGGAGGGCGGCTCGGTCGCCTATTCGAATGGCCTGGGCTATCGCGAACATCGGGTCGATTTCGATTACGGTGCGCCGGTCAGCGACACGCTTCGCTTCCACGTCGGCGGCTACGCCCGCAACGGCGGCGGCCTGACCAACGAGAATTTCAACATCCTGCGCGGCTACCAGATCAAGGCGAACGTCACCAAGGACTTCGGGGCCAATCGCGGCTTCATCCGCATCCTGTTCAAGCGCCTGGACGAGCAGGCACCGACCAATACGACCACGCCGTCGCTGGCCAGGCTGGACGGCAACAAGGTGGTCGGATTCGATCCGCTGCCGACCTTCGACGGGCGCGACGGGTCGAGCTACTCGATCTACAATCGCAGCTTCCAGTATCTGACCAATGGTGGCCGGATCGAGAATGCGGAGGTGCAGGGCATCCATCCGCGCGTGACGTCGATCGGCGCGCAGCTGCATTACGACTTCGACAGCGGGTTCAGCGTCGACGACTCGATCCGCTACACCGACATGAGCGGCAATTTCACCACCCAGTTCATCAACGTCCAGACGACCGCCAGCCTGATCGGATCGACCGTCAACGGCGCGCGCGTGGGCTCGATCCGCTACGCCGCCGGGCCGCTGCTGGGGCAGGCCTATACCGGCACGTACGTGAACAATAATCCCAACATCAACACGCGCATGACCGACATGGGCAACTTCGTGAACAACCTGCAGCTGACGAAGAAGTTCGACGTCGGTGCGGGCACGGTGCGTGCGGTCGCCGGCTGGTTCCACATGAGCCAGAACATCCAGCAGGACTGGCACGTCAATCGCCAGTACAGCGAGCTGAACGGCGAAAATGCCGCGCCGCTCGACCTGTTCTCGACGACCGGTACGCAGCTGACCGCCGCGGGGCAGGCCGGGTTCAACGACAATTGGGGCACCTGCTGCCAGCGCACCGTCGACCTGACCTACACCGACGATGCGCCCTTCCTGTCGCTGAACTATTCAGGCGGTGGGCTCGAGCTCGACGCCAGCGTCCGCTACGACACGGTGAAGGGCGAGGGTACGGCCCGCGGTGGCGCTACGGGCCCGAACTTCCGCGTCAGCGATGCACTGGGATCGGCGCTGCTGCCGTCGCTGGTGCCGAGTGCCACGATCGAGAACATCGACTATCGCGACGATTACTTCAGCTGGTCGTTTGGCGCCCTCTATGCCTTCAGCAACCAGACCAGCGCCTTCGCGCGGGTAAGCCGCGGCGGCCGGTTCAATGCCGATCGACTGGTGCTCAGCGGTAATTTCAACGCCGACGGATCGCAGACCCAGAACGGGCGCAACGTTGCGATCAACTATCTGAACCAGCAGGAGGTCGGGCTGAAGCAGCGCGGCGACCTGCTGGGCGGATCCTACACGGCCGAGCTTACCGGTTTCCGATCGACCCTGACCGAGAACAACTACGACTTCACGCGCATCAATAATCCGGCGCCGAACAACGACCCCAACATCTCGAACAGCTACCGCTCCTATGGCCTGGAGTTCACGGGGCGGTTCAACCTGGGCGCTTTCCGGCTGGCCGCCGACGCGACGTTCATCAAGTCGAAGATCACGGACAGCGCCACCGCCGCGCTGGTCGGCAACCGGCCGGGCGGGCAGCCCGAATTCCTGTTCTCGGTCTCGCCGTCCTATGATGCCGGCATCGTCGCGGCCGGTGTCAGCGTTACCGGACAGACGAGTACGCCGCTGGACGACTTCAATCTCTACACGGCCAAGGGATCGACCTTCGTCAGCGGTTTCCTGAAGGTGCGGCCGGTCGACCGGGTGGAGCTGGGACTGAACGTCAACAACCTGTTCGACAAGCTCGGCTTTCGTGGCGGCGGCAGCCTGAACCCGATCCTGTCGTCGACCTCGGCGGTGTTCAACAACACCGCGCTGTACGGGCGGACCGTGACCGGATCGATCCGCTACCGCTTCTGACCGCCGGACGATCGGCGGCGTTCCCCGACGCCGTCGATCGTCCGCCATTTGCGACCAGGATGACCAAGGTGGCTGGTCATCGCGGAACACTTCCCGCACATGGCGCTTATGATCGGCTACATGGATCAGTTCCCGCCCCATCTCGCGGCAACCGTCACCGGGGCGGAACTGGCGGCGATCGACTGGTCCGCCACGCCGATCGGCGACTATGGCGACTGGCCGGTGTCGCTCAAGTCGACACTCGCCCTGATGCTGGCCTGTCCGACGCCGATGTTCCTGGCCTGGGGGCCGGATCTGCGCTGCTTCTTCAACGACGCGTACCGCCCGATGCTGGGGTATCGCCTGCCGACCGCGCTCGGGCGACCGTTCCGCGAAGTCTGGGCGAGCATCTGGGACGATATCGGTCCGCTGGTCACCGCGACCCTGGCCGGCGAGAGCCGGACGATGACGGACATGCCGCTGGACCTGTCGCGAGAGGGCGTGGCGGAGGCGGGGTGGTGGACCTTCACCTACTCGCCCGCGCATGACGATGCCGGGCGGATCGCCGGCTTGTTCTGCGTCACCGGCGAAACGACCGCCCGCGTACTGGCCGAACGCGCGCGCGACGCCGCCAACGAGCAGCTGGCCAGCCTGAACCGCGATCTGGAGACGCGCGTCCGTGAGCGGACGGCCGAGCGCAACCTGCTGGCGACGATCTTCGAGGAGACAGACACGTTCGTCCACGTGATCGACACCGATTACCGCTGGATGGGCCTGAACCGTGCGGGTGCCGACGAATTCGAGCGCGCGTTCGGCCGCCGGCCCAAGGCCGGCGATCATCTGCTCGATCTGCTGGCGCATCTGCCCGACCAGCGGGAGGAGGTGGAGGCGATCTGGACGCGGGCGCTGGCGGGCGAGAATTTCACCACGATCGCGGAGCTGGGCGATCCGGCAGCGGGCGGCGAGCGGCGCAGTTACGAGATGCGCTTCCGCACCCTGCGCAACGAGCATGACGAGCCGCGCGGGGCGTTCCAGCTCGTCACCGACGTGACCGACCGACTGCGCGCGACGGCGGAGCTGGAGCAGGCGCGAGAAGCGATGCGACAGGCGCAGAAGCTGGAGGCGATCGGCCAGCTGACCGGGGGCGTTGCCCATGATTTCAACAATCTGCTGACCGTCATTCGCGGATCAACCGAGTTGCTGCGACGTGCCGACCTGGCCGAGGAGCGCCGCCGCCGCTATGTCGACGCGATCGCCGACAGCGCCGATCGGGCGACGCGCCTGACCAGCCAGCTGCTCGCCTTTTCGCGCCGGCAATCGCTCCGCCCCGAACTGTTCGATCTGGGGCAGAGCGTCACCGATCTGCGCGACATCGTCGTCACGCTGGCCGGATCGCGGATCGAGGTGGAAGTCGTCGTGCCGAAGGAGCCGGTGCTGGTCCTGGCCGACCGGTCGCAGCTGGACACCGCGATCATCAACATGGCGGTCAACGCGCGCGACGCGATGCCGGGATCGGGCAAGCTGACCATCGCGGTCGGTGCCGTGTCCGGCATCCCCGCGATTCGCGGCCATGCCCCGGCCGTGGGCGAGTTCGTCACGGTGACGGTCGGCGATACCGGCGAGGGGATCCCGGCCGACCGGCTGGAGCAGATCTTCGAGCCGTTCTTCACCACCAAAGCGGTCGGCGCCGGCACCGGTCTAGGGCTCAGCCAGGCGATCGGGCTCGCGAAGCAGTCCGGCGGGACGATCAACGTCGAGAGCGCGGTCGGCCAAGGCAGCAGCTTCACCCTGTACCTGCCGCGCACCGATGCGATGCCGATCGTCGCCGAACCCACAGAAGAGGTCGTGGAGCGTTCCGGTGAGGGTGCCTGCGTGCTGGTGGTGGAGGACAATGCCGATGTCGGCGAGTTCGCGACGGCGGCTTTGCGCGAACTCGGCTATCGCAGCACGCTGGCCAGCGACGCCGAGCAGGCGCTGGCGGCGCTGTCGCGCAACCCCCATGGTTTTCAGGTGATCTTCACCGATGTAGTGATGCCGGGGATGAGCGGCGTCGAACTCGGTGAGGTCGTGCGCCGCCGCTATCCTGGCGTTCCGCTGGTGCTGACCAGCGGATACAGCCACGTGCTGGCACAGAACGACCAGCACGGGTTCGAATTGCTCCACAAACCCTATTCGATCGAGCAGCTGTCCCGGGTGCTCGGCAAGGCGATCGCGTGGCGGGGGGCAGGCCGCCTGTCGTCATGATCGGCGCTGCACCCGTGCTCCACACGGCACGGCTGACCCTGTCGGGGCACACGCCCGACGATCTCGACGCGCTGGCCGCGATCTGGGCCGATTCGCGCGTCTATGCCCATATCGGCGGTCAACCACGCAGCCGCGAGGAGGTGTGGATCCAGCTGCTCCGTCACATCGGCCAGTGGACCGCTTTTGGACGGGGCATGTGGGTGCTGCGGGAGACGGCGAGCGGCCGACTGGTCGGCGAGGCCGGCCTGATGGACGCCCGTCGCGACATCCAGCCGCCGATGCCGGATGTCCCCGAAGCCGGCTGGATTCTCGCCAGTGCGGGCCATGGCCAGGGCTTCGCGCGCGAGGCGATGGACGCGGTGCTGGCGTGGACCGGGGGGCAGCAGATCCCGCGAACGGCGTGCATCATCGATCCGGGCAACACCGCCTCGATCCGGCTGGCGGACCGGCTGGGCTATCGCCCGCTCGGTCAGGATATGCAGCGCGCCGGCAGGCCGATCCTCGGGTTCGTCCGCGGATAGTTTGCCGGCGACCGGCTAGTTCTGGCGCAACCGGCGGCGCAGCGCGCCCAGGTCGATGCCGTGACGCTGAACCTTGTAGTAGAAGGTCTTGCGCGGCAGTCCCAGCCGGTCCATCGCCCCCGCCGCCTCGCCACCTGCGGCCAGCACCGCCTCGACGATCGCGTCGCGCTCGAACGCGGCGACGCGATCGGGCAGCGTACCGGCAGAGGGCAGCCCGGCACCGGCCTCTTCCTCCAGCCCCAGGACGAACCGGTCGGCGAAATGGGCCAGCTCGCGGACATTGCCCGGCCAGTCGTGATCGTTCAGCCGGTCGCGCGCGCCGACCGTCAACGGCGGGATCGCCATGCGCAGCCGGCTTGCAGAGGCGTCGACCAGGTGCGCGAAAAGGAGCGGCACATCTTCCCTGCGCTCGCGCAGCGGCGGCAGGCGCAGGCGAACGGCGGCCAGTCGATAGAAGAGCTCGGGCATGATCGCGCCGGCCCCGCGTTCGCCGCTGTCGCCGCCGGTGGCGATCACGCGCAGGTCGATCGGCGTCGCCGCCCGGGCGGCGACGCCGGGTATCGCACGATCCTCGACCAGTGGTACCAGCCGCGCCTGGAGCATGGGCGACGCCCGGTCGACATCGTCGAGGAACAGGGTACCCCTGCTGGCGGCCGCGACGCCCCCCTCACTGCCGCTGCCGAACAGCTGACCGTCGATCACCATGTCGGGCAGGGCGGCGCAGGCGACCGCGACGAACCGGTGACGTGCCCGGCGCCCGGCACGGTGGATCAGGCGGGCGAACAGTTCCTTGCCGGTGCCGGTCTCGCCCTCGACGAACAGGTCGATACTCGCATCGGCGAGTACCGGGATCATCTCGCGCAGCCGCCGGATCGCGGGAGAGCGGCCGATCAGCCCGGCCGCGACATCGCCCCCGGCACTCGCACCTGCCGCCGCGCGCAGTTGCCGGTTGTCGAGCGCCAGCGCGCGCGCGGTCGCCGCGCGGCCGACCGCCGCGACCAGCGCGGCGGGATCGCACGGCTTGGTGAGGAAATCCCACGCCCCGGCCTTCAGCGCATCGACGGCCATGGCGACGTCGGCATGGCCGGTCACCAGGATGACCGGCAGGGCGGCGTCGCGGGCGTTGAGCGTCCGGAACAGATCCAGCCCGGACATCATCGGCATGCGAATGTCGGTGACGACCACGCCCGAAAAATCGTTGTCGATCGCGTCCAGCGCCGGCGCCGCCGCCGGATAGGCGTCGACGGAAAACCCGGCGAGGGTAAGCAGTTGCGCCGTGGAGTTTCGCAGATCCTCGTCATCCTCGACAAGGGCGACGCGGGCGGTCCGGCCGGTCATGCCTTGCGCAGTTCCACCGCGAAGGCCGCGCCGCGATCGGACGGGACCAGCCGCAACGTACCGCCCAGGTCGTTCATGATGTCCTGGGCGATGATCAGGCCTAGTCCCAATCCCTTCGGCCGGCTGGTCGCGAAGGGAGTGAACAGGCGCGAGGCGATCGCCGGGTCGATGCCGGGCCCGTTGTCGGCGATCGTCAGGACGACCATCGCGCCGGCACTGTCCAGCCGAACCGCGATGGCGGCGTCGGGCCGACCGTCGAGTGCTTCGATCGCGTTCTGCAGCAGGTTGACGACCACCTGCTCGAGCCGCACTCGGCCGGCGACTACCATCAGGCCGGCAGGAATGGCGGGTAGCGAGAGGTCGACGCGCGACAGCCCTTCCTTCAGGATCAGTCGCGCACCGTCGATCACCTCTGCCAGCGGCAACGGGCCGATCGTCCCGCTGCCCTTGCGCGAGAAGCCGCGCAGCTCGGCCGTCACGGCGCCGATCCGCTCGGTGAGGCGGCCGATCGCGCGCAGGTTGCCGCGCAGATCCTCTGTCGCGCCGAGATCGAGCAGCTGCTCGCCGCTTGCGGCATAGGTGCGGATGGCGGCGACCGGTTGCGCCGTCTCGTGCGCGACGCTGGCGGTGATCTGGCCCAGCGCCGCCAGCCGGTTCGCCTGGCGCAGGTCGTCGCGCAGGCTTGCCGCCCGCGCTTCCGCCGCGGCGCGCTCGGCGATCTCGCGGCTGAGGTCCGCCGTGCGCGCTGCCACTGCCGCCTCCAGCGCCTGCGTCCGCTCGGCCCGGCGACGCGCCCGCTCGCGCCATCCCCAGAACAGCGCCAGCAGGGTGAGCGTCGCCAGGGCAGCGGCGATCGCGGCGTTGCGCACGGCGTTGTCGACCGCGCGTCGCGTCGGCATCGCCAGCGAGACGCGCCACCCGGACGCATCCGGCCCGGTCGTGGCCATCATCATCGCCTCGCGCGTGCCGGCCACGGCCAGCCGGCCATCGTCTCGTGCGGTGAAGGGTGGCGCGCGAAGCGCGACCACGCCGATGTCCCGCCGCTCGGCCGCCGCGGATGCCGGTGCGATCGCGCGGGCGGCGGCGAAGCGCCAGTCGGGGCGGCTGGTGACCAGCACCACCCCTTGCGCATCGGTGGCGAAGGTGATGCCGCCGGCCGCCTGCCATTGTCGCTCGATCCGGTCGAATTCCAGCTTTACCACCACGACGCCGCCGTCGCGCGTCCGCCGCGACAGGTACAGTCCGGGCCGGCCGCTGACGGTGCCCAGCGCGAACTGCTCCGCCACGCCCACGCGGCCCGCCTCGATGAAATAGCGGCGAAAGCGATAATCGCGGCCGACGAAGCTGCGCGTGGTCCGCCAGTTGCTGGCCGCAAGCGTCTGCCCGCCCGGCCCGATGGCATAGATCGCCGCCGCCCCGGTATGCGCGGCCAGCGTCTCCAGCTTGCGGTTCAGCGCCTGTGCCGCTCCCGGTCTCGCGTGCAGCGTGGCGACCAGATCGCTGTCGTCGGCAATCGCCTCCGGCAGCAGCCGGAAGCGGGCGACCTCGCTCGCGAGCAAGGCCTGCCGCAGCCGGGCATCGGCCGCCAGTGCCGTGAGAAAGCGGGCGCGGGCGCTGCGTTCGGTGACATGGGCGACACCCGCGGCCACCACCAGCGCGACCGCGGCCGCGGCCAGCAGCAGCCAGAGTCGGCGGCGAAGAACGCGAGACATGGCAGCAGCGTAGCATGCCCGGATGTGTGTGCAACTTTTTGCACTGAACTCGTCGAGTTGTCCTACGAACGACACGGCGCGCTACCGCCGGAATCGGTTAAGTCACTGAAACAATAAGCGAGTGCTCTGCAGGTAATCGGCTTTGCACTCTTTGCAGCGATCGAAGACAATCCGGACGGCACGAACCCGCGACCGGCGGGCGTGCACGCCGAGAGGAGTCCGCCATGAAGTTCGACACCCGTCACGATCCGGCCATGCCGGTTACGCCGCCAGTCGCGAAGCCCTGGTATGCGCAGTTGTACGCGCAGGTGCTGATCGCGATCATCGCGGGCGTGCTGCTCGGCCACTTCGCCCCGGCGACGGGCGAGGCGCTGAAGCCGGTCGGCGACGCGTTCATCAAGCTGGTCAAGATGGTCATCGCACCGGTGATCTTCCTGACGATCGTCACCGGTATCGCCGGCATGCGCGATCTCGCCTCCGTCGGTCGGGTAGCAGGCAAGGCGTTCCTCTATTTCTTCTTCTTCTCCACCCTCGCGCTCATCATCGGGATGATCGTCGCCAACGTGGTGCAGCCCGGCGCCGGGCTGAACATTGATCCGGCGACGCTGGATACGTCGAAGGTGTCGGAGTTCGCGGCCAAGGCGCACGACACGACGATCACCGGATTTCTCACCGGCATCATCCCCGACACCTTCCTGTCGTCGATGACCGAGGGCAACATCCTTCAGGTGCTATTCGTGTCGATCCTGTTCGGCGTCAGCCTGGCGCTGGTCGGCGATCGCGGTGCCAAGGTGCTCGACCTGCTGGACGACGTGTCGATCGCCTTCTTCAAGCTGGTCGGCATCGTCATGAAGGCGGCGCCGATCGGCGCGTTCGGTGCGATGGCGTTCACCATCGGCAAGTACGGGGTCGGCACGCTCGCCAATCTCGCCTTCCTGGTGGGTACCTTCTATTTCACCTCTCTGCTGTTCGTGATCGTCGTGCTGGGCGTGGTCGCCAAGCTGGCCGGTTTCTCGATCTTCAGCCTGATATCGTACCTTAAGGCGGAACTGCTGCTGGTGCTCGGCACCTCTTCGTCGGAGAGCGCGCTGCCGTCGCTTATCGAGAAGATGGAGCGGGCCGGCTGCCCCAAGTCGATCGTAGGGCTGGTCGTGCCGACCGGTTACTCGTTCAACCTGGACGGCACCAACATCTACATGACGCTGGCGGCGCTGTTCATCGCGCAGGCATGCAATGTCGATCTGACGATCGGCCAGCAGCTGTTGCTGCTCAGCGTCGCGATGCTGTCGTCGAAGGGCGCGGCGGGGGTGACCGGGGCAGGGTTCATCACGCTGGCGGCGACGCTGTCGATCGTGCCGTCGGTGCCGGTGGCGGGCATGGCGCTGATCCTGGGCATCGACCGGTTCATGTCGGAGTGCCGCAGCCTGACCAACTTCATCGGCAACGCCGTCGCGACGGTCGTCGTCTCCCGCTGGGAGGGCAAGCTCGACAAGCCGCAGTTCGATGCCGCCCTGCGCGGCGAACTGCCCCGGGTCGAGGATCTGCCCGAGGGCGTGGTGGCGGCCGAGTAACCTCGCCGTCGCTTCCGCCCTCTCGCCGAAAGATATTCCCATGCCGAACCCGACGTGGCGCGCCACCTGCGCCGCGGTGCTCGCCCTGATGCCGGCGATCGCCGCCACCGCCCAGACCACCGGGCCCAAGGACCGCGCCAACCCCAGCCAGGCGGCGCCGCTGGCCGATGCCTATCCGGCCGAGGCGGTCGGCGACGGGGTGACGGCCGGCGGGTACAACCAGTCGCGCTGGGCGGAGGACTGGACCCGCTATCGCGACCCGGCGAAGCGCGACGACGTCGTCGATCGGCTGAAATACATCCCGATCGCGGCCGACGGTGATGTGTACCTGTCGCTGTCGGGCGAGCTGCGACTGCGCGTCAACATGACGAGCAACCCCAACCTGCGAGAGGCGGAGGCGCAGCGGCAGGACATCAACCGCATCGTCGGCGGGGCCGACCTGCACCTGGGCAAGCATGTCCGCGTGTTCGGCGAGCTGGCGCATGGCGGGCTGGCGGGCCGCAACCTGGGCACGCCGGCCGCGACGCTGCGCAACGACCTGGTCGTCCAGCAATCGTTCGTCGATGTAACGGGAAACATCAGAGGTGCGGATCTGGGCGTCAGGTACGGGCGCCAGACATTTGCCGACGGACCGAATCTGCTGGTCGTGCCGCGCGACAACAACACGATCTTCTTCGTCTACAACGGCACCCGGGCATGGGCGCGGAGCAAGTCGCTGCGCGTCGACCTGTTCGATTTCCGCACCACCCGGCTGGGCGTCGGCGGTACCGGCGACGATGTCAGTGACAGCACGCGCCGTTTCTCCGGTATTTCCACCGGCGTCGTCCTGCCCACGTCGTTCCTGGGCGGGTCGAAGCTGTATGTCGACCCGTTCCTGTGGCGCCTGCGCAACGACAATGCGGTATGGGGCGGGATCACGGCACGGGAAGTGCGCAATTTCCATGGCTTGCATGTTTGGGGCGACGCCGGTCCGGTCAATCTGGACTGGACGATCAACCATCAGGGCGGCAGCCATGACGGGCGCAAGATCGATGCGTGGCTGTTGCTGCTGGCCCAGAACTACCGCCTGGGCAAGGATCGCACCGCGCCGCGCGTCGGCTTCCACGTCGACTATGCGACCGGCGGCGGTGCCTATGGCAACGGCACGCTGCGTAACGCACTCGCCCCGTTCGGTAACAACATCTACTATAGTTATCAGCTGTTTGCGACACCGACCAATCTGATCGCCGCGGCCCCCAACGTCACGTTCACGCCGCTGGAGAACCTGCGGGTGAGCGCGGAATACCAGTTCTCGTGGCGCGACTCGCTCACCGACGCGGTCTACCGCGCAAACGGTACCGCATTCGACGGGACCCAGAATGTCGGTGGCCGCAAGATCGCGGAAACGACGCGGTTGCAGGCGGTGTGGACGATCTCGCCGAGGATCAGCGTGACCGGGCGGTACGAGCATCTCGATGCCGGCCCGGCCCTGACCAACGCCGGCTACAAGAGTTCCGACTTCCTCGCCGGGTGGATCAGTTTCCGCTTCTGAACAAGGACATACGCCATCTCTCCCGCCTTCCACGCCGCCGCCCGCGCGCTGCTCGCCGATCCGCTGACCAACAAGGGGACCGCCTTCACGCAAGGAGAGCGGGACGTGCTGGGGCTGCACGGCCTGTTGCCGCCGCATGTCGGGACGCTCGACAGCCAGATCGCGCGGCGACGGCGGGTGCTGAACGGGATGGCGGACGATTTCCATCGCTACGCCTTCCTGCGGGAATTGCAGGATTCCAACGAAGTACTGTTCCACGCGCTGGTCCAGGCCGACCTGCCGCGGCTGTTGCCGCTGGTCTACACGCCGACGGTGGGCGAGGGATGCGAGCGGTTCAGCGAAATCTGGCGGCGGCCGCGCGGGCTGTTCCTGTCCTATCCCAATCGCGACCGCATCGCAGATATCCTTGCGGATCCGGCACTTGACCGGGTGAAGGTGATCGTCGTCAGCGATGGCGAACGCATTCTGGGGCTGGGCGACCAGGGGGCGGGGGGCATGGGCATCCCGATCGGCAAGCTGGCGCTGTACACCGCCTGCGCCGGCATCCACCCGGCCGAGGTGCTGCCGATCCTGCTGGATGTCGGCACCGACAATGCCGAGCGACGCGACGATCCGCTGTACGTCGGCTGGCGCAATCCGCGCGTGCGTGGGCCGGAGTATGATGATTTCGTTGAAGAATTCGTCGCCGCGGTCGATGCCCGCTTTCCCGCCGTGCTGCTGCAATGGGAGGATTTCGCGGGGAAGAACGCGTACGATCTGCTCGACCGGTATCGCGACCGCCTGCTGAGCTTCAACGACGATATCCAGGGCACGGCGGCGACCGCGACGGGCACCCTGCTGGCGGCGATTCGCCGGACAGGTCAACCACTTGGCGCCCAGCGCATCGTCCTGTTCGGCGCCGGGGCGGCGGGCAGCGGGATCGCCGAGATGCTGGTCCGTGCGCTGATCGCGGAAGGGCTGGACGAGCGGCAGGCGCGGTCGCGGCTGTGGGCGGTCGATCGCGACGGACTGATCCTTTCGGACATTCCGCGCCTGCCGCAGCAGCAGATTCCGCTTGCCCGGGACCCGGCCGAGGTCGTCAACTGGACGTTGACCGTCAACCAGATCGGACTCTACGAAACGGTCGTCAACGTCCGCCCCACGGTGCTGATCGGCGCGTCCGGCCAGATGGGCGCTTTCGGCGAGCGGGTGGTGCGCGCGATGGCGGCGGGATGCGAGCGGCCGGTGATCTTTCCGCTGTCCAACCCGATCTCGCGCGCGGAGGCGCATCCCGCCGACCTGCTCGCCTGGACCGATGGCCGGGCGCTGGTCGGGACCGGCAGTCCGTTCGGGGTGGCGGGGGTGACGCAGGTCAACAACGTCTACATCTTCCCCGGCGTCGGGCTGGGGGCGCTGGCGGCGGGGGCACGGCGGGTGACCGACGGGATGTTCATGGCGGCGGCCGAGACGCTGGGGGCGATGGGCGACGCCGGCGACGGATCGCTGCTGCCGCCGATCACCGCCCTGCGCGACGTGGCGCTGCGCATCGCGGTGGCGGTGGCGGCACAGGCGGTGGAGGACGGCGTCGCCACCGCGCCGGCCGGAGCGCTGACCGCCGACCGGATCGCGGCACGCATGTGGGTCGCCCGGTACGACTGAGCCGCGGCATCACGCGGCGGGTTGATCGGAGCGGACGGGCGGTGCTTTACACCGCCATGGCCGCCACGATCGACAGGAACCCCGCAATGACCCGAACCGCCCTCATCACCGGCGCGACTGCCGGCATCGGCGAGGCGGCGGTGCGCGCCTTCGTCGCCGATGGCTGGCAGGTGATCGCGACCGGTCGCCGGGCCGACCGGCTCGCGGCGCTGCGCGAGAGTCTGGGCGAGGACGCCGGCGGACGCATCCACACCGCCGCGTTCGACGTGCGCGACGAGGCGGCGCGCGACGCGGCGCTGGACGCGCTGCCCGGGGCGTTCCGCGGCATCGACCTGCTGGTCAACAATGCCGGGCTGGCACTGGGCACCGCACCCGCGCAGAAGGCCGATCTGGAGCAGTGGCGGACGATGGTGGACACCAACGTCCTGTCGCTGATCGCGCTGACCCACCGGGTGCTGCCCATGCTGATCGAGCGGCGGGGCGCGATCATCAACCTGTCGTCGACCGCCGCGACCTATCCCTATGCCGGCGGCAACGTCTATGGCGGGACCAAGGCGTTCGTGACGCAGTTCTCGCTGGGGCTGCGCGCCGACCTGGCAGGCACCGGCGTGCGCGTGACCTCGCTGGAGCCGGGCATGGTCGAGACCGAGTTCACCCTGATCCGCACGGGCGGCGACCAGGCGGCGTCCGACACGCTGTACGAGGGTGCCGAGCCGATGACCGGCGACGACATCGCGCGGACGCTGTTGTGGGTGGCCAACCTGCCGCCGCACCTGAACGTCAACCGCATGGAGATGATGCCGGTGCGCCAGTCGTTCGCCGGGTTTCAGGTGGCGCGGGGATAGGGTGCGGCGGACCGGATGCCCGGCGCGCCGGCAAGCGGTTATCGTGACGCCGAGGCGAGGGTATGGAGGTAACGGTGCCGGGCGGTGCTGCCGACCGGATAGCGCTTCAGGGCCTCGCTTTCTTCACGGGTGAGCGTGAACCTGGTGTAGCCTCGCTTGGCCAGGCAGCGTTCGACATCTCCGACCTGTATGGCGTGAAGTTCACGTTTGCGGCGATCGGGATTGGTTCTGCGGACGACATCCCGCCATTTCTGGAGTCGTTCGTCGGTCGGCATATCCGTGTTGAGATCGTCGTCGGCGGTTCTGAACCCGCGCAGAAAGCGCTTGGCCGGTTCGTCGTCGGAAACGTTCCGGTTGTAGCCGATCGAGCCGCATTCCACCGCATCGCCACGATACCGGGCGAAAGTGACCCCCGGCTGTGACCAGCTTTCGACAGCCATCTCGCGTGCCCCGACTTCGCCAGAAGTGCCGAGCATGCACGAAAGCAAAACAAAATGGCGACACGATCGCATTCAACAATCCTCCCAGACCAGAAGGTGGTTAGAAAGTCGACACCCGTCGATACCAACTTTCCACAATACGCATTTACGATGTGCAGCCGCCACGACATTGATCGTACGCCCTGATCGCTGCGTCAATGCAAGACTGATTTTGAGAAGAGCCGGGCGGATAGGTGTTGCATGCCTGGATGGTGCGGGTGTAGTTCATGAAGCATCTCTCCCGGCAACTATATCCTTGCCCTATTGCGGCTCCCTGGATCAGACCGATCCCTGCCAGAATGGCGATGCATCGTTTCATGGTTCTGTTCCGGATTGCGAACGTTCCGCTCGCAAGTCGCATCGCATCGTAGTGCTGTTGGCGAGTCAATGCCTGCTTACTGAGAATCAATCGTTTCGGACCATTTCGTACAAAACTATTGCTCAAACTGTCCGTCTTGCTGAAAGGGCATCGGTGGCGCTGTGTTGCTTGCCGCTTCCCTGATGTGGCGCGCCGTCTTTTACTCCGCGTAGTGAAATCATCACGATACCGGCATTTCGGCGCCACCAAGATCTGCCAAGCGCCGATATATGCCAGCCTGGCGAATGCCGACGCGAGCATGGCATCGTGCGTCCGAGCGGCAGCATCCTCCGACACTCGAATGCCGGGAGAGGAGATCGCGATCCAGCGACCACCCGTCGGCGTGGCCGTGTTCGCAGCCAAGCAGAGAAGCCAGCGGCGTGGCCGGTCCGGTCCACGACCAGAACGCGTTTCTAGGTTGAAGTTGCGATGGCATGATCTGGAGAACGGCATGCGCGCGCATCGGCCGGGTGGAGGCAGGGCCGGGATACGTCCGGTCAAGATATTGCGTATCGCGGCGGCGGTGGCGCGGGGATAGGGTGCGGCGACCGGATGCCCGGCGCGCCGCGGCTTTGGCGTGTCGTGGCCGATCGGATAGTGGTGGCCGATGATCGTCGCGCTCGTCTTCGTCGCCGCCTTCATCGCCTTCATCGTCAGTGCGGTGGCGGGGGGTGGTGCGGGGCTGGTGCTGGTCCCGCTGTTGCGGCTGATCCTGCCGGTGGCGTCGATCCCCGGCGCCCTGTCGATCGGGACGGCGGCGAGTTCCGCGTCGCGCATCTGGCTCTACCGGCAGCGAATCCGCTGGGACGTGGTGCGCCGTTTCGTTCCCGCCGCACTGCCGGCCGCGGCGCTGGGTGCCTGGCTGCTGACGCGGTTCGAGGCGGTCTATGTCGAGTTCCTGCTGGGGTGTTTCCTGCTCCTGAACCTGCCCTCCCTGTTCCGCCGGATCCCGGCGGCGGGCACGGAGGCGTCGTTGCCGCTCGGGCGGCTGCCGCTGCTGGGTGCCGCGGCAGGGTTGTTGTCGGGGTTCACCGGCGCGGTCGGCGTCGTCTTCAATCGTGCCTATTACCGGATGGGACTGACCAAGGACGAGATCGTCGCGACACGCGCGACCAACGAGGTGCTGCTGCACCTGTTGAAGATCGCGCTCTATGCCGCGTTCGGGCTGCTGCCGCGGTCGGCGCTGGTCGCCGGCGCCCTGATCGCGACGGCGGCGGTGCTGGCGTCGTTCGCCTCCCGCCGCGTCTTGTCGCTGATGCGCGAGAGCCTGTTCCGGCGGGCCGGGCTGGCCGCGATGGTGGCTTCGGGCGTCGCGATGTTCAGCCTGTCGGGCGGCCAGATCATGGCGATCCACCGCGCCTGGGTGGCCTATGTCGCCCCCGGCGACGAGCGGGAGATCCAGCTATATTGGGGTGGCGTGCGCCAGGCGGCGATCGAACGCGAGGAGGACGGCCGACTGGTCGTGGAGCGCGCCCTGACTCCGGCCGATCTGCCGCCCGCGGTGCGCGCCGTCCTGCCGGGTATCGCCGCCGGCGGCGAGATCGTCATGATCGAGGAGGTGCATGGCGAGGGGCGCTATTACGAGATCTATCGGCGACATGACGGGGTAGTCCGCAAGGTCGAGGTGACGCCCGAAGGCACGCCGCGGCATCGTGCGCTGGTGCGGTGAGGCGAACAGCGGCGCGGGCGGGCGGAAGGGGCAGGGAGCGCCCCCAAGGTATTGCGTATCGGCGTTTTCCTTCGGGCCGGTGGCCAGCTATGATCGGGGCGTTACCGGACGTGACGGGGAAAGAACGAGGCATGGGAATGGGACGAGGCATGGTGGCCGGCGGATCGGTGAGGCTCGCGGCGGCGGTGGCGCTGATGATGGCGGCCAGTGTCGCCTGGAGCGCGCCCGCGCCCGAGGAGCTGCTGGCGTGCGGCGCGATCGCGGCGCCGACCGAGCGGCTGGCCTGTTTCGACCGCTATCTGGCCGCGGCACGGGTGCAGGGCGTGGAGCGGGAGGAGCGCGCCCCACGCGCGAAGGCGAGGCCGCCGCGTCCGGCGCCGGTGCGCGAGGTCGTCTCGACGGTCGGCAGCGTCTCGTCATCCAGCCAGGGGCGGTGGACGATCGCGCTGGCCGACGGCAGCGTGTGGCAGAGCAACGACGCCGGCGCACCCGAGCCGCGGGTCGGCCAGCCGGTCCATGTCCGCAAGGGCGTGCTGGGCAGCTACATGGCGGATATCGGTGGCGCACGGGGCGTGGTGCTGAAGCGCGTGCGATAGGCTAGGTCCACTCGCTCCGGATTGCGGCCTTTGCGAGACATTCGCGGAATGTCCCTCGCTCCATTCGCTTCGTCATTCCGGCGGACGCGGGGTCCCATGGACAAGGGAACATCAACCGCTTCGACGCGCGCGGAGAGATGCGTCCCGGCGTGCGCCGGGATGACGGAAGGGTTTCGCAGAGGTCCCGCCTTCGCCGGGGTGGTGCTTCATCTCAGGTGAATCGCACTCTAGCGTCGCTGTCGATCAGCTTGATACCGTCATCCCGGACTTGATCCGGGATCCCGCTGGACGCGGGATAAGCGGGACTCCGGATCAAGTCCGGGGTGACGATCCTGTTGACCAGACCTGATCGAACTCCAGTCTAGCGGGGTCGTGTTACCGGAGCCGCCGGTCGACAGGCTGATCGTGCGGGCGCGGCGGCAACTGGAGCGTTGCGGCCGGCCTCGTCCATGGCGGACCGGGCGTCGGTTCCGGGCGGGGCGGCGTCCGGGCTTGCAGGACGGCAGCACGGGGGAGGCATGCGTTGTGGCCTGCTCCCCCCGCCCGCTTGCGGTTACGCGGTGCGGGTGCCGTTCATCGGGAAGCTGCCGAAGGCGCCGGCGCCGACGCTGCCGGTCAGGGTGTCGCCGGCGATCGTCGCGGTGCAGTCGAGCGTCATCGGCATCGGCACGGTCATCTGCTGCTTCCAGCTGATCTGGTCGCCCGCGACCTCTCCGTGCACGTCCATGGCGCCCATCGCGCCCGACACGCTGCCGGTGAAGGTCGAGCCGTCGCTGTTCACGGTCAGCGTCATCTTCTGGTCGCCCAGCGGCGACTTCACGGTGCAATCGTAGCTGCCGTCGACATCGGCCATGCCTGCTCTCCTCACTTCGCGGCGGCGGCCGGCGGCGTCGCGCCGCCAGCGACCGCGCCTGCCGTCACGACCTCGACCGGCAGGCCGATCGTGTCAAGCTGGCCGCGCACCTTCGATGCCTCGCCGACGACGACCCAGACGAAGCCCTTGGGATCGATCGCGGATGTCGCCGCGGCGCGGACCTGGGGCAGGGTGAGCGCGCGCAGCCGTGCGGGCAGCTGCGCCTGGTAATCGTCGGGGCGGCGATACAGGTCGTTCTGCTGCATCGCGCCCAGCACCGCCCCGGACGTCTCGAACTGGCCCGGCAGCGCGCGGACCGAGCCGAGGACCGCGCGGTCGAACTCCACCTGGGTCATCGGCCGGGTGGTGACGTACTCGTTCAACTCCCGGCGCATCTCGATGAGGCTGGCGCCCGTCTTGTCGGCCTGTACCCCGGCCTGGGCCATGTAGGGGGCGGCGAATTCGTACGCCTGGATGCCGCCGCCCGCGCCGTAGGACCAGTGCTTGTCCTCGCGCAGGTTCATGTTGATCCGCGACAGGAAGCTGCCGCCCAGCGCATCGTTGGCGACGTTGACGGCGAGCAGGTCGTCGGTGCCGGCGAGGCTGGTCGCGACCCCGCCCGAGACGATCGACTGCGGACTGTCCGGCCGGTCGACCAGCACGATGCGGGGGGTGGCCGACGTGATCGGAGCGAACCGCTTGGTGCCGCCGGCGCCGGTGGCGCGCCAGTCGCCGAACGCCCGCTCGAGGATCGGCTTGATCTCCGCCAGCGGCCGGTCCGACGTGACGAACAGCTTCGCCTTTTCGGGGCGCAGCCAGGCCTGGTGGAAGGCGACCAGATCCGCCCGCGTCGCCGCCGTCACCGCCGCCGGATCGCCCGCGCCGATATATTTGGCATAGGGCGAGCCTGCGCCGAAGACGAGCGGGGTCAGCGCGCGGTTGGCGAGGCCGTCGGGCGTCGTCAGTTCCTGCTGGATCGCGGCCAGCTGCTGCGCCTTCACCCGCGGCAACTCGCTGTCGGGGAAGGTCGGCTGGCGGACAATGCGCGACCACAGATCGGCGGCGGCGGCCAGATTGACGCTCGGCACCCCCAGATAGCTGGTCGTGCGATCGGCCGAGGATCCGGTGCCGATCGACGCACCCAGCCGCTCGCGCGCCTCGGCGAGCGCGATGGCGTCATAGCCGGGCACCCCCTCGTCCAGCATCGAGGTGGTCAGGTTCTGCGTGC
Source organism: Sphingomonas phoenicis (assembly GCF_047238005.1). Taxonomy (NCBI): domain Bacteria; kingdom Pseudomonadati; phylum Pseudomonadota; class Alphaproteobacteria; order Sphingomonadales; family Sphingomonadaceae; genus Sphingomonas; species Sphingomonas phoenicis. The sequence continues at coordinate 1,848,282 of NZ_JBDFMC010000002.1, read as the reverse complement.
CCAGCCGGCCGGCGACATCGGCGGTGATGCCCGCGTCGAAGCTGATGACCGCCTGCGTCATCGGCACGGCATCGCGATGCGCGTAGCTGATCCGGATGCCGTTCGAGAGCGTGTCGTGGGCGATCGCCGGGAAGGTCAGCCCCTTCGGCTCCGCGACCGCCGGCAGCGGGCCGCGCGTGCCCTTTGCCGGCGGCGTGGCGGCGGCGACCGGCTGGACGGCGGGCGGCACCTTCGCCTCGGCATAGGCGCCGCGCTCGCCGGGCACGACCGACAGGTCGAGCGCGGGACGGGTCAGCCACGTCGTCGCGGCGGCCTTTACCTGGGCCGGAGTGGTCGCGGCGAGGAGCGCCAGCTGCTTCTTGTAGAAGCCGGGATCGTTCGAATAGAGCGCCCCTTCGGCCAGCGCGGTCGCCTTGCCGCCGAAGCCGCCGACCGACTCCAGACCGCGGATGCGGCCGACGACCTGGCTGGTGACGACGCGCGACACCTCGTCCGCGGTGGGGCCGGTGCGCAGGAAATCGGCGACGACCGCGTCCAGCCGCCGCGCCGCGACCGCGGGGTCGACGCCGGGGCGCACCAGCCCGCCGATCTCGAACGTGCCGACCTGTGCGAAGCTGCTGTTATTGGCCCAGACCTGGACGAACAGCTGTTCCTTGCGGACCAGCTGGTTGGTGAGCCGCGACGAGGCCATGCCGCCCAGCGCCGCGGCGGCGACATCGAGCGCGACGGCATCGCGGTCGTTGACGCCCGGCACCGCCCATTCGCGCGCGACCAGCGTCTGGGCGACCCGATCCTTCAGCACGATCGTCTTGGCAGCGGGCAGGGTAGGGACGGGCGCGTTGGGGCGGACCGTTTCGGGACCGCGGGCGATCTTGCCGAAATACTTTTCCACCAAAGGCCGCGCGGTCGCGACGTCGATGTCGCCGGCCAGCACCAGCACCGCGTTGTTGGGCCCGTAATGGTCGCGGAACCAGTCCTTGACCGTCTGGAGCGAGGCGGCGTCGAGATCGGCCATCGAGCCGATTGTGTCGTGGCCATAGGGGTGACCGGCGGGGAACAGGTTCTCCGTCACCGCATAGCGCATCAGGCCATAGGGGCTGTTGTCGCCCTGCCGCTTCTCGTTCTGGACGACGCCGCGCTGCTCGTCGAGCACCCCTTGCGTGATGGCGCCCAGCAGATAGCCCATCCGGTCGCTTTCGAGGAACAGCGCACGGGGCAGCGCCGCGGTCGGCACCGTCTCGAAATAATTGGTGCGATCGAAATAGGTGGTGCCGTTGAAGTCGGTCGCGCCGACCTGCTTCAGCGGTTCGAAGAAGTCGCCGGGCGCGTTCTCCGACCCGTTGAACATCAGATGTTCGAACAGGTGCGCGAAGCCGGTCTTGCCGGCGGGTTCGTGCTTGGCGCCGACATCGTACCACACGCTGACCGCCACGACCGGCGCCTTGCGATCGGTGTGGACGACCACGCGCAGGCCGTTCGCCAGCGTGAACGTCTGGTACGGAATGTCGACCTGCGCGACCAGCGAGGCGACCGGAGCGGGGCGGGGGGCAGGTGCCGCCTGACCGAAGGCGGGAGCGGTGACGGGAACGGTGACAAGCGCGGCACCGAGCAGCGCGAGGGTCTTCAGGGTCATCAAGCGCAAGCTCCGATCGGGACAGCGACAGCGTTATGCCAAAGCGGTTATCACGGGCGTGCGCAACGGCAATCAGGTGCCGCCCTTGTGTTGCCGAAATACCACATTACCTTGGCGTCATCCACAGGGGTGATACATGAACATCGAGAAATTCACCGACCGGGCCCGCGGCTTCCTGCAGTCCGCGCAGACCGTCGCGATCCGGATGAACCACCAGCGCATCGCGCCCGAGCATTTGGTGAAGGCGCTGCTGGAGGACGAGCAGGGCATGGCGGCCGGCCTGATCCAGGCGGCGGGCGGCGACGCGAAGCGCGCGGTGGCCGAGACCGACGCGGCGCTGGCGAAGATCCCGGCGGTGAGCGGATCGGGCGCGCAGGCGACGCCGGGGCTGGACAACGATACCGTCCGCGTCCTGGACCAGGCCGAGCAGATCGCGAGCAAGGCGGGCGACAGCTTCGTCACCGTCGAGCGGTTGCTGGTCGCGCTGGCGCTGGCGACGACGACCGCGGCGGGCAAGGCGCTGAAGGCCGCGGGGGCGAGCCCCGAGGCGCTGAACACCGCGATCAACGGCCTGCGCCAGGGGCGCAGCGCCGACACGGCGGGCGCGGAGGACCGGTACGACGCGCTGAAGAAGTTCGCGCGCGACCTGACCCAGGCGGCGCGCGACGGCAAGCTGGACCCGGTGATCGGCCGCGACGAGGAGATCCGCCGGACGATCCAGATCCTGGCGCGGCGGACCAAGAACAACCCCGCGCTGATCGGCGAGCCTGGCGTCGGCAAGACCGCGATCGCCGAGGGGCTGGCGCTGCGCATCGCCAATGGCGACGTGCCCGACACGCTGAAGGACCGGCGGCTGATGGCGCTCGACATGGGCGCGCTGATCGCGGGCGCGAAGTATCGCGGCGAATTCGAGGAGCGGCTGAAGGGTGTGCTGGACGAGGTGAAGGCGGCCGATGGCGACATCGTGCTGTTCATCGACGAGATGCACCAGCTGATCGGGGCCGGTAAATCGGAAGGGGCGATGGATGCGGGCAACCTGCTGAAACCCGCGCTGGCGCGCGGCGAGCTGCACTGCGTCGGCGCGACCACGCTGGACGAGTATCGGAAGTATGTCGAGAAGGACCCCGCGCTCCAGCGGCGGTTCCAGCCGGTGTTCGTCGGCGAGCCGACGGTCGAGGACACGATCAGCATCCTGCGCGGATTGAAGGACGTGTACGAGCTGCACCACGGCGTGCGGATCACCGACGGTGCGATCGTGGCGGCGGCGACGCTGTCGAACCGGTACATCGCCGACCGCTTCCTGCCCGACAAGGCGATCGACCTGATGGACGAGGCCGCCAGCCGCATCCGCATGGAGGTGGAATCGAAGCCCGAGGAGATCGAGAATCTCGACCGCCGCATCATCCAGCTGAAGATCGAGCGCGAGGCGTTGCGTAAGGAGACCGACGCGGCGAGCCGCGACCGGCTGGCGACGCTGGAGGGCGAGCTGGCCGGGCTGGAGGAGCAGTCGGGCGCGCTGACGACCCGCTGGCAGGCGGAGAAGGACAAGATCGGCGCCGAGGCGAAGCTGAAGGAGCAGCTGGACGCGGCGCGGATCGCGCTGGACCAGGCACAGAGGCAGGGCGACCTGGGCCGGGCGGGCGAGCTGTCCTACGGCACCATCCCCCAGTTGCAGAAGCAGCTGGAGGAGGCGCAGGGGCAGAGCGCCGGCGCGATGCTGCGCGAGGAGGTGACCGCCGACGACATCGCCGGCGTCGTCAGCCGCTGGACCGGCATCCCCGTCGACCGGATGCTGGCCGGCGAGCGCGACAAGCTGCTGCGGATGGAGGAGGTGCTGGGCCGCCGCGTGATCGGCCAGGCCGATGCGGTGCGCGCCGTCTCCACCGCGGTGCGGCGCGCGCGTGCGGGGTTGCAGGACCCAAACCGGCCACTGGGCAGCTTCCTGTTCCTGGGCCCCACCGGCGTCGGCAAGACCGAGCTGACCAAGGCGCTGGCCGAGTTCCTGTTCGACGACCCGTCGGCGATGGTGCGGATCGACATGAGCGAGTTCATGGAGAAGCACGCCGTCGCCCGGCTGATCGGTGCCCCGCCGGGCTATGTGGGGTATGAGGAGGGCGGCGTGCTGACCGAGGCGGTCAGGCGGCGGCCGTATCAGGTGGTGCTGTTCGACGAGGTCGAGAAGGCGCATGGCGACGTGTTCAACGTGCTGCTCCAGGTGCTGGACGACGGGCGGCTAACCGACGGGCAGGGGCGGACGGTGGATTTCACCAACACGCTGATCGTGCTGACGTCGAACCTGGGCAGCCAGTATCTGGCGACGATGGCCGACGACGCCGATGTCGCCAGCGTCGAGCCGCAGGTGATGGAGATCGTCCGCGCGCATTTCCGCCCGGAGTTCCTGAACCGGCTGGACGAGATCATCCTGTTCCACCGGCTGGCGCAGCCGCACATGGCGCCGATCGTCGACATCCAGGTGGCCCGCGTCGGCAAGCTGCTGGCGGACCGCAAGATCGTGCTGGACCTGACCGATGCGGCGCGCGCGTGGCTGGGCCGGGTGGGATATGATCCGGTCTATGGCGCGCGGCCGTTGCGCCGTGCGGTACAGCGATATCTGCAGGACCCGCTGGCCGAGGCGATCCTGCGCGGCGACGTGCGCGACGGGACGACGGTGCGGGTGGACGAGGGGGACGGGCGGCTGGTGCTGGGGTGAGGGGAAGCTCGTCGCTTATGGAAAAAGGGGGAGTGGAACCGTGGTTCCACTCCCCCTTCCCGCGTTCAGACAGGTGTGATCGCGATCAGAACTTCAGGCCTGCCGATACGAAGGCGCGGCGACCGATCACGTCATAGAGCGAAGGATCGGTGCCCGACTGTACGTTTGGCTGATAGGTCGGCGGCTTGCGATTGAAGGCATTGTTGACGCCGAACCGCAGCGTCAGTTGCTCGATCTTGGCGGCCAACGTAAAGTCGAAGTACCAGACCGCCTTCGCGCCGGTAAACGACTGTTCGCCGACATAGATGCGCGAGGCACGGTTCACCATCTTGTCGATGTACCGGACGCGGCTGTCGAACGAGAGGTTGTCGGTGAACGCCAGTGAGGTGTTCAGGTTGCCACGCCACTTGGGTGACGATGCGCCAAGGCCGGAGCCGAAGAACGAAACTGTCCCGTTGTAATCGACGGCTGGAATGTTGGCGAAGTCCTTCTGCGTGTAGTCGATCACCCTGGTCACCAGAAGGGTCGAGGTCAGTGCCGAACTTTCGGAAACGAACGGCAGATCGACGCCATAGGATAGCTGGACATCGACGCCTGACGTCTTGACGAAGCCGCCATTGATGCCCGGGAAGGGCAGGTTGCCGCCATTGCCGCCGATACCCAGAATATCGCCACCGGCGCGGCCGATGAAGCCGCAGCTGGCGTTGCTTGCGGAGTAGTTCGCGTTCTGGCCAAAGTAGTTATAGCAATCGGCGACCAGCAGGTTCGGATCCGGCGACAGGATCACGTCACTGATCTTGATGTTGTAATAGTCGACTGATGCCCGGAAGCGGCGCAGTCCGCCGCTGAAGCCCGAGAACACGACGCCACCGGTGAAGGTGTCGGCCTTTTCCGGTTTCAGGTTGGTGTTGCCGGTCACCTCCAGCGAAATCTGGGTGCCGGGAGTTTGCACATACGCGGTGGGCGAACCAACGCCGGTTGCCGCGCACAACGCCTGTGCCTGATTAGCCGCCGACCCAGTTCGCAGACCACTGGTGATCGAGCAGGGATCGAAATATTGCGGATTGCTGCCGCCGCCATCGAAGAGTTCCGAGAAGTTCGGGGCGCGGACAGCGCGCTGGTAGGTGCCACGCAAGCGCATCTGCTCGAACGGCGCATAGCTGAGTTCGGCCTTGTACGACCAGTCCGTTCCCGACCGACCATCGACATTCTTCACCGTGTCGCGAACGCTGTTGTGCGACGCACGCACACCTAGCGACAGTTCGAGAGACCTGGCCCATCCCGTATCCCGGGCGAGCGGCACCAGCAGTTCGCCGAAATAGTCGGTGAAGTCGTTCGCGCCGCCGGCGGGGTTCTGGGCGTTAAAGCCCGATACAGGTCCGCTGAGAGCGCCGGGATCGAAGTCATACTTGAACTTCCGGCTTTCGATGCCGACCACGGCCGTCATCTTGCCAGCCGGCAGATCGGCCAAGTCGGCAGTCAGATAGCCCTGAGCGATGCGCTGGCTGAACTCCGTCGTCAGCGTTGCATCGACCTGTAGATAGGTCAGGCACGCCGCGCTGATCGGCTGGCGGCCGAACGGGTTGAATCCCCCGGCGCAGATGCTGTTGCCGCCATCGGCCGCTTCAAGCAGCCCCTGAAGCCGCTGGGTGTCGATGTTGCCCGTCTGCGTCTGCTGAATGCGGGTGTGGCCGTAACTGTAAGACGCCTCGTAGCGGAGCCAGTCGGTAACATCGCCGCGCAGGCCGCCGACGATCTGATAAACCTCGTTTCCATAAACGGACTGCCGCAGACCGGCGGCCAGCGTCCGCTGGCGCATCAGGAATGGCTCGGTGGCGCCGGTCCCGACAAGGGCTGCGTTGTTGCCGGTACGGGTGGCGAGCAGCGTCCGGAACGCGGCCGGGATGAACGGGTTGGTCACCGGAATGATCAACTGGTTGCTGGTTACCGACGATCCGGATGTGATCAGCCCGGTTTTGACCCGGATCGGGTTGGTTCCCGTCAGCGACTCCGCCGCGACCGTCGGGATCGGTGTCGGCGCCAGCGCCGTAACGGCACTGTAATCGGCGTAGTTGCCTTGAACGAAGGCCTCGATGTGATCGGTGATCTCAAATCGGCTCTTCACGAACGCTGATTTGCGTTCCAGAGGCAGGGTGAGGATGTTCACCGCATCAAAATTGTATGAATAGACATCGGGATAAAGGTTGGCATTGACCGCCGTATCGATCGGATAACGGAAGTTCAGGACGTTCGCCGGATTGTTGAACACGCCGCGCGAGAAGAGCGAGCCATCGAGATTGAACCCGATCAGTGAGCTTCCGTTGGCGACAGAACCGGGAGCACCACCGAACTGGCCGAAATAGCTGTCGATGGCTGCCTGGTTCGGTGCGTTGCCCGACGGGGCATAAAGCCCCTCAGGCAGGAACGAGGTCGTTGCAGTTGCATTGGCGGAGAACGACCGCTGGCTCTTGATCAAGCCCTGTCGCTTCGAATAATCGCCCCCAACGGTTATGTTGCCGCGATCGTCGGCGAAGTTGTAGCCGGCCAGCGCCGACAATTGGTACTCCCGAGCATCGGTGCCGGGGACGGAGTTGGCGTAGGTCGCGCGAACATCCAAGCCCTTGAAGTCACGCTTGGTGACGATGTTCACCACGCCGGCGACGGCATCCGCACCGTAGGCCGCGCCGGCACCGCCGGTGATGACGTCGATCCGCTCAATCAGCGCCTGCGGAATGGTGTTGATGTCGACCGTCTGGTTGGAGGCCGATACCATGGCCCTGCGTCCGTCGATCAGGACAAGGTTGCGGTTGGCACCCAATCCGCGCAGATCGACATTTGCCTGTCCGCCATTTGGCGGGTTGTTCGACGTCGTCGTGCCCGCAGGATTTACCCCGGGCAGGGTGTTGAGGAACGTATCGAGCGTGATGTCGGCGTTGGCGATCGTCTGCTCGCCCGTCACCACCTTGATCGGGCTGTTGGCGATAACATCCGGCCGCGCGATGCGCGAGCCCGTCACGACGATGTCGCCCTGCGGCTCTTCGGCCTGGGTGGCGGGGGTGGCCGGCTCCTGCGCGGCGGCGGCGGTGGCGATGGTCAGGCCGAGGAGGCCGGCGCCGACACAGGCGATGGTCGACAGTGCTGAACCGCTGCGCAATCCAGCGCGCGCACGGAGGCCGTTCATGGTCATGTACACAGTCCCTTTTCTTCTTATCGCCAGCGTCGGTTTCGACTGTTCCGGCGATCGATGAAGCTATCGCCCGACCGTCTCAAGAAAACGGTATAGGTTGATGCATACGGGATGGATGATCGGTGCCGGTATGACTGTAAAGCCGGTCGAACGCAGTCGCTTAGATTCAGATCTATACTGTCTCATAAATGCAACGTTCATGTTCTATGGATTTTAGTGCTGCAAAACAGTGCATCACCTCTGTTAAGTGCTAATACAAGTACTATACCGAAGTAGTATTGTCACAGTTTTATCGCGTTGCTCTGTCAATGATACTTATAGTGCTAAGATATGCGTCATTTACTCATAAGTGCTGAGTGGGGCTGCCGCCGGCTTCGACCTGACATCGCTGGAGCGATTTTGATCGGCGGCAGGGAAAATATGTAGCGATCGTGGGGGCATTGGTGGCCGCGGACCGGTTCGGCGGTCGGGCGGCGAGCGCGACGGGGCGAACCGGCTGTGCCGGATCGCGGCGGCCGTTGTCCGGACGCGGATGCCGCGTCGGGTCGGTGAGGGATCGGCGTGCCGGACGGGCCGGTGCTGTGCGGCCGGTATCGCGCGCACAAAAAAAGGGCGGGTCTTGCGACCCGCCCTTCGATGTAACCGGTGGTGCCGCCGATCAGAAGCGGAAGCGGGCACCCACGTAGAAGCGGCGACCGAAGACGTCGTAGACGCCGGCGTTCGTGTCGGTGCCGGTCGTGTTGAACGGCGACAGCGACAGGATGTTCGGTGCCTTGGTGTCGAGCAGGTTGTCGACGCCGAAGTAGAACTCGTACTGGCTGGCCGCCTTGAAGGTGGCCTGCGTGTCCAGGTAGAACTTCGCCTTCACCTTGATGGCGTCCGGCTCGAGGTCGAGGCTGGCGAGGGTCAGATCGTCCTCACGCGAGCGACCGATATAGGTGCCGGTGAAGTTGATGTTGAACCGCTCACCCACGTAACCCAGGCTCGACGTGAACCGGTCCTTGGCCGCACCGATCTCACCCGCGAAGTTGTCGCGCGGCGCACCGGGCAGCGGGATCAGGTAGCCGTTGAACACATGGGTGTAGGCCACCTTGGCGTTCAGGTCGCCCGGCAGGCCGATCCCGCCCAGCGGCAGCCGCTGGGTCAGGGTGACGTCGAGGCCCGAGGTGGCGAAGCGGCCGGCGTTGACCGAACCGGCGTTCACGAACTCCAGCGTACCGGCGCTGTTCACGGCAGTGGCGGCCGCACGGCGCTGGATGAAGGCGCAGTAGGTCGGGTTGCCCTGGTTGTAGCACTGGTCGAGGATGAACGCGCGCGGCGGCGCGGTGATCACGTCCTTGATCTTGATGTTGAAGTAATCGACCCGCAGCACGGTGTTACGCAGGAAGTTGATCGACCGCGGGTTGATCGTGACGCTGCCCGTGTAGGAGTCGGCGGTCTCCTCGTTCAGGTTCGGGTTGCCGCTGTTGAAGCCGCTGACGCCCTGGCGATCGAGCAGCGTAACCGCGAACGCGCCGCCATTGGCCGCGATGTTCGTCAGCACGCCCGGTGCCGCGCGGCAGGTGTCGCCCAGCACGCCGCCGCCGGTGGCGCCGACGCCGATGCAGGGATCCTGCACGCTGGGGAAGGTCTGTGCCGGACCCTGGAACAGCTCGCCGACGTTCGGCGCGCGCACCGCGCGGGCATAGGTGCCCGAGAAGCGGACCGCCTCGATCGGCATCCACTCGATACCGCCGCTGTAGCTGTAGACCGTGCCGACCGTGGTGTAGTCGGAGATACGGCCCGAGCCGCGCAGGTTCAGCTGCTGGAAGAACGGCGTGTCGTGGATCAACGGGATGTTGACCTCGCCATACGCTTCCTTGACGTTGAACGACCCCGACGTGTCGGGCAGCGCGTTGCCGCCGTTCAGGCCCTGGTTGGTCAGCGAGTCGTTGTTCTCCGAGCTGCTCTCCTTGCGGTACTCGAAGCCGACGGCGACGCCGAGCGGACCGGCGGGCAGATCGATGATCGACCCGGACAGGTTGCCCTGGACGACTTGCTGGCTGATCCGGGTCTGCAGGGTCTGGTCGGCGTTGGTGTAGTTCAGCGCCGCCTGCGACACCGTGCCCAGGCCGAAAATGTTGATCGGAACGCAGCCCTCTGCGCGTGCCGTGGCACTGGCGCAGACCGGGGTGTTGCCGCCGGGCAGCCCGACGCTCGATGCCGTGACGGCGGCGAACGCGTTGCGGAAGTTCGGCGTGTTGATCTGGCCGTTGCCGCTCTGGCTCTCGGTGGTCTGGCCGTAGTTATACGTCAGGTCCCAGTGGAACTTGTCGGCGAAGATGTCGCCCTCGAAACCGGCGACGAAGCGGTAGATGTCACGCGTCGTGCTGCTGCGGCGATTGCCGAACTCGAGCAGACGGCGCGAGAACCCGATGTCGCGCAGGCCGTCACCATCGGTGTCGGTCGCGGCATTGAAGATCGCGTCCGGCACGAACGGATTGCGGACGATCGCGAAGGTCGGTGCCGCACCGCCCACGCCCGGCGTCAGGACGCGGGTCTCGATCGGAGCCTGGCCCGAGCCGGGGAAGGCGCCGCCGGTTCCGGCCGAGGTGAAGCCGAACGGCTCGATGTTACGGCGCGAGCTGGTCTTGGCATAGGTGCCTTCACCGATGAAGCGGATCGTGTCGGTGATGTCGTAGTGCGCGCGGGCGGCGAACAGGTAGCGCTCGACGGGAACGGCGATCGTGCGGAAGTTCTGCCGGTTGAAGCCGCGTGACGGCAGAACAGTACCGGCGGGGGTACAGCCGGTCGCACCACCCGCGGTGACGACGCCGCCATTCGCACTGAAGCCCCTCTCCAGAACACCCGCAGGGCTGTAGGTGAACTGACAGCGGCTGGCTCCGCTCCCGGTGGTGAACACGCCCTGCGGCGGAATACCGGAGAAGGTGCCCTCACGCGGGACGCCATAATCGGCGGGGTCGCCGGTGAAGCCGAACGCCGTATCGGAATCGTCGACGCGGGTGTTGGGGCGCTGGCGCGAGAGCAGCTGGCCCTGGTTGGTGTAACCGAGGTGGAACATGATGTTGCCGCGGTTATCGGAGAAGTTGCTGCCGACCGTGACGTTCGCCTGATAGTCGCGGTTGTCGCCGCGCTCGGTCAGGCCGTACTGGGCGTTGGCGTCGACGCCCTCGAAATTGTCCTTGTAGATGAAGTTCACCACGCCGGCGACGGCGTCCGAACCATAGAGCGACGAGGCGCCGCCGGTCAGGATGTCGACGCGCTGCAGGAACTGCGACGGGATCATGTTGAGGTCGACGGTGGCCGAGCCGGGCAGGCCGGCGACGACGCGGCGGCCGTTGATCAGGACCAGCGTGCGATCGGTGCCGAGGTTACGCAGGTCGACCGTCGCCGCGCCGGTGCCCGACGTCAGGAACGCCGAGTTGGTGCGGGCCAGTGCGGGCGCGCCGAACACCGGGTTCTCGAGCAGCAGGTCCTGGATGTTCGCGACACCGGCCTGGTCGATCTGGAGGTCGCTGACGACCTGGACCGGCGACACCGACGTGATGGTCGGCGAGGCGATGCGCGAACCGGTGACGACGATGTCCTCGCCGGCGCGGCCGGCGGCGGCGTCTGCCTCGTTCGCCGGGGTCTCTTCGGCCGGGTTGACGGGGGCGGTCTGTGCCCAGACGGGGGCGGTGGCGACCGTGGCGAGGCCGGCGCCGAGGAGCGCGAGGGCCCGGATCGCGGCACCTCCGCGCAGAGCGCGTCGTGCGAACATGGAACTGCTCATCTGGAAAAAATCCTAATGCTTGGCCACGGCCCGCATCATCGGGGGCTCACATGGCCGTCCTACCCTGTTGTCTTCCCAGCCGATTCAAGTGGCTCAGGTAACATTGCTGTCATAACCGGCTTTTTTGCGGAGCCGCAATGTTGTGAACTATTGGTAGGTCGCACAATCTGAATATTGCTAAACAATGTTGCAAGCTTGTCACACATTCGCGGGTTGCGCCGCCATAGACGGACGGTGCGCGGCGACGGCCGTGCGCGAGCCGCGGCTGATGCCGCAGCTGCCGGGAGCGCGTGACGGTGAAGAACGGCAGGGCGCGCGGTTATTCCGCGGGGCCGTGCCCCACGACCAGCAGCGGATCGAGCCTGGCACCGTTCCACTGCAGACCCCAGTGGAGGTGCGGGCCGGTGACGCGGCCGGTGGCGCCGGACAGGCCGACGGGCTGGCCCTGGCGGACATGATCGCCGACGCGCACGTCGATCCGCGACAGGTGGAGGAGGGCGGTGGAGACGCCCATGCCGTGGTCGATCATCAGCAGGTTGCCCTCCAGCGTGAAGGGCTGCGCGGCGGCGAGGATGACGACGCCGTCGGCGGGCGCGACGATGGGCGTACCGGTCGGCACCGCGACATCGGCGCCCGAGTGGTAGCTGCCGGGCTGGCCCTGATAGACCCGCTGCGAGCCGAACCAGCCCGACTGGCGCCCGGTGGCCGGCCACACGAAGCGCTGGCGCCAGCCGGCCGCGTCGGTGGTGCGCGCGCGGGCGGCGACGATCTGCGCCAGCTCGGCCGGGCGAAGCGCGGCGAACTCCGCCGAGGTGCGGCCGGCCCGGTAGGGAGCGTCGACGCGCTCGATCTTCCAGTCGCGCGGGGCGACCGTCAGCGGCGTCGGCTGATCCGGCACGCTGCCGGCGGCGTCGGGCCGGCTGGCGACGAGCAGCGCGCTGGCGGGCGCGTCGCGGTCGAACCCGAGGACGAAGCCGCCATCGGCCGCGACCGCGACCGGCCGACCGTCGAGCGTGAGGGTGGCGCCGGGATCGACCCGGCCGTGGAGCAGGGCACCCTGCATCGGCACGCCGTCCAGCCGGACGACGGGAGCGGTGATGCGCGGCGCCGGCGGAGCAGGCGCGACGGGCGGCGGGACGGGACGGTCTTGACCGCGCGGGGCGACGCAGCCGGCGACCAGCAGCAGCGCGGCGAGCGGCAGCGCGGGCAACCGGGCCGGCGTCGCCATGCCCCTCATCGCGGCGCCATGGCCTCGCTGGCGAGCTGGGCGGTGGCGAAAGGGCGCTGGGCGACGACGTCCCAGTAGCGCAGCTCGTCCAGCGGGATCCGCACGCCAGATGCCGCACACACCACATGGTCGCCCGGCGCCAGCACGCGGAAGCCGTTCGCCATATAGTGGAGGCGCGCGGGGCGATCGGTGTTGGACATCAGCATGGGGGACGGTTCCGGTGGCGGTTACAGCAGCGTCGGCTGCTCGGTGGCGGGGACATAGGCCCTGGGCGACGGGCGCTCAACCCGGGCATCGACGCTGCCGTCGCGGAAGTGGAGCGTGACGGCACCGGCGGCGCGCGCCTCCGCCGCGGTCGCCAGCGTCTCGGCCGTGCCAAGCCGGGCGGTGACGCGGGCATAGCCGCGCTCCAGCACCCGGTCGGGGTTGAGCGACCGGACGAGGCGCCAGGTCGCATCCAGCCGGCCGCGGGCAGTGTCGAGCTGGCGCGCCAGCACCGCGGGGCGCAGCGCGCCGGCGGCATGGGCGAGCTGCCCGCGCGCGGTGGCGACGCGGGTGCCGAGCGCGCGGTCGAGCCGCTGGCCGGCGTCGTCGGCGCGCTGGCGCTGCGGGCCGAGCAAGGCATCGCGCTTCGGCAGCAGGCGGGCGAGCGCTTCGGTCCGCTCGCGCCCGCGCTCGACATAGCGATTGGCGCAGCGCGCGGTGCGGGCGGCGTGGCTGGCGACGGTGTGGCGGAGTTCGGCCAGCACCGGCACCGCCATCTCGGCGGCGGCGGTGGGGGTGGGCGCGCGCCGGTCGGCGGCGTGGTCGCACAGGGTGGTGTCGGTCTCGTGGCCCACGGCGGAGACGATCGGGATGGTGCAGGCGGCGACGGCGCGGACCACGACCTCCTCGTTGAAGGTCCACAGATCCTCGATCGAGCCGCCGCCGCGCGCGACGATGACGAGGTCGGGACGCGGCACCGGGCCATCCGCGGGCATCGCGTCGAACCCGCGAACGGCGGCGGCGACCTCTGCCGCGGCGCCCTCTCCCTGGACCTTCACCGGCCAGACCAGGACATGGGTGGGGCAGCGATCCTCCAGCCGGTGGAGGATGTCGCGGATCACCGCGCCGGTGGGCGAGGTGACGACGCCGATGACGCGCGGCAGATAGGGGAGCGCTACCTTGCGCGCGGGATCGAACAGCCCCTCGCCGGCCAGCTTCGCCTTCAGCTTCTCGAACAGCGCCATCAGCGCGCCGGCGCCGGCCAGCTCCATCCGCTCGATGACGATCTGGTATTTGGAGCGGCCGGGATAGGTCGTGAGGCGCCCGGTCGCGATCACCTCGATCCCGTCCTGCGGCTGGAAGGCGAGGCTGCTCGCCGAGCCCTTCCACATCACGCCGTCGATGATCGCGGCATCGTCCTTCAGGCAGAGATAGGCGTGGCCGGAGGTGGCGCGCTTGTAGCCCGATATCTCCCCGCGCAGGCGGACATGGCCGAACTCGCCTTCGACCATCCGCTTCAGCCTCGACGACAGCTCGCCGACCGACAGCGCGAGCGCGTTGTCGCCGGGGAGCTCCTCGGCTACCAGCCGCGCTTCGTCTGAAAAGGGTTCTGGCATGAACGTCCTGTTGATCGGCTCGGGTGGCCGCGAGCACGCGCTGGCGTGGAAGCTGGCGCAGTCGCCGACTCTCGATACGCTGTTCGCCGCGCCCGGCAACCCCGGCATCGCGCAGCACGCGACGGTCGTGGCGCTGGATGCGACGGATCATGCCGCGGTCGCAAGCTTCTGTGCGGACAACGATATCCGGCTGGTCGTGATCGGGCCGGAGGCGCCGCTGGTCGACGGGCTGGCCGACAGCCTGCGTATGGCCGGCGTGGCGGTGTTCGGGCCATCGGCGGCGGCGGCGCAGCTGGAGGGATCCAAGGGGTTCACCAAGGACCTGTGCGCGCGCGCCGGCATCCCGACCGCCGGTTACCTGCGGGTGACCGACCGCGATACGGCGTTGGCGGCGCTGACCGGGACGTTCGGGCTGCCGGTGGTCATCAAGGCGGACGGGCTGGCGGCGGGCAAGGGCGTGACGGTGGCGATGACCCGCGACGAGGCGCTGGCGGCGATCGACGACCTGTTCGCGGTGCCAGACGATGGGGGGGCGGGCGCGGAGGCGGTGATCGAGGAGTTCATGGCCGGCGAGGAGGCCAGCCTGTTCGTGCTGACCGACGGCGTCCACCTGGTCCCGTTCGGATCGGCGCAGGATCACAAGCGGGTGGGCGAGGGCGACACCGGCCCGAACACCGGCGGGATGGGCGCGTACAGCCCGGCGCGGGTGCTGACGCCCGAGCTGGAGACGCTGGCGATCGACACGATCGTGCGGCCGACGGTGGCGGCGATGCGCGAGGAGGGGATGCCGTTCGTCGGCGTGCTGTACGCCGGGCTGATGCTGACGCCGCAGGGGCCCAAGCTGATCGAGTATAATGCGCGGTTCGGCGACCCGGAGGCGCAGGTGCTGATGCTGCGATACCGAGGCGATCTGGTGCAGCTGATGCTGGCGACGGCCGAGGGGCGGCTGTCGGCGGAGGCGGCGCCGGCGTTTTCGGCCGATACCGCGCTGACCGTGGTGATGGCGGCGCGCGGCTATCCGGGCACGCCGGCGGCGGGCGGGCGGATCGGCGGCGTCGACGCGGCCGGGGCGGCGGGGGCGACGGTGTTCCAGGCGGGCACGCGGATGACGGATGGCGAGCTGGTGGCGAGCGGCGGGCGGGTGCTGGCGGTGACCGCGACGGGCGCGTCGGTCGCGGCGGCGCAGGCGGCGGCATACCGCGCGGTCGACGCGCTCGACTTTCCGGACGGGTTCTGCCGGCGCGACATCGGCTGGCGCGAGATCGCGCGCGAACGGGCGCAATAACCCGCTCGCCCGACGCGATCGGCCCCGCTAGGATGCGGGGATGAACGACACCACCGCCTCCGCCCCCGGATCCAGCCTGCTGCCCGACGGCATCGGCGCGATCACGGCAGTTCATTTCGTGCTGATGGCGATCGTGGCGATCGCCGCGATCGCGATGATCGTCGCGGGCATCCGTCGCAAGCGCGGCCGGGCGCAGGCAGCGCAGCAGGTCGAGCAGCGCGCCGAGGATGCGGGCATGGCGGCACCGACCACGGCATCGGCCGCGGCGGCCCGCCCCGTGGAGGACAAGCCGGAGGCTGCCCCGGCTGTCGCGGTCGTGCCGGCACCGGCACCGGCACCGGCACCGGCACCGGTTGCGGCACCGACGCCGGCACCGGCGCCGGTGATCGAGGAAGCCGCGCAGGAACCGGAGCCCGAACCGGCGCCGCTGGCCGACGAGCCGATCGCGGCGGCGGCGCCGATGGCGGCGAGCCCGGCATCGGTCGCGGCCGACATCCCGGCGGCGACCGCGGCGGTCGTCCCGATCGCGGCGCCGCCGCTTTCCCCCGGCGCCAGCCCGGCGGACGGGCCGCTGACCCAATTGAAGGGATTGGGGCCGAAGCTGGCCGACCGGCTGGCCGGGCTGGGCGTCGGCACGGTGGGGCAGATGGCGGCGCTGACCGACGACGAGGCGGCGGCGCTCGACGCGCAGCTGGGGCCGTTCGCCGGCCGCATGGCGCGCGACCGCTGGATCGAGCAGTCGCGCTTCCTGGCAGCGGGCGACCGCGCGGGGTTCGAGGCGGTGTTCGGCCGGCTGTGACCGCGGTGTCCCGGGGCCGTGCTCCGGGAATTAGCATGATCGACCGGTCAGTCGGCGGACTTCGCGTCGCGCTCCAGCGCCTGCTGGTTCAGGCGCCGCGTGACGATGACGTCGGCGGCGAGCGCACGGCGCAGCGCCTCTCCGGTCAGGTGTGGCGCCTCGAGCCGGGCGGGGCGCGGCGGTGCGGCCGTCCGCGCGGGGCGGGGGCGGATCGTCGCGGCGGGCATCGGCCGGCGGACGGGCGTGGGGCGGACGCGGCGGATCGGGGCGGGCGGCTCGCTGCGGACGATCCGGGCAGGAACGACCGGCGCGCTCGGGGTCACCGGGATGGCGGTCACCGTGGCGAGTGGCGCCACGGGTACGGATGCCGGTGGTCGGGGCCGTTCGGTGACGACGATGGCCAGCCCCAGCGCCGCCACCGCGGCCGCCAGCCATGCCGCAGCCTGTCCGCGTCGGTCCGCGAACAGCCCGGTGCCGGCCGCGCGCGGGGCCGGCGGGGTGGCGGCGGAACCGAAGATCCCCTCCATATCGCGTGCCACCGCCTCGCGGTCGTCCATCGAACATCCTCACGATCGTCGATACAGCTACGTGCGAGCGGGGCGATTGGATCACGCCGGCCGGGCGGCACGATCGCATGAGGCGGGGCGTGACCCTGCGCACGGTGATGCTGATGCTGGCGCTGGTGGTCGCCGGATGGGGCGTCGGGCAGCTGGTGCAGCGGGCGATGCCGATCGGGCGCGACCTGTCCGGCGATCCCGCCGCGCGTGCGATCATCGCCGATCGCGCGTCGCCGCGCGAGGCGGCGGGGGGCGCCGATCTGGTGATGGTCGTCTTCACCGATTATCGTTGCCCGGCGTGCCGGACGGCCGCCCCGGCGATGGAGGCGGCGGTGCGTGCCGACGGGCGCGTCACCCTGATCTACAAGGACTGGCCGATCTTCGGCGCACCGTCGGTCGCGGCGGCGCGGGTGGCGTTGGCGACGGTTCCGCAGGGCCTGTACGGCGCGGTTCACCGTGCGCTGATGGCAGAGCGCCGGCCGCTCAACGATGCGGTGCTGATCGACGTGGTGGTGCAGGCCGGCGGCGATGCGGATCGGCTGCGGCGCGACCTGGCGCGACACGGCGCGGCGATCGACGCGCAGCTGACGACGAACGCGCGACAGGCGGCGGCGCTGGGGCTGCCGGGTACGCCCGCCTATCTGATCGGGCCGGTGCTGGTGGTGGGGGCGCTGGACGCCGACGGGTTCGCCCGCGCCTTTGCCGCGGCACGGGCGGCCGGATAGCTATTCGGTCTTCATCCGCGCGCGGAACAGCTGGCCGCCCTCCACCACCAGCACGATGCCGAGCGCGACGATGCCGATCGCGAGGTAACCGATCGCCAGCGGATAGGTCGTCCCGTCATAGGCTTGGCCGATCGCGGAGCCGACCAGCACTGCGACCACGCTGGTGATGAACCCCTGGATCGACGAGGCGACCCCGGCGATCTGGCCGACCGGTTCCATCGCCATCGCCCCGAAGTTCGAGCCGCACAGGCCGATGCACGTCATGCTGAGCGCCTGGAACGCCATGTAGCTCCAGAGTGACTCCATCCCCGACGCGATCACGCCGATATGGACGATGGACAGCGCGATGAGCGCGAACAGCCCGGTCTGCGAGATCAGGCGGGTGCCGAGCCGCTCGACCAGCCGGCTGTTGAGGAACGACGCACAGCCCATCGAGAAGGCGCAGGCGGCGAACAGCAGGGTGAACCGGTCGCCCATGCCGAATTCGTCGACGAAGATCTGCTGCGCCGACGAGACGAAGGCGATGATGCCGCCGAACGTCAGCGAGGCGGCGAAGGCGTAGCCGACCGAATAGCGGTTGGTCAGCGTCAGCCGGTAGGCCTGACGCAGCGAGGCGACCGAGATCGGCGAGCGGCGCGCGACCGGCAGCGTTTCCGGCAGGCGGAGCAGCGACCAGGCGAGCACCGCGGCGGCGAACCCGCCCAACGCGTAGAAGATGAAGCGCCACGGCCCGACCGCCAGCAGCAGCTGGCCGATGCTGGGCGCCAGGATCGGCACGATGAAGAAGATCATCTGCGCCAGCGACATGATCCGCGCCATCTGCCGCCCGGCATAGCTGTCGCGGACGATCGCCACCGCCAGCACGCGGGTGGAGGCCGACATCAGCCCCTGGAGGACGCGCGCGCCGAGCAGCGCGGCGAAGGTCTGCGATCCGGCCGCGAACACGCTGGACGCGACGAAGCCGGCCAGCGTGACGATCAGCACCGGCTTGCGGCCATAGCGATCGGCGAGCGGACCATAGACGAGCTGGCCGACGCCGAAGCCGAAGACATAGGCGGTGACGATCCACTGGCGCGCATTGTCGTCGGCGATGCCGAGTTCGTGGCCGATCGCGGGCAGTGCGGGCAGCATCAGGTCTACCCCCAGCGCGTTCACCGCCATGATCGCGGCGATGAAGGCGACGAATTCCGGCCGGCCGATGCCGGCATGGGGTTGGCTGTTGACGGTCATGGACCGCGCCTAAACCGCTGAGCCCATGGGCGCCATCCCGCGTTTGACCCCCGACGCGCGCGCGCCCATGGACAGCGGCGATAATCGGCGATGGAGACGAGGATGGCTGACGTGACGGGTCTGGAGCTGCGCTCCACGGTAACGGACGACGGCAAGCTGACGCTGAGCCTGGAGGAGGTGACGCTGGCGGCGCCCGGCGCGGACGAGGTGATCGTGCGGGTGGAGGCGGCACCGGTCAACCCGTCGGACCTGGGACTGTTGCTGGGGCCTGCGGACGTGGCGTCGATGGCGGTGTCGGGCGATGCGGCGCGGCCGGTCGCTACCTTCGCGGTGCCGCCGGGCCGGATGGGGTCGCTGCGCGCGCGGATCGGCCAGTCGCTGCCGGTCGGCAACGAGGGCGCGGGCACGGTGATCGACGCGGGCGAGAACGGCCGCGACCTGATCGGGCGCAAGGTGGGGATGATGGGCGGCGGCATGTACGCCCAGTACCGCAAGCTGACCCTGCGCGAGATCGTGCCGCTGCCCGCGGGGGCGAGTGCCGCGGACGGCGCGGCGATGTTCGTCAACCCGCTGACCGCGCTCGCCTTCGTCGAGACGATGCGAATGGAGGGGCACAAGGCGATCGTCCACACCGCCGCCGCGTCGAACCTAGGGCAGATGCTCCAGCGGATCTGCCTTGCCGACGGCGTGCCGCTGGTGAACATCGTGCGCAGTGCGGAGCAGGCGCGGATCCTGACCGATATCGGCGCGACCCATGTGGTGGACAGCAGCGCCGCCGATTTCCGCCAGCTGCTGGTCGATGCGATCGCCGACACCGGTGCGACGATCGCGTTCGACGCGATCGGCGGCGGGACGCTGGGCAGCGATATCGTGCAGGCGATGGAGCAGGCCGCCAGCCGCTCGGCCAGCGAGTACAGCCGCTATGGCTCCGACACGTTCAAGCAGCTGTACATCTATGGCGCGCTGGACCTGTCGCCGACGACGATCAACCGGCTGGCGTTCGGGTTCCGGTGGAGCGTCGGCGGTTTCCTGCTGACCCCGTTCCTGCAGCGCGCGCCGAAGGAGACGGTGGCGGCGATGCGGCGCCGCGTGGTCGACGAGCTGACCACCACCTTCGCCAGCCGCTATACCGCGACGATCGGGCTGGCCGAGGCGCTGCGGCCCGACGTGCTGCGCGCGTACGAGCGCAAGCGGACGGGGGAGAAGTACCTGATCGATCCGACGCGGTAGCCGCACGGGCACCGCCCTTACCCGAACTGGTGCTTCACCGTCAGGTACGGAACGATGTGGCGGTTGCGGCGGCGGAGTTCCAGCAGCGCCGGCTCCGTGGTGCGGCGGTCGGGCAGGTAGAAGGTGCGGCGGCGGAAAGCGGGGGCGCCGGTGGCGTTGTCGATGCCGATCCTGATCGTCGATCGGGGCGTGGGGCGGTATTCGGCGAACAGCGTGACATAGGGTGCGCGCTGGTAGCTCTCGTCGATCTCGTCGCGGCGATAGAAGCTGGCGGGCAGCACGCCCTCCAGATCGACGCCCCAGGCGAATTTCTGCCGGTCCTGCCGGAAACTGGCGGTGGCGACCAGCGGCGAGGTGCCGGAGAAGGGCCGGCCGCGCAGGGTATAGGGGTCCTCCACCCGCGTGCCGATATAGGAGACGTAGAAGCTGGCCCGCCCGCCCTTCACCCCCAGCGTCGACAGCGGGGCATCAACCCGGCCGCGCAGCAGCCACAGGTCGCCGCCGCCCAGATTGCCCGGCGCGTCGAACCCCTCCGGCGTCGGTACCCGGTCCTGCACCAGCGCGATGCGGTTGTATCCCGCCTCCAGCCGGACCAGCCCGTCGCCCAGGATCGGTCGCTCGACGAAGGCGAGCCCCTCCCACGATCGCTGCGGCTGGAGATTGGCGTTGCCGCCGTTGACGCGTTCGTTGGTCAGCTCGGCGACGCTGATGAAATCCTCGAACTGCAGCTGCGCGACGGTGCGCTTGATCGAGGCCTGGGCGTGCCACCTGCCGCCGGGCCGCCAGTCGAGCGTGGCGCGCGGCTTCAGGAAGGTCAGCACCCGTTTCGCGGTGGCGTCGCCCGACACGGTCAGCTCCGACGCCTCGTAGGTGACGCCGAGATCGAGCCGGAGCTTCGGGGACAGCGGGCGGCCGACGTTGACGAACGCTTCCCCGCGATACTCGCGCACCGTCGCCTGATCGACCGGCAGGTCGATACGGGTGCGCAGGCCGTCGCCGTCGATCTCGAACAGGTTCACGTCGCTGCGGAGTTCGTTCAGGGCACCCTCCACGCCCAGCTCGACGCTCCAGCCGCGCAGGTCGGCGCGGTTCCAGACGGTGCGGATCACCGTCTCGTCCCGGCGGTCTTCGACCGACTGGGTGAAGCCGCCGATCACGTCGGGGGTCACGCGCAACAGCGAAACGTCGCGATCGTCGCGCGCCTTGCGGGTGACGAGGCCGATCAGCTTCAGCCCGCCGCCCAGGAACGGCTTGGTATAGTCGCCGCCCAGCTCGAACCCCTTCAGCCTGTAGCGCTGGGTCAGGCGATCGTCGCGGACCGGGCCGGTGGCGGGGGTGACGGTGTTCTGCTGGGTGAGCGCGGTACGGTCGAGCGACAGGCGGCCGTTCAGGTGCGCGGTGTCGTTGGCGCCGCCGTTGAATTCGTAGGCGCCGGAGACATAGCCCTCCGGCTCCTCAATCCGGTTGATCTTGCGGCGATATTCGGTCTGGCGGCGGCCGGGCAGGGTGGTGACGCGGTCGAAACCCTCCTCCGTCGTGCGCTCGTTGGCGACGCCCAGCGCCAGGTTCAGGCTGGACCGCCCGCGCCGGATCAGGGTGGAGGCGGTGCCGGCGGGATATAGGCGACCGGTATAGTCGCGCCTCACCGTTCCCTCGATCGTCCCGGCGACGCCGCCGCCACTGGTCAGCACCAGGTTCAGCACCTGCGGCCGGCCGGCGAACTCCGCCCCGAACAGGTCGCCGCGCCCCACCTCCACCCGCAGGACGCGGTTGGCGGGGATGCGTTGCAGGATGGTCTCCAGCGTGTCGGACTTGGACGAGGGACGCTGGCCGTTGACGACGACGTTGCCCGCCGCCTGGCCGAAGCCGCGGACCTCCTGATCGCCGACGTCCAGCTGGAAGCCGGGGGTACGGTCGACGATCTCGCGAGCGCTGGCCGGCGAGAAGGTGCGGAAGAAGGCGGCGTCGTACACCAACCGGCCGTCGGTAGCGCCCGTCGCGCCCGGCGTGGCGGCGGCCGGCTGCGCCGGGGCGGCGATGCCGTCGCCGGTCGGCGGGGAGGTGGCGTCGGCCGGATCGGTCGAGGATGCCGGCCGGTCCGCGCGGGTGGCGGCAGGATCGGCGGCAGGCGCGGGTACGATATCGGCGGCGGGTGCCTGCCCGGTCACCTGCACCAGTATCGCCAGGCAATCGATCAGGCCCATCGCGTCCATCCCCGTCAGTGTTATAGGACGGCAATACAGGCTGTGCTGGCGATTACAAGTGTAGTCTGTCCAGATGGAGGCGCGCCAGGGCGATGCCGGCGAGGTTCTGGGATCGGCCGACATGGCGCAGGCGAAGCGGCGATCCGGCAGTGAGGACGCGGAGTTGCTCGCGATGCGGCAGGTGCGCTGGCGGCACCCTGGCCCGGCCGCTCGCCTGCGCGACGACGGCGGCGGCATCGCCGACGAAGACGACGTGCGCCAGCTGTTCGGTGGGCACCATCGCCGCCGCGTGGAGCAGCGCCAGCCACTCCGCCGTCATGCTGGTACCCGGACCGAGATCGCGCACGATCGTTGCGGTGCCGCGCAGGACGACGGCGATCTCCATGCCGCCGGGGCGCAGCCCGCCGTCGAAATAGACCTTCGTCCGGGTCATCGCCGGCGCCGATCCACAGGGGTCGGCGGGCAGGACCGATCGTTCAGCGGCCGCCCATGCCGGAGCGCGACCGATCGATGTCGCGGGACAGCGTGGACGAGGTCAGGCGATCGCGCTCGTCCCACTGCGCGCGGGTCAGGCAGGTGCGCGTCACGTCGAGCCGGCTGCTCGTCGCGGTCTGGCTGCGACAGATCTTCTTCTCCTTCACCGCCGGCGGTGCGGGCTGTTCCGGCGGGGTCTGGATGGCGGCGACGAGGATCAGGGCGGCGAGCAACATCGGGACTCTCCCAGGGGACCGAACAGCGTTGCCGGTGGCGTACCGCATTGTGCCGGCGCCGGAAAGATGGCCGCGGCGATCGTCCGCGTGGGAACGATCGCCGTGGGCGGCGTGCGGCCTCAGAAGGAGAAGCGCACGCCTGCGTCGTAGCGCGGACCGAAGTTCTGGAAGGTCAGCAGCTGGTTGTCGAAACGCCCGGTCGTCACATATTTGGCGTTGAACAGGTTGGTACCCTCGACGAACACCTGCGCCCATGGCGTGATGTTCACCGCGACGCTGCCGTCGAACTGGCCGTAGTCGCGGACGAACACCGGCTCGTTGCCCGGGCCGCCGGCCAGCGTGCGCAGGAACCGCTCGCGACGGTTATAGGCGATGCGGGCCGAGATACCGTATTTCTCGTAGAAGACGGTGGCGTTCTGCGAGTTGCCGATGCCCTCCGCCGCGAAGGACTGGCCGACCTGATCGACGTCGAACTCGCGGTTGGTCTTTACGAAGGTCGCGTTGGCCTGCACGCCGAAGCCGCTGAGCACGCCCGGCAGCCAGTCGAACGTGTGGACCACGTTCAGCTCCAGCCCGCGGATGCTGAGCGATTCGGCGTTGCGCGGACGCCGCACGCTGAAGTTGGCGAAATACTGCGTTCCGTTCAGCAGGATCAGCCCGCCCGGCACCAGCCGCTGCCCCTGCGGATTGCCCGCATTGGCGATCGGGAAGAGTTCGGACGCGAAGGTCTGGATGACGAAGTCGTCGACCTTCTTGTAGAACACCGCCGCCGACAGCGTGGTCGTGCGTGTCGGATACCATTCGACCGACAGGTCGAGGTTCGAGGCGCGGTATGGCTTCAGCTGGGGATTGCCGCCGGTGGCGGTCAGCGTCGCCGGGCGGATCGTGTTGAAGTCGAGGCTGGGTGCCAGATCGCCGATCGCGGGACGAGTCAGCGTCTTGTAGGCGGCGAAGCGGACCTGCAGTTCCGGCGTCAGGTTCAGCCGGGCGTTCAGCGCGGGCAGGAAGTTGCTGTAGGACGACTTGCTGTTCACGTCGATCGCGGCGTTGTTGCCGGCATAGACGGGGTTGTAGATGCCGTTGTCGCCCTGCACCGGCAACAGGTCGAGCAGCTGGCGCTGCTGCCCCGCCGATTGCAGCTCGGTATATTCGTACCGGCCGCCGATGTTCAGGAACCAGGCCATGCTGCCGAACTGCCCCTCGAAATCGGCATCGATGTAGCTGGCGTAGACGACCTCCTTCACGCGCGCCGACGGCTGGCGCACGGGGGTGTAGCCGTTGGTCGCGGCATATTGCGCGGCCGTGGTGCCGATCGGCAGGCCGCGGGCGCGGTCCAGCGCCTCGGTCGCCGGACGGCTGGTCAGGAACGCGATGTAGCGCTGCGGATCGAACGTCAGGAACGACGTCGGCGCCTCACCCCCGCTCTGGCCCAGCGAGCCGCGGGTGTAGGGCGACAGCAGTGTCGGATCGGCGGCGGTGGTGTAGCCGCAATAGGTGCAGCCGACGTTCGGGTCGGAGGTGTAGGGCACGTTGTTCTTGTCGCGCGACGTGCGGGACACGCCGAACCGCACCTTGCGGAAGATGTCGGTGCCCGGCGTCCATTCGTTGTTCCAGCGATACTCGGTCACCTCCTCGGTGACGTCGTTGCCGCCGATGCTGGCGAGATGGGTCTTGGCCAGCGTCGGATCGGTCAGTGTGCCGGGACCGTAGCCGAAGGTGGAGGCGATGCCCTTCCCCTGCGCGCCGGTGAACGAGTAGGTGGTCGGCGTCCCGATCACGGTGAAGTAGTTGCGGCCGCCGCCGTCGTTGAAGGCGCGCGACCACGTCGCGTCCAGCACCATGCGGAAATTGTCCGCCGGGCGCCATTCGACGTTGCCGCCCGCCTGCCACGTCGTCGTCTCGCGGACGCTGCCGGCCGAGATGAAGTCGGCGCTGCCCGCTGTGGTCAGCGAGGTGACGGTGCGGTTCTCGTCGATCGCCGCCGCGGTGTAGCTGGCCGGTTCGAACCAGCTGCCCAGCGACCGGGTGGTCACGTCGCTCTTGAACTTGTTGTACAGGCCGTCGAGCGTGAAGGTCAGCTCGTCCGACGCCTCATACTGCGCGACCAGCGTCGCGCCCAGGCGCGAGCGCCGGTCGCGGGTGGTGCCGACATCCTGGTTGCGCGGGGCGTAGACGTTGGTCAGGATCGGCGCCGCGGTCGGGCCGACATTGGTCCGCGGGATGTAACCGTCGGTGGTGACCTGGTTCAGTTCGGCGACACGACGCTGGTAGGACAGCGAGGCGAGCAGGCCCAGCTTGCCGTCGGCGAAGGTGTTGCTGACCAGGCCGAACAGCTGCGGCGTGAACTTCTCGCTGTTCTTCTCGTACAGCGCCTTGCCGCTGAAGACCGCCTTGAACTCCTTGAGCGCGAGCGGCCGCGGCGTCTGGATGTTGATCGTCGCGCCGATGCCGCCGCCCTGGAGCGGGGCCTGCGCGCTCTTGTACACTTGCGCGCCGCTGATGAGTTCGGCGGGGATCAGGTCGAACGAGAAGGAGCGGTTGTAATTGTCCGACGCGAAGCTGCGACCGTTGAACAGCACGGTGTTGAACGACGGGCCCAGGCCGCGGACGGTGACCGACTGGCCCTCGCCGCTGCTGCGGTCGATCGCCACGCCGGGAATGCGCTGCAGCGACTCGGCGACGTTGGCATCGGGGAACTTGCCCAGATCCTCCGACGAGATCGCATCGAGGATGCCCGACGCATCACGCTTCTGCGCGGCCGACGATTCGATGCTGCGGCGGATGCCGGTGACGACGATGTCGGCGGCGGTACCGTCCGCCTCGGTCTGCGACGGCAGGACGGCGGTGGAATTGGGGGGCGGCGCATCGCTGGGCGACTGGACGGTGGCCGGCGCGGTCGCGTCCTGCGCAAGGGCCGTGGCCGGCATCGCCGCCATCAGCGCGCAGCTCGCGCTTCCCAATCCATATGCCATATATAGCATTTGACGTTTGAAGCGCATGTGATCGGCCATGATCCTCCCCTTTTCCTCGCATTTACGCCCCGCTTCGATAGAACGGGGTGGACGGGGCGTAACCCTAAAGTATGATATATTCAACTGCAAAGACACGAGCACGTGATTTGCCGATCCGGAGAGAGGTGCAAGGGATGCCAGACACGAACCGGCACGATGGCGATCGCCCCGTTCGACATGTCGTCGTCGTCGGCGGCGGCTCCGCCGGGTGGATCGCCGCATGCCGGCTGGCGGCACAGGCGCGGCGCAGCGGCAGCGGCGTCGCGGTCAGCCTGGTCGAGTCGGCGACGGTGCCGTCCGTCGGCGTGGGCGAGGGGACGTGGCCGACGATGCGCAACACGCTGGCCAAGATCGGGATCACCGAGACCGAGTTCGTCCGGTCCTGCGACGCCGCCTTCAAACAGGGCGCGAAGTTCGTCGGCTGGACCGACGGGACGCCGGACGACGGCTATTACCATCCGCTCAATCCGCCGGTCGGCGCGACCGAGATCGACCTGGCACCGCACTGGGTGAACCGGGGCGGCGATCAGGCCGCGACCGGGTTCGCCGACTGGGTCGATTACCAGGCGGCGCTGTGCGACGCGGGGCTGGCGCCCAAGTCGATCACCGCCGCGGAATTCACCGGGCATGCCAACTATGCCTATCACCTCGACGCGGGCAAGTTCGCGACGCTGCTGCGCGAGCATGCGGTGAACGTGCTGGGCGTGACGCACGTCGTCGGCGACGTGACCGGCACGACGATGCTGGACAATGGCGACATCGCCAGCCTGACGTTGGGCGACGACCGGGTGGTGGAAGGCGAGTTGTTCGTCGACTGTACCGGGTTCGCCGCGCGGCTGATCGGCGGCGTCTATGGCGTGCCATTCCGCCGGTGCGGCGACAAGCTGTTCGCCGATCGCGCGATCGCGATGCAGGTGCCGTACGACCGGGAGGACGACCCGATCGCGTGCCACACCATCTCCACCGCGCAGGACGCGGGATGGATCTGGGACATCGGGCTGTGGACGCGCCGCGGCATCGGCCATGTGTACAGCACCGCGCATACCAGCGACGATGCTGCGGAGGCGGCGCTGCGCCGCTATGTCGGGCCGCGGGGCGACGCGCTGTCGGTCAGGAAGATCGACATCGACGCCGGCTATCGCGAGCGGTTCTGGCAGAACAACTGCGTCGCGGTCGGCCTGTCGGCGGGCTTCATCGAGCCGCTGGAGGCATCGGCGCTGATGCTGATCGAGGCGTCGATGGATGCGATCGCGGACCGCCTGCCGCGAACGCGGGGGGCGATGGACGTGCTGTCCCGCCAGTTCAATGAGGCGTTCCGCCATCACTGGGAACGTATCGTCGAGTTCCTGAAGCTGCATTATGTCCTGACGCGGCGGACCGACACCGACTTCTGGCGCGACAATGTGGCGCCGTCGTCGATCCCCGACGGGTTGCGGGAGCGGCTGGCGCTGTGGCGGCATCATCCTCC
Organism: Sphingomonas phoenicis; assembly: GCF_047238005.1. Classification (NCBI taxonomy): domain Bacteria; kingdom Pseudomonadati; phylum Pseudomonadota; class Alphaproteobacteria; order Sphingomonadales; family Sphingomonadaceae; genus Sphingomonas; species Sphingomonas phoenicis. The sequence goes on along the minus strand of NZ_JBDFMC010000002.1, from coordinate 1,820,932 downwards.
GGCGCCGCAGGATTTCGCCAACGCGCGCGAGGTCTTCTCGTGGCCCAGCTATCAGTATGTCCTGCACGGCATGGGGTTCGAGGGGCTGTACCCGCGTGCCGACGCCGCCTCTGCCGATGCGGTGCGTGCGGCACGGCTGGTCGGCCATACGGAGCGGCTGCGCGACCGGCTGGTGGCGCAGGCGCCGCGCCACCGCGACCTGCTGCGCGCGGTGCGCGAGCACGGGTTCCAGCCGGTATGAGCGGCCCGACACCCCTCAGCGCCCCACGCCATGCCTCGCTGCGCTTTAACCGGGACGCGACCGCGACGACGCGGCGGTTCGTGCAACTGGGACTGTCCGAGATCGCGCTGGCCGCGGCCGACATGCCGCTGTGCTTCGCCAAGGACGCGGGCACCGGCCGCTTCAACCTGATCGCGCTGCTGGGGCTGGTGGAGCCTGCCAATCTCTTCTCGGCGGACGGGCGGGTGAACGCGACCTATCTGCCGCGGGCGGCCGCACTGTCGTGCTTCCGCCTCGATGCGGGCGGCGCCGGCGGGCTCGCGATCGACGAGAGCGATGCGGCGATCGGTGCGGTCGGCGAACCGCTGTTCGACGGCACCGTGCCCGCTCCCCTGCTGGAGCGGATCAGGGGCGGGCTGGAGGACCTGATCGCCGACGTCGCGGCGGCGGCGCAACTGGTGGAGCGCTATGTCGATCAGCGGCTCGTCCGCCCGCTCTACCTGACGCTGCGTCAGGAAGATGGCCACGAGCAGGTGCTGGACGGGCTCTACTCGCTCGACGCGACGGCGATGCAGGACCTGACCGACCGGCAGGTGATCGACCTGCACCGGGCCGACGCGCTGCTGCCGGCCGGGGTGCTGACATCGTCGCTGGCGCAGGTCGAGCGGCTGCGCCAACTCCACAACGCGCGGTTCGTACCGCGGATCAGCGAAGCCCAGCTGGCCATGCGCGCAGATAAATAATATTTTACGAGCGTCTGTACGCAGCATAGCTCCCGAGAGCGGCATGATCTTGCCGACTTGTTACCGTGAAGTTGCTTGCCGAGTCCGCCTCTTGCCATCGCCTCCACCAGCCAATAAAGTATGACATAATGAACGCCACGCTTCGCCGTGGCGGTGGCGGGAGAGGATCGACATGGACAGGAACGACGCGCCCTTCGGATGGATGAACCGTCGCCGGCTGGTCCAGTCGCTCGCCGTCGCGCCGCTCCTCGGCCTGCTCGACGAGGCGGCGGCGGGCGCGGCCGCGGGCGAACCGGCGGAGCGGTCGATCGGCCTCGCCGCGGTGTGGCGCCGCGCGCTGGATCCCGGCGACAAGGGCATCTCGCGCCGCTGGTTCGCGTCGGCGCTGCCCGACACCTTCCCGCTGCCCGGCAGCCTGGAGCAGCGCCGTATCGGCAACCGCGTGACGGTCGACACGCCGTGGACGGGCGACATCAACGACCGCTCGTACTTCACCGCGCCCGACTATGCGCGCTATCGCGAGCCCGACCACGTCAAGGTGCCGTTCTTCCTCCAGCCCGATACCTGGTTCCGTGGCGCCGCCTGGTACCAGCGCGATATCGAGGTGCCGGCGGCATGGGCCGGCAAGCGGGTCGAGCTGTTCCTGGAGCGCCCGCACTGGGAAACCCGCGTCTGGATCGACGGGCGCGCGATGGGCCGCAGCGATGCGCTGCACGTTCCGCACGTCTACGATCTGGGCGTCGTGCGGCCCGGCGTGCACCGGCTGACGATCCGCGTCGACAACCGCATGATCGTCGAGATCGGCCATAACGGCCACGGCGTCACCGATCATACCCAGGGCAACTGGAACGGCATCGCCGGCCGCATCGAACTGCGCGCGAGCGAGCCGGCGTGGATCGACCGGGTCGATCTGCATCCGTCGTTCGCCGATCGCGTGCTGACTGTGCGCGGGACGCTGCGCCGCATCGGCAGCGAGCGGGTGGACGCGGCCGACATCGCCTTTGCCGGCGTGTCGGTGCGGGCCACGATCGCGTGGAAGGGCGACGAGGGCCGCTTCGAGGCGCAACTGCGCCCGGCGCCGGACGATGCGGCGGCGCGGCGGGCATGGGACGAGTTCGATCCGGTGCTGCACGACGTGTCGGTGACCCTGCCGAACGGCGAGGAATGGCAAGGCCGCTTCGGCTGGCGCGAACTCGTCGCCACGCCGCAGGGTTTCACGATGAACGGCCGCCCCGCGATGTTCCGCGGCGCGCTGGAATGCAGCATCTTCCCGCTGACCGGCCACCCGCCGACGGATATCGACAGCTGGCGCCGGATCATGCGACGGGCGAAGGAATACGGGCTCAACCACCTGCGCTTCCACAGCTATTGCCCGCCGGAGGCGGCGTTCGATGCTGCCGACGAGGAGGGCGTGTACGTCCAGATCGAGACCGTCTGGGCGAACCAGTCGGTGATGATCGGCAGCGGCCTGCCCGTCGATCGCTGGGTCTATGCAGAGACCGACCGGGTGCTGGCCGCGCACGGCAACCACCCCTGCTTCGTCCTGATGACCCACGGCAACGAACCGGGCGGCGGCAAGACCAAGGCCGGGGAGGCGCGCCGCGACGCGTTCCTCGCCGCCTATCTCCGCACGTACCGCGATCGTGACCGCCGCCGGCTGTGGACCGCCGGATCGGGCTGGCCGCTGATCGACGAGAGCCAGTATCACGTCACGCCGACACCCCGCATCCAGGACTGGGGCCAAGGGCTGAACTCGCGGATCAACGCGAAGCCGCCCGAGACGCGAACCGATTACCGCGAGTTCATCGGCCGCTACCGCGCGCCGGTGATCAGCCACGAGATCGGCCAGTGGTGCGTCTACCCTAACCTCGACGAGCGCCGGAAATATACCGGGCACCTGAAGGCCCGGAACTTCGACATTTTCGCCGACCGGCTGCGCGACAACGGGCTGCGCGATCACGCGCCCGAGTTCCTCTATGCATCGGGGCGGTTGCAGATCCTCTGCTACAAGGAGGATATCGAGAGCGCGCTGCGCACCCACGGCATGGGCGGTTTCCAGCTGCTGGGGCTGCAGGATTTTCCGGGCCAGGGGACGGCGCTGGTCGGCGTGCTCGATCCGTTCTGGGACGACAAGAGCTATGTGACCGCGGCAGAGTACCGGCGGTTCTGCGCACCGATCGTGCCGCTCGCGCGCATGTCCACCCGGGTGATCGCCGCCGGTACGCCGTTCGCCTTCGATGTCGACGTGGCCCATTTCGGGGCGGAGCCGCTGGCGGGTGCGCAGATCGAGTGGCGCGTGGCTGACACCGCCGGCAAGATGCTGGCGCAGGGCGACTTCGGCCCGCGCGACGTGCCGCTGGGCAATGCGCCGCTGGGCCTCTCGGCGGCGCCGGTGCTGCGCGTCGACCGGCCCGCTGCCGCGCACCTGATCGTCACGGTGCGGCACGACGGCAAGGTGGTCGCGGAGAATGACTGGGATCTCTGGATCTATCCGGCGGCGCTACCCGCGCCGGCCGGCACGCCGCGCATCATGCGCGCCGACCGGATCGATGCGGCCGTGCTCGATCATCTGGCCGGCGGCGGCGACGCCCTGATCGGCCTGCCCGGCAGGAGCGTCGCCAACTATCCCGACCGGGCGGTGCAGCTGGGCTTTTCCAGCATCTTCTGGAACACGCTGTGGACCGAACGGCAGCCGCCCACGACGCTCGGCATCCTGTGCGATCCCGGGCACGCCGCCCTCGCCGACTTCCCGACCGACGTGCACAGCAACTGGCACTGGTGGTATCTGGTCCACCGCGCCGGTGCGCTGCGGCTGGACCTGCTGCCCGCCGGGGTGAAGCCGATCGTGCGGATCATCGACGACTGGTTCACCGCCCGCCCGCTGGCCCTCGTCGTCGAACTGCGCGTCGGCCGCGGTCGCGCCATCGTCTGCGGCTTCGCGCTGGACGGACAGGACGCCGCCGATCCCGTCAGCCGCCAGCTGGTCGCCAGCCTGGAGCGCTACATGGCGGGCGACCGCTTCCGCCCGGACGTGGCGGCATCGCCCGACCAGCTTCGCGGCTTGCAGGCGGGATAGGCGGAGCCGCTAGCGCAGCCCCGGCTTGCGGAGGACGGCGGAAAACTCCAGCGACCCGTAGGCGGTCGCATGGACCCGCTCGACCTGGAGGTCGATCAGCCCTTCGCGTGCCAGTTCCCCCATCAGACGCTGGAACTGACCGGGCGAGAAGAACCACGCGTGGACATCGACATAGATGCCGGCATCCGCTTGCGCCGCCTCGGCCTCGCCGTTCGCCCTGCGTTCGGCATCGACCTCGGGTTTGCCGTGGATGCCGATCCAGTGGAGCATCGCGTCATTGTGCGTCGTCTCCAGCGTATGTGCCAGAACCGCCTTTCGCGTGTGGACACGCCGCTTCGTGCGATGAGCGAGCAACAGGTCGTCGATCGTCGTTTCTGGCAGATAGTGATCGAAGCAGAAGCGCTTGTCCGGCACGATGACATAATATGCCCCACCCGCGTTCAGCAGCCTCGATACGCCTTGCAGGTGCGCGACCAGATCGGGCTGATGCTCGATGGCGTGGCTGCTGAAGATGGCGTCGAACGTCCGATCGACGACGGCAAGATCGCCCACGGGCGAGACATAGGTAATGGCGGGAACCTGCCCGCAGTTTCTGCCGATCCTGCGGGCCCGATCGACCAGCCCATCGGTGTCGAGGACATCGAAGTAACGGACCGAGGGTCCGTTCAGCATCGGCCGATCGAACGGCCCGATCTCGAGCGCGTCGAGCCCGTCGAGTTGCTCGAGGAATTGCCGTTGCGTGACCGCCGGCGCAAGCCCGGCAGCCCTGGCGCGACGGGCCAGAAGTGGTTCGACCAGCGGACGCGCCGCACGGGCCGATTTGCGCAGGACTCGCGTCGTCAGGGTCAACATGGCGGCTGTTATGGCTTGCCACGCCGCCAAAGCAATGCAGGATCATGTCCGGAAATGACGCGTCCGGCTCGCGGCATCGTCGACGGTCGAACCGGGCGGGGAAGAATCGCGGTGAAGGTAGCGGATTCCCTGCGGATCAGGGAAGCGATGGTGGGTCCGCCGGGGCTCGAACCCGGGACCTCTCGATTAAAAGTCGCTTGCTCTACCGACTGAGCTACGGACCCCGGCCATCGCCCGCGGGACCTAGGTGGATGGCCGGCGGCGGTCAACCTGCGACAGCAACTGGCGCACGGTGCGACCCGTCAGCGGATCGCGCCAGCCGGGGACGATCGCGGCGAGCGGCGCCAGGACGAAGCGGCGGGTGCGGCAGGCGGCGTGTGGCACGGTCAGCGTGCGGCTGCGCCACCGCCCGCCCGACCACATGACGATGTCGAGGTCGATCGGCCTCGCGCCCCAGCGTCGCCCCGGGCGGCGGCCCATCGCGCGCTCGATCGCCTTCAGCCGGTCGAGCAGCAGGGGGGGCGGGTCGTCGCTGCGGATCAGCACGGCGGCATTGGCGAAGCGCCGGATCGACGGCCCCAGCGGCGGCGTGGCGGCGATCGGCGACCGCGCCACGACCCCGCCGATCGCGGCCATCGCGGCGGATACGGTCGCCGCAGGGCTGCCGTGACGCGTCCGCCGGTTGCTGCCGAGCGCGACGGCGTAGAGCCCGGCCAGCGTCAGACGTCCGCCACCAGCCGGCCGTACAGGTCGGGACGGCGGTCGCGGAAGAAGCCGAAGGCGGCGCGGTGCCGCCGGATCCTCGCGAGATCGAGCGTGGCGGTGATCACCCCCTCTTCCTCGCGGCCCAGTTCGGCCAGGATGTCGCCGCGCTCGTCGGTGATGAAGCTGGTGCCGTAGAAGCGCTGGCCGTGTTCGGTGCCGATGCGGTTCGCGGCCACCACGGGGACGACGTTCGACACCGCATGGCCGACCATCGCGCGGCGCCACAGGCGGGCGGTATCCAGGCTGGTGTCGTGAGGCTCGCTGCCGATCGCGGTGGGATAGAACAGCAGCTCCGCCCCCATCAGCATCAGCGCCCGCGCGGTTTCGGGATACCATTGATCCCAGCACACGCCGACGCCCAGCCTCCAGCCCGGCGCGGCGGGCGGTGCCGGCCACACCTTGAAGCCGGTATTGCCGGGGCGGAAATAGAATTTCTCCTCGTAGCCGGGGCCGTCGGGAATGTGGCTCTTGCGATAGACGCCCTGGACCTCGCCATCGGGCCCGATCATCGCGAGGCTGTTGTAGTAATGCGGCCCGTCCGCCTCGAAGAAGCTGGTCGGGATGGTGATCGTCAGCGCCTCGGCCAGCGCCTGCATCGCCAGCACCGCCTTGTGCTCGCCGACCGGCGCGGCGTTGGCGAACAGGCCCTCGTCCTCGACGCGGCAGAAATACTCGCCCTCGAACAGTTCGGGCGGCAGGACGACCTGCGCACCTTGCGCCGCCGCCTCACGGACCAGCGCGGAGACGTTGGCGATGTTGCGGTCGATATCGGCGGTAAAGCCGAGCTGGAGCGCGGCGACGGTGATCTCGGTCATGGGCGCGCATGTAGGGGATCGGTCGCCGCCGCGAAAGCGGGCAGCGGCGTTTCGCGAACCGATGCCCGTGTGCCCGTCCTACATCACGCCGGCACCTGCTGCGAGATGCAGTGGAAACTGCCGCCGCCGGTCAGGATCGCGTCGGCGCGCAGGCCCACGGCGTGGCGGTCCGGAAACAGCGCCTGCACCGCCGCGACCGCCGCCTGGTCGTTGTCGCTGCCGTACAGCGGCACGACGACCGCGGCGTTGCCGATGTAGAAATTCATGTAGCTGGCGGGCACCACCTCCTCGTCGCGCAGGACGCGGCCGGGGGAGGGGATCGTGGCGACCTGCAGCCCGGCGGCGATCAGGTCGCGGCGGGCGCGGGCATAGACCTGCCAGTTGGGGTCGTTGTCGGCCGGCTCGGGCAGGGCGACGCGGCCGGGCGCCACGAAGCGGGCGAGGTTGTCGACATGGCCGTCGGTGTGGTCGTTCAGCAATCCCTCGCCCAGCCAGACGACGCGGGTCAGGCCCAGATCGTCTGCCAGCAACCGCTCGATCGCGGATCGATCGAGCGCGGGATTGCGATTGTGGTTCAGCAGGCACTGCTCGGTGGTGACGACGGTGCCGGTGCCGTCCCCGTCGATCGCGCCGCCCTCCAGCACCCAGTCGCATGCCATCGCCGCCAGCCCGCGCGCCTCGGCCAGCCGCTCGCCGATGCTGTCGTCGCCGGGCAGGTCGTACTTGCCGCCCCAGCCGTTGAAGCGGAACAGCCGCGCGCTGCCGTCGCCGGTCACGATCGGGCCGGTGTCGCGCAGCCAGATGTCGCCGAACGGCTGGACCTCGATCTCGGCGAACGGCGCGATCGCGCACGCGGCATCCGCCGCCTCGCTATCGGCGCAGACCAGCACCACCGTCTCGCCGCGACCCCCGGCATGGACGGCGCGGGCGAAGGCGGCGACCTCCTCGCGCGCGGGTTCCAGATCGTCCTGCCACAGCTCGGGATGGCTGGGAAAGCCGATCCACACGGCGGCGTGCGGGGCCCATTCGGCGGGTGGCGGCGTCGTCACTTGGCACCGCCACGCGAACGATCGCGGATTGCCCGGAATTCGGCCGTGGGATACCAGTTCGGCCACAGCGAGGTGTCGTCGGCCAGCTGGCGGCCGAGGCCGTAATAGACCTGCAGGTCCTGCACCGCGCCGCCCCAGTTCCAGTTCGGATCGTAATTGTCGGCGGGCTTGTGATAGCGGTTGGCGACATAGTCCTCGGTCGCCTTCGCGCCTGCTTCCTTGCCACCGGCGACCAGATCCTCGCCCGATTCGCCGCTCAGCATCGGCACGCCCAGCTTGGCGAACGAGAAATGGTCGGACCGGTAATAGCCGCCCCGCTCCGGATTGGGCTCGGGCGCGATGGTGCGGCCCTGCGCGGCGATGAACGGCTTCACCAGATCCTCGATCTCGGACTTGCCGGCGCCGGTCAGCACGAAGTCGCGGACCGGGCCGATGACGTTCAGCACGTCCATGTTCACCCCGCCGACGGTCCGCGCGAGCGGATAGACCGGATGCTCGGCATAGTAACGCGAACCGAGCAGCCCCGATTCCTCGGCCGTCACCGCCAGGAACGCGATCGACCGCTTCGCCGGTCCGGCCTTCACATGCGCCTGCGCCAGCGCGACCAGCCCGGCGGTGCCGGTGGCGTTGTCGACCGCGCCGTTGCAGATGTCGTCGCCCGCCACCGCGTCGCAGCGGCCCAGATGATCCCAATGCGCCGAGTAGAGGACGTAATCGTCCTTCGCCGCCGTTCCGGGCAGCACGCCGATGACGTTCTTCGATGCCTGGCGCCGGATCTGGTTGGCGAAGCCGCCCGACAGCTTCACGCCCAGCGGCACCGCGCGGAAGCCCTTCTTCGCGGCAGCGGCGGTCAGCGCGGTCAGGTCCTTGCCGGCGCTGGCGAACAGGCGCTGCGCCGCGGCCTGCTGGATCCAGCCGACCGCCTGGCTCTGGTCGAGATGGTCGCCCTTCTCGTCCAGTTCCAGCTGCGGTCCGGTCCAGGACGATTGCACCACCGCCCAGGGATAGGCGGCCGGCTCGGTCTGGTGGATGATCAGCGCGGCCGCGGCGCCGTGCTTCGCCGCATTCTCGAACTTGTAGGGCCAGCGACCGTACCACGTCATCGCGCGCCCCTCGAACGGGCCGTCCCGCGACATCGTCTGCCAGTCGGCGTCGTTGATCAGGATGACGACCGTCTTTCCCTTCACGTTGACGCCGGCATAATCGTCCCACCCCTTCTCGGGCGCGGTGATGCCATAGCCGACGAAGACCATCTCGCTGTCCTTGACGGCGATCTTCGGCACCACGCGGTACGTGCCGACGACCATGTCGGTGCGATAGGCGAAGCTGACCGGCATCTTGCCACCGGCGACGGTGAAGGGCGCGACGTCGGTGGCGGTGATCTCCACCATCGGCACGTCCTGCGTCCAGCTGCCCCTGTTGCCGGGCTGCAGGCCCGCCGCCCTGAACTGCTCGATCAGGTACGCGACCGTCTTGTCCTCGCCCGGCGTGGTCGGCGCGCGGCCCTCATACGCGTCGGAGGCGAGCGTCTGCGTCACCGTCTTCAGGGTGTCGACGCTGATCGCGGGCATGGTCTGCGCGGCGAGCGGGGTCGCGGCGAGGAGAAGGGGAACGATGGCGGCGCGCATGCGGAAACTCCTGTGACGGAGCGCTTTCTGGCGGCGCATGCGCGCCTTGCCAAATGAAAAGGGGCACTCAGCGCTGGAAGGCGGCCATCGCGAGCCCGGCCCCCATCACCGCACCGCCGCCCGCCCGCTGCGACCAGAGCCGCGCCTTCGGATGGCGCACCCACCCCGATGCGCGGCTGGCGGTGAGTGCGTAGACCGAGTCGGTCAGCGCCGCGATGCCGGTGAAGGTCGCGATCAGGATCGCGGCCTGCGGTACATAGGGGGCGTCGGGGCGGATGAACTGGCTGGCGAAGGCGACGAAGAACAGGATCGTCTTGGGGTGGAAGGTGCCGACCGCTACGTTGGTCAGAAACGCGGCGCGGGCGCTCAGCGGGCGTCGCGGCATATCGACGGCCGCATCCCGGCCGCTGCGCATGATGGCCAGCAGGCCGATGACGACGAGATAGGTCGCGCCCGCCCATTTCAGGAGGGAGAAGGCGAGGGCGGACGATTCGAGGATCGCGCCCGCACCGGCCAGCGACACCGTCATGGCCAGGGCGTTCCCGACGGCCATCCCCGCGACCGAGGCGAGCGCGACGCGCCGGCCGGAACTGAACGCGAAGCCGATGATGCTCGCGACCCCCGGTCCGGGGATGATCGCGATCACCAGCGAGGCGGCGGCGAAGGCGGTCCAGGCGTGGATATCCATGTCACGGTTCCCTTCCGGCGGTGATCCCGTCCGCCGCCAAGTATGCGGATCGGCTGATGCCGCGACAAGCCCGCCATGGCGGGGAGCGGAACCGTGTCTGGTTGATGACCGCATCCCCGGCGAAGGTCGGAGCCCCGCTGCGCAGGCGCCCGTGATCGCGCAATGTTCGTCGCCCGGCACCAGCCCGGACATGAAAATGGCGGCCTCCCGCAAAGGAGAACCGCCGTTTCATGTGGGTCGGCCGAAACGGGAGTAAATCCCGTGAGCCCGCCCCCGCACAGGCGGGGGGCGAACGGCGCCGTGGCGCCGCCGGCCGGCCGAACCTTCGTATCGGCCTTCTACTCGCTTAGCGCGAGTAGAACTCGACCACCAGGTTCGGCTCCATCTTCACCGGGTACGGCACCTCGTCCAGCGTCGGTACGCGGACGAAGGTGATCTTGGCGTTGCCGTCGGGGGCGACGTAATCGGGGATCTCGCGCTCGGCCAGGTTCTGCGCCTCCAGCACCAGCGCCATCTCCTTGGCCTTGGTGCCCAGCGTGATCTCGTCGCCGACGAAGCAGCGACGCGACGCGATGTTGCACTTCACGCCGTTGACGCGGATGTGGCCGTGGCTGACGATCTGGCGCGCGGCGAAGATCGTCGGCGCGAACTTCGCGCGGTACACGATCATGTCCAGCCGCTGCTCCAGCAGGCCGATCAGGTTCTGCGAGGTATCGCCCTTCATCCGGGCGGCCTCCTGATAGCACTGCTTGAACTGCTTCTCGGTGACGTCGCCGTAATAGCCCTTCAGCTTCTGCTTGGCGCGCAGCTGGATGCCGAAATCCGACACCTTGCCCTTGCGGCGCTGGCCGTGCTGGCCGGGGCCGTATTCGCGCTTGTTGACCGGCGACTTGGGACGGCCCCAGATGTTCTCGCCAAGACGGCGATCGAGCTTGTGCTTGGCGCTATGGCGCTTCGACATATGATATTCCTTGCAACTACGAACGACGTTGACCACCCGGCCGCGAACGATCGAGTGGGTTGGTCCCGGTATCGCGCTGCTGATCCGAAGGAGGCAGGCCCGCCGCTTCACCGGGGTGCGGGGGCGATTGCGAAGCGGCGCGCCTAGACGGATGCGGGCGCGGCGTCAAGGTTCGGGGCGCGGGTTGCAGTGCCGCACGCGCGCGCTATGCCGCCAGCCATGACGATCATCGCCCCCGCCGACTGTTCCACCATGGCCGAGGTGCGCGCCGGCGTCGACCAGGTCGATCGCGACCTGGTGGCGCTGCTCGCTCGCCGCTTCGGCTATATGGACGCCGCTGCGCGCATCAAGCCGGAGCGCGCGGCGGTGCGCGATGAGGACCGCAAGGCCGCGGTGATCGCCCAGGCCCGCGCCGCCGCCGCCGCCGCGGGCATCCCCGCAGACGTGATCGCCGACCTATGGGAGCGTCTCGTCGAGGCCTCGATCGCCTACGAACTCGCCGCCTTCGACCGGCGCTGAATCCGGCGCCGGGTCCGGCGTCGTGCGCCGCGCCTTCCTGCCGTCCAGCGCCGACAGGATGCCGCGCATCGTCCGCACCTCCTGCGTCGACCAGCCCGGCTTGGTCAGCATCGTGCGCAGCGTCCGCCGGGTGGCGGCGTCGCGGTGCGGTGGGAAGAAGAAATTGGCCTGGACCAGCATCGCGTCGAGCTGCGCGATCATGCCGTCCAGATCCTCCTGCGCGGCGGGCGGCGGCAGATCGGTCTCGGGCGGCTGCGCCAGCGCCACGCTCCCTTCGGCACCGCTCGGGACATGCTTCGACCATTCATACGCGACCAGAATCACCGCCTGCGCCAGGTTCAGGCTGCCGAATTCCGGATTGATCGGCACGGTGATGATCGTGCGCGCGACCGCCACGTCGTCCGTCTCCAGCCCCGATCGCTCCGGCCCGAACAGGATCGCGCTGCGGCCGGGCCCGGTGTGGATGGCTTTCGCCGCGACTTCCGGCGTTACCACCGGCTTGGTGATCCCGCGCTTGCGGACCGTCGTGGCATAGACGTGCGGGCAATCGGCGACCGCGTCGGCCAGCGTGTCGAACACCCGTGCGCGCTCCAGCACGATGTCCGCCCCCGACGCCGCGGGTCCGGCGGCGGGATTGGGCCAGCCGTCGCGCGGCGCGACCAGACGCAGGTCGGTCAGCCCGAAATTCAGCATGGCGCGCGCGGCCTTGCCGATATTCTCGCCGAGCTGGGGGCGGACGAGGATGATGGCGGGGGGCGTTGTCGCGCCTGTCTCGGGAATGACGCTCGGCAGTTCCATTTCCCCTCCTCCGTTCGTCCTGAGTAGGGGCTGAGCCTGCCGAAGACCCGTATCGAAGGACTTGCGCGCCAGTTGCCGCACGACCTCCCAGTTGCCCGCAATCAACGCTTCCTTCTTGGCGCGCGACCACCCTTTCAGCTGGCGCTCCGCCTCCAGCGCCTCGGCGCGCGAAGGGAAATCCTGGGTCCAGACGAGCGCGACCGGCAGGCGCGTCTGCGTGTATCCTTCGATCGCGCCGGCTTGATGCTGTGCGATCCGCCGTTCCAGCCCGTCGGTATGGCCCAGATAATAGCTGCCATCCGCGCAGCGGAGCATATAGGCGTGGAAGCTCAAACCAGCAGTCCTTCGATACGCGTCTTCGACTTCGCTCAGCCGCTACTCAGGACGAACGGAAGAAGGAAGCGTCATTGGGGAGAGGGCGGAATCGGCGCCGCGCATCACCCCCGGCCCGCCTCCTCCACCTGCCCGGCGAACGCCTCGAAATCGCGCGCCTCGCTGAAATCCCGGTACACGCTGGCGAAGCGGATATAGGCGACCGAATCGAGCGCCTTCAGCCCCTCCATCACCAACTCGCCGATGCGGGCCGAGGTGACGTCGCTCTCGCCCATCGTCTCCAGCCGGCGCTGGATGCCCGATACCAGCTTCTCGATCCGTCCCGCCTCGATCGGGCGCTTGCGGGTGGCGATCGACACCGAGCGGAGCAGTTTTTCGCGGTCGAACGGCTCGCGCCGGCTCTCGCTCTTCAACACGGTCAGTTCGCGCAGCTGGATCCGCTCGAACGTGGTGAAGCGCGCCGCGCAACCCTCGCACTGCCGCCGGCGGCGGATCGCCGCCCCGTCGTCGGTGGGGCGGCTGTCCTTTACCTGGCTGTCCTCATGGCCGCAGAACGGGCAGCGCATTCAGATCGTCAGCCCTTGCGCTTGGCATAGGCGACGCCGGCGCCGACCAGCGCGCCCAGCACCGGGCCGACGAAGGGAACGGGGATCGCCAGCACCGCGCCGACCGCACCGTACTTGGCCATCTTCTTGCCCAGGCCCGGCGTGTTCTTGACGGTGGCCTGGACCTCTTCGATCTTCGACATGACTTATCCTTGGTAGATGGGAAAGCGTGCGCACAGGGCGCGCACACGCGTCCGAACGTCCGCCTCGACCTCCGGGTCCCCGTGCTCGCCCTTCTTCGCCAGCCCGTCGAGCACGTCGGCGACCATGTTGCCGATCTCGCGGAACTCCGCCGGGCCGAACCCGCGGGTGGTGCCGGCGGGCGAGCCGACGCGGATGCCGCTGGTCTTCACCGGGGGCAGCGGGTCGTTGGGGATGCCGTTCTTGTTGCAGGTGATGCCGGCCCGCTCCAGCGCCTCGTCCGCGTCGCGCCCGGTGATGCCCAGCGGACGCAGGTCGATCAGCGCCAGATGCGTGTCGGTGCCGCCCGCGATCACGTCGGCGCCGCGCTCCTTCAGCGTCGCGGCCAGCACCTTGGCGTTCTCGACCACCGCGGCGATGTAGCTCTTGAAATCGGGCTGCAGCGCCTCGCCGAACGCGACTGCCTTGGCGGCGATCACGTGCATCAGCGGACCGCCCTGCAGCCCCGGGAACACCGCCGAGTTGATCTTCTTCGCCAGCGCCTCGTCGTCGGTCATGATCATGCCGCCACGCGGGCCGCGCAGCGTCTTGTGCGTCGTGGTGGTGACGACGTGCGCATGGCCGAACGGCGTCGGGTGCAGACCGGCGGCGACGATGCCGGCGAAATGCGCCATATCGACCATGAAATACGCGCCGACCTTGTCCGCGATCTCGCGGAAGCGCCGGAAGTCGATCACCCGCGGATAGGCGCTGCCGCCGGCGATGATCAGCTTGGGGCTATGCTCCACCGCCAGCGCCTCGACCTGGTCGTAATCGATCAGGTGCGTCCCGGCGTCGACGCCGTACTGGATCGCGTTGAACCACTTGCCCGACATCGCGGCGCGCGCGCCGTGGGTCAGGTGGCCGCCCGCGTCCAGGCTCATCCCCAGGATCGTCTCGCCCGGCTTGACCAGCGCCAGCATCACCGCCCCGTTGGCCTGCGCGCCCGAGTGCGGCTGGACGTTGACGAAGCCGCAGCCGAAGATCTGCTTCGCACGGTCGATCGCCAGCTGCTCGACCTCGTCCGACGGCGCGCAGCCCTGGTAATAGCGCTTGCCCGGATAGCCCTCGGCATATTTGTTGGTGAAGACCGACCCTTGCGCCTCCAGCACCGCCTTCGACACGATGTTCTCGGACGCGATCAGCTCGATCTGGGTCTGCTCGCGCTCCAGTTCGTGGGCGATCCCCGCGAAGACGGCGGCGTCGGCATCGGCCAGGCTGCGGGTGAAGAAACCGTCGGGCTGGACGTCGGTCAGATCGCGGGGCTGCGTGCTCATGCGGCGAACTCCTTGGTCGACAGCTTGTCGACACGGGCTTGGTGGCGTCCGCCCTCGAACTCGGCGGACAGGAAAGCGGTGATGCAGGCCTTCGCCATGTCCTCGGCCGTCAGGCGGGCGCCGAGGGCGATGGTGTTGGCATCGTTATGGTGCCGCGCGAGGGCAGCGGAAAGGGGTTCCGACACCAGCGCGCAGCGGCAGCCGGGATGGCGGTTCGCGGCGATCGAGATGCCGATCCCCGATCCGCACAGCGCCACGCCGCGATCGGCCCGGCCTTCGCCCACCGCCTCGGCCAGCGCGAAACCGAAATCGGGATAATCGACGCGGCCGTCGCCGTGCGTGCCCAGATCGAGCACGTCGTGCCCCTCGTCGCGCAGCCACGCGGCGAGCGCGGTCTTCAGCGACACGGCGGCATGATCGGCGGCGATGGCGATGCGCATGACGCTTCCTGGATCGGTCGGCGGGATGGCCGCGCCTTTACCCGCCCCGCTGCCGGAATGCCACACCCGATCGCGATCTGTCCGCACGCGATCCGCCGGCCGCAACCCCGCTTGAGCGATCGGCGCCGATCCACTAGAGCCCGCGCCGCACCCGACAGGGTTAACCACGCCGCTCCCGCGTACCGACGACGCGACGGGCCGGGCGGCGCATTTCACGGGAAACGAACGATGGCGGACGAGCGGGGCGAGGGCATGGGCGGCGGTCAGGTGGCAGCGGACGAACTCCGCCTGCTGATCGAGCGCGCCGAGCGGCTGGAGGAAGAGAAGAAGGGCATTGCCGACGACATCAAGGACGTGATGGCCGAGGCCAAGGGCCGCGGCTACGACCCCAAGGCGATCCGCAAGATCCTCTCGATCCGCAAGAAGAAGAAGGAAGAGTATCAGGAGGAGGAGGCTATCCTCGAGGTGTACATGCAGGCGCTGGGGATGATCTGAGCTGGAGCAGATGACCGGTCGGGAGAATATATCCACCGACCGGCGTCGACCAGCAGTCGGGGATGACCGACGCGATTACGCGCGATAGCAGAACGCGTCGAGCTGCCGATCAAAGTTGGCAGCGCGGCGAACCACGTGAAAATCCGTCCATTTTCAGCCCGCTGGATAATGAGAAGTCAGCTGCCGAAGCTTATTGACCAGGTTCATCGAGAGCTTCGCATTGTATGTCTTTGGGCTAGCAAATTTGCTTACGATGCGAGCGCGAAGTGGAGTTCGTTAGCCTCCCTCTCACGCCCGACCGTAATCGACGCTGGCGTTGACGAGTTGAAGGTCGCTTGCTCCAGAAACCGGTCGCGCTGGCGAACGAGCTCGGCCTTCTCTTCTCCCGTTATCAAGTATCCGAACTTGTCGAAATGCGATCTCTTGATGAAGGGGAAACCTTTGTTGAGCAGTCCGGTCGGGTCGAGCATCGTGGCGTTGATCTTGCCCGGCCAGATGGAGCCTACCGACATCGATCGGCTGGCGACCCGAGCGAATGCGCACTCCTGATTGCGGACGACCGTCTTGTAGTCTGAATAGCAACGATTCTCGAGAAAGATCGATCGCAACTTGTTCAGCCGATCGGACGTCAAGTTGCGCATCATGAAGGCATAGGACTGGATATGCGCTTCCTGTTCCTCCGAGCTC
The DNA here is from genome assembly GCF_047238005.1 of Sphingomonas phoenicis. NCBI lineage: Bacteria > Pseudomonadati > Pseudomonadota > Alphaproteobacteria > Sphingomonadales > Sphingomonadaceae > Sphingomonas > Sphingomonas phoenicis. The sequence continues at coordinate 1,804,801 of NZ_JBDFMC010000002.1, read as the reverse complement.
GTCAATCCGACCAGATCCCAGGGCTTGTCGCTGAAGAGCGTGTTCAGATCACAGAATGGCCCGATTACCGAATCATTGAGGACGGTCGCATCGCAGCCCGCCGACACGGCGCTGAGATGGCGCAATCCGATCGCATATCCGGAGAAGTCATAGCCTTCGAGCGACTTCCAGATCAGCGCGTCCGACAGGTCGCGCCAAGCGGGCGAGAGGCTGGCCTCGCTTTCCGCCGCCGCCACGATCAGGATGTTATGACCTTGCGCACGCAACGATGCGGCGGTCGCGCGGTGAAAGGCGGTTGGCTGCCCATCCGGCACATAGCAGAAATACAGCGTCCAGCTGGGGCTTGACCAGGCGGGAGCGACGACGCGCGAGTAGGGGCCGGGGCGAGCGCTTCTTACGCGATGGATCAAGCGCCAGACCTGCAGCCTAAGTCTGCTGCGCGTGGGGCGGAAGGTTTCGGCAGCCATCAGCCGAATCGCAGCTGATGGAACATTGTAGAAAACAGGACGTTCAAACCGCAGTTAGCAGCGTAGTACATGATTTCGGCCCCTCGTCCGAAATGCGATACTGCCGGCCCCATATGCTAATAACCCCCGTTTTGATTATAAGCCCGTTAACTATTATAGACCGATTCGGCCCTGAAGGCAACGGCATGGATCATTGCTGGCGCGCGGGTTAACCACCGTCGCGGCAATGGATCGTTCGGACGTTATAAAGTATCGAGGTTTGTGGCGGGCGTCGCCAGGTATCGAATGGACTGTCGCCCAAGGCGCGCTATTCGGCTTTCGGCGCAAGCCGATGCAAATGCTGGTCGTCAGCCCGCCGCCGCCGTCGTCCAGCCCAGCCGGGGGATCGTGATCGATCGCTTGCCTGACATATCCACCCGCGTCACGAACAGGTCGCGGCTTTCGATATAGCCGATCAGGCGGCGCACTCGGCCGAGCGAACTGGTGCCGTAGGTCGTCGCCAGCTCTTCGTCGGAGGGGCAGGGGCGACCTTCGCGCGCGGCGGTGGCGACCAGCAGGAATGCGCCCATCATGTCGTCGGGCAGCGTCCCGGCGAGCGCCAGCGCATCGGCCCATTCGGGGGCGTGGATGTCGAAGATGCCGGCACGCGCGCACGACAGGCGGCGGGTGAAGGCGGGCAGGTCGAGCGGCGGTTTCGCCAGCCCGGCCATGCGGCAGCGGACCTGGAAATCCTGGAACAGCACCGCCGGCGGGCGCAGCGCCGCCTCGCCGTCGGCGACGATCGCGCGCAGCACCTCGGCATGGATTGCCTCCACCTCCGCCTCGTCCTTGGCCGGGGCGGCGGGTGCGGGGGCGAAGGGGGTGGCAATGGCGGGCTCGGGCGGGCGCGCGATGTCCGCGGCCAGTTCGTCGGCCGGTACGCGCCGCGGGCGCGGGTCGAACGACAGGGGCAGCGCCGGCGCCTCGGGCTCGGCGAGCAGGTCGGCCAGCCCGAACGGCTTCGCCTCGGGCAGCGGCGTCAGCTTGGGGCTGCCCGACCGCGCCGAGGTGGCGACCGCGCCGATCCGCACCGTGATCGGCCGGCGCGACACCGCGGGGCCCAGCGCCATGAACGTGCCGCGCGGCAGGTCGCGGATGCCGTCCGCCTGGCGTCGCTCCATCCCCAGCAGGTCGGCCGCACGTGCCATGTCGATGTCGAGAAAGGTGCGCCCCATCAGGAAGTTCGATGCTTCCGCGGCGACATTCTTGGCCAGCTTGGCCAGGCGCTGCGTCGCGATCACGCCCGCCAGCCCGCGCTTGCGCCCGCGGCACATCAGGTTGGTCATCGCCGACAGCGACGCGCGGCGCACCTCCTCGGCCACCTCGCCGCCGGTGGTCGGGGCGAACAGCTGCGCCTCGTCGACCACCACCAGCGCGGGGTACCAGTGTTCGCGCGGGGCATCGAACATCGCCGACAGGAACGCCGCGGCACAGCGCATCTGCCCCTCCGCCTCCAGCCCTTCCAGGCTGAGCACCACCGAGGCGCGGTGTTCGCGGATGCGTGCGGCGAATCGCTCGATCTCGGGGATCGAATAGTCCGTCGCCTCGATCACGACATGGCCGTGCGGGCCGGCGAGCGTGACGAAGTCGCCCTCCGGATCGATCACCACCTGCTGTACCTGCCCCGCCGATCCCTCGAGCAGGCGGCGCAGCAGATGCGACTTGCCCGACCCCGAATTGCCCTGCACGAGCAACCGGGTGGCGAGCAGTTCTTCCAGGTCCATGGTCACGGGCGCGCCGCGATCGTCGCTGCCCATGTCTACGCTGACGGTCATTGCCGCGCCGTTTGGCGTATCGCAGGGGGGCGGGGCAAGCGCTTTGCGTCGGCGGACCGGTCTCCTACAGCATCTTTCTCCCGCCGCCCCTCGCAGAGGTTATCGATGAGCCATCCTCCCTCCCTGGCCGATCTCAGCCGGCACCTGCTGCGCAAGGACGCGCAGGCGCTCGACCCCGAGGAGCGGCGCGTGCTGGACAGTATCGAGGGCGGCACGATCGTCAGCCGGGACGCCGCCGACGAATCGGACGCCCGGTCCGGGCTGGGCGACCGGCTGGCCGACCGGGTCGCTGCGATCGGCGGATCGTGGGGCTTCATCATCGGCTTCACCGTGGTGCTGTTCGGCTGGATGCTGCTCAACACCGACGTGCTGGCGCATTTCGGGATGGCGTTCGATCCCTATCCCTACATCTTCCTCAACCTGATGCTGTCGACGCTGGCGGCGATCCAGGCGCCGGTCATCATGATGAGCCAGAACCGTCAGGCGGCGAAGGACCGGCTGGCCGCCAGCCTGGATTACGAAACGAACCTGCGCGCCGAGCTCGACATCCTGCGCCTCCACCACAAGCTGGACGTGATGGTGATCGAGCGGCTCGCGGCACTGGAGCGCAAGATCGACGGGCTGGCGATCCGCGCGCCCGCGGCTTAAGGGCGGGGGCTGTTACCGTGTAGAGGCAGTCATGGCAGGCCATTCCAAGTTCAAGAACATCATGCACCGCAAGGGCGCGCAGGATAAGAAGCGCTCGGGCATGTTCTCCAAGCTCTCGCGCGAGATCACGGTGGCGGCCAAGATGGGCCTGCCCGATCCCGACATGAACCCGCGCCTGCGCGCCGCGGTGAACGCCGCCAAGGCGCAGTCGATGCCCAAGGACAATATCCAGCGCTCGATCGACAAGGCGTCGCGCGGCGACATGGAGGCCTATGAGGAGATCCGCTACGAGGGCTTCGGCCCCGGCGGCGTCAGCCTCATCATCGAGGCGCTGACCGACAACCGCAACCGCACCGCCACCAACGTCCGCACCGCCGTCGCCAAGAACGGCGGCAATCTGGGCGCTTCGGGATCGGTCAGCCACGCGTTCGACCGGATGGGCCTGATCAGCTATCCGGCCGGCGCCGGCGACGCCGAAAAGGTGTTCGAGGCGGCGCTGGAGGCGGGGGCCGAGGACGTCTCGTCGAGCGAGGACGGCCACGAGATCTGGACGGCGCAGGGCGACCTGCACGAGGTGGCGAAGGCGCTGGAGCCGGTGCTGGGCGAGCCGGAGGGCGCGAAGCTCGCCTGGCGGCCGCAGACGATGGTCGCGGTGAACGAGGACGAGGCGACGACGCTGTTCAAGCTGATCGACGTGCTCGACGACGACGACGACGTGCAGACCGTGTGGGGCAATTACGAGGTCTCCGACGAGATCATGGAGAAGCTGGGTTGATATTCCCCCTCCCGCTTGCGGGAGGGGTTAGGGGAGGGGATATCCGCATGTGCGGTATCTGCCGAACTGCCCTCCCCCAGCCCCTCCCGCCTTGCGGGAAGGGAGTTTGATCATCCTCGGCCTCGATCCCGGTCTCGGCACCACCGGCTGGGGGGTCATCCGTGCCGACGGCAACCGGCTGACCCATGTCGCCAACGGCCAGATCCGCACCGATCCGTCGATGCCGCTGCCGCGCCGCCTGTCGAACCTCCACGCCGCGCTGGTCGACGTGATCGGCGCCGAGCGGCCGGACGCCGCCGCGGTGGAGGAGGTGCTGGGCAACACCAACGCGCAATCGACGCTGAAGCTGGGGCAGGCGCGCGGCGTCGTGCTGCTGGCGGCGGCATCGGCCGGCTTGCGCATCGGCGAATATCATCCCAGCACGGTGAAGAAGGCGGTGGTCGGTACCGGCGGTGCGGAAAAGAGGCAGATCCAGGCGATGATGGCGGTACTCCTGCCCGGCGCGAAGCTCGCCGGCCCCGATGCGGCGGATGCGCTGGCGGTGGCGATCACCCACGCGCATCATCTGGCCAGCGAGGCCGGGATGATGCGCCGCGCCAAAGTCATGGCGGGGGCGTAGGCGCATGATCGCGCACCTGAAGGGGCGGCTGGATGCGACCGGTATCGACCATGCCGTGATCGACGTCGGCGGCGTGGGCTACCTCGTCGGCGCCTCGTCGCGCACCCTGGCCGCGATCGGTCCGGTCGGCGAAGCGGCGACGCTGTTCACCGAGATGCTGGTGTCGGAGGATTCGATCCGGCTGGTCGGCTTCGCCAGCGCCGGCGAGCGCGACTGGTTCCGCCTGCTGACCGGCGTGCAGGGCGTCGGCGCGCGCGTCGCGCTGGCGATCCTGTCGGCGCTGGAGCCGGCCGAGCTGGCGCGCGCGGTCGGCGCGCAGGACAAGGCGATGGTCGCGCGCGCCAACGGCGTCGGGCCCAAGCTGGCCGAGCGGATCGTGCGCGAGCTGAAGGACAAGGTCGGCATCGTCCCGCTCGGCTCGGCCGCGGCGACGGGGCAGGCGCTGCCGGTCGGCGCCGGTGCCGATGCGGTGTCGGCGCTCCTCAACCTGGGTTTCCGCCCGGCCGAGGCGACCGCCGCGGTCGCCGCTGCGGAGGAGGAGCTGGGCACCGCCGCCAGCCTCGACGCGCTCGTCCGGCTGGCCTTGCGCAAGGCTTCGCGGTAAGGCCCGATCCGGATCCAGCCGGGGGCGGGCAGGCATGACGACGATCGCGGTCTACAGCCTGAAGGGCGGCGTGGGAAAGACGACGCTGGCGGTCAACCTCGCCTGGGCGGCCGCCACCTTGTCGGCGCGCCGCACCCTGCTCTGGGATCTCGACGCGCAGGCCGCGGCCAGCTGGGTGCTGGGGATCGACGCGCCCGGCCGGATGGAGGCGCAGGCGGCGATCACCCGCGACCTCGATCCCGCGCGGCTGATCCGCCCGACCGCGGTCGAGCGGCTCTGGTTGCTTCCCGCCGATACCTCGCTGCGCGGTCTCGACCGGCTGTTCCACGATCTCGATAGGAAGAAGCGGCTGGCGAAGCTCGTCGAAGGACTGTCGCGCAGCCACGATCGTATCGTCATCGACTGTCCGCCGGGGCTGACCGAGACGTCGGACCAGATCCTGCGCGCCGCCGATCTGGTGGTGGTGCCGCTGATCCCCGCCGCGCTCTCGCGCCGCGCGTTCGAGACGGTGGCCGCGCACGTCACCGCGCGAAAGGGCGCCAACGTGCCGTTGTTGCCGGTCTTCTCGATGGTCGACCGCCGCCGCGCCCTGCACCGCGCCGCGCTCGCCGAGCATCCCGACTGGCCGGTGATTCCGATGGCCAGCGCGATCGAGGCGATGGCGGAACGACGCGCGCCCGTCGGCACCTACGCCGCCCGCTCCGCCGGCGGCATCGCGATCGCCAGCCTGTGGCGGACGGTGGAGAAGGCGCTGGCGGGATAGGAAGCCGGTTTGCAGCCTGCGATCATCCGCGCCGTTCCAGCCACCCCTCCGTCACTCCGGACTCGATCCGGGGTCCCGCTGATCACCGGCGGCGGCAGAAGCGGGACCCCGGATCAAGTCCGGGGTGACGACTGTTACCGATGCTCGCCAGACACCGCCCGCCCGTCGCTCCTATGCCTCGGCCAGCACCTCCTGCCACACCACAACCGTCATCCCCGCGCAGGCGGGGATCCAGACCCGCTAACCCTGCGGTCGGGCCACGAACGTCAGCGTATCGGGAATCCCGCCCACACGGAATGGCGGTTTGCACACGGGCGAACCGGCTCCCCCTCGACCCCGCGCACCTGCCCCGCTACGGAACGAAGCGTGACCGACGACCGCTTCATGACCGCGCAGCGCCGCCCCGAGGATGTCGACGCCGCGCTGCGCCCACGCCACCTGGACGAGTTCGTCGGGCAGGCGGCGGCGCGCGAGAACCTGCGCATCTTCATCCAGGCCGCCCGCGCCCGCGGCGACGCGCTCGACCATGTCCTGTTCTTCGGCCCGCCCGGCCTCGGCAAGACCACGCTGGCGCAGATCGTCGCGCGCGAGATGGGGGTGGGGTTCCGCGCCACCTCCGGCCCGGTCATCGCCAAGTCGGGCGACCTCGCCGCGCTCCTGACCAATCTCGAGGATGGCGACGTGCTGTTCATCGACGAGATCCACCGGCTCCAGCCCGCCGTCGAGGAGGTGCTGTACCCGGCCATGGAGGACCGCGCGCTCGACCTGATGATCGGCGAGGGGCCGTCGGCGCGCTCGGTCCGGATCGACCTGCCCAAATTCACGCTGGTCGGCGCGACGACGCGGCAGGGGCTGCTGACGACGCCGCTGCGCGACCGGTTCGGCATCCCGATCCGCCTGCAATTCTACACGGTCGAGGAACTGACCCGCGTCGTCACCCGCGCCGCCGGCCTCCTCGGGCTGGCGATCGCCCCCGATGGCGCGGCGGAGGTCGCGCGCCGGTCGCGCGGCACCCCGCGCATCGCCGGTCGCCTGCTGCGGCGCGTCCGCGACTTCGCCGACGTGGCGGGTGCGGAGATCGTCGACGCGCGCACCGCCGATGCCGCGCTCAACCGGCTGGAGGTCGACGCGCTCGGCCTCGACGCGATGGACCGCCGCTACCTGACGATGATCGCCGATATCTATCGCGGCGGCCCGGTCGGCGTCGAGACGCTCGCCGCCGGCCTGTCCGAACCGCGCGACACGATCGAGGAGGTGATCGAGCCCTACCTGATCCAGCTCGGCCTGGTCGCCCGCACCGCCCGCGGCCGCTGCCTGAACGCAGGCGGCTGGAAGCATCTGGGTCTCAACCCCCCGGCGGGATCGCAGGACGGTTTGTTCGACTGATCGGCGGGTTGTGGTGGATAGCTGACGTACCGCTCGCTCGTGTTCGTGTGCTATCACCGCACCGCCAGCGTGACGGAATTGGTAGACGTATCGCTACAGCGATCCCCGGCGACGGTCGGGGTGCGGGTTCGATCCCCTGCCGCTGGCAACGGCTCGACGTGGTGGAGAGCGGCCGTTCAACCGAACCATCGATCATGCATCGAGCTTAAAAAGGATTGTTCGCCCGCCGGATACCCGGACGCTGAACCGATCACCGAGTCCACATTGCACTGGGGGCAAAGGGCTGTTCCGTCTTCATCTTCAAGCCACTCTTCGACATCAGCGGCGGTGAATGTTGCTCGGCAGTAGAAGCAGCCGCACACATCGCTCCGCTCCAACTCCGCCCGGTGGTTGCTCGAATGGCGGTGAGCGGCATCTAATGTCTGACGATCATATTCCATCAGATCAGGTTCGGCCTGGTTGGGAATGTCCGCAAGTGGGCGCTACCCGCCGATCCTGTCCTACACTCCGGCCGTCCTGTATGACCCGCGGCACACCTCCTCCGCACCGCCACCCGCCGCTCCCGACCGCCTTCGCCAAAAACGTGATTTAGCCCTTACCTTAGCCTTACCTTCCCCGTTTCCTGCGCCGGGCCGGGCAGAATCATCCTAAATCATATTGCCGCGTGGCACCCGGGCCACACTTCTGGTAGCTCCCGGGATCATGCCCGCGACCGCTGCCGCCTCCGCCCGCGAGATCCTCGTCCGCCTCCACGACGTGATGGCGGCGCGCACGCCGGCGCAGGCGAAGCTCAATCAGGTCGTCGGCATCATCGGCGAGGCGACCGATAGCGAGGTCTGCTCGATCTACCTGCTGCGCGAGGGGGTGCTGGAGCTCTTCGCCACCCGCGGGCTGGCGCAGGAGGCGGTCCACGTCACCAAGCTGGCGCTGGGCGAGGGGCTGGTCGGCACCATCGCCGCGCAGGGCGAGGTGCTGAACCTCGACGAGGCGGCCTCGCATCCCGACTTCGCCTACAAGCCCGAAACGGGGGAGGAGCGGTTCCACAGCTTCGCCGGCGTGCCGATCATCCGGCGCGAGCGGGTGGTGGGCGTGCTGGCGGTCCAGCATGCCGAGCAGCGCCGCTACGCCGATGTCGAGATCGAGGCGCTGCAGACGGTGGCGATGGTGCTGTCCGAGCTGATCGCCAATGCCGGGCTGATCGACACTGCCGCGCAGGGCAAGGACCGGGTGCAGTCGACGGCAGCGGTCCGCATTGCGGGCCAGAAGCTGGTCGAGGGTATGGCCTCGGGCTGCGCGGTCTTCCACCAGCCGCGCATCGTCGTCGAGCATACCGTGGCCGAGGATACCGACGCCGAGCGCCACCGCGTCTATGCCGCGTTCGACAAGATGCGCGAGCAGATCGACCGCATCGCCCGCGAGGCCGAGTTCGGCGTCGGTGGCGAGCATCTGGAGGTCATCGAGACCTACAAGATGTTCGCCTATGACGAGGGCTGGGCGCGGCGCATCAACGAGGCGATCGACAGCGGCCTGACCGCGGAAGCGGCGATCGAGCGCGTCCAGCAGCGCACCCGCCAGCGCATGCGCCAGATCGACGACCCGCTGCTCGCCGACCGGATGCACGATCTGGAGGATCTGGCCAACCGGCTGTTGCGCATCGTGTCGGGCCAGATGGGCACCGCCGCGCAGCTCGGCCTGCGTCAGGACACCATCCTGATCGCCCGCAACCTGGGCCCGGCGGAGCTGCTGGAATATGATCGCCGCCGGCTGAAGGGCGTGATCCTGGAGGAGGGATCGCTCACCGCCCACGTCACCATCGTCGCCCGCGCCATGGGGGTGCCGGTGCTGGGCCGCGTCCGCGACGTCCGCCGCCTGATCGCGGAGGGGGACCTGCTCCTCCTCGATGTCGTCGACGGCAGCGTCTATGTCCGCCCCTCGTCGATGATGGAGGAGGCGTTCGAGGCGAAGCTGGCGCTTCGCCAGAAGCGCAAGGCCGCCTTCGCCGCGCTGCGCGACCTGCCGTCCGAGACGAGGGACGGCAGCCGCATCACCCTGATGGTCAATGCCGGCCTGCGCGACGACGTCGCCGCGCTCGACCTGACCGGCGCGGACGGCATCGGCCTGTTCCGCACCGAGTTCCAGTTCCTCGTGTCCGCCACCCTGCCGCAGCGCGAGCGCCAGCAGCGCCTGTACCGCGAAGTGATGGAGGCGGCCGGCGACCGGCCGGTGATCTTCCGCACCGTCGACATCGGCGGCGACAAGGCGCTGCCGTACCTGACCGTCGAGGCGCATGGCGAGGAGAACCCGGCGATGGGCTGGCGCGCGCTCCGCCTGGCGCTGGAGCGCGACGGCCTGATGAAGGCGCAGGCGCGTGCCCTGCTGGAAGCGGCGGCGGGGCGGACGCTGCACGTCATGTTCCCGATGGTGTCGGAGGCGTGGGAGTTCGCCGAGGCGCGCGCCCTGTTCGAGGCGCAGCGCGAGTGGCTGGCATCGCGCGGCAAGCGGCTGCCGATCGACATCCGCTACGGCGCGATGCTGGAGGTGCCGGCGCTGGCCGAGCAGCTCGACCTGCTGCTGCCGACCTGCGACTTCCTGTCGATCGGCACCAACGACCTGACCCAGTTCCTGTTCGCCGCCGATCGTGCCAATCCGAAGCTGGCGGAGCGGTACGACTGGCTGTCGGTGTCCATCCTGCGCTTCATCGCCCGGGTCGCGACCACGGCGCGGGCGGCAGGCGTGCCGGTGGCGGTCTGCGGCGAGATGGGCGGCCGCCCGCTCGAGGCGCTGGCCCTGATTGCGATCGGGATCGATCGCCTGTCGATCACGCCGGCGGCGGTCGGCCCGGTCAAGGCGATGATCCGCTCGATCGACCGGGCGGAGACGACGGCGTTCGTGGCCGATCTGCTGGCGCGTCCGCCGCGCGACCTGCGCGGTGCGCTGGCCGCCTGGGCAGGTGATCGTGGCATCGATCTGGCGTAGTCAGCCGGCGCCCCGTCGCAGCGGCGACTCACGCCTGCGTTGACAGCGGCATGGGGCTCTGGAACATGGGACAAGCGGGCCGGGGTGGCGGTTCGCAGCGGAGTTTAGTGGATGACAGAGGTCGAGCCCGGCGACACCCCAGCGCCCGAGCGCGTGGGTGACCGGCTGCGCAAGGCACGGGAGGCGCAGGGCCTGTCGCTGGCCGAAGTCGGGTCGCGGACCCGCGTGCCGCTGCGCCATCTGGAAGCGATCGAGTCCACCGACTTCGCGCTGCTGCCCTCGCCGACCTATGCCGTCGGCTTCGCCCGCGCCTATGCCCGCGCCGTCGGGCTCGACGATGCCTCGGTCGCCCATGACGTGCGCGGCGAGCTGGCCCAGGTACCCCGCGCGCCGGAGTACGAGCCGTACGAGACTGCCGATCTGGCCCGCGTCCCATCGCGCGGGATCGCGATCCTGGGGCTGGGGCTGGCCGTCGCGATCCTGGTACTGGCCGGCCTCTACTACGCCACCGATCTGTTCCGGCCGGGTGCCGGCGGACCGGCGATCGTCGCGGCGCCGCCTGCCGTGACGGCCCCGGTCGCCGTCGCGCCGGCGCCGTCGCCCACTCCCGCCGCCGGGCCGGTGACGCTGACGGCGGGCGACAACGAGGTGTGGCTGCGCGTCTACGATGCCGCGAACACCACGCTGTACCTCGGCACGCTGAAGCCGGGTGAGAGTTTCGAGGTGCCGGCGACCGCCGATGCGCCGAAGATCAACGTCGGCCGGCCCGACCAGCTGCGCGTCGCGGTCGGCGGCACTGCCATCCCGCCGCTGGGTGACGGATCGCGCCCGATCAAGGACGTCGCGGTGGACGCCGCCGCGCTCCTCGCCCGTGCCGGCCAGGGTGGCGGCGCCCCCGCCGTCTCGCCGTCGCCTACCGCCGCCCCGCTGGTCGCCCCGACGACGGCGGCACTCCGCCGCACGCCCCGTGCTGCCGCTACGGGCCGGCCGCTGACCGAGACCCAGCGGGCCAACCTCCAGTCCGCCCAGAACCCGCCCCCTGTCGCCGAGCCGGAAGCCCAGTGACGGCTATCGTGACGGACATGCAGCCAGTGAGAATGTCGGCCATGCGTACCCTGATGATGCTCTGTACGGGCGTCGCGATGATCCTGCCCGGCCTCGCCGCCGCGCAGACCGGCAATGTCGAGGCGCGCGTCGGCCGCCTCGAAAGCGAGATGCGCGCGGTGCAGCGCAAGGTGTTCCCCGGCGGTGCCGGCCAGCTGGTCCAGCCCGATATCGTCGCACCCACCGCCTCGCCGGAAGTATCGGGCGCCCCCGTCTCCTCGCCCGTCGTCGATCTTGCCGCCCGCGTCTCGTCGCTGGAGCAGCAGATCGCCACGCTGACCGGGCAGAGCGAGCAGAACGGCTTCCAGCTACGCCAGCTGCGCGAGCAGTTCGATGCGTACAAGGCGTCGACCGACGCGCGGCTGGCTGCGCTGGCACCCGCGCCGGCCGCGACGGCGCCGGCCATCGGCGGACCGGTCGGCGGCGACGATCCCGCGCCGATCGCGTCGGCGGCGCCGTCGCGCCCGATCGCGGGCAGCCGCCCCGCCGCCGGCGGCGCACCGGCCGCCGCCGACCGCGCCGACAAGCTCGCCGCGATCAAGCGTCCGGCCAAGGGTGGCGATCAGGCGGAGGAACAGTATCTCTACGGCTACCGCCTGTGGCAGGCCGGGCTTTATCCGGAGGCGCAGGCGCAGCTGAAGAAGACCGTTGCCGATTTCCCCGCCAGCCGCCGGGCCAGCTACGCGCAGAACCTGCTCGGCCGTTCCTATCTCGACGATGGCAAGCCCAGCCTGGCGTCGATGGCGTTCTACGACAACTACAAGAAGATGCCGGATGGTGAGCGGGCACCGGACAGCCTGCTCTATCTGGGCCAGGCACTGGTGAAGCTAGACAAGCCTGCCGACGCCTGCCGCGTCTATGGCGAGCTGACCGATGTCTACGGTGCCAAGATGACCGCTGCTTTCAAGGCCGATCTGGCGCGTGGCCGCACCGCCGCCAAGTGCAAGTGAGCCGCTGATCGACGCGACGTCGCTCGCCCGGTTCGAGGCCGGGCTGGCGCGTTCCGTCGGGTCCGGCGATCACGCCACCCCTCTCGCCCTTGCCGTCTCCGGCGGGCCCGACAGCATGGCCATGCTCGCGCTCGCTGCCGCCGCGCGGCCGAGCGGGGTGATCGCCGCCACCTTCGACCATGGCCTGCGCCCCGCCTCGGCGGCAGAGGCGGCGATGGTCGCCGACTGGTGTGCCGCCCGTGCCATCCCCCACGCCACGCTCCATCCGGACCGGCCGCTCCCCGCCAGCAACGTTCAGGCTTCCGCTCGCGCCGCCCGCTACGCCGCACTCGGGCGCTGGGCGGCGGGGGCGGGTGCCACGCTGCTCGCCACTGCCCACCATGCCGACGATCAGGCGGAAACCTTCCTGATGCGCGCCAATCGCGGCAGCGGCCCGACAGGCCTCGCCGGCATTCGTCGCGCCCGATCGCTCTGCCCGGGGGTGACGCTGATCCGCCCGCTGCTCGACTGGCGTCGCGCCGACCTTGCCGCGATCGCCGGGGGGTTGCCGGTCGCGCACGATCCCGGCAACGCCGACCCCCGCTATACCCGCGTCCGTGCCCGCCAATGGCTCGCGGCGATACCCGAGCTCGACCCCGCCCGCCTCGCCCGCGCCGCCGACCACGTCGCCGCCATGGCCGACGATCTCGACGCGCTCGCCGAATGGGCATGGCAGACGCGCCGGGTGGCGGGTGACGCACTCGCGATCAATGTCGACGGCCTGCCGCGCGCGCTCCGCCGTCTGCTGGTCCGCCGCGCCATCGCCACCGCGCGGGCTGCCGCGGCGATCGACACGCCCGAGTTCGGTCCCGCGGCCAACGTCGAATCGCTGCTCGACGCGCTGGAACGGGGCCGGCGTGCGACCCAGGCGGGTATCGTCGTCGCGCCGCGCGGCACGGTCTGGCAGGTCGCCGCGGCGCCCCCGCGTCGGACGGGTTGACGCTTACCGGCGACGGACCCGGCTTTCCGGTGATTGATCGACGTTTTGTTCCATTGCCATTAACCCCTCCCGGCCTATCTTGGCAGGGAAAGGTATCGCCGTGCCCATGAACGACAACGACAAGCAGCCTCCCGAGAATGGCGGAGGCAATCCGTGGATGAAGAGCCTGCTGATCTGGGTGGGCATTCTGCTCGGCCTCGCGCTGTTCGTCACGATGGTCGATGGCCGCTCGTCGACCTCGGGTACGGGGAACCAGGTCGCCTACTCCACCTTCCTCGACAAGGTCGACGAGGGCACGGTCAAGGACGTCAACATCAGCCGTGACATTATCACCGGCACGATGTCGAACGGGGAGAAGTTCCGCGCCTATCCGCTCCCCGATTCGACGCTGGTCGGCAAGCTGCGCGAGAAGGGCGTGACGATCACCGCCAAGCCGGAGGACGGCCCGTCGGTCTGGATGGTCCTCCTGTACCAGTCGCTGCCGTTCCTGCTGTTCCTGGGCATCGCCTTCTTCGTGCTGCGCCAGATGCAGAAGGGCGGCGGCGCCAACGGGGCGATGGGCTTCGGCAAGAGCCGCGCCAAGATGCTGACCCAGAAGGAAGGTCGCGTCACCTTCGCCGACGTCGCCGGCATCGACGAGGCCCGCGAGGAGCTGGAGGAGGTCGTCGAGTTCCTGAAGGATCCGTCGAAGTTCGCCCGTCTGGGCGGCAAGATCCCCAAGGGCGCGCTGCTGGTGGGTTCGCCCGGCACCGGCAAGACCCTGCTCGCCCGCGCGATCGCGGGTGAGGCGGGCGTGCCGTTCTTCACCATCTCCGGATCCGATTTCGTCGAGATGTTCGTCGGCGTCGGCGCCAGCCGCGTGCGCGACATGTTCGAACAGGCCAAGAAGTCGGCGCCCTGCATCGTCTTCATCGACGAGATCGATGCGGTCGGCCGCCATCGCGGCGCCGGGCTCGGCAACGGCAACGACGAGCGCGAGCAGACGCTGAACCAGCTGCTGGTCGAGATGGACGGGTTCGAGGCGAACGAGGGCATCATCATCGTCGCGGCGACCAACCGCCCCGACGTGCTCGATCCCGCGCTGCTGCGGCCGGGCCGGTTCGACCGTCAGGTCGTGGTGCCGCGCCCGGACATCGAGGGCCGGATCAAGATCCTCGAAGTTCATATGAAGAAGGTGCCGCTGGCGCCCGACGTCGATGCCCGCACGATCGCGCGCGGCACGCCGGGCTTCTCGGGCGCCGATCTCGCCAACCTCGTCAACGAGGCGGCGCTGACTGCGGCGCGAAAGGGCAAGCGCCTGGTCGCGATGGGCGAGTTCGAGGAGGCCAAGGACAAGGTCATGATGGGCGCCGAGCGCCGCAGCATGGTCATGACCGAGGACGAGAAGCGGATGACGGCCTATCACGAGGCGGGCCACGCGATTGTGGCGATGCACGAGCCGGCGTCCGATCCGATCCACAAGGCGACGATCATCCCGCGCGGCCGTGCGCTGGGCATGGTGATGCGCCTGCCGGAGCGGGACAGCTACTCGTACCACCGCGACAAGATGTACGCGAACCTGGCGGTGTCGATGGGCGGTCGCGTCGCCGAGGAGGTGATCTTCGGCTATGACAAGGTATCGTCCGGCGCATCGGGCGACATCCAGTACGCCACCGGTCTTGCCCGCGACATGGTCACCAAATGGGGCATGTCGGACAAGGTCGGCCCGGTCGAGTACGCCCAGCCGGAGGGCGAGAGCTTCCTCGGCTATTCTTCGTCACAGCCGGTGCGCATGTCGAATTCGACCGCGCAGCTGATCGATGACGAGATCAAGGCGATCGTCGAGGGCGGGCTGACCAAGGCCAAGCAGGTGCTGACCGAGCATGTCGACCAGCTCCATCTCCTTGCTGGTGCGCTCCTCGAATATGAGACGCTGTCGGGCGATGAGATCAAGAAGCTGATCGCCGGCGAGGAGATCGACCGGATCAACCAGGGCCCGAAGACGCCGGCGGTACCGGCCGCGGGCACGTCGATCCCCAAGACGCGCCGCAACTCGGGCCCGTTCGGCAACCCGACGCCGCTCGGCGCCTGACATTATCGACATTCAGCCGGCGGCAAGCCGGCGGGGTGTAGGGGTCGGCTTTCCCACCGGAAGGTCGGCCCCATGTCGTTCGTGCGTACCCTCACCCTCTCCGCTACCCTTGCCGCGGCCGTCTCCATGGCCGCGCCGGCCGGTGCGGCGATGACCGTCGGCACCTTCGTCCAGCGGGCCAACGTCCTGCGCCAACAGGGTTTCGCCGCGCTGCTCTCCCCCGATTTTCAAATCCTGAAGGAGGAGGCACGACAGGCCAAGGTCCAGCTGAAGGCAGAGAATGCCCGCCGCGTCGCTGCCCGCAAGCCGGGCCTCGCCTGCGTCCCCGATGGCGAGACGATCGGGATCGAGGAGATGGTCGACAGCCTCGCCGCGCTCCCGGCCGCGGACCAGCGCCGGCCGCTCCGCGACGGCTACGCCAAGGTGCTCGGCCGCAAGTTCCCCTGCTGATCGCACCGCCCGGCGCCATCTCGCGCAGCGGCCACCGCTGTGATAGCGGACGGCCATGGCCGATGCCGATACCGATCCCGTCCAGCTGATCGCGACGATGGGCGCGCATGCGCGCCATGCCGCGGCGTGCCTCGCCCGCCTGCCTGCCGATGCGAAGCGGGCGGGCCTGCGCGCCGCCGCCGCCGCGATCCGCGACAAGGCGCCGGATATACTGGCGGCGAACGCGGCGGACATGGCCCGCGCCCGCGCGGCCGGGCTGGGCCGCGCGCTGCTCGACCGGCTGATGCTGGATGCGGCCCGGCTGGCGGCGGTGGCCGATGCGGTCGAGGCGGTGGCCGCTCTCGACGATCCGGTCGGGCAGGTGATTGACGCCCGCACGCGCCCGAACGGTCTGGCCCTGTCGCGGGTGCGGGTGCCGATCGGGGTGATCGGCATCGTCTATGAAAGTCGCCCGAACGTGACCGCCGACGCCGCGGCGCTCTGCGTGATGAGCGGCAATGCCGCGATCCTGCGCGGGGGCAGCGAGGCGCTGGCGAGCAACCGCGCGCTCCACGCCGCCTTCGCCGACGGGATGGAGCGGGCGAGCCTGCCGCGCACCGCGGTGCAGCTGGTGCCGACTGCGGACCGTGCCGTGGTGGGCGCGATGCTGGCCGCCGCGGGGCAGATCGACCTGATCGTGCCACGCGGCGGCAAGGGCCTGGTCGCCCGCGTTCAGGCCGAGGCGCGGGTGCCGGTGCTCGCCCATCTGGACGGCATCAACCACGTCTATGTCGATGCCTCCGCCGACCCGGGCATGGCCGGGGCCGTGGTCGTCGATGCCAAGATGCGCCGCACCGGCGTCTGCGGGGCGATGGAAACGCTGTTGATCGACCGCGCCTGGCCGCATGCGGCGGAACTCGTTGTGGCACTGGCGGCGACGGGATGCACCGTCCGTGGCGACGGGGCGGTGAGGGCGATCGCCGCGGTCGACCCCGCCTCCGCCGAGGATTGGGACACCGAGTATCTCGATGCGATCTGCTCGGTCGCGCTGGTCGACGGCATCGATGGCGCCCTCGCGCACATCGCCCGCCACGGCTCGCATCACACCGACGCCATCGTTGCCGCCGACACCGCGGTCGCCGAACGCTTTCTGGCGGAGGCGGACTCCGCCATCGTCCTGTGGAACGCCTCCACCCAGTTCGCCGATGGCGGCGAGTTCGGGCTGGGTGCGGAGATCGGCATCGCCACCGGCCGCCTCCACGCGCGCGGCCCCGTCGCGCTGGAAGGATTGACGACCTACAAGTGGGTCGGGCGGGGCAACGGGCAGGTGCGCGGTTCTTGACCCCCACCGGCCTGCTCGGCGGCAGCTTCAATCCCGCGCACCGGGGCCACCGCCGCATCACACTGGCCGCGATCGATGTGCTGGCGCTGGACGAGGCATGGTGGCTGGTGTCGCCGGGCAACCCGCTGAAGCCCGCGGCCGGCATGGCGCCGCTGGCGGCGCGTCTGGCCTCCGCTCGCGCGATGGCGCGTCGCGCCCCGATCCGCGCGACCGCGATCGAGGCGCGACTCGGCACCCGCTACACCGTCGACACCATCCGGCAGCTCCAGCGGCGTTATCCCCGCCGGCGGTTCGTCTGGATCATGGGGGCGGACAATCTCGCCCAGTTCCACCGCTGGCGCGACTGGCGGGGCATCGCGCGCGCGATCCCGATTGCGGTTGTCGCGCGGCCGGGATATGACGGCCATGCACTCGCGGCCCCCGCGATGGCCTGGCTGCGGCGCTATCGACGACCGCGGTCAGCGGCGAAACGATGGACGACGTGGAGTTTGCCGGCCCTGGTGCTGCTGCGCTTCCGCCCCGATCCGACGTCCGCTACCGGCCTGCGCGCCGGCGATCCCGACTGGCACCGGCGCTTCGGCCGGGGGCCGTCCTCCTAGGAGCTGTCTTGGCCACTTCCCCCTCCGTTCCCCGTTCCACCGACGCCGCCGAGATCGAGGCGCTGCACCGGCTGGTGCTCCAGTCGCTGGACGACGATCAGGCCGTGGAGGTCGTGTCGATCCCGCTGGCCGGCAAGTCGACGATCGCCGACCACATGGTGATCGCCAGCGGCCGCTCGACCCGCCAGGTTGCCTCGATGGCATCGAAGCTGGCCGAGAAGATCAAGGCCGAGTGCGGCCGCAGCCCCCGTATCGAGGGGCTGCCGACCGCCGACTGGGTGCTGATCGATGCCGGCGACGTGATCGTCCACCTCTTCCGGCCGGAGGTCCGCTCCTTCTACAATCTGGAGCGCATGTGGTCGTTCGGCGACGCGCCACCGCCCACCACCATGCCGGAGCCGCCCCGCGGCTGAGCCGGTGCTGCTCCATATCGTGGCACGCGGGCGGATCGGCCGGTCGCCGGAGGCGGAGCTGGTCGACCGCTATCTGAAGCGTATCGCCTGGCCGACCCGGGTCACCGAACTGCCCGATACCGGTGGTCGCGAGCCGGCGCCCGCCGCCCAGATGCGCCGCATCCTGCTCGACGAGAAGGGAGAGGCGCTGCCCTCGCTGGCCCTGGCCACGCAGCTGGGCCGCTGGCGTGACGACGGCGTGCGCGAGGCGCGGTTCCTGCTGGGTGCCGCCGACGGGTTCGCCGATGCCGACCGGGCCGAGGCCGATCTGCTGCTGTCGTTCGGCCGCGCCACCTGGCCGCACCTGCTGGCGAGAGCGATGCTGGCGGAACAGCTGTTCCGCGCGACCAGCATCCTTGCCGGCCACCCCTATCACCGCGAGGGATAGCGATGCGGTCCGCGTTCCGCCTCGGCGCTTCGCTGGCGCTGGCGCTGCTGCTGACCGCCGCCGCGGCAGCCCCGATCGACCTCCAGCGCCAGCGGCTGGCGGCGGCCCGACAGGCGGCGGCGCTCGCTGGTGCGCGGGCCGAGCGCCTGCTGATCGCCGCCGCCGCCGAGGGTGATGCGGCCGCACGTGCCGCCGCCGAGCAGCAGGGCCTTGCCGCGCGCGTCACCGCGGCGGAGGCGGAGCTTGCCGCGGCCGAGGCGCAGGCGGCGATCGTCACCCGCCTGCTGGTCGCGCGCCGTGCCGCGCTGGCCCAGGAGCAGGCGCCGGTCGCGCGCCTGATCGCCGCGCTTCAATCGCTCACCTTGCGGCCCTCCGCGGTCACCATCGCGCAGCCCGGCTCGGTCGACGATCTCGTCCACCTGCGCGCGGTGCTGGCCTCGGTGATCCCCGCCATCCGCACGCGCACCGCCGGTCTACGTGCGCAGGTGGCCGCGACCCGCGCCTTGCGGGAGCGGACCGTCACCGCCGGGCAGGCACTCCGGACCGGTCGCAAGCGACTGGATGCGGAGCGGCAGGTGCTGGTGGCCGCCGAGACGCGGCACCGCACCCGCGCGACCGAGCTGGGGCGCGGCGCGCTGTCCGAATCGGACCGGGCGCTGGCGCTGGGCGAGGCGGCACGCGACCTGCTCGACCAGATGGCGGAGGAGGGCAAGGGACAGGCGACGATCGCCGCGCTGGCCAGGCTGCCCGGTCCGTCGCCCCGTCCTGCGGGTGGCGACGGTGCCCGGATGACGGCGCCGCCCGCCGCGCTCTATCGCCTGCCGGTGCAGGGCCGGCTGGTCACCGGCTTCGGCGAGATATCGGAGGCCGGCGTCCGTTCCCGCGGCCTCACCATCGCGGCATCGGCGGAGGCGCCCGTCGTCGCCCCCGCCGATGGCGTCATCCGTTATGCCGGTGCCTTTCGCGGCTATGGCCGCATCGTCATCGTCGATCATGGTGGCGGGTGGACCAGTCTGGTCACCGGCATGGGGCCACTGGCGGTGGTGCTTGGCCAGAACGTGCGCGCGGGCGACACGCTCGGCCAGGTCGGCGCCGGCGAGGAGCCACGCGTGACCGTCGAGCTGCGCCGCCGCGGCCGGCCGATCGATGCGGCCGCGCTGGTCGGGTGATCAGCCCGCCACCCGATGTTCTTTCCCGGCCGTCAGCCGCCGTTAAGCCCAACACTGCTTTGCTCCCCACCGCACAAGCGGCTAGGAACGGCCGTTACCGCTGAACCAAGGGCATCCATGCGCCGTCCGCTTCTCACCGCCACCGCGATCGCCGCCGCCATGTCGGCGATCCCGCTCGCCACCGCCGCGATGGCGGCGGCGGATACGGATACCTATCGCGAGTTCGACCAGTTCCTCGACGTGTTCAATCGGATCAAGGCGAACTATGTCGATCAGGTCGACGACAAGACCCTGATCAAGGGGGCGATCGACGGCATGCTCGCCTCGCTCGACCCTCATTCGGTGTACGAGACCGGCGTTGAGTACGACAATCTGCGGATCATGACCGAGGGCGCCTATGGCGGCCTGGGGCTGACCGTCGGGATGCAGGACGGCGCGGTGAAGGTGATCGCGCCGCAGGAGGACACGCCGGCCGATCGCGCCGGGGTGAAGGCGGGCGACCTGATCCTGCGCATCAACGGCGAGCTCGCCTATGGCCTGACCCTGGACCAGGCGGTCGCCAAGATGCGCGGACCCGCCGGCAGCAAGATCACCGTCTCGCTGGTCCGCGCCGGCCGCGACAAGCCGATCGACGTTACCATGGTGCGCGAGCGCATCGTCCAGAAGCCGGTGAAGTGGGAGGTGCGCGGCGACGTCGGCTACATCAACATCAACACCTTCTCGAAGAACACCGGGGCGGAAACGCGCGCCGCGGTGGCGGCGATCACCCAGTCGCTGGGGCACAAGCCGCTCGGCTATGTCGTCGACGTGCGCAACAATGGCGGCGGCCTGCTCGACGAGGCGATCGCGGTGGCGGACACCTTCCTCGACAAGGGGGAGATCGTGTCCCAGCGCGGGCGCGGTACCGACATCGATCGCTACTATGCCGAGAGCCGCGTCCCCGGCGACGTCACCGGCGGCCTGCCCGTGGTCGTGCTGACCGATGCCGGCACGGCGTCGGCGTCCGAGATCGTCGCGGGCGCCCTTCAGGACCATCACCGTGCGCTGGTGATGGGCGAGCGCAGCTTCGGCAAGGGATCGGTCCAGTCGGTGATCGAGCTCGGCCCGAACCGCGCGCTGAAGATCACCACCGCCCGGTACTACACGCCGTCCGGCCATTCGGTGCAGGAGGGCGGGATCGAGCCCGACATCCGCGTGCCCCAGTTGAGCGACCCCGACTACAAGGACCGCCCGATCATCCGCGAGGCGGACCTGCGCCGCCACCTGATCAACGAGGGCAAGGCCGACGACAAGACGCTGGAGAACGACGTCAAGGACGATCCCCGCTTCACCGCCACTGCCGAGGAGCTGAAGAAGCAGGGCGTCGACGATTTCCAGCTGAACTATGCGCTGAAGACCGTGGCGCGGCTGGGTGGCGCGGCGCAGGTCGCGGCGGCGACGAAGCCGCGGCCGGTCGCCACCCCGGCTGCAACGAAGTAATCGCGGCATGCGGCGTTTCGGCCCCGCCCACTGGCTCGCCTTCCTCCTGCCGCTCGCGCTGCTGGCGGGCGCATGGGCGTCGCAGTTGATCGGCGGGCTCTACCCGTGCGAGCTATGCCACTGGCAGCGCTGGCCCCATTACGCCGCGCTGGTCGTCGCCGGGCTGGCGTTCCTGGTGTCGCCGCCGGGCGCGCGGCGTGCGCTGGTCGTCGTCGCCGCGCTCGCCATCGCGGTGTCTGGTGCGATCGGCGTCGCCCATGCCGGCGTGGAATATGGCTGGTGGAAGGGGTTCACCGCCTGCACCTCGACGATCGACTTCACCGGGCTGGCCCCCGCACAGCGCCTAGATGCGATCATGAAGGCGCCGCTGATCCGTTGCGACCGGGCACCGTGGACGCTGGGCGGCGTGTCGCTGGCCGGGTTCAACGCCCTCTTCTCGCTGGGCGGCGCGATCACCATCTTGTGGCTCTTGAGGAGAGCGCGATGACGGGTTGGAAACCGGGCGACCGGGCAGAGGCGACGGAGGCGATGATCCGCGTCGATCAGGCCGGCGAATATGGCGCGACGCGCATCTATGCGGGCCAGCTGGCGGTGCTGGGCGACCGGCATCCCGCCTCGCGCGCCATCCACCACATGGCCGCGCAGGAGGAGCGCCACCGCGCCTTCTTCGACCGGATGATCGTGGAGCGCGGCGTGCGCCCGACGATCCTGCAACCCTTCTGGAACATCGCCGGGTTCGCACTCGGCGCCGCCACGGCCGCGCTGGGTCCGGACGCCGCCATGGCCTGCACCGCCGCGGTCGAGACCGAGATCGACAAGCATTACGCCGACCAGCTCGCCGAGCTGGGCGACAGCGATCCCGAGCTGTCGGAGGCGATCGCCGATTTCCAGGCCGAGGAGCTGGAGCATCGCGACCATGCGCTGGCCGCCGGTGCGGAGAATGCGTTCGGCTATCCGATCCTGTCGGGCATGATCCGGCTGGGCTGCAAGGTCGCCATCGCGGCCGCCAGGAGAATTTGAGTGGGAGAGCGGGTGTGAACAAGATCGCGATGCTCGCCGTGCTGCTGATGCCGGCGACGTCGGCCGTGGCGCAGCAGGCGGCACTGCCCGGCGCGGAACGCCCGCGTCCGGTCCAGCAGCAGCAGACGGGCGTGGGCCGCGGTGCGCCGGTCAATGGCGTCCTCGTCCTCTACGGGAACGAGCGCTGTCCGACCAACAGCGACGGCGACGAGATCGTCGTCTGCGAGCGTCGCAGCGCCGAGGAACAGTTCCGCGTGCCCAAGGAACTTCGCAACCTCGAGATCACGCCCGAGAACCGCAGCTGGGCCGCCCGCTCGCAGGAGGTGCTCGACACCGGCGTGGGTGTGAACGGCGTCGGCAGCTGCTCGCCCGTCGGTCCCGGCGGCGCCACCGGCTGCTTCGGTCAGGCCGCCCGGACGAACCGCGCGATCAACCGCGCCCGCAAGACCGAAGAGGCACGGGTTCCCTGACGGCGGGTCGCGGCGTGGCGATGCCGCCGGGCAGCAGCCGGGGAACGTCGCGCGCGGCCCCGGTGCTTCTCTTCCTGCTCGTCTGGCTGTCCGCCGCGTGGTTCGGTTCGTGGGAGTTCAATCCGAACAACGCCACGCGCCTGTTCGCCGCGATCAGCCTGGTCGAGGACGGCGACGCCACGATCGACGAGTTCGCCGCGCTGACGATCGACAAGGCGCAGTTCGACGGCCATGTCTTCCTCGACAAGGCACCGGGCATGACGCTGATGGCGCTGCCCGCCGTCGCTGCCGTGACATGGGCGACGGGGGAGCGGGCGGCCACGGTGCCGAAGGTCTTCGGCGATCCGGCACTCGGCCGCTTCCTTCGCCTTCGCCTGCGGCTGGCGACGGCGACCGGCCCGGCGCTGTTGACCGCGCTGGCCGCCGTGCTCCTCTACGACCTGGGCCTGACGCTGACCGGCAGCGCGGCGGCGGCGCTCGTCGCCGCGCTGGCCTATGGGCTCGGCACGCCGGCCTGGGGCTGGTCGACCACGATCACCGGGCATGCCGTGGTCGCCGCGCTCTATGTCGTCGCGCTGTGGGCGTTCCGGCGAACGATGGAGCGGGGCGGGGCGCGCGCGGCATTGCTTGGCGGTGCCGCCCTCGGCTGGGCCGTCGTGGTCGAATATCAGGCGGTACTCGCCGGGCTCGTCATCGCCGGCTGGGCGGTGTGGCGGCTGTGGCCGCAGCCGGGTGGCCGGCGGCGCGTCGCGATGGCGGCGATCGGCGGACTGGCCGCGCTGCTGCCGCTTCTGGCCTATAACCTGCTCGCCTTCGGAACGCCGTTCCGCATCGCGTATGCCGGCGTGCAGGGGTTCGAGGGCATGCATCAAGGGCTGTTCGGCCTCGGCTGGCCGCGCCCCGGGGTGCTGGTCGAGATACTGGCGGGCGACCGCCGCGGGCTGTTGTGGTGTGCGCCCGTGCTGCTCCTTGCGCCGCTCGGCCTCGCGCTGCTGGCGGAGCGGCCGGCCGCCCGCGACCGGGATCTGGCGTGGGTGGCCGGGGCGGCGATCGTCGTCGTGCTGCTGGTCAATGCCGCCTATTTCTACTGGGATGGCGGCAACTCGACCGGTCCCCGCCACGCCATCCCGCTGGCCGGACTCGCGGCATTGGGGCTGGCGCCGTTATGGGCGGCGGCCGGATGGCCGCGGATCGCTATCGGCGGGCTTCTGGCCGTGTCGATCCCGGTCAACCTGATGATCGCCGCCGCCGAGATCTTCGCGCCGCCCGAATATCGCTGGCCGCTCCATTCTGCGGTCTACGATCTGCGCTTCAGCCGCGGCGACCTGCGCACCTGGCCCAGCGAGTGGCTGGGCTGGACGACGTGGCACGGTTTCCAGCTCTATCTGGCGGTCGCGCTGCCGATGCTGGCGGCGCTGATCATGCTGGCGCGCCGGCCTGCGCCCGTCAGGCCCGGTTCTTCCTGATCCCGCGCACGCGGTGCCAGATATAGAAGCCGACCGCCGCGACCAGGACCAGCCCGATCGCCAGATCGGCCTGGTGGAAGAACGCCTTCAGCCGCGGATCGCTGTTCCACTTGTCGCCCAGCGTCATGCCGACCCAGGCGAGCGCCAGGCAGAACGGCCACGATCCGATGAAGGTGTACAGGTGGAACGGGATCAGCTTCATCCGCGCCACGCCGGCCGGAAACGCGATGAAGGTCCGCACCACCGGCAGCAGCCGTCCGATCAGCACCGCCATATTGCCCCAGCGTGCGAAGAAGCGGTCGGCCATGTCCAGCTCGTCGGCACCGATCAGCAGGTACCGGCCCCACCGCTCCGCCATCGGCCGGCCGCCACGCTTGCCGACCTCGTACGCCACGATCGATCCCAGATTGCATCCCAGCGCCCCCGCGGTCGCCGCCAGGAACAGGTCGAACCGCCCGGTCGAGACCAGATAGCCGGCGAACGGCATGATGATTTCCGACGGCAGCGGCACGCACGCGCTCTCGATCGCCATCAGCAGGGCGATGCCGGCATAGCCGCCCGACGAGATGACCCAGATGGTAAAGCCGGCCAGGGTGGCGATGATCTTCTCGAACATGGAAGCGGCGCTTGGTCGATGACGGGCCGGGAATCAACCGGAACCGCCCGCCCCCGCCAACGGTTGGCCCCGCCATGACCGATCTGACCTTGAACGATGGCCGCTCCATGCCCCAGCTGGGAATGGGAACGTGGCAGGTGCCCGACAGCCAGGCGGCAGCGATCGTGCGCCGCGGGCTCGACCTCGGCTACCGGCTCGTCGACACCGCCGCGATCTACCAGAACGAGCGCGGCGTGGGCGACGGGATGAAGGCCTCCGATGCGTGGCTGACGACCAAGTTGTGGAACGACCGGCAGGATGACCCGGCCGCAGCTCTGGACGAGAGCCTGGCGCTGCTCGGCGTCGATGCGGTCGATCTCTACCTCATCCATTGGCCGGCCCCGGCGACCGGTCTCTATGTCGAGGCATGGACGGCGCTCGTCGAGGCGCGTGACAGCGGCAAGGCACGCTCGATCGGCGTATCGAACTTCCTGCCCGAACATATCGACGCCATCGTCGCGGCGACGGGCGTCACCCCGGCGGTCAACCAGATCGAGCTTCACCCCCGCTTCCAGCAGCGCGAACAGCATGCCTATCACGAGGCGCACGGGATCATCACGCAGAGCTGGAGCCCGCTTGGCCAGGGCAAGGGCCTGCTTGAGGATCCGGCCATCGCCGCGATCGCCGATGCCCATCATCGCAGCGCCGCGCAGGTGGTGATCGCCTGGCACCTGGCCAAGGGTTTTTCGGTCATTCCCAAGGCCTCGGGCGCCGATCATCTGGCGGACAATCTGGCCGCGCAGGACCTCATCCTCTCGGAGGAGGATATAGCCCGGATCGATGCACTGGACAGCCCCGACGGCCGGCTGGGTCAGGATCCGCACAAGGTCGACTGACCGCCGCCGGCGACCGGCGTATCCTTTCGCCATTGCGCTGGCATCTGCCCGCACCCCGCATCATAGTGTCGGACGAAGAGGTTCGGGGGCAGGGGAGCAGATATGAGGCAGACATTCCGGCTGATCGCCACGGGGCTGCTGGCCGGCGCCATGCCGGCAAGCGGTGCCGGCGCGCAGGTTGTGGCCGACACCGTCCATCTTCCCGACACCGGCAGGATCTCGGTTGAGCGGCTCGCCGGCGTCCGCCAGCTGATCCAGTCCTATGTCGATCAGGGCCGGATCGCCGGCGCTGTCGTGCAGATCCAGCAGGACGGCGATGTGGTGTTCTCCACCGCGGTGGGATGGCGGGACCGGGAACGGCGGGACCCGATGCGCCAGGACAGCATCTTCCGCATCGCCTCGCAGACCAAGGCGCTGACCAGCGTCGCGGTCATGATGCTGCTGGAGGAGGGCAAGCTGCTGCTCGCGGACCCGGTGGGCAAGTATCTGCCGGAATGGTCGTCGACCACCGTCGCGGTCGCCCGGCCGACCGGCGGGTACGACGTGGTGCCCGCCAAACGCCCGATCACCATCCGCGACCTCCTCACCCACACCGCGGGCCTCTCCTATGGCGGCGGACCGGCCGAGAAGGCGTGGCGCGATGCCGGTTTCATGGGCTGGTACTGGGCCGATCGCGACGAGCCCGTTTCGGCCGCCGTCGCCCGCATGGCGGCGCTGCCGATGTCGGCGCAGCCGGGCGAACAGTTCGTCTATGGCTACAATACCGACGTGCTGGGCGTGCTCGTCGAGAAGCTGAGCGGCAAGACACTGGATGCCTTCCTCGCCGAGCGGCTCATCCAGCCACTCGGCATGAAGGACACCGCCTTCTACGCACCCCGCGAGAAGGCTGACCGGATCGCCGTCGTCTACTCGGCCGACGGCACCGGGATCACCCGCGCCGGCACGCCTGGCACCTGGCGGGACGGCGGCTTCGTCGGGCAGGGGCATTATGTCGACGGGCCTCGCAAGGCGTTCTCCGGGGGCGCCGGCCTGTTGTCGACCGCCGCGGATTACAGCCGGTTTCTGGAAATGATCCGCCGCGGCGGCGAACTCGGCGGGCGCCGCTATCTCAGCCGCAAGTCGGTCGACCTGATGGTCAGCAACAACCTGGTCGATGCGACGCTGTCGCCGGGCCGGGGCTTCGGCCTCGGCTTCAGCCTGCGCACCGATCTGGGCAAGGCGGGGGAACTCGGCTCGGTGGGCGAGTTCGGCTGGGGCGGTGCGTACCACAGCACCTACTGGGTCGATCCGCGCGAGCGGCTGACCGTCGTCTACCTGGCCCAGCTTCTCCCCGCCGGCGACCTCGACGATCACGGCAAGCTGCGGTCGCTCATCTATCAGGCGCTGCCGTGACGGACCGGGGATGACGTCGGAAAAGCAGAAGATGCTGGCGGGCGAGCTCTACCTCGCCGCCGATCCGGAACTGGTGGAGGCCTATGGCCGCGCGCAGGCGCTGCTGGCGGCGTTCAACGCGATCCGGGGCGACGAGCCGGCGGCCGCGCGGCCCGTCCTCGCACAGCTGGTCGGCTTCCTCGGGGAGGGTGCGGTCGTCCGGCCGACGCTGCGCTGCGACTACGGCGTCAACATCCACATCGGCGCGCGGACCTTCATCAATTACGACTGCATCCTGCTCGACTGCAACCGGATAGAGATCGGCGAGGACGTGCAGATCGCCCCCGGCGTCCACATCTACACCGCCACCCACCCGCTCGACGCGGCGACCAGACGGTCCGGGCTAGAGGCGGCGATCCCGGTCCGTGTCGAGGACGGCGTCTGGCTGGGCGGCGGCACCATCGTCTGCCCCGGCGTCACGATCGGCACGAACACCGTCGTCGGCGCGGGCAGCGTGGTGACCAAGAGCCTGCCCGCGAACGTCCTGGCCGCCGGCAATCCCTGCCGGATCATCCGTTCCTTGTAGGACTGGCTGCGGCCACCCGTCGGGGATGGTCTTCAGCCACCAGCCAATTGCGCGAACCAATCGGCATAAGGCGTGTTCGCGACCATATGCCGGTTCAGGTCAGGCGCTCCGTCGGTCCACCAGACGGGCCCGCGTTCGCCGAGTGCCACCTTGGCGCGGTCGACCGCCGCCCGCGCGTCGACCAGGCCGGCGGCGTCACCGGCACGAAGGGCCACCCCGACTGCGCGGCGTGCCCGCATCAGATCGGCGACCAGTGCCGCACGGCGTTCCGCCGTCAGCGCGGGGTCGGACCGGCGCCACAATCGGCCGCGCACCACGAAATATCGCCCGTCGGGCGTTTCCGGATGATCGTCCCGGCCGGGCATGATCGCCGCCCGCGCCGCGCTTACGCCGTACCCGCCGCTTCGGCTGCGGCGATGCCGGATTTCTCCACGACCTCGATCGCCCGCCCGCCGGCATCGGTCGTCCGTGGATAGCCCGCTGCCGCCGGACGGCTGTCTGCACTGGCGAGGGGCGACGAGTCGAAGTCGGCCAGCAGCGCGGCGACGTCGTCGTACAGAGCGACCGCGCCCGCCGCGGTCAGTACGTCGTCGCCGAAGCCGCCCGATCGCACGCCGACCGCGGCGATCCCGCATTTGGCCGCGGCCTCGATATCGTACGGCGTGTCGCCTACGACGATGACCTCGCCGGCGTCGAGCGGCGCCAGCTTCTTCAGCGCGGTCGCGAAGATGTCGGGTGCCGGCTTCGTCCGCTCCACATCGTCGGACGTCGTCGTGACGCCGACGATCTCGCGGGCGTCGAGCAGGTCGAGATAATGGTCCAGCTCCCCGCCGGAGGCGGAGGAGGCGAGCACCACCTGCTGTCCGCCGTCGCGCACCCGCACCAGCAGATCGCGCGCGCCCGCGAACGGTTCGACCCGGTCGATGAAGCGCCGGGTGAACACCTCGCCATGTTCGGCTCCCATCCGTTCCTGCTCGTCGTCGGGCGTGCCGGGCAGCAGCGTCGGCACCAGCATATCGGTGCCCTTGCCGATCTGGTCGTGGATGACCTGATCGTCGAAGGTCGCACCGGCGCCGCGAAACACTTCCTGCCACGCGGCGACGTGGAACCCGTTGCTGTCGACCAGGGTACCGTCGATATCGAAAAGGACCGCTTTGATCGGCATGGTGGTCGCCTTAACAGGGGGAGGGCGGGTGCATCCGCTGCTATCCCCAACGGGCGGCATTCCGCGAACGATCCCTGCGCCGGTACGCAGCCGAACGGCGCGGCGCGCGTTCCCGGTCCGCTATTCCGCCGGTCGGCGGCAAGGAGAACAACGATCTTCCACCTGATCTTCGCGACACCGTGCCTCTATGTCGTCGTACGATGGCTGATGCCGCTGTCGCTGCCGCTGGCGGCGAAGCTGGCCGTGGCGCTGGCCCTCCTCACGGTGTCGCAATATCATCTGTGGAGCAGGCTTTCGTCCGGATCGGTGTTCGCGCCCGAATTCCACCGTGCGGTCATCATCCTGTTCAACTGGGCGTTCGGCGCCCTGCTGCTCCTCGCCCTGCTCCAGATCCTCGTCGACGTGGCGACGCTGGTCACGGTCGTCGTGCGTCGCGACGCCACCGGATTGCCCGACGTCGTCCGCTACGCGGCGGGAGTCGCGGCGGCGGTGCTGGCGGCGATCGGCGTTGCCGGTGCCATCCGCGTGCCGCCGATCCGCGACGTCGAAGTGGCGATACCGGGCTTGTCCGCCGAGTTCGACGGGTACCGTGTGCTGCAACTCACCGACCTGCACATCAGCCGGCTGTTTCCCGCTCCCTGGACGCGGGCGGTCGTTGATCGCGCCAATGCTTCGGG
Source organism: Sphingomonas phoenicis (assembly GCF_047238005.1). Lineage (NCBI taxonomy): Bacteria > Pseudomonadati > Pseudomonadota > Alphaproteobacteria > Sphingomonadales > Sphingomonadaceae > Sphingomonas > Sphingomonas phoenicis. The sequence goes on along the minus strand of NZ_JBDFMC010000002.1, from coordinate 1,775,541 downwards.
CGTCGACCTGATCGTCGTCACCGGCGACTTCATCGACGGGTCGGTCGCAATGCGTCGGGTGGACGTCGCCCCGCTCGCCGGCCTGCGGGCGCCGGACGGCGTGCTCGCGGTACCGGGCAACCACGAGTATTTCTTCGACTATGCCGCCTGGATGGATCACCTGCGCGGCCTGGGCATCCGCCTGCTGCCCAACGCGCACGTGGCGTTGCGGCGCAGCGGCACGGCGCTGGTGGTCGCCGGCGTCACCGACCTGTCCGCGCCCGCTGCGGGGCAGCCGGGGCCCGACCTTGCCGCCGCCCTCGCCGGCGCACCGCCGGCCGCGCCGGTGCTGCTCCTCGACCATCAACCTCGCAACGCGCGGGCCGCGGCGGCGCGCGGTGTCGCGCTCCAGCTGTCGGGCCATACCCATGGCGGGATGATCGCCGGGCTGGACCGGCTGTTCCGCCCCGCCAATGGCGGCTTCGTCTCCGGGCGGTATGCGGTCGGCGCGATGACGCTCTATGTCAGCAATGGCACCGGCCTGTGGCCCGGCTTCGCGTTGCGGCTGGGACGCCCGCCGGAGATGACGCGCATCACCCTGAGGCGAGCGCCCGCCGCCTGACCGGTCGGTCGGTCGCTCAGAACCAGGCGCGCACCCCGGCGACCAGCGCGAACCCGCCCGTGTCGTCGCCGCGCGCGCGCGCCAGCCGGGCCGTGTCGCCATAGCGGCGCTCCCACGACAATCCGGCATAGGGCGCGAACTCGCGCGCGATCTCGTAGCGGAGGCGAAGGCCCAGCTCGGCAGTGGACAGACCCGATCCGATCCGGCTGGCCGGCACGTCCTGCGCCGCCAGGTTCAGTTCGACACGCGGTTGCAGGATCAGCCGCTGGGTGATGCGCTGATCGTACCACGCCTCTGCCCGCGCCAGCACGTCGCCATGGTCGGACAGGAATATCGATCCCTCGACGTCGAACCAATAGGGTGCGAGCCCCTCGATCCCGACCACCGCGTACCGCCGCTTCGCCGCGCTGCCCAGATCCTGGCGCACGCCGGCCTGGATGTTCCAGTACGGATCGAGCGCGCGGGAGTATAGCGCCTGCACCTCCGCCGTCTCCACCCGGCCACTGCCCTCCCCCTCCGTCCTGACGACGGCACGGTGGATGTCCCCGCCGAACCAGCCCTCGCCGTCCCAGCGATAGCCGTCGCGCCCGCCGCGCACCTGCGCCTCGGCCAGATTGAAGAACACCTGGTTGAACCGCATGCCGCCATGCTCGCGGCGCATCTGCCGGTCGGCGGGCGCCATCACCGCCGCACCGTACAGCGCATCGGCCGCGCGCTCCGCCGGCGGGGCAGGGGCGGGGGCATCGCCGGCCGGCTGGTCGGTGCCCGCCGGCGCGGCGGTCGCCACCACGTCGGGCCCGGCTTCGGGAAGCGGGCAATGCCCCATCGCGGCATGTTCGGGCGTGCAGCCCTCCGCCGGGGCAGGCTCCATCGTCATGCCGGGCATTGCGGCCGGTCGGTCGGCCGGTGGCTTCTTCGCTGCGCTACGCCGCTTCGCCGGTCGCGACCGTACCGGCTTGCTCGCCGGCATCGCCATGCCCGGCATCGACCCCATGTCGTGCGCCTGACCGCCTGCCAGCAACAGGGCGAGCCACACCGCGCTCATGCCGGTCGCTCCCCGCCCTGCCGAGCGGCATCGGGGCGTACCGTCACCACCTGCATCATCCCGGCATGCATGTGATACAGCAGGTGGCAGTGGAACGCCCAGTCGCCCGGTGCGTCCGCGGTCAGGTCGAACGTCACCGTGCCGCCGGGCGCGACGTTGATCGTGTGCTTGCGCGGGCTGTGGTCGCCATGCCCGGTCACCAGTTCGAAGAAGTGCCCGTGCAGGTGGATCGGGTGCGCCATCATCGTATCGTTGACCAGCGTAATCCGCACCCGCTCGCCCTGGCGGAACGGGATCGGCGCCTTCACCTCGTTCAGCTTCACCCCGTCGAACGCCCACATATAGCGTTCCATGTTGCCGGTCAGGTGGATGCGCATCTGCCGTGACGGCGCGCGCACGTCCGGGTTGCGGTCCAGTGCGACCAGGTCGCGGTACACCAGCACGCGGTGGCCGGTATCGGACAGCCCCTGCGGCGGCTCTCCCGTGCGATCCATCGGCATCGGCGCCACCGTCTGCACCGTCGGTGTCCGCGGCAGGCCCGGCGCGTTCGCGAAATCGCGCATGGCGTGGTCCATCCTGCCCGTTGCCGGCGCTTCAGCCCCCGATGCCTGCGTTGCGGCAGGCGCCGTAGCCGGCGTGCAGTGGCCCATCGCCGCATGCTCCGGCGCGCAGGCGGCGGCGGGCGCGGCATGCTCCATCCCGCCATGGCCCATCCCGGCCATGTCGCCCATGCCCATGTCCTTCATCGTTGCGATCGGTCGCGGCCGCAACACGGGCACCGCCGCCGTCATGCCCGCGCGCGGCGCCAGCGTCGCGCACGCCATGCCCGACCGGTCCCACGCCTCGGCGACCAGCGTATAGGCGATGTCCTCCGCCGGCTCGACGATCACGTCATAGGTCTCGGCGGTCGCGATCTGGAACTCGTCCACCGTCACCGGGCGCAGGTTCTGCCCGTCCGCCTGCACCATCGTCAGTTTCAGGCCGGGTATCCGCACGTTGAAGATCGTCATCGCCGATGCGTTGACGATGCGCAGCCGCACCCGCTCGCCCGGCCGGAACAGCCCGGTCCAGTTGTCCGCCGGGCCATGGCCGTTGACCAGATAGGTATAGGTGCTGCCGGTCACGTCCGACACGTCGGCCGGATCCATCCGCATCCCGCCCCACTCGACCCGTTCGGCCAGCGGCTGGTCCTTGCCCGCCAGCAGCCCGGCCAGCGTCTGGCGCTGGTAGTTGAAGTATCCGCCCTGCAGCTTCAGCCGGCGAAAGATCGCGTGCGGGTGCAGCGGGCTGTGATCGGACAGCACGATCACGTGCTCGCGGTCCGATGCGATCGGGTCTTCGCCCGCCGGATCGATCACGATCGGCCCGTAATGCCCCAGCTGCTCCTGCAGGCCGGAATGGCTGTGGTACCAGTAGGTGCCCGACTGGATCACCGGGAATTCATAGGTGAAGGTCGATCGTGCCGGAATCCCCGGAAAGCTGATCCCCGGCACGCCGTCCATCTGGAACGGCACCAGCAGACCGTGCCAGTGGATCGAGGTTTCCTCGTCCAGCGCGTTGGTGATCGCCAGCTGCACCGTCCGTCCCTCGCGCAGGCGGACCAGCGGGGCGGGCGTGGTGCCGTTGATGCCGATCGCATGGCTCGCGCGGCCGTCGATCGTCATCATCCGGTGCGCCACGGTCAGCGCGATCCGGTCGCCGTCGACCGTCGGCAGGATGGGAAGGATGCCGGCGGATACCGACTGCGCCCAGCCCGGCAGCCACGGCACCACGGCAGCAGCGGCGCCCATCCCGGCCCCGTGCAGGAAACCGCGTCGCGTGATCGGGGAATGGTCGGCCATGACGGTCATGCCCTGCGCGCCCGGATGTGAACCGGTCCTGTCGCGCGATGAAGGTGCGCCCGACGAACACCGTTGCCCGGTCGCATAGGTGCCCCGGCAGGCGTCAGGCAAGTGCCTTGGCAGGCCGTCGGCCGACGGAGGTCCCGGGCGAGTCGTGCCGGCATCCGCATCCTCGGATCGGCTATCCCGCCTCGGTTCCCCGGATCGCGTCGCACCGGCGAAATCGGCTGGATGGCCGGTGCTTCCGGGGGCAAGCGGGAACGCGGAATTCGGCGCGGCGTTGACGATGTGGGAGAACGAACCATGTCGATGCTCTTTGCCATACTGGTCGCCACCGCCGCCGCCGCTCCTCATGCCGAACCGGCCCGCCCGTCGCCATCGGCGAAGCAGGAATGCCGTCGCGCCGGCTCGCCCAACGGTGCCCGTATCGGCCGCAGCGTCTGCAAGTCGGTCGCCGAATGGACGATCCACGACCGCGACCGGAACGCCGGCTTTCGCACCGGCGGCGACTTCCGCTCGCTCAATCCCGGGCCCGGCGACAACAGTAACCGCACCGCGTCGCGCAACGCCATCTACGCCGGCAACAAGGGCGCTCCGGCTCGCTGATCCATCGACGGCGATGACCGCAGCGTAGCACGCGCCGGGGAACGACGGACAAGGCAGACCGTCGCTCAATGCAAATCACCGAGGAAGCTGGCGCACCCGACAGGATTCGAACCTGTGGCCTCTGCCTTCGGAGGGCAGCGCTCTATCCAGCTGAGCTACGGGTGCGGACGGCGATCGGTTAGCAAAGCGGCGGGCGGTGCGCCAGTACCTATTGCGGCTCTTCCGCCAGTCCCCGGCGCGCGAAGCTGGCGCGGCGGCCATAGGCCATATAGGCGACCAGCCCGATCGCGTTCCAGATCAGGAAGCGGACCAGCGTCGCCAGCGGCAGGCTGTAGAGCAGGTACAGGCACCCCAGGATCGCCAGCGTGCCGACCAGGTACGGCGCCGGGCAGCGGAACAGGCGCGGCGCGTCCGGCGCGCGGCGGCGCAGTACCATCAGGCACGCGCCCACCGCGATGAAGGCGACCAGCGTGCCGGCATTGGCCAGCTCGGCGATCTCGTCCAGCCGGAAAAAGCCGGCCACCGCGGCGATCGACAGCCCGGTCAGCACCGTGATCCGCGTCGGTGCGCCGCTCCGCTTGCTGACCGTGGCCAGCTGCTGCGGCAGCAGTCCGTCGCGCGCCATGACGAAGAAGATGCGGCTCTGCCCGTACATCATCACCAGGATGACGGAGGGGAGGGCGACCACCGCCGCCAGCGCGATCAGGTGCGCGGCGGCCGGCTGGTTCAGCGTGCGCAGCACCAGCGCCAGCGGCTCGGGCGAATCCGCCAGCTGCAGGAACGGGATCGCGCCGATCGCCGCCACCGCGACCGCCATGTAGATGGCGGTGCATACCAGCATCGATCCGACGATGCCGATCGTCAGGTCGCGGCCCGGGTTCTTCGCCTCTTCCGCGGAGGTCGCCACCGCATCGAAGCCGTAAAAGGCGAAGAAGACGATCGCGGCCGCCGCCATCACCCCGCGCTTGGTTCCCTCCACCTCGGTGCTGCCGAAGCCGTACGGCATGAACGGGTGCAGGTTCTGCGCGTCGAACGCCGGCAACGCGAAGGCGACGAACACGGTCAACGCGACCAGCTTGATGACGACCAGCACGATGTTCAGCGTCGCGCTCTCGCGCGTGCCCGCCACCAGCATCCCCATCACCGCCAGCGCGACCAGCACCGCCGGCAGGTTGATGATGCCGCCGGCATGCGGCCCAACCAGCAGTGCGGGGGGCAGGGTGACGCCGATCGCCTGGATCCAGCCGACCAGATAGCCCGACCAGCCGACCGCGACGGTCGAGCAGGCCAGCGAATATTCCAGGATCAGGCTCCATCCCACCACCCACGCGATCGTCTCGCCCAGCGCGGTGTAGCTGAAGGTATAGGCGCTGCCCGCCGCCGGGATCATCGTCGCCAGCTCGGCATAGGCGAGCGCGGCGCACGCACACACCGCACCGGCGATCGCGAAGGCCAGGATCACCGCCGGCCCGGCGCGCTCGGCACCCACGCCGGTCAGCGTGTAGATGCCCGTGCCGACGATCGCGCCGACGCCCAGCGCGATCAGGTGCGGCCAGCCCAGCGTCTTGGCGAGGGCCTGTCCCGCCGGCGCCTGCGCGCCCAGCGCCTTGCGCGGTCCGATGAACGACATGGCAATCCCCCTCTTGTGTTGCTCGATCCGCCGCATCGTCCGTGCGGTCGGATCAGCTGTCTCCCGCCGCGAACTGCGCGCGCAGGTCCCACAGCGTGGCTTCGATATGCTGGTGAAGCAGCGTCTGCAGCACCGCCACGTCCCGCGCCATCCAGGCGTCGATCAGGTGGCGATGCTCCAGATGCGCGCGCGCGTCGCGCCCGGCCGGCTCCAGATGCGTGATGACATAGCGTTCGGCCAGGATCGACAGCCGCTCGACCAGCTGCGTGGTCAGCCGCCGCCCGCCGGGGCGGACCAGCGCGACGTGGAAATCGCGGTTGCGCACGGCGACCTCGGCCAGGTTGCTGTGCGCCGCCTCGTCCAGCGCGTGGAACGCGGCGATCGCCTCTGCCCGGTCCTGTTCGGTGGCGTGCATCGCGGCGCGGGCGGCGGCGACCGGCTCGATCGACAGGCGCAGCGCATAGATCTCGTCGGCCTGGTCCGCCGACATCGGGCGCACCGAATAGCCGCGGTTCGCCTGGCTGACCAGCAGCCCCTCCTGCTCCAGCCGGCCCAGCGCCTCGCGCAGCGGAATCTTGCTGACGCCCAGTTCGTTGGCGAGCGCGTCCTGGCGGATCGGCGCGTCGTCGGGCAGGCTGCCCGTCACGATCCGCTCGCGGACGATCTCGAACACCTGGTCGGACAGGGTGCGCACGACGATGTTCTGGGGCACGGGACGGACGGCGACGGGTTTGCGGGGCGCTGGCACGGGCAGGGGGTTCTCCGCGGCGACGGAGCGGGGCCGCGCCGTCATTGGACGGCGAAACCTTTCCAGAACGGGTCGGCGCGATCAATCCATATCGTGTTGAACCCGGTCGCGATCGCCGACCCCTCGATCGACGGCACGATCGCCGGCACCCCGCCCAGCTCGATCGCCGCCTCGACCCGGCCGATGAAGCGGCTGCCGATATAGCTCTCGTGGACGAACCGGTCGCCGGGTTCCAGCGTGCCGCGATCGGCCAGATGGGCCAGCCGGGCAGAGGTGCCGGTGCCGCACGGGCTCCGGTCGATCGCGCCCTCGCCATAGAAGACGGCGTTACGCCCGTCGGCACCTTCTCCCCGCGGCCGGTCGGCCCACAGGACGTGGCTGACCCCGCGGATCGTCGGGTCGAGCGGGTGGACCGGCTCGATCGCCGCCTGCATCGCCGTGCGCACCCGGCGGCCCATCTCGACCAGCCGTTCTGCGCCCATGGCGTCCAGCCCGGTATAGCCGCCCTGCGGCTCGACGATCGCGTAGTAGTTGCCGCCATAGGCGACGTCGACGATCAGCGGCCCCAGCCCCTCGACCTCGATCGCCACGCCCTTGGCCGCGACATAGGCGGGGACGTTGGTGATCCTGACCGCGCTCACCCGCTCGCCCTCGGTCTCATAGGCGATGTCGATGACGCCGGCGGGCACCTCCACCTTCAGCCGCCCCGGCGTCGCCGGCTGGATCAGCCCGTGTTCCAGCCCGAAGGTGATCATCCCGATCGTGCCGTGCCCGCACATCGGCAGGCAGCCGCTGGTCTCGATGAACAGGATGCCGATATCGGTATCGGGCAGCGTCGGCGGGTACAGGAACCCGCCCGACATCATCGCATGGCCGCGCGGCTCGAAGCACAGCCCGGTGCGGATCCAGTCGAACCGCTGCAGGAAATCCTGCCGCCGCTCCGACATCGACGCCCCCTTCAGCAGGGGCGCGCCGCCCGCGACCAGCCGGACCGGATTGCCCGCCGTATGCCCGTCGATGCAGAAGAAGGTGTGGCGCATCGTCCGGCCGGATCAGGCGGCTTTGGCGATGGTCAGGGTGGGCCGCGTCGCCGCCGCCTTCTCGACCATCGCGATCACCTCGGCCCGGCGCGCGCCCTCCAGCGGATAGCGCGGCGGCAGTACCCGCTCCGACCCGCGGCCCATCACCTGCTCGGCCAGCTTGATCGACTGGACCAGGTCGTGCTCGGCATCCAGGTGGAGGAGCGGCATGAACCAGCGATAGATCTCCATCGCCTTGGCATGGTCGCCCCGCTGGAACGCGTTCACCAGCTCGACCGACTCCTTGGGGAACGCGTTGGTCAGCCCGGAAACCCAGCCCTGCGCGCCCAGGTACAGCCCCTCCAGCGCCACGTCGTCCAGCCCGGCGAACAGTACGTACCGATCGCCGAACGCGGTCTTCACGTCGGTGAAACGGCGGGTGTCGGGGGCGGATTCCTTGATCGCGACGATGTTGGCTACGTCGGCGACCAGCGCCAGCACCTCGTTGTCGATCAGCGTACGGTACGCCGGCGGATTGTTGTACAGCATGATCGGCAGGCCGGTCCGCTCGGCCACGCCGCGGAAATGCGCCGCCAGTTCCTTCGCTTTCGGCACATACACCATCGGCGGCAGAAGCATCAGGCCGTCCGCCCCCGCCTTCTCCGCCGCCTGCGCATAGGTGACGGCGCGCCGCGTATCATATTCCGACACGCCGGTGACGACGGGAACGCGGCCGTCCGTCACCTCGACGATCGCGGTCAGCACCGCTACCTTCTCGTCGAAGGTCAGCGAGTTGTTCTCGCCCACCGTGCCCAGCGCGATCAGCCCCGTCACCCCGTCGCGGATCAGGTCGTCGACCACGCGCTGGGTGTCGGCCAGATCGATCGTCAGATCTTCGCGGATCTGCGTGGTCACTGCGGGGAAGACACCCTGCCAATCGATCGTCATTACCGGTTCCTGATGCTTGTTTATGAATACGGTATACGATATTGCGGCGCAGTGATCAAGGAGGAATTTGACGTGCAGGGATCCGGGCATTGACGGTCGCGGTGGTCGGCGCCGGCATGGTCGGGCGCGCCGTCGCCCTGTCTCTCGCCCGCCGCGGGGAACGGGTCGTGATCGTCGATCCGATGCTCGATCGGTCGGCGGCATCGTGGGGCAATGCCGGTCACTTGGCAACCGAGCAGGTCGCGCCGCTCGCGTCGCCGGCCATGGTGCGCAGCGTGCCGCGTCGCCTGTTCGCGCGGGGCGGTCCGCTCGATCTGCCGCTCGGCCAGGCATCGGCGTGGCTGCCCTTCGCCGCCCGCTTGCTCGCCGCATCGACGCCGGCGCGGTTCGCCGCCGGCTCGGCGGCGCTCGGCGCCCTGCTCGAACGCGCGATGCCGGCGTGGCGGCGGCTGGCGGCGACGCTCGATGCCCCCGGCCTGTTGCGTGAGGACGGCCACCTCGTCGCCTGGCCGGACGAGGCGCGCGCCCGCGCCGGCCGGGCCGCGTGGCGGGCGGCCGACACCGGCACCGCCCGCTTCAACGATGCCAGCGCCGCCGACCTCGCCGCGCTGCGCGCGCTGTCGCCGCATGTCGCCGCCGCGATCCGCTTCGCCGGCAGCGGCCAGGTCGCCGATCTCGACCGGCTCGCGGTCGCGATGGAGGCGGCGCTGGTTGACGCCGGCGTCGGCTTCGTCCGCGAGCGGGCGGTGCTCGCGCGCGACGGCGCCCGCATCGCGGTGCGTGGGCTCGCCGCCGACCGGGTCGTGATCGCCGCGGGCATCGGTGCGAAGCCGCTGATGGCCGCCGCCGGCCATCGCGTGCCGCTGATCGCGGAGCGCGGCTATCACATCCGCGGCACCGCCGATCGCTGGCCGGCTGATCTGCCGCCGGTGGTGTTCGAGGATCGCTCGATCATCGTCACCCGCTATGCCGACAGCGTCCAGGTGGCAGGCTTCGTCGAACTCGGCCGCCCCGATGCCGCCCCCGATCCGCGCAAGTGGGACCGGCTGGAGCGGCACGTCGCCGAACTCGGCCTGCCGGTCGCCGGCCCGTTCCGCCGCTGGATGGGCGCGCGGCCGACCCTGCCCGATTACCTGCCGGCGATCGGCCGCTCGACCCGCGCCGGCAACCTGTTCTACGCCTTCGGCCACCAGCATCTGGGATTGACGCTGGCACCGGTGACGGGCGAACTCGTCGCCGACCTGATCGCCGGCACCGCGCCGGCCGTCGACCTGACGCCGTTCGCCGTCGATCGTTTTGGAAGGATATCCGCATGACCATCGGCACGTCCGACGCCGCTGCCCAGCTCGCCGCCATCGCACCCCCCGCCGTACGCGTCCCGGCGATCGCCGCGGCCGAGTACGCCGCCCGGCTCGATCGCGCCCGCGCGCTGACCGACGCGGCGGGCGCCGCCGCGCTCCTCGTCCACACCGGCGCCTCGCTGCGCTATTTCACCGGGGTGCCCTGGGGCGCGACCGAGCGGATGGTCGCGCTGCTGCTGCCGGTCGCCGGCACGCCGGTCATGATCTGTCCCCGGTTCGAGCGTGGCTCGCTGGAGGCGGACCTGATGATCCCCGCCGACCTGCGCCTGTGGGAGGAGGACGAGGATCCCGTCGCCCTCGTCGCCGATGCCGCGGCGGGCAGGGGGCCGATCGCCGTCGACCCGCTGATGCCCTTCGCCTGGACGGAGAAGCTGCGCCGCACCGGTGCCGTGCCGGTCGATGGCGCGCCCGTGATCGACGGCTGCCGCATGGTCAAGTCGGCCGCGGAACTGGCCTGCCTTCAGGAGGCCAAGACGATGACGCTGGAGGTCCAGCGCCGCGCCGCCGCCATCCTGCGCCCCGGCATCGCCGCCAGCGAGGTGATCCGCTTCATCGATGCCGCCCACCATGCGATCGGCGGCGGCGGCTCGTTCTTCTGCGCGGTCCAGTTCGGTCGCGCGACCGCCTTTCCGCACGACCTGCCCGGCGACCAGCAGCTGGCCGACGACGAGCTGGTGCTGATCGATACCGGCTGCCGCGTCCACGGCTATCATTCCGACATCACCCGCACCTATGCCTTCGGCACCGTCGCGCAGGAGGTTCGCGACATCTGGGACGTCGAGCACGCGGCGCAGGCCGCCGCCTTCGCCGCCGCCGCGCCCGGGGTGCCGTGTCAGGCGGTGGACGCCGCCGCCCGCGTCGTGCTGGAGCAGGCCGGCCTCGGCCCCGACTATCGCCTCCCCGGCCTGCCGCACCGAACCGGCCACGGCATCGGCCTGTCGATCCACGAACCCGCCAATCTGGTGCGCGGCGACACCACGCCGATGGCGCCCGGCATGTGCTTCTCCAACGAACCGATGATCGTCGTCCCCGACCGCTTCGGTATCCGGCTGGAGGATCATTTCCACGTCACCGACACCGGCGCCGCCTGGTTCACCGAGCCGCAACCGTCGATCGACCGCCCCTTCGGATAGCGCCGGTCCGCCTACCCCCGCCCCGTCATTCCCGCGAAGGCGGGAATCCAGAACCGCTGACGTCAGCGCCGCTTGCCCGAACCTGCGCGACTGGGATCCCGCCGTCGCGGGAATGACCCCGCACGCGCACCCTGTCCTACACCGCCCCGAACCCGTATCACCGCGGCGGGGCCGTCCGCCCGCGTCGCCGTCCGCCGCCGGTGCACCGCCCGCGAAAACACGATCTACGCCTTACCTTAGCCTTACCTTCCGATCCGTCGTCTCCAACGAACCGTTCTATTTCAACGGGTAAGGCCCTTTGCCGCCCTCGGCGACGAATTGGTCGACCCGCGCGTCGATCATCGGCAGCGGCACCGAACCCAGCGACAGCATCGCATCGTGAAAGGCGCGGATGTCGAACCTGTCGCCCAGCGCCTTCTCCGCCCTGGCGCGTCCCGCCAGAAAGGTCAGCTCGCCCATGTAATAGCTCAGCGCCTGACCCGGCCAGGCGATGTAGCGGTCGACCTCGGTGGTGATCTCGTGGTTCGACAGCGCGGTATTGTCGCGCAGGAAGCCTTGCGCCTGCTCCCGCGTCCAGCCCTTGGCATGGATGCCGGTATCCACCACCAGCCGCGCCGCGCGCCACATCTGGTAGCTCAGCATGCCGAACACCTCGTAGGGCGTGTGATACAGGCCCATGTCCTCGCCCAGCGCCTCGCAGTACAGCGCCCATCCTTCTCCATAGGCGGAGATGTACGTGTTGCGCCGATAGTCGGGCAGCCCCTCCAGCTCCATCGCGAACGGCATCTGCCACGCATGCCCCGGCGCGCTCTCGTGCAGGGTCAGCGCCGGCAGCGAATAGAGCGGCCGCGCCGGCAGGTTCCAGGTATTGACCAGATAGATGCCCGGCCCGCCCCGCCCGCCGGTGTAGAAGGGCGCCAGGTCCGCCGGCACCGGCTCGATCGCGAACCGCGCCCGCGGCAGCCGCCCGAACCAGCGCGCGGCCTTCCCGTCGAACTCCTTGGCCGTCCACGCCGCCCGGTCGAGCAGCGCCTGCGGGGTCTTGACGTAGAATTGCGGATCGGTCCGCAGGAAGTTCAGGAAGGCCGGCAGGTCCCGCTGCCACTTCACCTGCCGCATCACCTCGCCCATCCGCGCCCGGATCTTGGCCACCTCGGCCAGCCCGATCGCGTGGATCTGCTCGGCGGTCAGGTCGCGCGTCACATACTCGCTGATCTTCGACGCGTAATAGGCGCGGCCGTCGGGCAGGCCGTATGCCGCCAGCGTCCGCCGCGCGCCGGGGATATACTCGTCGCGCAGGAAGGCGAGCAGCGTGGCATGCGCCGGCACCACCGATCCCGCGATCGCCTTCAGCGCCTCCGCCTGCAGCGCGGCCTGCCGCGCCGCCGGGATCGTCGCCGGCATCTCCCTGAACGGCGCGTAGAAGGGCGAGGCTTCGGTGCCGCCCGCCTTCACCACCTCGGCCACCCCGATATCGCGGCCCTGCAGCGTGATCTGCGGCGGCGTGAACCCCCGCTTCAGCCCGGCGCGCATATTGGCGATATTCTGGTCGAAATAGCGGGGGATATCGCCCAGCGTCTTAAGATAGCCGCGATACTCGGCCTCGGTCCGGTACGTCGCCCGCGACGCATAGCCAAGGTCGATCCAGAAGCTGGAATCGGCGTTCAGCGGCTTCTCGTAATCGCGGTACCGCTGCTCGGCGAGCATTGCCTCGACCTGCCCGCGATAGACCGTGTAGTTGTCCCGCGCCGTCGGCGACAGGCTGTCCGGCCTGATCGCGTCCAGCGCCGCCAGCGTCTCCGTCCAGCGCTTCGTCTTCGCCGCCTGCATCGCCGGGCCGACGTCGGGCAGCCCGCGCTGTTCGTCCTTGGGCGTGTCCTCGTCCCCGGCGGACAGCGTCCCGCGCCACTTGTACTCGGCCTCGGCCAGAGCATCGAAGCGGGCATCGGCCGTGGCGGGCGCGTGCGCCGTGGCGGGCAGGGGAGCGAGCGCGGTCAGCAGCAGCGCGGGCAGAAGCTTCATGCAGGGTCCTTCGTCACGGCATCGATGTCGGCGATCAGCCGGCGCGGGATCATCACGCCGTCGCGTTCGCTCACGGCCCGCGCGGCGTGGCGGCGCGATCCGGGCAGGCGCGCACCCTGTCCCTCGATCCCGGCGAACACCGCCTCGGCCCGCGCCAGATGCGTCGCGGCGGCCGCGCCCAGAAAGCCCGCCGGATCGATCGCCAGGATCAGCTCGCCGCCGATCGGCGACCCCTTGCGGCCCCTGTCCGCCGCCAGCGACTCCGCGCTGGTCAGGTCGCCGATCAGCGGCCCGGCGATCAGCTCGACCATCGTCGCCAGCGCCGATCCCTTGTGCCCGCCGAACGTCCGCATCGCCCCCGCCAGCACGGTGGCCGCATCGTCGGTGTCGCTGCCGTCCGGCGCATGGCCCCAGTCGGTCGGCACCGGCTTGCCGGCGCGGCGGTGCAGCTCGATCTCGCCACGCGCCACCATCGATGTGGCGAAATCGAAGACGAACGGCGTGCCCCCCGGCCGCGGCCAGCCGAACGCGATCGGGTTGGTCCCGAACAACGGCGCGGTCCCGCCCGCCGGCGCCACCCACGCGTGGCTGGGCGTGAAGGCCAACGCGACCAGCCCGTCGGCCACCAGCGCCTCCACCTCCGGCCACAGCGCCGCGAAATGGACGACGTTGTTCAGCGCCATGGCGGCGATGCCGTTCGCCCGCGCCGCCGCGACCAGCGCCGGGCGGCCCGTCTCGAACGCCAGCTGCGCGAAGCCGCCGCCGCCGTCGACCCTCACCAGCCCGGCCCTGGGCTGCGACGGCACCGGCACCGCATCCGGCACCACCACCCCGCTCGCGACCGAGTGGGCGGCGACCAGCAGCCGATACAGCCCGTGCGACCCGCACCCGTCGCGCTCGCCCGCGACCATCGTCTCGGCCACCGCCGTGACATGGGCGGGCGACAGCCCGACCCGGCCCAGCGTGGTGCGCGCATAGTCGCGTACCTCGTCCAGCGTCATGCGGACGGCATCGTCGCTCACGCTGTCGGCGCCGATGTCGTCGCCGGCTTGGCGGTGAACAGCCGCATGCCGAACACCGGCCCCGCGCTGTTCCCGTCATGCGGCACCACCCGCACCTTCACCCGGCTTTTGCCGCGGGTCAGCGGCTCGGGCACGGGATATTCGACGTCGAAGAACTGCCCCGGCCGGTCGGCTTCCAGCGTCTGGGTGGCGACCCGCTGGTTGTCGATCAGGATGTCGAAACTGCGCTTGCGCTCGTCGCCCCAATAGGTCGCCTGCAGCACCAGCGGCCCCGGCTTCACCGCCATCGTGAATTCGAAGAACCCGCCGGTCCGCGCATCGCGTCCCGATCTTCCGCGGTACGATACCGGGTAGGAGATGTCGGATGTCAGTTGGTGATCGCGCTCCGGCTGCATCTCGCCCAGGTGCATCACGTCGACCGATCGGGCCGCCAGATCCTTTTGCCGGGCCTGTTCCTTCAGGAACGCCGCCTCCTCGACCTGCCACTCGGCATCGGTGAAGCGCTTGAAATACACAGCGCTCCGCCGGTCGTGCTGGCGATAGAAGGGGACGAAGCTCAGGTCGCCGGGCCGGATCAGCCCGTTGGTCTCGTACTGCGCCTTCTCGGGCGCGACGGGCCGGAACTGCGCGATCAGGTCGGTGCCGACCATCGCCGGGTCGGGCCGGTCCCACTCGCCGTCCGCCCGGCCCAGATCGCCGGCCAGCACCAGCGGGCCGCGCAGCACCGCGACGGTCTTCGCATCGCCCGGCGTCGCCTCCAGCCGCAGGTCGAGGGGCAGGCGGATGGTCAGCGCATCGCCCTTCTTCCAGCGACGCTCGACGATCGCATACCCGCCCGCACGCGGCGCCGTCACCGGCTTGCCGTTGACGAACAGCTCGGCGGTCTTGGCATAGGCCGGCACGCGCAGCGCCACCGGGAAGGTGCCCGGTTTCGCCAGCTCATCGAACGTCAGCGTCGTCTCGCCCTCGAACGGCCACGCCGTCGCCAGTCCCACCTTCGCGCCCCGTGCCGCCCAGGTCGCGTCCGCCGGGATGTACAGGTTGACGATCAGCGTGTCGCCGCCTTCCCAGAAGATGCTCTCGCCATGCTTGGCGTGGCTCTCCATCCCGGTGCCGACGCAGCACCAGAACTCCTCGCCGTCCATCTCCGAATAGCCGCGCTTCGCCCCCGTCATCAGCGGCGTCATGTAGGTGAAGCCGCCGTTCACCGGCTCCTGCTGCGCCATGACATGGTTCAGGTGCGCCCGCTCGTAGAAGTCGAACAGCGCCCCGTCCGGCTGCCACGAATACAGCTGCCGGGTCAGCTTCAGCATGTTGTACGTGTTGCAATGCTCGCACGTCTGCTCGGTGATGTGCTGCGCGATCGTATCCGGCGCGGTGAAATACTCGCGGTCGGCATTGCCGCCGATGACGTAGCTGTGATGCCGCGTCACCTGCTCCCAGAAGAAGCGCGCGGCGGTGCCGTGCGCCGGGTTGCCGGTAATCTCGTACAGCCGGGCCAGCCCGATCAGCTTGGGCACCTGCGTGTTGGCGTGGATGTTCGCCAGCTCGTCGCGCTTCTCGCTCAGCGGCACCAGCACCTTCCGGTGATAGATGCGCTCGGCCAGCTTCAGCCAGCGCGCATCGCCGGTGCGGGCGTGGAGTTCGGCGAAGCTCTCGTTGATGCCGCCATGCTCGCAGTTCAGCACGGTCTGGACCTGATCGTCGTTCAGCGCGGCGAACACGGTGTCGATATACCCGCCCAGCCCGGTCATGATCGCCATCGCCTTCGGGTTCGGCCCGATATGGTCGATGACGTCGAACAGCCCGGTATACAGCTTGTGCCAGTTGTAGAGCGGCACCCAGCACCCGTTCAGGTCGAACCCGGCCGAGCGGATGTTGCCGCGCATGATCTCCGGAAAGATCTCCTTGCCGTCGACGACCGTGCCGTCCTTGCGCTTGCGGGTGAAGCCGGCGACGTAGCCGTCGCCGCTCCGCGCCTGGCACGCCGCCAGCTCGTCGATGATATAGGCTGCGCGGCGCGCGCAGTCGTCGCAGCCGACCTGCGCATGGGTCAGCGCCAGCCCGGACAGGTAGTGGCCCAGCGTGTGGCCCGCGATCGTGTCGCTTTCCCACCCGCCATATACCTTCGCCTTGGGGCCGAGGCCGGCGAACTGGCGGAAGTTGTGGAGCAGCCGATCCGGCTCCAGCCGCAACAGATAGGCGCGATTCACCTCGACCGCATGGGCGAAGTCCGACGGTCGCAGTCGCACGGCCGACAGGGGCAGCGGCCTCGCCCTGGCCGGCAACGCCGCCGTCGCCGCCCGTGCGGCGGCCGGGAGCGCGGCGAGCGGCAGCGTGGCGCCGGTCATCAGAAAGGTGCGGCGGCCGATCGACATGCTCGTCTCCAGGATCAGAACTGCGCGTTCACGCCGATGAACAGGTACCGGCCGACGACATCGTACACGCCGGGATAGGTGTTGCCGTTGCCGAACACCGCCAGCAATCCCTGCGCGATCGCCGGGGGATCGCGATCGAACAGGTTGTTGACGCCGGCGCGCAGCACCACGTCCTTCGACAGCTGCGCCGTACCGGCCAGATCGAAATAGTTGTACGCCTTGATCCGCGCATTGTTGACATAGGCGACCTCGCCGTCCGGCCGCTCCAGCGAGGGATCGTCGGTGTTACGGGTCAGGCTGGTCGATCCGATATAGCGCCAGTTGAGCGACAGCGAGGCGAAGTCGCTCGGGTCGGTCCAGGTCAACCGGGCCTGGTGCCGCCATCCCGGCTGCGGCTGGCCGCAGACGGGGCCGTAGAGCCCCTTGCAGTCATACGACCCCAGTCCGGGCAGCGGCTGGTTCACCAGCTCGTCCAGCCACGTGCCCGTCGCCGATGTCGAGAAGCGGCCGATCCCGGTCCTCACCGAATAGTTCAGGCCTAGATCGATGCCCGACGTCCGCAGCGATCCGGTGTTCTGCGTCGTCGCGACGATATAGCCGTCGGTGCCGAAGATCGTGCCGGTCCGCCCATCGCGCTTGAACAGCCCGCAGAAGAACGGATCGCCGGCCGAGAAGCACTGGTTGATCGTCTGGAACGGGTCGATCGCGGCGATATAGTCCTTCACCTTGATGTTGAAGTAATCCACCGACAGCGTCAGCCGCGGGATGAAATGCGGCTCGATGACGGCGCCCGCCGTATAGGTGTCGGCGGTTTCCGGCTTCAGCGCCACGTTGCCGCCGAACTGGCCGCTGCACACGTCGGTCGGGCAGGCGATGATGCGGCCATATTGCGCCGCCGTCACGCCGGTGCGGGCACATTGTTCCAGCGTCGCGCTGGGCCGGGCGCCCGAACAGGGATCCTGCGAGGCGACGTTGCCGACGATCGTCGGTCCGAACAGTTCGGCGACGTTGGGTGCCCGGATCGCCCGGTTGTAACTGCCGCGCAGCCGCAGGTCGCGAACCGGGGCCCACGAGATCTCGCCCTTGTAGGTCGACACTCCGTCGTCCTGCGTCGAGTATTTCGAGAACCGGTAGCCGCCGGTCAGCGTCAGTTCGTGGAAGAACGGCCGCTCCTGCACGATCGGCACGCGGATTTCCGTGAAGCCTTCGGTGACGTTGAAGCGCCCCTCGCTCTCGCGGGTGCCCTTCGCCTGCGCGACGGCGTCCGCCCTGAACTCCAGGCTCTCGCGGCGATGCTCGACGCCGAAGACCAGCCCGATGCCCTGCTCCGCCCATGGCAGCTTGATGCCATAGGAGGTCAGGTCGCCGCTGATCGTGCCGGTCAGCGTCGTCATCTTGTCCTTGCCCGACACTCTGGTCGGGACGTAGATATAGTCGAAGCCGGCGTCGCTGATGCCGTTGTAACGGAACACGTCGATCGGGACGCAGGCCGGATCGGTGCCGTTGACGACCGATCGACAGGTCGGCGTGCCGTTGACGTTGACGACCTGCAGCGCACGGTTCGCCCGCACCGGATCGATGTCGTTCTGGTACGTCTCGTTGCGCAGCACCTGCGCGTAGAGGACGCTGGCGTCGTAGCGGATGCCCTCGGCGATCTGGCCGCGGATGCCGCCGGTGACGCGCGTATCCTTCAGCGTGATGTCGTTGCGCCGCGGCAGCGCACCGCCGGCCACGGGGCGATATCCGATGAACAGGTCCTGGTTCGCCGCGGTCCCCAGCGCATTGCCGCACAGCAACGCACCCTGCTGCGCCCCGAGCAGCGGATTGTCGCAGTTGACCGTGTACGTCTGCCCTAGGAACAAGGCCGACGGCGCCACCTGCGAGAACGTGTGGTCGCGCATGAACATCGCGCTGCCATAGACTTCCGCCAACGGTGCGATCTCGTACTTGGCGAACGAGCCGAAGGTGTACCGCTCGTCGTCGCGCTGGAAGAAGTTCAGGGGCGCATAATTGTAGAGGAAGCTGCTGTCGTACGGCACCCAGGTCTTCTGGCCGTCGCGGGTGTTGTTGTAGGACGTGTTGGCGTTGGGGCCGGTGAGCGGCTGGAAATTGCCGAACTCGTTGTTGGGCGATCCGCCGCACACGAAATCCGTGCGCGTCGCATTCGGGTCGAGCGCGCAGGCGGATACGTCGCGGTTCGCCTGATTGATCGGCTGGACGCGGCGATACCCGAAATAGGCGGTGATGTTGCCCTTGCCGTCGCCGATGTTCTTGCCGACCGCGAAGTTCGCGTCGAAACGCTGGCCGTCCACGGGCGACGGCAGCGCGGTCTGGAAACCGGTACGCCGGATCAGCGCACGCCGCGCATCATTGTCGTTGCGGTGGTTGGCAAAGCCGTACTGCACGTCGGCACTGACCCCGTCCAGATCGTCGCGCAGGATGAAGTTGACCACGCCCGAGATCGCGTCGGATCCATAGACCGCCGATGCGCCGCCCGACACCACGTCGATGCGCCGGATCAGCGCGGAGGGGATGAAGTTCACGTCGTTCGCCTGCACCGGCAGCAGCCGCAACCCGTTGACCAGGACCAGATTGCGGTTGGATCCCAGATTGCGCAGGTTGATCCGCGCCGTGCCGTCGGAGCCGTTCGAGACATTGTCGTTCGCGTCCGGCGTCACCTGGGGCAGGCGGTTCAGCACGCTCTCGACATTGGTGGCGCCCTGCAGGCGGATCTCGGCGGCGTCGACGGCGGTGATCGGGCTGTTGCTGGTGACGCCCGGCTGCTGGATGCGCGATCCGGTCACCACGATGGCGGCGTCCTCCGTGATCGGTTCCGGATCGGGCGAGGTCTGCGCGACCACCGGTTGAGCCATGCCCATCGCGAGCGCCGCTCCGGCGGCGGTCATCAGCAAGCTTGCCAGCTTCGTCATAATTCCATCCCCTTTGTCGAGAAAGAGGACATACAGTATACGATTATGATGCTCAAATATTTTATACGATACCGGTTCGAAGGCGAGAAAGGTGCCTTTTTCCGTGAGATTTTGTTTGCTTGCGCCCGTGGTGCTCGTGCGCAGAGGCGCGACCCGTGTGCAGGTCGCGCCTTGGTCTGCTCAGCCCCGCCGCAGCTTCTGCACCGCCGCCAGCGTGCCCGACACGTGCTCCGCCGGATTCATGTCGTCATGGACATAGGCGACACGACCGTCCTGCCCGATGACGTAGCTGGTGCGCTTGGTCACTTCGCGGCCGGCGATATGCTTGCCGAGTGCCACGTCATATCCCTTGACGACCGCCGGGCCCGCACTGGCGACCGCGAACTTGCCCGCGCACTTCTCCGCCGAGAAGCGGGTCAGGGTCGGCACGTCGTCCGCCGACATGCCGATCACCGTCGCGCCGGCCGCCTGGAACTGCGGGATCGCCTCGGCAAAGGCGTGCGCCTCGGCGTTGCAGCCGCCGGTGAAGGCTGCGGGGAAGAAGTACAGCACCACCGGCCCCTTCTTCAGCTGGCGGGCCAGGTCGACCGCCACCACCTTGCCGGCGACGGCGCCGCGGGTCGAAAACGTCGGCGCCTTGGCACCGGGGGCAAGCGCGGCCATCGCCGGGGCCGATAAGGAGAGGGCGGCGATCAGGGTCAGGGCGGTACGGCGCATGGTCGGTTCCTCGTTCCGGTCTGGAATGGCTTGGGTGTAGCGCGCCCGCGCCAGCCGCGATAGGCGTGCAGAATGCCTGTCTCTCAATCCGATATCGATCTCGCCCATGTCCTCGCCGACGCCGCCGGCGCGGTGATCCGCCCCTATTTCCGCAAGGAGCATGGGCTGGAGATGAAGGCAGACCGGTCTCCCGTCACGCTCGCCGATCGCGAGGCGGAGGCGGCGATGCGGCGGCTGATCGAGGCGGAGCGATCCGGCGACGGCATTCACGGCGAGGAATATGGCATCAAGCAGGGCGTGACCGGCCGGCAGTGGGTGCTCGACCCGATCGACGGTACGCGCAGCTTCACCGCCGGCCGGGCGATCTTCGGCACGCTGATCGCGCTGGTGGAGGATGGCTGGCCGGTGCTCGGCATCATCGACCAGCCGGTCCAGCGCGAACGATGGGTCGGCGTCACCGGCCGGCCGACCACCTTCAACGGCGTTCCGACTCACACCCGCCTGTGCCCCGAACTGGCCGGCGCGACGATCGCCACCACCAGCCCGCACCTGTTCGACGATGGCGACGTGCCGCACTTCATGGGGCTGGTCGCTGCGGTGTCGGGCGGCAACGCGCGGCAGGGGCCGGTCTATGGCGGCGACTGCTACAATTACGGGCTGCTCGCGTCGGGGCATCTCGACATCGTCGCCGAGTCGGGTTTGCAGCTCTACGATTTCGCCGCGCTGGTACCGGTGGTCGAGGGTGCGGGGGGCCGGATGTGCGATTGGAACGGCGATCCGCTGACCGCGTCGAGCGCGGGGCACGTGCTGGCGATCGGCGATCCGGCGCGGACCGACGACGTACTGGAAGCGATCCGGGCAATGCCGCACGCGCATTGAGCGCTTCGTCATCCTGCAGACTCTTCTTCGTCCCCCCAAACCCTCGTCTTCCCCGTGGCTCCCCCCGTCATCCCCGCGCAGGCGGGGATCCAGACACGCTGGGCCTCGAACGAGGGCGCAACGCCGGCGATACGGGCCGGAACGGCTGACGGTCGATCAGAAGATCCCCAGGAACTTCTTCTTCTGGCCCTTCGTCCCGCCCTTGCCGTCCTCGCTCGTCGCGGTGGTGCCACGGCCGACATCGTCACGGGGCTCGCCCTTGCTGGTTCGTTGCGCCTTGGCGGTGGCGCCTGACAGCACCGGGCCGCACGCCGCCGACTTGGCGTCGCCGACATCGACGAACGCCAGCACCCCGGCCAGCGGCGTCGCCACCAGCGACAGGCCCAGCCCCGCGCCTGCCCGGCTCAGCAGGTCTGGCGAGACGACGTCGAGCGACGGCTTCGCGAAATAGCCGCCAAGCCCGACCGGCGACTGGCCGGAAAACAGCGAGAACTTCTTGCCGTCGGCGCGGAAGGCCAGGTCGATCGCCTCGTTCTTGAAGCTGAACCCGCCACGACCGACGATCACGTTCTTGGTCGTGTCGATCAGGATCGGGTCCGCCGCCGCGATGCCGCCACGCACCGTAAAGGCCACCAGCCCGCAATTGACGCCGACCGGCTTCTCCAGCTTGCCCTCGAACATCTTCTGCACGAACGTGCCCAGATCGAGTTCGGCGAGCTGGACGTTACGTGTCCACAGCGTCCCCTTCGGCATCACGAACGCCATCCGCCCGCCCGACGCGGCGAGCGAATCGTGGATCGTGTCGCCGCGGCCGGCCAGCTGGATGCGTCCCTTGATCGTCCCCGTGGTCCCCGCCTCGGCGATGCCGTACCCGGCCAGCAGGCGCCCCATCGGCGTCGGCGCCAGCCGGATGTCGTAACTGACGGCGCTCGGCCGCTCGCGCGTGTCGAACACCACGTCGGAGGCGACATTGCCGCGCGCCATCGCGAAGGTCAGCGGC
This sequence comes from Sphingomonas phoenicis, assembly GCF_047238005.1. NCBI lineage: Bacteria > Pseudomonadati > Pseudomonadota > Alphaproteobacteria > Sphingomonadales > Sphingomonadaceae > Sphingomonas > Sphingomonas phoenicis. The sequence goes on along the minus strand of NZ_JBDFMC010000002.1, from coordinate 1,753,661 downwards.
GACAGCGCCAGCCGGCCGCGCTCCAGGTCCAGCGTCAGGTCGATGTTCGATATCGGCAGGTTCTTCGACCGGACGACCCCGACCGTCCATTTCAGGTCGGCGTCGAACGCCTGCATCGTCTCCACCGGGAAGGTGGCATCGGGCAGCAGGCGCTGCGGTGCCGCCCCGGTCGCGGCAGCCGCGGCGACCGCACCCTTCGCCTCGACGATATCGGGGTTGTAGCCGATGAATGGCGCGGCATCGATGATATCCAGGCTCCTGGTCGCCAGCACCGAGTCGAGATGGATGCGCTCACCGTTCAGGATCGTCAGCCGCCCGGCCAGGTCGGTCCGCCCCGCGACGCCGCGGATGCGGGTGAAGCGATATTCCTCGCCCTGTTTCACCAGCTGCGCGCGCAGGCGATAGGTGCGGGTATTCGGGATCGCCACGCCGATGATGCCCAGCAGTTCGGACATGTTGCGGCCGCGTGCCGCCACCGCCAGCGGCACGTCCTCGATATCGGCGATCGAGGGCAGGGTGCCGGCCACGTCGATGACGTTGTTCGCCGCGCGAAGCCGGGCCACCAGCCTGTTCTCGCCGCGGTTCGCAGTGGCGTCGGGCGACAGCAGCCGTGCGACCAGCGTGAAGCGCGTGTCGCGGATGCGGCCGGTGCCGGTCAGCCCCACGGCCTTGCCGATCCGCGCGTCGGTGGAGCGGATATCGTCCAGCTTCAGATCGGCCAGCAGCCGCATCCGCGGATCGAGATAGCGGACGGTCGTGCCGCTGACCGTCGCCACGTCGATGCGGGGAAACGCCAGCGGCTTGCCGCCCTTCTTGTCTCCGAACGTCCAGCTGTTGGTCGTGTGCGCCCGGTCCCACTCCAGGTCGACCGCGCCGTTCGCCAGGTCCAGCGAATAGAAGCGGCGCTTGCCGAACAGCAGCGACAGGGGCGCGATCCGGCTGTCGATCCGGTCGGCGGTGAACAGGTGCGGGCGGGTCGCCCACCCAGGGTTCGAGATGGCGATCCGCTCGGCATAGAACTTGATCTTCAATGGCGCGAAATAAAGCTGGAAATCGCCGCCGACCGTTACCGTGCGGCTGGTCAGGCTGCCGACGATGCGTTCGAACGGGTGCTTCAGGAAGCGGCCCTTGGTGACGAACAGCACCAGCCATATCGCGAAGATCGCGACGACGATGCCGATCAGGACGTTGCGGAGCCGCCGCCGGCGGCGCCGCGCGTCGGCTGGGGGCGGGGCGACGGACGGGGGCGGGGCGACGGTCGTCTCCATCGCCGCCCGACGCATCGCGACCCGTTCCGGTTCCGCATCGGTTGCATTCCCGCAGTTCGGCGGCTAAGGGCCCCGCTTCACCGAGCGATGCGCGTGAAGACGGCCCGGCCATCAGGGCTGCCGCGGCTGTCCGATGTATCGCCCATTTGAAAGGACCAAAATGCCCAAGCTCAAGACGAAGAGCGGCGTGAAGAAGCGCTTCAAGCTCACCGCCACCGGCCTGTTGAAGCACGGCGTCGCCGGCAAGCGCCACCGCCTGATCAGCCATAACGGCAAGTACATCCGCCAGAATCGCGGCACCAAGGTGCTGGCGAAGGCCGACACCGCTGCGGTGAAGGCCTGGGCGCCGTACGGCCTCAAGTAAGGAGATCGGGAAATGGCACGCGTCAAGCGCGGTGTGACCACCAAGGCGAAGCACAAGAAGATTCTTGAAGCCGCCAAGGGTTATTACGGTCGCCGCAAAAACACCATCCGCATCGCCCGTCAGGCCGTCGAGAAGGCCGGGCAATATGCGTATCGCGACCGCAAGGTTAAGAAGCGGACGTTCCGCGGTCTCTGGATCCAGCGCATCAACGCCGGCGTCCGGGCCGAGGGTCTGACCTATTCGCAGTTCATGCACGGCTGCAAGCTGGCGGGGATCGAGCTGGACCGGAAGGTCCTGGCCGACATCGCCATGCACGAGGAAGCGGCGTTCAGCGCCATCATCGCGCAGGCGAAGGCGGCACTGCCCCAGGCCGCGTAAGCGACCTGCCGGGTAAGGGATGCGGGGCGCCGGTGGCAACACCGGCGCCCCGTTTCGTTTTTGGCGGTGGCCGGGGTCCCGACCACCATCGTCATCCCGGCGCATGCCGGGACCCATGGACTCGGCGAAGGCCATTGCTGCGTGCTACCAGCCGCCTCACCGCAACCATGGGTCCCGGCGTGCGCCGGGATGACGAAGAAGGGCAGGGCGATGCGTGACGACTTCCTTCCCTGCGTCTACCTTCTCGCCAGCCGCCGGCATGGGACACTGTACACCGGGGTCACCTCGAACCTGCTCTCCCGCATGGTGCAGCACCGCGAGGGCTTGATCCCCGGCTTCACGCGGCGGTACGGCGTCCGCCACCTTGTCTGGTACGAGATGCACGACACGATCGAAGCCGCCATCCTGCGGGAGAAGCGGCTGAAGGAGTGGCGGCGGGCGTGGAAGGTCGAATTGATCGAAGCGCGCAACGAACGATGGGACGATCTGGCGATCGGCTTGGGGTTTCCCCGGATCACGCCCGATGCCGTGGGAGCGACGAAGTGACCGAAGACCTGAACCACATGCGCGACCACATGCTCGCCGCCGTCGAGGCTGCACCCGGCCTCGACGCGCTCGACGCCGTTCGCGTCGACGCGCTCGGCAAGCAGGGCCGCATCACCCAGCTGCTGAAGACGCTCGGCAAGATGACACCTGAGGAACGCCAGACCAAGAGCCCCCGCATCAATGGCCTGCGCGAGGCGGTGACCGCTGCGATCGCCACGCGCAAGGCGGCGCTGGAGCAGGTGGCACTCGACGCCCGGCTCGCCTCCGAGACGGTGGACATGACGCTGCCGGTCGATGCCGCACCTGCCGGCACCGTCCACCCCGTCAGCCAGGTGATGGACGAGCTGGCCGAGATCTTCGCCGATCTGGGCTTCGCGGTCGCCACCGGGCCGGAGATCGAGACCGACTGGCACAATTTCAGCGCGCTCAACATCCCCGAGACGCACCCCGCACGCGCGATGCACGACACCTTCTACCTCGCCGGGATCGAGCCGGGCGGGGACGAGCGCACCGTGAAGCGCGTGCTGCGCACCCACACCTCGCCCGTCCAGATCCGCACGATGATGGACCAGCCGCCGCCGATCCGCATCATCGCGCCCGGCCGCACCTATCGCTCCGACAGCGATGCCACCCACACCCCGATGTTCCATCAGGTCGAGGGGCTGGTGATCGACCGCGGCATCACCATGGGCCACCTGAAATGGACGCTGGAGACCTTCCTGAAGGCGTTCTTCGAGCGGGACGACATCGTCCTGCGCCTGCGCCCCAGCTATTTCCCCTTCACCGAACCCTCGGCCGAGGTCGACGTCGGCTACACCGTGGTTAAGGGCAAGCGCGTGATCGGCGGCTCCGGCGACGATCGTGACGGCGGCTGGATGGAGGTGCTGGGCAGCGGCATGGTCCACCCGAAGGTGATCGCCGCCTGCGGGCTCGACCCCGCCGAGTGGCAGGGCTTCGCCTTCGGCTGCGGGATCGACCGGCTGGCGATGCTGAAATACGGCATCGACGACCTGCGCGCCTTCTTCGACGGCGATATCCGCTGGCTGAAGCATTACGGCTTTGCCAGCCTCGACGTGCCGACCCTGTCGGGCGGCGTCGGCGTGGCCGCCTGAGCGCCTGATGCCCGCGCACACCCGTCCGTCATCCCGGCGAACGCCGGGAGCCATGGACAGGGGCGCGCATGATTGGGACACGGGCCGGCCGTCACACGCCTTCCCCCCGTGTCCATGGGTCCCGGCGTTTGCCGGGATGACGAGCATAGTGGAATGATCCGATGAAGTTCACCCTGTCCTGGCTCCACCAGCATCTCGCCACCGATGCGCCGCTGTCGGCGATCGTCGAGGGGCTGACCCGCATCGGGCTGGAGGTGGAGGGCGTCACCGATCCGGGTCAGGCGCTCGCCCCGTTCCGCGTCGCCCGCATCCTGACCGCCGAGCGCCACCCGCAGGCGGACAAGCTGCAGGTCCTGTCGGTCGATGCCGGTGACGGCCCGATGCAGGTCGTCTGCGGCGCGCCCAATGCCCGCGCCGGGCTGGTCGGGGTGTTCGGCGCACCCGGCACCTATGTTCCCGGCGCCGACATCACGCTGAAGGTCGCCGCCATTCGCGGCGTCGAGTCGAACGGCATGATGTGCTCCGCGCGCGAGCTTCAGATCGGCGAGGGACATGACGGCATCATCGAGCTGCCCGCCGACGCGCCCGTGGGCCAGAGCTATGCCGGTTATGCCGGGCTGACCGATCCGGTCATCGACGTGTCGATCACCCCCAACCGGCAGGACTGCATGGGCGTCCGCGGCATCGCCCGCGATCTCGCCGCGGCGGGGCTCGGCACGCTGAAGCAGATCGCCATGGCCTATCCCGCCGACATCATCCCCACGCAGGCGGGGATCCAGACGCGCGAGGGCAGCGATGGAACCGCGACGGCAACGGCTCCGGGTTCCCGCCTGCGCGGTAATGACGATGTGGAGGAGGCGGCGGGAACCGGCCCCGGCCCCGACGTCCGCACCGAGACTCCCGGCTGCCCCGCCTTCTACGCGCAATCCGTCACCGGCGTCACCAACGGCGAGGCGCCCGACTGGATGCTCCGCCGTCTCGCCGCGATCGGGCAGAAGCCGCTCGGCGCGCTCGTCGACATCACCAACTATGTCATGATCGACCTCGGCCGCCCGCTGCACGTCTATGATCGCGCCAGGCTGTCCGGCGGCCTCGTCGCACGGCCGGCGCGGGCGGGCGAGCAGGTGCTGGCGCTCAACGGCAGGACCTATACCCTGGCGGAGGGCATGACGGTCATCGCCGACGATGTCGCGGTCCACGATATCGGCGGCATCATGGGTGGCGAGCATTCGGGCGTGTCGGACGCCACCACCGACGTCATCGTCGAATGCGCGTATTTCGATCCGGAGGGGATCGCCCGCACCGGCCAGGCACTGGCGCTGACCAGCGACGCACGCCAGCGGTTCGAGCGGGGGGTCGATCCCGCCTTCCTCGACAGCGGCCTCGCCATCGCCACCCGCCTGATCCTCGCCCTGTGCGGCGGCACCGCCAGCGGCGTCACCCGTGCCGGTCGGCCGCCCGTCGAGGAACGGATCGTCACCTACGATCCCGATCTGTGCCGCACGCTGGGCGGCCTGTCGGTGGCGCCGGAACGCCAGGCGCGGATCCTGCTGTCGCTCGGCTTCACGATGGGCGCGGTCGATCATGCCGACGCGTTCAGCGACGCGCTGTTCGCCACGATCGAGGGGGCGTGGAAGGTCCGCGTGCCCAGCTGGCGCCGCGACATCGATGGCTCCGCCGACCTCGTCGAGGAGGTGATCCGGATCGAGGGGATCGACAAGGTCGCGCCCGTGCCGCTGCCGCGCGTGCCCGGTGTCGCCCGCCCGACCGCGACCGCCGAGCAGCGGCTGGAGCGCCGCGTCCGCCGCGCCGCCGCCGGCCGGGGACTGGACGAGGCGGTGACGTGGAGCTTCGTGTCCGAGGCGGAGGCCGCCCCCTTCGGCGGTGGCGCCTTCACCCTTGCCAATCCGATCAGCGAGGATCTGAAGGTCATGCGTCCCTCGCTGCTCGCCGGGCTGCTGTCAGCCACCGGGCGCAACCTGCGCCGCGGCGCCGGCACCGTCCGGCTGTTCGAGGTTGGGCGCCGCTACCTCGACGATGGCGAGCGCGCCACGCTGGGACTGGTCCTCGCCGGCGATCGCCGCATCCGGGGCTGGCGCGACGGCAAGGCCGCCGGGTTCGACGCCTTCGATGCCAAGGCGGAGGCGCTGGCCCTGCTCGCTGCCGCGGGTGCGCCGGTCGACAACCTTCAGGTGATGGGGGACGCGGGGGAGGCATGGCACCCCGGCCAGTCGGGCACGCTGCGGCTGGGGCCGAAGACGGTGCTGGCCCGGTTCGGCATGCTCCACCCTTCGCTGCTGAAGGCGTTCGATCTCGACGGTCCGGTCGCGGCGGCGGAGCTGTACCTCGATGCCCTCCCGGCGAAGCGGGGAGCGTCCGGCTTCATGCGCGCGCCCTACACGCCGCCTGCGCTCCAGGCGGTGCGGCGCGATTTCGCCTTCCTCGTGCCCCCGGCGTTGCAGGCCGATGCGCTGATCCGCGCGATCCGCGGGGCGGACAAGGCCGCCATCGTCGCCGCGCGCGTGTTCGACGTGTTCGAGCGGGAGGGCGAGAAGTCGGTCGCGGTGGAGGTGATCCTCCAGCCCGGCGACAAGAGCTTCACCGAGGCGGAGTTGAAGGCGACCGCGGACAAGGTGGTGGCCGCCGCGGCGAAGCAGGGCGCCACCCTGCGCGGATGATCGCCGCCGACTTTTCCCACTCCCCCGGGGGGAGCAACGACGACAGGATCACGATGACCGACCTGATCTGGCTGAAGAACGACCGTCTCTCCGCGGCGATCAATCCGCTCGGTGCCGAGCTCACGCACCTGCGCGACGCGGCCGGTGCGGAACTGATGACGGCCGCCGATCCTGCCTTCTGGCCCCGGTACGCGCCGATCCTGTTCCCCGCGATCGGCATCACCCACGGCGGCGTCATCCGCGTCGACGGCACCGACTATCCGATGCCCAAACACGGGTTCGCCCGCGATCTGCGCTTCGAACTGGTCGAGCAGGGCGAGGATCGCGCGGTCTTCGCGCTGACCGACACGCCCGCCACTCGCGCCGCCTATCCGTTCGCGTTCCGGCTCGAGATCGCGTTCACGCTCGACGATGCGACGCTCGCGATCGAGGCACGCGTCGTCAATCCTGCCGCGACGCCGCTGCTGGCGCAGTTCGGCTTCCACCCCGCCTTCGCCTGGCCGCTGCCCTTCGGTCAGGCGCGTGCCGACCACCGCATCGTGTTCGACCGCGACGAACCGGCACGCCTGCGCGAGATCGACACCGACGGCCTGATCGCGCCGTCGACCGCGGCCAGCCCGCTGGACGGCCGCACGCTCCACCTGAAGGACGCACTGTTCGCCGACGATGCGCTGGTGTGGGACACGATCGCGTCCGACGCCGCCACCTATGGCGCCGCCACCGGTCCGCAGCTGCACATCGGGTTCCCCGACACGCCAGCGCTCGGCATCTGGACCAAACCCGGCGCATCCTTCGTCTGCGTCGAGCCGTGGCACGGCATCGCCGATCCCGCCGGCTTCACCGGCGAGTTCCGCGACAAGCCCGGCGTGTTCCAGGTCGCCCCCGGCGCAACGAAGCACATCGCGATGACCATCACGCTGGAGCCCTGACCGGCGCTCGGAACCTTCCACATCCGGGCCGGAGTGCCCCCCGGCGAAGGCCGGGAGGCAGTCGAGGGCGGCGGGAGGCAGAGGCGTCTCGCTCACGATTCCTGCTCCCGGCAACGCGATCCATGCGACCACATCGGGACGCATCCCCCACCGCCGGCCCTGTCCTACCCGGGGGTTTTCGGGCAGGAAGCGCCCATGCTCCCCCTCCGCAACCCTGCTGTCGGCCCGCTCGTCGCCCGCCTTGCGCCCGTCTCAACATTGACCCTCCACAACCCGAAACTTCCTCAACATTCGCGAGTGTGCCGCCCATGAACCTGCCGCCCGATTTCGACCTGGACGGGTTCATCAACGCCACCCTGGCGGAGGATCTCGGCCCGACCGGCGACGTCACGTCCGCCGCCGTGATCCCGCCCGACGCCCGGTTCACCGGCGTGATGGCCGCGCGCGAGCCGATCGCCGTCGCCGGCCTGCCGCTGGCGGAGGCGTTCTTCCGCGCGCTCGACCCCGATGTCGCGATCGAGGTCTGCGCGGCGGACGGCGATCGCGTGCCGGCGGGTACGGAGCTGTTGCGCCTCGCCGGCAACGCCCGCTCGCTGCTCACCGCGGAACGGTCGGCGCTCAACACCGTCCAGCATCTCTCCGGCGTCGCGACCCTGACCGCCGCCTATGTCGATGCGATGGCCGGCGGCGGCGCGATCCTGCTCGACACGCGCAAGACCATCCCTGGTCTTCGCCTGCTCGAGAAATACGCGACCCGGATGGGTGGTGCGCAGAACCACCGCATGGGGCTGTGGGATGCGGCGATGATCAAGGACAATCACGTCGCAGTCGCCGGCGGTGTCGCCGCCGCGGTCGAGCGGGCGGTCGCAGCCGGGATCGGACGGATCATCGTCGAGGTCGACCGGCTCGACCAGATCGAACCCGCGATCGGCGCCGGCGCCACCCACCTGCTGCTCGACAATATGGCCGCACCGATGCTGGCGGAGGCGGTCTCGATCGTCGCCGGACGCGTGCCGACCGAGGCGTCCGGCGGCGTCCGGCTCGACACGATCGCCGCCATCGCGGCGACCGGCGTCACCTATGTCAGCGTCGGTCGCCTGACCCAGTCGGCACCGGCGGTCGACATCGGTCTGGATTTCGCCGCCGCCTGACCGCATCGGCCCGGATTGCACTGGCCCGGATTGCACTGGCGCATCCGGACGCTATGCCTGTCGCGAACGAGAAGAGGGGAACTGCGGGTGCGCCCGAAATCCGTGATCCATGCCGAACGGCTCTACCTGCTCTCCACGCTGCTGGTGGTGGTCGGCACGGCGATGGCGTGGCAGCCGTTGCAGCAGGTGTACGGCACCGGCCTCGCCGCCGGGGTCACCGCCCTGATCGTCGGCGCGTTCCTGCTGCTGATCCTCTTCACCACCCGGCGTGGCAGTCGCGTCGCCCGCGTGCTGCTGGTGCTGCTGACCGTCTTCGGTCTGGGTTCGCTGCTCTGGCAGATCTCGACCGGGCAGGTCGCGCTGGGCCTGCTGGGCGTCGTCAACACGGTGCAGGTCGTTCTGACCGTGGTGGGCGCGGTCCTGCTCTTCCGCCCGAACGCCGCCACCTGGTTCGCCCGCGAGCATGACGATTGGGAGGAGGACGCGTGATCCTCCGGTTGGCCATCGCCACGCTGCTCGCCGCGCCCGCGGCGGTCGAGGCCCAGGCGTTGCAATGCGCGGTCGGGAACGATGTGCCGCGGGTCCGCCCCGACCTGCCGTCGCGAGACCAGCCTCGCCGGGTCGTGCCGATCGGCAGCTACACGCTCGCGATCAGCTGGTCGCCGCAATTCTGCCGCAGCACGGCGGGGGACCGGCCGACCGCGCGTTTCCAGTGCGGGCAGGGCAACCGCTTCGGCTTCACCCTGCATGGTCTCTGGCCCGATGGCGTCGGCAAGGAATGGCCGCAATATTGCCGCCCCGCGGCGATCGTTCCCGCCCGCGTGATCGCCGCGCATCTGTGTGCGACGCCCTCGGCGCAGTTGCAGCAGCATGAATGGGCCAAGCACGGCACCTGCATGGCCGGCTACACGCCGGCGCGCTATTTCACGCGCTCCACCGCGCTCTACCGCCGGCTGCGCTTCCCGGACATGGACGCATTGTCGCGTCGGTCGCTCACCGCGGGTGCGTTCGCGTCCGCGCTCGCCGCCGTCAATCCGGGGCTCGGACCGCAGATGATGCGTGTCACCGCCGATCGTCAGGGATGGCTGGACGAGGTGTGGATCTGCCTCGGCAAGGATTTCCGCTACCGTCGCTGTCCCGCGCATCAGGGCGGACTGGCGCCGACCGCGCCGCTACGCATCTGGCGCGGGCCGCGCTGAGGGGCGGTCAGCCCTCCAGCGTCACCGTGCCGGGATGATGCCTGTCCAGATGCTTGCGGATGATCCGCAGGTTGCGGGTGTTGGACCGGAAGAAGAAGTCGGCGGCATCGCCGACGAACGGCACCAGCCCCAGCATCGCGTCGAACCCGACATTGCCCGCCATCCGCGCCAGCTGGAATTTGGACATGCCCAGATTGCGCGCCTCCCACACGATCCAGCTCCCCATCGCCGCCGCCAGCAGGTCGCCGACCACCGGCACCAGACCGATGATGAAGTCCAGGCCGACAGGGCGATTGATCCCCGGTACGGTGAAGCTGCGTTCCAGCAACCGCTCCATCATCTCGATCCGTCGACGGATCGCAGCGGGGTCGCGGTCGACGGGCAGACGGTCGAGGGATGCCATCGGTTGAGCCATGATGCTCAATTGGCGTCGGTGCGCAGCCGATTCAACGGGTGCCATGCCCGCGCATTGGTCTGCCACGCCGCCAGCCGCGTCGCGACCAGCGACCAGCGCAGCGGCCGCGCGAGCGGAATGAACCCCGCATCCGCGTTCATCGCCGCGTCGGCGGCGGCGATCGCTGCGCCCCGGCTGGTCGGATCGGGTGCGATCCGTGCCGCTTCCAGCGCCTGCGCCGCCGCCTCGCCGCATGGGGCACAGGCAGTCGCCAGATACCAGCGCGCGCTATCGTACGGCGCCACCGCATCGACCAGCCGAAGGTCGGCCTCCTCGTCTACCGATCCCACCCGTTCCAGTACGATGCCGATCGCGGCCAGCGATGCGGCCAGTGATCCGTGCAACAGCGTCGCGCCGGGTCCGCGCGGCAGGGCGATGCGTAGCCGCACCGGCTCGGGCCATGCCGCCACCCGCCGCCGTGCCGCCGCGCGCCGCTGCTCCAGCGTCAGCAGCGACCAGTCGGGTATCTGCGGCGGGGCGCCGGAATCCAGCACGTCGGGCAGGATCCGGTCCGCACTGTCCCAGGTCGGCAGCACGGCGGCGGTCAGTCCTTCGCGGTCGATCGCCTCCGACACTGCGGCACGGTTGGCGGCATCCGCCAGAAAGCCCTCCCGCCGCACGACCGCCAGTCCGAACAGCCCCACCGCCGGATCGACCCGAACCGCCGTCCGCGGCAGATCGGCCGCAGCGAGCATCGGCCAGTCGGCGAACTGCCCGCCTGCGACATGGTCCGAACGCCGCGTCGCGAACCGCACGATCGCACGCGATGCCGGCTCGGCGATCAAGCGGACCTCCTGCTCGGGCTTCAGTTCGCGCTGGTCGTCCGGATCGGCGCGGCCGGGATCGAAGGCCGGGCGCAGCAGCGGGCTCGCCCCTGCCCACGCGATCCTCTGCGGCCCGCTGCCCCAGGCCGGGGCAGGGCGGATCAGCGTCATTTCGGGCTGTGCGAACAGCTTCAGCAGGTCGGGTCGTGGCCGCGACAGCCGGATCTCGATGACCTGCGGCGTCATGATCACGATCTCGTCGATCGCGGTCAGGAACGGTGACAGCGGATTGTCCGCGCCCGGCGATAGTCGCCGCCGCAGCAAGCGTACGACCTGTTCTGCGGTCACCCGCGCGCCGTCCTGCCAATATGCCTCGCGCAGACGGAAGATGTAGCTGCCGCCACCGTCCAGCACCGTCCATCGCTCCGCCAGTCCCGGTTCGATCTGGCCAGCGGCGTCGAAACGGACCAACCCCTGCCCGATCGCATCGACCAGCAGCCGCGCCGGCAGGTCGGCGGGCGGCGTGCGATCCGCCAGCTCGTCCAGCGATACGCCGCCATCGGCGTCCACCTCATCGGCCGCGACGATCGCACTGACGATGACCGGGCCGGAATCCGGCCGACGCTCGCACGCAGCCGTTGCCCCGGCGAGCAGCAGGGCAATGGTGCGGACGACGGGACTCGAACCCGTACTCCGATGGAAGCCGATTTTAAGTCGGCAGCGTCTACCTGTTCCGCCACGTCCGCGCACCCGCGGGGAAAGACCTGATGCGGCGCGGATGGTCAAGCCGCGTCGTCACTCGCACCCGCAATCGTCGGCAACGTGCGATACGCAGCGATCATCGTCCGCACGTCGACCCGCGCCCTCAACCGCGCGCACAGCAGCGCGGTACCACTGATCTTCCGCTGCGCGAACAGCGTGTCGATCGGCGGCAGGTGCCAGGTATCGCGATCCTGCGCCATTGCCTGTGCATCCTCTCGCAACACGCTCACGAACCCGCGGTCGCCGAAGTCGAACGCGCCCGGCCGGTTCAATTCGCCCAGGATCACCTCGATCATCCGATCGACGCCGTCCCGATGGCGCTCCGCCGCGGCGGCACCCAGGAACCCGGCACCGATCGCCGCATCGCGGACGGCTGCATGATCGCCGTCCAGCGCAGCCATCAGCAATCGGTGATAGCCAGCCCTTGTCGTCGGCCGGATGACCCTCGCCGCACCGAAATCGAGCAGGACAAGCCGTTGCCCGTCGGCCTGCCATCGATAGTTGGCGAAGTTGGGATCCGTCTGCATCGTACCCCATGCGAAAAGCTCGCGCAGCACCAGCGCCACGAGCGACCCGGCCGCCCGGTCCCGCTCCGCCTGCGGCCGGGTTTCCAGAGCCTCGATCCGTTCTCCGTCGATGAACTCCATCGCCAGCACGCGCGACGTGCTGAGCGATGGCTCGGCGGTCGGAACGACATAGGCGGGATCGTCGCCGACCAGCGCGCGATATCGCTCCAGCATCGCCAGTTCGCGCCCGTAGTCGGCTTCTTCATGCAACTGCTGCTTGGCCTCCTCCAGCAGCGGCGCGATCTCCAGCTCGCGGGGCAGCAGGCCGGATACGCGCAGCAACGTCGCGACATTGTCGACATCGGCATCGATGCTGGCCGCGACGCCCGGATATTGCACCTTGATCGCCAGTATACGACCATCCGGCAGCTCGGCACGGTGTACCTGGCCGATCGAGGCGGCCGCGACAGGATGCGCCTGAAAGTGGCGGAAGCGCCGGCGCCAATCGCGCCCCCACTCGCTCGCGAGTACCCGGTCGAGCTGTTGCGGCGGCATGTGATGCGCATTGTCGCGCAGCCGGGCCAGGATCTGCGCCAATTCCGGTGGCAGCATATCACCCGCATCCATCGAGATCATCTGGCCCAATTTCATCGCCGCGCCGCGCAAATGGGCGAGCTGGTCGGCCACGCGGCTCGCGTTCGCGGGCGTGAGCAGCAGGTCGTCCATCCGCGGTCGCTCGCCGGCGGCAAGGCGCCGGGCACCTTCCGCGACCATGCCTCCCGCGACGCCGCCCGCCAGTCTGCCGAAGCTGCCGAAGCGAGCCAGCCGGCCGCTCGGCACTGCGCGTCCAGAACGCTCATCCGGCATCACGATCTTCCTTCTTCGATACGGCCGAAAGCAATCGGGCCAGCGTGACGGGGGCATAGTCGTGAACGTCGACCCCGACATCGTACTGGCGCAGCATGGGCTTCAGCCGGCCGTGGCTGTGCCCGTGCAGGTTCAGCGACTTGCGATGCTGTCCGTTCCAGCTGCGGAATGGATAGTGGCAGAGCACGAGGCGATGGCCGTCCGCCACGATCTCCGCATAATCGCCGACACTGCACCAGCCGGGCGCCGTCAGCGTCGTGTCCGGATCGTTGTTGCCGCGGATCAGGTGCTTGGTGCCGTTCAACTGCTCTAGCAGGCCGGCGACGTCCTGCGGCCGGCGGGCCACGTCGCCTAGGTGCCACACCTCGTCATCTACCCCGACTGTCGAGTTCCAGCGATCGACCAGCATGGCGTCCATCTCGGCGACACTGCCGAACGGCCGGCCATGAATGTTGATCGTCCGGTGATCGCCGAAATGCGTGTCGGCGGTGAAGAAGACGGTCATGTCCAGTACAGGATGCGCGCGCCGGGCAGGGCGTCGGCGATCCGTCGTTCGAAAAAGGTCCGCAGATCACGCATCGTTGCCGGATCGTAGACCTGCTTTTCCGTCCCGAACTTCGTCCGTTTCGTGACCCGGTTTCGGCTGCTCATGTCCAGCGCCGACCCGGGATACCAGCTGTCGAGTACCGCCTTCGACCTGGTCGTATAGCGATGGGTGATGAGTTCGACCGTCAGATCCAGCGCTTCCGTACCGGCCAGTTCCGCCGCGACATCGTCGATCAGGGCACCATAGGCGTCTTGCCAGCCATCGGCTGCGATGATCGGTGCGATCGTCAGCCCGATCGGATAGCCGGCATCCGCCATTCGTCGGATGGCATGCAATCGCGCGGATACCGGCGCGGTTCCGCCTTCGAAACGGGCATAGGCACGCGGATTGAGCGATGCGCGCATCCGCGTACGGCCGCGATGCGCGATGTCCAATAGCGGAGTGACGTCGGCGAACTTGCTGGTGAAGCGCAACTGCGCCTCCGCTTCCCACTGGCCGAACCAGCCGATCGCTGTGGACAGCGAACCCGTCAGCGGTTCCAGTACGAGCGGATCGGTGTAGCAGGACGCCTCGAACGTTGTGCCCTCGCCTGCGCGATCGGCCTTGCGGGAGGTGATCGTACCCTGGCCGAGATAGGCGGGCAGGGAGGAGAGGATCTCGTCCAGATTGGCGTAGACGCGGGTGATCGGCGGCCCCTTCAGCGATCCCGCGAGATAGCAGTAGCTGCAATGGGCGGGGCATCCCTCCGCCAGATCGACCCGCCAGTCGGCACTGGGCGCGATCGGCTGGAGCCGTCGCTTCGATGGCGGCGCGACGACAATGGCGAGCGTTGCCTTCGCCTCGGCATACGCCCGTCGCGGATCCTCCGGCACGTTGAGCGACAGCCGATCTCCCGGCAACGCCACAACGTCGATGCCCAGCCGCTCCGCCCGTTCCACGATCATGCGACCATGGGCGAAGCCCCGCGCCGACCGGGTCACGATCACCCGCCGCGGCAGCCAGGGCCGGTCGTGAAGAGGTCTGGAACTGGTGACGGGTGACACACGCATTGAACGTCGACCCGATGCACATGATCCGTCGCGAACGCCCCGGCCGTTAACGTACGATGCCCGCGGCCCGATGCCGATGCGCATCGAGCAAGCAGGCGGCGTCGAACGCTGACGCTAGCTCTTCAGGGTGGTCATCTCCACCGGCTTGCCCTTGGCGGACGGATTGGAGGCGTTTGGCTTCGGCTCCTTCTCGGCCTTGGGCTTGCGGACTTCTTTGTTCGACTTCTTCTGGCTCTTCGCCATGAGCGATCCTTTACTGATGTCCGGATGCTGGCCAGGCTGATCCAGGTGCAGGCACGCCGTCGATCCGATCGGCACCCCCGTCTGACCCAGCCTTGCCGGGCAGTGTGATCTACAGTCGGCCGATGCGGATCGACTGGCGCACCACGGCGCCGACGATGATTTTCGACCGGTATGCTTTCGATATCATGGCGGTATCGTCTGCGTTGTTCATCACGACCCGCGTTCCGCCTGACTGAAGCGCTTCGATCGCACTGATCGGCACATTGCGTTTGGCGCAGGCGGCGATGACATCGTCACGACTTGCATTGATGTTGAGTGCTCTGGACATGGGCATTCCTTTTACGGGCATCGCGCTGGTCGTTGACCAGCAAGGAAGGGGGAGCGTCTGCCCCCCTTTCACATCGCGTCACGCCGGCTGGAGATTCACCGCCGACGACTTGCCACGGCGGTCCTGCTCCAGTTCGTACGAGACGCGCTGATCCTTATCGAGCGATTGCATTCCGGCGCGCTCCACAGCGGAGATATGTACGAACGCGTCGCCGCCGCCGTTCTCCGGAGCGATGAAGCCATAGCCCTTTGCGGCATCGAAGAATTTCACGGTTCCGGTAATCATGTGGGTGACCTTTTCCCAAGTTTGACGATCCCGTGCCAATCGCGGCACAGGTCGGCTTCGGTGAGATTGGATGGGACAAAGGGTGGAGCCAAAGCGGCCCGATATCCGTCGCACACGACGTCAGCATCCGCAGGGTAGCACATCTCCGGCGATCGGGAAATCATCAACTTGAAGATTGTGCGTGAGGAACGCCAAAGGATCGGTGATTTGGCAATCGAGGAAGATTATTATAGTCGCAGAACCGTACATCGCACCGGGCGCGTGATGGTTTTTGGAAGGCTGATCCGGCGATTGACGCGGGATCCACGCCACCTCCTTTGTTGCTGAAGCGCCAGGAGGAATACGGAGCTTCGCCTCTGCCCGTAAAAGCGCCCACCTTTTTGTCGGGCTCGGCCGAGTCTTCGACAATCATCGCCCGGGTTGGAGATTCCTGAAGCGGCCGCTCGTTCACATTGACCAGCGAGGCACTCAGGGCGCCTTCGGAGGCCCTTAACGTACGATCCTGGAATTTGCAGACTCCCGGTTTTCGTATCAAGCTAGCCGACTTGACACCTCAACCGACGAAAGGCCTGCCGTCATGAGGCTCCGCGCCGCAGCAGCCTGCCTCGCCGTTCTGCCACTCGTTGCTGCCGCGCAATCCTGGGCAAGCCCATGGTTCGGCACTTGGAAGCTTCGATCTAGCAATCCCGATGAGAAGCCGGAGACCTTAATATACAGCGAGGCAGGTGTCGGCGCGATGCGAATGGAGTCGGTCGAGGCCAAGAGCGTGCTCGTCACCAACTTCGATGGAAAGCCTGCAGCGGACATCGGCGAAGGCGCGGCGAAGGGTAACGCGCTTGTGGTCAAGGCCATCTCGCCGACCAGCTACCGCTGGACGTTCCTGAAAGCAGGCAAGCCTTTTGTCAGCGGCAGAAACAGCCTGGCAGCCGATCTCAAGACTTTCAGCGAGGTGAGCTGGCTCGTCGCGAAGCCGACCGAGACGATCACGCTGATTTATGACCGGCAGTGATACCTGTGAACGTCCGACGCTGGGCGTGGGATAACCGGCCACATTTCACAGCCCGGGGGGCGCCTCACAGACAAAGCGCCCATCCGGCCGGAACCACCCGGTATCGGCCAGTCGTGACACTGGAGCGGACGCCTTGAACCGGTCGTTCGTTCTCGTATCATTCGAACTGAACTAATCCCCGGGTGCGCCTGCGCGCTGCGCGTGCATGATCAACAGGCAGGCCGCGAGGGTGTGACCGACCTTACGCTCGGCCGCCAGCGGGCCGACGCTCGACGATGGGCGCGACACGCTGCTGTTCATTTGGCGCGAGCCGCCTCCTCAGCCACGCTTCGATTGGCAGCGTCCAGGCGCGCGTTGAGGTTCTGCTCGAAAGCCTGAGTGCGGCGCTCGAGCGCCGAGTGTCTCTCGGCCAGGACTTTCTCCGCCCGCTCCTCCAGCGTCACGTCCTTGCCCGCGATCCGCTTCTTGCCGATGTCAGCGCCGACCGCGATCCGCTCACGCGCGATTATGCCGCTGGCGCACATTCGCGCTTTGGCCGCCACACCCGAAGTAGAAAGCGAGTTGCGGGCGGTTGTCCCGCTTTCCGCAAGCGTGTTCGCAGCCTGACGGCCGCTTTCGCGAATGCGAGCGGCGACCGCATCTACCTCGTTGCCGGCATCGACGTTGACGAATCGCCCGCCGCCCGCCGACGCGACGGCCGCCAGCGCAGCGGCTTCATTGCTCGGCACCGCGAAGCCGATGATGTTGACTACCGCTCTCGTCGCTCCCTTATTGATCGCACGCGCAGCCGCGATAGGATCGCCGCCACAGGTTTCCTGCCCATCCGACACGACATAGATCACCTGCTCGCCCGCCTTGGCGCCCTTTACCAGCAACGTTTCGGCCTTCCGCAGCGCAGCGGCCAGCGGGGTCCAGCCGACCGTCCGGATTGCGGAGACACCCCGCACCAGCGCTGCGCGATCACGCGCAATCGGCACCGCGAGGCTGATCGCGGCGCACGACGATCCCTTGCCACGCGGCGTGTTGTCGCCTGCTTGGCCAAAGACCAGCAGGCCGGTTTCCGCTTCCATGGGAAGGCCCTTGATGAACGTACCGGCGGCGGCTTGGGCAAGGTCCAGCTTGCTCCGCCCTGACACCCGTCCCGCCATCGACCCGGATGCATCTACCGCGACGATGACGCGCGACGGCGCGGCTGTGGATGATGCCTCCGATGCCTCACGGAAGCTCGCTCCAGCCAATGAGGCATCTCCGAAGCATGCGTCGGGATCGCCGGCGGCGAAGCTGCTGAGATAGGCACGGACTTCGGACGACCCGGGAGCGGCTCTCACGGCAGGAGTGGCTGACGCAGCGATGTTGCCTTGATCCTCCGGCGCGCGGTCGCATCCCCACAGCCCGCACGCTGACGCCAATAGCATCGGGTAGCCGATTGGCCTCATGCGTCGCTCCCCTTCATCAATTCGACGGAAGGGTAAGCGCGACGTCTGGACAAGGAAAGCTCTGTACGTCGGCCCTGCCACGGCGTTGGCGCTCGCAGTGCCTGAGAACTAGATCCAGACATTCAGCTCGGCCGAGCCGTCGCTCGATAGCACGCTCGTTCATGTGACTCGTTCGGCCAGCAACCGATCTGTTTCCATGGCACTGCGAAACGACCCGTCAGCGCGTCTCATAGGCTGATTTGTGCCTGCACAAGCCGTGATCGCAGCGGGTTGCCGCGCAACAAGGTCCTCTCACAGGGGACAAGTAGGACAATGTTGATTTCCTACGATAATCGTTATCGACCCAGGCAGAGCGGGAGTATGCTGCGCGCCGCGTCGCAGCTGCATGCAAGCAGCGCCACAGGCAAACATGCCCGACTACCTCACGACGCGATCGCCGCCGCGAGCGCCTTGAGGAAACGCGCCGGCGCCTCCACCTGTGGAGAATGCCCGAGACCGCCTAGCCGCATCAATTGCGCATTCGAGATGCGTTTTACTGCCATCTCGGCCGCCTGTGGCACTGTTCGCACTTCGGCGCGACGTTCCGGCGGGAGGCTGCTGGCGCGGAAGGCAGTGAGATCGCGCTGGCCGATGATAAGCGTCACGGGCAAGGTCAGGCGCGGCAGTTCGGCCGCGACTGGCTGCGTCTGGATCATGTCGGACAGGCGCGCCTGCGCATCGCGGACCGCGTCGCCGTCGGGGCCGGCATATTGGCCGGCCAACATCCCGACCCACCGATCGTACGCCGGATGCCACTCACCATGGTAATAGTTGCGCAGCTGATAGGCCTTGATCGAGGCAGCGTCAGTTTTTGCTTCCTCCTCGCGCAGCTGGCCGATGTCGGTGTAGGGCACGCCTTCGGTTAGCGTATCGTTCAAGCCGAGCGGGTTGACCAGCACGAGCCGCGACACACGATCCGGATGCAACAGCGCGAACCTGATCGCGAGAATGCCGCCGGTGGAATGACCCACTAGGACGACTTTGCCCGCCCCGGCTCGACCCAGCAGCCCGCGGGTGAGTTCGGCTATTGCATGGAAGCTGTACTGGTAACCGGCTGGTTTGGAAGACTTGCAGAACCCGACCTGATCGGGTGCGATCACCCGGTAACCTGTTGCGGTGAGCCCACGCGCGGTGTCGTTCCACGTCGCCGCGCAGAAGTTCTTGCCGTGCAGCAGGACGACGGTGGTGCCGTTGGCACGAACGGTCGGCGCGAGGTCAAGATACGCTAGGCGGATCGGGTGCCCTTGGGACGATGCTTCATACCAGCGGACCGGGGCCGGATAATCGAAGCGTTCGAGGTTGGCGCCGAGCGGCACCGTCTGCGCCATGCCGACGGCGGCCGACAAAGCGAGCGGGACGATCGCGGCGGTGTTGATGAAGCGGATCATGAGTGTGCAACGACCGGCTTCCCTGGAGGGGTCCGGGTTTGGGCTCGTCGAGTGTGCAGCAGAAACGTTTGATCAGCGTCCGCTGCAATCATCGAAACAGGCAGCACGGCAAGTTCGTACGTCGAAAGCGAGGCGGCATCGTACTGGTTCCACTATGACCCATGGCCGGTCATTCGGAGCTCTGGCTCGCCGACCAATCACCGCTGTGCATTGATCGCGATATCAGGCGGCTAGGCCCGACCCCAGCAGCCGTTTGAACAGCGAAACCTGAACCTCGGGCATTCTTACCGCTTCTTCGATCGCTGCCTGCCGGGCGATCAGTTGCCTATTCTTCACTTCGCTTCGGCCACCTATAATCGTAACTGATTTACAAAGCCGCAGCAGTGCGAAAGTGCCAACGCTGTGGATTGACGAAGTCCTCCTACCATGACCTTCGTGAGAGAATGAGGATGCTTGCGAGGATATGATGGCGAACCAAATCGATCGACGTTCGCTGCTGGCAGGCGCCGTCTTAGGTGGCATCACCGTCGTGGGCGGCGATGCACAGGCTCAGCGCCGGATGGCTGTCACAACACCCGAGGTCTACGAGCTTCGGACCTACCATCTGGTTCACGGCCCGATGAGGAAGCGTCTGGACGCCTATCTTCGCGACGCGTTCATCCCGGCCGCACGCCGTGCGGGTTGCGGACCGGTAGGAGCGTTCGCGGTGACCATCGGCCTTGCAACCCCAAGCGTGCACGTTCTCGTCCCTCACCCCTCGATCGCAGATTTCGCTGCCTTGCCGGGCAGGCTGGCAGCCGACCCGAATTACGTGACAGCGGCGGAGCCATTTGCCAGCGCCACCCCGGAGGGTCCGCCCTACGCATCGCTTGAGGTGAAGCTGATGCGCGCGTTCCCTCACTTTCCACGTGTCGAGGTTCCAAACGCCTCCGTTGACAGCAAGCCACGCATATTCGAACTGAGGACATACTTCAGCCACAACGACAAGGCGGGAGCGACCAAGATCGGCATGTTCGACACCGGAGGCGAAATCGCGATATTTCGCCGCAATGGCCTGACACCGGTCTTCTTCGCCCAAGACTTGACGGGGCTTCGTCTGCCTAGCCTGACGTACATGCTGACCTTTGCCGATCTTGCGGCACGCGAACAAAGCTGGAGAGCGTTCGGGTCTGATCCAGCTTGGCGTCAGCTGATCGCAACGCCGGGGCTTACTGATCCGGAGATCACCACCGGGATAGAAAGTCAAATCCTGAGTCCGACATCATTCTCGCAGATCTGACCGATCTGGCGGGGCCAAATGGATGACGGACGCGAACCACGTCATCTATCAGGGCGACGCATCGGGTGCCTGTACCCGTGGGCGAGGCGGAAGGCGATCACGGCGCCAGCTTTGATGTCATAGATCCGGCTGCGGTCTTTAGCGGCAAGCCAGGTCATGGCACTTCCGGACGATTGCTCAAGCTGGATGATCGCATCAGGCGTGTCTCCGGATTATCTGCACGGCTACCCAGTCTAGGCCCATACCCTTGCACCAGACGTGTCGAGCCAGCAGACTGGCAGCAAATGGGGGTGTCCTGTGTACAAACTGCTTGCGCTGATCGGCCTGCTCGCGGCGGGAGACCCGCACCTGCCGACGCCATCAGACGACCGGGTCGCGCCCTCGCTACCCCCGGGCCTAAAGCGCGCTGTCTTGATCGTTTCAAAGACCAACGGCTGGCGACACATCGAGCACATCCCTCGGTCCAACGCGGTGCTCGCCCAGATCGCGCGTGAGCAGGGACGGCAGAGCTACGTCACGGAGAATGCCGCCGTCTTCAACGACGCTCAGCTCCGACGTTTCTCCGTCGTCGTGCTCAACAGTGCAAGCGGCGACTTCCTGACGCTTGATCAGCGTAAGGCACTCAAGCACTTCGTTGCGCGGGGCGGTGGCTTGGTGGCGCTGCACGCGGCTGGTGACGACAGTCACAAGGCGCCTTGGTACGTCAATACGATCATCGGGACACGCTTCATCGGTCATCCCGGCGGTGAAGACCAGTTCCAGGCGGCTCGTTTCGTCGTGGATCGGCCCGATCACCCCATTATGGCCGGCGTCAGGCTGCCATGGTCGCCGACGGATGAATGGTACTCCTTTGCAAGCAACCCTTCGGCCCGCGGAATGACCGTGCTGGCCCGCATCGACGAGGCGAGTTACCGGCCCGGCCAGAAGTTGGCGATGGGGGCCCACCCCGTCATCTGGATTAACCCAACGACGAAAGGTCACGTCGTCTATTCGGCACTCGGACATACGCCGGCAGCCTACGAAGACCCGAACTATCGTCGCATCCTCGCCAATGCTGTTCGCTGGGCGGCACGGTAGCGAGACAAGGCCCTTAGAGCCCCGGACGATGGCAATCGTAGCAGACGGGTTAATCGATCAAGGTTGCAACCAGGAGACGGTCATGTCGGTCAAGGTCATCGCGTTTGTCAGCGTCAAGCCGGGGCATGAGGATGGCTTCGTGGCCGCGGCACGTCCGTGCATCGCGGCTTCTCGTGCCGAGCCGGGTGTACTCTACTACGACCTCTGGCGGGAGAACGACGGCGAACGGCGCTTCGTCTTCAATGAACTGTACGTCGACGATGCCGCCGTGCAGGCGCATATGGTATCCGACCATTTCAAGGCGTTCGGCGTAGCTGCACGTGATCTGGTCGTGGCGAGACCGATCATCATGGTGACTCACGCCGTCGACGTGGCCGATTGACCGAGAAGATACCACTCAGCGCACCCGATCCGCTGCCCAATCTCGCCGTTTGTTCATCATCGCCGTAGGCGAGGTATCGAGGCATTTCGACTTGAAGACGGTGCCGTCACAGGCTGGAAGCGTCGTGTAGCTCGTGAGGATCCCCACTGTGTTGCAACGTCGTTCCGGGTGGGTTTCTCAAACGATGAGCCTCGGCCCACTTTGATGCGTTGCCGCTCAATCACGAGGAGAGAATGATGAAGCTCTATTTTGCACCCGGCGCTTGCAGCCTGTCCGACCATATCGCGCTTCATGAGGCCGGTCTCTCGTTCGAGCATGAAAAGGTCGATCTGAAGGCCAAGAAGACCGAACAAGGTGAGGATTTCCTGACCATCAACCCAAAAGGCTATGTGCCGGCGCTGACGCTGGACAGCGGCGAAACGATCACCGAAAACGTCGCTATCCTCGACTGGATCGCTCATCAGGACGGTGCGCTTAAACCCGCCGGCGCAATGGGGCACACCCACCTGCTCGAGGCACTCGCCTACATCTCGACCGAGATTCACAAGGCGTTCAAGCCGTTCTTCGCAGGTGCCAGCGACGATGAGAAGGCAAAGGCCCGTGAGACCATCGTCAAGCGGATGACGTGGCTAGCCGAGACGATGAAGGGTAATTACCTGTTTGGCGACACCGCGAGCGCTGCCGACTGCTACCTGTTCGTCATGCTGCTGTGGGCGAAGAAGAACGAAGTCGAGGCACCAGCCGAGCTTGTCGCTCTCCGCGATCGAATGATGGAGCGCCCGGCTGTGCAAAGGGCGATGACGCACGAAGGACTGATCCAGGCCTGAATGTGGATCGACGATCGTCGCGGCGCGTGCCGTGGCGGTCGTCTGCAGATCGATCAAACGGTTAGTCCCGCCGTGGTGCACGTCCGCCTTTCATCGCAGGCGGCTGCGCAAGCAAGGATGGCAGTGGCAGCGCCCGCGATAGGGCGGGTCGAACCCACCTCCGGCCATTCACTGCCTGTTTGAGATCTGCGAACATCGGCCGCTCGATTAGGAAGGTAGTGTCAAACAGCCATTCACTTCGTTTCAGATCCGGGCTCGACGGTCGCTACCGGGCGGCTAGCAGAACGGAAAGGCTGTCCGGCACGCCAATGACGCGTTCGAGCAGCGAGTAGCGCAGCGTGCCGCGATGCGGCGGCGTCCGCTCGCCCGACGTGCCGTCCTGCTCCACGGAAATCTCCGCAATTCGGCCAACCTTTCGGCCGGCACGCTGAGTTTGCCGATGTCGCGAGAGCGGCCGCGGCGAACGACAGCAGCAACTATCGGTTTGACAAGCCTTCCAATACCGCCTGCGCCTTCGCGCGTTCGGGGGAATCATAGCCGCCTCGCGCCACCGGCATCAGCGTGCCGCGCGCCACTGGCACCACATTGCGCGAGGCTAGTTCGGTGCCGAGTGCTAGCCGGGTTGTGGTTGCATTCGGGACTGCGGTCAGCGCCTTAGTGAGCCCGTCGACGGCGATCGCCGGGACCGGATCGCCAACGTCTGTGAAACTGTGATAATATGCAATCAACGGTGCGGGTGCTTCGGTGTCGGCACGGTTCGCCCTGGTTATCGTCGCACGCGCCTGACGCAGCAGCGCAGTGCGGGCATCTCCCTTGAGCGCCGTTGCAGCCTTCGTCATCGCGACCCCGCGCCACGTCAGCGCGGGGCTGCTGGTTTGAGACAATGCGAGCGCGCGATCCGCCGCCGCCTGGCATTCCGGTGCATGACCGCTGCGGCACTCCGCCTCCGCGAGCAAAACCTGCGCGCCTTCGTCGCTTGGATACTTTGCCGCCTGATCGCGCAATCGTCGCAGCCACACCGCGGCCTGCGATCCTCCGACCTCGACGCGCGACCCCAGTTCCAGCCGCCCCTTTACGAATGCGGCCTCGCCCAGCGACAACCGCCGGACAATCGGCACCTCTGCGCGTTCCGCCGGGTAGGTCATCCGCTCGAACGGCTTCTTGGCGAAGAAGTAGGCGCGTAGTTCCTTCGCAAGGATATCGGGATCACCAAACACCGCCGCTGCATCGGACGCGGGTGTGCCGCTCGCTATCGCTTGAAGATAGCTACGGAACTGACCACTACGCGTTGGCGAGAAGAACAGGAAGTGGGTCAACATCCACGCATGGATGGGCGTCCAGCGAGTCTTGTCGGGTGATTGCGTAAGATAGTTGCCGTTCAGCACGTCGGCGAGGCGGAAGTTGCCAAACTTGTGCAGTACGGCGTTCGTACCCGCTGGTGCGCGGCCATATTCCATTGCCGTCTCACCACGCACCACCAGCGTCGAGAACAGTTGGCCGAAGCCGTCGAGATACCAACGAGGGTAGGCAGCGGGGAAGAAGGTCGTCAAATAATGCTGCGCGAAGCCCGCATAGATCATGCCCTCTGCGGTGAGCGGGATCGATTCCTCGTTGATCGGGCGGATCAGGTCGGCGCTGCTCTGGAGGCCGAACAGCCCCGCCTGCCCGCCCAGTATCGCGGAGCCCGCGGCGCCAGGCGGGGATCCAGGATCGCTCCGCCCACCGATCTGGACACCCTGCAAAGCGTCGGCCACTGCCACTCCGCGTTGCAGGACGACCCGTTGGTCAATCCGCGTCGTCGCCAACACCGCGCCATCCGGCCGCGGGTCATAGTAACGGCGAATATCGAACGCGCTGTTGAACGGACCCTGCTGCCAGCGAAGGTTGCGCAGATCCATAGCCTGGAATTCGGTGGCATCCCCGATCAGCGTCACGCGCAGCTTGATCGTATCGTCGGTGCGCGACACGCGGTTGAGCAGCACCGACAATAGGAAATACAGCCGCTCGAGATTGTGCGCGATTTGCGCAACCTCCTTTTCGCGGCCATCGCTTAGCAAGATGACGTGCTGCGTCTCCGCCTCGCGCCAGTCGCTCGGCCGCGCGCGTTGACCCTGGACGACGATGTCGCTGTTCGGCGGCGGCGGCGGGGCGGTCTGCGCGGTCGCCACCGCGCTGCTTGCGCCTCCGGCGATCAGAAAAAGCCCACTTATCCAGCCCACGCGACCCATTGCACCGCTCTCCCGCATATGGCGCAGAGAAACACGTTAACGGTCATGATCATAGCGAGAAACGCCATTTCCCCGCTCGTGCTAATTGGATCGACGCATGCTTTAGCAGATTTCCGCCAGAGCAAGAGCATTGTCGAGTGCGACTGATATAAGATCCGGACTGAGCGCTATTCGCTCAGAAGATCGCGCAGGTAGGCTACATGGGCGCGAAAGGCAGTCGCACCCTCGCCGGTCATCGTAATGCGCGTGCGCGGCTTCTTTCCGACGAACGCCCTTTCAAGCATGACGTACCCCGCAGCCTCGAGCGTCGACAGATGGGTGGAGAGATTCCCGTCTGATGCCTCGACCAGCGCGCGCAGTCGGGTGAAATCGAGCGGACCGTCGCGCCGTGCCGCGTTGAGGGCGGCCATGATTTTCAGGCGCAGCGACTGGTGGATGAGCTCGTTGGCGCCGGCCACGCTCACGCTTTCCGCAGCCACGCGGCGCCGAGCAGCAAGCCGCCGCCGCCTGCGGCCGCGACCCAGAAGGCGATCGCGTCGCGTCCGACGAGAAGCCCCAGGATCAGCACCGCGAACATGCCAGTCCCCAGCCATCGGAAACGCGGAAGGCCTAGACTGCCGAGCAGCGCATAGACGAACGCCATCACCAATGCCGGATAGGTGAGGAAGACGACCGGATCGGTGGGGCGGAACAGCAGGAAAGATACGACGACGAACGCCATCGTCGTCGCCGTCATCCAGAGGATGCGCGCCGCCTCAATGGGCCTTTCCGCCGGATCGCGCCGGTGCGTGCGCGGCGTGACATAGCCGATAACGAAGCTGCCGATCGTGCCCAACAGAATCAGCGGTATCCAGACGGCTCCCCATTGCGCGGGGGGCAGCAGGCCGCATGCCACATAGCCGAGTGTCCACGTTGCCCCACCAATCAGAAGATGCGAGCTTGCCCGGACATAGGCACTTCCGCGGCTGGTACGGCGATCAATCCGCTCGATATCGACGAGGGCGGTTGCGGCGTCGGGCTTGCTGATCATCGGTTCACCTCTACTGGCCGCAGTTGCTACCTAGAGAAAAGTACTTTGTCCAGCAAAGCTTAAATTGAATGTGACGTCACCTCGGCGGCCGCAGCCGCTCTTGCAACCAGGAGGTGACCAGATTCAGCGTCGTGGGATCCGATACGCTCGACCCGAAAAACACGGGCTTGCCGTCGGCGCGGGCCTCCAGGCGCTGGAAGGTGTGGTTGACCCGCGGCAGGGCGGTCACGGTCGCATCGGCGTTGGCAGATAGGGCGACTTTTGCCTGGGGCAGGCTCTGCGCGGTCAGTACGACATCGTCGTCGATTGCGTAAAGTGCCAGCACCGGTGCCTTGATCGCTCGAAGCGCATCGTTGGCGGCAACCCGATATTGAGAGACGACGACCGGATTACCGAGTGTGGCGATGAAGCCTGCTACCTTTGCTTGCGAATGCCCGCCAGCGAGAAAGGCCGCGCGCAACGCCTCCTCGCGGGGCCGGATTTCATGTGCCGGAGCGTCGGTAGCGTGGGCGTCCATGAACGCCGCCGCCGCCGTGATGATCGGCTTGATCGCGTCCCGGCGCGTTTCGCCCGAGACCAGCGTGGCCCGCATCGCGTCGAGGAACATCGTGCCCCGCTCCCCCGCCGGGCCGGCCAGCATGACCACGGCAGCGATCTGCGGATCGGCGGCCGCCACCGCCGGTGCGATCACGCCGCCCTGGCTTAGGCCGAGCAGGGCGATTCGGCGCGTGTCGATATCCTGGCGCGTGCGGAGGTAGGCGACCGCTGCCGCCGCGTCCCGCCGGGTCGATTCCATCGTGTCGAGGTGGACCCCCGTGGACTGGCCGATCCCGCGCTTGTCATAGTCTAGCGTGGCGATGCCGGCGGCGGTGAGCCGGTCGACGAGGAGCGGGAAGCCCCCTCGCGGCCACGGTCCATGGCCGGCAAGCAGGATCACGACCGGGTATGGCGCCCCGCCGGTCCGCGCTGGCAGCCGAAGGGTGCCCGCCAGTTCGACCCCCGGATCGGACGCGATGCGTACATCTTCGGCCAATTGTACCGGGCGGAAGCGCTCCGCGGCGCGGTCGACGGCGGCGAGATCGTGAGCGCCGCGCAAGAAGAAGACCGGGCCGAGCGACACCGTATGGCGGACCTGACCTAGTTGCACCGTCAGCGATTGCGATCCGGCGGCGAAATGGGACGGAGCGACGCCGACGATCATGTGGCGCTGCCAACGTGGCGAGACTGCAATGCGGCTGGCGGCGAAGGCGGTATAGTTTGGTGGGCCGCCCTGAATGGTGACCGGCACGTCGGCAGATCGGGCGGATCGTGCCCAGAACAGGACGGTGACGCGCTCGCCTGCTGCGATCGGGCGGGGCAGCACCATGCCCGCGCCGCTCGACCAAGGCTTTCCCGGAGTCAGGCGGGGGGCGACTTGCACATACCCCCTGCCGGGTACGCCCGGGTCTTGCCCGAACGCGGGCGTGGTGCCGAATACCTGCCACTTGCCCACCTCAATCGGATCGTCCGCCTGGGCCAGCGCCGGATGCGCGACTGCAGCGACGGACAGCAGCAGCGCGAGGGCGGATGCATGTCGATAGAAGGTCATGGATCTCTCCTTCAGGTCTGCGCTGACGACGGTCGGCTCGGCCGGATACAGGCGAGCGGCTGCCACCGGACGGCAGCGGGGCGCCCGTGGGGGGATGCAGCAGGTTGGAATGACACGGTACGCCCGGGCGGATCGGCGCGACGGATCGTTCAGGCGGGCGCTTCGCTCGTCTGGCCGCCGCGAAGCTGCGCATGCCAGCGGGAGAGCGCCGGGATGGTGAGTAATTGGGTGACGAGGCAGATGACGGGCAGCAGCAGGCGTGTCACGTCGAGGGAGAGCATGGCCGCGACGATCGCCAGCGTGACCGTCGCCGCGGCGTGGAGTCTCGTCAGGGCAGCGGCGCCGGCCCAATTCCGATCGAGCAGCAACCAGGCCGCGCGGCAATCGACCGCCGCGAGCATCAGCACCAAGAGCGTCAGTGATGGCGCCACGGCCACGTTGCCGTCGTTCAGCAGCAGCGACGATGCTCCGTCCACCGCCAAGCCGAACGGCCCGGGATGGGCGGATGCGAGATAGGGGAAGCCAAGTATCGCGCCCGACAGCAGTAGCGCCGCCATTGGCAGGATCAGCAGCAGGGCGAGGGCGTGGCTCGCCAAGGCGAAACGGCTCGCCGAATGGTGCAGCAGTTCGCGCCAGGCGGCGACGAGGCAGCCGGCGGCGAACGAGAGGGGATGTCCATCGTCGATAGCCACTTCGAACTCGGCCTGCATGGCGCACACCCAGTCGCGGCGATGGTCGCCCATGCTGCCCGTCGCGAGCGCCATCAGCCAGCGGGCAAGGGTAGCGTTCATGCCGGACATGGTTCGATGGCGGGCCGATCGCCGATGCGTCTCACGCCGACCGCGAGGGCCAGGCCGCTCGTGGTCAGCCGATAAGCGTGACGGGGCGGGCGTCCCGGATGAGCCGGCTCGCGCCACTCCGCTTCGACCAGGCCCTGATCGGTCATCCGCATCAGCAGCGGGTAGAGCGTGCCGGACTGGAGACCCGTAGCCTTCATCAGGTCATACCCGTGACGCCACTGCTGCGCCTGTGTGGAGAGTACCTCCAGCAGCGTCAGCATCTGCTTCGACGGTTGGCGTTTGCGGACCATGGCGCGATGACAACATATGTAGAGTTAAGAGTCAACGGCGCTTTGGTGCGTCACCAATCACTAGGGCCGGAAACGGCCGGTGACGTGCAGCAGTGCCATGAACTGGATCATGCCGTCATAGTAGCGGCCGGGGCCGGTAGGCGGTGCCATGGCCCACAAAGGGGCGATGAACGCGGCACGAGGCGGGCCCATGAGCGCCAGCGACGCGACCGCGTTGGCCGCGATCAGCGCGTTCGACCGTTCGCGCCCCAGCGGCTCGCCATTCAGGCGATATCGGGCCGGGTACGCTGGCCCCTGTTGGATGAAGAAGCGTTGCAAGCGTTCGCTGAGCCGTACCGCCGCAGGGTTCCTGCCCCACCATGCATGGTCTACCGACCAGTTCATCGCGGTGCGCAGCGCGTCGTAGCGGAAGTCGCCATGGCCATCGATCGGGCGCGGTCGGCCATCGAACTCGGCATAGTCCGGGGTCAAGGCGGTGATGGGATGGGCGCTCTTCGCCAGGAAGCGGCGGCTGGCGGCGGCGATGCGTCGCCAGCGTCGCCGATCCGCCATCCGCGCCCCGCGCCAGCCCGCTGCGCGTGTTGCCCAAAGTTGGTAGAAGGCGGGCAGGTGATAGGACGGATCGGTGAAGGTGGCGCTTTCACCAACGGGAACGAACACCACCTGATCCGTCAGCTGGTCGAAGAGGTCGGTGACGCCATCGATCACCCCGCCATTCATGTCCTGCTTGTGCAGCATGGCGTCGAGCAGCGACTGCGCTTGACGCTCGTAGTCGTAAATGCCGAGTCCGCTCTTCCACCGCGCCGCAGCCATCAGCAGCGCAGTAGCAATATACTCCTCACCATCGGACGCGGGCGCCGCATCGTCGACGCAGCCGGTAGGGCGGCAACTCCAGCGGAAATAGCCGGCGCGCGGCCCGGCGCGGTAGCGCATGTAAGTGGCGGCCCAGTTCCAAAGCGCATCGAACGACGCCTTGTGGCCGGTCTGCACCGCGATCATCATGCCGTATGACATTCCCTCGCTGCGCACGTCGCCATTGACCGTGTCGAGGACATAGGCGGCCGGTCCGTCCGGTGTCGGCGCGGCCGGGTGGACGACGCGATGCGCCTCGTCACCTTCGAACAGGGCCTGCCAATAGCCGGCCAGCTTCGTATCGACGTCGCGCTCGGTGATCGCCGGCCGCCATTCGCGAACCAGGTTGCGCAGCGGGCGCTTCGCGGTCGCCGGCGAGACTGCGGCGACCGACGCCAGGAGAACCGGCATCCAGAGGTTGCCGCGGATCGACACGGTCAGTTCACCGGCAGATCGAAGGGAGCAACGGGCAGATCCTCGGCGCCGAAGAGATTGACATAGGGTGCATCGGCCCAGGCATAGCGGACCCGGACGATCTCCGGCCGATCGGCACCGGGCAGTACGATCGCGTCACCCGCGACACGGCCGGATACGTAGCGGCACAGCGAGGCGCTGCACGCCTCGAACCCGGTCGCGACATCGCTGCTATAGGTGCGCAGGCCACCGCCGCTGTCACGAAAATCGACCACCAAGTCTCCGGCCTTACGGGTCACGCGCACCGCTGTCGGGCCGCCCGGTGCGGTCCCCGCACCATACGCAACGGCGCGAGCGGCGCGAGCCAGCCGCTCGCCGACCACCGTCTTCTGTGTCGGGTGGATGTCGTACCGGTCGCCCACGTCGATCGTCGTCACCAGCGCCGCATGCGGATCGGCCGCGACGGCACGTGCCTGGGCATCGCGCAACTGCGCCCAATCCGATTGGCCGGGCGCGGAGGAGGGCGTGCCGAACGAAGTCAGCTGGACGACCAGGAACGGCAGGTCGGCGATGCCGAACTGCCGCCGCCAATCGGCCATCATCAGCGGCAGCAGACGGCGGTATTCGGCAGCGGCACCGGCGTTCGACTCGCCCTGGTACCAGGCCGCCAGCTTGAACCCGAACGGCCCCAGCGGCGCGATCATGCCGTTGTTCAGCGTCACGAGGCTGTTGGGTACGTCCCACGGAGCTGCTGGAACGGCGAGCCCCGTGGCCCGCATACCGGAGCGATAGCGCCAGCCAGCGATCGGGATGAGCTGCCCGTCCGTGGTGCGAAATCCGCGTTGGGCGACCGGCCCGCCAAGACCGCCGCCGCCCAACACGCGCAGAGCGATGACGTTGCGCCCCGCGTGCAACGTCCCGCGCGGCACGGCATAATCACGCCACACCCAAGAAACGGACCCGCCGGCAACGCGGATGCCGTTGATCCAGGCGGTGTCGTAGGTGTCGATCGGCCCGAGTTGAAGTCGCTCGACGGCCTGCGCCTGAGCATCGGTGAGGACGATCTCGCTGCGCAACCAGACCACGCCCTCGAAGTCGGCAAGCGCAGGGACGCCGGCCTTTTTCCACGATACCTCGCCAGTCTCGCGCAGCGTCGGCCAGCCTGCATCGTCATAGTCCGGTTGCCGCCAGACACGCTGCGTGGCGGCATTGGGATCGTGCCCGTCCCACCATGCCTCGACCCGCTGGTCCTCGCTGGCCCGTGCGGCGGCAGGGTTCTTGGCGAGCAGATCGATGGCGGCCAGCCCCGGCGCGTAGGATGGCAGCGTGGCGAGCGACGATGCCGTCATCCACCCTTGGATCGTGGTGCCGCCCCAGCTGGCATGGACAAGGCCGATCGGTACCTTCTGCGTCCGCCGCAGCGATCGGGCCATGTAGAAGCACACCGCGGACGCATCGCCCACCGTCTCCGGGCCGACCACTCGCCAGCTCGGTCTCGTGGTGAAATCCTTTAATGGGCTCGGCTGGCTGTCATGAGCGATGTTGACGAAGCGCAGATCGTCATCCGCCGATCCGCCAAGTCCGCTCCAGGCGTTGGTCGACAGCCGGGCGGGAAACTCCATGTTCGACTGGCCGCCGCAGAGATAGACGTCGCCGACCTTGATGTCGGTCAGCGTGGCGATTGCGGCGCCATCGGCGGCGGTCAGCGCATAAGGGCCGCCGGCCGGCATCGCCGGCAACGTCGCGCGCCATCGTCCCGCGGCGTCCGCGCGGACCCGCACCCGTCGCTCCCCCAGCTGGACGGTTATCGGTCGACCGGCGCCCGCGCGTCCCCAGATGCGCATCGGTCGATCGCGCTGCAGCACGGCGTGATTGCCGAAAATGCCGGCAAAGGTCGGCGCCGTGACGGCGGTCTGCGCCGCAGCGGCAGACGGCAGCGCAAGCGTCGAGACGAGCAGCGCGATGCGGACGCGACGTGCGATGCTCATACTGCACCTGCAGGGGCGGCAAGGGCCAATGCCGCTCCGGCGGTGCAGAGCACGCGCCGGTCGAGCAGGGGCTGGTCTGTCCTGGGCATGAAGGCGTTCCGATGGGCAAGGAGTGGCAGCGGAGCCGCGCATCGTTCAGCCGGCGAGCCGGGCGAGCATGTCGCGGTGGAGGGGCATGGTGCGGGCGGCCGCGACGTTCGCGGCGGCGATGCGGCGCATCGTTTCGGCGACCCGATCGGCATCGAGAGCGTCGACGATGGGATCGTAGCCATTCGGCACGACATTCTGGCCGAGCAGCACGGCGACCCAGCTCGGCACAGAGAACAGATCGTCCTGATAGCGGAAGATGCGCCCCTTCTCCCGGAACAGCGCGAGCTTCTCGGCCAGGCTGTCCGGTATCGGCATCGTCCTGACATAGCGCCAGAACGGCGAGTCGTCGCGCCGGGTGGCGTGATAGTGGAGAATGATGAAGTCGCGGATCGCGGCATAGGCGTCACCCATCAGTCGGTTGTACGCGTCGCGCTCGACCGGGGAAAACCGGCGGTCCGGAAACAGCGCGAACAGTCGGGCGATGCCGGTCTGGATCATGTGGATGCTGGTAGATTCGAGTGGCTCGAGGAAGCCGCCGGCCAGGCCGAGCGCGACGACATTGCCCTCCCACTGCCGCGCCCGCCGCCCGGTGCGGAAAGACAGCAGCCGGGGCTCGCCGACCGGCGGCGTTTCCAGTCCATCGATCAGGATCCGTTCGGCCGCGACATCGTCCATGTGCGCGCTGGAATAGACGTGGCCGTTGCCGGTCCGGTGCTGGAGTGGAATGCGCCACTGCCATCCGGCAGCCTGTGCAGTCGCCCGGGTAAAGGGCGGCGGAGCGGCCATCGCGGCGCTCGGCACGGCGATCGCGCGGTCGCAGGGCAGCCAATGCGACCAGTCCTCGAATGGCACGCCCATGGCATCGCCTAGCAGGAGGCTGCGAAAGCCCGAACAGTCGATGAACAGGTCGCCCTCGATCCGGCGTCCGTCCTCCAGGGTCACGCAGGCGACGTGGCCGCTGACGCCGTTCCGCTCGACGCCGCCGATCCGCCCCTCGATGCGGCGTACGCCGCCCTGCTCGGCTCGCGTGCGGAGAAACGATGCATAGAGCCCGGCGTCGAAGTGATAGGCATAGGCGAGGCCGGACAGCGGCGAGCGCGGGTCGGCGACCGGGTTCACGAACCGATCGGCCCGTGCCGCCACCGCCGCCATCGCGTAATCGCCGAGCGTACCGATGCCGGGTTGGCCGCGCAGCTTCAGCCAAAGCTGATGGAAGTTCAGTCCCTCGAAATCGCGACCCAGGGTGCCGAAGGGGTGGAAATAGCGATCATGGCCGGTGTCCCACCCGACGAACTCGATGCCCAGCTTGAAGCTGCCGCGCGTAGCACGCAGGAACTCACCCTCGTCGATGCCGAGCATGGCGTTGAACTGCAGAATCGGCGGGATTGTCGCCTCGCCGACTCCGACGGTGCCGATCGCGTCGGATTCGACCAGCGTGATGGTGCGATGACCATCGTCGAGGAAGCGTGCGGCCGCCGCCGCCATCATCCAGCCGGCCGTGCCGCCGCCGACGATGACGACGCGTTCGATCGGCTGATTCACCGGGAGGTCTCCTGCCAGCGGCGCAACGCTTCGGGGAAGGATCGCATCTTCGCGGCTGCGGCGTCCAGCCGCGCGGCCAGCGCCGCCAGACCCGCGGCGTCGTGGATCGGCGGTCGCGGATCGGCGCGTTCGGGCATCACGCCCAGGCCGAGCAGCATGGTCACCCAGCTGTCGCGCTCGAACGTCTCTTCTTCGTGATGGGGTAGCAGCCCGCGCCGTGCGAACTGCACCCCACTGGCATGACGGATATGCGTCGGGCCGGCGGGATGGAGAAGCGCCAGAAAGTCGCGGATCCGGTCCGCTCTCAGCCGCCAGCGGCGGTTGTATTCGGCCAGCTCCAGCGGATGCATGTCGCGCCCCGGCAGCAATTCCAGTGCCAGCTCCAGCGCCGCGTGGGCCAGCGGCAGGCCTGTCCATTCCAGTGCCCCCGCACAGGCCGCGGCATCGCCCAGCGCCAGCACATTGTGCCGCCACGGATCCTGCCGCCGGCCGGGATGCAGGACGATCGTGTCGCCGCTGTGCGCCGGCAGTGGCGGGGCAGCGGCGGCGCTCGCGATCCCGACCAGCTGGTGATCGCCCAGCGACCACTCGGCGCGCCAGCCGGTCGCCGTCCGCTCGACCCTGTCGACCGGGGACGGATCCGTCCCGATGCGCTTGTCCAACGTCAGCCGATCCTCGGGCAGGATGGCCGACCAGTCGACAAAGCTCGTTGCGTCGCTGTCGCGTTCGATGAGGTTGGCGAGAAGCGCGGCGGGACCGGTGGCATCGACGAACAGGTCCGCAGAGGCGCGGCGATCGTCGTCAAGCAGTACCGCCGCGACGCCGCCATCCTCACGGCGTGCCGCGCCGACGATCTGCCCGCGCGCCATGCGGACGCCGAGCTGTTGCGCGGCGTGGATGAACGATGCGCGAGCACGATCGGGGTCAAGCCGCAGCGCGAAGGAACCGCTTCCCGGGTCGGTAGCCGCGCTGAGGCGTTCTCCCTCCGCCGCGGCACCGCTGGCAAGATGGCGGTGGAACGGCAACGGATACCCGTCGCGGATCAGCGCCAGCCAGCTGCGATAGAAGTCGCCCGTCATCCCGTCGGCATCGCCGAAGACATGCAGCGCGTCGCTCGCGTCGGGCCGCCAGCCGGCATAGCGGGTTGCCGTCCGTGGGACGGCCACACCGGTGGCGACCAGCCCATCGGGATCAAAGCCCAACCGGTCCAGAAAGGCCAGTCCGCTCGGCAGGATAGCCGGCAGCCGATCCGCGAGCGCGGCCGGATCCGCCGGCGTTTCGATCAGCAGCACTCCGATCCCGGGCAGCGTCCGGGCGAAGGCGATCGCCGCCGAGAGGCCGGTGAGGCCGGCACCCAGAACAACGACCGATCGGATCGGCTGGCGAGCCGTCACGATTCCTGGCCCAGTGCCACGTGGTGCGTTGGCATCGCCTCGACGGCGGTCGCAATTCCCTGGCGCAGCGATGTCATGGCACGCTCCAGACCGCCGAGGTCGGCGGCGGCGGCGCGCTGGTCCCATCCGTCGGGCACGATCCCCTGACCGACATAGACGGCGACCCAACTGGGTTCGAGGAACAGCCCGCGCGAATAATGCGCGACCCGGCCGGATCGGCGGAACAGCGCGATCTTCTCCTCAAGGCTGGGGGGTACGTCCATGGTGCGAACGTGCCGCCAGAATGGCGAATCATCGCGCGTAGTGGCGTGATAATGAAGAATCAGGAAGTCGCGGATGCGATCATATTCGCGGTCGACCTCTGCGTTGAAACCGTCACGGTCGGCATCGTCGATCCGGTCGTCGGGCAGATGTTCGATCAGTTCGGTGATGGCCATCTGCACCAGGTAGATACTGGTCGATTCCAGGGGTTCGAGAAAGCCGGACGCGAGGCCGATGGCGACGACGTTTCCGACCCAGCTGCGCCGCCGCCGTCCCGCCCGAAAGCGCAAGAAGCGCGGCTCCGCCAGCGGTGCGCCGTCCAGCGACGCGATCAGCGCGTCCGCCGCCCGGGCATCGTCCTGCCATGCCGAGGCATACACATGGCCGTTGCCCACGCGATGACGCAGCGGAATGCGCCACCGCCACCCCGCCGGCATAGCGGTGGCGCGGGTGTAAGGTTCTATCGATCCGGGCGGCGAGGTGCATGGCAGAGCGACCGCGCGATCGCACGGCAGCCAGTGAGACCAGTCCTCCCATTCCTCCCCCAGAGCGTCGCCGAGGAGAAGGCTGGCAAAGCCGGAGCAGTCGATGAACAGATCGCCCGCCACCATTGTCCCGTCTGCCAGCCTGACCGCCGCGACATCGCCTTGGTCGGTCCGCTCGACGCTGACGATGCGCCCCTCTGTACGGCGCACGCCGCGTGCCTCGGCATGGGCGCGCAGGAACGGGGCGAATCGGGTGGCGTCGAACTGATAGGCATAGCCATAGGCGGACAGCGGATCGGCCGGATCACCTGTCGGCCGGGCGAACCGGTTGGCACGCGCTGCCGCGACACCGATGGAGTGTTCGCCCAGCGGTGCGGCCCGGTCCGCGTGGTGCAGGCGCGCCCAGTAATGATGAAAGGGAACGCCATTCAGCTCGCGACCGAAGGTGCCGAACGGATGGATATACCGGTCGCCGATCGCGCCGAAATCGCGAAAGTCGATCCCGAGTTTGAAGGTCGCTTCGGTCGCGGCCATGAACGCCCGCTCGTCGATGCCTAGCCGCTCGATGAATCCGCGGAGATGGGGCAGCGTCGCCTCACCGACGCCAACGATGCCGATCACCTCGGACTCGACCAGCTCGACGTCGACCGCATCGGGCACGATGCCGACCAGAGCCGCGGCGCTCATCCAGCCGGCGGTTCCCCCACCGACGATGACGACCTTCAAACGCCTGCCACGCACCGCTTCATCCATCCCCGACGGGTGTTCGTGCCACCCTGTAACCATTCCGCCACACTAGGCCGACGAATACTTACATCAAGTTGCTTTATCCCTTGTGCCGGATCAAGCGCCGTTTTAGCCTGTATGATGTCAAAGGTTAATTCAATAACTTAGACGGTCGATCTGTATCGCGGAGGCCAATCGCGCGAGCAGGAAATGGGTGAGGAGCTTGAGGGGAAGCCATGATCATGTCCGTTAACCGCGCGGCGAAGAACAGCTTGTGTCGCCTTTTCCTGGGCGCCTCCGCCATCGCGCTTCTGGCCGCGGGTCAGGCTGCCGCGCAGACTGCCGATCCGGTCCAGGACGATCAGGCGGCGCCATCGAAGCCCGCCGGGTCGGGATCGTCGGGCACCTTCTCGGGCACGGCGAGTGCGCGGTCGGGCACAGCGACGAGCGGACAGGGATCGGCATCAAGCACCTCGGGCACTTCGGGCGCCTCGCAGGATGTGGCGGACACGCCGCCCGACACCGAGCGCGATGAGATCGTCGTCACCGGCGTCCGCCAAAGTCTGGCTAATGCGCAGAACATCAAGCGCAACTCGGATACGGTGGTCGACGCGATCACGGCAGAGGATATCGGCGCGCTGCCCGATCGATCGGTGAACGAAGCGTTGCAGCGCGTTCCAGGCGTCGCGATCAGCCGCTTCGCCGCTCCCAACGACTCGCAGCATTACTCGGCACAGGGGTCCGGTGTCGTCATACGCGGCCTCAGCTATGTGCGCGGCGAATTCAACGGCCGCGATGCGTTCGCTGCCGGTGGCGGTCGCGAGATCGGCTTCAACGACATTCCCTCCGAGATCGTCGGATCGATCGAGGTGTTCAAGAATCTGAGTGCCGACCTGGTCGAGGGCGGCATTGCCGGCACGGTCAACATCAACACCCGCAAACCGTTCGATTCGAAGGAGAACCTGCTCTTTCTGTCCGGCGGACTCAACTATGGCGACCTCGAGAAGCGTGCGTCGCCGCAGGGAGTCGCGCTGATCTCGCGCCAGTTCGACGCGGGCGCGGCGGGCCGGTTCGGCGTGCTGGCGAGCGTCACCTATCAGCGTATCCGCAGTCGCGCCGACTCGGTCTTCGTGTCGTCGATGCTGCCGCGGTACAATGACGACCGGAACGGCAACGGCGTGCAGGACACGGGCGAGGGCCGCGTGATCAATGCGGGTACGCCGTATCAGTCGACTTTGTTCGATACCTTCCCGGTCCCCGCCGGCCGCGACTTCGTCTACGCGCCGCTGGGCGGCGGATCGCGCACCCAGGATTTCGACCGCAACCGCATCGGCTATTCGGGCGCCGTCCAGTACGAGAACGCGTCAGGATCGGTGCTCGTCACCGGCCAGTTCCTGCGCGCCGAGTCGAAGGAGGAGTGGCTGGAGCACACGGTCGAGCCCAACGTCTATTATGGTGACGTCACCACCACCTTCCCGGTCGGATCCAGCGGCTTCACCTATGACGACGACGGCATCTTCACCAGCGGCACGATCGGCAAGCGCACTGGTCAGGTGCAGGGCAATCGGCCGGGCGTAGGCTATGGCCCACTGACCCAGTTCGCACCGAACGGCGTGTTCACGACCGAAAGCAACCGCCACTTCTACAGCAAGTCGATCACGCAGGATCAGTCTCTCAATATCAAGCTCGAGCCGACGGAGCGCCTGCACCTCAACCTGGACGGGCAGTATGTCACGTCCAAGGTCAAGGTGATGGACGACATCCTGGATACCGCCACCTTCTCGCAGACCTTCATCGATTTGCGCGGCGACACGCCGGTCATCCAGTCGATCACGCCGGGCTTCGACACGGCAAGCTATTTCGCCAACCCGAATTCGATCTACTTCCGCGATGCGTTCAACGGTCGCCAGTCGAACGACGGGCACGAATACGCATTTCGAGCCGACGCGCAGTATGACGTCAGCGAGGACTCGTTCCTGCGCAACGTTCGCGTCGGTGGTCGCTATTCCGATCGCAAGCAGTTGGTGAAGGCCGTCGACTATAACAACTGGGGTTACCTGTCGGAAACATGGTCAGGCAACGGCCCGATCTCGTACGCCAATCTGCAACCCGGCGAGGGGCAGCTGTACAACTTCACCGACTTCTTCCGGGGCAAGGCGACGACGCCGCCAAGCGCGACATTCGTGCCTGACGCGATTCTGGGCGACCACGACGCGTTCACCGACCTGTTGCGTCGCGTGACTGCCCTCGGAGGGGGCAGCTATCGTCCGGCCGAGGACCGGACCACCGCCGACGGCTCGCCCTTGGTCGACGGCGTCTACCTGCCCAGCGAGCTGTACCGCAATCGTGAGCGGACGCTGGCCTTCTATGCTCGCGCCGACTTCGGCATCGACGATTTCGGTAACGGCATGAGCCTGTCGGGCAATGTCGGCTTGCGCTATGTCAACACGCGCGATGAATCCACTGGTGCCATCACCTTCCCGCAGCAAAGCCAGGTTTTCGATGCGAGCAATCTGGGTAATGACCTGAACGGACAGCCCTATCCGAGAACACTGGCCGGGTTCTGCCGGTCTCAGGTAGAAAAACCGAATGGTCAGGGCACCATCGCGGCGATCTGTACGGTGCCTGCCGCACAGCAGGCGGCGATCGTCGCTTTCGCGAACGGCTCCTCCACTCCGGATATCGCGAAGCAGAAATTTGATTTCTGGCTGCCAAGCCTGAACGTCAAGTTGCAGCTGACGCCCTCCTTCCTCATCCGCGGTGCCGCATCGAAGGCGATCTCGCGGCCGAACTTCGGCGACCTTCGCAACTATGTCGGCGTCAGCCCCTCCGGCTCGAATACGGCGGGTAATTTCGGTTTCGCCGCACAATCGCGCAATCCGTTCCTGCGGCCGGTGGAGGCGAAGCAGTTCGATCTGACTGCGGAATGGTACTTCGCCAAGGTCGGTTCGTTGACCGGCGCACTGTTCTACAAGGATCTGTCGAACATCATCGTCGACAATTACGGGTACACCCGTACGCTGACCAGCAACGGGCAGACGTTCGACATCCAGGTCAATGGTCCCGCGAACGTATCCGGCTCGTCGTCGATCAAGGGCGCCGAGATCGCGTATCAGCAGACATGGGACTTCCTGCCCGGCGCTTTGCGTGGGCTCGGCATGCAGGCGACCTATACCTATGTCGACGCGGGCAAAATCCCGAACCCGGTGCCGGCGAACGGCGCGGCCGATGGCAGCCGTCCGCCGCAGGATGTGGCCGGTCTGTACGACAATCTGCCGTTGCAGGGATTGTCGAAGCACAACTTCAACGTGGCAGGATTCTACGATCTCGGCGCTTTCTATGCCCGCGTGGCGTATAGCTGGCGCTCGAAGTTCCTGTTGACGAACCGGGACTGTTGCTTCCCGTTCCTGCCGGTCTACTCGCTGGCTACCGGGCAGCTCGACGCCTCGGCGTTCGTGACGGTCAATAAGAACTTCAAGATCGGCATTACGGGATCGAACCTGCTGGATGCGAACACCCGCACCAACTTCGCGTTGAACGGCCAGGGACTGGAGGCGTTCAACCGGGTGTTCAAGAACGATCGCACCTATACGCTGACGGTGCGCCTCACCTATTAGGGGCGACGACAGGCAGATAACGGGTGCGCGGCGATATGACGGTGACGGACCGACACGACACCGTCGTCGCGCGCGCACCCCGCGTTGCGGAACG
Source organism: Sphingomonas phoenicis (assembly GCF_047238005.1). Lineage (NCBI taxonomy): Bacteria > Pseudomonadati > Pseudomonadota > Alphaproteobacteria > Sphingomonadales > Sphingomonadaceae > Sphingomonas > Sphingomonas phoenicis. The sequence goes on along the minus strand of NZ_JBDFMC010000002.1, from coordinate 1,713,395 downwards.
CAGCAACGTCACGCCGGAGATATTCGCCAACGAGATCGCGAAGGGCGACCGGCCGGTCGTGATGCGCGGGCTGGTGGCACACTGGCCCGCCGTCGCCGCTGCGCGTCAATCGGTCGAGGCGATGGCCGATTATCTGCTGGACGCGGCATCGGACGCGCCGGCGAACGTGATGGTCGGAGCGCCGCAGATCGGCGGCCGCTTCTTCTACCGCGACGATTTCGATGGGTTCAATTTCGAGCGGGCGAAAGTCACGCTGCCGGTGCTGCTGCACCAGTTGGTACAGCAGCAAAGCGATCCCGTCGTGCCCGCGCTCTATGCCGGCGCGACGCTGATCGACGAGAATTTTCCGGGCTGGCCGGCTGCCAACCCGTTGCCACTGCTGCCGCCGGATGCCTTTCCGCGCCTGTGGCTGGGCAACGGCAGTCGCGTATCGACCCATTACGACATATCGAGCAACGTCGCTGCGGTGGTCGCGGGGCAGCGGCGCTTCGCGATCTTTCCGCCCGAGCAGGGACCGAACCTGTATGTCGGACCGCTCGACCATACCATGGCGGGGCAGCCGGCCAGCATGGTCGACCTGGAGGCGCCGGATCTGGCGCGCTATCCCCGGTTCGCGCGGGCACTGGCGGCAATGACGGTGGCCGAGTTGGAGCCCGGCGATGCTATCTACGTCCCTTCGATGTGGTGGCACGACGTGAAGGCGACTGGGCCGTTGAACGTCCTGGTCAATTACTGGTGGGGTCGCGCAGGGGAGATGTCGCCGTTCCCGGCACTGATCCACGCCATTCTGACCATTCGCGACCTGCCATCCGGCGAGCGGGATGCCGTGCGAAGCTGGTTCGACATGTATGTGTTCGGACCGGGAGCAAGAGAAGCGGCGGACCATCTGCCGCCCCCTAGCCGTGGGGTACTGGGCGCCCCCTCGCCGGAGCGGACCGCGCGCATCCGCGCCTATCTGCAGCGGACGCTGGAGCGAGACTGACCGATCAACGGCCCGCCTGGATCAGGATCGCATCCGACGGTAGCAGATGATCGAGGAAGGGCAGGATGGCCGCGCCAATCGCCGGGCCGTCCTGCGCCATTGCGGCCGGAACGATGCGGGTATGCGACGGCAGGTCATGGGCCGCCAGCGCCCTGGACAGCGCGTCCGCCATCCGCTCGATCAGCGACATCGGCAGGCGGCCGCCGATCAGCACGGCGTCGGGGTCGAACAGGCAGTTGATTGCGATCAGAGGGCCGGTGAGCGAGCGGACCGCATCGTGCAGCCAAGCATCCACCACCGGCGCAGCGGCATCCGGAATGGCGTGGACGTCGACGCGGTGGCCGGCAGCATGCAGCCGTTCCAGCAGCGCAGATACCGATACCGTATCCTGGATCGTGGCGCCCATGCGACCGGCGGTGGGGTCGGGCATCAGGCCGATCTCGCCGGAGCGGGCATTGGCGCCGCGATGATAGGTGCGATCCATCACCACCCCGCCGCCCAGACCCGCACTGACGAGAAGGTAGAAGAAGCTGGGATTGTCGAACCCGCTGCCATATTCCGCCTCGCCCAGCGCGGCGGCGGCGGCATCGTTGTCGCAATGGATGGGCCAGGGCAGGATGTCGCCGAGCAACCGGGTCAGGTCGGTCGTCGCCCAAATGCCATAGCCGCCCGGCCGGCCGGGCAGGGCGATGCGGCCGAGATCGTCCGGCATCGCCACGCCCACACCCAGGATGCGCGTGCGATCGATGGCACCCTCCGCCAGGGCAGCGTCGAGATGCTCGCGTACGAAGGCTGCGACATCCTCGGGCAGCGCAAAGGCCATATCACGCGATGCACGAGCACGGACCACGCCAGCGAGATCGAGGATGACGAGAGTCAGGTGATCGCGATCGACGTTCAGCCCGATCGCAAACGCACCATCCGGCTCGACCTCCAGTTGCAGTGCGGGCTGGCCGCGGCCGCCCTGCTTGCGCCCCGTCACCTTGACCAGGCCCATCTCGGTCAATCGGCTCGTAATGTTCGCAATGGTCGGGGCGGTCAGCCCGGTCTGTTGCGCGATATCGACGCGGGTCGTTGTCGAGGAGATGCGGATCGCCTGTAGCACCGTGCGGAGATTGTAATCGCCGGCCCGCGCCAAATTGGTGCCGGACAGGCTGCGCGACAGCCGCCGTTCCCGCGTATCCGTGGGCGTTGAGGTGTCGGCCCCACTCCCGATTTCGTCGATTGCCGGATCTTGCAAAGCGTTTCCCACATCGCTGGCCGCTGACGGCGTCGAATTTGCGGCTACCGTCCGACGACTTTGTCCGCAACGTCGTATACGATGATGCTGCTCGTTATCGGGCAATCCGTCGATTTATCGAGCAGGCTCTATCATGACCGCTGCGCCACCCGATGCGGCAAGGGATAGCGTCACGCTGTCGGCGCGCGTCACCTCGCGGGCGCTGATGGCCAGGTCGGTCGGCGCGGTGCCGTCCTGCCACATCCGCACGGTGAAGCGCCCCCCTCCCAGAAAGGTGAGCGGCAGTACGACCGTCCGGGCAGCGACAGTCATCGCCCCGACGAACCAGGTCGTGCCGCGACGGCGGGCGATCACGACGTCCTCTCCCAATCGGCCCCGAAGGAAGCGGGTCTCGTGCCAGGACGCAGGCACGGCGGCCAGGAAATCGAGTCCCGGCTGGCCGCGATACGCATCGGGCGTATCGGCGACCGATTGCAGCGGGCTCTCGTAGACCACGTACTTCGCCAGTTCCGCTGCGCGCGTGGTCTGCACCTGCGGCCCGGTGGCGGTGATCGCGAAGGTCTCGGGCGTGCGGTTGCGGTACGCGCCCGGCGTATAATCCATCGGGCCGGCCAGCATGCGGGTATAGGCGAGCGTGACGTTGTGGCGTGCGGTGATCCGCGCCGTCCATTTGTTGTACTCGGCACCCAGCACGCCCTCCTGGGTCAGGAAGTGCGGCCAGGTTCGCGTCATGCCCCAGGGGTGGGTGGCGCCGTGCAGGTCGAGCAGCAGGTGGTGGCGCGCCGTCGCCGCAGCCAATCGATGGTAGAAGCCGATCATTGCCTGATCGTCGCGGTTCATGAAATCGACCTTGATTCCCTTGACGCCGTTCTGCGCGAGGAACGGCAGAATGCGATCCATGTCGCGGTCGAGCAGCGCCCAGTGGACCCAGACGATCAGCCCGACGCCGCGCTGCCTGCCATAGGCGACCAGACCGGGCAGATCGATGCTGGGCACCGTCCGCGTCGCATCGGCACCGGGGTATAGGGTCCCTCCGCCGCCGCTGTTCACGTACCAACCCTCGTCGACCATCGCATAGGGCAGCTTCAGCGAGGCGGCGAAGTCAATAAAGGCCTTTTGCGTTGGGTCGTTCGATCCGGCGACGGGGACGCCCTGCAGCAGCGGCCCCGACCACCAATCCCATGCGGTCTTCCCCGGCTTCACCCAGGCGAAGTCGCCCTTGGGGGCTGGGTTCAGGCTGGTTAGCAGTGTGTTCTCGATCAGGCGTCCGGGCTGGTCGGCGACCATGATCACGCGCCACGGCGATACGACGCCGCGGCCGACGTCGAGCACGACGGCAACCGCAGGATCGTCGGGACGACGGGTCAGCCGCACCGCGGTTCCGAGCGCGCCCGTTTCCATGCCGGTCAGGTACATGGCCGGCCAGTCTTCCACCGCCGCCTCCGCGATCGCGATCGTCGGACCGGTCGCCCCAGTCTCGCAGACCAGCGGCACCTCGTAGAGATTGTGTGGACGGATCGCCGACAGTCGGACGGGATCATACTCGCCCTCGTGGCTGGTGCCGAAGCTGCCGAGGTTCAGCCCGGTGCAGGCATAATCGGCCGGCATCGCGAACTGGGTCAGTTCGTTGGCGAGCCGCAGGCGGGGCAGCTCGGGCTGTTGCGGCACGGCGTACCGAAAGGCGATGCCGGTGTTATAGGCGCGCAGGATGATGTCCAGGCGACGGTGTGCGCCGTCCTTCTCCGCGAAATGGACGACGATCTGGTTGTATCGCTCGGCCACCTGCGCGACCTTGCCGGCAGGCAGCCGGTAACGATCCTCGCCCCGCGTCGCATCGACCTTCGTCGCGCGCAGGCCGTTCGCCAGCTTGGCATAGCGCTCGAATTCTAGCCCGAATACCGATGGAGCAATGATCACCGTTCCATCAGCCGATAGGGTATAGGTCGGCTGGTCGGCCGCATTGGAACCCAGTGTCACGGTAAGGCGGCCATCCGGTGAGCTGACGCGCTGGGCCGCCGCCGGCGTCGCTACGTTGGTCGCCAGCGCCACCATCATCGTCGACCACCGCATCCGCTTTGCCCCCATGCCCTTGTTTCGTCGCCTTGAAGCACAGCGCTGAGATAAAACAAAATTGAAAGATGAATTGTTGACTGGGTGCCGGTGCGGTTGTCACTCTCGGCATAGGTGAACAAGGCGGAAGACGGTTGGGAGTGGATGCATGATGCTGAATCGGCGCGAAACCTTGGCTGCCGCTGCGCTGTTGGGAATGGCGCCGCGCGCCGGCATCGCCGCGCGTTCGCAATCGCGCCCGCCGTGCAACGCCCGCGCCTCGCGTGAGGCAAGGGCGCTGCTCGCCTATCTATGGTCGATCTACGGCCGGCGAACGCTAACCGGGCAGCAGGAAATACCGCGTGCGCCGAACGGCAAACCGCGCGAAGTCGACTACATCCGCGAGGCGACGGGAATGGCGCCGGCAATCCTGGGGCTAGACTATATCGATCCCGACGACGAGGTGGGGGTCAACGATCGCGCGACTGCCTGGCATCGTGAGGGCGGCGTTGTCAGCCTGTGCTGGCACTGGGGCGCACCGGACATCGGAACCGGCTACGAAAACTCGAAGAAGGATTTCGACGTCGCGCGCGCCTTGACGCCCGGTACGACGCAGAACGTCGCGATGATGCGGCAGATGGCGCATGTCGGCGACCTGTTGACCGTGCTGCGCGACCGGCGGGTGCCGGTATTGTGGCGGCCGTTCCACGAGTTCAGCGGCACCTGGTTCTGGTGGGGTAAGCACGGCCCCGACGGCTTCAAGCGGCTGTGGCGGCTGATGTACGATTACTATGTGCGCGAACGGGGACTGAACAACCTGCTATGGGTGCTGGGCTGGGCGGGACAGAATGTCGATGCCGCCTATTATCCCGGCGCCGGGCAGGTGGATATCGCCGGGGCAGACATCTACGTTCAGGATCACGGCAATCTGGCGCCGATGTTCGGACAGGTGAAGGCGATCGTCGGCGACACGCTGCCGATCTGCCTGCACGAGAATGGCTCCATTCCTGATCCGGCGACGCTGGGACCGGACGCCGACTGGCTGTGGTTCATGACCTGGCACACCCGCTGGCTCACCGACCCGGCCCAGAACACGCGCGACCAGCTGCGCGCCTATTACCGGTCCGAACGCTATCTGACCAAAGACGAGTTGCCGCGCCTCTGACCCCAGCGTCAGTCAGCGTCGAGATAGGCGGCGACCCAGACGAGTGGCGCGTTCCAATTTATCGCGACTTCGTTCAGTGCATAGGCATTGGCGTCGTTCACCCAACACCGCTGCGGCGCGCATGTGCCGCGCAAGCGCCGGGCGATCGGGTCCGCCATGGCGGTGTTGTTGGGGCCACCGGATAGCGCGCCGGGCGGTGGCCCCGGCAGGGAGGCGTCCAGTTGATGCGCCCAGAATCGGTGATGGGGATTGCGCAACGACTTCCAGCCCATGCCTGACACGTATGACTGTCCAAGCGGGTTGCGGCCCAGAATATAGTCCATCGCGTCCACCGCGCCGTAACGGTACCGCCGATCGCCGGTGAAGCGCTCGGCCAGACCCAGGATCATGCCACGGTTCAGCACAACCGAGCTTGATCCCCACTCATAGCGGGTCGACGCATAGGGCAGCCGATAGCCGGAGCGCGCTCGCTCCCCCAGGAAGCGGTCGGCGGCAGCCACGATACTTGCCCGTGCGCTCCGCCGGATGTCGCCGGGCACAGTGGCCGCCGTCGCCAGCGTGATCGTACCTAGCGTCCCGACATCGCCCCAGTTCGGCGCGTCAACGTCGCCGGTGGGAAGCATCGCACGATAGCGCGCGTCACCCGTTGTCGCGAACAACTCGGCCGCTGCCCAGCCGCGCTCGTCGGCCAGTGCCGCATCGCCGTATCCGCCGCTGCCCGTGAACGTCTGCGGCGCGAGAATGGCGGGGTTGCGCTGCGCGGCGTCCCACGCCCGCCGTGCCGCGTCACGACAGCGGGCGGCGAACGCGGGATCGATCGTCCGCCACAGCCGCGCCGCCTGTGCAGCGACGGCGGCAAGGTTCAGCGTGGCGGCGGTCGACGGCGGATACAGCAGCCGGGTCTCGCGGTCCTCGGCTGGTACCGTCGGCAGCTTGGTCCAGTTCCGGTCGGCGACCTTGTGATGTACCATCCCGCCGGCATCGACGGTGGTCAGCGTCAGCCGGCCTTCCATGTCCTGCGCCCCGACCGGCAGCGCCAGGCGCGTTCCGGCGGGCAACTGCATCCGCAACATCCACTCGACTTCCCAGCGCGCTTCGTCGAGCAGGTCGTCAATGCCGTTGCCCGCCTCGGGCAGGCTGGCCTGTCCATCGGCGAACAGCCGGCGTGCGATCGCCGTCTCGTACAGATTCTGCAGCGTCCACACCGCGATGCCGGCATTGACGACATATTTCCCGTGGTCGCCGGCGTCGTACCAGCCACCGGTCACGTCCAGCGTATAGTCGCAGCCTGGCCACCGATTGCCCTTCTCGTCGACGCCGGCGAAGCATGTCGCCCGTTCGTCGGGATGACCGGCTGCTCGCGCCCATTGGGCGCCGGACCAGCGCGCATCGATCGGCGTTCCCGCCCGCTGCTGATAGAAGAAATTGAGTGCCGCCCGGCCTAGCGGGGCAAATACTCGCTCGGCGACGCGAAACTGTCCGCTTGCGAGACCGCCTGCCTTGATCCGATACTGTCCCGATTGGCGCAGCGCGCTGAAGTCCGCCACATGGACATGGTCGCCTGATGCGGCGTCGTCGCCCACAACAGCGGTCCGGCCACGCAGGACGATCTGCCCACGCGCGTCCGTGACCGACCAGTCGATCGGAGTTGGCGTTGAGTCCGCGATGATGGCGATTTTCTGATCGCTCGGTCGCGCGCCGAGTTGGGCGACGTTTATGGCCGCGGCGGCCAAGGTGGCGAGCAGGATCATGGCAACTCCGATGAACGACAAGCAACTGTCTAGCCGACCGTCTTGTCGCCGATCCATACTTTCGGCGCCTACCTGGCGGCTTGGGATGGTGTCAGCTTGAAAGGGCTAACTGGTAAGCCGGGCAGCGGCACTGTCAGCCTAAATGCAACGCTAGTGGGCGCAGATTTCCAGATCTCTCAGCGGCATGACCCTTGCTCCAGACATATCGGTCCGGTCGTGGTCGAAAGCCTCCCGTCACCCCCGTCGTGATGGCCCGCGGGCCATCAGATTTTCCCGGGCCATCATGGCCCATGTCATGGCCCGCTTTGGGCCGGGATCGACTGAAATCTACCGGGACGTCCTCGACCAGAACCAAGGCAAGAATGGCGGTTTTCCGCCATTTTGTCGATGGTTCTCGGATGTCGTGGAACAGGAAAATGGTGCCCAGAAGAGGACTCGAACCTCCACGACCTTGCGATCGCCAGCACCTGAAGCTGGTGCGTCTACCAATTCCGCCATCTGGGCACGGGGTAGGCGGCGGCCTTTAGGGGGCGTGGAGGAGCCTTGTCAACGGAAGTTTCGAGGGGCAAAGGCGATATCGTGATGCTTTACCGGATGTGAGGGTGATGAAGAACAAGCTGGTGACGCTGATCGGAGGCGGTGGGTTCGTCGGGCGCTATGCGGCCCGCGCGCTGCTGCGCGACGGGGCGCGGTTGCGCGTGGCGCAGCGCGATCCACGCCACGCCTGGTTCCTGCGGACGCAGGGCGGTCTAGGCCAGACCCAGTTCGTGGCGGCCGATGTGACCCGGCCGGACACGATCGCGCGCGCCGTCGCCGGCGCGGACATCGTCGTCAACCTGGTCGGCGTGCTCGCCGGAGCGTTCCAGCGGGTCCATGTCGACGGGGCGCGCATCGTCGCCGAGGCGGCGAGTGCGGCGGGTGTCGAGGCGCTGGTGCATGTCTCGGCGATCGGCGCCGATCCGGATGCCGCCTCCGCCTATGGCCGCAGCAAGGGCGAGGGGGAGCGTGCCGTACGTTCGGCCTTTCCGCAGGCGACGATCCTGCGTCCGTCGATCGTGTTCGGACGCGAGGATGCGTTCGTCAATCGCTTCGCCGGCATGGTTGCGGCCAGCCCGGTGGTGCCGGTGCTGCGCGCCCCGGTGAAGTTCCAGCCGATCTTCGCGGGCGATGTCGGCGACGCCATCGCTGCCGCGGCCGGTGACCCCGGCAAGTTCGGCGGACGGACGTTCGAACTCGGCGGGCCGGACGTGATCTCGATGGGTGAACTGATCCGCTTCATCGCCGACACTATCGATCGCTCTCCGTCGATCATCGAACTGCCGGATGCGGTCGGCTCGCTGCTGGCCAGCGTGCCGTTGTCGCCGATCAGTCGCGATCAGTGGCTGATGCTTCAGCGCGACAACGTGGTGTCGGCGGACGCGGAAGGCGTCGCGGCACTGGGAATCGCGCCCACGCCGCTGGCCGCCATCGCGCCCGAGTATCTCGTCCGGTTCCGCAAGCAGGGCCGGTTCGGCCGGCGTTCGATCGAACAGGCGCTCTGACCCTCCCTCCGTTCGGGAAACCGACATGAACGATCTGCTGACCGCCATCATCCTCGGGATCGTCGAGGGTGTGACGGAGTTCCTGCCCGTGTCGTCCACGGGCCATCTGGTGCTGGCTACCGAGTTGCTGGGCTTCAATGCGGCGGACTGGGCTGTCTTCAACATCGCCATTCAACCCGGCGCGATCCTGGCGATCGTGGTCCTCTACTGGCGTACGTTCATGGCGGTGCTGACCGGGTTGATGAAGCGGGAGCCCAACTCGATCGCGTTCGTCCGCAACCTGCTGATCGCCTTCCTGCCCGCCGCGGTGCTGGGCTTCGCGTTCAACGACCGTATCGAGCTGCTGCTGGAGAACGCCCAGGTGGTCGCATGGGCGCTGATCGTCGGCGGGGTTGCGATCCTGATCGTCGAGCGGCTCGCCAGGACCCAGAATGTGGGCGGCATCGCCGGCGTGTCTGCCGGCCAATCGATCAGGATCGGGCTGGTCCAGTGTATCGCGATGATTCCCGGGGTCAGCCGTTCGGGTGCGACGATCATGGGTGCGATGTCGCTGGGGATCGATCGCCGAACCGCCGCTGAGTTCAGTTTCTTTCTGGCGTTGCCGACCCTGACGGGGGCGACGGTGCTCCAGCTGGCGAAGCATCACGATCAGATCACCGGCGCGGGACTGCGGTTGATGGGTGTGGGATTCGTCGTGTCGTTCGTGGTGGCGTTGGCGGTGGTGAAAGGCTTCATGGCCCTGGTCACCCGGCACGGCTTCGCCCCATTTGCATGGTACCGTATTGCGGCGGGCACTGCCGCCCTCTTGCTCCTGCGAGCCGGTTAGGTCCGAATGCTACCCATTATCGGTTGGTTTGATCCAGAACCCAGTCGCGTACACCATTCTTCGCTGATTTAGGTTAGTAAAGCTGACTTGAAGTAATCTGCTGTCCCCGTAAGGCATGATCCGTTCACAGCGGGAGGCCTGGCGTGGCGGATGATCCGATGCTCAAGTTCGTGGTGCAGCAGCAGGTTTACCCGGCGAAGCGCGAGGCGGATCTGCGCGCGCAGGACTTCCGCGAGATTGCAGACCGGTATGCCGTACCTGCCGCCGAGGATCAGGCGTCACGCTGTTCGCAGTGCGGCGTTCCCTATTGCTCGGTCCATTGTCCCCTGCACAACCATATTCCCGACTGGCTGCGGCTGACGGCCGAGGGACGGCTGCGCGAGGCGTACGAGCTGTCGAATGCCACCTCTACCATGCCGGAGATCTGTGGCCGCATCTGCCCGCAGGATCGGCTGTGCGAAGGCAACTGCGTCATCGAGTTTTCCGGCCATGGCGCGGTGACCATCGGGTCGGTGGAGAAGTTCATCACCGACACTGCATGGGCCGAGGGCTGGGTGGAGCCGGTGGCGGTCGGGCCTTCCCGAGGCCAGTCGGTTGGGGTGATCGGGGCAGGACCCGCCGGGCTGACCGCGGCGGAGTATCTGCGCGGTCACGGCTATGACGTCCATGTCTATGATCGGCACGACCGCGCCGGTGGCTTGCTGACCTATGGCATCCCCGGCTTCAAGCTGGAGAAGCCGGTGGTGATGCGCCGGATCGAGCGGCTGGCGAATGCCGGCATCCACTTCCACTATGGCTTCGCGGTGGGTGAGCAAGCGACGCTGGACGAACTGCGCCAGCGTCACGACGGCATTTTGATCGCGACGGGCGTCTACAAGGCGCGCCAGGTCGACGTCGGCGGCAACGAAACGCGTGGAGTGGTGCCCGCACTCGACTTCCTGACCGCCTCTAACCGCAAGGGGTTCGGTGACGCCGTGCCGGCCTTCGACGACGGTTCGCTCGATGCGGCCGGCAAGGATGTGGTGGTCATCGGCGGCGGCGACACGGCGATGGACTGTGTCCGCACCGCGATCCGTCAGGGTGCCCGGTCGGTCAAGTGCCTGTATCGCCGCGACCGCGCCAACATGCCGGGATCGCAGCGCGAAGTCGCCAATGCCGAGGAAGAGGGCGCGGAGTTCGTCTGGCTCTCGGCGCCCCTGTTGTTCGATGGCGACGGGGCGGTATCGTCGGTGCGGGCCAGTCGCATGCGGCTGGGTGCGCCCGACGCCAGCGGACGTCGGGCGCCAGAGATCGATCCCGGCGGCGAACTGGTGCTGCAGGCGGATCTGGTCATCAAGGCGCTGGGATTCGATGCCGAGGACCTGCCGACGCTGTGGGGCGCACCCGAGCTGGGCGTCAGCCGCTGGGGCACGGTGCTGGTAGACGGAAAGACGCTGATGACCTCGCTCGACGGCGTGTTCGCGGCGGGCGACATCGTCCGCGGTGCATCGCTGGTGGTGTGGGCCATCCGCGACGGCCGCGATGTCGCCGCATCGATGCACCGATGGCTGAAGGTGAAGGCGAAGGCCGAGAAGATGGCGGCATGATCCGCCTGCTGCTTCCCGCTGCGCTCACCTGCATGCCCGCGCCCGCTATGGCGCAGGTTGCCGCCGTGGCGGTGTCTGCGCCGGATCCTGCGCGACTGGCTGCCGCCCGGCGGGTGCTCGATACCCTGATGCCGCCCGCTACCCGCGATCAGATGATCCGGGGCATGATGGAGCCGCTGCTCGCCAACATCCGGCAGGGGATGACGCAAGATGCCAGCTTCACCCGTGCCATGGGCGACAACCCGGCCGTCGCCGCCGCCTTCGAGCGCTTCATGGCACAGCAGCACGCTCGCACCGTCGCCCTGATGCAGACGTCGCTGCCGGGGATGATCGAGGCGATGAGCCGCGCCTATGCCCGCCGGTTCGACGTCGTGCAGCTGGGCGACATCGAGCGATTCTTCCGGACGCCGACGGGCAGTGCTTACATGCAGGCGTCGATGACGATCATGGCCGATCCCGACGTCGCGGGCTGGCAGCGCACGATGATGGCCAATGCGATGAGCCATGTTCAGGAGGACGCCGCGTCCTTCGGCAAGGAGATCGCCGCCATACAGCAAGGTGAGAAGAAGTGATGACCGACCAGCGCGCCTATCTCGCCGAGCATGGCATGTACCGGCCCGATTTCGAGGGCGACGCCTGCGGCGTGGGCCTGGTCGCGGCGACCGATGGCAAGCCGTCGCGCCGCGTCGTCCAGTCCGCCGTCGATGCGCTGAAGGCAGTGTGGCATCGCGGTGCCGTCGACGCCGACGGCAAGACCGGCGACGGCGCCGGCATCCATCTCGACCTGCCGCACCGCTTCTTCGACGATGCGATCGCGGCGTCGGGGCACAAGGTCCGCACCAACCGGCTGGCGGTCGGCATGGTATTCCTGCCGCGAACCGACCTGGGCGCACAGGAGGATTGCCGGACGATCGTCGAGTCCGTGATCATCGAGGCGGGCTATACCATCTATGGCTGGCGGCAGGTGCCCGTCGACGTGTCGGTCATCGGGATGAAGGCGCAGGCGACCCGGCCGGAGATCGAGCAGATCATGATCGCCGGCCCGCTGCCGGAAGAGATGGACGAGGCGGAGTTCGAGAAGAACCTGTATCTGGTGCGTCGCCGGATCGAGAAGCGGGTGATCGCCGCGCAGATCAGCGGCTTCTACATCTGTTCGCTGTCGGCTCGCTCGATCGTCTACAAGGGGCTGTTCCTGGCGGAGAGCCTGTCGGTCTTCTACCCGGACCTGACCGACCAGCGTTTCGAAAGCCGTGTCGCGATCTTCCACCAGCGTTATTCCACCAACACCTTTCCGCAATGGTGGCTGGCGCAGCCGTTCCGCTGTCTGGCCCACAACGGCGAGGTCAACACGATCCGCGGCAACAAGAACTGGATGCTCAGCCACGAGATCCGGATGGCCTCGATCGCGTTCGGCGACAATTCCGAGGACATCAAGCCGGTGATCCCCGCCGGTGCGTCCGACACGGCGGCACTCGACGCGGTGTTCGAGGCGATCTGCCGCTCCGGCCGGGACGCGCCGACGGCCAAGCTGATGCTGGTGCCCGAGGCGCTGGACGAGCGCGGCGACTCGCCGGAGAGTCACCAGGCGATGTATCGCTATCTCGCAAGCGTCATGGAGCCGTGGGACGGACCGGCGGCGCTGGCGATGACCGACGGCCGCTGGGCGGTGGCCGGCATGGATCGCAACGCACTGCGCCCGCTGCGGTACACCCGCACCAACGATGGCCTGCTGATCGTCGGATCGGAGAGCGGGATGGTCGTGGTGCCCGAGAGCACGGTCGTTGCGAAGGGCCGGCTGGGGCCGGGGCAGATGATCGCCGTCGACCTGGAACAGGGCATCGTGCTCGAGGACCGGGCGATCAAGGACCGGATCGCGGGCGAGCAGGACTATGCCGCGATGACCGGCGAGTTCCTGACGCTGAAGGACCTGCCGCATCCGTCCGACGAGGCTGTCGTCCGCTATCCCCGCGCCGAGCTGGCGCGGCGGCAGGTCGCGGCTGGGCAGACGCTGGAAGACATGGAGCTGATCCTGGCGCCGATGGTCGACGGCGCCAAGGAAGCGATCGGATCGATGGGCGACGACACGCCGCTGGCGGTGATATCCGACAAGCCACGCCTGATCAGCCAGTTCTTCCGCCAGAACTTCTCGCAGGTGACGAACCCGCCGATCGACAGCCTGCGCGAGCGGCACGTCATGTCGCTGAAGACGCGGTTCGGCAATCTCGCCAACATCCTGGACGTGCGCGATCAGCGCGAGAAGGTGCTGGTGCTCGATTCGCCGGTGCTGACCGGCGAGGCCTGGGCACGGCTGAAGGCGCATTTCGGCCGTTCGGCGGCAGAGATCGACTGCACGTTCGAGGTCGATGGCGGTCCGGAAAAGCTGCGGGCGGCCATCCAGCGGATCCGCAATCAGGCCGAGCAGGCGGTGCGCGAGGGCCGGTCCGAGCTGTTCCTGACCGACGAGCATGTGTCGGAAGATCGGGTGGCGATCGCCGGCGTGCTGGCGGCGGCGGCGGTGCACACGCATCTCGTGCGCCGGGGATTGCGCTCCTACGCATCGATCAACGTGCGCACCGCCGAGTGCCTCGACACGCACTACTATGCCGTGCTGATCGGCGTCGGTGCGACGACGGTGAACGCCTATCTGGCGGAGGCGGCGATCGCCGACCGCCACGCCCGCGGGCTGTTCGGCGACCTGACGATCGATCAGTGCCTGCTGCGCCATCGCACCGCCGTCGAGGAGGGCTTGCTCAAGATCATCTCGAAGATGGGCATCGCCGTCATCTCGTCCTATCGCGGCGGATATAATTTCGAGGCGGTCGGGCTCAGCCGCGCGCTGGTCAACGACCTGTTCCCCGGCATGCCCGCCAAGATTTCGGGCGAGGGATACAACTCGCTGCATTACTCCGCGATCGTCCGGCACGAGGCGGCGTTCGACAGCGGCGTTGCGACGTTGCCGATCGGCGGCTTCTATCGCCAGCGGAACGGCGGCGAGACGCACGCCTATTCGGCGCAGCTGATGCATCTGCTCCAGACCGCGGTCGCGACCGACAGCTATTCCAGCTACCTGCAGTTCAGCCGCGGCGTCGCCGACCTGCCGCCGGTCTATCTGCGCGACCTGCTGCAGTTCAACTTTCCCGGCGAAGGCGTGCCGATCGACCAGGTCGAGGCGATCACCGAGATCCGCAAGCGCTTCGTGACGCCGGGCATGTCGCTGGGCGCGCTGTCGCCGGAGGCGCACGAGACGCTGGCGATCGCGATGAACCGCATCGGCGCCAAGGCGGTGTCGGGTGAGGGTGGCGAGGACAAGGCGCGCTACACCCCGTACGACAATGGCGACAACGCCAATTCGGGCGTCAAGCAGATCGCGAGCGGCCGGTTCGGCGTGACCGCCGAATATCTGAACGCCTGCGAGGAGATCGAGATCAAGGTCGCGCAGGGTGCCAAGCCCGGCGAGGGCGGGCAGTTGCCCGGGTTCAAGGTGACCGAGTTCATCGCGCGCCTGCGCCACGCGACGCCGGGGGTGATGCTGATCAGCCCGCCGCCGCACCACGACATCTATTCGATCGAGGATCTGGCCCAGCTCATCTACGACTGTAAGCAGATCAATCCGCGCGCGCGGGTGTGCGTGAAGCTCGTTTCGTCGGCCGGGATCGGCACGGTGGCGGCGGGCGTGGCGAAGGCGCATGCCGACGTCATTCTGGTGTCCGGCCATGTCGGCGGCACCGGCGCCTCCCCGCAGACCAGCATCAAATATGCCGGCACGCCGTGGGAGATGGGGCTGTCGGAGGTCAACCAGACGCTGACGCTGAACGGCCTGCGCGGGCGTATCCGCCTGCGCGCGGACGGCGGGCTGAAGACCGGGCGCGACATCGTGATCGCGGCGATCCTGGGCGCGGAGGAGTTCGGCATCGGTACGCTGAGCCTCGTGGCAATGGGATGCATCATGGTGCGCCAGTGCCATTCGAACACCTGCCCGGTCGGCGTGTGCGTGCAGGACGAGCGGCTGCGTGCCAAGTTCACCGGCACGCCCGAGAAGGTCATCAACCTGATGACCTTCATCGCCGAGGAGGTGCGCGACATCCTGGCACGGCTGGGCTGCAAGTCGCTGGACGAGGTGATCGGGCGGACCGAATTCCTGCGGCAGGTGAGCCGCGGCGCCGAGCATCTCGACGATCTCGACCTGAACCCGATCCTGGCCAAGGTCGATGCGACCGACGCCGAGCGTCGGTTCAGCCTGTCGACGTTCCGCAACGAGGTGCCGGACAGCCTGGACGCGCAGATCATCAAGGACGCCGCGGCGGTCTTCTCGCGGGGCGAGAAGATGCAGCTGACCTATTCGGTGCGCAACACCCACCGCGCGGTCGGCACCCGGCTGTCGAGCGAGATCACGCGCAAGTTCGGCATGTCGAAGCTGGCGGACGGTCATGTCACGATCCGGCTGCGCGGGTCGGCTGGCCAGTCGCTGGGCGCGTTCCTGTGCAAGGGCGTGACGCTGGAGGTGTTCGGCGACTCCAACGATTATGTCGGCAAGGGGCTGTCGGGCGGCAAGATCGTCGTCCGCCCGGCGGTGTCGTCGCCGCTCGCCAGCCAGGACAACACGATCATCGGCAACACCGTGCTGTACGGCGCGACCAGCGGCACGCTGTTCGCGGCGGGGCAGGCGGGCGAGCGCTTCGCGGTCCGCAACTCGGGCGCGGTCGTGGTGGTCGAGGGCTGCGGCGCGAACGGCTGCGAGTACATGACCGGGGGCACCGCGGTGGTGCTGGGCAGCGTGGGCGCCAATTTCGGGGCGGGCATGACCGGCGGCATGGCGTTCGTGTACGACCGTGACGGCAGTTTCGAGCGGCGGGCCAATCCCGACAATATCGTGTGGCAGCGACTGGCGAGCCAGCATTGGGAGAACCAGCTGTACATGCTGATCAGCCAGCATGCGGCCGCGACCGACAGCAAATGGTCGAAGGGGCTGCTGGACGACTGGGACCGGGTCGCGGGCCATTTCTGGCAGGTGGTGCCCAAGGAGATGCTGACCCGCCTGGCCCATCCGCTGGACGACCGGGCCGAGGCGGCGGAGTAGATCGCCACTTGGAACAATGCCGCGGGTCCGCCTACAGAGGCAGGCATGTGGCAGTTGTACCAGTTTCCGATTTGTCCGTTCAGCCGGAAGGTCCGCCTCCTTTTGGGCGAGAAGGGCGTCGGGTACGAACTGGTGCGCGAATCGCCGTGGACGCGGCGCGACGAGTTCGTCGACATGAACCCGGCGGCGCAGACGCCGGTGATGGTCGACCCGGATCGCGGCATCCTGCTGATCGATTCGCAGGCGATCGCGGAATATTTCGAGGAGACCGTCGACAAGGCGGCGATGATCAACGGCACCGCGACCAACCGTGCCGAGATCCGGCGGCTGGTGACGTGGTTCGATTCGCAGTTCTTTCGCGACGTGACGGGGCCGTTGCTGCACGAGCGGCTGGTGAAGCGGATCGCGCAGCGCGCGACGCCCGACGCGCGGGCGTTGCGGGAGGCGATGAAGGGCGCGGTCGGGCATCTGGACTATACCGATTACCTGCTCGACCACCGGCAGTGGCTGGGTGGCGCGACGATGAGCCTGGCGGACCTGACCGCGGCGGCGCACATCTCGGTCGCCGACTATCTGGGCGGAATCGACTGGAAGGGGCACGAGCAGACCGCCCGCTGGTATCGCGGGCTGAAGAGCCGGCCGTCGTTCCGCCCGCTGCTGGCCGAGCGGATGGAGCTGGTCGGGCCGCCAAGCCATTACGACAACCCGGATTTCTGACGTGACGATCGCGTTCGACGACTTCCTGAAGGTCGACATCCGCGTCGGCACGATCGTAGCGGCCGAGCCGTTCCCGGAAGCGCGCAAGCCGGCGATCAAGCTGACGATCGACTTCGGCGGCGATATTGGCCGCAAGCGATCCTCGGCGCAGATCACCGCGCATTACACGCCCGAGACGCTGGTCGGCCGGCAGGTCGCCGCCGTCGTCAACTTCCCGCCCCGGCAGATCGGGCCGATGATGTCGGAGGTGTTGACCTTGGGATTTCCCGATGCGGACGGCGAGGTGGTGCTGATCGGCCCGAGCGTGCCGGTGCCGGACGGCGGACGGCTGTTCTGAGCCGCGAATGTTGAGGAAGTTTACGGTCGTGCGCGGTTGCCGTCGAGGCGGCGGCAGGCGTTAGCGCAGCCTCGTCAACAGGTTGGCAGCGGTGCGGCGATATCGTCTTGCGGCCGGCCGACGCCCGAATGTTGCGACAGTCATGCTGTCGTAACGTCGGCGGGATCGCGGCGGACGGGCAGGGAGGCGGGGTCGAGCGCATCGCCCCTCTGTACGCCAGAGGGCGGTGCGTAGGACAGCGGCACCCCCGGCCCGTCCGCCGGCGTCGGCGTCGTCGGATCAGCGGCCGGCGAGGATGCAGAAGGCGAGCAACGGCCCGCCCAGCAGCACGATCAGGAGCAGCAGGCGGAGATGAACGGCGCGGCCCAGCGCCCGCCGGGCGGCCGCGGCCGGGTTCGCCGGCAGCGGGTTCGACGGAGCGTCCGGGTGGATGGCCCCCGGCCGCCGCGATGCCGATGCGTCAGGTTGCGGGGTATTGAACGCGGGATAGTTGGCGGCCCGATCGGCCGATCCGGTCATGTCTTCCATGTCGACTGCCTTCGCTTACTCGATGTCGCCGATGCGCAAGGCGCAACGGACAGGATGGTTCGAATAAGATCCCGGGCGTGGCCGGCAGAGCGCCGGACCAGCCCGGGCTAACCGCGCGCGGCGAGTTGGCCGGCGTGGTGGCGAAAGCGCCGATATGTCGCAGGTGCGGACATGACGGGGAGGTTATCGACGGCAGAATGGATGTCAAGTACGGCCGGAGGTGGCGGTCAAGACACTGATCTGGGGCGATTTTACAGGAACCGGCGCCGCATCGCCGCCATTACATGCGCGACTGTGCATCTCCCTGTCCGTCCGCTGCGCAGGAGGTGGGAAGATCCCGGCCGAAGGCCGGAGTGTGGATGCGCGCCTATCCCTCCAGGCTCTTCGATGCCTGTTCGAACATGTCCTTCGACAGGGCGGGCGTGGCGACGATGCGTTCCAGTTCGGCCTGCATCTGTGCCGACCGCTTCTCGTCGAAACGGCGCCAGCGGCCGAGCGGTGGAAGCAGTTTGGCCGCGGTCTGCGGATTGAGCCTGTCGAGCGCGATCAGCTGGTCGGCGAGGAAGCGGTAACCGCGTCCGTCGGGCTGGTGGAAGGCGCGCTGGTTGACGCCGAACGCCCCGACCAGGCTGCGGGCGCGATTGGGGTTGGCGAGCGAGAAATCCGGGTGCCGCGCCAGTTCCTCGACGATCGCGGCGGTGTCCGCGCGGCTGGACAGCGCCTGGGTCTGGAACCACTTGTCCAGCACCAGCGGATTGTCGGCGTAACGGTTGTAGAAGATGTCGAGCGCCGCCTCGCGCTCGGGATAGTCGCCATTGGCCAGCGTCGTCATGGCGGCCATCCGGTCGGTCATGTTGTCGGCCGCCTCGAACTGGCGGAAGGCGAGCGCGCCGGTTTCGGGATCGCCAGCCGCGGCGGTATAGCCGAGTGCGACGCCGCGCAGGCGACGCTTGCCCTTCGCCTCCGGCGTATAGGCGTAGGCGCCCTGATGCAGCACCAGATACAGCTGGCGCCAGCTGTCGGCCAGCTCGCGCCCGATGTCCCGGCGCAGCGCCTCACGCGCGCGGTGCACCGCCTCCGGATCGACGACCGCCAGCTGGTCGCCGATGAACCCCTCCGACGGCAGCAGCACCGCCTCTGCGAGGAAGGCATGGTCGAGGCCCGGATCCTCCAGCGTGTGGAGGATGGCGGCGACCACCGCGGCGTGATCCGCCGCCCCCTCGATCGCGCCGGCGACCAGCGTGTCGAGCATCAGTTGCTGCATCGCCTCGTACCGGGCGAAGGGATCGTCGTCATGCGCGGACAGGAAGGCGAGATCGGCGGCGCTGCGATCGCTCTCGATCACGACCGGGGCGGAGAAGCCGCGATTGATCGACAGCACCGGGCGTTCCGTAATCGCCTCGAACGTCACCGTCTCGGCCGGCTGGTCGAGCAGGACCAATCGTTCGTCGGTCAGCGCGCGGCCGGTCTCCGCGCCGAACAGGCGGATCTTCAGCGGGAGGACCATCGGCTGCTTGTCGGGCTGACCCGGGGTCGCCGGGACGCGCTGGGCCAGGCGCAGCGTGGCGCGGCCGCCACCGGCCGCATGATCGATGCTGGCCGAAACGCGCGGGGTGCCGGCCTGCCCGTACCAGAGGCGGAACTGCGCCAGATCCTGGCCCGACGCCTCTTCCATGCAGGCGACGAAATCCTCGCAGGTGGCGGCCGTCCCGTCGAACCGGGTGAAATAGAGGTCGGTCGCGGCGCGAAAGGCGGTCGGGCCCACGATGGTCGCCATCATCCGGATCAGCTCCGCCCCCTTGTTGTAGATGGTGGCGGTGTAGAAGTTGCTGATCTCCTGATACGCATCGGGGCGGACCGGATGGGCGAGGGGGCCGGCATCCTCCGGGAACTGCGCCGCCCGCAGCGAGCGGACATCCTCGATCCGCTTGACCGCGGGCGATCCCTGATCGGCGGAGAAGCCCTGATCGCGATAGACGGTGAACCCCTCCTTCAGCGACAGCTGGAACCAGTCGCGGCAGGTGATGCGGTTGCCCGACCAGTTGTGGAAATATTCGTGCGCGACGACTGCGGCGATGCCGTCGTAATCATAGTCGGTGGCAGTATCAGGATCGGCGAGGATGTAGCGGCTGTTGAAGATGTTCAGCCCCTTGTTCTCCATCGCGCCGAAATTGAAATCGTCGACCGCGACGATGTTGAACACGTCGAGGTCGTATTCGCGGCCATAGACGCGCTCGTCCCACGCCATCGACAGCTTCAGCGCGTGGAGCGCGTGGTCGGTGCGCGACAGGTCGGCGGCGCGGACCCAGATGCCCAGCTGAACCTGCCGGCCCGACCGGGTGGTGAAGGTACCGCGATTGACCGCCAGATCGCCCGCGACCAGCGCGAAGAGATAGGAGGGCTTGGGAAAGGGATCGTTCCACTCCGCCCAATGGCGGCCATCGTCCAGGTCGCCGCGATCGACCGGATCGCCGTTGGCGAGGAGGACGGGGAAGCGCGCCTTGTCCGCGGTCATCCGCACGCGGTAGCGGCTGAGCACGTCGGGGCGATCCGGGAAGAAGGTGATGCGGCGGAAACCCTCCGCCTCGCACTGGGTGCACAGGTTCCCGCCCGAGGCATAGAGCCCCATCAGCTGGGTGTTGCGATCGGGCGCGATCGTCACCTCCGTCCCGACGGTGTGCGCGTCGCCGGACAGGGGGATGACCAGCTGTTCGCCCTCGATCCGCCAGTCGTTCACCTGCGCGCCGTCGACCGTCACCGACAGCGGTTCCTGACCGGCGCCGTCGAGGCGCAGCGGCTCGGCATGGGCGCCGTTGCGCGTGACCGACAGGGTGGCGCGGACGCGGGTGGCGGCAGGGTCGAGATCGACGTCCAGCCGCGTTTCGGGCACCAGCCACGCCGGCGGGCGATAATCCCCGCGCAGGGTAACGGCGGGCGTCTGGGCGAGGCTCTGCTGGATGTCCATGTGCTGAATATAGCCGAGACGGTTGCTTGTTCCACCGCTTGCGTGCGTCTGTCGCCGTGCTACCCCGCCGGCCTGTTCGAAGGACCCGACCCGATGCATCGTTTCTCCGCCGCGCTGGCCGCGCTGGCGCTCTCTGCCGCAGCGGCCGGCGCCGCCGCGCCCGATCCCGTCGCGATCAATGCGCAGATCACCGCGCCGCTGCCGCCGGCCGAGGCGGCGATGAAGGCGCATGTCATGTTCCTGGCGTCGGACGCGATGAGGGGACGCGAGGCGGGCAGCCCGGAATACGACATCGCGGCGCAGTATGTGGCGGCGCAATTCTATGCCGCGGGGCTGCGCCCGGGCGGCGATGCGGGCGGGTATCTGCAGCGCGTGCCGCTGGTTACCTACAAGCCGGCCGGGCAGGGCAGCTTCGTCTGGAGCGCGACCGGAAAGGCACCGCGGCCGCTGGTGTTCGGGACCGATTTCGTGCCGGCGGGCGATCCCGCACGGACGGAGACCAGCGTGTCGGCACCGGTGGTGTTCGTCGGCTGGGGCATCGATGCGGCCAGGCAGGGCGTTGACAGCTATGCCGGGGCCGACGTGCGCGGAAAGATCGTCGCCTATGTGCGCGGCGCGCCCGCGTCGCTGGACGGTGAGGAGCGGGCGTTCTTCGGGCAGGACGCGCAGAAGCTGCGCATGGCGGCGGCGCGCGGCGCCGTGGGCGCGGTGCTGATCGCCGATCCCAACGCCGCCCCCGGCGCGATGGCCGGCCCTGCCGCCCGCTACGATGCCGGGCGGATGACCTGGGCGGAGGCGAACGGGCGGGCCAACACCACGGCGCCGGCCACGCCGCTGCTCGGCACGCTGTCGCCGGCGGCGGGTCAGGCGATCTTCGCCGCCGACTGGGCCGGGATCGCGGCGGCGGCACGGGCGAGTGCACCGCGATACCGCCCGGTGCGCGCGGCCGGAACGCTGACCGTGGCGCTGCGCACCGCGTTCGAGCCGGCGGCGAGCAGCAACGTCGTCGGCCTGCTGCCCGGCAGCGATCCGGTGCTGGCGCGCCAGATCGTCGTGCTGTCGGCGCACCTCGACCATATCGGTGTGTCGGGCACGGGCGAGGGCGACCGGATCAACAACGGCGCGCTGGACAATGCGATCGGCATCGCCAGCCTGATCGAGGAGGCGAAGCGCTTCACCGGCACGCCGCCCAGGCGCACGCTGATGTTCCTGGCGGTGACCGCGGAGGAGAAGGGGCTGGTGGGCGCCGATTACTTCGCGCAGCACCCAACGGTGGCGCGCGACCGGCTGGTCGCCGACGTCAATCTGGACATGCCGATGCTGCTGTACCGGTTCAGCGACATGAACGTGTACGGCGCCGACCGGTCGACGCTGGGCCCGATCGTCGCGCGCGCGGTGCAGGCGGGGGGCGCGACGATGTCGCCCGATCCCGCGCCCGAGCAGGGGTTCTTCGTCCGGTCTGACCATTTCCGCTTCGTCCAGCAGGGCATCCCGTCGGTGTTCCTGTGGCCGGGGCGTGCGGGCGAGGGGAAGGCGGCGTCGGAGAAGTTCCTGTCGACCTGCTATCACCGGCCCTGCGACGACCTGACCCAGCCGATCCTGTGGGATCAGGGCGTGCGCTTCGTCGACATCAACTATCGCATCGCGCGCGAGATCGCCGATGCGCCCGAGCGGCCGGTGTGGAACAGGGGCGATTATTTCGGAACGCTCTACAAGGGACCGATGGCGCGCAAGTGAGCCGGCTGCTGATCTTCGGACGGGGATATGCTGCGCAGGCGGTGGCGGCGCGGCTGGACGGCTGGCACGTCGTCGGCACGACGCGCGACGGGCGGGACGGGACGATCCGGTTCGACGATGAGGACGCGATCGCGGCGGAGATGGCGGCGGCGACGCATATCCTGTCGTCGGTGCCGCCCGCCGACGGGATCGATCCGGTGCTGGCCCGCCATGGCGGGGCGGTGGCACGATCGCGGGCGTGGATCGGCTATCTGTCGTCCACCGGCGTCTACGGCGATGCGGGCGGCGCGTGGGTGGACGAGACCGCGCCGGTGACCGGCCGCCGCGGGCCCCGGAACCGGGCGGATGCGGACTGGCTGGCGATCGGCGCGCGCGTGTTCCGCCTGCCCGGCATCTACGGCCCCGGCCGCTCGCCGCTGGACCGGGTGCGCGAGGGCAAGGCGCACCGCGTCGACGTGCCAGGACAGGTGTTCAGCCGGGTGCATGTCGACGACATCGCCAGCGGCGTGATCGCCGGGTTCGGCGGACCGGCGGGGGCGTACAACCTGGCCGACGACCGGCCGTGCTCGCAGAACGAGGTCGTCGTCTTCGCCGCCGCGCTGATCGGCCTGCCGCCGCCGCCGTTCGTGGCGCTGGACAGCCTGTCGCCGATGGCGCGCGCCTTCTATGCCGAGAACCGGCGGGTGGCGGCGCGAAAGGCGAAGGCCGTGCTGGGCTGGGCGCCGCGCTGGCCCGACTACCGCGCCGGCCTGCGCGCCCTGAGCGCCACGACCAGGCCGATGCCGGTCAGGACCGACCCGGCGGCGGCCAGCGTCGACCAGCGATAGCCCTCGAACAGGGTGGACAGCAGCATCGCGATGACGGGCACGATGACGCTCGAATAGGCCGCCTTGGCCGGCCCGATCGTGCGCAGGACATTGTAGTAGAGCGCAAAAGCGAGCGCCGATGCGAAGACGCCCAGATAGACGATGCCGGCGAGATAGCCGAGCCGCGTCTCGATCACGGGCGGTCCGGTCAGCGACCAGGCGACGGCCGCGTTCATCGCCGCGCCGATCAGCATCGCGACAGCCAGCATCGGCGCCATCGGATAGCGGGCGGCGGTGCGGGTCGCCTGCATCACGTTGGCGCAGGACGCCGACAGGATCGCCAGCAGTGTGAGGCCGATGCCGGTCATCACCCGCGACGGACCGGCGGGATCGGCCCGCGCCTCGTGCACGAAGAGGAGCACGATGCCGGCCATCGCGACGGCCGAGCCCAGCACCAGCTGCCGGCCGAGCCGCTGGCCCAAAAAGACGCGCGCGAGCAGCGCATTGGGCACGAGGAGCAGGGCGAAGATCACCGCTACCAATCCCGAGGTGATGAACGCCTCCGCCCGGTAGACGAAGTTGAAGTTCAGGCAGAACTGCATCAGCCCCAGCAATGCCGCGAACGCCCAGCCGCGACCGTCGAGGCGGAGCGGCTCCCGCCGGGACAGCGCCCAGCCGGCCATGACGAGCCCCGCCACTAGGAAGCGGTAGGTGACCGACCAGCTGGGCGGCACCACCGCGATCTGGTCGCGGATGACGAGCCAGGTCGACCCCCAGATCAGCGTGACGATCGCGAAGGGGATCAGGATCCGCGCCCGCGTCGAGTTGGGCCGGGAGGGGAAGCCCGTGCTCAAAGCGCGGCGATCGCGTCGGCGAAACGGGCCAGGTCGCCCCGGTCGCTGTTCCAGGCGGTGACGAAGCGCACCTCGCCCTCCGCCCAGTCGTAGAAATCGAAGCCGGCGGCGCGCAGGCGGGCGGCCTCTTGCGGGGTGGCGCGCAGGAAGACCTCGTTCGCCTCGACCGGGTGGATCAGCCGGTCGCCCGCCGCCGCGGCGAGGAGTGCCGCCCCCTCGTTCGCGGCGCGACCGTTGGCGAGCCACAGGTCGTCGTCGAGCATTGCCAGGATCTGCGCGGCGAGGTAGCGCCCCTTCGACAGCAGCAGCCCGGCGCGCTTGCGCCGGCGATACGAGTCGCGGGCGAGCGCGGGATCGAAGAAGACCAGCGCCTCCGCGCTCATGCCGCCGTTCTTGACGAAGCCGAACGACAGCGCGTCGACCCCGGCCCGCCATGTCATGTCGGCGGGAGAGCAGCCGGCGGTCGCCATCGCGTTGGCGAACCGGGCCCCGTCCATGTGGAAGCGCCAGCCCCGTGCCCGGCACAACTCTCCGATCGCTGCCACCTCCGGCGCGCGGTAGACCAGGCCGTATTCGGTGGCGTTGGTGATCGAGACGGCGTGCGGCTGAACCCGGTGGACGTCGTTTGCGATGGCGTCGGCGACCCGTGCGATGCCGGCGGGCGTCAATTTGGCGCCGGCACCCTCGGCCAGCATCAGCTTCGCGCCATGGGTATAGAATTCGGGCGCGCCGCCCTCGTCGTTCTGGATGTGCGCGTCGCGGTGGCAGATCACGCCGCCATGGGGCGGACACATCGCCGCGAGCGCCAGGCAGTTGGCCGCCGTTCCGGTCGGCACCCAGAGCGTTCGCACCTCGTGCTCGAACAACGCGCCGAGCCGATCGTCGAGCGACGCCGACCAGCGATCCCCGTCATAGGCCGTATCGAGCGTGTCGGCGGCGGCCATGGCGGCGAAGACCTGCGGATGAACCGGGGCGGCATTATCGGAGAAAAAGCGCATGCCCGCGCCTTTACGAGCGACCGGGACGGCGATCCACCTTCGATTGCCGGTCACCATCGCGGCGGTGCCCGGGCGGCGATCGCATCGTCCACTCCTGCCGGTCCTCCCGATTAAGAGGCGGGCTGTCGACAAAAACTACTAAGTTCTTGACTTATCTGCGGACCTGTCCCGAGAAATGCCGCAGTGCAGCAAGGGGACGGCATGAAGCGTCTGGACGAAATGCGCGGGCTGGCCTGTCTGGGTGTGGTGACGTTCCACGCGGTTTCGTCCGAGCCGTCGCTGCGTGCATCCTCGATCGCGGCGGGGATCCAGCTGCTGAGCTATGTCAGGATGCCGCTGTTCATCGCAATCACCGGCATCATCTATGGCCGCAAGCGGCAGACCCAGTCGCTCGGCTGGAACGGCTGGGTGAAGCGCACCGCGCGGCTGTTGCCGCCGTTCCTGCTCCTGACGCTGGTCTGCTGCGGCATCGATCTGGCGGGAGGTCACGGCTTTCCGCTGGCATCCGCCATCCTGTTCGGCACCTGGCACCTCTGGTATCTGCAGGCGCTCGCGGTCGTGCTGCTGATCGTCTACGCGATCGAGCGGGCATGGCATCCGGGATCGCGCGGGCTGTGGGGAGCGGCGATCGTCGCCGGCGGCATCAGCGCGAGCGGCCTGCTGGCGCCGGTGCACCTGCTGTCGTTCGATCGCGGTGTCGACCTGCTGCCGCATTTCCTGTTCGGCGTGGTGATCGGGCAGGCGGGCAGTGCCAGCCTGGCGCCGCCGGTGCGGCGGGCGATCTATGTCGCGGGCAGTGCCGGGTTGCTGGCGGCGGCCGTGGGCATCGCGTCGGGCACGCCCTGGTCCTCTGCCTCGCTCATCGGCATCGCGATAGGCTGGGCGGCCATTCTGGGCCTGTATCGTCACATGCCTGCGGCACCGTCGTTCGCGCGGCTCGGCTGTTTCTCGCTGCCGGTGTTCCTGTGGCACCTGCCGGTGGCGGCGGTGCTGAGCGGCGTGTTGCTCAACCCGCTCGCGATCGAGCCGTATACGGCGGTCATGCTGCGCATCGCGTTCGGCATCGCGCTGCCCATGGTCGGCGTCCTGGTCGCCGAGCGGCTGGCCCCGCGGATCATCCCGATCGTCGGCCGGCGCAGTCGCCCCGACGCCTCGCCGCCGCGCCGCTGGCTGTATCCGCAGCACGAGCAGGCGTCGGCCGAGCCGGCGCTGGCCGATCAGAACTCCTCGTCGGGCGGCCCGTCCGGATCGCGCCGGTCCTCGGGCGGCGGTCCGCGATCGCGATCGCGGCGGGGCCCGACCGCGATCGACCCGTCGTCGTTCTGACGGATCTCCAGCCCCAGCTGGTCGAGCTGGTCGGCGGCGGCGTCGAGTGAATCGGGGATCAGGCCGTCGATCTCGTTGCCGGCCGCTTCCAGCAGGTTGGCGTCGGCCGGCACCACCTCCTCGCGCACGACGGGGGCGACGCCCAGCGCATCCTGCATGAAGCCGCGCCACAGCTGGGCGGGGATGCCGCCGCCGTGCAGGCCGGGGATGGGCGAGCTGTCGTCGTTGCCGATCCACACGCCCACGACCAGATCGCCGGCCGCACCGATGAACCAGCCGTCGCGGCTGTTCTGCGAGGTGCCGGTCTTTCCCCATGCGTCGATGCTGAGCGTCGCTTCCCGACCCGTGCCGCGCAGCGACGAGCCGAGCAGCGTCAGCATGTCGCCGCGCACCCGTTCCGGCAACCGCTTCTGCCCGCCGGCGATCGCCTGATACCAGGGCTTGTCGTCGACCTCGGCCACGCCGCGCGGCTCGACCGGATAGGCGCCGGCGGCGATCGCGGCATAGGCGGCGGTCAGCTCGATCAGCGACACCTCAGACGTGCCGAGGCCGATCGTCGCCTCGTTGGCGATGGGAGTCGAGATGCCCAGATCGCGTGCGGCGGCGATGACGTTGCGCACGCCCACCTCCTGCGTCAGCCGCGCGGCGACGACGTTGGACGAGCGGGCGAAGGCGCGACGCAGCGTGATCGGGCCCAGATAGCGATTGTCGTCGTTGCGCGGTTTCCAGCCGGCGATCTCGACCGGCGAATCATCCATCACCGTGTCGGGCGACATGCCGGCGCGCATCGCGGCGAGATAGACGAACAGCTTGAAGGTCGAACCCGGCTGTCGGCGCGCCTGCGTCGCGCGGTTGAACGGGCTCTTGGTGTAATCGCGCCCGCCGACCATCGCGACGATGCGCCCGTCGGGACGCATGGCGACGATCGCCGCCTGCGACTTGCCGAGGCCGGCGGCACGGACGGTGCGCTCGGCGATCTTCTGCAGCCGCGGGTCGAGCGTGGTGCGTACCGTCGCCTCCGCCTGAACCTCGCCGGCGCGGTCGCGGGCCTGGGGCAGCACCCAGTCGGCGAAATAGGTGCCGGTCGGCAGCGTCTGCGCCGGCCGGTCCAGCACCCGCTGCGGCTGCACCGCCGCCGCCTCCCGCGCGGTCAGGAAGCCGGCATCCTCCATCGCGGCGACGACCAGCATCTGGCGCGCGCGGGCGCCCTTCAGGTTGACGGTCGGCGCCAGGCGCGACGGCGCCTTGACCAGCCCGGCGAGCATCGCGGCCTGGCCGATGTTCAGCCGGTCCGGCGTGCGGCCGAAATAATGCTTCGCCGCGGCGGTGATGCCGTAGACGTTGTCGCCGAAATAGACGTTCGAGAGGTAGCGCGACAGGATCTGGTCCTTGGTCAGCCACGCCTCCAGCCAGAAGGCGATCATCACCTCGCGCAGCTTGCGCGCCGCGGTACGATCGGAATCGAGGAAGGCGTTCTTCGCCAGCTGCTGCGTGATCGTGCTGCCGCCCTGGCGCACCCCGCCGGAGCCGACATTCGCCCAGGCGGCACGGGCGATGCCACGCGGATCGATGCCCCAGTGCGAGTAGAAGCGGCGGTCCTCGATCGCCATGAACGCCTCGCGCACATGGGCGGGCAGGGCGGCCGCGTCGACCGGGGCGCCGATGATCGCGCCGCGCCGGGCGATCGGGGTGCCATCCTCCGCCAGCAGGGTGATCGACGGCGGCGTCGGCGGCTTCAGCGAGCGCGACAGCGGGGCGGTGATCGCGAGCCAGGCGATGGCGATCACCAGCAGCACGATCGCCGCGGCGGCGGCGCGCACCGCCCAGCGAGCGACCCAGCGCCACGACCGGCGCTGCGGCTCCGGCTCGCGCTCCGGCGGATCGGTCCACAGGTCGGGCGCGGTATAGGCGGGATAGGCATCGACGCCCCGCCCACGCGACGGCCAGAGCCGCGGCTGATCGGGATCGAAGGGGTCGGGGCGCATCGGCGAATTCCAGGACACGGGAGCGCTGTTTTACCTGTGTATCACACCTAGCGCAATGGCTCTGGTATAGCGGTTGGGCGAGGGGGTGGGAAGGTCGGTGCCGGCGTACCGGGCGTACCAGCCGTCACCTTAACCGACGCTGGCGTCTATTTGGAGAACCAGTGGCGGCGGACGAAGTAGATCACGACCCCCGCCGCGATCGCCGCGCAGACGCCCGTGATCGCATCGAAGGCCCATGGCTCCTGCGCGTAGGGCAGATGCGCCACGTTCATCCCGTACAGCCCGGTGATGAAGGTAAGGGGCAGGAACACCATCGCGACGATCGAGATGACCAGCGCGCGGCCGTCGATCTGCTCGGCGCGCAGGTCGGACAGCGTCTCGTGCATCAGCGCCGATCGCTCGCGGATCGATTCCAGCTCCTCGGCCATGCGCGCGGCGCGGTCGGCGGCGCTGGCGATGTGGAGCCGGTCGTCGTCCGCCAGCCAGTCGCCGGGCAGCGCCGCCAGCTTTTCCAGCGCGGCCCGCTGGGGATTGAGGAAGCGGCGATAGGCGATGGCGGCGATGCGCACCCGGCTAACATGGCGGCGCAGCTCGAACACCTTCGACGAATCGAGCTGTTCCTCGCAATCGTCGAGCTGGTCGCCCAGATCGGCGACGTCGGGATCGAGATCGGCGGTGATCGCCGCGGCGAAGGCGGTGATCAGGTCGCCGGGGTCGTGGACATGGCCGGCCGCCACCTCCTGCTTCACCATGCCGACCGCGACCAGCGGATTGCGCGTGACCGAGAAGACGCGACCCCTGATCGCCCACAGCCGCACCGAGGCGAGGAGGTCGGACCCGTCGATCTCCACCTTCGACCGGCCGCGCAGGTTGACGAAGGCGCCGTCGTCGAACGCCTCGCACCGGGGGCGCGTCTCGGTCGCGGTCAGCGCGTCGACGACGTAATCGTCGAGCGCGGCAGTCTCGTGCAGCCAGATGCGGGTATCGTCGTCGATCCCGGCCAGATGGATCCAGACGAGATCCGGCTGGCCCTTCAGCGCGGTGTCGAGCGGCACCTCGCTCGCATGGCCGTTGACGATGTGGAAGCAGAACGCCTTCATGGTCGCTCCAGATAGACCGACAGGCCGGTGGCGGAAACAGGCGATCGGGTGAGCCGCGCGGCATCGGCGCGCGCGCGGTCGAGGATGGCCGACGGCACGGTGCCGTCATGCACCACGCGGTCCGCCGCCGCGAGCCACCGCGCCTCGCGCAGGGTCAGGTCGTCTGGATCGTCGGAGCGCAGGCGGATGCGGACGACCTGCGTCGTGCCGTCGCCGGCCATCGCCTCGACGAGAGCGTCGGGGGCAAGCGCATCGTGATCCTCCAGCGGATCGAGCGGACCGCCCGCGGCGAGCGCGGCGCCGATCGCACGGCGCCGGTCGCCGCCGTCCGGCCAGCGTGCGCGCAGGGCGTCGCGCGCGGCCTGCAGGCCCGTCGCCAGCGTGCCGAGCGTGGCGGGCAGCAGCAGCTCCAGCCGCTGGCGCAGCGCAGCCGCCAGCCCGGCGGAGACGCCGCCGGTGCCGACCGCGACGATCACCGGGCCGCGCTCGACGATCGCGGGCAGGGTGAAGTCGCAGTGATCCGGCCGGTCGACCGCGTTGACCAGGATGCCGCGCGATTTCAGGCGGGCGATGGCGGCAAGCGCCTGCGCCTCGTCGTCGATCGCGACGATGGCCAACCGCGCTTCGTACTCCCTCCCCTTCAGGGGAGGGTTGGGGTGGGGCGGTGCGGCAGATGACGGCGTGCGTGGTGACGCCCCACCCCCGACCCCTCCCCTGAAGGGGAGGGGAGCGAGGTCCTCTCCCACCACCACGGCCCCCGCGCGTTCCAGCAGGCGGCGCTTGGCGTCCGCCGCCTCTCCGTCGCCCAGCAGGATGACCGGCCGCCCGCCCAGCCGCACGAACAGCGGCAGGCTGTGGAGGGTCATGCCGACAGCCACTCCGGCACGCGCTCGGCCGCCAGGATCGTCTCGGCGGCGATGCGGTCGGCGACGACGGCGAAGCGGTCGCCGTCGACCAGCACCTCGGGCACCAGCGGACGGCTGTTGTAGGTCGACGCCATCGTCGCGCCATAGGCCCCGGCGGTGCGGAAGACGGCGAGATCGCCGCCCTTCACCGCATCGATATCGCGCGCCATCGCAAAGGTGTCGCCGCTCTCGCAGACCGGACCGGCGATGTTGGCGGTCATCCGCTCGCCGGTGGGCGCCACGGCGACGAAGTCGTGCCACGCGTCGTAGAGGGCGGGCCGGGCGAGGTCGTTCATCGCGGCATCGACGATGACATAGGGGTGGACGACGCCGGGCTTCACCCACACCACCTCGGTCAGGAGGACGCCTGCGTTGCCGGCGATGACGCGGCCGGGTTCGAACATCAGCTCGACATCCCACCCTTGCGTCACTCGCGCGACCATGGCGCCGTACTCGGCCGGGCTGGGCGGATTGTCGCCGGCCCTGTACGGCACGCCCAGGCCACCGCCCAGGTCGACATGGGTGATGGTGTGGCCGGCCCCGCGCAACGCGGCGACCAGCTCGCCGACGCGCCGGTACGCCGCCTCCAGCGGAGCGAGATCAAAGAGTTGGCTGCCGATATGGCAAGCGACGCCGCGCAGGTTCAGGCCGGGCAGGCCCGCCAACCGGTCGACCATGGCCGCGGCCTGATCGATCGGCACGCCGAACTTGTTCTCCTTGCGCCCGGTCGAGATCTTGGCGTGGGTGCCGGCATCGACGTCGGGGTTGACGCGCAGGGTGGCGGGAGCGGTGATGCCGCGCTCTGCCGCCAGCGCGGCGAGGACGACGCCCTCCTCCTCCAGCTCCAGATTGAACTGGCCGATCCCCTCGTCGAGCGCGGCGGCAAGCTCTGCCCGGGTCTTGCCGACGCCGGAGAAGACGATGTTTTCGGCCGGGATTCCCGCCGCCAGCGCGCGCCGCATCTCGCCGGCCGAGACGACGTCGGCGCCGTAGCCCTCGTTCGCCAGCACGCGCAGCACCGCGACGTTGGGATTGGCCTTGATCGCATAGGCGAGATGCTTGCGCTCCACGCCGGCCAGCCCCTCGCGAAACACGCGGGCGTGGCGGCGCAGGGTGGCCGCCGAGTAGATGTAGACGGGCGTGCCGACCGCTGCGGCGATCGCCGGCAGCGGCACGTCCTCGACATGCAAGATGCCGTCGCGAAAGGAGAAATAGTCCATCGTTACCCTTGCGGCGGCAGGTCGAATTCGTCGGTGCGGCGCTCGTCGGAGTTGCGCAGCAGCTCGTCGCTGCGCTGCGGCCGCTGCTGCACGGTCGGGGTCAGCAGGTCGGCCGGCGTGGGCGTGGCGCGGGCGCCGGCCGGGGCGACGGGCAGCGTCTTGCCCTCGACCGGCTGAAGCCCGGATGCGGCGCCGCAACCGGCCAGCGCCAGCGCCGACAGCAGCGTCAACTGTACCTTGACCGTCAACTTCGTCATGACGCCCCCCTTGCCGCCCGGATCGCGGCGCGGACATTGGCGGGCGCGGTGCCGCCGAAGCTGGTGCGGCTGGCGACCGAGGCATCGACCGACAGCACGTCGTAGATCCCGGGGGTGATGCCGGGATGGATCACCTGAAGCTCGGCGAGCGGCAGCGCGTCCAGCCCGACGCCCAGCGCCTCCGCCCGCGCCACCGCGCGGCCGGTGACGTGATGCGCCTCGCGGAAGGGCAGCCCCGCCTCGCGCACCAGCCAGTCGGCGAGATCGGTGGCGGTGGCGAAGCCGCTTTCGGCCAGCGCGCGCATCCGGTCGGTCCGGAAGGTCGCGCTGGCGACCATCCCGGTCATCGCGGCGATGCTGAGCCCGAGCAGGTCGTGGCATTCGAAGACCGGCGGCTTGTCGTCCTGCATGTCCTTCGAATAGGCGAGAGGCAGGCCCTTCATCGTCACCATCAGCGACACCAGGCAGCCGGTGATCCGGCCGGCATGGCCGCGCACCAGCTCGGCCGCATCGGGATTGCGCTTCTGCGGCATGATCGAGCTGCCGGTCGACCATTGATCGCTGAGCGAGACGAAGCCGAACGGCTGCGACGCCCACAGCACGAACTCCTCCGCCAGCCGCGACAGGTGGAGCGAGCATTGCGCAGCGGCGGCGAGATAGTCGATCGCGAAGTCCCGGTCGCTGACCGCGTCGAGCGAGTTGCGGGTCGGCCCGTCGAAGCCGAGCGCCGCCGCGGTGGCGTGGCGATCGACCGGAAAGCCGGTGCCGGCGAGCGCCGCGCTGCCGAGCGGGCACAGGTTCATCCGCGCCCGCGCATCGGCGAAGCGCGACACGTCGCGGCCGGCCATCTCGACATAGGCCATCAGGTGATGGCCCAGCGTGACGGGCTGTGCCGATTGAAGGTGGGTGAAGCCCGGCATCACCGCATCGGCATGCTCCTCCGCCCGCGCCATCAGCGCCAGCCGCAACTCGCCGAGGGCGGCCAGCACCTGATCGATCGCGTCGCGCACCCAGAGGCGGAAATCGGTCGCGACCTGATCGTTGCGCGAGCGGGCGGTGTGGAGGCGACCCGCGACCGGGCCGATGGCATCCGCCAGCCGCGCCTCGGTCAGCATGTGGATATCCTCCAGGCTCAGATCGTCGGGCACGCCGTCCGCCTCGTACCCGGCAGCGACCTGCTCCAGCCCGGCGGCGATCGCGTCGGCATCGGCGGGGGCGACGATGCCCTGGCGCGCCAGCATAGCGACGTGCGCGCGGCTGCCGGCGATGTCCTGACGCCACATTCGCTTGTCGAACGGGAGCGAGGCGTTAATCTCCCGCATCACCGCCGACGGCCCCTCCGCGAAGCGGCCGCCCCACATGGCATTGGAGTTACTCATGCGTTCTGGAACCGTCCCGCTGGCTGTGTCGCTGGCCGTCCTGCTGGCCGGATGCGGCGATAGGGCCTCGAACGATGGCGGGCAAGGTAATGAAACCGCCGCACCGGCGACCAGCCCCGACGAGGCCGCACCCGCCGCACCGCAGCCGAAAAGCGGCGGGCTGGACAAGAGCCATGCCGGCGAGGCGGCGCCGACGCTGTCGTTCGTCGATCCCGCGGGCAAGCCGGTGACGCTGGCGGCGTTCCGTGGCAAGCCGGTGCTGCTGAACCTGTGGGCGACGTGGTGCGGGCCGTGCGTGAAGGAACTGCCGACGCTGGACACGCTGGCGACGCAGACGGCGGGCAAGCTGACGGTGGTGACGCTGAGCCAGGACATGGACCCGGCCAAGGTCGCGCCCTTCTTCGCGGAGCGGAAGTTCCGGACGCTGAAGCCCTATACCGACCCGAAGATGGCATGGGTGCCGGCGGTGGCGAACAACCTGCCGACCAGCATCCTGTACGACGCCGCGGGCAAGGAAGTGTGGCGGACGGTCGGCGATCTGGACTGGACGGGGGAGGTGGCGACGAAGGGGATCGCGGCGGTGGTGGGGTAGCCATCGCCCCCTCGCCGAACGTGGCGTGATCCCGCGGCGGCAGACCGGCACGTCGATTGTCGGCTCCACCCGATGCCGCACCTGGCCACGCTGATCTGCAACGGTGCCGAAGAATGCCGTCGTCGCCGTGACGACCAATGTTGCAAAGGCCGATGATCTTCAGCGCAAGGTCATTATATTACAGTTATATTTCCTGTGAGTGCTGTCGTCGAGCGTGCGACGCGCTATTGCTATCTGGCCTGTTAACCTTGCATCTGTCATTAGTGCAACTATGCTTGATGATGACAATTCTTTACAGATCAATAATCCTGATTTCGGGTTCGAGAACACGGATTCCTCAGAACTGTTACAGATGATCGACGGCATGCCGGTCGCGGTGATGACAGCAGATCCGCGGCGTGATTTCCGTATCAATTACGTCAATCGTACGTCGGTGGAAATAATGCGACGCATACAGGCGCATCTGCCAGTGCCGGCCGATCGCCTGCTTGGCGAATCGATCGACATCTTCCATTCCAATGCCCAACATCAACGGGCGATACTGAGTGATCCGTCACGGCTTCCGTTCAAGACGCGGATTCGCCTCGCGGATCAGGTGCTCTCGCTGGAGGCGACGGCGATCCGGGGCAAGGATGGCAGCTATCTCGCCCCCATGGTCACCTGGAAGCTCATCACCGAGGAGGTTCGTCTTTCCGACCGCATCAGCGATCTGGCACAGGCCCTGACGCAGTCGAACCGGCAGCTCGAGGCACAGGCGACGTCTCTGAACGATCGTGCGGCGCACAAGGAGGATGTGGCGACAAGCCTTGCCGATGTCGCCCGTCGCATGGAGGAAACGACCGGTTCGATATCCGATCAGGTCGCAAATGCATCCGCGCTGACCCGCGAGATCAGCAACAAGGCGCGCGTGACCCAGGAGGCAGTGGCCTCCCTGGAGGAGCGGGCTTCGGAGATCGGCAAGATGTCGGCGGCGATTGCCGCCATCGCTACCCAGACGAATTTGCTGGCGCTGAACGCCACGATCGAGGCTGCCCGCGCCGGTGATGCAGGCCGCGGTTTCGCCGTGGTCGCCCAGGAGGTCAAGGCGTTATCGACGCAGACGGCGATTACCAACGCCAAAATCAATCATCAGATCGTCGAGATGCTATCGGCCACGACCGAGGCGGCAAGTGCAATTCGACAGATTGCGGCAGAGATACACAATCTGCTCCATGCTCATGAGCGGATGTCGATGGCGAACGATCAGCAGGTAAACTCGACCCAGGCCGTCTCCAGCTCGGTCGGCGCGATGCGCAATGCGGTGAAAGATGCCGGTGATACCGCCAGAATCGTGTCGAACCTTGCTTCCGAACTCAGCGAAAAAGGAGATTCATTGCAGGCCGAGTTGAGCAATTTCCTCAACTCGTAGTTGTTTGCACTGGTCCTGTTTCGCCATCCGGTTTGAAAGAAGACCTTCCAGCCTTGCAACGACCTGCGAGGCGATGATGGGAAGCGTATGTGCGGACCGTTCATGTGGTCCAAGAGCTTTCGTGCCAGTAGCGAGGGCTGGCGGTCACGGGTCGACGGGACCCGTCGTGGAACTGCTCCCCAGCTCCTGTCCTGCGGCTCCCGGCGCAATCGCCCGGACTGTTCCGGTATGCTTCGTTCTTGTGAAAAGTGACAATTGTCTCGGTCGCCTGTGATGGCCTGCCCAGTTCGATAAGGCGGAAGTATTGGGTATGAACCAAGGCAATTACACCCATGATATCGGGTGCGCAGCGATACCACCCTCCCGTTTAGGAGGCTGGAAGGCCTTCGGTACTCATAGGCTCGGCCAGCCTACGACTTGAGTGTCATGCGGAGCCATACTGAGCCGTTGTGATGATGAACTCTGCTACATAAGAACCGCAGGTTCGAGTCGCCATCAGGAGGAATAACTTGTTAGTAGATTTTCTCATAGTAGCATCCGCTCAGATGGCAATGCCTTCCATATCCACCCCGCTCACATCGCAACAAGCGGAGGTGCCTAGGATTATGGCTGAAGATGGCATGGATTCATCTTCCGTATATGATGATCAGCTGAAGGTGACTCCGGGCAGTTTGTCCAACCCTCGCAAAGTAAGTAATTCGGAATTGCCCGACAAGAATTACTTGATAGGTCAGTTCAATTCCAAGATTGAGAAAGGAGCTAAGTCGAGTGGTTCTACGCTCAAGCCTATCAAGCAAAACATCTCGTCTTGTTCGATCATGGACTCGTTGGTTATCGGAGCGAATGTAATCAATACCGATGGTCTGAACGGCAGGGCTGCGCTGCTATCATGTCTGGACGGTAATGCGACTGTAACAGCTGAGGTGTTCGACTACTCGAAGCCCACCGATCCAGCTATGTCGTCAAAATTCAGGGCAAGACTGGATTATGTCGATTTTGCGAACGGGAAGCTATTATCGACATACATGGCGTCCGGCGAAGGTAGAAAATTTTACATCTTTGAGTGGATTGGCGAGAAAAAAAGCGTGACCCTATCGATTTTAGGAGAAGTCAACGCTTCTCCTCTTTCCCTCAAAGACACGGCATTGGCTGTGGTAAGTGAATTGGCGCAATAATTCCCCGGTTAGTCGGGCCATAGACAGTGGCGCAAATAGCTTCGTCGGACCGATGTGCCGCCATTGCCTGTTCCTCTCGCCTCGCATCACGCCAGCATGACCGGCGCCGGCGGTCCGACCTGATCCGAACGAAAAAGGCCGCCGCCTGCGGGTGCAGGCGACGGCCATTTCGTCGCGACCGGATGATCGGTCGGATCAGTCGTTCAGATACTCGCCCGCATCGGCGTCGGTGCCGGTGCCCGAGGGGACGACCGATGCCAGCGGATCGTCGCCGGTGCCGGCGTCGTCACGCACGCTGCGCTGCTCCTCGGCGGCGCGGAGTTCCGCGGCCGATTGCGGGGCGACCAGCGCGGCCGACAGTGCGCGCTGCTGGGCGCGGAGGGCGGCGTCGCGGCTGGTGGCGGCGACGCGGAGACGGTTCATGCCCGCACCCGTGCCGGCCGGGATCAGGCGCCCGACGATCACATTCTCCTTCAGGCCCATCAGCGTGTCCTGCTTGCCCTGGACCGCCGCCTCGGTGAGGACGCGGGTGGTCTCCTGGAACGACGCCGCCGAGATGAAGCTGCGGGTCTGCAGCGACGCCTTGGTGATGCCGAGCAGGATCGGCTTGCCCGATGCCCGCGCCTGGTTCTTGTCCAGCTTGTCGTTGATCGCGTCCATTTCCTCGCGATCGACCTGCTCGCCCTTCAGCAGCGTGGTGTCGCCGCCGTCGGTGATCTCGACCTTCTGCAGCATCTGACGAACGATCGTCTCGATGTGCTTGTCGTTGATCTTCACGCCCTGCAGACGATAGACCTCCTGGATCTCCGACACGAGATACTCGGCCAGCGGCTCGATCCCCATCGTCTCCAGAATGTCGTGCGGGTTGGGCGAGCCGCCGATCAGGTTGTCGCCACGCTTGACGTAGTCGCCTTCCTGAACGTCGATCACCTTCGACTTGGGCACCAGATACTCGACGACCTCGCCGCCATCCTCGGGCTGGATGCCGATCTTGCGCTTCGCCTTGTAGTCCTTGCCGAACACGACCCGGCCGGAGACCTTGGCGATGATCGCCGCCTCCTTGGGGATGCGCGCCTCGAACAGCTCGGCGACGCGCGGCAGACCGCCGGTGATGTCGCGCGTCTTGGCCGATTCACGGCTGACTCGCGCGATCACGTCACCGCCCTGCACCTGGGCGCCGTCCTCGACCGACAGGGTCGCACCCGCCGCCAGCATGTAGCGGCCGGCCTCGCCCGAATTCTCGTCGAGCAGGGTCAGGCGCGGACGCAGATCCTCCTTTGACTTGGTCGAGGTGCGGTACTCGGTGACGACGCGCTGGGCGATGCCGGTGGCCTCGTCCGTCACCTCGGTCAGGGTCTTGCCCTCGATCAGGTCGACGAACTTCACCGTGCCGGGGTTCTCGGTGATGACCGGCATGGTGAACGGATCCCATTCGGCCATGCGATCGCCCTTCGACAGCATGTGGCCGTCGTCGAACAGCACGTACGCGCCGTAGGGGATACGGTGCGTCGAAAGCTCGCGGCCGTCCATGTCGACGATCACGATCTCGCCCGAGCGGCTGAGCACCACGCGACGACCACGCTGGTCGATGATGATGCGCAGGTCCTTGTACTGGGCGGTGCCGTCGACCGGCGCCTCCAGGTTGGACTGCTCGTTCAGCTGCGCCGCGCCGCCGATGTGGAAGGTGCGCATCGTCAGCTGCGTGCCCGGCTCACCGATCGACTGCGCCGCGATCACGCCGACCGCCTCGCCGATGTTGACCGGCGTACCGCGGGCGAGATCGCGCCCGTAGCACTTGCCGCACACGCCGATCTTGCTCTCGCAGACCAGCGGCGAGCGGATCTTCATGCCCTGGACGCCCAGCGCCTCGATCTGCGCGACCATCGGCTCGTCGAGCAGCGTGCCCGACGGGATGACGACCTTGCCGGTCTTGCCGTCGACCACGTCCTCGGCCGTGGTGCGGCCCAGGATGCGCTCGCCGAGCGACGCGATGGTCGAGCCGCCCTGCATGATCGCCTTCATCTCGAGCGCGCGCTCGGTCCCGCAATCCTCCTCGATGATGACGCAGTCTTGGCTGACGTCGACGAGGCGGCGGGTGAGGTAGCCCGAGTTCGCGGTCTTCAACGCCGTGTCCGCGAGGCCCTTGCGGGCGCCGTGGGTGGAGTTGAAATATTCGAGGACGGTCAGGCCTTCCTTGAAGTTCGAGATGATCGGCGTCTCGATGATCTCGCCCGACGGCTTGGCCATCAGGCCGCGCATGCCGGCCAGCTGCTTGATCTGGGCCTGCGAACCGCGGGCGCCGGAATGGGCCATCATGTAGATCGAGTTGATGTCGCGCTCGCGGCCCTTCATCGGCCCGTCCTCATAGTGACGGACGGCCTTGATCTCGTTCATCATCGAGTTCGCGACCTGGTCGCCGCAACGGCTCCAGGCGTCGACCACCTTGTTGTACTTCTCCTGCTGCGTGATCAGGCCGTCCTGATACTGCTGCTCGAAGTCCTTCACCTGGTCGCGCGTCTCGTCGACCAGCTTCTCCTTGTCCGGCGCGATGATCATGTCGTCCTTGCCGAACGAGATGCCGGCGCGGAACGCGTGGCGGAAGCCCAGCGTCATGATCGCGTCGGCGAACAGCACGGTCTCCTTCTGGCCGGTGTGGCGATAGACCTCGTCGATCACGTCGCCGACGTCCTTCTTGGTCAGCAGGCGGTTGACCGTCTCGAACGGCACCTTGTGCGACTTGGGCAGCGTCTCGCCCAGCAGCATGCGGCCGGGCGTGGTCTCGTACCGCTTCAGATACTGCTTGCCCTGCTCGTCGGTCTGCGGAACGCGGCTGACGATCTTGGTGTGCAGCGTCACCGCCTGGGCGTTCAGCGCCTGATGCACCTCGGCCATGTCGCCGAGCAGCATGCCCTCGCCGGGCTCGCCTTCCTTCATCATCGACAGGTAGTACAGGCCCAGCACCATGTCCTGCGACGGCACGATGATCGGCTTGCCGTTCGCCGGCGACAGGATGTTGTTGGTCGACATCATCAGGACGCGCGCTTCCAGCTGGGCCTCGAGGCTCAGGGGGACGTGCACGGCCATCTGGTCGCCGTCGAAGTCGGCGTTGAACGCGGAGCAGACCAGCGGGTGGAGCTGGATCGCCTTGCCCTCGATCAGCACCGGCTCGAACGCCTGGATGCCGAGACGGTGGAGCGTGGGGGCACGGTTCAGCATCACCGGATGCTCGCGGATCACCTCGTCCAGGATGTCCCAGACTTCCTTGCGCTCCTTCTCGACCCACTTCTTGGCCTGCTTCAGGGTCATCGACAGACCCTTGGCGTCGAGGCGCGCGTAGATGAACGGCTTGAACAGCTCGAGCGCCATCTTCTTCGGGAGCCCGCACTGGTGCAGCTTCAGCTCCGGACCGGTGACGATGACCGAGCGGCCCGAATAGTCGACGCGCTTGCCGAGCAGGTTCTGGCGGAAGCGGCCCTGCTTGCCCTTCAGCATGTCGCTGAGCGACTTCAGCGGACGCTTGTTGGCGCCGGTGATCGTGCGGCCGCGGCGGCCGTTGTCGAAGAGGGCGTCGACCGCCTCCTGCAGCATGCGCTTCTCGTTGCGGACGATGATGTCCGGCGCGCGCAGCTCCATCAGCCGCTTCAGGCGGTTGTTGCGGTTGATGACGCGGCGATACAGGTCGTTGAGGTCCGACGTCGCGAAGCGGCCGCCGTCCAGCGGGACCAGCGGGCGCAGCTCGGGCGGGATGACCGGCACGACCTCGAGGATCATCCACTCCGGCCGATTGCCCGATTCCAGGAAGGACTCGACGACCTTCAGCCGCTTGATGATCTTCTTCGGCTTCAGCTCCGACTTGGTCGTCGCCAGCTCTTCGAGCAGGTCACGCTTCTCGCCCTCGAGATCGAGCGACTCGAGCATGATGCGCACGGCCTCGGCGCCGATGCCGGCCGAGAAGGCGTCCTCGCCATACTGGTCCTGCGCGTCGAGCAGCTCGTCCTCGGTGAGGAGCTGGTACCTCTCCAGCGGGGTCAGGCCCGGCTCGATGACGATATACGCCTCGAAGTACAGCACGCGCTCCAGCTGCTTCAGCTGCATGTCGAGCAGCAGGCCGATGCGGCTGGGCAGCGACTTCAGGAACCAGATGTGCGCGACCGGGGCGGCCAGCTCGATATGGCCCATCCGCTCGCGGCGGACCTTCGAGACGGTGACCTCGACGCCGCACTTCTCGCAGACGATGCCCTTGTACTTCATGCGCTTGTACTTGCCGCACAGGCACTCGTAATCCTTGATCGGACCGAAGATGCGCGCGCAGAACAGGCCGTCACGCTCGGGCTTGAACGTGCGATAGTTGATGGTCTCGGGCTTCTTGATCTCGCCGAAGGACCAGCTGCGGATCTTGTCGGGCGACGCGATGCCGATCTGGATCTGGTCGAAGGTCTCCGGCTTGACGACCGGATTGGCGAAGTTGGTCAGTTCGTTCATTTTCTTACCTCGTTCCCCTCCCGCTTGCGGGAGGGGTTAGGGGAGGGAAATTTCAGGCGTCGACGCGTGCTGCGTTCCCTCCCCCAGCCCCTCCCGCGGGCGGGAGGGGAGGAAGAAGGCTACGCGCTCACTCCGCCGCGATCGCGACGCCGTCCTCGTCGAGTTCATGGCTCTTCAGGTCGACGTTCAGACCCAGCGAGCGCATTTCCTTGACCAGCACGTTGAAGCTTTCCGGAATGCCGGCCTCGAACGTGTCGTCGCCCTTGACGATCGCCTCGTAGACCTTGGTGCGGCCGACCACGTCGTCGGACTTCACCGTCAGCATCTCCTGCAGCGTGTAGGCGGCGCCGTAGGCCTGGAGCGCCCAGACCTCCATCTCGCCGAAGCGCTGGCCGCCGAACTGCGCCTTGCCGCCCAGCGGCTGCTGGGTGACGAGCGAGTAGGGGCCGATCGACCGGGCGTGGATCTTGTCGTCGACCAGATGGTGCAGCTTCAGCATGTAGATGATGCCGACGGTGACCTTGCGGTCGAACTTGTCGCCGGTGCGCCCGTCGAACAGGTCCGACTGGCCCGACACGTCGAGCCCCGCCAGATCCAGCATCGCCGCCACATCGGCCTCCACCGCGCCGTCGAACACCGGGGTCCCCATCGGTACGCCGGCCTTCAAGTTCTCCGCCAGCTCGACGATCTCCTGGCCGTCGCGCGCCTCGATGTCGGTGGCGTAATGCTCGCCGTAGACCTCGATCAGCCGTGCCTTGACCGCGTCGGGCATGAGGCCGGGCTTCGCATCGGGATTGGCCTCGCGCCAATCCTCCAGCTGTGCCGCGATCTGCTGGCCCAGGCCGCGCGCGGCCCAGCCCAGATGCGTCTCAAAGATCTGGCCGACGTTCATGCGGCTCGGCACGCCCAGCGGGTTCAGCACCAGATCGACCGGCGTCCCGTCCGCGAGGAAGGGCATGTCCTCCTGCGGCAGGATGCGGCTGA
Organism: Sphingomonas phoenicis; assembly: GCF_047238005.1. Classification (NCBI taxonomy): domain Bacteria; kingdom Pseudomonadati; phylum Pseudomonadota; class Alphaproteobacteria; order Sphingomonadales; family Sphingomonadaceae; genus Sphingomonas; species Sphingomonas phoenicis. The sequence continues at coordinate 1,671,423 of NZ_JBDFMC010000002.1, read as the reverse complement.
TGACGCCCTTGTTGCCGTGACGGCCGGCCATTTTGTCGCCCGGCTGCAGCTTGCGCTTCACCGCGACGAACACCTTGACCATCTTCAGCACGCCCGGCGGCAGCTCGTCGCCCCGCTCCAGCTTCTCGCGGCGATCGTGGAACTTGTCCGTGATCCGCTTGGCCGCCTCGTCATACTGCTGCTTCACGGCTTCCAGGTTCGACTGGACCGTGTCGTCCTGCACCGCGAACTTCCACCACTCGTGGCGGTCGACGCTGTCCAGCAGGTCCATGTCGATCGTGGCGCCCTTCTTCAGGCCCTTCGGCACCGCGGTCGCGACCTGATCGAGCAGCATCTCGCGCAGGCGGGACCAGGTGGCCCGGTTCAGGATCGTGCGCTCGTCGTCCGAGTCCTTCTTCAGGCGCTCGATCTCCTCGCGCTCGATCGCCATCGCGCGCTCGTCCTTGTCGATGCCGTGGCGATTGAAGACGCGGACGTCGACGATCGTGCCCGACACGCCCGGCGGCAGGCGCAGCGACGTGTCGCGCACGTCGGACGCCTTTTCACCGAAGATGGCGCGGAGCAGCTTCTCCTCCGGCGTCATCGGGCTCTCGCCCTTGGGCGTGATCTTGCCGACCAGGATGTCGCCCGGCTCCACCTCTGCACCGATATAGACGATGCCCGCCTCGTCGAGGTTGCGCAGCGCTTCCTCGCCGACGTTCGGGATGTCGCGGGTGATGTCCTCCGGCCCCAGCTTCGTGTCGCGGGCCATCACCTCGAACTCGTCGATGTGGATCGACGTGAACACGTCGTCCTTCACGATCCGCTCCGAGATGAGGATCGAGTCCTCGTAGTTGTAGCCGTTCCACGGCATGAACGCGACGAGGGCGTTGCGGCCCAGCGCCAGCTCGCCGAACTCGGTCGACGGGCCGTCGGCGATCACGTCGCCCTCGCGCACGATGTCGCCCACCTTCACCAGCGGACGCTGGTTGATGCAGGTCGACTGGTTCGAGCGCTGGAACTTCATCAGCGTGTAGATGTCGACGCCCGACTTGGCCGAATCGACCTCACCGGTCGCGCGGATCACGATGCGCGCGGCATCGACCTGATCGACCACGCCCGCCCGCTTGGCCGAGATCGCGGCGCCCGAATCGCGCGCCACCGTCTCTTCCATGCCGGTGCCGACGAACGGCGCCTCGGCGCGGACCAGCGGCACCGCCTGGCGCTGCATGTTCGATCCCATCAGCGCGCGGTTGGCGTCGTCGTTCTCCAGGAACGGGATCAGCGATGCGGCGACCGACACCAGCTGCTTCGGGCTGACGTCCATCAGCGTGATGTTGTCGGGCAGCGCCATCAGGAACTCGCCCGCCTGACGCGACGACACCAGCTCCTCGGCGAAGCCACCATCCTCGTTCAGCTCGGCCGAGGCCTGCGCGATCGTGTGCTTGGCCTCTTCCATCGCCGACAGGTAGACGACGTCGTCGGTGACCTTGTGGTCGACGACCTTGCGGTACGGCGTCTCGATGAAGCCGTACTTGTTCACCCGGCTGAACGACGCCAGCGAGTTGATCAGGCCGATGTTCGGGCCTTCCGGCGTCTCGATCGGGCAGATGCGGCCGTAATGGGTCGGGTGGACGTCGCGAACCTCGAAGCCCGCACGCTCACGCGTCAGGCCACCCGGCCCGAGCGCCGACACGCGACGCTTGTGCGTCACTTCGGACAGCGGGTTGGTCTGGTCCATGAACTGCGACAGCTGCGACGAGCCGAAGAACTCGCGCACCGCGGCGACCGCCGGCTTGGCGTTGATCAGGTCGTTCGGCATCACGGTGGACACGTCGACCGACGACATCCGCTCCTTCACGGCGCGCTCCATGCGGAGCAGGCCGACGCGGTACTGGTTCTCCAGCAGCTCGCCGACCGACCGCACGCGGCGGTTGCCGAGATTGTCGATGTCGTCGATCTCGCCCTTGCCGTCCTTCAGGTTCACAAGCGTCTTCACGACCTCGAGAATGTCCTCGGTGCGCAGCGTCGTGACCGTGTCCTCGACGTCGAGGTCGAGGCGCATGTTCAGCTTGACGCGGCCGACCGCCGACAGGTCGTACCGGTCGGGATCGAAGAACAGGCCGGCGAACAACGCCTCCGCCGTCTCCAGCGTCGGCGGCTCGCCGGGGCGCATGACGCGGTAGATGTCCGACAGCGCCTGCTCGCGCTCCTCGGCCTTGTCCGCCTTCAGCGTGTTGCGGATCCACGGGCCGGTGGTGACATGGTCGATGTCGAGCAGCTCGATCGTCGAGATGCCGGCCTGATCCAGCTTCTCGAGATTGTCGGCGCCGATCTCGTCGCCCGCCTCGACATAGATCTCGCCGGTCGACTCGTTGATCAGGTCGTAGGCGGAATAGCGGCCGTAGATCTCCTCGGTCGGGATCAGCAGCTGGGCCAGACCGTCCTTGGCGGCCTTGTTGGCGGCGCGGGGCGAGATCTTCTGGCCGGCGGCGAACACCACCTCTCCGCTGGCGGCGTCGACGATGTCGAACAGCGGCTTCACGCCGCGCCAGTTCTCGGCCGCGAACGGGATCACCCAGCCACCCTGGCCGCGGACATAGGTCACGCGGTTGTAGAAGTGGTTCAGGATGTCCTCGCTGGTCATGCCCAGCGCGTAGAGGAGCGCGGTGACCGGCAGCTTGCGCTTGCGGTCGATACGGACGTTGACGATGTCCTTGGCGTCGAACTCGAAATCGAGCCAGCTGCCGCGATAGGGGATGACGCGGGCGGCGAACAGGTACTTGCCCGACGCGTGCGTCTTGCCGCGATCATGGTCGAACAGCACGCCCGGCGAGCGGTGCATCTGCGACACGATCACGCGCTCGGTGCCGTTGATGAAGAAGGTGCCGTTCTCGGTCATGAGCGGCATGTCGCCCATGTAGACGTCCTGCTCCTTGATATCGATGACCGACTTGGCCTCGGTATCGGGATCGACCTCGAACGCGGTCAGGCGCAGGGTGACGCGCATCGGCGCGGCATAGGTGATCCCGCGCTGGCGGCACTCCTCGACGTCGAACTTCGGCGGCTCGAGCACGTAATCGTCGAAATCGAGATAGGCGGTGCCGGCGAAATCCTGGATCGGGAAGACGCTGCGCAGCGTCTTCTCAAGGCCGGACACGTGGCCGGTCGACTTGTCGGAGCGCAGGAACTGCTCGTAGCTTTCGCGCTGCACCTCGATCAGGTTCGGCATCTGCACGACTTCGTGGATGTTGCCGAACACCTTGCGGATACGCCGCTTCGCGGTGCCGCTCTCAGCCCGGCGGGTCTTGCCGGCGTCGATCGCCTTGGTTGCCATGAATAGTGCCTCGTCAGCCAGAATTACGAGCGCAGGAGCGGACGCGAAAAAGCCGATCGCAAGAGCTGCGTCGGCTGATCGGCGTCGTGAAACCGCCAGTTTCCCATTCGATCGACACGCTGCGCGACGGCATGTCGTTTCCCGGAAGCTGTGGTGAAGGTGGCGATATAGGCGCGGTGTTGGATCGTGTCAAACCGGCGGGGCCGGCGGAGAACGCGGTCGGCCGGCGGCGCGTGCCACCCGCCGACGATCGCGTCCCCGATCGGTCAGGCGAGCGCCGCTGCGCGGCGGGCGCGGCGCCGCGCGGTGGCGCCGACCATGGCGAAGCCGACCAGCATCAGCGCCCAGGTGGCCGGCTCCGGCACCGGGGCGACGGCGCGGCTCAGCACGGTCAGGCCGGCGCCGCGGGCGTTGCCGACATTGCCGCGATCGTCGACCAGATAGATGTTGCCCTGCCGGTCGAGGGTGATCCCCTCGAACACACCGGGGGCGTTCAGGCCGGCCAGGCTCAGGCTGCTGACCAGCCCGCCGGTGCGCGTCACCTCGTACAGCATCCGCCCGTCGCCGCTGAGGAGCAGCAGGTTCGAGAAATAGTCGGTGCCCGCGAACCCCGGCACCTGCGCCAGCACCGCGACATCGGCGAGGGTGGTGCCGGCGGCGAGCAGCGACGACGGATCGAAGGGACGCGTGGTCGTGCCGGTGGTCGGCGTGCCGAACGCGACCTGGCTGAAATACACCGCCGGCGCGATCGTCGCGGTGCCGCCCTGGCGCACGCCGAAGAAGCCGCCGGTGACCGGGTCGAGGGCAATCCCCTCCAGCCCGTTGTTGCCGACGGCGGTGCCGCCGTTGATCAGGTAGCGCTCGGCCGCGGGCTTGTCGGTATAGTAGCTGGAGGGCAGGCCGCCGACGGTGCCGTTCGACGATGCGACGCCCACGCGGACGATCTCCTCGGTCCGCTCCTCGGCCAGCGCGTACTGGCCATTGCCGAGATAGGCGATCCCCTCGACATCGCGGTAGCCGCCGGTCTGGACGTCGCGGTTGCGCAGCTTGTCGGCGCTGAGCTTGGTGCCGGTCAGCGAGAAATCGGCGATGTCGTCGCCCTCGTCGTCGACCATGGTCAGGACGTTGCGATCGTAATTGTAGGTGACGCCGGATGCCTCGTCGAAGTCGATGTCGCGTTGCAGCGTCACCTTGTAGGTCGACAGGTCGAGCGCCGCCTGGGCGGGACCGGCGAGCGCGGCCGCGGCGATGGCGGCGGCGGCGAAGCGGAGGATCATGGTGGCGTGCCCCTTTTGGTTGTCGCGCCGTTAACCGCCGCGGATCGGAGAGGCTGGTAGCCGCCATGCATGACGGATCGGGGTCGCCGTGATGACGGATCGACGACGATGACGGGGGGGCACGGGCTCACGAAAAGGGGCGGCCTCCTTGCGGAAGCCGCCCCCTTTTTGCTGGCGGCCGACATGGGAGTTAATCCCATGAGCCTGCCCCCGCGCAGGCGGGGGTCGGACGGGCCTTGGCCCGCCGGCCGGCCTCGCGGTGAGTAGGCAGCGCGCTGCCCACCCGGCCGCTCGGCTTACTTCAGCTCGACGGTCGCGCCGGCTTCTTCCAGCTGCTTCTTGACCTTCTCGGCCTCGTCCTTGTTCACGCCTTCCTTGACGGCCTTCGGCGCGCCCTCGACGAGAGCCTTCGCCTCGGTCAGGCCCAGGCCGGTGATCGCGCGGACTTCCTTGATGACGTTGATCTTCTTGCCACCGTCGCCGGTAAGGATCACGTCGAACTCGGTCTTCTCTTCAGCGACCGGAGCGGCAGCGCCGCCGCCGGCGGCAGGAGCCGCAACCGCGGCGGCGGCCGAGACGCCCCACTTCTCTTCGAGCAGCTTCGACAGCTCGGCTGCTTCCAGGACGGTCAGTTCGCTCAGGCTCTCAACGAGCGCGTTCAGGTCTGCCATGTGTATTCTCCATGCGGGGCGCTCCGGCCCCAAAGTTCAGTTCGAAAAAACCAGTGATCGGCCGGCAGCTTACGCTGCCTCCTTCTCCGCATAGGCGGACAGGACACGCGCGATCTGGGCCGCGGGCGCCTGCGTGATGGTCGCCAGCTTCGTGGCGGGCGCCACGATCAGGCCGACGATCTTCGCACGCAGCTCGTCCAGCGACGGCAGGGTGGCGAGTGCCTGGACACCGGCGACATCGAGGGGCGTCGAGCCCATCGCGCCGCCCACGATTTCGAACTTGTCGTTCGTCTTCGCGAAATCGACCGCAATCTTCGCTGCGGCGACCGGGTCGGTCGAGGTGGCGAGGCCGACGGGGCCGGTCAGCATGTCGCCGATCGATCCGTAATCGGTCCCGTCAAGGGCGATCCTGGCAAGCTTGTTCTTCGAGACCTTGTAGGTCGCGCCGGCGTCCCGCATCCGATTTCGCAGCACAGTCGACTGTGCAACGGTCATGCCGAGGTTGCGGGTGACGACCACCACGCCGACCTCGGAGAAGGTGCGGTTCAGTTCGGCGACGGCCGCGGCCTTTTGAGCACGATCCATGCCATTCTCCACATTCTGGACGTGCGCCCGGGAAGGAACGCGCGTCCGGTTACGACCGGACGGCGACGCCGTCCGGAGTGTCCAGCGATGGGGAAAGGGGGATCGGCCGCATGGAGATGCGGCAGATGGAATCTCTATCCCCGTCTCGGCAGGAAATTAAGCCGCGGGCAGACCCCGTGGCACCTACTGTCTAGGACGGAGTTCGACGGGCAGGGCCTGTCGAACGCGCCGCCGCCCTTAACGTGCGCGCCGGCAAAGTCAATTCGCCGCGGCGCGATTGACCCGGCCCGCCCGCCTCGCCTACCGCCGCATCGCATAAGGAGAGATCTCGATGCGGAAGCTTTATCCGGATGCGGCGGCGGCGCTGGAGGGGCTCCTCCACGACGGGATGACGATCTGCGCGGGCGGGTTCGGGCTGTGCGGCATCCCCGAGCGGCTGATCGACGCGATCCGCGACGCCGGCACGACGGGCCTGACGATCGCCAGCAACAATGCCGGCATCGACGGCGAGGGCCTCGGCAAGCTGCTGCGCACGCGGCAGGTGAAGAAGATGATCTCCAGCTATGTCGGCGAGAACAAGGAGTTCGAGCGGCAGTACCTGGCCGGCGAGCTGGAGGTGGAGTTCTGCCCGCAGGGGACGCTGGCCGAACGCTGCCGGGCAGGGGGCGCGGGCATTCCCGGCTTCTATACGAAGACCGGCGTCGGCACCCAGGTGGCCGAGGGCAAGGAAGTCAAGAATTTCGACGGGCAGGATTACATCCTGGAGCGCGGCATCCGCGCCGACCTGTCGATCATCAAGGGCTGGAAGGCCGACGAGAGCGGCAACCTGATCTTCCGCAAGACGGCGCGCAACTTCAACCAGCCGATGGCGACCGCGGGCCGCGTCTGCGTGGCGGAGGTGGAGGAGGTGGTGCCGGTCGGCACGCTCGATCCCGACCACATCCACCTGCCAGGCATCTATGTGAAGCGGATGATCGTGGGTGCACCCTACGACAAGAAGATCGAGTTCCGCACCGTGCGGCAGCGGGAATCGGCATGACCGCCGACCGGAAGGGCGCCATCGTGCTGGAGAATGGCGACACCCTGACTGACGAATCTGCCGAGATCGCGCGCATCTGGATCACGGACGGCGCCGGCAGCAGCGTGTGGATCGCCGCGCACATTCTCGAAGACCCGATCGTCTTCGGGTATCTGATGACGGATACCATCCGCCATGCCGCGCGCGCCTATGCGGGGACGTGGTCGATCGACGAGGGCGCGGCGCTGCAGGCGATCGTTGGTGGCCTAAGCGAACAGCTGCGCGACCAAACCGGCACCATCACGACGATACAGGAAGGGAGTCTGAACTGATGGCCCTGGAAAACAAGGGGTGGGATCGCAACCAGATGGCGGCGCGTGCGGCGCAGGAGCTGCGCGACGGCTATTACGTCAATCTCGGCATCGGCATCCCGACGCTGGTGGCGAACAACATCCCCGCGGGGATGACGGTGACGTTGCAGTCGGAGAACGGGATGCTGGGCATCGGGCCGTTCCCGTACGAGGGCGAGGAGGACGCCGACCTGATCAATGCCGGCAAGCAGACGATCAGCGAACTGCCCCAGTCCGCCTATTTCGGCAGCGAGCAGAGCTTCGCGATGATCCGGGGCGGGCATATCGACCTGACCGTGCTGGGCGCGATGGAGGTCAGCGAGGATGGCGACATCGCCAACTGGATGATCCCGGGCAAGATGATCAAGGGCATGGGCGGCGCGATGGATCTGGTCGCCGGCGTGAAGCAGATCATCGTGGTGATGGACCACAATGCCAAGGACGGCAGCCCCAAGTTCATCCCGTCGTGCACGCTGCCGCTGACCGGCAAGAACGTCGTCGACATGATCGTCACCGATCTGGCGGTCTTCCGCCGCCCGGACCACGACAGCGCGTTCCGCCTGATCGAATGCGCGCCCGGCGTGACGGCGGACGAGGTGCGGGCGAAGACGACGGCGGCGTATGATGGCTGAGGATTCGCCGTCGGTGGGGGAGCGGCCACGCTGGCGATACCGGTTCGACAATTACCACCGCGCGTTCGTCCTGCTCCGCGAGGCGATGGAACTGCTGGCGGAGCGATCGCTGACGCCCTTGGAGCGTGAGGGCATCATCCAGCGTTTCGAATATAGCTGGGAACTCGCCTGGAAGACGCTGGCTGACTTTCTTGTCCATCAGGGCATCATGGTGCCTGCCGTATCGCCACGCACGGTGCTGCGGGCGGCGTACGAGTCGGGCTTCGTCACCCGTGGCGAGGACTGGATGGCGGCGCTGGATGCGCGGAACAAGATGTCGCACACCTACGACCTGAGGCAGTTCGAGGCAGTCATCGTGCAAATCCGCGAACGCTTCTTCTCGTTGTTCGAAGAATTGCACGACATGCTGCTGAGCGAGGCGGTGCGCACGGATGCCGGCAGTGACTGACATGATCGGACCGGCCGATCGGCAGGCGCTGCGCCACGTGCTGGCCGCGTTCGCCGACCGGATCGATTCGGTCGCACTGTTCGGTTCGCGAGCGACCGGCCGTGCCCGCCCGAATTCGGACATCGATATCGTCATCTACGGCATGCTGGATCAGGCGGCGGTCGACCGGCTCTGGAGCTTGCTGGAGGATAGCGCGCTGAGCGTCTCGGTCGATATTGTCGCTTATGGCGATGGCGTGTATCCACCGCTGCGCCAGCATATCGACCGCACGGCACGGCCGCTCTTCTCGCGTGCCGAGCTGCAGGCGGCGTAACCGTCACCGCCGCGCCGTCTCCGGCATCTTCCACGCGACCAGCACCAGCCCGGCCAGCGCCACCACCGCCAGCGTCAGGAAGGCGGTGGTGTAGCCCATGCCGACGATCACCGCGCCCGCCAGCGTGGTGCTGAGCGCGCCGCCCAGCCCCTGCACCGTCGCCACCGCGCCCTGCGCGACGTTGAAGCGGCCGGTGCCGCGCATGATGGCGGCGACCACGACCGGGAACAGCGCGCCGAAGATGCCCGCGCCGATGCCGTCGAGCAGCTGGACGAACAGCAGCCAGCCCGGCGCGTCCGACAGCGGATAGAGCAGCCCGCGCAACGCGAGCACCGCCAGCCCGGCGAGCAGGATCGGCCGATGCCCCCACCGGTCGGCATGGCGCCCGACCAGGACGGCGACGGGAACCATCACCAGCTGCGCGCCGACGATGCAGGCGGCGGTCAGCGAGGTCGCCTGGCCGCCGCCGACCTCGCGCGCCAGCAGCTGTCCGACGGTCGGCAGCATCGCCGCATTGGCGAGGTGGAACAGGAAGCAGACGAGCGCGAACAGGCCGAGTGCCGGGGTTCCCATCAACACCTGGCGCAGCGATTCGGGCCGGTCGTCCTCCGCCTCCGCGTCGGGATCGGCACAGCCGCGCGCCACCGCATGGTCGATCGCCGACGGATCGACCCGCAGGATGGCGACGACGCTGGCCGCGGCCAGCGCGGCCATCAGCCAGAACACCACGACCGGGCCGAACCGCCATGCCAGCAGCCCGGCCAGCGCTGCGGCCACCGCGTTGCCGCCGTGATTGAACGCCTCGTTGCGGCCGACCCGGGCGGTGAACGCCTTCGGCCCGACGATGCCGAGCGAGATCGCGGCGATCCCCGGCGCGAACACCGCCGCCGCGACCGCCGCCAGCGACTGGCCGGCGACCACGGCGGCGAAGCCGTGCGACAGCGGCAACGCCAGGCTGGCGATCGTCACCGCCAGCGCGGCGGCGACCAGCACCGCGCGCTTGGCATGGGTGCGATCGACCAGCGCACCGGCGGGCGCATTGGCGACGAGCCCGGCGATCCCGGCGATGGTCATGACGAGCCCGGCGCTCGCCTCGTTCCAGCCATGCGTCGGGCCGCGGACGCTGACCAGATAGATGGCCAGATACGGACCCAGCCCGTCGCGCACATCGGCGAGGAAGAAGTTCATCGCATCCAGCGCCCGTGCGCCGCGGATAGGGGGAGGAGGCGGCATGACGGTCCTTGCAGCAGGAGCGGGGAGGATAAGGTCCGCTGCGGAACGATCGTTGCTCCGCCACGCTCCATGACATCCACGTCATCCGGCAATAAAATGTCGCCCACCCTTTCGATGACGCCTCGTTTCGGTTAACGCGCGCGTCATGGCCACCCGTCCGCAGACATTGTACGAGAAGATCTGGGCGTCGCACGTCGTCGAGCGGCGCGACGACGGTACCTGCCTGATCTATATCGACCGCCATCTCGTCCACGAGGTCACCAGCCCGCAGGCGTTCGAGGGGCTGCGCGTCGCCGGGCGCCGGGTGCGCCGGCCCGAACTGACGCTGGCGGTGCCGGACCACAACCTGCCGACGACGCCGCGCGTCGATGCCGCCGGCCGCCTGCTGCCGATCGCCGACAGGGAGAGCGCGGCGCAGCTGGACGCGCTTCGCCGCAACACCGCCGAATTCGGCATCGATTACATCGACGCGACTGCCGCCGAGCAGGGGATCGTCCATGTCGTCGGGCCCGAGCTGGGCTTCACCCTGCCGGGCACGACGCTGGTCTGCGGCGACAGCCATACCTCCGCGCACGGTGCACTGGGCGCGCTGGCGTTCGGGATCGGCACCAGCGAGGTCGAGCATGTGCTGGCCACCCAGACGCTGCTGCTGACCCCGTCGAAGACGATGGAGATCCGCGTCGACGGCACGCTCGGCTACGGCGTGTCGGCCAAGGACGTGATCCTGGCGATCATCGGCCGGATCGGCGCGGCGGGCGGTACCGGATATGTGGTGGAATATACCGGCGAGGTGATCCGCGCCCTGTCGGTCGAGGGGCGGCTGACGATCGCGAACATGTCGATCGAGGGCGGCGCGCGCGCCGGGCTGGTCGCACCCGACGAGACGACCTTCGCCTATCTGAAGGGCCGGCCGATGGCGCCGTCGGGCGCCGAGTGGGACCGCGCGGTCGACTGGTGGCGGACGCTGCCGACCGATGCGGGCGCGGCGTACGACCGCAGCGTGGTGCTGCACGCGACCGACATCGCGCCGTCGCTGACCTGGGGCACCAGCCCCGAGGATGTCGTGCCGATCACCGGCGCGGTCCCCGATCCCGACAGCTTCGCCGATCCCGCCAAGCGTGTCGCCGCGCGCAAGTCGCTGGATTACATGGGGCTGGAGCCGGGGACGGCGATGCAGGACGTGCCCGTCCAGCACGTCTTCATCGGCAGCTGCACCAACAGCCGGATCGAGGATCTGCGCGCCGCCGCCGCCGTGGCGGATGGCCGCCGCGTCGCCGACGGCGTGCGCGCGATGGTGGTGCCCGGGTCCGGACTGGTGAAGCGCCAGGCCGAGGCCGAGGGGCTGGACCGCATCTTCACCGGTGCCGGCTTCGAGTGGCGCGAGCCCGGCTGCTCGATGTGCCTGGCGATGAACCCGGACAAGGTGCCGCCGGGCGAACGCTGCGCCTCCACCTCGAACCGCAACTTCGTCGGGCGGCAGGGGCCGGGGGCGCGCACGCACCTCGTCTCGCCGGCGATGGCGGCGGCGGCGGCGGTGACGGGCAGGCTGGCGGACGTGCGCGATCTGATGGGAGCGGAACGATGAAGAAGGTATTGGTGATGCTGGTGGCCGGCGCGCTGCTGAGCGGCTTTGCGGCCTATACCGCCGGCGTGGCGCGCAGCGCCGCGGCGACCGAGAAGCGCTGAGCCGCTAAACTCCCTCCCCTTCAGGGGAGCGTCGGGGTGGGGCAGTGCGGCAAGGGCGCCGCCCGCGGCTCTGCCCTCCCCCAGCTCCTCCCGCAGGCGGGAGGGGAGAAGGATATTCGCATGAATCCCGTCACCACCGTCAGCGGCACCGCCTATCCCTGGGGTGCCAAGAACATCGACACCGACGTCATCATCCCGGCGCACTGGCTGAAGACCATCCAGCGTTCCGGCCTGGGGCGCGGTGCGTTCGAGACGGTGCGGGCGCAGCCCGGCAACATCTTCGACGATCCCCGCTACACCGGGGCGCCGATCCTTATCGCGGGCGACAATTTCGGCTGCGGGTCGAGCCGCGAGCATGCCGCCTGGGCGCTGGCCGACATGGGCATCCGCGCGGTGATCGCGCCAAGCTTCTCCGACATCTTTTCCGGCAACGCGTTCAAGAACGGGATCGTCCCCGTGGTGCTGCCGCAGGACGCGGTCGACCGGCTGCTGGCGGCGGCGGTCGACCAGCCGGTGACGGTCGATCTGGAGACGATGACCGTCACCACCCCCTATCAGGACCGGTTCGCCTTCGAGCTGGACGCCTTCCGCCGCCAGTGCCTGATGGAGGGGCTGGACGAGATCGGTTTGACATTGGCCCGGGATACCGCGATTTCGAAATTCGAGGGCGGCATGCAGGCCGACCGCCCCTGGATAGAGGAGAGACGCGGCTATGCGGGCATTGCTGTCGAGGGCGCCGGGCGGACCTGAAACTCTGGAACTGGCCGAAGCGCCCGATCCGGCGCCTGCCGCGGGGCAGGTCGTGGTCGCGGTGCGGGCGTGCGCGATCAACTATCCCGACGTCCTGATCATCGAGGACAAATACCAGTTCAAGCCGCCGCGCCCCTTCGCCCCCGGCGGCGAGATCGCCGGCACGATCGCCGCGCTGGGCGAGGGGGTGACCGGCTGGCAGGTCGGCGACCGGGTGATCGGCATGATCGGCCATGGCGGGCTGGCGGAACGGGTCGTGGTGCCGGTCGCCAGCCTGTACCGCCTGCCCGAGGGGCGCAGCTTCGCCGAGGGTGCGTCGCTGATCCTGACCTATGCCACCACGATCCACGCGCTGCTCGATCGCGGGCGGTTGCAGGCGGGGCAGCGGCTGCTGGTGCTGGGCGCGGCGGGCGGCGTCGGGCTCGCCGCGATCGAACTGGGCAAGGCGTACGGCGCGCATGTCGTCGCCGCCGTCTCGTCGGACGAGAAGGCCGCCGCCGCGGTGCAGGCGGGCGCCGACGAGACCATCGTCTACCCCCGCGCCCCGTTCGACAGGGACCAGTCGAAGGCGCTGGCCGACCGGTTCAAGGCGGCGGGCGGAAAGGCCGGGTTCGACGTGATCTACGACCCGGTGGGCGGCGACTATGCCGAGCCGGCGCTGCGCTCGATCGGGTGGGAGGGGCGGTATCTGGTGGTCGGCTTCCCCGCCGGCATCCCGAAGCTGCCGCTGAACCTGACGCTGCTGAAGAGCTGCGACGTATGCGGCGTGTTCTGGGGCGCGTTCGCCGCGCGCGATCCCCGCGCCAACGCCGCGCATGTCGAGACGCTGTTCCGCCTGTGGGAAGAGGGGCGGATCGGCCCGCGCGTCACGCAGACCTTCCCGCTGGAGCGCGGCGGCGAGGCGATCGCGACGATGGCGGCGCGCGGCGCGATCGGCAAGCTGGTGGTGGAGGTGGGGTAGGGGGCTCCCATCCTCTGCCGTCATCCCGGCGAACGCCGGGACCCATGGTTGCGGGCCATCGGATGAAACACCTCCCCGGCGAAGGCCGGGGGCCAGATGGGATGGCCGTCGTGACGACGCGCGCCGCGCCTCTCTGCCGTTCCCCGACTGGGCCCCGGCCTTCGCCGGGGAGGCGGTCGTGAAGGATGCGCCCGGATGGATCGCATCCTCATCCCGCGACGCTGCCTGCGCGCCACCGTTGCACCCCCGGCCGCCCGCCCCTATCTCGGGCGGGAACCAGCGGGGAGCGCCATCCATGACCACCTTCGACGATCGCGAGCGGGCCTTCGAGGCGAAGTTCGCACGTGACGACGAGATGGCGTTCCGCATCACCGCGCGGCGCAACCGCCTGCTCGGCCAGTGGGCGGCCACGCAGATGCGGCTGACGCCGGAGGAGACCGACGCCTATGCAAAGGCGGTGGTCCAGGCCGATTTCGAGGAGGCGGGCGACGACGACGTGATCCGCAAGGTGGTCGGCGACCTGACCGCGGCGGGGATCGAGACCGACGAGGCGACGGTGCGCGTCGCCCTGAACGACGTCGCGATCGAGGCGCGGCGCCAGCTGATGGCGGCCCGCTGATGCCGATGGCCGCCGACGACATCGCCGCGATGATCCGCGCCGCCATCCCCGATGCGCAGGTGGAGATCACCGACCTGGCCGGCGACGGCGACCATTATGCCGCCCGCGTCGTCGCGCCCAGCTTTGCCGGGCTGTCGCGGGTGAAGCAGCATCAGACCGTCTATGCGGCGCTCGGCGGGCGGATGGGTGGCGTGCTCCACGCCCTCCAGCTGACCACCGCCGCCGCCTGAACATTCGCGTGAAGGGTTAAACGACATGACCGACCAGATCGACACCGACGCCACCGGCCGCATCGACGCGCTGGTGAAGGGCAACAAGGCGGTATTGTTCATGAAGGGCAGCCCGCTGTTCCCGCAATGCGGCTTTTCCAGCCGGGCCGTCGCCATCCTGAACCATCTGGGCGCCGAGTTCGAGAGCGTCGACGTGCTGCAGGATCAGGGCATCCGCCAGGGGATCAAGGCCTATTCCGACTGGCCGACCATCCCGCAGCTGTACGTCGACGGCGAATTCGTCGGCGGATCGGACATCATGATGGAAATGTACGAGAGCGGCGAGCTGGCCGAGCTGTTCGGCGCGGAGCGGCCCGCGGCTTAATAGCGCGGGCCGGCCGGGGCGTAAGGGGCGAGCCGATCTCGGCGGCGTCACTCCTTCGTCTCGCGTTAACCCCGCCCGGTGATCGCTACGGTCGGCTCTTATAGCCCCTCCCCTTCAGGGGAGGGGTTGGGGTGGGGCCTCTTCACCAGCGCGGCGCCTGTGGAAGCGCCCCACCCCCAGCCCCTCCCCTGAAGGGGAGGGGAGTTAAAGGCGCGACGGCGCCGTTGCATCAGCGACCACGTTGCCGGACGCCGGTGGACTTTCGATTGAGTTTGCCGGGTGCGGGTGGACCGTCGCGAGACCAGATCGAGCGTACGGTCCACCCTGCTGAAAGCGCTGAGGCTTCGGCTGCCCGGTGTGTAGCAGGTGGCATGCCAGACGGGGGGGACGGCCCTTTCCCGCCGCGTCTGCTGGTTAACGACCATCCGACCTAGGTCGAAGCTGTAAACCTCGCCGACACTCGCCACCCAGTTATTGACTACGCACGTAATCGATGTGATTACACCCGTAGTCAGCAAGGGAGCCGAGTCGTGGCCGAACGCATCAGCGATGCCGAACATGTCGTCATGGAGGTGCTGTGGGAGGACTCCCCGCTCACCGCGCAGGACGTGGCCGAGCGCGTCGATCCCGATCGCGGCTGGAGCGCCAACACCGTCAAGACGCTGCTCGGCCGGCTGATGGCCAAGTCGGCGATCGCGCACGAGGAGGATGGCCGCCGCTATCTGTACCGTCCGCTCGTCCGGCGCGAGGATTACGTATCGGGCGAGAGCCGCCGGCTGATCGACCGGTTGTTCGGTGGCCGGCTGACCCCGCTGGTCGCGCATCTGGCCGAGCGCGACGAACTCACGTCCCGCGATATCGCCGAGATCGAGGCGCTGCTGAAGGAGCTGAAGGCATGATCGCGTGGGCGACCGAGGCGCTGATCGCCTCGACCGTGCTGATGCTGGTGGTGCTGCTGGTCCGCGCACCGGTGCGGCGGATGTTCGGGCCGCAACTCGCCTATGCATTGTGGGCGCTGCCGGTGCTCCGGCTGTTGACGCCGCCGCTGCCGGCGGAGTGGCGCGAGCAGGCGGCGATGCCGATCAGTCGCGCCGGGGAGGTGGTGACCGTGCTGCTGGCGCCCGCCGCCGACACCGCGCCGCTCGTCGCCGCCCCCGCGATCGCCGCCACGGCGCCCGCCGCCGCCGCGATGCCGGGCCTGACCGCTTCGCTGCCGGTCGCGGCCGCGCTGCCATGGGGCCTGATCATCGCGCTGGCCTGGGGTGCGGGGGCGCTGGCGTTCTTCGTCTATCATTTCGTCCGTCACCAGCGGTTCTGCCGGGGGCTGCTGACCCAGGCGCGGGTGATCGACGAGATCGACGGGGTCCGCGTCGTCGAGACGCCGGCCGCCGCCGGGCCGCTCGCCTTCGGACTGGAACTGGCCGGGCTGGGCCGCCGCTTCGTCGCCTTTCCGGACGATTTCGCCGACCGCTACGACGCCGACGAGCGCGAACTGGCGCTGGCGCACGAGCTGGGCCACCACGCCCGCGGCGACCTGTTCGCCAACTGGGTCGCGCTCGCCGTGCTGGCGCTGCACTGGTTCAACCCGCTGGCGTGGCGTGCCTTCCGCGCGTTCCGCAGCGATCAGGAACTCGCCAACGATGCCCGCGTGCTCGCCGGCCGCAGCCGTGCCGACCGCCACATCTATGCCTGCGCCATCGTCAAGGCGGCGCACGGCGGCGCGGTGGCCGCGACCTGCCACCTCCACACCATCACCGACCTGAAGGGGAGATTGAGGATGCTGTCCATCTCGCGCCTGTCGCGCACCCGTCTGGCCGCCGGCGCCGCCGCGGTCGTCGGGCTGGTCGCCGCCGGCCTGCTCGCCACCGCCTCCGGCACGCAGGCCGCCGCCGCGATCACCGAGCGGGTCGAGCGCGCCACCGGCGTGCAGATCGCCGCCCCGCCGGCGCCGCCCGCGCCCGCCGCTCCCACGTCCCGGTCCACCCACCGCGTCGTGATCGTCAAGGACGGCCGGACCACCACCTACGAGGGCGCGGCCGCTGCCCGCTACATCGCCGCGCACCCGGTCGCACTGCCGCCGGTGCCGCCCGTCCCGCCGATGCCCGCCGCCGCGCGCATCGCGCCGGTGCCGCCGGTGCCGCCGGTACCCCCGGTGCCCGACATCGTCGTGAACGGCGAGGGTGGGCAGCTGCTGGTATCGAGCGGCGACTGCCAGCCCGGCACCGGTGCCACCGTCGTCAGCCAGGACCGTGACGGCCGGCGCACGATGACGATCTGCCGCAATCGCATCCACGCGATGGCCGACGCCGCGGTGCAGGCCCGCGTCCGCGCCGAGGCCGGGATGGATCTCGCCGAGCGGCAGGCGATGATTGCCGAGCGCCAGGCCGCCGCCGCCGAGCGCCGCGCCGACGTGGAGAAGCGCATCGGCCTGGCCCAGGCGTCCGCCAGCATCCGGTTCGCGCGCCGGTCGATCGAGGCGAACCGCAACCTGAGCAGCGACCAGCGCCGCGACGCTCTCGCCAGCCTGGACGAGGCGCTGACCGAGATCCGCGACGGTGCCCGGGACTGAGCGTCCGCCCCGGCACGCGCGACGTTGCGCGTGCCGGGGCGACGCGGGCGGGCAGCCCCACGGGTGACGGCACCGTCCCGGCGCGCCACCGCCACCCTTGCCAGCGGCGGCGCGACCCGCCATCTCGTCGCCATGGCCGAAATCCCCACCGGCGTTCCGATGGTGCTGGAGCCGCTCGTCGTCCGCATCCTCGCCCCGAACGCGTCCGCCTATACCTATACCGGTACCCAGTCGTACGTGGTCGGCGGCAGCGACGTGGCGGTGATCGATCCGGGCCCGGACGATCCGGCGCATCTCGCCGCCATGCGATCGGCCATCGGCGACCGGCCGGTCCGTGCCATCCTCATTACCCACCACCACCGCGATCACAGCCCGGCCAGCCGCCCGCTCGCCGCGTGGACCGGGGCACCGGTCGTCGGTGCCGCACCCTTCGCGCCGGACGATGACGGTACCCGCGCCGATGCCGCCTTCGACCATGACTATCGCCCCGACCGCGTGCTGGCGGAGGGCGAGGAGGTCGCGGGCGACGGCTGGTCGCTGGTCGCGGTCGCGACGCCGGGCCACACCTCGAACCACCTGTGCTTCGAACTGGCGGGCACCGGCGCGCTGTTCTCCGGCGACCATGTCATGGGCTGGGCGACCAGCATCGTCTCCCCGCCCGACGGCGACATGGGCGCCTATATGGCCAGCCTGGAAAAGCTGCTCGGCCGCGACGACCGCGTCTATTATCCGGGGCACGGCGAGGCGGTCGACAATCCGCAGCGCCTGGTGCGCGGCATGCTGGGCCACCGCAAGCAGCGCGAGGGGCAGATCCTGCGCCTGCTGCGGCAGGAGGCGCAAGGCGTGCCGGCGATGGTCGGGCGCATGTATGCCGGCCTCGACCCGCGGCTGCTGGGCGCGGCGGCGCGGTCGGTGCTGGCCCATCTCTACGATCTGCGGGGCCGCGGCCTCGTCGTCGACGATCCCAACGGCAAGGACGATACATGGCGGATAGCGGCGTGACCCCGCAGGTGCCCGCACCACGCGGCGGGTTCGGCACCTTCCTCGCCAAGGCGGGGGGCGTCATCGTCCTCTTGCTGCTGGCGGTGCTGATCGGGCTGTGGGGGGTGCAGCGCTATGTGGAGAAGCGGCTGGCCCCCGATCCGACGACGATCGCCTCGGCCAGCCTGGCGGGCCTGCGCGAGCAGAACCGCCTGTCGGCGTTCGCCGCGCGCTATGTCGCGGTCGTCACCTCGCGCCAGTCGCAGCTGGGCTTCTCGACGCAGAAGACGCTGATCATGCCCGGCTCGGTCCGCTACGAGGTGGATCTGGCGAAGCTGGGGCCGCGCGACGTGCGCTGGGATGCCGCGACCCGCACCCTGTCGGTGCGGCTGCCGCCGGTCGAGGTGGAGGGGCCGCAGGTCGATCTGGCGGCGATCCGCGAATATGGATCGGGCGGCGTACTGGCGACCTTCACCGATGCCGAGAAGCAGCTGGACGAGGCGAATCGTCAGGCCGGGCAGGCCGAGCTGCTGCGCCAGGCGCGCCAGCCGGCGATGATCCGCCTGGCCCGCGACGCCACCCGCCGCGCGGTGGAGAGCAACTTCTCGCTGCCGCTGCGCGCCGCCGGAGTCGACGCCCGCGTCCAGGTCGCCTTCGCCGACGAACCGTCCGCCGTGACCGAACGATGGGACGTATCGCGCTCGCTGGAGGAAGTACTCGGCAACGCCCGTTGATCCCGCCTGCGATTCGGCATAGCTTCGGCATCGCCGTGTCTGGGGGGATATCGCGATGGCAACTGCCGCTCCACTGAAGACGCCGCGCCTGCGGGTGCGGGATCACCGTTTCTTCTTCTGGCTGGCGGTCGCGATGACCGCGACGATCTTCATCGGCTTTCCGATGCAGTTCCTGATGGGGCGATCGACCTTCGCGGTGCCGGCGATCGTGCATGTCCATGCCGCCGTCTTCTTCGGCTGGACCCTGTTCTACCTGTTGCAGAACTGGCTGGTCGCCAGCGGATCGGTGGCGCTGCACCGCCGGCTGGGCTGGCTGGGCGCGGGCTGGGCGACGGTGATCGTGGTGCTGGGCATCACCATGACCGTGCTGATGGTGCGCCGCGGCGGCGTGCCGTTCTTCTTCACCCCCTCCTACTTTCTCGTCATGAACACCCTGTCGGTGCTGTGCTTCGGCGCGCTGGTCGCGGCGGCGATCCGGCTGCGCCGGCAGACGGCGTGGCACAACCGGCTGATGGCGTGCGCGATGGCGGCGCTGACCGGGCCGGCATGGGGCCGGTTGCTGCCGCTGCCGCTGGTGATCCCTTACGCAGGCTGGACGGTGTTCGCGGCGGTGATGCTGTTCCCGCTGGCCGGCATCGTCGCCGACCTGCGCACCCGCGGCCGCGTCCATCCCGGCTGGTGGTGCGGCATTGCGGCGCTGGCGGGCACGCAGCTGCTGATGGACGTCGCCGCACAGAGCGGGCCGGGGGTGTCGCTGTACCGCACGGTCGTCGCGGGCGGGGCGGGCGAGCGGGTCGCGCCGCTCGCCTATCCGCCCTTCCCCGGACCGCCGCCGGCCGCGGTCCCTTGATCGATCGCCGCCGCCGGGCCATCTGCGCGTGATGGACCAGCCCACGAACCTCGCCGGCGTCGACCTGCGCGCCGAGATCGACCGCCTCCGCAAGGAGCGGAACGCCGTGATCCTCGCGCACTACTACCAGAAGCCGGAGTTGCAGGACCTGGCCGATTTCGTCGGCGACAGCCTGGATCTCAGCCGCAAGGCGCAGGCGACCGAGGCGGACGTGATCGCGTTCTGCGGCGTGCGCTTCATGGCCGAAACCGCCAAGATCCTCAGCCCGCAGAAGATCGTCGTCCTGCCCGACATGGATGCCGGCTGCTCGCTGGAGGACAGCTGCCCGCCCGAGCAGTTCGCCGCCTTCCGCGCCGCGCATCCCGATCACATCGCGCTGACCTACATCAACTGTTCCGCCGAGGTGAAGGCGCTCAGCGACGTCATCGTCACCTCCTCCTCCGCCGAGACGATCCTGGCCAAGATCCCGCCGACGCAGAAGATCATCTTCGGGCCGGACCGCAATCTGGGCGGCTATCTGGCGCGCAAGACCGGGCGCGACATGCTGTTGTGGCCGGGCGTGTGCATCGTGCACGAGGCGTTCTCGGAAACCGAGCTGCTGAAGCTGCGCGCGCAGTATCCGAACGCGCCGATCGCCGCGCATCCCGAATGCCCGGCGGTGATCCTGGACCATGCCGACTATGTCGGGTCGACGCGCGGGATCCTGGAATATGCCGGCAGCATGCCCGGCGACACGCTGATCGTCGCGACCGAGCCGCACATCATCCACCAGATGGAAAAGGCGATGCCGCACAAGCACTTCATCGGTGCGCCGGGGGCGGATGGGAACTGCAACTGCAACATCTGCCCGTACATGGCGCTGAACACGATGGAAAAGCTGTACGTCGCGCTGCGCGATCTGGAACCGCGGATCGAGATGGAAGAGGGGCTGCGCCTGCGCGCGAAGAAGAGCCTCGATGCGATGCTGTCGATGGCCGGCGGCACGGTGGGGCAGGGCGATCTGGGCCCGGCGCGGGTGACCGGGGACTGAGGTTGGGAAAGCGGAACCCGCACCATGATACCACCCCGGCGAAGGCCGGGGTCCAGTCGGGGAACGGGTCGCTTCTGAAACCGGAGCCTGCCCAACTGGGCCCCGGCCTTCGCCGGGGTGGGTAGTCAAGCGCATCTCGTAACCACGAAAGCACCCCAATGCCCTGGCTCCTCCTGCTCGTCGCCGGCCTGTTCGAGGTCGTCTGGGCCTATGCGATGAAGCAGTCCGCCGGCTTCACCCGCCTGTGGCCCTCCGTCCTGACCATCGCGGCGATGCTGGTCAGTTTCGGGCTGTTGTCGGCATCGATGCGCAGCCTGCCGCTCGGCACCGCCTACACCATCTGGACCGGGATCGGCGCGATCGGGGCGTTCATCGTCGGCATCGCCGTGCTGGGCGAGACGGTGACGCCGCTGCGCATCCTCGCCGCGCTGCTGATCGTCGGCGGCCTCGTCCTGATGAAGCTGTCGAGCCCCGCCTGATCCGGCCGTCCGTGTCCCCGCGACGGCGGGGACCCGGTCCTGTGGAACGCGGCAGGGCGTGCCACCCCCTGTCTAACCGCCCCCGCTTCTGGCAAGGGGGCGCCACTCCTCCCATCCGAGACCATCCCGCCTTGACCTCTCCCCGCCGTACCTTCGCGATCATCTCCCACCCCGATGCGGGCAAGACGACGCTGACCGAAAAGCTGCTCTATGTCGGCGGCGCGATCCACCTCGCCGGCGAAGTGAAGGCGCGTGGCCAGAACCGCCGCGCCAAGTCCGACTGGATGAAGATCGAGCAGCAGCGCGGCATCTCCGTCACCTCCTCGGTGATGACGTTCGAGAAGGACGGCGTGACCTTCAACCTGCTCGACACGCCGGGGCACGAGGATTTCAGCGAGGACACCTATCGCACCCTGACCGCGGTCAATTCGGCGGTGATGGTGATCGACGCGGCACGCGGGATCGAGGCGCAGACGAGGAAGCTGTTCGAGGTCTGCCGCCTGCGCTCCGTCCCGATCATCACCTTCGTCAACAAGGTCGATCGCGAAGGGCGCGCCCCGTTCGAGCTGCTCGACGAGATCGCCGACATCCTGGCGCTCGACGTCGCGCCGATGAACTGGCCGGTCGGCATGGGCGGCGAGTTCGAGGGGATCATGGACCTGAAGAGCGGCCGGATCAGCCGGCCGGAGGGTGACAGCCGCACCTTCCAGGGCAGCACCGACACCGCCGCCCTGTCCGATCGCTTCGCCGAGGAGGTGGAGCTGGCGCAGGGCGGCTATGCCGCGTTCGACGATGTCGCGTACCGCAACGGCGACCTGACGCCGGTCTATTTCGGCTCCGCGCTCAAGGATTTCGGCCCGGCCGAGCTGATCGCCGCCCTTGCCGACTACGCGCCCAGCCCGCGCCCGCAGCCCGCCGATCCCGCGCCGGTCGATCCGGACGAGAAGGAGGTGACCGGCTTCGTCTTCAAGGTGCAGGCGAACATGGACCCGCAGCACCGCGACCGGATCGCATTCATGCGGCTGTGCTCGGGCACCTTCAAGCGCGGCATGAAGCTGACGCCGACCGGGCATGGCAAGCCGATCGCGGTCCACTCGCCGATCCTGTTCTTCGCGCAGGACCGCGAGATCGCCGACGAGGCGTTTCCCGGCGACATCATCGGCATCCCCAACCACGGCACGCTGCGCGTCGGTGACACCCTGTCCGAACGCGCCGCGATCCGCTTCACCGGCCTGCCCAATTTCGCGCCGGAGATCCTGCGCCGCGTCCAGCTGAAGGACCCGACCAAGACCAAGCAGCTGCGCAAGGCGCTGGACGACATGGCCGAGGAGGGCGTGACGCAGGTCTTCTATCCGGAGATCGGATCGAACTGGATCATCGGCGTCGTCGGCCAGCTCCAGCTCGACGTGCTGCTGTCGCGGCTGGATGCCGAGTACAAGGTCGCCGCCGGGCTGGAACCCGCACCCTTCGACACCGCGCGCTGGATCAGCGCCGCCGATCCCGCCGACCTGAAGGCGTTCATGGACCTGAACCGCGCCGCCATGGCCAAGGACCGCGACGACAACCCCGTCTTCCTCGCCAAGAGCAGCTGGGAAGTCGGCTACGTTGCCGACCGCTACCCCAAGGTAAAGTTCGCCGCCACGCGCGAGCGGTAGGACGGCTGACGAAGGGCCGTCTGCTCCCTTCCCCTTCAGGGGAGGGGCGGGGGTGGGGCGCTTCCGCCTATGCAGCGCTCGTGGAGAGGCCCCACCCCAACCCCTCCCCTGAAGGGGAGGGGCTGAAAACGCAGCCCTCGACATCGCCACCCCGGCGAAGGCCGGGGCCCAGTCGGGGAACGGCAGAGAGGCGCGTCGCGCGTCGTCATCACCGCCGTTCCGCCCAGAGTCGTTGTCGATCAGCTTTATACACTCGTCATCCCGGACTTGATCCGGGATCCCGCTGGACGCGGGACAAGCGGGACCCCGGATCAAGTCCGGGGTGACGATGCTGTTGACCAGACCTGATCGCAATCCAGTCTAAACCCCGGCCTTCGCCAGACCTCATAATCTTCCGTCATCCCGGCGCACGCCGGACCCATCTCTCCACGAGCGTCAAAGCCGTCGATGTCTCTCCGCCACCCGGACCGGCCCGCACCATCACGATCCCGCGACGGCCCGCAACTGTCCTACACCGGCCGGTCGTGCGTATACCGCGCATCATGCACCGCCCGCTCGCCTCGTCGCCTTACGACAGCATGACTGTCGCAACATTCGCCCGCAACGTCGCGCCGGCATCCCCGCGCCGCGCCGCCGCATCTCCCTGACGCGAAACGATTTCGTCTTCGCGCCACCTCGGCCGGAATGCGTCGCATCCCGCAACTTCCTCAACATTCGCCGCCGCAACGCCCGCTCGCCACGCCGCGTCGTGGCCGCTACGACGACCTCGTCCTGTCCGAAAGAAAGCGCCCCGATGTACCGATTGTCCGCCCTGCTGCCGCTCGTCGGCCTGCCGCTATTGGCCGCCGCCGCCGCGCCGGCCGATCCGGTCTCGCCCGCCGCCCTGTCGGCCGATGTGAAGATACTCGCGTCGGACGATTTCGGCGGTCGTGCGCCGGGCACCCCGGGTGAGGCGAAGACGATCGACTGGCTGGTCGCGCAGTTCAAGGCCGCCGGGCTCCAGCCGGGCGGCCCGAACGGCAGCTGGACGCAGGCCGTGCCGCTGGTCCGTACCCAGCTGGGCGCGGGTACGGTCGGCGCGAACGGCACCGCCTGGACAGTGGGCAAGGACGTGTATCTGTCCACCGTCCGCCCGGTCGATCGGGCGCGTATCGCCGATGCGCCGCTGGTGTTCGTCGGCTACGGCGTTACCGCGCCGGAACGCGGCTGGGACGATTTCAAGGGTGTCGACCTGAAGGGCAAGGTCGCGGTTTTCCTGGTCAACGATCCCGATTTCGAGGCGGCGGCGGGTGACGATGCGACCGGCAAGTTCGGTGGCCGGCGCATGACCTATTACGGTCGCTGGACCTACAAGTTCGAAGAGGCGGCGCGGCGGGGCGCGATCGCGGCGCTGATCGTCCACGACACGCCGGGCGCCGGTTACGGCTGGGCGACGGTCACCGCGCCGGCGGGCGAGAATTACGACGTGGCGAAACCGCCCGTCCCCCGCGTTCTGTTGCAGGGCTGGATCGAGGGGCAGGCGGCGACCCGGCTGTTCGCCGATGCGGGGCTGGATCTGGCGCAGCAGCGCGCCGCCGCCCGCCGGTCCGATTTTCGGCCGGTCGCGTTGAAGGGCAGGGGTTTTTCCGCCGACCTGCCGGTCACGGTCGTCCGCGCCGAGAGCCGCAACGTCCTCGCCAGATTGCCCGGCCGCTCGCGGCCGGACGAGGTGGTGATGTACGGCGCGCATTGGGATGCCTATGGCGAGGGGGCACCCGATGCGCAGGGCCGCCGCATCCGCCCGGGCGCCAACGACGACGCGCTGGGCACCGCCGGCGTCCTCGCCATCGCGCGCGCCGCCGCGCGGGCGCCGCGCCCCGCCCGCACGCAGGTGTTCGCGCTGTGGACCGGGGAGGAGCGCGGGCTGCTCGGCTCGGAAACCTATGCCGCCGATCCGGTCTATCCGGCGGCGAAGACGGTCGCCAACCTGACGCTCGACATCCTCCAGACCGCGGGCGCCGCGCGCGACGTGATGCTGGTCGGCGACGGGCAGAATTCGCTGGAAGATCTGCTGGTTGGCGCAGCCAGGGCCCAGGGTCGTACGGTGACGCCGGAGGCGCTGCCGGAACGCGGGCTGTTCTATCGCGCCGATCATTTCTCGGTGGCGCGGCGGGGGGTGCCGACGTTGCTGCTGATGGCGATCAGCGGGGCGCCGGATCTGGTGCAGGGTGGCCGCGCGGCGGGGCAGGCGTGGCTGGACGGGTACATGAAATGCTATCACCAGACCTGCGACGCGTGGTCGGCCGGGTGGGACCTGACCGGCGCGGCGGCCGATGTCGACCTGCTGCGCCGCATCGGCTTCGGGCTGGCGAACGGCAGCGACTGGCCGCAGTGGCGGCCTGCGTCGGAGTTCCGGGCGATCCGCGAGAAGTCCGCTGCCGAGCGGAACTAGCGTTCGGGATCAGCCCTTTGCCGCCAGCGCCGCATCGCCGACGAACGGATTGGTGCGGCGTTCGTGGGCGAAGGTGCTGGCCGGGCCGTGACCGGGCACGAAGGTGACGTCGCCCAGCGGCCACAGCTTCTCGCGCACCGATCGGACGAGGTCGTCGAAGCTGCCGAGCGGGAAGTCGGTGCGGCCGATCGAACCCTGGAACAGCACGTCGCCGACCTGCGCGAACTGCGAGGGCGGGTGATGGAAGATGACGTGGCCGGGGGTATGGCCGGGCGTCAAGTATACGTTGACCGTCAACTGGCCGATGGTCACCGTGTCGCCGTCGTCCAGCCACCGGTCGGGCTCGAACACGACGCCGCGGATGCCGTAGTTGCGGCCGTCCTCGTCCAGCCGGGACAGCCAGAACCGGTCGGCCTCGTGCGGGCCCTCGATCGGGACGCCCAGTTCGTCGGCCAGCGGTTTGGCTTCGCCGGCATGGTCGATATGGCCGTGGGTCAGCAGGATCTTATCGACCGTCACCCCCTCCCGCGCGATCGCCGCGTGGATGCGGGGCAGGTCACCGCCGGGATCGACCACCGCGGCCTTCATCGTCGCGGTGCACCAGATCAGCGTGCAGTTCTGCTGGAGCGGGGTGACGGGGATGATGGCGGCGCGAAGCGGGGGCTGGCTCATGATCCCGTCCCTACCACAGGATGCCCTTTTCCGGCTGCAGCGGTTCGGGCGGTTCGTCGCCGATCGACTGGAGCAGGTCGATCTCGATCGTCCGGCACATCGCCGACAGCGGCACGTCGTGTACCGTGTTGGCGAAGGGATCGACCAGATCGTCGCCGATCTGGAGCACCGCGAGGAACATCAGCCCGGCGATCGTCGAGCCGAGCGGCGTCGCGAAGCCCAGCGTCTCGACCAGCCCGATCGGCAGCAGGACGCAGAACAGATGCGTGAAGAAGGTGGGAAAGAAACGATACTGGTTGGGCAGCGGCGTATTCTTGATCCGCTCCATCCCGCCCTGCGCGTTGGCGATGTCGACCAGCACCGCCTCCATCTGGGTCTGCTGGATGGTGTCGATCCAGCCCTTGCGCCGGGCATCGTCGATGCGCCGGCCGGTGCCGTCGAGCAGGCCGTTGGCGGTGTTGACCCGCGCCAGTGCCGGTTCCGCCTCTCCGCGAGACAGGAAGCGCAGCACTTCGCCGTCGCGCTCCTGCCGGCGCAACTGACAGCGCAGCGCGTTGACATAGGCGACCTGGCGCAGGACGATCGACCGCTTCAGGTCATGAGCCTCGGGATCGGGCAGGAAGTTGCGCGCGGCACGCGCCAGGTTGCGCGACGCATTGATCATCGCGCCCCACAGCACGCGACCCTCCCACCAGCGCTGATAGGCGGAATTGTCGCGAAATCCCAGGAACAGCGCGAGGGCGGAGCCGAACAGCGTCAGCGGCAGCGACGGCGCCTTGAACGGCAGGACGAAGTAGCTGATCGTGACGATCACATCCCAGACGGCCAGGATCAGCAACGGCTTCCACACTTCGCGCACGATCTGGCTCATGCGGGGTGCGGCATCGACGATCATTCGTATCCCTCTTCACGTTTAGGCGCCCGGCGAACGCATGGGCGGCGCGATGGATGCGGCCGGTACGGGCCCGTAGCGATAGTCCGGGGGATACATCCAGATCAATCGTTCCCGCATGGTCAGCCGACCGTCCGATAGGCCCGCCGCATGCGCCGGAGGCGCTCCTTGAACCGATAGGCCGGCGTCGCCCATCCCGCCTCCACCCACAGAGCGTCGCGGAATGCACGCTCCGTGATCTGCGATCGCCCGTCCGCCGTCGCGATCCGTTCCGCCATCGCGGCCGTCTCGATCGCGCGCGCTTCCAGCGTCATGTGGCGTCGCACCCGGGCCTCGAACTTCACCGCCTGGATCGAGAAGCGGGTGCCGACGCGAAGATCGGGCACGGCCAGGAACTTGCGCCACATGTATTGATCCGAGAAGACGTCGGGCGGCGCCGGGCTCCATCCGATCGGCAATCGCTCGTACGCCGTTCGCCGATAGCCCGCGCAGGACGGTCCGAAGAAGTTCCCCGTCCTCGTCCACATCGCCCTGCGCATCGCCGCCGACGCAAGATTGCCGTGCAGCATCACCGGGCGCCCATCGAGCGTGATCTCGCATTGCGGCAGGTTGCCGAAGTCATGGTCGGCCAGCAGCAGGCCAAGCTCTGCCAGGTGGCGGGGAAACCAGAGGTCGTCGTCAGCGATCTGCGCGATGAAGCGTCCGCTCGTCTCACCCAGTACGGCATGTCGATGCGCCTCGCCGTTACGCTCGCCCTTGGCGAAGGGAC
This sequence comes from Sphingomonas phoenicis, assembly GCF_047238005.1. Classification (NCBI taxonomy): domain Bacteria; kingdom Pseudomonadati; phylum Pseudomonadota; class Alphaproteobacteria; order Sphingomonadales; family Sphingomonadaceae; genus Sphingomonas; species Sphingomonas phoenicis. The sequence goes on along the minus strand of NZ_JBDFMC010000002.1, from coordinate 1,643,908 downwards.
GTACCCGGATCCGGGCATCGTCCGCCGCCAGCGCAGTTGCCACGGCCAGCGTTTCCGGGGGAGCACCATCCAGGATGATGTGCAATTCCCAATCGGTTACCGTCTGGCTCTGCACCGACCGCACCGCGAAGGGCAGCAGCGCAGGCGGCCTTACGATCGGCAACATGATGGTGAACGTTGGCATCGGCGTTCCTCGGTGCGGACGGTAGGAAAGATCCCGGTCGAGGTCCCCACCCTGGATGAGGCCGCGACAGTTACGGGAACGGCCGTTCCTGCGGATTGCCGCCATAGCGCGCTTGCCTGACCAATGACGTGGCCAAATATATAATTCTGTCCCGAAATAACGGGTAATCCTGGCTGGTTCATCGGCATTTCGCAGACTACCCATCATTCGGGAAATTCGCTCACGACCGGATGGCAATCAATCGATCGCCGATTGGCGGCGGTACATCATCTGTTTGGCGGCCATCGACGGGAAAGCACGCATGTACTTCGAGCGCCTGGCCATTCCGGACGTCATCCTCATCACGCCGACGCGGCATCCGGATCGTCGTGGATATTTCTCCGAATCGTTCAGGCTGGACAAGTTTCGCGAAGCGGTCGGCGAGCCGATTGCGTTCGTTCAGGAAAACCACCTCTACTCACCGGATCCGAATACCATCCGCGGGTTCCATTATCAGGCGGCGCCCCGTGCGCAGGGGAAGCTGTTGAAGGTGATGCGGGGATCGATCCTCGACTTCGCGCTCGACATCCGCCGCGGCTCGCCGACCTATGGTCAGGTGGCGCAGGCGGTGCTGTCGGTGGAGAACGGCCACCAGCTGTGGATGCCGCCCGGCTTCGCCCATGCCTATATGACGCTGGAGCCGGAAACCCATGTCCTGAACAAGCTGACCGATATCTACCATCCCGAGACGGAGGGGATCATCGCCTGGGACGATCCCGATGTCGCGGCGCCATGGCCGCATCTGGGAGCCGGGCCGATCACCTCGGACAACGACACGCGTGGTACCGCGCTTCGCGACTTCGTCTCTCCGTTCGTCATGGCCAGCTAGTCCCGGCCAGCGTCGGCATCAACCGCCGACCAGCGCGCGGTCCCTGAGCCCGCGCCAGATGCGCAAGCCCTGCACGGTGTCCGGCACGTCGTGGACGCGGAGCAACTGGACGCCGGCGTCGGCTCCCTTCAGCGCGAGGGCGAGGCTGCCGCCCAGGCGCTGGTCGACGGGCGCTTCGCCCGACAGGGCGCCGATCATCCGCTTGCGGCTGGCGCCGAGCATGATCGGGCAGCCGAGGCCGTGGAACGCGGCGAGGCCGTTGATGAGCGCGAGGTTGTCGGCGAGCGACTTGCCGAAGCCGATGCCCGGATCGACGAGGATGCGCGCACGGGGCACGCCCGCCGCCTCGACCGCGGCGACGCGCTCTTCCAGCCAGGCGAAGACGGTGCCGACGACATCGCCGTACGCGACGCGGCCATGGCCGCCCTTCGCGGGATCGGGCGAGTGCATCAGGACGACGGGACAGCCGGCCCGGGCGACGACGGCGAGCGCGCGATCGTCCCACAGGAGCGCCGACACGTCGTTGACGATGCGCGCCCCCGCCGCCAGCGCGGCCTCCATGACGGCAGCCTTGCGCGTGTCGATCGAGACCAGCGCGCCGCCGGCGGCGAGCCGCTCGACGACGGGGACGGTGCGGGCGATCTCGTCTCCCTCCCACACCGCGCTCGCGCCGGGGCGGGTCGATTCGCCGCCCAGATCGACCAGCGCGGCGCCGGCGGCGAGCATGTCGGTGCCGGCGGCAGCGGCGGCGGCGGGATCGTCGACATGGCGCCCGCCGTCGGAAAAGCTGTCGGGGGTGATGTTGAGGATGCCGGCGACCTGCGGCTGGTCGAAGCGCAGCGTGCGGTCGCCCAGCACCAGCGGCGGGCGCGGGGCGGTGATGCGGGCGTGGAGCGCGGCGGCACGCTCGCCGTGCCCTGCGATCCCGGCGACGGGCACGGTGTGGCGGTCGGTGCCGGCCGTCACCTCATAGGCGGAAAACCACAGCATGCCGCCGGCCAGCCGCGCGACGTCGCCGTCGGGCAGGCCGACCGGCGTATCGACGAAGCGGACCGGGCGGAGGTAATCGACCAATGTCGGGCGATCAGGGCTGCGTCGCCAGCAGCCAGGTCTGGCGCAGGGCGTCGATCGGGCGCAGGCCGGCGTCCTCCGCCTCGTAGTGCCAGAAGGTCCAGCCGTTGCAGGCGGGCGCACCCTGCAACGAGGCGCCCAGCTTGTGGATCGAGCCGATCGCGCCGCAGTCGCTGACGAGGCTGCCATCGGCGCGAACGGTGACGCGGAAGCGGCGCTTCGCATCGGTCAGGATCGCGCCGGGGGTCAGATAGTCGTTCTCGACCAGCGTGCCGAAGGCGACCTTCGGCTGCTGGCGCGGGCTCTGCATCGTCGCGACGGCGGATTCGTCGAGCGGCAGTGCCGCCTCGATCCGCTGGGTCGCGGCAGCGACATAGCCGGCCTCGCGCTCGATCCCGATCCAGTGGCGGCCGAGGCGACGGGCGACCGCGCCGGTGGTGCCGGTGCCGAAGAACGGGTCGAGCACGACGTCGCCCGGCTTCGTGCAGGCCAGGAGGATACGGTAGAGCAGGGCTTCGGGCTTCTGGGTCGGGTGGACCTTGTGCCCGTCCTTCTTCAGCCGCTCCTGCCCGCCGCAGATCGGGAATTCCCAGTCGGAGCGCATCTGCAGCTCGTCGTTCAGGGTCTTCATCGCGCGGTAGTTGAAGGTGTATTTCGCCTTCTCGCCCTTCGACGCCCAGATCAGCGTCTCGTGCGCGTTGGTGAAGCGGGTGCCGCGGAAGTTCGGCATCGGGTTCGATTTCCGCCACACGATGTCGTTCAGGATCCAGAAGCCCAGATCCTGCACCGCGGTGCCGACGCGGAAGATGTTGTGATAGCTGCCGATCACCCAGATCGTGCCGGCGGGTTTCAGGATACGGTGCGCCTCTGCCAGCCAGGCGCGGGTGAAGGCGTCGTAATGCTTCAGGCTGTCGAACTTGTCCCAGTCGTCGGTGACGGCGTCGACATGCGTGCCGTCGGGCCGGAACAGCTCGCCGCCCAGCTGGAGATTATAGGGGGGGTCGGCGAAGATCATGTCGACCGATGCGGGCGGCAGCGCCTTCATCGCGGCGATGCAGTCGCCCATGACGATCCGGTCGACCAACAGCGCGGCGGGCGCGTCCGTCGAGCCCGGCATCGACTCCGCTGCCGTGGCGCGTGGCCGCGCGATCGTGTGAACTGCCCCCATTCCCGTCCCCTTCTGTCGCTAAAGTGCCGAGCGCCCGGAATCCGTCAAGCGGACAATGGTTAACGAAAAAGCTTGCGGGACCGTGAATGCGGGTGGCGATCCGCGGCCAACGGGCAGGGATGGGGGGCGGGCCGAGGTTCATGCCCCCAGATGTTGCGAGTGTGTCATGCAGGACTCGTCGGCGCGAAACCGGCACAGACGGCCGCGACGGGCGCGAAGCTGCGCCGGTGGAGCGGGGTGGGGCCATGTTCGCGCAGGGCGGCGAGGTGATGGCGACAGCCATAGCCCTTGTTCGAGTGCCAGTTGTAGTGCGGCCAGGTTTCGGCGTGGTCCAGCATGATCCGGTCGCGGGTGTGCTTGGCGACGATCGAGGCGGCGGCGATCGACAGGCTGTGCGCGTCGCCCGACACGATCGCGGTCGCGGCATAGGTCCAGCGGGGCAGGCGGTTGCCGTCGACCAGCACATGCCCGGGCGGGCAGCCCAGCCCCTCGCACAGGCGGTCGACCGCGAGGGTCATCGCCTTCATCGTCGCCCAGTAGATGTTCAGGCGATCGATCTCGTCGGGCTCGACGATGCCGACGCCGATCTGCGCGCAGCCGGTGAGGCGGCCGAACAGCCGCTCGCGCTCGGCGGCGGAGAGCTTCTTGGAATCGTCGATCCCGCGGGGGACGCCGCGGGCGGGCAGGATGACGGCGGCAGCGACCACCGGCCCGGCGAGCGGGCCGCGGCCGGCCTCGTCGACGCCGGCGACCGGGGCGAGGCAGAGCTTCTCGTGGCGGAGGGAGGGCATGTCAGGACCATCTCGCAGCGAAGCTTGCGGCATCCCAGCCATCGGGATCGTGCGCCGCGAGCAGGTGGTAGAAGGGTATGTCGGCAAGCATATGGCCCATCGGGCCGTGCCCGGCGCCGAGCCCCGGTGCGGCGGCGAGGGCGGCCTGGACGTAATCGATCGCGCGGCCGCAGGCGTCGCCGAGGGGCATGCCCGCGCCCAGTCCGGCGGCGATGCCGCTGGCAAGCGTGCAGCCGGTGCCATGGGTGTGGCGCGTATCGATGCGCGGATGCGTCCAGACGGTGTCGCCGGCGTCGGTGACCAGCCGATCCTCGATCGTGTCGCCGGTGGCGTGGCCACCCTTCACCAGCAGCGCGGGGCCATGGGCGCGCACCGCCGCCCCGCCGCCCAGCGCCGCGAGTTCGGGCAAGTTGGGGGTGACGAGCGTGGCGAGCTTCATCAGGCGGGCGAAGGCGGCGATGGTGGCGTCGTCGGCGAGGACGGCGCCGCCGGTGGCGATCATCACGGGGTCGAAGACGATGGGGACGAGTGCGCGCCCGCCTTCCCCGAACCACCCCGGCGCAGGCCGGGGTCCAGTTGCGAGCGGGCCGAGCGATGCGGCAGCGGCCCCCGACTGGGCCCCGGCCTGCGCCGGGGTGGCGGCTGCAGGCGAGGTGAGGCCCTCCAGCACATCCGCCACCGCGTGCGCGATGGCGGCGGAGCCGATCATGCCGATCTTGACCGCGTCGACGCCGATATCGTCGATCACCGATCGCATCTGCGCGACGACGATGTCGACGGGGACGGGGTGGACGGCCTGCACGCCCAGCGTGTTCTGCGCGGTGATTGCGGTGACCGCGGTCATGGCGTGGCCGCCCAGCATCGTCACGGTCTTGATATCGGCCTGGATACCGGCGCCGCCGCCCGAATCGGAGCCGGCGACGATCAGGATGCGGGGGATCGTCATGCCCGGACGCCCCGCGAATGTTGAGGAAGTTTCGGGATGCGAGGGGGTGTGGCCCGCGAATGTTGATAGGGTGAGAGAGGGGATGTGGGGAGGGGCCGGATCGCAGTCATCGTAGGAGGGCTATACATGATTGGCGGGTGGGTAGGACATGCTGTGCGGTCCTTTGCACCTCCGTCATCCCCGCGCAGGCGGGGATGTGGATTCACGTTTGAAGTGCACCGGTTGAGAGGTTGAGGAATGCCTCGGCGGGTGTTTGGAAGTCGAGGCATTTTCGAGGTGTGTCGTTGAGTCGGGTGGCGTAGGCGCGCAGTTGGGCGGGTGAGAGGGTGTCGAGGTTGGTTTTGCGGGGCAGCAGGCGCCGCAGGCGACCGATGGTGTTCTCGACCCCGCCCTTCTGCCAGGGGCTTCGCACATCGCAAAAGAAGGTCTGCAGTCCAAGGTGCCGCAGGCGATGGTGTTCTGCGAACTCGGTCCCATTGTCGAAGCTGATGGTCCGTCGCAACGGCTGGGGCATGTCGCGGAGCTGCCGGGCGATGCGCCGAGCGGTCATCGATGCCCTGCGATGAGGCGGTTGGTCGAGCATGGTGAAGCGGGTGGTGCGCTCGTGGAGGACGAGGATGTTGTCGCCGTAGCGCGAGAACAGCATGTAATCGGCTTCCCAATGGCCCGGCTGACGTCGGTCCTGTGCCGCGGGCGGGCGTTCGTGGATGGAGCGGCGGTGCTTGATGAAGCTGGCGGGACTGCCGCCTTGCAGGCGGTGTCGTCCGCGGCGCGACTTGGCGCGGGGCAGCAGGCGGTGCCAGTAATCCTTCTGCGCCGAGCGGTGATAGACGAAGCGGTAGATTGACTCATGACTGATGACGGTGCGACCAGCCTCGCGCGCCAGTCGGCCGGCGATCTGCTCGGGCGGACGATGCGTCAAACATGCCCCCGGCATGTTTGCGGATCGGCAGGCGATCCGACCGCATCATCCCCATCGCAAGGCTTTGCCTGACGCGGTCCCGCAGGTCCGGCTGGCGCACCAGCTTGAAGCGGCAATCCCATCGCCGCCGTCGCTGTGCCAGTTCCTGCGCCCGCACAGGCGCATAGCCGCCGGACCACATCCTGGTCATGCGACTGTTGCGCCTCACCTCTCGGCTCACCGTCGTATGGCTGCGTCCGATCGCCGCCCCGATACGACGCCACGACCATCCTGACGCCCAAAGCCGGGCGATCTCTATCCGCTCATCGAGGCTGAGCTGCCTGTATCCCTGTCCCATCGCGCCGCCACCCTATCGGTGGTGCACTTCTTTCGTGAATCCGTCGGATCCAGACGCGCGGCGCTTGGCATGAGCCCCGTCCGTCAGCGCCTCTGGATCCCCGCCTTCGCGGGGATGACGGAAGGGGGCGGGGAGGGGATGGCGGAAAGGGGGCGGGGATGACGGGAGAGCGCGGCGAATGACGGGGGTGCGGTTCCCGATCGCGTCCGCGTCAGCCTGCGAACCGGCGCTCCGTTGCGGCGGGGTGGCGTTTCAGGGTGGCGCCGGTGCGGGTGGGGCGGTCGAGGAGTTCGCCGCCGCAGTCCGGGCAGCGCTCGTCGAGATCGTCGGCGCAGTCGGCGCAGAAAGTGCATTCCAGCGAGCAGATGAAGGCGCCGCCCGCCGCCGCCGGCAGGTCGGCGCCGCAGCGCTGGCAGTCCGGGTGCATCGCCAGCATCAGGCGGCGGCCCGGATCGCGTCGCAGATGCCGGCGACGACCTGCTCGACCTCGGCGGCGTCCTCTCCCTCGGCCATCACGCGGATGACGGGTTCGGTGCCGGACGGGCGGATGAGGACGCGGCCGCGCCCCTCCAGCTGCGCCTCGGCCGCCGCGATCGCGTGCCTGACGGAGGTGGCGTCGAGCGGCTTGCCGCCGGCGAAACGGACATTGCGGAGCAGCTGGGGCAGCGGGTCGAAGCGGTGCAGCACCTGGCTGGCGGGCGCGCCGGCGCGCTTCACCTCGGCCAGGATCTGGAGCGCGGCGACCAGCCCGTCGCCGGTGGTGGCATAGTCGGACAGGATGATGTGGCCCGATTGCTCGCCGCCGACATTGTGGCCCTTCGCACGCATCGCCTCCAGCACGTGGCGGTCGCCGACCTTGGTGCGGATCAGGTCGAGCCCGTGGGTGGCGAGATGGCGCTCCAGGCCGAGGTTGGACATGACGGTGGCGACCAGTCCGCCGCCCGCCAGCCGGCCGGTGCGCGCCCAGGCGGCGGCGATCGTCGCCATCAGCTGGTCGCCGTCGACGACCTCGCCGTGCTCGTCGACGACGATCAGCCGGTCGGCATCGCCGTCGAGCGCGATGCCGATATCGGCGCCCGCGGCGACCACCGTCTCGCCCAGCGCCTGCGGCGCGGTGGAGCCGACGCCGTCGTTGATGTTGGTGCCGTCGGGCGTCACGCCGATCGCGATGATGTCGGCGCCCAGTTCCCACAGGGCGGCGGGCGCGACCTTGTACGCGGCGCCGTGCGCGCAGTCGATCACGACGCGCATGCCGTCGAGCCGCAGGTTGGGCGGGAAGGTCGACTTGGCGAAGTGGATGTAGCGGCCCTGCGCGTCGTCGATCCGCTTGGCGCGGCCGATCTGGGCGGAGGGGGCGAGGGGCACCCGGCCTTCGTCGACGCCGTCGATCAGCGCCTCGATCGCGGCTTCCGCCTCGTCGGACAATTTGTAGCCGTCGGGCCCGAACAGCTTGATGCCGTTGTCGGCGAAGGGATTGTGGCTGGCCGAGATCATGACGCCGATATCGGCGCGCATCGACTGGGTCAGCATCGCGATCGCAGGGGTGGGCAGCGGCCCCGTCATCACCACGTCCATGCCGACCGAGGTGAAGCCGGCGACCAGCGCGGATTCGAGCATGTAGCCCGACAGACGCGTGTCCTTGCCGATCACCACGCGGTGCTTGTGATCGCCGCGCAGGAAATACGCGCCGGCCGCCATGCCGACCTTCATCGCCATCGCCGCGGTCATCGCGCCCGCATTGGTGGCGCCGCGAATGCCGTCGGTGCCGAAATATTTCCTTGCCATCGCGTGCCGCTTTCCGTCCGCTGCGTGTTGGCGCGCGATAGCGCGACGATGACGAAAGGGCGAGCATGTCTCCACAATCGGGCGACGAGGCGTGAGATCATGGTGGCGCCGCGTGCCGCAGGCGACGCGTATCCTGGTGGCGCTGGCCGCGGGGCTGGCGATCGGGATGGCGATGGCGGGCTGGCGGGCCGACTGGGCGCTGGCGGCGGCATCGGTGACGCAGCCGATCGGCGCGGCGTGGCTGCACGGATTGCAGATGGTGATCGTGCCGCTGGTCACCGGACTGATCGTGACCGGGATCGCGGCGGCCGCAGAGGCGGCGCGGGCGGGGCGGATCGCGGCGCGCGCGCTGGCCAGCTTCGTGGCGATCCTGTGGACGACGACGCTGATGTCGGCGGCGCTGATGCCGGTGCTGCTGCGGCTGTTCCCGCTACCGCCCGAATGGGCGACGGCGCTCAGGCGCAGCCTGACCGCGGCGGCGCCGGCGGGCGAGGTGCCGGGGCTGGCCGCGTTCTTCGATGCGGTCGTGCCGAGCAACGTCGTCGCGGCGGCGGCGGCGGACGCGTTCCTGCCGCTGACGGTGTTCGCGCTGGTGTTCGGATTCGCGGTGGCGCAGCTGGAGCCGGCGTCGCGCGACCGGCTGACCGGACTGTTCCAGGCGCTGGTCGATGCGATGCTGGTGATCGTCGGCTGGGTATTGCGGCTGGCGCCGGTCGGCGTGTTCATGCTGGCGTACGGCGTCGGCGCGCGGACCGGCGTGGCGGCGGTGGGGGCGCTGCTCCATTATATCGTGCTGGTGTCGTCGATCGGCGTGGTGGTGCTGGCCCTCGCCTATCCGCTGGCGGCGGTGGCCGGGCGCGTCGGCCTGCTGCGCTTCGCCCGCGCGGTGGCGCCGGCGCAGGCGGTGGCGATCAGCACGCAATCGTCGCTGGCGACGCTGCCGGCGATGCTGAAGGGGTGCGAGCGGCTGGGCGTGCCGGCGACGACCGCGGGCATCGTGCTGCCGATGGCGGTGGCGGTCTTCCGCGCGACCAGCCCGGCGATGAACCTGGCAGTGGCGCTGTACGTCGCGCAACTGACCGGGACCGAGATCGGCGCCGGCGCGATGGCGGCGGGGATCGCGACGGCGGCGATCACGACGATGGGATCGGTGTCGCTGCCCGGCACGATCAGCTTCTTCGCCAGCGTGGCGCCGGTCGCGCTGGCGATGGGCGTGCCGCTGGAGGCGCTGGCGCTGCTGGTCGCGGTGGAGACGATCCCCGACCTGTTCCGCACCGTGGGCAACGCGACGATGGACGTGGCGGTGACGCGCTATGTCGCGCGGGCGGAGGGGGTGGCGACGTAGCCGATCAGCGGCGGGCGCGCGCTATCCTGCCACCCCGGCTGTCGGCGGGGTGGCAGGAGTCTTTGGGAGGCGCCCCCTACCCCTTTCGTGTCATCTCCGGATGCACGCCGGGCGCCGTCGGCTCGGCCAGTTCCCGCTCGCCCGCCAGTGCGTGGTCGGTGTCACCCAGTGTGTCGAGGTGCATCAGCCTGGCGACGAAGGGTGCCACCAGCAGCACGACGACGCCGATGCCGACCGCGAACCAGCCGATCCGGCCATAGACCTCCAGCACCTGCCCCGCGCCCGCACCCTCGCCGCCGGTCGCCTGCGCGATCAGGCCGGCCAGGAAGTTGCCCGCGGCGGTCGAGAGGAACCAGGTGCCCATCATCAGCCCGGTCATGCTGCCGACCGACAGCCGCGTCATCGACGACAGGCCGACCGGCGAGAAGCACAGCTCTCCCATCGAATGCAGCGCGTAGAGGGTGATGACGACGATCGCCGGGGTCAGCCCCTCGGCCGGGGCGCCCCAGGTGAGGACGAAGAAGCCGGCGCCGACCAGGATCAGGCCGATGCCGAACTTGAACGGTGCGCTGGGTTCCAGACCGCGGCGCGCCAGCTTGATCCACAAGGCGCCGAACAGCGGCGCCAGCGTGATGATGAAGAACGGATTGACCGATTGGAACCACGAGGCGGGGATCTGCCAGCCGAGCAGCGTCCGGTCGACCTGCTGGTCGGTATAGACGTTCAGTGACGAGCCGGTCTGTTCGAACAGCGCCCAGAACAGCGGGCACAGCGCGATCAGGAACAGGGCGGCGAAGATGCGGTGGCGATCCTCCCGCTCCAGCGTGCGAAAGCTGGTCATCAGGATATAGCCGATGGTGACGGCAGCGGCGACGATCAGCAGCGTGCCGACGACGCCCTGGTTGCCCACCAGCCACCACGACACCCCGACGCCGGCGAGCGCGCCGAGATAGATCAGCCACTCGGTCGACAGGCCGACGGCCGAGCGGGCGGACAGGGTGGCGGGCACCGGCGGCTCGCCGACGCCGTGCAGCTCGCGCCGGCCGAGCACGAACACGACGAGGCCCAGCGCCATGCCGATGCCGGCGGCGCCGAAGCCCCAGGACCAGCCCACCGTCTCGCCCAGCGCGCCGACGATCAGCGGGCCGACGAACGCGCCGGTGTTGATCCCCATGTAGAAGATCGAGAAGGCGCCGTCGCGGCGGATGTCGTCGCGCGGGTAGAGCGCGCCGACCAGCACCGAGATGTTCGCCTTCAGGAAGCCGGTGCCGACGATGATGAAGGCCAGGCCGAGGAAGAAACCCTGCAGCGCCGACCCCTGCTGGCCCTGCGGCCCCTCCAGCAACGCGATCAGCAGATGGCCGACGGTGATGAGGATGCCGCCCGCCAGCACCGCCTTGCGCGGCCCCAGATACTTGTCGGACAGGTAGCCGCCGATGATCGGAGTGATGTACACCAGCGAGGTGTAGGCGCCGTAGACGGCATAGGCGGGCTGCTCGCCGAACAGGAAATGCTTGGTCAGGTAGAAGACCAGGATGGCCCGCATGCCGTAATAGGAGAACCGCTCCCACAACTCGGCGAAGAACAGCAGGAACAGGCCGCGCGGATGGCCGAGGAACGTCTTGGCATGGGCTGGCACGCCGCCGCCGCGGACGGGCGGGCCGCCATGCTGGGTCACTGTCGCCATCGTTACGCTACTCTCCGAGAACTGGTTTCACCTGACACTAGGGTCCAAACGGTCCGGGTGTAAATATCCGAGGGGGCGGGCTAGGGGAGGGCGCATGTTCAACGACCTGTCCAGCCCCGCCTCCTTCCTCGCCACCCGCCGGTCGGGCAAGCCGCGCGACCTGGCGGCGCCGGGACCCGACGACGCCACGCTCGCCCGCATGCTGGAACTGGCGGCGCGGACGCCCGATCACGGCAAGCTGGCGCCGTGGCGCTTCGTGATCGTCGACGACCGCGACCGGCTGGCGGCGCTGATCATCGAGGCGTACCGGGCGGAGCGACCCGGCGCCTCGGCGACTGAGATCGCCGCGATGGACCAGTTCGCACGGCAGGCGCCGACGCTGGTCGTGGTGCTGTCGAGCCCGCGCGCCGGCAGCCACATCCCGCTGTTCGAGCAGGAGATGTCGGCGGGGGCGGCGTGCATGAACCTGCTCCACGCGGCAGGCGCGCTGGGCTTCGCGGGCGGCTGGCTGACCGGCTGGCCGGCGTTCAGCGATGCGGTGCGCGACGGGCTGGGCGGCGCGGCCGGCGAGCGGATCGTCGGGTTCGTCTTCATCGGCACGCCGGGCCGCCCGCTGGAGGAACGGCCGCGTCCCGATATGGACAAGATCGTTTGCAGGTGGTGAGTCGACTTTCGCCGCGGTTGCTGTATTAAGGCAGCATGACAGCCCTGAGCAACGAGGACGGCCCCGTCTATCTGCGCCTGCGCAGCGCGATCACCGCGGGCATCCTGCGCGGCGAATATCGCGCAGGGCACCAGCTCCCCTCGGTCCGCGCCTTCGCCGCGGAGCACCGCGCCAACCCGCTGACCGTGGCCAAGGCGTATCAGGGGTTCCAGGACGACGGCTATGTCGAGGTCCGGCGCGGGATCGGCATGTTCGTGCTGCCCGGAGCGGCCGAGCGGCTGCGCGCCGCGGAGCGCGAGACGTTCCGGACCGTGCACTGGCCGCGGATCGTCGAGGCGGTCGAGCTGCTGGAGCTGCGCTGGGACGAGTTGCTGGACGGCGAGCGGGTCTAGGCCGCGCGGGGGGCGGCCGTTGTTCTGCCCGGGCGTCGTTCACTGACGGGGATCCTCAATCCGGCGGATCCGGCGCCTTCCCGGCGAAGGCCGGGATCCAGTCGGAAAGGCGGCAGTGAGGTGCGTCGCGCATCGTCACGGCGGCCATCCCCGCTGGACCCCGGCCTTCGCCGGGGCGGCGCTGACGGCAATGTCGGGATGACCACGCCGGACGTACCGTCACCCGTCACACCACGCCGAGCGCCGCCACCTCCTCGACGCTGAGCGCGATCCCGAACATCAGGCTCAGCCGCATGCGATAGACGCGCGGATCGGTGATGATGCCCTCGGTCGCCTGGTCGGCGGCGACGCGGCGATAATGCGCGTCGGTCAGCGAGGCGAAGCCGTGCGGCAGGACGATGCTGGCGATGCGCAGCGTCGTGAAGCGGGTGCCGGGCGCGGTCGACGACCACAGGTTGCCGAGCGCCAGATCGGCGTCGAACACCTCGTCGGTGGTGAAGCTGTACTGCGGCTGCCATCCCTCGCCCGTGCCGCGCCCGTCGGTGGCGGCGGCGGGGCCGTGGCGCTCGAGCAGCCAGCCGTGACGCGGGTGGCGCGTCAGCCGGAAACGGGCACCGTCGGGCGCCTCCGCCTCCGCCCGGTCCTCGAGCGGCAGGACGGGGGCATAGGTGCCGCCGAAGCCGGGATCGGCCACCCACTCGCGCCCGTCGACCGCGACCAGGCTGAACGTGTGGGTCAGCGGCGGCACCGGGCCGTCGGCCGGATCGGTGCCCAGCCAGACCCGCGCCAGCAGCGGCCGGGCCCCGAAGCCGAGCGTGGCGAGCGCGTCGAGGAACAGGCGGTTCTGCTCGAAACAATAGCCGCCGCGGCGGGCGGTGACGATCTTGGCGAACACCGACGCGCCGTCGATCGCGATGCCGCGGCCGAGGATGACGTCGAGATTCTCGAACGGGATCGCCAGCCGGTGCGCGCGCTGCAGGCGCGACAGCCCCGCTGCGTCGAGGGTCGGGCGCGCGGGCAGGTCGATGCGGGCGAGATAGGCGTCGAGGTCGAACATGGCGGCGGGGTCTTAGCGGGTGCGGACGGGGGTGGCGATGGGGTTCGGGTAGTGGAAAGCCTCGTGGCTGTGCCGCGATGTCAGAACGCGTGAAGCGGTGGCCATTGCCGGGCGGTATGGATCAGGACGAGGATCCAGACGGTGTCGTCCTCGACCTCTTAGACGAGACGGTAGCTGCGATGCGGCGTAAGCTCGCGCGTGCCGGGTATCTCGCCTTCGTGACCCAGCAGGGGATAGTCCGCCAGGCCGGCGGCGGCTGCGCTGAACGGTTCATCCAGCCGGATGGCGGCCGCAGGATCGCGCGCTTCTAGATAGTTCCAGATCGCCAGTCGGTCCTGCTCGGCTTCCGGCGTCCAGCGGACCTTCACGCCTTGGCGGCGAGGCGGGCGCGGCGTTCTGCGAAGTCAGCCTCCACCGCGTCATTCGACCGGCCAACACCTTGCTGGGTGGAGGCGCGTGCCGCCGCAACCTTGCGCTGCAGAAAATCGGTATTTTCCGATCGCTCGTGCTGGCGCTGGACATATTCGCGCATCAGTTCCCGAACCACCTGCGATGCCGGGCGGTGGCTCGCTTCGGCCGCCGCGATGAATTCCGCCCGCAATTCGGCCTCCAGCTTCATCGTGAATATGGCGGCCTTGGCCATTCGGTCGTCCTTACGGTGATGACAAGGTATATACGATCGCACCGCCTGCCGGGCAATGCCGACCCGGTCGCCTCACGCCGCCAGCATCGCCGCGGGTAGGGCGTACAGCACCTCCGCCGAGGCGGTGGCGGCGGCTTCGAGGCCCAGTGCCTCGGGCACGATCTGGTCGAGGTAGAAGCGGGCGCAGGTGCGTTTCATTTGCGCGAAATCGTCCGTGCCGGTCGCCGCGCGCGACTGGCGTTCCATCAGCCAGCCGCAGGTCGCGACCGACAGCATGGTCAGGAAGGGGGAGCTGCCCGCGAGCCGGTCGTCATGGCCGGCGGCGGACAGGTGGGTGCCCACCGCCTCGCAAGCGTCGATTAGGCGACGGAGCGCGGGGTGCTCCGCCCCGGCGCGCAGGTCGGCGATCAGTGCGGCGAAGGCGGTGCCGCCCGACAGGCCCAGCTTGCGGCCGACTAGGTCGGCGGCCTGAATGCCGTTCGTCCCCTCGTAGATCGGGGTGATGCGCGCGTCGCGGAAGAAGCGGGCGGCGCCGGTCTCCTCGACATAGCCCATGCCGCCATGGACCTGGATGCCCAGGCTGGCGACCTCGTTGCCCAGGTCGGTGCCGTGCGCCTTGGCCAGCGGGGTGACCAGTTCGAGCCGGTTGCGCGCCGCGGCATCGCCCAGCGCGGCGCGATCGACCTGGCCGGCGGCGTAGTAGACCAGCGCGCGCGCGGCCTGCGTCTGCGCCTTCATGCGCAGCAGCATGCGGCGGACGTCGGGATGCTCGACGATCGGCACCGAATCGCGGCTGGCGGCGCCGGCGCGGGCGGACTGGATGCGGTCGAGCGCATAGGCGACCGCGCCTTGCGTCGCACCCTCCGCCACTTGCACGCCCTGCAGGCCGACGTTCAGGCGGGCGTTGTTCATCATCGTAAACATCGCGCGCATGCCGCCATGTTCGGGGCCGATCAGCTCGCCGATGCAGTCGCCGTGATCGCCGAACGACAGCACGCAGGTGGGCGAGGCGTGCAGGCCCATCTTGTGCTCGATCGATACCACCCGCACGTCGTTGAAGTCGCCGGGCGTGCCGTCGTCCGCCAGCCGGTATTTCGGGACGAGGAACAGCGAGATGCCGCGCGTGCCGGCCGGCGCGTCGGGGGTGCGGGCCAGCACGAGGTGGACGATGTTGGGTGCCATGTCGTGGTCGCCGAAAGAGATGAAGATCTTCGTTCCCCGGATCGACCAGCGGCCATCGCCCAGCGGCGTGGCGGTGGCGCGCAGCGCGCCGACGTCCGATCCCGCCTGCGGCTCGGTCAGGTTCATCGTGCCGGTCCATTCGCCGGTCGCGAGACGGGGGAGATAGGCGGCCTGCTGTGCGGGGCTGCCATGGTGCTGGAGCGCCTCGATCGCGCCGACGGTCAGCGTCGGGCAGAGCGCGAAGGCCATGTTGGCGGTGCCCAGCGTGTCGAGCACCGCGGTCTGGAGCGCGAAGGGCAGGCCCTGGCCGCCCCATGCCTCCGGCGCGCCGATCGTGCCCCAGCCGCCCTCGACATAGGCGCGGTACGCGTCTGCATAGCCGTCCGGCATGTGCACGCCGTCCTCGCTCCAGCGGGCGCCGACCGTGTCGCCGATGCGCGCCAGCGGAGCCCACTCGCCGGCGGCGAACTGGCCGGCCCCCTCCAGCACCGCATCGACCACGTCGTCGCTCGCTGCCGCGAAGCGATCGGTGGCAGCCAGATCGGGCAGGCCGACGACGTGATCGAGGACGAAGCGCTGCTCGGCGACGGGCGGTGTGAAAGGCACGGTTCTCTCCGGATTTTCCGCTGGTATAGCGCCGGAATGATGGCCGCTCCAAACCCCGTCGTCCGACGCTACGGCATGGCCGCGATCGATGCGGCGGCGGCGGTGATTCGCGGCGGCGGCATCGTCGCGGTGCCGACCGAGACGGTGTACGGCCTCGCCGCCGATGCGGGCGATGCGGCGGCGGTCGCGCATATCTATGCGGCGAAGGGGCGGCCCGGCTTCAACCCGCTGATCGTGCATGTCGCCGATCTGGATGCGGCCGAAGCGCTGGCGGTGTTCGACGACGGGGCGCGGGCGCTGGCGGCGGCGTTCTGGCCGGGTCCGCTGACGCTGGTGCTGCCGCTGCGGCCGGGCGCGCCGGTGGCGTCGCTGGTCACCGCGGGGCTCGACACGATCGCGATCCGGGTGCCGGCGGGCCGGGCGATGCGCGCGCTGATCGCGGCGAGCGGACGGGCGCTGGCGGCGCCGTCGGCCAATCGCAGCAACGGGTTGAGCCCGACGCGCGCGGCGCATGTCGTCGCCAGCCTGGGCGATGCGGTGGGACTGGTGATCGACGACGGCGCCTGTGCGGCCGGGGTGGAGTCGACGATCGTCATGGGGCGGCGCGTGCTGCGGCCGGGCCCGGTGACGGCGGCGATGATCGCCAGCGTGGTCGGCGCGGCCGATCCGGTCGTCGACGAGGGGGCCATCGTCGCGCCGGGGCAACTGGCGACCCATTATGCGCCGGGCAAGCCGCTCCGGCTGGATGCGACCGAGGCCACGGCGGACGAGTGGCTGATCGGCTTCGGTGCGGTCGCGGGCGACGACACACTGTCGGCGAGCGGCGACCTGACCGAGGCGGCGGCACGGTTGTTCGATACACTCCACCACGCCGACGCGAGCGGGCGGCCGCGGATCGCGGTGGCACCGGTGCCGGAGGAGGGGATCGGCGCGGCGATCAACGACCGGCTGCGCCGCGCAGCGACGCGGTAGGGTTTTTTGCCGCCGCCTTGCGGCTGTTTATCAGGCGAAAGTACCGAGGCTGTTGGCAGCAAACGCTTGGATGACGGAGGCGTTCGGCAGAGGGTTCGCGGATCTCGGGGTGGGGCGGGTGGCACGGTGCTGCGGTACGCCGCACCCGCCACCCGCCCGTTCACGCCGCCACGGATTTCGCCCGCGCCGCGAAGCTCTTGCGCAGCTTCTGGAGCTTGGGGGGGATCACCGCCATGCAATAGGGGTTCGAGCGGCCCGAGGTTTCCCAATAGTCCTGATGATACCCTTCCGCCGGGTACCAGTTGTCGGCCTGCTCGATCGTGGTCACGATCGGCTTGTCGAGCGTCTGTTGCGCGCGGGCGATCGCCTGGTTCGCCTGCTCCTCCTGCATCACGGTCGCGGGGAAGATGGCGGAGCGGTACTGGGTGCCGACATCGTTGCCCTGCCGGTTCAGCTGGGTGGGATCGTGGGTGGCGAAGAAGATGTCGAGGATGTCGCCCAGCGACACCTGCTCGGGATCGAAGCCGACGCGGATCGCCTCCGCATGGCCGGTCGTGCCGTCGCATACCTCGCGATAGGTGGGGTCGGTGGTGTGGCCGCCGATATAGCCGCTCTCGACGCTCTCAACGCCGATCACGTCCTTGAACACCGCCTCGGTGCACCAGAAACAGCCGCCGGCCAGCGTGACATGGTCCGTCATTCGTCGATCTCCTTTGCCCAGATGTAGGAAGCGGTTAGGGCGTCCGCAAAGGGAGACGGCGATATGGCGGTGATGGTGACGGGCGGCGCGGGCTATATCGGCAGCCATGCGGTGCTGGCGCTGCTCGATGCCGGGCACGAGGTGGTCGTGGTCGACAATCTGGTGACCGGGTTCGAGTGGGCGGTGGACGGGCGCGCGACGCTGGTCGAGTGCGACGTCGCCGACGACGGCAGGGTGCGCGCGGCGATCCGCGGCCACCATGTCGATGCGATCATGCACTTCGCCGGATCGGTGGTGGTGCCCGAATCGGTCAGCGACCCCCTGAAATATTACCGCAACAACACCGCCGCCTCGCGCGCGCTGATCGAGAGCGCGGTGACGGAGGGGGTGAGGCACTTCATCTTCTCGTCGACCGCCGCGACATACGGCACGCCCGAGAAGGTGCCGGTGGCCGAGGGCGATGCGACCGTGCCGATCAACCCGTACGGCATGTCGAAGCTGATGACCGAGGCGATGCTGCGCGACGTGGCGGCGGCGCATCCGATGAACTATGCGGCGCTCCGCTATTTCAACGTCGCCGGCGCCGATCCGCAAGGACGCTCGGGCCAGTCGACGGCGGGCGCGACGCACCTGATCAAGGTGGCGGTCGAGGCGGCGACGGGGCGGCGCGGCCATGTGTCGGTGTTCGGTACCGATTTCCCCACCCGCGACGGCACCGGCGTGCGCGACTATATCCACGTGTCGGATCTGGCGGCGGCGCATGTCGCCGCGCTCGACCTGCTGCGCGCCGAGCCGGCGCGCAGCCACACGCTGAACGCCGGCTATGGCCGCGGCTTCTCGGTCAGCGAGGTGCTCGATGCGGTCGACCGGGTGACCAACCGGACGATCGAGCGCCGGCTGGAGGGTCGCCGCGCGGGCGACCCGGCCGAACTGGTGGCGGACAATGCCGCGATCCTGGCGGCGCTGCCGTGGCGGCCGGCACGCGACGATCTGGAGACGATCGTGCGCGACGCACTGGCATGGGAGCGGTCGCTGGCCGAGCGGGAGTAGGGGCGGGCCCTATCCCTCCCGCTCGCCGCCGATCGCGGCGCGGGTGAAGGCGGTCGCCCACCACCAGCCCAGTGCCCAGAGCGTGCCGAAGCTCCACCCGGCCAGCACGTCCGACGGCCAGTGGACGCCCAGATAGACGCGGCTGCACCCGATCGCGCCGACCAGCAGCACCGCGGCGCCGAACAGGAAGCGCCGCGCCGCCCGCTCGCGTACCACCTGCGAGGCGAGCGCGGCGAGCGTCAGATAGACGATCGCGCTGCTGGCGGCATGGCCGGAGGGAAAGCTGGCGCTGGACACCGGCACCAGATGATCGACCAGATCGGGGCGGGCGCGGTCGAACAGGTGCTTGACCAGCGCGACCGCCCGGCCGCCGGTGAACGCCGCCAGCACCAGCATCAGTGCGGTCAGCCACAGGCGCTGGACCAGCAGGAAGCCGGCGACGAGCGAGACCACCAGCGTCAGCACGGTGCCGCCGCCCAGTGCGGTCACGTCAACCGCGGCGGGCGCCAGCCAGCGCGGCCCGCCCCAGGCGCGCAGGGCCTGGATGATCGCGCGATCCGCCGCGAACGGCATCCGCGCGACGACGATGCCTAGCAGCAGGACGACCAGCGCGGCCACCGCGAGGGTGGCGAGGCCGGCGAGTTCGCGGGGCAGGCGGCGACGGTCGGTGGTCATGGGCGCGTGCCTACACGCGGCGGTGGTGGCGTGTCACCGGTGGTGGATCGCGCTCGGTCTTCCCACCCCGGCGGAGGCCGGGGCCCAGTCGGGAAGGCTTGCGTGATGGAAGCGCCGCGCTCCCCGATGGATGGTCCCCACCTGGGCCCCGGCCTTCGCCGGGAAGGTGGGCGGGCGTCACGGCGCCACGAACGTCGTCGTGGTGATCCGGTGGACCACCGCGACGGGGGTGCCGGCGATCGTCGCGGGGCCGTCCTGCTGCGCGGCGGTCAGGAGGTAGCGGCCTGTGGCGGTCGCGGGCACGTCGAACCCGCCGTCCGCATCGGTGGTCAGCTTCACCTCGGCCCGCGCGGGGGTCACCACCGTGACGGCGGCACCGGGCACGCGCGCGCCGTCGCGCCACAGGACGAAGCGGGTGGCACCGGGTGCGGCGGGCGCGATCTCGAACGGCAGGCGGGTCGCCGCCTTCGCGCGGCCGGCGCGGGCGTAGTAGACGACCGTCTCCCGCTTCTCCGCCGGGCCCCACGGCGCGAACACGCGGTCGTCCCAGGCGTGCACGTCACCCCGCGGCATTGCGACCTCGAGGAAGCCGGCCTTGCGCACCGGCGCGGCGCCGCGATGGTCGAGGATGGTCGGCGCCTGCAGCTTCGCGAACTCCGGATCGCCACCGGGCGGGGGCACCTCGGCCGGTTCGCCCAGATAGAGGCGGGCCGGGCCGCTGCCGTCGCGTTCGATCCAGACCTCGTGCGCCTGCGCGGTGACGGGCAGCGCGAACAGCAGGGCCGACAGCAGGAACTTCTTCATGATCGTGACTCCGGGAATCAGAACGGGGGGATCAGGACGGGCGTTTGCCGCCGGCGTGGCGGGCAGGGACGAGGTGGAGGAACAGGAACACGGCCCCGGCCGCCAGCATGACCAGCGCGGTCCACAGCACCGGGCCGAAGATCCAGCCGCGCGCCGCGATCGCCGCGGGGAATCCGAGCGCCAGCGCCGCCCAGCCGCCGCCGCGCAATCGCCGCCGCAGCGGCCCGGCCGGGCGATGGCCGATGCGGTGGCGGTGATGCTCGTCGGTGGCCAACGCCAGCAGCGCGAAGCCGGCGAGCGCGAGGAGGAAGGCGACGACGGTCATTCGGCGGGCTCCAGCACGGGATCGGCGACGGCGGCAGCGGCGCGCTGGCGCCGCGCTGCACGGACCGTGGGGCGATGCAAGGCGGTACGGCGCGCCACGCCGAGGAAGCCGAGGCCGAAGACCAGCAGCGTCGTGTCGATCCCCGCCATCATGAAGTCGCCCGCGATCAGCGAGGTGAGCAGGCCGTGACGCGTCGCCAGCGCGTCGTACACGGGCAGGGCGATCAGGAGCGCGCCGGTCGCCGCCAGCAGCCCGGTCCACGCGATCCGCCGCGACGCGACCAGCGTCAGGACGAGGGCGAGGCCCCAGGCGATGAACAGGCTGTGTACCTCCCACTCCGCCCGGCCGCGCATCGCCACCGGCAGCAGCCGGTTGGCCCACAGGAAACAGGCGATGCCGAACGGGAAGCCGCCGATCACCGCGACGTTCAGCCCGTCGACGATGCGGAAGCCCAGATGTGGCCGGGCCGGATCGGGCAGCTTCTCGCGGCGCTTGACGGTCCACAGCACCAGACCGCTGGCGACCATCAGCGTGCCGGCGACCCCGCACAGGAAATAGATCCAGCGCATCATGGTGTCGGCGAAGCGCCCGGCGTGCAGGCCGACCATCACGCCCGCGGTCAGCGACGCACCGCCGGGATCGGGCGAGCGCCAGACGACCCGGCCCGACACGCCGTTATAGGCGAGGCGCGGGGTGCGGGTGGACAGCGCGGACGACGGGCTCTGCCCGACGGTGACGCGCGCGGCGGCGTCGCCGGGGTTGGCGACCTCGATATAGCCGACCGGCGCGCCCAGCCGCCCCTCCGCATCGGCGACGATGCGGGTCAGCGGCATCAGCGGCGCGGGGCGGCCCGTGCGCTCCACCTCGGCCGCGGCGGGGAACAGGTGCGCGGCCACTTTGGTCTGGTCGGTATAGTTGGCGACGACCGCCCACGGCATCAGCAGCGCCATCAGCGTGACGATGCCGGTATAGGTGATCATCAGGTGGAACGGCAGCGCCAGCACCGCGGTGGCGTTGTGCCCGTCCAGCCACGATCGCTGGCCCTTGTGCCGGCGCAGCGTGAAGAAATCGCGGAAAATCTTCTTGTGCGTCACGATGCCGCTGAGGATCGCGACCAGCATCATCATCGATGCGATGCCGACCAGCCAGCGCGCCCAGATCACCGGCATGTAGTGGAGGTCGAAATGGAAGCGGTAGAAGAACTCGCCGCCGCGGGTCTCGCGCGCGGTCGCGACCTGGCCGTCGGCGCCGATCAGCGCCTGGGTATCGCCGCGCCGGCCGCGTCGCCCGCGCCGGGGTGCCTCGCCCTTCTTCTCGGCCGGGATCCAGAAGGTCTGGGCGCCGGGCGCCCGCCCGGTCGGCATGGTGATGAACCAGCTCTTCGCGTCGGGCGCCTTGCTCGCCAGGAAGCGCTGGGTCGCGGCCAGCACCTGCATCGGCTGCTCGACCCGCGCCAGTTCGGGGCGCATCCAGCGGTTCATCCCCTCTCGCCAGAAGGCGATGGTGCCGGTGACGAAGACGAGGAAGAGGATCCAGCCGAGCAGCATCCCCGACCAGGTGTGGAGGAAGGATTGCGACTGCCTGAAGCTCTTGCTCATCGTCCGCGTCTCCTACAGCCGGCCGGTCAGTGCGATCGACGCGGCGGTGATCGCCGCCGCCACCCCGCCCAGCACCACCAGCGTCCACACCGCGCGCCAGCCGCTGCGCGCGAAGAACGACCACATCGCCGCCACCGCGCAGATCGCGAACGAGATCAGCGTCGCCGCCACCGTCGCCTCCCCCCGGTCGCCCGGGATGATCCGGGCCAGCGCCATCGCCCACAGGCTGCCCACCGCATAGCCGAGCGGGACGGCCGCGATCACGCGCAGCGTCATGTCGGTGCGCCGCCGCCACGCGGTCAGCGCGGCGCGTTCCTGCTGGCTCGCCGCGGTCATGGGAAGCTGTACCGCACGGTCGCGAACACGGTGCGCGGCGTGCCGTAGAAATTGCCGCGCGCGGTCGAGAAGATGCGCGCGTAATAGGTCTTGTCGAGCACGTTGTTGACGTTGACCGACAGGCTGAGCTGCTCGGTCAGCTTGTATCCGGCGCGCAGGTCGACGACGGCGTAGCTGCCCTGCCGCACGATCGTGGAGCGGGTGCGGACGGTGCCGTCGGCGTTCAGCACCGCCGCCGCGCCGCCGAACGTCTCGCTGAAGAAGGTCAGGCCGCCGCCCAGGCTGGCGCCGGCCAGCACGCCGTCGACCGGCGCATAGTTGGTGAACAGCTTCACCATGTGCTTTGGCACGACGGGCACCAGCGACGTTCCCTCCAGCGACGGGTTGATGTCCTCCAGCAGCTTGGTGCGGGTGAAGGTGTAGCCGCCGTTCACCTTCCAGCCCGGCAGGATGTACCCGGTCGCCTCCGCCTCGATCCCGCGCGAGCGGACCTGGCCCAGCTGGTAGTAGAGCGTCTGGTCGACGGGATCGTTGAACAGACGGTTCTTCTGCGTGATCTGGTACGCGGCGGCGGACAGCAGCAGCCGGTCGCCCATCAGCGACAGCTTGCTGCCCGCCTCGAACTGCTCGCCGACCAGTGGCTGGATCCCGTCGCCGTCGGCGCGCTGGCGCCCAACCGGCTGCGCCTGCGGCGAGAAGCTGTCGGCATAGCTGGCGTAGAGGTTCAGGTCGGGCGTCACGTCCCATACGATGCCGGCATAGGGGGTGAAGCGGTTCTCGACGGTGTAGCCGGTGCGGATGCCGCGTGTCGGCAGCAACGTCTGCGTATCGGTGTCGAACCAGGTCAGCCGGCCGCCGCCGATCAACGTCAGCCCCTCGACCGGGCTGAGCCGCATCTGGCCATAGATGCCGTACTGCTCCAGATCGGTTGCCGACGCGCCATAGACCTGGCGGACGCAGGTGGCGGTCACGACGGTCGCACGCGAACAGTCCGCCCCCGATCCCTGCACCGGATAGAAGGGCAGCGGGCCGTACGGGTCCAGCGGCGGCTCGGCCGGATAGACCGGGTTGTACACGTCGATCCGCGCATAGTTGGACAGGCGGGTGAAGTACGACGTGCCCGACGACGCCTGGTAATCGACGCCCAGGATCAGCGTCTGGTCGCGGCCGAACAGCGGGAAGCTGCCGATGCCGTTGAAATCGAACGAGCGCGTCTGCTGCTTGCTGTCGCCGCGATAGGCGATGTGGTTGGTCAGCCCGTTGGTCGGCGTGACCGGCTGCGCGCCGATATAGCTGTAGATGTCGACGCGATCGACATCGGTGTAGAGCCCCGTCGCGCGCAGCGTCCAGCGATCGGATACGCGGTGCGCCAGCTCGACGAAGCCCGACCAGGTCTCGGCATCGAAGCGGTTCCAGTCGGCGCCGAGATAGGTCGAACGGCGGATGTCGAGCAGCCGCCCCTCGCTGCCGTCCGTTCCGCCGATGATGCCGGGCAGGCCGGACTGGATCGCCGGGCGGAACCGGTCGTAATTGACGCCGGCGGTGATCGTCGTCCGCTCGCCGACGTTCAGCTCGCCGACCACGAACGCGTCCAGCCGGTTGCGGTGCGCGGTGTCGAAGAACTGGTCCTGATCCTGCGCCATCACGCCGGCGCGAAGGCCCGCGGCGGCACCGACCGGGGTCGACACGTCCAGCTCCAGCCGCAGATTGTCGTAGCTGCCATAGCCGGCGCTCGCCTGCATCCGCGCGGTTTCCAGCGGGCGCTTGCGGACCAGGTTGATGCTGCCGGCGGGATTGCCGGTGCCGCTGAACAGCCCGGCCGGGCCGCGCAGCACCTCCAGCCGTTCGTAGAAGAACAGGTCCGGCACGTTCGAGGGGAAGTTGACCGACCGGGTCGGCACGCCGTCGATCAGGTAGTTGTCGATCGCGAAGCCGCGCGACAGGAAGCTGGGATCCTCGCTGCCCACGCCGTTCACGGTGATGCCGTTGGTGGCGGTCAGCGCGTCTTCCAGCGTGAACAGGTTCTGCGCCTCGATCTGCTCGCGGTCGATGACGGTGACGGTGTTCGGCACGTCCTTCAGCGGGGTGACCGTCTTGCCGACCTCGCGGCCATAGCTCTTGCCGACGACCACGATCTCCTCGCCGCTGCGCTGGTCCGCGGTCTCGGCGCCGGCGCTGCCGGCCGCACCCGGTATCTCGGCCAGGGCGGGAACGCTGCCCAGTACCGCGACGCCGCCGAGCAACATGGAAAACAACCGCACTCTTCAATCCCCCGATGCTTCGATGTTGCGGGCTCCCTAGCCTCCTCGTTCTTGCGAGTCACTAGCATTAGCGATGTTAGCTGAATTTTTTGTCATGCGCGCCGCATTGATCGGATCGGCTGATCGATCGGCCGACGCCGGTGCTGGCGGTCCCCGGAAAAGGGTGACATGCACCCGCCATGGCGGACTGGCAGTTCTGGATCGATCGCGGCGGCACCTTCACGGACGTGGTCGGGCGGCGGCCCGATGGCACGCTGGTCACCGCCAAGCTGCTGTCCGAGGATCCCGGTCGCCGTCACGACGCGGCGGAGGCGGCGATCCGGCTGCTGACCGGGGTGGGGGAGGGGCCGTTGCCGCCCGCCGCGATCCGGATCGGCACGACGATCGCGACCAACGCGCTGCTGGAGCGACGCGGCGAGCCGGTGCTGCTGGCGATCACCCGCGGCTTCGGCGACGCGCTGACCATCGGGTACCAGGACCGGCCGGACATCTTCGCGCGCGACATCCGCCGGCCCGCGCCGCTGTTCGCGCAGGTCGTCGAGATCGACGAGCGGGTGGCCGAGGACGGCCGCGTGCTGGTCCCGCTGGACCGCGATGCGGCGGCCGCCGCCTTCGCCGCCGCCCATGCCACCGGCCTGCGTGCGGTGGCGATCGTGCTGATGCACGGCTGGCGCCACCACGCGCATGAGGAGGCGCTGGCGGAACTGGCGCAGGCCGCGGGGTTCGATCAGGTATCGGTCAGCCACCGCACCGCCCCCCTGATCCGGCTGGTCGCGCGCGGCGACACGACGCTGGCCGACGCCTATCTGTCGCCGGTGCTGGGCCGCTATGTCGACGCGCTGTCGGCGTCGCTGGGCGAGGGGCTGTTGTTCATGCAGTCGAGCGGCGGGCTGGTGTCGGGCGAGCGGTTCGGCGGCAAGGACGCGCTGCTGTCCGGCCCGGCGGGCGGCATCGTCGGCATGGCGCGGACCGCAGCGGGCGCCGGGTTCGACCGGGTGATCGGGTTCGACATGGGCGGCACCTCGACCGACGTGTCGCTCTATGCCGGCGCGTACGACCGGCGGTCGGACGCGGTGCTGGCGGGGGTGCGCGTCGCGGTGCCGATGATGCGGATCGACACGGTGGCGGCGGGCGGCGGATCGATCTGCACGTTCGACGGCGGGAGGCTGCTGGTCGGACCGGCATCGGCGGGGGCGGATCCGGGCCCGGCCTGCTATCGCCGCGGCGGGCCGCTGACCGTCACCGACTGCAACCTGATCCTGGGCAAGATCCAGCCGGATCATTTCCCCGCGCTGTTCGGGCCGGACCGTGACCTGCCCCCCGATCCCGCGGCGGCGGCGGCGGCGCTGGATGCGCTGCTCGACCGGGTCGAGGCGGCGACCGGCGAGCGGCTGGGGCGGCAGGCGGCGGCCGAGGGGCTGGTGGCGATCGCGGTGGCCAACATGGCGCGCGCGATCCGCGCCGTGTCGGTCGCGCGCGGCGAGGATCCGTCCGCCTATGCATTGGCCTGTTTCGGCGGCGCGGGCGGGCAGCATGCCTGCCTGGTCGCCGATGCGCTGGGGATGGAGCAGGTGCTGATCCACCCGCTGGCCGGCGTGCTCTCCGCCGTCGGCATCGGGCTGGCCGAGCGCAGCGTGGTGCGCGAGGCGACGGTGGCGCTGCCGCTGGGCGACGCGGCGGTCGCGACCGCGCTGGCGAGCCTGCGCGACGAGGCGGCGGCGGCGCTGGCGGCGCAGGGCGTGGCGGCGGACGCGATCGGCACCGCCGTGTCGGCGCAGCTGCGCTATGCCCGCAACGACCAGACGATCGAGGTGGCGTGGGCCGCGCCCGACGCGATGCGCGATGCCTTCGCCGCGGCGCACCGCCAGCGCTTCGGCTTCGTCGGCGACGACGCACTGGTGGTCGAGCGGCTGCGCGTCGAGGTGGCCGCGCGCGACTGCGTGCAGGCGCTGCCCGCACCGGTGCTGCCCGCGGCGTCGGACGCGCCGGTCGCGACCGTCCGGATGTACCTGGCCGGTGCTTCGCGGCCGGCGCCGGTGCACGCCCGTGGCGGGCTGGCGGCGGGCGCGGTGGTCGCCGGGCCGGCGCTGGTCATCGATCCGGTATCGACCGTCGTGGTCGATCCCGGCTGGCGCGCGACCGTGCTGGCGGACGGCACGCTGCTGCTGGAACGGGGCGAGGCGCGGCACGAGGTTGCCGCCAGCGACGCGGTCGACCCCGTCCGGCTGGAGATCTTCGCCGGCCTGTTCATGGGCATCGCGGAGGAGATGGGCGCGGCGCTGCAACGCAGTGCCGCCTCGGTCAATATCCGCGAACGGCTGGATTTCTCGTGCGCGCTGTTCGACGCGGCGGGCGGGCTGGTCGCCAACGCGCCGCACATCCCCGTGCATCTGGGATCGATGGGCGAGAGCATCCGCACCGTCATCGCCCATCGCGCCGGCACGATGCGCGCGGGCCAGGTCTATGCCCTGAACGATCCCTATCGCGGCGGCACCCACCTGCCCGACATCACCGTCGTCATGCCGGTGTTCGCGGACGGGTCGGGCTCGGCGGACGGGACGGCCCCCGCCTTCTTCGTCGCCGCGCGCGGGCATCACGCCGATGTCGGCGGCACCACGCCCGGATCGATGCCGCCCGACAGCACGACGCTGGCCGACGAGGGCGTGGTGTTCGATAATGTCCTGATCGTCGACGACGGCGTGCTGCAGGAGCGGACGATCCGCGACCTGCTCGCCGGCGGCCCGCACCCGGCCCGCAACATCGACCAGAACGTCGCGGACATGGCGGCGCAGGTCGCCGCCTGCGCCCGCGGGGCGGAGGGGCTGCGCGGGCTGGCGGCGCGACAGGGCGCGGGCGTCGTCACCGGCTACATGGCGCACGTGCAGTCGCATGCGGAGGCGATGGCGCGGCGCATGATCGCGACGCTGGACGACGGGTCGTTCCGCTACGCGCTCGACGACGGCGCGGCGGTGCAGGTGGCGGTGCGGGTCGATCGCGACGCCGGCACCGCGACGATCGACTTCACCGGCACCAGCGCGCAGCGGCCGACCAACTTCAACGCGCCGCTGGCGGTGACGCGCGCCGCGGTCCTCTATGTCCTGCGCCTGCTGGTCGACGAGGCGGTGCCCCTGAACGAGGGGTTCCTGCGCCCGGTGACGATCGTGGTGCCGGAGGGATCCATGCTGAACCCGCGCGCCCCCGCGGCGGTGGTGGCGGGGAATGTGGAGGTCAGCCAGGTCGTCACCGACGCGCTGCTCGGCGCGCTGGGGGCGATGGCCGCCAGCCAGGGGACGATGAACAACCTGACCTTCGGCGACGACACCTATCAATATTACGAGACGATCGCCGGCGGTGCGGGCGCGGGGTCGGGCCATGCCGGCGCCGATGCGGTCCAGACGCACATGACCAACAGCCGCCTGACCGATCCGGAGGTGCTGGAGGCCCGCTACCCGGTGCTGGTCGAGCGGTTCGCGATCCGGCGCGGATCGGGCGGGGCGGGGCAGTGGCGGGGCGGCGACGGTACGGTGCGCCGCCTGCGCTTCCTGACCCCTTTGCGGGCCGGCATCCTCAGCAATCGCCGCGTCGTGCCGCCGTTCGGGCTGGCGGGCGGGGCGGAGGGCGCCGCGGGCGTCAATCGGGTCGAGCGGGCGGACGGCCGGGTCGAGGAGCTGGCCTCCACCGCGTGGATCGACATGGCGACGGGCGACGTACTGGTGATCGAGACGCCGGGCGGCGGGGGGTATGGGGCACGCCGGCCGTGACGGCCGGAGGGGAACGCCGTTGATGCACGTCGCACTCCGTCACCACTGCCTTCCCACCCGGGCCGCGGCCTCCGCCGGGGTGGTTGGGAGGAAAGCCGGCGGAGGTCGGATCGACGCCGAACCTGTCCTACACCCCCGCTTCCGGCATAGAGTGCGCCCATGTACCGCTCCGCCGCCTCCGTTAAGTTGGGACAGCATGACTGTCGAAACTTCCCCACTACCCACGCGAGCGGCCGTCAGCGGCAACCCTCTGCAAAACCAATGCAATCCACCAGCGCCATCCAACCGGCAAACCGCCGCAACCCGAAACTTCCTCAACATTCGCGATCGGAATGGCCGATGATCCGTCGCCGGAACGCCCGCTGATGCTGGTCCTCGCCGGCATCGTCATCATCGCGGCGGGGTTCCTGCTGCGGTTCAATCCGCTGCTGGTGATCGTCGTCTCGGCGCTGGTCACCGGGCTGGCGGCGGGGCTGGACCCGGTTCGCGTCCTCGCCACCTTCGGCCACGCGTTCAACGAGACGCGTTATGTCACCGCGATCTACATGGTGCTGCCGGTGATCGGGCTGCTGGAACGGCGCGGGTTGCAGGCACGCGCCCGCTCGCTGGTCGCGGGGCTGCGCGGGGCGACGGCGGGGCGGCTGCTGACCGGGTATCTGCTGTTCCGGCAGGTGACGGCGGCGCTGGGCCTCACCTCGGTCGCCGGCCCGGCGCAGACGGTCCGCCCGCTGGTCGCGCCGATGGCGGAAGCTGCGGCGGAGCGGCAGCTGGGCGGCGCGACCGACGAGGCGGAACGGGTGAAGGCGTTGGCCGCGGCGACCGACAATATCGGCCTGTTCTTCGGAGAGGACATCTTCATCGCGATCGGATCGATCCTGCTGATGAAGGGGGTGCTGGAGGGATATGGCATCGTGCTGGAGCCGCTCCAGCTGTCGGTGTGGGCGATCCCCACCGCGATCGCCGCGTTCCTGATCCACGGGTTCCGGCTGATGCTGCTCGACCGGCGGCTGGCGCGGCGAACGCCGGGGCAGGAGCCGCGGGCGTGATCGGGCTGAACCTGGTCTACGGCGTCGCCGGCGTCGTGTTCGCGATCTTCGCGCTGCTCGCCGCACGCGACCGGCGACTGGCCAATGCCGGCTTCTACTCGCTGATCGCGCTGTCCTTTCTAGCGGGTGACCGGTTGGGCGACGTCGCCAACGGCGTGCTGGTGATGACGCTGGTCGCCCTTGCCGCGTCCGGGCGCATGCGCCGGGCCGATCCGGTCGATCCGCCGGCCGACCGCCACGGCGCCCGCGTGTTCGTGCCGGCGCTGGTGATCCCGGTCACCGCGCTCGTCGGCACCTTCGCGTTCAAGCAATTCCCCGGCCTCGTCGACCCGAAACAGGCGACGCTGGTCGCGCTGACCATCGGCACGCTGGTCGCGCTGCTGCTGTGCCGGGCGATGCTGCAGGCGCGCGCCGCCGAGCCGTTCGTGGCCGGCCGCTGCCTGATCGACGATATCGGCTGGGTGGCGGTGATGCCGCAGATGCTCGCCAGCCTGGGCGCGGTGTTCGCGCTGGCCGGGGTGGGGGAGGTGGTCGGCGGGCTGGTCGGTGCGGTGATCCCGGCGGGCAGCGTGGTGGGTGCGGTGCTGGCCTATGCGCTGGGCATGGCGCTGTTCACGATCGTGATGGGCAACGCCTTTGCCGCCTTCCCGGTGATGGCGGCGGCGGTCGGCGTGCCGCTGCTGATCCGCCAGGCCGGCGGCGACCCCGCGGTGGTCGCGGCGATCGGCATGCTGGCGGGGTTCTGCGGCACGCTGATGACGCCGATGGCGGCGAACTTCAACCTGCTGCCCGCCGCGCTCCTCGACCTGAAGGACCGGTACGGCGTGATCCGCGCGCAGGTGCCGACCGCGCTGCCGCTCCTGCTGTTCAACATCGTGCTGCTGTACTGGGTGATCGCATGACCATGCTCGACCGCACCACCGCCGACCGGTTCGGGGCCATGACCCTGGGCCATGTCGGGCGCGAATATCCCAACGTGCTGCTCCACGTCCTGAACGGGCCGGAGGATGCGCAGACCCCGTCGGCGCTCCACCCGGTCTTCCATGGCAGTTTCGACTGGCACAGCTGCGTGCATGGCTGGTGGCAGTTGCTGCGCCTGATCCGACTTCATCCCGATCTGGACGCCGCACCCGCGATCCGCGCACGGGCCGATGCGATGCTGGTGCCGGACAAGGTGGCGGGCGAGATCGCCTATCTCGACCGGCCCGGCGCCGAGGGGTTCGAGCGGCCCTATGGCTGGGCATGGGCGCTGGCGCTGCACGACGAGGCGGCCCGCCACGATGCGCCATGGGGGGACGCGCTGGCGCCGCTGGCCGATGCGTTCGCCGCGCGGTTCCGCGATTTCCTGCCGCGGCTGACCTATCCGCTCCGGGTCGGCACGCACTTCAACACCGGCTTCGCGCTGACGCTGGCCTGGAACTGGGCGGAGACGCGCGACCAGGCGCTGCGATCGGCGATCGCCGAGGCCGCGGTCGGCTGGTTCTCGAACGACCGCGACTGCCAGGCATGGGAGCCGGGCGGCGACGAGTTCCTCTCGCCCGCGCTGTGCGAGGCGCTGCTGATGAGCCGTGTGTTCGACGCCGCAACCTTCCGCGACTGGTTCGACGCGTTCCTGCCGCGCGTGGCCGGGGGCGAACCGGCGACCTTGTTCCGACCCGCCGTCGTGTCCGACCGCAGCGACGGCAAGATCGCGCATCTCGACGGGCTGAACCTCAGCCGCGCATGGTGCTGGCGCACGATCGCGGCGAAACTGGGCGGCGATCACCCGGTCGCGGGCCGCGCCGGTGCCGCGGCGACGGTGCATCTGGCGGCCGCCCTGCCGCATCTCGCCGACACCTATATGGGCGAGCATTGGCTGGCGACGTTCGCGCTGCTGGCGCTGGAGGCGTGAGGACTACCGTTCCACCACGTCGCGCTTCATCGGCGCCAGTTTCGCCAGCAGGCCGTTCTGCGCGGCGAAGGGGACGTGCTCGGCGCGCATCGCCGCCTGCAGATTCTCGACCAGCGCGCCCATGTCGGCGGTCTGCAATCCCATGTCCTTGTGCGCCGCCTTCATCGCGCGGCCCGTGTAGGTACAGCCGCCGCCCAGGATGTAGCAGAACTGCTCCTTCAGCGTGCGGCGCAGGCGGACCAGGTCCTGGCCCTTGAAGATATCGCTGATCCGCGGATCGGCGGTGTTCAGGGCGACCAGCCGGTCGACGATGCGCGCCACGCCGGGTCCTTCGCCGAACGCCTGCCACAGCCGGTCGCCGGATACGGGCGTCGCGCCGGCATTGGCGTTCGACTGCGGATAGGGATCGACCGGCTCCTCGCCGGGCGGGGTCTGGACGGCAAGCGCGAGGGCGAGAAGGAGCATGGAGGTGACCCTAGAAGGCGGTGCGCAGCTGGACGAACAGGCCGCGCTGGTTCCTGACGGTGGCGATGTCGCCCAGATCGGCATAGGCGGCCGTGACCGTGACATGGCGATGGACTGCCCAGGCCGCGAACAGGTCGATCGCGGGATCCTCCTCGGCGAAGCCCAGATTGTCGGGCTTGCTCCGATACTCGCCGCCGACCGCCAGCCGCGGGCTCAGCAGCACCGCCGCCGATCCTTCGAACCGGGCCGTCCGGCTCGCCTGCCGGTCGCCGCCGAAGCCCAGCAGTCCCCATTGATTGGCCCTGGTCAGGCGCATGGTGCCGTTCAGCAGCAGCCCGCGCGACAGGATCAGCTTGGTCGCGGTGACGTAGAAATCGGTGCCGCGATCGCTCCGCCCGCCGACCGCGGCGATCACGGCGCCCTGCGTCGCGCGGTGGTGCTGGATGCCGACGCTGATCTGCGGCAGGATGCGGTCCTGGTCCCACACCGCATCGCCCGCGACCCGCAGCTTGGCCCCGAACACCTGCTGGCCGAACGTGAACCCTTTGCCCAGCCCCAGCGCCGCGCCCGCATCCTGCGTGTCGAACCGCTGGCGGGCATAGGATATCTCGACGCGGTTGCGGATGCCGATCGCCGCGCCGACCCCGGTCAGCGTGAAATCGGGCAGGGCGACCAGCGTCGCATTGGCCGCGCCGCCGATCCCGGCATCGGTCTCGTGCCCGGCGATCACCGCCCAGGTCGCGATCCCGCCGCCCGCCGACCCCTCGACCGTCGAGATGCCGTCGGTCAGCAGCAGCTTGCCGCCTGCGCGCGCCTCCGCCGCCATCGCCGGCGCCGCAGCCACCACGGCCATGCTGCAAACTATTGTACTTATTGGAAACACGATGGACCGCATGATCGCCCCGATATGGAGGCAATGGTTGATGTGACGTAAAGCCGCCGTTTACGGACCGGCAAGCCGGGGCGGTTACCGCCGTTGCCATGATCCGCTTTATTGCCTGCGTCGTCGCGGCCGCGTTCCTGTCCACCACCGCCGTCGCGGCCCCCGTCGCCATCGTCGTGCGCGGGGCCGATGGGGCACCGTTGCCGGGTGCCGTCGTCAGCCTGGATGTGCCGGGGACAGCGGCACCCACGCCGCGCGGCACCTATGCCGTCGAACAGCGCGACATCCAGTTCCAGCCGCATATCGCCATCGTGCCGGTCGGCGCGACCGTCGCCTTCCCCAACCGCGACAAGGTGCGCCACCACGTCTATTCCTTCTCCCGCCCCAAGAAGTTCGACCTGAAGCTGTACGGGCGGGAAGACACGCGCACCGTCACCTTCGACCAGCCGGGCGTTGTCGCACTGGGCTGCAACATCCATGATTCGATGAGCGGCTTCGTCTTCGTGACGGCGACGCCGTTCGCCGCGCAGACCGACGCCGCGGGGCGGGTGACCTTCGCGAACGTGCCCGCGGGCGGCGCGACCGTGCGCGTGTGGCATCCGACGATCCGCGCGGCCGGCAACAGCCTGTCCCAGCCGGCACAGATCGGGCCGGTCGGCCTGTCGACCACGCTGACGCTGCACCGCTGACATGCGGATGAGGGTGGTACGGCCGCTGCTGCGCTTCGGATCGCTGCGCACCCGGCTGGCGACGTTGTACGCGACGTTGTTCGCCGTCGCGCTGATCGGCGTGGCGGCGATCGCGCATCTGGTGATCGTGCGTAACGCGCAGACGTCCGTCATCGCGGAGCTGACCGCCAGCGGGACGGTGTACGACCG
This sequence comes from Sphingomonas phoenicis, assembly GCF_047238005.1. Classification (NCBI taxonomy): domain Bacteria; kingdom Pseudomonadati; phylum Pseudomonadota; class Alphaproteobacteria; order Sphingomonadales; family Sphingomonadaceae; genus Sphingomonas; species Sphingomonas phoenicis. The sequence goes on along the minus strand of NZ_JBDFMC010000002.1, from coordinate 1,610,615 downwards.
GATCTGGGCCCTGCGCGAGGCGTCGTTGAAAGGCGCGGCCGACGTGGTCGCGCGCGATTTCGGTTTCCGCAGCGCGGTGGCCTCGGGCGATGGATCGACCATCGCTTCGGCGCTCGACAGCCTGCGCGTCCGCGCCGCCGTGCCGCTGGCGATGATGGTCGATCCGAACGGCGTCGTGACGGGCGCGAACGGCGCGCTGGCCAAGGCCGCCGCCGGCGTGCCGTTCGCGATCCCCGATGGCCAGAACGATGCCGTGGTGGTGGTGGACGGTCGCGTGTTCCGGCTGGTCCTGTCGCCGATCCTGGCGCCGACCGAGATCGGCTGGATCGTGCTGGCGGTGCCGCTGGACGGGGTGGAGATGCGCAATCTGGAGCGGCTGTCGGCGATTCCGCTGATCGCGACGATGCTCCGGCGCACCGACGACGGAAGCTGGACATCGATCGATGGCACCTTGCGGCCGGAACCGGCGCTCGACCGGCTGGTCGATGCGCCGCGCGGTGCGCGGACACCGGCGGTGCTGGATCAGGCGGATGGCGGCGCGCTGGCGCTGGCGAAGCCGCTGGCCGGGATCGGCAAACGGGCAGAGGCGGCGCTGCTGATCCGTTACCCCTACGCCGCGGCGCTGGCGCCATACCGCCCACTGGAACTGGGGATCGGCGCCGCGGGGCTGGTCGGACTCCTGCTGGTGGTGGTGGGTAGCCGCCGGCTGGCCCGCAGCATCGCTCGTCCCATCGCCGCGCTCGACAAGGCGGCGAGGCTGGTGGAGGAGGGCGCCCATGCCGAGGTCGAGGTGGTCGGGCGCGACGAGATCGGGCGGTTGGCCGCCAGTTTCAACCGCATGGCGACCGGGATCGCGGAGCGCGAGCAGCGGATCGCCGATCTGGCGTTCAACGACACGCTGACCGGCCTGCCCAATCGCGTGTCGCTGCGCGAGACGCTGGAACAGCTGATGGCGCGCAGCGCGCGGACGGGCGCCGATCGGCATGGCGGGGTGGCCGTGCTGTGTCTGGACCTCGACCGGTTCAAGGCGGTGAACGATACGCTGGGCCACGGGGTCGGCGACGGGCTGCTGCGGCAGATCGGCGATCTGCTGCCGACGATGGCACCCGACGGGTATATCGCGCGGTTGAGCGCGGACGAGTTCGCGATCGTCCTGGCCGAGCCCGCGCCGGATCGCCCGCGCGCCCTGGCCCAGGCTATCCTGGACGCCCTGGCGACACCGCTGGTCGTCGGGGAGCATCCGATCACCATCGGGGTCAGCATCGGCATCGCGGTTGGCCCCGGTGACGGGGCTGATGCCGACACGCTGCTGAAAAGCGCCGGTCTGGCGCTGTACCGCGCGAAGACGGACGGACGCGGCGTGCTGCGCTTCTTCGAGCAGGCGCTGGACGAGGCGGCGCGGAAGCGGCGCGAACTGGAACTCGACCTGCGCGAGGCGGTGAGCCAGGGGCAGTTCACGCTGGCTTTCCAGCCGATCTTCGACCTGAAGGCCGACCGGATCGGCGGGTTCGAGGCGCTGTTGCGCTGGCATCATCCGACCCGCGGCTGGTTGTCGCCGACCGAGTTCATCCCGATCGCGGAGGAGACCGGGCTGATCGTGCCGATCGGCGAGTGGGTGATGCGCGAGGCATGCCGCACCGCGACCCGCTGGCCCGGGCATGTCCGGATCGCGGTGAACGTATCCGCACTGCAGTTCCGCAGCCCGGGCTTCCAGTCGGTCGTGCTGCAGGCGCTGGCGGCGAGCGCGCTGGAGCCGCGACGGCTGGAGGTGGAGATCACCGAATCGGTGTTCCTGGACGGCGAGGGGCCGGTGGTGGCGCTGCTCCACCGGTTGCGCGCGATGGGCGTGCGGATCGCGCTGGACGATTTCGGTACCGGCTATTCCTCGCTCAGCTACCTGCGCAGCTTCCCCTTCGACAAGATCAAGATCGACCGATCGTTCGTCATCCCCGTCGCCGAGGACAAGAGCGCTGCCGCCATTGTGCAGGCGATCATCGATCTCGCCGCGGCGTTGAACACGGACACCACGGCAGAGGGCGTCGAGACGGAGGCGCAGCTGGCGGCATTGCGCGCGCAGGGGTGCGGAACCATCCAGGGTTACCTGTTCAGCCGCCCGGTCGATGCGGCGGCGGCGATGGCGCAGATCGCGCAACCGATGCGCGCGGTCGCATGATCTAGGGCATTTCGGCGCCCGCAGCGCCGGGATCGGCCACCCACGCCAGCGCGAGGGGACCGGCGGCCGGCCCGGGTTCGGCGCGGCCGCCGCGGGCGACGATACCCTCCGCGATGGCGTTCCGCTGGGCGCGGGTCCCGCCGCGTACCGAGACGGAGCGTCCGGTCCGCGCGGATCCCCACGCGGCGATACCCAGCGTCACGTCGTCGATCACGCCGTGGCGAATGGCGATTTCGGGCAGTGGCGTGTCGGCGGGCGGTGCGAGGGCGACCGTCCAGTCGGGCAGCGCCATGCCCGCTCGCGTCTCCAGAGCCCGGTAGCCGGCAAGCCCGAGGCCGGGCAGGGAGGCTGCCGTGGCCGACAGCCGCCGTCCCGCCTGGTCGACGCGCACCGCCGTGCCCTCGATCCCGGCGATGAGGGCCAGGTCCGCCGCGGCGCGATCGGCACGCGCGGCGGGGGCGGCCGTGTCGCCGGCCTGCGCGATCTGGGCCGCCTCCGCCGCACCGGTGTCGGGCGAGATGCGCAGCTGATCGACATGGATGTCGACCGGCCGTGACAGGCGACGTTGCAGGTCGGCGGCGAGAAGGCGGTCGGCCTGCGGCATCGTGTCGGGGGTCAGCACCACCGCCCGCACGCGGATCGGGGTGCGGGCGTAGTCGATGTCCAGCTGGCTCAATCGCGCCTCCTGGGGAAAGCGTGCACCGACCGTATCGCGCACCTGTCGCTGCGCGACGGATTCGAACGCGATCTGGCGCAGTCCCGCCGCCAGCGGCACGGACAGAATGCCGAGCGCGCCGACGAACAGCGCCAGCTGCCAGCCGGTGTGATGCGGCGACAGATGGCTGCCGAAGCCATAGAAGCGCGCGACCAGCGCGACGGTCAGCGCGATCGTGACGGCATTGGTCAGGAACAGGAGCAGCGAGCCGACGAACACCGTCAGGTTCGCGGTCGCGATGCCGAAGCCGACCACGACGAGCGGGGGCATCAGCGCGATGGCGATGGCGACGCCCACCACCGTGCCGCCCCGGCCCCGGATCAGCGCATAGGCGCCGGCCAGCGCGGACAGCAGCGCGACGAGCAGATCGAACAGGGTCGGGCGGGTCCGCCCCGCGATTTCGCTGGTGATCGTCTGCAGGGGAGAGATCGAGACGAGCGCGATCGAGAGCAGCACCGCGATTGCCGACCCCGCAAGCAGGGCGAAGGCGGCGCGGCGGATCTCCCGGAAATCCAGCGTGGCGACGCCGAAGCCGATGCCGATGATCGGCATCATCAGCGGCGACAGCAGCATCGCGCCGATCAGCACCGCCACCGACGGCATCAGCAAACCGAGCAGCGAAATCGCGGCGGATACCAGGATCAGGAAGGCGTACCGGCCCGACCAGCCGGATTCGTCGGCGATCTGGCGCAGCACCGCGTCATGATCGACGCTGTAGGTGATCCACTTCTTCCAGCGGCGGCGCGCGGACATCCCGTCCTCGCCGTTCTGCGCCATCGTCATCCGGCGATATTCCCCTTGCTCCACGTCGTGGCCGCGACGGGCGATCACGCTCCATCAGGGGAAGCGGCGCGGCGGGGAGAAGTTCCCGGCCGGCCTGCTCAATCCTCGGCGATGCGGCTGTGGTGGCGGGTGTCGCGCATCCTGAGATAGACGATCAGCGAAATGCCGATCATCGCCGTGACGTACCAGTAGAAGCCGCGCTCGAACCCCGCGTCCTTGAACGACAGCGCGACATATTCGGCGGTGCCGCCGAACAGGGTGTTGGCGAGCGCATAGGGCAGCGCGACGCCCAGCGCGCGGATGTGGGCGGGGAACAGTTCCGCTTTCACCACCGCGTTGATCGAGGTGTAGCCGGTGACGATGATCAGCGCCGCCATCACCAGCAAACCGGCGGTCAGCGGATCGCGCGTCCCCTCCAGCAGGGTGAAGATGGGGTAGGTGCAGACGACGCCGGCGATGCCGAAACCCACCATCAACGGCTTGCGTCCGATCCGGTCCGACAGCGCGCCGGCGACGGGCTGGAGCAGCATGAAGACGAAGAGCGTGGCGGCGTTGATCTGGCTGGCCACTTCGCGGCTGAAGCCGGAAGTGTTGACCAGGAATTTCTGCATGTAGATCGAATAGGCGTAGAAGGCGAGCGTGCCCCCTGCGGTCAGCAGCATCACCGTCGCGGTCTCGCGCGGGTGATGAGTGATCAGCTGGAGGAAACCGGATTTCGGCGCTCCTTCCGACTTTGCGTTCTGGAAGCTCTGCGTTTCGGCAAGGCCGCGGCGAAGGTAGAAGACGACGACCGCCAGGCACGCGCCGATGACGAACGGGATTCGCCAGCCCCATGCATCGAGGTCGGCCTCGCTCATGCTCGCCTGCAGGATCAGGAGGACGAGGATGGCGAGCAGCTGGCCGGAGATCAGCGTGACATACTGGAAGCTGGAGAAGAAGCCGCGCCGGTCCTTGCCCGCCATTTCGGACAGATAGGTCGCGCTGGCGCCATATTCGCCACCGACGCTGAGGCCCTGCATCAGGCGGGCGAGCACCAGCAGCGCTGGGGCGACGACGCCGATCGTCTCGTACCCCGGCGTGCAGGCGATGATGAGCGAGCCCATGCACATCAGCGTCACCGACAGGGTCAGCCCGGCCTTTCGCCCGTGCCGGTCGGCATAGATGCCCATGATCCACGCGCCGATCGGCCGCATGACGAACCCGACGGCGAACACCGCGGCGGCCGACAGCAGTTGCGCGGTGCGATCCTCCGACGGAAAGAAGTGCGGTGCGAAATAAAGCGTGAAGGCGGAATAGACGTACCAGTCGAACCACTCGACCAGATTGCCGGTCGATCCGCCGATGATCGCCTTCAGCCGATCGCGTTGACTGGGCGGGGGAGCGGAGCCGACGGACTCTAGTGGGCCCATTGTGTCACCAGCAGCATCAGCACCATCCCCATTATTGTCGCTATCGTCGCACGCAGGCGCGGGTCGCGCAACCGGCTGCGCGGGATCAGTTCGCAGCCGCCGATGAACAGGAACACGCCGGCGAACGCACCGAGCAACGGTGCCAGCATCGCATCGGGCACACGCACCAGCAGCCCCAGCACGACGCCGGCAAGCGGCGCCATGCCGTTGACCAGCAGCCAGCGCCGCGCGAGGCCCGGGCGGCTGCCGGTGAGCGACAGGCTGACGGTGTTGATGCCGTCGGCGATGTCGTGGGTCAGGACGGCGAGCGCCAGCACCCAGCCGATCGCCGGCGACATCTGGAACGCCAAGCCGATGCCCATGCCGTCGAGGAAGCTGTGGAGCGTCAGGCTGGCGGGGCCGAGATGGTCCCGCCATGGCGCCGCCGTGCGTCCAACCGTAGCCAGCGCACGGTCAAGCAGCATGTAGGCCGCGAACCCTGCGGCGACACAGGCCAGGATCGTTCGCGGATCGTACAGGCCGGCACCCAGAGACAAAGCCTCCGGTATCAGGTCGATCAGGGCGACGCCCAGAACGATGCCGGCCGCCAGCCCGAGCACGAGCGAGATGCGGTGATGGAAGCGGAGCGCGATCGCGCCGCCGAGCAGCGTCGCCGCGCTTGCCGCGACGCCGAACCCCAGGGGTAGCCAAGCCTCGTCCATCAATCCCCGCCTGCCGAGACCTTCATCGCCATCCTAACGCCGTCGCGGGCGAAGTCATGTTGTAACAGTGCGTGACGACGATGTTCCGGCCACGTCGTCGCTGAGCGCGCGGTGTCGACGGAAGAGGCCTCGCTCGGTCGCCTACAGTCCCACGCGCAGTGTCGCACGCAGATCGCGCCCGGCGAGCGGAGCGAAATCCTTGAGGAAGCTGGCATGGCGGCGGACATTCTGATCGAAGATGTTGTTGGCGGACAGCAGCAGCGAGGTCTTGCTGTCCTTGCCGAACGGCGACAGCGCGATACTGGCGTTGACGATCGTGTAGTCGCGCGTCGCCGTTTCGAATGCGGCGATCCGGTTCTGCTCGAATAGATGCTCCACCTCCGCGCGGGCGGTGAACAGGTCGTTCTGCGCCTCGATGCCGCTAAGCACGCGTGCCGGCGGGATGCGGGGCACCGGGCCGAGATCGACGATGTTGGCACGGACATAGTCGCCCAGGATGTCGGCGTTCAGTCGCGTGGTGCCGATCGTGAACAGGTGAGCAGACGCGTCTGCCTCGAACCCGTAATAGCGGGCATCGGCCTGCTGGTACTGGAAGCACGGCAGATCCACCTCGCCGTCGGGCGCAACCGCGGTGCAAGCCGACGGGTCGACGCGGTTCTCGGAAATATAGCCGGTGAACCAGTTGTAATAGGCCGACGCGTCGAGGCTGAAGCGGTCGGTATGGGCGTGGAAGGTCGCCTCCAGCCCCCAGCTCTTTTCCTTGCCGAAATTCTCGTTGCCCAGCTCATAGGCCTGGGTGCCGGCATGGGGGCCGTTGGCGAACAGTTCCTCCCCAGAGGGTGCGCGTTCGGTCCGCGAGCCGTTCAATCCGACGCGAACCGCATCGCTGAGCCCATAGGATGCGCCAAGCGAGGCGGAGAGCGCGCCGAAATCGCGCTGGCCGCGGAAGAACTGCGACTGGCCGGGCAGCGGTCGGGCCGACAGGCTGCTCCACTCGTACCGGGCGCCGCCCGCCACCTTGAGCGCGCCGGCGTCGTATTGCTGAAGGGTGAAGATGCCGGTCTGGTTGGTCTCGTTGGCAGGCAGGAACGCCTCGTCGCCATCGACGTCGAACAGGCGGTTCAGGTACTGGACGCCGGTTGCACCCTTCCAGCCGCCGCGGTTCGCTTGCAGGATCTCGAACCGGCCCTCGGTGCCGTTGTTGTAGAAGGCGGTGCCGACCGAGCCGTCCTCCTCCAGCTCGAAATGGCGGTAATTGGCGTGGCCCAGGCGGATGCGGATGCTGTCGATCAGCGGCCCGTCGACATTCACCTCGCCGCGCAGGTCGACCCGGTCCTGCGCCACGTCGAGGCGAGGCGCTTCCTGCTCCTGCCCGATCGCGGTCGCGTAGCGGACGGGAACGCCGTACAGACTGTCGTAATGGCCGTAGGAGACGCCGAGCGTGCCGCGATCTGTGACGATCGTCGCGCCGACGCCGGCCGTCCATGTTTCGCTGGCCGAGTTGGGCAGGCGGCCGCGGATGCCGGCGGAGGCGGCGAAATCGATCGGCTCATCGCCGGTCTGCGGCAGGCCGACCTGCGACAGCGCGGCGGCACGGGCGGCGGGGGAAAGGGCGTAGCCGCCGATCTCCAGATCGTCGCTCTTCAGGTACGAACCGTCGGCATGGAGAACCAGATGCTGACCGACCGCGACATCGCCTGCCGCCGATCCCGACCGCTCGTTGGCGGCGGAGCCGTAATTGGCGATCGCGTCGAAGCGGTAGCCGTTGGTGGGCAAGCGGCGCGGGATGCGGGTGTCGATCACGTTGACGACACCGCCCACCGCCGACGAACCGAACAGCAGCGCGGAGGGGCCGCGCAGAACCTCGACCCGCTCGGCGAGCAGCGGATTGATGATGACGGCGTGATCGACGCTGGTGTTCGACACGTCGATCGAGCCGATCCCGTCGGTCAGGACGCGGATGCGCTCGCCCTGGAAGCCGCGCAGGATCGGGCGGGACGCACTGGGGCCGAACGACGTCGCCGACACGCCGGGGAGGCGGGCCAGCGTCTCGCCGATCGTCGGGCGCAGGTCGCGCGCCAGCTGCTCGCCCGAGAGGACCGACGTGCCCTGCAGCACGTCCTGCTCCGTCTGATCGATGATGCCCGTGACGATGATCTCGGGCGGCTGGGCAGGACGCGCGGCCGCTGGTGCACTCGTGACTGCGGGCTCATCCTGCGCCTGCGCAGCCGATGCGGTGGCAAGCGCGATCAGCCCTGCCCCGAGCGAAAACCTGACCATGGCCATACCTCCTGAACCTGATGACGCAAGCGCTTAACGGCCATGTTATATTGTAACAAGTGAATTGTGCGTCAGGATGCGGCGATCGTTCGTTGATGATGATCCATCCGGCCGGACGCCGGGACAGCCGACGCGTCTGGCTAGACCTGCCGCAGCGCCGCCGCCGGTCGCGTGCCGAGAACCGGCCATGCCCCGGCCAGCCCGAGCGCCATCGTAGTCGCCGCACCGATGACGAGCGTCAGCCCGACCGCCAGCGGATCGGGCAGCCACTGGAAGGAGAAGACCTGCGTGACGACGTACCACGCCCCGCCCAGCCCGACCGCCAGCGCCAGGATCGAGACAGCAATAGCGAGAAGCGCGTACTCGATCGCCTGACTGCCGAGCACCTGCAGGCGGGTCGCGCCCAGCGTACGCAGGATGACGCCGTCATAGGTGCGGACCTCGCGCGCGGCGGCGATGGCGCCGACCAGCACGGCGATGCCGGCCAGCACCGCGACCGCGGCTGCGGCGGATATGGCGGTCGCCATCTGGGTAACCAGGCCACGTACCTGATCGAGGACATCGCGCACCTCGATGACCGAAACCGACGGGAAGGGCGCGAGCAAGGCACGGATGACGCGGCTTTCCTGTCCTGTCGGCAGGTCGATCGTGGCCGCCAGGTTATGCGGCGCATCGGCGATCGCATTGGGTGAGAAGACGAGGACGAAATTGAAACCCAGCGTGTCCCAGTTGATCCGCCGGAACGAGGCGATGCGCGCCGTCCGCTCCACCCCCAACAGGCTGATCGTCAGCGGATCGCCCAGTTTCAGGTCCAGTACGCGGGCAAGGCGTTCGTCGACCGACACCAGCGGCGGGCCCGCGTAATCCTTCGGCCACCAACGGCCGGCGGTGATCTCGCTACCCTCCGGCAACATCGTCGAGTAGGTCAGTCCGCGCTCTCCGCGCAACGCCCAGGCCCCCTCCGGGATGGTCTTCAGATCGGCGACCCGGGTCGTGCCATACCCGGTGATCGTGCCGCGCATCGCCGGCACGGTGGCGATGCTCGCGGCCGGGGCGATGGCGGTGACGGTGCGGCGGAACTGCGCCTCCCGGTCGCGCGGCACGTCGAGGGCGAAGAGCGCGGGCGCGCGGGCCGGTACGGTGCGCTGGATATTGGCGTCGATTGCGGTGCGGATCGAGGCGAGCAGTACGAACAGCGTCAGTCCGAGGCCCAGCGCCACGACCAGTGCGACCGTCTGCGCCCCCGGCCGATGCAGCCCGGCGATGGCGAGGCGCAGCAGCGGCCGGCGCGGTCGCGGCAAGGCCGCGGCAAGGCGACGGACCAGCCAGCCGAACCCGGTCAGCAACACCAGCACCCCTGCCACCGCGCCCATGAAGCCGGCGGCGAGCGCCGGCCGCGTGCTGCTGCCGAGCGCCAGCGCCATCGACGAGGCCAGCGCGAGGAAAGCCGGAGGCAGCAATCGCCAGCGCGACACCGTTCCGGCCTGCACCGCCCCGCGCAACAGCCCGGCGGCGGGTGTCCGCCCCGCCGCGATCAGCGGGGGCAGGGCGAAGGCCAGCGCGATCAGCAGTCCGTGCGCGGCAGCTAGGGCCAGCGGCACCGGCTCGATCGCGAAGCGTGGCGCGACGGGCAGCGCATCGCTGGCCAGCCACATCAGCAGCGGTACCGCGGCGACGCCGATCGCGAGGCCGATGGCGATGCCGCCGGCGGCGACGACCCCGATCTGGAGCAGGTAGGTGCGGGTGACGAGGCTCGACGTAGCACCCATCACCTTCAGCATGGCGATGCTGCGGCGACGGGCGGCGAGATAAGACGAGACCCCGTTGCCGACGCCGATCCCGGCGATGATCAGCGCGGACAGGCCGACCAGCAGCAGGAACTCGCCCATCCGGTCGACCAGACGAGCAGCGCCCGGTGCGGCGCGGTCGCGGGTGCGGGCTTCCCAGCCGGCGGCCGGGAAGGCTGCCTTGAACCGCGCGATCGCCGCAGCAGGATCGGCCCGGGGCGCCAGGCGGATGCGGTATTTGCTCTCGTACAGGCTGCCGGGCTGGACCAGTCCGGTGCGATCGATCCCGGCCATCGACACGAGGGCGACCGCGCCAAGGGTGAAGCCTTCGCCCAGCCGATCCGGCTCGTCCGCGATGATGCCGCGGACGACGAAGCCGGCACTGCCGAGCCGGATGGCGTCGCCGACGCGGGCGTTCAACCGGTCGGCGAGCGCCGGCCCGATGAACACGCCGCCCGCATCCGGGGCGGCTGCGCGGCGACCGTTTGCCAGTCGCAGCGATCCGTAGAGTGGATAGGCACCGTCGACCCCCTTCAGCTCGATCGGTACAACCACCGGCGCCGATGCCGGTCCTGCGATCGCGCTGGATTGCATCCGCACGGTTTCGGACATGGCGCCCATCCGCGCCAGCGCGCTCCGCTCTGACGGCAGCGCCGATCGCTGCGATGCCGCCACCTCCACATCGCCGCCAAGGATCACCGCGCCGCGCGACGCGAGTTCACGGCCAATCGCCTCGGTCAGGCTGCCGATGGCAGCGAGCGCGCCGACACCCAGGATCAGGCAGGCGAGCAGCAGGCGCAACCCGCGGAAACGACCATCCAGTTCGCGCCGGGCGAGCCGCCACGCCAGCGACCATCCGCTCATGCCGGCATGCTGTCCGCGACGATGCGCCCGTCCGACAGCTCGACCGTCCGGTCGCAGCGGCCGGCAAGGGCAACGTCATGGGTGATGACGACCAGCGTCGCGCCGGTCGCCGCCCGGCGATCAAACAGCAGGTCCATGATCTGGCCACCGGTGGTCGCATCCAGATTTCCGGTCGGCTCGTCGGCGAAGACCAGCGGCGGCCGGGGGCCCAGCGCGCGCGCGATCGCCACCCGCTGCTGCTCACCGCCGGACAGTTGCGCGGGCAGGTGGTTCAGGCGGTGGCCCAGACCCACCGCATCCAGTTCGGCAGCCGCGCGCGGCCACGCGTCGGCCATGCCGGCCAGTTCCATCGGCACGGCGACATTCTCGTGCGCGGTCATCGACGGCAGGAGGTGAAATGCCTGAAGAACGATGCCGATGCGCCCGCGTCGGGCCCGTGCCAGCGCATCCTCGTCCAGGCCGCCGAAATCGAGGTCGCCGACCCTCACGTCTCCGCCGCTCGCCTGCTCAAGGCCGGACAGGACCGCCATCAGCGACGACTTGCCCGATCCCGATGCGCCGAGCAGCGCGACGCTGGTCCCGACGGGGATGGCGAGATCGATGCCCTTCAGGATGGTCGTGGGCGCATCCGCGCTGCCCAGGGTGAGGGTGACACCGCGGGCGGTGATAGCCATATCGGACGTCGTCATGGGTGGGAGCCGCCGGAGTGAAGTACGATAACAAGCGTCGCTATGCCGCCGCGGTGCTGATCGCGCCAGCACTGCTGGTCGGATGCGGGCAGGCGGACACGCCGCAGGCGAACGCTGGTGGCGTCACGGCGCCGGCGACGGACAAGGTTGTTCGCCCGCAAGGACCCGAACGGCTGGTGCTGGCTTTCGGTGACAGCCTGTACGCGGGCTATGGCGTCGGCCGCGGCCAGAGCCTGCCCGATCAGGTGCAGGCGCGGTTGTGGGCGGCCGGGATCAACGCGACGATCGTCAATGCCGGCGTGTCGGGCGACACCACGGCGGCGGGGCGCCAGCGGCTCGCCTTTGCGCTCGACAACCTGCCGCGCAAGCCGGACCTGGTGATGCTGGGCCTGGGCGGGAACGATCTGCTTCGCCAAATACCGGCCACCGAGACCCGGGCAAATCTCGACGCGATACTGGCCGAGTTGCGGAAGCGGGACATCCCGGTTTTGTTGACCGGCATGCGGGCGCCGCCGAACCTCGGTCCGGATTTCGTCGGCCGGTTCGATCCGATCTGGCCCGAGCTGGCCAAACGGTACGACGCGGCGTTGTACCCGTTCATTCTCGACGGCGTGGTCGGCGTGCCGGCGCTGATGCAGGCGGATCATGTCCACCCGACCGCGGCCGGGATCACGCGGATCGCCGATCGCGTGACGCCGCTGGTGACCGAGCAACTGGCCATGCCGCAACGCTGATGCGCCGCCGGACCAGTTGGTCCGACGGCGCATCATCGATCGACAGGGTCGATCAGCCGTACACAACCTGCTGGCTGCGACGGCGATAGCGGGTCGCGGTACCGACCATGCCGAAGCCGAGCAGCATCAGCGCCCAGGTCGACGGCTCGGGCACGGCGAAGACGACGTTGTCGACTTCGAGCGCGGGGCCATCGCTGAGGAAGCGCACGCCGCCGATCAGGGCGTCGGTCGCTTCGCGGGTGATCGTCACGCGGCGGTTGGTCGTCGCCAGCGTCTGGTTGCCGTCCGGCGTGGAGGTGAACGCGCTGCCGGCGTAGGAGGCGATCAGCTCACCGGTCGTGCTCAGCACCTCGACGGTGTTGAACGTGTCGATCGACCCGATGAAGAAGCTGAGCGACTGATAGCCCAGGCTCGTGCTGGTCAGCGTGGCGCTGCCGCCCTGGCTGACTGCCAGATAGTCGCTGCCGTTGCTGAACGCCGGCTGCGCGTACTGGCCGTTCAGGTCGCCGCTGACGACGCTGGCGCCGGTGTAGCTTGCGGTGAACGATGCGGGGATTGCCGAGTCGAAGTCGATGACCGTTCCGGCGGGTGCAGCGAACGAAGCGGCGCTGCCGTTTTCCAGCAACAGGGTCGCCGCGGTGGCGGGCGTTGCGAAGCCGGCGAGCAGGCCGGCCGCTACCAAGAACTTGGTTGTCATACTGATACTCCCTTTGGCGAATGCTGCCGCTGTCGGCCGGCACCTCGCCAGACCAAACATATTGCTGCCATGCACTCAGCCGCCCAACGACAACGTGCTGGAATGGTTGCAGTGCAGCAGACGTATGCTGAAAATAATTTTTACCAACTTAGCAACATGTCCCGCCTTGGGACGTTTACCGCCGCTACTGTGTCGCGACGTCTTCGGATGAGACGCCGTAGGAAAAACTCAGCCATTTCAGCACTTCGGCAGCCCCAGGGTGGGAAACTGCCGCGTAACGTTCGCGCAGTTTTTCGAGGCGTCCACCCAATCTGCCGAGCCCCGCATCGTCCAGCGCAAGAATGTCCGCTTCCAGCATCGTCGCCAAAGGCTCGCCGACGATCGATTTTGCTGCGGTGCGGAATGCCGCCATATAGCGGTAATTCGCTGATTCCTCGTAAAGAATCGGAAGCGTGGCGGCGGGGATGCAGCCCAGCAACGGCTGCAGCGCCGGGTTGATCGCGTGCCCCGACAGCCATGCCGCCCCCTCTGCAGAACGGCCGGTAAAGGCGCGCAGGTGAAGATGATCCGACATCCGCGGCCCGTCGTTGACGGGGTAATTGTCCCACAGGCAGACCGGTCGCCCGAGCCGGGCGGCGACGTCGCGCAGGTGCGCCGGCGTGATTGCGCGCGAGCAGACCTCCTCTCCGGTCCAGTACACCCGCACGGCGGGGTCGAGCAGTCGGCCCAGCGTTTCGAGATAGCCGACAGGGCGTTGACCGAACACGCGGTCGAGCACCCGGTCGTCGGAATAATAGGTCGGGCACATGAAGAGCCGGCTGGCGCGGGTGCGTTCCGCGCAAAAGGCGACGATGGCCGCCTGACGTTCAGCCAGATCGGGCAGGTCGCCGCGCATGTCGTCAAACAGGATGGCCAGATCGTCGATGCCGATCGCGTCGAGATCGGCGAGCCGGCGGGCCAGTGCCGCGCGACCGGCATCGTCGAAGTCGAGGTGCAGCTCGAACGGAGTCAGGCCGATGCCGAACCGGACGCCGCGATATCGGCAGTGATCGGCGAAGGCGGCGATCGCCGCCGCTTCGGTCGGGGAATGCGGCGTGCGCCAGTCGCGGCGGAGATGCGCGTCCGCCTTGGGTGCGTAGTGGTAGAAGCGATAGCCGACCGGGGCGAGATGGTCGACGACGGTGGCGCGCTCCTCGCAGGACCAGCGCGGACCGAAGAAACCCTCGACGATGCCGAGATCGGGAAGTGGGGCGGAGACGGTCATGATGCGGGCATCGCGCAGCCGATCCTGCCTGTCCAGCAGCGGCATTGCCCGATCCGGGCGGTCAGTATATTCCGCCGTATATGAAGTTTCCCCTCGTTCGACGCCGGCTGATCGGCTGGTTGGCGCTGCTGCCGATGCTGGTCGCGTCGGCCACCGTGTCCGCGCAACCGGCACCGCCGCTGACGGTGTTCGCCGCCGCGTCGCTGACCGAAGCGCTGGGGGCGGTCGGCCGCGCCTATACCGCGCGCACCGGGCAGCCGGTGCGCTTCTCGTTCGCGGCGAGCGGCACGATCGCGCGACAGGTGGAGGCGGGCGCCCAGGCCGATCTGTTCGTATCGGCGGACGCGCAGTGGATGGACCGGTTGCAGCAGGCGGGGCGGCTGGCGCCCGGGCTGCGTCGCGACCTGCTGGGCGGACGGCTGGTGCTGGTCGCGCCGGTACGCAGCCGGTTGCGGCTCGTGGTCCGGCCCGGCTTTCCGCTGGCGGCGGCATTGGGGACGAGCGGGCGGCTGGCGATCGGCGAACCGCGATCGGTGCCGGCCGGCCGGTACGCGCAGGAGGCGTTGACGCGACTGGGCGTGTGGCAGCAGGTCGTGGCGAGGCTGGCGCCCGCGCAGGACGTGCGCGCTGCCCTGGCCTATGTCGCGCGGGGCGAGGCGCCGCTGGGCATCGTGTACGAAACCGACGCGGCGGCGGAACCGGGCGTCCGGGTGGTCGGCACCTTCCCGGTCGCCAGCCATAGCCCGATCATCTATCCCGCGGCGGTGATCCGCGGCGCACGGCCGGGTGCTGCGGCCTTCTACCGGTTCATGGCCGGGCGCGAGGCGCAGGCGATCTTCCGCCGCTATCGTTTCCGGCCGCTGTAGGATTGTGCCGACACCGGCCGAATGGGATGCGCTGCGACTGAGCCTGACGGTCGCGGGATGGGCGACGCTGTGGGGTCTGATCGCCGCCACCGGTTTCGCGTGGCTGTTGGCCCGGTACCGGTTTCCGGGGCGGGTGCTGCTGGATGCGCTGCTCCATGCGCCGCTGATCCTGCCGCCGGTGGTGATCGGGTTCGCCCTGTTGCTGGTGTTCGGGGTGGAGGGGCCGGTAGGCCGCTGGCTGGACGCAGTGTGGGGCGTGCGGCTGGCCTTTACTCCGGCGGGCGCGGCGCTGGCGGCGGTGACGTGCGCGTTTCCGCTGATGCTGCGGGCGGCGCGGCAGGCGATCGAGGCGGTCGATCCGGCGCTGGAGGAGGCGGCGCGCAGCCTGGGCGCGGGGCCGGTCGACCGTGCGTTCACGATCGTGCTGCCGCTGGCGGCGCCGGGATTGCTGGCGGCGGCGGTCGTCGGCTTCGCGGCGGCGCTGGGCGAGTTCGGCGCGGTCATCACCTTCGCCGCCAGCATCCCGGGCGAGACGCAGACGCTGCCGCTGGCGATATATGCGGCGTTGCAGGTGCCGGGTGGCGAGGCGGTGGCGCTGCGGCTGTCGGCGATCTCGCTGGTCGCGGCGCTGGCCGGGCTGCTGCTGTCGGAACTGCTTCTGGCGATCGGGCGACGGCGGGCGGCGCGGTGATCGTCGAGGCGAGGCGCAGGCTGGGCGCGTTCCGGCTGGACGTTGCGTTCGAGGGGCCGGCGGACGGGGTGACCGTGCTGTTCGGACCATCCGGCGCGGGCAAGTCGGCGACGCTGGCGGTGGTCGCCGGATCGTTGCGCGCGGACGAGGGGCGGGTGGTACTGGGCGAGCGGGTGCTCGCCGACACCGAAGCGCGCATCTTCGTGCCGGCCGAGCGCCGTCGGATCGGGCTGGTGCATCAGGACGCGCGGCTGTTTCCGCACCTGACGGTCGAGCGGAACCTGCGATACGGGCTGGCGCGCAGCCGGGGTGCGGCGCGGATCGAGTGGGACGCGGTGATCGAGGTGCTGGCGATCGGGCACCTGCTGCACCGTTCCCCGCGCGACCTGTCGGGCGGGGAGCGGCAGCGGGTGGCGATCGGCCGCGCGTTGTTGAGCCAGCCCGAACTGTTGCTGCTGGACGAGCCGGTGTCGGCGCTGGATGCGGCGCGGCGGGCGGAGGTGCTGGCGTTCGTCGCGGCGCTGAAGACGCGGTTCGCGCTGCCGATGCTCTATGTCACGCACAGTGCCGAGGAGGCACGGCTGCTGGGCGACCGGGTGGTGACGATCGCCGACGGACGCGTGACGGCGCAGGGGTCGCCGGCCGACCTGCTGCCGGCCCGGGCGACGGCCGGCGAGGTGGTGGCACCGGGCATGGTGGCGGTGCCGGGGCTGACGATACCGGTGGGTTCGGCTGTCAGGGTCAGCTGGTAGCATTCAGCCGCATAGCTCCGCGATCACCGCCCAGACCTGCGCCAGTTCGTCGTCGGCGATGCAATAGGGCGGCATGACGTAGAGCGTGTTGCCGAGCGGGCGGAGGAGAACGCCGGCATCGCGGGCGGCGGCCATCATCGCGGGCGCAGTCGCGGCGAGATAGCCGGTGCCACCGCCGGTCCGGTCGATCGCGGCGATCGTGCCGAGCCGGCGGGGATGGGCCGTATTCGGCAGGCGGGCGGCGGCGGCGAGGTGATCGGCCTGGCGCGCGGCCAGGCGGGCGAGGCGATCGTGCACCGGCTCGTCGCGCCAGATGCCCAGATTGGCGTTGGCAGCGGCGCAGGCGATCGGGTTGGCGGTGTAGCTGGACGAATGGAAGAACATCCGCGCCCGATCCGGCGAGAGGTGCGCGGCGTAGATCGGCTCGGTCGCCATCGTCACCGCCAGCGGCACCGCACCGCCGGTCAACCCCTTGGACAGGCACAGGATATCGGGCACGACAGCGGCCTGTTCGCAGGCCAGCAGCGTGCCGGTGCGGCCCCAGGCGGTCATCACCTCGTCGGCGATGAACAGCACGTCGTGGCGCGCGCAGATCGCCCGCATTTCGGCGAGGACGGTGGCCGGATAGACCAGCATGCCGCCGGCGCCCAGGATCAGCGGTTCGACGATGAAGGCGGCGGGACGATCCCGACATGCCTGTTCCAGCGCGTCGAGCGTCGCCTGCTCGCACCCGGCGGCGGGGAAGGGGATGGTGCCGACGTCGAACAGCAGCGGTGCGTAGGGCTGGTTGAAGACGCCGCGCGCGCCGACCGACATCGCGCCGATGGTGTCGCCATGATAGCTGTGTTCCAGCACCAGGATGCGCGAGCGCGGCTCGCCCCGGTTGGCGAAATAGCCGAGCGCCATCTTCAGCGCGACCTCTACGCTGGTCGAGCCACTGTCGGAGAAGAAGACGCGGGTCAGCGCCGGCGGCATGATCGCGCAGAGGCCGGCGGCGAGAGTTTCGGCGGGTTCGTGGGTCCAGCCGGCGAAGACGATCTGGTCGAGCCGGGCGGCCTGATCGCGGATAGCGGCGACGATGCGCGGATGGCCGTGGCCGTGGGTGGTCACCCACCAGGACGAGATCGCGTCGACATAGGTGCGGCCGTCGGCGGTGTGGAGCAGCGCACCCTCCGCGTGGGAGACGAGCGGGATCGGCTCGCCCAGGCCGTGCTGGGTGAAGGGGTGCCAGACGGGGCTGCCGGTCATGCGAAATCCTCCACGCGGAACCCGGCGGCGAAGGCGGCGGCCAGCGTGCCGGGGTCGAGCCGGTCGAGGCGGGGCAGGCGGCCGAGGCGGCGGACCCGGCCCAATGCGGCGATCGTCGCCTCGCTGTCCGGGGCGGGATCGCCGACGAAAGCGATGCCGAGGATCGGGACGTCCCGGTGCCGCAGCGCCTCGATCGACAACAGGCTGTGGTTGATCGTGCCGAGCGTGGTGCGGGCGACGAGGACGACCGGCAGTCGCCAGCGGGCGAACAGGTCGGCGAAGACGAGGTCGCGGGTGACGGGCACCATCACGCCGCCCGCTCCCTCGATCACCAGTGGCGACATCGGCGGCGGGGCCAGGCGGGCCGGATCGATCGTCACCCCGTCGATCTCGGCGGCGCGGTGGGGGGAGCAGGGCGTGGCGAGGCGGTACGCGTCCGGCAGGATCCGGACGCGCGGGATGCCGGCGAGGCGGGCAACGGTGTCGGCGTCGCCGCCCTCCTCCTCCAGCCCGGCCTGCACCGGTTTCCAGTAGTGCGCCCCGAGCGCGGCGGTGAGGGCGGCGGCGAACACCGTCTTGCCGATGCCGGTATCGGTGCCGGTGACGACGATGCGGGTCATGCGCGCACCTCCGCCAGCGCGGTGGCCAGCGCGTCGAGATCGGCCGTCGTGACGTTCAGGGTCAGCGACAGGCGCAGGCGGGCGGTGCCGGGAGGGACGGTGGGCGGGCGGATGCCGCGCACGTCGAAGCCGCGCGCCTGCAACGCCGCCGCCATCGCCATCGCGCGAACGTCGTCGCCGACCGGCACCGGCACGATCTGGCTGCCGGTGCCGGCGATGCCGAGCGGGGCGAGCAGGCGGGCGGCGTCGCCGACCAGCGCGGCGAGCGCGGTGCGGCGCTGGGGCTCGTCGGCGACGATGCGCAGGGCTTCGCGGACGGCGGCGGCCATCAGCGGCGAGGGGGCGGTGGAGAAGATGAAGGCGCGGCCGCGATTGACCAGGCTGTCGCGGACGATGGCGGGGCCGCAGACCAGCGCACCCTCGCAGCCCAGCGCCTTGCCGCAGGTGGCGACGGTGACGACGTTGGCGCGGCCGTGGAGATGCTCCGCACAGCCACGGCCGGCGGCGCCGAAGACGCCGGTCGCGTGCGCCTCGTCGATCAGCAGCACGGCGTCGTGCCGGTCGGCGACCGAGACCAGATCGTCGAGCGGCGCGCGGTCCCCGTCCATGCTGTACAGGCTCTCCACCGCGATCCACGGCCGGCCGGTGGCACCCTTCGTGCGCCATGACGCGATCGCCTCGTCGACCTGCGACGGGTCGTTGTGGCCGGCGGCGATCGCGGGGGCGCGGGCGAGGCGCATCCCCTCATGCGCGCTGGCGTGGACCAGCGCGTCGTGGACGATCAGGTCGCTGCGCTGGGGCAGGGTGGAGAGGAGCGCGGCGTTGGCGGCGTAGCCGCTGGAGAACCAGAGCGTCGAGGCGCAGCCGAAGAAGGCGGCGGCCTCCGCCTCCAGCGCCTCGTGCTCGGGATCGTTGCCGCGCAGCAGCCGCGACCCGCCCGAGCCGATCGAGACACCCCGGTCGAGCGCCGCCGCGACGGCGGTGCGCAGCCGCGGCGAGGCGGCGAGGCCGAGATAGTCGTTGGACGAGAAATCGAGCGCGCGGCGCGGTGCCAGCGTGCGCAACCGCCCGGCGGCGGCGAGCGCGGCGAGATCGTTCGACTGGGCCGCGAACGGCGCGGCGAGGACGGGGCTCTCCATGGCCCGCGTCATGTCCGCCTGGCGGGGTGGAGGCAAGCCGGTGACGGGGGCGGGTTGATGGATCCGGCGGTGCGAATGTTGAGGAAGTTTCGGGTTGTGGCGGGGTCGGGCGAGGGGGGTGATGGAGGACAGTCGTTTGTTCTCAAGCGCTTGGACAGCGGGCAGGATGTCGCTGCCGGTGCGGATGTTTCGACAGTCATGCTGTCGTAACTCTGACCGTGGGATCGGTGAGGCATGGGCCGTTGTACCTCGCCGAGGGGGGCGTAGGACAGCGTCGGCGGGGCGGGCTGGCCTGGTGCGGATCGACATCCAGCGCTGTCGCCGCTTTCCGTCGTTTCCGCGCAGGAGAGGTTCCATAAATGCGCCGCGTTCGGCTGGATCTGATTGGTTGGCGTGTATGGATCCCCGCCTACGCGGGGATGACGGGTGTTTTGCGGGTCCCATGACCCCTGTTTGAAACTGAAATGCACCACCCCGGCGGAGGCCGGGGTCCAGTTGGGATGGCCGGCTTGACGATGCGCAGCGCCCCTCTCTGCCACCCTCCGCTGGACCCCGGCCTTCGCCGGGGTGGTCGTTGTGAGTGGGTCGGCCTGATTGGATTTCCCTTCAAACGGAGTGGGATGCCGTTTCCCCGCGGGCGTTCCGCTGCTGGGTGCCGACCTTTGCAAGACCTTTGCGAAAGGCTCCTAACGCTCCATTTTCTGCGTCATCCCGGCGCACGCCGGGACGACGGAAGAGTTTTGCGGAGGTCCCGGTTTCGCGGGATGCCGGATGGGCGTTATCGCGGCGCCTCGATCCACTCCCCCGGCGCGATGCCGTCCAGCGTCCAGTCGCCGATGCGCCAGCGGATCAGGCGGAGGGTGCCGTGGCCGATCGCGGCGGTCATGCGGCGGACCTGGCGGTTGCGGCCCTCGCGGATGGTCAGGCGGAGCCAGGTGTCGGGCACGGTCTTGCGGAAGCGGACGGGCGGGTCGCGGGGCCAGAGTGCGGGATCGTCGATCCGGTCCGCCTCTGCCGGGCGGGTGGGGCCGTCCTTCAGGATGAGGCCGCGGCGGAGCTGGTCGAGCGCGGCGTCGGCCGGCACGCCCTCGACCTGGACGAGATAGGTCTTGGGCACCTTGAAGCGGGGATCGGCGATGCGGGCCTGGAGCGCGCCGTCGTCGGTGAGCAGCAGCAGCCCCTCGCTGTCCTGATCGAGGCGACCGGCGGGATAGACGTGCGCGACGGAGACATGGGCGGAAAGCGTCGGACGCGGCGTGGGACTGCGCGCGTCGGTGAATTGCGACAGGACGCCGTAGGGCTTGTTGAAGAGCAGGAGGCGCGCCAAGGCCGGGTCAGGCCGCGACGGCGACCTGTGCCGCATCGGCGGTCGCGGCGCCCATGCTGAGCGCCACCGCCTCTGCGACCTTGATGCCGTCGACCGCGGCCGACAGGATGCCGCCGGCATAGCCCGCCCCCTCGCCCGCCGGGAAGAGGCCGCGGGTGTTCAGGCTCTGGAAGCGGGCGTCGCGGGTGAAGCGGACGGGGGACGAGGTGCGCGTCTCCACCCCGGTCATCACCACGTCCGGATGGTCGTAGCCGGGGATCTGGCGGCCGAAGACCGGCAACGCCTCCCGCATCGCGGCCACCGCATAGTCGGGCAGGCACAAGGCGAGATCGGTCGGGGTCACGCCGGGCTTGTACGAGGGAACGATGCTGCCGAGCGTGGTCGAGGGGCGGGCGGCCATGAAGTCGCCCAGCCGCTGCGCCGGCGCCTTGTAGCAGGAGCCGCCCGCGACGAAGGCGCGCTCCTCCCAATGCCGCTGGAGCGCGATGCCGGCGAGCGGATCGCCCGGAAAGTCGCGTGCCGGATCGATCGCGACGACGAAGCCGGAATTGGCGTTGCGCTCGTTGCGGGAATACTGGCTCATGCCGTTGGTCGCGACGCGCCCCTCCTCCGACGTGGCGGCGACCACGGTGCCGCCGGGGCACATGCAGAAGCTGTAGACGGTGCGCCCGTTCCTGCAGTGATGCGAGATGTGGTACTCGGCCGAGCCGAGCGCCGGGTGGCCGGCATTGGGGCCGAAGCGCGCCCGGTCGATCCATCCTTGCGGATGTTCGATGCGGACGCCGAGCGAGAAGGGCTTCGCCTCGACATGCACACCCGCCTCGTGCAGCATCGAGAAGGTGTCGCGCGCGCTGTGGCCGATCGCCATGACGACATGGGTGGCGGGCAGGTAGCCGCCGTCGTGCAGGTGAAGCCCGCGGATGCGCCGCTCGCCGGCGGAGTCGGTCGTGACGTCCAGCCCGTCGACGCGGGTGGAGAAGCGGTACTCGCCGCCCAGCTCCTCGATCGAGGCGCGCATGCTCTCGACCATGGTCACGAGGCGGAAGGTGCCGATATGGGGGTGCGCCTCGGTCAGGATCTCCGGCGGGGCACCGGCCTTGACGAACTCGGTCAGCACCTTGCGGTCGAGGAAGCGGTCGTCCTTGATCCGGCTGTAGAGCTTGCCATCGGAGAAGGTGCCGGCGCCGCCCTCGCCGAACTGGACGTTGCTTTCCGGGTTCAGGACGCTTTTGCGCCACAGTCCCCAGGTGTCCTTCGTCCGCTCGCGCACCACCTTGCCACGGTCGAGGATGATCGGGCGGTAGCCCATCTGCGCCAGGATCAGCCCGGCGAACAGGCCGCAGGGGCCGGCGCCGATCACGACCGGGCGGTCGCCGGTGTCGCCGGCGGCCTGCGCGACGAAGCGGTAGCGGGTGTCGGGCGTGCGCTGGACATGGCGGTCCTTGCGGAACCGGGCGAGCACCGCCGCCTCGTCGCGGACGTTCACGTCGACCGAATAGACCAGCTTGATGTCGGCCTTGTCGCGCGCGTCATGGGCGCGGCGGGCGACGACGTGGCGAACCAGCTCGCGCGGGGTGATACGCAGCCGGCGGCAGATCGCGGCGGGCAGCGCCTCGTCCGGGTGGTGGAGGGGCAGGGTCAGTTCGGTCAGGCGCAGCATCGCTCCCCCATGTAGCGGGTTGCGGGGCGGGGGCCAACCGGCGGGGTCGGACAACCCTCCCCCTGCAAGGGGGGAGGGTTGTCGCTTCACTGCACCTCGGTCGCGCGGGCGGGCTTCGCCTTGTCGGGAGTGGTGCCGTCGCCGGTGAAAGGCGACAGGCGGAACGCGACGCGGGTGGGCACCAGCTTCGTCCGGTATTTCATGTGCGGCTGGCCGACCAGGCTCCACCCCGTGTCGCCGCCGACGCCCCACTGGCCGGCATCGACCAGCAGCGACACCTGATCGTGCGGCACGATGTCGGTCGACTTCCACGTCCCCGGCGCGCGCCGGTAGAGATCGGCATAGGGGAAGGCCAGCGCCTGCATCATCATCGGCACCTCCGCCTCCACGCGCAGGCCGCGGCCGGCGCCGGCCAGCTCCATCCAGCGGACGTCGACCTTGTTGCCGGTATCCTGCGGCCGCATGTAATCGTGGTTCTGCTCGGCGACGGCCCCGCGCCACAGGCCGACGGGCGCGGACGTCTTGCGATCGACATAGCTTTCGTGCGGGCCGCGGCCGAACCACTCGACCGTCTTCATCGAAGCCGGCAAGGCGTAGTACAGCCCGACGCGGACCGGGGGCGGCAGATCGTCCTTCAGGGGGGTCAGTTCGCCCGCGACGGCGACCGATCCGTCGCCCGCCATGGTGTAGGTGGTGACGAAGCGGGCGGCGCCGGCGCCCAGTTCGTGATCGACCCGGACCTCCGCCGCGCCGCCGTCCAGCCGGCGGACGGTGACCGAGCGGACCTCGCGCGTCTCGCTCATCGCGTGCCACGGCGCCTGCGCGGCGACGGTGCCGGTCAGCGTGTCGTTGTCGGTTTCGGCGCGCCAGAAATTCGGTGCGCCGCCGGTGGCCAGCGTGGTGCCGCCGCGCGCATAGCCGTCGACCAGCCCGGTCTTGCGATCGATCGCCAGGGTCGCGTTGCCGGCCGACAGGCGGACCGCGTCGGCACCGTCGCGCACGGTGACGGCGCCGCGGCTCGCGAACGCCGGGCGCGGGGTGGACGAGAGGGGGAACTGCTCCCAGCCCACCATATAGCCGGCGGGGACCAGCGGCACGGCGGCGTCGCGCGCACGGGCGCGGACCGTGACCATATACTCGGCACCCGGCCGCTGCGCGGCGGCGGGCAGCGGCAGGGCGATCGTCTCCGCACTGCGCGCTGCGGTGGACAGCGCGGGCAGGGCGCCGCTCGCGATCGCCACGCCGTCCTCCTCCAGCGTCCAGTCGAACGCGAAGCCCGACAGGTCGCGGAAATCGTGGCGGTTGCGCACCGTCAACCGGCCGGTGGCGGGGTCGAACCCCTCGAACTGGACCGGCGCATAGACCTTCTGCACCTCGTACAGGTGCGGATTGGGCGTACGATCGGGCTGGTTCAGCCCGTCGCCGAACTCGATGTCGCCGCCGGGATTGGGGCCGTATTCGCCACCGTCGCCCCAGTAGCGGCGGCCGTCCTTCGTATAACGGTACATCGACTGGTCGACCCAGTCCCAGATGAAGCCGCCCTGCAACTTGTCGTAGCGGTAGATGGTGTCCCAGTAATCCTTGAAATTGCCGCCCGAATTACCCTGCATATGCGCGTATTCGCACTGGATCATCGGCTGGGTGCGGGTGGGATCGGTCGCCCAGTCGACCATCTTCTCGATATCGTCGTACATCGGGGCATAGGTGTCGACGAAGCTGTTGGGCTGGTGATCCCAGTCGAGCGTGCCCCAGCCCAGATACGAGATCAGCCGGTTCGGATCGCGGCGGCGGATCGCGGCGGCCGCCTTTTCGAAGTTCGGGCCGATGCCGGCCTCGTTCCCCAGCGACCAGAAGATGATCGAGGGATGGTTCTTGTCGCGTTCGACCATGTTGGTCACGCGGGTGACGTGCGCCTGTTCCCATGCCGGATCGAAGCCGATCTGGAACCTGGCGCGATCCTTTGGATGCTTGTTGGCGTAATCCATGTACGCGTGGCTCTCGATATTGGCCTCGTCCATCACGTAGAGGCCATATTCGTCGGCAAGGTCGTACCAGCGCGGATCGTTGGGGTAGTGCGAGGTGCGGACCGCGTTGATGTTGTTGCGCTTCATCAGCTCGATGTCGCGGCGCATCGATTCCTGCGAGATGACGTGGAAGGTTTCGGGATCATGTTCGTGGCGGTTCACGCCGCGGATCATGATCGGGCGGCCGTTGACCGTGACATGGCCGTCCCGCATCTCGACCGTGCGGAAGCCGATCTTCTGCGGGGTCGACTGGACGACGGTGCCCGCGGCATCGAGCAGCTCGACCAGCAGCAGGTAGCGGTTCGGCGTCTCCGCCGTCCACGGGCGGACGCCGGGAACGGGGGCGGCGAGGGTGACGGTGCGTTCCGCCTTGCCGGGGGCGACGCGCGCCTCTTTGGTCAGGACGGTGCGGTTGCCGTCGAGCAGGGTCAGCCGCGCGGTCATCGGCCGGGCCGACGGCGTGATCGCCAGATCGGCCGACAGGACG
Source organism: Sphingomonas phoenicis (assembly GCF_047238005.1). Lineage (NCBI taxonomy): Bacteria > Pseudomonadati > Pseudomonadota > Alphaproteobacteria > Sphingomonadales > Sphingomonadaceae > Sphingomonas > Sphingomonas phoenicis. Next base: position 1,585,705 of record NZ_JBDFMC010000002.1, on the reverse strand, counting down.
CCGTCGCGATACGCCTTGTCGAGCCCGGCATGGACATAGATGTCGCGCACCCGCGTCTTCGGCGCGGCCATCAGGAACACCTCGCGCTCGATGCCCGAGACGCGCCAGAAATCCTGATCCTCCAGATAGCTGCCGTCCGACCAGCGATGGATCTGGATCGACACGCTGTTGCGGCCGGGCTTCACGAAGCGGGTCACGTCGAATTCCGACGGCAGCTTCGAATCCTCCGAATAGCCGACTTCCTGCCCGTTCACCCACACGCGGTAGGACGAGCCGGCGGCACCGATGTGGAGGATCACGTCGTTGCCCGCCCAGTTCGCCGGCACATCGACATCGCGGCGGTACGATCCCGTCTCGTTGTCGCCGTGCGGCACCAGCGGGCGGTTGGCCGGGAAGGGATAGGTGATGTTGTTGTACTTGGGCTGGCCATATCCTTGCGCCTGCCACATCGCCGGCACGGGGATCGTCTTCCACCCCGACACGTCGTAGCCGGGGGCCCAGAAGCCGTTGGGCGCGCCGTCGACCGACTTGCTGAAGGCGAAGCGCCAGTCGCCGTTCAGGCTGAGGAAGCGGGCGGAGCGGTTGCGGTCGGCGGCCAGCGCGCGCTCCCGGCTCTCGAACGGGAAGGCGGTGGCGCGGGCGGGCATCTTGCCGCGGGCGAAGACGGCCGGGTTCTCCCAGTCGGGACGCGCCGGATCGACCTGTACCGGCTGGATACCGGGTGCGCCGTCCTGCGCCCAGGCGGATGCCGCCATCGTCGCGATCGCCAGTGCCGGCACCGCCGCGCCGACCCACATCCCCGAAAGCTTCACGCGCCCCTCCACCCAATTTATCATATAATTGCGATGCTAGGTTTTCCTACGCCGTTGGCAAGCCCGTTCTTGGGGCTGAATGCGGCTCCCGGGCGTGGGCTTCGCGCCGGGGAGCATGGCGGCCGGACAGCGGCGACCGGGTCGCGGTCGAAGGAACCGGTGCCGCGCTTCCTGCCCGATCGATCAGGCAGGAAGCGGGGTGGCCAAGTCAGTGATTGTCGCGCGGCAGGCCCATCGTCTGGGCGATGCGCTGATACTTTTCCGCGCCCTCAAGAATCGCGCCGGTGTTCATCTGGCCGACCACGGCACGCTGCATCTCCTGCCACGGGGTCTGCGAGGCGGGATAGGGGTAGCCGCCGGCCGCGACGAGGTCGGCACGGCGCTGATCCAGCTCCGCGTCCGGGATCAGCACGTCGGCGCTGCCCTTGTTCAGGTCGATCCGGACTCGGTCGCCGGTGCGCAGCAGGGCGAGCCCGCCCATCGCCGCGGCCTCCGGACTGGCGTTCAGGATCGAGGGCGATCCGCTGGTGCCCGACTGGCGACCGTCGCCGATGCACGGCAGGGCGTTCACGCCCTCGGTGATCAGATAGGCCGGCGGGCGCATGTTCACGACCTCGGCAGCACCGGGATAGCCGACCGGACCGGCACCGCGCATGAACAGCAGGGTTTCGGGGGTGATGCCGGTGGCAGGATCGTCGATGCGGTGGTGGTAATCCTCCGGCCCGTCGAAGACGACCGCCGGCCCCTCGAACGCGTCGGGATCGTCGGGGTTGGACAGGTAGCGGGCGCGGAACTCGGGCGAGATCACGCTGGTCTTCATCACCGCGGCATCGAACAGGTTGCCCGACAGGACGATGAAGCCCGCCTCCCCGACCAGCGGCTGGTCGTAGGGGCGGATGACCGCCTCGTCCTCGATCGCGACGCCGCGGCAATTGTCGCCCATCGTCTTGCCGTTGACGGTCATCGCGCCCTCGTGGATCAGGCCCTGGCCGATCAGCTGCGCGACGACCGCGGGCACGCCGCCGGCGCGGTAGTAATCCTCGCCCAGATACTCGCCCGCAGGCTGGAGATTGACGAGCAGCGGCACCTTGTGCCCCTCGGTTTCCCAATCCTTCAGCGGCAGGTCGACGCCGATGTGGCGCGCGATGGCGGACAGGTGGATCGGCGCGTTGGTGGATCCGCCGATCGCGGAATTGACCTTGATCGCGTTGTGGAACGCCTCCCTGGTCAGGATGTCCGACGGCTTCAGGTCCTCGGCCACCATCTCGACGATGCGCTTGCCGGTCAGGTACGCGACCTCCTGCCGATCGCGATAGGGGGCGGGGATCGCGGCGGAGCCGGGCAGCGACATGCCGAGCGCCTCGCACAGCGAGTTCATCGTCGTGGCGGTGCCCATCGTGTTGCAATAGCCGGTCGACGGCGCCGAGGAGGCGACGAGGCGGATGAATTCGGCATCGTCGATCTCGCCGGCGGCCAGCAGCTGGCGCGCCTTCCACACGATGGTGCCGGAACCGGTCCGCTCGCCCTTGTGCCAGCCGTTCAGCATCGGCCCGACCGACAGCGCGATCGAGGGCAGGTTGACCGTGGCGGCCGCCATCAGGCACGCCGGCGTCGTCTTGTCGCAACCGATCGTCAGCACGACGCCGTCCAGCGGATAGCCGTACATCGTCTCGACCAGCCCAAGATAGGCCAGGTTGCGGTCGAGCCCGGCGGTGGGGCGCTTGCCGGTTTCCTGGATCGGATGGACCGGGAATTCCAGCACGATGCCGCCCGCCTCGCGCACACCCTCGCGCACGCGGTCCGCCAGCACCAGGTGGTGGCGGTTGCATGGGCTGAGGTCCGAACCGGTCTGCGCCAGGCCGATGATCGGCTTGCCCGAGCGCAGTTCGTCCAGCGACAGGCCGAAGTTCAGGTAACGCTCCAGATAGAGCGCGGTCATGTCGATATTGGCGGGATTGTCGAACCACGCGCGGCTGCGCAGCTTGGGTGTCGAAGCGGTCACGTCGTGCTCCAGGGGTAAAGGGTCAGCGCGCCACCGAGACGCGGTAGATCATGCGATGGTGATAGGGCTTGCCCGGATCGACCCGGGCGGAGCCGAACGAGGGCTGGTTGGGCGTGTCGGGGAATTTCTGCGGCTCCAGCGCCAGGCCGTCGCCCATGCGATAGACGTGCTTCTGCTTGCCGACATAGGTGCCGTCGATGAAGTTGCCGGAATAGAATTGCACCCCCGGCTCGGTCGTCAGCACCTCCAGCACGCGGCCGGACGCCGGATCCTCGACCCGGGCGGCCAGCTGCGGCTCCTTCGTCGCGCCCTTGTCGAGCACGAAATTATGGTCGTAGCCGCGGCCGATCACGATCTGCGGATCGCGCCCGTCGCGCACGCTCTGCCCGATCGCGCGCGCGCTGGTGAAATCGAACACGGTGCCCGTCACCGGCGCCAGCGTGCCGGTGGGGATCAGCGCGGCGTTGACGGGGGTGTAGCGGGCGGCGGGGATGGTCAGCTTCTGCGCATAGATGCCGCCCGACGATCCTTCGCCGGCCAGATCGAACAGCGCGTGGTTGGTCAGGTTGACGATGGTCGGCGCATCCGTCTTCGCATCCATATCGATCGTCAGCGCGCCGGCATCGTCGAGCGCGTAGGTGACCGTCACGTCCAGCTTGCCGGGATAGCCCTGATCGCCCGACGGGCTGGACAGCACCATCGTGACACTGGCCTGCGCGCCGGATTTCACCGCGGTGATCCGCCACACCGCCTTGTCGAAGCCCTTCGCCCCGCCGTGCAGCGAGTTGGTCTTGTCGTTGAGGGGCAGCTGGTACGTCCTGCCGTCGATCGCGAACTTGCCGCCGGCGATGCGGTTGGCATAGCGGCCGACCGTCTGCCCCCAGAAGTTCGGATTGGTGACGTAGCTGGCGGCATCGTCGTAGCCGAGCGTGATGTCCGCCACCTTGCCGGCGCGATCGGGGGCGTTCAGCGACTGGAGCGTGGCGCCCAGCGTCATGATCCGCGCGCTGACGCCGTTGGTGCCGGTCAGCGTCACCGCCTCGATCGCGGTCCCGTCGGGCAGCGTGCCGAACGCCCCCCGCTGCGCGGTGGCGGCGACTGCGTGCGCCGACCAGCCTGCGCCTGCGATCGCCGCAACCGTGCCGAGCAACGCCATCGATTTCGTCATCATGCCCCTCCAGTCGGCCAGGCTATCGGGAATTCCGCATTGACCGATCCTTGGGGCGCAATATAGTCGGACATATTCCACGGGTGCAAGACGCTCCGGACGCCGTTCCACGGCGCGGCGTCGAAAAAAGGGGAGAGGATCATGGCGGCTCCAGTCGCTTCGCCGGGCGTGACGGCAACCGCGGCGCCGGGCGGCGGCTATACCCGCGCGCTGACGCTGCTGGCGTCGCTGTTCTTCATGTGGGGGTTCATCACCGTCATCAACAACACGCTGCTGCCGCATCTGCGCAGCGTGTTCGACCTGAACTACACGCAGACGACGCTGATCGAGAGCGTGTGGTTCATCGCCTATTTCTTCGCCTCGATCCCGTCGGCCAAGCTGATCGAGCGGATCGGATACCAGAAGTCGCTGGTCACCGGCCTGCTGATCATGGCGGCGGGCGCGGTAGGTATGGTGCTCGCCGCCAGCCTGCCATCGTACGGCGTCACGCTGGTCATGCTGTTCGTCATCGCCAGCGGGATCACGCTCCTGCAGGTGGCGGCCAACCCCTATGTCGCGGTGATCGGCCCGCCGGAGACCGCCTCGTCGCGGCTGAATCTGGTGCAGGCGATGAATTCGGCCGGTACGATGCTGGCGCCGCTGTTCGGCGCGTACCTGATCCTGGGGCGCTCGAAGGGGGGAACGTCGGAGACGGGCACCGTCCTGACGCAGGCGGAGCGGCTGGCCGACGCGCAGTCGGTGATCCTGCCCTATGTGCTGGTCGCGATCGTGCTGGTCGTGCTGGCGGTGGTGATCGCGCGCTTCCCGCTGCCGGCGATGGGAACGGCGACGAGCCGCGCGGCAAAGGAGGACCGCAAGAACCATTCGCTGTGGAAGCACCGCAACCTGGTGTTCGGCATCCCGGCGATCTTCATCTACCTGATCGCCGAGATCGGGGTCGCCAACCTGTTCGTGAACTTCGTCAGCCAGCCCCAGATCGCCAACGTCACCGCCGAGCAGGCGGGCCGCTACCTGACGTTCCTGTGGGGCGGCATGATGGTCGGCCGGTTCGCCGGTTCCGCGATCATGCAGAAGATCCCGGCCGAGACGGTGCTGGCGGTCTTCTCGATCGGGGCGTTCGTCGTGATGCTGATCACCGTGTTCACCACCGGACCGGTGGCGATGTGGGCGCTGATTTCGGTGGGGCTGTTCCACTCGATCATGTTCCCGACGATCTTCACGCTGGGGATCAAGGGACTGGGGCCGCTGACCGAAGAGGGTTCGGGCCTGTTGATCATGGCGATCGCCGGCGGTGCGCTGGTGGTGGTGCAGGGATGGCTGGCCGACCGCTACGGCTTGCAGACGTCGTTCCTGCTGACCGCGGCGTGCGAGCTGTACATCCTGTTCTACGCGCTGTGGGGTGCGAAGGTGACGGACCCGCTGCCGGATCCGGTGGCGGCGGAATAGGCCGGGGGTGATCCCGAGGGCGCGCCGATCCGTTGCGCGCCACCGGGCTTCCCCGCGCGGGCGGGGATCCGGTGCTTCTCGACGGGGCTCTGATCAAGTGCACTGGGCTCCCGCCTTCGCGGGAGAGCGGTGAGAGGCGAGCGGCCTGTGTGCCGGATCGCTCGGCAGTCGGGGCGAGCTTTCGGCAATGTCTGGACTATGATCCACTGGCTTGGAACCACTCCCTACCGCCTCCCCGGCGAAGGCCGGGGTCCAGTTGGAAGGCGGTGGCGAGGCATGTTGTGCGTCGTCTCGTTGGCCATCCCGACTGGACCCCGGCCTTCGCCGGGGTGGGGGGATCCGGACTTCACGGGGGGTGAGGGCTCCGGCCTTTATCAAGGGTAAGGGCTCTGGCGTGGATGGATCACGCTCCGGAGAGCGGGCCGCCGGCGTAGCCTACTGCTCCCCGATTACCCCCGCCTGCGACTACTGCCCGAATACGCCCTTGCGGTAGAGGAGGGTGATCGCGACCCGGCGGTTGCGGGGGTCGGCGGGGTTGGCGGCGATCATCGGCTCGCGGTCGGCGACGCCCTCGATCCGTTCGAACCGGCTTTCCGGGATGCCGCCCAGCGACAGGCGGCGGCGGGTCGCCTCGGCGCGGCCGGTGGCGAGCATCCAGTTGTTCATCGCGCGCGGATCGCCGTAGGGCAGGGCGTCGGTGTGGCCGCGGATCATGATCGGGTTCTGCGTCGTGCGGATCGATCCGGCGATCATCCCGATCAGTTCCGCCGCGCGCTGATCCAGCATCGTCGTGCCGAGCGCGAACATCGAATAGTCGGCATCGTCGACCAGATCGATGCGCAGCCCCGCATCGGTGGGGATGAAGCGGACGTGCTTGCCCAGCTTCGCCAGATCCGACGACGCCTTGATCCGCTCCATGATCTGCTCGCGCAGGCGGGCGAAGTTCTTCGCGTCCTCGGCGCGGGAGGCGGGGGTGGAGCGGAGCGATCCCTTCTGCCCCATGCCGACCTCCGGCCCGCCCTGGACCTGCTTGGTCGGCATGCCCATCGACGCGATCACTGCGGCCGCGGCCTTCGGCCCGGTCTTGTTGTTCGACATGATCGATTCGCCGCCCAGCGGGCCCGAGCCGCCGATGCCCAGCTTCTTCGAATCCATCAGCGTCGGCGCGAAATAGTCGGCCAGGCCCTTGCGCTGCTTCTCGGTCGTCGCGCCGAGCAGCCACAGGAGGAGGAAGAACGCCATCATCGCGGTCACGAAATCGGCATAGGCGACCTTCCACGCGCCGCCGTGATGGCCGCCGTGACCCTCGATATAGATCTTCTTGACGATCACCTTGGGAGGAACGTTGCTCCCGTGCGGTGCAGCCTTGGCCATGGCCTATCTGCCCCCCATCGATCCGAGACGGGCGATCATCACTTCCCCCGCAACCCGTCGAACACCTCGGCGAAGCCGGGCTGGTTCTTGTGGTCGATGCCGCTGCGCGCCGCCTCGATGACCAGCGGCTGCGGATGGCCGTGGAGCGAGGCGATGATGATCTGCTTCACCACGTCGTAGATCGCGGCATCGGCGTCGATCACCTGCTTCAGCCGGCCGGCGAGCGGCGACACGACGCCGTACGCCAGCAACACGCCCATGAACGTGCCGACCAGCGCCGAGCCGATCATGCCGCCCAGCACCGACGGCGGCTTGTCGATCGAGCCCATCGTCTTCACGATGCCGAGCACGGCGGCGACGATGCCGAGCGCGGGCAGCGAATCGGCCAGGCTGGTGAGCGTGGTGTGCGGCCCCTCCACCTCGTGGTGGTGGGTCTTGATCGAATGGTCCATCACCTCCTCCACCGCGTGCACGTCAAGCGTGCCCGACGATACCACCACCAGGCGCAGCGTATCGGCGATCAGGTTGATGAGGGTGTGGTCCTTCAGCAGCTTGGGATATTCGGCGAACACCGCCGAGGACTGCGGATCCTCGACATGCGGCTCCAGCGCGATCGGCCCTTCCATGCGGAGCATCTTCATCAGCTTCGACACGAGGAAGATGACGTCCAGATAGTCCTGCTTCTTGTACTTGGGGCCCTTGAACACCTTGCCCAGGCCGCCGCCCATCGCCTTCAGCTCCTTGCCGGAGTTGCCGATGATGAGCGCACCCGCGGCGGCGCCGCCGATGATGAGCATCTCGTGCGGGATGGCGTGCATGACGGGGCCGAGCGCGCCGCCGGTGAAGGCGAAGCCGCCGAACACCATGACGAGAAGGACGACGATGCCGATCGCAGGAAACATGTAGAGGCAATCCCGGGCTCAACGTGCCGGTGGACCCGGCGTGATGATGCCGTGATTAACTGCATTTCCTCGCCAACCCGTTACCAAGCGGGCGAAGATGACGGGAAAGTTATGGTCGGGGACGACGCGTGGCGGATCGGCCCGGCCGCGTTCGCCGCGCCGGCGAAGGCAGCGGCCTTTTCGGGACGCGACGCGGCAGATCCCGGCCTGCGCCGGGACGATGGCCCTCTATCGCGGGGGCGTCAGCGGATATAGTCGAACAGCGACAGCTGGGCGAGCTTGGAGAAGCTGGCCTGCGTCGCCGACAGCGCGGTCATCATCTGCTGAAGCTCGACGATCGCCTGCGTGATGTCGGTGTCCTCCAGCTGCGACCGGAGCGCCGCACGATCGGTGTCGGCGGTCTGGATCAGCCCCTGCTGCAACTCGACCCGCGCGCCGCGCGCGCCCACCGATGCCTGCACGTCGCTGAGCTGGTCGAGCCCCGACTGGATGGTGTCGAGCGAGTCGGACGCTGTGTCCTGCGCGCCCGTGCCGTTCGCCTGCAGCGCGGTCGCCAGCGCGCCGAGCGTCGCCAGCACGTCGGTGCCGTCGGGCAGCTTGAACAGGCTCGCCGCGCTCTCGGTCGCCCTGACCGTCTGGCCCTGGGCGATCGGCACCTCGGTCACGTCGGTGGCGGCGTAGGTGTAGCCGCCATTGCCATCGGCGGTGACCGCCTTCTGCCCGCCGACCGTGCCGAACAGCGGCTCGCCGCGGATGTTGCTGACATTGGCGAGGCCGACGATCGAATCGAGCACCGATTGCAGCTCGACGCCCAGGATCTTGCGGTCGGCGGGCGACTGGGTGCCGGTCGCGGCGCTGGTGGCGAGTTCCTTGGCGCGGGTCAGCTGGGTGTTGATCTGCTTGATGACACCATCCGACTGGCTGAGCAGCGAACCGGCGATCTTGAGATTGTCGGCGAACACCGCCGAATCGGCATCCTTGCGCGCGATCTCCGCCAGCTGCTGCGACACGCCCGGCGCGTCGGAGGGCGTCTGGATCTTCTTGCCGGTCGCGATCTCCGTCTGGAGCGTCTGCGCGCGCGCGTTCATCGCGCCGAGCCGCTTGGCGGTATCGTTGAAGAAGGCGGTGGTGGACACCTGCATGGCGGTTACCTGATCTCGAGGATCGACTGGAAGGTATCGCGCGCCACCTGGATGACACGGCTGGACGCCTGATAGGCCTGCTGGAAGCGCATGAGGTCGATCGCCTCGCTGTCGATGTTGACGCCCGTCTTCGACGTCAGCGCGGTCGCGGCGCCGTTGCGGATGGCGGTCTGCGCGTCGGCGATCACGCTCTTCTGCTTGTAGGCGGTGGCATTCTCGTTGACGAGCGCGGTCAGCTTCGACTCGAATCCGCCATCCAGGCGCGCCGTCTCGAACCGGGTCAGGTTCGCGCCGTTGCGCACGAACGCGGTCGAGGTCGTGTCGACGTTCTTGTCGGCGGCGGCGACGAACTTGCCGTCGGTCAGTACAACGGTGATGTCGGTCGGATCGGCGGTCGGCTGGTCGAAGAGGTCGGTGCCCAGATTGCCGGCGAGATCGCGCCCCTCCGCCTGCGCGGCGTTGATTTTGGTCACGAAGTCGTTCGCCAGGTCGTTCACCGACGACCGCGCCCCGGCGATCCGTTCCGCCCCCTCGACGATACCGGCCAGAGCGCCGCCGTTCGGCTCGATCACCGGCGGCGTCGCGCTGCCGTCGTTGATGGTCAGCGCGACATTGGCGCCGGTGCGCGCATAGCTGACGGTGCTGGCGACGTTGCGCGCCACCAGCGGCGTTCCGTTGACGCCGCCGACGGAGACCGTGGCACGGCCCAGCGGATCCAGCGTCACGCCGAGATCGGTGATCGCGCTCATCTGTTCCAGGATCGAGTCGCGCTGGTCGGCGAGCTGCGCCGCCGCGGCGGTGCCGGGCGTGGTGCGGCCCAGCCCGTCGTTGACGCGGACGAGCGAGTTGCTGAGCGAATTGAGCGTGGAGACGGCCTGCCGACCGGCGGTGTCGAGGTCGGCCTCCATCTGGTTGAACGCCTGGCCGGTCGCCTTGAACGCGATCGCGGCGGATTGCGCGGCGCTGACGACGCCGGTGCGCAGCGCGGTCGAGTTCGGCTCGGCCGCCAGCGCGGTCGCGGAGGTGAAGAAGCCGGTGACGCGCGAGGTGAGCTGGTTGCCGGTCAGCGACTGCTCGATCCGCTCCAGCCAGGTCGCGCTCGCCTCGGTCCGGGCCAGATCGGCGCCGGCGCTGCGGACCGCGGCGCTGGCATAGGCGTCGGTCGCGCGACCGATGCCGGACAGGATGACGCCGTTGCCGGCGTTCGGCCGCTCGGCCGCGCCGATCCCCGCCGACACCTCGTTCATCGTCGTCGTGCGGCGCGTGTAGCCGGGCGTCCCGACATTGGCGATATTCTCGCCAACGACGTTCAGCGCCGTCTGGTATGCGCGTACGCCCGAAGCGCCGATCGAGAGGAGATCGCTCATGACCGGCCGTTATCCGGAGGGCGGGTTAAGATCTGATTGAGACTTCGACAGAAACGCCGTCATCGCCTTGCCGATGCCCAGCGGCGTGTGCTCGGCCATCGCGGCGATCGTCTTCTGGTCCTGCATGTCGCGGAAGGTGTCGAGCGCCTTGCTGTCGAACAGCGGATCGGACAGCTGGGCCTGGCGCATCGATTTCAGCATCATGCCGGTGAACACCGCCTCGAACTGCTGACCGGCCTTTTCCAGATTCTCCCTGGACTTGAGCCGGCTCGAGTCGGTCGAGATGCCGGTGGCGGCGGTCAGGCCGGCGGTGGCGGGCGAGGCGCCGGCGATGGGGGCAGGGCCGGTCACAGGACCACCAGCTCCGCCTTCAGCGCACCGGCTTCCTTCAGCGCTTCCAGGATGGCGACGAGGTCGGCCGGGCTGGCCCCGATCGCGTTCACCGCCTTCACCACATCGGCCAGCTTCGGGCCGGGGCTGAGCAGGAACATCGGCTTCTTCTCTTCCTGCACCGAGATGTTCGACCGGTCCTCGACCGCGGTCTGGCCGCCGGAGAAGGGCGCGGGCTGGCTGATCCGCTGGTTCTCGTCGATCCGCACGGTCAGCTTGCCATGGGTGACCGCGGCGGTGCCGACGCGGACCGCGGACGAGATGACGACGGTGCCGGTGCGGGCGTTGACGATGACGCGGGCAGGCGGCTCGGCGGAGGTGACGTCGAGATTCTCGATCGTCGACATCAGCGTGGCGCGGACATCGGCCCCCACCGGCGCACGCACCGCGACCGACACGGCGTCGATCGCCTGCGCGGTGCCGGCGCCCAGCCGCTGGTTGATCGCCCCGGCGACGTTCTGCGCAGTGGTGAAATCGGCGCGCTGGAGGTTGAAGGTCAGGACGGGGGCGTTCTCGAAGCCCGTGGCGACGGTCCGCTCGACCGTCGCGCCCTCGGGAATACGGCCGGTGGAGGGGATGTTGACGACGATCTTCGATCCGTCCGCACCCTCCGCGCCCAGGCCGCCGACCGCCAGATTGCCCTGCGCCATCGCGTAGATCTGGCCGTCCGCGCCCAGCAGCGGCGTCAGGATCAGCGATCCGCCGCGCAGCGACTTGGCCTTGCCCATCGAGGCGACGGTGATGTCCAGCTTCTGCCCCGGCTTGGCGAAGGGCGGCAGCTCGGCGGTGATAAGCACCACCGCGGCGTTCTTCAGCCCCGGGTTCATCCCCGGCGGCAGCTGCAGCCCGAAACGCGAGGTCGCGGCCTTCACGCTCTGGACGGTGTATTCCAGATTGTCGTCACCGGTGCCGGGCAGGCCGACGACGATGCCGTAACCGGTCAGCTGGTTGGTACGGATGCCCTGGAACCCGCCCAGGTCCTTGATCCGGTCGGCATGGGCGGGGCTCGCCATGCAGAGCAGGTCGAAGAAGGCGAGGAAGAGGCGCAGATAGCGGTACATGCGGGCGTGCCTCAGAAAGGGCTGACGGAGGAGAAGAAGCGGCCCAGCCAGCCCTGGCGGCTGGCCCGGGCGACATCGCCCTTGCCGGTATAGGCGATCTGCGCATCGGCGACCCGGGTGGAGGGGACGCGGTTGTTCAGGTCGACATCGGCGCTGCGGACGATGCCCTTGATCCGGACGAACTCGTCGCCGCGGTTCAGCGTCACCCGCTTCTGCCCCTGCACCAGCATGGTGCCGTTGGGGTAGACGGCGGCGACGGTGACCGACACCTCGCCCGACAGGCTGTTGGCCTGGTCGGTCGATCCCTTGCCGTCGAAGTTGCGGTTGCCGCTGGCGGTCGCCTCGGCCTTGTCGAACAGCTTCAGGGGACCCATCGACGGCGGCGTGATGCTGAGCCCGCCCGACGAGTCGAGCTTCGAGCTGGCTGACTTCGACGCGGCGGTCCGCTCGACCAGCACGATCGTCAGCGGATCGCCGACCTTGCGCGCGCGCCAGCCCTCGTACAGCGCGGCATAGCCGTCGCTGACCTGGAAGATCGATCCCGACGGCGCGGCGACGGGCGCCGCCGCGGGCAGGGCGCGTGCGGCCGAGTAATCCTCGGGCGGGCGCTTCTTGCCGAACAGGCCGGCATGCGCCTCTGCGGGGATGACGGTGGTCAGCGCGGCGAGCGCGGTGAGGGCGGCGACGGCGGCGTGGCTGATCCGGGTGGGGCGCGTCATGACAGGTTCTGGTTCACGTACTTGAGCATGTCGTCGGTGGCGGAGATCATCTTGGAATTGACCTCGTACGCGCGCTGGGTCTCGATCATGTCGACCAGCTCCTCGACGACGTTGACGTTGGAGGCCTCCAGCGTGCCCTGACGGATCGCGGCGCGGCCATCGACATTGGCGGCGCCCAGATTGGCGGCGCCGCTCGCGGCGGTTTCCAGCAGGTAGTTGTCGCCCTTCGACTGGAGCCCGGCGCCGTTGGCGAAGCTGGCGACCTGGATCTGGCCCAGCTGCGTCGCCTCCGCCTGACCCGGCACAACCGCCGACACCGTGCCGTCGAGGCCGATGGTGATCGAGGTGGTGTTTTCGGGGATCGTGATGCCGGGCATCACCTGATACCCCTCTGAGGTGACCAGCAGCCCCTCCGCCGATTTCGAGAAGTTGCCGGCACGGGTGTAGCCCAGCTGGCCGCCGGGCAGCTGCACCTGGAAATATCCGTCGCCGTCGAGCATCAGGTCCAGCGCGTTGCCGGTCTGCTGCGCCGACCCTTGCGTGTCGATCCGGGCGGTGCCCTGCACGCGGACGCCGGTGCCGAGGTTCAGGCCGGTGGCATAGCGCGTCTCGCTGGTCGACGACGCGCCGGGCGCGGTCACGACCTGGTACGACAGCGTCTCGAACGCCGCGCGGTCGCGCTTGAACCCGGTGGTGTTCACGTTGGCGAGATTGTTCGAGATGACGCGCATGCGCATGTCCTGGGCGTCGAGCCCGGTGCGCGCGATATGCATGGCGGCAGTGGTCATCGGTTAATCCTCAGCTCGGCAGGCGCATCAGGGATGCGCCGCCTTCGTCCATGTCCTTGGCGGTTTTCATGAGGTTCGCCGTCACCTCGTAGCTGCGCTGGTTCTCGATCATGTCGACCAGCGCCTGCGTCATGTTGACGTTCGATCCCTCCAGCGCGCCGCCGGTGACGGTCGCGTCGAGATCCTCGGGCAGGGTGCCGCCGCCCTTCACGCGCAACAAATTGTCGAGGCCCTTCAGCGTCGTCGACCCCTTGGTCGAGGCGAGCTTCAGCTTGTCGACCACCTGCGTCTGGGTGGCGTCGCCGCCGACGGGCACGATCGAGATCGAGCCATCGGCCGCGATCGTGATCGAGGTGGCGGGCGGCAGCGTGATCGGCCCGGACGAGCCCATCACGATATGGCCATCACCGGTCTGGAGCACGCCCGACGGCGCGATCTCCAGGTCGCCGCGGCGGGTATACGCCTCGGTTCCGTCGGCGGCCTGCACGGCCAGCCATGCATCGCCGTTCATCGCCACGTCCAGCGGCCGGCCGGTCTGCTGGATCGCACCGGGCGCGCGGTCGGCGTCGGTGATCTCCTCGGAGGTGGGCGAGCGCGCCTCGATGGTGCGCCCGCCGCCCTTCAGCTCGATCCGGTCGAACACGACGCGGTCCGCGCGGAAGCCGGTGGTGGACGCGTTCGCCATGTTGTTGGCGATCGCGGCCTGCGACGCCATGTGCGCCTTCAGCCCCGTGGCCGCCGTGTAGACGAGCTTGTCCACCCCTTACGCTCCCGTTTTCGCTTACGAGCGGATGTTGAAGATGGTCTGCGAGACCTGGCTGGCGGTATCCAGCGCCTTGGCGTTCGCCTGGAAGTTGCGCTGCGCCGCGATCAGGTTGACCAGCTCCTCGGTGATGTCGACGTTCGATCCCTCGATCGTGCCCGACATCAGCGAGCCGAAGCCGTCGGCCGATGCCGCACCCAGCGTCGCCGAACCCGACACGCCGGTTGCCGTCCAGTAGCTGTTGCCGATCTGGCGCAGGCCGGTGGGGGTCGAGAACTTGGCGAGTGCGACCTTGCCCAGCGGCACGATGTCGCCGTTGGAGAAGCTCGCCTTGATCAGGCCGCCGTCGGTGACGGTGACGCCCGACAGCTGGCCGACCGCGACGCCGTCCTGCGTCTTGTTGTTGACCGCGAAGGCCGACGACAGCTGGGTCGAGCCCGCCAGGTTCAGCTTCAGCGTCTGCGACGCGGCGCCGGAGGTGGGGACGAAGGCGTCGAAGGTCAGCGGCTGCGGCGGATTGGCGGTCATCGCGCCGGTGCCGTCGAACTGCAGGGTGACCTTGTTCGCGCCGCCCACCTTCATCTGCTGATCGCCGACATAGGTGTACACGTCCCACGTGCCGGTCGTCGCCGGGACGACCGGCGGCCCCGGCTGGGCCGCGGTCGCGCCGCCGGTGCGGACGTAGTAGTTGGTCATCGTCATCGGATTGCCCGCGGAATCGTAGATCCGGGTCGCGACCGAGTTGGTGAAGGTGGTCGTATCCTCGCGTTTGAAGACGTTGGTGTTGGGCTTCACGGTCGAGGTCGACGACAGCTGGACGCCGGTGGTGACGTTCTTCGTCGCCTCGGGCGTGCCGCTGGTCTGCTGGATCTGCAGGTTGGTCAGGCCGTCGTTGCCGGTCGCGGTGACGTTGCCGTCATTGTCGACCGGATAGACCATCAGGTAGCTGCCCTGCGCATCGACGACGTTGCGGTTCGAATCGACCGAGAAGCTGCCGTTGCGGGTGTAGGTGACCGAGTCGCTGACGCCCGTCGACTTCATCACGAAGAAGCCCTCGCCGACCAGCGCCAGGTCGAGCGCGTTCGACGTCGTCTGGAGGTTGCCCTCCTTGAACTGCTGGGTGTTGCCCTTCACGACCACGCCGGAGCCGACCATCTTGCGCGGATCGGTCGCGACGCTCGACGCGATGACGTCGGCAAATTCGGTGCGGCTCTTCTTGAAGCCGGTGGTCGCGACGTTGGCCAGGTTGTGGCTGATCGTCGACATGTCGGTCTGCGAGGCCTGGAGGCCGGAGAGCGAGGTGTAGAAGGACATGGCTTAGCTCCTGCGGGATAGTTTGTTACGAGACGCCGCGGACGGCAGAGGTCTTGACGGTGCCGATGCCGGTCACCTTCAGCGTGGGTTCGCCGCCGGCCGGCAGCGACGCGGATTCGACGGGCGCCCACACCAGCGTGCGGGCGGTGACGATCTTCGACAGGTTCGCGGCGTCGACCGACACCTTGTAGGGGCCGCCCTCGACCTTGTTGCCGGCGCCGTCCTTGCCGTCCCAGTCGAAGGTGGCGGTGCCGGCGTCCTGCTTGCCGAGCTGGATCGTCTTGACGACGCTGCCATTCTCGTCCGCGATCGAGATCGAGACGTCGGTGGCCGCGGTGTCGAGCTCCACCGCGCCGGCGATGCCGCCCGCGGTGCGCTCGTACGCGGTCGACCCGGCGGTCAGGATCGCCTTGCCGACATAGCCCATCGCGTCGGACGCGCTGGCGGCGTTCAGCTTGCCGGCGATCGTGTTCAGCGTCGCGTTCATCTGGCTGATGCCCGCGGTGCTGGAGAACTGCGCCATCTGGGCGACCATCTGGGTGTTGTCGACCGGCGAGAACGGGTCCTGGTTCTTCATCTGCGCCGTCATCAGCGCGAGGAAGTCGGACTGGTCGAGCGTCGTCTTAGTGCCGGTGGTCGACACCTTCGCGGTGCTCGCGCCCGACCGGGCGATGCCGAGATTGGCGAGCGTGCTGTCGAACGAGGTGCTTGCGGTAGCCATGATCAGCGTCCCAGCTTGAGGGTGTCGATGATGAGCGACTTGGCGGTCTGCATCACCTCGACGTTGTTCTGGTAGCCGCGGGCGGTCTCCATCATGTCGACCAGCTCGCGCGTCTCGTCGACCGCGGCCTCCCAGATGTTGCCGTCCTTGTCGGCCATCGGATTCTCGGGATCGTAGCGCTTGGTCGGGTCCGACCCGGCGGTGACGACCTTCTCGACATCGACGGTGGCGAGGCCCGATGCGGCGTCGAAGCTGGTGCGGAACACCGGCTTCATCGTCTTGTACGCGGTCTCCTGCGAGCTCGCGATGTCGCCGGCATTGGCCAGGTTCGACGCGGTCGTGTTCATCCGGACCAGCTGTGCCGACATGGCGCGGCCGGCGACCTGGAAAATGGTGAGGGGACTGGATGCCATCTTACTCGCCCTTCAGCGCGCGGGTGATCTGGCCGATGCGCCCGTTCAGGAACGACAGGGTCGTCTGATACTGGACGGCGTTCTCGGCGAAGGCGGTCTGCTCGGCCGACAGCTCGACGGTGTTGCCGTCCATCGAGGTCTGGAGCGGCACCCGGTACTTCAGCGATCCGTCCAGGCTGCCGGCGCCGCCGCTGTTCTCCGCGGTGGCGAGCGCCGACCGGAAGTCGATGTCGCGCGCCTTGAAGCCGGGGGTGGACGCGTTGGCGATATTCGACGCCAGCACGCCCATGCGCTGGGCGCGCACCTCGAGTGCGGCCCCGTGTACCCCGAAAAGCGTGTCTCCTGCCATGACGGCCTCCTGCACCCTGTGTGCACCGGGACATAAGCAACCGGCGTGCCAGTTTCGGCGGGGAGGGTGGGGAGATAGCGGAAAAGCCCCTGTTGCCGGGGTGCGGCAGGGCGAGCGGCAAGATGTTGCCGGGTGGCCGGCAAAGGTTGCCGGGATGCGGCAGCGGCCATCACTGCCGTCGTCCCGGGCCTCGAGTCGGGGCCCCGCTATCTCGGCGCGCGTATGAAGCCCATAAAAAGCGGGATCCCGGCTCAAGGACGGGATGACGGAAAAGCACGCCGGGCGAAGGTTGGCCCATGCCTTGCATATACGCGAGCATGCAGCTGATGACGCTCTTCGACCCCGTTGCCCTCGCCATCGTCGGTGGCGGTACGGTGCTGGTCACGATCCTGCGGACCCCCGCCCGCGACCTGATCGGCGGGGTGGTGGCGCTCCGCGTCCTCGGCCGTGCGCGCTTCGATGCGGAGCGGCTGCTGCGCCAGGTCGCGGCGTTGACCCGGATCGCCAGGCGTCACGGCGTCTTCCAGCTCGACCGTGCGGTGATCGCCGACCGCGACGTTGCCGCGGCGATCGCCATGATCGTCGATGGCGCCGAGCCGGAGGAGGTCGAGGCGCTGGTCCGCGACCGTCGCCGCGCCCGGATCGACCGCCATGTCGCCGCGGCCGAGATGTGGGCCGCCGCTGCCGAGACCGCGCCCGCCATGGGCATGGTCGGCACGCTGGTCGGCCTGGCACGGATGTTCGCCGACATGGAGGACACGAGCAAGATCGGTGCGGGCATGGCCGTGGCGCTGATGGCGACGCTGTACGGCGCGCTGCTCGCCAACCTGATCTTCGCGCCGATCGCCGCCCGCCTGCGCGCGGCGGGCCGGATCGAGGCATCGGAACGCGCCCGGCTCGATGCGCCGCTCGCCGCGCTCGCCACGCTACAGGCGCCGCGCGCCGCCGCACTGCAGAGCGTCGCATGACCGCCGACTGGCCCGAGCCGGTGCAGAGCCGGCCGCTATGGCTGGTGACGCTGGCCGATCTGGCGCTGCTGATGGTCGGCTTCTTCGTGCTGATCCAGGCGAGCCGGGTCGAGCCGACGTCGCTCGCCCGCTCGCTGCGCAGCGGCTTTACCGAGCTGAAGCCCGTCGAGACGCCGATGCCGGTTGCCGCCAACCGGCTGGACGGATTCGCCAGCGGCTCGGCGGCACTGCCCGGCGGGTCGGCGGCGATCGTCGACTGGGCGCGCGAGGAGCTGCGCGATCCGCGCGTCCAGCTGACCGTCACCGGCAGCGCGGATGCCGCGACCGGCGATGTCGATCCCGCCACGGGATCTGCCGCGATCCTCGCGGCCGATCGTGCGCGCGCCGTCGCCGTCGATCTCGCGGCGCTGGCGCCGGCGCGCATCGCGGTCGCCACCGCCACCGGCCCCCGCGCCGTCACCATCACGCTCGCCTTTGCCGGCGAGCCCGTCAGGACCCCGCAATGACCCCGCTTCTCCTCCTCGCCGCCGCAGCGGCCACGCCCTCGTTCCAGGACATCGGCGCACTCGACCGCGCGGTCGCCGCCTTCACCGGCAAGCCGGCCGGCGCGGAGGGTGGCCCGCGCGGCGGCATCGACGCGCGGCTGAAGCTGAAGACCTGTCCGATGGTCGCGCTGTCATGGCGGACCGAGGCGCACGACGCGGTCGTCGTGGCATGCAGCGGCCCCGACTGGCGGCTGTTCGTCCCGGTGATCCGCCCGGCCAACGCCCCTGCGCCGACCGCCGCCGTGCCCATGCGCGCACTGCCGGTAGCGAAGGCGGAACCGGTGATCCGCCGCGGCGACCCGGTGACGATCGAGGCGGGCACCAGCGGCTTCTCGATCACGCGCGAGGGGATCGCCGCCGGCGATGCCGCGCCCGGCGCGCGCTTCGCGGTCCGGGTCGAGGGGGCGACCGCGCCCGTGCAGGCGGTGGCGATTTCCAGCGGCCGGGCGGCGCTGCCGGGCTGGGAATAAAAAAACACTAAAGGTCCCCCGCAACCGGTCGTTTCCTCGATTGTCAGCCAACCGGTAAGGTGCGGAGATGATGGAATCGATCGGTATCAAGGCAGCAGGAAGCGTGACGCGCATCGCGTCGGCCGCCCCTGTGTCGCCCGTGCGCAGCACAACGACCGAGACGACGACGCCAGTCGCCGCCCCGGACCCCACGGCTCTTGCCAGGTCGCTGGCGGCCTCGCCCCCGGTCGACTCCGACCGGGTGTCGCAGATCAAGGCCGCGATCGCGAAGGGCACGTTTCCGCTGCTGCCCTCCACGATCGCCGACCAGATGATCGCCCTGAAGCTGGCATGGAACCCCAATGACAAGGCGTGACGCGCTGATCCGCATCATCGATGCGCTCCACGCGGAGATCGCCGCGCTGAAGGCCAACGACGTGCGTGCGCTGGAACGCGCCACGGCCGACAAGCTGGCCGGCATCGACGCGATCGCCGCGACCGGCACCGGCCCCGCCGGCCCCGACCTGCGCGAACTGGCGGACGAGGCGAACCGCCTGAACGAGACGTGCCGCATCTACGTCAACCTGATGGCGGCAAATACCCGCCGCCGCCTGCAAACCCTGACCGGCAACGCCTTTGCCGGCGCACCGCAGGGCATGCGCGGCAGCTACGCCTAGCGCGCCTTCTTCCTGCGGGCGAGCGAGGCTCGCGAGGCGCGACAGCCGTTGCGCCGGAAATGGCACGCCTCTTGCTGATACCGGTCCGAACAGGAACGGTATTCGTGAGCATCAACCCCATCGCCACTGCCAGCGTCACGTCGGCCATCGCCTTTGCGAGCAGTCGCACGGGCGTGGACTTCGACTATCTGCTGGGTCAGGCCAAGGTCGAGAGCGGCCTGAACGCCACCGCCCGCGCGGGCAGCTCGTCGGCGACGGGGCTTTTCCAGTTCATCGAATCCAGCTGGCTCGCGGTCGTGAAGAAGCACGGCGCCGAGCATGGCATGGGCTGGGCAGCGGATGCGATCGGCCAGACGTCGTCGGGCCGCTTCACCGTGTCGAGCCCGGCGATGCGCCAGCAGATCCTGGCCCTGCGCAACGATCCCGCCGCCGCCAGCCTGATGGCGGCCAGCCACGCGTCGGACAACGGCCAGGCGATCGGCCAGGCGCTGGGCCGCGAGGCGACCGGTACCGACCTGTACATGGCGCACTTCCTGGGACTGGGCGGGGCGACGAAGTTCCTGTCGGCGATGGAGGCGAACCCGAACACCAGCGGTGCCGCGCTGTTCCCCGCCGCCGCCCGCGCGAACCGCGGCGTCTTCTACGAGAATGACGGATCGCCGCGCTCCCTGTCCGAGATCTACCGCCGCTTCGCCGGCAAGCTGGGGCAGGGCGCCGACAGCGTCGCCGAGACGAAGGCCGCCAACCTGTCGTTCGCGGCACAGGCGCTGGCGATGGGCGACGATACGACGGTGGTGACCGGCAGCAACGAGAGCGCGACCGACGCGCTGGCCTGGGCGAACTCCACCCTCGGCCGCTTCGGCACGCAGGGGCGGGCGCAGGCCAGCATGATGCGGCCGACGCCGGATACGGCGCGGCTGGCCTATATGATGCTCGCACGGATGGGCAGCTGAGATGGGGCGGATACTGGCCCAGGCGCGCGGATCGGCGCTGCCGCTCGCGATCCTCCTCCTCGTCGTCGTCATGGTGGTGCCGATCCCGGCGGCGCTGCTCGACGTCTTCTTCGTCGCCAATATTGCGATCAGCCTGGCGGTGCTGATGGTCGCGCTGAACGCGCAGAAGCCGCTCGACTTCTCCGCCTTCCCGACCGTCCTCCTGTTCGCCACCCTGTTCCGCCTCGGCCTGAACGTCGCCTCGACCCGCATCG
Source organism: Sphingomonas phoenicis (assembly GCF_047238005.1). Taxonomy (NCBI): domain Bacteria; kingdom Pseudomonadati; phylum Pseudomonadota; class Alphaproteobacteria; order Sphingomonadales; family Sphingomonadaceae; genus Sphingomonas; species Sphingomonas phoenicis. The sequence continues at coordinate 1,565,128 of NZ_JBDFMC010000002.1, read as the reverse complement.
TGCTGGTTCACGGGCACGAGGGGGAGAGCGCCGCCGGCCATGTCATCGAGGCGTTCGGCACCTTCCTGATTGGCGGCGACTATGTCGTCGGCATCTTCGTCTTCGCGATCCTGATGATCATCAACCTGATCGTCGTGACCAAGGGCGCGGGCCGCGTGTCGGAAGTGTCCGCCCGCTTCACCCTCGATGCCCTGCCCGGCAAGCAGATGGCGATCGACGCCGACCTGAACGCCGGCCTGATCACGCCCGACGAGGCGAAGGCGCGCCGGGTCGAGGTGTCGACCGAGGCCGACTTCTACGGCTCGATGGACGGCTCGTCCAAGTTCGTGAAGGGCGACGCCGTCGCCGCGATGCTGATCCTGGCGGCCAATGTCATCGGCGGGCTGATCCTGGGCCCGGTCAGCCACGGCATGACCATCGCGGCTGCCGCCAAGAGCTATATCCTGCTGGCGATCGGCGATGCGCTCGTCGCGCAGCTGCCCAGCCTGATGCTGTCGATCGCCGCCGCCGCGATCGTGACCCGCGTGTCCTCCGACAAGGACCTCGCCGGCCAGATCGGCGGCCAGTTCGGCGCGTCGCGCACCTGGACGCCGGTGGCGGTGATCCTGTTCCTGCTGGGCGTCTTCCCGGGGATGCCGCACCTCGTCATCCTGACCGCCGCCGCCATCGCCGGCTTCGCCGCGTGGAAGCTGCGCCAGATCGAGCGTCGCCCGGTCGTCGTCGAGGCGGCGCCCGTCGCCGAGGCCGCCGATCCGTCGAAGATCGGCTGGGACGAGGTGACCGACGGCATGCAGGTCAACCTCGACATCGGCTACGGGCTGGTGCCGCTGGTCGACGAGCGTCGCGGCGCGCCGCTGATGGGGCGGATCACCGGCGTGCGGCGCCAGCTGTCGAAGGAACTGGGCTTCGTCGTCCCGCAATGCCGGGTCCGCGACGACATCAACCTGGCCCCCTATACCTATCGCATCATGATCGGCGGCGTCTGCGTCGGCGAGGATCAGGTCTCGCCCGACGAGATGCTGGCGCTCGACACCGGTCAGGCGTTCGGCGCGCTTAAGGGCAAGCAGACCAAGGATCCCACCTTCGGCCTGGACGCGACCTGGATCAACGCCGCCGACGCCGATGTCGCAACGGGCGCCGGCTATCTGGTGGTCGATCCGGGCACCGTGATGGCGACCCACCTGAACCACGCGCTGGGCCAGAACGCCGCCGAGCTGCTGGGCCCCGACGACGTGCAGAGCCTGCTCGACGGCCTGAAGGAGCGCGCCGCGCACCTCGTCGCCTCGCTGTGCCCGCAGCCGTTGCCCCTGACGCAGCTGACCCAGGTGCTGAAGGGCCTGCTGAACGAGGGCATCTCGCTCAAGGAATTCCGCCGGATCGCCGGCGCGATCGCCGCGGTCGCGCCGCGCACGCAGGAGCCGGAGGACATCATCGAGGCGATCCGCCCGACGCTGGGGCCGCTCATCATCCAGAAGCTGTGCGGGGTGCGCGAGCCCCTGCGCGTCATGACCCTGGAGGGACAGTTGGAAGCATTGCTGGGCCAGGCCGCCCGCGCCGACACCGCGCGCCGGCACGTCATCGAACCCGATCTGGGCCGCCGCATCGTCGAGGCGCTGCAGATGGCCGCACAGCCGTTGATCGCCGAGGCCAAGCCGTTCGCGCTGGTCGTCCAGCCGGCGCTGCGCCTGTCGATCCGCAAGCTGGTGCGCACCGTGCTGCCCGACACGCCGGTCCTGTCCTTCTTCGAGGTACCCGAGGAGAAGGCGGTCGAGGTCGTCGCCGTGATCGGCGGGCCGCACCAGCAGCAGGCGCTGGCGGCATGAGCGCGGAACCGATGAAGGGCGCGTTCGACAACGCCGCGCCGCTCACCTACCGGCCCGCGCAGAAGCCGGGCGGGGAGGGCGAGACGCTGATCCGCCAGCACCTGCCGCTGGTCCGCCGCATCGCGTGGCATGTCCACGGATCGATGTCGACGATCGTCGAGGTCGAGGATCTGGTCCAGGTCGGCCTCGTCGCGCTGGTCGAGGCCGCGGCCGCGTTCGAGGATCGCGGGCAGGTGACGTTCAAGCAGTATCTGGTCACCCGCCTGCGCGGCGCGATGATCGACGAGCTGCGCCGCCAGGCGACGACGACCCGCGGTGCGATGCGCCGACGGCGGCAATATGCCGATGCGGTGAACAAGCTGACCGCGCTGACCGGCCAGCCGCCCGCGGAGGGCGCGCTGGCGGCACAGCTGGGCGTTTCGGTCGAGCGGTTGCGTGCCGACTATCAGTCCGCCGATGCGGTCCGCTTCGATTCGATCGACGAGGTCTATTCGGACGATCTGCCCTGGTTCGCCGACGACAGTCCGGACGCCTTCGCACAGCTGGCCGACGGCGAGCTGCGTTCCGCCCTGATCGCCGCCATCTCGGCCCTGCCCGAGCGGGAGGCGCAGGTGATCCAGCTCTATTATGTCGAGGAACTGAACCTCGAGGAGATCGGCCAGGTCTTCGGCGTCGGCTCCGCCCGCGTCTGCCAGATCAAGGCCAGCGCCCACGCCAGGCTGAAAAAGGCGCTGCAGCGTAGATAAAACCGAAACGGACCTTGTTCCGTTCGACGATCCGCGATCGATCGCGGATGCTGGCGTCTCAATCGGGGGATTGGGACCATGCGATATCGAGATCTGGCCGGCTATATGCTGGCGGCGTCGCTGCCGATGACGGCGGCGGCGCAGGAGGCCGCGCCGCCGGCGGCCGACAGTCCGCGCGTCGAGAAGGCGCGGCTGGATGACCGCAGCGAGGCGCTGAAAGCCGAGCAGGACAAGATCGCGGAACGGCTGAAGACGCTGGCACCGGACGAGGACGAGCCCGCACCGGGGGGCCAAGATAGCGACGGACCGGGCAGCTTCGCCGGGCTGAAGCTCGGCGTCGGGCTGTCGCTGACGATCGACATCGGTGATCGCGACCGGGTCAGCGAGGCCCAACTGGTCGACCGTACCGTTCGCGTGACCGACCAGGACAATGGGCGTGCCCGCATCATGCTGGAGTCGCACTACTTCTTCAAACCCGGTAGCAGGGACGACCGCGGCATCGGCCCGTTCATCGCGATCCAGCCCGGATCGGGCGAGATCATCGATGCGATAGGAGCGGGGCTGATGTTCGGCTTCCGTCGGGAAAAGAGCACCCAAAGCTTCAACATCGGCGTCGGGCTGGTGTTCGATCCGAACACCCGTATCCTCGGCGACGGCTTCGTCGCCAACCAGCCGGCGCCGGATGGCGAAACCGAGGTCCGCTACCGCGAGACTCTCCAGACCGGCGTCCTGCTGCTGACGTCCTTCTCCTTCTGACGAACGAAAACCCCGGCGTTCCCCGCAAGGGAAACGCCGGGGTTCTTGCTGCCCCTCCCGGAGGGAAGGGCCGGCGCCGACACCCCAATCCGTGGGGGCAGGTGCCGGCACCGAACCGGATTACTGGAGCAGCTTCAGCACCGACTGCTGCGACTGGTTCGCCTGGGCGAGCATCGCGGTCGAGGCCTGGCTGAGGATCTGCGCCTTGGCGAGGGCCGTCGTCTCGGTCGAGAAGTCGGCGTCCTCGATGCGGCTGCGGGCGTCGGTCAGGTTGGTCGTGGTGGTGGTCAGGTTGTTGACCGTCACCGACAGGCGGCTCTGCACCGCGCCCAGATTGCCGCGCACCGACGAGATCTTGTCGAGTGCCGCGTCGATCTGGCCCATCGCGGCGCTGGCGCCGGCCTGGCTGGAGATGTCTACGGGCATCGTCTCGTTGCCCGAGCCGCCCGAGGCGTTCAGACCGATCACGGCCGCTCCTGTGCCCTCCAGGCGGATCGGACCGCCCGTGGTCGACGACAGGGTCAGGACGCCGGCATTGTTCGATGCGGTGACACCGGACTGCGCCGTGACGCTGTTGATCGCGGTGACATAGGCATCGGCCTGCGCGCTGGCGCCCGCGGTCGAGGCTGCCGCCGGGACGGCGAAGCCGTTCACCTTCAGCGTGTTGACCGCCAGCGCGGTGCTGGCCGTCACGATCGTGCCGGTGATCGACTGACCGTCGGAGGCATTGAGGCCGGTGCGGCTCAGGTCGGTGGCGACCGTGCTGCTGATCGTCAGCGCCGAGCCGTCCTTGTTCGTCATCGAGACGTAGCCGGTCTGCGCCGTGACGGTGCCGAACGCGCTGCCGGTGGCGGCGATGTCCGAACCGTCGGTGTTCGACAGGGTGACGCGGCCGTCCGATTCGATCTCGGCGGTGACGCCGTAGGTCGCGGAGTTGCTGTTGATCGCCTTGACCAGCGCGGCGGTGTCGGTCTGTGCGCCGATCGCCTTGCCGTTGATGGTGCCCGCTGCGATCGTGCCGGCGACGGCGCCGGTGGTGCTGTAGCTGTTCGATGCGACCGCGGTGACGCCCAGGGCGGCATTCGCGTTCACCTTGGCGGCCAGATCCTTGGCGGCATCGGTGGTGGTGATCGTCGTACCGCCGGTGAAGGCGACCTTGCCGTTGATCAGCAGCGTGGCGCCGACTGCGCCGCCGGCGACGCGGCCGGTGATCGACTGGCCCTTGTTGGCGAGGCCCAGATCGTCGGTCGACACGGCGCCCATCGTCACCGACACGGTGTCGGTCGCGGCGGTGCCGGTCTGCAGCTTCAGGTTCTTGACCGACCCGTCGAGCAGGTTCAGCCCGTTGAAGTTCGTGGTCTTGGCGATGTCGTTGATCTGGCTGGTCAGCTGCTTCACTTCGGACTGGAGCGCAGCGCGCTCCGACGAACCGAGCGTGCCGGTGGCCGACTGGGTCGCCAGCTCCTTCATGCGCTGCAGCATCGTGGTGACTTCGCCCAGCGCGCCTTCGGCGGTCTGCGCCATCGAGATGCCGTCGTTGGCGTTGCGGACCGCGACGGCCATCGACTTGATCTGGCTGGTCATGCGGCTGGCGATCGCCAGGCCGGCGGCATCGTCCTTGGCCGAATTGATGCGCTTGCCGGTCGACAGGCGCTCCATGGCGGTCGACAGCGCGGAATTGGCGCCCATCGATGCATTGGCGGCGCGCAGCGCCGAGGTGTTGGTTCCGATAACGGTCATGATTCTGGTCTCCGTCTTGACGCTTCTACCGCCGCCCCCAGAGCGGAGGGCCGAGCCGTCACAGCAAGGAACGACCGGCCGGCGCCGGGCTTAAGCGGGAAATTGCATTGCCCCCGACGATCGCCGGTCCCTCGTACGTGCGGGGATTGCCCCGCGGGGGCGGGCGCCGGCACGGGCGGGGGCGCAGACCCGCGCGCCCGGAAAATATCTGCCGGCAGGGGGCAGGAGTTTACCGGCGGTTTACCTTCAACGGTGCAATCGGGTGTCGAACCCGAGGACCACCATGCGAACGATCTTCCCCTCTGCCGCGATCACCCGGAACCGCTACGCGATGATCTCGTCGCTGCGCGCGCAGGGGTTCGCGATCGGTGCGCCCGATACCCAGCCGCGGGCCGGCGACCTGTTCATGGTCGCGGAGGGTGAATCGGTGCTGCTGCCGGCACGCACGCTGATCGTCGGCGAGGCGGAGGGCGCCGACGGGCGGCGCATCGCCCCGTCGCGCGACGGCGGCCCGCACCGGATCGCGTTCGGATCGTCGGACGCGGCGGTCGGCAACGCCTTCGTCCGCGCCATGGCCGGCGGGCCCGACCTGCCGACCGCCGCAGATCCGGAGACGCTGGCGCTGTTCGCGCTGGCCGAACGGGTGGCGCAGGCTGACATCACCGTGCTGATCAACGGCCCGACCGGCACCGGCAAGGAAGTGCTGGCCCGCACCATCCACCTGAATTCGGATCGCCGGGACAAGCCGTTCATCGCGATCAACTGCGCCGCCCTGCCCGAGACGATGCTGGAAGCGCTGCTGTTCGGCCATCAGAAGGGCGCGTTCACCGGCGCCTCGTCGGGCGGCGAGGGCTTCTTCCGCGCGGCCGACGGCGGCACCATCCTGCTCGACGAGATCGCGGAGATGCCGGTGTCGCTCCAGGCCAAGCTGCTGCGCGTGCTGCAGGAGCGCGAGGTGGTGCCGATCGGCGCGTCGGTGCCGCAGCCGATCGACGTCCGCGTCATCGCCTGCGCCAACCGCGATCTCCAGGCGGAGGTCGCCGCCGGCCGCTTCCGCGCCGATCTCTATTACCGGCTGGCGGTATTCCCGCTGACCACCAAGGCGCTGGCCGACCGTCCGGAGGACGTCCCCGCACTCGCCGCCACGATGATCCTGCGCCATGCCGGCACCCGCGCCGTGGTGCCGTGGCCGACCACCGACGCGATCGAGAAGCTGAAGGACTATGACTGGCCCGGCAACGTTCGCGAACTGGAGAACGTGATCCAGCGCGCGCTGCTGTTCGCCGGCGGCGATACGATCGAGGCGACCGACATCGTCTTCGACCGCCCGGTCACGATGAGCTTCGCACGGACGATCCCGGCGGAGGTCACCCCGATCCACGCCGCCGCCCAGCCGGTGTCGCGGGCCGATGCGACGGTGCCCGAATCGCTCGGCAAGGTCGTCCAGATGAGCGAGTTCGCGGCGATCCGCGACACCCTGCGGGCGTGCGGTGGCAGCCGGATCGAGACCGCGCGCCGCCTCGGCATTTCGGAGCGGACTCTGCGTTATCGCCTGGCGAAGGCGCGCGAGCAGGGCGAGGACATCGTTCCCGTCGCCACTGACTGGAAGGCCACCGCATGAGCGTCGGTGGAGTGGGCGGCGTCGGCGGCGTCGACCGGGTGATGCAGCTCAGGGCCCAAATCCTGGAGCGCAACCAGGCACTCGCCCGGGCCAGCAGCGCGCCGGTGCCGACCGGCCCGGCCGAGGCGAAGCCGACCAGCTTCGCCGACACGCTCGACGGTGCGCTGAAGAGTGTCAACGAGGGCCAGAACGCCGCGGCCAAGATCAGCGACAGCTACGAACGCGGCGAGACGGTCGACATCGCCAAGGTGATGCTGGCCCGCCAGCAGGCGTCGGTCGGGTTCGAGGCGACGCTGCAAGTCCGCAACAAACTGCTGTCCGCCTACAAGGACATCATGAGCATGCCGGTATAATCGATGAGCACCGCCCTCACCACGACACCCGCCGCGCTGCCGGAACGGTTCGCCAATCCCCTTCAGCAGATGAAGGGCGTGATGGCCCAGCCGGCCGTGCGCCGCGCCGCGCCGATGGCGCTGATGGTCGGCCTGGTCGGCGCCGCCGCGCTCGCCTGGGCGACGCTGTCGACGCCGACGCAGAAGACGCTGTTCGCCGGTCTGGCCGATGCCGACAAGGCGGCGGTCGTCCAGTCGCTGGAACAGGCCAATATCGGCGCGCATGTCGATGACGCGACCGGCGCCGTCACCGTCGACGAGGAAAGCTACAGCCGCGCACGCATGCTGCTCGCCAGCCAGGGCCTGCCGAAACAGGCGCCGGGCGGCTATGCGATCCTCGACCAGCTGCCGATGGGCGTCAGCCGCGCGGTGGAGGGCGAGCGCCTGCGCCAGGCGCGCGAGACCGAACTCGCCCGCTCGATCCAGGACATCGATGCGGTGATCGAGGCGCGCGTGCACCTCGCCACGCCGGAAGCATCGGTGTTCGTACGCGACAACGCCGCGCCGTCGGCCTCCGTCATCGTCAAGCTGGCCGCCGGGCGCAGCCTGTCCGACGCGCAGGTGTCGTCGATCATCAATCTCGTCGCCTCGTCGGTGCCGGGGATGAAGCCCGACGCGGTCACCATCGTCGATCAGGCCGGCGCGCTGCTGACCAAGGCGGCCGGCCGCGACGCCGCCAGCATCATGGGTGACGAGCGCATCGATTTCCAGCGCCGGGTCGAGGACAAGTACCGCCAGCAGCTGACCCAGCTGCTCACCCCGCTGCTGGGCGGTGGCAATTTCTCCGCCGAGGTGCAGGCCGACGTCAATCTCGACGAGACGCAGGCGACGCGCGAAAGCTACGAGAAGCAGGGTGCGCTGCGCGCCGAGACCGGCCAGTGGACCGGCGACCAGAAGACCGGCGGCGGCCCCGGCGGCATCCCCGGTGCGCTGTCGAACACGCCGCCACCCGCCAGCATGCTCCAGGTCCCGACCCCCGCGGTCGGTGCCAGCGGCGGGCCGCAGCCGGTCGCCGGCGGACCTGCGCCCGATCCCGCCAAGCAGTCCGACAGCTACCAGCGCGCCTACGATCTGGGCCGCGAGGTGTCGGTGACCCGCGCGGCACCGGGATCGGTCAAGCGCCTGTCGGTCGCGGTCGTCCTGCGCGAACCGGAGAAGGGGCGCCGCACGCAGATGGAGATCAACCAGATCACCGATCTGGTGAAGAGCGCGGTCGGCTTCGACCAGCAGCGCCAGGACAATGTCACCGTCATCAGCCGCCAGTTCGCCGGCGCGCCGACCGACATGGCCGACAAGGCGCCATGGTACGACAACAGCTGGCTGCCGATGCTGGCACGCAACCTGACCGCGATCCTGATCGCGCTCCTCGTGCTGTTCCTGGGCGTTCGTCCGCTCGCCAAGGCGCTGATGAAGAAGCGCGACGACGCGGTCGAGCCGCGGCTCGCCACCGCGCAGCCGGCGATCGGCCCCGACGGCCAGCCGACCGCACCGATGCCGATGGTCGCGACCCCTGTCAGCCTCGACCAGATGCAGGCGACGCAAGGGTATGACGAGCGGATCGGTGCGGTCCGCGGCTTCACCCGCGACAATCCGGCGCGCGCTGCGCTGGCGGTCCGCGACATGATTAAGGCCGACGCGAAGTGACCGCACTCGCCGCCCCTCCGCGGGCCTATACCGGGATCGAGCGGGCCGCGGTCCTGATGATGATCGTCGGCGAGGAAGAGGCCGCCGCGATCCTCCAGAAGCTGGAGCCCGACGAGGTGCGCCAGCTGGGCGCCGCGATGTTCGCGGTCGCCGACGTGTCCGAGCAGGAGGTGGAGGGCGTGCTGGACGATTTCGTCGGCCGCGCCCGTGAGCGGACCGGCATCACCTTCGATCCCCGCCCCAAGGTCGAGGCCGTGATGAATCGCGCGCTGGGCGCCGAGAAGGCGGAGAGCGTGCTCGCCCGCATCACGCCCGCGGAGGCGGCGTGCGAGCTGGAGCTGCTCGACTGGATGGAGCCCGCCGACATCGCCGCGATGATCGAGAAGGAGCACCCCCAGATCGCCGCCGTCCTGATCGCCAATCTCGATCCCGCGGTCGGCGGCCAGGTGCTGGAGATCCTGCCCGAGTACATGCAGCCCGACATCCTCCACCGCATCGCCAAGCTGGGTCCGATCACGCCCGAGGCGGTCGAGACGCTGAAGCAGCTGCTCGCCCAGCGCAGCGGCACCGGCGGCGGCCAGCAGGTGTCGCTGGGCGGCGCGCGCGAGGCGGCAAAGATCCTGTCGGGCGCGCGCAAGTCGGTCGAGCAGCGGGTGATGCCCAAACTGTTCAAGATCGACCGCGACGTCGCCAAGGCGATCGAGGAGGCGCTGTTCGTCTTCGACAACCTGCTGGAGATGGACGACAAGAACCTGGGCACGCTGATCCGCAACGTCGACGGCGAGGTGCTGGTCAAGTCGCTGAAGGGCGTCGACGAGGCGATCCGCAACCGCTTCCTGGGCTGCATGTCGGCGCGCGCCGCCGACGGCATCCGCGACGAGATGGAGGCGCGCGGACCGATGAAGCTGGCCGAGGTGCTGGAGGCGCAGAAGGCGATGATCGCCATCGCGCGCAACCTGGCCAAGGACGGCACCATCCAGATGGGCGCGGGCGAGGACGACTATGTCTGAGTTCGTCGCCGGCTTCGCCGCCCGTCACGAGGTCGCCGCCGGGCTGCTCCGCGCCGCCTTCGCGCCCGCCGCCGGCTTCTCACCCGCGGACCCGCGCGCGCGCTTCGCGCCGCCGGCCATGGGAGAGGGCGGGCCGAAGCATTTCAGCCCCGCTAACCGGGCCGAGAACCCCACCGCCGGCTGGAATCCACTGGATGCCGAGGCGGAGCCGACGCCGTTCATCGATCCCGTGGAGGCCGCGCACGCCGCCGGCTATGCCGAGGGACTCGCCGCCGCCGCTGCCGCCGCCAGTGCCACCCAGGTGCGCGACGACACGCTGCTCGCCGGCATCGCCGGATCGCTGGCCGGCGACCGCATCGATCGCGAGGCGATGGCGACGCAGCTGCGCCAGACGGTGCTGCTGCTGGTCACCCGCATCGTCGGCGATGTCGGCGTCGCGGCGGAGCGGCTGGCGGCACGGATCGACGTCGCCACCGGCATGCTCGCCGACGCCGCCGAATCGGCGCTGCTGCGCGTCCATCCGGACGATGTCGCATTGCTCGACGGGCGGCTGCCCGCCACCATCTTCCCGGTCGGCGATGTCACGCTGGATCGCGGCAGCTTCGTCCTCGAAAGCGCGTCGACGGTGGTCGAGGATGGTCCGGCGATGTGGCTGGAGCAGCTCGCCGCGGCGATCGATCTGGTGCCGCTGCCCGCCATGACCGCCGCGGCCTGAAGGGCGACGATGCTGAACCGTTTCACCGCCGACTATCTCGGCACGCTCGCCAACGCCGATTTCCGCCCGACGCCGACGGTGTCCGGTCGCCTCGCCTCGTATGACGGGCTGCTGATGGAGGCGGTCGGGCTGACCCTGCCGGTCGGCACCGTCTGCCGCATCGGCGACACCGTGGACGCCGAGGTGATCGGGTTTCGCGGCGATCGCACGCTGCTGATGAACCTGGGCGGCCCCGCGCCGCTGCTGCCGCGCGCCTGCGTCCGTCCCGTCGGTGCGCCCGGCGAGGCGGAGGTCGGCGCGGCGATGCTGGGCCGTGTCGTCGATGGCGCGGGCAAGCCGATCGACGGCCTCGGCCCGATCCGCGGCGCCGGCCGCTGGCCGCTGGCGGGCAAGCTCCAGGGCCCGCTGGACCGTGGTCGCGTGCTCCAGCCGCTCGACGTCGGCGTCCGCGCGATCAACGGCCTGCTGACCGTGGGGCAGGGGCAGCGGATCGGCATCATGGCCGGCTCGGGCGTCGGCAAGTCGGTGCTGCTGGGCATGATGGTCCGCGCCGCGCAGGCCGATGTGGTCGTGATCGGCCTGATCGGCGAGCGCAGCCGCGAGGTCGCCGACTTTCTCGAAACCAAGGTGGCGGGCGAGGCGCGCGCCCGCTCCGTCGTCGTCGCGGTGCCCGCCAATCATTCGCCGGTACTCCGCATCCGCGGCGCGCTCCGCACCCATGCGATCGCCGAGGCGTTCCGGGCGGAGGGCAAGCGCGTCCTCCTGATCATGGATTCGCTGACCCGCGTTGCCCATGCCGGGCGGGAGATCGGGCTGGCGCTGGGCGAGCCCGCCTCCGCCCGCGGCTATCCGCCCTCCGCGATCGCGATGCTGCCCAACCTGATCGAGCGCGCCGGCGCCGATGCGCAGGGCCCCGGCTCGATCACCGCGATCTACACGGTGCTGGCCGATGGCGACGACGGCAACGATCCCGTCGTCGACTCCGCCCGCTCGATCCTCGACGGCCATATCGTCCTGTCGCGCGCCCTGGCGGAGCGCGGCGTGTACCCGGCGATCGACGTCGGTCCCTCGGTCAGCCGGGTGATGAACGATATCGTCGGGCGCGACCATGTGCTCGCCGCCCGCGTGCTGCGCCGCCATCTGGCGACATACGAGGAGAACCGTGATCTCGTCCTGATGGGCGCCTATCGCGCGGGGGCCGATCCCGCGATCGACGCCGCCATCGCCTATCACCCCGCGATCACCGACTATATCCGCCAGGATGCCGACGAGGTGGTGCCGCTGGATACCGCCGCGGCCGAGCTGACCGGCGTGTTCGGCGACGGCTGAGGCGGATCCGGTGAACGGCAAGACGCTGGCGCGCATCCACCGCGTCCGCACCGCACAGCTGAACCTCGCCCGCGCTGACGAGGCGCGCGCCGCCGCCACGCTGGAAAGCGAGACCCTGATGACGCACCGTATCGCCGCGCTGGTCGATGCGGTGGCGCCGACGCCGGCCGCCACCGGCGCCTATGCGATGGCGGGTACCGCGCTGTTCCGCGAGCGGCTGCAACAGTCCGCCGATGCCGCCGCGTTCCGCGTGATGAATGCCGAGCAGCGCACGCTGCGGGCCGCTGCGGCCAGCCGTGCCGCCCACCGCGACCAGAGCGCCGTCGAGAAGCTGATGGAGCGCGCGCGGCTCGACGCGCTCTACCGCGAGGCGCGCGATCTGCAGAACGCGCCACCCCAGGCGCGCAAACGGCACGATCCTTGCTGATATCCGGCTGACCGTAACGACCGGAAGCCCGAGCGTCCCTGATGATCAGCCTTGCCGCCTCCCTGCCGACCCTCGCTGCCCCGCCCCGCGGCACCGCTCCCGTGGCGGTGGGCGCCGGCGCGGCGCTGCCGTTCGCGCTGCCGGAACAGGGTGCGACGATGGCGGCGGGCATCGCGCTCGCGGCGGTCCTGCCGGCCGCACCGGCCGTGGCCCTCGCACTGCCCGACCGGCAAGCGGATGCCGCCGACGGCGAGATCTTGCCGGACGACCTGCTGGCGCTGCTGCCGCCGGCGGCCGTGGCGGACGCGACGTCGGCATCCGCGCCGGGCGGCCCGGTGGCATTGCCGGACGGCGTCGCTACCCCTGCCACCCCGCAGGCATTCCGGCCCGGCCGACCCGCTCCCGGCGCGCCGATGATCACGGCCGGCTCCCGTTTCGCGCCGCCCACCGTGCCGGCGTCGCCGCTCGCTTCCGACGCGGCAGAGACGGATGTCGCGGTCGTGGAGCCCGATGCTCTGCCGATCACGACGGCGGTGGTGGTTACGATCGCCGCGGCGCTCCAGCCGATCGAACCGCCGGCACCCCCCGAGCCTATCAAGGCCGAGCCCGTCGGGGCCGAGCCTGTCCGCGCGGCGCCTGCGACCATGGAGTCTCCGGCAGCCAAGCCGGTCACCCGTGCGGTGCGGCGCGAGGCATCCGATCGCCCGCTCCGGCGCGAACGGGCCGATGCCGCGCCGCCCGCTACGGCTGACGCACCCGCCGCCGTCGCGACGGCGGTCCTCCAGCCGCTGCCGATAGCCGTTGCCGCCGCCGACATCGTCGCGGTGTCGACGTCACAGGCCGTGACGCCCGGGCTGCCGCCGCTCGCCGATCCGGTCGCCGCGCCAGGTCGGCCGATCGCCGCCGCGACGCCGCCGATCGCCGCGTCGTCCGCCACCCTCGAAACGGTCGCCGTCGCGAAGCCGGTCGACGAACCGGCGGCGGGTCCCGCGCCGGCATCGGCCGCACCGACCGCGCCGATCGCATCCGCTCCGACGGCGGCGCCCGCCGCGGCGAATATCGCGGCACCGGTTACCGCGCGGCCGCTGCGAAAGGCCCCGGAGCAGGCTCGCGATCCTTCGCCCGCCATGGCGCCGTCGTCCGATCCGCAGCCGCTTGCGCCCGCAACGCGCCTGCCGGCCGGCGTCACCGTCATCGCACCCGCCACGACCCGGTCGTCACCGCCGACGGACAGCACGCGGGTCGCCGAACCGACCGTCCCGTGGCGTTTCGCCGCGACCACGCCGCCGGCCGCTCCCGCCGTCGGCATCGCTCCGCCGGGCGTTCCCGTCAGGCCGGTGGATAGCGTCGCGATCGCGCCGACGACCACCGTCGCCGTCGATCCGCTACCCGGCGCCGTCCAGCCGTCATCCGCCGGTTACCCGACCGCGCCGGCGCCGGCCGAAGCGTCACGACCCACCGCGGCGGCCACGAATGCCCAGCCGTCCGCCGCTGCGTCGTCGCCCCCCGCGCCGCCACCTATCCTCGCCGCCGCTCCCGCAGCGGCGGTCTTCGCGCCGGCCATCGCCGCGGCGGATGAGCAGGACCGCCGCCAGCCGCGCATCGCCGGCGCGATGGACGTCGCCTCGCCCGGCGCCGTCGCGGCTGCGCCCACCGTTGCCGCGCCACTCGCCGCGGACACGGCGGGGCAGGCGCCGCTGGACCTGTCGCAGCCGCGCTGGCCGCAGGCGATGGTCGACCGGATCGAGGCGCTGCGCGACGCTGCCGACGCCAACGACACCCGCATCCGCCTCGTCCCCGACGCGCTCGGCGCGATCGATATCGGCCTGACGCGCGAGGGTGACACGATCCACGTCCGCTTCACCGCCGAGCAGGCGCAGACCCGCGCCCTGCTGCAGGAGGCGCAGCCGCGCCTGGCCGAGGCGGCCGACCAGCGCGGCCTGAAACTGGGCCAGACCAGCGTCGAGGCCACGGCCGCCGCCCAGTCCCAGACCCAGCAACAGGGCTCGCAGCAGAACCAGCAGCAGTCGCCCTCCACGCCGTCCGGCGGCACCGCGGCGCAGTCGCACGCGGCCGGGTCGCAGGCGCAGGCGCAGGGCCAGGGATCGGGGCGTCAGTCCCAGCCCGCCGTTCCGACGCGGCCCGCCGGCGCCGCCACCACCACCACGGCCGCGCAGGCCGACGACGATGCCCGCATCGCCTGATCAGATCTGAAGGAAAGCACCGATGAGTGACGCGAAGGACACCAAGGAAGAGGCCCCCGCCAAGAAGGGCGGCAAGAAGAAGCTGATTATGGGCGCGGTCGCGCTCCTGGTGCTGGTCGGCGGCGGCGTCGGTGCCGGCGTCTATGCCGCGCAGTCGGGAATGATCGGCGGCGGTGCCGCACACGGTGCCGAGCAGGAGGATCCGAACAAGCCCAAGCTGGTGCCCAAGAGCGAGCAGAAGCACGCCGGAGAGGGCGGCGAAGGCGGCGAGGGCGGCGGCCATGGCGGCGGTGGCGAAGAGGGTGGCGAGGCGTCGAGCGAGCACGCCGGCATTCCCACGCCGGCGGGGCATGGCGGCGACCAGTACGCGTCGAACTATTACGCCATGGACAAGGAGTTCACCGCGAACCTCCAGGATTCCGTCCATTTCGTCCAGGTCGGCGTGGCCGTCTCGACGCCCTATGACGACAAGGTCATCACCAACCTGAAGACCAACGACATCGCCGTCCGCTCGGCGGTGCTGATGACGCTCAGCGACACGTCCGAAGAGGCGGTGTTCTCGACCGACGGCAAGCGCGGACTGCAGAAGCGGCTGGTCAAGGCGATCAACGACACGCTTCAGCAGAAGGAAGGATTCGGCGGGATCAGTAACGTTTACTTTACCAGTTTCGTTGTTCAGTGAGGCATGGTTAACGCCACGCCAACCACGGATAGACGCAGCCGCGCGAGCGTCGGTGCCGCCCTGCGCGAGCCGGCGGAGGCGGCGGTGCTGGGCGCGCAGAAGCTCAATCCGTTCGGCGATCTCCACACGCTGCAGCACCTGTCAGCGCGGCTCGCCCGCGGGTTGCGGCCCGTCTGGGAAACGCTGCTCCGGCGCGAGGTGCGCTCGTTCGCCGAGCCGCTCAGCGTCCAGCGCTTCGCCGATTACCGCGCGGAACGCGGCGACCTGCTGACCGCGTGGCTGCCGCTGGCGATGACCCCCGGTACGCCGCAGGGCGGCACCCAGGCATGGTGCGTCGTCGACGGGCGTTTCCTGATCGAGATGCTCGACCTGTTCTTCGGCGGCGCGGGCGTGGCGCCGCTGCCGATGCCGGCCGAGTTCTCGCCGGCCGCCGATGCGATGGCGGTGCGGATCGCGGGCATGTTCGCCGAGGCGCTCGGCACCGCCTGGGAGCCGCTGACTCGCGTGTCCTTCGCCGCCGGCCGGCTGGAACAGGCCGCCGACATCGATGGCGAGGATGCGGTGATCGTCACCCGCGTCGGCGTCGACACGCCCGGCCAGCCGATGTTCGTCGACATCCTCTATCCCGTCGTCGCGCTGAAGCCGCACGGCGCCACCCTGACCGGCAAGGTGCTGGACAAGGCGGAGCCGGACCCGGCGTGGCGCAACGGCCTGGCCCGCGCGACGATGGGCGTCCGCTTTCCGGTCCGCTCCGTCCTGGCCGAGCCGGTCGTGCCGCTCAGCATCCTGATGGAGCTGAAGGCCGGCGACGTCATCCCGATCTCGATCGCGCCCGACGTGCCGGTGATGGTCGGTCGCGACCGGCTGGGCTGCGGCACGGTCGGCACCTCCAACGGGCGGGCGGCGATCCGCCTGACCTCGCTCGCCCAACCCGATACCGATGAAGGACTGACTGCATGAACGACATGACCGGCGGCTTCGCAGCCGATCCCGCCGTCCCCGGCGGCGTGGCCAACAATTTCCGGCTGCTGCAGGATGTCGACGTCAAGCTGACGGTCGAGATCGGGTCGACCAGCCTGACGCTCCGCGAACTCCTCGCGCTGGGCGAAGGCAGCGTGATCGAGCTCGATCGCCAGGCCGGCGAGCTGCTCGACGTGTTCGTCAACGGCACGCTGATCGGCCGGGGCGAGGTGGTGACCGTCGGCGAGCGCTTCGGCGTGCGAATGACCGAGCTCGTCTCTCCGGAAAAGCGCGGCTGATCCGATGCTCTGGTCCTATATCCTGAAGCTGGTCGTGCTGCTGCCGCTGGTCTGCGGCCTGATGATCGGTTGCCTGTACCTGTGGCGCAAGCTGGAAAGCCGCATGCCCGGCAAGCAGTGCAATCGCCTGATCGCGGTGCGCGAGACGATGATGATCTCCCCCGGCCTGCGCCTCGCGGTGCTGGATTTCGAGGGCAAGCGCCTGCTCGTCTCGGTCGGCCGCGGCGGCGTCGCCCTGATCGACAAGACCGACCAGTGAGCATCTCGGTCACCCGCAAGGGGCATGGCCCCGCGCTGGTCCGCGGCCGCCGCGCCGCCGCCGCACCCGCCCGCTCGCCGCTGGTGACGCTGCTGTGGGTGGCGCTCGCCGTGCTGCTCGCGCTGGTCGTCGCGGCGCCTGCGTTCGCGCAAGGTGCCCCGATCGGCGCGCCGGGCGCGCCGGTGCCGGGCGTCGGCGACGCGGTCGACCGTGCGCTCGGCCAGCTGGGCGGGCAGAGCCAGGGCCAGTCGGCGCCGCTGTCGCTGTCGCTGCAGGTCCTGATCATCATGGGCCTGCTAACGATCCTGCCGGGCATCCTCCTGATGATGACCAGCTTCACCCGGATCATCATCGTGCTGGCGGTGCTGCGCCAGGCGCTGGGGCTTCAGCAGACGCCGCCCAACCAGGTGCTGATCGGCCTGTCGCTGTTCCTGTCGCTGTTCATCATGGCGCCGACGATCAACCAGATCAACACGACCGCGATCCAGCCCTATGCCGCCGGCCAGCTGGCGGGCACCCAGATGATCTCGACCGCCGGCGCCCCGCTCCACGATTTCATGACCAAGCAGACGCGGGTCAAGGACCTGAAGATGTTCGCCGACATGGGCAAGACCGGCCCCTTCGCCAGCCCGAAGGACATTCCCTTCTCGGTCCTGCTGCCCGCGTTCATCACGTCGGAGCTGAAGACCGCGTTCCAGATCGGCTTCCTGATCTTCCTGCCGTTCATCGTCATCGATCTGGTCGTCGCGACCGTGCTGATGAGCCTCGGCATGGCGATGCTGTCGCCGACGATCATCTCGCTGCCGTTCAAGCTCCTCCTGTTCGTGCTGGTCGACGGCTGGGCGCTGACCATGGGCAGCCTGGCGAACTCGTTCGTGACGTGACCGCCGTCGAAGGTGTTGCGCGCCGCCGGCCCCTGTCCACCCCGGCGAAGGCCGGGGTCCAGTCGGGGGACCCCGCCGCTCCATCGCCGACGCCTTCCCGACTGGGCCCCGGCCTCCGCCGGGGTAGCAAGATTTGATGATCCACGGTGGATCGAGGACGACACGATGGACGCCGACTATTTCCTGACGATCGCCAACCAGACCATGTGGGTCCTCGCCCTCGCCAGCGCCCCGATCCTGGTGCCGGCGCTGCTGGCGGGCCTGATCCTCGGCATGGTCCAGGCCGCGACCTCGATCAACGAGCAGACGCTCACCTTCGTGCCGAAGCTGGTCGTGGTCGCGCTGTCGATCCTGATCTTCGGCAGCCTGATCCTGGGGCTGCTGAGCGACTTCACGATCGGCATGTTCGAGCGCATTCCGGATCTTGTTAAGTGACGCGCAGCGCCAGCGCGGCAACGTCCGCGCGACCGGCGCCAGCCGGGGCGCTAGCGCGGCCGGCGGGGCGCAGCACCCGTCCGACGACGCGGCTTTGCCGCGGCGCGCCGTCCGGGCGAGCCTTGCTCCCCTCCCGCCTGCGGGAGGGGCTGGGGGAGGGGAGTGCCATCTGGCGCCCCGCTCGCGGCTATGCCCTCCCCCAACCCCTCCCGCACGCGGGAGGGGAGATCAGGTGCTCGGATTAGGCCTCGCCATCGAGCCCCAGATCTGGGCGCTGGTCTTCGTCATGGTCCGGATCGGCGCGGCGTTCGTCGCCGCGCCCGTGTTCGGGGCGGTGTCGCTGCCGGTGACCGTGCGCGTGTCGCTGTCGGGCGCGATCGGTATCCTCGTCCTGTCCACCCACAGCATCACGCCGCCCCCCAATGTCTTCGCCGTCACCACCTTCGTCGCGGTCGCCGGAGAGGCGCTGGTCGGCCTCGCCATGGGCTTCATCCTCCAGACCGCGTTCGCCGCGCCGCTGATCGCCAGCGAGCTGATCGGCGGATCGATGGGGATCGGCTTCGCCTCGTCGATCGATCCGCAGAACGGCCGCTCCACCCCGGCGCTCGGCCAGTTCATGTCGGTAATGCTGACGCTGCTGTTCCTGTCGGTCGACGGGCACCTCGTCCTCGTCGACATGCTGGTGAAGAGCTACGAGGCGCTGCCCCCCGGCGCCGCCTGGCTGGGGGCGGACCGGCTGAAGGCGATCGCCTTCTTCGGCGGCTATGCCTTCCTCGCCGGGCTGCTGCTGGCGCTGCCGGTCGGCTTCCTGCTCCTCTGCCTCAACCTGGTCGTCGGCATGATGAGCCGCGCCGCCCCCGCGCTCAACCTCTTCTCGGTCGGCATGCCCGCCAGCCTCGCGGTCGGCGTGATCGCGATGGCCGTCGCCTTCCCGGCGATGGGCGATTACATGCTGGTCATCATCCGCGAGAGTCTGGGTGCGCTCCAGACCATCGTTCTGGGCTGACCGGCGATGTCGGAGTCAGGCGGCGAAAAGACAGAAGCTCCAACCGCCAAGCGCAGGCAACAGGCGGCCGACGACGGCAATGTCCTGCGCTCCCGCGATCTCGCCACCGCGCTGGTCGTGCTGGCGGGCGTCGCATGGCTCGCCTTCATGGGCCCCGCACTGCTGTCCGCCTGCCGCGAGGTGATGGCCGCCAGCTTCCAGTTCGGCCGCGCCGATGTCGAGAGCTTCTCGCCGTGGCGCCCGCTGGCGCAGGCCGGCTGGCGCCTGGCGCTGCCGATGGGCTCGCTGCTGGCGATCAGCATGGCGGCCGCGATCGTCAGCGGCGTGATGCTGGGCAATGTCGGCTTCAACGCCGGGCTGATGGGTCCGAAGTTCAAGCGCATCAATCCCGCCTCCGGCCTGAAGCGGGTGCTGGGCATGAACGGCTGGATAGAGCTGGGCAAGTCGCTGCTGAAGGTGATCCTGCTCGGCACCGTCGGCGGCTGGATGCTGTGGAAGGCGTCGCGTTCGACGCTGGGCCTGTCGCAGTCCAACCTCGACGAGGCGCTGCAACAGGTCGGCGGCACCTTCACCGGCATCATGATCGCGATGAGCATGGGGCTGGTCGCGATCGGCGGCATGGACGTGTGGATCCAGATCGTCCGCCGCCTCGGCCAGATGCGCATGACCAAGCAGGAGGTGAAGGACGAGCACAAGGAGAGCGAGGGCAATCCGGAGGCGAAGGGACATATGCGCATGAAGATGCGCGAGATCCTGTCGGGCGGCATGCGCAAGGCGGTGCAGGAGGCGCATGTCGTCCTGACCAACCCGACCCACTTCGCCGTCGCGCTGCGCTACGACCGTGGGCGCGACCAGGTGCCGGTGGTGGTCGCCAAGGGGCGCGGTGCCACCGCGCTCGCGATCCGCGAGCTGGCGGGCGAGATCGCGGTGCCGGTGCTGGAATATGCTCAGCTCGCCCGCGCCGTCTACTACACCAGCCGCGAGGGGCAGGAGGTTCGCGACGACCTCTACCTGCCGATCGCCACCGTGCTGGCCTTCGTCTTCGGCGTCAACGCAGCGGCCGGTGGCGGCCAGCCATTGATCGAGGTGCCCGACACCGCGCGCTTCGACGAGAACGGGCAGAAGACGGCATGACCGCGGCTCGCCTGTCCTACGCCGCCGCGCTCGTGATAGATGCCGATCCGACATGGGCAGGATCGGCAACCATCCGGCAGGCCCGGCACTCCTCCGGTCGGGCGATCGCCACGATCCCGCCGGTTCCCTTGCCCGTCATCCCGAACGTGACCCGCGATCCGGCTGCGCCCCTTGTTGCTACGGGGAGAGGGCATGCTCTCTCGTCATGGACTTGCTGCTCTTCCGCGTCGCAATCGTTGCCGTACAGCCGGCCGGCATCAGTTCTGCGATCACCCCGGCGAAGGCCGGGGCGGCGGCGTGTCGCAACGTCCACATGTCACGCTGGAAAGACGACGAATACGTCAGCCATCCTGTCGCAACATACCTGCCGGCGACGAACCCTCGAGACCGTCAACTTCCTCAACATTCGCCGCCCGCATCGCTTCGCCGCGCTTTCCGCCGGACGCCGGCGATTTCCGGTAAATCTCTCCGCCCGGCGGCCGTTTAACCAGACGTGACAAGGAACCGGCGATGACGACGATCAGCGAATCGATCACCAAGACGCTCGGCACCGGCTCCGGCGTCGATACCAAGGCGCTCGTGAAGTCGCTGGTGGAGGCGCAGTTCGCCGCCAAGAACGCGCTGCTGACCAAGCAGACCGATACGCTCACCTCCCAGATCTCCGGCGTCGCCAAGCTGAAGGCGGGGATCACCGGGTTCGATACCGCGCTGAAGGCGCTGGTGAAGGGCGGCACGCTCACCACCCAGCCGTCCAGCTCCAACACGGGCGTCGCCAGGCTGTCGCTCCAGTCCGGCGCCAGCGCGATCGGCCTGTCCGCGCAGCTGACCGTCAGCCAGCTCGCCGCGCCTCAGGCCGCGACCACGAACACCGCGGTGCCCGCCACGCAGCCGTTCCGTGGCGGCACCCTGACCGTCAACATCGGCAGCTACGTCACCACCGGCGGCACGACCACGCTGTCGCCGACGAAGTCCGTGCCGATCACCGTGCCGCAGGACGCCACGCTCGACCAGATCGCCACGCAGATCAGGAAGGAGACGGGGCTGCAGACCAGCCTCGTCAACGACAATGGCGGCGTCCGCCTGACCATCAAGGGGGCGACCGGCGCGGCGCAGGCGTTCGAGATCGTCGGCGCCGATGCCGATGGCACCGCCGCGGGGCAGGGGCTCGCCAGCCTGTCGGTCGGCGGCAACGCGACCGGCACCACGATCGGCTCCGCCGCGCGCGATGCGCTGCTGACGCTCGACGGCGCCAGCTTCTCGCGCGCCACCAACTCGATCACCGATCTGCTGCCGGGCATCAATCTCGATCTGGTCGCGACCTCGACGACGCCGGTCACGCTGGCGGCGACCTCGCCGGGCAGCGCGCTGACCCAGGCGGTCGAGGATGTCGTCGCGACGTTCAACGAACTCCAGAGCCTGATCAAGGAAGAGACCAACAACGTCGACGGCGTGCTGCGCGGCGATCCAGTCGCTGCCGCGCTGGGCCGCTCGCTCGCCCAGCTGACGCTGGCGAAGCTCACCACGTCGACGACGGGCGGGCCGCAGACGCTGGCCGATCTGGGCGTTTCGACCGATACCGACAAGCGCGACGGCAGCCTGAAGCTCGACAGCAAGAAGCTGGCCGCCGTCATGGCGCGCGATCCTGCCGGCGTGGAGGCGATCTTTGCGGTCGATGCCGCCGGCAAGGGCGGCCTGACGGAAGTTTTGTCAGGCATCGCGGCCAAGGCGACCGACAAGACCTTCGGTCTCGACGCCGCCACCGCCCGCTATACGAAGACGAGCACGACCATCGCCGAACAGAAGACCAAGGTGAGCGATGCGGCAACGGCCATGACCAACCGGCTGACCCAGCAATATGCCGCGATGGATGCCCGCGTCGCCGCCTACAAGGCGTCGCAGACCTTCCTCGAACAGCAAATCAAGGCCTGGAACCAGAGCGACAATTGATGGCCTACGCATCCACCCTCCTCCGCGATCCCTGGGCGACCTATCGCGAGATCGACGCCGCCGGCCGTACCAGCCAGGCGGCGAGCGGCCCCAAGCTGGTCCAGCTGCTCTATACCGAGCTGCTGGCGGCGTTGCGCGCGGCCGCGTCCGCGGCGGAACACGGCAATTACCGCGTCAAGAGCGAGCGCGTGACCCGCGCCACCGCGATCCTCTTCGCGCTCGAATCCGGGCTCGACTATGATCAGGGCGGCGAGCTGTCGAAGACGCTGTCGCGCATCTATGCCGGCGCCCGGCGCACGATCGTCGATGCCTCGATCGGTACCGATCCCGCCCCGTTCCGCATCGCCGCCGACAATCTTGCCGAGATCGCCGCCGCCTGGGCCACCGCCACTGCCGCCTGACCGGCTGTCCTACACGGGGCTAGGTCGGGTAAAGCCGCACGATGCCCGGCGTTCGCATCATCGTCAGCCATCGTCGATCCGGCTGCGTCGGGGGCCCGTTGCGAGGTGGGTCGCGGGCCGGTCGCCATGCCGCTCTCGCTGCGTTTCGCCTTACCTTAGCCTTACCTTCCGCCCCGGCCCGCCTATAGCTGGTGCCCGGTCCGGTCTCGCTTCGTCGCCAGATATCGTTCGTTGTGCGGGTTCGCGGGCAGGGCATGGGGCACCCGCTCGACCACTGCGATCCCGGCGGCTTCCAGCCCCGCGACCTTGGCCGGATTGTTGGTGAGCAGCCGGACCTGCCGCTGGCCCATCAGGTCCAGCATCCGCGCCGCCACGCCGAAATCGCGGGCGTCGACGGCGAAGCCCAGCCGCGTGTTGGCGTCGACCGTGTCGAAACCCTGATCCTGCAACCGGTACGCGCGCAGCTTGTTGACCAGTCCGATCCCGCGCCCTTCCTGCCGCAAATACAACAGGATACCCCAGCCGTGCGCCCGGATGGCCGCGATCGCCGCGCGCAGCTGCGGCCCGCAATCGCACTTCAGGCTGCCCAGCACGTCGCCGGTCAGGCACTCGCTGTGCAGCCGTACCAGCGGTGCCCGGCCGTCCGGCTGGCCGATCAGCAACGCGACATGCTCGTCCGCCGCATCGGGGGCGCGAAAGGCAATGATCTCCGCGTCTTCCGCCCCATCCACCGGCAATCGCGCCCGCGTCGCGATCCTCAGCCCGCCGGCATCCTGATGCCGGTCGATCGCACCCGGCTCGATCGTCACCTCGGGATCGATCCCGTCGATGAAGAAGGCCGGCAACAACCCCGCGATCCGCGCCAGCCGCAGTGCCGCCAGCGACGCGGCGGGGCGATCGACCTCCGCGGTCCGGAACGGCCCCTTCAGCGGTGTCGCCAGGTCCAGCGCCGGATCGGCGAGCGCCACCGCGGTGTCGAAGTCCAGCCAGGGTGCGGGCTCGATCACGACCGGCAGATCGGGGTCCGCCGCGGCCAGCTGGTTGGTCAGCTTCAACGTCGCCGCCCGCCCGCTGGAGATCAGCACCGGATACGCACCTGCCGGCGCGAACGTGTCGAGCGATCGTGGATCGGCCGTCTCCACCGCCAGCAGCACCAGCGGATCCTCGCCCGGCGCCCGGATCGCGATCGGCCAGCCGCGGCGCAGCGCGTCGATCGCGCGCGCCACGTCGCGGGCGCCGCTCACCAGGCGAACTCGGTCATGATCGGGATGTGGTCCGACGGCTTCAGCCAGCTGCGGCAATGCTCGAACACGGTGTGCCGGGTCGCCTGCGCCGCCACGTCGCGCGTCCCCCACATATGATCCAGCCGCCGACCCCGGTCCGACGCGGCCCAATCCTTGGCGCGGTAGCTCCACCAGGTGTGCAGCCGCGCCGGCGCAGGATGGAAATGCCGCCCCAGATCGACCCAGTCCGCTGCCGCCTGCAGTCGCCCCAAAGCCTCGACCTCGATCGGCGTGTGGCTGACCACGTCGAGCAGTTGCTTGTGGCTCCACACATCCTCGGGCAGGGGTGCGATGTTGAAGTCGCCGACCAGCAGGGTGGGGGAGGCCAGCGTTTCGGACCATCGGGTCATCCGCTCGATGAAATCCAGCTTCTGGCCGAACTTGGGGTTCACATCCCGGTCCGGCACGTCGCCGCCGGCGGGGACGTAGACATTCTCGAGCCGTACGCCGTTGGGCAGGCGGACGCCGAGGTGGCGGGCCTCGCGGTTGGCCTGCCAGTCGAGGCGGTCGTCCTCCACCACGGGTACGCGGCTGACGATGGCGACGCCGTGGTGCATCTTCTGCCCGTGGATCAGGACATGCCGGTATCCCAATGCCTTGAAGGGAGCGTGGGGGAAATCCTGGTCGAGGACCTTGGTTTCCTGAAGGCACAGGATGTCGGGCGCGACGTCGCGCAGGAAGCGTTCGACGATGTCGATGCGGAAGCGCACCGAGTTGATGTTCCAGGAGACGATCTTCACGGAGTTCCGGTTAAACCGGCGCGGCCGGGGGGACAAGGCGGGCCTTGTCAAAGGAAAGGCCCCCGCTCCGGGGGCATGGAGCGAGGGCCGACCTAGCGTTCGTCACGCAGGCGGGAAGCAGGTCATTGTCCGGGCAACAGGGGGGAAATCCCGGACGCCCCACATCCGCGAGGTCTTCAATAGCCGTGCCAACCTGTCGCCCGCATGAATGAAAAATCTATTTGCGACCGGCGGTTCGCCGCGGATCGACCCAGCGAAACGCGTTCGATGCCACCGGCGCACCGTACCGCTGGTCGGACAGGCGGATCGTCGTCCGGTTGTTCTGGCTGTCGAGCGCGACCCAGCCCTGCAGCGCCAGCCCGCCCGGCGCGCCCGGCTGGCGGGCGAACACCAGCGTGATGCGGCCGATCTCCGGATGTTTGGGATCGGTCGCCTCCACCGACACCAGCCGGTCGCCGGCGTCGCCCGGCACCACCTTCGCGAACCGCGACAGATCGCGCGTGGGATCGAGCAGGACGCCCAGCGGCGAGTTGCGGATCGGCCAGCGCTGCACCTGCTTGACCGAATAGTCGACGAAGGTGAGGGCCCCGCCCTCTGCCACGATCAGCAGCGGCACGCCCTTCTGGTACTGGAAACGGATGTTGCCCGGTTGTTTCCAGGTCAGCGTACCCGTCAGCACCTGGCCGTTGCGGTCGGTCTGCGAGAAGTCGGCGACCAGCGTGGTCACGGCCTGGAGGTGGCGCTGAACGGCGGCGAGGTCGCCGCTCTGCGCGGTGGCCGGGGCGGCCAGGACGGTGATCGCCGCGAGCGGCAGGTAGCGGAACATCGACTTCTCCTTGGGACGGCGCCATCGGGCCGCCGCGTTGAACCACGACTGAACCCGGCTACAGCGTCACCGCCGCCTTCAGCCCGACGACCCCGACATCGTCGGCGCCGCGGACGCCGCCGGGCTGGTGGATCCACTGGATGTTGGGGCGCAGCTCCAGCCCCTCCAGCGGCTGGATCGAGTAATAGACCTCGGCTGCATATTCCGCCGAGCCTTGCACGGGCGGTCCGGCCGGGTCCAGCCGCTGGGCGCGGGCGACGCGGCCGTTGACGTTGGTGCGGGCAAGGGCGATCCCCAGCACCTCGCCGCGCAACCGGGGATAGAGACCGCGATAGAACAGGCCGACGGCGATCTGGTTGTCGGTGACGCTGGTGCGGCGATCGGTCTGGGTCACGTTGGCGAAAACGGACAGCCCGCTGACCGCCGCGCCGTCGCGGCTGCGCCCGGTCAACTGCTGTTCGACGTTGACGTAGACGCCGTAGCGCGACGACCGGCGGAGCGGCGCCAGTCCGGTCACCGCCGCGGGCCGGCGGTTCACGTCGAGGAACACGTCGTCACCGTCGGCGGTGCCGATCCAGCCGCCGGCCTTGTAGGTGC
Organism: Sphingomonas phoenicis; assembly: GCF_047238005.1. Taxonomy (NCBI): domain Bacteria; kingdom Pseudomonadati; phylum Pseudomonadota; class Alphaproteobacteria; order Sphingomonadales; family Sphingomonadaceae; genus Sphingomonas; species Sphingomonas phoenicis. Next base: position 1,539,268 of record NZ_JBDFMC010000002.1, on the reverse strand, counting down.
CGACACGGCCCGCAGCGTCCTTGCGCGTCCATCCCGCCTCGACGGGCACCAGCACGCCGGTGCCGCCGTCGACATGGGCGACGAAGAAGCGGTCGCGCAGGTTGCGCGGGTTGATCTGGTAGACCGCGCCGGTGACGTAGTGCGTGTCGTCGATCGCGACCCGCAACCGCGCGCCCAGCTGGCTGACCGGCCAGTTGTACCAATAGTCGCCGGCGAGGTTGCCCGGCGGCGACCCGCAGAAGCTGAGGTTCATGAACTGGCACGAGAAGGCGGCGAAGTCCTCGCCGGGGTTGGTCAGCCCCAGCTTCACCTCCAGCTTTTCCGCCAGCACCTGTTCGTACCAGAGCTGGGTAACGCGCAGCGTCTGGCCGCGGCCATAGACCTCCTGCACCTGCTGGAGGACGCCGAGCCCGGCGTCGGTGGTCAGGTCGCGGCCGCGGCGGAAGGTGAGGGTGCCCTGGAAGGCGCCGCCCTTCAGCCCGATGACCTTGTCGAGATCGAGGAGCACGCCGGCATCGAGCTGCCCGGTCTCGCGGAACAGCTGCCGGTCGCCGCCGGTGAAGTTGTAGGCGCTTTCGGAGGCGTAGCGCGCGGTCAGGCCGATCCCCCGCTTCGCCAGACGGGTACGGATCGCCAGCCAGTCGCCGATCAGACCCGGGGGCGGCGGGCGACGCGTGTCGGCGGTGAGCGCCGACGGGTTCGGCTCCTCCGGCGCGGGCGCGTCGCCGGCGCCGGTCGCGGGCTGGCTCTGCGTGTCGCCCTGCGGATCGGCGGGCGAGGCCTGGCCCGGCGTCGGCGTCTGCTGTTGCGCGACGGCCGGTGCCGCGAGCATCGCCGCCGCTGCGGCCAGCCATGGTAGTACGGACACGGTCCCTCCCCCGGGCCCCCGATCGCCCGTCCCTGCTCGCGTCATTACGCTGGCGAACCGTTCGGGTTCCGGCGGCAGGAGGGACCGGGCGGCGCGAATGTTGAGGAAGTTGCGGGTTGCGAGCGATCGGGCGTGAGGCCGCCGGGCGACGCCGCGCACCGGCCAGCGGGCGGCAAGCCGTTGTTCCGCAACGATTGCGCACGCCGCGGCGGCACGCGCGACCATGTCCGCCCACTGCGACAGCATCACTGTCGAAACATCGGGTCGGCCGGGATGGTGGCGGTCGCGGAGCATGTGCCCGTCATACCGCGACGGGGCCGGTGTAGGACAGGCACCGGGATCAACGAAGCCACTGCGTGGATGTACGGATAGGCGAGCGTTTGCGGGGAGAGTAGCATTGCCATCGGTGCCGGGGACCCGGCATTGCAATGCGGAGGGTGGAGCAGCGATGATCGACGCGGTGGCGCGCCATCTGCGATGCTGGTTGTTGCCGGTGATGTGCGGCGTCCTGCTGGGTGGATGTCCGGCCGAAGTCTTCAGGGGTGGCGAGCCCGGACGCGACCCGCTGACCCAGCGGAGCTGGGTGTTGCGGCGCCTGCAGGATCGTGTCGTGCCGCGGCACGAGCCGGAGGCGGCGATCTTCGAATTCGTGGTCGACCATAGCGTCGCGGGCGAGATCCACTGCAACTCGATCAGCAGCCATGCGATCACCTGGTATGAGGATATGCCGAGGCGGCAGGGCCATTTCGCTCACGACCGGACCAAGCCGACGATCATGACGGCAGCAGGCTGCCTCGACGATGCGACAGGTGCACGGGGTGCGACGTTCTGGACGCTGATGGAGACCGCGCAACGCTGGTGGATGACGGATCGGACACTGACCATCCAGTTCGCGGACGGCAGCGTCGCGCGTCTGGCGGATGCCGGGAACGTGTGGGATCGTCGGCAACCCGAATGCCCCGCCGCTGCCGCGACTGCCGGAACGGACGACGATCCGGTACGGCGAAATCTCGATTGCCGAAGGCGGTAGGCGCCTGGGGTCGCTGTCGATCAGCTTTATACAGTCGTCATCCCGGACTTGATCCGGGATCGCGCTGGACGCGGGACAAGCGGGACCCCGGATCAAGTCCGGGGTGACGATGCTGTCGACCAGACCTGATCGAAATCCAATCTAGCCGCTGGCACCGATGTGCCGGTTGGGAAAGCGGGGCACGCTCTCGCCGGGCTGGCGACGCGGTGGTGTGCCGGACCGGGTGGATCGAGCCCCGATCGATGGCCGGCGTCCCCCCGTCACATACCGGTCAGACGGTGCAGGTGCGGACCGCCCTTTCCAGCGCCGGCAACGGATCGCCCTTCGGCACGAATTCGTGCGCGAAATAGCCCTTGAACCCGCTGTCGGCGATCGCCGCGGCGACGGCGTGCCAGTTGACCTCCTGCGTCTCGTCGAGATCGTTGCGGCCGGGCACGCCGCCGGTGTGGAAATGGCCGATCCAGGGCATGTCCTTCCTGATCGTATCGATCAGGTCGCCCTCCATGATCTGCATATGGTAGATGTCGTAGAGCAGCTTCACCCGCGGCGAATCGACTTCCTTCATCACCCGCACGCCCCAGGCGCTGTGATCGGCCATATAGTCGGGATGGTCGCGCCGGCTGTTGAGCAGTTCGACGCAGATGGTGACGCCGTTGTCCTCGGCGATCCGCTTGACCCGGTTGAGGCCAGCGACGGTATTGGCGGCGCCCTGTTCGTCGGACAGGCCGCGGCGGTTGCCCGAAAAGGCGATGACGTTCGGCACGCCCGATTTCGCCGCGCGGGGAATGCCGGTGCGGAACGCCTGCTCGATCGCAGCGTGATTTTCCCGCCGGTTCAGGCCGTTGGCGATCGTCATCGTGTCGCCGGCGGCGTAGCCCATCGTGCAGACGAGGCCGTGGCGGCGGGGCACGTCGTAATCGACCGGGTTCAGCAGATCGATGCCCTGCATGCCGATCCGCGCGGCAAAGGCGCAGAGATCGTCGAGCGGGATCTTCTCGTAGCACCAGCGCGACGCGGACTGCCTGAGCCGGCCCGCCGCCATCGCCGCAGAGGGCAACGCGCTGCAGGCCGCGAGAGAGAGGGAGGTGCCGATGAGCTGTCGCCGGGTGAACATGCCGCCACCGTACCGCCGCCGTCGGGTTGAGCAAGGCGTTCCCTGCACGTCGCCCCCTGCACGTCGCCGGCGGGCGACCGAGCGGGCGGTGCCGTCAGGCGTCACACGGCGAAGGATCCGGTGAGCACGGCGTCGTCGCCGGCGGAAACGGCGACGTCGAACTGCCCCGGTTCGATCCGCCAGCGGCCGTCGGCGGCGACGAGCGCCAGATCGGCATGGTCGATCGTCAGCCTGACCGTCGAGGATCGGCCCGGCGCCAGCGGGACCCGCGCGAACGCCTTCATCTGGCGGACCGGGCGGGTGCGGCTGGCGACCCGGTCGTGCAGGTCGAGGCGGACGAACGCGGTGCCGGTGCGGGCGCCGACGTTGCGCACGGTGACGGTGACCGGCACCGCGGCACCGGCCGCGACGGTGGCGGGCACGATCAGGTCCGACAGCGCGAAGCGGGTGTAGCCGATCCCCGAGCCGAACGGGTAGAGCGCGCGATCGGGGGCGTCGCGCCAGTGGCTGCGCCCCGGTGCCAGCGGATCGGCGTCCGGCGCGGGACGGCCGGTGGCGCGGTGGTCGTAGGACCATGGCTGTTGCCCGGTGGCGAAGGGGAAGCTGACCGGCAGCCGCCCGGTCGGCTCCACCCGGCCGAACAGGATGTCGGCGACGGCATGGCCGGTCTGTTCGCCCAGGAACCACGTCGCCAGCAGCGCCGGCGCGGCGCCCACCGCCCCCTCCAGCGCGAGGGCGCGGCCGTGGCGGAGGATGACGACGACCGGCGTCCCCGTCGCCGCGACCGCCTCCGCCAGCGCCTGTTGCGCGGGAGGGACGGTGATGGCGACGCGGCTGTTGCCCTCTCCCGACATGTCGGCGCCCTCGCCGATGGCGAGGAGGACGATGTCGGCGGCGCGGGCGGCGGCGACCGCGCGATCGATCCCGCCGGGCAGCGGATCGGTGATGCCGCTGCCCGGCTCGACCGCCAGCAGCGCGGGATCGGCCAGGGCGGCGCGCAGCCCGGTGGCGAGATCGATCCCGGTGTGCGGATCGCCAGCGAACGACCATGGCCCGTTCAGCTGGCTGCGATCCGTACCGAACGGGCCGATCAGCGCGAGGCGCCGGCCGGACCGGGGCAGGGGCAGCAAGTCCCCCTCGTTGCGCAGCAGGACGATCGAGCGGGTCGCCACTTCGCGTGCGGTGGCGCGGATCGCCGCCGACGCGGTCGCGCGCTTCTCGATCCGAGGGTCGAGCGAGCGGAACGGATCGTCGAACAGGCCGAGCGCTTCCTTCAGCGCCAGGACCCGCAGCACGGCGCGATCGACCGCGGCGACGGGCACCTGCCCGCCATCGACCAGGGCAGGCAGGTGGCGCAGGTAGAGGCCGCTCTGCATCGACATGTCGATCCCGGCGAGGATGGCGAGCCGTGCCGCATCCGCCTCGTCCGCGGCGACGCCGTGGGGGATCAGCTCGCGATCGGCATCATAGTCGGAGACGCAGACGCCGGCGAAGCCCAGCTCGCCGCGCAGCATGTCGGTTAACAGATGGCGGTTGGCGGTGACCGGCACGCCGCCGAAATCGGTGAACGAGGCGATCGTCGCGCCGGCACCCGCCGCGAAGGCCGCGGCGAACGGCGGCAGGAACGTCTCGCGCAGTTCCGCCTCGCTCATGTCCACCGCGGCATATTCCATGCCGCCGCGCACCGCGGCGTAACCGGCGAAGTGCTTGGGCGTCGCCAGCAGGGCGTCCGCGCGGCGCAGGTCGTCCCCCTGGAACCCGCGGACGCGCGCGGCGGCGAGCAGGCGGTTCAGCAGCACATCCTCGCCCGCCCCCTCGGCCACGCGGCCCCAGCGCTGGTCGCGGGCGACGTCGACGACGGGGGCGAAGGTCCAGTGGATGCCACCCGCGCTGGTCTCGCGCGCGACGGCGCGGGCCGCGCGTTCCGACAGGGCGGGGTCGAAGGCGGCGGCCTCGGCGAGGGGGATGGGGAAGATCGTGCGGCAGCCGTGGATGACGTCGGCGGCGAAGACCAGCGGGATGGCCAGCCGGCTGGCGAGCGCCGCCTCCTGCGCAAGGCGGCCGCCGGCGACGCCGTAACCGTTGAAGAGCATGCCGATGCGCCCGGCGCGGATGTCGGCCAGCATCGCGGTGCGGCCGCGCGGATCGACGACGGGGTTGAACACCGCGCCGACGGGGCGGATCTCGTCGTTGAAGCAACTGAGCTGCCCCACCTTCTCCGCCAGCGTCATCCGCGCCAGCAGGGCGGCGATGCGGGCGGAAGGAGCGGCGTCGGCGGCGCCGGCGACGGTCGAGGCGATCACGGCCAGGGCAGCGCCCCTTAGCACTTCGCGACGTTGGTAGATTCGTACCATTGTACCTTGTTGCTCCGCCGCCACAGTTAACAGAGGATGTGAAACCGTTTGCAGACGGTGTGTTGCAGTCGTTCTGGGGCAGGTCTAGCCAATTAGCAGCCGTCGGCGAACGGCAGCAAAAATCGGAGAGGAAGAGACGGCATGTCGACCATGAACCGCTGCGGTGTGCGTGCCGCGCTGCTGGCCGGTGCGGCGCTGCTGCCGGCGACCGCTTTCGCGCAGACGGTGCCCGGCGACCAGCCGACGACGCAGGCCGCGACGCCCGACGCCGCCCCTGCCGGCGAGAGCGCCGACGACCTGCAGGACATCGTCGTCACCGGCCAGACCACGCGCGATCGCCCGCTGATCACCTCGTCGGCCGACATCACCTATGCCACGCGCGAGGATATCGACCGGCGTGCGCCGCGATCGACCGCCGACATGCTGGAGCTGGTGCCCGGCATCTTCGTCGAGGCGACCGCGGGCGAGGCGTCGAACAACTACTCGGTCCGTGGGCTTCAGGGCGGCGGGCAGCGGTTCGTGCAGCTGGAAGAGGACGGCATGCCGATCCTGTACGGCGGCGGCGGTGCCGACTTCTTCTTCCAGCAGGACCTGACCATCGACCGGCTGGAGGCGGTGAAGGGCGGATCGTCGGGCGTGCTGACCGTGAACGGCGCCGGCGCGACGATCAACTTCATCTCCAAGCGGCCGAACTTCAAGGAGTTCGAGGGTGCGGTGCGGCTGACCGGATATAGTTTCGGGCAGAAGCGGGCCGACTTCTATTACTCGGCACCGCTGGCCGAGAACCTGGCGTTCAATTTCGGCGGCTATGTCCAGAGCAGCCCGGGCGTGCGCAAGAACCCGTTCGATTACGCCGGTTACCGGATCAAGGGATCGCTGGAATACCGCTTTCCGAACGGCGGGTCGGTGCGCGTGTCGGGCCGGCGGGGCGATATCGAGACGGCGTATTATGCGTCATCGCCGTACCGCTTCAACGACGGCGAGCCGGACAGCATCAGCGGCTTCAACATCCAGCGCGACAATATCGGCGGCGACGCGTTCTCGGCGATCCGGGTGCCGGTGTCGACCTATCTCCAGCCCAACGGCTATCGCACCTTCCGCTACCGCGACGGCATCCGGTCGGTCTACACGCAAGGGCGGATCGACGTGGACGTGCCGGTGTCGGACACGATCAGCCTGTTCGCGAAGTCGCGCTACATCGATTACAAGTACGACTTCAACGGGCTGTTCCCCGGATCGGGCACGGGCAATGCCGGGCTGGCCAGCGCGGCGACGTACCTGACGCCAGGCGCCAACTCGCCGATCGCGGGGCTGCTGACCGCCGGGCAGGCGGTGTTCCCGACCGCGACCCGGTTCGGCATCCGCAACATCCGCACCGGCACGGTGATCGGGGCGAACCAGACCGCGGAGCTGGCGGCGCTGAACGGCAACGGGTTCCTGCAGCGCACGACGCTGAACCACGATCTGGTCGACGCGCGCGACCTGGGCGTGAACGTCGGCGGCCGCTGGGAATTCGAGAGCGGGGCGGTGAAGAACTCGCTGACGGTCGGCGGCATGTACTACAACGTCAAGCGCAGCCAGGACCAGTCGGCGACCGCCAGCGTCGTCAACGACGTGAAGAACAACAGCGACATCTATGACATCGTCGCACTGGGCGCGAGCAACAACGTCATCGGGTCGCTGACCGACAACGGGCTGGTGTCGTATGGCGACTGGGGCAACGGCATCCGCGTCCGCAAGGACGAGACGGTGTCGCTGTACGCCAATGACGAGATCGCGTTCGGCGATCACCTGCGCATCGACGGCGGCATCCGCTGGGAGCAGGACGACGCGACCGCGCTGGACGGGCTGGACGCCGCCGCCAGCGACCCGGCGCGCCGGATCGTGCAGGTCAGCGCCAATCCGGCGACGTTCCAGCAGCTGGTGCCGGTGGGACAGGGCGGGATCGTGCCGACGGTGGGATCGACCTTCGCCGGGCAATATGCCCGCCGCGACCTGAAGCAGGACAAGATCGCCTGGACGGTGGGCGCCAATTTCCTGTTCACCCCCAACCTGTCGATCTATGGCCGCTACGCCGACGGGTTCCAGACCAACAACGTCGATCCCATCACCACGATCAAGCTGTACGAGGCCGGTGTCCGGTACCAGTACGGGCGGCTGTTCAGCGGATCGGTGACGGTGTTCCGCACCAATTTCGACAACCAGAACTACAACTTCGCCAATCCGGAGAACCCGACCCAGCAGCAGAACATCAACGCCGACCTGCGCACCAAGGGCATCGAGGTCGACGTGGCGGTCCGGCCGGTCCGCTGGTTCTCGGTTGATTTCCAGGGCGTGTTCCAGGATCCGAAGCTGGAGAACCTGGAGATCGACGGGGTCGCGCAGACCACGTACGAGGGCAACCGGCCCGAGCGGACGCCGGCGCGGCTGTGGACGGTCACCCCGGCGATCCAGCTGCCGAACGGGCTGGGCGACATCTATGGCCGGTACAAATATGTCGGCCGGATCTATGCCGATGCGGGCAACGGCGTGGCGCTGCCCAGCTACGGCGTGACCAGCGTCGGCGTGAACCTGAACCTGACGCAGCAGTTGCAGCTGAGCCTGAACGCGGAGAACATCTTCAACGTCGTCGGCCTGACCGAGGGCAATCCGCGGCAGGGACAGACGCAGGCGGTGACCGACGGGTTCTTCTATGCGCGCGGCATCGTCGGCCCGACCTATGGCGGATCGCTGACGTTCCGGTTCTAGCGGGAAACGGGGCGCCGCCCTGCGTGTCGAGGGAAGGGTTGAGATGACGGGCATGGCACGGCTGCTGCCGGGCGGCGCGATGGCGGCGGCGATCGGACTGGCGGGCATGGGCATCGCCGATGCGCAGCAGGGCCGCGCCGCGCCGGAACTCGCCTATCAGGTGACCGAGGGGCAGAACCTGAACGCGTTCGTCCGCGACGGGCGGGTGGCGGCGCACCTGCTGCTGCGCAATGGCACCGACCCGCGCATCCTGGTGGCGTTCCCCGCCGGCAACAGCGGTGTCGGCCTGTGGTTCGAGCCGCTGGCCCGCCCCGCCACCTGGACGCTGGAACAGCCGCCGCGTCCCGCCACGGTGGACGGCGCGAAGGGACCGCAGCCGGCGATCGTCGGCATCGCCAGCATCGCCGCCCCCGGGCTGCGCATCAGGCAGGCGGTGCTGTCCAGCGTCCGTTTCCTGCGCGACTATCAATCGGTCGGGCGCTTTCCCCCGGAGGTCGCGGTCGATCCGGTGATCGGCAGCGACACGATCCGCTGGAGCCGGGCGCGGCTGGACGGGGCGCCCGGTTACCTGTTGCAGGTCCGTGTGCTGAACGGGCGCATCCGGGACGGTGGCATCGTCGCCGACGGCGGCCGGCCGATCCGGCTGGAGATCACCGCATCGAGCGGCGAGACGCCGCTGACCGGGCTGGCGCCGTCGGAGCTGCTGAACGACAAGGCGGCGGCCGATCCGGGTGCGCGCAACGCGCTGCGCTTCCTGAGCTATCGCGAGAAGTTCCTGGCGGGATCGTGGCGGTTCCAGACCTATTTCGGGCGGGACACGTTGATGTCGCTGCGGCTGCTGATGCCCGCGCTGCGGCCGCAGGCGATCGAGGCGGGGCTGGGATCGGTGCTGGCGCGGCTGGATCGCGACGGCGACGTCGCGCACGAGGAGGGGATCGGCGAGTTTGCGGTCGTCGACCGGCGCCAGCATGGCGGGAGCGGCGACGCCGCCGTGCTGGATTACGCGATGATCGACGACGATTACATGCTGGCGCCGGTCGCCGCCGCGTATCTGCTGGACCATGCGGACAAGCCCGGCGCGGCACGGTTCCTGGCCGGGTCGATGACCAGCGAGGGTGTGCCCGGCCGGGTCGAGACGGCCGGGGCGGCGCTGGTCCGCAACCTGCGGTTCGTGATCGCGCACGCCGTGCCGTTCGCCCGGACGCCAGCGGTCGACCGGCTGATCGCGCTGAAGCCGGGGCGGATGACCGGCCAGTGGCGCGACAGCGAGGAAGGGCTGGGACGCGGCAAATACGCATACGACGTCAATGCGGTGTTCGTGCCGGCCGCACTTGAGGCGGCGGCGCGGATGATGCGGGCGGGATTGCTCGACCCCTATCTGAAGGCCGATGACCGGACGGCACTGGCCGGGGCGGAAGCGATGGCGCGATCGTGGCGCGAGCGGGCGCCGGGGCTGTTCCGCGTCGCCATCCCCGCGAGCGAGGCGATGCCGAAGGTCCGCGCCTATGCCCGGACACTCGGCATCCCCGATGCACCGGCGATCGGGTCGCTCGGCACATCGCCGCTGGTCTTCCACGCGATCGCGCTGGACGAGCGCGGGCGCGCGGTGCCGATCGTCAATTCGGACGAGGGGTTCGCCCTGATGTTCGCGAACCCGCCGGCCAGCGACCTGGAGACCTATGTCACCGCCGCGATGCGGCCGTTCCCGGCGGGGTTGATGACCGACATCGGCCTGCTGGTCGCCAACGCGGCGCAGGCGGACGCGGCGACGCAGGGCCGGTTCACGCCCGCCGCGTACCACGGCGCGGTCGTGTGGTCGTGGCAACAGGCGCTGTTCGCCGCCGGGCTGGAGCGGCAGCTGTCCCGACGCGACCTGCCGGCGTCGACCCGCGCGATCCTGACCGGGGCACAGGACCGGTTGTGGCGGGCGATACAGGCGACCCGCGCGACGCAGAGTTCGGAGCTGTGGTCGTGGGCGTTCGAGGGCGGCCGGTACAGGGTGGTCGCGTTCGGGGCGGGCAAGCAGGACGTCGACGAATCGAACGCCGCCCAGTTGTGGAGCACCGTCTACCTCGCCGTGCAGCCGCCCCGGCGCGCTACGCCAGCGACAGGAAAGCGGTGACGGTCAGCCGGCCGGTCGCCGGATCGTCGCTGAGGATCGCGTCGGCGGCGACGGCGCCGCTGTGGAGCAGCGCGCTGCGATAGAGGACGGCGCGGTTGTAGCGTGCCTCGACATGGGCGATCCGTTCGAACAGCGGGGTGGAGGCGGCGACATAGGCGCGATCCGGCTCGCCGCCATGGCGCAGCTCGGCATTCAGCTGGCCGAGATAGATGGGCGCGCGGCCCTGATCGATCGTCTCGAACCCGGTCGATCGATGCCGGTAGAAGGCGGTGCCGTCGGGATCGTCGGGGCTGAGGTAATGGACCAGCGCGATCCGGCCCATGTCGACGGCATCCATATGCGGCAGGCGCTGGGGCACCGACAGCCGGTCGGGCGGGGTGGTGACGATCGAGTAGCTGGCATCGATCAGCGCGATGCCGCCCGCATGGTCGAAGACGCCCGCCAGGCTGGCGGTGAGCGCCGGCCTGACCTGCGCGAAATAGTCGTCGGGCAGGGCGGCGCGGATGCCGGGATAGTGGTTCAGCCCGGCCTCAAACGCGCTGCCGGCGGCGTGGGCGCGCAGGGCGTCCGGATCGGGGTGGAAGCCGTCGACGATCGCGATCGGCTGACCCTCCGCGCCGATCCGGCGGGCGGCGATCGACGCGCGGATCATGCCGCCGCCCCGACGATCGCGGCCAGCGCGGCGTCGTGATCGGGCAGGGTGGGGACCGCGCGCGCGACGACGTCGGCGAACTGGCGCACCTGCGCGTGGACGGTGGCCGCATCGAGGGCATCGGCGAGCGGGTTGTAGCCGTTCGCCGTGATGCCCTGCCCGTTCAGGACGGCGAGCCAGCTCGCTTCGCGGAACAGCTCCTCCGGATCGAGGATCAGCCGGCCCGAGCGACGATACTGTTCCTCGCGCGCGACCAGCGTATCGGGCAGCGGCATCGTCCGGCAATGGCGCCAGAGTGGTTCCGGCCGGCCGCTGGTCGCATGGTAATGCAGGATCAGGAAATCCTTGATCCCGTCCATGTCGCGGCAGAACAGCCGGTTGAACCGCCCGGCCAGCGCGGGGTCGCAGTGCCGGTCGGGGAACAGGGCCAGCAGTTTCGCGATACCGCTCTGGATCAGGTGGATGCTGGTCGATTCCAGCGGCTCGAGAAAGCCCGAGGACAGGCCGATCGCCACGACGTTGCGCGTCCAAGGCCGCCGGCGGGTGCCCGCCGTGAAGCGCAGCGTGCGCGGTTCGGCCAGCGCCTCTCCGTCCAGATGCGCGAGCAGCGTCGCTGTCGCCTCGTCGTCGCTGCAATGCGCGGCGGCGTAGACATAGCCGTTGCCGGTGCGGTGCTGGAGGGGGATGCGCCACTGCCAGCCGGCGGCGCGGGCGGTGGAGCGGGTATAGGGAGTAGTGGCGGCGGTGCGGGCGCAGGGCACGGCGACGGCGCGGTCGCAGGGCAGCCAGTGCGACCAGTCCTCGAACGGGACGCCCATCGCACCGTCGATCAGGAGCGCGCGGAAGCCCGAGCAGTCGATGAACAGGTCGCCGGCCAGCTGCTCCCCCCGCTCGGTGACCAGCGCGGTGACGAAGCCGGTGGCGGCATCGTGTTCCACCGTGCGCAGCTTCCCCTCGACCCGCCGGACGCCCTGCGCCTCGGCCAGGCCGCGCAAGTAGGCCGCATAGAGGCCGGCGTCGAAGTGATAGGCGTAGCCGAGCGTCGACAGGATCGAGCGTGCGTCGCCGCTCGGTTTGGCGAAGCGCCCCTGGCCGGCGAGCGCGGTGGCCAGCGACAGCGCCGACAGGGGCAGGTCGAGCCCCTCCGCCTGCGCCTTCAGCCAGCGGTGATGGAAGGCGACGCCGGGGACCGTCGCGCCGTACTGGCCGAAGGGGTGGAAGTAGCGGTGACCGGGCGCGGTCCAGCCGACGAACTCGATCCCCAGCTTGAACGTGGCCTTCGTCGCGCAGAGGAACGCCGCCTCGTCCAGCCCGATCAGATCGTTGAACCAGTGGATCGTCGGGATCGTCGCCTCGCCGACGCCGACGGTGCCGATCTCCTCGGATTCCAGCAGCGTGATCGACACGGCGGCGCCGAAGCTGCGCGACAGCGCCGCCGCGGTCATCCAGCCCGCGGTTCCTCCGCCCAGAACGACGACGCGGCGCACCCGATCCTGCTGATCCATGCCGCATGATAGGCGACGGCCGCGCGGATTGCATCGCCTTCGCGCGACGAAACTGCTGGGCCGCGCCCTGTACTGCTCCTACGGTGCGGCCGGCCGGGGACGCGGGGGTCGGGAGCGGCGGGGGAGGACAGAGGATGACGCAGGCGGCGCTGGACGGACTGGCGGCAGATCCGAGGTACCGGGCGCTGGTGCGGCGGCGATCCATGCTGGGCTGGACGCTGGCCGGCATCATGGTGGCGGTGTATTTCTGCTTCATCCTGCTGGTCGCGTTCGCCAAGACCTGGCTGGCGCAGCCGCTGGCGGGCGGTGCGACGTCGATCGGGATGCCGGTGGGGCTGGGCGTCATCGTCGTCGCGATCGTGCAGACCGGACTGTACGTGCGGCAGGCGAACCGGGTCTACGACCACGAGATGGCGGTGCTGCTGCGGGAGTACGGCCTGTGAACGGCGTGGGCTGGCCCGCCATCGCGATGTTCGCCGCGTTCGTGGTGCTGACGCTGGGCATCACCCGCTGGGCGGCGCGGCGGACGGTGTCGACGACCGACTTCTATGCCGCCGGCGGCGGGATCAGCGGGTTCCAGAACGGGCTGGCGATCGCCGGCGACTATATGTCGGCGGCCTCGTTCCTGGGCATCTCCGCGCAGATCTATGCCGACGGGTATGACGGTCTGATCTATTCGGTGGGGTTCCTGGTCGGCTGGCCGATCCTGTTGTTCCTGATGGCGGAGCGGCTGCGCAACCTGGGCCGGTACACCTTCGCCGACGTGGCCTCGTTCCGGTTCGCACAGACGCCGGTGCGAGTCGTCGCGGCGACGTCGACGCTGCTGGTGGTCATCTTCTACCTGATCGCGCAGATGGTGGGGGCGGGGCAGCTGATCCGGCTGCTGTTCGGCCTGCCCTATCCGGTGGCGGTCGGGATCGTGGGCGTGATGATGACGCTGTACGTGCTGTTCGGCGGGATGCTGGCGACGACCTGGGTGCAGATCGTGAAGGCGGTCCTGCTGCTGGGGGCGGCGACGTTCATCGCCGGGTTCGTGCTGTGGAGCTTCGGCTTCTCGATGGAGGCGCTGTTCGCCCGCGCGGTGGCGGTGAAGACCGACATCGCCGCCGCGCGCGGGGCCGATCCGGGGACGGCCGCGGCGGCGGGGCGTGCGATCATGGGGCCGGGCGGGTTCATCAAGGATCCGGTGTCCGCCATCTCGCTGGGCCTGGCGCTGATGTTCGGGACGGCCGGGCTGCCGCACATCCTGATGCGTTTCTTCACCGTGCCGGACGCGAAGGCGGCGCGCACGTCGGTGCTGTGGGCGACGGGGTGGATCGCGTATTTCTATCTCCTGACGTTCGTCATCGGGTTCGGCGCGATCGTGCTGGTCGGCACCAACCCCGCCTATCTGGATGCGGCCGGCGGCCTGATCGGGGGCGCGAACATGGCAGCGATGCACCTGTCGCACGCCGTCGGCGGGGACCTGTTCCTGGGGTTCGTGTCGGCCGTGGCGTTCGCCACGATCCTGGCGGTGGTGGCGGGGCTGACCCTGTCGGGCGCGTCCGCGGTCAGCCACGACCTGTTCGCCAGCGTCGTCCACCACGGCCGCGCCGATCAGGCGGCGGAACTGCGCGTGTCGCGGATCACCGTGCTGGTACTGGCGGCGATCGCGATCATGCTGGGCATCGTGTTCGAGAAGCAGAACGTGGCGTTCATGGTCAGCCTGGCGTTCGCGCTGGCGGCGTCGGCCAATTTCCCGGTGCTGGTGATGTCGCTGCTGTGGAGCGGGTGCACGACGCGCGGGGTGGTCGCCGGTGCGGCGGTCGGACTGTCGACGGCGCTGGTGCTGACGATCCTGTCGCCGGCGGTGTGGGTGGGCGTGTTCGGTCAGGCGGCGGCGATCTATCCGTTCAGCTCGCCGGCGATCTTCTCGATGCCGGCGGCGTTCGCGACGATCTGGCTGGTCTCGCTGCTCGACCGGGGACCGCGCGCGGCGCTGGACCGGGCCGGCTATGCGGCGCAGCGGCTGCGCTCCGAGACGGGGATCGGTGCGTCGGTGGCCGGATCGCACTGATGCCGGGCGCCGTGATCCTGCGCTGACGATCGGCAATGGCGGCGCGACGATCGATCCCGGCGGCCCGGCAGCGGCGACGGCAGCGGGCGGGGGCGGCCGAATACTGGCTGCTGCTGCTGGGTGTGGTCGTGTTCGTCGTGGCGGTGGCGGGGATGATGGGGCCGTGGCGGTCCGCCAGCGTACCGGCGACGGTCGTGCGGCCGCTGACCATGGCGCAGGCGCGGGCGTCCAACGCGCGGGTGCCGATCCGCGAGCGGCGGCGGATACGGGCCGCCCGCTTCCGTTTCCAGGGTGGGCCGGCGGCGCGGGCGCAGGCGGTCGACTGCCTGGCGACGGCGGCGCTGTACGAGGTCGGCGACGATCGCCGCGAGCAGGCCGCGGTGATGCAGGTGGTGCTGAACCGCGTCCGCGCGCCGGGCTTTCCGAAGACGATCTGCGGCGTCGTGTATCAGGGGTCGTCGCGGATCACGGGATGCCAGTTCTCGTTCACCTGCGACGGATCGTTCCGGCGTCGCCCGATCCGCAGCGGCTGGGCGGCGGCGCGGCGGACGGCGCGGCGGGCGCTGAACGGGCATGTCGATGCCGCGGTCGGCCGCGCCACCCATTATCATGCCGACTGGGTCGTGCCGTACTGGCGCGACACGCTGGTCAAGGTCGCGCGGGTCGGACCGCATCTGTACTACCAGCGGCACTGACGCGGGCGGCGGGGATCAGTAGCGATAGGTCAGCCCGGCACGGCCGGCGGGCGCGACCGTCGTCGTCCACGTCCGGATGCCGTCGACGACGGGCAGCGGATCGCCGTCGGCCTCCACCTTCTGCCCGGCGGTGCCGATCGGTATGTCGACGGTGACGGGCCGCGATCCGGCATTGGTGACGACGACCTGCGCCCGGTTCCTGTCGGTCTGGTGCTGTTCGACCAGCACCTGCGTGCCGGTGCCCGCGGCGATCCGGAACGTCTCCCCCTCCGCCCGGTCGTCGAGCGCGCCGAGGCCGAGCAGCAGGCGCTCCCCGTCGTCGCGCGCGGCGTAGGTGGCGGTACTGCCCGAAGGAAGGGCGAGGCCGAGCCCGGCGTCCTTCCGGTTGCGCATGACGAGCGTGATCGCGACCGGGGACGGCGGCACCTCCTGCCCCGGATAGAGGTGCCGGCGGTAGCGGCGATCGAACGGGACGGCGGCGCGGGCGAGCAGGGCCACCTGCTTCTGGCCACGCGGCGCGACGGTGACCCGGCCGGGCACCCGGTAGAGCTTCAGGTCGCCCAGATCCTCGGGCGGCGGCGGCGGCGGGGGAGGCGGCGGTGGTGGGGGCGGCGGAGCGGGCATGGCCACTGCCATGGGCGCGAGGGCGCGCGAGCCGGTCACGACGATGTCCTCGGCCATCTCGAAACGATCGGTGCGCAGGTCGGAGGTGGTGGTGCCGAGCGGGTAGCAGGAGAGCGACAGCCGGGACGCCGCCGCCTGCATCGCCGGCGACAGGATACGGTTGAGCCGCCCCGCGACCGCGGCGACCTCCGCGTCGACGAACGTCTCCGGGTTGGCGTTCGCCAGCGTCAGCCAGGCGAACAGGTCGAGCGAGCGGCCGGTCGCGTCGACCGTCCCGACATAGCTCGCCCGCCAGTCGAACCCGGATGCCAGATAGGTCAGCCGAACGGTGACGGTGCGCGCGGCCGGGCTGGTCGTCGTGACGCTGAGCACGGGTCTGGCGGAGAGGCCGGCGGGGATGCCGGAAAACGACAGCCGCTCGGGCAGGCCCGAGCAGCGCAGCGCCTCGATCCCCGATGCGGTCTTCAGCACGATGCCGGGCTGCGGGCCGGCGACGATCGTCGCATCCTCGCTGACCCGGCGGCCGGTCGCGCGGTCGGTGCGGGTCAGCGTCACCCGGCGCCCCAGCATGCCGTCGACCAGCGAGGCAGGGGACAGGAGGCGCGCGTCGCGGTTCTTCTCGACGATGCCGCCCGGCAGCCCGTCGATCACCGCACTGACCGGGACGATCCCCTCCGCCACCCCCTCGAACCGCAATGTGGCGGTACCACGCGGTACGCGCACGCGCCGGGTCTCGGTGACCAGTGCGAAGCCGCCCGAATGGTTCAGGTCGATCGCGCCGCGTGCCGCCGGCGCCCGGTAGATGGTCAGGGAGATGCGGTCAGGCGCGGGAGATGTCGCGAAGGGCACCTGCGCCGCCGCCGGCGCGCCGACGCAGGATGCGGCCAGCAGGAGCGCCGCCAGCCGGCGCATCAGTAGCGCGTGTCGAATGTCGCGGTGACCACCGCCTCTCCGTTCGCCGGCACGGGCACCTGCCACACCGCGGTGCCGGCATCGCGGCGTTCGCTCCGCCGGCTTTCCTCGGTAATCCGCGTGTCCGGCCAGCCCAGTCCGCCCTGCACCAGTTCCACGGTGACCGGTTTTGCGCGTGCGTTGGTCAGCCGGTAGCGGACCTGGGTGCGCCAGCGCTCGCTGCCCAGCCGGGTGCGCGACACGGTGGTCGGTTGCACCTTCACGTCGAAGGCGTCGCCGGTCGGAAGCGCGATCGTCGATCCTTGCGGCGTATGCTCGATGCGGTTCTCGCCAATGAATTGCGGCTGGCCGCGGGCATCGCGGACATAGACGCGCACGACGCCCGCCGGCAGCGCGTCGCCCAGCCCGGCGGCGCCGCTGTTGGCGAAACGCAGGATGCTCTGGGCGCTCAGGGCATCGGTGCTGCTGCCCAGCCACTGGTTCTCGAACCGGTAGCCGGAGCTGGCCGTGGCGCCCTTCGCATCGAGGAAGCTGACCTGCTTGGTCTGCTTGTCGGCGATCGTCGTCCGCTCGGCGAGCGGATAGAGGTAGAAGTCGCCAAGCTGCTCGCGCGCCGCCGACTCGGTGCCCGGCCGGACCTGCACCGGGCGGCGAGGGCGCGGACCATAGTCGCCGTCTTCATTGCCGCTGCCGACATCGCCGGCGACCAGCAGCGTCTTCGCAGCGGTGAAGGTGGTGCCGCTGCCGTTGCGCAGCGTCACCCATCCCTGCACGTCGACGGTGCCGCTCTTCTCGTCGAACAGCGCGACATAGTCGGCGCTCCAGCCGAGCCCGCGGGTGAGGTAGGACAGCCGCGCCGGGCGGGTTCCCGCGCGGCCGCTGGCGAGGGTGACCGACAGGGTGGGGCGGGCGCGGAGCGAATCGGGCACCCGGTCGAACACCGCGCGCACCGGCAGGCCGTCGTCGCGCAGCACCTCTATCCGGCCACCGATGTCGAGGACGACGCCGCTGTTGACCGCGAGAACGCGGGCACGTTCCCGCGTCTCCGCGCCGGTCGCGGGGTTGGTGCGGACCAGGGTGATCGTCTCGCCCACCGCCTTTTCCATCAGGCTGGACGGGCTGAGCAGGTCGTAGTCGAAATTCTGCTCGACGATCGCGGCGTCGGGGACAGCCAGCGACACCGTCTCGGGCCGGATCTGCGCGCTGACGTCGGGGAAGCTCTGGCGAATGCGGCCATTGCCCAGGTCAAGCGACCGGATATCCTGCACCAGCGCGATGTCGCCGTTGTAGATGGTGACCGACACGTCGCCCTGCGCGGTACCGGCATCGGGCAGCGCCTGTTGCGCCGACAGCCCGGCCGGGAGGGCGAGCGCGATACCGACGATCCGATGTGCCCGCATGACGTTACCCCTCCGCTGCCGAGGGGCCGGATCATGCTGGCTGGCGACCGCCGAGGCAACCGGCGATACAGTGTCAGTCGCCGGGATCGAGGCGATCATGCAGCAGGCGGGCGACGGGGATGTCGGCGGGCGCGAGATCGAGCCGTGCCAGGTCCGCCGCGGTCGCCCAGTGCACCGCGTCGTGCACGCTGAGGGCGATGGTGCCGGCATCGATCCCGACCAGCACCGCCACCAGTTCGATCGCCCCGCCCGGATAATGGTGCAGGTTCCGCATCAGTATCCGGCCGGCCACGGTCGCGATGCCCAGTTCCTCGGCCAGTTCGCGGACGATGCAGGCCTCCACCGTCTCGCCGGGCTCTACCTTGCCGCCGGGAAATTCCCACAGGCCGGCCATCTTCTGTCCCGGGGCACGACGGGTGACCAGCACGCGCCGATCGTGGATGATGATGGCGGCGGCCACTTCGGGAACATCGATCATGGCCGGGGCATGGCACCGGCAAGGCGGGTGCGGCAATGGCGATGCTGGCCGATCGGCAACACCGATCGGGCCTTGTGCGGCATCATCGATTTACTGCTTCACCTTGTCACAAAACCGTCGTCTTTACCGCGCAACGGCCTGCACGAGCCGGAAAACAGGGGGAATGACGATGGCCTATGCCAAAGCCGCGATGCTGCGCGGGACGTATCTGACGATGCTGGGAGCCGCCGCGGGCGTGGCACTGGGCGCGACGGCCGCGATGGCGCAGACGACGGCTCCGTCCGCCGATGCCGCGACGGCCCAGCCCGATACGGCGGCGCCGCCTGAGGCCGGGACCGACGAGGAGGCGTCGGACATCATCGTCACCGGATCGGCCCGGCGCCAGCGGCGCTTCGACGTTTCCTATGCGATCAACTCGCTGAGCCAGGACGACGTCAAGCGGCTGGCGCCGCTGAACTTCGCCGACCTGCTCGGCAAGCTGCCGGGCATCCAGGTCGAGGCGACCGGCGGCGAGGTACAGAACATCACCCGCATCCGCGGCATCCCGACCGACGACGGCTATGCGGTGTTCCAGCAGGACGGCCTGCCGCTGTTCCACGACATCAACGGCAACTTCTTCCGCGGCGACAGCCTGAACCGGTACGACCTGATGACGTCGCGGGTCGAGGTGGTGCGCGGCGGCCCGGCGCCGATCTTCGCCAGCCAGGCGGCGGCGATCGTCAACAACATCACCGTCACCGGCACCGACACGCCGCACGGCAAGGTGCAGGTGACCGCCGGGACCACCGACCTGTACCGCCTCGACGCGATGCAGTCCGGCCCGCTGGGCGAGCGCACATACTACGCGGTCGGCGGCTTCCTGCGCCGCGACGGCGGCCAGCGCGACAACGGCTTCCCTAACGACCGCGGCGGCGAGATCCGCGCGAACATCAAGCACGACCTGGACAACGGGTCGGTGCGCCTCAGCGTCAACTACCTGAACGACCACAACACCTTCTACCTGCCGATCCCGGTCGCCGATCCGCGCAACCCGTCGGTGTCGCTGAACCGGTACATCGATTTCTTCCACGGCACGCTGAACTCGCCCGCGTTCCGCGGCGTGACGCTGAAGTACCGCGACGCCGCCGGCGTGGTGCAGAGCCAGACGCGCGACCTCGCCGATGGCCGGCACATGGAATACGGCAATATCGGCCTGCAGTACGAGGGCGAGTTCGGCGGCTGGAACGTGGCGGCGAAGCTGGGCTACACGCGCGGGCGGCTGAACTTCGACGCGCTCTATTCCACGTCGAACCCGGTCGATGCCACCGTGTTCGCCAACGGGTTCCGCACCGCCGCCAACGGTGCGTTCGGGACCACCGCGGTGCCGGTCGCGCGGCTCGGCTATGCGATCGCGGGCACCAACGGCGCCGTCGCGTACAATCCGGCCGCCGATGCCGGACTGGTGGTGCAGGCGCAGTATCGCGGTGTCGGCTCCAGCTTCTATTCGGGGCAGGGCGACCTGAGCGCCACGCGCAAGTTCGAGACCGGGTTCGGCACGCACGACCTGCGGCTGGGGCTCTACGGCTCGGCCTATGGTCTGTCGAACAAGGCGATCTATCAGGATTACCTGATGGAGGTGCGCGGCAAGCCGCGGACGCTGGATCTCGTCGCCTATTCGGCGACGGGTGCGGTGCTGGGATCGGTGACCGACCGCGGCGTGCTCCGCTACGGCACGACGCTGAACCAGGGTGATGTCGATTCCACCGTCTACTCGGTCTATGCCAACGACACGTGGGAGGTGCTGCCGGGGCTGCGCATCGACGGCGGCATCCGCCACGAGTGGTACCATATCGAGGGATATGGCCTGACCTCGACCTCGGTGAACCTGGGCGACGCGGCGACGCTGGCGGACAATGCGGTGCGCAGCTTCACCGGCGCGCGCCAGTCCCGCACCGGCACCCCGGTCACCACCAACTGGACGATCGGCGCCAATTACGACGTCAGCGACCATTTCGGCGGCTATGTCCGCGCATCGCACCTGGAAGTGCCGCCGCAATCGAGCAGCTTCTATGGCATCGATCCGGTCATCATCAAGACGAAGGCCGACCAGTACGAGGCGGGGCTGAAGACGTCGTTCGGCCGCAACTACCTGTACCTGACCGGCTTCTACACGAAGTTCGATCCGTTCAACGCGTCGTTCGTCGCGTTCAACCCGGTCACCGGGCGCAACGACCAGGCGGTGCCCTTCATCGGGCAGGCGGAGGTCAAGGGCGTCGAGGTCGACGGCACGCTGGCGCCGGTCGACTGGTTCTTCGTGTCCGGCTCGTTCACCTATCAGGACCCACAGTACAAGAACCTCGCCAACAGCTCGGGCGCGGATCCGACGGCGGTGAACGGCAACCAGATCATCCGCGAGCCCAAGGTGTTCGGCAACGTCCGCCCGACCCTGTCGTTCGACGTCGGTGGCGACGGGGTGGAGGTGTACGGCCGGTACGAATATACCGGCCGCCGCTTCGTCGACCTGTTCAACAACACCCGGCTGCCGGCGTACAACACGTTCGGGCTGGGTGCGACGCTGACGCATGACGGCTTCCAGTTCCAGGTGGTCGGCGACAACATCTTCAACAACAAGGGCCTGACCGAGGGCAATCCGCGGACCGACCAGCTGGACGGACAGACGACGCGCGACGCGATCTATGGCCGGCCGATCTTCGGACGGAGCGTGCGCTTCATCGTCAGCAAGGCCTGGTGATGCGCGGCGCGTGGCTGGCAACGGCGGCGGCCATGGTCGCCGCCGCGCCGGCCGCCCCCGCCCCGGTGCGCGACGCGCATCTGGCGGCGCTGGCGATGCGGCTGTTCCCGACACTGACGTCGGCGGGCAGCCCGCTGGCGTCCACGGCCAGCGGCACCGCCCGTCGCGACCGGATCGCCGCCTGTGCGGGGGTGCCGGCGTGCGTGGTCGATGCCGCGATCTGGCGCGACGACGAGCGCGACGCGCTGGCGGCGGCGAAGGCCGCATCGGCGGATGCGATCCGTCGCGAGATCGACGGGCTGAACGAGATCCTGCGGGTGTACGGCGTCGGCAAGCTGCCGCGCTATCCGTTGATCGACGGGTCGGACGCGCCGTTCGGCAGCCCGGACTTCGCGGCGAAGGTCGCAGATGCGGTGACGCTCGGCACGGCGCAGCTGGGCGATCCGGCGGTGATGGGCGATCATAGCCTGGCACTGGCGCTCGCCCTGCTGGACGCGAACGACAAGGACGCGGCGATCGCGTTCGAGCCGCTGGACCAGCGCTACAACGCCGCGGCGATGGCGCGGGCGCGCACGGTCGACTGGTCGCGCTATCGCTACACCGCGATCATCGCGCTGGGGATCGGGCCGGACGAGCCGGCGACGCCGCTGAGTGCGAAGGGCAAGCTGAACGTGCGGCTGGCGGCGGAACGCCTGGCGCAGGGGCTCGCCCCGTTCATCATCGTGAGCGGCAGTGCCGTCCACCCCCGCGACACCCCGCATGTCGAGGCGATCGAGATGCGCCGCGCGCTGATCGAGCGGTTCGGCGTGCCCGCGAACGCGATCGTCGTCGAACCCTATGCCCGGCACACGACCACGAACCTGCGCAACGCGACGAGGCGCCTGATCGCGATGAAGGCGCCGCTGGACCGGGACGCGCTGGTCGTCAGCAACGTGGCGCACAGCGCGGCGATCGGCAGTCCCGGTTTTGTCGAGCGCAACCGTCGCGAGCTGGGATACCAGCCGGGCGAGGTCCGCAGCCGCGTGTCGGCGAACGACGTGGCATTCCGGCCCTCTGCCGACTCGTTGCGCGTCGATCCGGCCGACCCGCTCGATCCATGAGGCGGCGGCGCTAGCCCGCCGCCGCGCGCCGTTCCCGCTGTTTGGCGGCGAGTGCCGCTTTCCAGCCGCGGGCGCGCCACCACATGATGATGCCGGTGACGGCCAGCACCGCCGGCAGGATGCCGCCGACGAAGATCACGACCTGCCACACGATGCCCATTCCGTCGCCGTCGTGGATGCGGCGCATCAGGCGGGCGATGCCGTTCTGCGGGCGGGCGGCCGCGGCGGTCGCCGGCGTGGCGGTGCCGGTGTCGTCGGCCACCTTGATCTGGCGGGGAGCGTCTTCACCGGCGAAGGTCACCGTCCAGTCCGGGCTCTTGTCGGTCGGCCAGGCGATGCTGCGGAGAGGCGCGCCGCCGGCCAGCGGCGCCGCCCCGCCGACCACCCGTGCCACCGACTGGCCGGGCGCGGCCAGCGGCTGCGCGCGCATCATCGCACCGCGATCCGGGCCGCGCGGGGCGGCACCCTGGCCGGTCAGCCCGGCGAAGAAGGCGGGAAAGCTGATCCAGGCACCGGTCAGCGACAGTACGAAGAGTGGCAGGGCGACCCAGAAGCCCATCAGATAGTGTAGGTTCGTGTCGGTGTTGCGATGCCGGCGATAGCGCAGTCCGCGCGCCCATTTGCCCACCGTCGGCCACCATAGCCACAGGCCGGTGAAGCACGAGATCATCATCGCGACGCCGATCCAGCCGACGATGCTGCGGCCGACCCCCGGTACCTGCAGGCTGCCGTGCAGGACGTGGAGGAAGCGGACGAGGCCGCCACGGCTGGACGCCACGTCCAGCACGCGGGCGGTGGGGGGATCGAGATAGACGTTGGTCCGCTGCGGCGGTCCGCCCTGCGGCTTCGCCCCCGGCGCGGGTGGCGGCGCGGCGGCGACGACGACGGGGCCGCCGTGATCGGGCAGGGTCAGCTGCGCGACGCGGTCGCCGGGCTTCAGCACCCCCCACGCCGCGGTGACATAGGCGTCGGGGGAAAGCAGCGTCGTGCCGCTGGTCGCGAAGCGTGCCGGATTCACCAGCCGGTCGAGTGCATCGTGCCACACCAGCGCGGCGCCGCTGAGCGAGATCGGGATGATGAGGATCGCCAGGATCAGGCCGATCCACTTGTGCACCTGGAACCAGGTCCGGCGCCATGCCAGCTTGTCCATCGTCATCCCCCACGTCCCCACGCCATACCGCTCTGTGCACAGCGCGCTATTGCAAGTCAATCGCAGATAAATCCGGTTCGATCAGGCGTCCGCCCAGCGGCGCAGGAGGTTGTGGTACACGCCGGTCAGCTGGACGACGGCGGCGTCGCCCTGTCCGCGATCGGCGGCGACCGCCTGTACCGCGCGGTCCAGTTCGAACAGCGTCCGCCGCTCGCCGTCGTCACGGACCATCGACTGGAGCCAGAAGAAGCTGGCGGTACGCACGCCGCGCGTGACCGGGGTGACGCGGTGCAGGCTGGAGGCCGGGTAGAGAACGAGATGGCCGGCCGGCAGCTTCACCACCTGCGGACCGAACTGGTCCTCGATCACCAGTTCGCCGCCGTCGTAGTCGGCGGGATCGTCGAGGAAGAGCGTGGCCGACAGGTCGGAGCGGATGCGGAAATCGGTGCCGCGCTTCGTCCGGATCGCATTGTCGACGTGGAGGCCGAAATCCTGCCCGCCGGCATAGCGGTTGAACAACGGCGGAAAGACCTTGAGCGGCAACGCAGCGGCGACGAACAGCGGGGTGCGGCCGAGCGCGTCGAGCACCAGCCCGCCGGCCTCCCGCGCCGCCGCCGAGTCTTCGGGCAGCTGCCGGTTGCGCTTGGCGAGCGCGGCCTGCGGGCCGGAGGTGACGTTGCCGTCCACCCACTCCGCCGCATCGACGATCGCGCGCACCCGCGCCACGCCGGCGGCATCGAGAACGTCGGGGATGGCGATCAGCATGGCATGGCTCCGGTCTCCTTCCCGCCCCGCCCCGGGGGGAGCGGGCGGGAAGAAGTAGCAGAGGTCAGAAGCTGTAGAACAGGCTGAAGACCGCCTGGCGCCGGTCGCCCGGCATTGCCCAGCCGCCCGTGACCACGCCGGTCGTGGCATTGATGTTGTTGCGCACGTTGGTCAGGTACTTCTCGTCGGTCAGGTTCTGAATGTTGAGCTGTGCGGTCAGCCCGCCCCCGAAGGTGTAGGCCAGATAGGCGCGGTGGATCAGATAGTCGTCGGCCTTCAGCGCGGTGGGGTTCGCGAGGTTCGGCACATAGGTGGTGAACGAACCCTGGTAGGTCAGGCCATAGCCGACCTCCAGACCGAACGGCAGCTTGTAGGTGGTGAACAGGCTGCCCGAATGCTCGGGCGTCTGGACCAGCCGTGCGCCGCGCTGCGGATCGGGGTTGGCGGCGGAGTTGCCGCAGCCGGTCGATCCCGGTCGCGCCAGGCAGAAGTCGGACACCGATTGGCGTACCTCGCTGTCGAGATAGGTGTAGTTGGCGAAGATCGTCCAGGCCGGGGTGATGTTGCCCGATGCGCCCAGCGCGATGCCGTCCACCCGGCTGCGGCCGTCCAGCACCTGCACGGTCGGCAGCGCGGGGTCGTTCGACGGGATGCGGTAGTTGGTCCGCTCGTTCCGGAATACCGCCGCGGTCAGCTCCAGCCGCCGGCCGAACAGCCCGGCCTTGACCCCCGCCTCGTAGTTCTTCGCCGTTTCCGGCGCGACGGCGCAGGTGTCGGTGACGATGGCGTTCGACACGCTGACGCAACCGGCGCGGACCGAGATCGACGACGGCGTGCGCGCGTTGCCGTAGCCGGCGTAGAGGCTGACGTCCTGCACCGGGTGGAACACGCCGCCGACCCGGTACGAGAACAGCTTGTCGCGGTTCACCTGCGGCGTCTGCAACGCCGCGACCGGCTGGGTCACGCCGGGTGCGAGCACGGTCAGCGGCAGCGCGCGGAAGGTGGACTTCTGGTATTCCCAGCGGACGCCGCCGTTCAGTTCGAAGTAGCGGCCCAGTTCCAGCGTATCGAACGCGTAGACGGCGACGTTCCGGCTGCTCGAGGTCGACACGGCGGTCGTCACATAGTTGATCGGTCCGCGATAGACGGTATCGGGATTGGCGATCGACAGCAGCGGCAGCGGCGTGGTCGCCGATCCGTTGGCGTTGCGCAGCAGCGAGCCGGTGGTGATGTCATAATCCTCCACCATCGCCGACGCGCCGATATTGGCGACGTTGCGGATGCCGCCCTTCTCGCCATGCTCCAGCCGCAGGTCGGTCTGGTTGGCCAGCAGCTGGTTGACCTGATCCCGGACCAGCCCGCGGGGACCCGACGGCAGCCACTGGCCGGCGGGGATGGTGATCGCCGAGGCGCCGGTGCCCGAGGTGCAGGCCAGGCCGGTGGCGACGGTGGCGCTGGTCGATACCGGCTGGCGCCCGGTGCCGGCCAGGCAGAAGGTGCCCTGCGGCGCGCTGGTCACGCTGTACTGGCCGACGCGCTGCCACCGGGTCAGGTTGCGGACCGACACATGCTCGTCGGCGCGGTGGCGCAGCGTCGCGGTGAAGCGGTCGACCGTGACCTGTTGCTCGTCGAGGTTGCGATAGCCGTAATAGTCGCTGCGGTCCGCGCCGGTGATGATCCCGCCGACCAGTCCGTTGTCGAAGAACGGGACGCCATATTGCGGCGTGTTGTCGTCGCGCTGGTGGACATAGGCGAGCGTGAGGCTGGTCGGTCCGTCGATCCCGATCGTCACCGATGGTGCGACGCCCCAGCGCTCGTACTTCTCGACATCGCGGCCGGGAATGTCGTTGTGGTGATAGGCACCGTTCAGCCGGACGGCGACCAGATCGGAGAGGCGCTTGTTGGCGTCGACCGCGCCGCGATAGTAGCTGTCGGTGCCGACCGACGCCTGAACGATCGTCAGATCCTCGGCGCGGGGTTCCTTGGTGACGAGGTTGATCGTGCCGCCGACGCTGCCCGATCCGTTGAAGACCGAGTTGGCGCCGTTGTAGACCTCGATCTGCTGGATGTTGAACGGATCGGTGCGGCTGTATTGCGCGCTGTCGCGGATGCCATCGATCGTAATGTCGTTGTTCGCCGAATAGCCGCGCAGGTTGATGCTGTCGCCGTAACCGCCACCGCCCTCGCCCGCGCCGAAGGTGATGCCGGGCACGGTCTGGAGCACGTCGCGCAGCGTCTGCAGGTTCTGCTTGCGGATGACCTGGTCGGAGATGACGGTGATCGTCTGCGGCGTGTCGAGGATCGCGGCCGTCGCCTTCGGGCTTTCGACGGTGGCAGGAGCGGCCTGCGCGGCGCCGGTGACCACGATGTCGTCGCGGCCGAGATCGCGCTTGCCGTCCTGCGGATCGGCAGCGGGCGCGGCGGTGGCGGTCGCCACGGGGGCGGCCGCGGCGGGAGCGGTGGCGAGGAAGCCGACGCACGACAAGGCGATGAACGATGCGGACGATGTGGACACTGAAACCCCCCTTTGTTGAGGGCCGGCTAATGCGAGTCGTTCGCACTGTCAACGCTATTGCGAGTGACTTTCATCTTTGTCGCAGAGTGTGTCGATAAACAGCCATGTTCTCAGCGCGCTGGCGAGATTGGGCGCGTCCGCTTCCTGGATCCGGAGCGCATCGATCCGGGCGACCAGCGCCGACAGCGGCAGCCCCCGCGCCACCGCCGCCTGCTCGAGCGCGAGCCAGAACGGCGGCTCGAGGCTGATCGACGTCTGGTGGCCGGCGATCGTGATCGATCGCTTGACCGGCCCGACGAAGCCCGCCGGCGGCCGATCGACTGCGGCGGTCAGCGGTTGGTCCTGAGCCGCAGCGCGACCGAGCGGGCATGGGCGGGCAGCCCCTCCGCCTCCGCCAGCGCGATCGTCGCCGGGCCGAGTTCGGCGAGCGCGGTCTCGTCCAGACCCAGGAAGCTGGTCCGCTTCATGAAGTCGAGGACCGACAGGCCGCTGGCGAAGCGGGCGCGGCGACCGGTGGGCAGGACGTGGTTGGGCCCGGCGACGTAATCGCCGATCGCCTCCGGCGTGTGCCGGCCCAGAAAGACGCTGCCGGCGTGGCGGACGCGGGCGAACAGCGCATCGGGATCGTCGACCGCCAGCTGCAGATGCTCGGGTGCCAGGCGGTCGACCAGCGGCATGGCCGCGGCGAGCGACCCGACCACCACGATGGCGCCGTTCGCGTCCCACGCCTGGCGCGCGACGGCACCGGTCGCCAGCGTGGCGAGCTGACGCTCCACGGCGGACGCCACGGCATCGGCGAAGGCGGCGTCGTCGGTGAACAGGATCGACTGGGTGACGATGTCATGCTCCGCCTGGCTGAGCAGGTCGGCGGCGATCCATTCGGGATCGTTGGCGCGGTCGGCGACGACCACGATCTCCGACGGGCCGGCGACCATGTCGATGCCGACGACGCCGTAGAGCTGGCGCTTCGCCTCGGCGACCCACGCGTTGCCGGGGCCGGTCACGACGTCGACCGGCGCGATCGGCCCGGCGCCGTAGGCGAGGGCGGCCACCGCCTGCGCGCCGCCGACGCGCCACACCTCGTCCACCCCGGCGAGGTGCGCGGCGGCGAGGACCAGCGGGTTGATCGTGCCGTCGGGCGTCGGCGTGACCATCGCCAGCCGGGCCACCCCGGCGACCTTGGCCGGGATCGCGTTCATCAGCAGCGACGAGGGATAGGCGGCGCGACCGCCGGGCACGTAGAGCCCGGCCGCGTCCACCGCGGTCCAGCGCGCGCCCAGCCGGACGCCGGCATCGTCGCGGTAGTCGGTATCGGCCGGCCGCTGCCGCTCGTGATAGGCACGGATGCGGGTGGCGGCGAGATCGAGCGCGGTGCGCAGGCCGGGTTCCAGCGCGTCATAGGCGGCGGCGCAATCGGCGGCGTCGATCCGCCAGCCGGTTACGGCCAGATCGTGACGGTCGAGCCGCAGCGTCAGCTCGGCCACCGCCTCCTCGCCCCGTTCGCGGACCGCCGCGACGATCGCCGCCACGTCGCGGGCGACATCGGCCGATGCCTCGCGCCGGGCCTCTACCAGGGTGGTGAAGGCGTCGGCGAAGCCGGGGGCGTCGGCGTCGAGGCGGATCATGCCGCCACCTGTCCGGCGACGGCGCGGCGGAACGCCTCGACCAGCGGGACGACATCGGCGCGGGTCTTCATCGCCGCACGGTTGACGACCAGCCGGCTGGTCACGTCCATGATCCGCTCCACCTCGACCAGGCCATTCTCCTTCAGGGTGCGGCCCGAGGATACCAGATCGACGATGCGCGGCGCGAGGCCGAGCGTAGGGGCCAGCTCCATCGCGCCGTTCAGCTTGACGCACTCTGCCTGAACGCCGCGGCGGGCGAAGTGGGCGGCGGTGACGTGCGGGTATTTGGTCGCGACGCGGACATGGCTCCACCCGCGCGGATCGTCCCGTTCGGCCAGCGCCACCGGCTCGGCGACGGAGAGGCGGCAATGACCGATCGCGAGGTCGACGGGGGCGTAGAGTTCTGAATAGTCGAACTCGGCCAGCACGTCCGATCCGACGATGCCCAGCTGTGCGGCGCCGTGCGCGACGAAGGTGGCGACATCGAAGGCGCGCACGCGGATCAGTTCGATCCCGGCGACGTCGGTGGCGAAGCGCAGCGCCCGGCTGTCCGGATCGGCGAAGGCGGACTCCGGACGGATGCCGGCGGCGGCGAGGAGCGGCAGCGCCTCTGCCAGGATGCGCCCCTTGGGCACGGCGATGATGAGGGGAGCGGGCACGCGGCGGGCCTTATCGGGGCAAGGGGGCGGGTGCAACGGGCGCTCAGATCCCCCAGTCGCGCATCGCCGCGATCACCCCTGCCGGGTTCTCCCAGGGGACGAAGTGGCCGGCATCGACCTTCGCCACGGTCAGGTCGGGGACCAGTGCGTCGAGCCCGTCGAGCTGGACCGGCAGCAGCGCCTTGTCGCCGGTGCCCCACACGACCAGCGTCCGCTGGGTCACGGACGGGAAGGGCGCGGCGAGGAAGGCGGGGCGGGGCGGATCATCGCCGGGGGCGGGGACGACGATCGACGAGGCGCGGTACCAGTTCAGCATCGCCGTCATCGCGCCGGGTTGCGACCATTCGTCGAGATACGCGGCCTTGTCCTCGCCCGCGATCGCCCGGGTGACATGATGGGCGAAGTTGCTGCCGAAGAAGCGCTCCAGCCCGGTGCCGACCAGCCCCTTGTCGAGGTTCGTGTCGCGGAAGCGGGTGATATACTGGCTGGCGGCGCGCTGGTCGGCGTCGTCGAACAGCGAACGCTGGAAGATGAGCGGGTGAGGGGCGTTGACGATCACCAGCCGTTCGACCCGATCGGGCCGGGTCAGCGCCGCCATCCACGCCACCGCGCCGCCCCAGTCGTGGCCGACCAGCGTGAACCGGCCGATCCCCAGCGTATCGGCGAGCGCGATCAGGTCGCCGACGATCCGGTCGGGCGCATAATCCCCGACCGCGGCGGGCTTCGACGAGCGGGCATAGCCGCGCTGGTCCGGGGCGACGACGCGGTGGTCGCGGGCGAGGTCCGGCACGATGTGCCGCCACGTCCGGTGCGATTCGGGAAAGCCGTGCAGGAGGATGACGGCGGGCGCGTCGGCCGGTCCCGCCACCTGCACGTCCAGCTCGACGCCCGTCGACAGGGGAATGCGGGTCAGGGTCATGCGGCGTTCCTCCTCGTGTCGTCCAGCAGCCGGTCGAGATCGGCGGGGAAGATCGCCTCCGGCCAGTCCGCCAGTTCGGCGCGTCCGAACCAGCGCCAGCTGTCCAGCACCTGCATCTCCAGATCGGTCAGCGCGGCGCCGGCGATCTCGCAGGCGTCGAGGTCGACGCGGAAATAGCGTTCGTCGGCATCGACGTGATCGCCCTCGAACGTCACGAACTGCACCTGCCGGCGTGCCACCTGCGGGCCGCAGTCGAGCGTAAGACCGGTTTCCTCCCACAGCTCGCGCCGGGCAGCGTCCTCGTACGTCTCGCCATCGTCGACCTTGCCGCCGGGCGTGCACCACAGCGGTGGGCGGTCGGCGGGGGTGAAGCGGAACAGCAGCACCCGATCGTCCCGGTCGACCAGCAGGATGCGCGCCGCCGGGCGTGGCAGGCGGACGATCGCGTCGCTCACGCCGGATCGAGCTCGGGATAGTGGCGGAAGATGCCGTCGGTGTTGAAGCCGATGCGCCGGTCGCTGGCCAGATAGGCACGGATGCCGGGCAGCGCCGCCACCTGGTCGCGCAGGCGGACCAGCGCGGGATAGTCGGGCTCCAGCGCCGCCATCCGGTGCGGGAACATGTAGCGCAGC
Organism: Sphingomonas phoenicis; assembly: GCF_047238005.1. Taxonomy (NCBI): domain Bacteria; kingdom Pseudomonadati; phylum Pseudomonadota; class Alphaproteobacteria; order Sphingomonadales; family Sphingomonadaceae; genus Sphingomonas; species Sphingomonas phoenicis. The sequence continues at coordinate 1,508,614 of NZ_JBDFMC010000002.1, read as the reverse complement.
CCCTCGATCAACTGGAACAGCGAGGTGTCGGCATAGGTCCAGCGATGGTCGATCAGCCACTCGCCGGCGTTCGCCTTCATCGCCGCCTCGAAATGATCGAGGAACTTGGGCATGCGTTCCTCGCGGAACTGCTTCGCGGCGGTGACGGCGGCCTCGCGCTGATCCTCGTAATAGGCGCCGACGGATACGGGGTGATGCACCGCATGCACCTCTGCCACCATGTCGGCGATCGTCAGCTGCAGCTGCGACAGCCAGAGCCGGTCGGCCATGGCGGAGGGGGCGAGATCGTGCCGCTCGCCCAGGAACATCAGGATATTGGCGACCTGCGCGATGACGAGCCCGCCGCCGAGATCGAGATAGGGCGGGGCGAAGGGCGCACGGCCGGTGCGCGCGGCCATGTCGGCGATCAGCGCCTTCGCGCCCTCTTCCCGCGCGCGGTCGCGATAGGCCACGCCCGCCCCCTCCAGCGCGAGGCGGACGAACTCGCCGCGTCCCTGGATCGTCGGCCAGTACCACAGGTCATAGGTCATTCACTGTTCCCCGGGAGCGCGGGCGCGGATCGCCAGCGCGTGGACCCGGGTAGCCAACAGGTCGGCGAGCGCTTTGTTCACCAGCCGCTGGCGCGCGACCCGCGAGAGTCCCGAAAAGCTATTGCTTTCTATCTCAACGGAAAAATGTGTCTCACCGGTGCCATCGTCACCCATATGGCCGCGGTGCTGCGCGCTGTCGTTCGATACGACGAGACGGCTGGGCGACAAGGCGGCGGCCAGTCGATCGGCGATGACGCGATCGAGGGGGACGCCGTCGGAGGGCGGAGCGGCGGGATCGGTGGCGGTGCTGGTCATCGGCCCTATATAGCCCGTTTGGATCGCCGCAGGGAATGACGTGGCACAAGGTGCTGACAAGAAGGAACGGCCGGGCGCACGCTTTCACGGCCGGATGGAATCGAACGGACGGGTCTGTGCCGAGCCGGGGTGCGAGGAGCCGGGCGAGTTCCGCGCGCCGCCGCCGGAGGGCGCATCGACCGGCGGGCCGCCGCAATTCCGCTGGATGTGCCTGGACCATGTCCGCGCGTTCAACTCCCGCTACAATTTCTTCGACGGGATGACCGCCGAGGAGATCCACCACGCGCAGCGGCCGCTGGCGGGATGGGAGGCCGAGACCCGCGCCTTCGCCCGCGGGCATGGCGGCGGGCAGGGGCCGCGCTGGGCGGATTTCAGCGACCCGCTGGATGCGATCGCCGCACGCTACCGCCGCGAGCCGGCCGCCGACCGACCCGACGGCAAGCCGCTGTCGGGCGAGGACCGGTCGAACCTGAAGCTGCTGGGACTGGATGCCGCCGCCGACCGCTCGGCGTTGCGCAAGCGCTATTCCGAACTCGTCCGCCGCTATCACCCCGACCGCAACGGCGGCGACCGCAGCCACGAGGAGCGGTTGCAGAAGGTGATCGCCGCGTATCAGGCGCTGCGCGGGGCGCCCGCCTTCGCGTGAGGCGCCGCGGAAGGTAAGGCTAAGGTAAGGCGTAGATCACAACGACGACGCGGTGGTCGTCGGGCGACGGGCGATCGATCCGGCGATGTCAAAGAGCGGCCTTGGGCGACCTTACGCCGGGCGGCGGTTGTAGGACAGCGGCGCACGGCAGACGGGCGCCATCATCCCAGCAACGCGCGGCGCGCGGCGAGGAGCCTGCGTTCCCAGGCATCGAAACCCGGCGGGGGTGCGCCGGTGAAGCCGGCAAGCTGGTCGGCCAGCGCGCGCCGGAATGCCGGACGCGCCGTCGCCCGCTCCACATAGGCGACGAGCGCGGGGTGGGGATCCAGCAGCCCGTCATCGGCGACGATCCGCAGAACGGACGCCATCATCAGGTCGCCGGCGGTGAAGCGGTCGCCGTCGAACCACTCGCGCGGGCCAAGCCGCGCCTCCGCCTCTGCCAGCCGCTCCCCGACGCGCGCGACGATGGCGGGCAGGCGCGGCTTCGACCAGGGCTCCGTCGCCTCGAACAAGGTGGCGACGGCATGGTCCATGATCGGCGGCTCGACGGTGTTCAGGGCGGCGAACATCCATTCAAGCGCCCGCGCCCGCCCGGCGGCGTCCGCCGGCAGCAGACCGGGCCAGGTGTCGGCGATGTGGAACACGATCGCGCCCGATTCGAACAGCGTGAGGTCGCCGTGCTGGAAGGTCGGCACCTGCCCGAACGGCTGGCGGGCGCGGTGGTCGGCCTGCTTCTGCTGCCCCTGCGCCAGATAGCGGACGCGGTAGGGGCGCCCGACCTCTTCCAGCGCCCAGCGCACCCGCAGGTCGCGCACCTGCCCCCTGGCGAAATCGGGCACCCAGTCGAACGCCGTGATCTCGATCGCGGCACCGTCGTCGACCGGCATCACCGTTCTCCCTTGAGCCGCGTCGCCACCGCGGCGAGCTGGTCGGCGACGGCGCCCCAGCCGGCCTCGAAGCCCATGGCCTGATGGCTGTCGCGCGCCTCGGCGGTCCAGTGACGGGCGGACGCGGTGTAGCGGGTGCCGGTGCCTTCCTCCTCGAACGTGTCGAGGCGGACCATGAAGGGCTGTTGCGGCGCCCAGCCGGCGGCGAAGGCGTCGGTGGAGACGATCAGGCGTTCGGGCACGACCTCAAGATACACGCCCTCCAGCGGGTTCTCCTCCCCGTCCGGGCCGCGCAGGACCATGGCGGAGCGGCCGCCGGTGCGCAGGTCCATCGCGCGGATCTCGGTCGTCCAGGGACGGGGGCAGAACCATTCGGCGGTATGCTCCGTCCAGGCGCGCCACACCAGGGCGGGGGCTGCGTCGATGAGGCGGGTGACGGACAGTTCGTGGTTCATGCGGGTTCTCCGTCGGCGGCGGCCTCGACCGCGGCGATGTCGATCTTCGTCATGGTCATCATCGCCTGCATCGCGCGGGCGGCACGGGCGGTATCGGCATCGGTCAGCAGGTCGGGCAGGCGGCGGGGCACGACCTGCCACGACACGCCGAACCGGTCCTTCAGCCAGCCGCACTGGACCGGACGGCCGCCATCGGCGGTCAGCGCGTCCCAGTAGCGGTCGACCTCCGCCTGATCGTCGCACATCACCTGCAGCGACATCGCCTCGGTGAAGGTGAAGCCGGGCCCGGCGTTCAGCGCGACGAAGGGCCGGCCGGCGAGCGTGAAGGCGACCGTCAGCACCTGTCCGGCGGCGTTGCCGGGATTGTCGAGCGGGGAGCGGGTGACGGTGCCGATCGCGCTGCCGGGGATCAGACCGGTATAGAGGCGCGCCATCTCCTCCGCGGTGCCGTCGCAGCAGAACCAGGTGGTGACCTTGTCCGGGGTGCCGAAGCCGCTCATGCCGCCGCTCCCCGCCGCCCGACCAGCCCGAAGCGCGCGCCCTGCGGATCGGCGAGGACCGCCGAGAAGGCGCCGCCGGGGATCTCGTCGGGGCCCTGGACCAGCGTGCCGCCGCCGGCGGTGGCGCGGGAGACCGCGGCATCGATGTCGGGCGTCAGGAAATAGGTCTGCCAGCCGTCGGGTGCGCCGGGCGGGGTGCGCATCGCCGCGCCGACGGGCGTGGGGCCGTTGTAGAGGAAGCGGTACTCGCCCAGCGGGCCCATCGGCATCGCGCCGTCCTGCCGCCAGCCGAACAGGTCGACGTAGAAGGCGATGCCCGCATCCTGATCGGGGGCGGACAGCTCGATCCAGACGGCGTGGCCGGCGCGCGCCTCCGGCCCCTGCTCGAACGCGCGGCTGTCGCGCGCGCCATCGCCCTGCATGACGTAGAAGGGGTGGCCCTGCGGATCGGCGAGCATCGCCAGCCGCCCGGCGCCGGGCACCTCCATCGGCGGCAGTCGCAGCGTGGCGCCCGCCGCCTGCGCGGCGGCGACGGTGGCGTCGACGTCGTCGCAACCGATATAGACCAGCCATACCGGCTTGCCCGGCATCCCTGCCGGGCGCGGCATCAGCCCGGCGATCCGGTCGCCGTCCGGCGCAGAGACGATGCGATAGTCCATGCCCGGCATCTCGCCCGGCGCGATCGTCCAGCCGACGACATCGGCGTAGTAGGCCTGGGCGGCATCGGCGTCGTCGGCGATCAGCTCGAACCAGACGGGGTTGCCCTGTGCGTGCGCCATCTCAGGCCTCCAGCTCGTAGATCGGCTCGAACCCGCCGAAGATCATGCGCTTGCCGTCGAACGGCATGCCCAGATCGTGCATCCGCGGATCCTCCATCATCCGCGTCTCCGACGCGTCGGCGGTGGCGCGATCGGGCCAGACGATCCACGAGAACGCCACCGTCTCGTCCCCGGTCGCCTGCACCGCGCGGCGGAAGTCGGTGACCTTGCCGTCGGGCAGCTTGACGCCCCACGATTCGGTCATCGCCAGCGCGCCATATTCCTTCAGCAGCACGCCGACCTTCTGGCAGAGTTCGACATAGGCCGCCTTGTTGGCGGTGGGCACCGGCGTGACGAATCCGGAAATGAAGGTCATCGTTCCTCTCCTCGTTGACGTTCGTTCAGATGTTCAGGCGAGCGGGACGGCCCCGATCAGGCCGTGCCGGGTGGCGATCAGCAGCGCGGTCGCGACGAAGGCGGCCAGCCCGATCGACCATTCGCGGGCGACGCGCACCGCGTCAGCCCGCCGCCGGCGGCGCGGCCATCGCGGCAAGCGCGGCGTCGACGTCCATCCACATCGGGCCGAACAGATGGCCGTCCGGATCCTCGAAGCTGCGTCCGTACATGAAGCCGTGATCGTCGGGCGCGTTGACGTCGGCGCGTCCGCCCGCCGCCGCCGCCGCCTCGACGATCGCATCGACGGCGGCGCGGCTGTCCTGCGACAGGCAGAACAGCGCCTGTGCCGTCGCGTGCGCATCGGCGACGGGGCGCGGGCTGAACGTGCCGAAGAACTCGTGCGAGGTCAGCATGAAGACGATCGTGTCCGAGAATTGCATCGACGCCGCCCGGCCGGGAGTACTGAAGCGTTCGTCCCTGGTCGCGCCGATCGCGGTGTAGAAGGCGGCGGACGCCTCCACATCCCTGACCGGCAGGTTCACGAAGATCATCGGTTGCATGTCCGCCCCTCCTTCGACTCGCTGTTTGCGTTGGATGCGCGATTCGGTTAGTAAAAGCAACTATGAAGTTAGAAAAAGTAACTGACGAGGCCCGGGCGACGGCGAAGCGGTGGTACGACGATGCGTGCGGCACCGCGCACGCGCTGGAGCTGGTGGGCGAGCGCTGGTCGCTGCTGATCGTGCGCGAGCTGATGTTCGGGCCGCGGCGCTTCGGCGAGATCCGCGCCGCGCTGGCCGGGATCAGCGCCAATGTCCTGACCCAGCGGCTGGGCGGGCTGGAGGCCGCCGGCGTCCTCCGGCGCGAGAAGCTGCCGCCGCCGGCGGCCGTGCAGGTCTATCGCCTGACCGAGTGGGGGTACGAGGCGGAGGGCGCGATCCAGGCGCTGGGCCGCTGGGCGGCACGATCGCCGGATCACGACCCGACGCTGCCGATCTCGCCTGCGTCGATCATGCTGTCGTTCCGGACGATGTTCGATCGCGGGCGTGGCGACTGGCACGGGGCGATCGGTTTCCGCTTCGGCCACGAAGCGTTCGTCGTCCGCGTCGCCGACACGCTGGAGGTGACGCGCGAGGAGCCGGCCGGGGTCGCGCAGGTGGTGCTGACCACCGAGCCGACGATCGTCGCCGCGTTCGTATACGGCAAGGTGCCGCTGGAGGCGCTGCCGATCGCGGTCGCGGGCGATGCCGGCGCGGCGCTCGATTTCGCGCGGTTGTTCGTGCTGCCGCCGAAAGCGTCGGTTGAGTAGGGAGCCGACCTTGGCCTAAGACGTTCGGGCCATGGCCATGACCGATATCCCCAACACCCAGCCCGCCCCCTTTGATCATAACCGGCGCGAGACGACGATCCTCGACGCCCCCGACAAGGTGGTGAACGTGCGCGACGCGTTCGACATCGACCTCGACATGGAGGTTCCCGCCTTTTCCGAGGCGGACGAACGCGTGCCCGACCTCGACCCCGCCTATGTCTTCGACCGCGAGACGACGCTGGCGGTGCTGGCGGGCTTCGCGCACAACCGCCGCGTGATGGTGCAGGGCTATCACGGCACCGGCAAGTCGACGCATATCGAGCAGGTGGCGGCGCGGCTGAACTGGCCGTGCATCCGGATCAACCTGGACGCGCATATCAGCCGCATCGACCTGATCGGCCGCGACGCGATCGTGCTGCGCGACGGGCAGCAGGTGACGGAGTTCCGCGAGGGGCTGCTCCCTTGGGCGCTCCAGACGCCGACCGCGCTGGTGTTCGACGAATATGATGCGGGCCGGCCCGACGTAATGTTCGTGATCCAGCGCGTGCTGGAGACCGAGGGCAAGCTGACCCTGCTCGACCAGAACCGCGTGATCCGGCCGAGCCCGTGGTTCCGCCTGTTCGCGACCGCCAACACGGTGGGCCTGGGCGACACCAGCGGGCTGTACCACGGCACGCAGCAGATCAACCAGGGCCAGATGGACCGCTGGAACATCGTCGTCACGCTGAACTACCTGCCCGCCGCGGTCGAGGCGCGGATCGTGCTCGCCAAGTCGGGCGAATACGACAAGCCGGACGGCAAGAAGACCGTCGATGCGATGGTCCGCGTCGCCGACCTGACGCGCAAGGGGTTCGTCAACGGCGACATCTCGACCGTCATGAGCCCGCGCACCGTCATCACCTGGGCGCAGAACGCGCTGATCTTCGGCGATGTCGGGCTGGCGTTCCGCCTGTCGTTCCTGAACAAGTGCGACGAGGCCGAACGGCCGCTGGTGGCGGAATATTACCAGCGCGTGTTCGGCAAGGACCTGCCCGAGAGCGTGGTGATGCGGGGTTAGGCCCAGATGGACAAGGCCGAGGCTCTGAAGCGGCTCCGCGCGCGAGAGGCGGACCTGCGCGCCCTGGGAATCGAGCGTCTGTCCATTTTCGGTTCGACCGCGCGCGGGGAGGATCGACCCGACTCGGACGTCGATCTGGCCGCCATCATGGATTATGATCAGGTGAGGACGCTGGGGCCGTTTGGCTTCTTCGGTATCGAGGACCGGCTCGCCGAGATGCTGGGCGGCGTGAAGGTGGACCTGGTCACCGAACCGAGCCGCCGCCCGCGCCTGCAGGCCCAGATCGATCGCGACCGCATCCATGTATTCTGAGCGGACCCGCCTGTTTCTGACCGATGTCGTGGAAGACGCGAACCTTCTTCTGTCCTACGTCGCGGGAATGGATGAGCAGACGCTGGCGGCGGACGAGAGGACGTTGCTGGCGGTGGAACGGCTGTTGCAGCGTATCACCGAAGCGGTGATCCAGATCGGCCCGGACGATATGGCGCGCATCGATCCGGACCTGCCGGTCCGCAATATCCGCGGTCTCGGCAACCGCTTGCGTCACGACTATCGCAACATCGATCCTGCGCTGCTTCTGCGGACCGCCCGCGACGAATTGCCGGTGCTGGTCGCTGCCGCGGAAAGAGCATTGGGTAGCTGATGGCCAACGAAACCCCGCTCGACCGGTTCAAGGCCGTTCTCGGCGGCGCCGCGCGCGCGCTGGCGGACGAGCCGGAGGTGGAGCTGGCCTTCACCGCCGACCTGCCGGTGCAGTCGGGCAAGCATCTGAAGGTGCCGATGCCGGCGCGCGCGCTGCCCGCGGAGCAGGTGGCGGAGGCGCGCGGGTTCGCCGACGGGTTCGCGTTGCGCCTGAAGCTGCACGACCCCGGGATCCACCTGCGTGCCGCGCCCGGCGATCCGGTGGCGCGCGCGGTGTACGACGCGGTGGAGACGGCGCGGATCGAGGCGCTGGGCAGCCGCGGTTACGAGGGGATCGGCGACAATCTGGCGCAGGCGCTGGAGATGCGGTTGAAATCTGATCCGATCGCGCGGGCGCGGACCCGGGCGGAGGTGCCGCTGTCGACCGCGCTGGGGCTGCTGGTGCGCGAGGCGCTGACCGGCCGCCCCTCGCCCGCGGCCGCCGATGCGGGCCTCGGCATGGTGCGCGACTGGGTGGATGAGCGCGCCGACCTGTCGGCACTGGCGCTGGCGCTGGACGACCAGCGCGCGTTCCAGGCGCTGGCCAACAAGCTGCTCGCCGACCTGGAACTGGTCGAGGGGGAGCAGGAGCCCGAGGAGAGCGACGAAAGCGGCGAAGACGACGATGACGGGCAGGACGATCCGTCCGAAGGCGACACCGACGATGCGGCCGAGGGCGGGGAGGCCGAGGGCGAGATGGAAGCGCGCGGCGAGGAGCGCGAGGCGGAGGGCGAGGGCGACGACCAGCAGGACTCCGATCAGGAAGCCGGCGACGACATGGACGGCGAGCCCGGCGACGAGGGTGACGATGGCATGCAGCCGGTGCGCCCGAACCGGCCCGGCAATGACACGGCGCCGCAGTTCGACTACAAGCCATGGACGACCCAGTTCGACGAGGTGGTGACCGCCACCGACCTGTGCGATGCGGACGAGCTGCTGCGGCTGCGCGGTTATCTGGACCAGCAGCTGGCGCATCTGCAATCGGCGGTGTCGAAACTGGCCAACCGGCTGCAGCGGCGGCTGATGGCGCAGCAGAACCGCAGCTGGGATTTCGACCAGGAAGAGGGGATGCTCGACGCCGCGCGGCTGGCGCGCGTCGTCGTCAGTCCCGGCCAGTCGCTGAGCTACAAGGTCGAGCGCGATACCGATTTCCGCGACACGATCGTCACGCTGCTGATCGACAATTCGGGATCGATGCGCGGGCGCCCGATCTCGATCGCCGCGATCTCGGCCGACATCCTGGCGCGCACGCTGGAGCGGTGCGGGGTGAAGACCGAGATACTGGGCTTCACCACCCGCGCGTGGAAGGGCGGGCAGAGCCGCGAGACGTGGCTGGCCGCCGGCCGCCCGCCGCAGCCCGGGCGGCTGAACGACGTTCGCCACATCGTCTACAAGAAGGCCGACGATCCATGGCGCCGCGCGCGCCAGAATCTGGGCCTGATGATGCGCGAGGGGCTGCTGAAGGAGAATATCGACGGCGAGGCGCTGTTGTGGGCGCACAGCCGCCTGATCGCCCGGCCCGAGGATCGCCGCATCCTGATGGTGATCAGCGACGGCGCGCCGGTCGACGATTCGACCCTGTCGGTGAACAGCGGCAGCTATCTGGAGCGCCATCTGCGCCAGGTGATCGGCTGGATCGAGGCGAAGAGCCCGGTCGAGCTGATCGCGATCGGCATCGGCCACGACGTGACCCGCTATTATGCCCGCGCCGTGACGATCATGGATGCCGAGCAGCTGGGCGGTACGATCATCGAGCAACTCGCGTCGCTGTTCGACGCCGACTGACCTTCCGGAGCATAGCCCATGAAGACCCGTGCCGCCGTCGCGTTCGAAGCCAAACAGCCACTGGAGATCGTCGAACTCGACCTGGAGGGGCCGAAGGCCGGCGAGGTGCTGGTGGAGATCATGGCGACCGGCATCTGCCACACCGACGCCTATACGCTGGACGGGCTGGACAGCGAGGGGCTGTTCCCCAGCGTACTGGGCCATGAGGGTGCCGGGATCGTGCGCGAGGTGGGCGCGGGCGTGACCAGCGTCGCGCCCGGCGACCACGTCATCCCGCTCTACACCCCCGAATGCCGCCAGTGTAAGTCGTGCCTGTCGGGCAAGACCAACCTGTGCACCGCGATCCGCGCGACGCAGGGGAAGGGGCTGATGCCGGACGGCACCACCCGCTTCAGCTACAAGGGGCAGCCGATCTTCCACTATATGGGCTGCTCGACCTTCTCGAACTTCACCGTGCTGCCCGAAATCGCGGTGGCGAAGATCCGGCCGGACGCGCCGTTCGACACCAGCTGCTATGTCGGTTGCGGCGTCACGACGGGCGTGGGAGCGGTGGTGCATACCGCCAAGGTGCAGCCGGGCGACACGGTGGTGGTGTTCGGACTGGGCGGCATCGGGCTGAACGTGATCCAGGGCGCGAAGCTGGCGGGGGCGAAGATGATCGTCGGCGTCGACATCAACCCGGCCCGCGAGGAATGGGGCCGCCGGTTCGGCATGACCCATTTCGCCAATCCGAAGAGCATCGGCGATATCGTCCAGCACATCGTCCAGCTGACCGACGGCGGCGCCGATTACAGCTTCGACGCGACCGGCAACACCGATGTGATGCGCCAGGCGCTGGAATGCTGCCACCGCGGGTGGGGCACCAGCATCGTGATCGGCGTGGCGGAGGCGGGCAAGGAGATCAGCACGCGTCCGTTCCAGCTGGTGACGGGGCGCAACTGGCGCGGCACCGCGTTCGGCGGTGCACGCGGGCGGACGGATACGCCGAAGATCGTCGACTGGTATATGGACGGCATGATCCAGATCGACCCGATGATCACCCATCGGCTGACGCTGGACGAGATCAACAAGGGGTTCGACCTGATGCACGCCGGGGAGAGCATCCGGTCGGTCGTGATCTACTGACGCGATCCTGAAGGGAATTGACGATGATAAGCCATGCCGTGCTCGGCGCGAACGATCTGGACGCTTCCCGCGCCTTTTACGATGCGGCGCTCGGTGCGCTCGGCGTTCCGCCCGGCACGCCCGATGCGAAGGGGCGGATCGTCTATTCGCACGACGGCGGCCGTTTCCTGCTGACCCGGCCGATCGACGGCCAGACGGCGACGCACGGCAACGGCAGTACGCTGGGCTTCCTGGCCGACTCGCCCGAAGCGGCTGATGCGTGGCACGCGGCCGGGCTGGCGCATGGCGGCACGCCGTGTGAGGACCCGCCGGGCGTGCGCGAGATGCCGGTCGGGCGCCTCTACCTCGCCTATCTGCGCGATCCCGCCGGCAACAAGATCTGCGCCCGCCACCTGCTGCCCGCGTGACCGGGGAGCCGCCGTTCGTCCTGACGCTGACCTGCGCGGACCGGGTCGGCATCGTCGCGGCGGTGGCGGGGGCGCTGGCGGGCGTCGACGGCTTCATCCTCGACAGCCAGCAATATGCCGATCTGGAGACGGGGCGGTTCTTCCTGCGCGTCGTGTTCGGCCGGGGTGGCGAGCGTTTCCCGACGACAGGCGAGCCGCTCGCCGCTGCGCTGGCGCCGGTCGCCGAACGGTTCGGTTTCGACTGGTCGCTCGCCAGCCAGGCGGATCGCCCGCGCGTACTGGTCGCGGTGTCGAAGGGATCGCACTGCCTGAACGACCTGCTCCACCGCTGGCGCACCAACACGCTGCCGGTCGAGATCGTCGGCGTCCTGTCGAACCACGATGCGCTGCGGCCGCTGGTCGAATGGCACGGCCTGCCCTGGCACCACCTGCCGGTCGGCGCGGACGACCGCGCGGTCCAGGAGGACGCGATCCTGGCGCTGATGGAGGCGAGCGGCGCGGATTACCTGGTACTCGCCCGCTACATGCAGGTGCTCGGCCCGCGGCTGGTCGAGGCGCTGGCGGGGCGATGCATCAACATCCATCACAGCTTCCTGCCGGGGTTCAAGGGCGCGCAGCCCTATCACCGGGCGCATGCCCGCGGCGTCAAGCTGATCGGCGCCACCGCGCACTTCGTCACCGCCGATCTGGACGAGGGGCCGATCATCGAGCAGGCGGTGGAGCGGGTCGATCACCGCGCCGGCGTCGACGACCTGATCCGCATCGGCCGCGACATCGAGGCGCAGGTGCTGGCCCGCGCGGTGGCGTGGGTGGGCGAGCGGCGGGTGTTCCTGAACGGCAACCGGACGGTGGTGTTTCGGTAGGACGGGGGCAATGGAGCGGGATGCCCGCCGAGCCGTCGACAAACGCCTCCCCCGGCGAAGGCCGGGGCCCAATCGGGAGACGGAAGAGGAACACGTCGTGCGTCGTCATTGCGGCCGTTCCAGCTGGACCCCGGCCTTCGCCGGGGGAGGCGCTTCAGTCTGGATGCATGTCACGCCATCCCGCGATCCTGTCAGCGCAGGAGTGACGATGGAGCGCGGGGCTCAATCCACGCCGATCGCCTGCGCCAGCCACGCCGCCGCCTGCTCGGGCGACTGCTTGTCCGCCTCGCGGTCGACGCGGTAGTTAGCCTGGCGCATCGCCTGTACCCCGATCCGTCCGGCGAGGGGCCGCAACGCCGCGAGGAAGCGGGCATCGTTCGTCCGGGCCGGCGCCGCCAGCAGGATCGCGTCATAGCCGGGAATGGCGCGCTTCGGATCGGTCAGCACGCGCAGCCGCTCCGCCGCGATGCGTCCGTCGGAGGAGAAGGCGGTGATCGCGTCGACCCGCCCGCTGGCCAGCGCCTGGTACATGAAGGTCGGGCTGAACGGCGTTGCGGCGGCGAAGCGCATCGGATAGGCGCGGCGCACCGCCGCCCATTCCGGCCGTTCCAGGAACTCCAGGTCGCTGCCCAGCCGCAGCGACCCCGACTGCGCGGCCAGATCGGCCAGCGTCGCGATGCCGCGCCGCCTCGCATCGTCCTCGCGCATCGCGAAGGCATAGGCGTTCTCGAACCCCAGTGGCGCGACCAGCCCGACGCCGTGCGTGCGCGCCGCCCATGTGCGGATCGCGCCGAGCATCGCCGCGCGGGGCGGCACGTCCGTCCGCTTCATCTCGTTCGTCCAGATCGTACCGGCATAATCCACATAGACGTCGACCGCGCCGCTCGCGACCGCGCCGAAGATTACCGCCGATCCCAGCCCGTCGCGGTACTGCACGCGGTAGCCGGCACGCTCCAGCCGGTCGCCGATCAGCCGGGCGAGGATATATTGCTCGGCGAAGTTCTTGGCGCCGACCGTTACCAGCGGCCGGTCGGCGTCCCTTGCCGGCCACCACAGGGGTATGGTGGCGGCGAGCAGGCCGGCCGCCAGCATCGCCAGCGCACCGATCCACAACCCACGCCGGCGGGTGGCAATGCCGCGTTCCACCAGCCCCATCAGCGCATCGACCGCCAATGCCAGCGCGGCCGCGGCGGCGCAGCCGGCCAGCACCAGCGACCAGCTCTGCGTCTGCAGCCCGGCGAAGATCAGGTCGCCCAGGCTCGGCTGGCCGACCGTGGTCGACAGCGTCGCCGCGCCGATCGTCCACACCGCCGCGGTGCGCAGCCCGGCGATCGCGACGGGGGCGGCGAGCGGCGCCTCGACCAGGCGCAGCCGTTGCGCGGGCGTCATCCCCACCGCGTCCGCCGCCTCGATCACCGCCGGGTCGATGCCGCGCAGCCCCGCGACGCCGTTCCGCAGCAGCGGCAGCAGCGCATAGAGGGTCAGCGCCATCAGCGAGGGGAGGAACCCCAGCGCCGGCAGCGCCCCGCCGCCGACCAGCAGCAGCAGCGGGAAGAACAGGGCGAGCAGCGCCAGCGCCGGGATGGTCTGGATCAGGCTGGCGAACCCCAGCGCCGCCGCGGCGAGGCGGGGGCGGCGGGCGGCGGCGATCGCCAATGGCACCGCGATGAGCAACCCGAGCGCCACCGCCGCCAGGCTGAGCACGACATGCGCGGCGAGGAGCGGCGGAACGCGCGACAGCGCGGCGGCGAAGGCGCTCATCCGGCCATCGCCGCCAGCCGGGCAGCCTGATCGCGTGGCACCGCGACCAGCGCCTGCGCCGCGGTGCCGCCGCTGCCGGCAAGGAGCGCGGCGGGCTCCTCGTCGGCGACGATGCGGCCGTTCGTCATCACCACCACGCGCGTCGCCAGCAGCAGCGCCTCCGCCATGTCGTGCGTCACCAGCATGGTCGTCAGCGACAGTTCGTCGTGCAGATCGCGCAGGCGTCGGCCGAGGGCGTCGCGCGTGACGGGATCGAGCGCGCCGAAGGCCTCGTCGAGCAGCAGCAGCGTCGCGCCCGGTGCCAGCGCGCGGGCGATGCCGACCCGCTGGCGCTGGCCACCGGACAGCTCCGCCGGCATCCGCGCGGCCGCGTCACGCGGCAGCTCCAGAAGGTCGAGCAGGCGGGCGATGTCGGGCGGCGGCAGGCCGGCGATGCGGGGGCCGATCGCGATGTTGTCGGCGACGGTCATGTGCGGGAACAGGCCGATGTTCTGGAACACGTAACCGATGCGCCGCCGCAGCGCCGGCGCCGGGCCGGTCGTCACATCCTCCCCGGCGAGCAGCACGCGGCCGCGCGTCGGGGATATCAGGCGATTCGCCATCTTCAGCAGCGTCGACTTGCCCGATCCGGAGGTGCCGACCAGCGCGACGAAGCTGCCCGGCGCGACCGCCAGCGACACGTCGTTGACCGCCGCCGTGTCGCCGTAGAGCTTGGTGACCTGTTCCCAGGCGAGGGCGGGCGGTTGCATCGGGCGCGACGATGGGCGACGCCTGCGCCATCGTCAAAAACATAATCACTTGGGGAAGGAAGCCCGGATGGCACGCAGTATCCTGATCACCGGCGGCGGATCGGGGATCGGCCGCGCGACCGCGCAGCTGTTCGCCGCACGGGGATGGCGCATCGGCCTCGCCGATGTCGATGCGGCCGGACTGGCCGCCACTGCGGCACTGCTGCCCGAGACGGCGGAAACGCATGTGATGGACGTGCGCGACCGGGACGCGTGGATGCGGACCCTGGCCGGCTTCTGCGGCGCCGACGGGGCGCTCGACGTGCTGTTCAACAATGCCGGGGTGCCGGCCGGCGGGCCGCTGGCGCAGACCGGCGGCGACGAGATCGACCGGGTGATCGCGATCAACCTGGTCGGCGTGATCGACGGCGCGCGGCTGGCTTACCCCTATCTGGCGAGGGCGACGGAGGCGTGCCTGCTGAACACCTGTTCGGCCGCCGGGATCTATGGCGGCCCGAACATGTCGATCTATGGCGCGACGAAGGCGGCGGTACGCAGCCTGACCGAAACGCTGGACGCGGAATGGGCAGCGGACGGCATCCGCGTCCGCGCGCTGATGCCGGGCTTCATCGAGACGCCGCTGCTGAACGCGACGCTGACCGGCAGCAACGCCACGGTGCGCGAGATGGTGACCGCCGCGCGGCTGGAGTTCACGCCGGTCGAACAGGTGGCGGAGGCCGCCTGGGCGGCGGTGCATGGCGACCGGTTGCTGTGGCCGGTGGGCAGGACAGCCCGGCGGCTGTCGTTCGCGGCACGCTGGCTGCCGGGGCGGCTACGCGCGCAGATGCGCGGCCGCGGGTTGAGGTAGGGCATTTCCAATCTCCGTCATCCCGGGTCAAGCCCGGGATGACGGAGATTGGGAACTGCGGCCATTCCCCGCCAGCACCCCCGCCACCGCGATTAGCACCGCCGGGCGCAGCTGCACGCCCAGATGGCCGCTCCTGACCTCGATCGCGTGGCACGCGTCGTCGCGGCAGATCGTGCCGGTGACCAGTCCGTCGCTGCGGCTCCAGATCGCGGTGGCGGGGACGGGCAGGGCGCCGGCGATCCGTTGCGACCGGGCGATCACCGCCGGATCGTCCAGCCGTTCGCCGGTGAACCACTCGAACGCGCGCCAGACGTTGGTGGCACGGCCGCTGCCGGCGAAGGGCGAGCTGATGGTGATCACCTCGCGCACCAGATCGGGCCGCTCGTGCGCCACCAGCCGCGCCATGATGCCGCCCAGGCTGACGCCGATCAGCGTCACCGGCCCGGCATCGCGCGCCATCGCCTCCACCCGCGCGATCAGCCGCCCGGCATCGAGGCCGACGGTCTTCACGCCCAGGTTGCGGCCCAGCCCCCATCCTTCCGCGCGGTAGCCGAGACCCGCCAGATAGCGGCGCAGCACCGCGTTCGAGCGGTCGGAATTGAACAGGCCGGGCAGCAGCAGAACGGGTCGGCCGTCCCCACGCGCCGCCGCCGCCAGCGCGCCCCGGTGCCGCCACCATGTCGCGGCCATCCACGCCGCGCGCGGCACCTCCGCCGCCCACAATGCCTTCGACGGCGGACGCACCATCACAGCCATTGCATCACCGTCGCTGGGAACGGCGTCCATGCCCCCATCCTCACCCCCGCATGGCGCAGCGCCGCGCCGGTCCACTCGTTGCACGTCGTGATCGCATCGTAATGCCCGCGTCCCTGATAGAAGGCGTCGTAATCCGCATAGCCGTGCCGCCGCTCGCCACCGGGCGCGACGCTGGCCGCGATGAAGCGCGCCAGCCGCCGGTACTCCGCGGGCCGGAGCACCAGCGCGCGGACCTGCGGCCCCGGCGCGGGGCGGGGCAGGTGGTCGACATGGACCAGCGTGTCGTCGCTGCCCAGCGCCGCCGCGACGATCGTGCCCGGCCGCAGCTCGGCCCAGGTCGGCGTGCCGAGATAGAAGCCGCGCTCCCCCCAGCCGAACGACAGGTGGTCGTACCCGGCGTAGCGCGGATCGGCGAGGTCCTGCGCGCGCGCCAGCCGGCGCCAGTCGATGCCGGCCGCCAGCTTCGGCACGACGATGCCGGTGTGGACGCCGTTGGTCTCGACATAGATGGTGATGCCCGCCGCCGGTGCCCGCCAGTCACGGTTGACCGGCACCGCCCCGCCGATCGCGCCCGCCACCAGCCAGACGACCGGCAACGCGGCGACGGCGAGCAGCAGGCGGAGCAGCCAGCGCCTCACGATAAGGTTTCAACTGTCACCATCCATGCTAGGATAGCGCCATGGCGAACGATACGCACGTGCTCGACACTCCGCCCGCCCATGCCGGCGCCGACTGGACGATCGACCAGCAATGGGATCGCTACACGCCGCAGGAACACGCCACCTGGGACACGCTGTTCGCGCGCCAGGCGACGCTGCTGCCCGGCCGTGCGTCGAACGCGTGGCTGAAGGGGCTGGACGTGCTGAAGCTGGACAAGCCCGGCATCCCCGATTTCCGCGTGCTGTCCGACCGGCTGATGGCGCTGACCGGATGGCAGGTGGTGGCGGTGCCGGGGCTGGTGCCGGACGAGGTGTTCTTCGACCACATGGCCAATCGCCGCTTCGTCGCGGGCAACTTCATCCGCACGCCCGAGCAGCTGGATTACCTGCAGGAGCCCGACGTCTTCCACGACGTGTTCGGGCATGTGCCGATGCTGGCCGATCCGGTGTTCGCCGACTATCTCGCCGCCTATGGCCGTGGCGGTCAGCGGGCGCTGGGGCTGGGGGCGCTGAAGTATCTCAGCCGGCTGTACTGGTACACGGTCGAGTTCGGGCTGATCGCCGAACCGGAGGGCTTGCGCATCTATGGCGCGGGCATCGTGTCGAGCTTCTCGGAGAGCCGCTTCGCGCTGGAGGATCCCAGTCCCGACCGGATCATGCTGGATCTGGCGCGGGTGATGCGCACCGAATACCGGATCGACGATTTCCAGCAGACCTATTTCGTCGTGCCCAGCTTCGACGAATTGCTGCGCCTGACCGTGGAAACCGATTTCGCGCCGCTGTACGACGCCCTGAAGCAGCAGCCGGACCTGCCAGTCGCGACCGTGCTCGACACCGACACGGTGCTGACCCGCGGGACGCAGGATTATGCCCGCTCGAAGGGCTGGAGGACGACATGATGAAGCTCAGCGCACGCAACCAGATCGCCGGCACGGTGGTGTCGATCACCCCCGGCGCGGTCAACGGCACGATCAAGGTGGATATCGGCGGCGGCAATGTCGTCACCGCCAGCATCACCGAGGAAGCGATCGCCGAACTGGCGCTGGCGACGGGCGACGCGGTGACCGTCGTTGTCAAGGCCAGCGACGTGATGATCGGCAAATGAGGTGAAGGTCGGCCCGCTCAAGCTGAAGCTGCAGGTCGCCTGCGGCGACGGCTTCGCCATGGGGCCGGGCAAGGCCGACCTGCTCGACGCGATCGCCGCCCATGGATCGATCTCGGCGGCCGGTCGCGCGATCGGCATGAGCTATCGTCGCGCCTGGCTGCTGGTCGACGAGATGAACCGCTGCTTCGATCCGGCGCTGGTCGAGACGCTGCGCGGCGGCGGGCAGGAGCGGGGCGCGCGGGTGACCGAGACGGGTCGCACCGTGCTGGCCGCATACCGGGCGCTGGAGGAGGAAGCCGCCGCGCTGGCGGCGCGCCCGGCCTGCGCGCAACTGCTGGCGAACCTGCGCGACGAGCCGCGCCCGGCGCATTGAAGCGAGGGGAGCGTTCTCCCGCCAGCATGGGGCGATCAATCAGGTTCACCATTGTCCGTCACCCCGGATCAAGTCCGGGGCGACGATGGTGAGGAAGGTGCGTCACACCTCCCGCTCGATGCTCCCAGCCGTCATCCCGGCGACCGCCGAAATCCATATCTTCCCGCGTCCCCAGGCCATCGATGGTCCGTAACCGTGGGTCCCGGCATCCGGCGAAATGACGACGAAAATGGAGCGTCGGGGGGCGCAGAGCCGATCGTCGCGTTCATCCTCTATATACGGCCAAATACGTCCTCGATATACGAACGGGCATAAAGGTGCGGACGAACCGCGCCGTCGAAGGGGTCTGTCGTCGATGTCCAATCCTGTCCGCCCGGTTCTGTGCGCCTCGTTGGCGCTGTGTCTCGCGGTGCCGGTCGCGGCGCAGCAGGCGCCGGCCGATCAGGCTGCCGAGGCCGACGACGCCGATTCCCTGCCGGAGGTGATCGTCACCGCCCGTCGCCGCGCGGAGGATGCGCAGCGGGTGCCGGCCGCGCTGTCGGTGGTGGGCGGCGACCTGATCGACCAGAGCTACACCGTGAATACGCAGGGACTGACGACGCTGATCCCCAGCCTGAATTACAGCTCCGCCAATCCGCGCAACACCGCCTTCACCATCCGCGGCCTGGGGTCTAGCGTCGTCGCGGTCAGCCAGGCGAACGACGGGCTGGAACCGGGCGTCGGCTTCTACGTCGATCAGGTCTATCATGCCCGCCCCGCCACCGCGGCGTTCGACTTCGCCGATGTCGAGCAGATCGAGGAACTGCGCGGGCCGCAGGGAACGTTGTTCGGCAAGAACACCACCGCCGGCGCCCTCAACATCACGACGCGCGCGCCCAGTTTCACGCAGCAGGGGTTCGCCGAGCTGTCGTACGGCGATTTCGACTTCGTGCAGGCCAGGGGCTGGGTGTCGGGGCCGATCACCGACAGCATCGCCTATCGCGTGTCCGGCGTGTTGACCCGCCGCGACGGCGTGATCGACAACATCCGCACCGGTCGCGACACCAACACGCTCGGCACGCAGGCGGTGCGCGGGCAGTTGCTGTTCCGGCCCGACGACACGATCCAGATGCGGGTCATCGCCGACGTCACCAATTTCCAGGCCTATTGCTGCGGGCAGGTCTATCTGCGCACCGGCACCAGCCAGCGCGCCGCCAATCGCCAGTTCAGCGGCCCCGCCGGCCTCGCCGCGCAGTTCGGCTATGCGCCAGCCAGCACCAACCCTTACGACCGCGTCACCGACATCGACGGGCCGCTGGGTGTCGACACCAACGAGGGCGGGGTCAGCGCGATCACCGACTGGAATCTCGGCTTCGCGACGCTGACCTCGGTCACCGCGTGGCGCTTCTGGAACTGGGATGCGGAGAACGACCGCGACTATACCGGCCTGCCCGTCCAGCTGTCGCAGCACATCCCGTCGCGGCAGGACCAGTACAGCCAGGAACTGCGCCTCGCCTCGAACGGGGCGGGGCCGCTGACCTACGTGGTCGGCCTGTACGGATTCCGGCAGAAGCTGGTCGGGCGGCCGATCAGCATCTACGGCCCCGCCGCCGCGCGCTACCTGATCGGTACCACCACCGGCGCCGCGAACACGCCGGTGCCCGCCAACCTGCTCGACGGCTATGGCCAGGACGGGCGCACCGATTTCCGCAGCCTGAGCTATGCCGCGTTCGGCGAGGTCAACTGGCGGATCGTGCCCGCCGTCACCGCGACGGTCGGGTTGCGCTACACGCAGGAGGAGAAGGACGGCTATTACGCCACCACCGTCGCCGGCGGCCCGGCGACGACCAGCGCGGCGCTGATCGCCGCCCGCCTGGGCGTGCTGCGCCCACAAAGCTACGAGGCGCACGACAGCGACGGCAGCCTGTCGGGCCGCGGCAACATCGCGTGGCAGGTGACCGGCAACGTGATGGCCTATGCCAGCTATGCGCGCGGCTTCAAATCGGGCGGGATCAACATGTCGGGCCTGCCGCTCGACAACGCCAACCGTCCGGTGCTCGCCACTGCCGTGGTCCGGCCCGAGCGCAATGAGACGTACGAGATTGGGTTGAAGAACACGCTATTCGACCGGCGGCTGATCTTCAACGTCGACGGCTTCTACACCAAGGTCCGCGACTTCCAGGCGACCGTGGTCGAGAACTCGCTGACCCAGACGGTGCAGCTGCGCGGTTACCTGTCGAACATCCCGCAAGTGACGGTGAAGGGGATCGAGGCGGACGTCACCGCGCTGATCCTGCCGGGCCTGAGCGCGCGGACCAGCGTCGCCTGGTCGGACGGCGAGTATAGCGATTATCCGGCCGGGCCGTGCCCGCTGGAGGTGCAGACCGCCACGACGACGCGGTGCAGCCTGACCGGCCGCCGGCTGGCCTCGCTGCCGCGCCTCGCGCTGACCGCGGGGCTCGACTATTCCCGGCCGGTCGGCGACGGCGCGGTGTTCGTCCATGTCGATACCGCCTCGCGCAGCGGCTATAACGGCGACCCCAGCCTGTCGCGCTTTACCTATATCCGCGGCTACAACCTGACCAACGCCAATATCGGCTATCGCTTCGCCGACGGGCTGGAGCTGATCGTCTGGGCGCGCAACCTGCTGGGCGCCGATTACATCCAGAACCTGACGATCCAGGCGGGCAATTCCGGGCTGATCCTGGGCAGCCCCAGCGACCCGCGCACGATCGGCGGGACGGTGCGGTTCAGGATGTGAGAGGAGGCGGGCGCCGGATCAGATGTCCAGCGCCCAGCCGTCCCGCCCCTTGGGATCGAACGGCGCAGTCGGGACATAGCGCTCCGCCCCCGCGGTCAGCCGCACGACCGTCCAGTCGCCACGCCGGTCGATCGCATCGACGGTGCAGCCGCACGCGCGGTACGCCGCCTCCACCGTCGCGCGCTGCGTCTCCAGCAGGCCGGCGAGCAGCACCGTCGCGCCCGGCGCGGCGATCGCGGCGAGTTCGGGCGCCATCGACACCAGCGGCCCGGCGAGGATGTTAGCGATGACGAGGTCGTAGGGCGCGTGTGCGACGATCGCCTCGTCCAGCGTTCCGTCCGCGACGATCAGCGTCACGTCCGCCACCCCGTTCAGCGCCGCATTGGCGGCCGTCACCTCGATCGCCACCGGGTCGATATCGGTTGCGGTGACATCGGCTCCCGGCCACAGTTCCACCGCCGCGAAGGCGAGCAATCCCGTGCCCGTGCCGATGTCGATCGCCCGCGTGAACTGCTTGCCGGTCCGCGCCATCGCGTCCAGCATCGCCAGGCAGCCGCTGGTCGTGCCGTGGTGCCCGGTGCCGAAGGCGCGGCCGGCATCGATCAGGAACGCCCGCTCGCCCGTCGCCGCGTCCACCGCCACCGGATGCGCGCTGGTATGGACGACGAACCGCCCCTCGCGGATCGGCTCCAGCCCCTGCTGGCTCAGCGTCACCCAATCCTCGTCGGTCAATTGCACGACTGTCGGCGCCCGCTCGCCGGCACTCGGCACCAGCGCGGCGAGCGCCGCCAGCATCGCCGCATCGGGCGCGGCGTCCATATAGGCGTCGAGCCGCCAGCGCTCGACATCGTCCTCCACCTCCTCGGTGGTCATCAGCACCGCGTCGATCGCCAGGTCGGACGCGGCGTCGATCGCCTCCGCCTCGGTCCGGGTGCAGGGCAGGGTGACCCGCCAGCTATCGGACATAGGAGGCGCCGTTCACGTCGATCACCGCGCCGGTCATCGACGCCGGCGCCTCCAGCGCCAGGAAGCGCACCGCGCTCGCGATCTCCTCCGGCTGTGCCACGCGACCCAGCGGGATGTCGGCGAGCAGCTTGTCGCCGCCGCGGCTGGCCAGATAGTCGTCCGCCATGCCGGTCATCGTGAAGCCGGGGCAGACGGCGAAGGCGAGGATGCCGTCGCGGGCATAGCCCCGCGCGATCGTCTTGGTCATCGCCACCATCCCCGCCTTCGACGCGGCATAGTGCCAGTGCGCCGGGCTGTCGCCGCGATAGGCGGCGCGGCTGGCGACGTTGACGATCCGGCCCTCGCCGTCCCACCCCCCGGCGCGGCGCCGCTGCCAGTGGAGGACGGCCAGCCGGCATAGCTCGGCCGACGCGGTCAGGTTGATGCGCATCGTCCGCTCCCACCCGGCGGTCCAGTCGTCCGCGTCGAGCGGGTTGGCCTCGAACACCCCGGCATTGTTGACCAGCACGTCGATCGTGCCGCCCGCCCGGTCGAGCGCCGCGTCCCAAAGCGCGGCGGCGGCGTGGGGCTCGTCGAAGTCGGCGGGGATGCCGCTGGCGGTGCCATGGCCGATCACGGCCCGGCCGGCGCCGCGCAGCGCGCCATCGATCGCGCCACCGATGCCGCGGCTGGATCCGGTGAGAAGTATCGTCATGCCCGCCGCTTAGCGCGGGTGGCGGGCGGAGGCCATGGGGCGGGGCCAGGGCGGGGCAGGGTGGATAGTGCCGCGATCGTTTCCCCTGCCGTCATCCGGCGCACACCGGGATGACGGGACGGGGAAGGAGAGGGCGATCCCACCAACTCCCGTCATCCCCGAGCAGGCGGGGATGTGGATTCACGTTTGAAGTGCACCGGTTGAGAGGTTGAGGAATGCCTCGGCGGGTGTTTGGAAGTCGAGGCATTTTCGAGGTGTGTCGTTGAGTCGGGTGGCGTAGGCGCGCAGTTGGGCGGGTGAGAGGGTGTCGAGGTTGGTTTTGCGGGGCAGCAGGCGCCGCAGGCGACCGATGGTGTTCTCGACCCCGCCCTTCTGCCAGGGGCTTCGCACATCGCAAAAGAAGGTCTGCAGTCCAAGGTGCCGCAGGCGATGGTGTTCTGCGAACTCGGTCCCATTGTCGAAGCTGATGGTCCGTCGCAACGGCTGGGGCATGTCGCGGAGCTGCCGGGCGATGCGCCGAGCGGTCATCGATGCCCTGCGATGAGGCGGTTGGTCGAGCATGGTGAAGCGGGTGGTGCGCTCGTGGAGGACGAGGATGTTGTCGCCGTAGCGCGAGAACAGCATGTAATCGGCTTCCCAATGGCCCGGCTGACGTCGGTCCTGTGCCGCGGGCGGGCGTTCGTGGATGGAGCGGCGGTGCTTGATGAAGCTGGCGGGACTGCCGCCTTGCAGGCGGTGTCGTCCGCGGCGCGACTTGGCGCGGGGCAGCAGGCGGTGCCAGTAATCCTTCTGCGCCGAGCGGTGATAGACGAAGCGGTAGATTGACTCATGACTGATGACGGTGCGACCAGCCTCGCGCGCCAGTCGGCCGGCGATCTGCTCGGGCGGACGATGCGTCAAACATGCCCCCGGCATGTTTGCGGATCGGCAGGCGATCCGACCGCATCATCCCCATCGCAAGGCTTTGCCTGACGCGGTCCCGCAGGTCCGGCTGGCGCACCAGCTTGAAGCGGCAATCCCATCGCCGCCGTCGCTGTGCCAGTTCCTGCGCCCGCACAGGCGCATAGCCGCCGGACCACATCCTGGTCATGCGACTGTTGCGCCTCACCTCTCGGCTCACCGTCGTATGGCTGCGTCCGATCGCCGCCCCGATACGACGCCACGACCATCCTGACGCCCAAAGCCGGGCGATCTCTATCCGCTCATCGAGGCTGAGCTGCCTGTATCCCTGTCCCATCGCGCCGCCACCCTATCGGTGGTGCACTTCTTTCGTGAATCCGTCGGATCCAGACGCGCAGACCGCCGTGCGTGCCGCCACGTCAGCGTCTATGGATTCCCGCCTGCGTGGGAATGACGGACGAGAGGACGTGATGCCGGGCCGGCTCCTGCTGCCTGGTGCGACCAGCCCCTACGCCGCGACCTTCGTCACGAAATCCTCGGCGCTCGACTTCAGCAGGCCCAGTCGGCCGTCCAGCGCATCGAAACCGCGGCCGACGCCGTCGATCTCGCAGGCCACCGTCTCGGTATCCTCGCGGATCGCGGCGATGGTGGAGGACATCGAGTCCGCTGCCAGTGCCGTCTCGTCGACGGCGGCGGTGATCGCCGTCACCGTCTGCGCCTGTGCCTCCATGGCATAGCGGATGCGCTCCGCCGATTCCTGCACCTCGGCGACGGTCGACTTGATCGACGCGTTGGTGTCGACCGTCGAGCGGGTGGCCGACTGGATCGCGGCGATCTTGGCCGCGATGTCGTCGGTAGCCCGCGCGGTCTGGCTGGCAAGGCTCTTCACCTCCTGCGCCACCACCGCGAAGCCGCGGCCGGCGTCCCCGGCGCGGGCCGCCTCGATCGTGGCGTTGAGGGCGAGAAGGTTGGTCTGCCCGGCAATGTCGCGGATCAGGCCCAGAATCGATTCGATCGACTTGGCGTGGTCCGACAGCGCTTCCGACATGCCGACGGCCTGGCCGGCCTGCGCGGCGGCGCGGGTCGCGATCTCGGCGGCGGCGTCGACCTCGGTCCGTGCATCCTCGATCGCGCGGATCAGGCCGGCGGCGGTCTGCGCTGCCTCGCGCATGGCGACGGCGGACTGCTCGGCGGCGGCGGCGACCTCCGACGACTTGCCCAGCATGCCGCGCGCCAGCATCGAGGCACGGCCGCTCTGGGTGCGCAGCGCGCCCGAATCGTTGCTCGCGACCTCGACGGTCACGCCGATGCTGTCGTGGAATTCCGATGTCAGCCGGTCGCGGGCGTGGCGCGCGTCGTGCGCGACGAAGCCGGCGAACAGCTCGACCGTCAGCTCGGTTTCCATGCCGAACAGGCGCAGCAGCGCATCGACCATGGCGTGGTGGCGCGGGTCGTCTGCCGGCAGGCGACGGCACAATACCTGGAGCGCGGCCCGATCGCTGGCGCACGACATCGCCAGCAGGTCCATCGGCGAGATGCCGTTGCGATAGGCGGCGGCCACCGACCGTTCCAGCGATTCGACCCAGTCGCGCGCCGACAGCGAGCAGAACCGGTTGCGAAGATAGGCGCGGCCCGCCTCGATCCGGCGCTGCTGGTCGAGCGGCGTCCATTCCTTCTGACCCGGATGCGACTTGTTCCACGACGTCCAGTATGCCTCGACGACCTCGTCCGCCTCCGGCTCGATGATGGCCCACAGGGCGGCGGCGTTCGCGACCAGGCTGTTGTCGCCGCCGTCGAAGGCGCGGATGCGGGCCTGTATGTCGATCCGGGCGGCGATCGAGGTCGGCGCGGGCATGGTGCTGTCGGACACAGGCGGTTTTCTCGCAAGATTTCAGGGCGGCTTGTGACATGGGCCTATCCGCCATTGGTTAAGGCGAGGTTAGATCGCGGGCGCTCCCGGCGCGATCGTCCCGCACGGCGCCGTCGCACTGGCGGCGACGGCCTGCCCGCTTGCATCGCGCGTGCGGGGGTCGCATAGGCGCGGGAACGTCCATCTCCTGTTCCCCACCGCATACGAGGCACGCCTTGGCATCCCGCAACCCCGCCCGGCCGCTCAGCCCCCATCTCACCATCTGGCGCTGGGGCCCGCACATGCTGGTCTCGATCCTGCACCGCGCGACGGGCAGCGGGATGGCGACCGTCGGCGCGATGCTGCTGGTCTGGTTCCTCGCCGCGCTGGCCGGCGGCGCGGAGAGCTATGCGACCTTCGTCGACACCTTCACGGTCGATGGCGGCGGGCTGAACGTCCTGGGCTTCGTCGTCGGCATCGGGCTGACGCTGTCGCTGTTCCAGCACATGATGACCGGTATCCGCCACCTCGTCCTCGACACGGGTGCCGGGTACGAACTGAAGACGAACAAGACCTGGGCCTTGATGACGATGGTCGCCTCGGTGGCGCTGACCGCGGCGTTCTGGCTCTATCTGGGGATGAAGTGATGCGCTCTGGCACCTCGCTCGGCCGTGTCCGCGGCCTCGGCTCGTCGAAGGAAGGCGCGCACCACTGGTGGACGCAGCGGCTGACCGCGGGCTCCAACTTCCTGCTGATGCTGTGGCTGGTCGTGTCGATCGCCCGCCAGCCGGCGTTCGACTTCGCCACCATGCACTTCTGGCTGTCCAGCCTGTGGGTCGCGGTGCCGATGGCGCTGCTCATCGTGTCGGTGTTCTGGCATTTCCGCCTGGGGCTGCAGGTGGTGATCGAGGATTACCAGCATGACGAGAGCCGGGTCGTCGCGCTCGTCCTCCTGAACTTCTTCGTGGTCGCGCTGGGCGCCACCGCCATCTTCTCCATCCTCAAGATCGCACTCGGAGCCGCTGCGTAATGGTCGCCTCTTACAAGATCATCGACCACACCTATGACGCGGTGGTGGTCGGCGCGGGCGGATCGGGGCTGCGCGCCACGATGGGCATCGCCGAGAGCGGGCTGAAGACCGCCTGCATCACCAAGGTGTTTCCGACCCGCAGCCACACCGTCGCCGCGCAGGGCGGGATCGCCGCGTCGCTCGGCAACAATTCGCCCGATCACTGGTCGTGGCACATGTACGATACCGTCAAGGGTTCCGACTGGCTCGGCGATCAGGACGCGATCGAGTATCTCTGCCGCGAGGCGCCGCAGGCGGTGTACGAGCTGGAGCATGCCGGCGTGCCGTTCAGCCGGAACGAGGACGGGACGATCTACCAGCGCCCGTTCGGCGGCCACATGCAGAACATGGGAGAGGGGCCGCCGGTCCAGCGCACCTGCGCCGCCGCCGACCGCACCGGCCACGCGATGCTTCACGCGCTGTACCAGCAGTCGCTGAAGTACGACGCCGACTTCTACGTCGAATATTTCGCGCTCGACCTGATCATGGAGAACGGCGCCTGCCGCGGCGTGATCGCGCTGTGCATGGAGGACGGCTCGATCCACCGCTTCCGCGCGCATCAGGTGGTGCTGGCGACCGGCGGATACGGCCGCTGCTATTTCTCCGCGACCTCGGCGCACACCTGCACCGGCGACGGCAACGCCATGGTGCTGCGTGCCGGCCTGCCGCTGCAGGACATGGAGTTCGTGCAGTTCCACCCGACCGGCATCTACGGCGCCGGCGTGCTGATCACCGAGGGTGCGCGCGGCGAGGGCGGCTACCTGACGAACAAGGAGGGCGAGCGCTTCATGGAGCGCTATGCCCCCTCGGCGAAGGACCTGGCGTCGCGCGACGTCGTGTCGCGGTCGATGGCGATGGAGATGCGCGAGGGTCGCGGCGTCGGCGACCATGGCGACTATATCTATCTCCACCTCGACCATATCGATCCGAAGGTTCTGGCCGAGCGGCTGCCGGGCATCACCGAGACCGGCAAGATCTTCGCCGGTGTCGATCTGACGCGCCAGCCGCTGCCGGTGACGCCGACCGTCCATTACAACATGGGCGGCATCCCGACCAACTATCACGGCGAGGTCGTGCGCCTGAAGGACGGCGATCCCGACAGCGTCGTGCCCGGACTGTTCGCGGTGGGTGAGGCGGCGTGCGTGTCGGTCCACGGCGCCAACCGGCTCGGCTCGAACTCGCTGATCGATCTCGTCGTGTTCGGCCGCGCCACCGGTCTGCGGATCAAGGACATCCAGCAGCCCGGCGTGTCGCACAACCCGCTGCCCAAGGGGTCGGAGGAGATGGCGCTCAGCCGCCTCGACACCTTCCGCAACGCCGCCGGCGGCTCGCCGACCGCGAAGCTGCGCACCGAGATGCAGCGCACCATGCAGAAGCACTGCGCCGTGTTCCGCGACAGCGCCCTCCTGAGCGAGGGCGTGGCGAAGATGGAGCAGATCTATGCCGGGCTGCAGGACGTGTCGGTCAAGGATCGTTCGCTGATCTGGAACACCGATCTGGTCGAGACGCTGGAGCTCGACAATCTGATGAGCCAGGCGTCGGTCACCATCAAGGCCGCCGAGAACCGCAAGGAATCGCGCGGCGCCCACATGCACGAGGACTTTCCCGAGCGCGACGACGCGAACTGGATGAAGCACACGCTGACCACGTTCGACGGCTGGGGCGGCAAGGGCGGATCGGTCGCGATCGATTACCGCCCCGTCCACGACTACACGATGACCGACGACATCGAGTACATCAAGCCGAAGAAGCGGGTGTATTGAGTGGGGCTGCCGTCCGGTTGATCAACCAGCCGGCAGCTGCACTTCTGCCGGACCGACCTGGGATATATGGTTGATCGCGGAATGGGGACGTCCTGCGGCCCCTGAGCCGACGTTGGCGCCGTTCATACTTTCATGATGGACAGAATGCCCGCGCGCGGTGCCTTCGTGATCGCGCTATGGCGCGAGCAGCGTCGGCATCATTCCCCGAACATTTCACGCAAGACCGTCAGCGTCATCCGGAGGGTCTCCGCATCCACCCTTCCCAAGCGCTTGACCAGGCGGACCCGATCCAGCGTCCGTATCTGATCGGGCAACAGCAACCCCGGCTTGCCCTTGAAGGTCACGGGAACCCGGAACGGCGCCGGTCGTCCGCCGCTCGTCAGTGGCACGATCGTCGTCGTTCGCAGATGGGCGTTCATCTCATCCGGCGATACGATCAGGCACGGGCGCGTCTTCTGGATTTCACTGCCCAGTGTCGGGTCAAGCACCGCCAGCCAGACTTCCCCGCGCTTCACCACGTCCAGTCGGCGTCCGCCTCGTTGCCGGGTGCGCGCCATTCCGGCGCGTCGTCATCCGCGATCGCTGCCGCCGCGAGCGCCCATCCTTCCCGGACGGACGCCTCCACCGGCGACGCGACCAGCTTCCCGTCACGCACCTCCAGATCGAACCGGGTTCCGGTCGTGGCGCCGATCTGCGTCAAGGCGGAACGCGGCACGATCATGCCGACCGAGTTGCCCATTCTACGAAGCGACGTTTGCATCGGAAGATTATGCCACGCGTTTGACGGCAGCACAATGTTATAACGTTGAAGTGGTGTTCAGGGATTGGACGCTGCCCGCCGCCGCACCATCACCCCCGCCAATGCCAGCGCCAGTCCGCCCAGTCCCACTGCCGCGGTCGTCTTCGGGTGGAGCGCCGCCGCCGTGTAGAAGCTGGTCTTGCGCGCCGCCGGATGCTCGCCGGATCGCTCCTGGCCGGCATGCACGCCCCATTTCAGGTTGTCGGGCTTCGGCTGCACCCGGTCCTTGTCGACGAACGCGCGAGCCGCCTTGGGCGCCAGCCACTCGTAGATCGCGGGGAAGTGCGCCGCGAACAGCGCCTGCACCTTCGCCGCGCCGCCAACCGTGATCTCGCGCGTGGGCGTCACCGCACAGGCGAGGATCGCGTCGGCCACCAGCTGCGGGTCGTAGACGGGCGGGGGGATCTGCGCTTCCCCGCCCTCGTGGTTGGCGGCGTGCTGGGCGATCGGCGTGTCGATGCCGGCCGGCTTCACCAGTGTCACCGACACGGGTACGCCCTCCTCGGCCAGTTCCATCCGCAGCACCTCGACATAGGCGCGGGCGGCGTGCTTCGACGCCGAATAGGCGCCCATCACCGGTGCCGCCATATCGGACGCGACCGAGCCGACCGTGATCAGCGCGCCGCCATGCTTGCGCAGATAGGGCAGCGCCGCCTGGCACCCGTGGACCGTCCCGAAATAATTGGTGCGGAACAGCCGCTCATGCTCGTCGAGCGGCGTCTCGGCCAGCCGGGCATAGATCGCGACGCCGGCATCGTTCACCCATGTGTCGATCCGTCCGAACACGTCCTCGGCATAGGCGGCGGCGACCTTCATCGCCTCCGCATCGCCGACGTCCGCCGCCTTCGCCTCGACGCGACATCCCTCGGCCTGCAACTCGGCGACCAGTTCGCGCAGCACGTCTTCGGACCGTGCCACCATCAGCACGCTCGCGCCCGCGCGTGCCGCGGTGCGGGCGGTCACCAGCCCGATGCCGGAACTGGCGCCGGTGATGACGATCGCCTGATCGCGGAGCGGCTTCAACTGGAGCATGGGTGTCGCCTTGTCGGGGGTGTCGCGCCTCAACCATGCGCTTTATCAATGAGTTCCGCCGGACGGATCGGTTCCGGCTTGACCGCGGCGCCGATCCGCCGGACACCACCGCCCGTGGGGAAGACACGCATCGCAGCGGCCATCGCCGGCTTTGCGGCACTGGTTGCCGCCGGTCTCGTCGCGCAGGAGCCGCCGCCGCCGCACACCGGCGAACCGCCGCTGTTCGGCACCGCCAGCCCGCAGGAGGCGGTCGCGCTCGCCAACGGCGCCGTCGCCATCGAGCATGACCGAACTGCCGTCCACCAGCTGGCCCAGCATCGCCGCCTCGCCGCCGCCCTGGCCGGCTTGGGTGCGCAGCGTCCGGGCAAGGTCGACGCCTATGTCCTCGCGGTCGCACTGGACAGCGATCCGGTATTCGCCCGCGAGGCGCGGGAGGCGGGACGGGTCCTGACCCGCCGCTATGCCGCCACCGGGCGCAGCGTGACGCTGGCGGGCAGCGACGGGCGCGGCGGTACCGCGCTGCCGATGGGATCGCCGGCGGCGATCGCCACCGTCCTCGCCCGCATCGCCGAGCTGATGGACAAGCGGGAGGACGTGCTGGTCCTCTACATGACCGCGCACGGCGCGCCGCTCGGCATCGTCTACAACGATGGCGACCAGGGCTATGGCGCGATCTCGCCGACCGCGCTGTGGACGATGCTGTCGATGCTCGGCATCGAGAACCGGCTGGTGCTGGTCAGCGCCTGCTTCTCGGGCACCTTCGTGCCGTTGCTCGCCAGCGATACCAGCGCGATCCTGACCGCCTCGTCCGCCGATCGCACCTCGTTCGGATGCCGTGCCGACAATGACTGGACCTTCTTCGGCGACGCGATGATCAACCACGCGCTCCGCAAGGGGCAGCCGCTCGCCCGTGCCGCGGCGGAGGCGCAGGCGACCATCGCCGGCTGGGAAAAGGCCGATGCGCTCGATCCGTCGCAGCCGCAGGTGTCGATCGGCCCGGGCGTGGCCCGCTGGCTCGCCGCGCTGGAACCCGCGCCCGACGGCGGCGCCCCGGTCGGCCGCCCCGCCACCGACGTGCTGGAGGAGCGATAGGCCTCCCACCACCACGCCGTGCCGGTCTCTCGCGCACAATGCGGCATTGTGCCGCGGCACAGGAACCCCGCTCCGCCCGGCGTGTTGCCCGCGCCATGACCGAGAGCCACAGCAACGCCACCAACTATCCCCTCCTCGCCGCGCCGCACGTCCAGCTGTACGGCACGGTCGACGAGGCGATGTACACCAGCTTCAAGCAGCAGGTGATCGACGCCCCCGCCGACGGTCCGCTGGTCGTGTCGATCACCACGCTGGGCGGCGATCCCGAGATGGCCCGCGCGATGGGCGACGGCATCCGCCTGATCCGCGAATATACCGGGCGCGACACGCTGTTCCTCGGCAAGGTCGCGGTCTATTCGGCGGGCGCCACCTTCATGTCGGCATTCCCGGTCGACAGCCGCTTCCTGACCCGCGGCACCCGCCTGATGATTCACGAGCGGCTGATGAACTCGACCGTCCAGCTGAACGGCCCGCTCAGCACGCTGGAATATCTGCTGAAGGCCAAGCTGCACGAGATCAACGATTCCATCCGCATTCAGGACGAGGGGTTCGAGGCGCTGGTGAAGGGCTCGCAGGTTCCCCTGGACGAGCTGAAGCGCAAGGCGCCGTCGAACTGGTATATCGAGGCGGCGGAGGCGAAGGAGCGCGGCCTGGTTCTCGACATCATCTGAGCGTCGATCGCGGCGGGCCGTGGGCCGTCCTCAAACATTTGCGGCGGCGCGGCAGGGGTGTTAACGGACGCCGGACTTCTTACATCGGGACGCAGCATGGCCGAATTCGCCCTCCCCAAGAACAGCAAGATCACGAAGGGCGCCGATCATCCCGCGACCGGTGCGCCGGCCGCGAAGGGCCGGCTGAAGAAGTTCAAGGTCTATCGCTACGATCCCGACAGCGGCCAGAACCCGCGCTACGACAATTTCGAGATCAACCTCGACGAATGCGGGCCGATGGTGCTCGACGCGCTGATCAAGATGAAGGCGGAGCAGGACAGCTCGCTCACCTTCCGTCGCTCCTGCCGCGAGGGGATCTGCGGCTCCTGCTCGATGAACATCGACGGGCGCAACGGCCTGGCCTGCACCACCGCGATCGAGGATGTGAAGGGCGAGGTGCGGATCACCCCGCTGCCGCACATGGACGTCGTCAAGGATCTCGTCCCCGACTTCACCCACTTCTACGCGCAGTACAGCTCGATCAAGCCCTGGCTGCAGACGGTCACGCCGCCGCCCTCGGGCAAGGAGCGGTTGCAGAGCCCCGAGGATCGCAACAAGCTCGACGGATTGTACGAGTGCATCCTGTGCGCCTGCTGCTCGACCAGCTGCCCCAGCTACTGGTGGAACAGCGACAAGTTTCTCGGCCCGGCGATCCTGCTCCAGGCCTATCGCTGGCTGGCCGACAGCCGCGACGAGATGACCGGCGAGCGGCTCGACGAGCTGGAGGATCCCTTCCGCCTCTATCGCTGCCACACGATCATGAACTGCGCGAACGTCTGCCCCAAGGGGCTGAACCCGGCCAAGGCGATCGCCGAGATCAAGAAGATGGAAGCAGAGCGGATCGTGTGACGCCGGCGGATCGGCGAACGTCGATCCGCGTCGCGGGCGTCACACCGGCCGGCCTCGCCCCGGCGAGGACCGACGGCGTGGCGCCGCCATGCCGCGCCAGCAGGAACCACGAGCCGCCCAACCGATGACCGATCCGTTTATCGACACGCCCATGCCCGGCCAGCCGGGCTGGTCCGAATGGCGCCCCGCCGATCCGACCCGCTTCAACACGCTGATGGGGCCGATCACCTACCGCGTCGATGCCGGCACCGCGTTCGTGCGGATGACGCCGGAGCATCGCCATTCCAATGTTCGCGACGCGGTACATGGCGGCGTCACGCTCGCCTTCATCGACATCTCCCTCTTCGCCGCCGCCCGCGGCTTCGGCCTCGTCACGGCGGGCACCGCGGTGACGCTGGGCCTCGACACCCAGTTCATCGCCGAGGCGCGGCTCGGCGAGCCGCTGGAGGCGCGCGTCGAGCTGCTGCGTGAGACCGGCCGCCTGCTGTTCCTGCGCGGGCTGGTGGTGCAGGGCGACGAACCCGCAACGGTCGCCGCCTTCGCCGCGACGATCCGCAAACCGTCGCCGCCTCTTCGCGCAGGTCAGATGGCGTGAGCGGCAGCCACGGCACTACCCCGGCGAAGGCCGGGGCCCAGGTGGAAAGACCCCGGTTGGCGAGTGCCGGGCTTAGTCACATGAACCTTCGATGCTGGGCCCCGGCCTTCGCCGGGGTGGTGGTGCCTCTCCGCGGGAGCACGCGCCCGTGACCGTCCTCGCCGCCTACGACGCGCTCATCGCCGCCGGCGAACTCCGCCCCGATCCGGAACAGGCCGCCGCCGCGGAGCGGCTGCAGGCGCTCGCCACCGAACTGGAGCATCCCCGCAAGACTGGGCTCTTCCGCCGCCGCACCGTGCCCGCGCGCGGCGTGTACCTGTGGGGCGGTGTCGGGCGCGGCAAGTCGATGCTGATGGACCTGTTCTTCGCTCATGTCGCCATCCCGGCGAAGCGGCGCGTCCATTTCGCCGAGTTCATGATCGAGGTGCACGGCCGCATCGCCATCGAGCGGCGCAAGGAACAGGGCGATCCCATCCCGCCCGTCGCCGCCGCGCTGGCGGCGGAGGCG
Organism: Sphingomonas phoenicis; assembly: GCF_047238005.1. NCBI lineage: Bacteria > Pseudomonadati > Pseudomonadota > Alphaproteobacteria > Sphingomonadales > Sphingomonadaceae > Sphingomonas > Sphingomonas phoenicis. The sequence continues at coordinate 1,475,087 of NZ_JBDFMC010000002.1, read as the reverse complement.
CCGCTGCTCGCCTTCGACGAGATGATGGTCACCAACAGCCCCGATGCGATGATCCTGTCGCGGCTGTTCACCGCCCTGATCGAACACGGCGTGACGATCGTCACCACGTCCAACCGGGCACCGTCCGACCTCTACAGGAATGGCCTGAACCGCGAGCATTTCCTGCCCTTCATCGCGCTGGTGCAGGACCGGCTCGACGTGCTCGCGCTGAACGGCCCGGTCGATTACCGCCGCGACCGGCTGGGCAGCCAGCAGACGTGGCTGGTGCCCAACGGCGCGGCGGCGACCGCCAGCCTGTCCGCCGCCTTCTTCCGCCTGACCGATCACGAGGTGACCGAGCCGATCCCCTCGGAGGATCTCGCCGTCCAGGGCCGCACGCTCCACGTACCCAAGACGCTGAAGGGCGTGGCGGTCTTCTCGTTCAGGAAGCTGTGCGGCGAGGCACGCGGCGCCGCCGACTATCTCGCGGTCGCCCGCCGCTACCATACCGTCATCCTGGTCGGCATCCCGCGCCTCGGCCCCGACAACCGCAACGAGGCGGCCCGCTTCGTCTCGCTGATCGACGCGCTGTACGAGCACAAGGTCAAGCTGCTCGCCGCCGCCGACGCCGCACCCGCCGATCTGTATCCGAGCGGTGACGGCGCGTTCGAGTTCCAGCGGACGGTCAGCCGGCTGGAGGAGATGCAGTCGGACGATTATCTCGGCGCCGGACACGGCGCAGCCGGCGAGACGCCGTAGCGCCAGCTACGGCGCACGCGGTAAGCCCGGCCAGCGCGACAAAGCCCGCCACAAGGCGCGGCTTTGCCGCGACTGACGGCGGGCGGGGCCAGACCGGCGAGACGGCGTAGCGAGCTACGTCGCACGCCGTGCGGCCCGCCCAGCGCGACAGAGCCCGCCACAAGGCGCGGCTTTGCCGCGACTGACGGCGGGCGGGGCCAGACCCGGCGAGACGGCGTAGCGAGCTACGCCGCACGCCGTGCGGCCCGGCCAGCGCGACAGAGCCCGCCACAAGGCGCGGCTTTGCCGCGACTGACGGCGGGCGGGGCGGAGGGCGGTGCGGCGTGTGACCAAAAAGGCCCGACCTTCAATCCTCACACCTCCCGTCATCCCCGCGGAGGCGGGAATCCAGAAACTCTGACGCTCTGGCTCAGTAGTAAGGTTGCGCGTCTGGATCCCCGCCTGCGCGGGGATGACGGCCAGTTATCTATCAGCTTATCGCTCCTGCGAACCATTATCAAATCTAATCCCTCCCACGCCCGATTACGGGTTGCTCGATCCCGGCAATGGGCGTAGGCGGCATCTCCAATCGCCCGCGACCCCAACGGAGAAGGATTGGAATGGCACGCAAGAAGATCGCGCTGATCGGCGCCGGCAATATCGGCGGCACGCTCGCGCACCTCGCGGCGCTCAAGGGGCTGGGCGACATCGTCCTGTTCGACGTGGCGGAGGGTGTGCCCCAGGGCAAGGCGCTCGACCTGTCGCAGTGCGGCCCGGTCGAGGGCTTCGATGCGAAGATCATCGGTTCCAACGATTACAACGACATCGCGGGCGCGGACGTCATCATCGTCACCGCCGGCGTCGCTCGTAAGCCGGGGATGAGCCGCGACGACCTGCTCGGCATCAACCTGAAGGTGATGAAGGCGGTGGGCGAGGGCATCAAGGCGCACGCCCCCGACGCATTCGTCATCTGCATCACCAACCCGCTCGACGCGATGGTCTGGGCGCTGCGTGAATTTTCCGGCCTGCCGCACAACAAGGTCGTCGGCATGGCCGGCGTGCTCGACTCGGCCCGCTTCAGCCACTTCCTCGCCGACGAGTTCCAGGTGTCGGTGAAGGACGTGACCAGCTTCGTGCTGGGCGGCCACGGCGACACGATGGTGCCGGTGATCAGCTATTCCACCGTCTCGGGCATCCCGGTCCCCGACCTCATCAAGATGGGCCGCTCGACGCAGGAGCGGATCGACGCGATCGTCAAGCGCACCCGCGGCGGCGGCGGCGAGATCGTCGCGCTGCTCAAGACCGGCTCGGCCTATTACGCCCCCGCCACCAGCGGCATCGCGATGGCCGAGGCGTATCTCTACGACCAGAAACGCGTCCTGCCCGCCGCCGCCTATGTCGATGGCCAGTACGGCGTGAACGACCTCTATGTCGGCGTGCCGGTGGTGATCGGCGCCGGCGGCGTCGAGCAGATCGTCGAGATCGCGCTCGACGATGAGGCGAAGGCGAACCTGACCGTGTCGGTCGATGCGGTGAAGGAACTGCTGGTGGCGTGCAAGGGGATCGACGGGTCGCTGAACTGAGTTGAAGCGAGCCCCCCATTGTGTCCCCGCGAAGGCGGGGACCCAGTTCCGGGCTCCCGCCTTCGCGGGAGCCGATAGGGGCAAGTGGTGAGTAAACCCGGCTATGTCTACATCATGGCGAGCCGGCTGAACGGGACGATTTACATCGGTGTCACCAGCGATCTGCCCGTTCGGGTGTATCAACATCGCAATGGTTTGATCGACGGTTTCACCAAGAAGTACGATTGCAAGCTGCTGGTCTGGTACGAGGTTCATGATGCACTGGATGACGCGAGACTTCGCGAGCGCCAGTTGAAGAAGTGGAACCGGGACTGGAAGCTGCGATTGATCGAAACGAAGAACCCCGACTGGCTCGATCTATACCAGTCGTTGTTCTGATATCTCGTGCTCCCGCGCAGGCGGGAGCCCAGTACTGGGTCCCCGCCTTCGCGGGGACACAACGGAGTTGGGAGCCAAGATGAGCATCCTCGTCGACAAGAACACCAAGGTCATCACCCAGGGCATGACCGGCGAGACCGGCAGCTTCCATACCAAGGCGGCGCTGGAATACGGCACGCAGATGGTCGGCGGCGTCACGCCCGGCAAGGGCGGCACCACGCATCTCGACCTGCCGGTGTTCGACACCGTCGCCGAGGCGAAGGCGAAGACCGGCGCCGATGCGTCCGTCATCTACGTTCCGCCCCCCTTCGCGGCCGATTCGATCCTCGAGGCGATCGATGCCGAGATCCCGCTGATCGTGACGATCACCGAGGGTATCCCGGTCCTCGACATGGTCCGCGTCAAGCGCGCGCTGTCGGGCTCGAAGTCGCGGCTGATCGGCCCGAACTGCCCCGGCGTGCTGACGCCCGGCCAGTGCAAGATCGGCATCATGCCCGGTTCGATCTTCAAGCAGGGTTCGGTCGGCGTCGTCTCGCGCTCGGGCACGCTGACCTATGAGGCGGTGTTCCAGACCTCGAACGCGGGCCTCGGCCAGACGACCGCGGTCGGCATCGGCGGCGATCCCGTCAACGGCACCAACTTCATCGACGTGCTGGAGCTGTTCCTGGCCGACGACGCGACCCAGTCGATCATCATGATCGGCGAGATCGGCGGCGATGCCGAGGAGCAGGCGGCGCAGTTCCTGATCGACGAGGCGAAGCGCGGCCGCAAGAAGCCGATGGCGGGCTTCATCGCCGGTCGCACCGCGCCCCCGGGCCGCCGCATGGGCCATGCCGGCGCGATCGTGTCGGGCGGCAAGGGCGATGCCGAGAGCAAGATCGCGGCGATGGAAGCCGCCGGCATCAAGGTCGCGGCGAGCCCGTCGGAGCTGGGCTCGACCCTGCTCGAGGTGCTGAAGGGCTAACCGGATTGTGTCCCCGCAACGGCGGGGACCCGGTACCGCGCCCCCGCCTTCGCGGGGGCGCAAAGAGGTGATTGACGATGGGCTACGAAGGCCAGGATTTCAGCGACATCGCAGCGGGCGTCAGCCCGGCGTTCATCGAGGCGCTGTACGCGAAGTACAATGCCGATCCCGGATCGATCGAGCCCGGCTGGCGCGGTTTCTTCGAGGGGCTGGAGGGCGGCGCCTCGCAGCCCAGCTGGCAGAGCGACCGCTGGCCGCTGACCACCACCGACGACCTGACCGCGGCGCTCGATCCGACCCAGATGGAGCCCGCGCCCAAGCCTGCGCGCGGCGGCGGCAAGCCCGCACCCGCCGCGGCGACGGCGACCGTGTCGAAGGACGACATCGTCAAGGCCGCCGGCGATGCGATCCGCGCCCAGCTGCTGATCCGCACCTACCGCGTCCGCGGCCACTACGCCGCCAATCTCGATCCCCTCGGCCTCGTCAAGCGCGAGATGCCGGAGGACCTGCGCACCGAATATCACGGCTTCTCCGATGCCGATCTCGACCGTCCCGTCTATCTCGGCGGCACGATGGGCTTCGAATGGGCGACGATCCGCCAGCTGGTCGATACGTTGCGCAAGAATTATTGCGGCAATGTCGGCCTCGAATTCATGCACATCGCCGATGTCGACGAGCGCCGCTTCCTCCAGGAGCGGATGGAGGGCCAGGACAAGGCGATCGAGTTCACCACCGACGGCAAGAAGGCGATCCTGAACAAGGTGATCGAGGCCGAGCAGTGGGAGAAGTTCCTCGGCCGCAAATATGTCGGTACCAAGCGCTTCGGCCTCGACGGCGGCGAGAGCATGATCCCCGCGCTGGAATCGGTCATCAAGTACGGCGGCCAGGCCGGCGTGCGCGAGATCGTGATCGGCATGGCCCATCGCGGCCGGCTGAACGTCCTCGCCAACGTGATGGCGAAGCCCTTGCGCGTCATCTTCCACGAATTCGCGGGCGGATCGGCCAATCCCGACGACATCGGCGGCTCTGGCGACGTGAAGTACCATCTCGGCACCTCGACCGATCGTGAGTTCGACGGGCACAAGGTGCACATGTCGCTGGTCGCCAATCCCTCGCATCTCGAGGCGGCGGACCCGGTCGTACTGGGCAAGACCCGCGCGATCCAGACGCTGAACAACGACCTGAACGAGCATGTCGCGGCGCTGCCCGTGCTGATCCACGGCGACGCGGCGTTCGCGGGACAGGGGATCGTCTGGGAATGCCTCGGCTTCTCCGGCATCCGCGGCTACAACACCGGCGGCTGCGTCCACTTTATCATCAACAACCAGATCGGCTTCACGACCAGCCCGCAGTTCGCGCGCTCCTCGCCCTATTCGTCCGACGTGGCGAAGGGCGTCCAGGCGCCGATCTTCCACGTCAACGGCGACGATCCGGAGGCGGTCACGTTCGCCACCAAGATGGCGATGGAATTCCGGCAGAAGTTCCACCGCGACATCGTTATCGACATGTGGTGCTACCGCCGCTTTGGCCACAACGAGGGTGACGAGCCCAGCTTCACCCAGCCGCTGATGTACAAGGTCATCAAGGATCACGAGCCGGTCAGCGCCGTCTATGCCAAGCGGTTGCAGGCGGAGGGCGTGATCGACGCCAAATGGCTCGACGACAACGTCAACCAGTACGTCACCCGGCTGGAGGGCGAGTTCGAGGCAGGCGCCGGCTACAAGCCCAACAAGGCGGACTGGTTCGCGGGCCGCTGGACCGGGCTGTCCGCGCCGACCGACCGGCTGAGCGATCGCCGCGCCGCCGACACCGGCATCACGCCCAAGCTCTTCGACAGCCTGGGTCGCACGCTGACGACGGTGCCGAACAGCATCCAGGTCCACAAGACGCTGGCCCGCGTGCTCGACGCCAAGCGCCAGATGTTCGCCACCGGCCAGAATTTCGACTGGGCGACCGGCGAGGCGCTCGCCTTCGGCTCGCTCCAGTCGGAAGGTTACGGCGTCCGCCTGTCCGGCCAGGATTCGGGCCGCGGCACCTTCAGCCAGCGTCACGCCGTCTGGGTCGACCAGACCGACGAGCACAAGTACGTGCCCCTCTCGACCGTCGAGCATGGCAGCTTCGAGGTGCTCGACAGCCCGCTGTCCGAATATGGCGTGCTGGGCTTCGAATATGGCTATGCGCTCGCCGATCCGAAGACGCTGGTGATGTGGGAGGCGCAGTTCGGCGACTTCGTCAACGGCGCGCAGATCATGATCGACCAGTTCATCGCCAGTGGCGAGGCGAAGTGGCTGCGCGCCAACGGCCTCGTCATGCTGCTGCCGCACGGGTACGAGGGGCAGGGGCCGGAGCATTCGTCGGCCCGGCCAGAGCGGTTCCTGCAACTGTGCGCGGGCGACAACATGCAGGTCGCCAACTGCACCTCGCCGGCCAATTATTTCCACCTGCTGCGCCGCCAGATGCATCGCAGTTTCCGCAAGCCCCTGATCGTCTTCACGCCAAAGTCGCTCCTCCGCCACAAGCTGGCGGTGTCGACCGCGGCCGACTTCCAGGGCGACAGCCACTTCCACCGCATCCTGTCCGACACCAACGGCGCGCCGGATGCGGAGACGAAGCGGCTGGTGCTGTGCACCGGCAAGGTCGCGTACGACCTGATCGAGGCGCGCGACGCGGCGGGCGACACCGGCATCCAGATCGTCCGCGTCGAGCAGCTCTATCCTTTCCCGGGCGAGCCGCTGGCCGAGCGGGTGGCACGCATGCCCAACCTCGAAGAGGTGATCTGGGCGCAGGAGGAGCCGAAGAACCAGGGCTACTGGACCTTCGTCGAGCCGCTGATCGAGGAGGCGCTGGCCGGCACCGGCGCCGCGGTGAAGCGCGCCCGCTACGCCGGCCGCGCCGCTGCCGCCTCGCCCGCGACCGGCCTGATGAAGCGCCACCAGACCGAGCAGGGCGCGCTGATCGCCGATGCGCTCGGCCACAGCGTCCGCGAGGAAATCCGCCGCAACCGCGAGAGCGACAAGAAGGCCGGCAAGGCCGGCGCGTAACCCACCCGCTGTGCTCCCGCGAAGGCGGGAGCCCAGTACTGGGTCCCCGCCCTTGCGGGGACACAAAAGGAAGCAGAGATGGCCACCGAAGTTCTTGTCCCCGTCCTGGGCGAATCGATCACCGAAGCCACCGTCGGCGAGTGGCTGAAGCAGCCCGGCGACAAGGTCGCCGCCGACGAGCCGATCGCCAGCCTCGAGACCGACAAGGTCTCGGTCGAGGTGCCCTCGCCGGTCGCCGGCGTCATGGGCCAGCACGCGGTCGCGGTCGGTGATACGGTGCAGGTCGGCGCGATGATCGCGACGATCGACAGTGGCGATGGGGCTTCCGCCGCCGCGCCTGCGCAGGCCGCCGCCCCGCAGCCCGCCGTCACCGAAACGCCGGCAGCGGCACCCGCCGCTGCCGAACCGGCCGGTGACGCCGCGGCGCTATCCCCCTCGGTCCGCCGCGCGGTGCTGGAGCACGGCGTCGACCCGGCGACGATCAAGGGCACCGGCAAGGACGGCCGCCTGACCAAGGAAGACGTCGCGGCCGCGGCGAGTGCGAAGCCCGCCCCGGTCACCGGTCAGATACAATCCGAAATCAAGCTCGAAGCGAAGGGTGAGGTTCGCGTCGAGGAACGCGTCCGCATGACCCGCCTCCGCCAGACCATCGCCAAGCGCCTGAAGGAGGCGCAGAACACCGCGGCGATGCTGACGACGTTCAACGACGTCGACATGACCGCGGTGATCGAGGCGCGCGCGAAGTACAAGGACCTGTTCGAGAAGAAGCACGGTGTCCGCCTCGGCTTCATGGGCTTCTTCGTGAAGGCCGCGACGATGGCGCTGAAGGATATCCCGTCGGTGAACGCCAGCATCGAGGGCGACGAGATCGTCTATCACGACTATGCCGACATCTCGGTCGCGGTATCCTCTCCCGGCGGCCTCGTCGTCCCCGTCATCCGCGATGCCCAGGACCTGTCGGTCGCCGGCATCGAGAAGACGATCGGCGATTTCGGCAAGCGCGCCAAGGAGGGCACGCTGAAGATGGACGAGATGAAGGGCGGCACCTTCACCATTTCCAACGGCGGCGTGTTCGGCTCGCTGATGTCCACCCCGATCATCAACCCGCCCCAGTCGGCGGTGCTGGGCCTCCACCGTATCGAGGATCGCCCGGTGGTGGTGAACGGCCAGGTCGTCGTCCGCCCGATGATGTACCTCGCCCTCAGCTACGACCACCGCCTGATCGACGGCCGCGAGGCGGTGACGTTCCTCGTCGCGCTGAAGAATGCGATCGAGGACCCGACGCGTATCCTGATCGATCTGTAAGCGACCGACAACCTACCACCCCGGCGAAGGCCGGGGCCCAGTTGGGAAGGCGGCGGTGACGAAGCGCCACGCTCTTCCCATATGTCCCCCAACTGGACCCCGGCACGCGCCGGGGAGGAGATATGAAGATGGCCGACCAGACCTACGACTATGACGTCCTCGTGATCGGTGCCGGACCCGGTGGCTATGTCGCCGCGATCCGTGCCGCGCAGCTGGGCCTGCGCACCGCCTGCGCGGAGAGTCGTGAGACGCTGGGGGGCACCTGCCTCAACGTCGGCTGCATTCCGTCCAAGGCGCTGCTCCACGCCTCCGAACTCTACGCGGAGGCGACCGGCGGCCATCTCGCCAAGTTCGGCGTCGACATCCAGGGCGCGACCCTCAACCTCGACCAGATGCACGCCGAGAAGGCGAAGGCGGTCAAGGAGCTGACCGGCGGCATCGAGTTCCTGTTCAAGAAGAACAAGGTGACGTGGCTGAAGGGCAGGGCGGCGTTCCAGGACGGCCACACCGTGACGGTCGGCCACCAGACCGTGACTGCGAAGGACATCGTGATCGCCACCGGCTCGTCCGTCACGCCGCTGCCGGGCGTCGAGGTCGACCAGAAGGTTGTCGTCGACTCCACCGGCGCGCTGGCGCTGCCCCGGGTGCCCGAGCACCTCGTGGTGATCGGCGGTGGCGTCATCGGTCTCGAACTCGGCTCGGTATGGAAGCGGCTGGGTGCGAAGGTCACCGTCGTCGAATATGTCGACCAGATCCTGCCCGGCTTCGACGGCGAGGTTCGCCGCGAATCGGCCAAGCTGTTCAAGAAGCAGGGCTTCGAACTGATGACCTCGACCAAGGTCACCGGCGTCGCGGTGAACGGCGACCGCGCCACCGTCTCGATCGAACCGGCGGCGGGCGGCGAGGGCACGACTCTCGACGCCGACGCGGTGCTGGTCGCGATCGGCCGCAAGCCGAACATCGACGGCCTCAACCTGGAGGCCGCGGGCGTCCAGCTGACCCAGCGCGGCCAGGTCGGCATCGACCATGATTTCCGCACCAACGTCGCCGGCATCTGGGCGATCGGCGACGTCGCCCCCGGCCTGATGCTCGCCCACAAGGCCGAGGACGAGGGCGTCGCGGTGGCGGAGAACATCGCCGGCCAGACCGGCATCGTGAACCACGACGTGATCCCCAGCGTGGTCTATACCATGCCCGAGATCGCCGGCGTCGGCCTGTCCGAGGAAGCCGCGAAGGAAAAGGCGGGCGAGATCAAGGTCGGCAAATTCCCCTTCGCCGCCAACAGCCGCGCCAAGACCAACCGCGACACCGACGGTTTCGTGAAGGTCATCGCCGATGCGAAGTCGGACCGGGTGCTGGGCGTCTGGATCATCTCGTCGCTGGCCGGCACGATGATCGCGCAGGCGGCGCAGGCGATGGAATTCGGCGCCACGTCGGAGGACATCGCCTATACCTGCCATGCGCATCCGACCCATGCCGAGGCGCTGAAGGAAGCCGCGATGGCGGTGCAGGGCAAGCCGATTCATATCTAGCCCGAGCTAGATATGAACAGGCGCGCCGGCACCGCCATCGCGGCCGGCCGGCGCGGCTACCTCCGCGTCCGACGTCATGGGATCTACTCCCATGACGGCCCCCAAACGCGAAACAACGTTCCTCCAGCCCCCCGCTCCCTCAGGGCAGGGGTAGGGCAACGGGCGCTTCCACCGGCGTAACGCCGATAACGTCCCACGCGGGGCAACACCTCCCCATCACCCGACCTCCTCGCATCGATGCGAGCCGCTGCCGCCCGGTCCGATGTACCCGGCCCGAACCAGCCCCAATTACCGCCCCGGCGCAGGCCGGGGTCCAGTTGGGCGCGCGAGGAAGTATGCGTCGCGCGTCGCCACGACGGCCATCCCGCCTGGGCCACGGCCTTCGCCGGGGTGGTATCTCGCCCTGAAAAGAGTTGCGCGCCCGCCCCCGCCACTCCGCGCATCTCCGGGGCCGGGGCGACCGCCGCTCCATCACGGCACGAGAACCCCCACCGGAACGTTACGCTATCCCCGACAGGCGACTGCCATGACCCCGACCCGCCACGCGCTCGAAACAGAGTGGCTGCACCTCACCCGCGACACCCTGCCGCCGCTCGCCGCCGCGCGCGGCTGGCCGGTCAGTGCCGATCACTGCTTCCAGCGCATCCTCCTCGACCATGGCTGTGGCGGCCGCTGGTACGATCACATTCCCCGCCGCCCGGCCTATGTACATGCGCCCGACGCCGTCCTCGCCCGGGCGGTGGCACTGGCGCACGCGGTGATCGCCGGCGAGGTGGATCTCGCCGCCCTGAACGACCGCTCGCTCGCCTGGCGCGGCAAGGGTCAGGCGACCCGCCGCAGTCGATAGCGTCCGCCCTCCATCGACACATGGCCCAGCCGGATCAGCGCCTCCAGCGTCGCCTGTACCCGTCCCTCGATCCGGCGACCCTGGGCGTAGCGGCGCGCGATCTCCTCGACGCTGGGCGCCCCGCCGGCGTGAAGGTCGGCCAGCACCATCGCGGTCTGGCCGATCGGGTCGCGCGGGAAACCGGGCTTCCCCGTCGCGGCGGCGGCGAGCGGGGCGGCGATCTGCCCTTCGCGCGGACGGGCGACCGGCAGCGCGGTCAGCCCGGCGCGCGCGATCTGGTAATCGGGCCGCAGCCACCGCACCGTGCCCGCCTGCTCCTCGGCCCGACGCGTGGCGTTCAGCGCCACCAGCCGCGCGACGATCGCCGCCGCCGGCAGGTCGACCGGCCAGCCATAGGCATCGGCCACCGCCGCATCGATCCGGTCGTGCAGTTCCGCGATCACGTCCACCCGCCCGCGCCGCCGCTGGTCCTCCTGCCGCGGCGACAGCGTCGCCGCCGCCCGCACCAGCGCCAGCAGGTTGTAGAGGATGGTCAGCGTCAGGTCGCTCTGCGCGGCCAGCACCGCCTTGCGCAGCCCGTCCAGCTCCTCCGCCAGCTCGCCGATCCGCCGCCGCCCGGCCGCATCCGGATCGGGAAAGGGGAAGGGGTCGAAGATGTTCGACTTGGTGTAGCGATGCCCCTGCTCGAACCGCGCGACGCCGATCAGGCCGCTATTGGCATAGGTCCATTCCAGCGCGATCCGCGAGCCCAGGATGCCCAGCACATGCGGCTCCTCGCACGCGATCGCGATCACCATATTGTCGGGCAGCGTCGCCGCATCCACGAACTGGAACGTCCGGTGCTTGGTCGTCTCGACCGTGCCGATATAGCGCGTCAGCCCGCACAGCGCCGCGCGCAGTTCGCGTCGCGGCTCGCCGAACACCCACCATGCATCGCGGTAGCTGGGGCGGTTGTTGGTCGCCCGTCCGGTCCTCACGGTGCGCAGCAGGTGCTGGTACACGTCGGGGAAGTCGCGCCGAACCCGCGTCTCGCTGAGGCCGAACAGGTCGATCACCATCACCCCGCGCGATCGCCCCGTCAGGTCGCGCCCGTTCAGGTACGGCCTGACGACAGACGCCTGCTCGCCATCGTCCGCCACCAGGTGCCGCGCCGCCGCCGGCGTCACGATGAAGCCCGCACCATGCAGCTTCACCCCCGGCGAGCATAGCCACGCATTCGCCAGCAGCGGCTGCGCGGCGGTCACGTCGGCACCGGTGCTCAGGTCGGCGTGGATCGGGCCGTCGTCCTCCACGATCGACAGCAGCGGCGCGTCCGTGTCCAGCCCCGCCTCCGCCGCCACCGTCAACAGCACGGCGTCGGTCGATCCCGCACCCGCCTCCACCACCGTCATCGCGATCCGCACCGCCGCCGCGTCGCGTGTCGTCCGGGTCCAGGGATGGTCGGGCACCGCCATCACCAGCCGCACCGGCGCCGCCGCCGCCAGCCGCCGGGCGATCACCCGCCGGCTGAACTCCTGCGTGATCGAATTGGTGGTGACGAAGCCGAACCGCTTCAGCCGCGTGCCGCGCTCGGTCAGCCGCTCGGCGGCGCGGTCCCACCAGTACATCACGAAATCGGCCGACCGGTTGATCCGCGGATGCGCTCGCCACAGTGCCGTCGCATACGGCTCGCCCAGCCGTCCGCGCAGGTCCTTGCCGCCGATGAAGGGCGGGTTGCCGACGATATAATCCGCCTCCGGCCAGTCGGGTCGCCGTGCGCCGGTCAGCTCCTCGCCGCGGCCATCGGCCCGCGGGCGGGCGGGGCCATGCGCCAGCACCGCATCCATCACCGTGATGTTCGACAGCTTCTCCAGCACCGGATCGGCCACCGTGCCGCCGTTGCGCAGCTGCCATTGCAGGTAACCCAGCCACAGCACCAGCTCTGCGATCGCCGCCGCGCGCGGGTTCAGCTCCAGCCCCAGGAAGCTGCGCGGATGCACCGTCGCGGTCTCCAGCTGCAGTGCCTCCTGCCCGCCCAGGTCGACCAGCACCTCCAGCACGTCGCCCTCCAGCCGCTTCATCAGCTCCAGCGCCACGTACAGGAAATTGCCCGTGCCGCAGGCCGGGTCCAGCACCCGCGTCCCCGCCAGCTTCTCGTGGAACTCGTGCACGGCCCGGATCGCCGCCTGCCGGTTCGCGCCCCGCTCGCGCTCCACCGCGCCCAGCACCGCGCCCTCCCACTCGCGGCGCAGCGGCTCGATCACCGTCGCCGTCACCAGCCGCTCGACATAGGCGCGCGGCGTGTAGTGCGCGCCCAGCCGCCGCCGCTCGGCCTTGTCCAGCGCCTGTTCCAGCAGCGTGCCGAAGATCGCCGGCTCCACCTCGGTCCAGTCGTGGCATGCCGCCTCGTACAGCTCGCCGATCTCGTCGCGGCGCAGCGGGATCGCCGCCGGATCGGCGAACAGCCCGCCGTTGAACTGGCGCACCCGCCGCCGCATCACCTGGCTGAACCCGCCCGTGTCCATGTCCGCCCACAATCCCTCCAGCAGCGGCGCGAAGCTGTCCGGATCGTCGCGCGCCTCCGCCAGCAGGCGGGTGAAGCTGCCCGGCTCCAGCAGCCGGGTGTCCTGCGCGAACATCGTGAACAGGCAGCGCATCAGGAAATGGGCGACCGGCTCCGCCGCATGGCCGCGATCCTCCAGCAGCTTGCCGACGCTCGCCAGCCGCCGGGCGATATCGCGGGTGACCTGTGCCGCGCGCGCCGCCGGGTCCAGCGATTGCGGGTCCAGCCACACCGCGCGCAACCGCGCACGCACCGCCGGATCGATCAGGTCGTCCAGATAGATGCGAAAGCCGCGGCGGTCGGGGAACTGCCGGTAATTCTTTCCCTGTCCGGAAAAGTCGGCGAACAGCTCGATCGCGTGGCCGACGTCGACGGTCAGGATGAACGGCGGCCAGCCATGGCTCTCGGGCAGCGCCCGCGCATATCGCTCCGCCTGCGCGCGGGCGTTGCGCATCAGCACGTCCCACCCGGCATCGGCGCTCCGCCGGCCGCGCGGCGCCTCCATCCCCGGCAGCACCGCCTGTTGCGCCGCGCCCGCCGGCACCTGCTTGGCACCGCCCCGCTCGCGGCTCTGCTTGGCCTCCAGCACGAAACAGCCGCGCCGGTACAGGTCGATCCGTCCGTGCCGCTCGGTGCCGTCGGGATCGATGGAGGTCACCGCCCGCTCGAACACATAATCGTTGTGCGCGTGGGTGGCATTGGCCGGATCGGGCGGCGGCAGGTCCAGCAGCGCGCACAACTCGGTCAGGAACAGCGGAAAGTTCGCCCGCTCCGCCCCGCCCTCGTTCCGGCTCCACCGCTCGATGAACCGCCCGATCGCCTCGTCCGCCATGCCGTCCCCCCGATGGCAAGGACGCTGCGACGCAGCGGCAGCGAGGCCAAGCGGAGGCTGATCCGGAACGGAGGCTTTAACGATCTCAGATGGTTAACAAAAAAAGCGGCGCCTGCGGGAGGAAGCCGGATCGCCTCCTCGATCACGACATCGCCGACATCCGCCGTCACCCGGACTCGATCCGGGGACCCGCTACCTGCCCGAAGTGAAGGCGAGACCCCGGATCAAGTCCGGGGTGACGTCAAAATGAAAGGTCTCCGCCAACCCGACGCTCGACCGAAAGCGAGAAGACAGAAGCAACTTCTCCCCTCCCCTTCAGGGGAGGGGCCGGGGGTGGGGCGTCTCCCAGAACGCCCCGCCTGTAACAAGGCGTGACGACCTGCCTCCGCCGAACCAGATCCCCGCCCCGCTCGACGCCGCCATCTGCGCACCCACCAACGTCATTGCCGCAACGCCACCGTCATTGCCGCCCACCACCGTCATCCCCACACCACCAACGTCATCCCCGCGCAGGCGGGGATGTGGACTCACGTTTGAAGTGCACCGGTTGAGAGGTTGAGGAATGCCTCGGCGGGTGTTTGGAAGTCGAGGCATTTTCGAGGTGTGTCGTTGAGTCGGGTGGCGTAGGCGCGCAGTTGGGCGGGTGAGAGGGTGTCGAGGTTGGTTTTGCGGGGCAGCAGGCGCCGCAGGCGACCGATGGTGTTCTCGACCCCGCCCTTCTGCCAGGGGCTTCGCACATCGCAAAAGAAGGTCTGCAGTCCAAGGTGCCGCAGGCGATGGTGTTCTGCGAACTCGGTCCCATTGTCGAAGCTGATGGTCCGTCGCAACGGCTGGGGCATGTCGCGGAGCTGCCGGGCGATGCGCCGAGCGGTCATCGATGCCCTGCGATGAGGCGGTTGGTCGAGCATGGTGAAGCGGGTGGTGCGCTCGTGGAGGACGAGGATGTTGTCGCCGTAGCGCGAGAACAGCATGTAATCGGCTTCCCAATGGCCCGGCTGACGTCGGTCCTGTGCCGCGGGCGGGCGTTCGTGGATGGAGCGGCGGTGCTTGATGAAGCTGGCGGGACTGCCGCCTTGCAGGCGGTGTCGTCCGCGGCGCGACTTGGCGCGGGGCAGCAGGCGGTGCCAGTAATCCTTCTGCGCCGAGCGGTGATAGACGAAGCGGTAGATTGACTCATGACTGATGACGGTGCGACCAGCCTCGCGCGCCAGTCGGCCGGCGATCTGCTCGGGCGGACGATGCGTCAAACATGCCCCCGGCATGTTTGCGGATCGGCAGGCGATCCGACCGCATCATCCCCATCGCAAGGCTTTGCCTGACGCGGTCCCGCAGGTCCGGCTGGCGCACCAGCTTGAAGCGGCAATCCCATCGCCGCCGTCGCTGTGCCAGTTCCTGCGCCCGCACAGGCGCATAGCCGCCGGACCACATCCTGGTCATGCGACTGTTGCGCCTCACCTCTCGGCTCACCGTCGTATGGCTGCGTCCGATCGCCGCCCCGATACGACGCCACGACCATCCTGACGCCCAAAGCCGGGCGATCTCTATCCGCTCATCGAGGCTGAGCTGCCTGTATCCCTGTCCCATCGCGCCGCCACCCTATCGGTGGTGCACTTCTTTCGTGAATCCGTCGGATCCATAACCGCTGACGTAGCGACTCCCGCCCGAACGCCGCGCGTCTGGATCCCCGCCTACGCGGGGATGACGAACACGGATGCCGGCCCGGCAAAGCAGCTAATCCACCCTCGCCAATTCATGATCACTCGCATGGTCATCAGGTGGCGATCTACCGGCCCAGTGGGTGATCCATCCACCTGATCCACCCGTGACGACCACCCCGGCGAAGGCCGGGGTCCAGCGGACAGACGGCGGAGAGGGTCGCCGATTATCGTCAGGCCGGCCACCACGGCCCGCCAGGATGGTGATCCGTCCCGAATAACTCGCAGTCTAAACCCCCGGCTTCTTCCGCAGGAACGCCCCCAGCACCTGCTCCGCCGCCTTGCCCAGCGCCACCCCGATCTCGTGTGGGTCGGGCGACCGCGTCGTGCCCTGCGGCGGCAGCGGCGCTTCGGGAGGAAAGGGCGGAACCGGCGCTTCCGGAGGAACGGGCGGCACCGGCTGGCCGCCCGACGCAGCGGGCCGCACCTCCGGCTTGCGGGTCAGCGCCGCGCTCGCGGCGGCGGCGGCCATCGTCAGGCCGGCCGCCAGCACCTGACGCCCCGCCGGGCTGTCCGCCTGCTCGATCAGCGAGTTGGCGGTGCGCCGCAACTCCTTGGGCAGCTTGATGCCGCCGATCCGCTTGGGCAGCTTGCCCGTCTTTCCCTTGCCGCTCGCATCCTTCGCCACGCCGCCGCTCCTGTCTGGTGTATTGGTAAGTTAGGTCACCTGCGGCTGCGCGCAAGTGGGAGTGTTCTCAGAACGCGCGGCTCAGTCCCAGTTCGGTCGACACCCGGCGATAATCGTACAGCCCCACGCTCGACCGGTTCCGTTCCCACCCGATCCGGGCCAGCGGCGCGATGCCGCCCACCGCCAGCCGACGCCACGTCACCGCGACGCTCGCCTGGGTCAGCCACTCGCGGCGCCGGTCGGCGAACAGGAACAGCCGCTCGTCGCCCTCGGTCCGCCGCACGCTGCCGGTCGCGACCAGGGTCGCGCTCCCCAGTTCGCGCCAGCCGATCGCGCCGATGCCGCCGGCGACGGTGGCATAGCCGGCATCGCGCGCCGTCTGCCGCGTGCCCGACAGGGTGATGCCGCCACCGCCGCGCGCGCCCAGCGCCCGCTCGACCCCGATCGTCAGGTCGATGATCGCACCGTCCTGCAACGCGTTGCCGCGATAGCGGGCGCGCGACACGCTGGCGCCCGCCACGATCTGCCCGCGCGCCCCGGCGGGGTGCAGCCAGTCCAGGCTGGCGGTCTGCGTCGTCGCGTACAGCGCGCCGCCATACCAGCGCCACGTCTGTCCGATCGACGGGGTCAGCCGGTCGCGCCCGCCCTGCCATTCCATCCCGACCAGCGCCGATGCCGCCACGTCGTCGAATCGATGCTGCCGGTAAAGGCTGCCCCGGCCGGACACGCGCGGCAGCAATGCCCAGCGGTTCGCCACGGGCAGTCGCGCGAAACCCTGGGCGGAACCCCGCACGCCCAGCCCCGATCGCGCCCGCGCATCGCCCGACAGCACCAGCGGCGCGATCACCGTGTCCAGCGTTCGTGCCGCGGTCGCGCGGTTGATGTTGCTGTCGGGCGCGATCGCCGCCTCCACCGATCCGCCCAGCCGCCGCCGCGACCGCAGCGCCACCGCGAACTGGTCGGCGACCAGCGCGACCTGCGGGGGCAGGCCTGCCGCCTGCGCCTGCCGCACCGCGGCGCGCGCACCCGCCTCGTCGCCCAGCATCGCCAGCAGCCGCGCCAGCGCCAGCCGCACCCCCGCCGCGCCCGGCTTCTCGTCCAGCAGCGCGCGATAGGTGCGTGCCGCCTCGCGCAGCAGCCCCGCCGCGGTCAGCTCGTTCGCCATCCGGTACCGCGCCTCCGCGCGCACCTCGGCGTCGGGGTCGCGCGCCAGCGCCGCGTACATCGCCAGCGCATCCTCACGCCGCCCCGCCGCCAGCGCGGCGTCGGCCGCGGCGAACAGCTCGACCGACGACAGGCCCCGCGGCGCCGCGGCGGTCGCAGCCGGGGTCGCCTGCACCGCCGCGACGAGCGCAGCGGATGGCAGCGCGATCACTTGCGCTTCGCGACGGTGGCTCCGACGATCGACAGACGGTCCGCCGCGCCATCTGCGCCGATCGCCACCGAGAAGGCGGCGGCGATCTCCTCCCCGTCCGGACCATAAAGTTGCGGAACGATCCGGTTGAAGAAGTTGGTCGTCGGCGTGCCCGTAGGGCTTAACGACGCCTCGGCCATCTGTCCGCTGAACAGCTGGTTCGCGAAGGTCCAGCTGCCCAGCGACTGCGCCGCACCGCCGGCGACCGGAGCGCCCTCGAGTGCCAGGCTGCCCGAGTAGCGCTGGTTGCCGAAATCGACGGTAAATCGCGACGTCCCCGTCACCTCGACATCCTGCCCGTTCGGTCTTGCGCCATAGCCATAGGCCACGCCCGCATACTCGGCGCTGCCCGTCCGGCGCGTCAGCACATATGTCGGTGTCGTGAGACCATAGGCGAAGTAGTTGCGACCCGCGCTGTAATAGGTTGCGGACGGTGCCAGCGCCTCGAGCACTCCGAACCCCGCATAGGTCAGCGCCAGCTCGCTGTTGGCGGCGCCTGGCCGATAGAAGGATACGCGGGTCGGCGCGCCGTCGACCGTTTTGGTGTAGGTGACGAAGTTGGGACGGGCGTCGGTCACGCGGTTGCTCTGGTCGCCGGTGACGCTGGGCAGCGCGCTGGTTGCGGCCAGCACGGAAAAGCTGCCGTCCGGCCGCTGCTGGACCTGGCCGTTCCCGACATAGGTGTTGACCGCACGCGCGCCCATAAAGCCGTTGCCGACGGTCAGCTGCGCGTTCTGACTGTAATAGAGCTGGTCGACCGTCAGGTTGGTCAACGACAGATTCGTCTGCGCGGCACCCGCCTGGCGCTGGCCGGTGATCGATCCGGTGACCGCGCCGCCCGCACCGTCGTCGGCGGCGAAGCTCGCGCCCAGTTCCTCGGCGCCGGGACCGTAGAAGCGGCCGGCGATCGTCCCGGCCACCCGCGTGTCGCGCCCGCCATAGGTGACGTTGCCGGTAAAGCCGTTGCCGCTACCCAGCCGGCCCGCGGCGACCACTTCGATCCCGCCGCCCGTGCGCGATTCCTCGGTCGTCAGGTCGTATTCCTGCACATAGTTCTTCAGGGCGAAGGTGCCGAGGGCCAGATCGATCGCGAAGCTGCCGGCACCGGTGAACGCGCGCGGCGCCACCCCGCGCTGGGTGACGAAGCCGAACGCATCGGTCGCGTATTGCGCCGTGCCCGTGCGCGGCACCGCCGCCACCGGCGTGTCCAGCCCGAACGTGAACACGTCCAGGCTCGTCTCCTGCAAAGGTGCCGTGCCCGCATTCCGCTGCCAGAATCCCAGCGCGACGTAGCGGTTGGCCACGGTGCCGGTGAAGGGCGTCGTCACGATCGTCAGGAAATCGCGCGCATCGCCGGTCTTCACGAACAGCCGCTGGCCGGGATCCTGCCCGGTGCGCTCGTCGGCCGGGAGGAAGGTCTGCGCACGGCCGTCGCCGGTGATGGTGTAGCTCTGCGTCGCCGCGTCGTACCTCACGGTGACGGCGGAGCGCGCCGCCGCCCCGCGCTCGACCAGCCCGGTCGAGGTGTTCAGCGTCGTCTGGGTCGTCGCCGACTCCGACGCGAAGGTCTGCGTCGCCTTCAGGTCGGTGATGACCGTGTTCGTCGGCGTCGGCGTCGGTGCGGGCGGGGCCGGCGTGCTCGCCACGCCGCCGCCGCCGCCGCACGCACTCGTCATCAGCAGCCCCGCGGCCAGCAGCGCCATCGTCGGCATCCGCGCCCCTGCGGACGTCCGCCATGATCCCGTCATCATCTGATCCCCCCGGTGCCACCGCTAGCCGAGCGTCCGCGCGGGTCAAGCCGCCTCTCGCATCCGGCGCCGGGACTTCCTATTTTCCCGGCCTAGCCCTGCGCACAGAACGGAAGTAGAACGTCCTCATGCTGACCAAGATCTCCGTCCGTGGTGCCCGCGAACACAATCTGAAGGATGTCGACGTCGACATCCCGCGCGACACGCTGACGGTCATCACCGGGCTGTCCGGGTCCGGCAAGTCGTCGCTCGCCTTCGACACCATCTATGCCGAGGGGCAGCGTCGATACGTAGAATCCCTTAGTGCCTATGCCCGCCAGTTCCTCGAACTGATGCAGAAGCCCGATGTCGACCATATCGAGGGGCTGTCCCCGGCCATTTCGATCGAGCAGAAGACGACCAGCCGCAACCCGCGCTCGACGGTGGCGACCGTCACCGAGATCTACGACTATATGCGCCTGCTCTGGGCGCGCGTCGGCGTCCCCTATTCGCCGGCCACCGGCGAGCCGATCGCCGCGCAGACGGTCAGCCAGATGGTCGACCGGGTCCTGTCCCTGCCCGAGGGGACGCGCCTCTATCTCCTCGCCCCCGTCGTCCGCGGTCGCAAGGGCGAGTACCGCAAGGAACTGGCCGAGTGGCAGAAGGCGGGCTTCACCCGCGTCCGCATCGACGGCACCATCCACGAGATCGACGAGGCGCCCGCGCTCGACAAGAAGTACAAGCACGACATCGAGGTCGTCGTCGACCGCCTCGTCGTGCGCGAGGATATCGCCACGCGCCTGGCCGAGAGCTTCGAGGCGGCGCTGAAGCTCGCCGACGGCCTCGCCTATGTCGACCCCGCCGACCCCGTCGAGCCGCACACCCCGTCCAGCGTCGTGCTGGGCGACAACGCACCCCCCGGCCGCATCGTTTTTTCGGAAAAGTTCGCCTGCCCGGTCAGCGGCTTCACCATTTCGGAGATCGAGCCCCGCCTGTTCAGCTTCAACGCGCCGCAGGGCGCCTGCCCGGCGTGCGACGGCCTGGGCGAGAAGCTGATCTTCGACGAGGACCTCGTCGTCCCCAACCACGACCTGACGATCAAGAAGGGCGCGATCGTCCCCTGGGCGAAGAGCAACCCGCCCAGCCCCTATTACATGCAGGTGCTAGCCAGCCTCGCCAAGGCGTTCGACTTCTCGCTCGACACCCCCTGGAAGGATCTCCACCCCGAGGTGCAGGACAAGATCCTGTTCGGTACCGAGGGCAAGGCGGTCGTCCTCACCTTCATCGACGGCAAGAAGAAGTATGACGTCAACAAGCCGTTCGAGGGCGTCATCGGCAACCTCAACCGCCGCATGCTCCAGACCGAGAGCGCGTGGATGCGCGAGGAACTGTCCAAATACCAGTCGAGCCAGGCGTGCGAGGTCTGCCACGGCGCCCGCCTGAAGCCGGAGGCGCTGGCGGTGAAGGTGGCGATGCAGGACATCAGCCACGCCACCCGCCTGTCCGTCGTCGATGCGCTCGCCTTCTTCACCGACCTGCCCAACCATCTGGGCGACCAGCAGCGCGCGATCGCCGAGCGCATCCTGAAGGAGATCGTCGAGCGGCTCGGCTTCCTCAACAATGTCGGCCTTGACTATCTGAACCTCAATCGCACGTCCGGCACGCTGTCGGGCGGCGAGAGC
Organism: Sphingomonas phoenicis; assembly: GCF_047238005.1. Lineage (NCBI taxonomy): Bacteria > Pseudomonadati > Pseudomonadota > Alphaproteobacteria > Sphingomonadales > Sphingomonadaceae > Sphingomonas > Sphingomonas phoenicis. The sequence goes on along the minus strand of NZ_JBDFMC010000002.1, from coordinate 1,454,180 downwards.
CAGCGCATCCGCCTTGCCAGCCAGATCGGCAGCGGGCTGTCGGGCGTCCTCTACGTCCTCGACGAGCCCTCGATCGGCCTCCACCAGCGCGACAATGACATGCTGCTCGCCACGCTCCGCCGCCTGCGCGACCTCGGCAACACCGTGCTGGTCGTCGAGCATGACGAGGATGCGATCCGCACCGCCGACTACGTCATCGACATGGGCCCCGGCGCCGGCGTCCATGGCGGCGCGATCGTGGCGCAGGGCACGCTGAAGCAATTGCTGAAGAGCAAGACCAGCATCACCGCCGATTACCTGAACGGCGTGCGCGAGGTGCCGGTGCCGGCCCGGCGCCGCAAGGGCACGGGCAAGAAGCTGACCGTCCACAACGCCCGCGCCAACAACCTGACCGGCGTCACCGCCAGCGTGCCGCTCGGCACCTTCACCTGCATCACCGGCGTGTCGGGCTCGGGCAAGTCCAGCTTCACCATCGACACGCTCTACGCCACCGCCGCCCGCCAGCTGAACGGCGCGCGCATCCTGGCGGGCAAGCACGACCGGGTGTCGGGCCTCGACCATCTCGACAAGGTCATCGACATCGACCAGTCGCCGATCGGCCGCACCCCGCGCTCGAACCCCGCCACCTATACCGGCGCCTTCACCCAGATCCGCGACTGGTTCGCGGGCCTGCCGGAGGCGCAGGCGCGCGGCTACAAGCCCGGCCGCTTCAGCTTCAACGTCAAGGGCGGCCGGTGCGAGGCGTGCCAGGGCGACGGCGTGCTCAAGATCGAGATGCACTTCCTCCCCGACGTCTACGTCACCTGCGACGTCTGCCACGGCGCCCGCTACAACCGCGAGACGCTGGAGGTGAAGTTCAAGGGCCACAGCATCGCCGACGTGCTCGACATGACGGTCGAGGATGCCGCCGAGTTCTTCAAGGCGGTGCCCCCCATCCGCGACAAGATGGCGATGCTGGTCGAGGTCGGCCTCGGCTACGTCAAGGTCGGCCAGCAAGCCACCACCCTGTCCGGCGGCGAGGCGCAGCGCGTGAAGCTCGCCAAGGAACTGGCGCGCCGCGCGACCGGCAACACCCTCTACATCCTCGACGAACCCACCACCGGCCTGCATTTCGAGGATGTCCGCAAGCTGCTGGAGGTCCTCCACGCCCTGGTCGAGCAGGGCAACACCGTGGTGGTGATCGAGCACAATCTCGACGTCATCAAGACCGCTGACTGGGTCATCGACCTGGGGCCGGAGGGGGGCGTCAAGGGCGGCGAGATTGTCGCGACCGGCACGCCCGAAACGGTGGCGAAGGAACCGCGGAGTTACACCGGCAAGTACCTCGCGCCGCTGCTGAAGGGGCGGGGGGCGCAGGCGGTGGCGGCGGAGTGAGTCCGTACCGCCCCGAGTTCGAGGCGGCGCTGCGCCTGTTCGCGCGTGTGAGCAAGACGATGAAAGCCCGTGGCTTTTCCGCGCCGATACTCGTTGGTGGAGGGGCGGTGGAGCTCTATTCGGCAAGCGCGATCACGACAGGCGACTTCGACATAGTCACGCCAAGTCAGGACGAGTTCGAACGGGAGCTGGTGATCGCAGGTTTCAGCAAGCCCGAGGGGCTCGGTCATACGCCGCTCGGATGGGTGCATGCGGACTTGCGGCTGGGTTTCGAGATTGTCTCGGCCACACTTTACGACGGGATGGCCGATCAGGATCGACTTGTTCTGATTGACCTCGATCGGGATGGAGAAGCTGCCATCGTCGCGGTCGAGGATCTGATCGCCGATCGGATCGGCCAGTATGCCTCCGGAACGGCGCCGGAAATGCTGGAGCAGGCGCGTCGGCTGTTCGCGCTTCATGCCGACGCTGATCGGGAGTATATGGATCGCCGCATCAGACATGAAAGCGCTGGCGACTATGGCATCGCAGACCTCGAAGCCTAAGGCTGTTTCCCTCGCCGAGTTCGGCGCCGATATCGAACGACGGCGACGGGAAACCGGCATCACCGATCTGCCGCGCAATGCTGGCAACCGACGGACGGCAAGCAAGCGGGCGTTGCTCAAGGTTCTGGGCGAGCTGGGAGCCAAGTGGTAAACTGGGGCGGATCGACATTCGGTTTTCAAGCGGGGATCATGGGCCCGCAACACCCTCGTCATCCCCGCGAAGGCGGGGATCCATACACGCCAACGAACGAGATCGAGCCGAATGCGGTGCGCCTGTGAGTTCCCGCCTGTGCGGGACCGACGGGAAACAGCCGAAAGCGCGGAATGTGGGTCCGTTCAAGAGTGCGATCCATCCAGGCTCGACCGCTCACAACGACCACCCCGGCGAAGGCCGGGGTCCAGTCGGGAAGGCCCGCTTGACGACGCGCAACGCCCCTCTCTGACGCCCTCTGCTGAACTCCGGCCTTCCCCGGGGTGGTGCTTCATCCTGGATGGATCGACCTTTAGTAAGGCATCTCCGCTACCCGCCGCAAAGCCTCGTTGATCCGCCCCTGCCACCCCGGCCCCGTCGCCCGGAACCGCTCCAGCACGTCCGGGTCCAGCCTCAGCGTCACCTGCTGCTTCGCCGCGCTGCCCAGCGGGGGCCGTCCGGCGCGCGTCAGCGTCCCGTTCGCCGGGCGCACGACCTTGCCCGCGACCGCAAGCTCCGCGCGGTCGAGCTGGTCGTCCGTCCATTCCGGCAGATCGTCGTCATCCCAGCCGGGGGACGATGCGGCGGCTTTCCTTGTCATGGCAGTTCCTCATCGAAATCACGCGGATGCCGGTGTCGGTCGGCGTCCACGCCACCAGCACCAGCCGACCCGCCAGCCAGCCATAGGTCTGATAGCGCGGCTCGGGATAATCGAACCGGTCATCCTCCTGAGTCAGCGTCGATCCCGCGAAAACCCGTCCGGCCTCGGCGAAGTCGAGCCCTCGGTCGGTCAGCGTCCGGGCGCGCTTCTCGGGGTCGAAGCTGATGTTCACAACATGATTATGTAGCTACAGAAATCAAGGGGCAATCGGGGATAGTGCGTATCGGCGGTTCACCACCATCCCCGCGCCGGCAGGGGGCTCGCGGGGCTCCTGCCGGAACCTTCCGTCCGCCAACGCCCCCGCCGCGGGAGTGAATCCCGCGTCGTCAGTCGGCGCCACGGCGCCGCTGGCCGGCCCCGCCGCCGGCAGCCCTCATGCAGCTTCGCTGCCCTCGGGCGCCTCGCGCGCAGCTTCGCGGCGCTCTCGGGGCGGCGGGGCTGTCCTACATCCCCCCATCTCCTATAACTAGGCAGGTCCCCCAACCGGAGGACCACCCATGCGCATCCGCCCGCCCGCTTTCGCCACCGCCGATCTCGCGACCGAAGCTGCCCCGAATCCCGCGCCCGTGCCACGCCTGTCCGACGCCACCCGCGACACGTACGAAAACTGGATCCAGATGGGGGAGGGGATGCAGGCCGCCGGCCTGGCCCATGATTCCCGCCGCGCCGATGGCTGGACCTGCGATCGCCAGCGCACCTTCCTCGCCGCGCTGGCGGAGGGCAGCACGGTCGAGGCGGCGGCCGCGCTCGTCGGGCTGTCGCCGCAATCCGCCTATGGCTTTCGCCAGCGCGCGCACGGTGCCGCCTTCGCGCTGGGCTGGCGTGCAGCGCTGCTGCTCCAGCGCGACAAGCTGGTCGACACGCTCACCAGCCGCGCCTTCGACGGGCAGGTCGATACCTTCACCCGTGCCGACGGAACGGAGGTGACGCGCCACCGCCACGACAATCGTCTCGCACTCGCGCTGCTCAGCCGCCTCGATCGCATCGCCGAGCGCGACGATGCCACCGACCATCATGGCGAGGCGCAGGCGCAGCGCATCGTCGCGGGCGAGTGGCAGCGCTATCTCGACATGGTCGCCGCCGATGCCACCCCGGCCCGCATCGGCCTGTTCCTCGCCGCCCGCGCGCCCGCCGCCGTTCCGGCCGACGGCGCCGCGCCCGCCGCCGCGCCCGATCCGGTCGCCGCGCTGGCGCCGGTCCTGTCGCTCGCCCGCGCCGATCTCTACCTGCGCACCGGCGTCGGCGACGCGTCGGAGGTCGACATCGCCGACCTCGATCCCGCCACCCGGGCGGACTGGACCGCGGACCAGTGGCGCCGGGCGGAGGCCGCCGGCCTCCTCGCCCTCGCGCCCGCACCCGCGCACGACCCGCAACTTCCTCAACATTCGCCGGCCGCCGGCACGCCCGATGCGGCGCCGGCCGAGGCCGATCCCGTCTGGTACGACGAGCGTCTGGCGGAGTGGCGCACCGCCTTTCCGGTGCCGCCGGGCGAATGGGCGCAAGAGTGGGGACGGCTGGGCGAGCGCGGCTATCACCGGAGCCTGACCGAGGCGGAGGAATACGCGGTCACTCGCGCGCCGCTGGTGTCGCCGGAGTGGGAGGCCCGCCGCCATGCCGCGCGCCGCGCCTGGTTCGTCGCGCGTCAGCCCGCCGCCGATCCCCACGGGCCGGCCGGCGCCGACTGGCTCGCGGGGCAGGAACCGGCGACAGAAGCGCCGGTGCCCGGCCGGTCAGCGGCCGACGCGCGGCTGTGCGAGGATGCGTGAGCCCGTGGCCCGGTCAGTCGAAATAATCGGTCCAGCCCACCCGGCGCCGGCGGTTGCGCGTCTTGAACGCCCAGCCCAGCAGGATGGCGCCGCACGCGCCCATCACCGCCAGCACCATCAGCGGCTTCAGCCCGGCATTGCTCAGCGCCACCGCCACGCCCGCCGCCGCGATCGTCAGGCAATAGGCCAGCATCGCCCACACCACCCGCTTGCGCTGGGGCGGCTGCATGGCGTCGAACGGGGCCACCGCGCCCAGGCACGCCGCGCCCGCCACCATCAGGCCGACGGTGGCGAACCCGATCGCGGGGATCATCAGGAATATCGCCGCCATCAGCAGCGATGCGATCGACAGCATCGCCGCGCACATCCGTAACCTGTTCATGAAGGTGGCTGCACCTGTCTTGCCTGAAGGAATTCGATCGTCGATGTCCCCAGCCGCACTGCGGTCAACGCACCCGTACGATACGCTCCTGTATCGATTCCGATCCGGTGCGCCGCCAGGATCGGTGTTGCCGACGTCCAGCTATGGCCATGCACGATCACTTTCTCGAATGCCTGGCTATTCTCCAGAAAGTCGTCGCGAATCCAGAGGAAATCGCGTTCGTCCTGGCGATTTAGCGGCAGTCCGGGGCGCGCGCCGGCATGGACGAACAGGTAATCGCCCCGCGTCGCGCTGGTCTTCAGCCCGCGCAGCAGGTCCAGGTGCGACGCCGGCAGCCGGTCCATCAGCTCGTCGCGGATCCGCTCGCACCGGTCCGCCACCGCCTGCTCGCCCTCGGGCAGCGCGATGCCGTACGACGACAGGGTGGTCGCCCCGCCGACCCGCAGCCAGCCCTTGGCGTGGAACGGCCGCTCCAGGAAATCGAGCATCATCGCCTCGTGATTGCCCTTCAGCAGCACCAGTTCGAACGGCGAGTGGCGGGTCAGCCAGACCAGGGTCGACAGCACCTTGTCCGACTGCGGACCCCGGTCGACATAATCGCCCGCGAACAGCAGCAGGGGGCGGCGCGGCGCCATCCGGTCCCTGGCATCCTCCGCGATCGCCGCCAGCAGGCGGACCAGCAGGTCGTAACAGCCATGGACGTCGCCGATCGCATACACCACCTGCCCGTCGGTCGCGCCCGACACCGCATCGCGGGACACGTCGCCCCGGCGGACGACCTCGATGGCGGCGGCCGGCGGGGCGGCCTGCATGTTGGGCTGGGTGCTCATCGTCTAGTGCTGCTCGCCGCGGGTCAGGTCGTCGAGCCGCTCGGTCAGGCGATCGTAGCGGCGGATCGTCTCGTCGGGTTCGCTCAGCGAGATGGCCCGCGCCCGGTCCCAGCGCCGGCGCACCGCGACCAGCTCGTCGGTCGGCACCCCGGCCTGCGTCGCATCGTCATAGGCCGCACGCAACCGCCGGTCGGCCCCCACCACGTCGCGATAGATGCAGCGGTCGTCGTCGGATCCGGGCGGGCAGTCGCTCGCCACCGCCGGCCGCCGGCGCGCGGCCGCCGTGCGGACCGGTGGCGGCACCTCCTGCACCTGCTCGGCCGCCCCGGCCGGGCGGGCGACGGACCGGTCGTCGACCGGCGCCGGGCCGAAATCGTCGGGGCTCAGCGTATCGCGCTCCGCCGTTTCGCCCTCGCCGACGGCGACTGGTACCGGTCGTGCGGCGCTGGCGGAATAGGCGACCGGCGGCGTCCGCCCGGTGGCAGGTGCCGCCTCGTTGCCGGGCACCAGCGTCAGCGCGAACCGCACCGCCAGCGCGATCGCGAACAGCGCCGCCAGCACCGGTGCCGCCAGCAGCAGCCAGCGCCGCGACCGCTGCGGCGCGGCGCCGGTCACCGGGCGCACGGCGGCGGACGACGATGACGGGGCGGCGATCGGCAGCGCGGCGTTCGGCCGCGAATCGGGTGCAGGCGATTCGTCGGGCAGCGCCGGCGCCCCGCCGAACACGCGCTCCATATCCGTCCTTACGCTGCGATCACGCTCGAAATTGGCTGCCATTCCATGCCCCTGTTGCCGGGCCAGCTAGCGTTCAGGTCGTGAACCGGGCGTTTACGGCCGCCGCTCTTGCCACCACCCGGTCCGCCGGCCGGGCGACCCTACGCGATCGTCGCGCCCTTGCGAAGCGCGCCGCTCGCCGCGAAGGAGGCGACGTGATCGCTTCCCCGCTCTTCTACGTCGTCGGCACGCTGGCCGTCATCCTGCTCGGGCTCAGCAAGGGCGGGTTCGCGGGGATCGGTGCCCTGGGCGTGCCGATGCTGGCACTGGTCATCGGCCCGGTGGAGGCGGCGGCGGTGGTGCTGCCGATCCTGCTGGTCCAGGACGTCGTCGGCATCTGGGCCTTTCGCCACAGCTGGGACCGGCGGATCGTCGCCACCATGCTGCCGGGCGCGGCGATCGGCGTGGCGCTGGCGTGGTGGTTTGCCGCCGCCCTGTCGCGGGATGCGATGCAGGTCGCGCTCGGCACGATCTCGATCCTGTTCGCGCTCCGCAGCCTGTGGCGGTTGCGCGGCGGCCGGCAACCGGCGGCGGTCCTGTATCCCCGCTGGTTCGGTGCGCTGATGGGCGTCGCCGCCGGGGTGACCAGCCAGATCGCCCATGCCGGCCAGCCGCCGTTCCAGATCTACGTTCTGCCCCGCCGGCTGCCCCGCGACGAACTGGTCGGGACCACCGCGATCTTCTTCGGCATCGTCAACTGGATCAAGGTGCCGGCCTATCTGGCGCTCGGCCAGTTCAGCCGGGCGCACCTGATCGCCAGCGCGACGCTGCTGCCGGTGGCGATCGCCGCGACCTTTGCCGGGGTGTGGCTGGTCCGCCGCGTCGATGCCGGCCGGCTGTACCTTCTCATCTACGGGCTGATGCTGGCGATCGGCGCGAAGCTCTTGGTCGACGGATTGTCATGACTACCGGTGCCGGCGGCGACCCGCTATCGCGGCTGCAAGAAACGATGGGGAAGGGGATCGGCGTGGTTGCGATGACCGAACGGGCTGGACTGGAGGTCGCCGCGTCGCTGGCCTCGTTCATCGAGGATCGGGTGCTGCCCGGCACCGGCGTGTCGGCAGCCGCGTTCTGGCCGGGCGTCGCCGCGATTTTCGCCCGCTTCGCCCCGCGCAACGCCGCGCTGCTGGCGGTCCGCGACGGGATGCAGGCGCGGATCGACGCCTGGCACGACGATCATGCCGGACAGCCCGTCGACCCGCTCGCCTACCAGGCCTTTCTCCGCGACATCGGCTATCTGGTGCCGGAGCCGGCGGCCTTCACGATCGGCTCGACCGGCGTCGATCCGGAAGTCGCGACGCTCGCCGGGCCCCAGCTGGTCGTCCCGATCCTGAATGCCCGCTTTCTCCTGAACGCGGCCAACGCCCGCTGGGGCAGCCTGTATGACGCCCTTTACGGGACCGATGCGCTGCCCGGCGCGCCGGCCGGCAAGGGCTACGATCCCGATCGCGGCAGCCAGGTCATCGCCTGGGCGAAGGCATTCCTCGACCAGGCGGTGCCGCTGGCGGCGGGCTCGTGGGCGGCGTGGGACGGCGGCGATCCCGCGCTGGCCGATCCCGGCCAGCTGGTCGGCCGTGCCGGCGCGAACATCCTCCTGCGCCACCACGGCCTGCACATCGAACTGGTCATCGACCGGGAGCACCCGATCGGCCGCACCGATCCGGCCGGCCTCGCCGACGTGGTGCTCGAATCCGCCCTGTCGACGATCGCCGATCTGGAGGATTCGGTCGCCGCGGTCGATGCCGCGGACAAGGTCGCGGCCTATGCCAACTGGCTCGGCCTGATGAAGGGCGATCTGTCGGCCAGCTTCGACAAGGGGGGGCGTACGGTCACCCGTTCGCTGGCCGACGACCGCCGCTACGTCGCGCCGGACGGCGATGAGCTGATCCTGCCCGGTCGCAGCCTGATGTTCGTCCGCAACGTCGGCCATCTGATGACGACGCCCGCGCTCCGCCTGGCCGACGGGGCCGAGGCGCCGGAGGGGGTGCTGGATGCGATCGTCACCAGCCTGATCGCGCTGCACGATGTGCTCGGCGCCCGCCGCAACAGCCGCGCCGGCAGCATCTACATCGTCAAGCCCAAGATGCACGGTCCGGACGAGGCCGCCTTTACCGACGACCTGTTCGATGCGGTGGAGGATCTGCTCGAACTGCCCCGCCACACTATCAAGGTCGGGGTCATGGACGAGGAGCGGCGCACCTCCGCCAATCTCGCCGCGTGCATCCACGCTGTGCGCGACCGCATCGTCTTCATCAACACCGGCTTCCTCGATCGCACCGGCGACGAGATGCACACGTCGATGCGGGCCGGCCCGATGATCCGCAAGGGCGAGATGAAGGGCGCGGCCTGGATCGCGGCCTACGAGGATCGCAACGTCCAGATCGGTCTTGCCTGCGGGCTGGGCGGCCGGGCGCAGATCGGCAAGGGCATGTGGGCTGCGCCCGACCGGATGGCCGACATGCTCGACCAGAAGATCGCCCATCCGCAGACCGGCGCCAGTACCGCCTGGGTGCCCAGCCCGACCGCGGCTACCCTGCACGCGACGCACTATCACCGGGTCGACGTCGCCGCCCGCCAGGCGGCGCGGCGAAGTGAACCGGTGGCGCCGCTGGCCGCGCTGCTTCAGATACCCGTCGCGCCCGGCCGCAACTGGCAGCCGGACGAGGTGCGCGCGGAGCTGGACAACAATGCGCAAGGACTGCTCGGCTATGTCGTCCGCTGGATCGATCAGGGCGTCGGCTGCTCGAAAGTGCCCGACATCCACGATATCGGCCTGATGGAGGACCGCGCGACGCTGCGCATCTCGTCGCAGCACATGGCCAACTGGCTGCTCCACGGTGTCGCCGATGCCGCCGCGATCGACGCCGCGTTCGATCGCATGGCGGCCAAGGTCGATGCCCAGAACGCCGGCGATCCGCTCTACCGTCCGCTGTCCGGACAGGACGGCTATGCGATACAGGCCGCCCGCGCGCTGGTCTTCGACGGTATCCGCCAGCCGAACGGCTATACCGAGCCGCTGCTCCATCGCTACCGTGCGCTCGCAAAGCAGAAGGAAGCCAACTGAATGCCCCGCTACGCCATCGACGGCATCGAGCCCCAGTTGGGGGAGGGCGCGTGGATCGCCCCCTCCGCCGACGTGATCGGCGACGCACGGCTGGGTGAATCGGCCAGCATCTGGTTCGGTGCCGTGATTCGTGCCGACAATACGCCGATCCTCGTCGGCGCACGGACCAATGTGCAGGAGGGGGCGATGCTCCACTCCGATCCCGGCATCCCGCTGACCGTCGGCGCCGGGGTGACGGTCGGCCATCACGCCATCCTCCATGGCTGTACGATCGGCGACAATGTGCTGGTCGGCATGGGTGCTACGGTGCTGAACGGCGCGGTGATCGGCAACGATTGCCTGATCGGTGCCGGCGCTCTGGTGACCGAGGGAAAGACGTTTCCGCCCGGCAGCCTGATCGTCGGCGCACCGGCCCGGGCGGTGCGCGAACTGACGGCGGAGCAGATCGGCGGCCTGCGTCTCTCCGCCGCCCATTACGCTGCCCGCGCCGCCACTTACGCGACCGGGCTGACTCGCCTGCCGGATTGATTCGCCGCTGGACCGGCCGCTCGACCGATCGGCTCGCCCTCCTACGACCATGGTCGAATCACCTGGTTCCGGGGGGCGCCGGGTAAGTTCCGCTTAACGACTTCGGCGTCTCGTCGGCTTGCGCACATTCGGTTGCGCGGGGGATCGACGGAATGCTGGCGGCAGGCGCCTTGCGGACAGGGCCGGAACGAGCGGCGGCGGCGATCGTCGCCGTGCTGCTGCCGTGCGCCCCGCTCGCCGCGGCGACGACGCCCGCCGGCACCCGGATCGAGAATACGGCCGCGCTGGTCTTCGGCCAGGGCACCGCCGCCGCGCGCGTGCCCAGCAACACCGTCGCCCTCGTCGTCGACGAGGTCCTCGACGTGGCCGTCACCGCCGATGCGCCGAACGTCGCCGTCGCCGCGACAAACGCGGTGCTGCCGGTCGGCTTCGTGGTGACGGATACCGGCAACGGTGCCGACACCTTCACGCTGCTGCCCACGGCCGACCGCGGGACGGAGATTGTCGGCGTGGCGGTCGATAGCGACGGCGACGGCCGCTACGATGCCGGCCGCGACGCGACGCTCTCTGCCAGTGCGGTGACGCTCGCCGCCGGGGAACGGCGCCGGCTGTTCGTGCTGGTGCGCGGCGGCACTGCCGGAGCCGCCGTCTCTCTCGCCGCCACCGCGCGCAAGGGCCATGGCGCGCCGGGCACCGTCGTGCCGGGCGCAGGCCAAGGCGGCGCCGACGTGGTGATCGGCCAGACCGGCGCAAGCGCGAATGCCCGCACGCTGCTGGTCGACGGCGCCGCGGCCGCACCCCGGCTCGACAAGTTCCAGTCGGTCGTCGCTGCAGACGGAACCGCCCGCGCCCGCCCGGGGGCGATCATCACCTATCGGCTGGAGGCGCGCTTCGCCGGTCCGGTTGCGGCCGTCGACATCGCCGATGTGGTTCCCGCCGGCACCGTCTTCGTTCCCGGCAGCATCACCCTGGACGACCGGCCGCTGACCGATGCCGACGACGGCGACGCGGCCATGTTCGACGGCGCCACCGTCCATGTCGCGGTCGGTGACGTCGGCGCCGCCACGCTCCGCACCATCCGTTTCCAGACCCGCATCCAATGAGGACCGTTTCGATGTTTCCCAGCTTCTTCGCCAGTGCGGCGGCGTCGGTATCGCTGCTCGGATTGCTGATGGTCGCCCCCGCCATGGCCGCCGGCCCGCTGGAGGTCACCTCGCAGGTGCTGGTGGAGGCCAGACAGCGTGCCGCCGACGGCACCACCCGCGTCGCGCTGGTGCCGGCCACCCGGGTGGTGCCCGGCGACTGGGTCGTATTCCAGCTCGCCTATCGCAACACCGGGCGTCAGCCGCTCGCCGACATCGTGCTCGACAATCCGGTGCCGTCGGCGATCGCCTATCGCGCGCCGGCGGACGGGTCGAAGGTGCCCGACGTATCGGTCGATGGCCGCACGTACGGGCCGCTCGCCACGCTCCGCGTCGCGCAGCCCGGCGGCGTCAGCCGTCCCGCCACCGCCGCCGACGTCACTCATGTCCGCTGGCGCCTCGACGCGCCGCTCGCACCCGGCGCCGCCGGCCGCCTCGCCTTCCAGGCGGTGCTGAAGTGATCCGGCACCGCCCGGCAACCACCGTCCATCAGGGGGATCATTCCATGTTCGCGAAAAAGCTCGTCGCGGCATTGCTGACCGGCACCGCCGCGATCGGCTTTGCCGGCGCCGCCCATGCCCAGGCGCAGACGCCTGCGGCACAGACCACCGCCGCCGGCACCGTCATCAGCAACACCGCCAGCGTGACGTACAAGGTCAACGGCACCGACCAGTCCACCAACTCGACCACCGCCAGCTTCGTCGTCGACCGCAAGGTCAACTTCACGGTCATCACCGACCAGAGCGGCTACACCCAGGTCAATCTGGGCCAGCAGAATGCCGTCACCACCTTCAAGGTCACCAACCTGACCAACGGCACCCAGGACTTCCTGCTGGAGGCGGACCAGCCTGGCCTGCTGACCGGTATCCTTACCGGCGCCGACAATTTCGACATGCTGAACCTGAAGGTGTTCGTCGATTCGAACGGCAACGGCGTCTATGATCCGGGCACCGACACCGCGACCTATATCGACGAGCTCGCTCCCGACGCATCGGCGACGGTGTTCCTGGTCGGCAACGTGCCGACGACGCCCAGCGCCTCGATCGCCTGGGATTCGCTCCACGTCACCGCCGCCGCCGGCGGTGCCGCCAATACGAAGGGTGCGGCCCTGATCCCGACCGACCTGAACCTGGGCAATGCCGACAACACCGTCGACATCGTGTTCGCCGACGACGACAGCGACGGCACGTTGAACCTGGGCGACATCGCCCGCAACGGTCAGGGCCGCGCCTATTCCGGTTACCAGATCGGCACCCGCAACGTCGCGCTGACCGTGGCCAAGTCGGCGCGGATCCTGTCCGACGGGGTGAACACGCTCAATCCCAAGGCGATACCGGGCGCCACCGTCGAATATTGCCTGACCGTCAACAACGCCACGCTGACCACGCCCGCGAATGCCGTGGTGTTGACCGACGTGGTGCCGGCCAACACCACCTATGTCGCCGGGTCGCTGTCGATCGGCGCACCCGGGGTGCTCGGCATCGCATGCACCGTGCTCGGCAGTACCGAGGACGACGATGCCGACGATGCCGCCGAGACGGACGGCGTGACCGCCTCGTTCGATACCGCGACGAAGACGGTGACGGCGAACGTCGGCGATGTGTCCGGCGGCGGCCGCATCGCCGCGTCGTTCAGGGTGACGATCAACTAGCACCCGCCGATCCCCTCCAGCTCAGGAGAAGCCGCTCCGGTTCAGCCATGTGCGCCGGGGACCGACCACGCATGTCCATCGCGCGCCGCCTCGCCCTTGCCCTGGCCCTCATCGGGCTGGCGCCTGCCGCCCCTGCGGCCGGGCAGGCGACGCGTGTCGAGAATACCGCGACGCTCACCTTCGGTCCGGCCGCTGCGCGGACCATCGTGCGGTCGAACACCGTCGCGCTCTCGATCGACCGCAACAAGACGACGACCTCGCTCAGCTTCCGCCTGCCACCGGCCGGTTACCGGATGGCGGGGATGGCGTGCGACGCCGCCACCCGTCGCTTCACGCCCGCGCCGATCGATGTCGCGACGCTGGCCGCGGCACCGCCGGCGGCGGCACTGGACACGAACGAGCCGGTGATTTTCGTGCTCGACAATCCCGGCGGCAATCACGATCCGGCCACGCGCGAGATGGCATGGATCACCGTGGCGTCGGGCGACTTCAACGGTCGCATCGCCTTGATGGAGACAGACACCGACACGGGCGTGTTCGCCGGGGGCGTGCCGGCGGTCGGCAGCTATCCCGAACTGGCCGCCTGCGATCCCAGTTTCGCGCGCGGGACCAGGCTGATCCTGACGTTCCAGGAGGACGACTACAGCCTCGCCTCCACGTCGGAGACGCTGATCGATCCCGCCGGACTGATCTTCGATTCGACCACCGGTGCGCTGATCGACGGGGCAGAGGTGACGCTGCTCGACGATCAGGACCGCCCCGCGATCGTCTTCGGCGAGGATGGGACGAGCCGCTATCCCTCCACCGTCGTCAGTGGCGGTGCGGCGCAGGACGCCAGCGGTAGGCGCTACAGCTTTTCGCAGGGGCATTACCGCTTTCCGCTCGTCGCTGCCGGCACCTACCACCTCCGCGTCGTGCCGCCCGGCCGCTACACGGCGCCCTCGACGCAGGATCGCGCAGTGCTCGCCGCGTTGCGGGATCCGATCGGGCGGCCGTTCCTGATCAACGCCGCGTCGTTCGGCGGGCGGTTCACCCTGATCGATCCCGACCCGTTCTACGCCGACATTCCGCTCGACCGGCAGGGGGACACCGTCCTCCTCCTCACCAAGACCGCCTCGATCAGGGAGGCGTCGCCGGGCGACTTCGTGCAGTTCCGCGTCATGCTGGAGAATCGCGGCGACGGGCCGGTCTCCGGCATCCACCTGACCGATATCATGCCCGCCGGTCTCCGTTACGAGCGAGGATCGGCGCGCGGGGCCGATCAGCCGCTTCTGTCCGCCGATGGCCATAACCTCGATTTCACCCTGCCCACCGTCGCCGCCCGCGACAATGTCGCCGTCACCTACGTGATGTCGGTCGCACCCGGCGCGAAGCCGGGGGAGGCGGTGAACCGCGTCCTGGCATCGGGATCGGGCGGTGCCACCGCGAACGAGGCATCGGCCTCCGTCCGTATCCGTCCGCTGCTGTTCAGCGACGGCTTCACCGTCATCGGCCGGGTCACCGCGGGCGCGTGCGGTGACCCGGCGGCCGGGCGGCGCGGCATCGCCGGTGTCCGCCTGCTGATGGAGGACGGCACCTTCGTCGTCACCGACCGCGACGGGCTGTACCATTTCGAGGGCGTCCGCCCCGGCCGCCATGTCGTCCAGCTCGATACCGGCACGATGCCCGCGGCGTACGAACCGGTGGCCTGCGATGACGACACCCGTCAGGCGGGCAGCGCCATCTCCCGCTTCGTCGAGAGTGATGGCGGCCTGCTGAAGCGTGTCGACTTCCAGTTGCGTCCCACCGGCCGTGCAGCCGACACGGCGGCCGCGCTGCCCGTCGCCGTCGTCGACGCCGCCACCGCCGCGGGCGGCGGCACGCGCGACTGGTTCGCCGGGCAGCGGCCGGGGATCGCGATGCTGTTTCCGCAGGTCGATCACAATCCGCGCAGCCCCGCCGTGCGCGTCGTGGTGAAGCACGGGCCCGACCAGCGGGTCGCGCTCAGCGTCAACGGTGTCCTGTCGGATCCGCTCGCCTTCGACGCGACCGACCGGAACCCCGAAGGAACGATCGCGATCTCCCGCTGGAGCGGCCTGCCGCTGGTAGAGGGCGACAACCGGATCGAGGCCCGCGTCCTCGCCTCCGACGGCCATGTCGTCGAGACGCTGGGCCGCGTCGTCCATGTCGCGGGCGCTGCGACGCGGGCTGTACTGGTGCCCGAACTCGGCCGGCTGATCGCCGATGGCATCACGCGTCCGTTGATCGCGGTGCGCGTCACCGACCGTACTGGCCGGCCGGTCCGCGCCGGCACGCTGCTGCCCTTCCAGGTCGATCGACCCTATGCGCCCGCACTCGACGTCGCGCTCGAGCAGGCCCGCCGTCAGGATACGAAAACCGACGCGGCGGCCGTCGCCACCGCCCGCGTCGTCGGCGACGACGGCCTCGCCTTCATCGCGCTCCAGCCGACCACCCAGGCCGGCGCCGTGCGAGCGACCGTCAGCCTCGTTGACGACAAACTCGTCCGCACCAGCGAACTGCGCGCATGGCTGTCCGCAGCGGGCAAGCAGTGGACGGTAGTCGGCTTCGGCGCCGGCACCTTCGGGTACGACATGCTTCAGCGCCACGGCAAGCCGATGGCGACGCGCGGCAAGGACGAGGTCTATGCCGACGGCCAGCTCGCCCTCTATGCCAAGGGGCGGGTGAAAGGGTCGTGGCTGGCCACCATCGCGTATGACAGCGACCGGCGACGGGATCGCAGCCGCGGGCTGCTCGGCACGATCGATCCCGATCGCTACTACACCGTCTATGGCGACGGCTCTCAACAGGCCTATGACGCGCCGACCGCGGGCAAGCTGTACCTGCGTCTGGAGCGGCGCGAGTTCTACGCGTTGTTCGGCGATTTCGAAACCGGGCTGACCGATACGCGCCTCGGCCGCTACAGCCGCACGCTGAACGGCGCCAAGGCAGCGTACCAGAACGGCGCGCTGACCATCACCGCCTTCGGCGCCCATACCGACGAGCGCTATGGCCGCGACGAGATCCCCGGCAACGGTCTCAGCGGACCGTACCGCCTGTCCGGCCGCGACATCGTTCCCAACAGCGACAAGCTCCGCATCGAGGTGCGCGACCGCTTCCGGTCGGAACGGATCGTCGCGTCGACGCCGATGACCCGTCACATCGACTATGACATCGATCCGGTCGCCGGCACGATCCGCTTCCGCGAGCCGGTGCTGACGCGCGACGCGCAGCTGAACCCGATCTTCATCGTGGTCGACTACGAGAATTACGGCACCAGCCGAAAGGTCGCCGCCGGCGGCCGCGCCGCCGCCCGGACCGCCGATGGCCGCGTCGAGATCGGCGTCACCGCGCTCCACGACGATACCGTCGGTAACGCCACCGTCCTTGCCGTCGACGCCCGGATCCGTCCCACCGACACGACCGAGATCCGCGCCGAGGGCGCCGGCGGTGGCCCGGGCGGCGTCGGTGCCGGCCGCGCCTGGCTGGTCGAGGCGGAGCATCACGACGGCGCGATCGACGTGATCGGCTATGCCCGCCAGCAGGATCGCGGCTTCGGCCTGAACCAGCAGAACGTTGTCGAGGGCGGGACGCGCAAGCTCGGCCTGGACGGCCGCGTCCGCTTGGCCGAGCGGCTGTCGCTCACCGGCACCGCCTGGCACCAGCAGCAGCTCGATACCGCCGGCAGCCGCACGGCGCTCGATGCGCGGCTGGAATGGCGCCGTGCCGCCGGTACGGCATTCGTCGGCACCCAGTGGTCGATGGACCGTGGGATCGACGGGCAGGATCGCGACAGCCGGTTGCTGACGCTGGGCGGCACGCAGGGGCTGCTCGGCGGCAAGCTGGCGGTGACCGCGCAGACCCAGTTCGCGCCGGGGGGCAGCAAGGCGAGCGTTGATTTTCCCGTCCGGCACCAGATCACCGCCGCCTATCGGCTGCGCCCCGGCATCCGCCTGATCGGCGGGTACGAGATCGCCGATGGCAAGGATTTCTCGGCCCGCACCGCGCAGTTCGGCTTCGACGTCGCGCCCTGGACGGGCGGCAAGCTGATGAGCACGCTGAACCAGCAGGGCGTGCGGGAGAATGGCGGCCGCACCTTCGCGCAATACGGGCTCAGACAGTCGGTGCCGCTCGGCAAGCGCTGGACGGTCGATGCCACGCTCGACGCCAGCAGCACGGTGCGCGGGCGCATCGCCGATGGCGCCGCGATCAACGCGTTCCAGCCGGTCGCCTCGGGCGGGTCGCTAGCTCCGACCGGCATCACCGGCACCGACCGCTCCAATGGCGACTATGCCGCCTTTACCCTCGGCGCAGCCTATCGCGCCCCGCGCTGGACGTGGAACGGTCGCGCCGAGTACCGCGACGGGCAGGCCGGCGACCGCTTCGGCATCACCAGCAACGTCCTGCGTTCGCTGGGGGAGGGTCGCACGCTCGCCTCGTCGCTCCGCTGGTATCAGGTCCGGCAGGATAACGGCGCGATCGCGTCCAGCGCCACCGCCGACCTGGCGCTGGCGTGGCGTCCGCTCGACAGCCGCTGGTCGCTCCTCGATCGTCTTCAGTTTCGCAAGGAGCGTGCCGACGCCGGCTTCACCGACCGCAACGTGCTGGGCGTACCGGCGATCGGCGGCAGTTATCAGGCGTCGCTGCGCGCGATCAACAATCTCGCGCTGAACTATCGCAGCGGCGACGAGGGTGTCGGCCACGGGATGGAAGCGACCGTCTACTACAGCGCCAAATGGGTCCGCGGGAAGTTCGGGGCGGACGGATATACCGGCTATATCGACGTGACCGGGTTCGAGCTGCGCCGCGACATCGCGCCGTCGCTCGACATCGGCATCCAGGGCGCGGTGCAGCACGCCTGGAGCCGCCACGCACTGCGGTTCAGCGTCGGTCCGACGCTCGGCGCGTCGCCCGCCAAGAACCTGTGGGTCACGATCGGCTACAATATTTCCGGCTATCGCGACCGCGATTTCGAGGCGGAACGCCAGACCCGTGCGGGACCCTATGTCACGATGCGGCTGAAGTTCGACCAGACGCTGTTCGGCGTCGGCCGGGCAGGGCGCTGATCCCGCTCAGGCCAGCCGCAGGAACGCCACCGCCGCGTCATACTCCACCCGCCGCGCCGCCAGCGTCTCCGCCGCCAATGCATCCTGGCCCCAGCGTTCAGCCTGCCACGTCGCATCCAGTTCGGCCGCGTCCCACGCCGCATCCGGATCGATCGCCGCCTCCGCCAGCGCCAGTCCCAGCACCAGCGACCCGGTCAGCGTCACGATCGGCGACAGCGCCGCCAGTGTCCACGCATCCTGCGCACTGAGCGCCTCCGCCAGCCGCGTCACCGTGGCCGGGGGTTGCGCCCGGTGGACGATCCCGGTCGCGATGGTGAAATGCACGTCGTACCGCCGCCGCGCCCAGTCGAGCGGCGGATCCCACATCGCTGCCTGCCGCGCGACGAGGTCTGCCGGCTCATCGGCACGGTAGCAGAGCAGGTCGGTCTCGGCATAGCTGGCCAGCCCCGCCGCGAACACTTCCGGCGCCGGCGCGATCCGCTCGATCGCGGCATTGGCGAGGCCGGTCAGCCGCATCCCGCGCGGATCGATCTCGCCGTCGACCGCCCGCCATTCCGCCGCCACCGCCTCGGCCAGCGCCGGCGTGCGCAGCACCAGCGGCAGCCGTCCCGGCGTGCGCACCGGTTTGCCGTCGAGCAGCACGCCACCGTCCACCACCGAGACCCCGGTCCAGAACCGCCTCATCGCCCGTCGCTCCGCCAGCGCCGCGCCAGACTGGCCGGCACGACCATCATCATCAGCATCGCCGACAGGACCAGCGCCACGCCCAGTATCTTCGGTCCCCAGGTGATCGCCCGCCCCACCAGGATCAGCCCCAGCAGCGCCCCGCCGGCCCCCGCCAGCCGCACCCCGCCGATGATCAGCCAGCGCCGCCGCGCCGTCGCCAGCGGCACGTTCATGCCGGCACCCGCTCCAGCATCGCGAACAGTTCGTCGGCATGGTGCGCGATCACCGCCGCCCCGGCCGACGCCAGCTCATCGGTGCCGTGATACCCCCAGGCGACACCCACCGCCCGCGCGCCCGCCGCCTTCGCCATGGCCATGTCGAAGCTGGTGTCGCCGATCATTGCCGTCGCCGCCGGATCGGCGCCGGCCTCCGCCATCGCCGCGATCAGCATCGCCGGGTCGGGCTTCGACGGATGCCGGTCCGCCGTCTGCAAGGTGACGAAACGACCTGTCAGCCCGTGCCGCTCCAGCACATGCGCCAGTCCGCGATCGGACTTGCCGGTCGCCACGCCCAGCAGCCACCCGGCACCCGACAGTGCGTCGATCGCCGCCGCCACCCCCTCGAACAACGGCTCGTCGTCCAGCGCATCGTCGCGGCGCAGCCGTTGATAGACCAGCTTGTACGCCGCCGCGAGTTCGTGATGCTCGCGGTCCGCCAGCCCCGGCGCCAATGCCCGCATCGCCTCCGCCAGGCTCAACCCGACGATCGCGCGCGTGGCCGCACGCGGTGGTACCGGCAGCCCGGCGGCGGCGAAGGTCTCGTCCATCGCCCGGCCGATATTGGCCTGGCTGTCGACCAGCGTCCCGTCGCAGTCGAACACGGCGAGGCGGATGGTCATGCCGGTCGACTGCGCATCATGATGGATTCCA
This sequence comes from Sphingomonas phoenicis, assembly GCF_047238005.1. Lineage (NCBI taxonomy): Bacteria > Pseudomonadati > Pseudomonadota > Alphaproteobacteria > Sphingomonadales > Sphingomonadaceae > Sphingomonas > Sphingomonas phoenicis. The sequence continues at coordinate 1,434,615 of NZ_JBDFMC010000002.1, read as the reverse complement.
TTACTCACCTCTGCCGACACCGCCACGTCGATGCAACGAGCCTGCACTTGCATAACAAGGTACATTGGGTAATATGACGGCATGAACGTGGACTCATGGCAGTCGCAATTGCGCAAGGGCGCCGTGGAACTGGTGGTGCTCGCCGTCCTCGCCCGCCAGCGAGCCTACGGCCTGCAACTGCTCGCGTCGGTGAACGCCGGCGACGAACTGGTGACCGAGGGTGGGCTGTATCCGCTGCTCGCCCGCCTGGAGAAGGCGGGGCGGATCGCGGCCGAATGGGAATCGCCGGAAGGCGGCGGCAATCCGCGCAAATACTATGTGCTGACCGACGACGGCCGCCGGCTGCTGGCGCTGATGCGCCAGCGTTGGGCGGCCTTCCGGCAGACGATCGATCAACTGGTGGAGGAATGACGATGACCGACGAGCGCCGCATCAACGACTATGTCCGCCGTCTCGGCTGGTCGCTCCAGCGGCTCGACCCCGCCGAACGCGCCGCCCTGACCGGCGAGATCCGCAGCCATCTCGTCGACAGCGCGGCCGGTGGCAGCGACACGCTCGACCGCGCCTTCGCCGGGCTCGGCACGCCGTATGCGCTGGGCCGCGGTTTCATGGAGGAATATGAGCTGGCGGGCGCCGTGGCCGGTTCGGGGCCGCGCGCGCTGCTGGTCGCGCTGCTCGGCCGCAGCAGCCGTCGTGCCATGGGCGCGGCTGCGATCTTCGCCGCCACCCTGTGCTACCTGTTCGCGCTCGCCTTTGCGGCGGTGGCGCTGGCGAAGCCGTTCGCCCCCGATCATGTCGGCGCGTGGCGCCTCGACGGCGGTTTCTCGGCAGGCGTGCTCGGCGCGGCACCCGCCGCGCCCGAACTGCTGGGCATCTGGGTCGTCCCCCTCACGCTCGCACTCGCGCTCGCCAGCTATCTTCTCGGCACCGCCGTCCTGCGGCACACTGGCCGGCGACTGCTGCGATAAGGGGAAAGCATGCGCACGATCGGCATCATCGGCGGGATGAGCTGGGAGAGCTCGCTCGAATATTATCGCATCCTCAACCGGGAGGTGCGGTCCCGCCTGGGTGGCCATCATTCGGCGCGCGTGCTGATGCTGTCGGTCGACTTCGCGCCGATCGTCGCGCTTCAGCATGAGGGGGACTGGACCGCGCTGGGTGACGAGATGGCCGCCGCCGCGCAGGCGCTGGAGCGGGGCGGTGCCGGGTGCGTGCTGATCGCCACCAACACCATGCACCTGCTGGCCGACCGGGTGGCCGCCGCCGTCGCCATCCCGCTGCTCCACATCGGCGACGCGGCCGGCCGGGCCGTCGCAGCGGCGGGGCATCGTCGGGTCGGCCTGCTCGGCACCGCCTTCACGATGGAGCAGCCCTTCTACGCCGACCGGCTCGCCCGCCACGGGCTGGACGTGCTGATCCCCGATGCAGACGACCGCGCCACCGTCCACCGCATCATCTATGACGAGCTGGTCGGCGGGCGGATCGAGCCGTCCTCGCGTCAGGCTTACCGCGCCGTCATCGCGCGCCTGGTCGATCGCGGCGCGGAGGCGATCGTGCTCGGCTGTACGGAGATCATGCTGCTGGTCGACGACACCGACAGCGCCGTTCCGCTGTTCGACACTACCCGCCTGCACGCGCTGGCGGCGATCGACTGGGCGCTTTAGCCGCGCATCGCGGCGGCCAGCGCGTCGTGCCCGATCGCCTCCAGCCCGGCCACCACGCCGGCGCGATCGGCGGCGGTCTTGTTCTGGCTAAGCTTCCGCGTTCCCCGCACCGCCGCCGGCGTCAGTTCGAACCCCTGGATGCCACGCAGCAGCATCTCAATCCGGCGGGGATCGGTCTTGTCCCGCGTCCACGGCGCCGTCGGGTTGACGCGCGGTTCGTGCGCCGCGGCCAGCGCGTCTAGCTGTTCCAGCAACGCCGGCTCGTCCAGCGGAGTCACCACCCCGTCGATCTCGACCGCCACGTAATTCCAGGTCGGCACCTGATCGATCGGCGCCGCATACCAGTTCGGGCTGATATAACCGTCGACGCCCTGCACGCTCGCCAGCGCCGTCGCGCCGGGCAGGTGAGGCGCGATCCGGTTCGAACGCGCGACGTGGAAGCGCAGCCGCCTGTCGTGCAGCGTCACCGGCGCATGGACGACCATCGGCCCGTCGGCACCCGCGACGAAGATGTGCGCGAACCCGATCTCCGCCGCCACCGCCAGCCAGTCCTCGTCGCTCCGGAAGGCTGGAGCAGGATGCATCAGTCCCGCGTGCCCCGCCCGCGCCGCTCGCCGCGGCGTTCCTTGCGGACCGACTTGGCATGCGCCTTGGCGCGCTGCTTCAGCACCGCCTTGGGTGGCGGGCCCTTGTCCTCCTGCAACTCCAGCGCGTCGCCCAGCGCCTGATCGAAGCCCAGGCTCGCCAGGCTTTCGGCGAAGTGCGTCGGCAGGTCGGCGACCTCGTCGATCCGGCCGCCATCGGGATGGTCGACGCGGATGCGGCGCGCGTGCAGGTGCATCTTGCGGCTGATCCCGCCGGTCAGGAACGCCGCCGGCCCGCCATATTTGCCGTCGCCGACGATCGGGTGGCCGATCGCCGCCATGTGCACGCGCAACTGGTGGGTGCGTCCGGTAAAGGGTTGCAGCTCGACCCACGCCGCGCGGTTGCCGGCACGCTCGATCACCCGGTAACGGGTGCGCGCCGCCTGGCCGTTTTCCTCGTCGACATGCATCTTCTCGCCGCCGGTGCCCGGCTGCTTGGCGATCGGCAACTCGACCATGCCGTCCTCGATCGACGGCACGTCGACGATCAGCGCCCAATAGACCTTGCGCGCCGTCCGGCCCGAGAACGCCTTGGCGAAGAACGCCGCCGCCCGCGCCGTCCGCGCCACCAGCAGCGCGCCCGACGTATCCTTGTCCAGCCGGTGGACCAGTTTCGGCCGGCCCTCGTCGTCGTTGCGCAGCGCGTCCAGCAGCCCGTCGACATGGGTGGTCGTCTTGGTGCCGCCCTGCGTGGCAAGGCCCGGCGGCTTGTTCAGCACGAACGCCTGCGGATCGCGATGGATCACCATGTCTTGCATGAACGACTTCTGGTCGTCGGTCAGGACGGCGCGCTCCCGCTCCGGCTTCTGGCCGGCGGGCAGCGGCGCCTCGGCGGGGGGCACGCGCAGGATCTGCCCCGCCCTGATCCGGTCGCCCGGCGTGGCGCGCGATCCGTCGACGCGCAGCTGCCCGGTCCGCGCCCATTTGGCGACGGTCGTGAAGCTGGTGTCGGGCAGGTGCCGCTTGAACCAGCGATCCAGCCGGATGTCGTCGTCGTCATAGCCGACGGTGAACTGCCGGACTTCTTTCTTGTCACTCATGCCCAGCTCCGCGTCATCGTCAGCCCCGCGACCAGTGCCGCGATCGATCCCGCCACCGACAGCAGCGCGTAACCGGCCGCCATCCCGATCTGCCCGCGCTGCGCCAATGTCACGACGTCGAGCGAGAAGGACGAGAAGGTCGTGAACCCGCCGAGCACCCCGACCGCCAGGAACAGGCGCCAGCCCTCCGGCGCCGTCGTCCGGGTCAGCACGCCGACCAGTATTCCCATCAGCAACCCGCCGGCCAGGTTCACGGTCAGCGTGCCCCAGGGCAGGTCCGGGCCCATCAGCGCGAGCGCCGCCCGGCCGGTCAGGTGCCGCGCACCCGATCCGAGCGCGCCGCCAAGCATCACGAGGATCAACGAGGGCATTGCGCCGCCCTAGCCGCTGCATGCTGGCGCGGCAAACGCCGTCTGATCGAGCCCGCCGGGCCGCACGGCCAAATGGGACAGGCGAAAACATGCAACCGGGCGGGGTACGGGCGGTTCTCCCGTCCGGTCAGGCGACACTCTTGTCGTCCGGATGGGGAAGGGGCACATTCACGTCATGCTGAACCTGGTATCGATCGTCTTCGGTTTCGTGACGCTGGCCCTGGGCCTCGTCGCGTTCTTCCCGTTCCTCGGCTGGATGAACTGGCTCGTCATCCCGATCGGCATCGTCGGTGCCGGAATCGGTGCGATGTCGGCGACGAACGGCGGCCGCAACATGAACCTGGTGCTGATCGTGATCTTCTCGCTGCGCCTGATGCTGGGTGGCGGCGTGATCTGAACGAACGCCGCGCCTGATCCGACGGGCAAAGGGCCCGGATCGCTCCGGGTCCTTCCTCGATCAGCGGCAGACCACGTTGCCGCGATCGATCGACTGACCGAGCAGCGCGCCGCCGCCCGCGCCCAGCAGGGTACCGAGCAGGCTCGACCGGCCATTGTCGAGCAGGCTGCCCAGCGCACCGCCGGCAATGCCTCCGACGATCAGGCCAGTCGTGCCGTCCCCGCGACGGCAGTAATAGCGTCCGTTGTAACCGCGATAGATGCGGTCGTTCCGCCCCAGCCGGCGCGGCTGGTAATAGCGGCCGTCGCGATAGTAGCGGTCGGCGTAATAGGTGCGCTGCCCCGGCTCGAAGCGATTATAGTCGTACGAGCGATACCGGCGCCAGTCGCGCGCCCGGTCCTGGCGGATGTCGCGGATGTCGTCGCGGCGATCGCGCCGGGCGTCGTTCACCTCGCGGCGATAATCGCGGCGCGCCTCGCGCACGTCGCGGCGGGAATCGGCGTTGCGGATGTCGCGCCGGTAATCGCGCTGCGCGTCGCGCACCTCGTTGCGATACTCGCGATTGGCTTCGCGCCGGGTGTCCTGCGCGGCGGCGGGAACGGCGGTCATGACGGTCGCGGCCAAGGCCGCGGACAGGAAGGCGAAACGCATACACACTCTCCTTTTGATGGGGTGCCAACGGCCGGTTCTACGCCGGGTTGCGTGAACCCAAAACTACGTCGCGTTCATCGTTTCGACAGCGCAGCCGGCGGCGCCACCGGCCAACGAAAAGGGGCGCCGCGGCATGGCCGCGACGCCCCCTTCCGACGAAAACCCGTGATCAGCGGCAGCGCTTGTTGCTCGTCCCGCGGTCGATCTCGCGACCGGCCAGCGCGCCCGCGGCGGCACCGCCCAGCGTACCGATGGTGCGATCGCCACGCGTGTCGATCGTGCGTCCAAGCAGCGCACCGGCGACGCCGCCGACCACCAGCCCGGTGGTGCCGTTCGGCTTGCGGCAGCGAACCCGGCCGCGATCGTCGCGCCACTCGCGATACTTGTAGCGGCGCTGGGCGTCGGCCTCCGACACGGTGGCGACCAGCGTCGGCGCGACCATCGCGGCACAGCCCAGCGCGAGCATCATCTTACGCATCACTCTTTTCCTCTCTGGCGATCAAGTACGGTTGCGTAACGTAGTGCCGCGCGGCCGGTTGCATGAACGCAAAACAACAAGGGTTAATCTGGGTCGAAGCGGCTGGCGGGCAGGGGGCGTCGCCGGATATAGGAGCGCCGATGCTGCCGCCCACGCTCGCCCCCGTCCTGCCGATCGCGGCACCCTGGTTCGACTTCGCCGGCCTCGCGGTGTTCGCGGCATCCGGCGCGCTCGCCGCGGCACGGGCGCGGCAGACCTTCGTCACCCTGGCCTTCTTCGCACTGGTGACGGGGGTGGGCGGCGGTACCGTCCGCGACCTGCTGATCGGTGCGCCGGTGTTCTGGGTGCGCGATGCCCATGTCGCGGCGCTGTGCCTGGTGGTGGCGTCGGTGATCTGGATCACGCCGGCGCGCTGGTGGTCGGGCGCGGCGCTGGACTGGTTCGATGCCGTCGGCCTCGCGGCCTATGCGGTGTACGGCGCGGCCAAGGCGATCCGCTACGGCGTGCCGCCCGTGCCCGCGGCGCTGATGGGGGTGATCTCGGCCTGTGTCGGCGGGATCATCCGCGACGTGCTGGCGGGCGAGCCGTCGATCCTGATGCGCCCGGAACTCTACGTCTCCGCCGCCGCGCTCTCCGCGGCCAGCTTCGTCGGGCTCCACGCCGCGGGGCTGGACCCGACGCTGGCGGCGATCGCCGCCGCGTCAGCCGGCTTCACCCTCCGCGCCGTCGCCATCCGCTGGAAACTCGCGCTGCCGCCCTACCGGGGCGACGGCCAGTAACGCCCGCTAGAGCCGCACCACTCCCACCTCGGCGAAGCGCTTCGGTTCGACCGGGGGCGTGGCCGGTTGCGCCAGTTCGCGCTGCCACAGGCCCACATCGATCCACAGGCCGAGCTTGTAGCCCACCTCGCGCTGCACGCCCGCGCGGCGGAAGCCGACCGCCTCGTGCAGCGCGATCGATCCCTCGTTGGGCAGCGCGATACGCGCGATCGCCTGGGTGAAGCCCTGCGCGGTCAGCGTGTCGACTAGCGCCTCGTACACCAGCCGTCCGGCGCCGCGCCGCTGCGCCGCGTCGGCGACATAGACCGTCGTCTCCACGGTCCAGCGATACGCCGCCCGGCTGTGGAAGGCGGTGGCATAGGCATAGGCGAGCACGCCGCCCGCCTCCTCGCCCTGCGTCGCGACCAGCCAGGGGTACAGCCCGTCGCCCGCGGCCATGCGCGTCCGCATCGCCCGCGCATCGGGCGCCTGCTCCTCGAACGAGGCGGTGCCGACCAGCACGTTGGGCGCGTAGATCGCGGCGATCGCCGCGGCGTCGTCGGGCGCCGCCGCCCGGATCGCGATCAAAGCCCGAGCCGCGCCATCAGCAGGTCGAGCAGCCGCGCATCGGCGTTGCTCGTCGCGCTGGGCCCCAGTCCGCCGCATTCCAGGCAGCGCGCCTGGATCGATCCGCCGCGCGTCAGCCGCGCCACATCGCCCAGCGCGCGTGCCACCAGCGTGCGACGATCCGCCGCGATCCGGGCGAACGCGTCGCCGGCGGGCGCCATGCCGTCGTCGCCGTCGTCGCGCTGCGCGAAGCTTTCGGCCAGCTTGGCCGCCCAGCCCGGCTCCTTCTCGAGATACTCGGCATGGACCTTGGCCGGGTCGAGCCTGGCGCGACGCGCAGCGTCCGCGATCGCATCCTGCAGCGTGCCGAAATTATCGACCAGCCCCAGTTGGCGGGCGGTGCCGCCGTCCCACACCCGGCCCTGGCCGATCGCGTCGACCCGCTGCGGCGTCATCCGGCGGGCCGTGGCGACCCGGCCGATGAACTGGCGATACCCGTTCTCGATGCCCGCCTGCAGGATCGCGTCGAGGACCGGCGTCGTCCCGCCCGTCACGTCGGGCTGGCCGGTCAGCGGCGTCGTCCGCACGCCGTCGCTGGTCACGCCGATCTTGGCGAGCGCGTTCTCGAAGGTCGGCAGCAGCCCGAAGATGCCGATCGACCCGGTGATCGTGCCGGGCTCGGCGAAGATCGCGTCGCCCGCCGTCGATACCCAATAGCCGCCCGACGCCGCCAGGCCGCCCATCGAGACCACCACCGGCAATCCGCGCTTCTTGGCCTCCAGCACCGCCAGCCGGATCCGCTCCGACGCCAGCGCCGACCCGCCGGGCGAGTCGACCCGCACCACCAGCGCCTTCAGGTTCTTGGTCGCCAGCCCCTTCAGCATCGCCGCCGCGATCGTGTCGCCCGCCGCGGTCCCGGGGCCCGCCTCGCCGTCGACGATCTCGCCCGCGACCGTCAGCACGCCGATCGCGTCGCCGCCGGTCGGCAGCGGATTGGCGGCGATGTAGCGGTCGTACCGGATCGTGCGGAAGCTGCCGATCGGCTTGCCCGCCTCGACCCCGGCGAGCTGGCCGACGCGTTGCTCGAACGCCCCGCGGCTGCCCAGCTTGTCGACCAGCCCGGCGTTCAGGTTCGCCTTCGCGACATCGCCCTGCGTTGCCAGTACCGCCTGCTGCGGCGCCGCCAGGAACTGCGCCACCTGCGCCTTCGGCCGGGCCCGGGCCACGCCCTCGCGCCACTGTGCCAGCAGCGTGCCGTACAGCGCCTCCGATGCGGCGCGCGCATCCGGGCTCTGGTCGGTCCGGGTATAGGGCTCGACGAACGACTTGTAGCGGCCGACGCGATAGACGTGCGCGTTCACGCCCAGCTTGTCGATCAGCCCCTTGTAGTACAGCTGCGTGCCCCCCGGCCCGCCGAACAGCGTGCCGCCCATCGGGTCGACCCACACCTCGCTCGCCGCCGCCGCCAGCCGATAGGCGCCGTCGGTATAGGCCGTGGCGAACGCCAGCACAGGCTTGCCCGACTGGCGGACCCGGATCAGCGCGTCGGCGATCTCGCCCAGCGCCGCCGGATACGCGCCGCCGAACCGGTCCAGGTCGAGCACGATCACCTTCACCCGCGCGTCGGTCCGGGCCAGGTCGATCGCGCGCACCACGTCGCGCAGCCTGAACTGCCCCGCCACCGGCTGGCCGGACAGTGCGGCAAACGCCGCCGGTTCCTCCGGCTGTTCGACGATCGATCCGTCCAGGTCGAGCAGCAACGCGCCCTCTCCCAGCGCCTTCGCCCCCGGCCGGGCGTTCAGCGCCGCGAACAGGAGCCCGAAGAACAGGAGCAGCAGCACCAGCGCCAGCAGGTCCTTGACCGCGACCAGCAACTTCCACGCACCCCGCACGATCCGCCACCCGCTGCGCGATCTGGGCGGCCGGCCACCGGTGAAGGACGGGGCGGGGCGGTCCGAAAAGGATGCGGCGGTATCGGTCATGGACCATAGCGCTAGAGCAAGGCTCGATCGCTGGCAACGGCGTGTATGGGGAAGGCAACACGCGCTGCCTTTCGATCGGGTGTCGGGGGGTTGATTTCGCGCGAAGACGGGAGAGTAAGCCCGGTTCACGCGGAGACGCGGAGAGCTGTGGTAAGGTCAACGGCCCCGCGATCGGAAGACCCATCGCCGGCCGTGGCCGTAACATTCAAGGCCGCTGGCCAAGGGATCACTCCCGTCAAGCGCAACCCTCCGCGCCTCCGCGTCTCCGCGCGAACCATCCGTTCCACGCATCCCGCGAGACTTCTGCAAAAGTCCTCCGACAATCCTTTTGCCCGGTAGAGGTTTTGCAGCACGCCGCGAACCGATCCGCGCTTCCCCACGCCGGACGGTCGGGCTAAACGCCCGCCCATGTCCCATCCCGCGCCGTCCCTGGCCCGGCCGCCCGCAACGGCCAGGGCCGAGTTCGCCGCGCTGTTGCGGCTCGCCGGGCCGCTGGTGGCGGCGAACCTGCTCCAGATGGCGGTGTTCGCCGTCGACGTGGTGTTCGTCGCGCGGCTTGGGCCGGTCGCGTTCGCCGCGGCGACCTTGGGCGTCTTCCTGTTCAACCTGCTCACCTTCGCGATCATCGGGCTGACGGGCGCGGCGGAGCCGATCATCGCCGCCGCACTCGGCGCACGGGTCGGCGCGGTGCGCGAGGTGCGGCGCACCTTCCGGGCCGGGCTGTGGCTGGTCGTCCTGGCCGCCGTCCCGGTGGTGGCGCTGCTGCTGCATGGCGAGGCGCTGCTGCTGCTGTTCGGGCAGGATGCGGCGGTGGCGGCGCGCGCCGGCGCGTTCCTCGCCATCCTCGCGCTCGCCGTCGTTCCCGCTGCCGCGGCCGGGCTGATGCGGCTGACCGCGGCCGCGCTCGGCCGGCCTGGCTATGTCTTCGCGGTCACCGTGCTGGCGCTGGGCGTTGCGATCCTGGCCAACTGGTGCCTCGTCTTCGGCAATGCCGGTTTTCCTGCGCTGGGGCTGGAGGGGGCGGCGCTCGCCAGCCTCGTCACCAGCATCGCGATGATGCTGGCCTATGCCGCGATCCTCGTCACCGACCGGCGGCTGCGTCGTTTCCATCTGTTCGGGCGCTGGTGGCGCAGCGACCGGCAGCATCTGCGCTCGGTGTTCCGCCTCGGCCTGCCGATCGCGCTGACCTGGATGTTCGAGGGCGGTCTGTTCGGCGGCGCCGGCCTGCTGATGGGGCTGATCGGCGTGGCGGAGGTGGCGGCGCACGCGGTCGCGCTCAACATCGCGGCCGTCGCCTTCCAGCTTCCGTTCGGCATCGCGCAGGCGGCGACGATCCGCGTCGGCCTTGCTTATGGCGCGCGCGACCATGCGTGGATCGGGCGTGCCGGCAACGTCGCGCTGGCGCTGGGCATCGGGGTGATGGCGCTGACCGCGGCGGTGATCTGGAGCGTGCCGGCACCGCTCGTCGGCATCTATCTCGATCCCTCGCCCGCCAATGCTCCCGTCGCGGCATTGGCGGTGCGACTGCTCGGCATCGCCGCGATCTTCCAGCTGGTCGACGGCGCGCAGGCGGTGGCGGCGGGCGTGCTGCGCGGGGTGCAGGACACCCGCGTGCCGATGCTGGTCGCGTTGTTCGGTTATTGGGCGATCGGGTTCGGCACCGCCGTGTGGCTCGGCTTCGGCGCGGGGCTGGGCGCCACGGGCATCTGGTGGGGGCTGGCGGCGGGCCTGCTGGTCGTCTCGATCCTGCTCGTCCGCCGCTGGCGCCACCGCGAACGGCTCGGCCTCGCCACGCGCACGGCCCGCCCGAAATAGTTCCCGCCGCCCGTTGACGATGGGTCGGCGGCTGCGCATATGGCGGGCGTTGGCACTCGGGATACCGGAGTGCCAGAAATCTGTCACATAACCCAGAAGAGGGCTCTAGCAATGAACTTTCGTCCGTTGCACGACCGCGTTCTCGTTCGCCGCGTCGAGGCTGAAGAGAAGACCGCGGGCGGGATCATCATCCCCGACACCGCCAAGGAAAAGCCGCAGGAGGGCGAGGTCGTCGCCGCCGGCACCGGCGCCCGCGCCGAGAACGGCACGATCACCCCGCTGGACGTCAAGGCCGGCGACAAGATCCTGTTCGGCAAGTGGTCGGGCACCGAGGTCAAGGTGAACGGCGAAGACCTGCTCATCATGAAGGAATCGGACATCCTCGGCATCGTCGGCTGAGATCGTCCGTAACCCTAAACTTCCTCAACATTCGCGAATTGAAAGGGTAGCCACATGGCAGCCAAAGACGTGAAATTCGGCCGCGACGCGCGTGAGCGCATTCTCCGCGGCGTCGACATCCTCGCCGACGCGGTGAAGGTGACGCTGGGTCCCAAGGGCCGCAACGTCGTGATCGACAAGAGCTTCGGCGCTCCCCGCATCACCAAGGACGGCGTCACCGTCGCCAAGGAGATCGAGCTGAAGGACAAGTTCGAGAACATGGGCGCGCAGATGGTGCGCGAAGTGGCCTCGAAGACCAACGACATCGCCGGCGACGGCACGACCACCGCGACCGTCCTGGCGCAGGCGATCGTCCGCGAGGGCATGAAGTCGGTCGCGGCCGGCATGAACCCGATGGATCTGAAGCGCGGCATCGACATCGCCGTCCTGAAGGTCGTCGAGGACATCAAGGCCCGCTCGAAGCCCGTGTCGGGCTCGGCCGAAGTCGCCCAGGTCGGCATCATCTCGGCCAATGGCGACCGTGAAGTCGGCGAGAAGATCGCAGAAGCGATGGAGAAGGTCGGCAAGGAAGGCGTGATCACCGTCGAGGAAGCGAAGGGTCTCGATTTCGAGCTCGACGTCGTCGAGGGCATGCAGTTCGACCGCGGCTACCTGTCGCCGTACTTCATCACCAACCCGGAGAAGATGACGGTCGAGCTGAACGATCCGTACATCCTGATCCACGAGAAGAAGCTGTCGAATCTGCAGGCGATGCTCCCGATCCTGGAAGCCGTCGTTCAGTCGGGTCGCCCGCTCCTGATCATCGCCGAGGACATCGAGGGTGAGGCTCTGGCCACGCTCGTTGTCAACAAGCTGCGCGGCGGCCTGAAGGTCGCAGCGGTCAAGGCACCGGGCTTCGGCGATCGTCGCAAGGCGATGCTCGAGGACATCGCGATCCTGACCAAGGGCGAGATGATCTCGGAAGATCTCGGCATCAAGCTCGAGAACGTGACCGTCGGCATGCTCGGCACCGCCAAGCGCGTCACGATCGACAAGGACAACACCACCATCATCGACGGTGCGGGTGAAGCCGATTCGATCAAGGGCCGCACCGAGGCGATCCGTGCGCAGATCGAGAACACCACCAGCGACTACGACCGCGAGAAGCTCCAGGAGCGTCTCGCCAAGCTCGCCGGCGGCGTTGCCGTGATCAAGGTCGGTGGTTCGACCGAGGTCGAGGTGAAGGAGCGCAAGGACCGCGTCGACGACGCGCTGCACGCGACCCGCGCTGCGGTCGAAGAGGGCATCGTTCCCGGTGGCGGCACCGCGCTGCTGTATGCGACGAAGGCACTCGAGGGCGTCAACGGCGTCAACGACGACCAGACCCGCGGCGTGGACATCGTTCGCAAGTCGCTGACCGCGCTGGTCCGCCAGATCGCGCAGAACGCCGGCCATGACGGCGCCGTCGTGTCGGGCAAGCTGCTCGACCAGTCGGACACGTCGTTCGGCTTCAACGCGTCGACCGACACGTACGAGAACCTGGTGACCGCCGGCGTGATCGACCCGACCAAGGTCGTCCGCACCGCGCTGCAGAACGCCGCTTCGGTGGCCGGCCTGCTGATCACCACGGAAGCGACCGTGTCCGAACTGCCCGAGGACAAGGCTCCGGCCATGCCCGGCGGCGGCGGCATGGGCGGCATGGGCGGCATGGACTTCTGATGTTGGACCGGGGCAGGGAAACCTGCCCCGGACACAGGATCGGAACGGCCAGCCGGCGGGCATCGCCCGACCGGTCCGACGTCCAGACAGCGGCTCCGCCACTGTCGGTTATACAGAAGGGCCGGGGGATCACTCCCCCGGCCCTTTGTTTGTTATCTTGCGGATGCTATCTGACAGGCATGAGGAAGGATTCCTTCTACAAGCCGATCACGGTCGAGGAATTCCTCGCGATCGATTTCCCGAGCGATCGCAAGTACGAACTGGTCGACGGCGTCATCCGGATGATGACCGGCGGCACCCCGGCTCATTCGCGGGTCGGCGGCAACATCTTCGCTTTCCTGCATACCAGACTGCGCGGTACCGGCTGCCGTCCCTACAATTCCGACATGGGGGTTCGTGTCACCGAAACCGATGTCCGCTATCCCGATGTCAGCGTCTATTGCGGCAATCCGGCCACGCCGGAGCGCGAAGAGCAACAGGTGTTCACCGATCCCGTCGTGATCTTCGAAGTGCTGTCCGCCTCGACGGTCCGCGTCGACGAGGGGGAGAAACTCGGCCAGTACCGTGCCCTGCCGTCCGTCGACACGATCGTGTTCGTCGACCCGGAGAACGAAACCAGCCGCGTGGTCCAGCGGCTCGGGGCGACGTCGTGGCGCGACGACCTGTTCGCCCAGCCGCACGACGTGGCGCTGCCCGCCCTCGGCGTGACCATCCCGCACGCCGAGGTCTTCGCCCGCGACTAGTCGCGCGGCGCGCTGTCCTTCATCGCCTCGATCAGTTTCTTGACCTCCTGGCTCCGGCCGCGCGGCAGGATCAGCACGTCGTTGCCGCTGGCCACCACCACCAGGTCGGACACCCCGACCATCGCGATCCGCACCCCGTCCGACCGGACCAGGCAGTTCGTCGTCTCCAGCGCGATCACCTCGCCGCCGGTACTCCGGTGCGCATTGCCGTCGCTGTCGGTATCGCTGATCGCATGCAGCGCATCCCAGCTGCCGACGTCGTTCCACCCCATCGCCACCGGCACCACCGCGACCCGCTCCGCCTTCTCCATGACCGCATAGTCGATCGAGTCGGCGGGGGAAGCGGCGAACGCCTGCTCGTCCGGGTAGTGGCAGATCCCCTCGACCCGTGCGGATGCCATCGCCATCTGCGTCGCGTGCAGCATCTCCGGCGCGTGAGCCGCCAGTGCGCCCAGATACATATCGGCGCGGAACAGGAAGATGCCGCCGTTCCACGCATGCCCGCCCGCAGCCAGCATCGCCTGCGCCCGGTCGAGCGGGGGCTTCTCGACGAACCGCGCGACGCGGTGGACGCCGGGCGCGATCTGCTCGCCCATCTGGATCCAGCCGTAACCTGTCTCGGGCGCGTCCGGCTCGATCCCGAACGTAACCAGCCAGCCCTCGCCGACCAGCGGCAGCGCGGCGGCGATCGCGGCGTGGAAAGCGTCGATGTCCGCGATGACATGGTCCGACGGCATCACCAGCAACGCTGCCTCGGGATTGCCCGCCGCCAGCGCGGCGAGCGCAATGGCCGGCGCGGTGTTGCGGCCCGCCGGCTCCAGGATCACCGCGGCCGGCGCCATGCCGATCGCCGCCAGCTGATCCTGCACCTGCGCCGCATGGCTGGCGTTCGCAACGACGATCGGTGCGCCGTAACGCTCTCCCACCGCCCGCCTGGCCGTCAGCTGCAGCATGGTCTCGTCGGCGGTCAGCGGCAGGAACTGCTTGGGGCTTTCCGGACGCGACATCGGCCATAGCCGGGTGCCGGATCCGCCGGAGAGGATCACGGGAACGATGGTCTTGGCAGTCATGGATCCTCCTGGGACGAAGCTTCTATAAGGGCAAGCGATCGCAATTCCCAAGAACGGAGTTCGCTGCCGCCATCGTTCAGTTTTTCTTGGTGTTTCGGTGCCAAGGCTCCTGTCGGATAACTTTACGACAGGGGAATGCGCGAGCGACATGGCGGCCACGTTGATCCTGTGGGGACATGCGCTGGCCGCGCTGCTGTTCGGTGCGCTGGCGCAGGCGGAGTGCGGCCGCCCGGCGGAGGTCGGGCGACCGCGGGCGGCTCTGGTTATCGCGTTGGTGCTGACCGCCCTGTGGGCGCTGGCCGTCGCCGGCATCGACGCCGACGACGTCAGTACCCATCTCGCCCAATCTGCGCGCAGCGTTGCCTGGCTGTACGTCGTCCTCGCCCTTTCCCGGCGAGAGGGCGTCGCGGGGCGATCGGTCCTGATCCTGGCGACGGTCGTTAGCGCCGTCCTTCTCGTCGAGGCCGGCCTGTCGCTGTTTGCGGGAGCGCACGAGCCGGCCGGCGCGCGGGCGCCGATCGGCTCCACCCGCGCACTCCTGTCGGCCATGGCAACCATGGGCGCGCTCGTCCTGCTCAGCGACTTCGCCCAGACTTCGGGTGCGCGGCGCTCGGGACAGCGCCGTATGCTGATCTTCGCGCTGTCCGTGATGTGGGGCGTCGATCTGGCGATCAGTGCCGCCGCGGCGTTCCGGCCCGACATGTCGGTGTCGGTCATGTTGCTGCGCGGTCCCGCCATGGCGGCCTCCGCCCTGCTGCTGGCGGCGGCAGGCGCCGATCGCGGTGTCGCGCCACCGTCGATCTCCCGGACATTGGCGACGCGGTCGCTCGTGCTGGTCGCGCTCGTCCTCTACGCCGGCGTCACGGCGATGGTGGCCAGCGTCGCCGCAGCGGTGACCGGCGGGTCGCCCCGTGCCGCGCAGACTGTCGTCGTCCTCGGATTCACCGCCGCTCTGCTCGCCTTCGCGTCGACCCCCTGGCTGCGCGCATGGCTGCGCGTGAAGGTCGCCAAGCACCTGTTCGGCCACCGCTATGATTACCGTGTCGAGTGGCAGCGCTTCACCGCCACGCTGGGCCTGCCCGGCGAAGGTGCCGAACCGCTTGGCACCCGCATCGTCAAGGCCTTGGCCGATCTTACCGACTCGCCGGCCGGGCTGCTCCTGTCCTTCGACAGGACGGTCGTCTCGATCGCGGCGGCCTGGTGCTGGAGCGATGGCGCTCGCGACCGGACGGCCGATCCCGCCTTTGCCCGTCATCTCGCCGATACGGGCCGCATCCTGTCGCTGGACACGCTGCGCGCCGGCGACGTGTCGGTGGGAGAAAAGCGTGTCGTACCGGCATGGCTGCTCGACGATCATGATGCGTGGGCGGTGGTGCCGCTGCTGCATGGCGGCAACCTGATGGGGGCGATCGTGCTGGCGCGGCCGCCGGTCGACCGGGCATTGGACTGGGAGGATTTCGACCTGCTGCGGATCGTCGGACGGCAGACCGCGAGTTACCTGGCGGAGGAACGCGCCCACGCCGCACTGGCCGACGCGCAGCGTTTCGACGAGTTCAACCGTCGCTTCGCGTTCCTGATGCACGACATCAAGAACGTCGCCAGCCAGTTGACGCTGGTCGCCCGCAACGCGGAGCGCCACGCCGACAACCCCGATTTCCGCGCCGACATGCTGGCGACGCTGCGGGATTCGGCTGCGCGGATGACGACGCTGCTCGCCCGGCTGGGCCAGCATGACGGCGCCCGACCGGAAGCGTTGCAGGCGATTGATGTCGCCGCGCTGGTGAGCCGCGCGACCGCGTCCCGCCGCGCGCAGCACGACCTCGTCCTCGACGCGCCTGCCGCATGCCTGGCACATGCGCATCCCGCCCGACTGGAACAGGCGATCGGTCACCTGATCCAGAATGCGGTCGAGGCGAGCCCGGATGGCGCGGCCGTCGCGTTGGCGGTGCGGACCGATGGCGAAAGGATCGTCATCGAGATCGTCGATCGCGGCTGTGGCATGTCGGCCAATTTCGTGCGGGATCAGCTGTTTCGCCCGTTCGTGTCGTCCAAGCCCGCCGGCTTCGGCATCGGTGCGTATGAGGCGCGGCAACTGGTGCTCGCGATGGGTGGCACGATCGAGGTCGCCAGCCGCGAAGGGGAGGGGACCGCGTTTCATATCAGCCTGCCGGCGGCGGCTCCGGTCCACTTGCCCGCTTCGTCCTTGGAGAGGGCGGCATGACGCGCCCCGTACTGCTCGTCGTCGAGGACGATGAGGGTCTCGCCCGTCAGCTGCGCTGGGCCTATGAGGAATATGAGGTCGTCGTCGCGGGCGATCGTGGCGCCGCCATCGATGCGCTGCGCCTGCACGAGCCGGCCGTCGTCACGCTCGACCTTGGGCTCCCGCCCGATCCCGACGGCACCGCGGAAGGGTTCGCGACGCTCCTTGATATCCTCGCGCTGGCCCCCGCCACCAAGGTTATCGTCGCGTCCGGACACGGCGCTCGCGAGAGTGCGCTTCAGGCGATCGCAGACGGCGCATGGGATTTCTATGCCAAGCCGATCGATATCGACGCACTCGGCATGATCGTCGCGCGGGCTTTCCATGTCCATGCACTGGAAGCGGAAAATCGCAAGCTGGCGGCACGCTGCGGCGGAGGTGGTTTCGGGGGGCTGCTCTATGCCTCGCCGGAGATGACGCGGATCGCGCGCACGTTGGAACGGGTGGCGCCCGCCGACGTCTCGGTGATGCTGCTGGGCGCGAGCGGCACGGGCAAGGAACTGCTGGCGCGGGGGCTGCACGACGCGTCGCCGCGGGGAAAGGGCCGGTTTGTCGCGATCAACTGCGCCGCGATCCCGGAAACCCTGCTGGAAGCGGAACTGTTCGGGTATGAGAAGGGCGCGTTTACCGGCGCCGCGAAGACCACCGAGGGCAAGATCGAACTGGCCGCCGGGGGTACGCTGTTCCTCGACGAGATCGGCGACGTGCCGCTGCAGTTGCAGGTCAAGCTGCTGCGATTCCTGCAGGAACGGGTGATCGAGCGGATCGGCGGCCGGCGGGCGATACCGGTCGACACGCGCATCGTCTGCGCCACGCATCAGGATGTCGA
Source organism: Sphingomonas phoenicis (assembly GCF_047238005.1). Classification (NCBI taxonomy): domain Bacteria; kingdom Pseudomonadati; phylum Pseudomonadota; class Alphaproteobacteria; order Sphingomonadales; family Sphingomonadaceae; genus Sphingomonas; species Sphingomonas phoenicis. The sequence goes on along the minus strand of NZ_JBDFMC010000002.1, from coordinate 1,417,249 downwards.
CGCGATGGTGGCCGAGGGGCGGTTCCGCGAGGACCTCTATTACAGGCTGGCCGAGATCGTCGTCCGTATCCCGTCGCTGGCCGAGCGGACGGGCGACGCAGCGCTGCTCGCGCGTCATTTCGTCGATCGCTATGCGGCATCGCTGAACCCGGCGGTTGGCGGCTTGTCGGCGGATGCGCGCGCGGCGGTGGATGCGTGGCGCTGGCCGGGCAATGTTCGCGAGCTGGAGAACCGGGTCAAGCGCGCCGTCATCATGGCGGAGGGCAAGCTGGTCACCGCCGCCGATCTGGACGTGGCGGCGGCGCCCGACGTCAATGGCTTGAACCTGCGGGCGGCGCGCGAGGCGGCCGATCGTCGCGCGATCGGCCGCGCGCTGGCGCAGGCGGAGGGCAACATTTCCGGCGCCTCCCGCCTGCTCGGCGTCAGTCGACCGACACTCTACGATTTGCTGAAAGCCTATGATCTGCAAGCCTGACGTAGGGATATAGCGGCCTTGTCTGCGCTGCCGGCGTGAGCCAAGGCGGGATGATGGACCCGCTGGACCGTATCGCCGCCGCGCTGGAGCGCCTGTCGCCGCCGCCGGTACCGGCGGCGGATCCGCGGGGGCATCCGGCCTATCGCTGGACGGGCGGGACGCTGGTGGCGGGGCGGGCATTCGCGCCGGTGCCGACCGCGCGGCTGATCGGGATCGATCGCCAGAAGGCGGCGCTGATCGACAATCTTCGCAGGCTTGCCAAGGGCTTCGCTGCGCACGACGTGCTGCTGTGGGGTGCGCGGGGGACGGGGAAGTCGGCGCTGGTGAAGAGCGCGGTCGCCGCGGTGCAGGCGGAGGGCGGGGAACTGGCGCTGGTCGAGGTGGCGGCGCTGGCCGACCTGCCGGCGGCGTTCGCTGCCCTGGCCCCGATCGAGCGAGGATTCGCCTTGTTTATCGATGACTTGGGCGTGGATGCCCCGGGCGAGGCGCGGGCGTTGCGGTCGGTGCTGGAGGGCGGGGCGGAGCCGCGGCCGGGGAATGTGCGGGTGCTGGTGACGGCCAATCGCCGCCATCTCCAGCCCCGCGACATCGCCGAGCAGGAGAGCGCGATCAACCCCAGGGATTCGGTCGACGATCACCTGGCACTGGCCGACCGGTTCGGATTAAGCCTTGGCTTTCATGCACTTGACCAGGACGGTTACCTCGCGATCGTCCGTGCCTATGCCGCCGCGTATGACCTGCCGGTCGATCCCGACATGGCGGTGCGGTGGGCGACGCAGCGGGGAAGTCGTTCCGGCAGAGTGGCCTGGCAGTATATCGTCGAGCTGGCCGGGCAGCATGGCAAGGCGATCTAGCCGAGTGCCTCCAGCTGCTCGGCGAGGTCCAACCATCTGATTTCGGCTGCTTCCTTCTCTGCCCGTGCCTTGTCGATCGCCTGGGTCAGCTGCGCGAACCGCTTGGGGTCGCGAGTGTAGAGATCGGGGTCGGCGAGGACCGCCTCGTCGCGCGCGATGGCCGCCTCGATCTGCTCTATGTGCTTGGGCAACAAGTCGAAATCGCGCTGGTCCTTGTACGACAGCTTGCGCGCCGGGGTGGCCGGGGGCCGGGGAGCGGCCCTGACCGCCTTCTTCGCCTCGACACGCGGTTTTCGGCGGCGTTCCCAGTCCTCGTAACCGCCCGCGACCACGTCAACTGTTCCTTGACCGTCAAGGCCAAGCGTCACCGTCACCGTCCGGTCGAGAAAGTCGCGATCGTGGCTGACGATCAGCACGGTGCCGTCGTAATCGCCGATCACCTCCTGAAGCAGGTCCAGCGTCTCGAGGTCGAGATCGTTGGTCGGTTCGTCGAGCACGAGGAGGTTCGACGCGCGGGCGAACTCGCGCGCCAGCAGCAGGCGCGAGCGTTCGCCGCCCGACAACGTGCCGACCTTCGCCTCCGCCAGTGCAGGGTCGAACAGGAATTCCTTCAGATAGCCGTGGATGTGCTTGCGGCTGCCCAGCACGTCGATCCAGTCGCCGCCATCGGCCAGCACGTCGCGGACGGTCTTGTCGGGCGCCATCAGGCTGCGCTGCTGGTCGATGACGATCCCGTCGAGCGTCTTCGCCAGCTTCACGCTGCCGCCGTCGGGCTGCAACTCGCCGGTCAGCAGCTTCAGCAGCGTGCTCTTGCCCGCGCCGTTGGCACCGACGATGCCGATGCGGTCGCCGCGGGTGACGCGCAGGGTGAGGTCGCGGATGATCGTGCGGTCGCCATAGCTTTTCGACACATGCTCCGCGTCGATCACCACCTTCGACCGGCCGTCCTCGTGCCCCAGCGCGATCGCGGCGGTACCCTGCGGCCCCTCCATCGCCGCGCGCTCGGCCCGCATCTCCTTCAGCTTGGCCAGGCGCCCCTGATTGCGGCGGCGACGGCCGGTGACGCCGCGCTGCAGCCAGTGCTCCTCGATCTTCAGCTTGGCGTCGAGCCGTTCGGCATTGCGTGCCTCCTCGGCGAAGACCTGCTCGGTCCATGCCTCGAACCCGCCGAAGCCGATCTCGGCCCGACGGACGGTGCCGCGGTCCAGCCACAGCGTCTGGCGGGTCAGCCGGGTGAGGAAGGTACGATCGTGGCTGATGACGACGAACGCGCCGGTGTAGCGGCCAAGCCACCCCTCCAGCCAGTCGATCGCGACGATGTCGAGATGGTTGGTCGGCTCGTCGAGGAGCAGCACGTCGGGCTCCAGCGCCAGCGCGCGGACGATCGCGGCGCGACGCCGCTCGCCGCCCGACGCCGAGGCCGCCTCGCGGTCGAGGTCGATGCCGAGCTGGTCGGCGATCGCGTTCGCTTCGTGCACGGCAGGTGCCGCGTCGCCCGCCAGCACATAATCGCGCAGCGTCGCGAAGCGGGAGACGTCGGGATCCTGTTCCAGCATCACCACGCGCGTGCCGGGCACGGTGGTGCGGCGACCCTCGTCAGGCTCGATACTGCCGGCCAGCAGGCGCAGCAGCGTGCTCTTGCCCGCACCGTTGCGGCCGATCAGCGCGAGCCGGTCGCGCTGGCCGATATGGATGTCGAGCCCGCGGAAGAGCCAGCCCGACCCCTGCACGAGACCGAGATTTTCGTAGGAGAGAACAGGTGCGGCCATGGCCGCGGGAACTAGGCGTGCAGCGCACCATTCACAACGGGTTCAATGGCCATTAGTTATCGGTCCCGCCCATGAAGATCCCCGCCCTCCTCGCGCTGATGGCCGCCGGCCTGCCCCTGACCGGGTGTGGACCCGTCGATGCGCAGAAGCGCGGCGACCAGATGCAGGTGTTCGACGGCCGCCGGCAGGGACGATTGATGCCGCTGCGCGAGATCGAGCGCCGGGTGGTGCCGGCCATGGGCGATGCCGAGTATCTGGGATCCGACTTCGACGGGGCGAGCGCGGTGTACACGCTGAAGTTCCTGCGGGACGGCAACGTCATCTGGGTCGACGTCGATGCGCGGTCGGGGCAGATCGTGGGTCGCACCGGCCGATGACGACCATCATGTCCAGACCGGCAATCGATTCATCACGGGACACCCCCGACGCGAGATAGTCATTCCTACCCCGTAATGACCGTGTTAACGATTCGTTAACCGATCCGTGAAAGGTCGGATTAACGAAATCCGGTTCGACAAAGGGGTACGACATGAAGAAGATTCTGGGCGCGGTGGCCGCCGCGGCGCTGGCACTGACCGCGCAGGTCGCCTCCGCCGCGACGACCTTCAGCTTTTCGTTTTCCGGGACCACGACGGCCGGCGCCCTGTCCGGCAGCGGCACGTTCGGCGCCGAACTGGTGGATGGGTCGAGCACCGTTTACGAGATCAAGACGGCCGAGGGCGCGCTGGCGCTGGGTGGTGTTTCCCGCACCATCAAGGATCTGGGATTTCTGACCGATCCCGTATCGGGCGATGAAACGGGCAACTTCATTACGGTCGACGACGCAGGCGCGTCGCTGTTGAGCCTCGTCCTGACGTTCAACAATAACAGTGAATTCGCGGCGTTCGCCCTGGGCGATATAGCAGCCGGCTTCCTGAACCAGCAGGAGTTCGAAGGCACGGCGCAGTTCGACGTCGCGGCCGTGCCAGAACCGTCGACCTGGGCGATGATGCTGCTGGGCTTCGGCGCGGTCGGCGTGGCGCTGCGCCGTCGCCGGATGTCGGTGGCACTCGCCGCCTGAGGTCGCCGGCCAGCCGAGCGATGCACCCGCGGATCGCCCGCGGGCGTTAAGCCACGCGACAGCGGCAATTCCGTATCGGCCGGCTCCGTGTTAGCGGATGCCGGCCGTTTTCGTATCGGTGAGGAGAGACAATGCGCGTTCTGATCGTCGAGGACGAACCGAATCTGGGGCAGCAGCTGCGAAATACGCTGGAGGGGGCAGGTTATGCCGTCGACCTGGCGACTGATGGCGAGGAGGGGCATTATCTGGGCTCCACCGAAAGCTACGATGCGATCGTACTGGATCTGGGCCTGCCCGAGATCGACGGGCTGACCGTACTGGACCGCTGGCGCAAGGAGGGGCGGACCGCCCCGGTGCTGGTGCTGACGGCGCGCGACAGCTGGTCCGACAAGGTCGCCGGGCTAGATGCGGGCGCCGACGATTATGTCGCCAAGCCGTTCCAGACCGAGGAGCTGATCGCCCGCCTGCGCGCGCTGATCCGCCGCGCATCGGGCAACGCCTCGTCCGAACTGACCGCCGGCGACGTGCGGCTGGACACCCGGTCGGGCAAGGTGACCAAGGCCGGCGAGCCGGTGAAGCTGACCGCGCAGGAATACAAGCTGCTGAGCTACCTGCTGCACCACAAGGGCAAGGTGGTGAGCCGGACCGAGCTGATCGAGCATATCTACGATCAGGATTTCGACCGCGATTCGAACACGATCGAGGTGTTCGTCACGCGCATCCGCAAGAAGCTGGGGCAGGACGTCATCACCACGATCCGCGGTCTCGGCTACAGCCTGGAAGACCCGGATGCCTGACGGGGCGTTCGCAGACTCGCGGAAGGGCGGGTTTGACGACGGTACCGGCCCGCTCCCCCGCCCCGCTGCCCGCCGCTCACCGCGGATGGGCGACGGGGCAGGGGAGCGGGCCGGCATCGCGATGCGGGTTCCGGCCGGGCGATGAACGGTTTCCGGACGCGGATGGCGGCGACCGGGTCGCTGTCGCGCCGCATGATCCTGATCGCGGCGGGATGGATCACCGTGCTGCTGGCGGGTGGCGGCTTCGCGCTAGATCGGGTGCTGGTGTCGGCGGTGACGCGCAATTTCGACGACCAGCTTGAATATGTGATGAAGTCGCTGATCCTGTCGGCCGAGATCGGGCCGGACGGCGAGGTGATCTTCCTGAGGGAGGCGGCCGACCAGCAGTTTCTGGAGCCGAATTCCGGGTTGTACTGGCAGGTGTCGGCGCCAAAGCACGAGCCGTTTCCGTCGCGATCGCTATGGGATCGGCGGCTGGCCTATGGCGCCCCGCACTACGACCGGTTGGTCCATAACTACGACAGCAACCAGTTCGGCGCGGAGAAGCTGCGCATCGTCGAGCGCGACGTGCGGCTGCCGGGTTCGCCGGTGCGCTGGCGGTTCCAGGTGGCGCAGAGCCGCGACGGACTGGACGGGCAGATCCAGGTGCTGCGGCGGACGCTGGTGCGGTCGTTCGCGCTGCTGGGGCTCGGCCTGATCGCGCTGGCGGCGCTGCAGACCTTCTATGGCCTGTGGCCGCTGCGCAAGGTGCGCGCCGAGATCGCGCGGATGCGGGCGGGCCAGTCGACCCGCGTGTCGGATGCGATGCCCGACGAGGTCAGCCCGATGGTGGAAGAACTCAACGCGCTGGTCGAGCATAACGAGCGGCAGGCGGAGGAGGCGCGGCGCCACGCCGGCAACCTGGCGCACGCGCTGAAGACGCCATTGACCGTCATCATGAACGCAGCGACCGCACAGGCGGACGATCTGGCGGACACGGTGATCCGCGAGGCCCGGACGATGCGACGGCAGGTCGACCATCATCTGGCGCGGGCGCGGGCGGTGGGGCGGCGCGGTTCCGCCCATAGTCGCGCCGCGGTGTGGCCGAGCCTGGAATCGGTGGAGCGCGCGGTGGCGCGGCTGTACCGCCATGTCCGCATCGACGTGACCGGGCCCAGGGACCTGTCGGTCCATGTCGAGCGACAGGATCTGGACGAGATGCTGGGCAACCTGATCGAGAACGCCGCCAAATATGGCGGCGGCAGCGTGTTCGTGACGGTGGCGGCCGAGGCCGGGTTCGTCGAGATCCTGGTCGAGGACGACGGCACCGGCATTCCCGAGGAGGACCGGGTGCGGATCTTCGACCGGGGCGTGCGGCTGGATACCGGCAAGCCGGGCACCGGGCTGGGCCTGGCGATCGTGCGCGACGTGGCCGAGATCTACGAGGGGACGGTCACGCTGGAGGAGAGCGAGGATCTGGGCGGGCTGATGGTGCGACTGCGGCTGCCGATCGCATGACGCTGGGCGATAAGATGGCGTGCCTATTTGAAGTTCATCAAACGCACACAAAAGAGATTAACTTTGTTACTGTAGATTGCTGTAGTGTATGCCACACAGCTCTGAGCCAAGCCGCTATTTCCTGACAGAGATATACAAAAGCTGTTCCATTCTCCCGGAGAAGCTGCTGCGGCTCGTGTGCATCTTTGATACCATGGAATGGATCTAGATTGAGTAGATGCCGATAACGCCGTAATGGGTAAAGAGATCAGCAGCGCCAAAGTGGCCAACTTTATGCTGGTTGATAAACGCGCACGCATTGCATTTCTCACTGCAGCTTACGGCGTAGGAAGTTCTACATGGCCCGCAGATCTGTCAATACTGCGAATCGCATAATAAAGCGGTGCTATTGTACTTGTTATGTCTGGCGACAGCCTCCATCGTCAGGGTCAGGCTGCGCTTGCGGGCGTCCTGATCCCAGATCGCGCTGGTGACCATCACCTCGTCGACGCCGGTGCGGGCGACGAACGCCTCGATCCCGCGCGCGACGGTGGCGGGGCCGCCGATCGCCGAGCAGGACAGGACCTGATCGATCATCGCCGCCCCTTGCGCGCCCAGCGACGCGCGGTAGCCGGCGACGGGCGGGGGCAGCTGGCGCGGGGCGCCGGTGCGCAGCGCGATGAACGACTGTTGCTGCGACGAGGCGATCAGCTCGCCCTCCGCATCGGTGTCGGCGGCGAAGACGTTGAAGCCGGCCATGGCATAGGGCCGGTCGAGCACCGCCGACGGGCGGAAGGTGCGGCGGTAGGTCTCCAGCGCCTGGTCGAGCGCGTCGGGCGCGAAGTGCGAGGCGAAGGCATAGGGCAGGCCAAGCGCGGCGGCGACCTGCGCACCGTAGAGGCTGGAGCCGAGGATCCACAATGCAGGCTTCGCACCGGCACCGGGGGTGGCGACGATGCCGGTCTGGCCGTCATCGGCGAAATAGCTTTGCAGCTCCAGCACGTCCTGCGGAAAGGCGTTGGGATCGCTGTCGAGGGTGCGGCGCATCGCGCGGGCGACACGCTGGTCGCTGCCGGGCGCGCGGCCCAGCCCCAGGTCGATGCGGCCGGGGAACAGCGCATCGAGGGTGCCGAACTGCTCGGCGATCACCAGCGGGGCGTGGTTGGGTAGCATGATGCCGCCGGCGCCGACCCGGATCGAGCGGGTGGCGGCGGCGATGTGGCCGATGACGACCGCCGTCGCGGCGGAGGCGATGCCGGTCATGCCGTGATGCTCGGCCACCCAGTAGCGGTCGAAGCCCACCGCCTCGGCATGGGCGGCGAGATCGGCGGCGCGGGCGAGTGCATCGGCGACGCTGCCGCCTTCGACGACGGGGACGAGATCGAGGAACGAGTATCGGGTCATGCGGCCAAGATGGGGAGGCGGGGCCGAAATCCCAGCAAGCGAATGTTTACGCGTCAGAACCCCAGCGAATAGCGTAGCGCCATGCCGTAATCGTCGGCGAGGTCGGCGATGTTGCCGGGGTCGCGGCGCCAGTAGAGATTGGCCTGCGCGGTGCCCGGTCCCATTATCAGGGCGTAGCGGCCCTCGACGTCCAGCTCGCGGCCCCGCGGCGCCAGGTTCAGCCGCTGCGTCGTGAAGGTCGCGACCGAGCGGGTGTCGTAGTCCCACAGCGTCGGCAGCGCGATGTCGAGCCCGCCGCTCGACACGCGCAGCGGCTGCGACAGGCGCAGGCCCAGGCTGTCGCCGCCGAACACCCCGTCCTTGCCGATATCGGCGGCGAACGCGCCGGTGCGGATCAGGCCGTCGCCGGCGAGCCCGGCGCGCACGCTGCCGCGCGTCCAGCCGCGACGCAGCGATCCGCCCAGCGTCCAGCCGGTGCCCAGATCGGCGCGCGCGGCGGCGGTGGCGAACCAGCTGGTGGCCCGCGCGGCGCCCAGCCCGGCATCGAAGCTGGCGCCGAGCAGCGTCTCGCGCTCGTCCAGCCGCTCGGCGCCGAGTCGCACGCCGATCGCGCCGACCTGCCGGTCGAGGGTGAGCGACAGGCGGTCGAAGCGAGGCTGGGGCTGCGACGACAGCGGGCGATAGCGGCGGACGACGCCCTGTTCGACCGCGGCGGTCAGGCCGATGCCGCCGATCCGCTGACGCACCGCGCCCGCCGTCTGCGCGGCACCGTCGAAGCCGAGGGCGCGGGTGTCGGCGACCAGAAAGGCCGGCTCGTGCTGGCCGGCGAGCTGCGCAACCAGCGAGCCGGCGCCCGAGGAGAAGGCGAGGCCGAACGACAGCGACGACCCGATCCGCCGGGTCACCGTGCCGGCGATCACGCGCGCGGCGGCGGCATCGCGCATGCCCAGCCGGGTCGGCTGCGCCGTCCAGTCGGCGCCGGGGCGGACCGGGGCGAGCGTCATCGACACGGTGGTGCCGCCGACCGCGGCCGCGACCTGCCGCCCGCCGACCCGCAGCGCGCGGTTCAGCGCGGGCACCGGACCGGTCCGCGCGATCGTGCCGGCGAGATCGATCGCGAAAGCGCGGTCGAACCCGTCGAGGATCACGGCACCCAGCCCGCTGGTGCGCGCATCGCCCATCGGTGCCGACAGCGTCGCGTTGGTCGCCATCGACACCGCGACGCCGGTGCCCGCGACCGACGTGGCGCCGACCGGCTGGAACGCGCGCGTCAGGTCGATCACGCCGTTGCCATAGACCGGGTCGACCCCCGCCGCGCCGGCATCGCGCGCGGTACGGAACAGCAGCTGGACGATCTGCGCGCCCGACAGGTTGGGGAACGCCTGCGCCAGCAGCGCCACCGCGCCCGAGATCTGCGGCGCGGCGAAGGAGGTGCCGGACCAGAGGAAGGGCGTCCCCGTCTCGTCGGGGGCGCGTACCCGTTCGCCGACCGCGGTCAGGTAGAAGGCGGCGGCGGAGCCCGCCCGGTCGCTGAACGACGAGATCGCGTCGGTGGCGCCGACCGAGCCGGCGACGATCACCTGCCCGCGCGCGACCGCCGCGTTGGTAGCGACCGCGGCGAAGCTGTCGGGATTGTCGGTGCCGTCGTTGCCCGCCGAGATGACGACGACGATCCCCGCCGCGGTCGCGCGGCCGATCGCGTTCTGGAGCTGCGCGGGCATGTTGGTGCCGCCCAGCGACAGGTTGATGACCCGCGCGCCGGCGGTGCGCGCGATATCGATGCCGCGGGCGATTGCATCGGACCCGAACTTGCAGCCGCTGTCCTTGTCGTCGTCCGTGGCGGTCGCGCAGCTGCCCGGCCGATCGGCGCGCAGCGCGATCACCGTGGCGTCGAAGGCGACGCCGTGCGACCCGGCGCCGTTGCGGCGGCCGGCGGCGGTGAAGGCGACGGCGGTGCCGTGGCCATCCTCGTCATCGGCCGAGGCGTTGCCGGCGACATCGGCGGAGGCGGCGGACACGCGGCCGCCGAATTCCTCGCTCTGCAGATCGATGCCGCTGTCGACGATGCCGATGCCGATGCCGGCCCCGGTCGCGCCGCGCGAGTAGGACGACAGCGCGTTCATCGACACGGCACCGACCGTCGCGCGATATTCGGCCGTATCGTAGTTGGTGGCCGAAGGCGTCGGCGTGGGAGCCGGGGTCTGTACCGGCGTCGGCGTCGGAGCGGGCGTGGCGACCGGATCGGGGATCTGCGCGCTGGGTGGCGTGGGCGTGCTGCCGACGCCGCCCCCCCCGCCGCAGGCCGCGATCAGGAGCGGCCCGACCAGAGCGGCGGTACGCAGCAGAATCGATCGGGGCTTCATCTGCGCGGCTTTAACTCACTGGGTCCTAATCGGTCATTATCGGCAATCGGAGGCTGGTCAAAGGATTGATCGCTGACGAGGGCCAAGCGGCAGTGGCGTGCCCGCCTTGCCGGGCGGCACCGCCTTGCCTACAGCCGCGCGCGATGATCGAGCGCCTCGCCCATGTCCGCACCTGGATCTTCGATCTCGACAATACGCTGTACCCGGCCAGTGCCGACCTGTTCGCGCGCATCGATGCGCGGATGACCGCGTTCATCGGCGAGCTGCTGGGTGTCGACCCGGTCGAGGCGCGGCGGGTGCAGAAGGCGTATTTCATCGGCCATGGCACGACGCTGGCCGGGCTGATGGCGGATCACGGCGTCGATCCGCACGCGTTCCTGGATTACGTGCACGATATCGAGATGGACGTGCTGGAGACGGACGCGCCCCTGGCCGCAGCGATCGCGCGGCTGCCGGGACGCAAGCTGGTCTTCACCAACGGCGACCGGCCCTATGCATTGAAGGTCCTCGACCGGCTGGGACTGGGCGGCAGTTTCGAGGCGGTGCACGACATCCACGCGATGGATCTGGTGCCCAAGCCGCACCCGGCAGCCTATGACGGGTTGTGTGCCGCGTTCGGCATCGATCCGGCGACGGCGCTGTTCGTCGAGGACATGGCGCGCAACCTGAAGCCGGCCAAGGCGATCGGCATGACCACCGTGTGGGTCGACAACGGGTCCGAACAGGATCCCGACGCGACCCGCGATTACGTAGATTTCCATGTCCACGCGCTGGCGCCGTGGCTCGAGTCCATTCTGGAGACATCATGACCGACCTGTCCACGATCATCGACGCCGCGTGGGACGATCGCGCAAGCCTGGGCCTCGACACCGGCGGCGAGGTGCGCAGCGCGGTCGATCGCGCGCTCGCGCTGCTCGACGCGGGTGAGGTGCGGGTCGCGGAGCCGGACGGCGATGGCGGCTGGCGCGTCAACCAGTGGCTGAAGAAGGCGGTGCTGCTGTCGTTCCGACTGAACGACAATGTCGTGACGGGCGGCGGCCCGGGCGAGCTTCCGGGGTTCGACAAGGTGCCCTCGAAGTTCGCCGGCTGGGGCGAGGATGCGTTCCGCGCGGCAGGGTTCCGGGCCGTGCCGGGCAGCGTCGTGCGCCGCGGCGCCTTCATCGGCAAGGGCGCGATCCTGATGCCGAGCTTCGTCAACATCGGCGCGCATGTCGGCGAGGGGACGATGGTCGACACCTGGGCGACGGTGGGATCGTGCGCGCAGATCGGGCGGAACGTCCACCTGTCGGGCGGGGCCGGGATCGGCGGCGTGCTGGAGCCGTTGCAGGCCGATCCGGTCATCATCGGTGACGGCGCCTTCATCGGTGCGCGCGCCGAGGTGGCCGAGGGAGTGCGCGTGGGCGAGGGCGCGGTGCTGTCGATGGGCGTGTATCTGGGCGCGTCGACCAAGATCGTCGATCGCGAGACCGGCGAGGTCCTGAAGGGCGAGGTGCCCCCCTATGCCGTCGTGGTGCCGGGATCGATCGGCGGCGGCGACGGCAAGCCGGCGTTGTACTGCGCGGTGATCGTCAAGCGGGTCGATGCGCAGACGCGGTCGAAGACGAGCATCAACGATCTGTTGCGCGACTGATCGGGGCGGCCGATCGCGTCAGCGGGGAGGGGGAACCTCTCCACCGGGTTCCGGCGAGCGACGGGACCCAGAGCAGAGCAGAAGGATCGCCGTCGCGCCTTTGGCCTTGGGCTCCTGCTGGTGCAGGAGCACGGGATCGATCTTCGCCGAGGTTTCGTGAAGGCCGGGGGCGACCGAAGGGGCGGCAGAGAGGGGCGTTGCGCATCGTCAGGCCGCCCCTCCGCTGGACTCCGGCCTTCGCGGGACCTTTGCAAAAGTGTCGTGAGATGATTCACTGATATCCTGCGAGGGTTGTCGGGGACGGGCGATGCATCGTGAGGCGGGGTCGGCGGGGTTTGCGGAAGCGCTGGTGGTGGGCGGCGGGAGTCGGCGGCTGGAGCGGATCGATGGGCTGCTGGATTGGTCGCGGGTGGAGGCGGTGCTGGAGCGGTTGCATGCGAGCGGCACGGGGCGTCCGTCCTATCGGCCGCTGACGTTGCTCAAGGTGCTGCTGCTGGAGAGCTGGTACGGGCTGTCGGATCCGGCGATGGAGGAAGCGCTGGCAGACCGGCTGTCGTTTCGTCGTTTCTGCGGGCTGGCGCTGGACGAGTCGGTTCCCGACCACAGTACGATCAGCCGCTTTCGCAGCCTGCTGGCGGGCGACGGGACGGCCGAGGCGGTCTTTGCCGAAGTGGTGCGCCAACTCGACGGGCATGGACTGGTGGTGAAGGCGGGGACGCTGGTGGATGCGACGCTCATCGCCTCGGCGGCCAGCGAGCCGCCGCGCCAGAAGGGTGGCGGTCGCTCGCCGGTGGACCCGGATGCGACATGGCAGAAGCACGTCAGCGGCAAGGCGTGGTTCGGCTACAAGCTGCATCTCGGGGTCGACCGCCACAGCCTGATCGTGCGCAAGGCGATCCTGACCCCTGCCAATGTTCCCGAGGTCGAGCATGGCCATGACCTCGTCTCGGGCGACGAGGCGGCGGTGTGGGCCGACAAGGGCTATGTCGGTCCGCGCCTGCGCGACCGCCTCGCCCGGCACGGCATTCGCGACCGCACCCAGCAGCGCGCGCAGCGCGGTCATCCGCTCAACCCCCGGCAGAAACAGCGCAACGCCCTGATCGGCCGGGTACGCGGACGCATCGAAGGTGTCTTCGGGACCCTCAAGCGATCCTATGGCCTGCACCGCATGCGCTTCATGGGGCTTGCCCGAAACCGCTGCGCGACCTTGCTCGTCCTGACCGCCTGGAATCTGGGCCGGGCCGTCGCCCGCACCTGAGCCGTCGCCGTCTGCCGACCCGACCGTCGGCCCCCGGCTCGCTCAGACGATACCCGATCGCCCGAAACAAGGCCCGCCCGCATGCCGAGCCGTCGTCGACCTGCCATCAAACGTGCCACGACCGCGCTTTTGCAAACGTCCCGCCTTCGCCGGGGTGGTGCTTCATCCTGTGTGAATCGCACTCTAAAGATCGGGCAGCACCTGATCGGCGATGCCCCAGCCGGCGAGTGAGCGGCCGTTGGCGAGGTCGAGCAGTGTCGCGGTGTCGCGGACGCTCCAGCGGGCGGCGGTGTCGATGTCGCGCAGTTCGGTCCATGATACCGGGGCGGCGACCGGAGCGCCGGCACGGGCGCGGGCGGAAAAGGGCATGATCGCGGTGCTGCCGCGCTGGTTGCGCAGCCAGTCGATGAAGATGCGGCCCTTGCGCTTCGCCTTGGCCATGGTGGCGACGAAGCGTTCGGGTTCGGCCTGCGCCAGCGCCTGGGCGAAGCGGCTGGCGAAATCCTTCACCGCGGGCCATTCCGCCTGCGGGCGGAGCGGGACGACGACATGGACGCCCTTGCCACCCGACAGCAGCGGGAAGCTGACGAGGCCCAGCTCGGCCAGCTGCTCCTTCAGATGCTCGGCGGCCTTTTTCGTTTCCGCGAAGCCCAGCCCCTCGTCGGGATCGAGATCGAAGACCAGACGGTCGGGCCGCTCCAGCGCCTCGATCCGCGAGCCCCAGCCATGGAACTCGATCGAGCCCATCTGGACGCAGGCGACCAGCCCGTCGGCGTCGTCGACCCAGAGATAATTCTCGGTCGACCCGTCCTTCTCGCGCACGGGAACCTGATGCACGGCATCGCCGAAGCTGCCGGCATCGTGCTTTTGAAAGAAGCAGGCGCGGGCGCGACCCTGCGGACAGCGGACCAGGCTGACCGGGCGGTGGCCGGTCCAGGGCAGCATGATCGAGGAGACGGCGGCGTAATAGTCGGCCAGCTCGCCCTTGGTCACGTTCGATTCGGGGAAGATGACGCGGTCGCGGTTGCTGACCTTGATCGTCGAGGCCGGGGTGGCGGGCGTGTCCGCCGGAACCTCGTCGACGACCTCGTCGGCCGGTTTGTCGCCGCGCAGGCCGACGAAGCTGGCGTGGCGGAGCATGCCGTCGGGCGTGATCTCGGCAAAGGCGATCTCTGCGACCAGCCTGGGCGTGACCCAGCGGGCACCGCGCACCGCCGCCCGCGGCGCCTCCACGGGCGCGCTCTTGCGGGCCAGGCGTTCCAGCCTGGGCGCGAGATCGTCGATCGTCGCCTGGGTGAAGCCGGTGCCGACCTTGCCCCGATAGACGAAGCCGTCGCCGCGACGAACGCCGAGGAGGAGCGAGGCGAAGCCGCGGCGCTTCGTCGAGGGTTGCCAGCCGACGATCACGAACTCCTGCCGGGCGATGCACTTCGCCTTCAGCCACGACTTGCTGCGGCCGCTGCGATAGGGGGCGTCGGCGCGTTTGGAGACGATGCCCTCCAGCCCCTCGTCGCACATCTGCGCGAACAGCTGTTCGCCGGACCCCGCGACATGCTCGGAAAAGCGGAGCGCGTCGCCGTCGTCGCCGATGAGAGCGCGCAGCCGCTCCTTGCGGGTGGTCAGCGGCAGGGGGGACAGATCCTCGCCGTCCTGCTCGATCAGGTCGAATGCGAAGAAGGTCATCGCGCCGCCGTTGGTGATCGCGTCCTTCAGCGTGGCGAAATCGGGCTTGTCGTTCCTGAACGACACGATCTCGCCATCGATCAGCGCGCGACCCGGCAGGGCCGCCACCGCGCCGGCGACATGGGGGAACCTGTCGGTCCAGTCGAGGCCGTTGCGCGTGAAGACCGTGGCCTTGCCGTCGACCAGCGCGACCATGGCGCGATAGCCGTCATATTTGATCTCGTGGAGCCAGCCGGTGCCGGCGGGGACCGCATCGACGAGGGTGCAGAGCTGGGGTTCGCGGAAAGCCGGGAGCCGGCCATCGTCCTTCCTGCCGTGCCGGCGGGGGGCGGAATCCGGTTCGACGGTGCCGGCGACGGGGTTGCCGGCGGCTTCTCCACCGGACCGGCGCCCTCGCCGGGGCGGAGCCTTGGCGGGTTTCCTGCCCTCCGCGATCTCCGCCATCGTCCGGCCCGTCGCGACGCTGGTCAGCGCCTGTTCGACCAGCGCGTCGGTGCCGCCGGCATGAGCGTCGTCGATCTTGCGGAGCAGCCAGTTCTCGCGCTTCTCCTTCGGGCGACCCTTCAGCCGGATCAGCAGCCACTCGCCCTTCATCCGCTCCCCTTCGAGGACGAAGTGCAGATGACCCTTTTCGAGATCCTTCGCGCTCTTGCCCCTGATCGGCGACCAGGTGCCGCGATCCCAGAGCATCACGGTGCCGCCGCCATATTCGCCAGCGGGGATCGTCCCCTCGAACGTGGCATAGGAGAGGGGATGATCCTCGGTCCGCACCGCCAGCCGCTTTTCGGCGGGGTCGAGGCTGGGGCCGCGGGTGACCGCCCAGCTTTTCAGCACGCCGTCCACTTCGAGGCGGAGGTCCCAGTGGAGGCGGGTGGCGTCGTGCTTCTGGACCATGAAGCCGTTGCCATGACCGGGCGCGAGCGTGCCGGCGGGCTCGGCGGTCTTCGCGAAGTCGCGCTTGGCGTTGTAGAGGGCGAGGGGGTCTTCAGCCATCGCGCGCGCCCGTCATGCCGACCCTCTCTGGAAGGGATAAGACAGTGCGATCAGGCACGCTTCTTCGCCGCCGGTTTCCTGGTCGCCGTCTTGGCAGGTGCCTTCTTCGCCGGCGTGGCCTTGGCGGCGGGTTTGTCGCCCATCGACTTGCGCAGCGCGGCCATCAGGTCGACGACGTTCGACGATTTCGGCTCGCCCTTGTCGGTATCCTCGATGATCTTCTTGCCGTTCGCCTTGCGCTTGCGCTCGATCAGGCCCTTCAGCGCATCGACATAGCGGTCGTGGAATTCCTGCGGGTGGAAGGCGGCGGTCTTGCGGTCGATCAGCGCCTCGGCGAGATCGAGCAGCTCGGCATCGGGCTTGTCGTCGGGGATCTCGCGGAAGTAACCCTGCGCCTTGTGCACCTCGTCGGCATAGCGGAGCGTTTCCAGCACCATGCCGCGTCCGCACGGTTTCAGGCTGACGACATATTCGCGGCCGCGCATCGCCAGCTGGCCGAGCCCGACCTTCTTCGTGCGGCGCAGCGCCTCGCGCAGGACGATGAACGCCTCTTCGGCCAGATCGTCGGCCGGGACGACGAAATAGGGCTTCTCATAATAGAGCACGTCGATCTCGCTGGCGTCGACGAACTGGGTCAGCTCCAGCGTCTTCTTCGATTCCAGCTTCACCGCGTCGATCTCGTCCTGTTCGAGGAGGACGTATTCGCCCTTCGACACCTCGTATCCCTTGACGATCTCGTCGAGGTCGACGGGACCGATGCCGGTGACGACCTTCTCGTAACTGATCGGCTTGCCGGTGGGTTCGTGGATCTGGCGGAACGACACGGCGGCACCGCTGCGCGTCGCCGAGTAGATCTCGACCGGGATCGAGACCAGGGCCAGCCTGATCTGTCCCTGCCAATATGCGCGCGCTGCCATGATGTTACACCCCGTTACGACAGCGATTCAATGCCGCCGGCGCGGACTCGTTCCGTTCGCCCGGCAAATGCGGTAAGAGCCGGTCGATGGACGATCCCCTGGCCCTGTTCGACGCCTGGTTTGCCGAGGCGAAGGCATCAGAACCCAACGACCCCAATGCGATGGCGCTGGCCACCGCCGATGCGGCCGGGCGCCCGTCGGTGCGGATGGTGCTGCTGAAGGGGCACGGTGCCGACGGCTTCGTCTTCTATACCAACCGCGAGGGGCGGAAGGCCGCCGACCTTGCGGCGAATCCGAACGCGGCGCTGCTGTTCCACTGGAAATCGCTGCGCCGGCAGGTGCGGGTCGAGGGACCGGTGACGATCGCCAGCGACGCGCAGTCCGACGCCTATTTCGCCTCGCGCAGCCGCGACTCGCAGCTGGGTGCCTGGGCGTCCGAGCAGTCGCGCCCGCTGGACGAGCGTGCGACGTTCGAGCGGCGGTTCGACGAGGCGAAGGCGCGGTTCGAGGGCGGCGACGTGCCGCGCCCGCCATTCTGGGGCGGGTACGTCGTCGCGCCGCGCGCGATCGAGTTCTGGCAGGATCGGGCCCACCGCCTGCACGAACGCCGGCTGTTCACCCGCGACGGCGCCGGCTGGAACGAAGGGCTGCTGTTTCCATGACCCATGAAGAACGCCGGCGGCTGATCCCGGTGGCCATCCGCGCCGCGCTGGCGAGCGTGGCGACGGCGCTGTTCCTGCTGGCGCTGAAGGCCTTCGCGGCGTGGCATACCGGATCGGTGGCGATGCTGGGGTCGCTGGCCGACACCGCGCTGGACCTGCTCGCCTCGCTGGTGACGCTGTACGGGGTGAAACTGGCCGGAGAGCCGGCCGATCACGACCACCGGTTCGGCCACGGCAAGGCGGAAGCGCTGGCCGCGCTGTTCCAGGTCGCGCTGATCACCGCATCGGCGGCCGGCATCGGCTGGCGCGCGGTACAGGCGATGACCAACCCGTCGATCACCCAGGATGCGGAGTTCGGCATCGGCGTGTCGATCGTCGCGATGATCGCGACGATGCTGCTGCTCGCCTATCAGCGCCGCGCCATCCGCCAGACCGGGTCGGTCGCGATCATGGCCGACAACATCCATTACCAGTCGGACGTGCTGCTGAACGGATCGGTGATCGCGGCGCTGGTGCTGGACCAGTATATGGGCTGGCACGGCGCCGACGCGCTGCTGGGCATCGCGATCGCGGCATGGCTGGCATGGGGGGCGTTCAAGGCGTCGTCGAACGCGATCGACCAGCTGATGGACAAGGAATGGCCGGAAGGCGAGCGCGCGGCGTTCCTCGACGTGGCGGCGCGCCAGCCCGGACTGCGCGGCATCCACGATTTCCGCACCCGCCGGTCGGGCAGCCACGATTTCGCGCAGTTCCACATGGAGGTCGATCCGGCGATCACGGTCGCGCGTGCGCACGATCTGGTCGAGGCGGTGGAGCGCAACCTGAAGCAGCGTTTCCCCAAGGTAGAGGTGCTGATCCATCTCGATCCCGAGGGGCATGTCGACACCGACAACCCGCTGGTCGAGGCGGATGTGACGCCCCACTGGTTCGCCAAGCGGATCTGATCGGCTGCGCATTCCCTTCACCCAGGTCGACGCCTTCGCCGACGTCGCCCTTTCCGGCAATCCGGCAGCGGTGATGCCGCTGCCGCGATGGCTGGACGATGCGACGCTGCTGGCGATCGCGGCGGAGAATGCGCTGTCGGAAACCGCGTTCCTGATCCCCGCCACCGTCGCGGGAGCGGAGTTCGAGCTGCGCTGGTTCTCGCCGGTGGCAGAGGTGGCGCTGTGCGGACATGCCACGCTGGCGAGCGGGCACCTCGTGCTGCAATCCGACCGGTCGCTTGACCGGGTGCGCTTCGCCACGCGGCGGTCCGGGGTGCTGGAGGTCGCGCGGGAGGACGACGGATATCGGCTGGCCCTGCCGCGGCTGACCCCCGTCGCCCGGTCGCTGCCCGCGATCGCCGCGGCGCTGGGGGTGACGGCACCGGTCGCGACGTTGTGGGACGATCGCGGCTATGCAGTGATCGTACTGGCGGACGAGGCGGCCGTGCGCGCCGTGCGTCCCGACCTCGCGGCGCTGAAGGCGGCGGGCGACCTGATGGCGATCGTGACCGCGCCGGGCGACACCACCGATATCGTCAGCCGTGTCTTCGTTCCCGCTTACGGGGTCGACGAGGATCCGGTGACCGGATCGGCCCACGCGGTGATCGCCGGGTACTGGGCCGGCCGACTGGACCGCCCCTCCTTCAGCGCGCGGCAGGCGAGTGCGCGGGGAGGATTGCTGCACTGCCGCGTCGAGGAGGAGACGGTAGTCCTGACGGGGCGATGCGTGACGGTGATCGAGGGCGAATTCCGGCTGCCGTGAGGGCGGCGGACATCAGGCCTGCCCGCCGGCCATCCTTACGCGGAGCGGCCGACGAGCTTGCCGACGCGGCGCCGGACGGCCGCGACGTTGCGGCGAATGGCGGGCGGGACCCAGTCCTCCATCAGTTCCCGGCGACGAACCTCGACGTCCCGACGGTCGGTGCTGCCCGGACGAACCTGAAACTGCGTGGTATGTGACCGCTTCGTCGCATCCCAGGTCGACGTGTAATAATATAGCGCGATCGACTTGCGCGTGATGCCATCGGGATGGGTGATCGGATTGGGATTGCCGTGCTGGCTGTTCGATGTGGTGTTGAAGATCACGCAGCGGTTGAAAAGCGGCACGATAGAGTGCTCCTTCTTCGTCATCTGCGTATCCCACAGCTCCAGCTGACCGCCATAGTCGTCCTGCCAGTCCTTGTTGAGGTAGATCAGGACGTTGATGCGCCTCTCGAGGTTCATCATCTTGTGATGGTTGAAGTCGGCATGAATAGACAAATGCCCGCCCTGGCGAATCTCGTGGATGCCGGCGCCGACGAAGAACGGATCGGGAATCAGGCCGCGAATGCCGGTGATGTTCTCAAGCACCCGGATGAAGGGCTTCGAATTGAACGAATAGAACAGGTTGCGCAGCCGTTCCGGCAGAACGTCGGGGTTGAAGCTGGCCTTGAACCGCTCCTGACTGCGATCGAACTCATCGGCCTCCAGCGTGCTGCGGGCGGCTTCGAACTCGGCGAGAGCCATGTCGAGGATCGCGGGAGGCAGGAAATCGTCGATCATGATGTTGGGGAAGGGCGCAGCGGCGGCATAGCGCGCGGCGAGTTCCGATCCCTTCTCACGCGCGCCGACCGGATCGACCAGACCGGTGCGCGCATTCATCACATCGATATAAGGCATTCCATCCTCCGTCCGCGGGTACCGGTGCCGCATAGGCAAACGCTGTCACCGTCAGGTTAAGTGCCGGCGTCGTTCGAGCATAGAGAATTTCACCGGCCATCGTGAGACCCGAGCCACGTCGTCCTGAAAAGGCACGATTGCGCGTCGCGCAATCGCTGGCGATCAAGTTGCACTTGCGAACAAACGCGCTGCGGTGCACAACGGCTGTGCCTTTCAGGCATCCTCTCCTAAAAACTTCACAGGCCGGCTCGTCCGGCCTTTTTTTTCGTCCGGCGCTCGGCTACCGAGCCGCCACTGTCGCCTTGCCGTCAATCATAAGACGAAATGCGGAGCGGAGCCGCCGGTCGAACCGGCAGCGGCGACGCGATGGTGCGGGAGATCGAGCGCGGAAGCGCTCTCTCCCGCCATTTACATCTTTACCGGCCGATCAGGCCGCGGCGAGTGCCCGTTCGGTCCGGGCGATCCAGCCGCCGCCCAGCACCCGCTCACCGGCGTAGAGAACGGCCGCCTGCCCCGGCGCGACGCCGTATTCCGGTGCGTCGAAGACCAGCCGGTCGCCGTCGAGCCGTGCAGCGGCCGGGCGCGCCATCGAGCGGACCTTCACCGTGACGGGTCCGGCATGACCGGCGCCGATCCAGTTGGCGCCTTCCAGCACCACCGCCTCCACCGCCAGCGCCTGGCGCGGGCCGACGACGACTCGGCGGCTGTCGGGCTCGATCCGGACGACGTAGAGCGGCTCCGTCTGGCCACCGATCTCCAGCCCGCGGCGCTGGCCAACGGTGAAATGGACGAGGCCGCGATGTTCGCCCAGCTTCGTGCCGGCCTGATCGACGATGTCGCCGCCGACCGCCGCCTCCGGCCGCAGTTTCTTGACCAGCCCGGCATAGTCGCCATCGGGGACGAAACAGATGTCCTGGCTGTCCGGCTTGGCAGCGACGCCCAGCCCCAGTTCGGCCGCGATCGCGCGGACGCCGTCCTTAGGCAGGCCGCCCAGCGGGAAGCGGAGGAAGTCGAGCTGGGCGGTGGTGGTGGCGAACAGGAAATAGCTCTGGTCGCGCGCCGGGTCGCTGCCGCGATGCAGTTCCACCCCGCCCGGACCGACGACGCGGCGGACATAGTGGCCGGTGGCGAGGCAGTCCGCGCCGAGATCGCGCGCGAGGCCGAACAGATCGGTGAATTTCGGCCCCATGTTGCACTGGACGCACGGGATCGGCGTACGGCCGGCCAGATATTCGTCGGCGAAACGGTCGACCACCGCCGTCCGGAACGCGCTTTCGTGATCGAAGACGTAGTGCGCGATGCCCAGCCGGTCGCAGACCGCGCGGGCGTCGCGGATGTCGCGACCGGCGCAGCAGGCGCCCGGGCGGGCGGTCGCCTCGCCGTGATCGTAGAGCTGCAGCGTCACGCCGATGACCTCCGCACCGGTCCGCACCGCCAGCGCGGCCACGACCGAGCTGTCGACGCCGCCCGACATGGCGACGACGATGCGGCGGCCGGCGGCGCCCCCGGGCAACTGGAAATCGATCGACTGGTCCACGCAGCGCTACATAGGTGCAGGCGGCGATCGGCAAAAGCGCTTTACCTCGCCTTCACCAAAGCTGCGGTAAGCGGACGCCTCGCATGGATTATCGGGGGGTCGCCTTGCATCAGAGCCGTATCGAACGCGCGCCCGGAACGGACGGGACGATGCCCGACCCCGATGTGGCGGCCGCGATGGCATCGCTGGGCGTGGCGCCGGAGGCCGCCCGGACCGGGTCCGTGGCGGGTGGCGGGGCACCCGCCGGCAGCGGCTGTTTCAACCGGGGCGTGGCCCGAATGCTAACGCATTGGAAGGAGAATTGAAGTCCCCGTTTACCGCGGCGTTTCAGGCGATCTTCAAGCCCCGCCGGTATGTCGCCTGTACGCGTTTCGAGGGGGCCCTGCGCCCCGCCAGAGGTTGAAGAATGATCCAGAACGAAAAGATCCGCCCGGCCAAGGTCATCGGTCCACTCGGTGAGCCGCTGACGATCGACTCGCTGCCGCCGCCCTCCACCACCCGCTGGGTGGTCCGCCGCAAGGCGGAGGTCGTCGCCGCGGTCAACGGCGGCCTGTTGTCGGTGGACGAGGTGTGCGACCGGTACAGCCTGACCGTCGAGGAGTTCGCCGGCTGGCAGCGTGCGATCGACCGGTCGGGGATGCCCGGTCTGCGCGTCACCCGAATCCAGCACTATCGCTCGCTGTACGAACGCCAGCAGAAGTACTGATTAGGATCGCGCCCGGAACAACTTGGCCCCGTTACTGTTCTGCTTCCAACGCCCGCGCCGTTCGCGGGCCGCAACGGAGGGAACGGATATGGGCATCATTCTTTGGCTGATCATCGGCGGCGTCATCGGCTGGCTGGCGAGCATCATCATGCGCACGGACGCGCAGCAGGGCATCTTCCTGAACATCGTGGTCGGCATCGTCGGCGCGTTCATCGGCGGCCTGATCATCTCGGGCGGATCGATCAACAACGCGCCGCTGACGATCACCTCGTTCCTGGTGTCGCTGCTGGGCGCGGTCGTCCTGCTGGCGATCGTCAACCTGGTGCGTCGCGGCAGCGTTCGCTGATCGGGTTTTTCCGGTAGCGACTGCACCGTAGACAAAAGGGCCGTCCGGCATGTCCGGGCGGCCCTTTTTCGTCTGCGTCGTTACTGTTCGAGCAGGAAGCGGACCTGCAGCGTCGCGGTGATGTCCTTCTCGCCCGGCGCGATCTGCGTCTTCGCGTCGGCCGCCATCGAGCGCGCCATCAGCATCGGCGGACGATCGGGCCCGCCCGCATCCTGACCGGCTTCCGCGATCGAGACGATCCGCGTCACCCGCAGACCGGCGGCTCTGGCATATAGATCGGCCCGCGCGCGGGCCCGACGGACGGCGTCGGTACGCGCCTCGTCCAGTGCCGCCTCCGGCTCGGCGACCGACAGGTTGGGTCCATCGATCTGGTTCGCCCCCTGTGCGACCAGAGTGTCGAGGACGGTGCCGGATGTCGCCACGTCGCGGAAGCGGATCGTGACGGTGTTCGTCGCCTGATACCCGGTGACGACCGGCGGCTGGTTGTCGGCGTAGCGATATTGCGGCGACAGCTGCACCGCGGCGGTGGCGAGGTCGCGCGGTGCCACCCCGGCGCGGCGGAGCGCCGCCATCACCTTCGTCATCGCGGCGGCATTGTCGCGCAGCGCCTGCGCGGCGGTCGGCGCACTGCTGACCACGCCGGCGCGGATCGTCGCCAGATCGGGCACGCGCGTGGTCCTGCCCTCCGCCACGACATCGACGACGGTGCCGGCCGCCGGGATCATCGGTGCGATCGAGGCCGGCGGCACCTGCGCGGCGGCGGGCAGCGCGGCGGCGGCACCCAGCAGGGCGAGGGCGGTGTAACGCATGGCAATCTCCTCAGGTCGTCGCCGGCCACCTGCCCGTGCCCGGATCAATGGATGCTGAACGGGCCGAGCCGGTTGTGGCGCACGGCGCACGGGGACTTACCGTGGCCATATTGCCGGCCTATGCGCATCCACGCAGCGAGCTATTGAGCCCGGTGATATATTACGATAACACAGTCGCGGCAGGGCGTGCGCCGGCGATGGCGACGAGGGACGGGATCGATCACGGCATGAACTACGAGACGGGAGTGATGGCGCAGGAGCAGCTGGCGGGTCCCGGCACGCCGCGCTCGCGGACGCGCTGGATCGTCGTTGCGGTCGTGGTCGCGCTGCTGGCGATCGGCGCCGCGATCTGGGCGTTCGGCGGCGGCAAGCCTGGGGGTGGCGCCGGGGCGGGCGGCGCGGAGCAGCTGTCGCCGGTGACCGTCATCGTGCCGGGCCGCAAGACGGCCGACCGGACGCTGTCGGCGACCGGCACGATCGCCGCGCGCCGCGAGATGCCGGTGGGCGTGGCGGGCGAGGGCGGGATGGTGACGCGCGTGCTGGTCGAGCCGGGCCAGTGGGTGCGGGCGGGCCAGGTGCTGGCCAGCGTCGACCGCTCGGTCCAGGTCCAGACGGCCGCCGCGCTGGGTGCGCAGGTCAACGTCGCCCGGGCCGACCTGACGCTGGCACAGGCCGAGCTGGACCGTGCCAAGGCACTGGTCGATCGCGGTTTCATCAGCAAGGCCGACCTGCAGCGCCGCACTGCCACCCGCGATGCGGCGGCCGCGCGCGTCAAGGTCGCGGGCGCCAGTTTCCAGGAGGCGAACGCGCGAAACGGGCGGCTGGACGTCCGCGCGCCGGCCGACGGACTGGTGCTGGCCCGCGGGGTCGAGGCGGGCCAGATCGTCAGTTCCGGCAGCGGCATGCTGTTCCGGATGGCGCAGAACGGGCAGATGGAGCTGCGCGCGCAGTTGAGCGAGGGCGATCTTGCCGGCTTGCGGGTCGGCGCACGGGCGAAGGTGACGCCGATCGGCTCGGACCGCAGCTATCCGGGCGAGGTCTGGCAGGTGTCGCCGGTGGTCGATCCCTCCACGCGCCAGGGCGTGGCGCGGATCGCGCTGCGGTACGATCCGGGGTTGCGGCCGGGCGGGTTCGGCACGGCCGAGATCGTGGCGGGCGCGAGCACCGTGCCGCTGCTGCCCGAGTCGGCGGTGCTGACCGACGGCAACGGCAGCTATGTCTATGTCGTCGGTGCCGGCGACAAGGTGGAGCGCCGCCCGATCAAGATCGGCGAGGTGTCCGACGCGGGGATCGCGATCGCCGAGGGGCTGAACGGAACCGAGCGGGTCGTGCTGTCCGCCGGCGCGTTCCTGAATCCGGGGCAGAAGGTGAAGCCGATCCGGCAGGCGCAGAAGGGCTGACGACCATGGGTTTCCGCAACATGTCGGCCTGGGCGATCCGGAACCCGGTGCCGCCCATCGTCCTGTTCCTGGCGCTGACCATCGCCGGGATCGTGTCGTTCAGCCGCATGTCGGTGAACGACAGCCCCGAGATCACCTTTCCGGCCGTCTATGTCCGCATCGCCCAGCCGGGTGCGGCGCCGACCGAGATCGAGACGCAGATCACCCAGCGGGTGGAGGCGGCGATCCGGTCGCTGGAAGGCGTCGACGAGATCAACTCGACCATCAGCGAGGGATCGAGCGGCACGTTCGTCCAGTTCACCTTCGAGACGCCGGTCGACCGCGCCGTCACCGACGTGCGCGACGCGATCAGCACGATCCGCGGCGAACTGCCCGACGGGGTGATCGAGCCGCAGGTCGAGCGGGTCATCATCAACAACGGCTCGGTCGCGACATGGTCCGTCGAGGGCAGCGACATGACGCTGGAGGAGCTGTCGAACTTCGTCGACCGCGTCGTCCGCAAGCGGCTGCTGGGCATTCCCGGCATGCAGAATGTCGAGATGACCGGCGGCGTCGACCGCGCGATCCGCGTCATCCTGGACCCTGCCAAGATGCAGTCGCTGGGCATCACCGCCAGCCAGGTGAACCAGGCGCTGCGGGCGGCGAACATCAACGCTGCCGGTGGCCGGGCCGAGGTGGGCGGGGGCGAGCAGTCGCTGCGCATCGTCGGCAACGCCAAGGACGCGTACACGCTGGGGCAGACGCAGATCCCGATCGCCGGCAACGCGCAGGTCGCGGGCGCGCAGTTCGTCCAGAACCTGAGCCGCACGGTGCGCCTGTCCGACATCGCCGAGGTGCGCGACGGCTCGCTGGAGCAGCGGGCCTTCACCAAGGTGAACGGGCGGCAGGTGGTCGGCTTCGGCATCCAGCGCGCTCGCGGCGCATCGGAGGTGACGCTGTACGATGCGACGGTGCAGGAACTCGCCAAGCTGGAGAAGGAGTTCCCCAAGTACCACTTCATCGAGCAGTTCAGCAGCGTCGGCTATACCAAGGACCAGTACAAGTCGGCGATCCACGCGCTGATCGAGGGGGCGGTGCTGGCAGTCGTGGTCGTGTACCTGTTCCTGCGCGACAAGCGGGCGACGATCATCTCCGCCCTGGCGATCCCGCTGTCGGCGATCCCGACCTTCTGGGTCATGTCGCTGATGGGGTTCAGCCTGAACTTCATGACGTTGCTGGGCCTCAGCCTGGTGGCGGGCGTGCTGGTCGACGATGCGATCGTCGAGATCGAGAACATCGTGCGCCACATGCGGATGGGCAAATCCGCCTATCAGGCATCGATCGACGCGGCCGACGAGATCGGGCTGGCGGTGGTCGCCACCACCTTCTCGATCGTCGCGGTCTTCCTGCCGGTCGGCCTGATGCCGGGGATCGCCGGCCAGTTCTTCAAGAATTTCGGCATCACGGTGGTAGTCGCCGTCCTGATGTCGCTGGCGGTCGCGCGCCTGATCACGCCGATGGTCGCGGCCTATTTCCTGAAGGCGCACGGCCATGCCGAACATGGCGGCGGCTGGGCGATGGACCGGTACATGGCGGTGCTGGGCTGGACGCTGCGCAACCGGTGGAAGACGGTCGGGATCGGTGCCCTGTCGTTCGTGGCGACGATCGCGGCGTTCGCGACGCTGCCGTTTACGTTCCAGCCGCCCAAGGACGTCGATTTCAGTACCCTGTCGATCACGATGACGCCGGGTACGACGCTGGAGCAGACCGAGGCGGTCGCCGACCAGGCCAACGACATCCTGCGCCGCCAGCAGGAGGTGCAGGCGGCGGTCGAGAAGGTGAAGGTCGGCAGCGCGACGATCGACCTGACGCTGCGCAAGGATCGCGTCCGTTCGTCGATCGATTTCGAGCGCGAGACGGCGGTCCTGATGAACGCCATCCCCGATGCGCGGATCAGTTTCCAGTCGAACGACGGCGGCGGCGGCAGCAACCGCCCGGTGTCGGTGATGCTGGCGGGCGACGATCCGCAGCAGCTGCTGCTGGCGGCCAACAAGGTGGCCGAGGAGATGAAGTCGCTGCCCAACCTGCGTGCGCCGCGGGTGGAGGGCGACATGCCGCGCCCCGAGTTGATCATCACGCCGCGACTGGACCTGGCGGCGGACATGGGCATCAGCACCGCCGCGCTGAGCCAGACCATCCGGATCGCGACCCAGGGCGAGATCGACCAGAACGCGGCCAAGTTCTCGCTGCCCGATCGCCAGATCCCGATCGGCGTCGCGCTGGATCCGTACAGCCGGCGCAACCTGTCGACGATCCAGAACCTGCCCGTCCAGCTGCAGCGTGGCGGCACCGTGCCGCTGCGCGTGGTCGCCGACATCAGCTATGGCGCGGGCCCGTCGGAGATCAAGCGCTTCAACCAGGAGCGCCGGATCATCATCGACGCCGACCTGGCCCCCGGGGCGGTCAGCGGGGAGGAGCGGGCCAAGGTGATGAAGCTGCCGATCATGGGCAAGCTGCCGCTGGGCGTGCACTATGCCGCGTCGGGATCGGCCAAGTGGCAGGCGGAGATGATCCAGAATTTCGCGATCGCGGTGATCGCGGGGATCATGCTGGTGCTGGCGGTGCTGATCCTGCTGTATCGCCGCGCGATGCCGCCGTTCGTCAATCTGGGCTCGCTGCTGCTGGCGCCGCTGGGCGGCGCGATCGCGCTCCACCTTTGCGGCATGCCGATCTCGCTGCCGGTGCTGATCGGGCTGCTGATGCTGTTGGGCATCGTCGCCAAGAACTCGATCCTGCTGATCGATTTCGCGCTGGAGGAGATGCGCGTCGGCGTGCCCCCGCTCGATGCGATCCTGGACGCCGGGCACAAGCGCGCGCAGCCGATCGTGATGACGACGGTGGCGATGGTGGCCGGGATGATCCCGACCGCGCTGTCGCTGGGCAGCGACGGATCGTTCAACCAGCCGATGGCGGTGACGGTGATCGGCGGGCTGACCCTGTCGACGGTCCTGACGCTGGTGATCGTGCCGGCGACGTTCAGCCTGTCGATCGGTGTCGAGGAGTGGATCGGCCCGCGCCTGGGCCGTCGCCTGCTGACCTACCGTCCCGGCGACGAGAACGGGCCGCTGATCGAGCAGGGCGGACCGCCGCCGCGCCTGCAGCAGCCGGCGGAGTGAGCGGCCGGGGCATCGGCGCTTGAACAAAGCGGGCCGTCGGTCATTGATCGTCGGATGAACGGCTTTACAGCGCGCACAGAGATCGCCCCGCCCGGGCTGGTGCGCATGCGGCGGGTCGCCGGCGTGTTGCTGGTCGCCATGGCGGCGCTGTTCTTCGCCAGCCGCGCGCTCGACGACCGGCATCCGGCCTGGGGGTTCGTGCGGAGTTTCGCCGAGGCGGCGATGATCGGCGGACTGGCGGACTGGTTCGCGGTGACCGCGCTGTTTCGTCATCCGCTGGGCCTGCCGATCCCCCACACCGCGATCGTGCCGCGCAACAAGGACCGGATCGGCGACCAGCTCGCGCTGTTCCTGCGCGCCAATTTCCTGATCCCGCGGGTGGTCGCGCGACGCATGCGCCGGGTCGACGTGGCCGGCGCGATCGCGCGCTGGCTGACCGATCCGCCGGAGGGCGCGGGCGGCCAGTTCCGCCAGGGCGCGTCGAAGCTGGTCGCACAGGTGCTGGAGGGGCTGGACCCGGCGCGCCTGGGCGGGATGGTGAAGGCCGCGGTGGCGGGACGCCTGCGCGATACCGAGGTCTCGCCCATCGCGGGGCAATTGCTGAAGGCGACGATGGCCGAGGGGCGGCACAAGCCCTTGCTCGACGCCGTGATCCACTGGGCCGCGGATGCGCTCGCGTCCAACGACGCGCTGGTGCGGCAGATGGTGCAGCAGCGCGCCGGTGCCATCCTGCGCTGGACCGGGCTGGACGAGACGCTGGCCGACAAGCTGATCGGCGGAATCGACAAGTTGCTGGCCGACATGGCCGACGATCCCGAGCATCCCCTGCGGCTGAAGGCCGAGGAGGGGCTGGATCGCCTTGCCTGGGATCTGCAGTACGATCCCGACACCCGCACGCGGGTCGAATCGGCGAAGGACGAGCTGATCGCCAATCCCGCCATGGCGCGGTGGATGGACGGGCTGTGGGAGCAGGCGCGTACGGCGCTCCTGCGAATCGCCAACGATCCCGAGGCGGCGATGCGCGGGCAGCTGGGCGATGTCCTGCGTCAGGTGGGCGGGACGTTGCGCAACGATCCGCGGCTGTCGCGGACCGTGAACCGCTTCGTTCGACGGACGGCGGTGGCGGTCGCGGCGGACTATGGCGACGGGATCGTTCGGCTGGTGTCGGAGACCGTCAGAAGCTGGGATGCGGGGACGATCACTGCCCGGCTGGAGAATGCGGTCGGCCGCGATCTGCAGTATATCCGCATCAATGGCACGCTGGTGGGTGGCCTTGTCGGCCTGGCGATCCACGCGGTCGATGTCCTGCTCTGAACCGTCGATGAGCGTCGCGCCCGGAACGGGTCGTCCCGCCGCATCACGGTATCGGCTTGCCGTGGTCGCCGGTTTCGCCCAAGGAAGGAGCCGATGACCGCCACCGCCGACTTCCAGGAGGAACAGGGAACCGTCCGCTTCACCGGCGACCTGTCGCTGGCGCGGCTCGGCACGCTGCCCGATCGCCTCGACCGGATCGACGGCGACGTCACCCGCGTCGACCTGAGCGGCATCGACCGCATCGATACGGTGGGTGCGTGGGTGGTCCACCGCTTCGCCGCCCGCCACGATGCGCCGGTCGAGGGGCTGGACGACGACAGCCGGCAGCTGTTCGACCAGGTGGTGAAGGCCGACGAGCCCGTCGTCGCGCGCGACAAGCCGAGCAGCGCCGCGGCGCGGGTGCTGGGCGAGATCGGCGACGCGGTGGTGCTGACCGGGCGAACCCTGCTCGGCCTGCTGGGTTTCCTGGGCGCGACGACGCTGGCGTTCATCCAGGTCGCCCGCCATCCGCGCCGGTTCCGCTTCAACGCGGTGGTCCACGAATTCGAGACGGTGGGCGTATCGGCGCTGGCCATCGTCGGCCTGATGAGCTTCCTGATCGGCATCGTCATCGCGCAGCAGGGTGCCGTGCAGCTGCGTCAGTTCGGTGCCGAGGTCTTCACCATCAATCTGGTCGGGCGGCTGACCCTGCGCGAGCTGGGCGTGCTGATGACCGCGATCATGGTCGCGGGCCGCTCCGGCTCCGCCTTCGCCGCGCAGATCGGCACGATGAAGCTGACCGAAGAGATCGACGCGATGCGGACGATCGGCGTGTCGCCGATGGAGGCGCTGGTGCTGCCGCGGACGCTGGCGGCGATCATCCTGATGCCGCTGCTGGGCTTCTATGCCAGCCTGATCGCGATGATCGGTGGCTGCCTGCTCGCCTGGGCGTCGCTCGAGATTCCGCCGGTCACTTTCATCGCCCGGATCCGGGAAGTGGTGCCGATCACCGACCTGTATGTCGGATTGATCAAGGCGCCCGTCTTCGGTGCGATCATCGCCATCGCCGGCTGTTTCCAGGGCATGCAGGTCGAGGCGGATGCCGAGCAGGTCGGGCTGCGCACCACGTCGGCGGTGGTGCAGGGCATCTTCCTGGTGATCGTGCTCGACGCGTTCTTCGCGGTGTTCTTCACCTGGGTGGGGTGGAACTGATGTCGCGCGACCGCAACGAGGTGATCGTCGACGTGAAGGGGCTGCGCAACAGCTTCGGCGAGTCGGTCGTCCACGACAATCTGGACCTGCAGGTCCGGCGCGGCGAGATCCTGGGCGTGGTCGGCGGATCCGGCACCGGCAAATCGGTGCTGATGCGCTCGATCATCGGCCTGCAGACCCCCGATGCGGGCGAGATCACCGTGTTCGGCGAGCCGACGATCGGCCGCGACGAGACCGAGGCGACCAATATCCGCAAGCGCTGGGGCGTGCTGTTCCAGGGGGGCGCGCTGTTCTCGACGCTGACCGTCGCCGAGAACGTGCAGGTGCCGATCAAGGAATTCTACCGCCACCTGCCCGGCGCGCTGATCGACGAGATCGCGGCGTACAAGGTGGTGATGACCGGCCTGCCGGCCGATGCCGGGCCGAAATACCCGGCCGAGCTGTCCGGCGGCATGAAGAAGCGCGCGGGACTGGCGCGGGCGCTGGCGCTCGATCCGGAACTGCTGTTCCTCGACGAGCCGACCGCCGGCCTCGACCCGATCGGCGCCGCCGCCTTCGACGAGCTGATCCGCCAGCTGAGCCGCACGCTGGGCCTGACGGTGTTCCTGATCACCCACGATCTGGATACGCTGTACGCGATCTGCGACCGGGTGGCGGTGCTCGCCGAGAAGAAGGTGATCGCGGTCGGCACGATCGACGAACTGGTCGCCACAGACCACCCGTGGATCCAGGAATATTTCGGTGGGCCGCGTGGCCGGGCCGCCGCCTCCACGCAGGAGATCGGCGCCGCCGACGCGCAGGCCGATCGCCATCCGACCGAAGTCCGTACCAACGAGAAGGAAAGGCCGTCGCAGGGCGGTACCGCCGACAACTACGCCCGCGACGCTGCAGATACCGAGACAGGAACACGCTGATGGAAACCCGTTCGAACCACGTCCTGGTCGGCGCCGTCGTGCTGATCCTGCTCGCCGTGCTGGCGCTCTTCACCGTCTGGATCGCCCGGCTGGGCGGGACGTCGGAGAAGGAATACGACATCTTCTTCCGCCAGTCGGTCGACGGGCTGGCCCGTGGGTCGGCCGTCACCTATTCGGGCGTGCCGTCGGGACAGGTGAAGCAGATCGCGCTGTGGCCGGTCGATCCCCAGTTCGTGCGCGTCCGGATCAGCGTGAACGACGAGACGCCGGTGCTGGCGGGCACCACCGCGACGGTGGTGGGCAGCTTCACCGGCACCAGCACCGTGTCGCTGGACGGCGCGCGCAAGGGGGCGGCCGCGATCGTGTGCCCCGATACCAACGCGACCAGCGTATGCCCTTACGGGGTGCCGGTAATTCCGACCAAGCAGGGCGGGCTGG
This sequence comes from Sphingomonas phoenicis, assembly GCF_047238005.1. Taxonomy (NCBI): domain Bacteria; kingdom Pseudomonadati; phylum Pseudomonadota; class Alphaproteobacteria; order Sphingomonadales; family Sphingomonadaceae; genus Sphingomonas; species Sphingomonas phoenicis. The sequence goes on along the minus strand of NZ_JBDFMC010000002.1, from coordinate 1,385,456 downwards.
GCGCCATCCTGAACTCCGCGCCGCAGCTGCTGGAGCGGCTGTCGACGCTGACCGAGCGGCTGACCGGCCTGCTGACCGATCGCAACCAGGCATCGATCGCCGGCATCCTCGAGAATACCAACCGGCTGACCGACGCTCTTGCCGATCGCGGGCCGGAGATCGCCGCGACGCTGGCGCAGACGCGAATCGCGATCCAGCAGGCGGGCGACGCCTCGCAGCAGATCGGCCAGCTGGCCGCGACGACCAACGGCGTGCTGGCCAACGACATCCAGCCGACGATCCAGAACCTGAACAAGGCGATCACCTCGGCGCAGAAATCCGCCGAGACGCTGAACGCGGCGATCGGCGATGCGCGGCCGGGATTGCAGACCTTCTCGCGCCAGACGATCCCGGAGGCGAACCGGCTGGTGCGCGACCTGCGCACCACCGCGGCCGCGCTGTCGTCGGTCGCCGAGAAGGTGGACCAGGGCGGCGCGAGTTCGCTGATCGGGTCGCAGAAGCTGCCGGACTACAAGGGTAAGTGAGGACCGCCATGAAGACGCTCGACCTCCGCCGCTCGGCCGTCCTGCTCGCGGTACTGCCGCTGGCCGGCTGCATCAGCTTCGGCGCGACACCACCCGACACGCTGTTGACGCTCAGCCCCACGGCGACGCTGCCGGTGGGGGCGAACCAGAACAGCGCGACCGCCAAGGCGATCGTGATCACCGTGCCGGTCACCCCGGCATCGCTGGCGGTGGCGCGCGTTCCGGTCCGCACGACCGAGACCAGCATCGCCTATGTCAAGGACGCGCAATGGTCGGAACCGCCGGCCCGGCTGTTCGCGCGATTGATGTCGGACACGGTGGCGGCGCGGACCGGCCGCGTCGTCGTCAGCCAGGTACAGGCGATCGGCGAGAGCAACGACCAGCTGGACGGCGAACTGCGCAGCTTCGGCCTGGATGCGACTACCCGGGAAGCGGTGGTGACCTTCGATGCGTCGCTGTCGCGATCGGGGCGGCCCACCACGGAGAAGCGTCGGTTCGAGGCGCGTGTCCCGGTCCCCGCGATCGATGCGGCCAGCGTCGGCCCCGCGCTGAATCAGGCTGCCAATCAGGTGGCGGGCGAGGTCGCCGACTGGATCGGCCGGTAAAACGCGCTGATCCACATCAACGGATTGGAAAATAACGAGGTTTCTGTGGCTTCCTGAGGAACGCCGCCCCGCTCTCGCGCGATTGTCGCGGGCAGCCGGGGGGTGAACAGGAGAGACTTGATGAACCGTTTCATCGCGCCGATCGCCCTTGTCGCCATTGCGGCAGCCGGGCCGGCCATGGCGCAGACCATGACCGCCAAGACCTATGTCGCCAAGGCAGGTGCCGGCGACCTGTATGAGAAGCAGTCGAGCCAGCTGGTGCTCGGTTCGACCCAGAACGCGCAGCTTCGCGACTTCGCGAACCAGATGATCGCCGATCACACCAAGAGCACGGCCGATGTCACGGCCGCGGCAAAGCAGGCCGGGATGGCGGTGCCGGCACCCAAGCTGGAGCCGATGCAGGCCCGCAACATCGCCGCGTTGCGGGCGGCCAAGGGTGATGCGCGTGACCGGCTGTACGTTCAGCAGCAGAAGACGGCCCACCAGATGGCACTCGACCTGCACCGCGGTTACGCCAGCAACGGCACCTCGGCCCCGCTGAAGACGGTAGCAACGAGCATCACGCCGGTGGTGGAGCAGCACCTCCAGCACGTTCAGGGCATGTAAAATCCCAGGGCGGCGACCCGGCCAAAGGGCCGGGTCGCCGCTACTGCTGTCCCGCCGGTGACCAGAGTGCGATCCATCCAGGATGAAGCACCATCCCGGTGAAAGCCGGGTCGGATCACACCCTAGCTGCCCGCCAGCATCATGATCCGCTGCGCCTGTGCAAGGTGCAGCCGCTCCACCATCTCACCATCAAGGGCTACCGCGCCACGATCGGCATGCGCAGGATCGGCGAACAGGGCGATCACGCGTCGCGCCCAGGCGATGCTCGCCGCGTCCGGCCCGAATGCCGCATTCGCCGCTGCGATCTGCGCGGGGTGGATCAGGCTCTTGCCGTCGAAGCCCCACATCGCGCCCTGTGCGCAATGTGCGGCCAACAGCGCGGCATCGTTCGTTGCGTTCAGAACGCCGTCCAGCACCGCCATCCCGCCGGCACGCGCCGCGGTGACGATCTGCGCGAGGGCGGGGAGCAGCGGGGTCCGGTCCGCATCCGGGCGGACGCCCAGATCGATCGCCAGATCGTTGGTGCCCGCGACTAGCGCGGCGAGCCGCAACCGCCGCGCCGCCCCCGCCAGCGCGGGCAGCGCGAGCAGCCCGCGCGCACTCTCGATCATCGCCCAGATCGGCGGACCATCGACACCCAGCAGATCACGCGCCGCCGCCACATCCTCGACCTCCCCGACCTTCGGCAGCAGCACGGCATCGACCGGCGTGCCGGCCAGCGCGGCGAGATCGTCCGCCCCCCAGCGGGTATCGGATCCGTTCACGCGGACCACCAGCTCGCGGTCGCCGAAACCACCGGCCTCGATCGCCGCGCCCGCCGCGGCGCGGGCTTCCTCCTTCCGATCGGGCGCCACGGCGTCCTCCAGATCGAGGATTACGACATCGCAGGGCAGGGTCCGCGCCTTCTCGATCGCGCGCGGGTTGGATGCGGGCATGAACAACGCGCTGCGGCGGCGGCGGGGCAGGGGAGCGGTATCGGCCATCGCCGCATCTGGCGGCGGTGACGGTGCGGGTGCAACCCATATCGTCTACCTCGCCGATTTCTGCCCGGCCAACCGAACTACGGCTTGGCACGGCGCGTTGCCGCGAGGTAGGTCGTGCGTGTGAGCAGCCACCCAGCCCGCCGGGCACGTCCCATCCTCGTCCTTGCCGCGCTGGCGCTGGCAGGATGTTCGGCCGGCGTGCTGGATCCGGCCGGCCCGGTCGCTGCGGGCGAGCGGACGATCCTGCTCAATTCGCTGGTCATCATGCTCGGCATCGTCGTGCCGACGATCATCGTCACGCTGATCTTCGCCTGGTGGTTCCGCGCCGGGAACAGCAAGGCGACCTACCTGCCCGAATGGTCCTATTCGGGGCGGCTGGAGCTGCTGGTCTGGTCGGTACCGGCGCTGGTCGTGATCTTCCTGGCCGGCATTACCTGGATCGGCAGCCACCAGCTGGCGCCCGAGCGACCGCTGGATTCCAAGGTGAAGCCGGTGGTGGTGCAGGTGGTGGCGCTCGACTGGAAATGGCTGTTCATCTATCCCGAACAGGGCGTCGCGACGGTCAACCGGTTGGTGGTGCCGGTCGGCACCCCGATCAATTTCCGGATCACCAGCGGGACGGTGATGAACAGCTTCTTCATCCCGCAGCTGGGCAGCCAGATCTACGCGATGGCCGGGATGGATTCGAAATTGCACCTTCAGGCGGATCGGCCGGGCCGGTTCCTGGGGCTGTCGGCGCATTACAGCGGCGAGGGCTTCGGCGACATGGGGTTCACCGTCGATGCGGTGCCGGCGGCGCAGTTCGCCGGCTGGGTCGGCAGGACGCGGAGCACGGGCGGCCCGCCGCTCGACGGACCGGCGTTCATGCAACTCGCCAGGGCGAAGGGCAATGTGAAGCCTTTCGTCTATCCGGCCGTGCTGCCGGGACTGTACGACCGCGTCGTCGCGCAATCGGGCGTACCGGCGCACGAGCAAACCAAGGCCTCCGGGCGAGAGGATCGCTGATGTTCGGCAAGCTCGGCTGGGACTCGATCCCGCTCGCGAACCCGTTGCCGATCGTGACATCGGGAATCGTCGCGCTCGTCATCTGCGGGGTGCTGGGCTGGACGTACAAGCGCGGTCACTTCCCCTATCTGTGGCGCGAGTGGATCACATCGGTCGATCACAAGCGGATCGGCGTCATGTACTGCCTGCTCGCTGCCGTCATGCTGCTGCGCGGTTTTTCCGACGCGATCCTGATGCGCACGCAGCAGGCGATCGCGTACAATTCCCCCGGTTACCTCCCGCCAGAGCATTACGACCAGATCTTCACCGCCCACGGCGTCATCATGATCTTCTTCGTGGCGATGCCGTTCATGATCGGGCTGATGAACTTCGCGCTGCCGTTGCAGCTGGGCGTTCGCGACGTGGCGTTCCCGACGCTGAATTCGGTCAGCTTCTGGCTGACGGCGGTCGGTGCCCTGCTGGTCAACATCAGCCTGGTGATCGGTGAGTTCGCGAAGACCGGGTGGGTGGTCTATCCGCCGCTGTCGGAACTGCGCTTCTCGCCCGGGGTCGGCGTCGACTATTACCTGTGGGCGCTGCAGATATCCGGGGTGGGTACGCTGTTGTCCGGCGTCAATCTGGTCACCACCATCCTGAAGATGCGCGCGCCCGGCATGGGGTACACCCGCATGCCGATGTTCTGCTGGACGTCGCTGGCGACCAACCTGCTGATCGTCGCCGCCTTTCCGATCCTGACCGCGACGCTGGCGATGCTGACGCTGGACCGGTATCTCGGCTTCCACTTCTTCACGAACGAGGCTGGCGGGAACCAGATCATGTTCGTGAACCTGATCTGGGCATGGGGACATCCGGAGGTCTATATCCTCGTCCTGCCCGTGTTCGGGGTGTTCAGCGAGGTGATCTCCACCTTCTCGGGCAAGCCGCTGTTCGGATATCGATCGATGATCGCGGCGACGATGGTGATCTGCCTGTTGTCGTTCATGGTCTGGCTGCACCACTTCTTCACGATGGGCGCCGGTGCCGACGTCAACGGCTTCTTCGGCATCACCACGATGATCATCGCGGTGCCGACGGGGGTGAAGGTCTTCAACTGGATCTTCACCATGTATGGCGGGCGCATCCGCTACACGTCGATGATGCTGTGGTCGGTCGGCTTCGTCGTCACCTTCGTGATCGGCGGGATGACCGGCGTGTTGCTGGCGGTGCCGCCGGCCGATTTCGTGCTGCACAACTCGCTGTTCCTGGTCGCCCATTTCCACAACATCGTCATCCCGGCGGTACTGTTCGGGGCGTTCGCCGGGGTCACCTACTGGTGGCCCAAGGCGTTCGGTTTCACCTTGGACGAAAAGTGGGGGAAGCGGAGCTTCTGGTTCTGGATCAGCGGCTTCTACGTCGCGTTCATGCCGCTCTATGTCCTCGGACTGATGGGGATGACGCGGCGGCTGGGGCATTACAACGTGCCCGGTTGGCACCCCTGGCTGCTGGTCGCCGCGGCGGGTGCCGCGCTGATCGCCTGCGGGATCCTGTGCCAGATCGTCATGATCGTGGTGTCGATCCGCAACCGCGAGGCGCTGCGCGACACGACCGGCGATCCATGGGACGGCCGCACGCTGGAATGGGCGACGACATCGCCGCCGCCGGTGTTCAACTTCGCGGTGCTGCCCGACGTGCGCGGCGAGGAAGCCTATTGGGGCCTGAAATCGACCGCGCGGGAGAATCGGCGCCTGTCCGACCTGCCCGAATATGTCGATATCGAGATGCCGAAGAACTCGCCGACCGGCATCGTGTCGGCCTTCTTCGCGACCGTGATGGGCTTCGCGCTGATCTGGCATATCTGGTGGATGGTGATCCTGGGCTTTCTGGGCGCGTGGGCGACCTTCGTCGTGTTCGCCTGGCGTGATGAGTCCGAATACGAGATCCATGCGCATGAGGTGGAGGAGGGCGACCGCCGCCGTCGCGAGGCAAAGGCGCGGCTGCTTGACCTGCCGCCGGAGGCACACGCATGAGCGGCGGGCACGCCGCCGCCGGCGCCCACGGGCGCGGCGACCCCAACAAGCTGGGGCATGGCGAGGTCCCGTCGAACGAGCAGGGGCCGGCGCCCAAGCGGATCATCGTCGCCTATGGCTTCTGGATCTTCCTGCTGTCGGACTTCATCATGTTCGCGGCCTTCTTCGCCGCCTATGCGGTGCTGGTCGGCGAAACGGCGGGTGGTCCTGGCGGGCGCGACCTGTTCGAACTGCCGCTCGTCGCGTGGGAAACCGCATTCCTGCTGCTGTCGTCGTTCGCCTGCGGCATGGCCGGCATCGCCTCGGTCGCGCGCAACCGGCTGTGGTTCCAGATCGCGATGGCCGCCACCGCCCTGCTCGGCGCGGCGTTCCTGGCGCTGGAACTGTATGAATTCACCCACCTGATCGGGGAGGGGGCGGGGCCGAGCCGGTCGGCGTTCCTGTCGGCCTTCTTCGCGCTGGTCGGGTGTCATGGCCTGCACGTCGCGCTGGGCCTGATCTGGCTGACGACGATGATGGCGCAGGTCTGGGCGAAGGGCTTCCGCGAGGATATCCTGCGCCGCATCGCGTGCTTCAGCCTGTTCTGGCACGCGCTCGACATCATCTGGGTGGCACTGTTCACCGTCGTCTATCTGCTGGGAGCCGGCGCATGAGCGAGAGCGGCCGCGACCTCGACAACGTCTCCGACGATACCGCCCCCGGCGAGGAGAGCGAACGCGAATCGATCGGCAGCGGTATCCGCGGCTATGCGATCGGCCTAGCCCTGGCCACGGTGCTGACCGCCGCGTCGTTCTGGGCAGCGCAGACGAACCTGATCTATGGACCCGGCATCCCCGTCGCGCTGATCGCGCTGGCGGTGGCGCAGATGGGTGTCCATCTGGTGTTCTTCCTGCATATCACCACCGGCCCCGACAACAGCAACAACGTGCTGGCGCTGGCCTTTGGCGTCCTGATCGTCGCGCTGGTGCTGGTCGGATCGATCTGGATCATGACCCACCTGCATCACAACCTGATGCCGATGGGCGAGATGATGATGCGCCAGCGTTAGCGGCCTCTGGCGGCGTTCACTTCTCCGCCAGCAGCGCCCGCGTCACGCCGTTGGTCCAGCCGAAACCGTCCTGGTTGGGATATTCGCCGCCGCCGCCCGGCCGCCGTTCGACCACGTCGTACTTCTCCAGCAGCTTGCCCGATGCGGTATATTCGCGCTCGACGCTGCCCAGCCAGCCGGCGCGGATGCGCGATGCCGGCGTCGTCTGGCCGTAGCGGCGCAGGCCCTGGATCGCGATCCACTGGAGCGGCGCCCAGCCGTTCGGCTCATCCCATTGCTGGCCGCTGTGCACCGCCGTCGTCGCCAGCCCGCCTTCCCCGATCAGCGGGGTGAGGGCCTGGGCGGTCGCCTCTGCCTGCTCGGGTGAGGCGACACCGGCGAACAGGGGGAATGCCATCGCCGCGGTCGGCCGATCGTTCGCCTTGCCGGTATCGAGGTCATGGTCCGCGAAGAAGCGGCCGTTCCACAGATGCGTCCTGATCGCCGCGGCGCGCGCATCCGCCCGGGCGGTGAAGGCGGCGGCGCAGGCCTGGTCGCCCAGCGTGCGGCAATTGCCCGCGATCGCCCGCTCCAGTCCCACGAGCAGGCTGTTCAGATCGACCGGCACCAGTCGCGTCGTCCGGATCGTCGCCAGCGTCCGCCCATCGGCGAACCAGCGGGACGAGAAGTCCCAGCCGCTCTCCGCCGCCGCGCGCAGTTCGCGGAACAGCTGCCGACGATCGCGACCGGGTGTCGCATTGGCCAGCATCATGTCCTCGCGATAGCTCTCGTCGCGGGGGTCGTCGCGGTCGTCCCAATAGCGGTTGAGGAGCGTGCCGTCCGCCAGCCTGACCGCCCGCCGTGCCTGTTCGCCGGGCTTCAGCGCATCGGCACCGGCCATCCAGAAATCATGCTCGGCGCGGAGCTGGCGGTTGCGCGTCGCCAGGGTCGCGGCATCCTTCGACATGCCCGCCATCAGGTAGAAGACGGGCGGCTGCGAGCGGCTGAGATAATAGCTGCGGGTGCCGTTCGGGATGTGGCCGTACCGGTCGATCAGGCTGCCGAAATCGACCACCATGTCCTCGACCAGATCCTGTCGCCCGGCGAGCGGCAGGCCCAGCATCGTGAACCAGCTGTCCCAATAGTACATCTCGCGAAACCGGCCGCCCGGCACGACATAGCGGCGCGGCAGCGTCAGCGCGGAGGATCCGGCCGGCACGGTCGGCGTGCTGCGCGTCAGGTGCGGCCATAGCTGGTCGATATGGTCGGTCAGTGCGCGGCGCGGCTGCTGGCGGGGCGACGCGCTTTCCGGCACCGTGAAGTTGGCGAGGACGAACCGGCGCAGCGCCGCCGTATCGTCGCCGCACCGGCATTCGCGCCACGCCGCCATGATCGCTGCGTCCGATCGCTTGGGCACGGCATCGACGAAGGTCTTCCCGTCAGGAAAGACGCTGCGCATCTGGACTGCGTGGAACAGCGCGCCGAAGCGCTGCTGCGGGGAGGGCGGATAAGGCATGGCGGCGGTCAGCAGCGTGGCGGCGAGCAGCAGTCGGGCGATCAAGGGCGGCTCTCCAGCACGGCGGCGCGGGCCAGGGTAACCCGACGCTCGCCACGATCGATACGGATATAGACCAGCTGCTCGCCGTCGGGCAGCCGCAGCAGGAAGCCGCCCATGCCGGACCAGCGATCGGGCGTCATCGGCCGGTCGGTCATGTCGCGCCAGTCTGCCAGCTGCAGCCAATGCTGGTCGGCGAGCGGCCCGTTGCGCCGGAAGCGGGACAGCCGCGCGACATAGTCTTCCAGATCGGTGTCGCGGTTTTCCCAGTCCAGCCAGCTGATCTCGTTGTCCTGGGCATAGGCATTGTTGTTGCCCGCCTGCGTCCGCCCGAACTCGTCGCCCGCCGTCAGCATCGGCGTGCCGCGCGCAGCGAACAGGATGGCGAGCAACGCGCGCACGTCGGCATCGCGGCGACGGCGCACCTCCGGATCGTCGCTGGGGCCCTCCACGCCGTTGTTCCAGCAGACTTCCCCGGCATGACCGTCGCGGTTGTTCTCGCCATTGGCCAGGTTGTGGCGGCCGGCATAGCTGGCGACGTCGGCCAGGGCGAAGCCGTCATGCGCCGCGACGAAGTTGACGCTGCGCGTGCCACTGCCGCCGGCGAACAGATCGGACGATCCCGCCAGCCGCGTGGCGAGCGCGCCGGCATCGCCGTCGCCGCGCCAGAAGCGGCGCACGTCGTCGCGGAACCGATCGTTCCATTCGAGCCAGTTGGGCGGGAACTTGCCCAGCTGGTAGCCGCCGGGCCCGATATCCCATGGTTCGGCGATCATCACCCGCGACGACAGGATCGGGTCCGCGGCGATGGCGGCGAAGATCGGTGCGGCCGGATCGAAGCCGGGGCCACGCGCCAGCACCGGCGCCAGGTCGAACCGGAACCCCTCCACCCCCGTCAGGGCGAAGTGGCGCAGCGCCGCCAGCGTCAGCTCGCGAACGTGCGGTCTGGCGAAATCCAGCGTGTTACCGGTACCGGCATCGTTGATCAGCGATCCGTCCCCTGCCTGCGCGTAGGATGCCGGATCCAGTCCCCGCAGGCACAGGGTGGGGCCGCCGCCATCGCTCTCCCCGGTATGATTGAACACCAGGTCCAGGATCAAGCCGATGCCCGCGGTGCGCAGCGTCGCCACCGTCTCGCGCAGCTCCTCGATCCCGCCGGGCGCCAGCCGTGGATCGATCGCCATCGGCGCGACGGGATTGTAGCCCCAGGCGTTCGTCAGGCCGAGCGGCGGCAGGTGGCGCTCGTCGATCCAGGCGACGATCGGCATCAGCTCGACCGCCGTGACGCCCAGCTTCTTTAGGTGAGCGACGATCGACGGGTGCGCCAGCGCCGCGATCGTGCCGCGCTGGTGGATCGGCACGTCTGGGTGCCGCATCGTGAAGCTGCGGACGTTCAGCTCGTACACCAGCCCGCCGGGCGCGAACAACGGCGGCGGCGGGGGCGGGCGGCGCATCGCGGGCTGGACCAGCGCCTTGGGCACCAGATGGGCGGTGTCGATGCCGCGAGTGCCCAGCGCGGCGTCATAGACGAAGCGGGCGTCCAGCTCGACCGCATACGGATCGACCAGCAGCTTGGCGGGATCGAACCAGCGGTGCGCCGGCGGATCGTACGGGCCGTCGGCGCGGTATCCATAGCGCTGGAAGGGCGCGATCCCGGCGACGTTCAGGCTCCAGATCTCCCCGCTCCGCGTCATCGGCAGCCGACGCTCCGCCTCGCCGTCGAACAGGCAGAGGAGGACCGATGTCGCCTCGGGCGCGCGCACGGCGAAGCTGGTATGCTCCGCCCGCCAATGGGCGCCCAGCGTCCGGTCGGGCGGGGGTGGGGCCCCCGGCAGGATATGGTCTGCGACCCGCCGCAGGAAGCCGCGACGCGGCGGCATGCTCACGTCACGACGTCGGGCCGCTCGCGGCCGGTATGGCGGACGATCCCGGCGATCGCGTCGGCGGCGGCGGCGATATCGGCCAGCATGGCGCCGGTCTCCTCGTCGATCCGCACCGCATCGTACCGTTCCAGATAGACGCGCAGCGTCGCGCCGCTGGTGCCGGTGCCGGACAGGCGGAATACGACGCGGCTGCCGCCCGCGAACAGCACGCGAACGCCCTGGTTGCGGCTGACCGACCCATCGGTCGGATCCTCATAGGCGAAATCGTCGGCCGCCTCGACGGTCAGGTCGCCGTACCGCTCGCCCGGCAGGCTCGCCAGCCGTTCGCGGAGCGCCGCCATCAGCGCATCCGCCCGATCGCTCTCGACGCCTTCGTAATCGTGGCGGGCGTAATAGTTGCGGCCATAGGTCGCCCAGTGATCGCGCGCGATCGCGTCCACCGACTTGCCCGTCACCGCCAGGATGTTGAGCCACAGCAGGACCGCCCACAGACCGTCCTTCTCGCGGACGTGATCGCTGCCGGTGCCGGCACTCTCCTCGCCGCAGATCGTCGCCATGCCGGCGTCGAGCAGGTTGCCGAAGAATTTCCACCCGGTCGGTGTCTCGAACGCGGGGATCCCCAGCCGCGCCGCCACCCGGTCGGCGGCGGCGCTGGTCGGCATCGAGCGGGCGATCCCCTTCAACCCACCGGCATAGCCCGGCGCCAGATGCGCGTTCGCCGCGAGCATCGCCAGGCTGTCCGAGGGGGTGACGAAGCGGCCGCGGCCGATGATCAGGTTGCGGTCGCCGTCCCCGTCCGACGCGGCGCCGAAATCCGGCGCATCGGGCGCCATCATCGTCTCGTACAGCGCGTGCGCATGGACCAGATTGGGATCGGGATGATGCCCGCCGAAATCGGGGAGGGGGGTGCCGTTGCGAACGGTCCCCGCCGCGAAGCCCAGCCGCCGCTCCAGGATCTCGGTAGCGTACGGGCCGGTCACCGCGCTCATCGCATCGAACGCCATCGTCAGCCCGGCGGCGCGGATCGCATCGAAGTCGAACAGGCGTTCCATCAGCGCGGCATAGTCGGACACGGGGTCGACGATCTCGACCACCATGTCCCCGACCCGCGTCTCGCCGGGCAGGTCGAGGTCGATGTCGTCACCCGGAACCTCGTGCCAGACGTCGATCGTTCCGGTGCGCGCGTGGATGGCCTCGGTCACCTTCTCCGGCGCGGGGCCGCCATTGGCGATGTTGTACTTGATCCCGAAATCCTCGTCGGGCCCGCCGGGATTGTGGCTGGCCGACAGGATCAGTCCGCCGATCGCGCCGCGGATACGGATCAGGTTGCTCGCCGCCGGCGTGGACAGGATGCCGCCCTGGCCGACGACGGTCCGCCCGAAGCCCGCGGCCGCCGCCATCCGGATCGCGACCTGGATCACTTCGCGGTTCAGGAAGCGGCCGTCGCCCCCGATCACCAGCGTCGCACCATCCTTGTCGTCGACGACGTCGAACACCGACTGGACGAAATTCTCGGCGTAATTGGGTTGCTGAAATACCCGCACCTTTTTCCGCAGCCCCGACGTGCCGGGCTTCTGGTCGGGATAGGGCGTGGTTTGATGGTCGCGGATCATGCTGCTTCCAGAAGGTGGCGGTACAGGTCGGCGTATCGCGCGCCGCTCTGCGTCCAGGAGAAGGCCGCCTTCATGCCGTTCTCCTGCATGCGGCGCCAGAGGGGGGCGTTGGCGTGAAGCTGCACGGTGCGGTGGATGGCGTGCACCAGCGCGTCGTGCGTGACGCCGTCGTGCACGATGCCGGTCGCGACCCCGACCGCCAGTGCGGCCTCGTTGGCGTCGATTACCGTGTCGGCCAGTCCGCCGGTCCGCGCGACCACGGGCACGCAGCCATAGGCGAGGCCGTAGAGCTGTGTCAGCCCGCATGGCTCGAAGCGCGAGGGGATCAGGATCGCGTCCGCCCCGCCCTGCAACAGGTGCGACAGATGCTCGTCATAGCCGATGCGCACGCCGATGCGGCCGGGATGACGGGCGGCGGCGGACAGGAACGCCGCCTCCAGCGGCTTGTCGCCCGATCCCAGAAGGGCCAGCCGTCCGCCTGCCGCGACGAGCGTGTCGAGGACGTCGGTCAGCACGTCCATGCCCTTCTGCCATGTCAGCCGGCTGACGACGGTGAACAGGGGGCCGCTACCCGGTGCCAGCCCGAACAGCCGTTCGACCGCGGCCTTGTTCTCCGCGCGATCATCCAGCGTGGCGGCGGTGTACGGCCGGGCAAGCGCGGCATCGGCCGCCGGGCTCCACACGGCCGGGTCGATGCCGTTGACGATGCCGGAGACGATGTCGGCGCGGTCGACGATCAATCCCTCCAGCCCCATGCCGAACGCGGCGTCGCGGATCTCCCGCGCGTAGCTGGGCGATACGGTCGTGATCGCATCGGCGGCCGCCAGTCCGGCCTTCAGATAGCCGATCGCTCCGTAATATTCGACGCCGTGGATCGAATCCATCCAGCCCGGCAGATCCAGTTCCGGAAAGATGCCGCGATCGAACCGGCCCTGGAAGGCGATGTTGTGGACGGTCATCACCGTCTTCGCCGTGCTCCCCAATGCCCGGACATAGGCGGGTGCCAGTCCCGCCTGCCAGTCATGGGCGTGCAACAGGGCGAAGCGCCGGTCGGCGACCGCTCCGCTCGCCAACTCCGCGCCGGCGCGGGCGAGGGCGGCGAAGCGGCGCCAGTTGTCGTCCCAGTCGCGCCCGGTCGCGTCGCCGTAAGGGCCACCACCCCGCTGGTAGAGCGCCGGCGCATCGAGGATCAGGAGCGGATGGTCGCCCGGCTGCGACGCGATCAGCCTTGCCTCTGCTCCGATGAGGTCGGTCCAGTGATGCACCACCTCACCCTCGGCCGCCAGATCGGCAAGCGCGGCATAGCCCGGCAGCAGGGTCGCGGTCGCGAAGCCATGCGGAGCCAGTGCGGCGGGCAGCGCGCCGACCACGTCTGCCAGCCCGCCGGTCTTGACCAGCGGATAGGCTTCCGATGCGACGGACAGGACGGGTGTCACGATCCGGGGCTCGCCGGATACCGCCCGCCGCCGGACTCGAACGGAGAAGGCACGTCGGGATCGAGCCTCACACCGTCAACCGGTCGATCATCGGTTGCGTGATCAGGCAGATACCCCGCTCGGTGCGGCGGAACCGTGTCGCATCCAGTTCGGGATCGTCGCCGACGACCAGCCCGTTGGGGATCTGCACGCCGGCGTCGATCACCACCCGGCGCAATCGTGCGCCGCGCCCGATATGGCAATTAGGCAGCACCACCGCCTCGTCGAGCATCGAGAAGCTGTGCGCCCGCGTGCCGGTCGACAGGAGCGACCGGTTGATCGATGCGCCCGAGACGATGCAGTTGCCCGACACCAGGCTGGCGACGGCCGACCCACGTCGCCCGTCGATGTCGTGGACGAACTTGGCCGGCGGCGTGATCTCGGAATAGGTCCAGAGCGGCCAGCTATTCTCGTAAAGGTCGAGTTCGGGGACGACATCGGTCAGGTCGATATTCGCCTCCCAATAGGCATCGATCGTGCCCACGTCGCGCCAATAGGCGGCGGGTTCGCCCGAAGAGCGGACGCAGGATTGGCCGAACCGGTGCGCCTGCGCCTTGCCGTGCTTGACCAGATACGGGATGATGTCCTTGCCGAAGTCGCGGCTCGATCCCTCGGTCGCGGCATCGCGCCGCAGCTCCTCGATCAGGAACTTGGTCGCGAAGACGTAGATGCCCAGGCTGGCGAGCGCGATGTCGGGGCTGCCGGGGATCGCCGGCGGATCGGCGGGCTTCTCGACGAAATCGACGATCCGGTCCTGCTCGTCGACATGCATCACGCCGAACGCCACCGCCTCCATCCGCGGCACTTCCATGCAGGCGACGGTCACGTCCGCACCGCTGTCGCAGTGCTGCTGGAGCATGATCTCGTAATCCATCTTGTAGATATGGTCGCCGGCCAGGATGACCATGAACTCGGGACCATAGCTCTCGATGATGTCGATGTTCTGGAACACCGCGTCGGCCGTACCCTCGTACCACTGGAACTCGCTGACGCGTTGCGAGGCGGGCAGGATGTCGAAGCTTTCGTTGCGTTCCGGCCGCAGGAAGTTCCAGCCGCGCTGCAGGTGGCGGATCAGGCTGTGCGCCTTGTACTGGGTCGCGACCCCGATGCGGCGGATGCCGGAGTTGAGGGCGTTCGACAGGGCGAAATCGATGATCCGGCTCTTGCCGCCGAAATACACCGCCGGCTTGGCGCGCGTGTCGGTCATCTCGAACAACCGGCTGCCGCGACCACCCGCCAGCACATAGGCCATCGCGTCGCGCGCCAGCGGCTGACCCCTGCGGTGTTCCATCCTCATCCTCCCATTATTATCTGGCGCCCCGGGGACCGATCCGGAACGTCGCTTCTTACGGCATTGACGATCAAGCTCGACCCCGGGTCAAGCCCGAGGCGACGACAAAGACGACAATCAGCGCTCATATTCCAGCATGATGGTCGCCAGCGGGGGCAGGGTGACCCAAGCGGCCCCGTCCTTCGCCTCGATCCCGCCCAGGTTGCCCAGGCCCGAGCCCCAATATTCCTGCGCGTCCGAGTTCACGATCTCGCGCCAGCGTCCCTCATGGGGCAGCGGTATGCGATACGGAGCACGGGCGATCGGCGTCATGTTGACGATCACCGCCACCGGCTTCTCGCCCGGTGCCTTGCGCAACCAGGCGAAGACCGAGTTGACGGCATCGTCGCCCACCAGCCACTCGAACCCCTCGGCCTCGCAATCGCGTGCGTGAAGCGCGGGCGTCTCGCGGTAAGCGCGGTTCAGGTCGCGGACGAGATTGCGCACCCCCTCGTGCGCGTGGCTGGTGCGCAGGCCCCAATCGAGCGCCCGCTCCTCGCTCCACTCGGCGCGCTGGGCGAACTCCTGCCCCATGAACAGCAGCTTCTTGCCGGGATAGCCCCACATGAACGCGTAGTAGAGGCGCAGATTGGCGAATTTCTGCCAGTCGTCGCCCGGCATCTTCGCCAGCAGCGATCCCTTGCCATGAACGACCTCGTCATGGCTGAGCGGCAGGACGAAATTCTCGGAATAGGCATAGACGAGGCCGAAGGTGATCTCGCCGTGATGATGCTGCCGGTGGATCGGCTCGCGCGCCATGTACTGGAGCGTGTCGTGCATCCAGCCCATGTTCCACTTGAAGCCGAAGCCGAGCCCGCCGCTCCGCTCGCCCGGCGGCGGGGCGGGATGCGACACGCCCGGCCAGCTGGTCGATTCCTCCGCGACGGTGAAGACGCCGGGGTTCTCGCGATAGACGGCGCGATTGGTGGCGCGCAGGAACTCGACCGCCTCCCAGTTCTCGCGCCCGCCCTCTTCGTTGGGGATCCACTCGCCGGCGTTGCGGCTGTAATCGCGGTACAGCATCGATGCGACGGCATCGACGCGCAGTCCGTCGATATGATAGCGTTCGGCCCAGAACAGCGCGTTGTTGACGAGATAGCTCGACACCTCGCGCCGCCCGAAATTGTAGATCGCGGTGTTCCAGTCCGGGTGATAGCCCAGCCGCGGGTCCTCGTGCTCGTACAGCGACGTGCCGTCGAAACGGACCAGTCCGTGCGTGTCCATCGGGAAATGCGCAGGCACCCAGTCGAGCAGTACCCCGATCCCGGCCTGATGCGCGCCGTCGACGAAGCGGGCGAAACCTTCGTGATCGCCGAAGCGGGCAGACGGAGCATACAGCCCGGTCGTCTGATATCCCCATGACGGATCATAGGGATGCTCGGTGATCGGCATGAACTCGATATGGGTGAACCCCATCTCGACGACATACGGGATCAGCCGGTCGGCCAACGCGTCCCAGCTGAGGAACCACCCATTATCGTCGCGGTCCCATGATCCGGCATGGACTTCGTAGATCGACATGGGGACGCGGCGCGGATCGACGCCCGCCCAATGCTCGCGGTGGCCGGCATCCTGCCAGTCGTGACGGAACGGGCCGGTGGTCAGCGACGCGGTGCGCGGCCGCAACTCGGCGGCGAAGGCGAACGGATCGGCCTTTTGCGGCTGGAGGTTACCGTCATGGCCGAGCAGCTCGAACTTGTACGCCTCGCCCGCCGGCAGATCGGGGAGGAATATCTCCCACACCCCGACGTCGTTGCGTCGCCGCATGACATGACGGCGGCCGTCCCAGCCGTTGAAATTGCCGACGACCGATACGCGCCGCGCATTGGGTGCCCAGACGGCGAAGTGCATCCCGGTCGCGCCCTGATGCTCGATCAGGTGGGCGCCCATCTTGTCCCACAGGCGCAGATGGGTGCCTTCGCCCATCAGATAATCGTCGATCGATCCCAGCACGGGGCCGAAGGTATAGGGATCGACGACCGTCCACTCCGCATCGCCGGCGCTGATCCGGTAGCGGAGCGGCTGGGGTTCCCCGGCCAGCACGCCCTCGAACAGTCCGTCCCGATCGTGGGTCAAGACGCCCAGGCTGTCGCCGTCCAGCGTCAGGGCCTCGACGGCCTCCGCGCCCGGCAGCCAGGCTCTCGCGAAGCTGCCCTCCGGTCCCGGAAAGATACCAAGGAGCGAGAAGGGATCATCGTGACGCCCTTCCAACAGGGCGGAGATGGCGTCACTTGGTGGCTTCACAGGACTCCCCAGATGTCCTTCGCATAGTCGCGGATCGTTCGATCAGACGAGAACCAACCGACACGTGCGACGTTCCGCACCGTCGCCGCATTCCAGCGGGGGCGATCCTCCCACCACCGGTCGACGCGACGCTGGGCGGCGGCATAGCTGTCGAAATCGGCCGCCAGCATGAACCAGTCGCCGTCGTACAGCCCGCCGACCAGCCCCTTGTACCGGTCGGGATCGTCCGGAGAGAACACGCCGGACGCTATGTTCGACAGGGCCTGTGCCAGCTCCGGCGAACCCTCGATGATCGCCCGGGGATTGTACCCGTCGGCACGCCTGGCCGCGACCTCGTCGGCGGTCATCCCGAAGATCACGATATTGTCCTCACCGACATGGTCGCGGATCTCGACGTTCGCGCCGTCCAGCGTGCCGATCGTCAGCGCGCCGTTCAGCGCGAACTTCATGTTGCCGGTGCCCGATGCCTCCATGCCCGCGGTGCTGATCTGTTCGGACAGGTCGGCGGCGGGGATGATCTTCTCCGCGAGCGAGACATTGTAATTGGGTACGAACGCCACCTTCAGCAGGCCGCCGATCGCCGGATCGGCGTTGACCCGGCGTGCCACGTCGTTGGCCAGTTTGATGATCAGCTTGGCGTTGTGATAGCTCGATGCCGCCTTGCCCGCGAACAGCTTCACCCGCGGTACCCAGTCGCGCTCCGGATGGCTGCGGATCTGGTCGTACAGCGCCACCGTCTCGACGATGTTCAGCAGCTGGCGCTTGTACTCGTGGATGCGCTTGATCTGCACGTCGAACATCGCGTCGGGATCGATGCGCAGGCCCATCAGCTCCTTCAGATGCTGCGCCAGTGCGACCTTGTTGGCGCGCTTCACCGCCTCGAATTTGCCCTGGAAGGCCGCATCGTCGGCATGGGCGGCCAGCGCGTCCAGCTTTACGGTGTCATCCAGGAAGGCATCGCCGATCGCCTCGCGGATCAGGTCGGTCAGCGCCGGGTTGCACTGCTGCAGCCAGCGGCGCGGGGTGATGCCGTTGGTCTTGTTGTTGATCCGGTCCGGATACAGCTTGTGCAGGTCGGCGAAGACCGTCTGCTTCATCAGGTCTGTATGGAGCGCCGCCACGCCGTTGATGCTGTGCGACCCCGCAAAGGCGAGGTTCGCCATCCGCACCCGCCGCGATCCGCCCTCGTCGATCAGGCTGATCGCCTTGATCGCGTTCTCGTCGGAACCCGCCGCCCGCGCCTCGCGCAGCAGCTTGGCGTTGATCGCGTAGACCAGCTGCATGTGCCGTGGCAGCAGCCGCTCGAACAGCGGCAGCGGCCAGCTCTCCAGCGCCTCGGGCAGCAGGGTGTGGTTGGTGTAGCCGAAGGTCCGCTTGGTGATGTCCCAGGCCTCGTCGAACCCCATGTCGTGGAAATCGATCAGCAGCCGCATCAACTCGGCGACGGATACCGCCGGGTGCGTGTCGTTCAGCTGGATCGCCGCCTTGTCGGGCAGCGTCCGGACGTCGTCGAAATACTGGATGTGCCGGCGGACGATGTCCTGGATCGAGGCCGACGAGAAGAAATACTCCTGCCGCAGCCGCAGTTCCTGCCCCGCGGCGGTGGAGTCGTTGGGGTACAGCACCCGCGTCAGCGTCTCGGCGCGGAGCTGCCCGGCCAGCGCGCCGGTGAAATCGCCCTCGTTGAACCGGTCGAGGCGCAGGGGATCGATCGCCCGCGCGGTCCACAGGCGCAGCGTGTTGACCCGCTTGCCGCGCCAGCCGACCATCGGCGTGTCGACGGCCATCGCCTCGACCGCCTCGCCCACCTTCCAGTGGACATGGCCCGTCTCGGTCCCGATCACTTCCCCGCCGAAGCCGACGAAGTACGCGCTCTCGCGCCGCTCGAACTCCCAAGGGTTGCCGTATTGCAGCCAGTTCTCGGGCAGCTCGACCTGGAAACCGTCGTCGATCCGCTGCCGGAACATGCCGTTCACATACCGGATGCCATAGCCATAGGCGGGCAGGTCGAGGCTCGCCATGCTCTCCATGAAGCATGCCGCCAGCCGGCCGAGGCCGCCATTGCCCAGCGCCGCATCGGGCTCGATCTCCTCGATCGTCGCCAGGTCGACACCCAGCGATGCCAGTGCGCCGGCGATGTTTTGGGTCTTGTTCAGGTTCGACAGCGCGTCGCGCAACAGCCGCCCGATCAGGAATTCGAGGCTGAGATAATAGACCCGCTTGGCGCCCTTGGAATGAGCGTCGCGGGTCGATTCCATCCAGCGTTCGATGATGTCGTTGCGCACCGTCAGGATCGTCGCGGCCAGCCAGTCGTGCGGCCGCGCCGCCTTCTGGTCCTTGCCGATCCGGTGGACGAGCGTGTCGAGAATGGCGTCGGCGAGCGGCTTCGAGGAGACGGGCTGCGCGGTAAGGGAAGTGGCCAAGGAACGTCCCGACAAAAGTTGATCCACGTTGGGGTGTAGCCCCGGCCAAGCCGAAGTCACGTCGAATACGTAGGAATCGCCCTCACAACATTCCGTAAAGCAGCGTGACGTTCAGCGCGATGATGACGCCGGTGACGATCCACGCCAGTCCGCGCAGCCACGCCGGGCTGACGAACTCGCCCATGATCGTGCGCGATCCGGTGAACATCACCAGCGGCACCACCGCGAACGGCAGCTGCAGGCTCAGGATCACCTGGCTCAGCACCAGCAACTGCGTCGCGCCGCTATCGCCGGCGGCACCGACGACCAGCACCGCCGGAATGATCGCGAGACCGCGCGTGACCAGCCGCCGCGCCCAGACCGGCAGCCGCAGGTTCAGGAAGCCCTCCATCACGATCTGCCCGGCCAGCGTTCCGGTGACGGTCGAGTTCTGGCCTGACGCCAGCAGCGCGACCGCGAAGACGACGCTGGCGGCGCCGACACCCAGCGAAGGGGCCAGCAGGCGATACGCCTCGTCGATCTCCGCCACGTTGGTACGCCCCGCGGTGTGGAAGGTCGCCGCCGCCAGGATCAGGATCGCGGCGTTGATGAAGAAGGCGAGGCCCAGCGCCACGGTGCCGTCGATCGTCGCGAGCTTCGCCGCCTCGCGCCGGCCGACCCCGTCCTTGCCGAGGTCGAATGCCCGCGTCTGGACGATCGAGGAATGCAGGTAGAGATTGTGGGGCATCACCGTCGCCCCCAGGATGCCGATCGCCAGGTACAGCATCGTCGGATTGGTCAGGATCTGCGTCGTCGGGATCAGCCCCATCGCCACCGCGCGGGGGTCGGGCCGGGCGAGTGCCAGTTCGAACACGAAACACCCCGCGATCACCAGCAGCAGGGCGATGATGAACGCCTCCAGCCGGCGGAAGCCGAAGCGTTGCAGCGCGAGGATCAGGAAGACGTCGAGCGCCGTCACCACCACGCCCCAGGTCAGCGGCAGGCCGAACAGCAGCTTCAGCGCGATCGCCGTGCCCAGCACCTCGGCAAGGTCGCACGCGACGATCGCGATCTCGCACAGGACCCACAACGCCATCGCGACCGGGCGCGAGTAATGGACGCGACACGCCTGCGCCAGGTCGAGCCCGGAGGCGACGCCCAGCCGGACCGCCAGCGCCTGCAGCACGATCGCCATCAGGTTCGACAGCAGGATGACCGACAGCAGCGCGTAACCGAACGCCGATCCGCCCGCGATGTCGGTGGCCCAGTTGCCCGGATCCATATAGCCGACGGCGACCAGGTACCCCGGACCGGCAAAGGCCAGGAAGCGCCGCCACCGGCTGCCCCCGACCGGCAGGGCGACGCTGCGATGACTGTCGGCGAGCGAGCGAATGAGATCTGTCATCGCGCGCGGTCCTGCCGGATGACGAAGGGAGGGGCAAGCCGCGTGTTGAGGCGGATCGCCGTGGTGGCTACCATCCGGTGGACGGGGCAGGGGGCGGCGCATGAACGGCGTGTTGGGACTGGCGGGAGTGGTGGCGCTGCTGCTGGCGATCGGGCTGGCGATCGGCATCGCCGACCGGAAGCGGTTCTCGCCGCGGTGGCTGCTGGTCGCCGCGCTGCTGGTCGTCGTCAACGACGTGCTGCTGACCGGCGCCTATGGCGTGCTGCCCGATCTGATCGGCGGGCGATGGAACTGGCAGGGCAAGCTCCTCGCGCTGATCGCCACGCTGGGCATTGCCGCGCTGCCCGCCTTCGGCTGGCGCCGGGTCGGGCTGACCCCGCAACAGGCGCCCGGCAGCCTTCGCGCCGCCGCGCCGGTGGCGGCGCTCTATGCGGCCTTCTTCGTCGTCATCGCCCTGCTTTTCCCTGCCGACCCGGCGAATGCGGAAGAGGTCGCGTTCCAGTTGACCATGCCGGGGCTGGAGGAGGAGCCCTTCTATCGCGGCATCCTGCTCTTCGCCCTTGATCGCGCCTTCACCGGGCGCAGGCGGTGGCTCGGCGGGGATTGGGGATGGGGAGCGGTGCTGTCGTGCATGATGTTCGGGCTGGCGCATGCCTTCGGTTTTGCAGGCGGCGGCTACTCGTTCGATCCCGTCGTCATGGCGCTGACCGCCCTGCCGGCCCTGATCGCCGTCTGGATCCGGCTGCGGACGGGCAGCCTGTTGCTGCCGGTCATCCTGCACAATGTCGGGAACGCGGTTCCGCTGCTGATCTGACGCAGCGCCGCGTCCGCGATGTCACACCGGCGCGGCATCCGGCCCGGCGCCGTAATGGTGCCAGGTAAAGATCGCGGCCGCTCCACGATAGGGTCGCCACGCTTCCGCCAGTGTCCGGGTCAGCTTCTCCGACGGCCTGACATCGTGGCCCAGGATACGGCCGACCTCGATCTGCACGGCCAGGTCGCCGGCCGGCCACACATCCGCCCGTCCCTCCGCGAACAGCAGATAGACCTCTGCCGACCAGCGGCCGATCCCCTTCACCCGGATCAGCTGCGCCACCGCCTCCTCGTCGTCGACCGGGAGCGCGTCCAGGTTCAGGCGGCCGCTCGTCACCTCCTCGGCCAGGCTGCGGGCATAGCCCGTCTTCTGGCGCGAGAAGCCGGCCGCGCGCAGCGTCTCGTCGCTGGCGGCGGCGATCACCACCGGATCGGTCGGGTCGCCGACCATCGCCTCCAGCTTCCGCCAGACCGCGTTGGCGGCGTGGACGCTCACCTGCTGGCCGACGATCGTGCGCAGCAGGGTGGCATAGCCCCGCTCCCGGATGCGGGGTTCGGGATAGCCGACCCGGGCGATCGCCGCGGCGAAGGCCGGCTCGATGCCGCCAAGCGCGTCCAGATCGGCGGTCAGCCGTTCGGCGGTCAGGCCCACGGCGCTTGATCCGCGGGGCGGCTCCCGCCATGGCGCGGGAAAGATAGCGGAGATTGCATGATGCCCAGGCTTATCGTCACGACGCGCGAAGGGGAAGAACGCGAACTCGACGGCGAGGCGGGTCTGTCGGTGATGGAAGTAATCCGCGACGGCGGTATCGACGAACTGCTGGCGCTGTGCGGCGGCTGCTGCAGCTGCGCGACCTGCCACGTCCATGTCGACCCGGCCTTCGCCGACAAGCTGCCGAAGATGAGCATGGACGAGGACGACCTGCTCGATTCGACCAGCGACCGCGACGCGACCAGCCGCCTGTCGTGCCAGATCGCGTTCGGGCCGGCGCTGGACGGCCTCAGGGTGCGGATCGCCGCGGAGGACTGACCTGCGCCGGCGCCGCGGGTCGATCGGCCCGCGGTGCCTACCCCCGCGTTGCGGCGGCGTAGAGGGCGATCGCCGCGGCGTTGGACACGTTCAGGCTCTCCACCTTGCCGCCGATGGGCAGCTTGGCCAATTCGTCGCAATGCGCCTCGGTATTCTGGCGCATGCCTTCTCCCTCTGCGCCCAGCACGATCGCCACGCGCTGCGTACCCATCGTCTCGGCCAGCGTGCGGGGCGCGTGGCCGGTCAGGCCGATCCGCCAGAACCCCGCCTCGCCGATCTCGTCCAGCGCCCGCGCCAGATTGACCACGCGGATCCACGGCACCGTCTCCAGCGCACCGGACGCCGCCCGGGCGACCGTGCCCGATTCGGGTGGCGAATGGCGGTCCTGCGTCACGATGCCGAGCGCGTCGAACGCCGCCGCGGAACGCAGGATCGCGCCGACATTGTGCGGATCGGTCACCTGATCCAGCACGACCAGCGGCCGCCGGTCGTCGCGACCCTGCTCCAGCAGGTCGGCCAGCCACATGTCGTCCAGCGGGTCGACCTCGGCCACCACGCCCTGGTGTGGTGCGTCGGCGGGAACCAGCCGGCCCAGATCGGCCACGTCGGCGAAGGTCACCGGGATCACCGGCGGGATGTCCAGCGCCGCCGCCGCCTCGCGCGTCATCCACAGCTTGCGGACGGTGCGATCGGGATTGGCGAGCGCCGCGGTGACCGGGTGGCGTCCCCACAGCCGCGGACGGTTGCCGACGCCGGTCGACGGGCGATGGCCGCGCCGCGCCATTAGCGACCGATCCGGCAGGGCAGGGGTGGGAATATCATCGTCATGCCCGCGGGCTATGCGGGCGAAAGGATCGGCGCAAGCATTGATCGGCAAGCGTTGACAGACCATCCCCGCTTCGCCATTGAGCCGCCTCGCCGTTGGCGGCCCATCTGGACAGGTGGCCGAGTGGTTAAAGGCAGCAGACTGTAAATCTGCCCGTGCAAGCGTACGCTGGTTCGAATCCAGCCCTGTCCACCACCCTCTTCCATCGTCATCTGCCTCGATGGCACAGTGCGGTCGGCGAGATTGCTCGCCGACCGGTGCACCTTCAGATCCGCGTCGTTCCCGGATAGGCGAACAGATAGTCGGCATCGTCGCTGGACGACAGGGTCTCGCTGCCGGTCACCGTCACGCATTCGCCGGCCCTGAACGCCACGCCCGCCACTTCGCCGTGGCCGGCGATCGGCACGATCCACGCCGTCCGTCCCTCCGGCAGGGCGACGTGATGCTCGCGGCCGCCCTTCCAGCGTTCCAGCACGAACTTGGGCCCCTCGACCAGCACGGAGCGGTGATCGTCCACCAGGCCCGGCGACACGATCGGGCGATACGGATCGAGGTGCGCGACCGCGACACCGTCGTCCAGGTGCAGTTCGCGCGGGCGGCCGTAATCGTACAGGCGGTACGTCGTCTCGCTGTTCTGCTGCACCTCGATCAGGGTCAGGCCGGCGCCGATCGCGTGGATCGTGCCCGACGGCGCATAATAGAAATCGCCCGCCTTCACCGGCACCCAGTCCAGCTTGTCCTCGATCGAGCCGTCCAGCGCATCGGCGCGCAGCGCCTCCGCATCGATGTGCTGCTTCGGGCCCAGCGCGATCGTCGAATCGGGTGCGGCGGCCAGGATCGTCCAGCACTCGTCCTTGCCGCGCGGCAGGCCGCGCTTGTGCGCCTCTTCGTCGTCGGGATGAACCTGCACCGACAGCTTCTCGCCGGTGAACAGATATTTGATCAGCAGGTCGGGCGAGGAGTCGCCCGGTTCCTGGAACCAGACCTCGCCCACCGGCTCGCCGCCCGGCGCCACGTCGTCGAAGCCCGGAAACAGGTCGCGCCGGCCCCAGGGCTTCTCGACGCGGTGGGTGTGGAGCAGGGTAGCGGGCATGATCGTCCTCTGGTCGGTTGGTCGGCGATGCGAACGCGCGGCTCCTACCCTATTGTTCCGGGCTTGTCCGCTGCGCTAAGGCAACCGGCGATGCGTATCCTTCCGTTCCGCCGCTCCTCCAGCCCGGCCCTGCCGCTGGCGCTGCTCGCCATGGTCGCCGTGCCGCTCGCCGGCTGCGCGCGCACCGCCACGACCAAGGGCGACGTGCCCTATGTCGCGCGCGATGTCGGCACGCTCTACACGACCGCCAAAAGCCGGCTCGACCAGAACCGCTACAAGGAAGCGGCCATCCTGTTCGACGAGGTCGAGCGCCAGCACCCGTACTCGATCTGGGCGCGCCGTGCCCAGTTGATGAGCGCGTTCAGCTATTACCTGGCGCGCGATTACACCCAGTCGATCCAGTCGGCGCAGCGCTTCATCTCGGTCCATCCCGGCAATCGCGACGCGCCCTATGCCTATTACCTGATCGCGCTCGGCTATTACGAGCAGATCACCGACGTGACCCGCGATCAGAAGATCACGCTGCAGGCGCTGAACGCGCTGGGCGAGCTGACCCGCCGCTATCCGAACACCCGCTACGCGTCCGATGCGCGGCTGAAGGTCGATCTGGTCAACGACCATCTTGCCGGCAAGGAGATGGAGATCGGTCGCTTCTATGAAGTGCGCGGGCAGTGGCTGGCGGCCAGCATGCGGTTCCGCACGGTGATCGAGAAGTACGAGACGACGACGCACTCGCCCGAGGCGCTGATGCGGCTGACCGAGACCTATCTGGCGCTGGGCGTGCCGACCGAGGCGGAAAAGGCGGCGGCGGTGCTGGGCCGCAACTATCCGGGCAGCGACTGGTACGAGCATGCGTACAAGCTGATGAAGGACCATCCGGTCCAGCAGGCGGCGCTGATCCCGCCGGGCCAGCCGATCGTCACGCCGGCCGTGCATCCCAAGGGCCCGCCGGGAGAGCCCTCGGTCACCGTGCTGCCCAGCGAGGCCGACGGAACGTCCACCACGGGAACGCCCGCGAACGCACCGGACGTGACGCCGTCCACCGTTGGATCGGGCGCCGGCGCCGCGCCGCTGCCCAGCGGCTCTCCTCGATAAGCGGTACGAGAACATAAGCGGTTCAAATCCGACGGCATCCGGCCTACATCGACCGCGATGCTGACCGCGCTTTCCATCCGCGACGTGGTGCTGATCGAGGCGCTGGATCTCGATTTCGGCGAGGGGCTGGGCGTGCTCACCGGCGAAACCGGTGCCGGCAAGTCGATCCTGCTCGATGCGCTGGGGCTGGCGCTGGGCGGCCGGGGGGACAGCGGGCTGGTCCGCCACGGCGTGGCGCAGGCCGTCGTCACCGCCAGCTTCGATCCACCGACGGCCGATCTGGCGGCGCTCCTCGACGACAATGGCGTCGAGGTGGAGCCGGGCGAGCCGCTGCTGGTCCGCCGCGTGGTCAAGGCGGACGGCGGCAGCCGTGCCTTCGTCAACAACCAGCCCGCCTCCGCGACGCTGCTGCGGGAGATCGCGCCGCGGCTCGTCGAGATTCACGGCCAGCACGACGATCGCGGCTTGCTGAACCCCCGCGGCCATCGGGCGCTGCTCGACACGTTCGGGGGCCTCGACACTCAGGCGGTGGCGCGCGCCTGGTCGCTGTACCGCGCTGCCGAGGCCGAGCTCGCCGCGGTTCGGGCGGAGATGGACGTGGCGGCGCGCGATCGCGAATGGCTGGAGCATGCGGTCGGCGAGCTGGAGAAGCTGGCGCCCGAGCCCGGCGAGGAGGAGGCGCTTGCCGACAAGCGCCGGACGATGCAGCGGGCCGAGAAGATCGCCGCCGACCTGACGGCGATCGACGATTACCTGGAGGGTTCCGACGGCGGTCTCGCCCGCCTGCGACAGGCGGCCCGTGTGCTGGAACGGGTGGCGGCGGACCATCCCGCACTGGCCGATGCCCTGGCTGCGGTAGATCGCGCGGTGCTGGAAGGCTCCGCCGCGGAGGACAGCATGCGCGAGGCGCGTTCGGCGCTGGCCTACGATCCCCGAGCGCTGGAGGACGACGAGGCGCGGCTGTTCGAACTGCGGGCGATGGCGCGCAAGCACCGCGTCCAGCCCGACGACCTGTCCGTCCTCGCCGCCGACCTCGCCGCCCGCCTGCATCGACTGGAAGCGGGTGAGGGCGGTATCGCGGCGCTGGAGAGCGCCGTCGCCGAGGCGCGGGCATGCTATGACGCGGCGGCCGACGCGCTCACCACCGCCCGCACTACCGCCGCGACGCGGCTGGACGGGGCGGTAGCGGACGAACTCGCGCCGTTGAAGCTGGATGCGGCCCGCTTCCGGACCGTCGTGGCTCCCGTCGGGGCCGAAGGCTGGTCGGGCGCCGGAAAGGACCGGGTCGAGTTCGAGATATCGACCAACCCCGGCGCACCGTTCGCACCGCTGACCAAGATCGCGTCGGGTGGCGAGCTGTCGCGCTTTATCCTGGCGTTGAAGGTCGCGCTCGCCGAACAGGGT
The DNA here is from genome assembly GCF_047238005.1 of Sphingomonas phoenicis. NCBI lineage: Bacteria > Pseudomonadati > Pseudomonadota > Alphaproteobacteria > Sphingomonadales > Sphingomonadaceae > Sphingomonas > Sphingomonas phoenicis. Next base: position 1,358,532 of record NZ_JBDFMC010000002.1, on the reverse strand, counting down.
GGTGCTGCGACGATGGTGTTCGACGAGATCGACCGCGGCGTCGGTGGCGCCGTCGCCTCGGCGATCGGCGAGCGTCTCGCCCGCCTCGCCCGTGCTACCCAGCTGCTCGTCGTCACCCACAGTCCGCAGGTCGCCGCCCGGGGCACGACGCATCTGCTGATCGCGAAGGCCAGCGACGGCACGGTGACCCGCACCGGCGTGCGCCAGCTGGCGGAGGTCGAACGGCGAGAGGAGATCGCGCGCATGCTCTCCGGCGCCACCGTGACCGACGAGGCACGCGCGCAGGCCGATCGGCTGCTGGAGACGGCGTAGCGGGGCCGCGAGCCGCTATGGCCTTTGCGCGCCTGCGGCCCGCCGCTAATCCGGCGATGATGGACCCGCTGCCCGAATCACCCGAAGCCGCCGGCGCCGAGCTGGCTGCCCTCGCCGATAGCATCGCGCTCCACAACCGGCTGTACCATACCGAAGACGCGCCCCGGATCTCGGATGCGGAGTATGACGCGCTGGTCCGGCGCAATGCGGCGATCGAGGCGGCGTTTCCGGATCTGGTCCGCGCCGATTCGCCCTCCATCCAGGTCGGTGCGGCGCCCGCGGGCCATCTGTCGAAGGTTGCCCATGCGCGGCCGATGACCAGCCTGGACAATGGCTTTGCCGACGCCGACGTCACCGAGTTCGTCGACCGCGTCCGGCGTTTCCTGAAGCTTCCCGGTGCCGAGCCGGTCGCATTGACCGCCGAGCCCAAGATCGATGGCCTGTCCTGCTCGCTGCGCTATCAGGACGGTGCGCTGGTCCAGGCGCTCACCCGCGGCGACGGCCAGGTGGGCGAGGATGTGACCGCCAACGTACTGACCATCGGCGACATTCCCCGACGCCTGCCGGCCGGCGCCCCCACTGTGTTCGAGGTGCGCGGCGAGGTGTACATGGCGAAGGCGGACTTCACCGCCCTGAACGCCCGCCTGCTCGACGAGGCGGAGGCCGCCGGCAAGGAGGCGCGCCAGTTCGCCAATCCGCGCAACGCGGCGGCGGGATCGTTGCGCCAGAAGGACGCCGCCGTCACCGCCGGCCGGCCGCTCCGCTTCCTCGCCCATGGCTGGGGAGAGGCGAGCGGCATGCCCGCCGACACCCAGGCCGGCATGGTCGACGCGCTGCGCCGCTGGGGCTTCCCGATCGCGGACGCCTTCGCCCGCGTCGCCGATGTCGACGCCGCGCTCGACGTCTATCGCACGATCGAGGCGACCCGGGCCGATCTGCTCTTCGACATCGACGGCGTCGTCTACAAGGTCGACCGGCTGGACTGGCAGGCGCGGCTGGGGATCGCCGGCCGCGCGCCGCGCTGGGCGATCGCACACAAATTCCCGGCCGAACGGGCGCAGACCACGCTGCAGGCGATCGACATCCAGGTCGGCCGGACGGGCGCGCTGACCCCCGTCGCCCGGCTCGAACCGGTGACGGTCGGCGGCGTGGTCGTCACCAACGCCACCCTGCACAATTTCGACGAGATCGCGCGGCTGGGCGTGCGGCCCGGCGACCGCGTGCTGGTGCAGCGTGCCGGCGACGTCATCCCGCAGATCGTCGAGAACCTGACCCCCGATGAAGACCGGGCGGCCTACACCTTCGATCGCACCTGCCCCGCCTGTGGGTCGGCCGCCGATCGCGAGGAGGGCGAGGTCGTCTATCGCTGTACCGGCGGGCTGATCTGCCCGGCCCAGCGGGTCGAACGGCTGAGCCATTTCGTATCGCGCCACGCGTTCGACATCGCCGGTCTCGGCCAGACGCTGATCGAGGCATTCTTCCACGACGGCCTGATCGCCGCACCCGCCGACATTTTCCGCCTGACCGAGGAGCAGCTGGCCGCCCGCAAGAAGGACGGCCGCGTCTGGGCCGGAAACCTGATCGCGGCGATCGATGCCAAGCGGCAGGTGCCGCTCGACCGCTTCCTGTTCGCATTGGGTATCCGCCATGTCGGCGAGGTGACGGCCCGCGATCTGGCGCGCCGGTACGAGACGATCGGGCGGCTGGGCGCGATGATCCGGTCGGCCGTCTTCCTGCATCGCCACACCCAGCCGCAGATCGGCGAGGCCGAGCGCAAGTTCGTTCTCCGCCATGATCGCCTGCTGGTCGCGCGGATCGACACCGCGGGGATCGGTCCCGAGGTCGCCCACGCCCTGATCGGGTTTGCTGCCGAGCGGCACAACCGTACCGCGGTGTACGACCTGCTGCGCGAGGTCACGCCGCACCCCGTCGTCCACGAGACGCGCGAGTCGGAAGTCTCCGGCAAGACCGTGGTGTTCACCGGCTCCCTGGAAACGATGAGCCGCGACGAGGCGAAGGCGCAGGCCGAGGCGCTGGGTGCGCACGTGTCCGGCTCCGTCTCGAAGAAGACGGACCTCGTCGTGTACGGCCCCGGAGCGGGATCGAAGCTGAAGAAGGCGGCGGATCTGGGTGTGCGCACCATCGACGAGGCCGGCTGGGCGGCGATCGTCGCGGCCGCCGTATAGGGCAGCCTTCGTTGCTCTTTTGCAACGCACCAAAACAGTTTTTACAAGCACATGGAACCAACTGGCCCTTGTCACCGAAGCGACATATTTCGGGGGCAAGGGCGCGATCATCGGGCGGACAACGCCGTGACGTGAGCCTTCGTGCTCAAAGGGGAACCCATGCGACACAATTTCATGCTCGGCGCAGCAGCGATCGCGCTCGTCATTCCTGCGGCGGTCTCGGCCCAGGAAACGACGTCCACCATCCGCGGTACGGTGACGGCTGCCGGCGCTCCGGTATCGGGCGCGACCGTAACGATCCTTAACGTTCCGACGGGCAGCACGACCACTGCGACCACCGATGCCAATGGTGGCTTCACGTCGACCGGCCTGCGTCCGGGCGGACCGTACACCGTATCCGTCGATGCACCAGGGTTCCAGGGCGCGCAGGTTACCGAGATCCAGACCGTGGTCGCGCAGGCCTACGACCTTCCCATCGAATTGGCCGCCGCAGACGGCAGCGACACGGGTGGCGAGATCGTCATCACCGCCTCGCGCCTGCCCAATGCGCGGTCCGTTTCTCAGGGCCCGGCAACCGTGTTGAGTGCCGCCGACATCGCGAACATCGCCTCGGTAAATCGCGATATTCGCGACCTCTCGCGCCGCGATCCGTTCGCCCGCCTGGATGATACCCCGACGGGTGGCCGCGCCATCTCGTTCGCGGGCCAGAATGCACGCTACAACCGCTTCACGGTCGACGGCGTGCCGATCACCGACAATTTCGGGCTCAACACCGACGGGCTCCCCAGCCGCCGTTCGCCGATACCGTTCGATGCCATCGGCCAGTTCCAGGCGCAGGTCGCTCCGTTCGATGTTCGCCAGGGCAATTTCCAGGGCGGTGCGGTCAACATCATCCTGAAGTCCGGCACCAACAGCTTCCACGGCACTGGCTTCTATTCGCAGACCAACGATGATCTGGTCGGCAACCGTACGAAGCCCGGCCCCGGCATCCCGACCGGTCGTGCCTCGATCCCCAACTTCAAGATCGAGAACTACGGCGCCGAGCTTTCCGGTCCGATCATCAAGGACAAGCTGTTCTTCATGGTCGCGGGCGAGCGGCTCCGCGGTGGCCGACCGATCGCGGAAGGTCCCACCGACAACAATGCCGGAACGGCGATTCCGAACCTGTCGCAGGCACAGGTCGATCAGGTTTCCGCAATCGCGCAGCGGGTATACAACTACGATACCGGCGGCGTGCAGCGCGAACTCGGCGACAAGGATGACCGCATCGTTGCCCGGATCGACGCGAACCTTGCCGATACGCAGCGGCTCGCGCTGACCTACACCTACGCCAACGACGCGATCACGCTACTCAACAACACCTTCAGTTCGATCACGACGGGCAGCCCCGGTCTTGGCCTTGCGTCCAATGCCTATACGCAGGGCAATCGGCTGCATACCGGTGTGGCGCAGTTGAACTCGGACTGGAGCGACAGCTTCTCGACGGAAGTCCGGGGCTTCTACAAGAATTACAAGCGTATTCAGCAGCCGACGCTGGGACGGGGGTTTGCACAGTTTCGCGTCTGCACGAACGCTGTGTCAACCGGATCGCTGACCGGCTGCGAGGCAAGTGTCGCGGGCCAGAGCGGCACCGATGCCGTCGTCTCGTTCGGTCCCGATTCGTCGCGCCAGACCAATGACCTGAGCACGGAAACCTGGGGCGGCCTCGTGCAGGCCCGGCTGACCATGAACAACCATGATCTGCGTGTTTTCACGGAGATCCAGAAGGTCACGGTCTTCAATTCGTTCCTGCAGAACAGTGCCGGCAACTACTACTTCGACTCGCTCGCCGATTTCGAGGCTCGCCGGGCGAACAGCATCGGTTATGGCAACTCGATCGTGTCGAATAACGGTGTGCAGTCGTTCAATCCGGACGACGCCGCTGCGAAGTTCGGGTACCAGAGCTACACCTTCGGCATCATGGACAATTGGCGGATCACGCCGACGCTGACGTTCAGCTATGGCGCACGCTACGATCTGTATGCGATGCATGACCAGCCGGCGCTCAGCAACGCCTACCTCAATCGCTACATCAACGGCGCCATCATCAACGGCGAGCGCCGCGCGGTGGGTGGCAACACCACGAACATCTCCGGCTTCAACCTCTTCCAGCCGCGCCTCGGCTTCGACTGGAAGCCGGCGGACCGTGTGTCGATCCGTGGCGGTGGTGGCATCTTCGGCGGTGGTACGCCGGACGTCTACGTGTCCAACAGCTTCTCGAACACGGGTGTGCTGACCAACTCGCTGTCGATTACCCGCACGGCGACCGGCTTCAACGGCTTCCCTGGCGGTACCCCGGCCGCGACGCAGATCGCCGTCGGCAACGCCGCGCTGAACGGGGTGACGGGAACGTCCATCCCGACCGCGTTGAACACGACCCTGGGCAATGCCACGGTCGCGACCAATGCGACGGTCAACGCGCTCGATCCGAACTTCAAGGTCCCTTCGCAGTGGCGGGCGACTCTGTCGGGCGAGTACCGTGCCAATCTCGGGCCGCTGGGCGACGACTGGACCTTCGGTGCGGACCTGCTCTACTCCGATGTTCGGGACCAGGTGTATTTCACTGATATCCGCTCGGTACCCATCGCCGGTTCGCTGACGCCGGACGGCCGTCAGCGTTATCAGAACCTGATCGACGGTGCCGCCAGCACCAACACCAATACCGATATTCTGCTGACGAACACGCAGAAGGGCCGCGCCTACATCGCAGTCGCACGCTTCGACAAGTCGTGGGACTTCGGGTTGAACATCAATGGTAGCTTTACATATCAGGACGTGAAGGATCAGGCGCCGGCAACCTCGTCGACGGCTGGCTCGAACTACTCGAATGGCGCCTTCGTCGAACCCAACAATGTCGCATATGGCATCTCGAACGATCAGGTTAAGTACTTCTTCAAGTACGGCGTGAACTTCGATCATGCGTTCTTCGGCGATGCCAAGACGCAGATCGGCCTGTTCGGCGAGACGCGTATCGGTCATCCGTTCTCATACACCTTCCAGGATTTCCAGCCGTCGGGCGGCACGCCGCGTTCGGCAATCTTCGGTACTACGGGGCGCAGCACCGCGACGAGCACCGCTGGTCAGCGTTATCTGATGTACGTGCCTACGACGAACGATCCGCTGGTATCGTACAGCAGCGAAGCGTATCGCGATGCATTGAACGCGTTCATTGACGCGTCGGGTCTCGGTAAGTATCGCGGCAAGATTGCGCCGCGTAACGCCTTCAACTCTCGTTGGTTCACGCGTCTCGATCTCCACGTCGCTCAGGAAATACCGACGGGTCTGTTCGGGTCTAAGGTCCAGATCTTCGCGGATATCGAGAATTTCACCAATTTCCTGAACAAAAAATGGGGTCAGCTGCGGGAATATACTTTCCCGTACAATGCAGCAGTCACCCAGGTTCAGTGTCTGACCACGGCGGTGGGTACAGGGGCGACACCAACGGCCGCACAAACGACGGCGAATGCCGGTCAGGCTTGCGTCCAGTATCGTTACTCGCCGCTGGGTGGCGCCACGAGCTTCCAGACGCCGGCCGATCAGGTCTATGTCAACCAGTCGCTCTATTCGATCCGGATCGGCGCCCGCTTCACGTTCTGATACGCCGCGGGACAACTCGGAGGCCGTCGCTTTACGCAAGCGGCGGCCTCTTTCCGTTCGGGTGAAACGTGGATGCGGGCTCCGCAGGCAGCCGATCTTCCCCGCCTTCACCTGTCCTACACGGACGGGATTGGGTAAACGCACGGCGTTCTTTGACACGTCGCCGCCCTGCTCTCCGCACCGGAACGGGTGCGAGCAAATGCTTGTCCGGCACGATGCTGATCGCGCATCCGCATCGATTTAGGCCTTACCTTAGCCTTACCTTCCGAGCTCCAGCCCCTCCGCCGCCCACTCGTCGATCGTCGATCCGCATTTTGCACCGGCGCATTCAGGAGTGTAAGGCACGCGGCGACGATGGCTACGCTCCCCGCCTCCGCCGCCGGCACGACCGCTGCCGCGAACGCCACCACCGCCGCGGCGGGGCGGCGGCGCAGGCCTACCTGGAACGTGCGGCCCTTTTTCGAGAACAAGCCGCGCGCGTTCTGGACGCTGCAGGCCGTGGGGTGGGGCGGCTACCTGCTGTTGCGCGGGGTCACGGCCATCTCGAACGGCGTGAAGCTCGACGTCATCATCCCGATCATCGTCGAGGCGATCGTCGGCTATTGCATCACGCTGATCCTGTCGGCCTGCTACGGCTATTACCGGCGCCTGCCGCGGGTTGCAGAGGTGTTCCTGGCGATCGGCACGCTGGCCGCTGCCACCTTCTTCTACGCGTCGCTGATCGCCTTCTCCTACTCGTTCATGCGCAACGGCGTGACCGGGATCACGGTGACCGGGATCGCGGGTGCGGTGTTCCTCACCTTCGTGATGCTCGCCAGCTGGTCGGCGCTGTACTACGCGATCAACTTCTACATCGTCGTCGAGGAACAGCTGCACGAGATGCGGGCGCTGGAGCTTCAGGCATCCTCGGCGCAGCTGGCGATGCTGCGCTACCAGCTGAACCCGCATTTCCTGTTCAACACGCTGAACTCGATCTCCACGCTGGTGCTGCTGAAACAGACGGAGCGGGCCAATGCGATGCTCAGCCGGCTGTCGTCGTTCCTCCGCTACACGCTGGCGAACGAGCCCACGGCGCATGTCACGGTGGCGGCCGAGATCGAGACGCTGAAGCTGTATCTGGAGATCGAGAAGATGCGCTTCGAGGCGCGGCTGCGCCCCTCGTTCGACATCGATCCGCGGGCGGAGCGGGCGCTTCTTCCCTCGCTCCTCCTCCAGCCGCTGGTCGAGAACGCGATCAAATATGCGGTGACTCCGCAGGAGGAAGGCGCCGATATCGCAGTCCGTGTGCGCTTCGCCGGGGAACGGGTGCAGATCGCCGTATCCGACACCGGACCCGGCTTGCACGAGGCGCGGATCAGTCCAAGCCTTTCAACAGGCGTGGGGCTCGCCAATATAAGGGAGCGACTGGTCGCGGCTTACGGCCCTGACCACCGTTTCGAGACGCGATCCCTGCCTGCTGGCGGCTTCTCGGTGGAGATCGAGATCCCATTCCAGCTGAATGATTTGAGTAAAGAGGCTGCATGACCATCCGTACCATCCTCGTCGACGACGAGCCGCTCGCCATCCAGGGCCTCGAACTGCGGCTTCAGGCGCATGACGATGTCGAGATCATCGAGAAGTGCGTCAACGGACGCGAAGCCATCCGGGCGATCAAGACGCACAAGCCCGACCTGGTCTTTCTCGACATCCAGATGCCCGGGTTCGACGGCTTTTCGGTGGTGCAGGGATTGATGGAGGTCGAGCCGCCGCTGTTCGTGTTCGTCACCGCCTATTCGGATCATGCGCTGCGCGCGTTCGAGGCGCAGGCGGTCGACTACCTGATGAAGCCGGTCGAGGAGAGCCGCCTGGCCGACACGCTTGACCGCGTGCGCCAGCGGCTGGCGGAGAAGCGCGGGGTCGAGGAGGTCGACCGGCTGAAGGAAGTCCTGGCCGAGGTCGCGCCGGAGGCCGCTGCCGACATGGGTGAGGGCGGGGGTGGCGACATGGCCGCCAACCGGTACGAGAAGCTCATCAACATCAAGGATCGCGGTCAGATCTTCCGCGTCGATGTCGACACGATCGAGCGGATCGATGCGGCGGGCGACTATATGTGCATCTATACCGGCGACAACACGCTGATCCTGCGCGAGACGATGAAGGATCTGGAGAAGCGGCTGGATCCCCGCCGGTTCCAGCGCATCCATCGCTCGACCATCGTCAACCTCGATCTGGTCAAGCAGGTGAAGCCGCATACCAATGGCGAGTGTTTCCTGGTGCTGGGTTCGGGTGCGCAGGTGAAGGTCAGCCGTTCGTATCGCGACGTGGTGGCGCGCTTCGTCCACTGATCATGATCACGTCCTCGCCAGCGCGGCGGCGCGGCTGGCGAGGCGATCGACGGCGGCCTGATGGATCCGGGGCGTCGAGACGAGGACGCCGAGGGCCTGGGGATCGGCCTTGTTGAATGTAAGCGGCTGGCCGAGTGCGTCGGTCGCCGCGGCGCCGGCTTCGGTCGCGATCAGGACGGCGGCGGCGATGTCCCATTCGTTGCCCCAGCGGAGCGTGGCGACGAGATCCGCCTGATCGGCCGCGACCATCGCGATGCGCAGGGCGATCGAGTTCGGTTTGGCGACCGCCACGAACTCCCGGTCCGTCCGGGGCAGCACATCGGCAGGAACGCGGGCACCGGCGAGCGCGGCATGGCGGCCGACTGCGAGCGGCTTGCCGTTGCGGCATGCGCCCAGACCGATCGCGGCATGCCAGGCTTCGTCGCGGGCGGGAGCGTCGAGGACGCCGATGACGACCCGGCCATCCTGTACCAGAGCGACGGAGACGGCCCAGCCGGGCCGACCGCGGATGTAATCGCGGGTGCCGTCGATCGGATCGACCACCCAGACGCGGCGTCGCCCCAGTCGATCGGGAGCGTCGGCGGTCTCCTCCGACAGCCAGCCGGCGTCCGGCAGCAGAGCGGTGAGGCGGGAGCGGAGCATGCGGTCAACGTCCAGATCGACCTCGCACACCGGGCTGCCCGGCTCCTTCTCCCACTGCCGGAAATCCGTGCGCCAGCGGGCGAGCGCCATCTGCGCCGCCTCGCCCGCGATCTGCCGGACCGCCGGCAGCAGGTCAGCCGCTGGCAATGGTCATCCCGTCGATGCGGATCGTCGGTACGTTGACGCCGTAGCGGAACACCAGATCGTTGGCCGCGGTCATGTTCAGGAACATGTCCTTCAGATTGCCGGCGATGGTGAATTCCGCCACCGGGCCGGCCAGCACGCCGCCCGCGATCCGGAATCCGGCGGCGCCGCGGCTATAGTCGCCGGTGACGCCGTTCACCCCTTGGCCGATAAGTTCGGTGACGTAGACGCCATCGCCCACCTCGGCGAGCAATGTTTCCAAGGGGATGCGGCCGCCGTCGAGATAGAGGTTGCCGGTCGTCACGCCCGGGCCGCCGGCGATGCCGCGCGCGGCGTGGCCGGTCGGCTCCAGTCCCAGCTGGCGGGCGGACGCGGAGTCGAGCAGCCATGTCTCCAGCACGCCATCCTCGACGATCGCGGTCGGCGATACCGGCAATCCCTCGCCGTCGAAGGGGCGCGAGCGGAGCCCGTGCGGCCGGTGCGGATCGTCGCGAACCGACAGCGTGTCGGGGAAGATGCGGGTGCCGAGTGCCTCCAGCAGGAAGCTGGTGCGGCGGGTGATCGCGGCACCCCCGATCGCGCCGGTCAGATGGCCGAGGAGCGAGGCGCCGACGCGCGGATCGAACACGACCGGCAACGGTCCGCTGGCCAGACGGCCCGGATCGACCCGGGCGACCGCGCGCTCACCAGCCTCTTTGCCGATCGTGGCGGGATCGGACAGGGCGTTGCGGCGGCGGGCGGCGTGATGGGCATAATCGCGCTGCATGGCGCTGCCCTGACCGGCGACGACGCTGGCGGAGACGCCGTAGCTGGTGGTCGAGTAGCTGCCGGCGAACCCGGTCGAGGTGGCGAGTGCCCAGATGCTGCGCGAGGCGCTGGCGCCGCCACCCTCGCTGTTGGTCACGCCGGGGACGGAGCGGGCCGACTCCTCGGCCGCGAGGGCGAGGTCGCGCAGTTCCTGCGGCGTCGGCGGAGCGGCGCCGCACATCTGGTCGTCGATGTCGAGCAGCGGCGGTGCGCCGTGAAGTAGCCGATCGGCAGGAGCAAGCCCGGCCCATCCGTCCTCCGGTGCCTCACGCGCCATCGCGACCGCACGGTCGACCAGCAGGCGGATCGCATCGTCGGACAGGTCCGAGGTGGATACGCTTGCCGAGCGATTGCCGACGAACACGCGCAGGCCGAGATCGCTGCCCTCGGACCGGCCGACATCCTCCAGATTGCCGAGGCGGACCGAGATGTCGAGCGAGGCGTCGGCGGCGAACACCGCGTCGGCGGCGTCCGCGCCGGCGGACTGCGCCCGGGCGACGATATCCTGGGCGCGCTCTCGCGCCTGATCGATGGTCAGCATGGAGCGGACTTAGGGTCGAAACCCCGATCCGACAACGCCACCGATCGCGACGGACGAAAGTGAGCGCATCCGCCGGGGCGAGGCCGCCGCCGTCGCTGTATCGGCCGCCGCGGCTCCGCGTGGCGGTTCAGGCGGTGCCAACCACCAGAAAGGCCAGGAACAGCAGCAGGCCGGTGAACCGGTTGGCGCGAAACCGGTCGAGGGCGCCGGCCCCGTCGTCGGGCCGGAGCGTCGCCACCTGCCACGCCAGATGCGCCGCCGCGGGCACCAGCGCCGCAAGGGCGAGCGGATCCGGGCGTATGCTCCAGATCGCCGCACCCCACAGGATCGTGGCCGCCGCATAGAAGAGCGCGACGCCCGCGCGGACCCGCCCGCCCAGCGCGAGTGCCGACGACCGGACGCCGATCAGCGCATCGTCCTCGCGATCCTGCAACGCGTAGATCGTGTCGTAGCCCACCACCCAGGCGATCGAACCGGCATAGAGCCACCAGACCGGCCACGACAGGTCGCCCGCCGTGTCGGCCCAGCCGACCAGCGCCGCCCAGGAGAATACCAGACCGAGCCATGCCTGCGGCCACCAGGTGATCCTTTTCATGAAGGGGTAGGCGGCGACGGGTGCGAGGCTGGCGAGCGCCACCCCGGCGGCGAGCGGATGGAGCTGAACCAGCACCAGCAGGCCGACGAGGCTGAGCGCGACCAGCCACACCCACGCCACTTTCACCGACACCAGCCCGGCCGGGATCGGCCGCGCGGCGGTGCGGGCGACCTGCGCGTCGAGATCGCGGTCGACGATGTCGTTGTAGACGCAGCCGGCACCCCGCATCGCGATGCTGCCGAGCAGCAGCCACAGGATCAGGTCCCAGCGGGTCACCGCCGCCCCGGCCAGCGCCACGCCCCATGCGCCCGGCCAGAACAGCAGCCACCAGCCGATCGGTCGATCGAACCGGGCGAGCAGGGCGAGGCCACGGACGGTGGACGGCAGCCGCGCGACCAGCCCGCGATGCTCGCTGTCGGGAACGATGACGGTCATGGCGCCGTGTATCGTGCGGGCAGGGGGTGGTCACGCGCATTCCGTCACGCCGCCGGGCCCGCGAATGTTGAGGAAGTTTAGGGTCGCGGCACTTTGGCGGCGGGGTGTCGCCGGTGGGTGGGGCAGCAACATCGCGTGGTGGGGCAGGGGGTTGGCTGACAAGGCCGGCGGCGCGCGGGAGGCAGGCAAGTTTGGACAGGGAAGCTGTCGAAACTTCGGTGTCGATCGTCGGAGATGCGGGAGCTGGCCTCTTCTGGCACGGGGGCGAAGGGGCGGAAGCTGGAGCGGGGGCGGGGCGCACGGACCTGCTTCTACCTGCAAAGCGCGGTGTAGGACACGCGGGGTCGCCGGTGCGTTGGGGTGGCGAGGAGAAGACGCATGGACAGGACCGACCGGGACATCGCGATCCGACGCACGGCCGAGATGGCCGCCGTATTCATGATCGGCGACGGGCTGCTCGGGCTGCTCCAGCCGGCGCGGCACGTCGATCTGTGGCGATCGCGGGTCGATGCGGTCGACATGCTGGTGCGGCCGTTCGGCGGCCGGCCGGGGCGGCGGCGCTGGTACGGCGCGCTGCAACTGGTGGCGGGGATCGCGCTCGCATCCCGGTTGCGGCCGGTTGGCGGTCGATAAGTGGTGGACAATATGTCCCATGGCGCCGCGCCGGTGCGGCGACCATCTGGACGGGCATGACGACAGAACCGGCGCCCGCGCCCGCCTCCGGCTCCGATGGCGAGCGCTTCCGCTGGATCATGCGATGCGGGTGGAAGGGGCTGTGCCCGCGTTGCGGCGAGGGGCGGATGTTCCGGTCGGCGCTGAAGATCGTCGATCGATGCGACCGGTGCGGGCTGGATTACCGGTTCGCCGCGCCGGACGACGGCCCCGCCTTCTTCTCGCTGTGTATCATCGCATTGCCGCTGACCGCGTTCGTCGTTTGGATGCAGGTGGCGTTCAGCCCGCCGGCATGGGTGCATCTGGTCACCTCCTTGCCGGTGATGGTCGTCGGCACGCTGCTGCCGCTGCGCCCGATCAAGGGCTGGCTGGTCGCGTCGCAATATGTGAACCGGGCGCAGGAGGCGGGGACGCGCGGGCTGTGGTCGCAGCTGCACGGGACGGACAAGGACACGAACGACTTCGACCAGTAGCGGCGGCGGGCCCGCTACGCTTTGTCCTGTCGCCGGCGCCGCGGTGCGGCTATCCGACCGGGATGGCCCGGCACCCAGAACCATGATCAGCCTGTCGGTGGCGGTCGGGCGCTTCGTAGAGGCGCTGTTCTGGGCGATCTTTCGCGTGGCCGGCACCGTCGCGGCGGCGGCCGTGCTGGGCGCCGCGGTGCTGCTGGTGGCGGGGGTGGTCGTGCGCCGCTGGCTGAGGCAGAGGCGGATGCGATGATCGCGACCCCGGCCTGGCCACCCCGCTCCACCCCGCGCCTGTTCGTCGACCGGCCGCTCGCGCCCGGACCGCTGCCGCTGGACGGGCCGGCGGCGCATTATCTGGCCACGGTGATGCGCGCGAAGCCGGGCGATCCGGTGAAGCTGTTCGACGATCGCACCGGCGAGTGGCTGGCGACCGTCGCCGTGGCGGGCCGGCGCGACGTGGCGCTGGACGTGACGACGCTGCTGCGCCCGCGCGAGCCGGTGCCGGACCTGTGGCTGTGCGCCGCGCCGCTGAAGAAGGGGCGGGTCGACTGGCTGGCGGAGAAGGCGTGCGAGCTGGGCGTGGCGCGGCTGGTGCCGGTGGTGACGCGGCGGACGATCGTCGACAAGCCCAATCCCGAGCGGTTGCGCGCCCATCTGATCGAGGCGGCCGAGCAGTGCGACCGCACCGCCCTGCCGGTGCTGGCCGAGCCGGTGAAGCTGGCGGCGCTGCTGCGCGACTGGCCGGCGGAGCGGGCGCTGTTCTTCGCCGACGAGACCGGGGGCGCGCCGGCGCTGGCGACGATGGCGGCACATGGCGGGCCGGCGGCGATCCTGATCGGGCCGGAAGGCGGCTTCGATGACGAGGAGCGTGCCGCGATCCGCGCGCACCCGGCGGCGGTGGCGATCGCGCTGGGGCCGCGCATCCTGCGGGCCGAGACGGCAGCGGCGGCGGCGGTGTCGCTGTGGATGGCGGCGGCGGGCGACTGGCGGTCCGACGAGCGCGGCGACTGAGGGCGGGACAAGCAAGGCGCCGCTTTAGCGCGGGTTAGCCATGCTGTGCTGGCGCGGCCGTTCATCGCCGCGTAAGGCGCGGGCATGACGACCAAGACCGACGCCCCCCAGCGATCCCCCAGGATCGAGTCGCGCGACCAGCTGATCGCCCATTTCGCGAGCGGCGAGAAGCCGGCGGACCGGTGGCGGATCGGGACCGAGCACGAGAAGTTCGTCTATCGCACCGAGGATCATCGCGCGCCGTCCTATGACGAGCCGGGCGGCATCCGCGACCTGCTGGACGACCTGACGCGGCATGGCTGGCGACCGGTGGTGGAGGGCGGGCATGTCATCGCGCTGACCGGCGCCGACGGCAGTGTCAGCCTGGAGCCGGCCGGACAGTTCGAGCTGTCCGGCGCGCCGCTGGAGAACCTGCACCAGACCTGCGCCGAGGCCGGCCGCCACCTGCGCCAGGTGAAGGAGGCGGGCGAGCGGCTGGGCCTCGGCTTTCTGGGCATGGGCATGTGGCCGGACAAGACGCGCGACGTGCTGCCAGTGATGCCCAAGGGGCGCTATGCGATCATGCGCCGCCACATGCCGCGGGTCGGCAGCATGGGGCTGGACATGATGCTGCGCACCTGCACGATCCAGGTGAACCTGGATTATGCCAGCGAGGCGGACATGGTGCAGAAGTTCCGGGTGGGGCTGGCGCTGCAGCCGCTGGCGACGGCGCTGTTCGCCGCGTCGCCCTTCACCGAGGGCAAGCCGAACGGCATGCTGTCGTACCGCAGCCATATCTGGTCGGACACCGACCCGGCGCGCACCGGCATGCTGCCGTTCGTGTTCGAGGACGGGTTCGGGTACGAGCGCTATGCCGACTACATGCTCGATGTGCCGATGTACTTCGTCTATCGCGATGGGCGGTACATCGATGCCGCAGGGCTGAGCTTTCGCGACTTCCTGCGCGGCGAGCTGTCGGTGCTGCCGGGCGAGACGCCGACCATCGACGACTGGAACGACCATCTGTCGACCGCCTTTCCCGAGGTGCGGCTGAAGACGTTCCTGGAGATGCGCGGCGCCGACGGCGGTCCGTGGAACCGGATCTGCGCGCTGCCGGCGCTGTGGGTCGGGCTGCTGTACGACAGCCAGGCGCTGGATGCGGCGTGGGATCTGGTGAAGGACTGGACGCTGGAGGGGCGGCAGGCGCTGCGCGATGCGGTGCCGAAGCTGGCGCTGGATGCGCCGCTGCCCGGCGGCGGGACGCTGCGCGATATCGCGGGCGAGGTGCTGGACATCGCGCATCGCGGGCTGGCGGCGCGGGCGCGGCACAACGGCGCGGGCGACGACGAGACCGGGTTCCTCGACCCGCTGCGCGAGATCGTGCGGAGCGGCAAGGTGCCAGCGGAGGTGCTGCTGGAGCGCTATGCCGGGGCGTGGCACGGCGATGTCGCCCGGATCTATGACGAGGCGAGCTTCTGACCGGCTTGCGCCGGCCGGCCGGCCCCGCTAACTGACGGACCGCGCGGGCGGGTATAGCACAATGGTAGTGCAGCAGCCTTCCAAGCTGAATACACGGGTTCGATTCCCGTTACCCGCTCCACCCCGCCGACCGGTCAGTCGGGACCGATCGTCCCGCGCCGGCGCATGCGGGTGATCGCCGCCTGACCCATTGCCCGTGCGGCCTCGTCCATCAGCACGTCGCTGGTCTCGACCGCGGCCATGGGCGTGAGGGTGATGGCGACGCCGCAGCCACCCTCCACCAGGACATAGCCTTCCTCGGCGGTGACGATCAGCGGTTCGGCGCAGGGTTCGACGGCCATCGGCTTCACTCCTCGGCTCCGCTCAACCGGCCAGCACGGGAAAAGTGCCGTGCCGGTCGCCGATGTCGTCAGGCCTTGCGACGGATCGACCAGATGACCGCCGACGCGCTGGTCAAGAGCGCGGCGAGGCCGAGCATCATCGGTGCATCGATGTAGATCATGGCATGTCTCCTGATACGTAGATGTACCTAGGTGACGGCGTGTAGGAAAGAACAAAAAGAGAACATTGCCGGCACGTCCGCCCGGCGGAGCGTCACGCGTCGAGTGGATAAAGGGCGGCGGCGATGGTCCGGCCCTCGTCGCGCAGGACGCCCCAGGCACGGGCGGCGGCGCGGCTGTCCATCGCCTCGATCCCGATCCGCCGCGAGTCGAGCGCCTGGACGAGCGAGCGGGGAGGGCGGATCAGGCGGGCGCCGGTGCCGAGCAGGACGAACTCGGGCAGGGGGAGGAGCGCCTCTTCCAGCGCGGCGATGGTCAGGTCGGCGAGCGGCGGCGGCGACCAGTCGAGCGCGCGCTCGCTGGTCAGCAACAGCGCCGGCGCGACCGTCACGTCGTCGAGGCGGTAGCCGGCGGCGGTGAAGCCGCGGATCAACGGCCCGTCGACGGGTTGCCCGCGCTGGATCCGCACGCCGCGCCCCTCAGCTTTCGCGCGGTGCGATCCGCTCGGCATCCTGCCGGCGGGTCTTGTCGGTCGTCCCCGGCTTCTCGCGGTTCGGCTCGGCACGGAGGCCCAGCGCGATCAGCAGCGACGAGGAGACGTAGATCGACGAATAGGTGCCGACGACGATGCCGAGGATCATCGCCGAGGTGAAGCCGCGCAGCACATGCCCGCCCAGCAGCAGCAGCGCGCCCAGCGCGAGCAGGATGGTGACCGAGGTCATCACCGTGCGCGGCAGCGTCTCGTTGACCGACAGGTTGATGATGTCGCGCATTTCCATCTTGCGATAGCGGCGCATGTTCTCGCGGATACGGTCGTCGATGACGATCTTGTCGTTGATCGAGTAGCCGATGATCGTGAGGACCGCGGCGACGGTGTTGAGGTCGAACTCGAAATAGTCGCGCATCAGCGCGAAGAAGCCGATCGTCATCAGCAGATCGTGGACGATGGCGACGATCGTCGACACGCCGAACTGCCATTCGAAGCGGAAGATCGCGAACAGGCCGATGCCGAGCACGGCGAGGACGACGGCGAGGACGCCGTTGCGGATCAGCTCGTTCGAGACCTTGCCCCCGACCGTCGCGTAGCGGCTGAAGGTCGCACCCGGGAAATCGGCGGCGATCGCGGCCTGCACCTTGCGGACGACGGCGTTGGTGGCGCCCTCGTCGGCGCTGTCCTGAACGGGAAGGCGGATGGTGACGGTGCGCTGGTCGGTCGACTGCTGGAGCGCGGCCTGGCCGACGCCCTGCGCATCGACGATCTCGCGGACCCGGTCGAGCGACGGCGGCTGGTCGAACTTCTCCTCGATCGAGAGGCCGCCGGTGAAATCGACGCCGAAGTTGAGCCCGCGCGAGAAGACCAGCCCGAGCGCGATCAGCGACAGCGCGAGCGTGAGCCCGAACGCCCAGCCGCGCAGGCGGACGAAATCGAAATTGGTGTCGTCGGGGACGAGCTTGAGCAGCTTCATAGCGGGCATCCGGTCGCCCCGGCGCGGGGCGAATGTTGAGGAAGTTTCGGGTTGCGGCGGGGTGCGGATCGGATGGCGCCGGTCATCGCCGCAGCGATGTTTGCCGATATCTCAACCGCCTGGCCCGCCGGCCGGGCCGCACCGGCACGAACCGTAAGCGGAGCGAAGTTTCGACAGCAATGCTGTCGCAAACCATGCGCCGGAGCCGGGGCGGGAAGACCGTGAGCCATGTCGCTACCCTATCCCATCCGGGCACGAGTAGGACATGCGCCATCGATCCGGAACCCCCGCGTCTGCACGGCAGGCGTCGCGAAGCGGGGGAGGAAGGATGGCCGCACGATCATATCGTGATCGTCTTGGGCTTGTTCCGGCGCAGCCAGATCGCGACGAGCATGCGGGTGAAGGTGACCGCGGTGAAGACCGACGTGGCGATGCCGATCAGCAGCACGACCGCGAAGCCCTTCACCGGACCGGACCCCAGCACCAGCATGATGATGCCGGAAATGGCGTGGGTGACGTTCGCCTCGAAGATGGTGCGGCTCGCCTCCTTGTAGCCCAGCTCGACCGACTGGACGACGCTGCGCCCGCGCCGCCGTTCCTCGCGGATGCGTTCGTTGATGAGGACGTTGCAGTCCACCGCGGTGCCGATGGTCAGGATGAAGCCGGCAATGCCCGGCAGCGTCAGCGTGCCGTTGAGCAACGCCAGCACGCCCAGGATGACGAAGACGTTGATGATGACGGCGAGGTTGGCATACAGCCCGAACCGGCCATAGGTGATCAGCATGAACGCCACGACCAGCGCCACCGCGACGGCGGAGGCAAGGACGCCGGCATGGATCGAGTCGGCGCCGAGTTCGGGCCCGACGGTCGATTCCTCGACCACCTTCAGATCCACCGCCAGCGCACCCGACCGCAGCGCGATCGCCAGCTGGTTGGCCGATTCGACGGTGAAGTTGCCGGAGATCTGCGCCCGACCGCCCAGGATCGGTTCGTTGATGTTGGGGGCAGAGATCACCGAATTGTCGAGGATGATCGCGAAGGGCTTGCCGGTATTCTCCTGCGTCACCCGCGCGAACCGGCGGGCGCCGGACCCGTCGAAGGTGATCGCCACCTGTGGCTGGTTGGTCTGCTGGTCGAAGGTCTGCTGCGCGTCGACCAGCTGCTCGCCCGAGATGATGACCGAGCGCTTCACCGCGATCAGCGGCGATCCCAGCGGATTGCCCGGATAGGGGAGGATCTGGCTGCCCGGGGGCGCCTGGCGCTGGGCCAGCTGCTGCGGCGTCGCGGTCTCGTCGACCAGCTTGAATTCGAGCCGCGCGGTCTTGCCGAGCAGATCCTTCAGCGCCTGCGGATTCTGGAGGCCGGGGACCTGCACGACGATGCGGTCGCGCCCCTGACGGATGATCGTCGGCTCGCGCGTGCCGAGCGCGTCGATGCGGCGGCGAACGACCTCGGTCGCGTCGCCCATGGCGGTGTCGATCGCCTGGGCCAGCCCGGCCTGGGTCGGCTTGAGCACGAAACGGCTGGAGTCGACGACGTTGATGTCCCAGACGCGCTGGCCGCTCATCCCCGCGCCGCCACCGGCGATCGACAGCAGCCGCTCGCGCGCGGCGTCCACCTGGCCGGGATCGCGCAGCATGAACGACAATTGCCCGTCGCGCGTCGAGATGTCGCCGATGGCGATGCGCGGACTGCCGCGCCGCATCTCGGAGGCGACCTGGTCGCGCATCGATTCAAGCCGGGTGGCGGCGAGGCCGGACACGTCCGCCTCCAGCATCAGATAGCTGCCACCGGCGAGGTCGAGGCCGAGATTGATGCGCGGTACGCGGAAGCCGGCGTTCTGCGTCACCCGTTCTGGCAGGAAGCTGGGGATCGCGAGGGCGCACAGCACCGCCAGCGCGGCGATGATCGACCACACCTTCCAGCGCGGAAAATCGAGCATCAGTCGTTCGCCGGCTTCGTGCTGGGGCTGACCACCTCGGCCAGGGTCGACTTGACGACGCGGACGCGCACGTTCGGCGCGATCTCAACCTCGACATGGCGATCCTCGACCCGGATCACCTTGGCGACGAGGCCGCCGGCGGTGACCACGGTGTCGTTCTTCTTCACCGCCTCCACCGACTGCTGCAACGCCTTCATCCGGCGCTGCTGCGGCCGGATCATCAGGAAGTAGAAGACCACGAAAACGAGGAAGAGCGGCGCGAGGCTGAGGAACGAGGCGATCCCGCCACTCTCGGCGGCGCTGCCGGCGGCCTGGGCGTATGCTGGTGAAATGAACATCGGTCCCGTTTATCGCTGGGTCGCGGGGAACAGCCACCGCGCACGGAGGATGCCCGCTATCACCGGCCGGGATGCATTACAACTCGTGGACCGATGGCGGGAGCATCGCACCCCGAAAGGCTTGCATCGCCGCGGCACCGCGCGTAGAGGCGCCGGCTCGGACCGCGGCGACGCCGCTGTCCTCGGTCGGGGCGTAGCGCAGCCTGGTAGCGCATCACACTGGGGGTGTGGGGGTCGCAGGTTCGAATCCTGTCGCCCCGACCATTATTTTCAGCGGCTCATCGGATAATGGCGGTTCGATCCGCCGCGGCAGCAAGCACCAAGCAATCATCGTGCTGCTGCGTTTCCGCCGCTCACTTCGGACAGTCTCCAGCTATTCGCCGACGGCCCGGTCGATATCACAGCCGCTGACGTGCCGCGGTCGATCCCGGCCGGATCGTCGGACCGGCAAGCAATTCCAGGGATCGGGAGGGCATCGTCGCCAGGCATTATGTCGAGCGGATCCGGTGAATTCCGCGATGTTTGTCGGTCCGAGCGAAGGCAGGGGCTTTCAGGGCAGTATCGTCATCAACACGCCGGGATGAGTTCTACTTTGGTCGAACTCCGGAGCCATTAACCACACCCGGAATAATTTGTTAGGCCGCCGCCAGCTTCAACACCGACCGTCTACAGGTCGGAGTTCCCAATGTATCGCGGGGTCATCAAAAGCTATTCTGCCGCCGCCCGGCCGCTGCTCAACACGACCTGTGCGGCCGCGATCGTGGCCGGCGTCGCCGTGTTCCAGCCGACTGCGGCCAGCGCGCAGCTGCTGACGCTGAACGGACTGGCGACCGACCTCGGCGTGCTCAGCACCAAGGTCGATCAGCAGGGTGCGACCATCAGCGGAACGACCACGCTGGCGAACACGCTGAACACGAACCTGAATACCCTGACGACGACGGTGACGAACCAGGGCAATGCCCTTCAGACGGTTCAGACGACCGCGGCGAATACGGCCAACAACCTTGCGACGGTCACCGGCACGGTGAACCAGCAGCAGATCGCGATCAATGCCGCCACCGGCACGCTCGGGACGGTTACCACCGGTCTGAACAATCTGACGTCGACGGTCGGCCTGCAGGCCAATGCGCTCCAGTCGCTCCAGACCACGGTCAGCGGCAACGTGGCCGACCTCGCGCAGGTATCCGCTGCCGTGAACCAGCAGGGTGCGCAGATCAACCTTAACCTGGGCGCCCTGAATACGCTCAACAACAGCTTCACCACGCTGGCGGGCACGGTCAACGGTCAGGCGAACACGCTCCAGACGCTGCAGACCAGTGTCGCCGGCGCGGCCGCCGATGTCGGCTCGCTGGCAGGCGCGGTCGCGGATCTGACGACCGATGTGGCATCGTCGTCCGCGCGGATCCTGGCCAACACGGCCGACATCAACGACCTGCAGGCCAGTGTCGGGGCGAATGTCGGCGACATCACCGCGTTACAGGCATCGATCGGCACGGCGAATGCCGACCTGGCCGACGTCCAGACCATCCTGACCGATCACGACGTCCGCATCTCGGCGAACGCATCCGATATCGGCTCGATCGGCGCGACCGTCAGCGTTCAGGGAAGCACGCTTGCCCAGCAGGGCGGGGATCTGGCCACCGCGGCGGCGAACATCGCGAGCCTGCAGAGCCTCGTGAACCTGCAGGCCGGTACGCTCGGGACGCTGGGAACGACGGTCACGGCGCAAGGAAGCCTGCTCAGCCAGCAGGACACGCGGATCACCGCCAATGCCGACGCGATCCTGTCGCTCCGCAACATGGCGGTCAGCGGCAATGCCAGCCCCGTCCAGTACACGCTGCCCAACGCTCCACTGGTCGCGACCACGACGGCGACGAACGATGTCGCGATCCTCGGCGGGCAGCCCGGACCCGTCCGGGTCCACAACGTGGCGGAGGGCGATGTCGCCGTCGGTTCGACGGATGCCGTGAACGGCGGCCAGTTGTACGATGTCAGCCAGCAGATCGGCGTGCTGGCGGCGGCGGCGGTGCAGTATGACGATGCCAGCCATACCCGCGTTTCGCTGGGCGGCATCAACTCGCAGCCCGTCGTGATGGCCAACGTGGCGCGCGGCAGCGTTTCGGCGGGATCGGACGAGGCGATCAACGGGAGCCAGCTGGCGGAAACCAACGCGGTGGTGAACGACCTGGGTGCCGCCCTGACCGGGCAGGCCGGCGATCTGGTGCAGGCGCGGACCGACATAACGACGCTGGGCACGACGGTAACGGCGCAAGCGTCGCTGCTGACGGCGACGGGCGATTCGGTGGCCACACTGCGCCGCGACACCGAAAACGGCGCGATCGGCCCGGTACGTTACTCGACACCCTCCACGCCGCTCGTGCCGAATGGCGGCACCCTGACGAACAGCCTCGTGCTCGTCGGCCGGGATCCACAGCCCGTTTCGCTGCACAACGTCGCCGAGGGTAGCGTCTCCGGCGGCTCCACCGATGCGGTGAACGGCGGTCAGCTGTTCGCGCTGGCGACCAGCTTCCAGGGGCTCGCCGATCTCGCGATCCAGTATGACGACAGCTCGGAGGCGTCGGTGACGCTGGGCAATGCCGGCGTGCCCGTCGCGTTGAGGAATGTCGCAGCCGGCACGCTGGCTGCCGGGTCGACGGACGCGGCGACCGCGGGCCAGCTGTTCGCAACCAACCAGAACCTCAACACGCTGGGCGGCCTGGTGTCCGATCAGGCGACGACCATCGCAGGCCTGGACAGCCGGATCGCCGTGAATGCCGGCGACCTCGCGGCGTTCAGGGCGAACGTCGTGTCCGGCGCGGTCGGCCCGGTGCAATACGCCAATCCCGCATCGCCCGGCATGCCGAACGGCGGAACGGTGACGCAGGACCTGACGCTGGTCGGCGCGGCCGCCGGGCCCGTCCGCCTGCATAATGTCGCTGCGGGGATCGTCGCGATGAACTCGGCCGACGCCGCCAATGGTGGCCAGATCTTCTCGCTGGCCAGCGCCACCGCCAATCTGTTCGGAAGCGGGTTCAGCTACAACGCGCTCACCGGGTTTTCCGGCACGTTCAACTTCAAGGGAGCCAATTACAACTCCATCCAGTCGGTGTTCGGGGCGATCGCGACTTCGCTGGGGTCGGCGAATTCGGGTTCGGGCGGTGGAGTTCCCAACCCGGACGGTGCCAAATACTTCCACGCCAATTCGACCATGGCGGACAGCGACGCGTCCGGCTTCGATTCGACCGCCATCGGGCCTGCCTCCACGTCCAGCGGCGTGGCGGCCATCGCCGTGGGGCGAAACGCCGTTGCGGAGGGCGACAGCTCGGTCGCGATCGGCGACGGCGCGCAGGCGATGAACGGCAAGGCCGTGTCCATCGGTCTGGGCAACGTGGCATCGGGCAACGGCGCGGTGGCAATCGGCGATCCGAACTTCGCGACCGGCGAGGGCGCGACCGCGCTCGGCAAGGACAACACCGCGACCGGCGTCGGCGCGATCGCTCTGGGCAACGTCAACGTCGCCCTGGGCGACGGCAGTACCTCCATCGGTTCGATGAACAGGGCCGAGGGGCTGGGTGCGGCCGCGCTCGGCTACACGAACGTAGCCGACGGGCAGGGCGCGATCGCCATCGGCGCGAACAACTTCGCCGTCGGCGACGGCGCGCTGGCGATCGGTGCCAATGTCACGACCAGTGCCAACGATACGCTCGCGATCGGCAACAGCGCGCAGGCGACGGGGCTGCGCGCCGTCGCCATCGGCAACTCCGCCGTCGCGGCGGCGACCAACTCGTCGACGTTCGGGTACGACGCCTCGGCCGACTCGGGCTATTCGACCGCGATCGGCACCTCGGGCCGCGCGACCGGATTCGGCAGCACCGCACTCGGCGCCCTGTCGTCGGCAAGCGCCTATGCCTCCACCGCGCTCGGCTCCGGCGCAGTCGCCGACCAGGCCGGAAGCGTGGCCCTCGGCTCGGCAGCGCAGACCGTGCGCGGGGCCGTGGCCAGTTATTCCGCCTTCGGTCTGGCCGATGCGCAGCAGTCGCTGGGTGAGATCGCGATCGCCCGGAACATTTCGTATCTCGATCCGGTCACCGGCGTCTCCTCGCCCGTGGGGAACCGCCAGATCACGGGCCTGGCGGCCGGCTTCGCCGCGACCGACGCGGTGAACGTATCGCAGCTTCGCGGCGTGGCGAACGGGCTGGGCAACGCCCTGGCCATCGGGTTCGGCGGCGGGTCGCAGTATAATCCGCTGACCGGTGCCGTGTCCGCACCCAGCTACACGTTGAACGGCGTCACCTATTCGAACGTCGGCGACGCGCTGCAGGCGATCGCGACGCAGGGAAGCGGCAGCCCGGCCGGTGGCAACAGTCCCCAGCCCGGCAACGGTACGCCGGCGGCGGGAAATGCGGCGCAGGGCAGTCCCGAGCCGACGACCGCGATCGACAACGCGCAGCTGGCCGCGACCACCGATCGTGTGTCGTCCATCGAAGGACGGGTCGCGACGGTCGAGACGAAGGCGGATCAGGCCCTCGCGGAGAGCAGCCGCTCGGTCCAGTACGATGCCGGTAACGACAGCGCGGTCACCTTGGGCAGTGGCAGCAGTGCAGTGGCCCTCCACAATGTCGCATCGGGCGTCGCGGATACGGACGCCGTCAATCTGGGGCAGGTCAACAGCGCGCTAGCGGGTGCCGTTGCGGAGGCAAATGGCTATACCGATCAACGGGTTGCGGCGATCTCTTTCGATGTGCGCCGGGTGAACCGCGATGCCAGCGCCGGTGTGGCGGGCGCGATGGCCATGGCGGGGATGCCGCAGCCCTTCGAGGCGGGAAAGAGCATGTTCGCCATGGGTGCGGGCACTTTCCAGGGGCAGTCGGCCGTCGCGGTGGGCATGTCGCGCATCATGAACGACGGGCACACTGTCGTGAAGCTCGGCGCGACCTACAACAGCCGCAAGCGCGTCGGGGCCAATATCGGGATCGGTTATCAGTTCTGACGAAGCGCCGGGCGGCGATTGGAGTTCGGGGGGTGGCGACGGCGTACCGATCGCCTCCTCCTACTCCTACGCACGGCTCTCTACGCCCGAATTGACTGTAGCCGGAGGTCGCCTTCCGGGATGAAACAAGATCCCGGCTGTCGCCGGAGTGGTCGCTGTGAGCGGTCCGGCCCGGATGGTTCAACCATCTAGAGCTTGGCGCCCTGGGGTGATTTATAGTCAGGGATCATGCCGGCCAGCGATTGCGCGAACGCGAAATGGCGGTCCACCGGTATCGAACTCACCATCGCATCGGCGATGGCCTTCACCTCCGCCTGGGTGAGCGCGCCGCGGTTGAACAGCGTCTGCAGGATCGCGATAACGCCGATATAGGCCGTGTCGGCCTGATGCATGACCGCCTCGATGGCGCTCGCAACCTTGTGTACGTCTGCTGTGGCCATCATGCGTGCTCCGTTGTGGCTTGGGCGATCGGAAACATGGCGTCCCCGGCCAAGCGGCGCAACGCCGACGATGCGGACGAGGCGACGTCGCTGCCCTTCGTCTTCCGGATGGCCTCATCCCGCACCAATCCAGCCGGTGCGATGGCGATCGAGTGGAGCGGGAAAGGCACCAGGCGGCCGTCAGGATGGCCGACGCTCCTGTCGTTCCTTCATCTTCCATTCCGCCGTGCGTAGCGTGACATATTCACGAAGGAGCTGCACCCGTCGCGGGCGGAAGCTGCTTGCTCCCCGTTCCAGCGCTTCGATCCGGGGCACCTCGAACGTCCGATGTGCCTCGCGCAGCAGGCACCAGGCGACGAGCATCAGGGTGCGGGGGCTGTAGGACATGCCGAGCGGCAGGATCTCGCGTTCGGTCCGTTGCCCGTTCGCGTCGCGATAGGCGATCCGGACGCTGAATTCGTCCCAGCAGGCCTCACGCAGCAAGGCGAGATCGACCGTGACGGCGGCGCGTGGTTCGGACGGCCGCCACGACCGCATGGTCGCGTGCGCCGCCTGCCGCGCCTGCCGGTCGGGCAGGGTGGCGACGATCCGCGCAAGCGCGTCGCGGCCCGCGGTCGTCAACGCATCGTCGCCGAAATCGCCGAGGCTCGCGACGCCCAGCATCAGCGCCTCGATTTCGAGGCGCGAGAAGCTCTGCGGCGGCAAGGCCGGATCCTCGGTCAGCGTGTAGCCATAGCCCGTCGCGCCGTCGACCAGCACCCCGCCCGCGCGCAGCGTCGCGATGTCGCGGTACAATTGCCGCATCGACACCTCCGTCTCCGCCGCCAGACGGGCCGCCGTTACCGGCTTGGGAAGGCGTCGCAGCGCATCGAGCAATCGCATCAGGCGGTCGGATCGTGCCATTGCTGCTGCCCGGAATTGTCAGGAGCGCCCTGGTAGATCGACGACGTCATCCAACGCAAGGAGCCACCCGATGCGCACCCTCTATTATTCCCCCAACTCGCGTTCCGACACGGTCGTCGCCCTCGTACGCATGCTCTCTGCCGACATCGAGATGCGCGAGGTGACCATCGCGCGACAGGACGGGTCGGGCAGCCGCGATCCTGCCAATCCGCATCCGGAGGGCAAGGTCCCCTATCTGACCGATGGCGACGATGCGGTGCGCGAGCGCGGCGCCATCATGCTCTACCTGACGGACGCCTATCCCGATGCAGCGCTGGGCCCTCTGCCGGGGGAGGCGGAGCGCGGCGCCTATCTGTCGTGGTTGTTCTATTATCAGGGCGTGATCGAACCGCTGCTGATCCTGAAATGGGCGGACGTCAGCCATCCCGCGATCACCGCGGGCCTGCGCGACGTCGACACGATGATCGAGCGGCTGGCGGAGCCGCTGCGTCGTGGACCGTGGCTGCTCGGCGAGCGGTTCTCCGCGGCCGATATGCTGTGCAGTTCGCCGTTCTTCTGGTTCGCCGACGTGATGCCCGCCGATCCGGCGATCCGCGACTGGGTAGCACGCTGCGGTACACGCATGGGCGCCGACGCGAAGTAAGACCAATCTGCACCGGTCCGGCGGTTCCGTTCGCCACCGGACCGGTGCGATGGCCGGCGATGCCGCCGATCAGCGAGCCGGCGATCGCGCGGCGCCTGAATACCGGGGGCGGGGCTCAGGCGTCAGTCGATCGGCAGCGCGAGGCTGTCGCCGGTGCCCAGTTCCTGTTCGCCACGGAAGATGCGGTCCAGCCGGGCCCGCAGGTCATCCTTGAACGTCGGACGCACGACGTGGCGGGGAAGGGAAATCAGGATCTCGTCAGCGATGGAAGCCTTGATGCGGCCGACGGACTCCTCATCGAGGACGTTCGCGCGCTGCAACTCCACGCAGAGCTGCACCAGGCCTGCCGCTGTGGCCTGCGCGCGCAGCCCCACGTTGGTGAGCTCGTAATGGAGCCGGCGACTTTCCTGAGAAGCGCTCATGAGGTTGGCCGATGGATGCGCATGGTTGGCTCCCTTCCCGTTACCGATTGCGTATACGGCTCGGCAGCGGGTTGCAATGTCCGCAAGGCTCCTTCCGGGGGGCGGCAAACTGCGCGGGAAAACAGATGGTTGGCGAGGCGTCTCGGCTGAAAGGGAGCGGGTCGTGGACGAGACCGGGGCTTTCTCGGCCCTAATCTCCCGCCGCGAACAGGCCGTAGTGCCGGCGCCAGGCGTCCACTTCGTCGTGCAGATGCGCGGGCGCGGAATCGCCCGACACGACATGCCCTGCGACCTCGTTGTCGGGATGCATCAGCATCTTCTTCGACCCGTCGCTGAACCAGACGGGGATCAGCTGGTCGCACAGGCTGTCGAGTACTGTTGCCGCCATGCCGTTCTCGATCGCCCGGCTGCCGGGGAGCGATCGCACGTTGATCGAGACGCCCTCGAAGCAGTTCCGCGGTTCTCGCACGAAGTTGAGTGACACCAGAAGGCCCGATCGATCCGGCCGGGCGTCGTCGGGCAGGCGGGCCACCCTCCGCCACGCGCAGAACCATGTCCGGCAGATGCGAGGACGCACCGCGTGGATCCGGCAACCCGCCGCGCCGAGATGCGTGCAGGGGGTTCCCGCCGGCTTCCTGAACTCCGGCGCGTCGACCTTCAGGACCGTGCAGCACACGGTGCAATCGCCGCAGCTCCGGCCGTCCAGCACCGGTCCGAGCAGGGATGTCTCCAGATCTGTGTCGGTCTGCATGGGTCCGGAACTCGTTGGCGAACAAGGGTGGCCCTTTAGTCGCTTCGGCTTTCGCGGGCGAGACGGCTGGAGCGCCGGCGCGGCTCGTCCGCGTCGACGCCCCGATCAGGATATCGGAACGCCGCCGGTGACGGCAACCACGTTGCCGGACATGTAGCTTCCCTCCGACGAGGCGAGCAGCACATAGGCCGGCGCGAGTTCGGCGGGCTGGCCCGCGCGGCCGAGCGGCGTGTCCTGTCCGAGCGTCTCCAGTTCCTGCGGCGATTTGGCGATCGGCTGGATCGGCGTCCATACCGGGCCGGGTGCGACCGCGTTGACGCGGATGCCGTCCGCGGCGAGAAGGTTGGCGAGGCCGACGGTCAGGCTGGAGATTGCGCCCTTCGTCGCGGCATAGACGATCATGCTCCTGTTCGCGACCTTGGCCTGCTCGCTGGTGGTGTTCACGATCGCCGAACCCGGCTTCATGTGCGGTGCGGCGGCCTTGGCGAGGCGGATCATGGCGAAGACGTTGGCGGCGAACGCGCCCTGCATCTCGTCGTCGTCGATGCTGTCCAGCCCCTCGTTCATCGTCTGCGCGGCGGCGTTGTTGACGAGGATGTCGATGCCGCCGAGCGCCGCGACGGTACGCTCGACCAGCGCCACGCAGTGATCGCGATCGCGAATGTCGCCGGGCAGCAGCACGCAGCGGCGGCCGGCCTTCTCGATCCAGCCGCGCGTCTCCTCTGCATCGGGCTGTTCGTCGGCGAGATACGAGATGGCGACGTCCGCGCCCTCACGCGCATAGGCGATCGCCACCGCGCGGCCGATGCCCGAATCGCCACCGGTGACGAGCGCCACCTTGTCCGTCAGCAGACCCTTGCCGGCATAGCTCTCCTCGCCGTGATCGGGCCGGGTTCGCATGTTCCCCGTCAAGCCGGGGCGTGGCTGTTGCGGCTCGTCGGGAAAGCTCGTCGGCTGGCTGGTGCGCGGATCGGTCATGGCTGTTCCTGTGAATGCGGTTCGGCTGGAACGGCCCGCGACGGGGAACGTGCCGTCCGGGCGGCGCTGGCCCGGCGAACGACGACTCCGGGAAAATGACTGCGCGACTAATCCGCTCCCGTTCGTTGGGCAGGCGAGGAGTAGCATGCCCATGTCCCGTCGCATCCTGATCACCGGCGCGAGCGTCGCCGGCAATACCGTCGCCTGGTGGTTGGGCCGCGCCGGTTTCG
Source organism: Sphingomonas phoenicis (assembly GCF_047238005.1). Classification (NCBI taxonomy): domain Bacteria; kingdom Pseudomonadati; phylum Pseudomonadota; class Alphaproteobacteria; order Sphingomonadales; family Sphingomonadaceae; genus Sphingomonas; species Sphingomonas phoenicis. Next base: position 1,329,699 of record NZ_JBDFMC010000002.1, on the reverse strand, counting down.
ACGTCACCGTGGTCGAACGGACGCCCGGGTTCCGCGACGGCGGCCAGAACATCGACGTGCGCGGGGTGGGGCGCGAGGTGCTGCGCCGGATGGGGCTGGAGCAGACCGCGCTGGAGCAGGGCACCGGCGAGGAGGGGACCGCGTGGGTAGAGGCCGACGGCCGGATCGCCGCACAGTTCCTTGCCGCCGACACGGGTGCCGATGGGCCGACCGCCGAGATGGAGATCCTGCGCGGCGACCTGGCCCGGCTGCTATACGAGCCGGCCCGCGACCATGCGACGTACCGGTTCGGCGACTCCATCGCCGGGGTCGAGCAGGACGATGACGGTGCGGTCGTCACCTTCGCCAGCGGGACCGTCGAGCGATACGATGCGGTCATCGTCGCCGAGGGTGTGGGATCGAGGACGCGGGAACTGGTCTTTCCGGGCGAGAACGAACCGCGCTGGATGGACCTGACGATCGCCTATTTCACCATCCCCCGCCGGCCCGACGACGATCGCCTGTGGCGCTGGTACAATGCGCCGGGCGGCCGCAGCGTATCGCTTCGCCCCGACCGGTACGGAACGGCGCGCGCCATGCTGTCGGTGCAGCAGCCGCCGGGCGGCGAACAGGACTGGCCCGTCGACCGGCAGCAGGCGTGGCTGCGCGAGCGCTTCGCCGATGCGGGCTGGCAGAGCGACCGCGTGCTGGACGGGATGGAGACGACCGACGATTTCTACTTCGACGTGCTCCGGCAGGTGCGGATGCCGCGCTGGTCGACGGGTCGCGTCGTGCTGACGGGCGATGCGGCCTGGTGCGCGACGCCGATCGCCGGATACGGCACGACGCTGGCGGTCGCCGGCGCCTATGTCCTGGCGCAGGAGCTGATCCGCTCGACCGACGTCCAGACGGCGTTTGCGGCCTATGAGCAGGCGATGCGCCCGATGGTCGAGGATGCGCAGGGCGTGCCCAAATTCGCGCCGCGGCTGGCCAATCCTCACAGCGAAACCGGCATCCGGCTGCTCCACGGCGCGCTGAGCGTGGCGAGCCGTCCCGCCGTGCGCGGGGTCGCGGGCAAGCTGTTCGGTGGCCGCTCCAAGGACGTCGACCTCTCGCGTTACGACACGCCTGTTTCCGCCTCGACCGCCCCATCGCAGACGGGCCTGTCGCCGCTGCTGGCGCTCGGCACGGTCGGCGTGGTCCTGGGCGCGAGCGCGCTCGTCGGCCGGCGCAACGCGCCAGACCCGTCGCACCCCGGCATCCGCCGTTGGTATCGCCGTCTGGACAAGCCGGGTTACACGCCGCCCGACGCCGCATTCGGCGCGGTCTGGCCCGTGCTGGAGACGGGCCTGGCAGTCGGTGGATATCGCCTGCTTCGACAGCCGTCCGGTCCGGCGCGCAATACGGCGGTCGGCCTGTGGTTGCTCAACACCGCCATGGTCGGCGGCTGGACGCAGCTGTTCTTTCGCGAAAAGCGGCTGGGGGCAAGTGCGGCGGTATCGGGCGCGATGGTCGCCACCGGCGCCGCCTATGTCGCGACCGCGGCCAAGGTGGACCGGCCGGCCGCCGCGGCGGCGGTCCCGTTCGTCGCCTGGCTCGGCTTCGCGACGCTGCTGGCCGAGCGGATCTGGCGCGACAATCCGGAGGAGGGACGATGAGCAGCGTCACCGTCTGGCACGATGGCGATTGCCCGCTCTGCCGGCGCGAGATCGCGCTGATGCGCCGGCTGGATACCCGGGGCGCCATCGACTTCGTCGATGTAGCGGGAGCGGGCACCTGTCCGCTCGACAAAGCGGATATGCTGGCTCGCTTCCATGCGCAGGAAGCAGGTGGGCCGTTGCTGTCGGGAGCGGCGGCGTTCGCCGCGATGTGGCGCGCCATTCCGGTGTTGCGGCCGCTGGGCGAAGTCGCGCGCAGCCGGTTGGTCCTGTCGGTGCTCGAACGCCTCTACCTCCGCTTCCTTCGCGTGCGGCCGCACCTGCAACGATGGCTAGCCCGGCGAGAGGTGCGCGCATGAGGCCGAGGCCCGATCCGGTCGCGCCCGGTCAGGAGAGCGTGTGGCGCTATCCCCGTCCCGCCATCGCCGAACCCAGCGATCGGCATATCCGCATCGAGCATCGCGGCGTCGTGGTCGCGGATACGCGCGCGGCCGTCCGCACGCTGGAGACCAGCCATCCGCCGAGCTGGTACCTGCCGCCCGACGCCTTGACCCCCGGCTTGCTGCTCCCGTCGGAGCGGCGCTCGTTCTGCGAGTGGAAGGGGCACGCCGTCTACTGGCATCTGGCGATCGGCGACGAGCTGCTGCGCGACGTGGCGTGGAGCTATCCGGAGCCGACGCCCGCGTTCGCGGTGTTGCGCGACCATGTCGCCTTCTACGCCGGTCCGCTCGACCGATGCACGGTGGACGGCGAGCAGGTGACCCCGCAGCCCGGCGGCTTCTATGGAGGATGGATCACGTCCGACCTTGCGGGGCCGTTCAAGGGTGTACCGGGCAGCCTGGGATGGTGACGCCTGCCCCGCCTCGCGGGCTGCGCGGCTGACGGAAATTACCTCGTCAAGGTCGCGACGGCGATCGCCGTGGCGGAGGCGCGATTCTCGACGCCCATCTTCTGGAAAATCTGTTCCAGATGCTTGTTGACGGTTCGGGGACTGATGACGAGGATTTCACTCACCTCGCGGTTCTGCTTGCCGCGGCTGATCCAGAGCAGGACCTCCGCCTCGCGCGACGTCAGCCCGAAGCGGGCGGCCAGGATGCGTTCGTCATCGCCATCGCGGCGCTCTAGCAGGCGAAACAGCCAGTGATTGGCCGCCGTGCGGCGCAGGAAGATCGCCTCCAGCGAACTGGAACCGGTGTCGATGGTAACGCTGGACCCCGGTGCGGGCGGCGCTCCCTGCAGGCGCTGGATCGCCAGCCGAAACGGGTCCGGCAAGCCGCCCGGCGTCGCGATCCATTCGGGGAACAACCGCGCGATCATCTCACTCGCCATCGGCGTCAGCCACAGCGGGTTGCCCGAGACGTCGACGGCGAGGGCCGGGCGACCGCTGGTATCGAGCGCCAGCTGGCTGCCGTCCGCGACCCGGGCGCGCGCCAGATGGACCCGGATGCGGGCGAGCAGTTCCTCGACGACGATCGGCTTGCTGACATAATCGACCCCGCCGGCATCGAAGGCGCGGACGACGTCGTCCGTCGCGGTCAGCCCGGTCATGAAGATGATCGGCAGTTGCTGGTACAGGGCATTGGCCTTGATCCGGCGGGTCGCCTCGAACCCGTCGAGCTTGGGCATCATCGCGTCCATCAGGATCAGATCGGGCGTCACCCGCTTCAGGAGATCGATCGCGGCCAGGCCATCCATCGCGATCAGCACCGTCATGCGGGCGACCGCCAGCGTCGTCGTCAGGAACCGCAACGATTCGGGCGTATCGTCGACCACGAGGATCGTCGGCTGCCTCTCCTCGAAGTTATCGTTCTCCAGCATCTTCGATCTTCTTTATCAAAGAGCCGAAGTCGAAGCTTGCCGCCAGTTCCTTCAGTACGAGGACGAACGGCGCCGCCGCCGGCACCGCCTGGTCGAGCACCGCAAGCTCCTGCTCGACGCCGAGCACATGGCCGATCCGCGCATAGTCCCTGATCCGTCGCAGATAGGGCCGGGCACCCGGCGGAACCGCGGCGGTCGCCCGGTCTTGCTCTACCAGGCGGCCGATCGCCGCATCGTTCCATTCCAGATCGAGCTGCGCCTGCACGACGGCGAGCAGTGCATCGAAATGAACCGGCTTGGCCAGGAAGGCGTCGTGGTCCGCGTCGTCGCGTTGGCCTTCGGTCGTCGATGCCGCGCTTGCCGATGTCATGACGATCTTCAGCGCCGATCCATGCGCGCGCCGGAGCCGCCGCGCGGTTTCCCAGCCGTCGATGCCGGGCATCTGGACGTCGAGCAGCACCAGATCCGGCCTGCACCCTGCGGCGAGTTCGATGCCACGCGTGCCCGTATCGGCGCAGAACACGGCGAAATCGAGCGACCGCAGGAACGCCTGCATGGCGGTGGCCTGCGCCGGATCGTCCTCGACGATCATGATCGTCCGGCGGGGGCCCTGATAGCTGTCGATCCGCGGCGCAGGACTGTCGTCCACGGTCGCGGTCGACAGCGGTGGCAGCATCAGCTTCAGCTGGAAGCGGCTACCCCCCTCGGGGCGGCGCGTGACGCCGATCTCACCGCCCAGCACCCATGCGAGAACCCGCGTGATCGTCAGGCCCAGCCCGATCCCCGGCTGCGACTGCGCCTCTGCCGAGTGCCCCCGCTCGAACGGTTCGAAGACCCGCTCGATCTCGGACGGATCGATGCCGATGCCGGTGTCGACGACCTCGATCGTGGCGACCTGGCTGCGATAGCGGACGTCGATGTCGACGCCGCCGGTCCCCGTATATTTGATCGCATTCGAGGTGAGATTGATCAGGATCTGCCGCAGGCGCTTCTCGTCGGCCTTCACGACGGCGGGCAGATTGCCGCACAGGTTGAGGCGCAGGTACAGCCGCTTGTCCAACGCCTGTGCCCGGAACATCGACACGACCTGTTCGAGCAGGACACGGATGTCGACCGCATCCGACTGGATCTTCAGCACCCCGCTCTGGATGTGCGATATCTCCAACAGGCTCTCCGCCAGATTGGTGAGATGATCGACCGACCGGCGGATCATCGCGCCCGCCTCCGCGGTGGTCACGACGTCCCCCCGCTCCAGCAGTTGCGCGTAGCCGTAGATGGCATTGAGCGGCGAGCGGATCTCGTGACTGACCGCCGCCAGATAGCGCGATTTCGCCTCGTTGGCGGCCTCCGCCGCCGCCTTCGCCCGCCGCAGTTCGGCGATGTCGGCCGCCGACACCTCCGCCGTCCGCCGCTCCCCGCCATCAGCCGCGTCCGGCACCCGGCGCGCCAGCATCGACGGGGCATCCGAGCCCCGGCTGTCGGTGGGAAGATGCGGGTCGGTGGCTGTCACAGGCGGCTGTTCACGGCTGACCGAGCCCGGCGATATAGGGCCGCCACCCGCCAAGTGCAGTGATATCGGTGGCGCCATCGACCGCGCGCGGCTCGGCGACGAAGCCCTTCACCGTCGACCCGTCGGCAAGCACGACGGAGCCGATGGCGAGCGGCGCGGGCACTTCGGCGACGAAGCTGCCGAACGCGGCGACATCGAGTTCGTAGACCTCGACCGCGATCGCGGCCCCGTCCGCCGCGTGGATCAACGCGGGCTTGGGCGGCGTGGTGTTCGCCATCGCGTATAGCCGGTAGGTCGAGGCGGTGGTGGTTGCCGCGACGAAGCGGGCATTGCGCGACGTCAGCTGCCAATGAAGCGGCATGTTCTCGAGATGAGCGCCGACGACGGCGAGCTTTACTGTTTCCATTTTTCCCTCTGTGTCCATCGGTGGGGTCGCGGTGGTCGCCTGCGCGGCGCAAAAGGCCTCGCCGGCCGTCAGCAGCCCGGCGTCGCTCCAGGCCGGGCCGATCAGCGTCACGCCGAACCCGGTGCCATTGTCCCGCCAGCCGGCGGGCAACGCCAGGGCCGCCATGTCCAGCAGATTGACGAAGTTGGTGTAGGCGCCGAGCACGCTGTTCAGGACGACCGGCGCGGCGCGCATTTCGGCGATCCGGTAGATCGTCGGCGTGGTCGGCAGCGCGATCAGGTCGATCGACTGCCACAGGGTGTCGGCGATCCGCTGAAGCTCGGCGAGCCGGTACTGGCCGCGGAAGACATCGACGCCGCTGACATTCCGGCCGCCCGCCATGATGTCGCGCACGGTGGGATCGATCGCACCCGGATCCGCGTCGAGAAGAGGCTGGGCCGCGGCGGTACGTTCCGCCACCCAGGGGCCGTTGTACAGCAACAGCGCCGCCTCCCGGAGCGGTGCCAGATCGATGTCGATCAGTTCGGCGCCGCCGGCGGCCAGCGTCGCCAGCGCCTGGTGGTACAATCGCTCCGACGCGGTATCGCCGAAAAACGCCCTCTGCGCAGGGTGGGGGACGCCGATCCGCGCCGCATGCACGGGCCTGTCGTCGCCCGATCGGGAATAGGGATCGGCTGGATCGAAGCCGGCGACGACCTGGTCGACCGCGCGGGCATCGGCGATCGTGTGGGCGAGCACCGTGACGCAGTCGAGCGAGCGGCAGGCGGGTACCAGCCCGCTCGTGCTCCACCGGCCCTTGGTCGGCTTCAGCCCGACCAGTCCGTTGAACGCGGCGGGGACCCGGCCCGAGCCCGCCGTGTCCGTCCCCAGCGCGAATGCCACGAGGCCGGCCGCGACCGCGACCGCCGATCCGGAGCTGGAGCCGCCGCTGACATAGGCGCGATTATAGACGCAGGCCGGCGCGCCATAGGGGCTGCGGGTGCCGTTCAGGCCGGTGGCGAACTGATCGAGGTTGGTCTTCCCCATCGGCACGGCACCGGCCGCGATCAGGCGTTCGACGACGTGCGCCGATCGCGCGGGCGTGTAGCCGAACGCGGGGCAGGCCGCAGTCGTCGGAACGCCGGCGAGATCCAGATTGTCCTTGATCGCGAACGGCACGCCGGCCAGCGGCAGCGTCTCGCCGGCGGCGATGCGTTCGTCGACGCGCGCGGCCGCCACCAGCACCTCCGCCTCGGCGATGCGGGTGATCCAGACCGCCGGCTGAACCGTGTCGTAGCGTGCGATGCGGGCCAGCGCCTCGCGCGCGACGGATACGGCATCGGTGGCGCCAGCCGTTACCGCCGTGGCGATCCCGGCGATGGTGAAGCGGTCCATCATGCCGTCTCGACTGCCAGCATCGGGGCACCCGGTGCGATCGACTGGCGCTGGTGCACATAGATGCGGCGGACGGTGCCGCTGACCGGACTTGCCACGATCGATTCCATCTTCATCGCCTCGATGATCGCGATCGTCTCGCCGGCGGTCACCTGCGTGCCCTCGGCGACCAGCAGCTTCCACAGGCTGCCTGCGAAGGGCGCCTCCACCAGCTCGCATCCGTCGGGCAGGTCGATGTCGGCAGCGGCGGCGTCGCCCGCGACGTCCTCGGTCAGCGCGGCGACCCTGTCGAACTCGCCGTTCCGCTCCCACTCCGCGCGCTCCTCGGCGAACGCAGCCTCGCGCTGCGTCTGGAAGGCGCCGATCGATGCCGCATTGTCGGCGAGGAAGGCGCGGTACTCGGACAACCGGAACACGCCCTCCTCGATCGCGATCGATCGCCGGCCGAGCGGGAAGTCGCGTCGCCATTCGGTGAGCTCGTCGTGGCTGACCGGGAAGAAGCGGACCCGGTCGAAGAAGCGCAGCAGCCATGGCTTGCCGTCGCGAAAGGCATCGGTCTGTCGCCACGAATTCCATACCTGGATGGTGCGGCCGAACAGCTGGTATCCGCCCGGACCCTCCATGCCGTAGATGCACATATAGGCGCCGCCGATCCCGACGACGTTGGGCGGTGTCCAGGTGCGGGCGGGATTGTATTTGGTCGTGACGAGGCGGTGGCGCGGATCGATCGGCGTCGCGACCGGTGCGCCGAGATAGACGTCGCCCAGACCAAGCACCAGATAGTCGGCGTCGAACACGATGCGTTTCACGTCCTCGACATCGTCGAGGCCGTTCACGCGACGGATGAACTCGATATTGTCCGGGCACCACGGTGCGTCGTCGCGCACCGATTCCATGTATTTGTCGATCGTCTGGTAGATGGCGGGATCGCGCCACGACAGCGGCAGATGGATGGTACGCGACGGGATCTCGAAATCGTCCAGCCCGCCCAGCCGCTCCTCTGCCTGGACCAGCGCCGCGATCAGATCGGCCTGCGGCAGTTGCCGGCTGTCGTAATGGATCTGAAGCGACCGGATGCCGGGGGTGACATCGATTACACCGGGCAGGCCGGACTGCGCGATCTCCAGCATCAATGCATGGATGCGCAGGCGAAGCTCCAGATCGAGCACGATCGGGCCGTATTCGACCAGCAGGTTACGGTCGCCCTGCTGGCGGTAGGTGACCGCAGGGCGGACCCCCTGTGCAGTGATGGCGTGCAGGATCGGCGAGCCGAGGTCTTCGCCCCGATCTCGCCGAGCCTCCTGCGACGGGCCGGACAGGGTTGCGACCAGCCGATCCTGCGCCTGCTCCGCGGCCGCGGCGGCTGTGTAGTCGACGGGGACGAAGCGGATGCTGTCGCCCGGGGCGAGCTGGCCGATCTTCCACAGATCGGCCTGCGCCACGACGAACGGGCACACGAACCCGCCCAGCGACGGGCCGTCGGGGCCCAAAATGATCGGCATGTCGCCCGTGAAGTCGACGGCGCCGATCGCATAGGCGTTGTCGTGGATGTTGGAGGGGTGGAGCCCGGCCTCACCACCGTCCCGGCGTGCCCATTGCGGCTTGGGGCCGAGCAGGCGGACGCCGGTACGGTTGGAGTTGTAGTGCACCTTCCACGCGGTTTCGAGCAGCATCGCGACGTCGGCATCGGTGAAGAAGTCCGGTGCGCCGTGCGGCCCGTACAGCACATCGAGCGACCACTCGCGGGTGATCACCGGGCGGTCCGCCGGCGCCAGCGCGATCATACCGGTTCCGGGATCGGCGGCCGGGAGGTGGAGTGTGTCGCCGGTCATCACCGCGCGTCCGGCATGGCCGCCGAATTCGCCGAGCGTGAATGCACTCCGGCTGCCGAGATAGGACGGTACGTCGAGCCCGCCGGTCACCAGAATGTAGCCGCGCATGCCGGCGCCCGCCACCCGTCCGACCTTCAGGATCTGCCCCGGGGCGATGTCGACCGGTGCGTAGGGAGGCACCGGCATGCCGTCGAGCGTCGCCTGGAAGTCGGCGCCGGTCATGCACACGCGCGCGGCGGTATTGAACAACAGCGTCGGCCCGGCGGCCGTGATCTCCAGCCCCGCGGCGCCCTCGTCATTGCCGAGCAGCCGGTTGCCGAGGCGAAAGGCCAGCATGTCCATCGGACCGGAAGGGGGCACGCCGACGTCCCACAGGCCGAGCCGCCCGGGATAATCCTGAACCGTCGTCGACGCACCACCTGCCAGCACGCGGATGGTTCGCGGTGTATAGGGACTGTGGGCGAGGATCCGGGTCGAGACCTGGCCCGAGGTGAACGCCTCCGCGCGCACCACGGTGCGCAGCCAGTCCAGATTGGTCTCGATCCCGGCGATCGACGAGTTATCGAGCGCATCCTGCAACGCGGCGATCGCCGCCTCGCGCGACGACGCGGTGACGATCAGCTTTGCGAGCAGTGGGTCGTACCAGGCGGAAACCTCTGTCCCGGCGGCGATCCAGGTGTCGACGCGCGGTCCCGCCGGAAACGTCACGCCGACCAGGCGGCCGGAGCTGGGCCGGTAATCCTGCGCCGGGTCCTCGGCATAGATCCGCACCTGGATCGATGCACCGTTCGCCCGCGGCGTGAAGCCGTCGAGGAAAGCGAAGTCGCCGGCGGCGGCGCGGACCATCCATTCGACCAGATCGACGCCGGTCACCTGCTCGGTCACGCCATGCTCGACCTGAAGCCGGGTATTCACCTCCAGGAAGAAGAAGTCGTCGCGTTCGGCATCGTACAGGAACTCGACCGTGCCGGCCGACAGATAAGCCGCGGCCGAGGTCAGCCGGACCGCGGCATCGATCAACGCGGTGCGCGTGGCGTCGGGCAGCAGCGGGGCGGGCGTTTCTTCCACGACCTTCTGGTTGCGTCGCTGCAGCGAACAGTCGCGCTCGCCGAGCGCCACCACGCGCCCGGCACCGTCGCCGAACACCTGCACCTCGATGTGGCGCGCACGCGCGACGTACCGCTCCAGGAACACCCCGCCGTCGCCGAAATTGCCCGCGCCGAGCCGCGCGACGGTGGCAAAGCCGTCGCGCACGTCGGCGTCGTCCGTGCAGATCTTCATGCCGATACCGCCACCGCCGGCCGTGGCCTTCAGGATGACGGGGTAGCCGATCCGCGCGGCGGCTTCGACTGCGGCCTCTTCGTCGGAAAGCAGGTCGGTGCCGGGGGCGAGCGGGACGCCCTGCGCCGCGGCCAGATCGCGGGCAGTGTGCTTCAACCCGAACGCGCGGATGTTGGCCGGGGTCGGTCCGATGAACGCGATCCCGCGGGCTGCGCACGCCTCGGCAAACGCGGTATTCTCGGACAGGAAGCCGTAGCCGGGATGGATCGCATCGACACCGTGGGCCTCGGCGGCGGCCAGGATCGCCTCGACGTCGAGATAGCTCTCGGCCGCCGGCGCGGGACCGATCCGCACCGCCACATCGGCCTGCGCGACATGCGCGGAGCCGGCGTCGGCGTCGCTGAACACCGCGACCGAGCGGATGCCCATCGGGCGCAGGGTACGGATGATGCGGCACGCGATCGCGCCACGGTTCGCGATCAGGACGGTCCCGAACGTCATGCCGACACGATCATCCGGACGGGAGTGGGATCGAAGCCGTTGCAGGGATTGTTGATCTGCGGACAGTTCGACACCAGGATGCGGACATCCATCTCCGCCCGAAGATCGACGGTCAGCCCGGGAGCGGAGATCCCGTCGACGATCCCGAGCGCGCCGTCTGCCTCGACGGGGACGTTCATGAACAGGTTGATGTTCGAGACGATGTCGCGCTTGGTCCGTCCCTCGGGCAGGCTAGCCTCCAGATAGTTCTCGACGCAGGCATGCTGCGACTTGGTGTGATGGCCGTAGCGCAGCGTATTTGATTCGACCGAGCAGGCACCCCCGATCGTGTCGTGATAGGCGACGGAGGTCGCGACGATCGTCATCATCGCACGCCCTTCGTTGGAGCGCAGCACGCTGCCTTCGCGGAGGAACAGGTTGCCCTGCGCAGCCACCGTGTCCTGCGCGCTGTAGCGTTCGCTGTCGTCGGCATCGGCGTAGATCAGCAGGTCGACCGCCTGATTGCCCTCCAGGTCGACGACGCGCAGCGTCTCGCCGGCGCGGACGCGGTGGGTCCATGGCCGGCAGGCGGGGACGACCGTGTCGTGCAGGACCGCGCCGGGAAGACTGTCGAGATGGGGATCTGCGAGCAAGGAAGGGTTCCTTTCAGCGACGGTAATAGTCGTCGACATTGGCGTAGGCGCGTCGACCCTCGGGCGTGGCGCCGCGGATCGGATCGTCGTCGGGCGCGGACGGGCCGCGCCAGGCGGTCAGGCGTAGGGGCGTCACCGTCCATGCGGGGCGCGGGTCCATGACGTGCGGGCAGTTGGCGATGACGACGATCACGTCCATGTCGGCGCGCAGCACGACCTTGCGGCCCGGATCGAAGGGCCCGACCTGCGGGATGATCGTGCCGTCGTCCCCGATCCGGGCACCCTTGAACAGGTTCACGCATGGATGGACGTCGCGCCGGCCGAGCCCGTGCTTCGCCACGCCCAGCAGGAACCGGTCGCGGCCGTTCGCGAAATACGCCGTCGTGCCCCCGTCGCGACCGTATTTCGCCGTGCTGAGCGTCGCGTTCGTGGTGCCGCAGAAGCAGTCGTGCGTGCCGGCGTCGTCCTCGACCAGGCTCATCAGCACGCGCCCCATGTCGGACAGCAGCAGCTTGCCCTGGCCGAGATAGGCGTTCCACTGCACCTTGACGGTGTCGGCGACGTTCAGCCGCTCGCTCGGCATCTCGGCGTTGAAGATCAGGAGCGAGGCGCATGCATCCCCGCTCAGGTCGATCAGGCGCAGGCGCGATCCCCGCGAGAGACGCCGGGTGGCATAGCCGCCGGGCGCGATCGTCTCTTCCCACAGCAGGTCGGATGCGGCGACCCCTGCCGGCAGATCGTCGGCGCGGGGCGGGAGAACGGGCATCGCCTCGACGACGGTACCGTCCATCGCGCGGGCATGATGGCGGGCGGCGTTGGGATTGGCCGTGCTGCTCGTCATGCCGTGGCGTCCTTCTGCGTCATCGCTTCCTCATCATCAGGTAGAAGACCGGGCGGCACGGCAGCCCGGCGCATGGCCGGCGACAGGCCGGTCAGGTCGATGTCCGACACGACGACCGATCCGTAGCGGTGCGGTGCCTGCGGGTCGTTCCGGCCCTTGTCGAACGCCAGCACGCGGGTGCCGAGCTTGAAGGCCTCCCCGATGTCGTGGGTGACCATCAGGATGGTCAGCCCGCGTTCCCGCCACAGGCGTGAGACGAGCGCGTGCATGTCGAGACGGGTCCGCGGGTCCAGCGCCCCGAACGGCTCGTCGAGGAGCAGGATGCGCGGATGTTTGACGAGGGCCTGGGCGATCGCGAGCCGCTGCTGCATCCCGCCCGACATTTGCGCCGGATAGACGTCCATGCTGTGCTCGAGGCCGACGGCGGCCAGCATCTCGGCCGCTTCGTCGCGCGCGGCGCGTCGACGCGCGCCGAACAGCCGCGCGGTGAACGGTGCCTGTCCGCATTCCAGCCCGAACATGACGTTGCGAAGCGCGGTCAGATGCGGGAACACCGAATAGCGCTGGAACACCACGCCGCGATCCGCGTCGCATTCCGCCCGCATCGGCCTGCCGTCCAGCAGGACCTCGCCGCGACTCGGTCCCTCCTGACCCAGGATCAGCCGAAGCAGCGTACTCTTGCCTGCCCCCGAAGGCCCGACGACCGCGACGAAACTACCCTCCTCGAGGTCGAGGGACACCCGCTCGAGCACGACCTTGTCGCCATATTCGACCCAGACGTTGCGGAGTTCGACGAGCGCGCTCACCGGCCGGCTCCGAACGCCCAGGGGAAGCCACGCCGGCTGACGAACTGCAGCAGTGCGTCGGCGAGGATCGCCAGCAGCGAGATCCAGGCGACGTAGGGCAGGATGATGTCCATCGCGAAGTAGCGACGCACCAGGAAGATGCGGTAGCCGAGCCCGACATCGGCGGCGACCGCCTCCGACGCGATCAGGAACACCCAGGCCGGCCCGAGCGACAGTCGAAGGTTCTGGATCAGGCGTGGCATCAACTGGGGCAGGGCGACCCGCAGCGCCAATTGCCAGCTGCTCGCCCCCAGCGTCTGCGCCTTGGCCATCTGCTCGGTGGGAAGCGCCGCGACGAACCCGGCCATATCGCGGGTCATGAAGGGAGCGATGCCGAGCGCGATCAGCGCGATCTTCGATGCCTCGTCCAGACCGAGGACGATGAACAGGATCGGCAACACCGCCAGCGGCGGAATGACGGCGATGACGGCGATCAGCGGGGCGAGCGTGGCGCGGGCCAGCGGGATCATCCCCAGCAGGAGCCCGAGGAAGAGCGCCGTCGCCGTCGCGATCCCGAGTCCGTAGCCAAGGCGGTAGAGGCTCGCCAGCGTATCGGCGATCAGGACGATGCGATCGGTGCCGGGGTCGCGATCGGTCACCAGGATGACGATCGCCTGCCCCATCGCAGCAAAGGTCGGGAGAACCTTGTCGGACGGATTGTCTGCGTGGCGGATCTCTGACGCGAGCAGATACAGCAGGACGAGCGCCAGGATCGGCAGCGCACCGAGCAGGATGCGTGTGCCCTGCGTACCGCGGATGTTGACCAGTCGGGTCACGGTTGCTGCCGACCGATATCGGTGCGGCGCGGCGGAGTGGAACCGCGCACGGCGAATGCTTGCGGTTCACCGATCGTCCGGGCAGCAGCGCGGGTCTTCGCGTCGCCAAATGCTGCGCTGGTCGCGTTCATCATCTTCGATCCCTTGCAACGATCGCTGTGTTTGCGCGGCATGCTGCCCGGCGGGCATCGCGGTTCGGTCGGCTCATCGGGATGGCGCCGCCCGCTATAATTTCCCTTCGGCGGCAGCCTTCATGTAGCTCGAGTCGAACCGCAGCTTGACGTTGTTCGGATCGCCCAGCGTCTGCTTGCCGTTGAACGAGATGCCGATGGTGTCGACCGACGTCGCGGTCGGCCCGAACAGTCGATGGGCGAAGCTGAATTCACGGACCCGGTCGGTCACGCGCACAAGGTCGGGGTTTTCGGCATAGGCCGCCGCATCCCTGGCCTGGGCGTACAGATGCGTCGTCTTCAACTGTCCGTCGAAGCTGGCGGGCGTGGTACCGGCCAGCTTCGCCATGGCAGCACGCGCGGCCTGACCGGTGGCATCCTGCCGCTGCATGACCGCCATCGTTTCGTACCAGATGCCGACCAGCGCCTTGCCGAGATTGGGGTTCGCCTTCAGCGTCGCCGTGCTGACGTTCAGCGTATCGAGGATCTCGTTGGGGATGCGCGAGCTGTCGAACACTTCGGTCGCCCCCGGCATCTCACGCAGCGTCGCCAGCTGGGGGTTCCACGTCGCGACGGCGGTGACCGCGGGCGAGGCAAAGGCGCCGACGATGTCGGCATCGCCCGTGTTCACGATCTTCACGTCCGACAATTTCATGCCCGACAGTTCCAGCCCGCGCGCCAGAAGGTAATTGGATACGGACAATTCGACCAGGTTGACCGACCGTCCCTTGATGTCGGCCAGCGTGCGGCCGTTCTTCAGGATGATGCCGTCGTTGCCGTCCGAATAGTCGCCGATGATCAGGACTGTCGTGTCCCGCCCGCCGGCGGCGGGAATCGTCAGGGCATCCATCGTGGTCGATGTGACGCCGTCGAGCTTGCCGGCGGCGTACTGGTTGACCGACTCGACATAGTCGTTGACCTGAACGAAGCGGATATCGATGCCGTATTTATCCGCCCATTTCTTCACGATGCCGGCCTGTTGCGCGTACGGCCATGGCATCCAGCCGGCATAGATCGACCAGCCGATGCTGAAATCCTTCTTCACGTCGGCCGCTTCGTTCTGCGACGATGCCGGCCCCGAACCGCAGGCGGCGAGCCCCAGACAGGCGGCGATCAGCCCGGTCGTGAGCAGCGCGCGAGCGCGACGCATCTAGCGTGCTCCCCGGCGGCAGGAACGATGGTTGGCCAGAATCGCTCGTGCGCCGGCATCAGGCGAAGGATCCCGCACCCCGTGCACCGAACGTGTGCGGCATCCGCAAAGCCTTGTCCGCCCGTAGAACTTCATGGTGACCTCCTGACAGTTGGAAACCTGTCAGAGCGAGGGGCATCGATGAAGTACGGAATTATCGATGGAAGGCATAGACCATATCTATGAACCCGATTGCGCACGGATGCGACGCAGCACCTCGTCGAGGAACAGCTGCGATGCCGTGTCGCGGGATGGCTCGGCGCGAGAGAGCAGGAAGATGTCGTAGGATGGCTCCGTGTCGGTGTGCAGCAGCGGCCACAGCCGTCCTTTCGACACCGCGTCGGTGGCGGCGAGGACTGGCAGGAAGCCGATGCCGACACCGAGGGTGATGAGGCGCAGTGCCTCGTTGACGTCCCCGGTCACGCCATTGACCTTGCTGCCCAGCCGATACCGCCGGCGCAGGCGCGTGATGGTCTCTAGCTCATCCTCGCCGGTCAGGACGAACCCTTCGTCGCGCAGCTCGCCCAGACGGGAGACGCGATGGCCGAACAGGGGGTGGTCGCGGTGGCAGTACACCTGCTGCCGCTCGATGAAGAGCGGTTCGTAGGTAAGCCCGCGACGCGCACCGCTGTCATAGCCGATGCCGATCTCGACATCGCCGCGCTCCAGTGCGTCGAGCACCGCGCGCCACGGCGACACCCGCAGCTCGATCTGGATATCCGGATTGCGGCGATGAAAGCTGGCGATGGCATCGTCGAGCTCGCGCGAGATGATGGCAGAGATGATCTGGACGCGGACGATGCCTTTGACGCGGTGGGTGGCCTGCGCGATCTGGTGCGGTACCATCCGCGCGGTTTCCAGCATCTCCTCGCACAGGCTCATCAATGCCTCGCCTGCGGCGGTCATCTGCACCCCGGTCGATGTCCGGTGCAGGAGCTGGGTCCCGACCTGATCCTCCAGCCGCTTCAGCGCCGCGCTGATACTCGGCTGCTGGCGGTTCATCTTCCGCGCCGCGGCGCCGACGCCACCAGCGCGAACGATTTCGACGAACGTTCGTAGCAGGTTCCAGTCTACCCGACTGGCGAAGGTCTTATCGGGCAGGACCGCACGTTCCACCAAATCGCGTCGCTCCTGACGAATGCCGGGTCAATCCGGAGCGTAGCCTATGCTGCGTTGCATCATCAGTCCAGCTTGGGCAGCAGACGCGAAAAAGCCGCCACCTGACGGCAGCGGTCCATAACTGTGAACCTTACCATGCCGAGTGGGTCCAGCGGTTAAGCCGCCGAACCCCGTCACCATCCCGATCTTATCGGGCGGCCAGCATCACCGAAGCCGGCGCGGTGCCCGCCGTCCGCTGCTCGATCCGCGACCGGATGTCGGCCTTCACGTCGGACTGGCAAGTGCGGCTCTGCGCGCCGGCCGCCAGATGGATCGTCTCGAGCCCGCTGCCGCACACGTCGCGGGCTGCCTGGTTCATCCGGATCGCCAGAACGCGCTGCCCCTGCGGGGTCGCCAGATCCAGACCATCGAGCTTCAACACGGTGCTGCTCTTCACCAGCGGATTGGCCACGGGAGCGGCGCACAGAGCCGGTGTTATCAGGCACGCGGCAAGCGCCGCACCAGCTACTTTCAGCATTCTCATCTCCTACGTTGTCTAAAGCGCTCTGAGAGGCGCATTCCGCGCGCGATAATCCATCGCCTCGGTGAAGACAACGCACCATTAGGTCGAAACGACCCGGCCGGAGGACACAAAGAGTCCGGCCCGACCATATTCGTGCAAGTTGATGGCATGCACGCCGCATCTTCCACCGTGCCTCTACGCCACGATTGGCGACCAAGAACGCGGCGATCCGTCGACCTACGTCAAACGCCGTATAGGGCGTTGCAGTGACTTCTCCGATCCTTGCCGCATGATCAGGCTGTATATTCGAGGGCTCGGCGTCATCGCCGCCACCGCTTTCCTGGCCGCTTCGGCATCGGCCGCGAGCGAGGACATCGATGCGTCCGTCAAGCTTCGCCGCTGCGGAGAGCAGACCTGCATGCGGATCAGCGGCCACCGCCCCGATCCCGCCGCGCCCATATGGGTGGAGCAGCACGAGGTCACCGCCGTCGGCGGGCGGCGGTGGCATGTCACGCTGCCGTTGCAGGTCGTCCGTCAATGGTCGGCACCGGCCGCGCGCTCTATCGCGGTGGCGGTCGGCGGACAGAATGGTCGCGCGACGCAGGCGGCGCTGCCGATCGGTGTCTTCGGCCATACGACGGAACTGGCGTTCCTGAACGTCGACCTTCGTCGTTGATGCACGGCGACAGGACGGGGCCGGCAGCCGGCGCCGATATGGTTCGATGCTCCCCGCGGCGCACGCAGGGCTGCGCAGCCGTCGACGGGACGACGATCGTCCATTCTTTCTTGATCCAGGAGCGACAATCTTGAGCGGGTCTCGTCTGCGTCGATACCGGTCAGCGACGGCGTGGGGCGCCGCGCTTTTCCTGACCGCGCCACTTTGCTCCACGGTCGATGCGCAGACAGCCACCGATAGTTCCGCCGGCGGGCGCCCGCCCGTCTCGATGCCGATGACCGCGCTTCCGATCTCGGCGACCATCAAGGTCGGCAAGACCGCCGATTGGGTGACGATCACCCCGAAGAAGGTGTGGGTCGGCAGTACGGGGCCGAATGCCGTCAACGAGATCGATCCCAGGACGAATGCGGTCCATACGGTCGAGTTGCCCGGTCGGCCTTGCGCAGGGCTGGCCACCGATCGACAAAGCGTCTGGATCCCCCTGTGTGGGGAGACGCCACAACTCGCGAGGGTCGATCTGAAGACCCGGCGCGTGACCGGCGTGTTCCCTGTCGGGCCGCCGGCCGGTGAAGGCAGCATCGCGATCGGCGCGGGCAGCATCTGGCTCGTCACCGACAAGGAAGGGTCACTCGCGCGGATCGATCCCGCGACGGGCGCGGTGCTGCGCGTCATCCGGTTGCCCGCCGGATCCTACAATCCGGTGTTCAGTGACGGCATGCTCTGGGTCACCCGCGTCGAGGGGGCGGAGGTCTCGGTCGTCGATCCCCGGACCGATGCCGTCGCGACCAGCATCGCCGTTGGCCCCAATCCGCGCTTTACCGCCGCGGGGGCGGGCGCGGTGTGGACGCTGAATCAGGGTGACGGCACGCTGAGCCGCATCGACACGGTGCGTCGCGTGGCGACCGTCCAGCCGCTGGAGACTCCCGGTCATGGCGGCGATGTGGCGTTCTTCGGTGGCCGCGTGTGGACAACCATGATGAAGACGCCGCTGACCGCCACGGACGCGAGAACCGGCACGCCTCTCTGCCAGTGGAAGGGCGAGGGTGGCGATTCGCTCAACGTCGGGCACGGCGCCGTCTGGCTGACCAATCTGCGTGCCGGCACCGTGTCGCGCATTCCGCTGAAGACGCTGCCGGCGGATTGCAGTCCACGCAAATAGCCTGACGAACCCGTCACTTCATCTCCCGCAGGGTCGCGATCGAAGCGCCGGCGCTCGTCGAGAAACAGGAACAATCATGTCCGAATTCAAAGTAATCGATCGCTCAGGCGACGCGCACGTCCTGACGGCGGATGCCGCCGCAACGGTGATGGAGCGCATCCGCGATGCCGACATCCAGGACAGTTTCGCGCTGTGCGGAGGCTTCTGCTCGTGCGCGACCTGCCATGTCTATGTCGAGGATGGCGCGTTCGAACGGCTGCCGGCAATGTCGCCGGACGAAGACGAACTGCTCGACAGCTCTGCGCACCGCCGCAGCACCTCGCGCCTGTCCTGCCAGGTCAGGGCCGGCGAGGCGCTGGACGGGGTCCGCATCGTCATCGCTCCGCAGGATTGAGCGGCGGCACCGTCGTCCGGCCGGACGATCGTCGTCGATCCGGCCAAGGAAGGTACCAGGTCGTTGACCGGATCGCAGCTGGAACAGGCACCCGATAGCGGCAGTCGCCGGTGGCGCGCGGCGGGGCGTGGGCGGCTTGCCCTGCGCGCCGTTGCCACCGCCTCTCTGATCATGGCGCCGCCGGTCGCTGCGACGCCGCCGCGCTTCGATCACTGGATCGACGGCACCGCCGCCGGCGAGCCGACGCTGCAGGTCCAGATGATCGACAGCGACACCGCCGTGATCAGGCAGTCGGTCCTGACCAATTTCGAGGCGCCGTTCCTGTACCTGCTGTTCGGTCGCGATCGTGCATTGTTGCTCGACACGGGGGCGGGCGGGCTCAGCGTTCGGCCAACGGTCGACCGGTTGATCGCCGATTGGCGACAGCATCACGGTGGGCGCCCGCTGTCGCTCGTCGTCGCGCACTCGCACGGGCATGGCGACCATCATGCGGGCGATGCGGAATTCCGCGACCGACCCGGCACGGTCGTCGTCGGCCTTGCGGCGGATCAGGTCGCCGCCTTCTTCGGCATCGCCGATTGGCCGCGGGGCGCGGGCCGCTACGATCTGGGCGGGCGCGTGCTTCAGGTCATCCCTACGCCGGGGCACGAGCCCTCGCACATCATGATCTACGATCCGGCGACGCAGCTGCTGTTCTCGGGCGACATGCTCTATCCAGGGCGGCTGTATGTCCCGACCGAGCGGTTCGCCGAGTATCGCGACAGCACCGAACGTCTCGTCGCTTTCTCGCGCAGCCATCGGATCCGCGCGCTGCTTGGCGCGCACATCGAGATGACCCGGTTGCCCGGACAGGATTTCCCGATGCGCGCGGCAAGCCACCCGTCGGAACACGATCTGCCGCTAGCGCCGGAGGTGATCGGCGAGCTGTCGAAAGCGCTCGCCGATGCCGCTGTGCCGCCAGTCATCGATCGGCACGCGGATTTCATCGTCTACCCGCGGCCGCCGCGTCCCGCGCGGTAGGCTGGCTTGCGTATCGTGATACCGGCAGGCTTGCGGGCGGAAGTCGTCCGATTGTGCTTGGCGCCGACACGCCGCAGAACGGCGCGACGCTCAGGATGGAATGACCGGTACGCATGACCGACGAAGCGACGATCAAGGCGGCGGAGGCGGCGCTCGACCGGGGTGACGCCGCTCACGCTGCCGCCCTGGCCATGGCTCTGTATCAACGGCGGCCCGATCTTCCCGACAGCTGGTACCTGCTTGGCCTGGCAGAAGCGGCTGCCGGCCGCGTCTCGAAGGGGCTGCCTCTGGTGCAGCGAGCCGTCGCGTCGATGCCGACGCCCCGGCGCCTCGCCCAATATGCGCGGCTGCTCAGCCTGGGACGACGCGACGGGGAGGCGGGACGTATCGCCCGGGCCGCGCTCGCGTCGGGGGTGGACGATGCCCACAGCCTGGATACTATCGGCTGCGTGCTGGCGCGGCTGGGCGATCACGAGGGATCGTACGGCCCGTTCAAGGCGGCCGTCGACCAGGCGCCCGAGAATGCGGGCTTCCGCTTCAATCTCGCGGCGGCATGCGGGTTCACCGGGCGCGTCGCGGCGGCACAGGAGCATTACGAGGCTCTGCTGGCACGCGAGCCGAAGCATGCGCGTGCGCATTACGCGCTCGCCATCCTGAAACGCCACACTGCGACCGACAACCATGTCGACCGGTTGCGGGCGGTGCTGGCGGAAACGACCGACAAGCTCGACGAGATGCGCATCCGCTACGCACTCGCGAAGGAGTTGGAGGACATGGGCCTCGACGCAGAGGCCTATGCTCAGCTGGCCGACGCCAACGATGCCCGCAAACGCCATCTCGGCTATGATTTCGCGAGCGACGCGGCGTTGTTCGACGCGATCAAGGCGGGGTTCGGCGCCGATGTTCTCCCGGGCGCGGGTTTCTCCGGGCCGGCACCGATCTTCGTGGTCGGCATGCCGCGGACCGGGACGACGCTGGTCGACCGCATTTTGTCCTCCCATCCCGAAGTGGGCTCGGCCGGTGAGCTGCAGGCGATGCCGTTGGCGGTGAAGGAAGCGGCAGCCACCCGGTCGCGGATCGTCGTCGACGCCGATACGATCAGTGCGTCGCTGAACACGGATCCCGCGCTACTCGGCGAGCGCTACATGGAGCGTGCCATCCCGCACTGGCCGACCGGCAAGGAGCGCTTCGTCGACAAGCTGCCGGCGAACTTCCTGTATATCGGGCACATCCTCCACGCTTTGCCCGACGCGCGGATCGTCTGCCTGCGCCGCCATCCGATGGACACGGTGTGGAGCAACTACAAGAACCTGTTCGCCCTCAGTTCGTCCTATTACTTCTATTCGAACGACCTGATGGACAGCGCGCGGTATTTCGCGCGGTTCGATCGGCTGATGGCGTTCTGGCAACGACGGTTTCCCGGGCGCATCCTCGAACTCGGCTACGAGGCGCTCGTCGCTGATCAGGAGGGGGAGACGCGGCGACTGTTGCAGCACTGCGACCTGGCCTGGGATGCGCGGACGCTCGCCTTTCACGAGAACCGGGCGGCCGTCGCCACGCCCAGCGCCGCGCAGGTCCGACGGCCGATCAACGCCGATGCGGTCGGCCGCTGGCGGGTCCATGCCGAGGCGATGGCGCCGGTACGTCGCTTCTTCGAGGCTCAGGGCATCGACACAGGCTGACGCGACGTCCAACCCCTGAGGCAGGCCGAATGGATTGGGCGGGGCGGGCGGCCACAACCTGTCGGCGCCACCCACAAAGCGGGTGGCGCCGAACCGGATCGCGTCAATAGTGGAAGCGCATCTCCACGCCGATGCTGCGCGGCTGGATCACCCCGAAACCATAGGAGCGGATCAGCACGCCGTCATTGGCGCGAGCCAGCGTGTAATCGTTCGAGACGCTGGACACGGCATATTTGTCGAAGACGTTGTTGGCGAACAGCGACGCTTCCCAAGCCTTCGTCTTGTAGGTCACCGCGGTGCGGCTGGTGGAATAGCCTGGGATCACCTCGCCATAGCCGCGCAGACCGGTCGTCGAATAGGTGTTGCTGCGCGCGGCGGTACTCCACACGAAGTTCAGGTCGTCGCCGCTCGGCAACGGCACCGTATAGGTCGCGGTGACCGATCCGGCATGCCTGGACGAGCCCGGCAGCCGATCGCCGTCGAACGCATCGCCGGCCCCCGCGATGTTGAAGTTGTTGCTGATGCCGCCGATCAGGCCGGGCGCGTCCTGGGTCAGTTTGGCATCGAGGTAGGTGTAGTTGCCCGACAGGTTGAACCGGCCGAGATTGAGCGACAGGCTGCCTTCGACACCGCGGCTGCGCGCGCCGCCGGCATTGGCGGTGATGCCCACGGCGCCGTTCGCCGTCTGGCTGCCCAGCTGCAGGTTCGTCCAGTCGATATTGTAAACGTCGACCGTGCCCTGCAGCATGCGATTGAACAGGCTGAAGCGGACGCCGAGTTCGTAATTTGATGTCTTGTCGGGACCGTATGCCAACTCGTTGGGCAGGGCGCAGACATTCTGGCCGGCGGGTAGCGGAATGATGCAGGGAGCGACGCGGTTGACGCCGCCGATGCGGTATCCGGTCGAATAGGTACCGTATACGAGCAGATCCGGGGAGAACGCATAGCTGGCATTGGCCTTGTAGACGAAGCCGTCATCGTTGGTCGATCCGGTGCGGATCCGCGAGGGATCGAACTGGATCAGGGGATAGGGCGTGCGCCGGCGACCGCCCGCCAACAACGGCGTGTCGGTCGCGCCCGAGATGTACGATTTGTACTTGTAGTACCGGATGCCGCCGGTGACCTGCAGCTTCGAGGTGATGTGCCAGGTAGCCTCGGCGAAGCCGGCATACTCCTTCGTATAAGTGTCGGTGAAGGAGATGTATTCCAGGCCGTCGGGACGGACGAGCCCTTGATAGAGCGTGCCGTACAGACTGCCACGACCAGTGGAATTGGCGCGGCCGAATTCGGGGAAGCCGGGGATTCGCTCGGCACTGAAGGTGTAGCTCTTGTAGTGGTTGTAGAAGCCACCCAGGTTCCAGTTGATCGGGCCGCCATGGGTCGAGGTGAGGCGCAGTTCCTGGTTGAACTGCTTGGGATCGCTGTCCGACGTGGTCGTACCGGCGAACGCCGGAAACAGTTCGTAGTCATAGTCCAGATCGAGAAGCAGATCGGCGATGTCGCCCTGGCTGTGCAGCTTCTGCTTGGAGTAGGCGGTGGCGGACACCAGCTGCGCGATGTCGCCCAGGTCGACTTCCACTTCGGCGGCGAAAAGGTCGAGCTTGCGGCGGGCCGGCTGCTCGACGCGGCCACCATTCTCGTACTTGCCGGTGCCGAGTACGCCGCGGCAGTTGGCGAAGACGCATTGGCCATCGGGGAACGGCACGCCGTTCTCGTTCAGCGTGTATCTGGCACCGAAGCCGCCATTGACCTGCGTGCCGTGGGTCTTGGTATCCTGTCGGATATAGCTGAACGTCGGCCGCAACCAGCCGAAGTCGAAGGCCAATTGCGCACGAACGGCATAGGTCTGCTCGTCGTTCAGATCCTTCCCGCGGCGTAGGTTCGCGGCCACCGCCGCGGGATCGTTGAAGTTCGGCTGAGGCAGGGACACGCCGAGTTGCTGAACCAGAAACGGCGAATCCATGAAGCCCGGGTCGATATAGTTGCCACCGGTGACGCGCAGCGCGACCTTGTCGCGGATGATCGGCAGGTTGATCGTCGCGTCGAACACGGTGCCGACGCCATCCGAATGGGCGACGTCGTAAACACGGGTGTGCGCCTCGAGCTGGGCCTGGCTGAAGTTCGGTCGGTTGGGGATGTAACGGATCGCGCCCGCCAGGGTGCCGAGGCCGTACAAGGTGCCCTGCGGCCCCAGCAGGGTCTCGACGCGGTTGATGTCGAGAAACTTGAAATCCACGTATAGCGGGATGTCGCCCAGATAGACGCCCACCGCCGTACTGCGGTTCGTGCCGGCA
The DNA here is from genome assembly GCF_047238005.1 of Sphingomonas phoenicis. Classification (NCBI taxonomy): domain Bacteria; kingdom Pseudomonadati; phylum Pseudomonadota; class Alphaproteobacteria; order Sphingomonadales; family Sphingomonadaceae; genus Sphingomonas; species Sphingomonas phoenicis. Next base: position 1,306,041 of record NZ_JBDFMC010000002.1, on the reverse strand, counting down.
GGTCCCCCCGACGTGATGCCGCGCATGACGATGCTGTTGGCCGTTCGCGGCCCGGTTTCGGGCACGGTCAGGCCGGGAGTGTACAGGCCGAGGTCGCCGACATCGTCCAGCCGGTTAGCTTGCAGCAACTCTCCGTCGACAGCGCTGATGTTGATCGGAACGTCCTGCAGCGACACCGCACGCCGCGATCCGGTGACGATGATCTCGTTTCCGCCCTGCGGATCGTCGGCGGCGGTCTCGGCGGCCTGCTGCGGCTCGGTCTGCGCCTGCGCGGATGCCGTCATCACCCCGGCCAGGAAGGTCGCCGAAAGCAGTCGCAACTTGATTGATGTGCGCTTTTGCATTGTTTTTGCCCCCATTTTTTGCGCTTCCCGCTTCGACAGGCATCTCCCCGATGCCTTGCAGCCGGCCTTTGCGGCCCGTGCTCCATTAGCGTGAGCAGTCAGGCTATGTGGCGCGACACCGGCGCAATATGGGTCGTTTGACGTAGGACGCTGAATTGCCTGCCGTGGCGAACGGCGGTTTTCCCGTCGTCGGGCAAGGCGATCGTCATGGCTGATCGACTACGCCGGGCGCAGGCACTTCCTGCCCCATCGCATCTCGGCATCCGCGCAGACAGCTGACCGGCTCCGGGCGCGACGCCGTCGGATTGACCAACCCTCGGAACCCCGGCGGCGCAGGCCGCCGGACTTCTACGTTAAACGACGTAAAGCCGGCATCGCGGCCGTGAGATAAAAGACGGGAGTACTTTACCTGAACTTCAACCCTGTCATGCAGAGATTGCCATGAGCGGAACTGTTGCGGCCGAGAAGCCGTCCTACATGGTCAGCGCCCCGGTCACGGTGGGGCTGGACAATCTGGGAAGGGTGGAGGGTGGACCGGCCAAGCAGCTGTTCTTCACCCATTTCCAGCCCGCTTTCCTGGTCCTGGTCGTCGCATTCTATTATTATGCGCCGGCAGCATGGATCAAGCCGTCCGTCACTCTGTGGATCGGCTACGGCGTCAAGCTCATGATGCTCGGCATGGAATGGGTCAGCCCTCGCTACAAGAGCTGGCAGCATACGTGGAAGGAACTGGCCTGCGACGTGTTCTATGTCGCGATGGGCATGATGTTCGTCAGGGTCGTCTTCGGGCCGATCAACAGCGACGTGATCGTCGCCTGGTTCCAGGATACATTCGACATCAGCAAGTTCGCCTGGTTCATCGGGCTGCCTCTGCTGCTTCAGGCATTCGCGATTTCGTTCATCGGAGACTATTTCCAGTACTGGATGCACCGTGCGATGCACAATTGGTATCCGCTCTGGGTCACGCACGCTCCTCATCATTACGTCACGCAGTTGAACGTTCAAAAGGGCAGCGTCGGCAACCCGATCGAGATTTTCCTCATCGGTCTGGGCATCGGTGGTCTTTTCGACTTCCTGCCCCGTGCGGCGTTGCTGGCGGGTGCATTCGGGCTGGCGGTGAGCGGCTATCAGCATTGCAACATCCGCTTCAACACGCCCCGGTGGTGGTTCAAGATCTTCAACACGACCGAGCACCACAGCCTTCACCATGCGCAGGATTACGAGAGCACCCGCAGCAACTACTCGGGCACGTGGATCTTCATCGATCGCATGCACGGTACCTGCCGCGACGGCGAGGCCGAACTGCTGGGCCAGGAAGGCGGGCGGCGCATGTCGATCTGGGAAACGATGCACTACACCGTGTCGGAGCCATACAAGGCGCTTAAGCAGAAATGGGCGGCGCGCAGGGAGCGTGACGACCTGCTCGTCGCCCCTGCAGAGTGACCGGGCGATCGATCGGCTCATGCCGTCGCAACTCTTCGGTTCCTCATCCAGCCACATGCCCGTCGCAACGGGACCGAGCACGATGATCGGTAGAGCACGCAAAGGATGATCTCGTGAAGCTTCCGTATATCGACTGGATCTGGCGGATGAAGGGGGGGCTGCCGCTCCACCCGTTCCAGTCCGCCACGCAGGCCCTGAACGATCTGAGGCCATTGTTCGAGGAAAAGAACACGACGTATCACATCGACGGCGATGTGTTGACGTTCACCAAGACGAAGCAGCTGCCACAGGACAAGATGTCGGTTTTCGATGGCGGGACGCTTCGTGTGTCTGGTGGCATGCTGCACTACGATCTGATCAGTCGCGCGATGCTGGCATGTTTTCTGGCACCGTTGCTCTTCTTCGCGATCGGTAGCGCTGGTGTCGCTTTGGACAAGTGGCGCAATCCGCCGGAGGTCGTCAAAGCCAAAGCAGAGGCAGCGAAGAGGAGATCGAAGATCAAGGCGGAGGATGTGCCGATGAACCCCATCGACAAATTCCTTGGTGCGCCGAAGCCCGAGAAAAAGAAGGGCGATGATGAACAAGGCAAGCGCAACCGAAAGCCTTCGATGAAAGTCGCCTACTCGGTCATGGGTGTATTTTTCTTTTTGTGGATATCTGGACGTATCCTCGAGCACCGGCTCATTCACGTCCGCTTGCGCAAAATGCTCGCGCAAGATTCGTTCGAGAGCGACAATGGCTTGATCAGTGAAAGTGCGTCAGCCTAAGTTCGACAAGGCTCGGGTGCCGCTATGGGGGATGGCAGCTTCTCCGAGTTGATGCTCGATTGCTGCATCCATGCAGGGCCATGAACACTGCCCCGTCTCCGATGTGCAAGGACGATAGCAAAGATCACCGACCCTTAGGATATGGGGGCTCTGTCGCCCCGACCTATTCTTTCATCGCGGACCTGCCGGTCGCCGCCACTGCGGCGGGGACAGGGCGCGTGGACGGGCAGCGTGCCCTTGCGCCGTCGGCTAATCGGGCCCACATTGCAGCCGCTACAGTCGCACATCGACGGTCTTCGGCGCTTTGCGGCACCTTCTTCCTTCTTTCCCTGCCTCCCATGCACCGCTGGGTCCGGCAGTCGGGCCCGGCCCCAACCAGAAGGAAGTCATCATGAGCCAGGGCCAGATCACCGGCACCGTCAAGTTCTTCAACGCCGACAAGGGTTATGGCTTCATCGCCCCCGACAATGGCGGCACCGATGCGTTCGTGCACATCTCCGCCGTCGAGCGTGCGGGCATGATCACGCTGAACCAGAACCAGCGCGTCGGTTACGAGCTGGAAGAGGATCGCCGTGGCAAGATGGCCGCGGTGAACCTGCAGCCCGCCGACTGAGTGCGGCACCGGCGGCGGCCCGGCGACGGGTCGCCGCCATTCCCATACCCTCCCCGCAGGAGCCGACCATGTCCGAAGCCACTCTCTTCCGCGCCCGTGCCGATGCCGAGCGTGCCAATGCGGAGTCCGCCGTGCTGGGCAATGTCCGCGAGCGGGCCGAGCGGGCCGCCAATGCCTGGTCGGCGATGGCCGAGCGCGCCGAGCAGACGCTGGCCGCGCGCGAGCGGCGCGAGGCGGCGCGTACCACCGACTGACGCCGGTCGCGGGCGCGGGCGGGAACGTCCGCCGCGCCCGAGCCGTTGGGCCGGAAATCCAGCAAACGAGGATTTCCATGGCCACTACACGCAAGCCGGCGCGCCGGACCAACCGGAAGCGCGCTTCGACCGACACCCGGTCCAAGACGCTGGGCGTCAACCTGCTGACCGCCGGCGCTGCCGCGATCGGGCTGGGCGCCGCCGCCGTCGCGATCCTGCTGAGCCGCCGCGGCACGCGCGCTAACCCGGCCGAGCATTCAGCCCCCGATCTTGCGTTGGACCGGCCGCGCCCGGGTGCCGCAGACCGCGCACCCGATGCCTTCCGCCCCGATCCGACCGCGTCCGTGCCCGCCGATATGCGCGAGTCGCTGCGTCCCGCGACCGTCCCGGCGCCAGGCCTGGCGGCGGATCGCGGCACGACCATCCAGTAACAGCCAGCAAGGGGAACCGACCATGACGACACGCACCGCATCCGCCCGCTACGACGGCTTGGGCAAGGACGGGAAGGGCCACGTCAGCACCCAGTCGGGCGTGCTGAGCGACAATCCCTATGGCTTCGGCACCCGGTTCGGCGACGAGCCGGGGACCAACCCCGAGGAGCTGGTCGCCGCGGCTCACGCCAGCTGCTTCACCATGGCACTGTCGTTCGCGCTGGCGGGCGCCGGCTATACCGACGGGACGCTGGAGACGAAGGCGGCGGTGAAGCTGGACAAGGAAGGCGAGGGGTTCAAGGTGTCGCGATCGGACCTGACGCTGGTCGCGAGCGTGCCGGGGATTGAGCAGGCCGAGTTCGACCGGATCGCACAGGAGGCGAAAGCGAACTGCCCGATCTCGAAGCTGCTGACCGCCGAGATCACGCTCGACGCGAAATTGACCTGAAGCAACTCGGGGGCGGTTCGCGCATTGGGATTTTCTGGAACACAACAGGAGAGGAAATCCCCATGCGCATCGCCCCCCTCACTCTGGCGGCCGTCGCGGCCGCGACCCTGACCGGCGGCTGCGCCGGGGGGAATTACGGTGGCGATCCGCGGTACCGCGGCTATTCCTCCTACGATTATAACCGCGTCGATCCGGCGTATGGCGGCTATTACGCCGACCGTTATTACGTCGACGATCGCCGTTATCGCGAACGCCGCCTGTCGCGTCGCGACCGGGTGTATCGCGGGCAGAACGGCAATTATTACTGCCGCCGCCCGGACGGCACCACCGGACTGCTGGTCGGCGGGGTGGCCGGCGGCGTGCTGGGCAACATCATCGCGCCGGGCGGGTCGGAAGTGCTGGGCACGCTGCTCGGCGCGGCCGGCGGGGCGCTGGCGGGACGCGCGGTCGACCGCAACAACGTCCGCTGCCGCTGATGCGCGACGGCCCCGCGCCGGATGGTGCGGGGCCGGAGGCGTTCAGGTGAGCGAGGATTTGCGCGGAATGGTCTCGCCCTGTTCGGGCTCCTCCTCCTGCTGGCCGCGGTCCAGCGTGTCGCTGGGCCGGCGGGCATCGCCGTCGCGCTGATGCTCGGTCGACAGGTTCGGGCGGTCCGTCTCGGTGGTGGGCTTGATTGGGTCCATGGGTATTCCTTCCTGACCGGAGCAACCGCTCGCCGCCGCCTCGCGTTCCCCGAACCGGTTCCTGAACGGCGACGGACGGGCTGACACGATCGGCGACACATTCGCCGGCCGGTCGCGACAGCGCCGTTACAGCCGCCCCCTATCTGATGTGTCAGGCCGGACCGCCGGCCGAGTAATGGGAGTGACGATCATGAAAGCCATCACCTTCAGCGCCGCCCTGCTGAGCCTTGCCGCCGCGATGCCGGCGACCGCTAGCGCCCAGCGCGGCTGGCAGCCGATCGCGCAGCGCCAGGGCAATCTGGACCAGCGGATCGAACAGGGCATCCGCTCCGGCCGACTGACGCGGCCGGAGGCGCGCCGCCTGACCGGTGAGCTGCGCCAGCTGAGCCGGCTGGAGTCGCGCTATCGCGCGGGCGGGCTGAACCTGTCGGAGCGCCGGGATCTGGATCGCCGCTACGACGCCCTGAGCGCGCGGGTGCGGTGGGACAAGAACGACCGTCAGGATCGCCGTTACCGGTGAGCAAGCGGGGGCGTCGCGAGGCGCCCCCGTGTTCATGTCATGGCTTGCGCAGGTCCGGCCGATCGAGGTCGAGCGTGGCATGGGCGATCACCTCCACCTGCGGATAACGGGCCTTCAGCGGCGCCAGGAACTGGCGGGCGTCGCCGACCACGACGATGCTGGCGGGCACGGGATCGAACAGCGTGGCCGCGGCCGTCTGCACCGCCGCCGGATCGATCGACTGGATGCGGGCGGGATACTGCCCGATCTCGGCCAGCGGCACGCCCTCCGCCACGAAATCCGACAGAAGCGAGGCCATGCCGTCGTTGGTCTCGACCGTGCGGCCGAAGCCGCCGACCAGCACCGCCTTTCGCGTGTCGAGCTCGGCGACCGGCACGGCGGCGGCACCCATCCGCGTCATCTCCGCGACGATGAGGCCGATCGCCTCGTCGGCGGTCGCGTTCTTCGTCTGGGTGCGGGCGGCGATGCTGCCGGGCAGGCGCCGGGCCTGGATCGTGGACGACGCGCCATAGGCCAGCCCGCGCTTGATCCGGATCTCCTGATTCAGGCGCGACGAGAAGCCGCCGCCCAGCACCGTATTGCCGAGCGATAGCGGATAGTAGCGCGGATCGCTGCGCGCGACGCCCGGCCGGGCGACGACGACGGCCGCCTGTGCCGCATCGGCCATGTCGACGACGATCACGCGCGGTCGCGGCTGATCGGCGCGGGGAGTCTGCGGACCGGTGACCTCTTCGGGATCCCATCCGCCGAAGCTGGCCTGTGCCAGGTGCATCGCATCGGCGGGGGTTATGTCGCCCACCACGACAAGCGCCGCCTGGCGCGGACGCCAGGCGGTGGCATAGGCGGCGGCGATGTCGTCACGGGTGATCGCCTTCAGCGAGGTCGGCGTCCCTTCCAGCGGCGCGGCATAGGGGCCGGCGCCGAACACCGCGCGGCCGGCGACCAGCCCGGCGAGCTGCGGCGCATCGGTGAGGCTGACGGTGGCGGCGTCGATCGCCTGCGCACGGGCACGCTCGATCTCCTCCGGCGCGAAGGCGGGGCGGGTCGCGGCATCGGCCAGGATCGGCAGCGCGGCGGCGAGCCGGTCGGACGTGACCGCGATGCTGATCGAGGCGGCGTCGCGATCGGCGGCGCTGCCGATGCTGCCGCCCAGCGCCTCGATCGCGCGCGCGATGTCGGTGGCCGAGCGGGTGTTGGTGCCGCGCGTCATCAGCGTCGCGGCAAGGCTGGCGGTGCCCGCACGGCCGGTCGGGTCGGCCGCTCCGCCGCCGGCCGCGACCAGCTGGGCGGTGACCAGCGGCAGGTCGTGCCGCTCGACGGTGATCAGCCGCAATCCGTTGGGCAGGACCTGTTCGGCGATGGCGGGCGCGGCCGGAACGATGGCGGCGGCGGGCGGGGGCGGGGCGATCCGATCGGCCGCACCGGCCGGACGGATGACGGGGATGTCGCGCGGCGGCACCAGTGCGGCGGTCTGCACGGTGGGGGCGAGGGCAGGGCTGTCGCCCTTCGCCCCGGCCGGTGCCGGCACGTAGCGGAGCGCGGCGGAGCCGGCGTCGGTCAGGTAGCGGCGGGCGACGCGCTGGACGTCCGCGGCGGTGACGCGCTGGAGTGCCGCCAGTTGCCGTTCGCTGGTGCGCGGGTCGCCGGTCAGGATCACGTCGCCGGCGAGGACTGTGGCCTTGCCTTCCGCCGTCTCGCGCTCGCGTAGCGCGGCAGTGACGAGTTCGTTCTTCGCCTCCGCCAGCTCGGCCGCACTGACGGGCGCGTCGCGCAGCGCCGCCACCTCGCGGCGCAGCGCCGCCTCTCCGGCCGCGGCCGACTTGCCGCCCGCCATGATCGCGTACACCGCATAGACGCCGGTCGAGGCCCGCAGGTCGAGCGACGTCGCGGCGGTCTGCGCCAGCTGGTCGCGATAGACGAGGCTGCGGTACAGCCGCGAGTTCTCGCCGGTCGCCAGGATCGCGTCGAGCACCGACAGGGCGGGCACGTCGTCGCTCTTCATCGGCGGCGCCTGCCAGCTGAGGAGGACAGCGGGCAGCGGTGTGTTGGGCGCCGCGACGGTGCGGCTGACCGCGCGGGTGCGCGGCGGCTCGACGACCGACACACGGGGGACGGTGCCCGCCGGGCGCCTGATCCCGGCGAAATACTCGTCGACCCATGCGTCGAGCTGTGCCGGATCGAAGTTGCCGGCGACGACCAGCACGGCATTGTCGGGCCGGTAATAGGTCGCATGGAAGGCGCGGACGTCGTCGATCGTCGCCGCATCCAGATTGGCGACATCGCCGATCACGCCGCGGGCATAGGGATCGCGGGTATAGCTGATCGCGGGCAGCCAGGTCTGGAAAAGGCTGCCGTACGGCCGCGCGAGGCCTTGGCGATACTCCTCCTTCACGACGTCGCGCTCGGAGGCGAAGCTGGTCGGCTCGACCACCAGCGAGGCCATCCGGTCGGCCTCCGCGAACAGCAGCCGGCGGAGGTGGTTGGCGGGCACTACCTCGTAATAATTGGTGTAATCGTCGCTGGTCGACGCGTTGTTGTAACCGCCGACATCCTCGGTCAGGCGATCCATCTGCTCGGGCACCAGATTGCGGGTCGCCTTGAACATCAGATGTTCGAACAGATGCGCGAAGCCCGACCGGCCGCGCGGATCGTCGCGCCCGCCGACGCCGTACCAGACCTGGACCGAGACGTTGGTCGTCGTCGTGTCGCGGATGGCGAACACGCGCAGCCCGTTGGCAAGCGTGCGCTCGGTAAACGCGATCGGCTTCACCGCAGTGGCCGACGTCGACGTGGCCGTTGTCTGAGCGGCGGCCGGCAGGGCGGCCCCTGCCAGCAGCGCGGCGACCGCGGTGAAGCGGTGCCTCACTTATCGTCGCGCTTGCGGTTGCCGTACAGCACGGCGGCGGCGACCGCGGCGGAGCCGATGCCGACGCCAAGACCGATGCGGCCGATCGGCCAGCGCTTCGCCTGCTCGGACGCGGAGGCGGCGGCAGCCTGCGCCTTTTCCTTCACCTCGCGGGCGGTGGCAAGGATCTCGTTCGGGGCATCGTCGTCGGTGCGGGGTGTCGTCGCGTCGGTCACTTCGTCTCTCCTGTGCCGCCGCGCGTGTAGCGCGTGCGGAAATCGTTTGCGTACACCGTCAGCCGCCCCTCGGCGATGGCGGTGCGCAGATCGGCCATCAACGCCTGGTAGAAGCGAATGTTGTGTTCGGTCATCAGCATCGCGCCGAGAATCTCACCCGCCCGGACGAGATGGTGGAGATAGGCACGGCTCCACGTCGCGCAGATCGGGCAGCCGCAGGCGGGATCGAGCGGCGACTGGTCCTCGGCGAAGCGGGCGTTGCGCAGGTTGATCGGCCCCTCGCGCGTGAACGCCTGGCCGGTGCGGCCCGAGCGGGTCGGCAGGACGCAGTCGAACATGTCGATACCCCGCTCGACCGCGCCGACGATATCGGTCGGCTTGCCGACGCCCATCAGATAGCGGGGCCGGTCGGCGGGCAGCTGCCCCGGCGCATAGTCGAGGCAGGCGAACATCGCCTCCTGTCCCTCTCCGACCGCGAGGCCGCCGACCGCATAGCCGTCGAATCCGATATCGATCAGCGCGTCGGCCGACGCCCGGCGCAGACCCTGGTCCAGAGCCCCCTGCTGGATGCCGAAGATCGCGTTGCGTGCGGCATGGTCGCCGCCGCCGTCGAACGCAGCGCGCGACCGCTTCGCCCAGCGCATCGAGCGTTCCATCGCCGCCGCCTGTACGTCGCGCGTCGAGGTGGTCGGCACCAGTTCGTCGAAGGCCATGACGATGTTCGAGCCGAGCAGCCGCTGGATCTCGATCGAGCGTTCGGGCGACAGCAGGTGACGCGTGCCGTCGAGATGCGACTTGAACGCGACGCCCTCTTCGGAGCGCTTGGTCAGTTCGGACAGGCTCATCACCTGATAGCCGCCCGAATCGGTCAGGATCGGACGATCCCATCCCATGAAATCGTGCAGGCCGCCCAGCCGGGCGACCCGCTCCGCGCCGGGGCGCAGCATCAGGTGATAGGTGTTGCCGAGGATGATGTCGGCGCCCGCGGCGGCGACGTCACCGGGTTTCATCGCCTTGACGGTGGCGGCGGTGCCGACCGGCATGAACGCGGGGGTGCGGATGACGCCGCGTTCCATCGCGATCGTACCGGTGCGCGCGGCGCCGTCGGTCGCGGCGATGGCGAAGGCAAAGCGCGGGGGCGTCGTCACTTCCGATCCTTCTTCCGCTTCTCGCCAAAGGGCGGGCGTGGGGCGGTCGGCCCGTTGGCATCGGCCGGCGCCGTGCGGATCGTCAGCGTCTCCGCCCGGTCGATCGCACCGTCGCGATTGCGGTCGAAGCGCGAGAACAGCTTGGCGAAATGCGCCTGCAACTCGTCGAGGGTGATGCGGTTGTCGCCGTCGCGGTCGACATCGAACGGGCTGGGCAGCGCATTGCGATCCCCCAGCCATTTCAGCGCCCAGTCGGCGAACTGGAAATAGCCGATCGACCCTTTCCTGGCGGTATCGATCGCCTCGTACGAGCGGCGCACGCCCGCGATCATCTCGCTACGCGTCGTCTCGCCGTCGCCATCGGCGTCGAAGGTGGCCATCATCATCGCCACCGGCTCGACCACCATCGTGGCTGGCGTCTGTGCGAACGGCTTGGGCGGCGCGGTGACGAGGATGTCGGGATCGGCGGGCGGCGAGGCGGCCTGGAGAAGAAGCGCGAGGACGATCATCGGGACGTTCCGGGCAGGAGCAGCGACGCATCGCCGTAAGAGTAGAAGCGATAATCCGCCGCGATGGCATGCGCATAGGCCGCCTGCATCCGGTCGGTGCCCATCAATGCCGATACCAGCATGAACAGCGTCGATCGCGGCAGATGGAAGTTGGTCATCAGCCCGTCGATCGCGCGGAAGCGGTAGCCGGGGGTGATGAAGATCGCGGTGTCGCCGTCGAACGGCGCGATGACTCTGTCCTCGCCGGTCGCGCTCTCGAGCAGGCGGAGCGAGGTGGTGCCGACCGCGATCACCCGGTTGCCGGTGGCGCGGACCGCGTTCAGCCGGCCGGCGGTGGCGTCGTCGATCCGGCCCCATTCGGCGTGCATCCGGTGGTCGACGGTATCCTCCGCCTTCACCGGCAGGAAGGTGCCGGCGCCGACATGCAGCGTCAGCGTTTCATGCGCGATGCCCGCCGCGGCCAGCGCCGCCATCAGCGCGGGCGTGAAGTGGAGCGCGGCGGTGGGGGCGGCGACGGCGCCGGGTTCGGCAGCGAACATGGTCTGGTAATCGTCGGCGTCGCGCGCCTCGATCCCGCGCTTCTGCGCGATATAGGGAGGCAGGGGCATGCGGCCGGCGCGTTCGAGCAGAAGCTCGACCGGCTCGTCACCCGCGAAGTCGAGCGCCCAGCTACCGTCATCGCCGCGCGTGGTGCTGGTCGCCGACACGCTGGCGCCGAAATCGATCGTGTCGCCTTCCCGCAGTCGTTTCGCCCCGCGGACGAAGGCGCGCCAGCGGCGGGGCCCCTCGCGCTTGTGCAGGGTGGCGCCGATGCGCGCCTCGCCCCGGCGCCCGTCCAGCTGCGCCGGGATGACGCGGGTGTCGTTGAAGACCAGGCAGTCGCCCGCGCGCAGGCAAGCGGGCAGGTCGGCGACCGAGCGGTCGTGCGTCGCATCCCCGTCCAGCACCAGCATCCGCGCGGCGTCGCGCGGGCTGGCCGGGTGGAGCGCGATCCGCTCCGCCGGCAGGTCGAAGTCGAAAAGATCGACCCTCAACGCTGGGTCGCAGCCTTTCGCGGGGCTGCCTTCGCCGGTGCGGCACGCTTCGGCGCGGCGGTGCCAGCGGGCTTGCCGGTGCCGGGCAGCGTCACCGGTGCGCCGAGATCCACGGGCGGCGGCGGCGGTGCGGGGACATAGGCCGGCGGATTGTCGGCGGCGATATAGGCGTGGACGATCTTCGACGGGTTCGTCGGCGGCTCGCCTCGCTCGATCGAGTCGACATACTGCATGCCGTCGATGACGCGGCCGAACACCGTGTACTTCTTGTCGAGCGCCAGGCGCGGCAGGAAGACGATGAAGAACTGGCTGTTGGCGCTGTTCTTGTCGTCGGCGCGGGCGGCCGACACGGCGCCGCGGACATGGGGGAGATAGTTGAACTCGGCCGGCACGTTGGGCAACTGCGACCCGCCGGTGCCGTCGCCCTTGGGATCGCCGCCCTGCGCCATGAAGCCGTCGATGACGCGGTGGAAATCGAGCCCGTCATAGAAATGCTGGCGGGTCAGCGTCTTGACCTGCGCCACCATCTTGGGTGCGACATCGGGGCGCAGCCAGATCGTGACCCGCCCGCCGGTCGACAGGTCGAGCAGCAGCAGGTTCTCCTTGTCGGTGATCGGCGGCGGCGCGGGGGCCGTCGCGGTGGGGGCGGGCGCCGGAGGCTCCTTGGCGGAAACGGTGGCGGCAAGGGGAAGGGCAGCGAACGCGAACAGGCCGGCGATAAAGCGCATGGAGTTCCATTCCAGGGGAGACGCGCGGCCTGTAGAGCAATTCCCGCCTTGCGCCAAACTGAACGTTGGCGGGCGGCGCCTACATCGTCACCAGCTGGCGGACCGCCTCGCCGTCGCGCAGGCGATCGAAGCCGGTGTTGATGTCGGCGAGCGGCAGCGTGCCGCTGACCAGCCGATCGACCGGCAGGCGTCCGGCGCGATAGAGCGCAACGTACCGGGCGACGTCGCGCACCGGCACGCAGCCGCCGATATAGCTGCCCTTCAGCGTCCGCTCCTCGGCGACCAGCTGGACGATGCCGAGCGGCAGGGTGGCGGTGGGCTCGGGCAGGCCGGCGGTGACGGTGGTGCCGCCGCGGCGGGTGATCGCGACCGCCGTCTCCAGCGCGCGGACCGATCCCGCCATCTCGAACGCGGCATCGACACCGCCGCGGGTCAGCGCGCGGATGCGGTCGACCGCGTCGGCATCGCGTGCGTCGATCGTGTCGGTCGCGCCCAGCGCGGCGGCGAGGGCGAGCTTGTCCGGCGACAGATCGATCGCGACGATCCGCGACGCACCCGCCGCGACCGCGCCGAGCAACGACGACAGGCCGACGCCGCCCAGCCCGATCACCGCCACCGACTGGCCGGCGCGAACGGCACCGGTGTTCAGCACGGCGCCGACCCCGGTCAGCACCGCGCAGCCGAACAGCGCCGCCTCTGCCAGCGGCAGGTCGCGGTCGACCTGGACCAGCGACCGCCGCGACAGCACCGCATGGCTGGCGAAGACCGAACAGCCGAGATGGTGGTGGACCGGGGCGCCGTCGGCATCGGTCAGCCGGCTGCCCCCGGCCAGCAGCTCGCCGCGATTATTGGCGAGGGCGCCGGGCTCGCACAACGCCGGGCGCCCCTCCGCACAGGGCAGGCAATGGCCACAACTGGGCATGAACACGGTGACGACATGGTCGCCCACGGCCAGGTCGTCGACGCCGGCACCCACCGCCTCGACCACGCCGGCCGCCTCGTGCCCCAGTGCCATCGGCAGCGGCCGGGGACGGTTACCGTCGATCACCGACAGGTCGGAGTGGCAGAGCCCGGCGGCGGCGACGCGGACCAGCACCTCGCCCGGGCCGGGCGGTGCCAGCTCCAGCGCCTCGATCGCCAGCGGCCGGCTGGCGGCATAGGGAACGGGGGCGCCCATCGTGCGGAGTACGGCGGCCTGGATCCTCAAAGCAACGTCTCCTTCGCGGGCATGGCTAACGCGCGCGGCGTGCGTGGGATAGCGTCGTCGCGAGCCGGGGCTTGGCCGCATGCCGCCCGCCATCCTATACCGACCGGATGCCCGAACGCGCCCTTCGCGACCAGTATCGCCGCTTCGTCGCGGTGCCGACCCGGTGGATGGACAACGACGTATACGGCCACCTGAACAACGTGGTCCATTACTCGCTGTTCGACACTGCCGTGAACCGGACGCTGATCGAGGCCGGGCTGCTGGACATCCATCACGGCGCGATCATCGGGCTGGTGGTGGAATCGGGGTGCCGGTACCACGCTCCGCTCGCCTATCCCGACATCGTCCATGCCGGGCTGCGCGTCGGCCGGCTGGGGCGCAGCAGCGTCCGGTACGAGATCGGGCTGTTCCGCGGCGACGAGCCCGAGGCGGCGGCGGAGGGCCATTTCGTCCATGTCCATGTCGACCGGACGACGCGGCGCCCGGTTGAGCTGCCGGCGAAGTGGCGCCGCTTCTTCGAAAGCCTGACGTCTCAGGCGTAGGCGGGCAGCCAGTCGGTCGCGATTTCGGCATGGCGATCGACGAAGCCGGTGAAGGCGACCAGCGCCGCCTCGTCGAGGATGCGGATGCGGCGACCGGCGCGGCTGATCATGCCGCGCGTCTCCATCTCGCGGACGGTGCGGTTCACATGCACCTTGGTCAGGCCCAGCGCGTCGCCGAGATCCGTCTGGGTCAGCGGCAGGTCGAAACTGTCGACGACGCCGCCCGCCGTCACGCGCAGCCGCGCGAGCATGTCGAGCAGCAGCGTCGCCAGCCGCTGGATCGCGTTCATCCGGCCCACCGAGGTCAGCCGGTCGCTGAGTGCGACGTTCTCCGCCGCCGCCACCGCATAGAGCAGCCCGGCCAGCCGGCCCTGATCCGCCAGCAGCTCGCCCAGCTTCGCCTTCGGCACCTCGGTCACGATTCCGTCGCTGACCGCGGTCAGCGTGGCGGACGCGCGCGACCAGGCGATCGACGACGTGCCGATCAGGTCGCCGGGATAATGGAAGCGCAGGATCTGCCGTCCGCCGATCACCGGCCGGGTCGACGAATGCAGCCAGCCCTGTTGCACGACGAACAGCGCATCGATCGGCCCGCCGGCCTCGATCAGCGTCTCGCCGGCGAGCAGGCGACGCCTGCTGCCCTGCATATCCTCCAGCGCAGCGACCTCGGCCGCGGTCAGCGGCAGATAGTGCGCGAGGCGGACTGACAGCGCGCTCTGAGTACCGGCCGGCGAGGAGAACATCATGGCACCGGGACATGCCATGTCCATTTCGCCGGGGCAACGGCAGTAAGGCACGAAGATCGTCATCTTTTTTCCGGTCCTCGATCGGACGGAACGCCGATCCCCGGATGTCGGTTGAGCCCCGGCCTTCAGGAGCCGCCATGTCCTTCAAATCGCTTCCCGTTTCCGCCGCGATCGTCGCGGTTGCCCTGGCGGAGGCGAAGGGCGACGTCGTCTTCCTGGCGGAGGACGCGCAGCGTGCGGTCGCCGTGGCGGAGATCGCCGCCGGGCTGATGCCCGATGCGGTCGTCGCGTATGTCCCCTCCAGCGATGCCTTGCCGGGCGAAGCGGCGCCGCCATCGCCCGCCAGTGTCGGGCAGCGCGTCGCGGCGCTCCGCCGGATTCGCTGCGCGACGCAGGTGGGCAAACGCCGGCTGCGCGTGATCCTGGTCACCACGGCCGAGGCGTCGGGGCTGCGGTATCCAGAGCCGGCGGCGTTCGATGCGGTGCCGCCGACGATCGCCACCGGCGCGCCGGTGGATGTCGAGGCGTTCGCGGTGAAGGCGGCCGAACTCGGCTACCAGCGGGACGATCGGGTCGACGAGCCGGGCGAGATCGCGGTCCGCGGGCAGGTGATCGACATCTTCCCTGCCGACCATGAGGGGCCGGTGCGGATCGAGCTGGACGGCGGACAGGCGACGGCTATCCGCCGCTACGACCCTGTCACCCAGCGGACGGTCGACACGCTGGAGCGGGTGGAACTCGGCCGGGCGGCCGAGCCGGCGATCGAGCGCGGGGTATCGATCCTGGCGCATTTGCCCGAGGCGGCGGTGGCGAGCGATCCGGCGACGGCCATGCGCCGCGACCGTTTCCTGCGGATCGCCGGCGAATTGGGCGCGCGGGGTCGCGGTGCGGACGTGCTGGTGACGGCGGCGGACTGGAACGCCGAGCTTGGCGGACGGGCGGACCTGACCCTGGCGGACGATGGCGAGGAGGCGCCGCGTTTCGTCGAGAAGCGGGCGCCGCTGCGATCGTTCGCCCGCTTCGTGGCGGCGCGGCGCGACGATGCCGTGCTGGTGATCGCCGGCAGCGACCGCGACCTGCGCTTCCTGTCGCCGCGGCTGGCGAAGGCGGGCAAGCTGGACTTCGCACCGGCCGCGGACTGGGCGGTGGTCGTCGCGGCGGGCGCGGGATCGGCGCTGCTGCTGACCGCACCGATCCATCGCGGGTTCGTGCGCGGCGGGGTGGCGGTGGTGGCCGCCGCCGACCTGCTCGGCGGACGCGCAGGCGACATGGCCGCGCCCACCCCGTCGGGGGCGATGTTCGGCAGCGCCGGCGACCTGGCACCGGGCGACGTCGTGGTGCACGAGGATTTCGGCATCGGGACGGTCGAGGGGATCGAGCCAATGGAGGACGGTGGCGACGCGCTCGTGCTCGCCTATGCCAAGGATGCGCGACGGCTGGTGCCGGTGGCGGAGGCCGATCGCATCTGGCGGTACGGGGCGGAGGCCGAGGGAGTGTCGCTCGATTCGCTGGACGGGGCGAGCTGGCAGAAGCGGCGCGGCGCGATCGACCGGGCAGTGGCCGAGAGCGCGCGGACGCTGGCGGCGCTCGCCGCCGAGCGCGAGTCGCGGGCGACCGATCCGATCGAGCCCGATACCGCGGCGTACGAGCGGTTCGCCGGCGGTTTCGACTTCACCGAGACGGCCGATCAGGCGCGTGCCATCGCTGCGGTTCGCCACGATCTGGCCAGTGGGCGGCCGATGGACCGGCTGGTGGTCGGCGATGTCGGCTATGGCAAGACCGAGGTGGCGTTGCGCGCGGCGGCGCTGGTCGCGCTTGCCGGGCGGCAGGTGGCGGTGGCCGCGCCAACGACGGTGCTGGTGCGGCAGCATCTGGACACCTTCAACCGTCGCTTCGAGGGGACGGGGATCGAAGTCGCCGGCCTGTCGCGGCTGACCGGCACCGCGGAGCGCAAACGGATTGCCGCCGGGCTGAAGGATGGATCGATCGGGGTGGTCGTCGGTACCGGCGCCATCGCCGGCAAGGGCATCGGCTATCGCGATCTGGCGCTGGTGGTGATCGACGAGGAGCAGCGGTTCGGTGCGGCCGACAAGGCGAAGCTGGCGGGGCTGGGCGCCGGTCATGTCCTGACGCTGAGCGCGACGCCGATCCCGCGCACGCTGCAATCCGCGCTGGTCGGATTGCAGGACATCTCGATCATCGCGACCCCGCCGGCCCGGCGCCAGCCGATCCGTACCGCAGTGCAGCCGTGGGACGACCGTGCGGTACGCGCGGCGCTGATGCGCGAGCAGGGCGGCGGCGGGCAGAGTTTCGTCGTGGTGCCGCGGATCGAGGATATGGACACCGTGGCGGAGCGACTGACGCGGCTGGTGCCGGAGCTGTCGCTGATCCAGGCGCATGGCAAGATGGCCGCCGCCGACATCGACGAGGCGATGGTCGCCTTCGCGGCGGGCGATGGCGACGTGCTGCTGGCGACGAACATCATCGAGGCGGGGCTGGACGTGCCGCGCGCCAACACGATGGTGGTCCACCATGCCGACCGGTTCGGGCTGGCGCAGCTGCACCAGCTGCGCGGCCGGGTCGGGCGCAGCGGCCGGCGCGGGCAGGTGATGCTGACGACGGCGGCCGATGCCGAGATCGCGCCGGCGACGCTGAAGCGGCTGCGCACGCTGCAGGCGTACGACCGGCTGGGCGCCGGCTTCGCGATCAGCGCGCGCGATCTGGACCTGCGGGGAGCGGGCGACCTGATCGGCGAGGAACAGGCCGGCCACATGAAGCTGATCGGCATCGACCTGTACCAGTATCTACTGAGCCAGGCGCTGCGTCAGGCACGCGGCGAGACGGTCGACAACTGGACGCCGGACCTGTCGCTGGGCATTGCCGGCCGCCTGCCCGAGGCGTGGATCCCGGAACCGGAGGTCAGGCTGGCGCTATATGGCCGGCTCGCCCGGTTGCAGCGCGGATCGGCGATCGACGCCTTCGAAGAGGAGGTGGAGGACCGGTTCGGCGCCATTCCGGCGGAGGCGACGGTTCTGCTTGACCTGGCACGCGCGCGGCGGCTGGCCCGGGTGGCCGGGATCACCCGGATCGATGCCGGGCCGGCGGCGATCGCCTTCACCCCGCGGCACGGTGGCGAGGCGGCGCCGGAGGGGCTGGTCGACAAGAACGGCCGCTGGCTGCTCGCCGAGCGGATCGACGATGCCGGCGAGCGGCTGGCGCGGGTGACCGCGTTGCTGGGGGACTGGGCCGGCGACTGAAGAGGTCCCGGTCCGTTTCGCCAGTCGTGCCCAGACCTCTGCTTGGGTGCGATCCGTTCAGGATGAAGCACCTTCCCCGGCGAAGTAGGGAGGCCACCGCAATGGATTTCCGTTGCCGGTCTGATCTATAACTCGGGGGGCAGCACCATGATGCCCCGGCGCCGTCAGACCTCGTTCTGGTAGTTCTTCAGCTCGTCGCCGACGATCCGCGTGACGTGGAGCACGTTGGTCGAGCCGGGGGTGCGGAACGGCACGCCGGCCATCACCACCACCTGCTCGCCCGCCTTCGCCATGCCGTGGCGCAGGGCCATGCGCTTCGACTTGGCGACCATCTCCTCGAACGATTCAACGTCGCGGGTGTGGACGGCGTGGGTGCCCCAAAGCAGGCCGAGGCGACGGGCGGTCTCCGCGCGCGGCGTCAGGACCAGGATCGGCACCGACGGCCGCTCGCGCGCGATGCGGCGGGCGGTGGAGCCGGAGGTGGTGAAGCAGATGATCGCCGCCGCCGACACCGTGCGGGCGATGCCCTTCGCCGCCTCGGCCAGCGCGTCGGCGGTCGTCGGATCGGGCTTCATGACGGTGAAGTGGACGCGGTCGCCGTGCGCAGGATCGCTTTCGACCGACTTGCCGATCGCGTTCATCATCGACACCGACTCGACCGGCCACTGGCCCGCCGCGCTTTCCGCCGACAGCATGATCGCATCCGCGCCGTCGTAGATCGCGGTCGCGACGTCGGACACCTCGGCGCGGGTGGGGGAGGGCGACTGGATCATCGATTCGAGCATCTGGGTGGCGACCACCACCGGCCGGCCCATCCGGCGCGAAACCTCGACGATACGCTTCTGGAGCGGCGGCACCTGCTCGGGCGGCATCTCGACGCCCAGATCGCCGCGGGCGACCATCACGCCGTCGCACTGCTCGACGATCTCCTCCAGCCGCTCGATCGCGGCCGGCTTCTCGATCTTGGCGAGGAGCGCTGCCTTGCCCTTGATCAGGCCGCGCGCCTCCATCAGGTCCTCGGGCCGCTGGACGAACGACAGCGCAATCCAGTCAACGCCCTGCTCGACCGCCCAGGCCAGGTCGCTGCGGTCCTTCTCGGTCAGTGCCGCCATCGGCACGACAACGTCGGGGACGTTCAGCCCCTTGTTGTTCGACAGCATGCCGCCGACCTCGACCGTGGCGACGATCCGGTCGGGCGCGTGATCGGTGACGCGCAGGACGAGCTTGCCGTCATCCAGCAGCAGGCGGGCGCCCGGCTCGATCGCGGCGAAGATCTCGCGGTGGGGCAGTTCGACCCGGGTCGCGTCACCGGGCGTGGGATCGCGATCAAGGACGAAGGTCGATCCGGTGATCAGCTCGACCTTGCCCTCGGCGAAGCGGCCGACGCGCAGCTTGGGCCCCTGAAGATCGGCGAGGATCGTGGTCGGGCGCTGGAACGTCTCTTCCATCGCGCGGATCGCCTGGACGACCGCGACCTTCGACTGCTGGTCGCCATGGCTCATGTTGATCCGGAAGGCGTCGGCACCCGCCTGGAACAAGGTGGCGATCATCTCCGGCGAGTTGCTGGCCGGGCCGAGCGTCGCGAGCACGCGCACCTTGCGCGAACGGGGGGCGAAAGCCTTGGTCATCGAATGGGTTTCCTGGGTGCAGGCCGCCGTCCTAGCCACTATCTGCCGTCGATCAACCTTGGAGCATACGAATGGATGAACTCGATCGCCTCGACGATGCCGCCGCCGCCGCCGCTTTCCGGCGCCTCGTCAGGCACCTGCGCCATCGCAGCGACGCGCAGAACGTCGACCTGATGGGGCTGGCCGGCTTCTGCCGCAACTGCCTGTCGGACTGGATCGGCGAGGCGGCGGGGATCGACCGGGAGGCGGCGCGGGTCGCGATCTACGGCATGCCCTATGCCGAGTGGAAGGAGCGCCATCAGGCGGATGCGACGCCGGAACAGCTGGCGCGGATGAAGGAGAGCGTAGCGAGGAACGCCGGCTAGGCCGGGCAGCGCGGGGCAGCGATCGGCGAGGCCCTTGCCCCGCCGACATTTCCCTCTAACCTCCGGCAGATGGGGCGCATCGCGCCCGTCGGGGGGGAATTGGCCATGCTGCGTTCGATCGTCGTTGCCGGGATGCTTGCGGCCACGGCGCCAGCGACGGCGCAGACCCCGCCCGCCGCCGCGCCGGCCGCGCCGATCACCTACATCCATGCCGGAACGCTGCTGGACCGGCCGGGCGAGCGGCCGCGCGGCAACAGCACGGTGGTGGTGCAGGGCGGCCGCATCGTCGAGATCCGCGACGGCTTCGCGACACCGCCGGCGGGGGCGACCGTGATCGATCTGCGCGACCGGTTCGTGCTGCCCGGGCTGATCGACATGCATGTCCACCTGCTCGGCATCGGCGGCGATCCGATGCGCGCACGGCTGACCGCGTTGAACACCGAGCCGGCCGACGACGTGCTGTACGGCGCGGGCAACGCGCGCGCCACGCTGATGGCGGGGTTCACCACGGTCCGCGATCTGGGCGGCGAGCCGCGCAGCATCCGCGCGTTGCGCGATGCGGTGGACCGCGGCGACATCGACGGGCCGACGATCGTCAACGCGGGTGCGCCGATCTCGGTCACCGGCGGGCACGGAGATCCGCTGAACGGGCTGGCCGAGCCGTTCGCGCACGCCGTCGCGGCGACGGTCGAAAACACCTGCGACGGCCCCGACGATTGCCGCCGTGCGACCCGCCGCCAGATCGGGCTGGGCGCGCAGGTGGTGAAGATCACGGCGACCGGTGGCGTCCTGTCGAACGTGTCGGGCGGGCTGGGCCGCGCCTTCACGCCCGAGGAGATGCGCGCCATCGTCGAGACCGCGCACGGGCTGGGCCGCAAGGTCGCCGCGCACAGCCACGCCGCCGACGGGACCAAAGCGGCGCTGGAGGCGGGCGTCGATTCGATCGAGCACGGCAGCTTCCTGGACGACGAGGCGATCGCGCTGCTGAAGAAGACCGGCGCCTATCTGGTGCCGACGGAACTGGCACCGGTCGCCGCGCTGGCGCAGGCGCGCAGCGGCGCCCTGCCGCCGGCCACCATCCCCAAGGCCGAGGCGGCGGCGGCCGCGATGGTCGACAGCCACCGGCGGGCCCTGCGCGCCGGAGTGAAATTTGCGTTCGGCACCGATTCCGGCGTGTCGAAGCACGGCATCAACGCGCAGGAATTCGCGCTGCTCGTCGACTCGGTCGGGATGACCCCGGCTCAGGCGATCCGCACCGCCACGATGGCTGCGGCCGACCTGTTGGGGAAATCCGGCGAGATCGGAACGTTGGCACCCGGCAAGACCGCCGATCTGATCGCGGTGTCGGGTTCGCCGCTGGACGATGTCCGCCGCCTGGAGGCGGTGGATTTCGTCATGCACCGCGGCATCGTCGCGAAATCACTGGAGAAATGAGCATGCCGATCGTTGCCCCTCTCCATCGCGCCCGGCCATAGAGTGGTGGCGACGATGCGCCGGACCGCGACCGACGATGCCCGCGCGCATCTCGCCGCGACCCTGATCGCGACGGGCAGCGAAGACCGCGCGGCGTTCCACGAACTGTATCGGCTGACCTCCGCGAAGCTATTCGGGATCGTGCTGCGTATCTGCGGTGATCGATCGGCGGCGGAGGACGTGTTGCACGACGTGTATCTCGTCATCTGGCGCCGGGCGGGCGCCTGGGAACCGGGCAGGGCGAGCCCGATCAGCTGGCTGGCGACGATCGCCCGCAACAAGGCGATCGACTGGCGCCGCGCGCATGGCGTCAGGCGGACCGCAGGGCTCGACGAGGCGCCCGACATCGCCGATCCGGCGCCGGACGCGGAGGCGCTGCTGGTCGAGGCGGGCGAGCGCCACTCGCTGCACGATTGCCTGCGCGAGCTGGAGGATCGGCAGCGTGAGGCGATCCGCACGGCCTTCTTCGACGGCGTCACCTATGCCGAGATCGCCGAGCGGCGCAGCGTGCCGCTGGGCACCGCCAAGAGTTGGATCCGGCGCGGGCTCGCGCGGCTGAAGGAGTGCCTCGACCGTGGCCGCTGACGAAGATCCCGATGTCGCCGCCGCCGAGCTGGCACTGGGCCTGCTGGAGGGCGAGGAGCGCGCCACCGCGCTGCGGCGCGTCCTGGCCGACCCGGCGTTCGCCGCCGAGGTGGAACGCTGGCGCCAGTGGCTGGCGCAGCTGTTCGATCTTTGGCCGGAGGTGGAGCCGCCGGTCGAACTGATCGACCGCATCGATGCCAGCCTTGGCGGGGTCACCGTGCCGTCCACCCGGCGTTTCCCGTGGCCGCTGCTGGCGATCGCCAGTGCGGCGCTGGCGGCGTGCCTGCTGGTCATCGTCGCGATCCGGCCGGGCGACGGCCCGCCGCCAGGCCCGCCACCGGTCGCAGCGCCCGCCGCCTCGGAGCCGGTGCTGGTCGCCGCGATCGGTGGCGAGGGCGCGGCGGTGGCCGCATCGTTCGATCCTGCCGACGGCAGCCTGCGCGTGACCGCCGCACCCAAAGTGCCGAGCGGTCGCGCGGCGCAGCTGTGGGTGATCGGCAACGACGGCGTACCCTATCCACTGGGTCTGCTGGCATCCGACGCGACGCTGCTGACGCTGCCCTCGGCAGACCGCGCGCGGATCACCGCCGGAGCGACGCTCGCCATCTCGATCGAGCCGCCCGGCGGCTCGCCGACCGGCAAGCCGACCGGCGCGGTGATCGCCACCGGTCCGCTGGCGGCGGTGTGACGATGGACGCTATCGCCGTTATGGCGGGCCCTTGAACAGGCCCGCTGCGATATCGGCCGGAACGTCGCTCGACGCGTCCTTCGAGGCCCGCTTCACCTCCGCCGAGTTTCTGCGGATGAACGAGGCTGGCGCGTTCGACGCCATGATGGTGGTCGACTGATGCCGCGGGTCGCTGCGACCGCGATGGGCCTGGGTTTCGCCGGTTTGCTGCCGCAGGTTGCAGCCCTGCTGCTGATGATGCTGGGACTGCGATCGTACGGCGACCTGGGCGGCCTGCTGGCGCTGACGGGTTATTGGCTGGCCATCGGCTATGGCGCGCTGATCCTGAGCTTTCTGGGCGGGATCTGGTGGGGATATGCGATGCGACGAGAGACGGGGCAGGGGCGCCTCGCCGTGACGGCGGTCGTGCCGTCGCTGGTGGCGTTCGGCACGGTCATCGCCGCCGCCTGGTCGCTGCCACAGGCGCCGTCGCCATGGCCGGCCATCGCGCTGGGTAGCGCCATCCTGCTGACCCTGCCGGTCGACCGGCGCCTGACATCCAGCGGAGAGGCGCCGGCGAACTGGATGGCGCTGCGGCTGCCGCTGTCGATCGGCCTCGGGACTTTGACGATCGCGGCGGGAATAGTGCTGGGGAGCGGCGGCTAGGCCGCCTTGCGCAGTTCCAGCCGGCCCCAGATCTCGACCAGCGCATCGGTCAGCTCGCGCATCATCGCGGGGCTGTGCGCCGGACCGGGGGTGAAGCGCAGCCGCTCGGTGCCGCGCGGCACCGTGGGATAGTTGATCGGCTGGACGTAGACGCCGTATTCCGCGAGCAGGATGTCGCTGATCTTCTTGGCCTTTACCGGATCCCCCACCATCACCGGCACGATGTGCGTCTCGCCGAGCATCACGGGCAGGCCGGCATCCGCCAGCATCGCCTTCAGCTGCGCGGCCGAGGCCTGCTGCCCCTCGCGCTCGACGCTGGAGGATTTCAGGTGGCGTACGCTCGCCAGGACACCGGCGACCAGCACCGGCGACAGCGACGTGGTGAAGATGAAGCCGGGCGCATAGCTGCGGATCACGTCGACGATCGTGCGATCCGCGGCGATGTAGCCGCCCATCACACCGAACGCCTTGCCCAGCGTCCCCTCGATGATGGTCAGCCGATGGGCAAGCTCGTCACGCTCGGAAATGCCGCCGCCGCGCGCGCCGTACATGCCGACCGCGTGCACCTCGTCGAGATAGGTGAGGGCATTGTACCGGTCGGCCAAGTCGCAGATCGCCGCAACCGGGGCAACGTCGCCCTCCATCGAGTAGACGCTCTCGAACGCGATCAGCTTGGGCACGCCGGGATCTTCCGCGGCGAGCAGCTCCTCGAGATGAGCGACATCGTTGTGGCGGAAGATCCGCTTCTCGCAGCCCGAGTTGCGGATGCCGGCGATCATCGAGGCATGGTTGAGTTCGTCGGAGAAGATGACGCAGCCGGGCAGGATCTTCGCCATCGTCGCCAGCGTCGCCTCGTTCGAGACATAGCCCGAGGTGAACAGCAGTGCCGCTTCCTTGCCGTGCAGGTCGGCCAGTTCGCCTTCCAGATCGACATGATAGTGGGTGTTGCCGCCGATGTTGCGGGTGCCGCCCGATCCGGCGCCGACATCGTGCAGCGCCTCTTCCATCGCCGCGATCACCTTGGGATGCTGGCCCATGGCGAGATAGTCGTTCGAGCACCAGACGGTGATCGGCTTGGGGCCGTTGTGCCCCGCGAAGCAGCGCGCATTGGGGAACGCCCCCCTGGTCCGCAGGATGTCGATGAACACGCGATACCGGCCCTCGGCGTGCAGCCGATCGATCGCCTGAGTGAAGACGCGCGAGTAATCAACGCGCGGCGCAACGGTGCCGTCAACGGTCATGAGCCGCACTTAGCCGCCTCGTCCTTAATTTTCCAGCGCGATCCGCCGATCATGGTGATCGGGGCGGTGGACAAATTGTCCCAGCCCGGCGGCAACCACGGCGCCGCTACAGGGCGTCGACCAGCGGGAAGCCGCGGCCGGCCAGCCCGGCCGCGATCCGCCGTTCCCGATCGCCCAGCCGGGTGAACACCAGTCGCCCGGGCACCGGATGCGCGGGCCAGTCCTGCCCGGCGGTCAGCGCTGCGATCCGCCGTGCGATCCCCGGCCCGCCGTCAACGAACCGCATGCCGGCCGGTGCGACCGCGGCCATCTGCTCTTCCAGCAGCGGGAAGTGGGTGCAGGCGTTGACGATCACGTCGACGCGGTCGCCACCCGGCTGGGCCAGCAGTCCGGCCAGTTCCGCACCGATCCGCTCGGGCGATGGAGCCTCGCCCGCCAGCGCCGCCTCCGCCATCTCGACCAGCGCGGCCGAGCCGTGGCGCAGCACCGTGCAGTCGCCCGCGAACCGCGCCGCGAGATCGTCGACATAGGGCTGGCGCACCGTCGCCTCGGTGCCGAGGACGCCGATGGTGCGCGTCACGCTCATCGCCGCCGCCGGCTTGATCGCGGGCACGGTGCCGACCACCGGCAAGTCCAGCGCGGCGCGGACCGCGGGTAGCGCGATCGTCGAGGCGGTGTTGCAGGCGATCACCACCAGCCGCGGGCGATAGCGCTCCACCAATCGCCCTAGCAGCGCGGGCACGCGCGCCGCGATCTCCGCCTCGCTGCGGGTGCCGTACGGGAAGCCGGCCGAGTCCGCGGCATAGACGATCGGCGCTGTCGGGATCAGCGCCAGCGTGGGCGCGACCACCGACAACCCGCCGACGCCGGAATCGAGGAACAGGAGCGGTCGCGTATCCGTCATCCACGCTCCCTTATCCCGCCGGTCGCGTCCGGTCAGCCCCTGCCGGCGGGCGATCGGGGCGGCGGGGTGCTTGACCCAGGTCGGTGGACAGGCGACCGGCGATCGCTATGATGATCGGGAGGGGGACGTGTTGCTCACCGAACTACTCTGGGTGGCCCCGGCGCTTGCGCTCGCGATCGGCTATGTACTCGGTTCCATTCCGTTCGGCGTCATCCTGACCCGGGCGGGCGGTGCCGGCGACCTGCGCCAGATCGGGTCAGGCAATATCGGCGCCACCAACGTGCTGCGTACCGGCCGCAAGGGACTGGCCGCCGCCACCCTGTTGCTCGACCTGCTGAAGGGATCGGCCGCCGTCCTGCTCGTCGAGGCGCTGTTCCCCGGAGAGGGGCCGCTGGCGGCGATCGGCGCGTTCGTCGGCCATTGCTATCCCGTCTGGCTGGGCTTTCGCGGCGGCAAGGGCGTGGCGACGCTGATGGGGGTGGTGCTGGCGCTGCACTGGCCGTCGGGCCTGGTCTATGCCGCCGTGTGGCTGGGCCTGCTCGCGGCGCTGCGCATCTCCGCGGTCGCGGGCATGGCCGCGGCGATCAGCGCACCGGTGGCGGCGGCGCTGTGGGGACGGTTCGATCTGGTGCTGATGCTGCTCGCCTTCGCGCTGATCGTCGTGTGGAAGCACGGCGACAATATCGAGCGGCTGCTGGCCGGCACCGAGCCGCGCGTCGGACGATCGAAGACCGACCGGGCGTGAGCGACGCGGCAGCGGCGCAGCTGCGCCTGATCCGCACGCCGTCGATCGGCCCCGTCGCCTATCGCCACCTGATCGCCCGGTTCGGCAGTGCGGCCGCGGCGCTGGAGGCGCTGCCTTCGCTCGCCCGGCGGGGCGGCGGGGTGCCGCCGGTGCCGCCTCCAGCCGCAGCGATCGAGCGGGAGCGCGAGCGGACCGCGAAGCTGGGCGCGCGCTACCTGTTCCTCGACGATCCCGACTATCCGCCGCTGCTGGCGCAGCTCGACAATGCGCCCGCGGCCCTGGTGTGGCGTGGAGACCTGACGCTGGCGATGCGGCCGTGCGTGGCGATCGTCGGCGCCCGCAACGCCTCGGCCGCCGCCTGCCGGTTCGCGCGGCAGCTGGGCGCGGAACTGGCACTGGAGGGAGCGACGGTCGTCTCCGGGCTGGCGCGCGGCATCGACACCGCCGCGCATCACGGGTCGATCGGCGGTGGAACGATCGGGGTGATCGCCAGCGGCATCGACGTGGTCTTCCCGCCCGAGAACGCGGCGCTGCAGGAGGAGGTCGCAACGCGCGGGCTGCTGCTGGCCGAACAGCCACCCGGCACCGAGCCGCGTGCCCGCCACTTCCCGCTCCGCAACCGCATCATCGCCGGGCTCGCCACCGGCACGGTGGTGGTGGAGGCGGCGCCGAAATCAGGATCGCTGATCACCGCCCGGCTGGCGGCAGAGGCGGGGCGCGAGGTGATGGCGGTGCCCGGCAGCCCGCTCGACCCGCGGGCACAAGGGTGCAACCTGCTGATCCGGGAGGGCGCGACCCTGATCCAGAACGCCGCCGACGTGATGGAGCTGATCCGCCCGATCGATCCGCGCGCGGTGCGGGCGCCGGGCATCGGCTATGCCGCGCCGCCGCCGGAGGATCCCGACGACGCCGCCCGCGCGCGGATCGCGGCGCTGCTGGGCCCGGTCGCGGTGCCGGTCGACGAGCTGATCCGGCAGTCGGGCGCAGCGCCCGCGGCGGTGCAGATGGTGCTGCTGGAGCTGGAACTGGCGGGGCGCCTGATGCGTCACGCCGGCGGTCGGGTCAGCCTGGACCAGCCCGCTTGACGGGGCCGCCACCGGCCCCAATCCTCGCGCGTACACGTAAGGACGCTATCGGAACGCCATGCAGCTCGTCATCGTCGAATCGCCCGCCAAGGCGAAGACCATCGAAAAATACCTCGGTTCGGACTATCGCGTGCTC
This sequence comes from Sphingomonas phoenicis, assembly GCF_047238005.1. Lineage (NCBI taxonomy): Bacteria > Pseudomonadati > Pseudomonadota > Alphaproteobacteria > Sphingomonadales > Sphingomonadaceae > Sphingomonas > Sphingomonas phoenicis. The sequence goes on along the minus strand of NZ_JBDFMC010000002.1, from coordinate 1,278,791 downwards.
GCCAGCTACGGTCACGTCCGCGATCTGCCGCCCAGGGACGGCTCGGTGAATCCCGATGACGGGTTCGCGATGGAGTGGGAGAACTACGCCGACAAGGCCAAGCAGCTGAAGGCCATTGCCGACCTGTCGAAGACCGCCGACCGCCTGATCCTGGCGACCGATCCCGATCGTGAGGGCGAGGCGATCAGCTGGCATGTGCAGGAGGTGCTGCGCGGCCGCCGCGCCCTGCCCAAGGATGTCCAGCGCGTCACGTTCAACGCGATCACCAAGCCCGCCATCCTGGCCGCGATGAAGGCTCCGCGCGAGCTGGATACCGACCTGATCGACGCGTACCGGGCCCGTCGTGCGCTCGACTATCTCGTCGGCTTCACCCTGTCGCCGGTGCTGTGGCGCAAGCTGCCGGGCGCGAAGTCGGCGGGTCGGGTGCAGTCGGTGGCGCTGCGCCTGATCGTCCAGCGCGAACGCGAGATCGAGGCGTTCCGCGCTCAGGAATACTGGTCGGTGACCGCCGGACTGGAGCATGACGGCACGCCCTTCACCGCCCGGCTGGTCATGTGGCAGGGCAAAAAGCTCGACCGTCTGTCGATCGGCAACGAGGGCGATGCGCTGGCGGCGAAGGCGGATGTCGAGGCCGGCCGCTTCTCGGTCCAGTCGGTCGAGACCAAGCCGGCGACGCGCAACCCGCCGCCGCCCTTCACCACCTCGACCCTGCAGCAGGAGGCGGCGCGCAAGCTCGGCTTCTCGGCCGATCACACGATGCGGATCGCGCAGGGCCTCTACGAGGATGGGGCGATCACCTATATGCGGACCGACGGCGTGCAGATGGACGGCAGTGCCATCTCTGCCGCGCGTAAGGCGATCGCGGAGCGCTACGACGGCGGCTACGTTCCCGACAGCCCGCGCCAGTACCAGACCAAGGCGAAGAACGCACAGGAGGCGCACGAGGCGATCCGCCCGACCGAATTCGGCAACGATCGCTATGGCGGCGGCGACCATGCGCGGCTGTACGACCTGATCTGGAAGCGGGCGATGGCCAGCCAGATGGCGTCCGCACGGATGGAGCGGACCACGGTCGAGCTCGCCGAGGGCACCGGCCGCCATGTGCTGCGGGCGACCGGGCAGGTGGTGCTCTTCCCCGGCTATCTCGCGCTCTACGAAGAGGGGCAGGACGACTCGGCCGACGAGGACGCGCGCCGGCTGCCCCGCCTGCGCGAGGGCGATGCGCCGGCGAGGAAGAGCGTCGACGCCGAGCAGCATTTCACCCAGCCGCCGCCCCGCTTTTCCGAAGCGTCGCTGGTCAAGCGGATGGAGGAACTGGGGATCGGCCGCCCGTCGACCTATGCCTCGATCATCAAGACGCTGAAGGACCGCGCCTATGTGCGCGTCGAGAAGAACCGGTTCATCGCCGAGGAGAGCGGACGGCTGGTGACGGCGTTCCTCGAACGGTTCTTCGAGCGCTATGTCGGGTACGACTACACCGCCGGGCTGGAAGAGGAGCTGGACGACGTGTCCGGCGGCCGGGCGGAGTGGCAGGCGGTGCTGGAGGCGTTCTGGCGCGACTTCAAGCCGCGCACCGCCGAGGTGATGGAGCAGCAGCCTTCCGCGATCACCGCCGAACTCGACATCTTCCTGGCGCCGTATCTGTTCCCGCAGCGGGCGGACGGCGGCGACCCGCGGCTGTGCCCGAACTGCGGCGCGGGACAGCTGTCCTTGCGCGGCGGGCGGTTCGGGGCGTTCATCGCCTGCTCCAACTATCCGGAATGCAAGTACACCCGCCGCTTCGCGCAAGGCGGAGAGGCGGGCGAGGATACGGGACCGGAGACGCTGGGCAACGACCCGGCCACCGGCCTGCCGGTCGAGCGGAAGTCGGGTCGGTTCGGTCCCTATATCCAGCTGGGCGAGGGTAAGGAGGCGAAGCGGGCCTCGATCCCGAAGGATGTCGAGCTCGATCTGGAATGGGCGCTGAAGCTGCTCAGCCTGCCGCGCACGATCGGCAAGCATCCGGAAACGGGTGAGGACATCACCGCCTCGATCGGGCGCTATGGCCCCTATCTGGCGCATGCGGGCAAGTACGCCCGGCTGCAATCGACCGCGGAGGTGTTCGAGACGGGCATGAACGCCGCGGTGGTGAAGCTGGCCGAGGCGGCGGCGGGTGGCGGCCGGCCGGCCCGCGGGGCGGCGCGTGCGCCGCTGAAGGAGCTGGGCCAGCATCCGCGCACCGAGCTGGAGCTGAAGCTGATGGAGGGGCGGTACGGTGCCTATGTCACCGACGGCACGACCAACGCGACCCTGCCGAAATCGATCACGCCCGATCAACTGACGCTGGAGGAAGCCGCCTCGCTGATCGACGCACGGGCCGCTGCGGCACCCAAGCCGAAGAAGCCGGTGAAGAAGGCGGCGGCGAAGAAGGCCCCGGCCAAGGCGGCCGCGAAGAAGGCGCCGGCGAAGAAGAAGGTCGCCAAGGCGGAGTAGGTTCGCCACCACCCATCGTCGTCGTTCCCATGAAGACTGGATCCAGAACGCCGGGTAGCAGGGCGTTCAGGCCGCCGCGCGCATCGATCCCATCCACGCCCGTGCCGCGGCCTGAGCGGTCGCGATCTGGCGGGCGCTCATCGCGGCGGCGACCTCGGCGCGGGCATCCTGCGCGGCGGCCATGCCGGCGACGGCGGCCAGGTTGAACCACTTGTGCGCCTCGATCAGGTCGATCGCGACGCCGGCGGTGCCGGTCTGGTAGCAGATGCCCAGGTCATAGGCCGCATCGCCATCGCCCATCGCCGCGTCGGCCATGCGGTGATCGATGGGAAAGTGCAGTGTCGTCGTCCGGTCGGTCATCAAAGGTATCCCCAATCCTGTTGGGGCCACTCTGGACCGATTCGGTCTACCAAATGGTTAATGCGATTAACCCTGACGGCGGCTCAATCGACCGCGATATTATCTATAAGTCGAGTCTGACCCATCCGCGCCGCTGCAAGCAGCCGGCGCGGGCGGTCCGCGGCCGGATCGGGCGCCAGCGTCTCCGCATTCGCGAGCGCGACATAGTCCACCTCGAACCCCGCACCGGCCAGCATCGCGCAGGCATCCGCCAGCACCGATCCGCTATCCTCGCCGCGCGCGATCGCCCTAGCGGCGATCCCCAGCGCGCGGGGCAGGGCCACGGCGCGGGCACGCTCCTCCTCGTCGAGGTAGATGTTGCGCGACGACAGGGCCAGTCCGTCGTCGTCGCGCTGGGTCGGCACGCCGACGATCTCGACGTCCATATCCAGATCGGCGACCAGCCGGCGGATCACCGCCAGTTGCTGATAATCCTTCTCCCCGAAACAGGCGGTATCGGGGCGAACCTGGTTCAGCAGCTTGGTGACGACCGTCGCCACCCCGTCGAAATGGCCGGGGCGGGAGGCGCCGTCCAGCCCCTCGCTGACCCCGGCCACGCCGACGGTGGTGGCGAACCCGTCCGGATACATCGTGGCGACATCGGGCATCCACAGCAGGTCGCACCCGCCCTCCGCCAGCAGCCGTGCATCGGCCGCCTCGCGCCGGGGATAGCGGGCGAGGTCCTCGGTGGGGCCGAACTGGCGCGGGTTAACGAAGATCGACGCGACGACGCGGGTGCCCGGCCGCCGTGCGGCGTCGACCAGCGCCATATGCCCCGCATGGAGCGCGCCCATCGTCGGCACCAGCGCCACCCGTGCGCCCTCGCTGCGCCACGCAGCCAACTGCTCGCGCAGCGTGGCGAGATCACGGACGGTCAACACGGGAAAACTCCCCCTCGAAACATGCGGTCGAGGCTTCTATGGAGGGTCATCAACGGGATCAACAGGGAACACGGGCGAGCGGATGAGCGGTCCACATATCATCGTCTTCGCCAACGAGAAGGGCGGCACCGGCAAGTCGACGACCGCGGTCCACACCGCGATCGCGCTGGCGGCGAAGGGCGCGCGCGTCGCCTGTTTCGACCTCGACCATCGCCAGCGCACCACCGGCCGCTACCTCGACAATCGGGCGGAGACGATCCGGCGCAAGGGCGTGGCATTGCCGATGCCGCGCCACGCCACGCACGACGGCGAGAGCGAGGACAGGTTCGAGGAGGTGTGGCATTCGCTGACTGTCGACACCGATTTCCTGATCGTCGACACGCCCGGCCGCGACGATCATTTCGCGCGCACCGCTGCAACGCTGTCGAACACGCTGGTCACACCGATGAACGACAGCTTCGTCGATTTCGACCTGATCGGCCATGTCGATCCCGAGACGTTCCAGGTGACCCGCCCCTCCTTCTATTCGGAACTGATCTGGGACGCGCGCAAGCAGCGGGCGCGGGCGGACGGCACCACGATCGACTGGGTGGTGCTGCGCAACCGGCTGCAGCATGTCGAGGCGCGCAACATGCGCCGCGTGTCGGACGCGCTGGGCCAGCTGGCCAAGCGCGTCGGCTTCCGTATCATCCCGGGACTGGGTGAGCGCGTGATCTATCGCGAGCTGTTTCCACAGGGGCTGACGATGATCGACGCACGCGAGTTCGGGGCGATGGGTCTGGCCCATGTCGCCGCGCGGCAGGAACTGCGCGAGATGATGGCGGGGCTGCAACTGCCGGAGGCGGGTGCAGAGTATCCGCGCGAGCCGGCGGGGGTTGCGGCGTGAAGTGGATATTCGCCGCCCTCCTGATCTGGGCGGCGTGGACCTATCTGAAGCCGAGCGGCAAGCGGCGCCTGGCAGGTGATCGCGAGCGATCGGAGCGTGGCGTCGCCGATCGTGCCGCGCGGCAGCGGACCGACGCCTATGCCACGCTGGGCATCGCACCCGGATCGGACACCGACACGATCCGGGCCGCGCATCGCCGCCTGCTGGCCGGTGTCCACCCCGATCGCGGCGGGTCCGACGCGCTGACCCGGCGCGTCAACGCCGCGCGCGACCTTCTTCTCGGCGAACAGTGAGCCATCGCTTCCACCCCGACATCCTGCGCGAGTACGACATCCGCGGCACCGTCGGCCGCACCCTTTCCGTGGCGGATGCGCACGCGCTCGGCCGCAGCTTCGCCACCGTCCTGCGGCGCGGCGGCGGGCGGCGGATCGCGGTCGGGCGCGACGGTCGCCTGTCCTCGCCGATGCTGGAGGAGGCGCTGGTCGCCGGCCTCGTCCGGGGCGGGGTCGATGTCGTCCGCATCGGCATCGGGCCGTCGCCGATGCTCTATTATGCCGAGGCGGTGCTGGAGGTCGACGGCGGCATCCAGGTAACCGGCAGCCACAATCCCGCCGACGACAACGGCTTCAAGATGATGCTGGGCCATCGCTCGTTCTGGGGTGAGGACATTCGTACCCTGGCGACGATCGCCGCGGCGGGCGACTGGAGCGAGGGGGCGGGAACCGTCGCCGATGCAGTGGTCCTCGACGATTATGTCGCACGGTTGATGGCGGGCTATGCCGGCGGCACCTATCGCATCGGCTGGGACTGCGGGAGCGGGGCGGCGGGACCGGCGGTCGAGCGGCTGGTTCGGTCGCTGCCGGGCGAACATCACCTGCTCTTCACCGAACCGGACGGCAATTTTCCGCACCATCACCCCGACCCGACCGAGGAGGCGAACCTCGCCCATCTGCGCGCGCTGGTCGCCGACGAGGGGCTCGACTTCGGTCTGGCGTTCGACGGGGACGGCGACCGGATCGGCGCGATCGACGGGCGCGGCCGGGTGATCCATGGCGACGAGATCCTCCAGCTGCTGGCCGAGCCGCTGCTGCGCGAGCTGCCCGGCGCCACGATCATCGCCGATGTGAAGGCCAGCCAGGCGCTGTTCGACCGGGTGCGCGATCTCGGCGGCATCCCGCTGATGGCGCGCACCGGCCACAGCGCGATCAAGGCGGAGATGCTGCGCACCGGTGCGCCGCTGGCCGGCGAGATGTCCGGCCACATCTTCTTCGCCCAGGATTATTACGGCTTCGACGACGCGCTGTACGCGGCGGTGCGGCTGATCCGCGCCATCCATCTGTCCGGCCGGTCGCTCACCGAGTTGCGCGACACGATGCCGGCGCGGGTCGCGACGCCGGACCTGCGCATCCCGGTCGCGGAAGAACGCAAGCATGCGCTGGTGGCGGAAGTCGCCGCCCGCTTGGCGGCGGCGGGCGCGACCGTCGACGCGACCGACGGGGTTCGCGTGCGCGAGGCGGAGGGATGGTGGTTGCTCCGCGTCTCGAACACGCAGGCCGCCGTGACCGTCCGGGCAGAGGCGGGCGATGCCGCCGGGCTCGACCGGCTGCTGGCGATCGTCGATGGCCAGCTGGCCGCTAGCGGCGTGGCGCGCTGAAGCCCTCGCAATTCGGCGTCATGGGCCCCAGATAGCGGCCGATGCCTCCTGCACCCCAACCCACGATCGTCCGCGTCATCGACCTCGAGACCACGGGCAGTGCCCCGCCGGCCCATGCCGTCCTCGAAGTCGGCTGGCAGGACGTCGCGCTGGGCAAGGACGGCCGCTGGGAGCTGTATGGCGAGGGCGGCAACATCATGGTCAATCCCGGCCGGCCGATCCCGCCGATCACCATGGCGATCCACCACATCCGCGACGAGGACGTGGCGGGTGCGCGCTGGTGGCACGACGTCGCTCGCCCGGTGCTCGATCCGTGGCCGCGCCGTGTTGCGCTGGCCGCGCACCGTGCGGCGTTCGAGGAGCAGTTCTGCACTCCATCGCTGACGCATGGCGCGAACTGGATCTGCACGTGGAAATGCGCGCTGCGGCTGTGGCCGGACAGCCCCAGCTTCTCGAATCAGGTGCTGCGTTACTGGCGCCGGCCCGACGGACTGATCCACGAACGCGGCCTGCCGGCGCATCGCGCCTTTCCCGATGCCTATGTCACTGCCCATCATCTGCGCGACCAGCTGAACGAGGCGAGCGTCGAGCAGCTGATCCAATGGTCGTCCGAACCCGGGCTGCTGCCCCGCGTTCGCTACGGTCCCGATCGCGGCAAGGACTGGCGCGAGATTGAGGAGGAAAGCCTGGTCGGCTTCCTGACCGACCGCGATCCCGACATTCGCTTCACCGCAGAGACCGAGATGGCGCGGCGGCGCGGCGGTGGTCATGTCGGCCGGCTGACACCGCAGGAATTGCTGCTGTAGCGATGCGCGGGATCGCGAAGCGTCGCGATCATGTCACCAAGCCCGGCGCCCCTCGATCGGGCTGGCGATCGCCGCGCAAACCGGTCCGGCTTGCCGGCATCGTGTTCGCGAACGCGTCGGATCGGGGCAGCTACGCGATGTGCCCGCGAACGAACCTCGCCCGTTCGGCGATGGACCCATAAGGGAGCGTGACGAGCTCGTAGCCCAGGCCGGAATAGGCATCGACCATCGCATGGAAGGTAGCCTCGGCTTCTGCTGCCGTCTGTTTGCGTTCGGCGTCCTGCCCGAAGATCGCCGGCCATGGTGGAGCGATGAAGACCCTGCTTGCATAGCGTCGCTGCTCGGCCGCTCGCAGCACCATGGCCGGCACGGGCAATCCGCACAGTCGTAGATAGCCGATCACGTCGGGGATGCCGCGATCGAAGATGACCGGGCCGCCTGCCTCCACCGCCTCGCGGTAGGATCTCAGCTCGTGCGCCAGCATCAACGCCGCAAACGCCTCCCGGTCGTCCCAGGGCAAGGCGGTGCCGCCGATGTCCACCTGATCCCGGATGATCGCCCTGCCGGCCTCGGGCATGCACCTGATGCCTTCGGCGGAAAGGGCGTCGATCAGGCTCGTCTTGCCCGATCCCGGTCCACCCGTCACGACGTGAAGATCGTCAGCCATTCTCGCCGATCAATTCGTTTCGCTGTCCCGGGTGCCGGCATGACAAGGGGCCGGGACCCGCGTCAGACGTCCAGGTTCGCCACGTTCAGCGCATTGTCCTGAATGAACTCACGCCGCGGTTCGACCACTTCGCCCATCAGCTGGGTGAAGATCATGTCGGCGGCCGACACGTCCTCGCTCGTCACACGCAGCATCGTGCGATTCGACGGATCGAGCGTCGTTTCCCACAGCTGCTCGGCGTTCATCTCGCCGAGGCCCTTGTAGCGCTGGATCGCCAGACCCTTGCGCCCGGCGGCCAGAATCGCGTCGAGCAACTGCGACGGACGTGCGACCAGCGTCTCGCCGCGCGCCTTGGCGGTCGGGGCGGGGGTGGTGCCCTCTTCCTCGTTCCCCTCGGCGGTCGCTTCCTCCTCAACATCGGTCGCGCTCTGCGCGCCGGCGCGGACCAGCTTGCCGGCCTGTGCGAAGCTGTCCGCCTCCAGCGCCGCCAGCGTGTGCAGCTTGCGCGCCTCGCCCGACGAGATGAAGCTCGCCTCGACGATGTGGTGATCGGTCACGCCGCGCCACAGCCGCTCGAAATGGATGCCGCCATCCTCGGTCAGGCGTGCGGTCCAGCGGCCTTCGCCATCGCCGGCATCCAGCCGGTGCGTCACCTCGGCGACGCGGGCCTGACGCCCATCGCGGTCCAACGCCGGATCCAGTGCCCCGGCGAGAGCCAGCACCTCGATGATCCCGGCATCGTAGCGCCGCGGTACGTAGCGCATCAGCGTCCGCATCCGCCGGGCATGGTCGGCCAGCGCCTTCAGGTCGGCACCCGTGCGCGGACCGCCGACGGTCTCGAACACCATCGTGCCAACCCCGCCGTCGACCAGATAGTCGTCGAGCGCGGCATCGTCCTTCAGATACACCTCCGACCGGCCCTTGGTCGCCTTGTACAGCGGCGGCTGGGCGATGAAGAGGTGCCCGCGCGTGATCAGCTCGGGCATCTGGCGATAGAAGAAGGTCAGGAGCAGCGTGCGGATATGGGCGCCGTCGACATCGGCGTCGGTCATGATGACGATCTTGTGATACCGCAGCTTGTCGGCGTTGAACTCGTCGCGGCCGATGCCGGTGCCCATCGCCTGGATCAGCGTGCCGATCTCCTTCGACGAGATCATCCGGTCGAACCGCGCGCGCTCGGTGTTCAGGATCTTGCCGCGGAGCGGCAGGATCGCCTGGAAGTGGCGGTCGCGGCCCTGCTTGGCCGACCCGCCGGCCGAGTCGCCCTCGACCAGGAATAGCTCGGACTTGGCCGGATCCTTCTCCTGGCAATCCGCCAGCTTGCCGGGCAGGGAGGCGATGTCCATCGCTCCCTTGCGCCGGGTCAGTTCGCGGGCGCGCTTGGCGGCCTCGCGCGCGGCGGCGGCGTCGATGATCTTGCCGACGATCGTGCGGCCATGTGCCGGATTTTCTTCCAGCCATTCGGCCAGCTTGTCCGCCATCAGCGATTCGAGCGGCTGGCGCACCTCTGACGAGACCAGCTTGTCCTTGGTCTGCGACGAGAATTTGGGATCGGGCAGCTTGACAGAGACGATCGCGGTCAGCCCCTCGCGCATGTCGTCGCCGGTCAGGGTCACCTTCTCCTTCTTCAGGAGGCCCGACTTCTCGGCATAGTTGTTCAGCGTGCGGGTCAGCGCGGCACGGAATGCCGCGATGTGGGTGCCGCCGTCGCGCTGCGGGATGTTGTTGGTGAACGCCAGGACGTTCTCGTAATAGCTGTCGTTCCACTCCAGCGCGACGTCCATCCCGATCATCTCGCGCTGGCCGTGGATCGCGATCGGCTCCGGGAACAGCGGCGTCTTCGACCGATCGAGCCACTTCACGAAGGCGGCGATCCCGCCCTCGTAATACAGTTCCACCGTCTTCGGCTCCCCGGACTCGGTATCGTGCCGCGCATCGGTCAGGAACAGGCGCACGCCCGAATTCAGGAATGCCAGTTCGCGATAGCGATGCTCCAGCTTCTCGAAATCGAACTCGGTGATCTTGAAGGTGGCGGGGGAGGGGAGGAAGGTGACGCGCGTACCCTTCTGCGCGGGCGCGGCGGGGCCGACGACCTTCAGCGGCGCGACCGCATCGCCGTGGGCGAAGCGCATGTAATGCTCCTCGCCATCCCGCCAGATCGTCAGGTCGAGATGCTCGGAGAGCGCATTGACCACCGACACGCCGACGCCGTGCAGGCCGCCCGACACCTTGTAGGCGTTGTCGTCGCTGCTGTTCTCGAACTTTCCGCCGGCGTGCAGCTGGGTCATGATGACCTCGGCCGCCGACACGCCCTCTTCGGGATGGATGCCGGTCGGGATGCCGCGGCCGTTGTCGGTGACCGACACCGAGCCGTCCGGGTTCAGCTGGATGTCGATGCGGTCGCAATGCCCGGCCAGCGCCTCGTCGATCGCATTGTCGCTGACCTCGAACACCATGTGGTGGAGGCCCGATCCGTCGTCGGTGTCGCCGATGTACATGCCCGGCCGCTTGCGCACCGCGTCTAGGCCCTTCAGCACCTTGATCGAGGAGGCGCCGTACTCGTTAGAATTGGGGTTGGATGCCATGCCCATCATATAGGGTCGGCGCCCCCGAAACGGAAGCGAAATGGCCCGTTCCGCGCGCACCCGCCGGCGCCCTTGCGCCGTCCCGATCGCATGAACGGATGCTGCCAACCCGGTTCAGCATCGTTCAACACCGAGCGGTCTATTCCATCATCATCGCAGTATCGCCATGGGAGACGATCGATGATGAAGACGTTCACGAAGATGATCGCGGTCGCCAGCGTGGCGATCACCAGTGTCGCGGCCGTTCCGGCGGTCGCGCAGGATTTCGGTCGCGGCTATGGCTACAGCGACCGGTACGATCGCGGCGACGACCGTCGTTACGACGACCGGCGCGACTACGATCGGCGCGGTGGCGGATATTACGAGGATCGTGGCTATGATCGCCGCGACTATCGCGATGATCGCCGCTATCGCGATAGCCGCCGTTACTATCGCTCGGGCTACGACCGTGACGGGCGGTGCAGTTCCGGCACGACCGGCGGCGTACTGGGTGCGGTCGTCGGTGGCCTGCTGGGCCGCGAGATCGGCCGCGGCGGCTGGGACAACCGGCCGAGCACGACCGGGCTGATCCTGGGCGCGGGCGCCGGTGCGCTCGCCGGTCGCGCGATCGATCGCAACCAGAGCTGCCGCTGAACGGACGGCCCCCTCCCGGCTTCGGTCGGGAGGGGATCAGCCGCCGACCGCGATTCGCGTCGCGGCGCCGGCGTCGGTGAACAGCTCCGGCTCCGTTCCCGTCATCCATACCTGACCCCGTCCGCCCAGCCGCTCGAACAGGGCGAGGCGCCGGACGGGGTCGAGGTGTGCGGCCACCTCGTCCAGCAGCAGGACCGGTGCCGTTCCGGTGCGATCTGCGACCAGTTCGGCATGGGCCAGCACGATGCCGAGGAGCAGCGCCTTCTGCTCGCCGGTCGAGGCAAGCGCCGCCGCCTGTCCCTTGTCCAGATGCGTCACCGCCAGATCGGCGCGATGCGGCCCGTCGAGCGTCCGTCCCGCCACGGCATCGCGGCGGCGACCCAGTGCCAGCGCGCGGGCGAAGCCCTCCGGCTCGGTCGCCTCACCGGTCAGCGCCAGAGCGGCGCGCGCGAACGGACCCTCCGGCGCGCCAGCCAGCCGCTCCGCCAGTGACGTCACCGTGGCGATCCGGGCGCCGTCGAGCGCCAGGCCATGCTCCACCATCCGCGCCTCCAGCGCCGACAGCCACTCCGGGTCGGCGGCCCGCTCGCCGGCGAGCAGCCGGTTCCGTTCGCGCATCGCCGCTTCGTACCGGGTCGCATGCACGGCGTGTTGCGGCGCCAGTGCCAGCGTCAGCCGGTCGAGGAACCGCCGGCGGTCGCCGGCGGCGGCGGTGAACAGCCGGTCCATCGCCGGGGTCAGCCACAGCACGGTCAGCCACTCGGGCAGCGTCGTCGCGCTGGCGGTGGCGCCCTGAACCCGCACCACCCGGCGTTCGGGCGCGGCGGCGAGCGTTCCGGTGGCCAGCTCGACCTCGTCGGCCAGCGTCGCCGCCACGCCCCAGCCGCCCGGTCCCCGCTGCCGCGCCATCGCCGACAGTGCCGCCCGGCGCAGCCCGCGGCCGGGCGCCAGCATCGACACGGCTTCCAGGATGTTGGTCTTCCCGGCACCGTTCTCGCCGGTCAGCACGACGAACCCGCTACCCGGCGCCAGGGTCAGCGCCGGATGGTTGCGGAAATCGGTGAGGATCAGGCGATGGAGCACCAGTCCCCTTTACCAGCACGAGGGGGTCGGGCCACCCGCGCGGCGCGGCGGCGGCCCGCTCCCGTCAGACCCGCATCGGCATCAGCACGTAGAGTGCCGGGCTCTTGTCGTTCTCGCGGATCAGTGTGGGGGCGGCGGCGTCGGCCAGGTGGACCTCGACGCTGTCGCCGTCGATCTGGCCCAGAATGTCCATCAGATACCGGCTGTTGAAGCCGATCTCGAACGCGGCGGCGACATATTCGCCGGGCACTTCCTCGGCGGCGGTGCCGTTTTCCGGGCTGGTCACCGACAGGGTGATGCGGTCGCGGTCCAGCGCCATCTTCACCGCGCGCGTCTTCTCGGTCGCGATCGTCGAGACGCGGTCGACGCCCTCCATGAAGCTCTTCGGATCGAGCTTCAGGATCTTGTCGTTGCCGGTGGGGATGACGCGCGAGTAATCGGGGAAGGTGCCGTCGATCAGCTTCGACGTCAGGATCGCACGGCCCAGATCGAAACGGATCTTGGTGCCCGACAGCGATACGCCGACCGATCCGTCGACCTCGTCGAGCAGCTTGCGTAGCTCGCCGACGCATTTGCGCGGCACGATCACGTCCGGCATGTTCTCTGCGCCCTCGGGGCGGGGCAGGGTGACGCGCGCCAGCCGGTGGCCGTCGGTCGCCGCCGCCTTCAGCACCGGGTCCGAACCGTCGGCGCCGGCGACGTGCAGGAAGATGCCGTTCAGGTAATAGCGCGTCTCTTCGGTCGAGATGGCGAAGCGCGTCTTGTCGATGATCTGCTTCAGCGTCTCTGCCGGCAGCTCGAACTGGGTCGGCAGCTCACCCTCGGCGATCACCGGGAAATCGTCGCGCGGCAGCGTGCCGAGCGAGAAGCGGGCGCGACCGGCGACGATCGTCATCCGCCCCTCGGCGGCGGTCAGCTGGACCTGCGATCCCTCTGGCAGCTTGCGGGCGATGTCGAACAGCGTGTGCGCCGACACGGTCGTCGATCCCGGCTGGTCGACCGCCGCGGCGATCAATTCGTTGATCTGCAGGTCCAGATCGGTCGCCATCAGCTTCAGCGTGCCCTCGGCGGTCGCCTCGATCAGGACGTTCGACAGGATGGGAATGGTGTTGCGACGCTCCACCACGGACTGGACGTGGCTCAATCCCTTTAGCAGCGTGGCGCGTTCGATGGTGGCCTTCATGCGATTCCCCTGGCCCCGTCGAATCCGGGACATGTGTTGCCCGTTCCTACCCATGGAAAAGGGGCCGGAGCAAGCGCTCCGACCCCCTCGGGCCGCAATGGTGAATGCGGCGTAAACGCGATCAGAAGCGGAAGCCGTAGCTCGCCGCGATCTGGTGGCGGTCGGTATCCACGTCGAACCGCGCGGTCGTGGCGCCGTCCGGATAGCGGATGTCGCCGCGGCTGTAGTTGGAATAGCGGTACTCCAGCTTCACGAAGCTGTTGGGGCTCAGCGCATGTTCGGCGCCCGCACCCAGGCGCCAGCCGTCCAGGTTGAAGTCGGTATCGGTCGACTGGTTGCTGGTGCCCGCCAGGACGTTCAGCCGCGCATTGGTGTAGCCGCCCTTGACGTAGACGAGCGTCGACGGCGTCGCCTGGATGCCGGCGCGCGCACCAACGTAAAGGTCGCGGCCCGTCTTCACCCGGCCATAGCCGAAGTCCTGTGTATAGCTGCGCCGGCCGGTCTTCGCGGTCGAATCGGCGATCTCCGCCTCGGCACCGACGACGAAGCCGCCGACCGCGAGGTCGTATCCGACGCCGACGCCGTACAGCAGGCCGTCGGTCGACTGGCGGTCGCCGCCGCCGGGAACGTCGACGCTGCTGCCCGCCTTCAGATTGTCCCAGCCCAGCGTGCCCTCGATGCGCGGGCCGGTGAACACGGGATCGACCGACTGGGCCATGGCGGGGGCGGCGGCCATCGCGCAGGCGAGCGACAGGGTGGCGATAATTGTACGCATAAGAACTCCGATGTTCGTGTCGTCCCCGCTTCCGATCGGGGGACGTGGGGGTCCAATGACCGAATCCGGCGGGGGCTGCATGAACCTCGCCTAAACGTGAAAACCTGTTGCCATCGCGCCACAGCGCAACGAAGGGCGGGAACGTTATGGCTTTCCGCATCACGTTCCGCATCGCTTGGACGGTGGCACTGGTGCTGGCCGCCGGCGCGGCGGATGCGCGCGACACCGTGGGCGTCTATCGCGGCTGGGCGGCGTTCCGCGATCCGGAGCGCTGCTATGCGATCGCCCAGCCGCAGGGCAGGGTCCGCGTCGGGCAGCCCTTCGTTGCGGTCGGCACCTGGCCTTCGCGCAGCCTGCGGTCGTCGCTGCACGTCCGGCTCAGCCGGCCGGTGAAGCCGGACCAGCCGGTCACGCTCAGCGTCGGCGAGCGGCGGTTCCGGCTCGTCGCCACCGGCAGCGACGCGTTCGCCGCCGACGCCGCCAGCGACCGCGCAATCGCCGCCGCGCTGCGATCCGGCCGCAGCATGAGCGTGGAGGCGGTCGGCATCGGCGGCCATCCCTTCGCCGACAGCTACGCGCTCGCCGGCGCCGCCACCGCGATCGACGCCGCCGCGCTGGCCTGCGCCGCGCTGCGCTGATCGCGGGCAGTGGAAAATCGCGGCGATCCGCGCTATGTGCGCGTCATGCAGACAGCCGCGAACCTGATGCCCATTCCGGGCCACGTCGATCCCGTGCCGGTGCCCCGCGCCGCACCGGCCGCGCGCCCCGATGGCCGTGTCGACCTGATCGGGCTGTCCAGGGACCAGCTGCGCCAGGCGCTGCTCGATGCCGGGATGGAGCTGCGTCAGGCGAAGCTGCGCGCCAAGCAGATCTGGCACTGGCTCTACAATCGCGGCGCGACCGAATTTTCGCAGATGACCGACATCGCGAAGGCGCAGCATCCCTGGCTGGCCGAGCGCTTTGTCGTCGGCCGTCCCGAGATCGTCGAGGCGCAGGTGTCGACCGACGGCACCCGCAAGTGGCTGCTCCGCTCGCCCGACGGGCAGGATTACGAGGCGGTCTTCATCCCCGATGCCGATCGCGGCACGCTGTGCGTGTCGAGCCAGGTCGGCTGCACGTTGAACTGCACCTTCTGCCATACCGGCACGATGCGCCTGGTCCGCAACCTGACCGCCGGCGAGATCGTCGGCCAGGTGATGCTGGCGCGCGACGCGCTGGGCGAATGGCCGTCGCAGCCGGAGGGGCGGCTGCTCACCAACATCGTCATGATGGGGATGGGCGAGCCGCTGTATAACTTCGATGCGGTGCGCGACGCGTTGAAGCTGGTGATGGACGGCGACGGGCTGGCCCTGTCGAAGCGGCGGATCACCCTGTCGACATCCGGCGTCGTGCCGATGATGGCGCGCGCGGGCGAGGAGATCGGCGTGAACCTCGCCGTCTCGCTCCATGCGGTGACCAAGGAGGTGCGCGACGAGATCGTGCCGCTCAACCGCAAATACGGCATCGAACAGCTGCTGCAGGCCTGTGCCGACTATCCCGGCGCCAACAATGCCCGGCGCATCACGTTCGAATACGTCATGTTGAAGGACAAGAACGATTCGGATGCTGACGCGCGCGAGCTCGTCCGCCTGCTGCGCCACTACGACCTGCCGGCGAAGGTCAACCTGATCCCGTTCAATCCCTGGCCCGGCGCCGCGTACGAATGCTCGACGCCGGAACGGGTGCGTGCCTTCTCGAACATCGTGTTCGAGGGCGGCATCTCAGCTCCCGTCCGGACCCCGCGCGGGCGCGATATCGACGCCGCCTGCGGCCAGCTGAAGACCGCAGCCGAGAAGAAGAGCCGCGCGGAGCTGGACCGCGAGGCGGCAGCGGCGCTTGCCTGATCTGCCGACGCTCGCCCTGGCGGCGGGGGCGGGCATCCTGGGGGGCGCGATGAACGCGCTGGCGGGCGGCGGCACGTTCGCGACGATGCCGGCGCTGCTGGCGATCGGCACGCCGGCCAACATCGCCAACGCCACCTCGAACCTTGCCCTGATGCCCGGTGCCGCGACCAGCGCCTGGGCGTTTCGCGACGAGCTGAAGCCGGTCGGCGGCGTTCCGGTGCGGCTGCTGGCGGCGATCACCATCGTCGGCGGGCTCGCCGGCAGCGCGCTGCTGGTCGTCACGCCCGGACATGCGTTCGACCTGATCGTGCCATGGCTGCTGCTGATCGCCTTCCTGGCGATCGCGCTCGGCCCGCGGCTGGCGGCATGGCTGGCGCGGCGGGTGACGATCGGGCGTACGACGCTGCTGGTCGCGCAGGCGGTGCTCGGCACCTATGGCGGTTATTTCGGGGGTGGCGTCGGCATCATGACGACCGCGACCTATGGCCTGCTGGCGGGCGAGACGCCACGCGGCATGTTCGCGCCGCGCACGCTGATGCTGGCGGTCGCCAATTTCGCGGCGGCGATCGTGTTCGTCGCGATGGGCATGATCCGCTGGGACGCCTGCGTGCCGATGATCGCCGGCGGTCTGGCCGGCGGCTGGCTGGGCGCGGCGATCGGCAAGCGGCTGCCGGCGGTCGCGGTGCGCTGGTGGACGCTGCTCGTCACCGCCGCGACCACCGCCGTGTTCTTCGCACGCGCCTATTGAGGGCGCCGCATCCGGAACAGGGCCGCCTCGGTGGTCTCGAAGTAATCGGCCGGACCACCCCCGCGCGAGATCGGGCGTGCCTTGGCCGTCTGGTACACGCCTTCGTCGATCAGCGACGCGTCGATGTGGATCCCCACTGCCTCGCCGATAACCAGCCACTGGTCGATCGGCTGGTGCTCCTTCGTCTCCAGCCGGATCAACTGGGTCAACCGGCATTCGAACGCCACCGGGCTCGCCGCGACCCGCGGCGGCGCGACCAGCCGCGACGGGGCTGCCTCCAGCCCGGCCAGCGCGAACTCGTCCTGGTCGGTCGTCGCGGAGGTCGCGTTCATCGCCTCCGCCAGCGGGCGTGTCGCGAGGTTCCAGACGAACTCGCCCGTCGCCTCGACATTGGCGACCGAATCCTTCCACCCCGATGACGAAAAGGCGATTAGCGGCGGGCGATAGTTGATCAGGTTGAAGAAGCTGTACGGCGCCAGGTTGCGCTTTCCCGACGGCGATATCGTCGAGATCCAGCCGATCGGCCGGGGCGCGACGATCGCGTTCAGGGGATCGTGCGCCAGCCCGTGGCCGTGCGCGGGTTCGTAGAAATGCCATTCGGTCATGCGACGATAACTGCTACATCGACCCGATGGACGCACCCCCCGTCATCACCGAGGATCTGCCCCCCGGATCTGTCGTCAAGCGGCACGCGATCGGCACCCGGCTGTGGCACTGGGTCAATGCCGTTGCGATCTTCATCCTGCTCGGTTCCGGCCTCGGCATCTCGAACGCGCATCCGCGGCTCTACTGGGGGCGCTACGGCGCGAACTTCGACGCCGCCTGGCTGGAGCTGCCGCGATTTCCGGCATGGATCACGATACCGGCCAGCTACAATCTGGCGATCTCGCGGCGGTGGCACCTGTTCTTCGCGCTGGTGCTGGGATTCGGGCTGCTGGGCTATATGATCTGGAGCCTGGTCAATCGCCACTTCGCCCGCGACCTGCGCCTGCACCGGCGCGAGCTGAGCGCGGCCCATCTATGGGCGGATTTCCGCGCACACCTGAACTTCCGTTTCCACGATCCGGAACGCCCGCGCGACTACAACATCTTCCAGAAGCTGTCCTACATCGCGGTCATCTTCGTCGCGCTGCCACTCGCCATCCTGACCGGAATCGCGCTGTCGCCGGGCATGAACGCGGCGTGGCCATGGGTGCTCGACCTGCTGGGTGGCCGGCAATCGGCGCGGACGATCCATTTCCTGACGGCGACCGGCATCGGCCTGTTCACGATCGTCCACCTCGTGCTGGTGATCCTGGCCGGGCCGCTGAACGAGGTCCGCTCGATGTTGACCGGCCGGTGGAGGGTGCCCGAATGATCCGCCGTCGCGACATGCTGTCCGCCGGCGTGGCGGGCGGGGCCGGCCTGATCCTTTCCGGCTGCGACCGGGTGGTGCAGGTCCCCGCCGCCCGCCGCATCCTGTTCGCGGGTGAGGAGATGCAGCGCGGGCTCCACCGCGCGCTGATGGATCGCGGTGCGCTGGCACCGGAATATACTGCGGCCCAGCGCTCGCCCTTCTTCCGGCCCAACGGCACCCGCGATCCCGTCACGCCTGCCTATCGCGCTCTTCAGGAGGGGCGCTTCGCCGACTGGCGGCTCGCGGTCGGCGGCCTCGTCGCCCAACCGCTGTCGCTGTCGCTGTCGGATCTGGGCGCGATGCCGCAACGGGCGCAGATCACCCGGCACGACTGTGTCGAGGGGTGGAGCGCCATCGCCAAGTGGCAGGGGCCGACCCTTGCCACCGTCCTGCGCGCCGCCGGCCTGCGCGATGCCGCCCGCTACGTCATGTTCACCTGCGCGGACCTGTACGGCGGCGTCCCCTATTACGAGACGATCGACCTGGTCGATGCCTTCCACCCGCAGACGATTCTCGCCTGGGCGCTCAACGACCGGTTCCTGCCGGTGATGAACGGCGCGCCCTGTCGCCTGCGCGTCGAGCGGCAGCTGGGATACAAGCACGCCAAATACCTGATGCGGGTCGATGCCGTCGCCAGCCTCGACGGGATCGGCCAGGGCAAGGGCGGATACTGGGAGGACAATGTCGATTACGACTGGTACGCCGGTATCTGAATCGAGCGTGATCGAAGCGGTGGCGTTCGACGCAAGGTCGCGTTAGCAGGCGCGCCATGGCGCTGATCGATCGTTTCCTCGCCGGCCAGGTACAGCGTGGCCAACTGACCATCATCCATGCCGACGGACGCCGGCTGACGCTCGGCACCCCCGATCCGGCGTTCCGCCCCGTCACCATCCGCTTCACGGATCCCGGCGTCACCGGCCGTATCGTCCGCCACCCGGCGCTGGGCGCGGCAGAGGCGTTCATGGACGGCAAGCTGGTGGTCGAGGACGGCGACATCCGCGACCTCGTCAATCTGCTGAAGGGCAACCGTCCGTGGGAGCAGGGCGGCGGGCTGAAGCCCAGCCTGCCGATCCGCGCGGCGGGCGCGCTGATCCACCGGATCGACCGCGTCAACATGGCCCGCCGATCGAAGCGCAACGTCGCCCATCATTACGACCTGTCCGACCGGCTCTACGACCTCTTCCTCGATGCCGACCGCCAGTACAGCTGCGCCTATTTCACCGATCCCGCCAACTCGCTGGAACAGGCGCAGGCGGACAAGAAGGCGCACATCGCCGCCAAGCTGCTCCTGAAACCCGGCATGACCGTCCTCGACATCGGCTGCGGCTGGGGCGGGATGGCGCTTTACCTCCACCGGACGACGGGGGCGGAGGTGCTGGGCATCACCCTGTCCGAGGAGCAGCTGAAGGTGGCCCGCGCCCGTGCCCAGGCGGCGGGCGTCGCCGACAAGGTGCGGTTCGAGCTGATCGATTACCGCCACGTCACCGGCCAGTTCGACCGGATCGTGTCGGTCGGCATGTTCGAACATGTCGGCCCGGCGCACTACAAGGCGTTCTTCCGCCAGTGTCGCGAGCTGCTCGCCGACGATGGCGTGATGCTGCTCCACACCATCGGCCGGATGGGCGGGCCGGGCGTCACCGACACCTTCACGACCAAGTACATCTTCCCGGGCGGCTACAATCCCGCCCTGTCGGAGATCGTGCGCGGGTACGAGGGGACGCGCCTGTTCCCGACCGACGTCGAGGTGCTGCGCGTCCACTACGCCATGACGATCGACCATTGGTACGACCGCACCGTGGCCGCGAAGAACCAGATCGTCGCGCTCTACGACGAACGCTTCTACCGGCTATGGACCTTCTATCTCGCCGGCGCCGCCGCCGCGTTCCGGACGGGCGGCATGTGCAACTACCAGATCCAGCTGTCGAAACAGCGTCTCACCGTCCCGCTCACGCGCGACTATATCGGTGAGACGGAGCGGGCCTTGCGGTAATCCCGTGTTCCTGCGGCCGCAGGAGATCGGTCGGGGCAAGGCCGGGCGAAGTTACCGCCCTGCCGCTCGCTTCGCCGACTGCCGCTCCGCCGTCCCGATCTTGCCGTCCTTGTCCGCATCGTACTTGGCGAACGTCGCCGCCAGCAGCGCCTGCGCCTCGGCCTGCGTCACCTTGCCGTTCTTGTCGGCATCGGCCTTGTCGAACCACAGGTCGGTCAGCCGCTTGGCATGCACCGCGTCGATCTTCTTCGCGCCGGCACCCATGTTGCCGATCCGCGCCTGCACCTCGGCACGGGTCAGCACGCCGTCCTTGTTGGTGTCGGAGGCGGCGAACTCCTTGCCGAACTTGGCCGCGGCGGACGCGCGGGTCTCCTGCGCGGCGGCGGGCAGGGCGGCCAGTGCGGACAGGGCCAGGAGGGGCAGGGCGACGATCATCAGGCGCATGGGGCAGGAACTCCGTTCATCAGGCGCGCACATGGCGCCCGTCGCCTGCATCACCGCTGAACGCGCGCAAAGGTTGCAAGTGTAACGGTTGCATGGGCGCCCGCCAGCGCATAGGGGCGCGACCCATGAACGATAGCGGCATCAAGAAGGTCGTCCTCGCCTATTCGGGCGGGCTGGACACCAGCGTCATCCTGAAATGGCTGCAGCAGGAATATGGCTGCGAGGTCGTCACCTTCACCGCCGACCTGGGTCAGGGCGAGGAGCTGGAGCCCGCCCGCGCCAAGGCGGAGCTGATGGGCGTCAAGCCCGAGCACATCTTCATCGACGACCTTCGTGAGGAGTTCGTCCGCGACTACGTGTTCCCGATGATGCGCTCCAACGCGCTCTACGAGGGCACGTACCTGCTCGGCACCTCGATCGCGCGGCCGCTGATCGCCAAGCGCCAGATCGAGATCGCGCGTCAGGTCGGCGCCGATGCGGTCAGCCACGGCGCGACGGGCAAGGGCAACGATCAGGTCCGCTTCGAGCTGGGCTATTACGCGCTCGCCCCGGACATCAAGGTCATCGCGCCCTGGCGCGAGTGGGACCTGACCAGCCGTACCCGGCTGATCGAGTTCGCCGAGGCGCACCAGATCCCGGTGTCGAAGGACAAGCGCGGCGAGGCGCCGTTCTCGACCGACGCGAACCTGCTGCACACCTCGTCCGAGGGCAAGGTGCTGGAGGATCCGTGGGACGAGGTGCCGGACTACGTCTACTCGCGCACCGTCAATCCCGAGGATGCGCCCGACGCGCCCGAGACGATCACGATCGATTTCGAGCGTGGCGACGGCGTCGCCCTGAACGGCGAGGCGATGAGCCCGGCGACGCTGCTGGCGGCGCTGAACGATCTCGGTCGCCGGCACGGCATCGGCCGGCTCGATCTGGTCGAGAACCGCTTCGTCGGCATGAAGAGCCGCGGCATGTACGAGACGCCGGGCGGCACCATCTATGCGATGGCGCATCGCGGGATCGAACAGATCACGCTCGATCGCGGCGCCGCGCACCTGAAGGACGAACTGGCGCCGCGTTATGCCGAGCTGGTCTATAACGGCTTCTGGTTCTCGCCGGAGCGCGAGATGCTGCAGGCCGCGGTCGATTACAGCCAGGCCAAGGTGACAGGCACCGTCCGGCTGAAGCTGTACAAGGGATCGTGCAGCGTCACCGGCCGCCGCTCGCCGCACTCGCTGTACAGCGAGAAGGTGGTGACGTTCGAGGACGATCAGGGTGCCTATGACCAGCGCGACGCCGCCGGCTTCATCAAGCTGAACGCGCTTCGCCTCCGCCTGCTGGGCCGCCGCGACCGCTGAATTGTCCGGACCGTCATTCCGGCCTGCGCCGGGGTGACGGTCCGGATATCAGCCACCCACCGCAACCACGTTGCACCACCGAGTCCATCGCCCTAAGGCTGGCCGGATGGGGGAAAAGCTGCATTGGTGGCAGACGCGCCTGTTCGTCGCGGCGATGGCGTTGGCCGCGATCGTCCCGCTGCTGTGGCCGGACATTCCGCCGCTTGTCGATCTGCCGGGCCATATGGCCCGGTACCGTGTGCAACTGGCGATCGGCGACAATCCGTGGCTCAACCAATGGTATGATTTCCGCTGGTCGCTGATCGGCAATCTCGGCATCGACCTGCTCATCATTCCGCTCGCGCCGGTGTTCGGGCTCGAGCTGACGGTCAAGCTGATCGTCATGGCGATCCCCGCGCTGACCGTCGCCGGGCTGCTCTGGATCGCCCGCGAGGTGCATGGGCGCATCCCGTCCACCGCGCTGTTCGCGCTGCCGCTGGCCTACAGCTATCCGTTCCAGTTCGGCTTCGTGAACTTCGCCCTGTCGATGGCGCTGGCGCTGAACCTGTTCGCGTGGTGGCTGCGCCTCGCCCGCCTCGGACGGCTGCGGTTCCGCGCGATCGTCTTCGTTCCGCTCTCGTGCGCCCTGTGGGTCTGCCACACCTTCGGCTGGGGCGTATTGGGCGTCCTCGCCTTTTCGGCCGAGATGATCCGCCAGCATGATCTGCGCAAGGACGGGCGGGGCGGCCACTGGCTGGAATCATGGATCCGCGCCGGGCTCGGCTGCATCCCGCTCGCGCTGCCGATGGCGCTGATGATCTTCTGGCGCTCGGGCGATCACGTCACCGGGCAGACCGCCGACTGGTTCAACTGGAACGCCAAGTACAGCTGGGTACTGATGGTGCTCCGCGACCGCTGGATGCTGTGGGACGTGCTGTCCGCCAGCGTGCTGTTCGCCATCCTGATCAAGGGCGTGCGCGACCGGCGGATCGTCTACTCGCGCAATCTGGCGCTGTCCGCGGCGTTCCTCGGCGCGATGTTCCTGGTGCTGCCGCGCATCGTCTTCGGCTCGGCTTATGCCGATATGCGCCTCGCCCCGTTCGCGCTGGCGATCGCGGTCATCGCGCTGCGCCCCCGTCCGGGCGTGTCGCCGCGCAGCATGGCGACCCTTGCGGTGCTGGGGCTGGCGTTCTTCGGCGCGCGGCTCGCCGGCACGACGTGGAGCTATTGGCTCTACGACCAGCGCTACGATCGCGTCCTGACCGCGCTCGACAAGCTGCCGGACCGCGCCCGCGTCGTCAGCTTCGTCGGCCGGCGCTGTTCGGACGACTGGGCCTATTCGCGGCTGGAGCATATTCCGGGCATGCTGCTGGTCCGCAAGCTCGCCTACACCAACGACCAGTGGTCGATGGCCGGCGCGCAGCAGTTGACCACGCGCTACTACGCCGCCGGTGGCTATGCGCACGATCCGTCGCAGGTCGTCACCGACCGCCGTTGCCGCGGGGAGTGGTGGCGACCGGTGGCGATGGCGCTCAACAATTTCCCGCGCGGCGCCTTCGACTATGTCTGGCTGCTCAACCCGCCCGTCTATGATCCGGCATTGGTGAAGGGCATGACGCCGATCTGGCGCAGCGGCCGCGACACGCTGTTCCGCATCGACGATCGTACCCAGCCGCCGCCCGTCACCCTGACGCCGCTTCAGCCGCGGCGGAACGGCGCCATCGTCGCCAGATAATCCGCGTCGGCCGTCACGCCCTCGCGCTCACGCACCAGGAAGTCGCCCACGGCGCGGCGAAAATTCGGATCGGGGATATAGTGCGCCGACCAGGTCGGCACCGGCACATACCCGCGCGCCAGCTTGTGCTCACCCTGCGCGCCCGCCTCGACTCGCGCCAGCCCGCGCGCGATCGCGGCGTCGATTGCCTGATAATAGCACAACTCGAAGTGCAGGAACGGCACCTCCTCGGTGGCGCCCCAGTACCGCCCATACAGAGCATCGTCGCCGATCAGGTTCAGCGCCCCCGCGATCGGTACCCCGTCGCGTTCCGCCAGGATCAGCAGCACTCGCTCCCCCAGCGTCCGCCCCAGCAGCGGGAAGAACGCACGGGTCAGATAGGGCCGTCCCCATTTGCGGTTGCCGGTATCCTGATAGAATCGCCAGAACGCATCCCAGTGGTGCGGTTCGATCGCGTCGCCGGTCAGGTGCCGGATCGTCAGCCCCTCGACCGCCGCCGCGCGCTCCTTGCGGATCGCCTTGCGCTTGCGGCTGGCCAGCGCCGCCAGAAAGTCGTCGAACGTCGCATAGCCGTCGTTCGCCCAGTGAAACTGCGTGCCCTGACGGATCAGCCATCCCGCCGCCTCGAACAGCGGGACCTGCGCGGCGTCGACAAAGGTCGCATGCGCCGACGACAGCCCGTTCTGGTCCGCCACAGCCTCGATCGCCCCGATCAGCGCTGGCGCGGCATCCGGATCGCGCAGCAGCAACCGGGGCCCCGGCACCGGGCTGAACGGCGCGGCGATCTGCAATTTGGGGTAATAGGATCCGCCCGCCCGTTCCCAGGCGTCCGCCCAGCCATGGTCGAACACATATTCGCCCTGGCTGTGGCTCTTGGCATAGGCGGGGGCGATCCCCGCAGGGCGGCCGTCGGCCCCCTCGATCACGATCGGCAGCGGCTGCCAGCCCGATCGCCCGCCGACCGACCCGGATTCCTCCAGCGCTGCCAGAAAATCATGGCCGACGAACGGATTGCCCGGGCCGGCGCACGCGTCCCAGTCGGCGGCCGGAATGGCGCGGACGCCGTCGTGCAGGCGGGCGGTGACGTCGGTCATCGCCGCTCAGATAGGGTGTCCGCCCTCAACCCGCCAGCGGATCGCCGATCGCGACGATCGCATCGATCTCGACCGCCGCACCCAGCGGCAGCACGGGCACGCCGACGGCCGAGCGGGCATGCTTGCCGGCATCGCCGAACAGCGTCGCCATCAGCTCCGACGCGCCGTTCGCGACCTTCGCCTGATCGGTGAAATCGGCGGCCGAGTTGACGAACACGCCCAGCTTCACGATCCGCCGCACCCGCGACAGATCGCCCAGATGCTTCTTCAACTGCGCCACGATCATCAGCCCGCACGCCTGCGCCGCCGCCTGGCCCTCTTCCAGCGAGACGTTCTCGCCCAGCCGCCCGGTCACCAGCTTGCCGTCGATGAACGGCAGCTGCCCCGACAGGTGCAGCAAACCGTCGTTCTCGACGACGGAGACATAGGCGGCGACGGGCGCCGCCGCTTCGGGAAGGGAGAGGCCCAGCTGCTCCAGCGCGCGATCGATCTGTTCGGTCATGCCGCCGGAACTGCCCTCCGGGGTCGGGCTGGTCAAGCCCGCTGGGCCGGTGCGCGATAGATCAAGCGCGACGTTCGGTTATTCGGGCGCCCGTACCCTTATGCCGCGCGTCAGTTTCTTGGCGAAGGCGATGCACGGCTGCTCGAAGCGGTACGTCGACAGATGTGCCAGCACGGTGATCGCCGCAAAAAGCAGCGGCCGCTTGGCATACGTGACCAACTTGCTGCTGCCGCTGCCCAGCCATGTCGCGGCGAGCGGAATATGCAGGATGTACACCGCGTACGAGATCGCCGCGACATAGCTGGCAATCCGTCCGGAGAAGACACGTGACAGCAACGGCGGAGGGTTGAACAGCGTCGCGCCGATCAACGCCGCCGCGATATAGGGCCTGGGATAGTTGAACGGCCCCGCCGCCGGCAGGGCGGAGAGGACCAGCAGCGGCATCAGCCAATAGGGATTGATCCGTCCCAGCAGTCGCTGCACGCCTTCGCCATACCGCCCGCTGTAGCACAGCGCGAGGATGCCGCCCGCCAGGATCTCGTCGATCCTGAACCAGGTGACGATATCCATATAGCGATGGTCGGTCATCCGCAGGGCCGTTGCCGCGATGGCGATCAGGGGAAGCGCGATCAGGCTGCGCCGGCCGCAGATCGCCACGAACAGCGCGATGCCGACATAGAAATGCATTTCTACGCAGAGGCTCCACAGATGGCCTCCCGCACCCACCAGCTGCTGCGGTGGCAGGTTCGCATAGAAAAGGTAATTCGCCGCCCATGTGCCGGAGGGAGCGTCATCGATCACCAGCAGGATCGTCATCACCACCCACGCGAGCGGCACGATGCGAAAGAAGCGTCGAATGATGAAGACGCGCAGGTCTGCCCCGCTCTCCAGGAACCTGGTGATCAGAAAACCCGACAGGATGAAGAACAATGCCATTCCGGTACCCGCCACGGCGACGTTGACACCCCATCGACCGGGCCCCAGCGGCAGCAGATGCCCGGCCAGCACCAGGCAAATGCTGGTCGCACGCCAGCCATCCAGCACCGCGAACCGGCCGTGACCCTTTGCAGCCGCGGCGTCGGATGCGGCTCGGCCGCCTACGGCGGGGCCAGGGTCGGCACTCGGCGCTGCCGACGCGATCGACGCGGACGTCATGGTCGGCCCATCAGCGGCGAACGGCCAGCCAGCGAGCGGGCTGGTCCCGCAGCATCAAGTCGTGACAATGCTGTCGTCATGGCGTTCCTGAATCGGCTGCGTTGCCACCGTGGGTAAAGGTGGTCGGTAAAGGCGGGGTCAATGGTAAGATGACGCGCTACGCCGCCCCACCCGCGGCGAAGCGTGCCTCGATCCACGCTCGTGCCTCGGTCCAGTCGTCGATGCGGGCGTGGGCGGCCGGGGCGGGGGGCAGGGCGGGGGCCAGTGCGGGTTCGGACACCATGTGCAGCCGGTGGACGCCGGGCGCATGGCGCGCGACCGAATCGTGGTGGACGGCCAGATCGTCGACGAACACCGTCACGGTCGCGCCATGCTCGGCCACCAGCGCGGCGACCGGCGCGCCCTTGCCGCCCTGGTTGCAGACCACCCGGTGTGCGATCCCGAAGGCGGACAGCTGTTCGACCCGCGCCGCGTGGCAGGCATCGGACAGGTTGGTCAGGATCACGATATCGGCCTGTGCCGCCAGCGCCCGCAGCGCCTCCGCCGCGCCGGGGACCAGCGTCTGGCGGGCCATCTCGGCCGGGAAGAAGCCACCCAGCAGCCCCCACATCTCCTCCTGCGATGGCGCCGCCGCCCCGTTTCGCCTGGTCATGCTGCTGGTGAAATCGCCCCGGCCGATGTCGAAGTCGATCGCGTGCGCCTCGTCCAGCCAGTCGCGGAAGTGGCGGACCATGTGGACGAGCACCTCGTCGCAGTCGGTGATCAACAGCGGCTTCATCGTGTCTCCAGTGCCTCGCGCGCCGCCACCAGTGCCGCCGGGCGGCAGTCCAGTGCGTCGGCGGCGGCGATCAGGTCGGGCTCGTGCGCCTCCAGGAAGCCGAGCACCGCCGCCAGCACCGCCGGCTCGCCCACCCGCGCGCGCAGGTCGGACGGGTCCAGCCCGGTGGTCGCCAGCAGTCGCTCCGCCCGCGCCGGTTCAGCCAGCGTCCACGCAAGGGCGTGCAGGGCCAGTTCGGCCGCGTTGTCGTTTGTGTTGGCGCGGGTCATTGCATATCGTCGAGGAAGGATGATCGAACGCGTGGCGAAAAAGGTGCTCGTTGTCGAGGACAACGAACTCAACCTGAAGCTCTTCTGCGACCTGCTGCGCGCGCACGGCTGGATCGCCGAGCCGGTGCGTGACGGGCGCGAGGGGGTAGCGCGCGCGCTGGCCGTGATGCCCGACCTGATCGTCATGGACATCCAGATGCCCCATGTCACCGGATACGAGCTGATCCTGGCGATCAAGGCCGACGAGCGCCTGCGCCGCATCCCGATCATGGCGGTGACCGCCTATGCCGGCCGCGACGACGAGGAGCGCATCCGCGGCGCCGGCGCGGACGCCTATGTATCGAAACCGATCAGCCTGTCGCGCTTCATGGAGGCGGTGAACCGGCTGGCGTGAAGGGGGGCATGGGCCGGCACTCGGCGTCTTCGCCTTCCCGCTCCCGTGTCCACCCACCATGACGACGAAAAACCGCGGGTGTCGCCACCCGCGGTCCTGCATGCCGATCGGTTACGCGCCGATGGCCGCGAACGGCCGCCGTCCGCGGATTACTTGATCTTGGCTTCCTTGAACTCGACATGCTTGCGCACGACGGGATCATACTTGTTGAAGCTCAGCTTCTCGGTCTTCGTGCGCGGGTTCTTCTTGGTGACGTAGAAGAAGCCGGTGTCGGCGGAGCTGACGAGCTTGATCTTGACGGTGGTCGGCTTGGCCATGAGCCTCGGTTCCTGAAAAAATAAGAGAGCGGCCAGCCGCGAGGCCACCGCTCGATCAGTCGCGGCGCATGGCGCAAGCGACCGGCGAAGTCAACCGGAATGGCCATCGGCAGCGCCTTTATACGCCGGCTTAACCATCGCCCGCGCATCATCCACGCCAACGATCGCACAAGGGGAGAGGGAATGGGACAGGCCATCGATATCGCCGCGGTGCGCGCCGATCTGACCGCGCGCATCACCGCGCTCGACGTGCGCGCACCCTATGCCGGCGCGGCGCAGATCGCCGCCGACCTCGACATGATCCGGCGCATCGCCCATGCGGCCGGGCTGGACCCGGTGGTCACCGTCACCCATTTCCTTTGCACCGTGCTGGCGCGGGGCAACGGCTCGATCCACGGCTGGCTGTCGCTGCTCGTCGATGCGGTGGCGGCCGAATCGTCGGATCTGGCCACGTGCGACGTGTTCGCCGCCGCCTGTTCGGTGCGCCTCGCCGCCTGATCCGGCACGGACCCATTCGGACGCCCGGTCGTTTCGCCTGCGAACCCCAACCGGAGTCCTTCATGGCCGACGTCGATCCCGCACTTTCCACCCCCAGCGACCTGAACCGCAACGACACCAGGTCGGTGGCGGAGGCGCTGAACATCGCCCTGGCGGATTGCTACGCGCTCTACATCAAGACCAAGAATTTTCACTGGCACGTGTCGGGCCCGCATTTCCGCGACTATCACCTGATGCTCGACGATCAGGCGACCCAGATCCTGGGCGTGACCGACCTGATCGCGGAGCGGGTCCGCAAGACGGGCAACACCACGCTGCGCTCGATCGGCGACATCGGCCGGCGCCAGCAGATCGCCGACAACGACCGCGATTTCGTCCCCCCGCACGAGATGCTGGCCGAACTGCGCGAGGATAATCTGAAACTGGTCGAGGCGCTGCGCGATGCCCGCGAGCGGGCCGAGGAAGCGAACGACACCGCGACCTCCAGCCTCGCCGACGACTGGATCGATCAGGCCGAGGAACGCGCCTGGTTCCTGTTCGAGGCAAGCCGCACCAGCTGAGGGAACCCGGTACCATGTTGAAACTCGCGCTCATCTTCCTCGTCGCCGGGCTCGTGCTCGGCGCGCTCGGTTTCGGCGGGATCGGCGGGGCCTTTGTCGGCATCGCCAAGATCCTGTTCTTCATCGCGCTGGCGCTGTTCGTCATCTTCTTCGTGCTCAGCCTGATGGCCGGCAAGAAGGTGAAGGACGCGATCGACTGAGCGCTGCGGCGGAGGCGCTCCGGCGCCTCCGCTAGAGGGCAGCCCGGATACCGCCCAGCCGCACCAGCCAGAAATCCGGCGGCGCGCCGAACCGCACCGGCAGGACGCTGGTCCCCAGTCCGGCGGTGACCACCGTCAGCCGTGCCGGATCGCGGACGACGCCGCAGCGATAGTGCGGGTTCGTCACCTGTCGCGGCGCACCGATGATCGGCAGCACCACCTGTCCGCAATGCGTATGCCCCGCCAGCACCAGCCGAATACGCGCCGACGGGCGCCCGCCCAGTATCGGCGAATGGGCGATCATCACCCCGGCGCCGTCCAGCGCCTCGATCGCGGCCAGCGTCGTCGCCAGCCGCGCATGCCGCGTCGGCCGGTCGTCGAGCCCGGCGATCGCCAGCGGTCCGCGTGCCGCCGCCCCGTTCCGCAGCACCAGCACGCCCGCCTGGTCCAGTGCCGTCGTCACCGCCGCCACGCCGGTCCAGTGATCGTGATTGCCCGGCACTGCGACGACGCCCAGCGGCGCGCGCAACCGCGACAGTGGCGCGACCAGCGCCGGCGCCAGCCGCGCCGCGCTGCCCGGTTCGTGCCCGACGATGAAGTCGCCGACCATCACGATCAGGTCGGGTCGCTGCGCGTTCACCTGCGCGACGATGCGGTCCAGCCGTGCCGCATCCATCGTCGCGCTGCCGATATGGATATCGCCCAGCAGCGCGACCGTCACCGGGCGCGCGCCCGCAGGCCAGCCGGGCAGGGCGACCGCGATCCGCCGCACCACGGGGTCGGCACGCGCGTTGCGGTATCCCAGCGCCAGCAAGCCCAGGCCCGCGATCATCAGCATCAGCAGGGCGAGCACGGCGCGTCGAACCATCGTCATGCCGGCCTCTTTACGGACATTGCCGCGTCCGTCGACCCGCCCGGAACCGTAACGACCCCGCCGAGCGTTCCCTCCGCATGCACGCCTTCGCCGCGCTCCTCGATTCGCTGATCTACACGCGGGGCCGCAACGCCAAGCTGAAACTGATCGCCGACTATCTCACCGTCACCGCCGATCCCGATCGAGGCTGGGCCATGGCGGCGCTGACCGGCGAACTCGATCTGCCCGGGGTGAAGCCCGCGCTGATCCGTGCGCTGATCGAGGAGCGGGTCGATCCCGTCCTCTTCCGGATGAGCCGTGACTATGTCGGCGATACCGCGGAGACGGTGTCGCTGCTCTGGCCGGCGCCCGTCGTGCCGCAAGACGCCGCGCCGATGTCGCTCGACGACGCGGTCGAGCGATTGCGCCACCTGTCCCGCGCCGATGCACCGGCTGAACTGGCCCGCATGCTCGACCGGCTGGATGCGGAGGAGCGGTTCGCACTCCTGAAGATGGCGACCGGCGCGCTGCGCATCGGCGTCTCCGCGCGCCTCGCCAAGACCGCGCTGGCGCAGGCGTTCGGGGTGGACGTCGATGCGCTGGAGGAACTCTGGCACGCGCTCTCGCCGCCCTATGCCACCCTGTTCGACTGGCTGGAGGGCAGGGGCGCGCAGCCCAGCGCCGCCGACACTCCCGTGTTCCGCCCCTTCATGCTCGCGCACGGGCTGGAGGATGCGCGCGTCGACCTCGCCGACTATGCCGCCGAATGGAAGTGGGACGGCATCCGCGTCCAGATCGTCCATGTCGCCGGCCAGACCCGCCTCTACAGCCGCACCGGCGACGACGTCACCGGCAGCTTCCCCGATGTCGCCGCCGCCTTCTCGACGCCGGGCGCGGTCGATGGCGAGCTGATGGTGAAGGGCGACGTCCAGGGCGGTGCCCTCGACGACGGCGGCGGCGCGGCCAGCTTCAACGCGCTCCAGCAGCGCCTCGGCCGCAAGACCGTGTCGGCGAAGATGCTCGCCGACTATCCCGCCTTCGTACGCCTCTACGACATCCTGTTCGACGGGGACGAGGATCTGCGCACCCTGTCCTGGACCGACCGTCGTGCGCGGCTGGAGGCGTTCGTCCCCCGCCTCGATCCCGACCGGTTCGACCTCAGCAAGACGATCGAGGCCGCCGATTTCACCGAGCTGGAGGCGATCCGCGCCGGCGCCCGCGATTCCGCGATCGAGGGTGTGATGCTGAAGCGCCGCGACAGCCCCTACACCGGCGGCCGCCGCGCCGGCCTGTGGTACAAGTGGAAGCGCGATCCGCTGACCGCCGATTGCGTGATGATGTACGCCCAACGCGGCAGCGGCCGGCGCTCGTCCTATTACAGCGACTATACCTTCGGCTGCTGGACCGACGACGGTGAGCTGCTCCCGGTCGGCAAGGCGTATAGCGGCATCACCGACGAGGAGCTGCGCCAGCTCGACAAGTTCGTCCGCGGCCACACCCTCAACCGCTTCGGCCCGGTGCGGGAGGTGGAGAAGACGCTGGTGCTCGAGATTGCATTCGATTCGATCCACACCTCCACCCGCCACAAATCGGGCGTCGCGATGCGCTTCCCCCGCATCGCGCGCATCCGCCTGGACAAGCCGGCCGACGAGGCCGACCGGCTCGACACGCTCAAACGGCTGGTGACCTGAGGAAGCGGGCGACACCGCGCCGCCGCAGGGCGCCGCCGACCACGCCGAATCCGGCGATCATCAGCGCCCAGCTCGACGGCTCCGGCACCGCCGCCGCGAACGGCCGGTCCAGCCGCACCTTGATGAACTCGTTATTGTCCGATCGCCCCGGCGTCCGGCCCGCCGAGCCCGGATAGTTGTTGTCGTTGACGATCAGCAGCGTCTGCTCGTCGACGGGCAGCACGTCCTCGATCGTCACGAACGGGAACGAGAAGCTGGTGCTGCCGTCGCCGTTCAGGTCGTCGGGATCGGCGATGTTCATCAGGTCCAGCAGCTCGGTCTTCACCAGCCGCCCGTTCGCGTCCACCTGGTTCAGGTCGATGCCATAGATGCGCTTGAACTTCGCCGCCGCGCCCTGTCCGCCATCGCGCTCGATCACCACGAACCGGCCGTCGCCGATCGCGGTCATGTCGCCGATCGCGGTACCGCCCTCGGTCAGGGCATAGGTGAACTGCTGGTCGGTGAAACGCTGGCTCGCCACGTCGAACGCGTTGATCCGCAACGTTCCCGCCGCGTCGCCCGTCACCGTCTTCTCCAGCAGCGTGTACAGCGTCTTGCCGTCGGTCGACAGCGCCATCCCCTCGAACCCGCCACTGCTCGCCAGGTTCGCCTTGCCGCCGGCCAGCAGCGGATTGTCGACCGACTGGACGCCGGGCAGCGGGATCGCCTTGTCGATCACACGGAACTGCGCGTCGGTATGGACCAGGTACGGCCCGAACTCGTCCCCGAAATAATAGCTGCCGTCCGCCACCCGGCGAAAGCTCTCGATGTCCAGATCGGCCCCGGTCAGCAGGCGCCCGTCGCGGATCGCCGGATCGACCGGGATCGTGCCGCCGTAATAGGTCGCCTGGTCGGCGACCGTGGTGAAGCCCAGCTTGCGGTTCGGATCGCTCAGCGTGCTGCTGCCATTCACCGTCACCGTGCCGCTGCCGCCGGCGGCGGTGCGGAAATCCACGTCCACGTCGTGCACGTACAGCAGCGCGTCGGCGGAATTGGCCTTCGTGCCGAACCCGTTGTCGGCCATCACCTGATACCCGCCGCGCCCGTTCGACAGGATCGCGGAGAATCCCTGCACCGGCTGCCGGCCGACGAACGGCCCGTTGCTGCCGTTGCCGCCCACCCCGAACTGGCCAGACGTCGGGCCGGGCACGAACGTGTCCGCCGGCAGCGCCGCGAACCCGACCAGCGTCGCCGCAGGCGCCGTACCCGCCGTCGCCAGTCCCGCCGCCACGATCAACAAGCCCCTGAACCGCATCGTCATTCTCCCGGTCATGATGACCGGGCGTTAACCACGCCGCATGACGACATCGTGCGATTCGCGTTGCAGCGACTGTCATGATCCGGGCCGCCGCGACGGACGCCGATCTACCCGCCCGCGACCTTCCCGGCCCATGGCAAAGCGGGGCCGACCGGAACGATCCCGCTGGGGTTCAGGTCGCGGTGGCTGGCATAATAATGCCGCTTGATATGATCCAGGTGCACCGTCGCAGCGATCCGCTCGTCGGCCAGCATCCGCTCCAGATATGCCTCCAGCGCCGGATAGTCCTCGATCCGCCGCACATTGCATTTGAAACGCCCGACATAAACCGGATCGAATCGCACCAGCGTCGTGAACAGCCGCACGTCCGCCTCGGTCATCGCCGCACCGACCAGCCAGTCGCGGCCGGTCAGGCGCGCCTCCAGGGCGTCGAGCGTCGCGAACAGCGGCCGAACCGCGTCTTCATACGCCTGCTGGGTCGTCGCGAAGCCGGCCTTGTACACGCCGTTGTTCACCCGGTCGTACACCTCGGCATTCACCGCATCGATCTCGCCGCGCAGCGCCGCCGGGTACAGGTCCCCCGGCGTCGCGCCCAACCCGTCCCATGCCTGGCCCAGCATCCGGATGATCTCGGCCGATTCGTTGCTGACGATCGTCCCGGTCTCGCGATCCCACAGCACCGGCACGGTCACCTTGCCGGTATAGCCCGGTCGCGCGCGGGCGTAGAGCTGCCAGAGATACTCGGCGCCATGCAGCGGATCGCCGGTGCCGCCGCGATCGGTGGCGAAGGTCCAGCCCTCCTCCAGCATCAGCGGATCGACCACCGACACGCCGATCATCGCCTCCAGTCCCTTCAGCGCGCGGACGATCAGCGTCCGGTGCGCCCAGGGGCAGGCATAGCTGACGTACAGGTGATAGCGCCCGGCCGCCGCCGGACGTCCCGGCTGCCCGTCCGGCCCCGGCCCGCCATCGGCCGTCACCCAGTCGCGAAAGCCCGCCTCCTGGCGCTGGAAGGCGCCGCCCTTGCTGTCCTGCGTCGCCTTGCCGGCGTGCCACGCGCCGTCGATCATCCTGCCCATGGTCACCCGCTCGCTGCCCGTACTGCAGCACTACGCGCAGGGCTGCGTCAGCGATCCTTCAGCCGAACCTCGAACATCGTCGGCCACAGCTTGCCCGTCACGAACAGCCGCCGGCCCTTGGCGTCCCACGCGATGCCGTTCGCCACCGCCTCGGGATCGCCTGCACCGACCTCGGCCACCAGCGGGCGCAGGTCGATGATCCGCGTGACCGTGCCCGATGCCGGATCGATCCCGACGACGAACGGCTGGTGCCACACATTCGCCAGGATCTGGCCGTCCACCCATTCCAGTTCGTTGATCTCGGTCAGCGGCTTGCCGCGCAGCGTCACCGTCACCTGTCGCCGCACCGCGAGCGTCCGGGGATCCAGGAACCGCAACTGCGCGCTTCCGTCCGACTGGATCAGCGACCGGCCATCGCCGGTCAGCCCCCAGCCTTCGCCCGTAAAGCGCGATACGCCCTTCTTGCGCAACGTCTTCGCGTCCCAGCGATGGGCGATGCCGTCGTGCCACGTCAGGCTGACCAGCTCGTCGCCCCACGCGGCCAGCCCTTCGCCGAACTGCGCTGGCGGGATCGTCCCCCGCCGTTCGACCTTGCCGTCCTTCAGCCGGACCCGCCGCACGTCCGACTCGCCCTCGCGCCCGACGCTTTCGTACAGCGCCCCGTCGCGCCAGATCAGTCCTTCGGTGAAGGCGGTGCGGTCATGCGGATAGCGCGCGACGACGTCGACGGCGACGATGGGCGGCGAGGGGGCGGTCTGCGATGCGGCAGGAGCCGATAGGCTCAGGGCGAGCAGGCTGAGGATGAGCGGATGGCGCATGGCCGTTTCTCTAGAACGCTTTGCCGTCGGTGCGCCATCGCCGATGACGATCCACGTCGCGCCCGGGCGGGGCCGATCCCGCACCCGGCGGGAACGCCGGATCGATGCAGCATCGCGGAAAAGGATTATCGCGAGGTCCTTTTGCGACATGTCGGACAAATTCGCTGCGTGTCACGATCGGTTAACCAGCATTTCCCAAGGTCGGCCTCCTGTCTGGAGGAAGAGATGATCACGGGATCGATCGCGGGAACCGCACCGCCCGGCCGCGCCGCCGCCGCCGACGAGCCGCGCGGCGACGGCACCCGCTTCGACGCGGCGATGGCCGCGGCGGCACGGGCGGCGGAGGACGCGGCTGAGGCGGCCCGGCAGGCGATCGCCGCCTTCGACCTCACCCGTTCCGCCACCGATCCCGCCGCCGCGACGGCCTATGTCGCGGGCGCGCGGCAGGTCAGCGTCGCCCAGGGGCTGGCCGACGGCGCGGTCGACTTCACCCGCATCACGCCGCGCCAGATGCTGATCGCCGGCGGCGCGATGGTCGCCAACGGCCGGGCGAGCGCCGGATCGATGGCGGGGGTCCTCGATCTTGCCGCGCAGACATCCGATCGGGACACGCCGGTCAACTTCTTCGCCTATCTGAACCAGCAGGCGGCGGCGAACGAGCAGGCGCCGGGCGGCATGGGCCTCGCCTTCGGCCAGCGGGCATCGGTCGCGGTGATGACCCACTCGCATCGTGCCGATGGCATTCCGATCACCTATGACGACCATTATCCCACCGCCCCGCGCCCGCCGAGCGCGGAGGAGATCAATACCCGGCTGAAGGCGGCGATCGAATCGTTCCGCAAGGAAGCGTCGCTCACCCCGGCGCAACGCATGCGCCGCGAGGTGCTGAAAAGCCTGAACCTGACCGAGGACGCGCTGAAGGCGATGCCCGAGGCCGATCGCGAGGCGGCGGAGAAGAGGATCGGTGAAGAGGTCGCCCGGCGACTCGCGCTGCTCGGCCTGACCGGCGGATCGGCAGGAGAGGCAAAGGCCGACGATCCTGCGGGCGTCGCAACACCCGTCGCCAAGGACGAGGACCGCGCCGGCCACTGACCGTCCCCGCCACGCCGCATGCGCCGTGCGCGGCGAGGGGCGACGTCAGGCAGAAGCCCGGCTCATTCTGCTGGGAAACGTGGCTGCGAAGAGCCCTCACCTGACCGGGAACACGCTGAAGGCGAAGCCAGCGGCGGCGGGGAAGGGGATCGGTGACGGGGGCGTCCGGTCGCTGGTGCTAACCCGCCCGAACGTTGGATCGGCCGGGGCGGCGAGGACGGAATGCCCACGCCCGCCTGTAATTAAAGACGGTCGACACCGATGACGGCGACCGCCGCCATGGCGGGCGTGGTCGGTACGTGAAGGGCCGGTCGCGATCACCGCGCCGGGCCTCTTCGGGACATGCGGACAGGAAGCGGGTCGTCCGATCTGGCGAGTTGTCATTCATCGCCGCGGACGAGGTTCGCGCGGCCACTGACAGTTACCGTTATTCGCCGCGCCGTAAGCGTCGTGCTCAGTGAAGACCGTTGTCAGGCTGAAGATCGCGAGGGGTCGCTTCGCAGCGAGCATCGTTGACGCCGGCGAGCGCATCCGCCGAGACGCATCGACGAGCCTGAGCCCGACCGGGAATAGGCTGGAGGCCATGCGCAAGGCAGCGGGAAGGCAGTCGGTGACCGCGTCGTCGGGCGGGTGGTACTGCCCGGCCGACCGGCAGATCGGCAGGGGCGGCGAACACCGGTGGCCGGCGCCGCCCCCGTGCAAGCGCGCCCCCCCCGCGGAAGACGATCGACACCATTGCCGACGCCCTCCGCCACGGGCGGGGCGTGGCCGGGACGTGAAAAAGGCCCGTCGCGATCACCGCGCCGGGCCTTTTCGGAAAACGCGAACAGGAAGCGGCTCGCCCGATCGGGCGAGCCGTCATTCATGGACCGGATCAGCCCTGGTGCTGGGCCAGGTTGACCGCGGCGTACTTGCCGCGACGGTCGACTTCCAGCTCGAACTGCAGGCGGTCGCCCTCGTTCAGGCTAGCCATCCCGGCGCGCTCGACGGCCGAGATGTGCACGAACGCATCGGGCTGGCCGTCGTCGCGCTGGATGAAGCCGAAGCCCTTCATGGCGTTGAAGAACTTGACCGTGCCGGTCGCCTTCTCGCCGGTCAGCTGGCGCTGCGGGGCACCGCCGCGCTCGCCGCCGAAGCCGCCACGATCGCCACCCGGCGCGCGCGCCGGACGGTCGCCGAAGCCACCCTCGCGCGGCTCGCGCGGGGGAGCACGGTCGGTGACCGGCATCGGCTCGCCGTCGATCTTCAGTTCGGTGGCCGAGATGCGGCCGCCGCGATCGACCAGGGTGAAGCCCAGCGGCTGACCCTCTGCCAGACCGGTCAGGCCGGCCTGCTCGACTGCCGAGATGTGCACGAACACGTCCTCGCCGCCGTCATCGCGAACGACGAAGCCGAAACCCTTCTGGCCGTTGAAGAACTTGACGACGCCCGTGCCCTCGCCGACGACCTGGGGGGGCATGCCGCGGCCACCGCCGCCACCGCCGCCGCCGAAACCACCGCCGCCGCCGCCGAAGCCGCCGCCACCGCCGCTGCGGAAGCCACCGCCGCCGCCGCCGCCGAAGCCGCCGCCACCGCCGCCGAATCGGTCACCGCCGCCGAAACCGCCGCCGCCGAACCGGTCGCCACCGCCGCCGAAACCGCCGCCGCCACCGAAATCGTCACCGCCGAAGCTGTCGCGCTTGTCGCGCCCACGCCCGCCGCGCTGACCGCGGCCGCCTTTATCGAAACTCATAAGCCCTGTTCGTCTTCCCGGTTCGCCCGTATGATGCTTCCTCAAGAACCCGAGCGCCGGACGACGTGCTCACGGCCTTTCGGCGCCACACCTTCTGCGCCTATCGTCCTGCATAGCGGATAAGCATCGCCTCTGCGAACGAAATCTCTTGCCGGGCAGCGCCGCGATCGGCGGCGCGGCAGAAATGCCGCGCGCCGTTGCCCGAACGGCACACTCTAAACGTTTGCGGTCGCGTTGTCGGGGGGCGCGGCGTACCGATGCGGCATTGAGCGTTCATCCCCGGGCGGCTACGGCACCTCGCATGACCGTTCATCTGCATGACGAAGACATTCCCGCCGGCCTGTTCGCGGGCGCGCCGTCGATCGCCGTCGATACCGAGACGATGGGGCTGATCACGCCGCGCGACCGGCTCTGCGTGGTGCAGCTGTCCGACGGCGGCACCGACGAGCATCTCGTCCGATTCGGTCCGGGCAGCGACTATGCCGCCCCGCATCTGAAGGCGCTTCTCGCCGATCCGGCGGTGGTGAAGCTCTATCATTTCGGCCGCTTCGATATCGGGGCGATCCGCCATTATCTGGGCATCGTCGCCGCGCCGGCGTGGGACACCAAGATCGCGTCGCGGCTGGTGCGCACCTACACCGACCGTCACGGCCTGAAAGAACTGGTGCGCGAGCTGCTCGGGCAGGAACTGTCGAAGGCGCAGCAGTCGTCCGACTGGGGCAGCCCGCAGTTGACCGACGCACAGA
Organism: Sphingomonas phoenicis; assembly: GCF_047238005.1. NCBI lineage: Bacteria > Pseudomonadati > Pseudomonadota > Alphaproteobacteria > Sphingomonadales > Sphingomonadaceae > Sphingomonas > Sphingomonas phoenicis. Next base: position 1,240,171 of record NZ_JBDFMC010000002.1, on the reverse strand, counting down.
AGGAATATGCCGCCTCCGACGTCCGCTACCTCCACCGGCTGAAGGACGAGCTGGAACGCCGCCTGGCGCGCGAGGGGCGCAGCGAACTGGCACGGGCCTGTTTCGACTTCCTGCCGTCGCGCGCCGCGCTCGACCTTGCCGGCTGGCCGGAGATCGACGTGTTCGCCCATGTCTGAGATCGCCCGGCGGGAGCGGACGGCGCGCCAGGTCTGGGCCGCGCCGGGCAGCCGCCACGACAAGCTGGTCGCCACCGCGCGCTTCGTGCTGCCGGTATCGGTCGGCGTGCTGGCCGCGTTTCTCGTCATGGCGCCGCTGACCGCGACCGGCGACGTGTCGTTCGTCCTCGACAAGAACAAGGTCGAGGTCGCCAAGGAACGGATGCGCCTCCAGGCCGCCCGCTACCGGGGCCAGGATTCGAAGGGCCAGCCGTTCGAGCTCGACGCCGGCTCGGCGGTGCAGCGCAGCTCCGCCGAACCGATCGTCCGCCTGTCGCAGCTCAGCGCCGGAATCCAGCTGTCCGACGGTCCCGCCCGGCTCGTCGCGCCCTCCGCCCGCTACGACATGGATACCGAGAAGATGCGCGTCGACGGCCCGATCGCCTTCCAGGCGGCGGGCGGCTATCGCCTCGATACCGACGCCGCGATCGTCGATCTTCAGGAGCGCAAGCTGCAAAGCACCGACGCGGTGTCCGGCACCGTGCCGCAGGGAACGTTCCGCGCCGACCGGATGCATGCCGACCTGGAAAGCCGCACCGTCACGCTCGACGGCAATGCGCGCTTGCGGATCGTGCCGCGCGGGGCGAGATAGCGGCCATGCGCCCGCTTTCCGCCGCCACCCTGATCGCCCTCATGCCGGCGGCCGCCCTGTCGACGGCTGCGGTCGCGCAGCAGCGCCACAACACCAACGCACCGATCGATTTCGGCGCCGACCATATCGAGCTGCAGGATCGCGCCAACCGCGCCGTCCTGTCGGGCAGCGTGACGGTGAAGCAGGCGGAGATGACGCTGAACGCCGCCCGCATGACCGTCGCCTATACGGGCGAGGTCGTCGGCGGCAATCCGCAGGTATCGCGACTCGACGCCAGCGGCGGCGTCACCGTCCGCCGGCCGGATCAGACCGCGCGCAGCCAGTACGCGATCTACGATCTCAACCGCCGGGTCATCACCATGCTGGGCGCCGTGTCGCTGACGCAAGGGGGCGGCAACACCGTCAATGGCGGGCGGCTGACGATCAACCTCGATACCGGGCGCGCCGTGATCGACGGGTCGTCGGTCGGCAGCAGCGGCGCCCCCGGCGACGGTAACGTCCAGCGCCGTGCCGGCCGCGTCACCGGCACCTTCTCGGTGCCGAACCGCAATTGACCGGGCGATTGGGGGTTTTCTCCGTGCGCCCGGTCATGCATGAATCCTGCCAGAACCGCCGGGCTTAACGCGGCGGTAACCGTTTCCTGCGAGGCGACCGTCCGATGGCCACTACTGTCCTGCCGACCGACACCGCCTCGGCGATCGTCGAGCCGCCGGCCGCGAACGGCCTGCAGGTCGTGTCGATCGCCAAGTCCTACGACAAGCGGACGGTGCTGACCGACGTGTCGGTCACCGTCGGGCGCGGCGAGGTGGTCGGCCTGCTCGGCCCCAACGGCGCCGGCAAGACGACCTGCTTCTACTCGGTGATGGGTCTGGTGAAGCCCGATTCGGGCCGCATCATGCTTGATGGCGACGACATCACGGGCTTGCCCATGTACCGCCGCGCGATCCTCGGCCTCGGCTATCTGCCGCAGGAGACGTCGATCTTCCGCGGCCTGTCGATCGAGAAGAACATCCTGACCGTACTTGAACTGTCGGAGCCCGATCGCGGCGCCCGCCAGGCGAAGCTCGACCGGCTGCTCGAGGAATTCGGCCTCACCCGCCTGCGCGCCGCGCCGGCGATGGCGCTGTCGGGCGGCGAGCGTCGCCGGGCGGAGATCGCCCGCGCGCTGGCCGCCGATCCGTCGATCATGCTCCTCGACGAGCCGTTCGCCGGCATCGATCCGATCTCGATCGCCGACATCCGCGATCTGGTGAAGGACCTGAAGCGCCGCGACATCGGCGTCCTCATCACCGACCACAATGTCCGCGAAACGCTCGACATCGTCGACCGCGCCTACATCATCTACGACGGCCGCGTGCTGTTCACCGGCAGCCCCGCCGAACTCGTCGCCGACGCCAACGTCCGCCGCCTGTACCTCGGCGAGACCTTCTCGCTGTAGGGCGATGGAGCATATCCTCTCTTCGGGCCCCTCCCCTTCAGGGAAGGGGTTGGGGTGGGGCCCCTCCCCGGGCGCCGGAGTGTCAGGCGACGCCCCATCGCCAGTCCCATCCCTGAAGGCGAAGGGAGTTTTCGCATGAGCCTCGCTCCCCGCCTCGACCTGCGCCAATCGCAATCGCTGGTCATGACGCCTCAGCTCCAGCAGGCGATCAAGCTGCTGGCGCTGTCCAATCTCGAGGTAGAGGGCTTCATCGCCGAGGAGATCGAGAAGAACCCGCTGCTCGAGGCGGGGCAGGGGGGCGAGATCGTCCGTCCCGAACCGGCCGCCGCGCCCGACCCGGCGACCGCCGACGCGCTGGTCACCGGCGCCGCCCCGGCCGAGCCGCTCGACCTCGACTACGCGACCGAGAGCCACCAGCAGGATTCGGTCGCCGACGGCGGTGTCGGCCGCGACGGGGCGCTGTCCGCGTCGTCGTCGGGCGCGTCGTCCGGTGGCGGCATGGGCGAGGACGGGCTCGACTTCGACAGCTTCGCCAATCCCGATCTCAGCCTGGCCGACCACCTGATCGCGCAGGCCGGCCCCGCCATCGCCGGTCCCGACCTGTTCATCGCCCATCACCTGATCGACCAGATCGACGAGGCCGGCTATCTCCGCGGCAACCTGCTCGACATCGCCACCCGCCTCGGCGTGCCGCTCGCCCGGGTCGAGGGCGTGCTGGCGATCATCCACACCTTCGAGCCCACCGGCGTCGGCGCGCGCGATCTGGCGGAGTGCCTCGCGCTCCAGGCGCGCGAGGCCGATCGCTACGATCCGTGCATGGCGCGGCTGCTCGACAATCTTGATCTGCTCGCCCGCGGCGACCTGTCCCGGCTGAAGCGGCTGTGCCACGTCGACGACGAGGACATGGCCGACATGATCCGCGAACTGCGCGCCTATGATCCCAAGCCCGGCTGCCGATACGGCGGAGAGCCGTCGCGCTCGGTCGTGCCGGACCTGTTCGTCACCCGGCAGGCGGACGGCAGCTGGTCGGTCGAGCTGAACAACGCCACGCTGCCCCGCGTCCTGGTCAATCGCCGCTACCATGCCCAGCTCGCCACCGGGCCGCAGGACAAGGCGTCGAAGGCATGGCTGTCCGACTGCCTCGCCAGCGCCAACTGGCTCACCAAGGCGCTCGACCAGCGTCAGCGCACCATCATCCGCGTCGCGGCGGAGATCGTGAAGCAGCAGGAGGCATTCTTCCTCCACGGCGTCGCCCACCTGAAACCGATGACGCTGGCGCGTGTCGCCGACGCGATCGAGATGCACGAATCGACCGTCAGCCGCGTCACCAGCAACAAATACCTGTCCTGCGCGCGCGGCACGTTCGAGCTGAAATACTTCTTCACCTCCGCGATCCAGGCGATGGAGGGCGGCGACGCAGTGTCGGCGGAGGCGGTGAAGAGCGCCATCCGCGCCCTGATCGCGGGGGAGGGTGCGAAGATCCTGTCCGACGACACGCTGGTCGAGCTGCTCCAGGCCAAGGGTTTCGACATCGCCCGCCGCACCGTCGCCAAATACCGCGAGGCGATGGGCATCGGCAGCTCGGTCCAGCGCCGTCGCGCCCGCACGCTGGAAGGCGCGTGACGACGGCATGTCGCCCGACACGCTCTGCCGATGCTGAGGGCGCTGGCGAATTGGCTCCGACGATGACCACACCACCACCCCGGCGGAGGCCGGGGTCCAGTTGGGCGATGTTCGCGTCCACCCACCTGCGCCATCGCGACTGGGCCCCGGCCTCCGCCGGGGTGGTATCTGGCAACGGCAACGTGGGAGCAATGCTGCTCCTGCTGCTCCTGCTCTTTCTACCCACCCCCGCCCACGCCCGGCCCGCCGACCTCACCGTCATGACCTTCAACGTCCGCGTGCCCGTCGCCAGCGACGGCGCCAACGACTGGCCGCATCGCCGCGCATTGATGGCGCAGACGATCCGCCGTGCCCGCCCCGACGTGATCGGGATGCAGGAGCTTCATGCGGCCCAGGCGGCCGACCTGATCGCGCAATTGCCCGGCTATCGCTGGTTCGGCCGCGACCGGCGGGGCGGGCATGGCGACGAGCATATGGGCATCTTCTACCGCACCGATCGCTGGCGCGTGGAGGCGGACGGCGATTTCTGGCTCTCGGATACGCCCGGCGTTCCCGGCAGCATCACATGGGGCCATCCCTATCCCCGGATGGTGAGCTGGGGCCGCTTCGTCGGGTCCGACGGCACGCACCGCTTCACCCTGTTCAACACGCACCTGCCCTATCGCATCGACGACGAGGTCGCGCGCGAGCGGGGGGCCCGCCTGATCGCCGCCCGCGTCGCGGCAACGCCGGGGCCCGTGGTCCTCACCGGCGACTTCAACACGGTGGCCGAGTCGCCGACCCATGCGGTCCTCGCCGGCACGCTGACCGATGCATGGCAGGTGGCCTTCAGGAAGAAGGGCCCGGCCGCGACCTTCCACGGCTTCACCGGCACACCCGACCGCCGCCTCGACTGGATCTGGACCCGCGGCCTCGTACCGATGAAGGTCCGCACCCTGACCGACCATCGCGGCGCGCTGTATCCGTCGGATCATTTTCCTGTCGTCGCCGAACTGGCGTGGCCCCTGCCGAAGGGTGCGTAGGCCGGGCGACCAAGCCCGGCCCGCGACGCTCAGGCCAGATCGTTCTCGCTGACGACGATCATCGTCTGGTCCGGATCGCGCGCCAGCGCGGTCGCCGCCGCGGTTTCCAGCTGGCCGGTCAGCCGCTGCGCCACCGCGACCGGCCGGTCGCCGACATCCTCGCCCGACAGCGCCCGCAACAGGTCGTACGACGCGGCGAAGGCGCGCCGCTCGCCATCGACGCTGGCAGCGAACTCGACGCGGCGCTCGTCGACATTGTCGAACACGGTGGCGGTATCGATGGTCAGCCGGTCTTCGGCCATGAAGCTACTCCCGATGTGAAGCAGCAGAAGCGCGGCGACCCCGGCACAGGTTCCGGGCATGTCCTACAGGCGCCCGGTCGGGGTACAGGTGGCCGATGCGCCCGCCCGCCCGTTTCCATCCCGTCCTCGCCGGAACGCCGCACGAAAACGTCACCGATCCTGTCGAAACATACGGCCGCCCCCGGCATATCATGTCGTTGAAATCGCTTGTGCCGATGCGACCGCAACCCGCAACTTCCTCAACATTCGCGCGCTCAGTCGTCCTCGTCCTCGAACCCCACCAGCGCCAGCGCGCGCGCCTTGATCTGGCGCTGCTCGCACCAGTGGACCAGCGCCTCCTCCCGCCCGTGCGTCACCCACACCTCGCGCGGCGCGATCTCGGCCAGCGTGTCGGTCAGCTCGTCCCAGTCGGCATGGTCGGACAGGATCAGCGGCAGCTCGACATTCTTCTGCCGCGCCCGCTGGCGCACCCGCATCCACCCGCTCGCCATCGCCGTGATCGGGTCGGGCAGCCGCCGCGACCAGCGATCGTTCAGGGCGGAGGGCGGGCACATTACTACGTGGCCCGCCATCGCCGCCTTGGGCACGCCCGCCACCGGGATCAGCTCGCCCAGCCTGACGCCGTGATCGGCATAGAGCTCGCACAGCCGGGCCAGCGCGCCGTGGATGTAGATCGGCGCCTCGTGCCCCCGCTCGCGCAGCTCGGCGATCACCCGCTGCGCCTTGCCCAGCGCATACGCGCCGACCAGCACGCAGCGGTCCGGATTGGCGTGCAGCCGGGCCAGCAGCTTGTCGATCTCGTCGCCGGTGTCGGGATGGCGGAACACGGGCAGGGCGAACGTCGCCTCGGTCACGAACACGTCGCACTTCACCGGCTCGAACGCGGCGCAGGTCGGATCCGGCCGGCGCTTGTAATCGCCCGACACCACCACCCGCTCGCAGCGGTGATCCAGCACGATCTGCGCCGATCCCAGCACGTGCCCGGCCGGTACGAAGCCGACCTCCACCTCGCCGCCCTTGCCGTCGGACAGGCGGATCGTCTCGCCGTACGCGACCGGCTCGCCGGTCTGCGGGCCGTACCGTGCCTCCATGATCGCCAGCGTCTCGGGCGTCGCCCATACCCGGCCATGGCCGCCGCGGGCGTGATCGGCATGGCCGTGCGTTACCAGCGCGCGCTCGGCCGGCTCCGACGGGTCGATCCACGCATCGGCGGGCCGCACATAGATGCCGTGCGGATGCGGTTCGATCCAGTCGCCTAGCTTTGCCATCCGCCCACTACGCGCGAGCCGCTCTCCCGGTGCCGGATCGAACCGCTTGCCCGGATCGTTGGCCTGCACGAGATCTGGACGAGGATGATGGACCATGAACGAGATTCAGGAACAGACCGCGAGCAGTACGGCGAACGGCAGCATGTGGCTGATCGTCGTCTTCATCGGCGCCTTCGTGCTGGTGGCGGCGATGGCGTGGGCCCGGGCGAAGAACAAGAAGATCAGCCCGGAACAGGAACGCAGGACCGAACAGGCGACCCGCGACCTGTATCGCGACGGGACGACCGACGAGACGAAGCCGCACTGATCGCCGGCCCCGCCACCCCGGCTTTCCATGACAGCGACGGCGAGCCGGATCTGCCGCCGCCGTTGGCCGAATGGTTCGCGCAGCGCGGCTGGCGCCCCCGCCGTCACCAGCTCGAGATGCTGGCGAAGGGCAGGGCGGGCCGCCACGTGCTGCTCGTCGCCACCACCGGTGCGGGCAAGACACTGGCTGGCTTCCTGCCTACCCTGGCGGAGCTGATCGAGCATCCGGCCGACGGTCTCCACACCCTCTACGTCTCCCCACTGAAGGCGCTGGCGGTCGACATCCAGCGCAACCTCGTCACCCCCGTCGACGAGATGGGGCTCGACATCCGGGTCGAGACCCGCACCGGCGACACGCCGTCCGATCGCAAGACCCGCCAGCGGGTCAAGCCGCCGCACATACTGCTGACCACTCCCGAATCGCTGTCGCTGCTGCTCAGCTATCCCGATGCATCGCTGATCTTCGCCAATCTGCGCACCATCGTCGTCGACGAGGTGCACGCCTTCGCCACCGGCAAGCGCGGCGACCTGTTGTCGCTGTGCATGGCCCGGCTCCAGCGGCTCGCACCCGCGATGCGCCGCGTCGCCCTGTCCGCGACCGTCGCCGATCCAGACGGCTACCGCGCCTGGCTGGCGCCCGACGGCGACATCGACGCGGTCAGCCTGGTGATCGGCGAGCCCGGCGCCGATCCCGTCATCCAGATCCTGCTGCCGCAGGACCGCGTGCCCTGGACCGGCCACTCCGGCCGCTACGCCGCCGAGCAGGTGATGGCGACGATCGAGGCGCACCGGACCAGCATCGTCTTCTGCAACACCCGCAGCCTGGCCGAGCTGATCTTCCAGGATCTGTGGAAGGCGAACGACAAGGGGCTGCCGATCGGCGTCCACCACGGCAGCCTCGCGCTGGAGGCGCGCCGCAAGGTCGAGGGCGCGATGGCCGCCGGTCGCCTCCGCGCGCTGGTCGCCACCGCCAGCCTCGATCTCGGTGTCGACTGGGGCAATGTCGACTGCGTCATCCAGATGGGCGCGCCCAAGGGATCGAGCCGCCTGCTCCAGCGCATCGGCCGCGCCAATCACCGGCTGGACGAGGCGAGCCAGGCGATCCTCGTCCCCGGCAATCGCTTCGAATATCTCGAGGCGCGCGCCGCGCTCGACGCGGTCGAGGCGGGTGAGCTCGATCCCGACCTGTTCCGCCCCGGCGCGCTCGACGTGCTGGCCCAGCACGTCATGGCCTGCGCCTGCGCCGCGCCCTTCCACCAGCAGGAACTGCTCGACGAGGTCCGCTCCGCGCTCCCCTATTCGGCGCTGACCGACGAGCTGTTCGATCGGGTCCTCGGCTTCATCCGCGACGGCGGCTACTCCCTGCGCGCCTACGACCGGTTCAAGCGGCTGGTGCAGGACGACGACGGCAGCTGGCGTGTCGCCCATCCGAAATTCGTCGCCCAGCACCGGCTGAACGCGGGCATCATCGTCGAGGCGACGATGCTCAACGTCCGCTTCCGCAACGGCCGTCATCTGGGCAAGGTGGAGGAGGGGTTCGCCGCCACGCTCAGTACCGGCGACACTTTCTTCTTCGCGGGATTGAGCCTGGAGGTCGAGAAGATCGATCTGGAGGATCTGATCGTCCGCGCCACCACCCGCCCGGCCCGCATCCCCACCTATGGCGGCAGCCGGATGCCGCTGTCGACCAGCCTGGCCGACCGGGTCCGCGGCTTCCTCGCCTCGTCGGCCGAGTGGCATCGCTTCCCCGACGACGTGCGCGAGTGGCTGGAGATCCAGGCCCGCCGCTCGGTCCTCCCCGCCCCCGGCCAGCTTCTCGTCGAGACCTTCCCGCGCGAGGGGCGCCACTATCTGGTCGCCTACGGGTTCGAGGGGTGGAACGCGCACCAGTCGCTTGGCATGCTGCTGACGCGGCGAATGGAGACGCAAGGACTGAAGCCGCTCGGCTTCGTCGCCAACGACTATGCCATCGCCTGTTTCGGGCTGGAGAAGATCACCGATCCGAAATCGCTGTTCTCGCCCGATATCCTCGAACATGAATTCGTCGAATGGGTGCAACAGTCGCACCTCCTCAAACGCGCTTTCCGCGAGGTCGCGGTGATCGGCGGCCTCGTCGAGCGCCAGCATCCCGGCAAGCGCAAGACCGGCAAGCAGGTCACCTTCTCCACCGACCTGATCTACGACGTGCTGCGCAAGTACGAACCGTCCCACCTGCTGCTTCAGGCGGCATGGGACGATGCGCGGGCGCGGATGACCGATGTCGGCCGCCTCGCCGGCCTGCTCGAACGCGCCGCGGACACGATGCTGCACGTCGACCTCGAACGGGTGTCGCCGCTGGCCGTCCCCGTCCTCGTCCTGATCGGCCGCGAGCGGGTGTCGACCAATGCCGGCGACGACGCCCTCCTGATCGAGGCGGAGGCGCTGGCGGCGGAGGCGATGACGCTGGATTGACCGGGCCGCTGTCCTACACGCGCCGTCTGGCGTATGCAGCCGCCAACCCGTTCATCCGCATGGATATGTTGCGCAGAAGCGACCACGCGCAAAACATGTTCTATGCCTTACCTTAGCCTTACCTTCCGAGGTTTGGGACATTTTTGCATCGCCCCTGTCCGCGCCTGCCGGCGGATGATTGCAACCCATTGCAATGGGACCGGAACGGGCGCACCATCGCGTCTGTAATGGAGAGGATGATCGCCTGTGCCGCGGCCATGGCCGCGTGCCTCATGGCCCCCGCGGCGGCGCAGGCCCCGCCGGTCGCGCCCGCCGAATCACCCGCTCCCGACGACGAATGGGCGCTCGCCAACGAAGAGGCGCGGATGACCGTCCCCGTCTCGATCGCCGGCAAGGGCGACTGGCCCTTCGTCATCGACACCGGCGCCGAACGCACCGTGGTATCGCGCGAACTGGCCACCGCGCTCGCCCTGCTGCCCGGCCGCGACGTCCGCGTCACGACGATGGCCGGCACCGCCTCGACCAACACGGCGCAGGTGCCCCTGCTCAAGGTCAGCCGCCTCGCGCCGGCGATGATCGAGGCACCGGTCTATGCCCGCCGCCACCTCGGCGCGCAGGGCATGCTCGGCCTCGACGCGCTCCAGGGCCACCGGGTGGCGATCGACTTCGATCGCAGCCGGATGACGCTCACGCCGTCTGCCGCCCGTCGTCGGGTGCAGCGGCGGCAGGCCGACGAGATCGTCGTCGTCGCCCGCTCGCTGTTCGGCCAGCTGATCGTCACCGACGCCCGCTGGCGCAACAAGCGGATCGCCGTCGTCATCGATACCGGATCGGCGGTGACCATCGCCAACACCGCCTTCCTGAAGCTGCTCGGCAGCCGCCCGTCGATCGGCCGCTGGAACCTGCTCGCCGCCAGCGGACAGATGGTGCCGGCAGACGCCTATGTCGTCGATCGCCTCCAGATCGGCGGCCTCTCGCTCTCCGGGGTGCCGCTCGCCGTCGCCGATGTCGCCCCGTTCGAGCGGTTTGGGCTCTCGAAGCGGCCGGCGCTGCTCCTCGGCATGCAGACGCTCCGGTCCTTCCGCATGGTCGAGATCGACTTCCCCAACCGCGCGATCCGCTTCACCGTGCCGATGGCCGGGGTCCAGCTGGGCTGATCGCTTGCGCTACCCCCGCGAAGCGGCTCTACTCCCGCGATAATCTATCGGGGGTTCAGGGTATGCGGCGGATCGGACGGTTTCTGGCGGGAGCGCTGGCGGTGGCAGCGGCACCGGCGATGGCGCAGGACCGCGCCGACCAGAAGCCGTTCTTCGACCTCTACAAGGAACTGGTCGAGACCAACACGACCCTGTCGGTCGGCAGCTGCACGCAGGCCGCCGACCAGATCAAGGCACGGCTCCGTGCGGCCGGCTACCCCGACAGCGACCTCGTCTCCTTCTCGGTGCCCGATCACCCGAAGGAGGGCGGCCTCGTCGCCATCCTGCCCGGCCGCGACAAGGCGGCCCGGCCGATGCTGCTCCTCGCCCATCTCGACGTCGTCGAGGCCAAGCGCGAGGACTGGGTCCGCGATCCCTTCAAGCTGGTCGAGGAGGGCGGCTACTACTTCGCCCGCGGCGTCATCGACGACAAGGCGCAGGCGGCGATCTGGTCCGATGCCATGATCCGCTTGCGTCAGGACAAGGCCCGGCCCCGCCGCACGATCAAGCTGGCCCTGACCTGCGGCGAGGAGACGACCTTCGCCTGGAACGGCGCGCAATGGCTGGCGAAGAACCGCCCCGACCTGATCGCCGCCGAGTTCGCCCTGAACGAGGGCGGCGGCGGTCGCCTCGACGATGCCGGCAACCGCCAGCTGCTCGCCATGCAGGTCGGCGAGAAGGCGGCGCAGAACTACACCTTCCAGGTCACCAACCCCGGCGGCCACAGCTCGCAGCCGACCCCCGCCAACGCCATCTACGAACTGGCCGATGCGCTGAAGGCGGTGCAGGCCTACCGCTTCCCGATCCGCTTCACCGACACCACCCGCGCCTATTTCACCTCGGCCGCCTCGCTCAGCCCCGAACCGATGAAGGGCGCGATCACCCGCCTGCTCGCCAATCCGCAGGATGCGGAGGCCGATGCCATCGTCAGCGGCGACAAGGCGTTCAACTCCACCCTGCGCACCACCTGCGTCGCGACGCTGGTTCAGGCCGGCCATGCCGAGAACGCGCTACCCCAGCGCGCCGGCGCCAACATCAACTGCCGCATCCTGCCCGGCGAGACGGTCGAGGGGACGCTGGCGCAGCTGACGACGCTGGCCGGCGACAAGGTCGCGGTCGGCGCCAACCAGCCGATCCGTCCCACCGCGATCCCGCCGAAGCTCGATCCGAAGATCATGGAGCCCGCCCGCCGCGTCGCGGCCAGGCACTTCCCCGGCGTGCCGATGGCCCCGTTCATGTCGACCGGCGCGACCGACGGCATCTTCCTTCAGGCGATCGGCATGCCGGTCTACGGCGTACCCGGCATGTTCGTCGATCGCGACGGCAGCGGCACGCACGGCCTGAACGAGCGTATCCGGGTCAAGTCCCTGTACGAAGGCCGCGACTATCTGTTCGACCTGGTCAAGGCTTACGCGGGGTAGGGGAGGCGGGGCGCTGCCCCTGCGAGGCGGCGAGATCGGTCAGCTCCTTGCCGCAGCGCTGGCTCTCCTGCACCACGTCGACCTTCTGCGCCTGCGCCAGCTGGGCGGCGGCGTTCAGCGTGGGGCCAAAGACGATGCGCGGATTACGCCCCCGCATCTTGCCCATGTAATAGGCGGTACCGGTCCGCACCGCCTCGATCCGCTGCGGCGTCTGGTTCGGCTGCTGCCCGATGAAGCCCAGGATGACGACGCAGCGCGCATCCGATTGCTCGGGGTTCAGGCGGGCCGGTGCGGCGGGCGCGGCCTGCGCCAGCGTGGCGGCGATCAACAGGGTCAGCGGCATGGTCGGCTATCCTTCTGGCGGTTCGGTTCACCGTTGGCAGGATTCGCCTCGTCCGCCTATCGCAAAGCGACGCTTGCGCGGCGCGCCGGATCACGGCAAGGCACGGGCATGGTTCCCCTTTCGTTCGGCGGACATGAATGGCTGGCGCTGCCGGAAGGCGCCTTGTTCTGGCCAGCGCGTGGCGCGCTGCTGGTTGCCGACCTCCATCTGGAAAAGGGCAGCTGGTTCGCCGCACGCGGGCAGCTGCTGCCACCCTATGATTCGCTCGCGACCCTCGCGGCGCTGACGGCGGTGGCGGACCGCACCGCCGCGCGTGAGATCTGGTGCCTGGGCGACTCCTTCCACGACATCGCCGGCTGCGACCGCCTGCCGGTGGCGGCGCAGTCGATGCTCACCTCGCTCACCGCGCGGGTGTGCTGGACGTGGATCACCGGCAACCACGACCGCGCGATCCTCGACCGCTGTGGCGGCGATGTCGCCGACGAAGCCGTGGTCGACGGCATCGTCCTGCGCCACGAGGCGGATCCGGCGGAGCGACGCCCGGAACTGTCGGGGCACTTCCATCCGAAGCTGCGGGTCCGGGTACGGGGTCGCCAGGTCGCGCGCCGCTGCTTCGTGGGCAGTGCGACCAAGATCATCCTGCCCGCGTTCGGCTCGCTCACCGGCGGGCTGGATGCCGATCATCCCGAGATCGTCCGCGCCATGGGCGGGGCGGGGCAGGCATGGGTCCCGGTCGACGACCGGCTGCTCCGCTTTCCGCTCGCCGCCTAACTGGCTAGTCGCTCGATCGTCCGCAGCAGGTTGTTCGGATCAAACGGCTTGGGAAGGAAATGGCTGTCGGGCGGCAGGTCCGCACCCGTCGGATTCATCGCGCCCGACGTCACGAACAACAGGGCCGGCGGATAGCGGTCGCGGATGTAGTGCGCCAGCTTCAGCCCATCCATCGATCCAGGCATGTTGACGTCGGTCACCACGATCCTGATCCCCGGCTCCCGCCGCATCACCGCGATCGCCTCGTCGGCATGCTCCGCCTCGAACACGACGAAACCCGCCTCTTCGAAGAAGTCGGCCAGATTGAACCGGATCAGCGGCTCGTCCTCGACGATCATGATGCTCGTGCCACCCAACGGCATCACCGCGCCGCCTCGCTCAGCTCGCCGGCATCGGTCAACGGCGCATCCAGGGTGAATACCAGCCCGGCTGGGCGATAGTCCAGGCTCGCCTCGCCGCGGAAATAGGCCCGCAGCGATCGCTCGATCATCATCGACCCGAACCCGCGGCGGCTCGGCGGCATGACCGTCGGCCCGCCGACTTCCTGCCAGGTGAAGACGAAGCGACGCTCCTCTGCCGTGTCCACGTCGTCGATTGACCACGAAAGCCTCACATGCCCCTCGTCGTTTGACAGCGCGCCGTACTTCGCCGCGTTGGTGGCCAGCTCGTGCAGCGCCAGCGCGAAGGCCAGGGCGACCTGTGCGTTCAGCGTGAAGGCGGGACCCTGGACACGCAGCCGCTCACCGATCGCGCCATGCGGCGCCAGCGCCCTGCCGATCACGTCGAGCAGATCCGCCGATGCCCATGAGCTGGCCGTCAGGACGTTGGTGGCTTCGCCCAATGCCGCCAGCCGCGCCGACAGCGCCGCGTTCGCCGACGGCAGATCGTCCGCCTGACGCAACGTCTGCGCCGCGACGGACTGCACCACCGCCAGGACGTTCTTCAGGCGGTGGCTGAGTTCGTGGTTCAGCAACAGCTGCTGCTCCTCGGCGCGCTTCGCCTCACGGAAGTCGCGGGTGACGGTGCCATACCCCATCAGCGAGCCGTCGCTATCGAGCACCGGGAACACGCTGTACAGCACCGGGATGATCTCGCCCGTCTGGAAGTGGCGGAACCGTCGTTCGCCCACCCAGCTGCCGGACGACACGACGGCGGGCAGTACCTCGTCCGCCACGATCGCCGCTTCGTCAGGCGGGAAGAAGTCGGCGATCGACACCTTGCCGACCTCTTCCCGCGGCAGGCCGACCAGCCGGCATGCCGCATCGTTCAGAAAGAACACCGTCCCGTCCAGCCGGGCCATGCCGATGAAATCGGCACTGTTCTCCACGACGCGTGCCAGCCGGCCGCGTTCCTCCTCCGCCTCGCGCAGATCGCTGACATCCCGGGAAACAGACAGGATCCGTTCGGGCCGGCCGTCCACGCCCATGATCGGGCTGACGGCGACGTGCCACCAGCGGGGATTGCCGGCCATCGTCTCGGCGCGTCCCACGAAGCTGCTGGAACGTCCCTCGCGCGCAGCGGCGATCGCGGCAACCGCCTCGACATTGCCGGCGTCCTGCCAGAAGTCGGGCCACGGACAGCCGGCGATCGCGTTGAAGTCGCTGACCTCCATCACCCGCAGACCGCCGTCGGACATGAACGTCAGCCGACCGTCCAGATCCAGTACCTTGATGCAATCGGTCGAACTGCCGAGCACGCCGGCGAGGAACGCCTCGCGCTCGCTCAATCTCGCGGTGGCGACCGCACGTTCGTCGGTCAATCGGCTCGCCCGGGCGAAGGCGCCACGCAGTTCGGCTGCCAGCAGCGTGGTGCCGATCGCCGTCAGCAGGAAGATCGCGCTCGCGATCCATTGGGGCGCCGTCAGCCAGACGGGATTGGCGCTGCTCCCGATGGTCAGCGCGGCCAGGATGGCGGCCACACCGCTCGCCAGAACGCCCGGTCCACGGCCAAGCATCAGTCCGACGATCAGCACGGTCGGCACGAAGAGCAGCCAGGGGACCAGCGCGGTGATGACAAGGATGCGGAACAAGCCGACCGCGAGTACGCCGATCACGGCCAGCGCATAGCGCGACGCCGTCCCGAGCGGATGCGCCAGCGACCAGGCGAGCAGACGATCGAGGAAGGGAGAGGGCTTGGTGTGGGGCATGGTCCGGCGCACGGCGTTGCCACAACGGGGCCGCCGACACTGGCACTAGCATATCCGGATCGTTACGCCAGCGGTCGATCAACCGGTCGCGGAGATGCCCGTCAGATCGTCAGTTCCAGCCGGTCGCCGCGTAACGTGATCGATTGAAACCGGGCGAGCGCCGACTGACCCAGCAGCGAGTGCGGCGGCCCGTCGGTACCGACCACTACCGCCTCGGTATTGTCGACCGTGCGGCCGGCGATCTTCAGTCTGTCGATGCTGGTCCACCGCATGGCCTGGCGCCCGCCGGCGGTCCGCAGGGTCTGGCCGGACGTACGCGCCGCCGCGACTACCCCCGTCGCCTTGGCATCGTGCTTGGTCAGCACCACGACGTTCGCTCCCGTGTCGACCACGAATCGTACCGGCACGTCGTTCACCTTGGCGGTCACGTAAAACAGTCCGTCAGTGGCCTTGGTCAGCGTCAGCGACTTGCCCGGTGCGGCAAGGTCGACGGCGGGACGGACGACCGCCAGCTGCGCCGCGGGCCGGGCGCCCCCGTCGGGCGGCGCGATACCGGTAAAGCCCAGGGCGGCGACCGCGATCGACAGCGACTTATAGGACATGGACGACAGCATGACCGTGGGGAATGCCGTCGCGAGGTAAAGAAAGCGGTGTATTCAGAAGGTGTAGGCTGCGTTTACCCTGCCGCGTGCAACCGCCACCTCAGCCGTTCGCGGCGGAGATGTAGCAGGCCCGCTGCGATCAGGCAGACCAGCGCTACGCCCGCCAACTGTATAGCCGCGACGCGGTAGGGCCATTGCAACCCGGCGCGCGTCGCGAACAGGGTGTAATAGGGTCTGGTCAGGTCGTATCCGGCATAGCGGAACAGCTTCTCCAGCTCGCCCGGCAATCCGTCGCGGCGCAGGATGCCCTCACGCAAGCCGTCCGGTCGCAGCGTCGCGGCGTTCTCGTCCGGCCCGATCTCGACGAAGAACCGGACCGATTGCGGGCTAGCACCCGGGGTCAGCATCGGCGCGAACCGCATCGTACGCCGGGCGACGAGCAGTTCCTGGTTCAGTCCGGCGGTGCGGTCCCTGACCACTGTGCCGACCAGGATGGTCGGGCCAGTGCGGGGAACCGCCGTCGCCGTGCGGGATCCCAGCACGATCCGCTCGATCGGCCCGGTGTCGCCAGGAAGGCTGGCCATCGCGATCAGCACCACGAGACAAACGAGCAGGCATCCAGCACCGATGCCGACGATGGTTCTGATGAAGATCAGCCCGGGCAGCATCGCGCTGACGGTATCCGCCCGGTCGACGGGGGGACGCCGCAGCAGCCACAGCACCGGTGAGGCGATGAGAGTCGCCAGCAGCACATAGGTCAAGGACGGATAGTAGCGGCCGAAGGTATTGAACTGCCACTCCGCGGCCAGCGCCATCAGGCCGCGATAGGTGAGCGTCTGCCAGAGGAGGAACAGGCAGACGAGGATACCCCAGGCACCGAGTGCCGCACCGATGCGGCGATGGCGGCGGGCGCGGCCGGCCGTCGTCATATCCCTCATGCAGCGGATCCTGTGTGGACGATCGGCGGCACGTCACTGGTCAAGCGCCGATCGAGGGCAGGCAAACGGCGGAGAGCACGTCCCCGGATGGTTTCGTATCGCTGCGCCATGACCCCGCCTTCCTGATCATGCCTAGTGGCAGCGTTGAAGGGCGCCTGCAACGCGTAATGGCCAGATAGGTTGCGGCACGGCGGCGACCGTTGCAAAAAGCCGGTTGGCCGGATAATAGCCGAAGAACGAGAGGGTGTTCGGACAACCTGATGATGGCGCATCGATCGCCAGCCGGGCTCGGCCAGCCGGATCGCGGCTGCGCCGTCGTCAGGATGGTGGGCCATATCGGTGCTGGTGCTTGGTATCCCGTGCGCGGCAACGGCCTTTGCGGGCCCTTAACCTTTGGAACCTAGGCGTGGCGCCATCATGGATTTGAGCGTTTCATCATCCGGTCCGACGCGCGAGCCCGAATGGGTTCCGGAGCCGGCAAGCGGATCGCCGCTCCCGAGTGGCCCGGCACCCGGACCGGCGTCGTCGCGTAATCCCTGGATCGTCGCGTTCGAGGCGGCCTGGTTCGCCTTTCTGCGCGCGCCGATCTTTTGGCTGGGCATCGGGGCGCTGGCCGGTCCGACCCTGTTCGATCTGGCCTCGCGCGGTTGGGGCACCGATCAGGCGGCGCATGCGCCGATCGTCTTCGCCACCGCGATCTGGTTGTTCGCCCTCAGCGCCAAGCAGGCAGTGACAGCGATGAGTCCGCCGCCTGCGTGGCGTGCGGCGCTGGCGCTGGCGCCGGGGCTGATGCTCTACGCCGCGGCCCGGATCACCGGCCTGCTCGAGGTGCGCGGACTGGCCGCCTATCTGTCCCTGGTCGCCATCCTGTATGCGGTGGGGGGCAAGCGGGTGCTGGCGGTCCTCTGGTTTCCTATCCTCTACTCGCTGTTCCTGATCCCTATTCCCGATACGTTCGTCGACATCGCGACCCAGCCCGTCAAGCTGCACATCTCGAAGAGTGTCGTCGGTCTGCTCGGGGCCCTGGGCTATCCGGTCGCCACCTCGGGCGTCAGCATCTATATCGGTCAGTTCGAACTGCTGATCGCGGCGGCATGCGCGGGGCTGAACTCGCTGATCAGCCTGACCGCGATCGGCAGTTTCTACGTCTATCTCCGCCACAACGCGAGCTGGCGGTACACGCTGCTGCTGGTCACGCTGATCTTCCCGATCGCGGTGTTCGCCAACTTCCTGCGCGTACTGATCCTGGTGCTGCTCACCTATTATGCCGGCGAAGCGGTGGCACAGGGCTTCCTGCACGAGGCCGCCGGTTTGTTCATGTTCGTCGTGTCGGTGCTCACCATCTTCCTGGTCGACAAGATCTTCACGGTCATCGGGCATCGCATGGGATGGATGAAATCATGAGCGCATCGGGAATCGGCCCGGCCATGTCGATCACTCCGGGGGCGTCGGCCGACGGCGCCGGACAGGGGCCGGACCTGCTGTCCCGCCGCAAGATGATCATCGGTCTGTCGGTCGCCGCGACCGTGCTGGTGTCGGAGCTGTACGTTCCTAGCCGCAGCGTACCTCGGCTGACCGACGCCAAGTTCGACAAGCTGTTCCCGCACAAGCTGGGACCCTGGCGCTACCTGTCCGAATCGGGGCTGGTGCTGCCGCCCGAGGACCAGCTGTCGCGGACGCTGTACGAGCAGTTGCTGACCCGCAACTACGTCAAGGGCGATGTCGGCCCGGTCATGATGGTGTTGGCATACAGCAGCGTTCAGGAAGGACGCCTGCAGGTTCACCGGCCAGAGGTCTGCTATCCGGCCGCCGGGTTCTCGATCCTCGAAAACGTCGCGGCCGAAGTCCGGATCAACGACGGGTTCGCGATCCCGTGCCGTTTTCTGACCGCCGATCGCGGCGCCCGGCGTGAGTATATCCTCTACTGGACGCGGGTCGGTGATGCCATGCCTGAGCGGTGGTTCGATCAGCGGCTGCAGATGGCGAAGGCCAATCTCCAGGGCTTTATCCCCGATGGTCTGCTCGCGCGGGTGTCCGTGATCGGCAACGACCGCGATGAGGGGCTTAGAACACTGTCGGACTTCATTCGCGACATGGTCGCTACCGCAGGAAAGGCGGGGCGGACCATGTTGATCGGTCCGCACTGAGGCCAGAACCAGCGCTGGTGAGGGGCCGGTCCTTGTCCTCGACCGTCAGGCGCGAGCGAACGGCTTAAGGAAGTAGAAGGTATAGGCGATGATACCGACGAATACGAGGACGGCGAAAATGTCATACCCATTATTGCCCAGATAATTCGTCACCGCGCAGCCGCCGGCCGGCACGATGTAGTGAAGCATCGAGTCCTGCTTCTCTTCGGGGCCGACGGATCGCTGGAGCAGTAGCACTACCAGGCCGGCAAAAAAGGCCACCGTGATCCAATCGTAGATAGTCTCCATCACGTGTTTCCTTTAAAGCTGCCGTCAAGTCTCGATGCGGGGCTGCGTGATCACCGGCCCCGCCCCCGGTAATGGACGTTCGTTAGGAGTGAAAGACTGTTATGCGATCAAAATCATTAACGATCCTGCTGATGGCGTCGGCGCTGGCCGTCGGCGGCTGCAAGCGGTCCGCCACCGGTCAGGTCGTGGCCGTGGTGAACGGTGAGGAGATTTCCCTCTCCGAGCTGAATGGCGAGCTGAAGGGCGCGCCCAACGGCGGCGACAAGGAGGTCATCCGCGCCCAGGCGTTGCAGAATCTGATCAATCGCAAGCTGCTGGTGCAGCAGGCGCGCGATCGTGGAATCGACAAGGATCCCGACTTCCTCCAGCGTGAGCGGCGGATGGACGATCAGGTCATGATCGAGATGCTGGGGCAGCAGGTCACCAAGAACGTGCCCACGCCGACCGCGGCGGACATGGACCGGTTCATCGCCCAGAACCCGCAGATGTTCGCACAGCGGGCGATCTACTCGCTCGACCAGATCATCTTTCCGATGCCCGAGGACCGCAATCGCCTGAAGGCGTTCGAAGCCGACCACACGCTCGACGCGGTGGCGAAGCGTCTTCAGACCATGAACATCCAGTTCCAGCGTCAACAGGGCAAGCTCGACACCGTCGCGACCCCGCCCGAGCTGCTGAAACAGGTCATGGCGCTGCCCGCCGGCGAGCCGTTCGTGATCTCCAGCGGCGGCAACGTCGTCGTCAGCACCGTCGGCGGCAAGCAGGACGCGCCGATCGCAGGCGATCAGGCTCGCCAGATCGCTGCCGAGCTGATCCGCAAGAACGCGGTGACCGACATCGCGCAGAAGCAGATCAAGCAGGCTCGCGACGCCGCAAAGATCGATTATCAGCCCGGTTTCGCGCCGAAGGCCGATGCCGCCGCGAAGGCGAAGAGCTGATCGCTCTCATCGTCAACGGGTGACGATGAACCCGTCCGGCGCCTGTCAGGTGTGGGACGGGTTCCGCCGCCTCTGCGACCGGGCGAGCGAGAAGATGCGCGGGCCGGTTACCAGATAGCGTCGCCATAAGCGGCGCGGGTCGGCCAACAGTCGGAATGCCCATTCCAGGTGCATGCGCTGGACCAGTTTCGGCGCACGCTTGCTCTCCCCGACAACGAACTCGATCGCCGCGCCGATACACAGGCCCATGCCGGTCGCATCGCCACGTCTGCGTATATGCTGGGCCAGCAACTCCTGCTGAGGCGAGCCGACAGCCAGGAAGGTGAAACGGGCGCCTGCCTCTGCGGCGAAAGCGGCGGCGGCATCCATGGCCGCCTGGTTCCGCCGCATGCCCATAGGGGGCAGATGCTGCACGATGTCGAGTAGTGGGTACCGCGCGGCCAATGCAGCCCGTGTGGCGGGAGTCCCGCCGATAACCGCAATCCGGTCGCCGGGCCGACACCGCTCATCGAGGACCAGCTGCGTCATGTCGCTGCCTGGCGCGACCGGCAGCCGGATCCCCTGGCGCCGGGCGATCGCGGCCAGGATGCGGCTGTCGCAACTGCACAGCGCGGCATCGCGATAGGCCTGCCAGATCCCGTCCCGATCGTCCGACCGATCGTCGTGAAGTCGGACGACATGGTCGACGTTCGGCGTGACCCAATAGGCGAAGGGCAGGGCGGGATGGCGCTCGTCCAGTGCATTCAGCACCTGATCCCGGTCGAGAAGGTCGAAATCGAGGCCGAGGAAGCGTGCGCGGTCATTCGTCACCGTCAGATGTCCCCGTCCCGATAGTCCAGCTCGCCGATCCGCTCGTCCGGGGGTACTGGTGGCATCGGTGTCTTGGCACCGTGGAGGCGAGCGATCAGGGCGGTGGCGCGCTGGGTGCAGGCTGCATTGTCCATCCGCCGGCATACGTCCCGGCGTACCGTCCAGCCGAAGACCGATGCGGGATGATGGATGGTGTAGGACCGCATGTAGTTCTGCGCGTCGTCCAAACGGCCGCGCGATCTCAGCAGGATGACGAGCTGACGCAGGGCGAGTGGATCGTCCCGGTCCGCGTTCACCGCATCGAAGAACGACTTTTCCGCGAGCAAACGGTCGCCCCGGCTTGCGAGCACCTTCGCCAGAACCGTGTAGCCTGCGGCAAACTGCTGGTTGTCGCCGACCACGCTGCGCCCATCGCGGAGCGCGGCATCGCCGTTGCCAGCCGCCAGTGACACCAGGGCGCGCGCCATCAGCGCATATGATTGACCCTTGTCCTTCGCCAGTGTCGCGTCTGCGATCTGGCGTGCCTGGCTCATCCGGCCCAAGCTTGCGGCCACGAAGGCGAGCGCGCCTGCTCGATCGAGCGCCGTTGCGGCGTCGGTGGCTGTTTCGCCGGTCAGGAGCGATGCCGCTACGGGATAGGCGCCGCGGGCAATCGCATGCTCGGCGATGGCGAGCACGAGATCGGGTTGTGGCGAGCCGAGTGTGCCCAGCGCCTTCGCTGCGGCAGCCGGATCCGCGTCCGCATCGGCCAGTGCTCGTACCGTCAACGCCCGGCTGGCATCGCCGGGCGCGATCTTGTGCGCTGCATCCAGAGCGACCACCGCCTCCCCCAGCTGGCCGGCGACAGCCAGCTGCTTGGCGAACGTGCGTTGGGCCACGGCATCCTGCGGCCGATCGGCCGCATCCCGACGAGCGACCGCCAACAGACCGGGGCCATCGGCGAGCTGGCCGTATAAATCGGTCAGCTGCTGTCGCGTCTCGTCACTGCCGCCATTCGCCTTGAAGATCGGCTCGACGATGGCAAGTGCCTGGGCGAAGCGATCCCGGCGCTGTTCGAGCCGGCTGGACAGCACCAACGCGCGCTCGTTGTCCGGCGAACTGGCCAGCAGCTTCGCCACGCCTGCCGCTGCCGTATCGTAGCGGCCGGTGCGAAATGCGACTGTCGCGAGGATCAATTGTGCCATCGGATCCTCGGGCGCCAAGCCCAGGATCTGTTCGGCATAGTCGCGGGCATCGTCGATCCGGCCGGAGGCAAGCGCCAACTGGGCCAGCGCGTCCAGCGCCTCGCGATTGGAACGATCCTGATCCAGCGCATTGCGATAGGACGTGAAGGCGCCAGCATAATCCTGCAACGCGACCTGGTTGCGCGCGCGCATCATCCAGAGTTCGGGCAGGTCGTCCCTGGCCTGAACGGCCAAGTCGAACTGCATCTGGGCGGGGCCGTACTGCCCGGCGGCGGCAAGCTGCTGGCCCTGATTCATGGCCTCTGCCGCACGTTCGGCCGACGATTTGCAGCCGGCCAGGATCGGTCCGGCCACCAGCAACAACGCCGCTGCCCTTGCGATTTCCCGTCGAATGGTTCGTACGCCGGTCGATCCGTTGCTCGGCAAGTCTCGAAACACCTATGACAGAAGCGGGAGAAGACAATGCGGTGGCGGTCGCGAAGCCGCCGGTCAGTATGGCTTTTTCAAGGTTCTGCGATTAAGGCAAGCCCGATGCGCAGCGTTGCTGGGGGATTGGATAAGATGAAGATGGTCTTGGTGCGGGCGCTGGCCATGGCCGGCGCGACGGCATCGGTGTTCTGTGGCGTGCCCGCGGTCGCCCAGAAGGCAGCGTCGACGGGGCAGAACGCCGGTCCGGCTGCCATGGCGACGCGTACTGCCGCGCTGCCGCCTTATCGCGTCAATCCCGGTGACGAGATCGAGGTGTATGTCTGGGGTGAGGAGCGGCTGCAGCGATCGATGCGTGTCCTGCCCGACGGCACCTTCTCGTTCCCGCTTGCCGGACGTATCGAGGCTGCGGGCAAGCTGCCCTCCGAACTGGAAGCGGCGATATCCCGCGGTCTGGCCAGCCAGTTCCGCGACCAGGTGCCGCAGGTCACGGTCTCGATCCGGACGCCGTCGGGGTTCCAGGTATCGGTGATCGGCAAGGTACGCTCGCCCGGCACGCTGACGCCCGGGCGCTATGTCAACGTGCTCGAGGCGTTGTTCCTGGCGGGCGGACCCACCGAGTTCGCCAACACCAACGACATCGTCATCCTGCGCAAGCAGGGTGCGGGGTTGACCCCGATCAAGGTGCGCCTGTCCGACGCGATCAAGGGTAACCCTAGCGCCCGCGATCTTGCCGGCCTGCTCGAATTGCAGAGCGGCGACACCGTGGTGGTGCCGTGATGCGCGCATCTGCTTCGCTCGGCATCATGTTGGGCAGTGCCGCGATGCTCGTGCCCTGCGGGGCGGCGGTTGCCCAGGTAACTACTATCCCTTCCCTGTCGGCCACGGTGGGTGGCGCCTATTCGACCAATCCGTTCCTGTCGGTCGAGGGGGAGGACTCGGCATCGGTCCAGCTGGATGTGCGGCCATCCGTGCAGCTGATCGAGGGAACCAACGAAGCAGTGATCAGCGCGAACTACAACCGCGCCGATTATCTGACCAACTATGGCAGCAACAACGGGTACGGCGTGTCCTTGTCTGCCGGTACGCGGCCCAATCCCAGGACTTCGTTGGGGATCACCGCATCTTTCGACAGCCAGATACTGGGCGCGCAGAACGGGTTCATCAGCCCGATCAGTCCGGTAGGAACCCCTCCAGTCGTGGGTCTGCCCTCGACGCCGGTCGGCGGCGACCTCGGTACGTCACCTGTTGTGACCACGCCGGTGGTGACGACCCCGGTCGTGACCACACCGTTCGATCCGGTGGTGAACGGTGATGTGGGGTTGTTCGGCCTGCGTCAGCGCCGCAATGCGCTGTCCGCAGGGCTGAACGGATCGTACGTGCCCGATGCGCGATCGACCTGGAACGCCGGTATTTCCGTCCAGCGATCATCCTATCCGGATCAGTCCGACAATTTGGGCGAGCAGAATATCTTCGCCTCCAATTTCCGCACGTACAGCGCGAACATGGGCTATACCCGCGCCCTGTCCGAGCGGTCGTCGGTCGGTTTGCAGCTGAGCGCCAGTCATGTCGAGTATGCGCGCGGCTTTGATTCCGAGATTTATACGCCCCGCATCACCTACTCCCGCACATTGTCCGAGCGGCTGAACTTCTCCGGCGGTATCGGTGCCGGCATCACGCGCGACACCGGCGGCACGAACGTGATCGTGTCCGTCGACGGGTCGCTCTGCCGTTCGGGAGACCGGTTGCAGGGGTGCATCGTTGGCTCGCGTACGCCCAGCCCCACTGGATTCGGCGGTGTCCGGGTGCAGAACAGCCTTGGCGCCAATGTCGGGTACCGGGTCGATGCGGTCACCAACGCAAGCCTCTCCGCGAACTACGTGCGGATCGGCGGAACGCAGAGCGATGTTTTTCCCGATCAGGCGATCGGCAGCCAGAACTATTTCAACGGCGACGCTTCCGTGCAACGCCGGCTCGGCCGCATATTCTCCGCAGTCGCCTCTGTGAGTTATCGCAGTGCCGGCGGGATCGGCAATCTTGCGCCCAACGGTTTTGCCGGCGGCGACGTGCCGGGTGATGTAACTGGCCGCCTAGGCATCTCGGTCTTTCTGGGTCCAAACCGATGAACGATGGCTACGCGCAGGACATGGACAATGAAGGCGAGGGCGGGGGCCTGATCGCCTATATCCCGACCATTTTGTGGCAGCGCAAATGGTGGATCATCACGCCGTTGGTGGTCGGAACCGCGCTGGGCGGCGCGGCGGCGTTCCTGATGCCACCGAGCTATCGCTCGTCCGCGACGATGCTGGTCGAGTCGCCCCAGTTGCCGAACGAACTTCTGGGGGCTCAGCCGACCAGCATGATCGATCGCCGCATCGCCAAGATCCGGCAGCAGATCCTCAGCCGCCCTGACCTTATCGAGCTGATCGAGAGCAACAATCTGTACGCCGAGGAACGGCAGAAGAAGCCGCTGTCCGAAGTGCTCGATCATATGCGCGGTGCGACCAGCATCTCGCCCGTATCGGCCGACATCGGCAGCGGAACCGGCTCCAACACCATCGCCTTCTCGCTGACCTTCGACTATCCAGAGGCGCAGAAGGCGCAGATCGTCGCGCAGGATTTCGTCGAACGGCTGGTCAAGCTGGACGCGACGCAAACGGCCGAGCAGGCGACGGGAACGGTCGAGTTCCTGCAGGAGCAGGCCAACAGCCTTACCGGCCAGATCAATGCCATCGAGCGCCAGGTCGAGACGATCAAGCTGGCGAACGGCATGGCATTGTCGAGCAGCGGCACGATCTTCATGGGCTCGAGCGGCGGTAATTATCAGGCCCAGATCGCGACACTGCGCCGCGAGAACCAGCAGCTGCAACAGGCGCTGAACCAGCAGGCGACGGCAACCGACCGCGATCCTGCCGTGATCAGCGCGGAGGCAGCTCTGGCCGGCGCAAAGGCGGTCTATTCGGACAACCATCCCGACGTCCGCTCTGCCGAGCTACGTCTGGTGGAGGCGCGCAAGTTCGCCCAGCAGAACCAGACCCGGTTCAACGCCGGCTCGACCATCCGCAACCAGATGTCGTCGAACGCCGCGGCGATCGCGAATCTGGAGGCAGCACAGAATAACGAGCAGGCCCGCACCAGTGCCGTCGCCGCGGCGCAGGCCAGGGGTCCGGCCGTGCAGGAGCAGATCGCCCAGTTGCAGGCCAAGGCGGAAGGGCTCCGCACCAATTATCAGACCATCCAGACCAACCTCATCGGCGCGAAGGGAACCGCGCGGATCAGCGAGCAGCAGCGCGGCGAGCGCCTGACCGTCATCGATCCGCCGGTCGCGCCCGACCGTCCCAACTCGCCCAACCGACCCGTGCTGCTGGCGGGTGGTGTTGCCGCCGGTGGTGGATTGGGTATGGCGATCGTGCTGCTGCTGGAACTGATCGCCCGCCCGATTCGCGGGGTGGGGCCCTTGCAGGCGCTTACCGGCGAACCACCGCTGGTCATCGTTCCTAAGCTGTCGTCAACGAAAGCGCCGGTAAAGCAGCGCAAATGGTTCAGGTGGCCCTTCCGCCGCAAGGATGCGGCTGCTGTGGCGACCACAGGCTAAGACAGGAAGCTGAACGTCGATGAACTATCAGACCGTTGCCCGGACCAGTGAGATGACGATCAGCACAACGCCGCGGCATTTCATCGCACCCGATGCACTGGGCGAGGCGATCGTCGGTTTCCGCAGCCGGGACGAGCGGTCGCGCTCGTTCAACCTGCTCAGAACCCAGGTTGTCCGTCTCGTGTCCAGCGGCGTACGGGTGATCGGCGTCACGTCCGCTACCCCGCGTGTCGGCAAGACGTTCGTGGCGTGCAATCTCGCCGCCTCGCTCGCGCGACTGCCGGAAATGCAGACCGTGCTGATGGACCTCGACCTGCGTCGTGGGTCGGTCGCGGAACGGTACAACCTTCCCGTGGAGCAGGGCCTGACCGAGTATCTGGCGGGGAGAACCGATGATCTCGCCGATCTGGCATGGGGGGTCGAGGGTCAGCAGCTTACCATCTATCCGGCGGCGGTGAGACGCGTCATGTCGTCCGAATTGCTGGCCAGCAATCGTTTTCAGGATCTGATCGGCGCGGCACGGGCATTGCCCGATCCGGCAGTGGTGCTGCTGGATCTGCCGCCGGTATTCGCGAACGACGATGCGATGATCGTCGGCGAACTGATCGACGGATACATTCTGGTCGTGGAAGACGGAGTGACCACTGCAAAGCAGGTGCGAGACTCAATGCGCCTGATGAAGTCGGTAAGATGTTTCGGCACCGTCCTCAACAACTATGTCAAGGGCTTCGCCGGCGGCGACTATGGCTACGGCTATGGCAAGACGAGCGGTTACGCGGACTACTACAATTGACTGACACGTTGACGGCCATGCGCGACGAGAATGCTGCGCGCAAAATCTATTGTGTCATGGGTGTGCGCTCGCTCCGCTATGCACAGGCGTGTATCGGCAGCCTTTTCGCCAACGCTGACGAACCGCTCGATCTTACCGTCCTGACCGACGCACCCGCAGATGCCGAGGTGCTACGTGCCGCATTCACGCCGTTGGCTGAGGGTACGGTTCACGGCTTGACCGTGTATGATCAGACGGACGCGGATCGGCGCGCAGAAGAGCAGTTCCGGGACTATCCCGCGATCCGCCGGTTCCGCGGCGGACATCCCTGCTGGCGCAAGATCACTGACCCGGTGCTCTATGCTTTGCCCGGTGAAGAAGCCGTCATCATCGATCCGGACGTGTATTTCCCCAATCGGTTTCGTTTCGAACCGACGCCGGCCGACGGCTTGCTGCTGATGTGGCAGCGGCCCAACTGCCTCTTGCCCGAGGCGCTGGTGCTGGAAGCCTATGCCAAGGATGTGG
The DNA here is from genome assembly GCF_047238005.1 of Sphingomonas phoenicis. Lineage (NCBI taxonomy): Bacteria > Pseudomonadati > Pseudomonadota > Alphaproteobacteria > Sphingomonadales > Sphingomonadaceae > Sphingomonas > Sphingomonas phoenicis. The sequence continues at coordinate 1,212,852 of NZ_JBDFMC010000002.1, read as the reverse complement.
CGATGGCCGACCACACCGACATCGGCGTTTGCCAATATCGTGCGCCGCTGCCGTTCGACCTGCTGGAAGAGTTGCTGCAGACGTTGGACACGAGGCCGCATGCGCGATCCATGCACGTCGAATCGATCGTCTGGGCTGCGCTGGCGGAACGGATGGGCGGCGGTTACCTGAATGCCGAGGCGTGGCACTGCTTCGCCAACTCGGTCACCAGCCGGATCCGGCGGCGGTTGGGACGTGACGGAGTCGCGACGCTGCGCACGCTGGACCTGAACGGCACCAAAGCCCTTCACGCAGGCGGCGTGGCGAAGAACTGGCTCGTCGACGCCGAGGGTGCGGGGGTGTTCAGCGCGCCGCGATCAGTAACGGCGCCGACTGGGATTCGGCCCTTTGTCGGCTATCCCCGAGCCAAGTTCGACCGCAAGATCCGTACGCGTGCCTTGGCCCGCAAGCTCGGCCTGTACGCGTTGCTGGGTGGCTGATGTCCGCTACCCCGGACGGCGTCGACGCCGATCAGGTTCGGCGCATCCTGCTCGTGGCGCCGAACATTTCTCGAGGGATGGGCGGTGAAGGACTGAAGGCGCTTCAGATCCATCTTGAGTTGCGGGCGCTTGGCCATGACGTTCGACAGGTGACGCATGCCCGCGTCCGGGCGGAGATGCAGCGCGATCATCCCGACCTCGCGATCGACTATACCGAGGACGGACCAGCGCAGGTGCTGTTGCACAGGATGAAGCTGAAGCCGTTCTTGGGGCTGCTGAATGCATGGCAGCTGCACCGGCGAACAATAACCGTCGCGGCCGATTTCGGCCCCGATGTCGTGCATTACACGTCACCTATCTCGCCCGTTCTGCCGTATTTCCGCCTGCCGGGCAGGGCGGTGGTGATCGGACCGCTCAACGGCAATGTTGCTCACCCACCTGCTTTCCGGGATCGGGAACCACGCGGCAAGCTGATCGGGCGCTGGATTCTGGCTCCGCTTCAGGCGGTGCTGGGGCACTTGTTCCGCGGCAAGCGGGAAGCGTTGTTGCTCGTCTCCGGCGGCGAGCGAACCATGAAGGCGCTTGAGCTGGGCGGTTGCTCGCGCGATCAGATGGTTGCGACGCTGGACTGCGGGATCCCCGACAGCCTGGTCGACCGGCCGAGGGTCACGCACGGCGGCGTCAATCGCCGCTTCGTTCAACTTGGGCGGCTGGTCGCCTACAAGGGCTGCGATCTTGCAATCCGTGCGGTCGCCGCGGCGGATCCGGGCACCACCCTCGACATCATCGGAGACGGCGAAGAGCGCGCTGCGTTGGAAGCGCTTGCCCGCGACCTGTCGATCGAGGATCGCGTAACATTCATCGGCTGGTTGCCGGCCGGGGAAGCGCTGTACGATCGACTGGCCGATTACCGCGGCCTGGTGCTGCCCTCGCTCGCCGAAGCGAACGGGATCGCCTTCCAGGAGGCGATGATGCTCGGCTTGCCTGTCATCTGCGTCGACTGGGCCGGCCCCAAAGAGTTGTTGAGTTCCGAGCACGCAATCATGGTCGCACCGACGGGTCAGGATGAGGTCGTCGCGGGTGTGGCGGCTGCCATGAACGAGCTGGGATCCGATGGTGGTCGGGCCGAGGCGCTTGCGGCACGCGCGCATCGGCGTGCAATGGATCTGGGGTTCAGGTGGCGTGATCTTCTCGGGCGGTGGCAAGACGTCTACCGCCGCGCGATCGCGCAGACGACCGCCGGCTAATCAAGGGTTTATCATGGCACTTACCCTGACCCGACCGTCCTGGCAGGCGGTCAAACGCGGCATGGTCAGCGATTCCAGCCTCATCATCTGGCTGATGATCTTTCAGAACCTGATGCGGATCGTCAGTTCGGTCACCCTGACGCGGCTGCTGAATGCGGAGGCGTTCGCGGTCGTGGCGGTAATTACCTCCATATCTGTTACACTCGGGCTGGTCTCTGACATCGGGATTAGCGCGTTTCTGGTACGGCATGAGCGAACCGTCGAGAACGATTTCCGCAACGAGGTTTGGACGCTGCGACTAGTCCGCGGTATCACTTTGTCGCTGGTCACGTTCATCATCGCGATTCCAGCGGCTGATTTTCTCGACAAGCCTGATCTTTACCTGGTGATCGCCGTCGCCGGTTTGTGGTCGGTGCTTGATGGATTAGGATCGCTTGCGCCGATGGTGGCGTTGCGCAACCGCAAGCTCCGTAAGCTTACCGCGATTGACATCGGGAGTCAGGTTTTTGGGATTTTGATCTCGATAGCGTTGGCGGCCTGGTTGCGATCTTATTGGGCGATCATCATTTCGAATATGGTTGGGCAGGTGATGGGCATCGTGTTCAGCTATATTCTATATGACAATTCGGGACATCGGTGGCGGTTCTCGCGGGAACGCGCGTCTGAGCTGTGGCGTTTTTCGAGATTTATTACCGGTTCGACGATTTTAACGCTAATCATCACGCAGAGTGACAAACTGATCCTAACGAAGGCGCTTCCGCTGGAAACGCTCGGTCTGTACGTCATCGCTGCCGGTCTGGCGGCAACGCCAGTGTCGATGGTGGCTTCCTATGCTGCTCGCATTACGTACCCGTTACTGGCGCAGGTTCGCCGTGAGGCGCCGGAGACGCTGGGCTATCAATACTACCATCATCGTATCGTCCCGACGCTGTTCTTCGCCTTTGCGGCGGGCGGACTGGTGGGGTTCGCTCCCGCGGTCATCGATATCCTTTATGATCCGCGCTATGCGAGCGCCGGCCTGTTCCTGCGGATCATGTCGATATCGTCGTTCTTCTCGATGGGAAACTACGCGGCCAACGAACTGATGATCGTGCTCGGCCGAACCCGCTTCACCTTGTTCACCAATGTGATCCGCCTGACCTATCTCCTCGCCGGGGGGGCGATCGGCTGGTATCTGAAGGGGCCTTTGGGGATCGTTTGGGCGGTCGGGACGGTTGAGGTTGTCGCCCAGATATTCGGCTGGTTCGCTCTCCGTCGGCTGGGATTGCTGAGCATCCGCTGGGAAACGATCATCCTCGCGACGGGCGCCGCCGGCGTTGCTACCGGCTACTTTGCCGACCAACTTGGTCGGTTGGTGCTGGGCATCCACTAGGCGGGAAGGCAGAAGCTGGCGGGAGTAACGGATCCATGGCAATTGCAGGTATAAGAGAGCTGCGACTATTCGCGCCTGACGCGAGATGCACAGGTTGCTCGATTACACTCCTCTCCATCCGGAAGCCCGACGCGACCGTATGACCATGGCAACTACCCGGATCACGGCAGTGATCGTCAACTATCGGACTCCCGACCTGACGGTAAATTGTCTGGCGGCTCTGGCACGCGAGCGGGACCGCGTGCCGCTGCTGGACGCCATCGTGGTGGATGGAGGTTCGGATGACGGTTCTGCCGAGCGACTGACTTCTCAACTGGCAGCTCCAGAATTTGTCGAGTGGACGAAATTCGTATCGCTAGGTTTCAACGGCGGCTTTGGCTGGGCGAATAATCAGGCCATCCGCCGGGCGATGACCCGGCCGCATCCACCCGAGTACATCTACCTCGTCAATCCGGACGCCGAGATCGAGCCGGGAGCGTTGGTCAGTCTGGTCGAGACGCTGCGTGTGCATCCGGAAGCCGCCTCTGCCGGCAGCCGTCTGATCGCGCCCGATGGCCGTCTACTGGGATCCGCATTTCGATTTCCGACGATCAGGCACGAATTCCTGCGCGGCGCCAATACACCCTTGCTGGAGCAGCTCAGCCGCACGCCGTCGCTGGTCGTCGAAGCCGATCACGGCGTGACCGCCGATTGGGTGACCGGCGCCAGCGTATTGTTTCGTACCGAGGCGCTGCGCCAGTGCGGCCTGTTCGACGAGGGCTTCTTTCTCTATTTCGAAGAAGTGGAATTGATGCATCGGTTGGCGAGCGCCGGATGGAGCGCCCGTTTCGTGCCGGAAAGCCGGGTCCGCCACGTCGGCGGCGCCGCGACCGGCGTAGCCGACGGCGTCAGTGCGCAGCGTCGTTTGCCGGACTACTGGTTCCGGTCGCGCCGGCGCTACTTCGCTCTGGCTTATGGACCGCGCGCCGCGAAGATCTCGGGGATCGCGTGGACGGTTGGTTACGCGTTGTGGCGGCTGCGCGAGTTGGCCGGTCTGGGCAGGAACAGTGCGCACGCGCCGGACGAGCTGGCAGATCTGAAGCGAACCGGCATCGCTCCTTCGCCGTTCGATCACCAGCCGGCGATCGGCCGCTGGGACGGACCGCTCGATGAGCCGCCGGCATGGGTGGTGAACGGATGAGCATCGGGATCATCGCGATCGGTCGAAACGAGGGCGAGAGATTGAAGGCCTGTTTGCGCTCACTGCCCGTGACGGCAAAGCGCATCTATGTGGATTCGGGATCGACCGACGGCAGCGTGGCCTTCGCGGAGTCGCAAGGGGTTCAGGTGGTGACCTTGCCGAAGGAGACGCGGTTTACGGCGGCTCTGGCCCGCAACGCTGGCCTTGCTTCGCTGCGCCCTGATGATGTGACCTATGTTCAGGTCGTGGATGGCGATTGTGAATTGGATGCCGGCTGGTTGGCCAGCGCCGTTGCAGCGTTGGAGGCGGAGCCAAATCTGGCTGTGGTGTTCGGTCGCAGGCGGGAGCGATATCCCATGGTCAGCGTGTATAACCGGATTTGCGACGACGAGTGGAACGTCCCGATCGGTCTAGCGATGTCGTGTGGAGGTGATGCCTTGTTTCGCCGATCGGCACTCGATGCCGCCGGCGGATATAATCCCGAGATGATTGCCGGGGAGGAGCCCGACCTGTGCCAGCGGCTGCGGGAAAGCGGATGGTGCATCCGAAGGATCGATCAGGAGATGACGCGCCACGATGCCGCGATCACCCACTTCGGCCAATGGTGGCGCCGGACAGAGCGCAGCGGCCACGCGTTCGCCGAACTGGCGTGGCGGCACGGAAGGAAGGGCGATCCGCATTGGCGCCGGGAGGTTCGGAGCATGCTGGTCTGGGCAGTCGCTCTGCCCGTCCTCATCGTGCTGTCGTTCTTCCTCATCCACTGGTCGGCAGGTGTGGTCCTCGCTGCACTCTATCCTATCCAAATAGCGCGGATCGCCAGCCGAATGCGGCGCGATCGGGGATTCGAGCCGTCATTTGCCTGGATGCTGGGCTCTTTTCTCGTCGTCGGGAAGTTCGCCCAGTTGAAGGGGGCGTTCCGATATCACTGGCGGCGCCTGACCGGTAGCCGTGCCGGACTGATCGAGTACAAAGGCGCCGAAGGATAGCGGTCATGAGCTTTCGTGCGTTGTGCCAGCAGATCCGGAACGACCTCGGTGCGCATCAGGGCGATTGGACGCGCCCCGGATTTCGCGCGATCGCCATCTACCGCTTCGGCGTGTGGCGCATGGGAGTGAGGCCCCGATGGCTTCGCGGTCCCTTGTCGGCGCTGTACAAATGGGGCTTCCGCCACTGCCGCAATGTGTACGGTATCGAACTACCCTATACGTGCACGATCGGGCAGGGAGTGATCATCGAACATCAGGGCGGCATCGTGATCCATGGTGCCACGGTGATCGGCGATCGATGCATCATCCGCCAGAACTGCACGCTCGGTATACGGCGACTCGGCTCGCTCGACGATGCGCCGATTCTCTGCGCGGACGTTCAGGTTGGCGCCGGAGCGGTCATTCTGGGCAAGGTGACCGTTGGTCAAGGTGCTGCAATCGGGGCGAATGCCGTCGTCCTTACGGATGTCCCCGCTGGCGCGTTGGCGATCGGGGTTCCGGCGACTATCCGGCAGAGGCCGTAAGAATTCGATAGCTCTCCGACCGAGGGTCCTGCCGATTTCGACAGGCCGGGAAGTCGTAGCTTGTTGACGGCAAACGTCAGTCGACGCGAACCACTCGTTGCTTGACGATCCTGGCCGGCACTCCGACCGCGGTCGCCCCGGCGGGTACATCGATGGTCACCACCGCGTTCGCACCGATCCGCGCATGATCGCCGATGGTAACCGCGCCCAGGATCTTTGCCCCGGCGCCGACATCGACATGACCGCCGAGTCGTGGTGCTCCTTGCCTGCCACCTGCGATCGTCACCTGTTGGAGCAAAAGGCAGTTGGGACCGATCACCGCCTCCGGGTGGATCACGATGCCATTTGGATGCGGCATCAAGAGACCCCCCTCGATGAACGCCGTCAGCGGGATATCCGCGCCCGTCACCATCGACCAGAAACGATGTCGCAGGACGGCCCAGCGCCCTTGCAACTGACCCAGCGGCCCATGCGCACCCTGGTACGCACGGATCGACGCCAGTAATGAACGCGAGGGATTCCACTGGCCGGGAGCCTTCGCCTCGCGCGTCCAGTCGGGCGTGACGGCCGACACGAAAGGTTCGTCATCGGCAACTGCTGGTAAGTCGTTGACGACCCCTGCCTTCGCGATCACGGCATCGTTCTTCGCGGGATCCTGCATATCATAGCGCACGGATAGAGCCTCTCGTGCTAATCGCCCATTAACGCAAGATCGGGCAGGCACGCGGGCTGGCAGGGCGTTGACCCTCGCGACGCGATCGTATTTGGGATGACAACCGCTTCGAAGCGGTAGAAGCGGGGCAGTGCGACGAGTCATGAACATTGCCTATCTCGTCAATCGCTATCCAACTGTAAGCCACACCTTCGTCCGGCGCGAGATTGCGGGTATCGAAGCGGCTGGCCATCAGGTGCTACGCCTGTCGATCCGCGCGGCACCGGACCATCTTCCCGATCCGGCCGATCGGGCCGAGCGAGAACGAACGACGGTGGTGTTGCAGCGGCCCGCATCGTTGTTGGCGGGCATCGTGCGACACCTGATCAGGCGACCGCGTAGGGTGGCAGCGGCGTGGCGCGCCAGCCGCTCCATGGTTCCGTTCTCGTTGAGGGGATGGATCACGCGAACCGCTTACCTGGCGGAGGCTTGCCGGATCGTGGATACGATGGTCGCTGCCGGTACGCGTCACCTCCATGCCCATTTCGGCACCAATCCCGCGGCCGTCGCGCGGATGACGCATCTTCTTTCCGGCATTCCCTACAGCTTTACCGTCCATGGGCCCGACGAGTTCGACGAGCCGCGACAACTGGATCTCGCCGGCAAGATCGCCGATGCCAAGCTCGTGGTGGCGATCAGCGACTATGGTCGCAGTCAGCTGTGCCGGTGGGTGGATGTCGATCTATGGCCGCGTATCGTTGTCGTCCGCTGCGGCGTGGACCTCGAAGCGATCGATCAGACGGATGGGTCCGCGAGCGAGGGGTATGACTTCTGCGTAGTCGCCCGGCTCGCGCCGCAAAAAGGGCTGCCGATCCTGGTGGAAGCGCTGGGCCTGCTGCGCGCGTCAGGCGTGATGCCGCGCGTCGCCGTCGTCGGCGACGGACCGCTGCGAACGACGCTGGAGCGAGAGGCGACGCGGCTAGGCGTTCACGATCAGCTGACGTTCCTGGGAAGCCGTGGCGGCGCCGACGTGGCGGCCCAACTCCGCCAAGCTAAGGCGATGGTCCTGCCGAGTTTCGCGGAAGGATTGCCGGTGGTCATCATGGAATCATTGGCCGTAGGCACGCCGGTCGTCACCACCGCCGTGGCGGGTATCCCGGAACTGGTGGATGCCGAGTGCGGCTGGGTCGTGCCGGCTGGTTCTGCGCCGGCGCTGGCTGCGGCGATGGCGGCTGCATTCGTTACGCCGGCCGATCGGCTGGCTGCCATGGGGGAAGTAGGGCGGAGGCGTGTCGAGCGGATGCACGATGCAGAGCGGAATGCCCGCCAATTGCTGTCGCACATGGTGGTCCAGTGACGATGCTCGATATTCTGTGCCTCGTCGTCACGACGCCGCTGCTACTCGTCACCAGCGTCTTCATCGTCGAGTGTTGGGGCGGTATCGTCCCGGCTCGGGCGGATGGTGCCGACTTCCCCATTGCCGATCCAACTGACGTCGTCGTGCTGATGCCCGCGCATGACGAGGCGAACGGCATCGCCGAGGTGCTGACGGCGACGCGTGCCGGCATGCCCGCAGGCATGAGGTTGTTGGTGATCGCCGACAACTGTACCGACGATACGGCGTCGATCGTGCGAAGCGCAGGCGTAGAAGTAATCGAGCGACACGACACGGATCGCCGCGGCAAGGGTTTCGCGCTCGATTTTGGCCGTCAAGCATTGTCGTTCGCACCGCCTGCGTGTGTCGTCGTCGTTGATGCCGACACGGTGCCGCAGCCTGGCGCGTTGAAACGGCTGGCGGCGAGGGCGATCAGCGCCGGTCGGCCGGTGCAGGGCGCCTATACCATCGAGGTTGCGCCGGCCGACGGCAGTGTCGCGCGCTTCTCGGCGGCAGCCTTCTACGTCAAGAACGCCGTTCGCCAGCTGGGCGCCGCACGAATCGGCGCGCCTGCCGTCCTGACCGGATCGGGCATGGCTTTTCCCTGGCCGGTCTTCGCCGACCTGCCGCTTGCAACGGGGCATGTCGCTGAGGATCTGATGCTGGGCATCGAATCGAGCCTGAACGATCGTGCCCCCCTGTTCGAGGCGAAGGCGGTCGTCCTGGGTACGACGAGTTCGGACAAGGGAACGGCCGTTCAGCGCCGGCGCTGGGAATCGGGCTTCTTCCAGGTGGCTTCGGACAGTGCGGGCGGGTTACTGCGTCGAGCGTTGACGCACGGCCCGCTGATGTCGGGATGGCTGGGGCTGCATTTGTTGACGCCGCCGCTGATCCCGCTCCTGGCACTCGATACGGCACTGATGCTGGTTCTGGCGACCGTCTGGCTGCTCATCGGAGTGGGAGGCGCGGCTTTGCTGTTGGTGGGCATCGCGACATCGATGGCGGTGGGGGGTGTTATCCTCGCCCTGGCGGCCCACCGGCGATTGGGCCTGCTGGCTGGTTGGCACGAAATTCCAAAGTACGTGTTATGGAAGCTCGCCTTGTCCTTGGCGGCCCTGATACGACGCGAGAAGACGTGGATCAGGACCGATCGAAACTAGGTAGGTCTCTTGTTAACCATGCAGGATTAGTCCGGCTGACGACGCCGGCGAGTGAGAAGGGGTAATACGAATCGTGAGTCCGTTCACCGATGCTGGCAGTGGCAGCGGCTCCGGCCCGCCGATCCAGGATCGGCGTGCGGCTCGCCGTCCGGCGATGATGGAACTGGCAGGACTGTTCTCGCGCTTCGTCGAGGGTGGCGCCGTCGTCGTCGTCGGTCTGGTCGGTATCTGGCTCAGCTATTCCGTGTTCGAGCTCCGCCCCATCGAGGATTATGTCCGGGTCGCCTGGTTGAGCACCATCGCATATGCGCTCGTCGCCGAGTTGACCGGCTGCTACGACGTAGACGCCCGCTTTACCCTGCGAATCGGCTGGACGCGGGTGCTTACCGCCTGGCTCGGCGCTTGCGTCGCCATGCTGACGCTCGCCTTTTTCCTGAAGGCGTCGGGTACTTTTTCGCGCGGCTGGACCGTCTTCTGGTTCCTGTCGGTCAGCGGCGGGCTCGTCATCGTTCGTGGTGGCACAACGCTGATGCTGCGATCCGCGAAGCGTCGGGGCGTGTTCAACCAGCGCGTCGCCATTCTCGGCTCGAACGTCCAGGGCAAGCGGCTGGCGCACTATATCGCAGACAATGGCCTGTTCACGATCGATCTGGTGGGTTGTTACGACGATCATGTCAGCGGCGATCTCACCCCGTCGTCCTGCCCCTACAGGGGAGGCGTCCAGACATTGCTGGCGGATATCCGGGCCGGACGGATCGATCAGGTCATCGTCGCGATGCCCTATGTCAACGATGCGGAGCTGCAGGGCGTGGTAGCGCAATTGTCGATGCTGCCGGTCCTGATCCGACTCGCTCCCGATCTGTCGTCGTTCACGATGGCCGGCCAGACCCTGGTCATGCTGGGCGACCTGCCGCTGATGACCCTGTTCGAGCGGCCGATCAGTGGCATCGACCAGATCCTCAAGCGGGCGGAGGATCTGTTTCTGGGCACGCTGATCCTCATCATGGCGGCGCCGTTCCTTGTCATCGTCGCCATCGCCGTGAAGCTCGATAGCCCGGGGCCGGTTTTCTTCCGTCAGGAACGCGAAGGGTTCAACCAGCGCAGCTTCCACATCTGGAAGTTCAGATCGATGCGGACCGACATGCTGGAATATAGCGACATTCGGCAAGCGCAGGTCGGTGATCCTCGTGTCACCCGTGTCGGACGGATCATCCGTGCGACCAGCATCGACGAGATACCGCAGCTGTTCAACGTGGTGATCGGGAACATGTCGCTGGTGGGGCCGCGACCGCACGCGCCGTCGACTCGGGTGGCTGGGGTCCTTTTCAGCGAAGCGACTCAGAAATATGCCGCACGACATCGCGTAAAGCCGGGCATGACCGGCTGGGCACAGGTCAACGGCTGGCGCGGCGAGACCGACACTGACGAGAAGCTGCTGAAGCGGGTCGAATTCGACCTGTTCTATATCGACCATTGGTCGGTGGGCTTCGACCTGTACATCATGGCGCGTACCGTGGCCGCGGTGATGTTTCCGAAATCCGCCTACTGAGCCACATCCGGGTGAGTCACCGCTGTCAGGCCTGTGTCTCGATCAGAAACAATGTGTGCCCTGTTTATATTAGGTTCAGCTTACGTATCCCAAAATGGGGCGGATTTGACATAGACGATCTTTACTTTTTGCTAAACTGCTGCTCTATCGAGCGCAGGCCGTCCTGCGGCCCGTACGCGATCATTCGCCCGAACCATCAAGGCGTGGGTCGCTTCCGAAGGTGAAACAGGGAGGTTTTTCCATGAACAAGCTCGCATTGACCGCGGCCGGCATTCTCGCCGCCATTGCCGTCGCCGCACCGGCGTCGGCCATTACTGTTGTATCTACGCGTGACGCGTTCGACGTGCCGGTCACCGGACCGTCGAGCACGGTATTCACCTTCAACTCGGGCAACACCGCAACCGAGATCTCGAATCTTCAAGGCGCTGGCTTTACGCTGGCAGCGACTGGACCGAATCCTGCCCCCGCCGGCGGAAATTTCGGCGTTCGTACCGGTAGCAACCCTAACATGTGGTCGGTCCCGACGCCGGGTGACAATTCGCCCTACGCTTCGGTGCAGGCAAATAGCAGCGTCAGCATTTTCAATCGCAGCAAGAGCTACGATCTCATCAGCCTGTATGTCGGTTCCGTCGACAGCTACAATTCGATCTCGTTGCTGACTACGACCGGTTCGGTGATCCGCACCTACACCGGCACTGAACTGCTGAGCTTCGCGACGCCCGCCGGTACGCCGAATGGCCAGGCTGCATATCGTGTGACGTTCACCCGACAGGCCGGTGATGCGGCGTTTGGCGGATTGCGAGTTGCATCGACGGAGTTCAACGCGGCCGAGTTCGACAACCTCGTGTTCGCGGTGCCGGAGCCCTCGACCTGGGCGCTGATGCTGGCTGGCTTCGGCATGGTCGGCTTCGCGATGCGCTCGCGTCGCCGCACGACGACCGTCTTCGCCTAATCTCGGCGTAATCGGTTAAAAGGGACGCCGCGGCCTGATGGTCGCGGCGTTTTTTTGTGCTTGCCGACGCGGAGCATGACAATGTGGCGTCAAACATTTTGGTTTGGGCGCACAGCTGGCGTAGAAGCCGGACTTGGAGACCGTCATGCAGCTTCGTCCTTCGAGTCCCATGCCCAAAGCCGCGACCGTCGACCGCCGTGAGCGGTCATGGGTATTTAGTGCGGGCAATCGGCACTTCTCGTTCAGCCGGACCGAATATACCGCGTCATTCGCAACGGGCCATCGGATCGTCGCCCCACGCCAACGTGGATGGCGGCCTACCGCGATCATTGGCACGATGCTCGGAATGCTGGGTGGTGCGACCATGATCGGTCTGGCGATCAATTCGTCGCGGGCCAGTGCCGGCTATCGTTACGTCGTCAGCATGCCGTTGCCGCCGGTACGGACGTTCCCGGCGCGACCGGACATCAAATCCAAGATGCCAATGACAGCCGAGCGCAGGGCGAGTTCTTTCCGATCAGTGGCGAACCAGTCACCTCCACGGGCGGAAAGGGCGGCGGCGAACGAGTTTACGGTAGGCGATCTCGATACGGTCGAGGCGACGGCAGTCGCGACCAGCATGACCGTCGCGATCCGGGCTGCGATGAGCAGCGGACATCTCCAGCAATGGACAGCGGCCGATGGCAGCGAACGCGGCTTCGTGGTCGTCGGCCCTGCGGATGGCACCAGCGGATGCCGTTCGCTTTCCATCCTGACGCGACGGGACGGCGACAATCGCGTCGAACAGCGGCGCGAATGCACGGACAAGGCGCGATAGTCGCCGCAGACGGTGGCGCGCTCCTGCACGCCACCGGTCGCCATCAGTCGGCGTCGGCCACCGCATTCAGGATGGCGCGGCCATAGGCGGTCTTCTTCAGCGCTTCGCCCTGCGCTCTCGCCTGATCGGCGGTGATGAATCCCTGCTCGAACGCGATTTCTTCCAGGCAGGCGACCTGGATGCCCTGGCGGTGCTGGATCGTGCGAACGAATTCCGAGGCCTCCAGCAGCGAATCGTGCGTGCCGGTATCGAGCCATGCATAACCACGGCCCATCTGTTCCACGTACAGGTCGCCCGCCTCCATGTAGAGGCGATTGAGATCGGTGATCTCCAACTCCCCACGGTGTGAGGGTTTGAGGTCACGGGCGAGTTGCACGACGCGATTGTCGTAGAAATACAGGCCGGTGACCGCGTGATTGGAGCGCGGCTTTTCCGGCTTTTCCTCAAGGCTGATCGCCTTGCCGCCCTCCGCCAACTCGACGACGCCGTAACGCTCCGGATCCTCGACTCGGTAGCTGAAGACCGTCGCGCCGCTGGTGCGCGCAACGGCACTGGCCAGCAGATCGGTCAGGTGTGCGCCGAAGAAGATGTTGTCGCCCAGAACTAGCGCGACGTTCTCGTCGCCGATGAATTCCGCGCCGATGGTGAATGCCTGAGCTAGCCCTTCAGGCCGGGGTTGTTCGGCATAACTGATCGACAGGCCCCACTTCGATCCATCGTCGAACATGCGACGATAATTGTCGATGAACTCCGGCGACGAGATGATGAGGATGTCGCGGATACCCGCCAGCATCAATACAGACAGCGGATAATAGATCATCGGCTTGTCGTATACTGGCAGCAGCTGCTTGTTGATGGCCAGGGTGGCCGGATGCAGGCGCGTTCCGGAGCCGCCGGCAAGAATGATACCCTTCATTTCGGTTTTCCTAGCAACTCGTCGAGAATGTCGCCCAGCGCGGTCTGCCATCCGCGCGGCTGGATGCCGTGATCGCGTTCGATGGCACGGTGGCTGAGCAGGGAATTGGCCGGTCGTGTGGCCGGCGTCGGAAATTCGGCGGTCGTGATCGCCTCGACCGTGGGGGAGGGGCCGCCGCGCGGCGCCGCCTGACGAAAGATCTCCTCGGCGAACCCGTGCCAGCTGGTCGGTCCTGCGTTGGAGAAATGATAGGTGCCGGTCGGCGCCTCCGCATCTTCCGCCAGCCGAACCACCAGTGTTGCGAGAGCAGCAGCGAGATCCGCGGCGCTGGTCGGACTGCCATGCTGGTCGGCGACGACGCGCATGACCGGGCGGTCGGCGCCGACGCGGAGCATCGTCTTGACGAAGTTGTTGCCGTGCGCGCTCACCACCCAGGCGGTGCGGACGATCGCATGACGGGCGCCCGACGTTCGAACCGCCAATTCCCCGCCCAGTTTCGATGCGCCATACACGCCGAGCGGCGCCACGGGATCGTCGACCTCCCAAGCTCCCTCCCGATCGCCCGGAAAGACATAGTCGGTCGAGACATGGACGATGGGGATGCCCGCATCCCGTGCGGCAACGGCCAGCGCGGCTGGCGCGAGAGCGTTGACCTGCCAGGCGGCGACCGCATCAGTCTCCGCCTTGTCGACCGCCGTGTAGGCGCCGGCGGAGACGATCGCGACCCACGGGTGCGATGCGACCATCCTGTTGATGGCCGCGGGATCGGTCAGGTCGAGTTCGGCACGGGTTAGCGCGATGGCCTGCCAACCCGCGGGCCAGTCGTAGCGGGCGAGCTCCGTGCCGACCTGCCCGGAGCCGCCGGTGACGAGTACTTGCTTCATCACCTGGGCTTACTCAGGCAGCGAGGCCGCGGCGCTGGGCGGCGCCGCGCTCGTCGACGATCTGCCGCCACCAGCCCTCGTTGGCGAGATACCATTTCACCGTCTTGGCGATGCCGGTCTCGAACGTCTCCTGCGGCGTCCAGCCGAGTTCGTCGCGTATGCGGCCGGCATCGATCGCATAGCGCATATCGTGCCCGGGGCGATCGGCCACATAGCCGATCTGTGTTTCGTACGATTGACCGTCGGCGCGCGGACGCTCCTGATCCAGGATCGCGCAGACTGTTTTGACGACCTCTAGGTTCTGCTTCTCGTTGTTACCGCCGATATTGTAGGTACGGCCGACCTGCCCCTTCTCGAACACCGTCTGAAGGGCACGGGCGTGATCCTCGACGAACAGCCAGTCGCGCACCTGATCGCCCCTGCCGTAGACGGGCAGGGTGTCGCCGGCGAGCGCCTTGACGATCATGAGCGGGATCAGTTTTTCGGGGAAGTGGTACGGCCCGTAGTTGTTCGAGCAGTTGGTGATCAGCACCGGCAGGCCATAGGTATGGCCCCACGCCGATACGAGATGATCGCTGCTCGCTTTCGATGCCGAATAGGGTGAGCGGGGATCATAGGGCGTGTCTTCGGTGAAGTAGCCCGTGTCGCCCAGCGACCCGAACACTTCGTCGGTCGAGATGTGGTGAAACCGAAAGGCGTCCTTTGCCGCGCCGTCCAGCGACTGCCAGTAGCGGCGCGCCTCGGTCAGCATCGTGAAGGTGCCGACGATGTTGGTCTGTATGAACGCATCCGGCCCATCGATCGAGCGATCCACATGGCTCTCCGCCGCCAGATGCGTGATGATGTCCGGCTTGAACTCCTCGATCGCCGCCCGCACCGCCTCGCCGTCGCAGATGTCGCCCTGTACGAAGCTATACCGGTTCGAGCTGGCTACCTCCTCCACGGTCGTCAGCGTTCCGGCATAGGTCAGCTTGTCGAAGTTCAGCACTTCGTGGGTGGTGTTGTGGATGAGTTGCCGAACCAGTGCCGAGCCGATGAAGCCGGCACCGCCGGTGAGCAGGATACGCATGCGATGGTCCTCAGGCGAGCGGCGCGAGCGGTGCGCCATCATAGGGGAAGGGGCTGTCGAACTGGGCGAGTGCCGGCAGTTCGATGTCCTTTGCAGACAATTCGGGGGTGACGCCGACGGGCATCGGCCAGTCGATGTCCGCCGTGTCCCAGCGGATGCCACCGTCGCAGTCGGGCGCGTAGAGGTCGCTGACCTTGTAGGTGACCTCGCAATCCTCCTCCAGCGTCAGGAAGCCGTGGGCGAAGCCGACGGGGACGAACAGCTGATGACCATTCTCCGCCGACAGTTCCGCGCCGACATACTGGCCGAAGGTCGGCGAGCCACGCCGAACGTCGACGGCCACGTCGTAGATCCGCCCGCGGATGCAACGAACCAGCTTGTCCTGCCCATGCGGCGGCGTCTGGAAATGCAGGCCGCGCAGCGTGTAGCGCGGGACCGACAGCGAATGATTGTCCTGCACGAAGCGCTGGGTGATGCCACGAGCGTGGAAGGTCGCCTCGTTATAGACTTCGGTGAACCATCCACGGGCATCGCCGAAGCGCCGCGGCTCGATCAGGACGGGGGTCGTGACTGACATGCTGGCGTCATCTCCTAAACGGAGGTGTTAAACAAGTCGTGGATGCAGCTGGATTGTTGCAGCGCAGGGGCAGTCGGCGTGCACGCACGGACACGCGAGGACATTGTCGGCCCTTTGTCGATGCTGCAACGCAGCGGAACTGCGGGATCGTTGCCCGGTTGAGCGTGGATGGATTTACTCGATCTCCTCCGCCTGCCGCGCGAATGGCTGTGGATGCAGAGCGTCATCGCCGTCTCGCTGGCGATTCTGTTTGCGCTGACCACACACTGGCTTGCCATGCGGCTGATCCTGCGCGCCGGACGTCGCAGTCGGCGCGATGCCCGGCAGATCGTGGTCGGCAGCGTGCGGCGGCCCTTGCAGTGGCTGTTCGTCATGGTCGCGGTCAGCTTCGTGTCGCGCGCCTTGCCGATGTCCGCCGACACCCGCGAGATGTGGGAGCGGCTGCTGGGCTTCGTCTTTCCCGCCCTGATGGGCTGGTTTGCGGTAGGAGTTCTCGAAGCCGTGCGGCTGGGTGTCGAGTTGAACACCGACATAACGGTCGAGGACAATCTGGCCGCCCGCCGGCGGCGCACCCGGGTCGCGATACTGGGGCGTATCGGCAGCGTTTTCATCGCGTTCCTGACGGTTTGCCTGATGCTTCTGAGCGTGCCGGGCATCCGCACCATCGGGGTAACCCTGATGGCCTCGGCAGGCATCGTCGGCCTGGTCGTGGGTGCTGCGGCGCAGCCCGCGCTCAAGAACCTGATCGCGGGTATCCAGATGGCCTTTACCGAGCCGATCCGGCTGGACGACGTGATCATCATGGACGGGGAGTGGGGACGGATCGAGGAGATCCGGTTGACCTTCGTCGTGGTACGGCTGTGGGACGAGCGGCGACTGGTGGTGCCGGTGTCCAAGTTCCTGGAGACCAGTTTTCAGAACTGGACGCGCGAGACCAGCCAATTGTTGGGATCGGTCTTCTGGTACCTCGATCCGGCAAGCGACATCGATCGCGTCCGGGCAATCGTGGGTGATGCGGTTCAGGCGAGCGCGCGATGGGATCGGCGTTTCTGGAACTGTCAGGTCACCGACGTAAAGGCGGACGCGATCGAGGTCCGCGGATTGATGACCGCCAAGGATGCCTCGACCGCCTTCGATCTCCGGTGCGAGGTCAGGGAGGCGGTGCTCGCCGCCATTCGAGTGGATATGCCCGAAGCGATGCCGCGTACGCGCGTGGCGATGCCGGATCGGCGCGCGGCGGCATGACGAAGCCACGGCGTACGCTCCGGCTGATCATGTACTGTGACGGCTTGATCGGGGGATGAGCGTCAGGCTGTTGCCGGCTCGGCCACTGGCGTCTTCTCCAATGCGTCGAGAAAAAGCCGGCACCACCAGAATACGTCCTCGCGGCGGATGCCCTCGATCAGTGCTTCCCAACGACGGACGCGCTCCTCACGTGGCATGGTCAGCGCGGTGACGATCGCGTCCGCCATCTCCTCGGCGCTGTACGGGTTGACGAGCACTGCCTCGATCATCTGGGCGGCAGCTCCAGCGAAGCTCGACAGGATCAGGACGCCGGGGTCCTCCGGGTCCTGAGCGGCGATATACTCCTTCGCCACCAGATTCATTCCGTCGCGCAGCGGCGTCACCAGTGCCACCCGCGCGGCGCGGTAGATTCCGGCCAATTGCGGGCGGGGGTAGCCGCGATTGACGTAGCGGATGGGTACCCAGTCCATATCGGCATATTCGCCGTTGATCCTGCCCGACAACGCGTCGAGATCGGCGCGGATCTCCTGATAGGTGTTCACCTTCTCACGACTTGGCGGCGCGATCTGCAGCAGCGACACCAGCGCCCGGCGGTCCGGATCGTTCTGGAGAAAGCGTTCGTACCCCAGGAAGCGCTCTCGCAGTCCTTTCGAGTAATCCAGCCGGTCGACGCCGACGATCAGGCTCCGCCCGGTCAGCGACATGTGCATGCGGTCGCGCGCGAACCGTGCCTCGTCGGAAATGGCGGCCGCCTCGAACTCTGCCGTGTCGATGCCGATCGGGGCGACGATCGCGCATATCGTACGGTCGCCGATGGTGACCGCATCGCCCTCGCCCAGGGTGCCGCCCATTACGTCGACGACGTAGCGGCGGAAACTGTCCAGCCAATCCTCCGTGTGGAAGCCGACAACGTCGTAGGCGAACAGCGATTCCACGAGCTTTCGATGACTCGGCAGGGAGGTGAGCAGCCGTGACGGCGGCCAAGGCGTATGAAGGAAGAAGCCGAGCCGGTTCTTCAGTCCACGCTCGCGCAACTGGCGGCCTAGTGGGATCAAATGATAGTCATGCACCCAGACCAGATCGCTAGGCTCGATCAGCGGCAATACCGTGTCGGCGAAGCGCGCGTTCACGCGGGCATAGCCGCTATCGAAGTCGCGCTCGAACTCGGTCAGGTCGATTCGGTAGTGGAATAGCGGCCACAACGTCCGGTTTGCGAAACCATTGTAATACTCGTCGATATCCTGTTCCTCGAGGTCGATGGTCGCCGTGGTGACGCCGTCGCCCTGGGTCAGCTGGATATCGCCGGTGAAATGCTCGGTCGTTTCGCCCGACCATCCAAACCAGATGCCGCCATGTTCGCGCAAGGCAGAGAGCAGCGCGACGGCCAAGCCGCCCTGATTCGCGCTGGCATCCTTGCTGGGTACCGCGACCCGGTTTGAAATGACGACCAGCCGGCTCATGCCCGCTGCTCCGCCACCGCCTCCGCGCGGGCGAGGACCTCGTCGATCCACTCGCGAAGTGCGGCCACGTCATCAAGCCGGTAGGCGGCAGCCGTCGCGCGCGGCGGATCGATCAACACTCCTGCTCCGCCCAGTTCGGTTGCTGCCACGAAGCCGTCCTCGTCGGTCAGGTCGTCGCCGAAGAACCAGGGCGTGGTACCGTGCAGCGCGGCGTTGTCCATCAGCGTGGCGATCGCCTGTCCCTTGTCGCCGGGCAGGCGAACCTCGACCATCATCTTGCCGCGATTGGCATGAAGGCCGAATCGAGTCGCGACCCGTTCCGCCATCGCGACCGCCTCACCCTCCCGCTCCGGGCATTGGCGATAATGGAGCGTGACGCCGAGCGACTTGGCCTCGAACAACAGCCCCTCCAGCGCCGCGAACGCCTTCAGCTCCGCGGCTGCGCTTTCCAACTCTGCGGACCGCTCGGGACGCACATGCCCCTCTCGTGAGGTGCGACGCTCTGCGCCGTGGCTGCCAGCGATGGCGAGCCCCTTTGCATGATGCCCCATCAATGCGTCGATCTGGGCGATCGAGCGACCGGTGACGATCGCGACCCTGCCGTTCGTGGCGCGGGATAGCCGGGACAATCGGTTCCCCAGCGCATCGTCGACGACGACGCCGTCAGGTGTCTGCGCCAGATCGACCAAGGTGCCGTCGAAGTCGAAGAACAGGCTGGCGGTGGCAAGGTCTGGATAGGGAGGGGGATCGAGCTCGATCGATTGCGAAGAGGCCATGGCCGGTCAACCCGTCGCGCTCGTGACCGTTCCGCCCTGTCTGCCTCAGATCACCCGATACGGCACGGTTCGTCGCGTCAGCGGGTCGACGGCGATCCGGCGGTCCGCCGGCGGAAATGCCCGCTGGTCGCAGTCCGGGCGGGGGCAGAGCCGACAGGAGATGCCGATGGGCGTCGCCGCCCCGGATCGATCGATCGCGTCGGCGTAGACGAACTCGGCCGCGTGGACGGCCTCGCATCCCAGGACTACGGCGTAGCGGCGTGACAGGCGGGCAAAGCGGCCCGACGGCTTCACCAGTCCTTTCGCCATCGAGACATAGCGCACTCCGTCCGGGGTCTCGGCATGCTGGACAAGGATCCGGTCGGGGATCGCGGCGGCTTCGTGGACGTGCCACAAGGGGCAGGCGCCGCCGAAGCGGGCGAACTGCAATCGTGTCGCCGAGTGCCGCTTGGTGATGTTGCCCGCCATGTCTACCCGGCAGAAGTAGAACGGGATCCCCGCCGCTCCCTGTCGCTGAAGCGTCGAAAGGCGATGGCACGCCTGTTCGAAGCTGACGCCGAAGCGACGCGACAGCAGGTCGATGTCATGGCGCATCGATCGGGCCGCGGATCGGAATGCCGCATAGGGCATCAGCAGCGCTCCCGCGGCATAGTTCGCCAGCCCGATCTCCAGCAGGCGGCGCGCTTCCGGCGCTTCGAGCCCCGATTGCGCGACGATTGCGGCTATCCGATCGACGAAGGCGATGGCGACCAGGCGATGGGCGAGCTGGAAGCGGCGGCTCTCCGGGGTCAGCGCGCCGCCAAGAAGCAGGACATCTCTCTCCATCCGCGCGAGTGGCGCATCGGGATCGCGATCAAGGACGGTTCGAATGCCGTAACCGCCGAGTGCAGTGTCGAGGATCCCGTCGACCATGGCGATTCCCGCCTCGGCATCCTTGGCCATCAGCGTTGCCGCCAATTCCTCGGCCGCCCGGTCGAGCGGGTCGACATAGTTGCCCGCCTCGTGGAACCAGTCGCGCACCGCCTCCCACGGTAGACGGGCCGAGCCGCCGGCGACCAGCGTCTCCTCCGCCAGGGCGAGCCGGTCCTCGGCCGCCCGTTTGGCGACGTGCAGGGCGATCAGCCGATCGGCGATGTCCGGCTGTTCCTCCGCCAGCCGTACTGCGACATCGACACCCAGCGGCATCAAGGCCGGATCGGCCAGTGCCTCACCAAGGGCGGCTATTCGTCGCGCCGACCCCTGACCCTCGATCCCCGCCAGTGCGTGCGGGAAGTGGCGGGCCAATGCCGCGATCACCGCTGCCGTCAGCGGCCGTTCCCCGCTTTCCAATTGCGACAGGTAGCTGACCGACAGGCCCAGCCGCGTGGCCATGCCCCGCTGGTTCAGGCCGGCGGAGCCTCGTAGCGAGCGGAGCTGTTCTCCGGCGTACAGTCGCGGGTTGGGCATGTCTCCGGCACTAGTTCGCAAGAAAGACGTTCGCAACTTCGCAAGTTCACATTTGCGCTGGCCGTGATCGGCGGGCAGGACGCATCGGCCGTGTCTGCGAGAGGAACTGCCAATGTCGTCTACCATCGCAATGCTGGAGACGAAGCGCGCGGCGGCGAGGCTGGGCGGCGGCGAGAAGCGCATCGCCGCCCAGCACGCCAAGGGAAAGCTGACCGCGCGGGAACGGCTGGATGTGCTGCTTGACGAGGACAGCTTCGAGGAGCTCGACATGTTCGTCGAGCACAATTGCGTCGATTTCGGCATGCAGGATCAGATCGTGCCGGGCGATGGCGTCGTCACAGGGTCGGGAACGATCAACGGGCGGCTGGTCTTCGTCTTCAGCCAGGACTTCACCGTCTTCGGCGGGTCGCTGTCTGAACGGCACGCTGCCAAGATTTGCAAGATCATGGACATGGCATTGAAGGTCGGTGCGCCGGTGATCGGCCTGAACGATTCCGGCGGTGCGCGCATCCAAGAGGGCGTTGCCTCGCTTGGCGGCTATGCCGAGGTGTTTCAGCGCAATGTGCTGGCATCGGGCGTAGTGCCGCAGTTGTCGTTGATCATGGGTCCGTGCGCGGGTGGTGCGGTCTATTCGCCGGCGATGACGGACTTCATCTTCATGGTGAAGGATTCCAGTTACATGTTCGTCACCGGCCCGGATGTCGTGAAGACGGTGACCAACGAGGTGGTGACGCAGGAGGCGCTGGGCGGAGCGGTCACGCATACCACCAAGACCAGCGTCGCCGACGTCGCGTTCGAGAACGATATCGAGGCGCTGCTGGCGGCGCGGGACTTCATCGATTTCCTGCCGGCATCGAACCGCGACGGCGTGCCGGAACGACCCGCGGCCGACGATTGGGACCGGATCGAGGAGAGCCTCGACACGCTGATCCCGGCCAGCGCCAGCCAGCCCTACGACATGCACGAGTTGATCCGGAAGGTCGTCGACGAAGGCGATTTCTTCGAGATCCAGCCGGCGCATGCGGGCAACATCCTGTGCGGCTTCGGCCGGATCGAGGGACGCACGGTCGGGATCGTCGCCAACCAGCCGATGGTCCTGGCCGGGGTGCTCGACATCAACTCGTCAAAGAAGGCTGCGCGTTTCGTCCGCTTCTGCGACGCCTTCGAAATCCCGATCGTGACCTTCGTCGACGTGCCGGGCTTCCTTCCCGGAACGGCACAGGAGCATAACGGCATCATCAAGCACGGGGCGAAGCTGCTCTTCGCCTATGCCGAGGCGACCGTGCCGAAGATCACCGTGATCACCCGCAAGGCCTATGGCGGCGCGTACGACGTGATGGCGTCGAAGCATCTGCGCGGCGACCTTAACTATGCATGGCCGACCGCCGAGATCGCGGTGATGGGCGCCAAGGGCGCAGTGGAGATCATCTTCCGCGGTCGCACGCCCGAAGAAATCGCGGAGCGGACAGCGGAGTACGAGGCACGCTTCGCCAATCCGTTCGTCGCGGCATCCAAGGGCTTCATCGACGAGGTGATCCAACCCCACTCGACCCGTCGGCGCATCGCCCTGGGATTGCGGAAACTCCGTGGCAAGACACTGGAGAACCCGTGGAAGAAGCACGACAATATCCCGCTGTGAGCAGGGACATGTTCTCGGCGCTTTTCGCCATGGCGGTCGGATGCGTCCTCAACACCGCCGCCACTGGGGTGATGGGGATCGTCTTCCTCATCGTCGGTCTTGGCATGTTGCTCGCGTTGGGAAATACCGCCCTATGATCCTCGGCCGCCTGAACCATGTCGGTATCGCCACGCCGTCGATCGCGGCGGCGGTGGAGAGTTATCGCACCTTGCTGGGTGCCACTGCCATCGGCAGTCCGTTCGACCTGCCTGCGCAGGGGGTGAAGGTGTGCTTCATCGATGCGCCGAACACGCAGATCGAGTTGATCGAACCGTATGACGACGCCTCGCCCATCGCCGGCTTCCTCAGGAAGAATCCGGCCGGTGGGCAGCATCATCTCTGCTTCGAGGTACCCGATATCAACGTCGCGGTCGTCGACCTGAAGGAAAAGGGGGCAACGATCCTGGGCGAACCGCGCATCGGTGCGCATGGCACGCCGATCGTCTTCGTGCACCCCCGCGACATGGGCGGTGTGCTCGTGGAATTGATGGAGACGCCGCATGGCGATCATTGAAACCAACACCGGCGAGGATAGCGGCGCCGCGCCCAAGCCGCAGCCGGCACCCGAACCGACTTCGCAACCCACCCTCTCGGACTGGGAATCCGCCGCCGCCAGGGAGGTGAAGGGCCGCGACCTGATCTGGCCCACGCCCGAGGGGATCGACGTCAAGCCGCTCTATACCGCCGCGGATGCGCCGGTGGACCCCGGCCTGCCGGGCTTCGCGCCGTTCACTCGTGGGGTGCGCGCGTCGATGTATGCCGGGCGTCCGTGGACGATCCGCCAATATGCCGGCTTCTCGACCGCCGAGGAATCGAACGCCTTCTACCGGCGCAATCTCGCCGCCGGTCAGAAGGGGTTGTCCGTCGCCTTCGATCTGGCGACCCATCGCGGATACGACAGCGACCATCCGCGCGTGACCGGCGATGTCGGCAAAGCCGGCGTGGCGATCGACAGCGTGGAGGACATGAAGATCCTGTTCGACGGCATTCCGCTCGACCAGATGTCGGTCAGCATGACGATGAACGGCGCCGTGATCCCGATCCTCGCCTTCTTCATCGTTGCCGGCGAGGAACAGGGCGTCGACCGCAAGCTGCTCGACGGGACGATCCAGAACGACATCCTCAAGGAGTTCATGGTCCGCAACACGTATATCTACCCGCCCGGGCCCTCGATGCGGATCATCGCGGACATCATCGCGTACACGTCGGCCGAAATGCCCAAATTCAACAGCATCTCGATCAGCGGCTACCACATGCAGGAAGCCGGGGCGACGCAGGTGCAGGAGCTGGCCTTCACCATCGCCGACGGTCGCGAATATGCGCGCGCAGCGATGGCGACGGGGCTAGATATCGACAAGTTCGCGGGCCGCTTGTCGTTCTTTTTCGCCATCGGCATGAACTTCTTCATGGAGGTCGCGAAGCTGCGCGCCGCGCGCGTGCTGTGGCACCGGGTGATGACCGATCTGGGCGCGAAGGACGAGCGGTCGAAGATGCTGCGGACCCATTGCCAGACATCAGGCGTGTCCCTGCAGGAGCAGGATCCGTACAACAACGTCATCCGCACGACCGTCGAGGCGATGGCGGCGATGCTGGGCGGTACCCAGAGCCTGCACACCAATGCGCTAGATGAGGCGATCGCCCTGCCGACCGACTTCTCCGCCCGCATCGCCCGCAACACCCAGATCGTGCTGCAGGAAGAGACCGGGATGACCAAGGTCGTCGATCCGCTCGGCGGCAGCTATTATGTCGAGAGCCTGACGCAGCAGCTGGTCGATCAGGCGTGGACGATCATCGAACGGGTCGAGGCGGAAGGCGGCATGGCCGCCGCCGTGGCGAAGGGCTGGCCCAAGGCGATGATCGAGGAAGCCGCCGCCGCCCGCCAGGCGCGCGTCGATCGCGGTGAGGACGTGATCGTCGGCGTCAACAAGTATCGGCTGAAGGACGAGGATCCGATCGACATTCTGGATGTCGACAACCATGCCGTCCGCGAGGCCCAGGTCGCGCGATTGCGTCGTCTGCGCGAGACGCGCGACGAAGCGGCTTGCCAGAAGGCGTTGGCGGCACTGCGCGTTGGCGCATCGGCGAACGACAACCTGCTTGCCCTGGCAGTCAAGGCGGCGCGTGCGCGCGCGACGCTAGGCGAGATATCGACGGCGATGGAGATCGCCTTCGGCCGTTATGGAACCCAGCCGACGCCGGTCAGCGGCATCTATGGCGGCGCCTATGCCGACGACGCTCGCTGGACGCGGCTTGAGCGCGGCGTGGAGGCGACGGAGCGTCGGTTGGGGCGCCGGCCCCGCATGCTGGTCGCCAAGATGGGGCAGGACGGGCACGATCGCGGTGCGAACCTGGTATCCAGCATGTTCGGCGACCTGGGTTTCGAGATCGTGCCCGGCCCCCTGTTCCAGACCCCGCACGAGGCAGCGCTGCTCGCCCTGGAGAAGCAGGTCGACGTGGTGGGCGCGTCGAGCCTGGCGGCCGGACATAAAACGCTGATCCCGGAATTGATCGGGCATCTACGCGACGCCGGGCGGGCCGACATCAAGGTCATTGCGGGCGGGGTGATTCCGGCGCAGGATTACCAGATCCTCCGCGATGCCGGGGTGCAGGCGATCTTCGGGCCGGGCACCAACCTGATCGCCGCGGCCGAGGAAGTGCTGCGGCTGCTCGGTCACAACATGCCACCAGAGACGGAGGCCGCCGAATGATACGCCTGATCCCGCTCGTGCTGCTGACCGCCGCACCCGCCGCCGCGCAGACCCAGGCGCAGATGAACCAGCAGGCCGGTACGGAGTACCGCGCGGCCGATGCCGCGATGACCCGGCAGTGGCAGCGTACCTATGCCTATATGAAGGGCCGCGACGCGCAGGACCGATCGCGCGGCGGCGGGTTCGGCTATGCCGCGGCGACGCTTGCCAGCCAGCGCGCGTGGCTGCAGTTCCGCGACACGCAGTGCGTGATCGAGGGAGGGGAGTTCGCCGGCGGATCGATGCAGCCGCTGGCGCAAGCGCAATGCAAGACCCGTTTGACCCGCGAGCGCACGACGCAGCTCGCCAAGCTTCTGTGGAATCGCCAATGACCCGTACCGACTGGACCCGCGCCGAGATCGCGGCACTGTTCGATCTGCCGTTCGACGAGCTGATGTTTCAGGCGCAGACCGTCCACCGGTCGCACCATGCTGCCGGTGAGGTTCAGCTCTGCACGCTGTTGTCGATCAAGACAGGCGGTTGCCCCGAGGATTGCGGTTATTGCTCGCAGTCGGCCTCGTCCGACAGCGGGCTTAAAGCGGCGAAGCTGATGGATGTGGAGGCGGTGCTGGCCAGTGCGGCGGAGGCGAAGGCGTCCGGGTCGCAGCGCTTCTGCATGGGCGCGGCGTGGCGCAATCCCAAGGACCGCGACATGGATGCGATCGTCGCCATGGTCGAAGGTGTGCGCGGCATGGGCATGGAAACCTGCATGACGCTGGGCATGCTGGAGCCGCATCAGGCCACGCGGCTGGCCGCCGCCGGGCTCGATTACTACAATCACAACATCGATACGTCGCCGGAGCATTACGGCGCTGTGATCACCACCCGCACCTTCGAAGACCGGCTGGAGACGCTCGAGAACGTCCGCGCGGCGGGCATCAACGTCTGCTGTGGCGGCATCGTCGGGATGGGAGAGACTCGCGGCGACCGGGTCGGCTTCGTCCACGCGCTCGCCACGCTGCCGCGCCATCCCGAGAGCGTGCCGGTCAACGCCCTGGTGCCGGTGAAGGGTACGCCGCTGGGCGACATGCTGGCGGGCACGCCGATGGCGAAGATCGACGACATCGAGTTCGTACGCACCGTCGCCGTTGCCCGGATCGCCATGCCCCTGTCGATGGTCCGCCTGTCGGCCGGGCGGGAAAGCATGTCGGAGGCGACGCAGGCATTGTGCTTCATGGCCGGCGCGAATTCGATCTTCACCGGCGACAAGCTGTTGACCACCGGCAACGCTGGGGAGGGTGCGGACGCCGCTCTGTTCGCCAAGCTGGGATTGGTGCCGATGGCGAGCGGCGAGCCGATGCGGGTCGCCGCGGAATGACCGTCGAGGCCGTTATCCCCCTCGCTCTTCATCGCAAGTGGTACCGTTGATGTTCAAGAAGATCCTGGTCGCCAATCGCGGTGAGATCGCGTGCCGCGTGATGCGGACGGCCAAGCGGATGGGGATCGCCACCGTCGCCGTCTATTCGGACGCGGACGCGCGCAGCCCGCACGTGCTGATGGCCGACGAGAGCGTTCGGCTTGGGCCGGCACCGGCTGCCGAAAGCTATCTGAAGGCCGAGTTGATCCTGCTCGCTGCCAGGGAAACAGGGGCCGACTGCATCCATCCGGGTTACGGTTTCCTGAGCGAGCGGGAGAGTTTCGCACGCGCTTGCGCGGAGGCCGGCATCGCGTTCGTGGGGCCGCCGCCCAATGCGATCGCGGCGATGGGCGACAAGATCGAATCGAAGAAGCTCGCCAAGGCGGCCGGCGTGAACGTCGTGCCGGGTTTTCTGGGCGAGATCGCCGACACCGACGAGGCGGTGCGGATCGCGACCGAGATCGGCTATCCGGTGATGATGAAGGCCTCTGCCGGTGGCGGTGGCAAGGGCATGCGGCTGGCGTACGGCGAGCAGGACGTACGCGAGGGGTTCGAGGCGACGAAGCGCGAGGGATTGGCCAGCTTCGGCGACGACCGGGTGTTCATCGAGAAGTTCATCGAGAGCCCGCGCCATATCGAGATCCAGGTGCTGGGCGACCAGCACCGCAACATCCTGTACCTCAACGAGCGCGAATGTTCGATCCAGAGACGGCACCAGAAGGTCGTTGAGGAAGCGCCGTCGCCCTTCGTCACGCCTGCGATGCGCAAGGCGATGGGCGAGCAGGCGGTCGCGCTCGCGCGGGCTGTTG
Organism: Sphingomonas phoenicis; assembly: GCF_047238005.1. Classification (NCBI taxonomy): domain Bacteria; kingdom Pseudomonadati; phylum Pseudomonadota; class Alphaproteobacteria; order Sphingomonadales; family Sphingomonadaceae; genus Sphingomonas; species Sphingomonas phoenicis. The sequence goes on along the minus strand of NZ_JBDFMC010000002.1, from coordinate 1,185,595 downwards.
GTTACTACAGTGCCGGCACAGTGGAACTGATCGTGTCCGGAGCGGACACGACCGGGCAGGGCTTCTACTTCCTCGAGATGAATACCCGGCTGCAGGTGGAGCATCCGGTGACCGAGGAGATCACCGGGCTCGACTTGGTCGAGCAGATGATCCGCGTCGCGGCCGGTGAGCCGTTGTCGATCACGCAGGATCAGGTCGGCATCGACGGCTGGTCGATCGAGAACCGCGTGTACGCCGAGGACCCGTACCGCGGCTTCCTGCCCAGCATCGGGCGACTGGTCCGCTACAATCCGCCGGAGACGACGGCAGTCGAGCGCGGCGATGCGCCGGCCAACGCCCTGCTGGCGGAGCGCGAGCCCCGCATCCGCGTCGACGACGGTGTCGTCGAGGGTGGCGAGGTCAGCATGTTCTACGACCCCATGGTCGCCAAGCTGATCACCTGGGCGCCGACCCGCGAGCAGGCGATCGATGCGCAGATTGCGGCGCTCGATGCGTTCGAGATCGAGGGGCCGGGCACCAATATCGACTTCCTGTCCGCGCTGATGCAGCACCCCCGCTTCCGGTCGGGGGAGATCACCACGGGCTTCATCGCGGAAGAATATCCCGATGGTTTCGGCGGTGCGCCCGCCGATGCGAAGCTGCTGCGCTCGCTTGCCGCCATCGCCGCCTTTGCCGCCGCCGCCCACGCCGACCGGGCACGGCGGATCGACGGCCAGCTGGGGCGCCGCCTGCGCCCGCCGGCCGACTGGACGGTACGGCTGGACGGGCGGGATCACGCGGTGACGGTGTCGCCCGACGCGATCGTGGTGGACGGAGAGCCACTTGACCTGTCCACCGAGTACACCCCGGGCGATCGCGTCGTCCAGGCGGAGGTGGCAGGCGAGGAACTGATCGTGCGGCTGGAGCCGGTGCGCGCGGGTTTCCGGCTCACCACCCGCGGCGCCAGCCATGTCGCGCGCGTGCTGCCGACCCGCGTCGCCGGCTATGCCGATCACCTGATCGAGAAGGTGCCGCCGGATCTTTCCCGGTTCCTGATCGCGCCGATGCCGGGGCTGCTGGTGCGGCTCGACGTGGCAGCGGGCGACCGCGTCGAAGCCGGCCAGCCGCTGGCGGTGGTCGAGGCGATGAAGATGGAGAACATCCTGCGGGCGGGGAAGACCGGCGTGGTGAAGACGATCGAGGTTCAGGCGGGGGAGAGCCTGTCGGTCGATCAGGTCATCCTGGAACTGGAGTAGGAACGAGGCCGCAGCGTCGTGGAGCGACAAACTGCGACATAAACGCGCTGGACAGTGAGGGGAGGGTTGGTCATCCCCGCTGTCATGCCGCGCCTTCGCGTTTTTCCCCTGCTTGTCCCGATGCTGCTGGCGGGTTGCTCCGTCGGGCCCGACTATCGGCCGGCGACGCCGGCGGAGCTGGGGGTGCCCGTCACCTGGTCCGTGCCCGCCGCACCGAGGCGTGAGGATCTGACGCATTGGTGGGACAGGTTCGACGATCCGGTACTGGGCCAGCTGGTCCAGCAGTCCGCGACGTCCAACACCGACATCGCCCAGGCGGTCGCCCGATTGCGTCAGGCGCGGGAAGCGCTGGTGCAGAGCCGGTCGAGCCTGTTGCCCACGCTGTCCGGATCGACCGGGTATCAGCGCAACGAGAACCTGCGAGGCGGCGGTCGTTCGTTTACGCTGCCGGACGGTACCGTGGTGGATACCGGCGGCGGGGGCACCAACAGTTTCTCGCTCGGCCTGTCCGCCAGTTATCAGGTCGGCATCTTCGGCGAGTTGCGCCGGACCGTGGAGGCGAGCCGCGCGCAGTACGAGGCATCGGGTTACGATTATGCCAGCGTGCTGCTGACGGTCGAGAGCGAGGTCGCGCGTAATTATGTGATCGCCCGCGGGCTGCAGGCGCAGATCGCCAATGCCCGGGCCTCGCTGGGGCTGCAGGACGACAATCTGGAGATCGCCGGTTTCCGGGTGCAGGCCGGGCTGGTCTCGTCGCTGGACAGCGAGCAGGCGCGCAGCCAGCGGGCGCAGACCGCGGCGACGATCCCTTCGCTGGAGCAGCAGTACAACGCCGCCGTGTCGCGGCTGGGCGTGCTGACCGGGCAGGCGCCCGGTGCGCTGAAACCGCTGCTGGCGGCGCCGCGGCCCATTCCGAACGGACCGGCGACCGTCGGGGCAGGCATTCCGGCCGAGACGCTGCGCCAGCGGCCGGACGTGCGGGCGGCCGAGCGGACGCTGGCGGCGGCGACGGCGCAGATCGGGGTGGCGAAGGCGCGGCTGTATCCGGCGCTGGCGATCACCGGCAACATCAACACCAACGCCACCTCGCTGTCGGGGATCGGCGACGCGATCACCGGCGGCCTGTTCGCAGGGCTGACCCAGGCGATCTTCAACGGCGGGCGGCTGCGGAGCCAGGTCCGCACGCAGGAAGCGGCCGCCGACGCCGCGCTGGCGGCGTACAAGGGAACGGTGCTGCTGGCTCTGGAGGACGTGGAGAATGCCGTCGTCGCCCTGAGTACGGCGCAGGCGCGGGCGCGGGAGTTCGCCATCGCGCTGGACGCCGCCAACAATTCCGCGATCCTGAGCCGCAGCCAGTATCGATCCGGCCTGACCGACTTCACCACGCTGAACCAGCAGGAGGCGGCGCTGCTGTCGGCGCGCAACGGGCTGACCCAGGCGCGCGCCGATGCGGCGAGCGCGCTGGTCGCGCTGTACGTCGCGCTGGGCGGCGGCTGGGATGCCGCCACCGTGCCGCAGGCGCCGCCGCGCACGGTGCCTGCCGGGACGACGCCTTCACCGGTGCCGGTGCCCGCCACTTCTGACACAGAGACCCGCTGATGGCCGACCAGAGCACGGACGAATTCCTGGGTGTGAAGCCGGTGCCGGCGTGGCGCCGCTGGGCGAAATGGGCGGCGGTGCTGGTCGGGGTCGTGCTGCTCGCGCTGCTGGTGGCGCGGTGGATGCGCGGGGACGAGGCGGCGGGCTTCGCCACCGCGCCGGTGCGGCGCGGCGACCTGACCGTCAGCGTCTCGGCGACGGGGAAGCTGGCGCCGACCAATCAGGTGACGGTCGGATCGCAGCTGTCGGGACTGGTCACGCGGGTCGTGGTCGACGTCAACGACCGGGTGACCGCCGGGCAGGCGCTGGCGTTGATCGATCCCGAGCAGATCGACGACCAGATCCGCGCCAACGAGGCGCAGCTGGCGGCGAACCAGGCGCAGGTCGCGCAGGCGCAGGCGACGTTGAGCGAGGCGAATGCGCAGCTGGCGCGGCTGGAAGAGGTGTACAAGCTGTCGAACGGCCGCGTTCCTTCCGCCACCGAACTCCAGACCGGGCGCGCCAATGCGCAGCGCGCGGTCGCCGGCGTGCGTACCGCGCAGGCCAACGTCGCCGCGGCGCGGGCACAGCTGGCGCAGAGCCAGACGCAGCGCAGCCGCGCGATCATCCGCAGCCCGGTGTCGGGCGTGGTGCTGGCCCGGCAGGTCGATCCCGGCCAGACAGTCGCCGCCTCGTTCAACACGCCGACGCTGTTCGTCATCGCCGAAGACCTGACCAAGATGAAGCTGGAGGTGGCGATCGACGAGGCAGACGTCGGCGAGGTGAAGCTGGGGCAGAAGGCGAGCTTCGCCGTCGATGCGTTTCCCGGCCGCAGCTTTCCGGCGACGATCACGCGGGTCGATCTGGGATCGAACCTGACCGTCAGTTCGGCGACATCCTCGTCGACCAGCACCAGCACGACGGCGACCACCGGACAGGTGGTCAGCTATGCCGCCGACCTGACGGTCGCCAATCCGCAGGGTCAGTTGCGCCCCGGCATGACCGCCACGGCGGACATCGTGACGTCCGACCGGCGCGGCGTGCTGCTGGTGCCGAATGCGGCGCTGCGGTTCAAGCCGGCGGCGGCCGGTGCGGCGCAGGGCGGCGGCATCGCCGGTTCGCTGACGTTCCGCCCCCGCCGCGACCGGCCGGAGAGGACCGCCACGCTGGCGCGCGGCGCGACCCAGACGGTGTATGTGAAGGGCGCGGACGGCCAGCCGCAGGCGGTGGAGATCACCACCGGCGACACCAACGGTACGGTGACCGAGGTGGTCGGCGGCGACCTGAAGCCTGGGCAGGAGGTCATCACCGGGCAACTGACGGGCACCGATCAGGCGCCGGCGGGCGCGGGCGGCCAGCGGCGGCGGAGTGGCGGCGGTGGACAATAACGCCGGTCCCGCCGCGCCGCCGCTGATCAGCCTGCGCGGCGTCACCAAGCTGTACGGCAGCGGGGCGACGCAGTTCCAGGCGCTGAAGGGCGTCGACCTCGACATCCAGACCGGCGATTTCGTCGCGGTGATGGGCCCGTCGGGATCGGGCAAGTCGACGACGATGAACATCCTCGGCTGCCTCGACGTGCCGTCGGCGGGCGAGTTCCTGTTCCGCGGCCACCATATCGAGCGGCTCGACCGCGACCAGCGGGCATTGCTGCGCCGCCGGTACCTGGGCTTCGTGTTCCAAGGCTTCAACCTGCTCAGCCGCACGACCGCGCTGGAGAATGTCGAGCTGCCGCTGCTGTACCGGGGCGAGGACAAGAAGAGCCGTCGCGAACTGGGCATGGCCGCGCTGGAGAAGGTCGGGCTGGACCGGTGGTGGGACCATACGCCGGCCGAGCTGTCGGGCGGGCAGCAGCAGCGGGTGGCGATCGCGCGGGCGATCGTGACCAATCCCGACGTGCTGCTGGCCGACGAGCCGACCGGCAACCTCGATTCGGAACGATCGATCGAGATCATGGAATTGCTGACCGGGCTGAACCGCGACGGCAACATCACCGTGCTGATGGTGACGCACGAACCCGACATGGCCGCGTTCGCGCGCACCGTCGTCCACTTCAAGGACGGGCTGGTCGAGCGGATCGAGAGCCGGCACCGGCAGGGCGAGGCGGTGGACGCGTGACGCTGCTAAACACGCCAATTCGTGCGCTTCCATCGACGCCGCCACGCGTCCGGATCCCCGCCTGCGCGGGGATGACGAGCAAGGGGGCATGACCTGATGTTCGGCACCACGCTCGTCCTGGCGCTCCGATCGATCCGTCGGCACCTGCTGCGCTCGTTCCTGACCATCTTGGGCATCGTCATCGGCGTCGGCGCGGTCGTGACGATGGTGACGCTGGGCAAGGCGACGACCTCTGCGGTACAGGCGTCGATCTCGGCGTTGGGCACCAACGTGCTCCAGATCCGGCCGGGACAGGGCTTCGGCCGCGGCGGCGGCGGGCCGCGTCCGCCCGACTTCAAGGAAGAGGATGTCGAGGCGATCGCCAACCAGATCGCCGGCGTCACCGCCGTCGCGCCACAGGCCAGCGCGTCGGCCACCGCGATCTACAACGGCGCCAACTGGTCGACGACGATCAACGGCACCACCAGCGCGTTCCTGACGGTGCAGCCATGGCCGCTGTCGTCGGGCCGGTACTGGACGCCGGCCGAGGAAGCGGCGGGCAAGGCGGTATGCCTGATCGGCAATACCGTTCGCCAGAACCTGTTCCGCGGCGGCGAGGCGGTCGGCGCGCGCATGCGGCTGGGCAATATCAGCTGCGACGTGATCGGCACGTTGACCACGCGCGGGCAGGGCGGCTTCGGCGACCAGGACGACGTGGTGGTGATGCCGATCAAGGCGGTGCAGCGCCGTTTCACCGGCAGCCGCGACATCCGGCTGATGCTGGTCGGCGTCGACCAGGCTTATTCGACCCAGACGGTGCAGGCGGCGATCGCCGACCTGCTGCGCGAGCGGCGCACCATCACCGGCGGCAAGGACGACGATTTCAATATCTTCGATACCAAACAGATCAGCGATACGCTGACCGGCACGACGATGATGCTGACCCGCATCGTCGCCGCGGTCGCCGCGATCTCGCTGGTGGTCGGCGGGATCGGCATCATGAACATCATGCTGGTGTCGGTGACCGAGCGGACGCGCGAGATCGGCATCAGGCTGGCGATCGGCGCGGTCGCGCGCGAGGTGCTGCTCCAGTTCCTGGTCGAGGCGGTGGCATTGTCGTGCCTGGGCGGGGTGATCGGACTGATCCTGGCGCAGCTGGTGATCCTGGCGCTGGTGCCGTGGATGCGGGTGCCATGGACGTTCGACCCGCAGATCAACCTGATCGCCTTCGCGATATCGGCGGTGATCGGGGTGGTGTTCGGCTATTTCCCCGCGCGCCGCGCGGCGGCGCTGAACCCGATCGACGCCCTGCGCCACGAGTGACGGCGTCCGCGAATGTTGAGGAAGTTGTGCCATGCGAGCCCTCCCGCCGAATGTTGAGGCGGGGTGCCGGGCACAGGTGATCGCGTGCGGGATCAAGGGGATGGCGGCGGGTGGCTGCAAAACGACGCGGATCATCTGGCAACGGAAAGTTGAGACAGGTTTGCTAACGTAAGTTTGCCACGTTGGCGGCGTGATGGAGCGAGGTGGTGGCGCGCGCATGAGGTGGTTCTATGCTCATGACGGCGAGTAGGACATGGCCGGATGCGGCCAGTCGTAGCCGATCGCGATGCGTTGCGGTTCACCCAGAAGTGGCCGTTGAAAGTTAGGGTTGGGGCGCTAACGTCAGACCGTAACAGGTTCGGATTTGCAGATGTCAGACCAGTGGAACTTCTACGCATTGCTCGTTGACGACGAACCAGCCTCGATCTTCGTTGACCTTGGGGTAGCCAAAGAGGCTCCGATTGCTGACCTCCGGAATATAGCATACTTGCGCGTTCATTTGAATAGTCCCCGACCAGATGGGCTTTCTAGCCAAGAAGAATATGACGAACTTATAAAGATCGAAAATTCCCTCGCGCTAGCTATCGAAAGCGATGGAAGCTCCCTATAAGTAGGTCGAAATACTTCTAGCGGGAACAGAGAGTTCTATTTTTACACTCGGTGCCAGTCCATTGAGGGAGTCATCAAAACGGCAATGGAAAATTGGCCAGAGTATCGTTTTGAAACCGGGATTCGTGCAGACGCCGATTGGTCTACTTACTGGCAGTTTCTTCACCCGTCCCCGGGAGACCTGCAACGTATGGGGAACCGCGACGTGATTGACCGGTTGCTTAAGGCCGGCGACCACATCGAAACTGCTCGGAAAATTGATCATTCTGCGATCTTCAAAACACCTCGCGACAGGAAGGCCTTTACGCAGCACCTTGTCACCAAAGGCTATGCCATCTCCCAAAACAGAGACGCCGATGGAGAGTTTCAGATCGAATTCGATAGGATCGATCGGCCCGATGAGATCGATGATGTCACGATCGATCTTTATAGAGCAGCACGGGAGAACGACGGCGACTACGACGGCTGGGGCTGCGCTACCGCGAATTGAACGGCCGCTTGCATCATCTCATAGCTGAAAGCTGTCTGGCTGGATTTCACCGCTTCCCGCCATCCGCGTGCAGGGTCGGCGCCCTCTTCGTCAAAGCTCGTGCGTCCCGCGCAAGCCTGTGCATCTGGATCCCCGCCTTCGCGGGGATGACGATGGGGGGAGAGCAGGCCTCCGCCTCGCATATCGCCGTTACGCCGCGATGGCGTAGGGCTTGATCTCGCCGGCGAGGTAGAGGTTGCGGGCCTTGGCGCGGCTGAGCTTGCCCGAGCTGGTGCGGGGCAGGGTGCGCGGCGGGATGAGTTCGATGACGCAGTTCATGCCGGTGACCGAGCGGACCCGCTCCCGAATGGCGTCGCGCAGGCGGGTGCGCTCGTTCTCGTCGCTGCTGCGGCACTGGACCAGCACCGCCGGCGTCTCCTCGCCGCCGGGCGTGGTGATGGCGAAGGCGGCGATATCGCCCGCCTTGAAGCCGGGCAGCTGCTCGACCGCCCATTCGATGTCCTGCGGCCAGTGGTTCTTGCCGTTGACGATGATCATGTCCTTGGCGCGGCCGACGATGTAGAGATAGCCGTCCGACATGTATCCCATGTCGCCGGTGTCGAGCCAGACCTTCCCGTCGGCATCGGCGGCCATGCAGGCGTCGGTCGCCGCCTCGTCGCGGAAATAGCCGACCATGACGGACGGGCCGCTGCACCAGATCTTGCCGATCGCCCGCTCCGGCAACGGCGTGCCGTCTTCCTCGCGGACCTCGACGTCCATGTCGCGGACGGGCTTGCCGCAATTGACGATGGCGCGGAAGCGCTGGGGGCGCTGGCCGTCATGGTCGCTGCCGGACAATTCGGTCTCCTCGACCAGTTCGACGCGGATGCCCTCGCCCGGTGGCATGATCGATACCGCCAGCGTCGCCTCTGCAAGGCCATAGCTGGGGAGGAAGGCCGACGCCTTGAACCCGGCATCGGCGAAGGCGTCGACGAAGCCCTGCATGACGTCGGGGCGGATCATGTCGGCGCCGTTGCCCGCCACCCGCCAGCGCGACAGGTCGAACCGGTCGGAGGCGCGGGTCTGCGACGACATGCGCCGTGCGCAGATGTCGTAGCCAAAGGTCGGCGAGTAGGAGAGGGTGGTGCCGTCGTGGCGGCTGATGAGGTCGAGCCAGGCGAGCGGACGGCGGGCGAAATCCTCGGTCTTCAGGTAATCGGTCGACACCTGGTTGGCGACGGGCGAGAGGAAGCAGCCGACCAGCCCCATGTCGTGGTACCAGGGCAGCCATGAGACGCAGCGATCGCTGTCCCGGATCGCCATGCCGTGGCTGTGCGCGGCGAGGTTGTTCAGGAGCGCCCGGTGCGTGATCGCGACGCCGTGGGGGAAGCGGGTCGATCCGCTGGAATATTGCAGATAGGCGATGTCGTCCGTCCCGGCGCCGGGCAGCGCCGCCTCCGGCGCGTCGCGCGTGGCGAGTTCCGACCAGTCGATGCCCGCGACGCCGGCGAGCGATGCCGCCTCGCCCGCCATCGCGGCGAGTTCGGGCGGGAAGATCAGCATGGTCGGATCGCAGCTCGACAGCTGGACGCGGAGCTGGTCGATATAGGAATCGCGGCCGCCGAACGAGGTCGGCAGCGGCAGCGGCACCGGCCAGGCGCCGGCATAGACGGTGCCGAAGAAGAGCGCCGCGAACTCCGCGGAGGTTTCGGCGACCAGCGCGATGCGGTCCTGCGGCTGCACCCCGGCGGCGATCAGGCGGCGGGCGGCGACCAGCGCGTCCTGCCGCAGCTCGGCAAAGGAATAGGGCCGCAGCAGCGCGCCACGCGCGTCGTGGAAATTAAGCCCGCGGTTACCCGTCGCGGCGTAATCCAGTGCCTCGCCCAGAGTCGCGAAGTCGGCGAAGCGGCGGGGCAGGGCATCCTGGGTCGGCGTCCCGGCCATGGGGGCGGGGGGCGGGGCGGCAGGCGCGGCCATGGCGGGCGTGTCGGTCGTCATCGTCGAAGCCTTCGTTGCTTTTCTGCGGCGCGCGTGCGCACCCACGTTTCCTCTCGCGGGCCAGTGTGGCACAATGATGGCCGATGGCCCAACCGCGCCGCCCCATTCCACCCCTGGACGCCGCGGCGCTCGACCGGCTGGCGCTGCGCTATGTCGAGCGGTTCGCGACGACGCAGGGGAAGCTGGCCGATTACCTGCGCCGCAAGATCCGCGAGCGGGGATGGGACGGCGCGCCGGCGGATCCGGACGCGGTGGCCGGGCGGATGGCCGCGCTCGGCTATGTCGACGACCGGGCCTATGCCGAGGCGAAGGCGGCGTCGCTGACCCGGCGCGGTCTGGGCGCGGGCCGGGTGGCCGCGGCGCTGCGCCAGGCACGGGTCGGCCAGCAGGATGCCGACGCGGTGCGCCCCGCGGTGGAGGACGGTGCGCTGGACAGCGCGCTGGCGTTCGCCCGGCGCAAGCGGATCGGCCCGTTCGCGACGGCCGCGGCGGACCGGCCGCAGCGCGAGAAGCACATCGGCGCGATGATCCGCGCCGGCCATCCCTTTGGCCTGGCGCGGACGATCGCCTCGGCCGCACCGGGGGAGATGCCCCATTTCGATGAAGGTATGACGTCATCTTGTTGCGACGGCGCAGAACCATGCTAGTCAGGCGCCTGCCAGGGGTGACGCGATGATGGCGCAACAGGAGCAGGTGGACGGGCCGGCGGGGCAGCCGATGCCGGTCGCCGGCGTGATCAAGTGGTTCGACGTGACCCGCGGCTTCGGCTTTGCGGTGACTGACGACGCGTCGGTCGGCGACGTGCTGGTCCATTTCAGTGTTCTGCAGCCGCATGGCCGCCGCAGCCTGCCCGAGGGGGCGCGGGTCGAGGCGCTGGTCGTCGAGCGCGGGCGCGGTTACCAGGCGAGCGAGATCGTCGCCATCGACCTGACCGACGCGGTGGTCGAGACCGGCCCCGCCCGTACCCGCCCCGCGTCGGGGCGAATCGATCCCGTCGCGCTGATCGACGATGCCGGGCCGTTCGAGCCGGTGACCGTCAAATGGTTCAACCGGCTGAAGGGATATGGTTTCCTGGTCCGTGCCGCGGACGGCCACGACGTGTTCGTCCATATGGAGACGCTGCGCCGGGCCGGGATCGGCGAGGTCGAGCCCGAGCAGCCGCTGCGCGCGCGGGTGGTGGACGGCGGCAAGGGGCCGCTGGCCGCCGCCGTCGAGCCGCTGGACTGAGGATATGGGCGTGACGCCGCGCATCGTCGCCCCGCTCGCGCTCGCCTGCCTGATCGCCGGCTGCGGTGGCGAACGCGAGCAGGCCGACGCCGTCCGGGTGGTGCCGGTGACGATACAGGGACCGGGCGGACGCCACGTCTTTCGCGCCGAGCTGGCGCGGACCGCGGCGGAGCAGGAGCGCGGGCTGATGTACCGGACCGGGCTGGCGCCGGATTTCGGCATGTTGTTCGCCCCGTATCCGCCGGATGGCGGGCCGCCGCGGCTCGCCAGCTTCTGGATGAGGAACACGCCGAGCGCGCTGGACATCGTGTTCATCCGCGCGGACGGCACGATCGCCCGCATCGCCGAGAACGCCGTCCCCTTCTCCGAGACGCCGGTGCTGTCGGGCGAGGTGGTCGCCGCCGTGCTGGAGGTGCCGGGCGGCCGTACCGCGGAACTGGGGATCGGCGAGGGCGACCGGGTCAGCTGGCTCAAAGCGGCGGTTGCTGGCGACGCCGCGCCGCGGTAAGCGGGCGCCATGGGCATCAATCGCAATCCTTTCACCTGGTGGAACGGCGCCAGCTGGGGCACCTGGTTCTACGGCCTGCGCGGCATGCGCAAGATGGGCGAGGACGCGCTGGGCAACGTCTATTACGAGGGCCGGACCGACACCGCCGGCAATCCGCGCCGCTGGGTGATCTATGAGGGCGCGAACGACGCCAGCCGGGTGCCACCCGAATGGTTCAGCTGGCTGCACCGCCAGGTCGACGACGTGCCCGACCGCGCCCTGCCGCCGCAGCGCCGGTGGGAGAAGCCGGCCGTGCCGAACATGACCGGTACCGCGCTCGCCTATCGCCCGTCGGGCGCGCTGGAGAAGGGTGGCCAGCGGGCCGCCGCCACCGGCGATTACGAAGCGTGGACGCCCGAGGGATGATACGGTGGCTGGCCGCGGTCATCGTGGCCGCGGCGCTGCTGGCTGGCGGATGGTTCGGCTATCGCGCGCTGACCAGCCGCCCCGCGCCCGCCACCGTCGGCCGGGTGGCGCAGGTGGTGCCGGAGGGTGTGCCCGACGACATCGAGACGGTCGCGACCGGCGGCGCGGTCGCCGACCAGGGTACGACGCCGATGGCGCAGCGCGTCGCGGTGCTCGGCGTGCTGAACAAGCGTAACGGCGAGGCACGCGAGGTGACGCTGAAGCCGGGCGGCGTCGCGCGGATCGGCGATCTCGTCGTCCGCCTGAGTGCCTGCGAGAAGACCGCGCCATGGGAGCAGGAGGCGCTGACCGGCGCGTTCGTGCAGGTCGACGTGCGGGGTGCCGACCGCGCGTGGCGGCGGACCTTTTCGGGCTGGCTGTTCAGGGAGCGTCCCGCGCTGAACGTCGTCAACCACCCGATCTACGACGTCTGGACCAAGAGCTGCACGATGTCCTTTCCGGCGACCGGGCCGGATACCGTCGCGGAACCGCGCGCCGCCCGGTCGAGCGCGCCGAAGTCCGCATCGTCGACCCCGGGGGTCAATCCCGACGGCGAGGGCACCGAACCCGCCAACGCCCCGGCCAGCAACTCCATATAGCGCGCCCGCGGGATCTCGACCGCGCCCAGCGAGGCGAGGTGGGTCGTCTGGAACTGGCAGTCGAGAAGGGTGAACCCGCCCGCCTTCAGTCGCGCCACCAGCCATGCCAGCGCCACCTTCGACGCATCGGTCGTGCGGCTGACCATGCTTTCGCCGAAGAACGCCCGGCCGATCGCCAGGCCGTACAGGCCGCCGACCAGCTGCTCGCCATGCCAGCACTCGACCGAGTGGGCGCGCCCGGCATGGTGGAGGTCGTTGAAGACCTGTTCGATGCTGCCGTTGATCCAGGTCTCCGGCCGATCCGCGACGCTTTCCGCGCATAGCCGGACGACGGCGCCGAATGCGCGGTCGGCGGTGACCCGGAAACGGTCGGCGGCGATCGTGCGGCGCAGCGACCGGGAGGGACGGAAGCCGTCGAGCGGAAGGATGGCGCGGCGCCGCGGCTCCACCCAATAGACGGCATCGGCGTTGCGTGCGTCGGCCATCGGGAAAACGCCCAGCGCGTAGGCGCCCAGCACGATCTGCGGGTCAAGTCGCTCCATCGGTACCCGTCAGGGTGACTGCCACGGGACGGCCTGGCAAGAAAAAAGGCCGGCGGATCGCTCCGCCGGCCGCTTTGCGATACACCGATCGGAACGATCAGTCGTGGCAGGACAGCGCGGGCTTGCCCGCGACGGTGACCGTCACGTTCTTCTCGTCGCCGGTCAGCGTCGTGCCGTTTTCGCCGACGAACGGCTTTCCCGCCTCCGGCGCCGTCACGCGGACCGGCGTGGCCGTGGAGGGCACGCGGACGCTGGCGAGCTTGTCGCCCTGGAAGAAGGTGACGCCGACCAGCGAGCCGTCGGCGCAGCGCAGCGTCTTGTCCGCACGGATCGCCGGCGGCAGTTCGACCGGCGCGGCGTTCGCCAGCTGGTTCTTCATCGGGTCGGGATTGGTCTCGATCACCTCGGGCTGCGAGGGCTGCGAGTTGCAGGCGGCGAGCGCCAGGAGCGGGAGGACGATAAAGGAGCGCATCTTCATAGCGGATCGCGCTTCGCCTCTGCTTTCCCCAGCGTCAAGCACGGATGTGCTGCAATCGCGAAAAACGCGGCAGGCCGGGTGGGGTCATTAGCGCGGCTTGGCGACGGTCAAGCCGGCATCGCTTGGCCCGGACCCGCCATCCTCCTATGTCCGGGCGATGCCCATCATCCCAGATACCCTGTCCCTCATCGGCAACACGCCGCTCGTCCGCCTGAAGGGCCCCAGCGACGAGGCGGGGGCCGAGATCTTCGGCAAGTGCGAGTTCGCCAATCCCGGCGCCTCGGTGAAGGATCGCGCGGCGCTGTCGATCGTCGAGGATGCCGAGGCGCGCGGGGCGTTGCAGCCGGGCGGAACGATCGTGGAGGGGACCGCCGGCAACACCGGCATCGGCCTGGCACTGGTCGCCAACGCCAAGGGATATCGCACGATCATCGTGATGCCCGAGACCCAGAGCCGCGAGAAGATGGACACGCTGAGAGCGCTGGGCGCCGAACTCGTGCTGGTGCCGGCCGCGCCCTATGCCAGCCCCTACCACTTCGTTCACACCTCGCGCCGGATCGCCGAGGAAACGCCGGGCGCGGTCTGGGCCAACCAGTTCGACAACATCGCCAATCGCCGTGCCCACATCACCGGTACCGCCGAGGAGATCTGGGCGCAGATGGACGGGCGGGTCGACGGCTTCACCTGTGCGGCCGGCACGGGCGGCACGATCGCCGGGGTGGGCATGGGGCTGAAGGCCAAGGACGAAGGCGTGACGATCGCGCTGACCGACCCGCACGGCGCGGCGCTGTACGATTATTACGCGCATGGCGAGCTGAAGTCGGAAGGATCGTCGGTGGCGGAGGGGATCGGCCAGGGCCGCATCACCGCCAATCTGGAAGGCGCGCCGATCGACACCCAGTTCCGCATCTCCGACGACGAGGGTTACCGCTGGGTGCGGCGGCTGCTCGACGAGGAGGGGCTGTGCCTGGGCCTGTCGTCGGGCATCAACGTCGCCGGTGCGGTGGCGCTGGCCCGACAGCTGGGGGCGGGGAGCCGGGTGGCGACCATCCTGTGCGATACCGGCTTCCGCTACCTGTCGAGCCTCTACGATCCGGCGTGGCGTGCCTCGAAAGGGCTGGGCCAGACCGTGGCTTGAGAAATGGGCGACGAACGGGTAGATGGATCGGACCAGATGGATGGCCGGCCCGAACCTTCGCAGCCGCTCCAGCGCATCAAGGTCGGCATGATCGGCCTTATCGCGGTGGTGGTGCTGATCGTGATCGCGAGTGCGATCATCAGTAGCGCCACGCGAGAGCGGCCGGTGACCGGCTCCGCACAGGCCAATCTGGTTGCCGAGATCGCCGCGACCAACGACACCGCCGCCCTGGGAACGGGCGAGCCGCTCGCGGAGATGGGGGTGGCACCCAGCAGTGCGAACCTCCAGGGTCCGGCCGAAGGAGCACGCTGAGGCCGCGATCTGCGCCGGCTTGCCCCGATCGCGCTGGTCCGGCCGGAAAATTCTTCGTCCATTTTGCAAGGGATCGGTGGCTCGTCTCCGTCTATGGAGAGACCGATCGCTGCCTCCCCCACCGCGGTCGTCCCCACCCCGGGCGGCGATCGGTCACTTTTTCCGCCGCGGGATGCGATCCCGCCGCCCGCTGCGACATCGCCGTTTTGCCCCCCCCCTGCGAGACGTGCCGGAACAGGCCGGAGTGGCCGGATCGCCGGGCCCGCGGGACGTCATCCCGGGCCGCTTGGACGCCCGCATCAGCGATTCTGTCCCAAACTTAGACACTCCGGCTTAATCGCTGATCTGAAAGCATTTTTGCCGGCAGATTGGATGTGAAGTGCGCTTCACCCCAACTGGCCCCCGGTTCGACCATGGTCGACCATCTTTTCCCCTGATTTCCCCAAAAATCCCGTTGCGACGAAGGGGGGGCACTGATACGTACAGGTTAACTCAGGGGCAGAATTCCCGTGTGCGTTCGTTGGTCGGGCGGTGGCGAAGGTCGCTTCTCGACATGGGAAAGATTTGCCTGCAGAGGGGCGGAGTCAGCTTGTGTCCAGGGGGCGATATCAGGGCGATGGCATCGGTCTTGTCGACGACAAGGGTCGCGTTGCCATACCCTCTGCCCTGCGCGCCACGCTCGCGGCCAACGCACCCAAGGCCGACGGCAAGAACGGCGGCACGATCGTGATCGGCGCGCACCAGAAGAACCCGTGCCTGATCGCCTATGATCCGGGTTATCTCGACGTGCTGGCCGCGCAGCTGGACAAGCGCGAGGCGGAGCACACCGGCCCCGACGGCGAGTTCGACTACAACATCAAGCGGGCCGGCGCATCCGGCGAGGCGGTGCCGTTCGACGGTTCCGGCCGGTTCATCATGCCCGCCTTTCCCCGCTTCTATGCCGGCATCGGCGAGCATGCGTTCTTCTACGGCGTGCTCGACTATATCGAGATCTGGGATCCCCGCACGCTGATCGAGACGGCCGACATGCCGCGCGTCGTGAAGGCGATGGCGCAGTTCCACATGGCGCAGAAGGGGATCGCGCTGTGACCGTGGCGCCGCACGTACCCGTCCTGCTGGCGGAGGTGATCGCCGGCCTGTCGCCGCAGCCGGGCGAGACGATGGTCGACGCGACGTTCGGCGCGGGCGGCTATACCCGCGCGATCCTGGCGACGGGGGCGCGGGTGATCGCGTTCGACCGCGATCCCGACGCGATCGGGGCGGGGCGGCGGTCCGGCATCGACGGGCTGACGCTGGTCCATGCCGACTTCTCGGCGATGGAGGGCGAACTGGCCGCGCTGGATGCGGCGCCGGTCGACGGGGTGACGATGGACATCGGCGTGTCGTCGATGCAGCTCGACCAGGCGGAGCGGGGCTTCTCGTTCCAGGCGGACGGGCCGCTCGACATGCGGATGAGCCAGGAGGGGCCGAGCGCGGCCGATTTCCTGAACGAGGCCGACGAGGCAGCCATCGCCGACGTCATCTATCGCTACGGCGACGAGCCGAAGTCGCGGCGGATCGCGCGCGCGATCGTGGCGGCACGACCCCTGACACGGACCGGCGAACTGGCCGCGATCGTGCGGCGGGCGACCGGCCACAAGCCGCACGACAAGAAGGACCCGGCGACCCGCACGTTCCAGGCGATCCGCATCCATGTGAACCGCGAACTGGGCGAACTGGCCGACGGCCTCGCCGCCGCGGAGCGGGTGCTGAAGCCGGGCGGCCGGCTGGCGATCGTGACCTTCCACAGCCTGGAGGACCGCGTGGTCAAGCGCTTCCTGCGCGACCGGTCCGGCGCCGCGCCTTCAGGTTCGCGTCATCTGCCGCAGGCCAGTAAGGCGGCGGCACCGAGTTTCGAAGAGGTGGGCCGCGCGGTGCGCGCCGGTGAGGTCGAGGTTGCGACGAATCCGCGCGCACGATCGGCGACGCTGAGGGTGGCGAGGCGGACGGCCGCCCCGGCGTGGGAACAGGAGACGGGAATATGACGGCGGCGTATCGGTTGCGGGGGATCGGCTGGTTCGGGGGCTGTGTCGCCGCCGTGCTCGGCTTCTACCTGATCTCGCTCCACGTCGCCGGCGAGCGGAAGAAGCTCGACCTGGTCAACCGCCGGATCGCGACGGCGGAGCGCGACATCCGCGCGCTGGAGACCGAGTTCGACACCCGCGCCAATCTGGTGCAGCTGGAGAAGTGGAACGGCGACACGCTGGCGCTGACGGCGCCGGTCGCCGGCCAGTTCGTCAGCGACGAGGCGGCGCTGGCCTCGCTCGACGTCAATACGCCACTGCCGACGGGTGGCATGCCGGGCGTGCGGCAGGCCGCGCTGGTCGTGCCGTCGGGCGTGCCGCAGCCATTGATGCAGCCGGCGATGACGCTGGTCGCGGCGACCGCACCGGTGCCGGCGCCTGCCGCCGCGGTCGCGCGGGTGACGGCGACGACGACCCGGGCGCCGGCCGCTGCGCCGGTACGCGTCGCCGAGGTATCCGTCGCCCGCGCCGCCGCCGCCGTCGCCAAGGTGCGGCCGCAGGCGGTGGCGCTGCTCGACCGCAAGCTGCTGTCGGATTCGACGCTGGGCGACATCCTGACCGGTGCGCGGACCGAGGCGGGCCACCGCCGTTGACCACGCTCGTCGCCCGGCCGGTCGCGCATCGGGGCACCGCCCAGCAGCGCCACCAGCTGGTGGCGACGGCGCATACGCGCCTGATGATGATGATGCTGGCGTTCGCCGCGGCGGTGCTGCTGGTGATCGCGCGGCTGGGCATGCTGGCGGTGCTGTCGGGATCCGAGGCCGAGGCGCGCGCCACCGCGATCGCCGGGCGCGGCGATATCGTCGATCGCAACGGCGCGCCGCTGGCGCGGACGATCGATGCATGGACGATTGCGGTCCACCCCAAGAAGCTGATCGGCGACCCGATGGAGATCGCGGCGCGCCTCGCCGCGCTGATGCCCGACCGGGGCGACCAGGCATGGTTCTATGCCCAGCTGACCAAGCCCGTCTCGTTCACCTATCTGCAGCGGCGCGCCAGCCCGGCGCTGGTCGAGCAGGTCAATGCGATCGGCGAGCCGGCGCTGGTCTTCGCGCGCGAGACGCAGCGGCTGTACCCGCAATCGACCATGGCGGCGCATGCGCTGGGGTTCCTGTCGACCGACGGCCACGGCATGTCGGGAATGGAGCGCGTCCTCGACGAGCGGCTGACCAACCCGGCCACCGCCGGCCAGCCGATCGCCCTGTCGATCGACACGCGGGTCCAGGCGGCGATGGAGAGCGAACTCGGCCGGGCGATGGCGACCTTCTCGGCGCGGGGCGCCGGCGGTATCGTGATGGACGTGGCGACGGGCGAGGTCGTGGCGATGGTGTCGCTGCCGACGTTCAACCCGAACCGCGTCGGCATGGCCGGCACCGAGGAACTGCGCAACATCACCACCCAGAGCGTGTTCGAGCTGGGATCGACCTTCAAGCCGATCACCATGGCGACCGCGATGGAGACCGGCGTCGTCACCTCGTTCGCGCGCCGCTTCGATGCAACCCATCCGCTGAAGGTGGGTGGCTACACGATCCACGACGAGCGCGGCGATCCCAAGCGCTGGCTGAACATGGCCGAGACGCTGATCTATTCGTCCAACATCGCCACCGCGCGCGTCGCGGACGAGATCGGGCCGCAGCGGATGCAGGCGATGTTCCGCAAGCTGGGCTTCGACACCAAGCCCGATATCGAGCTGCGCGAGAAGGGACGGCCGCTGATGCCGACCTATTGGGCGCGCACCACGACGATGACTACCGCCTATGGCCACGGCATCGCGGTGACGCCGCTGCACCTCGCCAGCGCCTATGCCACGCTGGTCAACGGCGGCATCTGGCGCCCGGCGACGCTGCTGAAGGTCGAGCCGGGCCACGCCGCCGCCGGCCGCCGCGTCATCAGCGAGGCGACGAGCGCGAGGATGCGGCAGATGCTGCGCCTGATCGTGCTGCGCGGCACCGGACGCAAGGGCGAGGCGCCCGGCTACCGCGTCGGCGGCAAGACCGGGACCGCGGAGGCGGCGGTGGCCGGCGGGTACGACCGGTCGCGCAACGTCGCCACGTTCGCGGCGGCTTTCCCGATGGACGCACCGCGCTATGTCGTGTTGGCGATGCTCGACTCGCCGCTGGGGACGAAGGAGACCTTCGGTTGGAAAACCGCCGCCTGGAACGCGGCCCCGGTCGTGGGGCGCACCATCTCGCGCGTCGGCGCGATGCTGGGCGTCGTCCCCGACGAGCGGCGCGACATCGACGTGTCGGACATCGTGCCGACCCTGTGGGACGATCCGTCCCGCCGCCCGCCCACCGGCCAGTGAGGGCGGCGCGGTGAGGCTGGGGCAGCTGACCGGCGGCGGCGAGGCGGTGGCAGTGACCGGCTTCGCGATCGACCACCGCAAGGTCGCGCCGGGCACGGTGTTCGGGGCATTCCGCGGCGCCCGCGTGAACGGCGAGGATTATATCGCAGAGGCGGTCAGGGCGGGCGCGGTCGCCGTCGTGGCGGCGCCGGGCGCGACGGTCGAGGGCGCGGTCCACATCGTCGACGACGAGCCGCGCGCCGCGTTCGCCCGGCTGGCCGCCGCCTTCTTCGCACCCTTTCCGGCGACGGCGGTCGCGGTCACCGGTACCAACGGCAAGACGTCGGTCGTCGAGATGACCCGCCAGCTGTGGCGGATGGCCGGCCACCACGCGGCATCGATCGGGACGCTGGGCGTCACTACCGCCGACGAGCGGGTGACGACCGGGCTGACGACGCCCGATGTCGTGACCTTCCTGTCGAACGTCGCGGGGCTCGCGCGCGAGGGGGTGACGCATCTGGCGTTCGAGGCGTCCAGTCACGGCCTGCACCAGTACCGGACCGAGGGGCTGCGGGTCGAGGCGGCGGCCTTCACCAACCTGTCGCGCGACCATCTCGACTATCACGGCGACATGGGCGCGTATCTGACCGCCAAGCTTCGCCTGTTCTCCGAGGTTCTCTCCCCGGACGGGACGGCGGTGATCTGGGTCGACGACGTCGAATCGGGCCGCGTGTTCGATCTGGCGCGGGAGCGCGGCAACACGCTGATCACCGTCGGCGAGCGCGGTGCGACGCTGCGGCTGGTCGGCCGCGATCCGACGCTGCTGGGACAGGGGCTGACGATCGAGGCGGCGGGCGCGGTCCATCATGTCCGGCTGCCGTTGATCGGCGCGTACCAGGCGGCGAATGCGCTGGTGGCGGCGGGACTGGTCATCGCGACCGGCGGACCGGTCGCCGAGACGCTGGCGGCGATGGCGCGGCTGCAACCCGTGCGCGGCCGGCTGGAGCGCGCCGCGATCGCGCCCAGCGGGGCACCGATCTATGTCGATTACGCCCATACGCCCGATGCGCTGGAGGCGGCCATCGCCGCGCTGAAGCCGCATGCGGGCGGCCGCCTGATCGTCGTCTTCGGCGCCGGCGGCGACCGCGACGCCGGCAAGCGCGAGACGATGGGGCAGGTCGCCGCCGCGCGTGCCGACCGCGTCTACGTCACCGACGACAATCCCCGGACGGAGGATCCCGCCCGCATCCGTGCGCAGGTGCTGCGCGGCTGTCCCGAAGCGATCGAGATCGGCGATCGCCGCGACGCGATCGCCGCCGCCATCGGGGAGGCGGGCGACCAGGACATCGTCCTGATCGCGGGCAAGGGGCACGAGCAGGGCCAGATCGTCGGCGAAATGGTGCTGCCGTTCGACGACGTCGCTGTCGCGCGGGAGGTGGCGGCGTGAGCGCGCTCTGGACGTCCGCCGCGCTCGCCGCGGCAACGGGCGGCACCGCCTCCGCCGCGTTCGATGTCGGCGGCGTGGCGTTCGATTCGCGAGAGGTGGGGCAGGGCGATCTGTTCGTGGCGCTGGCGGGCGAGACGACCGATGGTCACCGCTTCCTCGACCAGGCGTTCGCGCAAGGGGCGGCGGGCGCCATCGTCAGCGCCGAGACGCCGCACCCGCACGTCCGCGTCCAAGACAGCTTCGTCGCGCTGGAGGCCATCGCCCGTGCCGCCCGCGACCGTACCGCCGCCAGGGTGATCGGCGTCACCGGATCGGTCGGCAAGACGAGCGCCAAGGAGGCGCTGTTCGCCTGCCTGGACCGTGGCATGCGCGGGCAGGTGCACCGGTCGGTGAAAAGCTACAACAATCACACCGGCGTGCCGCTGTCGGTGGCGCGAATGCCGGCAGCGACCCGTGCCGCCGTGCTGGAGATGGGGATGAACCATCCGGGCGAGCTGGCACACCTGACCACGCTGGTCCGCCCGCATGTCGCGATCGTCACCGCCATCGCGCCGGCGCACACCGAGTTCTTCCCCGACGAAGCCGCGATCGCCGATGCCAAGGGAGAGATTTTTCGTGGCCTGGAGCCCGGCGGCACCGCGATCGTGCCGTTCGACAGCCCGCACCGCGACCGCCTGATCGCCGCGGCGCGGCGCCATGCCGGGCGCATCGTGACCTTCGGCGAAGGGAAGGGCGCCGACGTCCGCGCGCTCGAATCGATGCGGCTCGATTCCGGGGCCAGCTTCGTCACCGCCAGCATCGGCGAGCGCGAACTGAGCTTTACCCTGTCGCAGCCGGGCGCCCACTGGGTGTCGAACGCGCTGGCGGTGCTGGCCGCCGTCGACGCGATCGGCGCGGATCTGGGGCTGGCTGGACTGGCCCTGGCCGAGCTGGGCGGCCTGCCGGGGCGGGGCGCGCGGTTCACGACCGTGCTGCCCGGCGGCGAGGCGCTGGTGATCGACGAAAGCTACAACGCCAATCCGGCATCGATGCGGGCGACGCTGGCGGTACTCGCCAACGAGCCCGGCCGGCACGTGGCGGTGCTGGGCGACATGCTGGAGATGGGCGACGCATCCGTGGCGTACCACGTCGGCCTGACCGACGCCGTGATCGCCGCCCGCGTCGAAGCGGCCGTGCTGGTCGGCGAAGCAATGGCGCCGCTCGCCGCGGCGCTTGCCGGGCGGATGGACATCGTCCATGTGGCCGACGCGACGGCGGCATCGACGGCCGTGCGCGACATGCTGGCGCCCGGCGACGTGGTGCTGATCAAGGGTTCGAACGGGGTAGGGCTGGCGCGGGTCGTCGCGGGCCTCAGGGGCGCGTAGATGCTGTACTGGATCGCCGAGCAGCTGGGCTTCACCGGCGTTCTCAACCTCATCCGCTACCAGTCGTTCCGGACCGGCGCGGCGGTGGCGACGGCGCTGCTGATCGGGCTGGTCATCGGCCCGCGGTTCATCGGCTGGCTGCGGGTTCGCCAGGGCAAGGGGCAGCCGATCCGCGCCGACGGTCCGCAGACCCATCTGGCCAAGCGCGGCACCCCGACGATGGGCGGGCTGATGATCCTGACCGCGATGACGCTGGCCATCCTGTTGTGGATGGACCTGAGCAATCCGTTCGTCTGGGCCTGCCTGTTCGTCACGCTGGGGTTCGGCGCGATCGGCTTCCTCGACGATTACGACAAGGTGCGGAAGGCGACGACGGCCGGCGTACCCGGGCGCGTCCGGCTGCTGCTGGAATTCATCATCGCCGGCATCGCAGCATGGATCGTGATGCAGCAGAACGGATCGGGACTGTTCCTGCCGTTCACCAACCGCATGTATATCGAGCTTTGGTATTTCTACCCGTTGTTCGCCGCCTTCACGATCGTGGCGTTCGGCAACGCGGTGAACCTGACCGATGGGCTGGACGGACTGGCGACGATGCCGGTCATCATCGCGTCGGTCGCGTTCATGGTCATCGTCTATCTGGCGGGCAACGTGAAGTTCGCCGAGTATCTGGGCATCCCGCACGTGCCGGGCGCGGGCGAGCTCGCCATCTTCTGCGGCGCGGTGGTGGGCGCCGGCTTCGCCTTCCTGTGGTTCAACGCGCCGCCGGCCGCGGTCTTCATGGGCGATACCGGCAGCCTGGCACTGGGCGGCGCGCTGGGCACCATCGCCGTCGTCGCCCATCACGAGATCGTGCTGGGCATCATCGGCGGCCTGTTCGTCGTCGAGGCGCTGTCGGTGATCATCCAGGTGTTCTTCTACAAGCGGACGGGCAAGCGCGTGTTCAAGATGGCGCCGATCCACCATCATTTCGAGCAGATGGGCTGGAGCGAGCCGACCGTCGTGATCCGGTTCTGGATCATCGCCTTCGTGCTGGCGCTCGCCGGCCTGTCGACGTTGAAGCTGCGGTGATCGTGTCGCGCGCCTGGGCGGGCAAGCGGTTCGCGGTGCTGGGGCTGGCGCGCTCCGGCGCGGCGACGGTGCGCGCGTTGGTGGCGGGCGGTGCGAGCGTGGTGGCGTGGGATAGCGACGCGGCGCGGCGCGACCAACTCGCCCCCCGTGCCGGGGAGGATCTTGTCGTCGCGCCGCTCGACGACCTGACCGGCTTCGACGCGCTGGTCGTGTCGCCCGGGGTGCCGCTCAACACCCATCCGATCGCCGCGCAGGCGCGGGATGCGGGCGTGTCGGTCATCGGCGACATCGAGCTGTTCGCGCAGGCGCGGGGCGACCTGCCGCCGCACCGCGTCGTCGGCATCACCGGCACGAACGGCAAGTCGACGACCACCGCGCTTGTCCATCATCTCTGCATGACGGCCGGGATCCCGACGCTGATGGGCGGCAATATCGGCCTGCCGATCCTGGCGCAGGATCCGCTGCCCGCCGGTGGCGTGTACGTGCTGGAACTGTCGAGCTACCAGATCGACCTGACGACGTCGCTCGACTGCGATGTCGCGGTGCTGCTGAACGTCACGCCCGATCATCTCGACCGCTATGCCGGGTTCGACGACTATGCCGCATCGAAGGCACGGCTGTTCGTGATGCAGTCGCCGGCGCACGAGGCGGTGATCGGCATCGGCAACGCACCCTCCGCCGCGATCGCCCGCAGCCTGTCCGCGCGCGCCGAGCACCTGACCAAGATCGCGCCGGGCGTGTGCCTGGACCAGCGCGGCTGGCCCGGGTTGCAGGGGCCGCACAATGCGCAGAACGCGCTGGCCGCCATCGCCGTGGCCAAGGCGCTGGGCATCGCCGAGGTGGATATCGACCGCTGCCTCGCCAGCTTCGCCGGCCTGCCGCACCGGATGGAGACGATCGCGGTGCGCGGCGGCGTACGGTTCGTCAACGATTCCAAAGCGACCAATCCGGACAGCGCCGCCCCGGCGCTCGCCGCGTTTCCGCGCATCCACTGGATCGTCGGGGGTCGCGCGAAGAGCGACGACCTGGACGCGTGCGCGCCGCATTTCGATCATGTCATCCGCGCCTATACCATCGGCGAGGCCGGGCCGCGGCTCGCCACCATCCTGCGCGAGCGGATGCCGGTGGACGAAGCGGGCACGCTGGCCGCAGCCGTGTCCGCAGCGGCAGCAGCGGCGCAGCCCGGCGAGGTGGTCCTGCTGTCCCCGGCGTGCGCCAGTTTTGACCAGTTCGCCGATTTCGAGGCGCGCGGTGCCGCCTTCCGCGTTGCGGTAGAGGCGTTGCCAGAGGAGGGTGCGGCATGACCGACGTGTCACGGGACGGCCCCGGACGCCTGATGGCGCAGGTTAAGAAGCGCGGCGGACGCGGCGACCGCTCGCCGCTCGGCACCTGGTTCTGGGACATCGACCGGATGCTCCTGCTGCTGACGCTGTTCCTGATCGCGATCGGCCTGATCGCCGTCGCCGCGGCCAGCCCCGCCACCGCCGCCCGCTATTCGGGCGACAAGCACAAGATCGCGCCGCTCTATTATTTCTGGCGGCAGCTGATGTGGGTCGGCGTGTCGTTGCCGGTGCTGTTCGTCGTGTCGATGCTGCCGGTGGCGCAGGCGCGCCGGTTCGCGGTGTCGGGCGCGGCGTTCTTCGTGGCGATGCTGGCGCTCACCCCGCTGATCGGGGTGGAGGTGAACGGCGCCAAGCGGTGGATCGGCTGGGGCTTCGCGCAGTTCCAGCCGTCGGAATTCCTGAAGCCGCTGTTCATCGTCACCGTCGCCTGGCTGCTGTCGCTGAAGGCCAAGGACCGCGAACTGCCGACGGTGCTGATCACCGGCGGGCTGACGGGATGCATCGCGGTCATCCTGATGCTGCAACCCGATTTCGGGCAGACGGTGATCTTCTGCGCGGTGTGGATGGCGCTGTTGATGATCGCGGGCACGCCGATGCGGGTGCTGGTCGGGCTGGGCGCGATGGTACCGGCCGGGCTGGTCGCCGCCTATCTGTTCTATGGCACCGCGCGTGCGCGCATCGACGCGTTCCTGTTCCCCTCGGTCGAGGGAGAGGGCGCGGCAGACCATTTCCAGGTGGATGCCGCGCACCGCACGCTGACGTCCGGCGGCTGGACGGGGACGGGGCCGGGCGCGGGATCGGCCAAGTTCGGCCTGCCCGAGGCGCATACGGACTACATCTTCTCGGTGATCGGCGAGGAATTCGGCCTGATCGCCTGCTCCGTCGTCGCGCTCGTGTTCCTCGCCATCGTCGTGCGGGTCTTCGTCAAGCTGCTCGACGAGCAGGATGAATTCAAGCTGCTGGCTGCGGCCGGGCTGGCGACCCAGTTCGGGGCGCAGGCACTGGTGTCGATGGCGGTGAACACCGGCATGGCGCCGTCGAAGGGCATGACGCTGCCCTTCATCAGCTATGGCGGGTCGTCGATGATCGCGCTGTCGATCGGGATGGGGTTGCTCCTGGCCTTCACCCGTCGCAATCCGTTCCTGACGCGGTCGCCTTACGTGGTCCGCTGGAGCGGCGAATGACAAGGGTGAGAACTCATGATCGACGATGGCCAGGATCGCCCCGGACGGGCTGCCGGCAAGGAGCGCGGCGCAGACGCGTAGCTGATGCTACGCGCAAGCAAGCGACGCCGTCCGGCAGCCCGTTCGGGGCGACCGCGGAGCGGCGGGCCGGATCGGCCCCACAGACGCGTCAGTCGTCGTCAACGATGCGATGCATCGCCTCCTCCTCTTTCCTTCCTGTGAGCCCGATCCGGCTCCGTCATGGCCATCGTCGATCATGAGCTCTCACCCTAGACACTACGTATTGGCGGCGGGCGGTACCGGGGGGCACATGGTCCCGGCCGCGGCGCTGGCGGTGGAATTGACGAAGCGCGGGCACCACGTCGCCCTGGTGTCCGACGCACGCGGCGTGCGCTTTCCCGGCCTGTTCGACGGCGTACAGACGCATGTCCTGCCCGCGGGCCGCTTCGTCGGCGGACCGCTGGGCTATGCGAAGGCCCTGCGCGAGATGTGGCGCGGGCGGGCGATGGCGCGCGAGCTGTACCGCACGTTCCGTCCGGCGGCGGTGATCGGTTTCGGCGGCTATCCGGCGATGCCCGCGCTGCTGGCGGCGTTCGCCGAGAAGATCCCGACCGCGGTGCACGAGCAGAATGCGGTGCTGGGCCGGGTCAACCGGCTGGTCGCCCGCCGGGTCGATGCCATCGCCACCTCGTACGAGCGCACCGAGCGCCTGCCCGAGAAGCTGATGGGCAAGAGCCATCTGGTCGGCAATCCGGTGCGCGAACAGGTGCTGGCGCTGCGGACGAAGGCCTATCCGCTGCTGGAGGAGGATGGCATCTTCCGCGTGCTGGTGACCGGCGGCAGCCAGGGGGCCAGCGTGCTGAGCGCGGTGGTGCCGG
Source organism: Sphingomonas phoenicis (assembly GCF_047238005.1). Lineage (NCBI taxonomy): Bacteria > Pseudomonadati > Pseudomonadota > Alphaproteobacteria > Sphingomonadales > Sphingomonadaceae > Sphingomonas > Sphingomonas phoenicis. The sequence continues at coordinate 1,159,407 of NZ_JBDFMC010000002.1, read as the reverse complement.
ACGGGCTGGCGATGCTGCCACCCACCTTCCGCCGCCGGCTGCAGGTCACGCATCAGGCGCGGATCGAGGATATCGACGCCGCGCGCGCGCAATATGCCGAACACCAGATCGCGGCCGAGCTCGCCACCTATCTGCCCGACCTGCCCGAGCAGCTGGCCTGGGCGCATCTGGTGATCGCCCGCGCCGGCGCCTCGACGATCGCGGAGTTGACCGCGGCCGGGCGCCCGGCGATCCTGGTACCGCTGCCCTCCGCGACCGACGACCACCAGACCGCCAACGCGCGCGAGATGACCGATGCCGGCGGCGCGCGCACGATCGCGCAGAAGAACTTCACCGCCGTCGAACTCGCCAAGCAGATGCAGAAGCTGGGGCTGGACCCCACCGCGCTGGAGAACGCCGCCGGCCGCGCCAGGGGGGTGGGGCGCCCCCACGCGGTCAGCGATTTGGCCGATCTGGTCGAGAGCCTGGATGCCCCCCGTGCCCGGCTGCCGGTGACGGTACCCCAGCGCAAGGTGGCGCTGGCATGAGGGGGGCGGCATGAAGGGTGTCGCGACCGACATCGGCACGATCCACTTCGTCGGGATCGGCGGGATCGGCATGTCCGGCATCGCCGAGGTGATGAAGAACCTGGGCTACCGCGTGCAGGGCAGCGACGTGGCCGAGGGCTATGTCGTGCAAGGATTGCGCGACAAGGGGATCCCGGTCGCGATCGGCCATGCCGCCGACAATATCGGCGACGCGGCGGTCGTCGTCGTGTCGACCGCGATCACCCGGTCGAACCCGGAGGTGGAGGCGGCACTGGAGCGGCGCGTGCCGGTGGTGCGCCGGGCCGAGATGCTGGCCGAACTGATGCGGCTGAAATCGACGGTCGCGATCGCCGGCACGCACGGCAAGACGACGACGACCAGCATGGTCGCCGCGCTGCTCGACGCGGGCGGGATCGACCCGACCGTGATCAACGGCGGCATCATCAACAGCTATGGCTCGAACGCCCGGCTCGGTGCGTCGGACTGGATGGTGGTCGAGGCGGACGAGAGCGACGGCAGCTTCCTGCGGCTGGACGGCACGATCGCGGTCGTCACCAACATCGATCCCGAGCATCTCGACCATTATGGCAGCTTCGATGCGGTGAAGGACGCGTTCGTCGAGTTCGTCGAGAACGTGCCCTTCTATGGCGCGGCGATTCTGTGCCTCGACCATCCCGAGGTGCAGAACGTGCTGCCGCGCGTCCGCGACCGGCGGGTCGTCACCTATGGCTTTTCCGCGCAGGCGGACGTGCGCGGCGTCAACGTCCAGCCGATTCCCGGCGGCAACCGGTTCGAGTGTCTGGTCCGCTCGCGCGACGGTGGCGTCCGGTCGATCGAGGGCATCGAGATGCCGATGCCGGGCCGCCACAACGTCCAGAACGCGCTGGCCGCGATCGGCGTCGCGCTGGAACTGGGTATCGACGACGCGACCATCCAGCGCGGGTTCGAGGCGTTCGGCGGGGTGAAGCGGCGCTTCACCAAGGTCGGGGAGGTCGCAATCGACGGTGGCACCGCCACGATCATCGACGATTACGGCCATCATCCGGTCGAGATCCGCGCCGTGCTGGCTGCGGCGCGTGAGGGCGTGCAGGGCCGCGTCGTCGCGGTCGTCCAGCCGCATCGCTACTCGCGGCTCGGCAATCTGATGGAGGATTTCCAGACCGCCTTCAACGATGCGGACCGCGTGCTCGTGACCCCCGTCTACGCGGCGGGGGAGGCACCGGTCGACGGCGTCGATGGCGAGGCGCTGGTCGCCGGCCTGAAGCGCCGCGGCCATCGCCACGCCGCGACCGTCGCCGATGCCGACGCGCTCGCCGCCGAGCTGGCGGTCGACCTGCGTGCGGGCGACATGGTCGTATGCCTGGGCGCCGGCGACATCACCAAATGGGCGGCCGGGCTGGCGCAGGCGATCGGAGAGCGGCGATGACCGACTGGTTCAAGGCATCCGTGGATCTTCAGAAGCAGATGCTGGATGCGCAGCGCCGGCTGCTCGATGCCGGCGGGCAGGCGAACAAGGCCGGTGATGCGATGGTCCAGGCGCAGGAAGCCGCGCGCAAGGCGGCAGAGGCCAATCTGGCCGCGTGGCAGGCATGGACGCGACTATGGGGCATCGGTCCGTGGTGACCCTGCCGTCCGTTCGCGGCCGCCTGACCCCGGGGGCACCGCTGGCGCCGCTCGTCTGGTTCAAGACCGGCGGCGCGGCCGAGTGGCTGTTCGAACCGGCCGATGGCAACGATCTGGCCGACTTCCTCCGTGCCCTCGATCCTGCCGTCCCGGTGTGGCCGCTGGGGCTGGGTTCGAACCTGATCGTCCGCGACGGCGGCGTGCCCGGCGTCGTCGTGCGGCTCGGCAAGCCGTTCGCGAAGGTCGTGCATCTGGACGCGACGACGCTGTCGTGCGGCGGCGGTGCCAGCGGTATCCTGGTGTCGTCGACGGCGCGCGACGCGGGGATCGGCGGCATCGAGTTCCTGCGGTCGATCCCCGGCACCGTCGGCGGGTTCGTGCGGATGAACGGCGGCGCCTATGGCCGCGAGGTGTCCGACATCCTGCGCCGCGCAACGGTGGTGCTGCGCAGCGGCGAGCGGGTGGACCTGGCCGCGGCCGATCTGGGCTATACCTATCGCCATTCCGACCTGCCGGCGGGCGCGATCGTGATCGAGGCGGTGTTCGAGGGCCATCCGGCCGAACCGGCGGCGATCGGTGCCGAGATGGACCGCATCGCCGCCGAGCGCGAGGCCTCCCAGCCGCTACGCTCCCGCACCGGCGGCTCGACGTTCAAGAACCCGGCCGGGCACAAGGCATGGGCGCTGGTCGACGCGGCCGGCTGTCGCGGCCTGACCCGCGGCGACGCTCAGGTGTCGGAGAAGCATTGCAATTTCCTGCTCAACCTGGGCTCGGCGACGAGTGCCGAGATCGAGGCGCTCGGCGAGGAAGTCCGCGAACGGGTCGCGGCGCACGCGGGCGTGACGCTGGAATGGGAAATCCAGCGGGTGGGGGTGGCGGCGTGAGCGCCGGCCCCGCCGTCATCCCCGCGCCGGCGGGAATCCGGACCCGTGAAGGTCTGATTGCGATCGCCACGTCGGCGTTTATGGATCCCCGCCTGCGCGGGGATGACGGAGAGAGTGTTGGCTGACCTGTCCTCGCCCCGATCGATGCACATCGCGGTCCTGATGGGCGGCTGGTCGGCCGAGCGGCCGGTGTCGCTGCAGTCCGGCGCCGGCGTGGCCGTGGCGCTCGAGTCGCTGGGGCATCGCGTCACCCGGATCGACATGGACCGCGATGTCGCCGCGCGACTGGCCGAGGCGAAGCCCGACTTGGTCTTCAACGCGCTGCACGGCTCGCCGGGGGAGGACGGCACCGTTCAGGGATGCATGGACCTGATGGGTATCCGCTACACCCATTCCGGGCTTGCCACCTCAGTCATCGCGATCGACAAGGTGCTGACGAAGCAGGCATTGGTCCCGCATGGCATTCCGATGCCGGGCGGGCGGATCGTGAAGTCCGCCGACCTGTACCAGCGCGATCCGCTGCCCCGCCCCTATGTGCTGAAGCCGGTGAACGAGGGCTCGTCGGTCGGCGTCGCGATCGTCACCGCGGACGGCAATTACGGGGATCCGATCTCACCCGGCGCGACCGGGCCCTGGCAGGAATTCGACGAACTGCTGGCCGAGCCCTATATCCGCGGGCGCGAGCTGACGACGGCGGTGCTCGGCAACCGGGCGCTGGGCGTCACCGAACTGATCCCGCGCAACGGCTGGTACGATTTCGACGCCAAGTACACCGACGGTGTTACCGAGCATGTCTGCCCGGCACGCATCCCGGACGAGATCGCCGACGCGTGCAAGTCGCTGGCGCTGGAGGCGCATCGGCTGCTCGGCTGTCGCGGGACCAGCCGGTCCGATTTCCGTTGGGACGACGAGCGGGGGGTCGACGGCCTGTTCCTGCTCGAGGTGAATACCCAGCCCGGGATGACCGCGCTCAGCCTGGTCCCGGAACAGGGGCGGCACGTCGGGCTGTCCTATGCCGAGCTGGTACAGGCGATCGTCGATGAGGCGATGGTCGATACGCAGGACCGGTCGGGATGAGCCGCACGATCAAGCGCGGCTCCCCGCCCAAGCGGCCGGCGCCGCGGCGCCGCCAGCCGGCGAAGAAGGTGCCGTTGATGGACCGGCTGGTCGCGCGCCTGCCGGTCAGCGAGCAGACGCTGCGCCGCGCCGTGACCTGGACGATCACCGGCGCGGTGGGCGCGGGCGCGATCGTGGCGGCCAGCTGGCTGGGCGTGCCGGCGATGGTCGGCGCGGCGCTGGCGGAAACGGCGGGGCAGGCGGGACTGCGTGTCCAGCAGATCGAGATCACCGGGCTGAAGCGGATGGACCGGATGACGGTCTATGCCGTCGCGCTCGATCAGCAGACCCGGGCCATGCCGCTCGTCGATCTGGAGGAGGTGCGCCAGAAGCTGCTCCGCTACGGCTGGATCGCCGACGCGCATGTCTCGCGTCGCCTGCCCGACACGCTGCTGATCGACATCGTCGAGCGGACACCGGCGGCGGTGTGGCAGGATCGCGGCGAGCTGACGCTGATCGACGCAGGCGGCGTGCTGCTGGAACCGGTGCGACCCGAAGCGATCCCGGACCTGCCGCTGATCATCGGCCCCGGCGCCGACCGGCAAGAGGCGAGCTACCAGAATTTGCTCGCCGCGGCACCGGCGCTGAAACCGCGGATCAAGGCCGCGACCTGGATCGGCAATCGCCGCTGGGACCTGACCTTCGACAGCGGGGAGGTGCTGGCCCTGCCCGAGGAGGAGGCGCCGCGCGCGCTGGTCCGCTTCGCCGAGCTGGACGGCGCACGGCCGCTACTGGGGCGCGGCTGGCTACGCTTCGACATGCGCGATCCGGCGAAGTTGGTTGCGCGGAAACCCGGTTTGAATCAGAACCATGCATTGGCCGAACCCGCCCGGATCGGCGGCGGGCCGGAACCGTCCACGATCGGCAACGGGGCGCCGAACGAGGGCTGATCGATTGTTGGGGGACGGAACATGGCAAAGGCTGCACCGGAAGGGCTGATCACCGCACTCGACATCGGGTCGTCGAAGGTGTCGGCGATGATCGCGAAGAAGGGCGACGGGGGCGAGCTGATCGTGCTGGGCACCGGGCAGCGCGAAAGCCGCGGGGTGAAGCGCGGCTATATCGCCGACATGGCCGCGACCGAGGCCGCGGTGCGCGAGGCGGTGGAACAGGCGGAGCGGATCGCCGGGCTGAACATCGAGAATGTGTGGGTCGGCTTTTCCGCCGGCGGCCTGGTGTCCGACGTGGCCGAGGTCGAGGTGGAACTCGGCGGCCATCAGGTCGAGCAGCAGGACATCGACGCCCTGCTCGCCGCCGGTCGCCAGTCGATCGATCCGCAGGGCCGCATGGTGCTGCACGCGCAGCCCGCGCTCTACACGCTCGACGGGCTGACCGGCGTGAAGAAGCCGCTGGGGCTGCATGCCGACAAGCTGGGCGTGCACATCCACGTCGTCGCCGCCGACGGGTCACCGGTCCGCAACCTCGACCTGTGCGTCCGCTCTGCCCATCTGGAGGTGAAGTCGATCATCGCCTCGCCGGTCGCGACCGGGCTCGCCTGCCTGTCGGACGAGGAACGCGAGCTGGGCGTGGCGCTGGTCGAGATCGGCGCGGGGATCACCAACGTCTCGCTGTTCGCCGGCGGCATGCTGGTCGGGCTGTGCTCGATCCCGACCGGGTCCGCCGACATCACCGACGATATCGCCTCGGCCTTCGGCACGCGGCGCCAGCAGGCGGAGCGGATGAAGTGCTTCCACGGGTCCGCCAACGCGTCCCCCCGCGACAATCACGACATGATTCCGGTGACCCCGATCGCGGCCGAGGACGATGCGCATGCCGGCGTGCAGATCACCAAGGCGCAGCTGATCGGTGTGATCCGCCAGCGGCTGGAACATCAGATGGGCGACATCCGCAAGGCGCTGGCGCATCTGCGGTTCGAGGGACCGGTCGGGCGCCAGGTGGTCCTGACCGGCGGTGGGGCCGAGCTGAAGGGGATCGCTGACTATGCGCAGCAGGCGCTCGGCCGATCGGTGCGGCTGGGCCGCCCACGCGGGCTGACCGGATTGCCGGAGGCGCATGGCGGACCCGCCTTCGCCACGCTGGCCGGACTGGCCTTTTATGCGGCGACCGACCCGGTGGACCTGCGCAGTCTGGCGCCCGCAGGGCAGACGGTGATGCGGCCGAGCGGCGGGATGGGACTTTTCCGCAAGCTGATCCAGGCGGCACGGGCGAATTATTGACCGTACTGGCGCTTCGCCGCCGTTTTGTGGTGGCGGCGGACGAATGACACGGTAGATAGCGTTAATGATGGGTCCGGCCAGCGTTCTTCGGTCGGATACGGGCGGAGACACACGGCGATGAGCATCGAATTCCTGGCCCCCGAGGTCGACGAGCTGACCCCGCGCATTGCGGTGATCGGGGTGGGCGGCGCGGGCGGCAACGCGATCGCGAACATGATGCGTGCCGACGTGCAGGGCGTCGACTTCCTGGTCGCGAACACCGATGCGCAGGCGCTGAAGCAGTCGACCGCGCCCAACCGCATCCAGCTGGGCACCAAGATCACGCAAGGGCTCGGCGCCGGCGCCCGTCCCGAGATCGGCCGCGCCGCCGCCGAGGAGACGATCGACGCGCTCGCCAAGCAGCTCGAGGGCTGCCACATGGTCTTCATCGCCGCCGGCATGGGCGGCGGCACCGGTACCGGCGCCGCCCCCGTCATCGCCAAGGCGGCGCGCGACATGGGCATCCTGACCGTCGGCGTCGTCACCAAGCCGTTCGCGTTCGAGGGCAATCGTCGCTCCAAGGCCGCCGATGGCGGGATCGAGGAGTTGCAGAAGTTCGTCGATACGCTGATCGTCATCCCCAACCAGAACCTGTTCCTGATCGCCAACGCGAACACCACCTTCAAGGAGGCGTTCAGCATGGCGGACGAGGTGCTGCAGCAGGGCGTGCGCGGCATCACCGACCTGATGGTCATGCCGGGCCTCATCAACCTCGACTTCGCCGACGTCCGCTCGGTGATGCAGGAAATGGGCAAGGCGATGATGGGCACCGGCGAGGCGTCGGGCGACAACCGCGCGCTGGAGGCGGCGCAGAAGGCGATCGCCAACCCGCTGCTCGACGGCGTGTCGATGCAGGGTGCCAAGGGCGTCATCATCTCGATCACCGGCGGCGACGACATGCGCCTGCTGGAGGTGGACGAGGCCGCGAACCACATCCGCGAGCTGGTCGATCCCGACGCCAACATCATCTGGGGCTCGGCCTTCAATCCCGAACTGGAGGGCAAGATCCGCGTCTCGGTCGTGGCGACCGGGATCGAGGCGGTGGAACGGACGATGGCACCTGCCGCGCCTGCCCCGGCATCGCAGCCGTTCAGCTTCTCCGGCGCCCGTCGCACCGACGAGACGCCGTCGTTCCGGCCCAGCACCGATCCGCAGCCGGCGCCCGCCGCGCCGCCGGCCCCGGCAGCGGCCGTCCCGGCAGAGCCGCCGCGCGAGGCGGCATCGTCCGACGACGAGCTGGTGCTGGGTGCCGATACGATGGTGCCGGAGACGAACGGCGGCTACCAGCCCGCACCCGCCGCACCGGTGACACCGGCGGCACCCGCCGAAGAGGCGACTCCGCGCCGCTGGGTCGCGCCCGGCAGCGAGGCCGCACCCGCGCCGGAGGCGGCTCCGGTCCCCCGCGTGAAGCTGGGCGGAACCCTGTTCGAGCGTATGTCGAACGCCGCCCGCGGCGCGCCGCGGGAGGAGGAGAAGCCCGGTACCGAGCCGCTCGACATCCCGCGGTTCCTTCATCGACAGAGCAATTCCTGATCGTCGACCGCATCGCAGCGATGCCGGTGCGACCGACGATCGATACGCATGGACCCGTGCCGGGGTGATCGTCACGACAGGCGTCGTTGCCTTTGTGGGCGACGATCGCCATGGCCAGTCCTTGGGTTGCCTGCCTTGCGCGCGGCCGACTGTCTCGCGCGGGTAATGACGTCCGGCTATTCTGGCGTGACCTCCATCGTTCATGAAGCGCCACCGCTTTCCCGGATGCGTCGCCTCAACCCACGTGTCCCATGCATCATCGGCATGGTTCGTCGCTGGCGCCCCCCGGTTCGTCGCGGCGGCTGCCACGGTGCATTGTCCGTTCACCTTCCCTCGGCTGTAGGATCAGGCTGACCCATGCCGCACTCGCACCGCCTGACCTCGCTTGCCATCGCCCTCGCCGCGACGACGCTTTCGTCGCCGCTCGCCGCGCAGGCGATGGTCCAATCACTGGAGCAGACCGATGCCGATCTGCTCGCCGCGCAGATGCGCCAGCTGGCGACCAACCCGCGCGACCTGACGGCGCTGACGACCGCGGGCGACCTGTCGCTGAAGCTGGGCGATCTCAGCGGCGCGGCCGCGCTCTATGCGCGCGCGGACAAGATCGATCCGCGCGACGGCCGCGTCAAAGCCGGCATGGCCTCCATCCTGGTCCGCTCGGAACGTCCGGGCGAGGCGCTCCGCTTCTTTCAGCAGGCGGAGCGCAGCGGCCTTCCGGCGGCGACCTACGCCGCGGATCGCGGCCTGGCGTACGACCTGATCGGGCAGCAGGAGCGGGCGCAGCGCGACTATCGCACCGCTCTCGCCGCGACGCGGGCGGACGAGACGGTCCGGCGCTATGCCCTGTCGCTCGGCATCTCCGGCCGGCAGGCGGAGGCGCTCGACCTGCTCGATCCGCTGATCCGCCGGCAGGACCGGGCGGCTTGGCGCGCGCGTGCCTTCATCCTCGCGATGACCGGCGACACGACGGGTGCCAACAAGATCGCGACGACGATGATGCCGCCGCAACTGGCGCAGGGGCTGGGCGTGTTCTTCACCCGCTTGCCCGGCCTGTCCGCGGTCGACCGGGCGTTCGCCGTTCATTTCGGCGAGATCTATCCGACGCCGGAACGGCTTGCGGATGCGAAGCTGGCGCCGACGCTGCCTGCGCTGCCCGGCGAGCCGCGCCCGCCGGTGCAGGTCGCGGCCGTCACCCCGATGCCGGCCACGCGTGACATCCGCTCGGCAAATCGCCGGCGCGGCTCGCGCGTCGCTGCGCCGGTCGTGGCCGCAGCGGCACCGATGGCGACCACCGCCCCCGTGGTCGCGGCGCCCGTACGTACCCAGCCGACCACGGTCGCCGCCGCTCCGGTAGCGACGCGGCCGCTGGTGACGTCGGCCCCGGTACGGACCGAACCCGCGATCGTCATGGCACCCCGGCAGGAGGTGGTGCAGTCCGTGCCCGTCACGCCGCCACCCGCGCCCGCGCCGGTGCGTGCGCGCCCGCCGGTGCAGGTCGCGGCCGTCACGCCGCGAGCCGCTCCGCCGACCAGCGTCGCCCCGGTCGAGTCGAACGCCGCGACCCGCCGCGCCGATGCCGTGCTCGCACGGATCGTCGCCAGCCTGACCATCCCGGCGTCGGAACTGGGTGTCGCGGATCCATCGGCACAGACCGACACCATCCCCGCCGCCATCGCCAACGCACCCGTTTCCGCCGCGGGCAAGCGCGTCGAGGCGGGCGCGTCGATCAAGGAGGCGCGAGACACTGCGGTCCGCCGCGCGGTCGCCGCCCGGCTGACCGGCGATGCCGCCGCCGACGATCCCGCCCCGGCGGCGAAGGGCAAGCGCGGTGCGAAGGTGGCTGCCGCCGTGGAAGAGCCCGTCCTGACGCCCGCGCAGAAGCGTGCCGCCGATCGCAAGGCCCGCGCCGAGAAGCAGGCGGCGGCCGACAAGAAGGCGCTGGCGGACAAGGCCGCGGCCGAGAAGAAGGCCGCCAGGGCCAATCCGTCACGCATCTGGGTGCAGGTCGCCAGCGGCGCCAACGAGGGCGACCTTGCCCGGGCGTGGAGCGGTGCCAGGGCGAAGTCGCCCGCCGCGTTCGCCGGCCGATCGGGCTATACGACGCCGCTGCGCGCCACCAACCGCGTTCTCACGGGCCCGTTCAAGACCGATGCGGAGGCGCGCGCCTTCGTCAACAAGCTCGCCAAGGAGGGGGTGTCCAGCTACGCCTTCACCAGCGACGCCGGCCAGCCCGTCACGCGCCTGTCGACCAAGTGAGCGGCACGACGAGCGGTCGGGCGCCATGGGCGGCCGATCCCGCCAGAAGCCGTGGCCGCCGCCACGATGAGGACGATGGCGGTGTCCGCGGCCCGCGCGACGCGTTCCAGCGCGACCGCGACCGGGTGATCCACTCGATCAGCTTCCGTCGACTGCGCCACAAGACGCAGGTGTTCATGGCCCCTGACGGCGATCATTTCCGGGTACGCCTGACCCATAGTATCGAGGTGGCGCAGATCGGTCGCGCCATCGCACGCGCGCTCGGCCTGAACGAGGATCTGACCGAGGCGCTGTGCCTGGCGCACGACATCGGCCATCCGCCGTTCGGCCATGCGGGCGAGGACGCGCTGAAGGCTGCGCTGGCCGGTCAGGGCGGATTCGACCATAACGGCCACACGCTGCGCACCCTGACCGAGATCGAGCGGCCCTATCCACGGTGGAACGGCCTGAACCTCAGTTGGGAAACGCTGGAGGGACTGGCCAAGCACAATGGCCCCGTCCGCCATCCCGGCTGGGCGCTCGCCGCCGTGGAGGCGGACCACGCGCTCGATCTGACGCGCTGGTCGTCGCTGGAGGCGCAGGTTGCGGCGATCGCCGACGACATCGCGTATGACAATCACGATATCGACGACGGTCTGCGCGCCGGCCTGCTCACCCTGGATCAGCTGCTCGCCGTGCCGCTTGTCGAGCGGGTCTGGAGCGAGGTCGAGGAGAGGCACGGCGACGCGCCACGCGATCGGCTAGCCCGCGAGCTGGTGCGCAGCCAGATCGGCGCGATGGTCACCGACCTGATCGCCGAGACGCGGCGGCGGATCGCCGAGGCGGACATCGCCGATGCCGACGATGTCCGCGCCGCCGGGCGCCCGCTGGTCGGGTTTTCGGATGGCCTGCGCGTCGAGGAGCGGGACCTGAAACGGTTCATGTACGCCAACCTGTACCATCATCCGGTCCAGCTGGCCGCCGCCGCCGCGGCGCACGATGTCGTGTCGGGACTGTTCGCCGCCTACCGGGCGGATGCGGCGGCGCTGCCGGCGGAATGGGCGGCACGCCTGCCCAGTGCGGAGCCGGACCGCAGCCGGCACATCGCGGACTTCATCGCCGGGATGACGGACCGGTACGCGATCGGCCAGTACCGCAAAGTGGTCGGCCCGGTCGAAATGCCCGAGGGGTTCTGATCCCGCGGCGCCCGGGATCCGCATCGTCCCCCGGCCTGCCCGTTACTCAACGGGGACAGGCCGGGAAACCGTATCGGATCAGCGACCCATCGCGATCATGCTGCCCGATGCACCGGTGGCGGCACCCTTGGCATCGGCGACGCGGAAGGTGACGGCGCTGCTGCCCGAGCGGCCGGCGACGCGGCCATTGTCGACGACCAGATGGAAGTCCTTGTTGTCGGGCAGGCGCTGGCCGTCGATGACGGTACGGCCGGCGGCGTCCTGCGACGTCGTGTAGGTATAGGTATAACCCTCGTGCACGAAGGACTTCTCGCCCTCGGCGGCGCGTGCGGCGGTACCCACCAGGGCCAGGGTGCACAGCGCGACGACGCGGGTGAAGATGATGGTGCGCATGATCGTTATCCTCGCTGATGATGGCGTGATGTCGATCAGGTGTCCTCTTTATGTCGTTGGCATCGGAATATTGCGCTGCAGCAATACCGGCAACTGCAAAGCCGCCCGCTGCGATTGCAGGTGATGCAATCGTATGACCGGTCGGACCAACCGGGGTTTGAGGGCGGCGTGCAACTCCGCTAAGGCCGGGGGCTTCCCAACCACGGACGGTCCATGACGCTTTACACCCGCTTTGCCGCGCACATCGATGCCGCGCTCGATATCCTTGCCGGGCGCGGGGTGCTGCCGGCCGGAATCGATCGCCGCAACGTGACGGTCGAGCCCCCGCGCGACGCTTCTCACGGCGACCTCGCGACCAACGCCGCGATGGTGCTGGCCAAGCCGGCCGGGGTGAAGCCGCGCGACCTGGCCGATGCGCTCGCCGCCGAACTGGCGATGCTGCCCGACGTGGCGCGGGTCGATGTCGCCGGCCCCGGCTTCATCAACATGATGCTTACCGACGATAGCTGGCGGGCGGAGCTCGATGCGGTGCACGCGGCCGGCGACGATTACGGCCGGTCGCAGTCCGGCAGGGGCACCACCGTCAACATCGAGTATGTGTCGGCCAACCCGACCGGCCCGATGCATATGGGGCATTGCCGCGGCGCCGTGGTCGGCGATGCTCTCGCGAGCCTGCTGGAGTTCGCGGGATCGACCGTGATCCGCGAATATTACGTCAACGACGCCGGTGCGCAGGTCGACGTTCTCGCCCGCTCCGTCCATCTGCGGTATCGCGAGGCGTTGGGCGAGACGATCGAGATCCCCGAGGGGCTGTATCCCGGCGATTACCTCGTCCCCCTCGGCCAGGCGCTCGCGGCCGAGTTCGGCGACCGTTATGTTTCGGCGCCGGAGGCGGAGTGGCTGGTGCCGTTCCGCACCCGCGCGGTGGCGGCGATGATGGTGCTGATCCGTGCCGATCTGGCGCTGCTCGGCATCCATCACGACGTCTTCGCGTCCGAGGCCGAGCTGCAGGCCACCGGCAAGCCGGAAGTGGCGGAGGCGGAGCTGCGGGCCCGCGACCTGGTCTATGACGGCGTACTGGAAGCGCCCAAGGGCGAGACGCCGGACGATTGGGAGCCCGTGCAGCTGCCGCTGTTCCGCTCCACGGCCTTTGGCGACGATCAGGACCGGCCGATCCGCAAGTCGAACGGGCAATGGACCTATTTCGGCGCCGACATGGCCTATCACTTCCAGAAGGCGGAGCGGGCCGACCAGCTGATCGACATCTGGGGTGCCGATCACGCGGGCACCGTGAAGCGGATCGTCGCCGCGGTGGCCGCGCTGACCGGGGGCGCCAAGCGGTTCGACGTCAAGCTGATCCAGATGGTCCGTCTGCTCCGCGGCGGCGAGCCGGTGAAGATGTCGAAGCGGGCGGGTAACTTCGTCACCCTGGCCGATGTGGTGCGCGAGGTGGGCAAGGACGTCGTCCGCTTCACCATGCTGAGCCGGCGTGCCGACGCGCAGATGGATTTCGATTTCGCCAAGGTGGTCGAGGCGTCGAAGGACAATCCGGTCTTCTACGTCCAGTATGCTCATGCGCGCATCGCCTCGCTCCACCGTCGTGCCGCCGAGGCCGGAATCGAGCAGGGTGAGGCCGATCTGTCCCGTTTGGAGACGGACGAGCTGGTGCTCGTCAAGCTGGCGGCGCAGTTTCCCCGTGTCGTCGAAACCGCCGCGGCAACCCGGGAGCCACATCGGATCGCCTTCTATCTCTATGACTTGGCAGCTGGCTTTCACGCGTTGTGGAATGTCGGCAATGATCGGCCGGACCGCCGGTTCCTGGTCGTCGAAGATCCGGAGGCGACGCGCGCGCGGCTTTTCTTGGCCGCCGGTGTCGGGCAGATCATCCGCAACGGCCTGCGCGTGATGGGCGTAGAGGCCGTGTCGGAGATGAACTGATGCGCGACGACGGGTTCCTGCGCGACGAGGATCGCTTGCCTTGGCTCGAGACGGTGGAGCCGGACGAGGAGCCGCAGCGTGCCTGGGGTCGCACGATCGCGATGGTCGTGGTCGGTCTGGTCGTGCTGGCCGGAATCGTGCTGATGATCGTCAGGCTTCAGGGCGGCGAGCGTGCGGGCACCGGGCAGCTGATCCCGGCCGAGGTCGGCCCCTACAAGGTGCGGCCGGAGGAACCGGGCGGCTTGAAGGTCGAGGGGGAGGGCGACACCGCGATCGCCACCAGCGCCGGCAAGGACGCGGGCACCGGGGCCATCGATCTGAACGCGGTGCCGGAAACCCCGGTGAACGTCACGCCCCAGATCGCGCCGACAGCGGCAGCGGGTCCGGAGGCCGGCCGCAACGTGGTCGCACAGGTGCCGGAGCGTGGCGGCAAGCTCGTTGCCGCCGCACCGCTCACGGCAGACCGGCCGGTCAACGCCGCCGCCGGCCGCGGCGGATCGCTGGTCCAGCTGGGCGCCTATCCCAGCGAGGCGGTGGCGAATGCCGCCTGGGACCGGTTCGCCAAGCGCTTCGGCTATCTGGCGCCGCTGACCAAGTCGGTGCAGCCGGTCGCGCGGGAGGGGAAGACCCTCTACCGCCTGCGCGTCGACGCGGGCAATTCGAACCAGGCCGCCGAGCTTTGCGGCCGGCTTCGCGTTGCGGGCGAGGCGTGCTTCGTCGCGAGCTGATCGTGCTACGGCGTGGAGCGTCGGCTGCGGCATGAGCCCGATCGTCCTCGGCATCGCCGGGCCCGTGCTGACCGACGAGGAACGGACGATGATCCGGCAGGTGGATCCTGCCGGCTTCATCCTGTTCGCTCGCAACATCGTCGACCCGGCGCAACTCCTTGCGCTGACGACGGATCTGCGTGCCGTCACGGGCCGGGCCGACCTGCCGGTGATGATCGATCAGGAGGGCGGTTCCGTCGCCCGGCTCCGGCCGCCGCACTGGCCCGCTTTTCCCGGCGCGTCGCGTTTCGCGGCGGCGTACCGTCAGGCGCCGATGACCGCGATCCAGGCCGCCCGCGCGAATGGCGAGGCACTGGGCCATGTTCTCGCCGGTGTCGGCATCACCATGAACGCGGCACCCGTGCTCGACCTCGGGCATCTCGACACCGAGGCCGGGCTTGCCGCCAGAACGTTGGGCGCGGATCCGTTGTCCGTCGCGGCACTCGGCCGTGCCCTGGTCGAGGGGATGGCTTCGGCCGGGGTCGTGGCCATTCTGAAACATCTGCCCGGGCATGGCCGGGCCACTGTCGACGCTCATCGCGCGCGGCCGGTCGTGACGGCGACTGCCGACGCCCTCGCGATCGATCTGGCGCCGTTCCGCCGGGTGGCGGGGCAGGGCGCGCCAGCCGCCATGATCGGTCATGTCGTCTATACCGCCTGGGATGCCGGGCGGCCGGCCAGCCAGTCGCCGACCGTGATCGACCGGATCGTCCGCGGCACCATGGGCTTCGACGGGCTGCTCCTGTCGGACGACCTGCACATGGATGCGCTGACCGGGCCGATCGAGGAGCGGGCCGTCGCGGCGATCGCCGCCGGCTGCGACCTGGCGCTCTGTTGCCATGTTGCGCCGGCGGAGGCCTTGCGGATCGCCGCGCGGCTGGGGCCGATGACGACGCTGGCCGAGCACCGGCTGGCACGGGCAGTCGTCGCCAGATCGAGGCCGGGCGACGCCGGCGAAGCCATCGCCCGTCGCGATACGTTGCTAGCCGCAAGCAATGTCGCGGATCGGCTGGCAATGCCCGGCGGGAACGCCTAGATACGATCATATCTTCCAGGAGTAAGCGCTATGGGCAGCTTCAGCCCGATCCACCTGCTCGTTCTCGCCATCGTCGCCATCCTGCTGCTGGGCGGCGGCCGTTTCTCCAACCTGATGGGCGACGTCGCCAAGGGCGTGAAGAATTTCAAGAAGGGCATGGCGGAGGAAGACGAATCGACGAAGTCCGCCAAGCGGATCGAGGCGCAGACCCGCGCCGAGCCGGCGTTCGACCGAGAGGGCGAGCGCGTCCGCGACGATCGCTGATCCTGCCTCTGGCGCACAGGCGCGGCTGAATGTTCAATATCGATTCGAGCGAGCTGTTGCTCGTGGCGTTCGTCGCGCTCGTCGTGATCGGCCCGAAGGATCTGCCCAAGGCGATGCGGGTCGTCGGCTATTGGGTCGGCCGTGCCCGTGGCGTCGCCCGCCAGTTCCGCTCCGGCTTCGACCAGATGGTCCGCGAGGCCGAGCTGGAGGAGATGGAGAAGCGCTGGGCCGCCGAGAACGAGCGGATCATGCGCGAACATCCGCAGCCGGATCAGTCGCCGGATGCCGATGCTCCGGCCGCTGCGACGGACGGCGGTGACCCCGCGCCGGCAACCGGCCATCATCCGGAGCTGCACGACACCACGTCCGATCCGGTGACGGTCGAGAAGCCCCACATCGTTCCCGCACCGCACGATGCGCCGCATCGCTCCGAAGGGGCCGCATCGTGAGCGAGATCGACGACAGCAAGGCACCGCTTTTAGATCATCTGCTCGAACTGCGTCGTCGCCTGCTGTATTGCATCGCGGCGTTGATCGTCACGTTCGGCGTGTCGTTCTACTTTTCCGAGACGATCTTCGCCTTCCTCGTCCAGCCGCTGCTGCGTGCCGGACAAGGAACGCTGATATATACCGAGATATTCGAGGCGTTCTTCGTCCAGGTGAAGGTCGCGTTCTTCGCCGCGATGATGCTCGCCTTTCCCGTCATCGCCAACCAGCTGTGGCAATTCGTCGCGCCGGGATTGTATCGCAAGGAGAAGCGAGCGCTCCTGCCCTTCCTGTTCGCGACGCCTGTGCTGTTCCTGATGGGCGCGGCGATGGCGTATTATGTCGCGATTCCCATGGCGTTGCACTTCCTCCTCGGTTTCGACGGCGTTGTCGGTGGCGTGAAGCGAGAAGCACTGCCGGCGATCGGCAATTATCTGTCGTTCATCATGCAGTTCCTGTTCGGCTTCGGCCTGTCGTTCCTGCTGCCGGTGCTGCTGATGCTGCTGGAACGCGCGGGTATCGTCACGCGCAAGGGCCTGATCGCCGCGCGCCGGTATGCGATCGTCGGCGCGACCGCCGTCGCCGCGGTACTGACCCCGCCCGACCTGATGAGCCAGGTGCTGCTCGCCGTTCCGCTGATCCTCCTCTATGAACTGGCGATCATCGGCATCTGGTTCACCGAACGCAAACGCGCCCGTGAAGCCGGCACGGAGATCGTCGAGGGTTGAGGTCGGGGCCGAACGGCCTCGTCGACGCTCGTTATACCCGACTTTTCCGTACTCACTGCCGCGGCAATAACGATTGCTAGGGCGTCTGGGGATCGGTGATCTGTCCGATCGTACGATGCACGATGGCCTTCCGGTTCAGGCTGGAGCTAGCCAGGAGGCAATGGCGGAGCCGCGACCATATGCGGACCGGAGATCGCTTTCGCGAGATGTCTGCTAAAGTCGCTTGTGATTGATGCCATCTGCCGTGCTCCGGGCGAACGCCAGAACGCGGAGCGCGGTGGGATTATCGCCGGTCAGTCGCGCGGTTCTGGATACCCGCCTGCGCGAGACGTTCGCCAACCTCTCCCGCGGTCGAAGGAAAGGGCAGGGCGTGCCCGTTTACGGGTACTGCCGCAGCATCTACCGGCTGCGGCGGGGCGCCTGACGCCCCATAAGCATGCTTGATCCGGCCTGCTCGGCCGAGCACCTCACCCTCGTGAGGCTACCGCATCAATCCTGTGCAGCGGGTCCGTCGCTGGACACGGGGATCTCGCGCACGGCCTGATCCTGCGCCGCCAGCAGATAATCGGCGGTGGTCAGGAACGGCAGCGGGTTGACGGCATGGCCATCGATCCGGACCTCGTAATGGAGGTGGGGGCCGGTCGAGCGTCCGGTCGATCCCATCAACGCGATCAACTGGCCGCGGGTGACGCGGGCACCGTCGGCGACCAGGATCTTCGACAGATGGCCGTACCGGGTGGCGATACCCTTGCCGTGGTTCACCTCGACCAGGTTGCCGTATCCGCCGCGCCAGCTGGCATTGGCGACGATGCCGTCGGCGGTGGCATAGATCGGGGTGCCGACCGGACCGGGAATGTCGACCCCGGCATGCATCGCCGCGGTGCCGCGGAACGGATCGGAACGGATGCCGAAATTACTGGTGAACTTCAGCGAGGCGACCGGCTGGACCGACGGGATGGCGATCGCACCGCGACCCAGACCGCCGTCGAAGCTCTTCCAGGTCTGGAACAGCGTCTTGAATTCCTTGTCCGCCTTCAGGTCGGCGGCGGCTTCGGCACCGGGGACGGGGATGTACTCGCCACCCTCCGCGGCAGTGGCCGGCGCGGCGTGGCGGACCGTCTGGGCAGTCGCCTGCGTCGTCACCAAAGTGGCGACCAGAGCCACGACCGATAGCAGTTGGTTGTTCATCGAACCCCGCACAACACCGTTGGTCCCGCCCGCTGGCGAGGCCTACTTGGCCAATCCTTGCTGATTCGCAGCCCCACCGCGCTTCAACGAGGCTGGTGTGACCCGGAAGAGGTTAACGCGGCAAGAGGACCGTAATAGTCTAGCGTCAGACCGGCACGCTCGCGCGCCGAGTCGTTGAACGGTGGCTTAATCGGCCCGCGAAAGTGGCGGCGGACCAGCATCTGCCAGTGCGGTGCGGGGGCGATATCGGCATCGGCACACAGGAAGCCGAACCATTTCGTGCCCACGCCGACATGGCGGATCTCGTCGGTGAAGATGCGCTGGAGGATGCGCGCGCTCGTCACGTCGCTCGCCGCCTCGAACCGGGCGACCGTCTCGGGCGTCACGTCCAATCCGCGCGCTTCCAGCACCATCGGCACGATCGCCATGCGGGCGGCGGCATCGTGCGCCGTTTCCGCCGCCGCCTCCCACAAGCCGGCATGCGCGGGCATGGTGCCATAACCGGATCCCAGCGCACGCAACCGCCGGTCGAGGATCGCGAAGTGCATCGCCTCGTCCGCGCCCACCCCGATCCAGTCGTCGACGAACCGTCGCGGGAACAGCGCGCCGAATCGGCCGGCGGCATCGAACGCCAGATCGATCGCGGAGAACTCGATATGCGCCAGCGCGTGGAGCAGTGCGATGCGCCCCCGCTCCGACCCGCCACGGCCCCGCTTCGGCATGCGGTTGGGCGGCAGCAGTTCGGGGCGTTCCGGGCGGGCAGGCGCGTCGGGCATCGCCGTGTCGAACCGATGCGTCAGCCGGCCGCGGCGCCACGCCCGCGCGGTCGCCCGCGCCAGGCGGACCTTGGTGGCGGGATCCGCGGTCAGCAATACGGCGCGGCACGCCCCGGCCAGCGTCTCCGGCAGGTCGGGGGCGGTCGGCATTACAGCCCCTGCGCCGCCGCCAGCACCGCCTCGACATGGCCGGGGACGCGCACCTTTCGCCAAGCCTGCACCAGCATGCCGTCAGCCCCGAACAGGAAAGTCGCACGCTCGACACCCATATAGGTCCGGCCGTACAGCTTCTTCTCGCCCCATACGCCGAACGCCATCGCCGCCGCATTATCGGGGTCGCTGGCCAGTTCGACCGTCAGGTGGTGCTTCGTCGCGAACTTCGCGTGCGACGCGGGCGAGTCCGGCGACACGCCGATCACCCGCGCCCCTGCGGCGGCGAAGGCGCGGGCCGCCGCCGTGAAATCCTGCGCCTCGCGCGTGCAGCCGGACGTATCGTCCTTCGGATAGAAATAGATCACCAGCGGCCCCGCCAGTTTGGCGAGATCGACCGGCTGGCCGCCGGCGTCGACGACGTGCGCCGTGGGAATCGGATCGCCTTGGTTCATCATGCCTCCACCAGTCGCGCCCATTGCGCCTGCACCTCCTGCCGGGCGGCATCGGCGCTGGCAATCACCGCGTCCCAGCCGGGCAGGCCGACGGCCGCCGCCACCAGCACCTGCGTGGCGCCGCCGGGCGGCTCCAGGTCCGGCGCCACCAGCCTCAGCGTCACGAGCAACCGGGTCAGCAGGTCGTGCGCCTGGCGCAGCGACGGCGCGACCAGCCTCGCCGCCGCCAGCGAATCGATCGCCCCGCCCAGATCCGGGTCGAACCCGGTGCGGCGGGTCAATTGGAGGACGTGGACCGCGAACTCCAGATCGACGAGGCCACCCGGCGACAGCTTCACGTCGAGGCTGCCGCGCGGCGGCTTGTGCCGCGCCATCTCGGCCCGCATCGTCGCCGCCTCGGCCACGATGTCGCGGGGCGGCCGCGCGCCGTTCAGCACGTCGTCGATGATCGCCTGCGTCGCAAGGCGGGCGTCGGTCGAACCGTACACCACGCGCGCACGGGTCAGCGCCATATGCTCCCACGTCCAGGCATCCTGCCGCTGATACCGCGCGAAGCTGTCGAGCGACACGGCCAGCGGGCCCTGCGCACCGGACGGCCGCAGCCGCGTATCGACCTGATACAGCGCGCCGCCCGCCGTCGCGACGGACAGTGCCGCCGTGACCCGGCTGACCAGCCGGTTGTAGTACAGCGTCGCACCGAGCGACCTTGGTCCCACCGACTCGGCCGCGAAATCGCCGGTGAACAGATAGATCAGGTCCAGATCCGACGCATGGGTCAGCGCGCCGCCGCCGTATCGCCCCAGCGCCAGGATCACCAGTTCGCTGCCCGGCACCCGGCCATGCGCCAGCGCGAATTCGTCGATCGCCGCATCGGCCAGCACCTGCACCGCCGCGTCGGCGACCCGGGCATAGCCGGCGGCGACCGCCAGCGGATCGGCCGTGCCGGCGACGATCTGCGCGCCCAGGGCGAACCGCGCCTCGCCCACCACGCGGCGGACATGATCCAGCCGGGTGCCGTAATCGGCCACGTCGCCGCCGCGCATGGCGGCGACCAGCGTGCCGACCTCGTCGATCCCGTCCAGCGCGCTCGCATCGATCAGCCCGTCGATCAGCGCCGGCCGCCGCGCCAGCTCGTCGGCGAGCGGTGGCGCATGGGCGAGCAGCCGGGCGAGCAGCTCCGCCAGTCCCGGGCGCGCCTCCAGCAGGCGGAAGATGTTGATCGCACTCGACATCCGCTCGAGCATGCGGTCGAGTTTCAGCAACGACTGGTCCGGATCCGGCGCCGCGGCCAGCGCCTCGATCAGCACCGGCAGCACCGCCTCCAGCGCCTCGCGCGCGGCGGGGCTGCGCAGCGCGGGATAGCCGCCGCTGCGCCACACTGCGATCCGCTTCGCCGCGCCGGCCGCGTCGAAGCCCCGCGATGCGAGCATCTGCTCCAGCGTCTCCGCATGGACGGCCAGCGCCGGGCGACGACGATCGTCGAGTGCGTCGTACACCGACCCGACCCGCTCGACATGTGGTCGCAGCGCCTCGACCAGCGCACCGCCATCCTGCCATCCATGCAGCCGCGCCACGCCGTCCAGCGCATCGCCGGTCGGCAGGCGATGGGTCTGGCGGTCGTCGATCATCTGCACCCGGTGTTCGATCGTGCGCAGCAGCGTATAGGCTTGGGCCAGCGCCCCGGCATCGTCGGCATCGATCCAACCGGCGATCGCGAGTTCGGTCAGCGCGTGGCGCGTCGCCGGCGCTCGCAGCACCGCGTCCCGTCCGCCATGGATCAGCTGGTGGATCTGGGCGAAGAACTCCACTTCCCGGATGCCCCCGCGCCCACGCTTCAGATCATAGCCGGGGCCGAGCGACTGTCCCTGCGAATGATGATCGCGAATCCGCGCCGACAGCGCCCTGATCTCCCCGACCGCGCCGAAATCCAGCGTTCGCCGCCAGACGAAGGGGCGGATCGCCGCCAGGAACGTCGCGCCCAGCGCCACATCGCCCGCCGCGGCGCGTGCGCGAATGAACGCCGCCCGCTCCCACGCCACCGCCTGGCTTTCGTAATAGGCGATCGCGCCGTTCACCGGCAGCACGATCGGCGTGGCCTCCGGCGAGGGACGCAGGCGCAGGTCGACGCGCAGGACATAGCCGTCGCCGTCGCGCGCCTGCAGCAGTTCGACGACCCGCCGGCCGATCCGCACCGCGGCCTCCTCCGGCTCCTCGCGCGCACGACGGGGGAGGGTGGCCGGATCGAACAGCAGTATCGGATCGATGTCGGACGAGTAGTTCAGCTCGTGCGATCCCTGCTTGCCGAGGGCGATCGCCGCGAAGCCGCGGGGCTCCTCGCCGGGATAGCGCTCCACGATGGCCGCCGTGATCGCCATGTCGAGGGCCCGGTCGGCAAAGGCGGTCAGCGCGCCGGTGACCGCGGTCAGGTCCAGGATGCCGGCCAGGTCGCCCAGCGCCACGCCCAGCGCGATCTGACGGCGGGCGATGCGCAGCGCCCGTGCGACCGGCATATCGGGGTCGATGACGGGGTTCAGGTCGATCCGGCCCGCTCGTGCCTCCGCGACGATTGCGGGCTCGCGATCGGCGATCATCGCCAGGAACGGCGAGTACAGAGTCGCCCGTTCCACGGCATCGTTCAGCCGCCGCGCGGCATCTTCGGTCGTCATCGTCACCGTCATCGCCGATGACGTACGCGCCTCGCACACGGACGCCAACCGGGGAAGAACGGCGAATCACCGCAACGAATGACGATACGGGACGTTGTGGACTGCATGATGACGTCCGCGTCCCTTTTTATCGATCGCGCCGGCGGCGAGCAGATCGTGCGGCCGCCGCGGGTCACCGACGATGTCGGCACCGCGCTGCGCGGGGCGTTTCCGGCGGGTGCGGGCTTGCCGGACGATATGGCCGAGTTGCTCAGGAAGCTGAACCGGGACAATCGTCCGCATTAAGCGCAGCTTCAGCGCGCTTGTTACCTCGAAAAGTCTTTCGGACGACCGCTGGCTCTCGGACGCTTAACGCCCGCGGCTGAGCTGGTCGACATCACCCATGATCGAGTCCAGCGCGGATTTGTTCGGATCGACCTCGTGGCTGCGACGCGAGGGCAGGGCGCCGTCGGTCAGCAGCGCGTCGAGAGCGACGCGCCCGCGCGCCACCCGGCTCTTGATCGTGCCGACCGCCACGTTGCAGATCTCGGCCGCTTCCTCGTAGGCGAAGCCGCCCGCGCCCACCAGAATCAGCGCCTCGCGCTGCGGCTGGGGCAGGTGCATCAAGGCGCGCTGCATGTCGCCCAGTTCGACGTGTCGATCCTGACTGGCCGGTGCCGCAAGGATCCGGTCGGCGACCAGATCGTCCCACTCGCCCTTGAACCGGGCACGGCGCATCTGCGAGAGGTACAGGTTGCGCAGGATGATGAAGGTCCAGGCACGCATGTTGGTGCCGGCCTGGAACCGCTTGCGTGCGGCCCATGCCTTAAGCAGGGTTTCCTGCACCAGGTCGTCCGCCAGATCGCGGCTGCCCGACAGCGATCGGCCGAACGCGCGCAGGTGGGGGATCACCTGCGCCAGCTGCTTCTTGAATTCAGGGTCGGAGAGCGAGACATGCTCCACCGGCGAGACATCCTCGCCGTCGACGTCCAGGCTGTCGGCTGCGTCGTCGCGCGACATGGGCTCAGTCATTCTCGTCCGATCTTGAGGCTCGGCGCGAAGACCGCGCTCGGCCAAAATAGGCATAAGGGCGCGGCTTTCCAACCCGCCCTGGCCGGTCAATGCGCTCAACGGAATACCAGTACCGCGAAGATCACGATGATGAGCGCCAGCGAGATCGGCAGGATATACCGCGTCATGTGCGGCGTCGCTCCGGCGCGGGCCTCGTCGGTGGACAGGTGGGTGCGGTCGTTGGGATCAGCCATCACGCTTCAACCTTCGAAACTCGTTTTGGGTCCGTAACCGTGCGGACCCCGCCGGAAAAATCCCGACGGGGGCCCCGCGACGGTCGCCGCCTACTCGGCCGGCACCGTTGTCTGGTCGAAGAACAGCGCCTGGCTGATCGCCGCCTTAACGGTCGATCGCTGGAACGGCTTGGTGATCAGGAACGTCGGCTCCGGCCGCTCGCCCGTCAGAAGCCGCTCGGGGAAGGCGGTGATGAAGATCACCGGCACCTTGAACTCGGCCAGGATGTCCTTGACCGCATCGATGCCCGAGCTGTCGTCGGCCAGCTGGATGTCGGCCAGTACCAGTCCCGGGCGATCCTCCATCGCCAGCCCGACCGCCTCGTCGCGGGTCACGGCAACGCCGGTGACGTCGTGGCCCAGGTCGCGGACGATCGATTCGATGTCCATCGCGATGATCGGTTCGTCCTCGATGATCAGGACGCGGGCCCGCGTCTGCTTCTCGATCTCGCTCAGCGCCTCGGCGACCAGCGCGTCGACCTCGTCCGGATCGACGTCGATCAGATAGGCCGCATCCTCCGGCGTGAAGCCCTCCATCGCGGTCAGCAGCAGTGCCTGGCGCGACAGCGGCGTCATCCGCGACAGGCGTGCACGCGTCACCGCCTCCGCACCGTCCAGCTCACTGCCGAGGTGATCCTCCATCTCGTCATAGTTAGCCGACGTCCAGATGCCCTGGAACATGCGGTAGAGGCCCAGCCGCGGATCGACATCGCGCGGAAACTGGTCGGGTGCCGCGACGATCGCCTCCAGCGTGGCACGGACATAGCGGTCGCCATGGCTCTGGCTGCCGGTCAAGGCCCGGCCGTAGCGCCGCAGGAAGGGAAGATGCGGTGCGAGTTGCTGACCGAGCGACATGAGCGATAGGTACTCCCTGAAAATTGACCGCCCCGTTTTAACCTCGGGGATCGGCAAAGATGCAACGCGAAACGGTGCCCGACGGCTCCCGCCGATCCGCGCCGAAATTTCATACAGGCTGCGGGAACCAACGAGATGGTTTTTGGTTTCATGCCCGTAATCACGCCGCACCCGCCAATGCGGCGGGCCGTACGGACGTGCCGCATCGACGCGGTGTCCGGCGGCTCCAGGGGGAAAGACGTCTAGATTGGGTCAGGACACGAACAAGAAGGCGCCCACCGGCAAGCGCCCCGCCGGAAAGGGCGGAGGCGATGGTGACCGGGATATGGGTACGGCGCTGCGCACCGTCTATCAGAAGACGGTGGACGAGCAGATTCCGGACGAGTTTCTCGATCTGCTCGGCAAGCTGAAATAAGGCGCTCCGATCCCGGCCGCGGCGTTGCCCTGGCCGGGATTGGACCGTAAGCCGGGGCATGGCTGCCGGCGATCCCACTACCGTGTCACCCGACCCCGTGCCCCCGCATCCGCCAGACCAGCCGGCCGCCGCCTCCGCACACGATGGAGCAGTCCGCGAGGCAGGCGGCGCCTCGCCGATCCTCGCGGCCGTGCGCCAGTCGACGATCGCGCGGTTGCCCACCGGCGCCAAACTGTTCCTGATCCTCAGCGCCGCGCTGCTGCCGCTCGCTCTGATCGCGGTCATCGCGACCCTCCAGACGACCCGCGTCGCCGATTCCGAGGCGCGGTCGCGCCTGCGCATCGCCGCCAACGAGAGTGCGCGGGCGATCGCGACCGAACTGATCGGCGATACCACGGCGCTGCGAGTCGCCCTCGACGCGCTCGGCAATGACCCCGCCGATCTACCAAGCTGCGCCCGCGCCCAAGGCGTGTTCGCGCAGCAGGCATCCGCCGGCGCCCGGTTCGAGATCGTCGACCGCCGCGGCCGCCTGCTGTGCGGCGAGGAACTGCCCGCCGGCCCCCGCACGTCCGCCCCGGGAGAGGTGAAGGCATCGATCGCGCCCGATCAGGGCGTGCTGCTGACCATCGCCGGTGGTCGACCCGGCGTCACCGCGACCGCGTTCTTCCCGCAGGCGTTCCTGCGCCGGCTCGGCAGGCCGATCAGCCGTGCGACCACCTTCGCCAGTGCGCTGGTGCTGGGTGAGGCGGCACTGCCGCTGGAACCCGATCTGGAGGGCGGTCCGCTGCGCCGGGTCGAGACGTTGCGGACCGAGGTCGGGATCGCCGATCTGGTCCTGAGCACGGCGGTGCGCAGTGCGCCCGTCACCTCGTCGCTGATCGTCGCCCTGATGCTGCCGATGGTGATGTGGGCGGCGGCGGCGGGGATCGCCTGGTTCGTGGTCGACCGCCTGCTGCTGCGCCCGCTGCGCCAGTTGCGCGCCAGCGTCGCCGCCTTCACGCCGGGCAAGGTGATCGACTCCCGTGCCACCAGCCTGCCCTCGCAGGAGATCCGCGAGCTGGGCGAGACGTTCCGCGCCATCAGCGAAACCGTCGCCGCACACGAGGCTGGACTGGAAGAGGGATTGCGTCGCCAGACGAAGCTGACGCGCGAGGTCCATCACCGCGTCAAGAACAACCTTCAGGTCATCTCCAGCCTGATCGCCTTTCATGCCCGCGGCGCGCGCAGTGCGGATGCCATGGGGGCCTATGCCTCGATCCAGCGGCGCGTCGATGCGCTGGCGGTCGTCCACCGCCACCATTTCGCCGAGCTGGAGGAGCATCGCGGGCTGAACCTGCGGACGATGATCGGCGAATTGTCGTCCAACATCCGGGCGACCGCGTCGGAACAGTCGCAGACGATCGGCCTGACGCTGGATGTCGATGCGTTCCTCGTCAACCAGGACGTGGCGGTCGCCCTGGCGTTCCTGGTCACCGAGATGATCGAGCTCGCCGCCACCTGCGACACCGCGGCGCAGATCCGCGTATCGGTGAAGCCCGCGGCCGAGGCCGATCGCGCCGTCCTGCGCGTCGTGTCGCGCGCGCTGGTCGACAATGACGAGCTGCGCGAACTGGCGGGCACCCGCTACGGCCGCGTCATGGAGGGGCTGTCGCGCCAGCTCCGTTCCAAGCTGCACCACGATCCGTTGACCGGGGCGTACGAGATCGCCTTCGCCGTCGTGGGCCGCGACTAAAAAAACTTCAGCAGAAAATCGCATTTTCGCGGGAACCGAAGAACGCGAGGACGGTTCTGCACTGCGGATCGCGACCTTATGCCCCCCCGCTCTCGCGATCCACGACATAGGCCCGGAAGCGTCCACCCCTCCCCCCCCCGGTGACGCTTCCGGGCCTTTAACGTCTCAATCTCATCGATCCTCGTCGGCGCCCGATCATGCGGCAGGCGGAACGATTGTTGATGCGGATCATTCCCCGCCACGGCAGTTTCGCCTTCAGGAGGTATCCCATGCGTAAGTTGGTAGGCCTGGCGCTGGTCGCCGGCACGTTGCTCGTCTCGGCCTGCAACACGGTCGAGGGCGTCGGCAAGGACGTCAGCTCCGCGGGTTCGACGGTGGCCAAGACCGCCGACGACGCCAAGTAACGCACGAAACGGAACGGGCAAGTTCCGGATTTTGCTTGGATCGGGCTCTCGCGTCATCGACGCGGGGGCCCGTTTCGCGTTCGGGCGCTTCATTTGTCCTGCCGTTCCCGGTAGAAGCGGCTGAAGGCAGAGCCCGGTGGAGCAGGACAGGCGCGTGGAGGATTACAACGGCGCGCCTCCTGTGATCCCGCCCGCCACCCGTTCCCGCCGCCTGCGCCGCCGTTACGGTGCGCTGCTGCTGATCCCCGCCACCGCGCTGCTCGTCTGGGTCGAGCGGCGTCCGATCGCCACCCACTTCATCGATCGCGAGCTTGCCGCCGCCCGGGTGCCGGCACGCTACGCGATCGCCGATCTGGGGCTCGGCCGCCAGCGGCTGACCGGCGTCGTTCTGGGCGATCCCGCCGATCCCGACCTGACCGCCGACTGGCTAGAGACGCGGATCGAGTTCGGCCTGTCGGGTCCTTACCTAGCCGAGGTCGCCGCCGGCCATGTTCACCTGAAGGCGACACTGGCGGACGGTCGCGTGTCGCTCGGCGCGCTCGACCGCCTGCTGCCGCCGCCATCGGGCAAGCCGTTTGCGCTTCCCGCCCTGCCGGTAACGGTCGGCCGCGCCATCGTCGATCTCGCGACACCGCATGGACCCGTCCGCCTCGCGGTGGCGGGCGAGGGGCGTCTGGATGACGGCTTCGCCGGCCCGGTCGCCGCCGTCGCGCCGCGGCTCACGGTGGGCGGCTGTACCGTTAGGGCCCTCCGCGCCGCGATGCGCGTGTCGATCGACCAGGCGCGGCCGCATCTGGTCGGGCCGGTTCGGGCCGGGTCCGTCGCCTGCCCGGACGCGACGGTCGCCGGTCCGCAGGCGCAGCTCGACCTCGCCCTGACCGCCGCGCTGGACGGCTGGCACGGCCGCGCACAGGTCGCCTCGGGGCCGGCAGCCACCGGCGCGGCCGGTGCAGAACGTGTGACCGGTTCGATCGATTTCGACGGCGCCGCCGCCGTTACCCGCGGCACCCTGGACCTCACGGCGGAGCGGGTGCGGACCATCATGGGCACCGCCGCGCGCCTGACGCTGGACGGCGTCTACGCACTCGGCAGCGACACCCGGTTCGAAGGGGAGGCACGCCTCCGCGGCGCGACCCTGGCCGACCGGTGGCGGCGCGTGCCACGGTCGTGGCGCGGCGCCGCGGCAGACACGCCGCTGGCACCGTTGGCGGCGCAACTGGCGACCGCCGCCGATGCGGCGGCACGAGACGCCGCCGTGGACGCCGCCATCCGCCTGACGCGCGACGGCATCGCGGTCGGCCACGCCACCATCGCCGCGCCCGGCGGCGCCCGGATCGCGATGACCGGAGGGCAGGGGATCGCTGTCGGAGCCGGCGGCCTCCGGGTCGATACCAGCCTGACGACCGCAGGGGGCGGGCTGCCCCGCGCCACGCTGACCCTGGTCCACCGCACGCCGGACGGTCCCTTCAGCGCGCGGGCGGTCGTCGCGCCCTACGTCGCCGGCCCGGCCCGTCTGGAGGCAGGTCCCGTCGACGTCGTCGTGGCGCGCTCCGGCGCGTTTCGCGTCACCACCGATCTCACGCTTACCGGTCCGCTCGGTGACGGCCGCCTCGATGCGTTGCGGCTGCCGCTCGCGATCCGTGGCGATGGGCGCGGCCGGATGACCGTCAACCCCGGCTGCGCGCCGCTGGTGTTCCGCCGCCTCGCCGTGGCCGGGCTGGTCCTCGACCCCGCGGCAACGACGCTGTGTCCCACCGGCGGGGCGCTCGTCACCGTCGATGGCGCGCGCATGTCCGGCGGCGCCCGGCTGACCGCGACGGCGCTGACCGGCCGGCTAGGGGCGACGGCGCTCGCGATGACGATCGGGGGCGGCGAGTTCGCCCTGTCCGATCGCGGGTTCGCGCTGTCCACGGTCGCCGCCCGGCTGGGCGCGCCCGACGGGCAGACCCTGATCGCCGCGGATCGCCTGACCGGCACCGTCACCGGATCGATCGTCGGCGGCAGTTTCTCCGGCGCGACCGGCCGCATCGCCAACGTGCCGCTGCTGATGAGCGAGGGGGCGGGGGAGTGGCGCCTGGCGGACGGCGTCCTGTCGCTCTCGGCCGGGCTGCGCGTCGCCGATGCGGACACCGCCTCGCCGCGGTTCCGCCCGGTCGACGCCCGCGGCGTCGCGCTCACCCTGCGCGATGGCCGCGTCGCCGTGGCCGGCGTCCTGCACGAGCCCACCACCGGCACCCGCGTCGCGACCGTCGCGATCGATCACCTGCTCGCCGCCGGACGGGGCCATGCCGATCTGTCGGTCACCGGTCTCACCTTCGGACCCGCTTTCCAGCCCGATCGCCTGACCCCGCTCACCTTCGGCGTGATCGCCGACGTGAACGGCACGATCGACGGCCATGGGCGGATCGACTGGAGCCCCACGGGCGTGACCAGCACGGGCGATTTCGGCACCGCACCCGGCTCCGCCGGTCTCGATCTCGCCGCCGCGTTCGGGCCGGCGCAGGGTATCGCCGGCCGGGTCCGCTTCGACGATCTGCTCGGCCTGCACACGCCGCCGGGTCAGCGCGCCACCATCCGCAGCGTCAATCCCGGGATCGAGGTGCAGGACGGCACCGTCCGCTACCAGTTGCTCGGCGGCACCCGCGTTCAGGTGGAGGGGGCGGACTGGCCCTTTGCCGGCGGATCGCTGACCCTCGATCCGTCGCTGCTCGACTTCGATGCCCAGCGCTCGCGCCGGCTCACCTTCCGCATCGCCGGCGCCCGCGCCGACCAGTTCCTGCAGCAGTTCGACTTCGACAATCTGAACGCCACGGGCACCTTCGACGGCATCCTCCCGATGACTTTCGACCAGAGCGGCGGCCGGATCGAGGACGGTCACCTGGCGATGCGGGAGGGGGGCGGCACAATCGCCTATGTCGGGGCGCTGGGCGAGGAGCAGCTCGGCATGTGGGGCAATCTCGCCTTCCAGGCGCTCCGCTCGCTTCGCTATCGCAGCCTGGCGCTGACGATGAACGGACCGCTCGCAGGCGAGATGGTCACCGATGTCCGGTTCGCCGGCGTCAGCCAGGGGCAGGGGGCGAAAAGCAACTTCATCGTCCGTCGCCTCCAGCGACTGCCCTTCATCTTCAACGTCCGCATCCGGGCGCCGTTTCGTGGCCTGATCGATTCGGCTGCGTCGTTCTACGATCCCCGCCGGCTGATCCAGCGCAACCTGCCGGCGCTGCTGGAGGAGCAGAAGCGGCGGGCTCCGCCGGCGCCGGCGCCGAAAACCTCTGCCACCCCACCCATCATTCAGCCCCCTGCAAGCGAGACCGTGCGATGAAGCGTTCGAGGTTGACGACGATGCGATGGATCACGACCTGTACGATGGGCCTGACGGCCAGCGGGTGCATCAGCATCAGTGCGCCGGACAAGCCGATCGAGATCAATCTCAACATCAATGTGACGCAGGAAGTGGTATACCGCCTCGATGGAGAGGCGAAATCGCTCATCCAGCAGAACCCGGGGATATTCTGATGAACGCCAGGGCCGCCTTCTTCACCGCCGCCGCAATCGGCCTCGCCGGCCTGTCGGTCGCCGCCTGGGCGCAGCGCGATCCCGCCTATGCCGCCGCCCGCGCCGCCGGCCAGGTGGGCGAGCAGCCGGACGGTTATCTGGGCGTCGTCGGGGCCGGCTCGGCCGAGCTGCGCGCGATCGTCAACAACATCAACATCCAGCGCAAGTCCGCCTACACCCAGAAAGCCGCGGCGAGCGGCGCGACGGTCGAGCAGCTGGCCTTCACCAGCGGTTGCAACCTGATCGCGCAGACGGCGGCGGGCGAGAAGTACCGGACGCCGACCGGCGATTGGGCGACCCGCGGCAGCGGCGCGCCGACCCGCGATCCGCGCTGCGTCTGATCGACCTTCGCGCCGCGCGGTGGGCGGCGCCGCCCGCAAGCTTTCCCGGTGCAAAGGGAGGCTCGTCCTGAAAAGGCCGCTGCTGCCTGTCGGCCGTTGACTTGATCCTTACCCCCACCTAAACGGCCCGTGCCTTGGCGGGGTCGCTCGCCGCCGTTGTGCGTTTCTCCCCCGTTCGGCTGATGTGCAGCTGGTTCAGACAGGGGATGGCGCGTGGCGGAAAACGACTCCGGACAGGACTTCCACGACGCGGAGGATCCGCGACTGACCGCGCTCGATGAGCGATTGCGTCAGGCGCGGGCAGCCGAAGCGGCGCGGTCGGGGGTGAAGCAGGATACTGACCGGGGCTATGCCCAGGGCAACCGCGTCATCGCCGCGCTGATCGGAAGTCTCGTCGGCAGCGCGCTGATCGGCTGGTGTATCGACCGCTGGTTCGGCACGACGCCATGGGGACTGATCGTGCTGCTCTTCCTCGGAATAGCGGTTGCGTTCAGGCAAATCATTCGTATCGGCAACGAGCGCCCGGAGTGATCCGAGCGCTTTTTCGCAATTGGAGCTAGAGAACAGTGGCGGCAGCGGAAGGCGGCAAGATCGATCCGATGCACCAGTTCCTGATCGAACCCGTGATGGGTTCGCATTGGGTGGTGGGCGGTTACGACCTGTCGTTCACCAACTCGGCGCTGTGGATGGTTGTGACGCTCGCCGCGCTCTGGCTGTTCATGCTAGGCGGGATGAAGCGCGAGCTGGTTCCCGGCCGCTGGCAGGCCGCGGTGGAGGGTTTCACCGGCTTCGTGTCGGGCATGCTGACGTCGAACATCGGCCCGGCCGGCAAGCGCTTCGTGCCTTACGTCTTCTCGCTCTTCATGTTCATTCTGTTCGCCAACATCCTGGGATTGCTGCCGTTCGGCGTGATCCCCGGCGTTCACCCCTTCACCGTGACCAGCCATCTGACGGTCACCGGCGTGCTGGCGATCATCTCGTTCGCGATCGTGCTGATCGTCGGCTTCGGCAAGCACGGCTTCCACTTCTTCTCGCTCTTCGTGCCGCACGGCACGCCCGTCCTGATGATCCCGCTGATCTTCGTGGTCGAGCTGATGAGCTTCCTGGTGCGTCCCTTCTCGCTCGGCCTGCGACTGTTCGTCGCGATGACCGCGGGGCACATCCTGCTGAAGGTGCTGGCCGCGTTCGTCATCAACGGGATCAACATGGGGCCGGGCTATGTCGCGATCGTGACGCTGCCCAGCTTCCTGCTGATGATCGGCATCACCCTGCTCGAGCTCTTGGTCGCCGCGATCCAGGCCTATGTCTTCGCGCTTCTGACCTCGGTGTATCTCAACGACGCGGTCAATCTGCACTAGGCGTCGTGGGCCTTACCTTAGCCTTACCTTTCAACAGAATATCGAACTGGAGTAATGACATGGACGCAGAAGCCGCAAAGCTGATCGGTGCCGGCCTGGCCGCCATCGGCATGGGTATCGCCTCGCTCGGCGTGGGCAACGTGTTCGCCAAGTTCCTTGAAGGCGCGCTGCGCAATCCGGGTGCGGCGGACAGCCAGCAGGGCCGCCTGTTCATCGGTTTCGCCGGTGCCGAGCTGCTCGGCCTGCTCGCCTTCGTGACGATGATCATCCTGGTGTTCGTCGCCTGAACTTGTCGGTGTCCGGCCGGCCGTTCGCGGCCGGCCGACGCTAGAGGACGCGCATGCCACAGATATCCCAGATCGCCGCTACCTACGCCTCGCAGATCTTCTGGCTGCTGGTGACCTTCGGCCTCCTCTATTTCGTGGTGGGCCGCGGGATGGTTCCCAAGATCGTCGCGACCGTCGATGCGCGTGAAGCGCGCGTCGCCGGTGACCTTGCGGCGGCCGAGGCCGCACGCCGGGAAGCGGACCGGACGGAAGAGGCATGGCGCGTCGAGATGGACGCCGCCCGTGCGGCGGCGCTGGCCGAGACCAGCGCGGCCAAGGCGCAGGCACTGTCCTCCGCCGAGCAGCAGGTGAAGGCGGCGGATGCCGACCTTGCCGAGCGTGCGGGCCATCACGACTTGGCGATCGCCAATGCCAAGGCAGAGGCGCTCGCCAATCTCGAGATCGTGTCCGCCGAGGCGGCACGCGATCTCGTCGCCCGGCTGGCCGGTATCGAGGTATCGGTCGATCAGGCGGCGAACGCGGTACGTGAGGTGAGGGCACATGGCTGATCCGATTACCGCATCGGGCGACACGCAGGTCGCCGCGAACCTCGCCGATCCCGCGGCGGCCACCAGCCTGACCGAGCGCCCGATCAAGGGCGGTGACGGGCTGGAGGGCCACACGGTCGCCACCGAGGAGCATGTCGCCTCGCCGACCGCGCTCGGCTTCGACTCGACCGGCTGGGTCGCCATCGCGGCTTTGGTCGTGGTGCTGCTGATGCTGTGGAAGAAGGTACCGGCGTTGATCGGCGGGATGCTCGACACGCGCATCGCGGCGATCCGTACCCAGCTCGACGAGGCAGCCAGGCTGCGCGCCGAGGCGGAGGCGCTGCGTGCCGAATATGAGGCGAAGGCGCGCTCGGCCCATGCCGATGCCGAGACGATCCGCACCCACGCTCATCAGGAGGCGCACGCCATCGTCGTCAAGGCGAAGGCAGATGCCGAGGCGCTGATGGAGCGGCGTGCCCGGATGGCCGAGGGGAAGATCGCGGCCGCCGAGCGCGCCGCGATCGCGGAGGTCCGGATGCGGGCGGCCGATGCCGCGGCCAAGGCGGCGGGCCTGCTGATCGCCGAGCATCATGACGCGAACGCGGATCGCGCGATGGTGGATCGCGCCATCACCGGGCTTGCTCGCCCTAACTGACGACCTGCGCCAGTACTTTCGTCGTAGAAGCTTTTGATGACGACGACTTGACCAGCGGGCCCGCTGGTATGACAATATCCCCGACAGGATCGCCGCGACATGACAGCGCGGCGGCCACGGAGTGGATGAATGATGGGCAGGGCCGGCCGGCGTAGACCTTATGATGCCATTGCGGTGGGCATGGCAATCGGCCTGTTCATCGCCGCCGGCACCGCCGTGCTGGGTACCAGCCGCGCCGGCGAAGAAGGCCTGATCGATCAGACCCGGCAAGCTGCGATCGGAGCGGCGCCGTCGGCCGCTCGCGATGATCCATGGCTGGCGCCGACGGAGTCGCTCGCCGATCATCTCGCTCTCCATGCCGTCGCCGGACCACGCATGGCTGACGGCGCCCCGCCGATCGCGCCGTTGGCGGATCGGGATCCGTTCTGGGCGCTGACCAGCCCGGCCGACGAACCCGCCCCCTTCGACCCCGCCGGTGCCGCTCCCGGTCGGTAATCGTGCATCGTCGGAGGTAGCGGCGGCGGGTATCGAGTCCTAGATGGGCGTTATGGCAACGCCCACCACCGACCGCTTCAACGAAGAAAAGGCCATGTTCACGATCCGCGGGTCCGATACCCCGGATCTGGACGCCGGCGTCGCGGCGATCCGCAACGTACTGAACACACTGCCCCAGCGATCGGGCGTGTACCGGATGCAGGATGCGCGGGGCGAGGTGCTGTATGTCGGCAAGGCGCGCTCGCTGAAGCAGCGGGTCGCCAATTACACGCAGATCAAGGCGCTGCCCAAGCGGCTCCAGCGCATGGTCTCCCAGACCCGCTCGATGACGATCGTCACGACCAACAACGAGGCGGAGGCGCTGCTGCTCGAGGCGCAGCTGATCAAGCGCTACCGGCCTGCCTACAACGTCCTGCTACGCGACGACAAAAGCTTCCCGTTCATCCTGTTGCGGGCCGACAGCGACTTTCCGCGGGTGCAGAAGCACCGCGGCGCACGGCGCGCGGTCGGCAACTACTACGGTCCCTTCGCTAGTGCGGGCAGCGTCAACAACACGCTGAATGCGCTGCAGAAGCTGTTCCTGCTACGCTCCTGCACCGATGGTTTCTTCAAGACCCGCGACCGGCCGTGTCTGCTCTACCAGATCAAGCGGTGCTCGGCGCCCTGCGTCGGCCGGATCGACAAGCACGGCTATGCCGAACTGGTCGGCGACGCGAAGGACTTCCTGGCCGGAAAGTCGACCCAGGTTCAGGCCAAGCTGGGCGCGCAGATGCAGGCTGCGGCCGAAGCGATGGACTTCGAACTGGCCGCCCTGCTGCGCGACCGGCTGAAGGCGCTGACCTTCGTTCAGGGTACGCAGGCGATCAACGCCGAGGGGGTTGGCGACGCCGACATTTTCGCGCTGGCGTGCAAGGACGGGCTGATCGGCATCCAGGCGTTCTTCATCCGCGGTGGGCAGAACTGGGGCCATCGCAGCTTCTTCCCGTCGCACACCGCCGACGTGCCCGAGGACGAGGTTCTGACCAGCTTCCTCACCCAGTTCTACGAGGAGGTGCCGCCCGCCCGCACGATCCTGCTCGACCGTGATCTGGCGGAGGCGGAACTGCTCGCCCAAGCGCTGGGCGACGCGGCGGGATACAAGATCGCGCTGTCCGTGCCGCAGCGGGGAGACCGGCGGCGCCTGATGGTACAGGCCCGGCGGAACGCGATTGAGGCGCTGGAGCGTCGACTGGCGGAGAGCACGACCCAGGCCAGGCTGCTGCGCGAGGTGGCCGACCTGTTCGACCTGCCCGAACCGCCGGACCGGATCGAGGTGTACGACAACAGCCACATCCAGGGCACCAACGCACTGGGGGCGATGGTCGTCGCCGGGCCCGAGGGGTTCCGCAAGGGCCAGTATCGCAAGTTCAACATCCGCAACAAGGACACTGTGCCGGGCGACGACTTCGCGATGATGCGAGAGGTCTTCCAGCGCCGCTTTTCCCGCGCGCAGGCGGAGGATCCCGATCGCGACAGCGGCGAATGGCCCGATCTGGTGCTGATCGACGGTGGCCGCGGCCAGTTGAACGCGGCAAAGGCCGTGCTGGAGGATCTCGGCATCGAGGATGTGTGCATGGTCGGCGTCGCCAAGGGGCCGAATCACGGGCGTGAGGGGCGGGAGGTATTCCACCTGATGGACGGGCGCGAACTGACCCTGCCGGTGAACGCGCCTGTCCTGTTCTACCTCCAGCGTCTCCGCGACGAGGTTCACCGCTTCGCGATCGGCGCTCACCGCGAGAAGCGGGCGAAGGCGATCGGCGCATCGCCGCTCGACGAGGTGCCGGGCATCGGTCCTGCGCGCAAGAAGGCGCTCCTGATGCATTTCGGCACGGGTCGCGCCGTGCGGAACGCCAGCCTTGAGGATCTGCAAAAGGCGCCCGGCGTGTCGGCGGCGGTGGCCCAGCAGGTCTACGACTTCTATCACGCACGCTGAGGAGCGGTCGAACGACGGCATCATGGTGTAACGGGTCACAGGCTCGCTATATCTGGGGCGATGCACCTCGCTGCCGATGCCATCATCCTGTCGGTCCGCGCGCATGGCGAGCATGGCAGCGTCGTGCGCGCACTCACCCGAAATGACGGCGTTCGCCCCGGTTATGTCAGGGGCGGGCGCTCGCGCCAGTTGCGGCCGGTGCTGCAGCCGGGCAACGCCGTGCGGGGCGAGTGGCGCGCGAGAACGGCGGAGCAGCTGGCGGCGATGACGCTGGAGCCGCTCCACAGCCGGGCGGCGCTGCACGGAGAGCCATTGGCGGCAGCGGCGATCGAGTGGCTCACCGCGCTGGCGGCCGCTGCCTTGCCCGAGGAGCAGCCTTATCCCCGGCTGTACGACGGTCTGGACGGCGTTCTGCGCGCGATCGAGGCGGCACCCGCCGCCCGGGGATGGGCGGGAGGGCTGGTGCGGTTCGAGTTGCTGGTGCTGGCCGAACTGGGGTTCGGCCTGGATCTGGATCGATGCGTCGTCACCGGCGGCGACGCCGACCTCGACTTCGTCAGCCCGCGCAGCGCCGCCGCGGTCGGCCGGTCGGCAGCGGCGGGGTACGAGCGCCAGTTGCTGCCGCTGCCCGCGTTCGTCCGCCACGGTGGCCAGCCCGATGGCGCCGCGCTGCTCGACGGGCTGCGCCTGACCGGGCACTTTCTGGCGCGCGATATCCTGATCGATCGCCGGGCGGCCCCGCTCGCCGCGCGTGAGCGGCTGGTGGAACGGTTGAAGAGAGCGGTTGCGTGATCGCGCCCTGCCCGGCAATGGCCGCATCATGACCATGATTGCGCTGCTCGCCGGTGACGGCATCGGACCCGAAGTCGTCGCTGCCGCACGCCGGGTGCTCGATGTGGTCGCCCCCGACCTGACCTATGAAGAGGGACTGGTCGGTGGCGCGGCCTACCGGGCGCAGGGGCATCCGCTCCCGCCGGAAACGCTGGAACTGGCGCATCGCGCGGACGCGGTCCTGTTCGGCGCGGTCGGCGATCCCGACTTCGATGCGCTGGAGCGCGCGATGCGGCCGGAACAGGCGATCCTGGGCCTGCGCAAGTCGCTGAAGCTGTTCGCCAACCTGCGCCCGGCCCGCCTGTTCGCAGGGCTGGAGGACGCGTCCGCGCTGAAGCCGGAGATCGCGCGCAGGATCGATCTGGTGATCGTGCGCGAACTGGTCGGCGACGTGTATTTCGGCGAGAAGGGCCGCGGCTTCACCAGCACCGGCTTGCGCGAGGGGCACGACCTGATGCGCTACGACGAGGTGGAGGTCGCCCGGATCGCTCGCGTGGGGTTCGAAACCGCGCGCACGCGTCGCCGCAAGCTGCTGTCGGTCGACAAGGCAAATGTGCTCGAAACGTCGCAGCTGTGGCGCGACGTGGTGAACGAGGTGGCGCGCGACTATCGCGACGTGGAACTGTCCCACATGTATGTCGACAATGCCGCCATGCAGCTGGTGCGCGATCCGGGGCAGTTCGACACGATCGTCACCGGCAACCTTTTCGGCGACATCCTGTCCGACCAGGCGTCGATGTGCGCGGGCTCGATCGGCATGCTCCCGTCCGCCGCGCTCGATACCGATGCCAAGGGATTGTACGAGCCGATCCACGGCTCGGCGCCCGACATCGCGGGGCAGGGCCGGGCCAATCCCTGTGCGGCGATCCTGTCGGCGGCGATGATGCTCCGCCACTCGCTGGATCGCCCGGCTGCGGCAGTCCGGATCGAGGGGGCGGTAGCGGCGGCGATCGCCGGCGGGGCACGGACGGCCGATCTTGGCGGCACGATGTCGACCGACGCGATGACCGCGGCGGTGCTGGCGGGACTGGAGACGGCCGAGGCGTAGGCGACACGTCGTTCACGGCCAGGTCGACAGCCACATCCACCGCTCGAAACTGCGCGGCCCCGCCAGTGGTGCGGCGGACAGGATGGGGTAGAAATACACGAACAGCCCGGCCGCGAGCATCAGGAAAACCTCGTCCCAGTCCCGCAGCCGCTCGCGCCAGTGATCGAACGCGACCGCGATCGACACCGCCAGCCAGATGCTCGGCAGATAATAGTAATAGAAGAACCCCAGCGATTTCGGGATCGCCGGCCAGATCGCGAAGCTGCCGATCCACAGCCCCGCCGCCACGCCCAGCCGGACATCGCGGGTGCGCGTCCAGCCGATCGCGCATGCCGCAACGGCGACCAGCCCGCCCCACATGATCGCGGGGTTGCCGATCATCAGGATGCCGCGCTGCGCCCCGTCGACCTGTTCATAGAGATACCAGATCGGCCGGATATCGAACGGCCAGGTCCACCATACCGATTGATAGGTATGCGGCGGCAGGACCTGCACCTGCTGCCGGTACATGGTCAGCTGGAACGGGATGAGCCGATCCAGCGTCAGCGCCTCCGACGCATAGAAGAAGGCGGGGGCGAAGGTGAGCAGATAGGTGGCGACGCTCAGCGTGCCCAGAACAGTCAGCGCCGGCAGCACGCCCATCCCCTTCCAGCGATCGGGTCGCCGGTGCTTCAGCAGGATCAGGGCGATCGCGGCGAACGCCACATAGGGCGCGGCGGTCCATTTGCAGCCGGTGGCGAGCCCCAGCATGATGGCACCCGCCGCCCATCGTCGCCAAACCTGCGCGCCGCGGCCACGCATCGACCAAAGCAGGCAGGCTGCCCCGGTCACGACGAAGCCGGCCATGAACCCGTCGAGCATGGCGATGCGCGCCTGCACGAACACGGTGAAGCCCAAGATCACCGAAACGGCCCCGATCACCGCCGGCCGCATCCGTCCGAGACCCAGCCACAGGATGGCGAACACGCCCAGCACGACGGCGGTGGCCGCGATGCTGGACAGCGCGCGCCAGCCGAGCGGCGTGTGGCCGAACAGCAGGATGCCCGCAGCGATCAGCGATTTGGCGAGCAGCGGATGCTCGATGTTGGTCGGGCCCTCCAGCGCCAGCAACTTGCGCGCGGCCGTGACGTAATGGACCTCGTCGAACACCAGGATGTGCGGGATCGTCAGTCGCCACGCGAACAGCGCCTGTGCGAACGCGCCGATCAGCAGGGCAACGGGCAGGGGGCGGCGGAGGATGGCGGGCACCTGCGGCTTGTTCCCGTTTCGCGCGTCGCTTGCAAGGCCGCGGCGGAGGGGGCAAAGCGCGCAGCCATGAAGCGCAAGACCGGCCAGGATCGCTCGATCACCTCGACATGGAAGCCCGCGACGCAGGCGATCCGCGGCGGGACCGCCCGTTCCGAATATGGCGAGACGTCGGAGGCGCTGTTCCTGACCTCCGGCTATGCCTATGATTGTGCCGGCGATGCCGCGGCGCGGTTCGCGGGCGAGCAGGTCGGGATGACCTATTCTCGGCTCCAGAATCCCACGGTCGAGATGCTGGAGGAGCGGATCGCCCTGCTCGAGGGTGCCGAGGCCTGCCGGACGATGGCGAGCGGCATGGCGGCGATGACGGCGGCGCTGCTGTGCCAGTTGCAGACCGGCGACCATCTGGTCGGCGGGCGGGCGGCGTTCGGCTCGTGCCGCTGGTTGACCGACACGCTGCTGCCGAAGTTCGGCATCGCCACCACCGTGGTCGACGCCCGCGATCCGCAGGCTTTTCTCGATGCGGTGAAGCCGGAGACCAAGGTCTTCTTCTTCGAGACGCCGGCCAATCCGACGATGGACGTGGTCGATCTGGCGGCGGTGTGCGGGATCGCGCGGGAACGCGGGATCACGACCGTGGTCGACAATGCGTTCGCGACACCCGCCCTGCAGCGGCCGATGGAGTTCGGGGCGGACGTGGTCGCCTATTCCGCGACCAAGATGATGGACGGACAGGGCCGTGTGCTCGCCGGCGCGGTGTGCGGCACGCAGGATTTCATCGACAACACGCTGCTGCCGTTCACGCGCAACACCGGGCCGACGCTGTCGCCGTTCAATGCCTGGGTCGTCCTGAAGGGGCTGGAGACGCTCGACCTGCGGATCCGTCGTCAATCCGAGAATGCCGTGAAGGTCGGCGGCTTCCTGGAGGGTCGGGTGCCGCGCGTCCTGCATCCGGGTCTGCCCAGCCATCCCCAGCACGAACTGGCGATGCGGCAGATGTCGGCCTCGGGCCCGATCTTCGCACTCGAACTGGATGGCGGGCGCGAGCAGGCGCACGGCCTGCTCGATGCGCTGGAATTGATCGACATCTCGAACAACATCGGCGATTCGCGGTCGCTGATGACGCATCCCGCCTCCACCACCCATTCCAGTGTCGCGGTCGACAAGCGCGAGGAGATGGGGATCGGCGAGGGTATGCTGCGCCTGAACGTCGGGCTGGAGGATGCCGACGACGTGATCGCCGATCTCGACCGGGCATTGTCCCGGGTGGGGCTGTAAGGTCCGCCGGTGAAGGCGCTTTTTCCCCATGCCGCGACGACGCAGGGTGTCACCGTCCGGGTCTCGGTCAGCTATCTGGCGGAACAGTCGGAACCGGCACGGGGTCGGTGGTTCTGGGCCTATCATATCCGGCTGGAGAACGAGGGTACGGCTGCGGTGCAACTGCTGACGCGGCACTGGATCATCACCGACGGTCGCGGCGCCCGCCACTCGGTCGAGGGAGAGGGCGTGGTCGGCGAACAGCCCCTGATCGAGCCGGGCGGCAGTTTCGACTATGTCTCCGGCTGCCCGCTGGCGACGCCGACCGGGGCGATGCAGGGCAGTTACCGCATGGTGGCGGAAGATGGCGGGACGTTCGACGTGACGATCCCACGCTTCGCCCTGATCGCACCGGCGGTGGCACAGTGAGGGCGGCGGTATGAAGCGCACCCACCTTCCGCTGAATGGGTTGCGCGTGCTCGATGCGGCGGCGCGGCACCTGTCCTTCACCCGCGCGGCGGACGAACTGGCGGTGACGCCGGCTGCGGTCGGGCAACAGATCCGCGCACTGGAGGATACGCTGGGCGTCGTCCTGTTCCGCCGCACCACGCGCGGGCTGGAACTGACGCCTGAGGGAGAGGCGGGGCTGGCGCCGCTGCGCGACGGCTTCCTTCAGTTCGAGGAGGCGGTGCGCGCGATGCAGGCGGGGCAGTCTTCCAAGTCGCTGACCATCGCCGCGCCGCGCGACCTGACCGAGAAGTGGCTGATGCCACGGCTGGCACGGATCGCGGCGGGAGACCCGGAGCTGCGTTTCGTCCTGCTGTCCGCGGACGAGGAGGCGGATTTCACCCAGG
Organism: Sphingomonas phoenicis; assembly: GCF_047238005.1. NCBI lineage: Bacteria > Pseudomonadati > Pseudomonadota > Alphaproteobacteria > Sphingomonadales > Sphingomonadaceae > Sphingomonas > Sphingomonas phoenicis. The sequence continues at coordinate 1,118,117 of NZ_JBDFMC010000002.1, read as the reverse complement.
CCAACCTCGATCTGGCGATCCGCTGGGGTGAGGGGCCGGGCGAGCATGAGGGCGAGGCGATCGAGTCAGAGGGACTGGTGACGGTCGCGCGGCCGCAGGGCGGTGCGGATACCGCGATCGGCTGGCCCGGTGGTCCCGAGGACCCGTCCGCGCCCGTGCGGGTCGCCGATGCGGGGCTGGCGATCGATGCGGCGGCGGCCGGGCTCGGCCGTGCGACCGTGCCCGAACTGCTGGCTGCGCACGATCTGGCGAGCGGACGACTGGTGGCGCTGGGCGATCCGGCGCCGTCGCGATCTGGCTATTGGCTCGTCGCGCCGACGCCGCAATGGCGCCAGAAGAAGGTGCGGGCGCTCGTCGAGGCGTTGGCCGGCTAGAGTGCGATTCAATCGGGATGAAGCGCCACCCCGGCGGAGGCCGGGGTCCAGTTGGAATGGCCGGCTTGACGATGCAAAACGCCCCTCTCTGCCGCCCGTCCGCTGGACCCCGGCCTTCGCCGGGGTGGTTGCTGTGAGTGATACAGCCTAGATGGATCACACTTTAACCGGCGCCCAGGAACGCGGAACGCCACACGGACTGGCCTGATCGTCGCGCGCCGGAAGTCAGGCACCGTGCAAAGGCGGCCGTGTCCTACACTCTATCCGATACGCTATATGCCGCCGCACGCTCTTTGACAGTGTCGTGCTTCACCTTCCTCGGCGGCCGTTAGCCTGCGCGCGGTAACGTTCTTGGCCTTACCTTAGCCTTACCTTCCGACCGGCAGCGGTCCGGCGACCTCAGTTCTTCAGCCGCCAGCCGCGCTTCAGCAGGGCGTAGCAGGTCAGCCCCAGCGCCACGTCGATCGCCAGCACGACGATCGCACCGAACATGACCGGCGAATCGGCGATGCCGAGGAAGCCGTAACGGAAGCCGGAGATGATGTAGAAGAACGGGTTGGCGTGGCTGATCGCCCGCCAGGTCGGGGCGAGGGCATCGACCGAGTAGAAGGTGCCCGACAGCAGCGATAGTGGCGCGACGACGAAGTTGGTGACGGCGGCCGCGTGGTCGAACTTCTCCGCCCAGATCGATGTCAGCACGCCGAGCAGGGCGAGGAAGGTCGAGCCGAGGATGCCGAACCACAGAATCGCGAGCGGTGCATGCGGGGTCACGTGGACGCCGGGCCACAGCGCCATCGCCAGCCCGACCGCGCAGCCGACCAGGATCGCCCTTGTCACCGCTCCGCCGACCAGTGCGGCCAGCAGTTCGGCGGTGGAGAGCGGCGGCATCAGGTAATCGACGATCGTACCCTGGATCTTGCCGACGAGCAGCGAGAAGCTGGCGTTGGCGAATGCGTTCTGGAGCATGCCCATGACGATCAGGCCCGGCGCGATGAAATCGGCGAACGGGATCTGGCGCCCACCGACCGGCACGGCGTGGCGACCGCCAAGCGCGACCGTGAAGATGACGAGGAACAGCAGCGTCGTGATCGCCGGCGCCCAGATCGTCTGGAGCTGCACCTTGAAGAACCGGCGCACCTCCTTGATATAGAGCGTGCGTAGGCCGCCCCAGTTGATGTTCCGGATGACGGGCACGCCGGGTTCCCGGTCATATGCCTGAATTTCGCCGATGGGGGGCTGGCTGCTCATCGTCACAGCGCGTAACCGCTGTGGACGCTGGCTGCAATCCGGGCCTTTGATCGGGTGTCTTTGCGAGGAAGTACGATGTCCTGGACCGACGAGCGGATCCACACGCTCAAGACGATGTGGGAGGCCGGGCAGACCGCCAGCCAGATCGCCGACGCACTGGGCGACGGCGTCAGCCGCAACGCGGTGATCGGCAAGGCGCACCGCCTGGGCCTTCAGGCGCGTCCCTCGCCGGTGAAGACCAGCGAGCCGGCCGCGGCCGTGGAAGCGCCTGCGGCGCCCGAGCCCGTCGTCGAGGCGGCACCGGCAACGCCCGCGCCCGAGCCGGTCGAGGAGATCGACGAGGAAGAGGACGAGGTCGCCGTCGAGGCGGCACCCGTGGCGGTGAAGGCGCCACAGCCGATCCTGCGATCTGTCGGGCCGGGCGGGTTTCTGCGCCAGGCTCCCGGCGAGCAGCAGCCGCCGATCGCGCCGGCCCCGCCGCGGCGGCTGGTGCCGGCCAAGCCGGCGCCGGAGATCGCCGGCAAGACGAGCCTGCTCGACCTGAATGACCGCATCTGCAAATGGCCGTTGGGTCATCCGGGGGAGCCGGACTTTCATTTCTGCGGCGAGAAGGTCAATCCCGGCTTCCCGTACTGCGTCGATCACTGCGGCCACGCGTATCAGGCGCAGCTGCCCCGGCGCGATCGTCGGCCGCCGCCGCCATTGCCTTTCGGTGGCCCGCGGGTCCGCTGAACGCGGCTTTCGATCGATAAAGAGACACCCGCCGGGATCGCTCCCGGCGGGTGTCCTCGTTTTCGGATTCGGCGCGCTGCGTCGCAGGCCGGGCTGGGGTGGACCCTGCTAGGGCCCACCCGCCGCCTCAGAAGCGGAACGCCGCGGTGGCGCGGATCGAGTGCCAGCGGAACTTGTCGTCCGAGCGGCGGAAGTCGGTGCCCGCCGTGGTGCCGCCGTTCGCCGCATTGGTGAAGGGGGTGCCGGCCGGACCTGTGACACGGACGCGGTAGTCGTTGTCCTGGTACTGGTGGAACATGTATTCCATGCCGAACGAGATGTTGCGGCCGAGCTTCTGCTCGATGCCGCCGCCGCCCAGGATACCCCACTGGTTGCGCTTGCCGGTGCCGTCGAAGGTGTTGGTCGACTGCGACGAGCGGAAGGCGCGGTCGATCCGGGCATAGCCGGCGCCGAACGTGCCGTAGAACAGCGTCGTGTCGACGGCGTAGCCGGCACGGCCGCGGATCGAGCTTTCCCACTTCACGTTGCGGTACATGACGTAGCTGGCGGGCGTGCCGGAGAAGGCGGTGACGTTGTCGGTGATCTCGGACTTGCCGAATTCGCCGACCGCGCCGACGACGATGTTGCCGCGCTGTGCGTCCATGCCGACGCGGCCGTAATAGGCCCAGCCGTCCTTGTCGTTGCGGCACGATCCGCCGTTCTGGGGCGCCAGCTGGGTGCGGGCGGCGCCGTTGCAGAAGCCGGGCGCGAACGCATTGCCGCCGGCGCCGGTCAGGACGCTGTCGTTGAAGTTGCCGTCGAGATTGCGGTCGAACAGGATGCGCGAGCCAACATCGTTCGACTGGACGTCATAGCCGCCGGCCGCACCGACATAGATGCCCGAGAAAGGAGCGTCCGCAGTCGTCTCCTGCGCCAGAGCGGGAGCGGCAGTGACGGCAGCGAAGGCCGCGCCGGCGAGCATGATCGTACGCATGGGTTCTCCGAGATTGATGCAGGTGTGCGCAGAAACGGGAGAGCGGCGCCGAAATATCCTCCCCGCTGCGCTTTGCCACCTGCATGTGTCTCTTCGGCCACAGCCACGACCGTTGCCCGATGCTGGCGCATGGCGCCGTTTTGTTCCATGATGCGGCCATGTCATCCGACCTGTTCGCGGCGTCGCAGACGCCGACCACCGCATACGACGCCTCGTCGATCGAGGTGCTGGAGGGGCTGGAGCCCGTCCGCCGCCGCCCCGGCATGTATGTCGGGGGCACCGACGAACGCGCACTGCACCATCTGGCCGCCGAGGTGCTGGACAATGCGATGGACGAGGCCGTCGCCGGCCACGCCACCCGGATCGAGGTGACGCTGGAACCCGGCAACCGGCTGACCATCGTCGACAACGGCCGCGGCATCCCGGTCGACCCGCATCCCAAGTTCCCGGACAAGTCGGCGCTGGAGGTGATCCTGTCGACGCTGCATTCGGGCGGCAAGTTCGCGGGGAAAGCCTATGCGACGTCGGGCGGCTTGCACGGCGTGGGCGTGTCGGTGGTGAACGCGCTGTCGTCGGACACGGTGGTCGAGGTGGCGCGCGACCGGCAACTGTATCGCCAGCGCTTCGCGCGCGGGCAGACGCTGGGACCGCTGGAGCATGTCGGCGCGGCACCGAACCGGCGCGGCACGTCGGTGGCGTTCACGCCCGACACCGAGATCTTCGGGCCCGAGCTGTCGTTCAAGCCGGCTCGGCTGTACCGGCTGGCGCGATCGAAGGCGTATCTGTTCGCGGGCGTCGAGATCCGCTGGCACTGCGACCCGTCGCTGGTGGAGGGCGACACGCCGGGCGAGGCGGTGTTCCAGTTTCCGGGCGGGCTGGCCGACCACCTGAAGGAGCAGATCGCCGGCCGCGAATGCGCGACGGCGGAGTGCTTCGCGGGGAGACAGGATTTTCCGGGCGATCAGGGCAGGGTGGAGTGGGCCGTCGCCTGGCCGCTGTGGAGCGACGGCAGCTATAGCTGGTACTGCAACACCATCCCGACGCCCGATGGCGGCACCCATGAACAGGGGCTGCGCCAGGCGCTGGTCCGTGGCCTGCGCCAGTTCGGCGAGCTGGTGAACAACAAAAAGGCCAAGGAGATCAGCGCCGACGACGTGATGGTCGGCAGCGAACTGATGCTGTCCGTCTTCATCCGCGAGCCGCAGTTCCAGAGCCAGACCAAGGATCGGCTGACCAGCCCCGAGGCGGCCGGGCTGGTCGAGAAGGCGATGCGCGACCATTTCGACCATTGGCTGAGCCACAACATGGAGCGCGGCAAGGCGCTGCTCGGCTATGTCCTCGACCGGATGGACGAGCGGCTGCGGCGCAAGGCCGAACGCGAGGTGAAGCGCAAGACCGCGACCAGCGCGCGCAAGCTGCGCCTGCCCGGCAAGCTGACCGATTGCGCCGCCGATTCGCCCGCGGGTACCGAGCTGTTCATCGTCGAGGGCGATTCGGCCGGCGGCAGCGCCAAGCAGGCGCGCGACCGCAAGACGCAGGCGATCCTGCCGATCCGCGGCAAGATCCTGAACGTCGCCTCCGCCACCTCTGCCAAGATCGTCGCCAATCAGGAGATCGCCGACCTGATCCAGGCGCTGGGCTGCGGCACGCGCAAGGAATGCCAGCCCGACGCGCTGCGGTACGAGCGGATCGTGATCATGACCGACGCCGATGTCGACGGCGCGCATATCGCGACGCTGCTGATGACGTTCTTCTTCCAGGAGATGCCCGACCTGGTCCGGCGCGGGCACCTGTATCTGGCCCAGCCGCCGCTGTACCGGCTGACTGTCGGCGCGAAGAGCCTGTACGCGCGCGACGACGCGCACCGGGCCGAGCTGGAGCGGACGGCGTTTCGGGGCAAGAAGGTCGAGGTGGCGCGGTTCAAGGGGCTGGGCGAGATGAACCCGATCCAGCTGCGCGAGACGACGATGGACCCGAAAACGCGGTCGATGATCCGCATCACCCTGCCGCAGGAATATGAGGAGCGGGCAGGGGTGAAGGATCTGGTCGACCGGCTGATGGGGACCAACCCGGCGCATCGCTTTGCCTTCATCCAAGAGAATGCAGCGCGGCTGGACGAGGAAGCGCTGGACGCCTGACGCAGCCGCCCGGTCGCCGTCCTGCACGGGGATGCGGCGGCGCGAATGTTGAGGAAGTTGTGGATTGCGACGGGTTCGGGCCGGGGTGCGGGCCGGGCCGCGGCGACGTGCGTCCGGTAACGCGATCAACGGCTTGCGACGAAGATGTGAGACGTGCGGCGAGATGGTGGCTACCGGGTAAGTTGCGACAGCTTTCCTGTCGCAAGTCGTGCGAAGGTTGTGACAGGAAAGCTGTCGCAAGCGGGCGGGAGCGATCGGGGCGGGATGGGACGCCTGGCGCATCGCCGATCCTTACCCCGGATGGGGTAGTGTAGGACATGCGGGCGACGCGCCTTTCCGTCGTCCCTGGCCCGGGTGCGATGTGCGCGCAAGTCCGCTTCGGCCTGCGCTTCGGCGAACCCGCGATTGGTCGAACAATGCCGGTCGGGCTCGTGGCCCTGGGCTCCTGCTTGCGCAGGAGCACGCAGTTGGAATGCAGCGGTTGCTTGAACGATGTCAGTCGTTGCCGCCGATGAAGTCGCCGAGGCCGCCCAGCGCCGATCCCTCGCCACGGTTCTGGCCGCCACGGCTGCCTGCCGCCGCCATCATCCGGCCGGCCAGACGGGAGAAGGGCAGCGACTGGATCCAGACGCGGCCGGGGCCGCGCAGGCGGGCGAAGAAGACACCTTCGCCGCCGCCGAACATGGTTCGGATCCCGCCGACGGTGACGAGATCGAAATCGACGTCGGGGGTGAGCGCGGCGAGGCAGCCGGTATCGACATGGAGTTCCTCGCCGGGAGCGAGCCGACGTTCGACCACGGTGCCGCCCATCTGGACGAAGACCCAGCCGTCGCCGTCCAGCCGCTGCATGATGAAGCCCTCTCCACCGAACAGCCCGGTCATCACCTTGCGCTGGAAATGGACGCCGATCGACACGCCCCTGGCGGCGGCGAGGAAGGAATCCTTCTGGCAGATCAGCGTGCCGCCCAGATCGCGCAGGTTGAGCGGCAGGATCGAGCCGGGCGTGGGCGAGGCGAAGGCGACGCGCGCCTTGCCGTGGCCATGATGGGTGAAGACCGTGGTGAACAGGCTTTCGCCCGTCACCAGCCGCTTCCCCGCGCCGAGCAGCTTGCCCATGAAGCCACCGCCCTGATCGCTTGAGCCGTCGCCGAAGACGGTGGTCATCTGGATGGCGGCATCCTTCCACACCATCGCCCCGGCCTCCGCCACGGCGCTCTCGCCCGGATCGAGCTCGATCTCGACGAACTGGAGTTCCTGACCCTTGATCTCGAAATCGATATCGTCGGCCACATCTGCGCGGCGGTGATGCGTCCAGGGAGAGGGGGCAGCCATGGCGGTTCCTCAGTGTGTTGACATAATAATACACGGCAGCGATACCGCCGGTCAATCAGGCGATCAAGGGGGGTGTGCGATGCGGTGGTTTCGAATGGCGGCGGGCTTGATGACGGGCATCGCGGCGGCAGGCGTGCTGGCGTTCGCGTCGGCGGCGGCGCAGCGGTTCGATCCCGGTGCGCTGAAGGGCGAGGCGGCCGGGGAGGTGCTGGTGCTGGGCACGGCGCACCTGTCGGGCCTGCCGGCCAGTTTCCGGCCGGTGGACCTAGCGCCGCTGCTCGACCGGCTGGCGGCATGGAAGCCGCAGTTCATCACGACCGAAAGCCTGTCCGGCGCTGAGTGCGAGTATCTGCGCCGCTACGCCCCGCTGCATCCCGATGCCGCCAAGACCTATTGCTGGGACGAGACGCCGGCGCGGCTGGCCACCGGTCTCGACATGCCGGCCGCGACGATCGAGATGGAACGCCTGCTCGCGGCGCTGCCGCCGAGGGCGACGCCGGCCCAGCGGCGGCGGCTGGCGGCGGTGATGCTGGCGGCGGGGGACGGCACCTCGGCGCTGGTACAATGGCTGAGGCTGCCGCCGGCGGAGCGGCGTACGGGCGACGGGCTGACCCAGCCGCTGGCCGACCGGCTGGCCAGGGTCGAGGTGCGCAACAACGAGGATTATCTGATCGCCGCGCCGCTGGCCGCGCGGCTGGGGCTCGACCGCGTCTGGCCGGCCGACGATCATACCGCCGACGACGAGGTCGGCGACGATCCGAAATTCGGCGAGGCGCTGAACCGGATCTGGCAGAACCCGGCATTGACCGCCCGGCGCCAGGCCGACGAGGCGCTGTCGGCGAAGCTGGGGACGCCGGCGGGGACGATGGCGCTGTACCGCAGCTACAATGCGCCAACGGCCGGCCGGATCGTCTTCGACAGCGATTTCGGTGCGGCGCTGAAGGATCGCGGGGCCGGGGAATATGGCCGCCGCTATGTCGGCTGGTGGGAGACGCGCAACCTGCGCATGGTCGCCAATATCCGCAGCGTCATGGCGCGGCGGCCGGGTGCGCGGACGCTGGCGATCGTCGGCGCGTCGCACAAGCCGTATTTCGAGGCGTATCTGGGCATGATGCACGACGTGCGGGTGGCGGATACGATGGCGGTGCTGCGCTGACATTGACGCTGGGCCCCCGGTGCCGGTATCAGGCGGTCCGGGCGGCCTGACACGGGCCGCCCTTTCTCGTTTGGAGGAGGCTCTACCGTGACCATCACGCCGCTCATGCCCGTCTACCCACGGTGCGGGGTGCGTCCGGTCCGAGGGGAGGGTGTCTATCTGTATGGCGAGGACGGGCAGCAGTATCTCGACTTCGCCAGCGGCATCGCCGTCAACGCGCTGGGCCATGGCCATCCGCATCTGGTGAAGGCGATCGCCGATCAGGCGGCGACGCTGATGCACGTATCGAACCTGTATGGCAGCCCGCAGGGCGAGCATCTGGCTGAGCGGCTGGTCGATACGACGTTCGCCGACACGGTGTTCTTCACCAATTCGGGTGCCGAGGCGGTGGAATGCGCGATCAAGACCGCGCGCCGCTTCCATTATGCCGAGGGCAATCCGCAGCGCAACACGCTGATCACGTTCAACAACGCGTTCCACGGGCGGACGCTGGGCACGATCTCGGCGACCAATCAGGCCAAGATGCGCGACGGGTTCGAGCCGCTGCTGCCCGGGTTCAGATATGCGCCGTTCAACGACCTGGAAGCCGCGCTGGCGCTGGTCGACGATGAGACCGCGGGGTTCCTGGTCGAGCCGATCCAGGGCGAGGGCGGATTGATGGTGGGGTCCGACGCGTTCCTGAAGGGGCTGCGCGCCAGGTGCGACGAGCTGGGCCTGATGCTGGTGTTCGACGAAGTGCAGTGCGGATACGGGCGCACCGGCCGGATGTTCGCGCACGAGCATCTGGGCATCGCGCCCGACATCATGGCGGTGGCCAAGGGCATCGGCGGCGGCTTTCCGCTGGGCGCCTGCCTGGCGACCGAACGGGCGGCCAAGGGCATGGTCGCGGGCACGCACGGATCGACCTATGGCGGTAACCCGCTGGCGATGGCGGCCGGCGAGGCGGTGCTGGACGTGATGCTGGCGGACGGGTTCCTGGACAACGTGACCGCGATGGGTGACCGGCTGCGCCAGTCGCTGGAACAGATGATCCCCAACCACGATCACCTGTTCCACGAGGTGCGCGGGCGCGGGCTGATGCTGGGGCTGAAGCTGAAGAGCGACAGCCGCCGCTTCGTGGCGCATTGCCGCGACCATCACGGGCTGCTGACGGTGGCGGCGGGCGACAATGTCGTGCGCATCCTGCCGCCACTGGTGATCGACGAGAGCCATGTGGCGGAATTCACCCAGAAACTGTCCGAGGCGGCGCGGGTGTACGTGCCGGTCGCGGACGACTGATCGGAGCCCCCCTCCCGGCGGGAGGAGGATCTGGAAGGAACGGATGATGCGTCATTTCCTGAACCTGACCGATGCGGGCGGCGATGGCGTCGCCGCGATGCTGGCCGATGCGCTGGACCGCAAGGCGGCGCGCGCCGGCTGGCCGAGGGGGCGGGTCGATGCCGACGCGCCGCTGGCCGGCCATGTGCTGGCCTGCGTGTTCGAGAAGAACTCGACCCGTACGCGCGTGTCGTTCGACATGGCGATCCGGCAGCTGGGCGGCACGTCTATCGTGCTGGACGGCGGCACGATGCAGCTGGGCCGCGGCGAGAGCGTGGCGGACACCGCGCGCGTCCTGTCCGGCTATGTCGATGCGATCATGATCCGCACCGACGAGCATGCCAAGCTGGAGGAGATGGCGCATTACGCGACCGTCCCGGTCATCAACGGGCTGACCGACACGTCGCACCCGTGCCAGATCATGGCCGACCTGCTGACCATCATCGAGAGCGGCAAGGCGCTGCCCGGACTGAAGGTGGCGTGGCTGGGCGACGGCAACAACGTGCTGGCCTCGATCGTCGAGGCGGCGGGGCTGATGCAGTTCGACGTGGTCGCCGCCTGCCCGCCGGGCTTCCATCCCGAGGAGGAGGCGATCGTACGTGCGTCCGGCCGCGCGCGCGTCGTCGCCGACCCGCGCGAGGCGGTGGAGGATGCCGACATCGTCGTCACCGACACCTGGATCTCGATGGGGCAGGACCATGCCGACGCCAAGCTGAAGGCGCTGGGCCCGTATCAGGTCGACAGCAGCTTCATGGCGCTGGCCAAGCCCGATGCGAAGTTCCTCCACTGCCTGCCCGCGCACCGGGGCGAGGAGGTGACGGCGGAGGTGATCGACGGACCGCAGTCGCTGATCTGGCCGGAGGCAGAGAACCGGCTGCATGCGCAGAAGAGCGTGCTGCGCTGGTGCTTCGGGCAGATCGGTTGATCGGGGATCGGCCGGTTCCCAAATAGCGTCCATCGCCTCCCGTCATGCCAGCACAGGCTGGCATCTCTCGCCGCACCGTTTTCATGATGTCGCGAAAGACCCCGGTTCCTGCCGGGGTGACGAGGAGGATCGCGCCGGAGACCTGACCATGACCGACCCGACCCCAATCGCCGCCGACATCGATCGTGCGCTGGGCTTCACCATCCCCGATCGCCATGCGCGCGGGCGGGTGGTGCGGCTGGGCGCGTCGATGCGGGCGGTGCTGTCCGCCCACAACTATCCGCCCGCGATCGAGGCGCTGCTGGCCGAGGCGCTGGCGCTGTGCGCGCTGATCGGATCGACGCTGAAGGACGAGGCGGGGCAGCTGACGATGCAGACCCGGACCGAGGCCGGCGTCGTCCAGCTGCTGGTCTGCGACTATCGCGGCGGCGAGGTGCGCGGGTACATCCAGTACGATGCCGACCGGCTGGCCGAGGCGCCCGAGCAGCCCACGCTGTTCGCGTTGTTCGGGCAGGGATATCTGGCGATCACGTTCGACCTGGCGACGACGGGCGAGCGGTACCAGGGGATCGTGCCGCTGGACGGAGACACGCTGGCGGCGGCGGCGCAGAGCTATTTCGTCCAGTCGGAGCAGATCCCGACGCTGGTCAGGGTCGGGTTCGGGCGGGATGCGGACGGGCGTATCGCGGTCGCGGGCGGGCTGCTGCTCCAGCATCTGCCCGAAGGCGAGGACGGGCGCGAGCGGCTGCATACCAAGCTGGACCACCCCGAATGGGAGCATGTCGCGGCGCTCGGCCAGACGATGGGTGCCGACGAGCTGGCCGATGCCGCGCTGCCGCTGGAGACGCTGGTGTGGCGGCTGTTCAACGAGGAGAGCGAGGTGCGCGTGCTCGCGTCCATCCCGCTGTCGCGCGGGTGCCGCTGCACGCCGGAGCACATCCTGGGCGTGCTGGCCAAGTTCGGGGTCGAGGAGCGGCGCGAGATGGCCGACGATGCCGGGCTGATCCAGGTCGACTGCGCCTTTTGCTCGACCATGTTCCCGGTGGTGGCGGAGACGCTGGAGCCGGCGGCGTGACGGGGCGGGGCGGCCCGTCCGTCCCCCGTCCGCCACGGCTCGACCGATCAGGTCAGATTCCTTAACCTTTTGGTAAGGTTAAGCGGCGCATGACGACTCCCGTGCTCTGAACCGGCACGTTTATCTCCCTTGATGGGCCCATGGCCCACCATATTCCTTCGGGGCCGCGAGCGATCGCGGCCCTTTCTTTTTGGGCGCGGTTGCACTAGCGCGCGGCGCATCATGACACCCAAGAATCCTGCGGTCGCGCTGCTCTCGGGCGGGCTCGACTCGATGGTCGCCGCCGCCCGTGCGCGGGAAGCGGGGTACCGCCTGCTCGCCCTGTCGATCGACTATAACCAGCGGCACCATGTCGAGCTGGCCGCGGCGCGGCGCGTGGCGCATGCGCTGGGCGCCGAGCGCCACGTCGTCATGCCGATGGACCTGTCGGCGTTCGGCGGATCGGCGCTGACCGCGGATATCGACGTGCCCAAGGACGGCCTCGGCACCGCGGAGGACGGCGGCATCCCCGTCACCTACGTGCCGGCGCGCAACACGATCTTCCTGTCGCTGGCGCTCGGCTGGGCCGAGGCGGCGGGCGGGCGCGACCTGTTCATCGGGGTGAACGCGCTGGATTATTCCGGCTATCCCGATTGCCGGCCCGAGTTCATCGCCGCGTTCGAGGGGCTTGCCGAACTCGCGACCAAGGCGGGGGTGGAGGGCCAGCCGTTCCATATCCACGCGCCGCTCCAGCACATGACCAAGGCCGATATCGTGCGCGAGGGAACGCGGCTGAGGCTGGACCTGGGGCTGAGCTGGTCGTGCTACGATCCGGCGCCCGGCGGGCTGCACTGCGGCCTGTGCGACAGTTGCCGGCTGCGCGCCAAGGGCTTCGACGAGGCCGGCGTGGCGGATCCGACGGCCTACGCCGTGCGCCCCTGAGCCACGCACGATGAGCTATGCCGTCAAGGAGATGTTCCTGACCCTGCAGGGTGAGGGGGTGCAGGCCGGGCGGCGGGCGGTGTTCGTCCGCTTCGCCGGATGCAACCTGTGGTCGGGCCGCGAACAGGACCGGGCGACCGCGGTGTGCCGGTTCTGCGATACCGATTTCGTCGGGATCGACGGGCTGGGCGGCGGCCGGTTCGCCGATGCCGCGGCGCTGGTCGCGGCGGTGGCAGGCTTCTGGGGCACCGATCGCGAGCGCCGCTTCGTGGTGCTGACCGGGGGCGAGCCGATGCTGCAGGTGGACGACGCGCTGGTCGCGGCGCTGCATGCCGAGGGGTTCATAATCGCGATCGAAAGCAACGGCACGATCGCGGCGCATCCGGGCATCGACTGGGTGTGCATCAGCCCGAAGGCGGGAAGCGAGGTGGTCCAGCGGCAGGGCGACGAGCTGAAGCTGGTATGGCCGCAGAGCGGCATCGATCCGGCGGCGGTGGAGAGCTGGGACTTCGCCAACCTGCTGCTCCAGCCGCTGGACGAGGCGGGGTCCGGTGGCGCGCACGAGCAGGCGTGCATCGACCTGGTGATGGCACGGCCGCGGTGGCGGCTGTCGTTGCAGACGCACAAGATGCTGGGATTGCGATAGCGGCGGGGGAGCGCGCGATACCCGGATCGGGTTCGGGCTGACGGTGTGTATATGGTCGGGCGGCCATGTGCCGGGTGGCTGGCGCAAGAGGTCCTGCCTTTGCAGGGTCGACCAGGAGCGGTTCGCTGCCGGCACGGCGCGACCGAACCGCCCCCTTCCGGCGAAGGGGGCAGCGCGTGCGGTCAGCGAGCTGCGGCGACCTGCGTGGCGTCGGGGCCCCAAGAGATGGCGCCGCACTTCTTGACGACCCACTCGCCCTTCTTGTTCCAGCAGATCGGATCGAGGCGCGGCAGCGTGACGGGCGTGGCGTTGATGTAGCGGGCAAAGCGCTGCTCGCCGTAAGGCACCAGGCTGTTGCGGAGTTCGCGCATGCGGGCAATCGCGACGTCGCCCAGCTTGCCCCGCGGCGCGAACAGCGCGTCGCGGCCGATCGATCCGGCAGTGCGGCAGAAGCCATATTGCGACGCGACCGTGGCGAAGCTGGAATAGGTGCGGGTGCCGTACTGATCGAGCGCGGCCAGCCCCTCCCGCTTGGTCTTGGCGTTGCGGATGAAATATTTGTTCAGCGTGTCCCACGTCGCCTTCAGCTCGTCCTTGTGGTCGAGCAGCGCGGCATTGTAGTTGCCGACGGTCAGCAATGTCGGTTCGAACTGGCACTGGAGCGCCGCGACGTTGAGCGCGGAGCGCATCGTCCAGACCAGGCTGGCCCGCCGCTCTTCCGGCGTGGCGCCCGGCAGTATCTGGGTGATGCCGGGCTCGTCGCCCTGAACCGGCTCACCCGCATAATCATGATGCTGAAGGAAGAACTGCGCCGAGGCGGGGCCAGCCGCCACCGCCATGCCCAGTACGATCGCGGCCCCCGCCGCCCACTTACCCACGCTAATCACTTGACCCGTCCTCCCCGAGGGAACTTCTTCTGGACGGAATCTAAAGCATTTCCCCGGCCTGTGCAGCCGATTTCGGCATGCGGCGAAGCCAAACCGTTAATCGCATGCGCCCAACCGCCGGTCGCAGCCGTAACGAACGTCATCGCCGGCAACGACAGGCACGCACGAAAAAGGGGCCGCCCGGTCGCCCGGACGGCCCCTTCGTCACGAGTAATCCCTAAGGGATTACATCATGTTGTTGGACATCATCGTGTCGTTCGACATCATCGTGTCGTTCGCCATCATCGTGTCGTTGGCCATCATGCCACCGTTCATGGTGCCGTCGACGGCAGTCATGTTGTCGGTCATGGTGTCCATGCCCTCGGTGGTGTTCATGTCGGTGACCATCGTGTTGTCGGCGGTGGTTTCGGTCTTCGGACCGCAGGCCGCAACGGCCAGTGCCGCGCCGGCGATCAGCGAACCGGTCAGAACCTTGGAGATGATTGCACGCATTGGAAGCTCCCTAGTATAGAGGATTTGGCAGGCTATCGATCGCCCTTTGAAACCCAAATCGTCGTGGACGTTAACCGGATAACGCGGGGCCCTCAAGTCTCGTTTTGTACAGGACAAGAAAGAGTTTGGAGGAACCCTGGCAGCGTCAACGCCAGGGCAGCGTCGAAAGTTGCCATGCTCGACGGATTTCCCAATGCCGACAGGCTCGTAACCGGAAAATCGGGCAGTCCGCAGGGGACGATTCCGCCGAAATGCGACAGATCGGGCGCGATGTTGACCGAGAAGCCGTGTAGCGTCACCCAGCGGCGTACCCGCACGCCGATCGCGCCCACCTTCGCCTCGTTCCCGGCCCGGTCGTGCGTCCAGATGCCGACCCGGCCGGGCGCGCGGAACGCCGCCACGCCCAGCCGGTCGAGCGCGGCGATCACCCAGCCTTCCAGCGCATGGACGAAGCAGCGCACGTCGCGACCGCGCCTGTTCAGGTCGAGTACCAGATAGCCGACGCGCTGGCCCGGCCCGTGATAGGTGTAGCGCCCGCCGCGCCCGGCAGGAACGACCGGGAAGCGTGCATCGACGAGCTCGGCGGGATCGGCGCTGGTGCCCGCGGTATAGACCGGCGGATGCTCGAGCAGCCAGATCAGCTCGCGATCGGTCCCGGCCGCGACCCCGGCCGCGCGCGCCTCCATGATCGCCAGCGCCTGGTCATAGGGGGTCAGGCCCGGCGCGACGCGCCACTCGGGCGAGGGATCTGGGCGAAGCGGGTCGATCATGTCCGGTCATCTGGCGGCTGGCGCACGCCGGCGCAACCGGAGGGAGGGGGTTGCGGCGACAGTTGGCGTCCGGCCCGCCCCTCGGCTATCGCAGGATCGACGGATCAGGGCAGGGAGGGAATCACATGGCAGGATCGGGCGGCGTCAGGATGGGCGCGGTGTGGGACCGGACGGTCGAGGTGCTGCGCGGGCGCGCGGGCATATTGGGACCGATCGCGGCGACCGCGATCTTCCTGCCGGCGATCGTCAACAACGCGCTGACCGCCTTCGCGACGCCGGGATCGCCGACGGTCGCCGTGCTGACCATGGTGGTGGCGCTGGCGGTGCTGGTCGCCAATGTATGGGGCCAGCTGGCGATGCTGGCGGTGGCGACGCATCCGGCGACGACGCGGGCCGATGCCGGGCGACAGGCGACGCAGCGGCTGTTGCCGGCGGTGGGCGTGCTCCTGTTGCTGGGCGTGATCTTCGCGCTGGCGATGCTGCCGGTGGCCTTCGCGCTGCTGAAGGCGGGCGTGAACCTGACCAACCGCGCCGCGATGCAGACGATGCCGGCGGGGGTCGGCGGCTTCGTGGGGCTGTACTCGCTGGTGCTGCTGGTCGTGATCCTGATCGTGGCGGCGCGGCTGATCCTGTTGAACCCGGTGGTGCTGAACGAGCGGCGTGGCGTCGGCGCGCTGATGCGCTCGGTGCAGCTGACCAGGGGCATGACGTTCCGCGTCATCGGGCTGATGATCCTGTTCGGGGTCGTCGTGCTGATCCCGACGCTGGCCATCCAGTCGATCGTCGGGCTGATGCTGCGCCTGATCCTGGGCGCGAACGGCGTGCCGGTGGCGGCATTCGTGGCGGCGGCGGCGGGTGCGGCGGTGACGACGGCGTTCACCGTGGTCGCCGCGGCGTTCACCGCGCAGCTCTATGTCGCGGCGACCGGGGAGGAGGAGGCAGGCGCCGGCTGAACCGGCGCCAGCAGCGGTATCCGGGGCGCGGTGCCGGGCGGCAGGATGCCGAGGACGCGGGGATCGGCGAAGGTTTCCACCGTCCGCCCGATCGCGACGAAACCATGGCGACGATAGAAGCCGAGCGCGGCGGGATGGTCGAGCGTGCAGGTATGCACCCACACCCGCGAGATCCCCTTCGCCCAGGCGCGGGCGAGCGCCTCCGCCATCAGCCACCGGCCATGCCCCTTGCCAGCCAACTCGGGGATCAGGCCGACATAGGACAGCTCGCACTCGCCGGGCCGGCGGAAATCGAGTTCGAGCATCCCGACCTCGATCCCCGCCTGGTCGACGGCGGCGAAGACGTGGACGGCGGGATCGTGGACGATCGCGACCAGCGCCGCATCCGCCATCACCAGCCGCGAGAACCACAGCCACGGCGCGCCGACGCGGGTGAACAGCGCCCGGTACCGCGCCGGCGCCGGCTCCGCCCAGCGGACCAGCCGGAACGGGGCGGGCGGCATCGGCCGCAGCGGCGGGCGGGCGCGCATTTCGAGGGTGGTGACCACCGTCGCCACGTCGGTATCGGGAATGGCGGTGAGGCCGGCCATGGTCACTCCCAGCTCGCCAGCGGCGGCAGGCTCATCAGGATCGCATCGACATTGCCGCCGGTCTTCAGCCCGAACAGCGTGCCGCGATCGTAGACGAGGTTGAACTCGGCATAGCGACCGCGCCACGCGCGCATCGTCGCCACGTCGGCCGGGGTGAAGGCGTCGTCCATGCGGCGGCGGACGATGCGGGGATAGACGTCGAGGAACGCCTCCCCGACCGCGCGGGTGAAGGCGAAGTTGGCGTCGAAGTCGCCTTCCAGATGGTCGTAGAAGATGCCGCCGACGCCGCGATGGACGCCGCGGTGGGGGATGTAGAAGTAATCGTCGGCCCACTGGCGATAGCGCGGATAGTCGCCCGGCCCCGGATGCGCCTCGCACGCGGTGCGCAGGGTGTCGTGGAAATCCTCGGTATCCGATGCGACCGGCAGGGGCGGGTTCAGGTCGGCACCGCCGCCGAACCACCGCTTCGTCGTGACGAGGAAGCGGGTGTTCATGTGGACCGCCGGCACGTGCGGGTTGGCCATGTGCGCGACCAGGCTGATGCCGGTGGCGAAGAAGCGCGGGTCGTCGGCGGCGCCGTTGATGGTGCGGGCGAAATCGCCCTCGAACCTGCCGGCGACGGTGGAAACGTTGACGCCCACCTTCTCGAACACGCGGCCCTTCATGACCCCGCGGACGCCGCCCCCGCCGGGCTGTCCGGACGGGTCGGCGCGGTCCCAGGCCACATAGTCGAACGCGGCATCCGATCCCGCCTCGCGCTCGATCGCCTCGAACGCGGCGCAGATGCGGTCGCGCAAGCCTTCGAACCAGGTTCGGGCGGCGCGTTGCTGGTCGTCATGCTCGATCATGGACGCGCGCTAGCAAATGCGGGAGCAGGAGGGGAGGGCCAGCCGGTCTGGCGCAGTGCCTCCGCCAGGACGATGCCGGCGGAGACCGCGACGTTCAGCGATCGGAAGCCCGGCCGCATCGGGATGCGGACGCGCAGGTCGGCGCGGGCATGGACGGAAGTGGGAACGCCGGCCCCCTCCGATCCCAGGAGCAGGACGTCGTCCGCCCGGAACGACGCATCGGGAAGGTCGACGGCGCCGGTCGAGGTGAGGAGCACGATGCGCCCCGCGACCTGCGCCGTGAAGGCGTCCCAGTCGGCGTGGCGCGCGACCTCGACCGCAGCGGCATAGTCCATCCCGGCACGGGCCAGCGCGCGGTCACCGAAGGGAAAGCCCATCGGCTCGATCAGGTCGACGCCCGCGCCGAGGCACGCGGCGGTGCGGAGGATCGTGCCGACATTGCCGGCGATGTCGGGCTGGTACAGGGCGATGCGCATGGACGTGCATGTATCGTCCGTGCGACCGGTTGCCAAAATGCTGTTGGCAAATCGGACCCCTCGCGGCTAACAGGGCTCCCGAGGCCAGCCGTGGGGACGGCATCCGGCCGGCGGGCGCGTGCTTTTTCCTCGCGTCGGCATCCCCGGGTTCAGGGCAAGGGTTTAGGTGAATGGCGACTGTCGAAGATCAGCTTCCCCCGGGCGAGGACCCGGCGATCCTGCAAGAAGAGGTGCACGATCCGCGTCGCCGCGACTTCATCAACATCGCTGCCGTATCCTTCGCAGGGGTGGGCGCGGTCGCGATCGTGCTGCCGCTGGTGAACCAGATGAATCCGTCGGCCGACGTGCTGGCGCAGTCGTCGACCGAGATCGACATCTCCAAGATCGCGCCGGGACAGGCGATCAAGTCGTCGTTCCGCAAGCAGCCGCTGTTCGTGCGCAACCTGACGCCCGCGGAGATCGCGGAGGCGAACAAGGTGCCGCTGAGCGAGCTGCGCGATCCGGAAACGCTGGCCGAGCGGACCAAGCCCGGCAAGGAGAACTGGCTGATCACGCTGGGCGTGTGCACCCATCTGGGCTGCGTGCCGCTGGGCGCGGGCGAGGGCGAGAACAAGGGGCCGTTCGGCGGCTATTTCTGCCCGTGCCACGGTTCCGCTTACGACACCGCGGCGCGCATCCGCCAGGGGCCGGCGCCGCTGAACCTGCACGTTCCCGAATACACGTTCAATTCCGACACCGTCGTGACGGTGGGTTGAGGTAGCCGCTGATGAGCTTTCCCTGGGCCAAGCATTATGAGCCGAAGCAGCCGCTGATGCGGTGGCTGGACGAGAAGCTTCCCGTCCCGCGCCTCGTCTACAACGCCGTCGGCGCCGGTTATCCGGTGCCGCGGAATCTGAACTATTTCTGGAACTTCGGCGTGCTCGCCGGCGCGGCGCTGGGCATCCAGATCATCACCGGCATCGTGCTAGCGATGCACTATGCCGCCAATGCCGGCGTCGCCTTCGGTTCGGTCGAGGGGATCATGCGCGACGTGAACGCGGGCTGGTTCCTGCGCTACGCGCACGCGAACGGCGCGTCGATGTTCCTGCTGGTGGTGTACATCCATATCAGCCGCGGCCTGTATTACGGGTCGTACAAGGCGCCGCGGGAGATGGTCTGGCTGCTGGGCGTCGTCATCTTCCTGCTGATGATGGCGACCGCGTTCATGGGCTATGTTCTGCCATGGGGGCAGATGAGCTTCTGGGGCGCGCAGGTCATCACCGGCTTCTTCTCGGCCATCCCGCTGGTCGGCGAGACGATCCGCATCTGGCTGCTGGGCGGCTACGCGCCGGACAACGCCGCGCTGAACCGCTTCTTCTCGCTCCACTATCTGCTGCCGTTCGTGACGGCGGGCGTCATCATCCTGCACATCTGGGCGCTGCACATCCCGGGGTCGAACAACCCGACCGGCGTGGACGTGAAGGGCGAGCAGGACACGGTGCCGTTCCACCCCTATTACACCGCCAAGGATGCGGTGGGACTGGGCGCGTTCCTGCTGCTGTTCGCGCTGCTGCTGTTCTTCAGCCCGAACCTGCTGGGCCATCCGGACAATTACATCGAGGCCAATCCGCTCTCGACGCCGGCGCACATCGTGCCCGAATGGTATTTCCTGCCATTCTACGCCATCCTGAAGAGCTTCACCGCGGATTTCATCCTGCCGGCCAAGCTGTGGGGCGTGCTGGCGATGTTCGGATCGATCCTGCTGCTGTTCTTCCTGCCATGGCTGGACACGTCGCCGGTCCGCTCGGCCAACTACCGGCCGAAGTATCGCGGCTTCCTGATCGTGCTGCTGTTCGATGTCCTGCTGCTCGGCTATGTCGGCGGCGCGGAGGCGAACGCCCGCAACGTGATCATGGGCCAGATCGCCACGGCCTATTACTTCGCGCACTTCCTCATCATCCTGCCCTGGGTTTCCCGGTCGGAGCGGCCGCGGCCGCTGCCCGGCTCGATCACCGAGGCGGTGCTGGCGAAGCATGGCGGCACCAGCCCGGCCCAGACCGCCTTGGCGTCGAACTGAGAACGTAAGGACAGACACGGACATGGTTCGCGCAATCTCGACGCTGATCGGCCTCGCCTTCGTGGGCGTGCTGGCGATCGCGCTGTTCTTCACCGCCAAGGAGGCGATCCAGAACCCCGCCGCCGAATCGGCGGAGCACGAGTTCCACCTGCATCCGCGCGATGCGGGCCTCTCGTCGGCGGGCTTCTTCGGCAAGTTCGACCGCCGGCAGGTTCAGCGCGGCTTTCAGGTGTACAAGGAGGTCTGTGCGGCCTGCCACAGCCTGAAATACGTGTCGTTCCGCGACCTGGAAGAGATCGGCTATTCCGAAGCCGAGGTGAAGGCGATCGCAACCCAGTGGGTGATCGAGCAGCCGTCGGTGAATCCGGATACCGGCGAGGCGACGACGCGCAAGAACGTGGCGTCGGATCGTTTCCCGTCGCCGTTCGCCAACGAGGTCGCCGCCCGGGCCGCGAACAACAACGCGCTGCCGCCCGACCTGTCGCTGATCACCAAGGCGCGTCACGACGGGTCGAACTACGTCTTCTCGCTGGTCGGCAAGGATGGTTACCGTGCGCAGCCGGCCGAACTGGTCGAGAAGTTCCCGGGCGCGAAGACGCCGGAAGGCCTGCACTACAACCCGTATTTCGCGAACCTGAACATCGCGATGCCACCGCCGCTGACGTCCGACGGACAGGTCACCTATTCGGACGGGACCGCGGCGACCCACGACCAGATGGCCAAGGACGTGTCGGCGTTCCTGACCTGGACCGCGGAGCCGAAGCTCGAAGCACGCCACGCGGCCGGTTTCGCCTCGGTGATCTTCATCGCGATCTTCTGCTTCCTGGCGTGGGGCGCGTACCAGAACGTGTGGCGCGACGTGAAGCATTGATCGCAGGCCGGCGCTGCGCCGGCCCGCATCATGGAACGGAAGGGGGCGGTGCCGTGGCGCCGCCCTTTTCACGTGCGGAACAAGCGACGAACGATGCTCGTTTGACCCTCACGAGCGGCGCGTCCCTGCCGCGAGCCTCGAAGTAGGAGAGGTTCCATGTTTCTGAAGAAGATCGGATTGACCGGATTGTTCGTCGGTCTCGGCCTTGCGACGGCCGGATGCACCGATGGCTATGGCTATAGCGGACTCAACGTCGGCGTCGGCAATGGCGGCTATTACGACGACGGCTATGGCTATGGCTATGCCGGTGGCTACCCGGGTTATGGCGGCTTCGGTGGCTATGGCTACGCGCCCAGCTATTTTGGCTGGTACAACGATTATTATTATCCGGGCACCGGCAGCTACGTGTACGACCGCAACCGCCAGCGGTATCGCTGGAACGACGGCCAGCGGCGATACTGGGAAGGCCGCCGCGGCAGTTATCGCGGCAACGGGCAGATCCGCGACAACTGGGCGGACTTCCGCCGCGACGTGCGACGTGAGCAACGCGACTATCGCGGCGATCTGCGCGACAACCGCCAGGCCTATCGCAACGGCACGATCGACCGTGATCAGTTCCGCGACGGCCGGCGCGATGCGCGTCGCGAGTTTCGGCAGGACACCCGCCGCGACTATCGCGATACGCGGCGCGAGAATCGGGAAGTGCGGCAGGCGAATCCGGGCGCCGGTACCCGCGCGCTACGAACCGACCGGCCGTTCGGCGGGCGCGGCGGCGGGCGGCGTCCAAGCGATCGTTAGCGCATCGCGGTAATCGCCGTGACGACGTCTCGTTCAGCCATTGGGG
Source organism: Sphingomonas phoenicis (assembly GCF_047238005.1). NCBI lineage: Bacteria > Pseudomonadati > Pseudomonadota > Alphaproteobacteria > Sphingomonadales > Sphingomonadaceae > Sphingomonas > Sphingomonas phoenicis. The sequence continues at coordinate 1,096,493 of NZ_JBDFMC010000002.1, read as the reverse complement.
GAGACGCCGTCGGCGCCGGTCCGGCCGCGTGGCCGATCAGCGGTTCGGCCGGGTAGCGATCATCACGGTGGAGAGGAAGCTCATCACCGCGATATCGTTCTGATTGAAGACGCTCATCCGGCTCTTGTAGAAACCCATCTCCGGGCGGCTGTTCGACGCGCGCTTTTCCACGACCTCGGCCTCGCATCGTAACGTGTCGCCCGGATAGACCGGCCTGAGCCAGCGAAGCTCGTCGATGCCGGGCGAGCCGAGCCCGGCTTCCTCCCGATCGCGCAGGTCGGCGACGATCATCGCCATGGTCATTGCGCAGGTGTGCCATCCGCTGGCCGACAGCCGCCCGAAATGGGTTGCCGCCGCTGCCTCTTCGGACAGATGGAATGGCTGGGGATCGTATCGGCGAGCGAAGTCGATCACCTCGTCGCGGTCGACGGCATAGTGGCCGAAGCTGGCGCGCTGGCCGACCTCGACATCCTCGAAATAGCGCATCGTCCCTCCTGATGCCGGGCAGGGGCGAGTGCCGCCGGCGCGATCAGCGATACCGGCAGCCGATGTCCTGCTTCAAGCCTTCGAGACGGACGACGCGCCCCTCGACGCAGACCGGCGCACCGATCAGCCGCATCCAGCGCGCTCCCGACGCAGGGGTACGCAATTCGACGTCGATGGTGAAGCCGCGCCGATGCCGGATGGCGTAGCCGCGCAGCCGTTCCATCGCGGCGCGATCCCTCTTCGTAGAGGCCGAGCGAGGTGGCGCGATCGATGGCGACGTCACGCGGCAGGCCGAACAGGTCGTAGACGCTGCCCGACCATGTGATCCGGGCATCGGCCAGCTCGCACGACCAGCGACCGATGCCGCGGGCGGCGAGCCGGTCGGTGGAGGGGTCGTCGGCGAGCGGGGCCGGATCGTGGATCATGCCGGCGTCGAAGCGCTGCGCCGCCGCCATGATCGGCCAGCTATGGTGCAATTCCAGTGGTTCGGTCGCCTTCATCGGCAAGCGACGTAGCTGGCCGACCCTAAGGATTGGTGTCGCCGCGGGCGATCGCATCGATCCAGTCGGGGAGTTCGGCCAAGGCGGCCATCTGGCGAAACCGGGAGTGGGCGGCGGGACGCTCTGCCTGCTCGTGGCTCCAGGCGAGCGGTTGCGGGATGTAGGCGGCCCAGGCGCCCGCCGCCAAAGCCGGCAGGATGTCGGAGCGCATCGAGTCGCCGGCCATCACCGCTTCTTCCGGCGAAACGCCGTAACGGGCGAAGAGCCGCTGGAACGTTTCGGTCGTCTTGTCGCTGACGATCTCGACCCCCGCGAACCGCTCGCCCAGGCCCGACGCGGCGAGCTTGGCCTCCTGGTGGAAGAGGTCGCCCTTGGTGACCAGTACCAGCCGGCCACGGGTGGCCAGCGCGTCCAGCGTCGCCTCGATCCCGTCGAGCAGCTCGACCGGGTGGGCGAGCAGGCGGCGGCCGGCGGCGAGAATGTCGGCGATCACCGATACGGGCAGGGCGTCGCCGCCCAGCTCAATCGCGGTCTCGATCATGCCCAGCGTGAAGCTCTTCGCGCCGTAACCGTAATGGGGCAGGTTGCGGATCTCGCACGCTTCCAGCGCGGCACGGGCGGCGGGTTCGTCGGCGAAGGGAGCCAGCATCGCCGCAAGGGCCGCCTGCGTCTCGTCGAAGAAACGCATATTGTGCCAGAGCGTGTCATCGGCATCCAGGCAGATGAGGTCGATCGGCATGGCTGTACCTCCCGGCAGGCGAGCGGGGCCGCCCGCCGCGTCAGACGTTAAAGCGGAAGAGCAGGACGTCGCCGTCGTGGACGACATATTCCTTGCCCTCCGCGCGCAGCTTGCCGGCATCGCGGGCGCCGGCCTCTCCCTTGCAGGCGATGTAATCGTCGTACGCGATCGTCTCGGCGCGGATGAAGCCCCGCTCGAAATCGGAATGGATCGCGCCGGCGGCCTGCGGTGCCTTCGCGCCGACATCGACCGTCCAGGCGCGTGCCTCCTTGGGGCCGACGGTGAAGAAGGTCAGGAGGTGGAGGAGCTTGTACCCGGCGCGGATGACGCGGGCGAGGCCGGTTTCGGACAGTCCCAGCTCGGCCAGGAACTCGCCGCGGTCCTCGGCCGGCATGGTGGCGATCTCCGCCTCGATCGCAGCGGACACAACGACCGCCTCGGCACCCTCCGCCGCCGCCCGGGCGAACACGCGCTGGCTGAACGCGTTGCCATCGGCGGCATGCGCCTCGTCGACGTTGCAGACGTAGAGGACGGGCTTGGCGGTCAGCAGCTGCGCCTGCGCGAATAGGCGCTGTTCCTCGGGATCGGTGACCGGGGTCAGGCGGGCGGGCTTGCCGTCGCGGAGAAGGTCGAGCGCGCGGCCGAGGACGATGGCGGCGGCTTTCGCCTCCTTGTCGCCCTGCTGCCCCTTCTTGGCGAGGTTCGGTACGCGCTTTTCCAGGCTTTCCAGATCGGCGAGCATCAGTTCCGTCTCGACCGTCTCGGCATCGGCGATCGGATCGACCTTGCCCTCGACATGGGTGACGTCGCCGTCCTCGAAACAGCGGAGAACGTGGACGATCGCATCGACCTCGCGGATGTTGCCCAGGAACTGGTTGCCCAGCCCCTCGCCCTTCGACGCGCCGCGGACCAGCCCGGCGATGTCGACAAAGGCCAGCTGCGTCTCGATGATCCGGGCGGAGCCGGCGATCGCGGCCAGCGCCTGCAGCCGGTCGTCGGGAACGGCGACGTTGCCGACGTTCGGCTCGATCGTGCAGAACGGGTAATTGGCCGCCTGGGCCGCCGCCGTCTCGGTCAATGCATTGAAGAGGGTGGACTTGCCCACATTGGGCAGGCCCACGATGCCGCAGCGGAAACCCATGGTCGTTCCTGGAAGAGGGGAGTTGCCGCCCCTCTAGCCGCCATGGGTCCGCCGCTCAACGTATCAGATGACGCCCATATAGTTCGCCGCCGCCCAGACCGGCAGGCCGATCGCCGCGGCGGTGGACAGGGCGCAGAGCGCGAAGCCGGTATATTCCACCATCGGCGGATTCGGACGGCCCTCGCGCTTGTTCCGCTCGGCACCCGACAGCACGAAACTGGCCAATACTCCGTAGGTCGCGACCGCCACTTCAACCACTTGATGATCCCTCGCTCGTCTGGCGCGGCCCCCCGGCCGCGCTCCTTGTGCCCGCTGGCCATTAACCATCGTCGAGGACGGGTATCAATCGGGTTAATGCCGCAGGTGCGAAGAGCGCGGCGAACCGTGTATCAGCGATAGTTGAAGCTGACGCTGATGCGTTCGCCGCCGGCGCCGGCCTTGCCGGCATGGGGCACGACCTCGTGCCGCAACCAGCTCTCCCAGAGGAGCAGCGTGCCCGCATCGGGCATCACGGTCTCGAACAGGCGCATGCCATCGGGCGCGTCGGCGCGGCGGGTGGGGGCGGCCATCATCATCGGCAAGCGCGGATCCTCCAGCTTCAGTCCGCCGGCACCGGGCGGAACGGCGACATAGACCGTGCCCGAGACGACGCTGTGCGGATGGAGATGGGCGCCGTGATGGCCGCCGGCGAGCAGGACGTTGACCCACAGGCTGTCGAGCTTCAGCCGCTTGCCGCCCAGATCGAACGCCGCCGCCTCGGCGAAGCGGGCGACGTGGCGGTCGAGCACCCGGCGCAGATCGTCGAAGACGGGATCGCGACGGGGCAGGTCGTTCAGCGAGGCGTAGGAGGTGTAGCCGCGATAGCCATGCTCGCGCGACCACCGGCGACCGGCGCCGTCGTCTTCCGCCAGCGCACGGCAGCTATGCTCGATCTCGGCGATCAGGTCGCCGTCGATCATGTCCTGGTAGAGGAGGGTGGGGAAGAGTTGCCTGATCGTCACCACGCCCGAGTGCCGGGCGAGAGGCGGTACTGTCAATCGCGGTGAGCGGCGACCGCGCGGACCATGGCCGAGACCATCGCGCGCACCTCACCCGCATGGACGAGCGCGCCGGCGGCGGCATGTGCGGTCGCGAGGCGATCCGCCCGGACCAGCCGCCACAGGCCGAGTACCACCGCCTCCGTCTCCTCGACGGTGGAATGGCACGGACGCTGGAACACGAGGGTATCGGTCGAGCCGCGGTCCAGCGCCCGCATCGCGTCGTCGAACGCCTCCTGATCCGGAGCGACGGCAGGCGCGGCGCCGGCGAGCGTCAGCGCGTGGACCCAGCGGCGCATCCCGGCCAGCATCCGCCCTTCGAAGGCGGGCAGTTCGGCAACGGGACGGTCGATCAGGTCGTACATGGGGGCATCCCGACGCTAATGAGAATGCCTCTCACTACGATGTAGCCGCGCTCTCGTCAATCGGATCGTTGCCGGCGCGCTTCGACCGGTCGCGATCAAGCGGCGGTTCGTGGCGTCGGCGAATCGCGGTCGGCAGGTTCTTCCGGACCGAATCGGCTCGTCGACCGGACTGAGACTTTGGTCGTATCGTCAACGCATCCGTAACCGGCGCAGACCGAGGGATCGACGATGGACAGCAACGAGCCCCTCGACCGACTGCACGATCATCAGCGTCGTGCCCTCGACATTCTGGCACGCGGCGCGGCGGCGCTGGATGCCGGCCTGGACCGTGAACGAACCGACCTGCGCGCCGAGATGGCGGACGTCCTGCGCGACTATCAGATCTTCAAGCACGAGGAGGTGTTCGATCCGGCGGTGTCGTCGGGCAGCGCGGAGCGGGCGATGCTGGGCCGGGCGATGAAGATCGAGTGCATTGCGGCGGGCGAGGCGTTCCGGACGCATTCGATGCGCTGGAAGGACGAGGCAATCGTCGCCGATCCGGCCAATTACCGGGCGGCGGCGCGCCTGACGCTCAACGCCCTGCGGCGGCATATCGAACGCGAAGGGGAGGGGATCACCCTGCTGCTCACGATGCTGACGAAAGAGATGCCCAAAGCCGCCTGATAGATCAGCGGCAGGTATTCGAAACGACAACGCCGGCCGCACGGGAGCAATTCTCCCGGCGACCGGCGTCTTCAGTCCGCATGCTGCGACCGGCTGGGCCGGCCGAGCGGCCGTTCAGGCCGAGGCAGGCTCGAAATGGCCGCACCAGTCACTGGCCTCCACCTTCGGCCACACGCCGGCGGTGTCGCCGCTGGGCTGGCTGATCGGCGGGTTGTAGCGGCACAGGCCGAGATCGGCGCTCTGCTCGGTATCGAAGAACTTGCACTTGGCGCATGCTGCGGTGCCGGCGGTCGTGAGGGCCATGATGTTTCTCCGTGGCTGAGTTGTTGTCTGCTGAACGGCAAATAAGCCCGGAAAGTTCCCGAAACAACAATAAACAACTGTTGCGATCAACTCTCACGCAAGATGCGAATAAGTATCATTGTGACTGTTCCAGTTGCGAGCAACTATCACTTACACATATCTCAATTGAGAACGACTATCACTTGCGCGCGTTCAGGCCGGGCCGTTCAGGCGAGGCGAAGGGCGACATCGTTCATGAAACGGGCGTCGTCGTCATCGGCAAGCCAGCCGGCCTCTGCCGCCACCGCGCCCAGCATCGCTGCGAGCGGGTCGATCTCGTCCTTGGCATAGTTGCCGAGGACGTAGCCATGCACGCGGTCCTTGTGCCCGGGATGGCCGATGCCCAGCCGGACGCGGCGATATTCCTGGCCGCAGTGCCGGTCGGTCGAGCGGAGGCCGTTATGGCCGGCCGCGCCGCCGCCGGTCTTCACCTTGACCCGAAACGGTGCCAGGTCGAGTTCGTCGTGAAAGACGGTGAGCGCGTCGATGCCGAGCTTGTAGAAGCGCAGTGCCTCGCCGATCGCGCGGCCGCTCTCGTTCATGAAGGTGGCGGGCTTCAGCAGCAGGATTTTGTGCGCACCGATCCTGCCTTCCTGCGTCCAACCCTGGAACTGCTTGCGGACGGGACCGAAGCCGTGGATCTCGGCGATGGCGTCTGCGGCCATGAAGCCGACATTGTGCCGCTGCATCGCATATTGTGCGCCCGGATTGCCGAGCCCGGCCCAGATCTGCATGCTTTCCGATCCTTGCACAGGAGTGAAGCGCGCCTTGCGTCCACGTCGTCACGGGTGCGGCGGCGCCTTGCGGGATGCCCCAACGAAAAGGGGCAGGGGAGCGTTGCCGCCACCCTGCCCCGATACGATCGATCCGGTGGGATCAGCCGTTCGACTCGTCCTCGGCAGCGTCGGCCTGGGCCTCTGCGGCAGACTCGGCGGCCTGGGTCTCGGCGACCTCGGCCTCGATGGCCTCGTCCTGCGCGGTCGGCACGGTCGGCGGCACGATCGTGGCGATCGCGAAGTCGCGATCCTCGATCGCCGGCGTCGCGCCGCTGGGCAGCGTCACGTCCGAGATGTGGATCGAATCACCGATCTCGCGACCCTTCAGCGAGATGGTGACCTCACTGGGGATGTCGGCGGCGTCGACGACCAGCTCGATCTCGTGGCGGGTGATGTTCAGCACACCGCCACGCTTGATGCCGCGGCACTCGTCCTCGTCAGCGAACACGACCGGCACCGCGACCGTCACGGTCGAATGCTCACCGATGCGCAGGAAGTCGACGTGCGTCGGGCGATCGGTAACGGGGTGGAACGCGACGTCCTTGGGCAGGGTGCGCTCCCCGCCGACCATCACGACGGAATTGAAGAAGTGGCCGGTCATCAGCGCCTTGGTCAGCGCCTTCTCCTCGAGGTGAACCGCCACCGGTTCCTTGTTCTGGCCGTAGATCACGGCGGGGACGCGGCCGTCACGACGCAGCGCCCGGGAGGCTCCCTTGCCAACCCGGTCACGCGTCTCGGCTGCGAGCGTCATCGTGTCGCTCATGTCAAATCTCCGAAACTCGTTGCAGAATTTCCGGACACGCCTCCAGGGATGACCATGGCCGGAAGCGGGCGCGCATAGCGGGACGGGGCGCCGAAGGCAAGATGGCGCCGACTTCCCCGACCGGACAGGCGGGCCATTCCGCGCCCGGCGCCTCCCTTGTCCAGAGGGAGAAAGAAGTGCGGCAGCTAGTATTTCACCCGCTGCGCCCTGATCCCCTGCTTCGCCAGTTGCGCCTGTACCGAGCCGCTGCCGGCCAGATGGCCCGAGCCGACCGCGACGAAGACGGTGCCCGGCCGGGTCATGCGCTGGCGGATCCACTCCGCCCAGCGACGGTTGCGGTCGAGCAGCAGGACGCGGGCGACCTCCGGCGAATCCTTCAGGCTGTCGTTCATCTGGGCGGCGAGTGCGTCGGGGCGGCCATGCGCCCAATCGTCGACCATCTTGCCGATCGTGCCGTCCACCTTCGGCAGCTCGTCGAGCGAACTGGTCAGCATCTCCATCTGCGCCGCGTCCGACAAAGTGCTGAAATAGCCCAGTTGCTGCTCGGGCGTCTCCAGCCCGCGGACCGGCTTGCCGGCCGCCTTCGCCGCCTGGGTCAATACTGCCTCGGGCGCCTGCGCGGTTTCGTAGCCGACCTTGTTGACCGGGCCGATCGAAAGCTGGGTCGCGGCCAGCCAGGGCTGGAACGAATCGAACGCGTTGGCCGGCAGGCCCGCCGCGGTGACCGCGGCGGTGAAGGCGGCGCGCTTGTCGGCGGGAACCCGCTCGGTCAGGGGCGGGGTGCCCGGCCTGGCGCGGCCAGCAACCTGGACCAGGCCGGCCATCGCCTGCGGATCGGGGAGCACCGTTTCCAGCACCAGTTCGCCCGACCGGTCGAACGCGGTCTTCACCGCCTCGTCGAACCAGGTCAGACCCGGCTTCAGGACGTGGATCGTGCCGAACAGGTAGATCGTCGTATCCTTGTCGCGCACCACCCATAGCGCCGGATCGGCGTCGGTCGCCGCCGCCGCCGGCTGCGTCGTCTTCGCGCAGGCGGGCAGCGCCAGCAGCAGCGACAGGGCGGATGCGACGGCGCGCAGCGGGCGGGAGCGGGTGAAGCGCAAGGTCGTTCCTTCGTTCGGGCGATGCTCGCCCACGTAGGGCGATGCCCTTGCTCTTGCTAGAGCGTCCACCATCGGTCAGAGACCGCGACCGTGACCCAGCCGCTATCCTTCCAGAAGATGATCCTGACGCTCCACGATTACTGGAGCGAGCGGGGATGTGCCATCCTCCAGCCCTATGACATGGAGATGGGCGCCGGCACCTTCCATCCGGCGACGACGCTGCGCGCACTGGGGCCGGACGCGTGGAATGCAGCCTATGTCCAGCCCTGCCGCCGTCCGACCGACGGCCGCTACGGCGAGAACCCCAACCGGCTGCAGCATTACTACCAATACCAGGTCATCCTGAAGCCGAGCCCGCCCGACCTGCAGGAACTGTATCTGGGCAGTCTGGCGGCGATCGGCGTCGACATGGGCCTGCACGACATCCGCTTCGTCGAGGACGACTGGGAGAGCCCGACGCTGGGTGCGTGGGGACTGGGATGGGAAGTCTGGTGCGACGGGATGGAGGTGACGCAGTTCACCTATTTCCAGCAGATGGGCGGGTTCGATTGCAAGCCGGTGGCCGGCGAGCTGACCTATGGGCTCGAGCGGCTGGCGATGTACATCCAGAACAAGGACAATGTGTACGACCTGGCCTTCAACGACGCCGGCGTGACCTATGGCGACGTGTTCCTGGAGAACGAGCGCCAGATGTCGACCTGGAACTTCGAGGTCGCGAACACCGACGCGCTGTTCGACCTGTTCCGCAAGGCGGTGGCCGAGTGCGAGAACTGCCTGTCAGCGGGCCTGCCGATCCCGGCCTATGAACAGGCGATCAAGGCCAGCCACAGCTTCAACCTGCTCCAGGCGCGGGGCGTGATCTCGGTGGCGGAGCGACAGGCCTATATCGGACGGGTCCGCGATCTGGCGAAGGGCGCGTGCGCCGCGCACATGACCAAGAACGGATGGGCGGCGTGAGCGATTTTCTTCTCGAGCTGCGTTCCGAGGAAATCCCGGCGCGGATGCAGGACAAGGCGCGCGAGGATCTGGCGCGCCTGTTCGCCGCGGAGATCGCACGTGCCGGACTGTCGGCGGCGGCGATCGAAACCTATGCGACGCCGCGCCGCCTGACGCTGATCGCGCGCGACCTGCCGCTGGCGACCGAGGCGGTATCGGAGGAGGTGAAGGGGCCGAAATCCTCCGCGCCGCCGCAGGCGCTGGACGGTTTCCTGCGCAAGACGGGTCTGACGCGCGAGCAGCTGGTCGAGCGCGACGGCGTGTTCTTCGCGGTGACCGAACAGCCGGGCCGCGCCACGGCGGACGTGCTGGCCGCGGCGATCCCGGCGATCGTGCGGAGCTTTCCCTGGCCGAAGTCGATGCGCTGGGGCGCCGCGTCGGTCGAGGCGGAGACGGTGCGCTGGGTTCGCCCGCTTCAGGGTATCGTCGCGCTGCTGGGCGAAGAGGTGGTGCCGTGCACCGTCGCCGGCGTGGCGAGCGGTGCCGCGACGATGGGCCACCGCTTCCACCATCCCGGCGCGATCACGATCGGGTCCGCGGCGGATTATGTCGAGAAGCTGCGCGCCTGCCACGTCATCGTCGACCAGCAGGAGCGCCGCGACCTGATCCGCGCGCGGGCCATGGCGCTGGCGGCGGAGGCGGGGCTGGCGCTGGTCGAGGACGAGGGGCTGGTGACGGAGAATGCCGGGCTGACCGAGTGGCCGGTGCCGCTGCTCGGCCGGTTCGACACCGAGTTCCTGTCGGTGCCGCCCGAGGTGATCCAGCTGACCGCACGGGTGAACCAGAAGTATTTCGTCTGCCGCGATGCGAACGGTGCGCTCGCCAACGCCTTCGTCTGCTCCGCCAATATCGAGGCGTCGGACGGCGGCGTGCGCATCGTCGAGGGCAACCGCAAGGTACTGGCGGCACGGCTGTCGGACGCGCGCTTCTTCTACGACACCGATCTGAAGGTGTCGCTGGAGGAGCAGGCGGCGAAGCTGGACAAGATCGTCTTTCACGAGAAGCTGGGAACGGTCGCCGACAAGGTGGACCGGGTCGCCAAACTGGCACGCTGGCTGGTGGAGGAGGGGATCGTCAAGGACGCCGACCCCGCGCTCGCCGAACGGGCCGCGCGACTGGCGAAGGCCGATCTGGTCACCGGCATGGTCGGCGAGTTTCCGGAATTGCAGGGTGTGATCGGCGGCTATTATGCCGCCGCGCAGGGCGAGGATCCGCAGGTCGCGGCGGCGGTGCGCGACCATTACAAGCCGGTCGGGCAGGGCGATGACGTGCCGACCGATCCGGTGACCGTCGCGGTGTCGCTGGCGGACAAGCTGGACACGATCGCCACCTTCTTCGCGATCGACGAGAAGCCGACCGGATCGAAGGATCCGTTCGCCCTGCGGCGCGCGGCATTGGGCGTCATCCGCCTGATCCAGCGGAACGGCCTGCGTATCGGGTTGATGCCCGTCGCGGCGCTGGCGGCGTGGCGATCGCCGGTCGGGCAACCGCTGCGCCCCGAGGTGCAGGCATCCCGGTTCGTCCAGCAGTTGACCCGTTTCATGCGGATGGAGGCGGAGGTCGCGACCGACGCGTTCCGGCAGGCGGTAGGGCAGGCGGGTGCCGCGTACGAGCGGGCACTGGACGAGCGGCTGACCACCAGCCGGCAGGTCGGTGCGTCGGTCGTCGAGTTCTTCGCCGATCGCCTGAAGGTGCAGCAGCGCGAGGCAGGAGTCCGCCACGACCTGATCGATGCGGTGTTCGCGCTGGGCGGCGAGGACGATCTGGTCCGGCTGCTGGCGCGGGTGCGGGCATTGCAGGCGTTCGTCGGCACCGAGGATGGCGTCAACCTGCTCGCCGGATACAAGCGGGCGGCGAACATCCTGAAGAAGGAGATGCCTGACGGTACGCCCGGTGCCGCCGGCGAGTCAGGGGCGAGATACGATCTCGAACCGGCCGAAACGGCATTGATCGCGGCGCTGGATGCGGCGGAACCGGCCGCGGCCGATGCAGTGGCGAAGGAGGATTTCGAGGGCGCGATGGCGGCACTCGCGATGCTGCGCGCGCCGATCGATGCGTTCTTCGATGCGGTGACGGTCAACGATCCCGATCCGGCGAAGCGCGCCGCACGCCTGTCCCTGCTCGCCCGCATCCGGCAGGCGGTACACGGCGTCGCCGATTTCTCCAGGATCGTCGAGCCGTCCCGGTAGCGCCCGTCAGCAGGGATCGACATCGCGCACCAAGCTGCTAGGGCATCGTCAAGCATACGTATGCATCGACGATGAAGGAGCGACCGATGGCGACCGCGATGATCCCGCAGGCTGACGAACAATACGTCTATCGCTTCGGCGGCGGGGTGTCCGACGGGGGGAAGGGCGACAAGAACCTGCTCGGCGGCAAGGGCGCGAACCTGGCCGAAATGGCGTCGATCGGGCTGCCGGTGCCGCCGGGCTTCACCATCTCCACCGCCATGTGCACGCGTTACTACGAGGAAGGCGAGGCATTCCCGGCTTCACTCCGCGACGAGGTGGCGCAGGGGATCGCGCATATCGAGGAAATCACCGGCAAGCGGTTTGGCGATGCCGGCGACCCGTTGCTCGTCTCGGTCCGCTCGGGCGCGCGGGTGTCGATGCCGGGGATGATGGATACCGTCCTGAACCTGGGCCTGAACGACGCCACGGTGGAGGGGCTGGCCGTGGCCGCGGACGACGAGCGGTTCGCCTGGGACAGCTATCGCCGCTTCATCCAGATGTATGCCGATGTGGTGCTGGAACTGGATCACGGCGCGTTCGAGGAGGCGCTGGAGATCGCCAAGGAGGATAACGGCTTCACGCTCGATACCGAGCTGACCGCCGGTCACCTGAAGGCGCTGGTCGCCGAATACAAGGATCTGGTGGCCAAGGAGTGGGGCAAGCCGTTCCCGCAGGACGTGCACGACCAGTTATGGGGTGCGGTCGGCGCGGTGTTCGGATCGTGGCAGTCGGAGCGGGCGAAGGTCTATCGCCGGCTGAACGACATCCCGGCGACCTGGGGCACTGCGGTCAACGTGCAGGCGATGGTGTTCGGCAACATGGGCGAAACCTCCGCGACCGGGGTCGCCTTCACCCGCGATCCGTCGAAGGGGGACCGGGCCTATTATGGCGAGTTCCTGATCAACGCGCAGGGCGAGGACGTCGTCGCCGGCATCCGCACGCCGCAATATCTGACCCGTGCAGCGCGCGAGGAAGCCGGAGCGAAGCCCGCGTCGATGGAAGAGGCGATGCCCGAGGTCTATGCCGAGCTGGCAGCCGTTTTCGACCGGCTCGAGAACCACTATCGCGACATGCAGGACATCGAATTCACGGTCGAGCGGGCCAAGCTGTGGATGTTGCAGACCCGGTCGGGCAAGCGGACCGCGAAGGCAGCGCTGAAGATCGCGGTCGACATGGCGAACGAGGGGCTGATCACGCACCGGGAGGCGATCGCCCGGGTCGATCCGATGGCGCTCGACCAGCTGCTGCACCCGACCCTCAATCCCTCCGCCACGCGCGACGTCATCGCCAAGGGCCTGCCGGCCTCGCCCGGCGCGGCATCCGGTGCGGCGGTGTTCGATGCCGACACGGCGGAGCGCTGGAACGCCGATGGCAAAGCGGTAATCCTGGTGCGGACCGAGACCAGCCCGGAGGACATCCACGGCATGCACGCGGCGCGCGGCATTCTGACCGCGCGGGGCGGGATGACCAGCCACGCCGCGGTGGTCGCGCGCGGGATGGGCCGTCCCTGCGTGTCGGGCGCGGGCAGCATCGCGATCTCCGCGAAGGACAAGGTGATGCGCGTGGGCGGACGCGAGGTGCGCGAGGGCGACACGCTGACCATCGACGGTGCCACGGGTGAGGTGATGGCGGGCGAGGTGGCGACGGTGCAGCCGGAGTTGGCGGGCGATTTCGCGACGCTGATGGTGTGGGCGGATGAGGTGCGTCGGCTGAAGGTGCGCGCCAATGCCGAGACGCCGGAGGACTGCCGCGTCGCGCGCGAGTTCGGGGCGGAAGGCGTCGGACTGTGCCGGACCGAACACATGTTCTTCGACGCGGCGCGGATCACGGCGGTGCGCCAGATGATCCTGGCGTCGGACGAGAAGGGCCGCCGTGCCGCGCTGGACAAGCTGCTGCCCGAGCAGCGCAGCGATTTCCTGTCGATCTTCGAGGTGATGGCCGGGCTGCCCGTGACGATCCGCCTGCTCGACCCGCCGCTGCACGAGTTCCTGCCCCATGAGGAAGCGGAGTTCGCCGAGGTCGCGACGGCGGCCGGGGTGGATGTCGATACGCTGAAGCGGCGGGCGAACGAGCTGCACGAGTTCAACCCGATGCTGGGCCATCGCGGGTGCCGGCTGGGCGTGACCTATCCCGAGATCTACGAGATGCAGGCGCGCGCGATCTTCGAGGCGGCGATCGACGTCGCGGAGAAGTCGGGGGCGGCGCCGATCCCGGAAGTTATGATCCCGCTGGTCGCGACCAAGCGCGAGCTGGACCTGATGAAGGCCGTGGTCGACCGGGCGGCGAAGGCGGTGTTCGAGGAGCGCGGGCGAGCGGTGGAATATCTGGTCGGCACGATGATCGAACTGCCGCGCGCGGCGCTGAAGGCGGGCGAGATCGCCGAGTCGGGTGAGTTCTTCTCGTTCGGGACGAACGACCTGACGCAGACGACGCTGGGTGTCAGCCGCGACGACGCCAGCCGGTTCCTGGGTGCCTATGTCGAGCAGGGCATCTATCCCAAGGACCCGTTCGTCAGCATCGACGTCGAGGGGGTCGGCGAGCTGATCGAACTGGCCGCAGAACGCGGGCGCAAGACCCGGCCCGACATCAAGCTGGGCATCTGCGGCGAGCATGGCGGCGACCCGGCGAGCATCGCCTTTTGCGAGAAGGTCGGGCTCGATTACGTCTCTGCCAGCCCGTACCGCGTGCCGATCGCCCGGCTGGCGGCGGCACAAGCGGCGCTCGCCGGATAGCCGCTACCGCACCGTCGGCCGGTTCCAGTCGAACCAGCCGCGACGGTCGCCGGCGGGGTAGGCCGGGCGGGCGGCGGTCGCGGCCAGCGGACGACTGATCGCCGCTGCGGCGACGGGTCGCGAAGTGGCGACGGGTACCGCCGCCGCCCGCTCGCGTTCCAGTTCGGCATGACGGCGTTCGACCTCGGCGACGCGTGTATCGGCGTCGCGGCGGGCGGCGGCATGCGCCTCTCGCTCTGCGGCATAGCGCTCCTTCCACTTGCGACCGCCCGAGTGGCTGGCCAGCCCGAGCAGCCATCCCGCGACCAGCACCAGCCCCAGCACCGCGAATTGCGTCGGCGTCGTGAACAACATCGTCCGTCTCCTGTTACGGAGCGACAACGAGATGGCGGCGGTTAGTTTCCCGCGAACGACACCCCCGGTCCGTCAGCCGGCCGGCGGGCTCGCCGCCGCGATCGCCGCATCGTCGAGCGCGGCGGCGCGGGTGAAGGCCGGGCGCGCGTACAGCCGGTCGAGATAAGCGGCGAAGGCCGGCGTCCTGTCGAGCAGGCCGAACTGGGTGAACCAGCTGACGCCCGATCCGACATAGACGTCGGCGGCGGTGAAGCGGTCCCCGGCGATATAGGGGTGACGGGCGACGGCGCCGTCGAGCACTTGCGCGGCGAGATCGAAATTGCCGTATCCCGCCATCTGCTGCTGGCGACCCTCCGGCGCGACGCCCATCGATTTGTTGGTGATCGCCGCCTCCATCGGCCCGGCGGTGAAGAACATCCAGCGGTAGTAATCGGCGCGCTCCTCGTCGGTCGGGGCGAGGCCGGCGGCGGGAAACGCCTCCGCCAGATAGGCGCAGATCGCCGCCGCCTCGGTCACGACCCGGCCGTCATGAACGATGGCGGGCACCTTCATCATCGGATTAACGGCACGGTATTCGTCGCCCTTCATGGTGGTGGCGTAATCGAGCACCACGGTGTCGTACGGCTCCCCCACCTCTTCCAGCATCCAGCGGATGATCCGTCCGCGCGATTGCGGGTTGGTGTAGAATGTCAGCGTCATCGATCTTCCCCTCTCGCGACGTCGTCAGAGCTGGCGGTCGAACAGCGCAAGTTGCCGGGCCCAAGCGCGTTCGGCCTGGGGCCGGTCGTAGGCGCGGCTGTCGGGCGGGCACCAGCCATGGTTGGCACCCGCATAGACCTCGATCTCAGCCGGCACCTTCGCCGCGGCGAAGGCGGCGCGCAACGCATCCTTGTCGCCCGGCGCGCGTGCGTCGTCGTTGGCGGCGATCGCGATCAGGTAGCCGCCCTTCAGCCGGGGCACGAGCTTGTCCGGGCTGTCGGGCGTGTCGCCGACCAGTGCGGCACCGTGGAACGAGGCACCGGCGCGGACGCGATCGGCGCGGGCGGCGGCGGTGCGCATCATCATCGGCCCACCCATGCAATAACCGGTGACGGCGATGCCGCGCCGGCGGTCGACCTGCGGCTGCGCATCGAGCCAGTCGACGAAGGTGCGGCCGTCGGCGGTGGTGGCCGCCGGGGTCAGGGCGGCGCGCCACGGCGTGATCCGCTCACGCACCGCAGGCTGGTCGTAGGACTCGCCGGGCTTGAGGAAAGGCGCCTTTGTCGAGCGGTAGAACTGGTTGACCACGAGAACGGCATAGCCGGATTCGGCCAGTCGCCGCGCCATCTGCTCGAACGCCGGCCGCAGCCCCATGATGTCGGGCCAGATCAGCACCCCGGGATGCTTGCCCGCGGTCGGCGCGACGAACCAGGCATCGGCGGTGCCGTCGGCGGTCCTGATCGACACGGCGCGGCCGGCGACCGTCAGCGCGTTGGCCGGGCTGGGCAGCATCATGGCCAGCGTCGCGGCTCCCATGCCGAGGCCGAACTGGCGCCGGGTGGCGCCGTCGCTCTGCGCGTTGTCGCGCGCGGTCAGTTCATCGCACATCGTCGGTGATCCTCATCCTTGGTCAGCGGAGCATAGGCCGGGCGCGGGGGGTGGCAAGCGGGCAGGGTAATGTGGCGATGCAATGACTTGGGCGGCCGGCGCGGGCGCGAATGTTGAGGAAGTTGAGGACTGCGGAGCTTTCGGGCGGCGAATGTTGAGACGGGTGGCTGCGAACGTCGAGCGCCGATTCCAAGGGCGACGGTGCCGGCATGCCGCGGTGCGAATGTTGAGGAAGTTGACGGTTGCGACGGAGCCGCCCGCGCATGTCGACACGGGGCGTGGTGGTGGCGTGGAACGGGTGGTGAGCCGCTGCGTGAGGGCGCGGACGTCGGAGCGGCGGATCGTCATGTCGCGCATCGTACAGGAAGCGGGCCGGGTAGGACATGGCGCCCCGGGAACGCGGGTGCTGCGCTCTGTGGTTTGTCGGAAGATCGCTGTGGAGGCCCGTTCTCGACGTTTGGTATTTGATCCGGGGCGGGATCGATCCGAGTTCAGCCCTTCCGGGCAAAAGCGGGACCTTTGCGAAACTCTTCGGTCATCCTGGGGCACGCCGGGATGATGAAAAACGGAGTGGAGAGGGACTTTCGCAAAGGTCTCGCGAAGGCCGGGTCCGGCGGTGTGACGGTCGTGACGACTGGCACCGCGCCTCTTCGGCGTTTCCCAACTGGGCCCCGGCCTTCGCCGGGGAGGCGGGTGGGGCGGGGCGGGTGGATCGTGGCTTGCCCCTCTCGTGGAGGGAATGGCTTGGTCCGCCCCCTGACGTGAGCCGGAGTCTCGCTGTTGGTGCCGTTCGGGAGAAGCGGGGCTCCGGCTCGAGGCCGGGGCGACGTGGGGTGTGAGGAGGTGGAGCTCCGTGCGAAGCCGGAAAGGGCGGCCGCCGCCGCCCCATCCTGCGTTTATCGGCGGAACGGGTCGTCGAAGAGGGCGCGGGCCTGGGCGGCGGGGTCGTCGCCGTGGAGGGCGGTGTTGGCGTCGCGGGCGGACTGCTCGCGCTCGGCGTGGAGCTGGGCGATCAGTGCCTCGCGGTCACCCTCCAGCCGGGTGTCGGTCGGCTGGGCCTCGGTGCCGGCGGCCTTGGCCGCCTTCGCCACCGCGGCGTCCAACTCGCGCTGGGTGGTCAGGCCCAGCGTCACCGGATCCTTCGGCGTGATGTTGGCGATGTTCCAGTGGCTGCGATCGCGGATGGCGGCGATGGTGGTGCGGGTGGTGCCGATCAGGTTGCCGATCGCGCCATCGGTGATCTCCGGATGGTTGCGGATGATCCAGGCGATGCCGTCGGGCTTGTCCTGACGCTTCGACACCGGGGTGTAGCGCGGACCCTTGGTACGGCGGACCTGTTCCGGCCCCTTGATCATCTTCAGCACGTAATTGGGATCGGCCTGACCCTTGTCGATCTCGTCCTGGGTCAGCTCGTGCGCACGCACCGGATCGCGGCCGGTGAGCTTGGTCGCGGCGGTATCGTCGGCGATCGCCTGCACCTCGAGCACGTGGAGGCCGCAGAATTCGGCGATCTGCGGAAAGGAGAGCGAGGTGTTGTCGACCAGCCAGGAAGCGGTCGCGTGAGGCATAAGCGGCTGGGCCACGGCGGGAACTCCGTACAAACAATAAGGGCCGCCCCTTGCGGAGCGGCCGTGCATGGCGGGGATGTACGCCCTGTGGACCGTGGTGGCAAGGCGGGGGTGCGTTTCGGTGCGCGGTGCGATCATCGCGGGCGCGACGACAGATCATGCATGAAACGATGTCGAGCTTCAGATCCCGGTCGCAGGCGGCCAAGTTCACTACGTTCTTCTCGTGACAGCGCGAATTTACGGTAGCCTTTACCTAGCAGGCATTGTTCCACGTCGCCGACCTGTATGGCGTGCACGTCCCGCTTGAGGCGATCGGGTTGCGTCCGCGAGATGGCCTCCATCCATCTATCCGGCGAGGGACCGCCGATGTCACCCTTGTTGAGTTCATCGTCCGCCGTGATGAAACCACGGATGAATTTCTTCGCAGGTTCATCCTTCGACACATCGCGAAAGAAGCCGGCTTTAGCGCAGTCCACGGAGTCGGATCGATATTCCGCATAGCCGACGCCGGGACGACTCCAGCTTTCGATCGGCGATCCTCTTTTTGCGATA
Source organism: Sphingomonas phoenicis (assembly GCF_047238005.1). NCBI lineage: Bacteria > Pseudomonadati > Pseudomonadota > Alphaproteobacteria > Sphingomonadales > Sphingomonadaceae > Sphingomonas > Sphingomonas phoenicis. Next base: position 1,078,558 of record NZ_JBDFMC010000002.1, on the reverse strand, counting down.
TCGGCCGGTGCCGTCAGCAATGTGAAGACCAGAAAAAGGTTGCTCATGACCCTTCGCTCCCACCAGCAATCGTTGTTTGCCAACAAGCCTTGCCTGACTAAAGCTTTTCCAAGTGCCGGAAGCATCGGTTCGAGCGGGACCCGATCGCCGATGCCCCCAGCGATCCTGAAAACCAAGAAAGATCGCTATCTCTAATAGCATCTGCCCTGACATTGGCCCCTATTTTGATCGGCACCCTATAGATATGTCGTGTAGCGGCTTGGTTCACTGAAGAGATTCATGCAGGCATACGTCTCTCGCATCCAAAACAAGGTACGGTAAAACGTATAATGGAGAAAGTGCGCCATTTAGCAGTAATTGCAGAAAAGAAAGGGAAATATGCCTATGTAGCTGATTCAAAATACATCAATGACACATTTGGTTCACGATGAAATCAGTTCCGTCATGGTTCTGGTTTTCCATCGGTGATTACTCCATCGTCAGCACGATCTTGCCGACATGGTCGCCCGCCTCCATCCGGGCATGGGCGCCGGCAGCGTCGGCGAGCGGGAAGGTGCGATCGATCGCGGGCCTGAGGCGGCCGGCCTCGACATGCGGCCAGACCGAGCGGTGGATCTCGTCCGCCACCAGCGTCTTGAACGCGGTGCTGCGCGGGCGGAGCGTCGAGCCGGTCAGGGTCAGACGGCGGCGCATGATCTCGAACAACGGAACCTCGGCCGTGGCGCCGCGCTGGACCGCGATCGAGACGTGGCGACCGTCGTCGGCCAGGCATTTCAGGTTGCGCGGGACATAGTCGCCGCCGACCATGTCGAGCACGACGTCGACGCCCCGGTTGCCGGTCAACTGCGCGACCTCTCCGACGAAATCGGCAGCCTTGTAATCGATCGCGTGATCGGCGCCGAGCGCCAGGGCGGCGGCGCATTTTTCGGGCGAGCCCGCGGTCACGATGATCCTGACGCCGAACAGATTGGCCAGCTTGATCGCCATCGTGCCGATGCCGCTGGTGCCGCCATGGACGAGGACGGTATCGCCCTCGCTGGCGAAGGCGCGCTCGAACAGGTTGGTCCAGACGGTGAACAGCGTCTCCGGCAGTGCCGCCGCCTCGACCATCGACAGGGCGGCGGGGACGGGCAGGCACTGGCCGGCCGGGGCGACGGCATATTGCGCATAGGCGCCGCCGGTGACCAGCGCGCAGACCGGCTCGCCCAGCCGTTCCCGCTCCACCCCCTCTCCCAGGGCGACGATGGTGCCCGACAATTCCATGCCCAGGATCGTCGGCGCGCCCGGGGGCGGCGGGTATTTGCCCTGGCGCTGCATCACCTCCGGCCGGTTCACGCCGGCGGCGGCGACGCGGACCAGCACCTCTCCCGGGCCGGGCACCGGCACCGGCCGCTCGACCGGGCGCAGCACCTCCGGTCCGCCGGGAGCATCGGGATCGATCGCGGTCATCGTACGCGGAATGCTGGTCATCGTTTCGCCCTGTTGCCCTGTCGGCGTTATTGACAACGACCCGCAGGCGGTCAACGCTGCGTCCATGGAGATCGACGACGCACCATCGCGGCGCAACGACATCCTGGCCGCGCTGGTGGTCGAGGACCTCGATCCCCTGTCCCATGCCGAGCTGGAGGCGCGGATCGCCGCGCTGGAGGGAGAGATCGCCCGCGTCCGCCGGCGGATCGATCACGTCGCCGACCAGCGCGCCAGCGCCGACGCGCTGTTCCGGCGGTGACCGCCGCCGTTCCTGCCGCACACGACGCTTCCCCGCAGGAGGCTAGCCGGCAGGGGGCGCTTGATGCGGCGGGCCGGCGTTCCGACATAGGCGGTAACGGGGCCCCGACCGGGCTCCTCGTGGAGTAACTGCGAATGCCTTCTTTCGCCCCCGCGCTCGAGACCACGCTGCACAAGGCGCTCGAAGCCGCGTCGTCGCGCCGTCACGAATATGCCACGCTGGAGCATCTGCTGCTGGCGCTAGTCGATGACGAGCATGCGGCCAAGGTGATGACCGCCTGCCACGTCGATCTCGGCGAGCTGAAGACGACGGTCGCCCATTATCTGGATACCGAACTCGACGCGCTGAAGGTCGATGCCGCCACCGATCCCTCGCCCACCAGCGGGTTCCAGCGCGTCGTCCAGCGCGCCATCCTGCACGTCCAGTCGTCGGGCCGCGACGAGGTGACCGGCGCCAACGTGCTGGTCGCGCTGTTCAGCGAGCGCGAAAGCTATGCCGTGTATTTCCTGCAGCAGCAGGACATGAGCCGCCTGGATGCCGTGAGCTTCATCAGCCACGGCGTCGGCAAGGGCGGTGCCGCGACCGAGGCCTCGACCCCCAAGGGTGCCGAGGAGGAGAAGCCCGCCAAGGCACAGGAGAAGGGCAAGACGGAAAGCGCACTGAAGCAATTCACCGTCGATCTCAACGAGAAGGCGAAGATCGGCAAGGTCGATCCGCTGATCGGGCGCGGGCCGGAGGTGGATCGCACGATCCAGATCCTGTGCCGCCGGTCGAAGAACAATCCGCTGTATGTCGGCGATCCCGGCGTCGGCAAGACCGCGATCGCGGAAGGCCTGGCGCGCAAGATCGTCGAGGGCGAGGTGCCCGACGTGCTGCGCGAGGCGGTGATCTATTCGCTCGACATGGGCGCGCTGCTGGCGGGCACCCGCTATCGCGGCGATTTCGAGGAGCGACTGAAGGCGGTCGTCAACGAACTGGAAAAGCTGCCGCACGCGGTGCTGTTCATCGACGAGATCCACACCGTGATCGGTGCCGGCGCGACCAGCGGCGGCGCGATGGACGCGTCGAACCTGCTGAAGCCGGCGCTGTCGGGCGGCACGATCCGCTGCATCGGATCGACCACCTACAAGGAGTTCCGCAACCATTTCGAGAAGGACCGCGCCCTGCTGCGCCGGTTCCAGAAGATCGACGTGAACGAGCCGACGGTCGAGGATACGATCAAGATCCTGGCGGGCCTGCGCTCCGCGTTCGAGGAGCACCACTCGGTCAAGTATACGCCCGATGCGATCAAGTCGGCGGTCGAGCTGTCGGCGCGCTACATCAACGACCGCAAGCTGCCCGACAAGGCGATCGACGTGATCGACGAGGTCGGCGCGATGCAGATGCTGGTGCCGCCCAACAAGCGCAAGAAGACGATCACCCCCAAGGAGATCGAGCAGGTCATCGCGACGATGGCGCGCATCCCGCCGAAATCGGTGTCGACCGACGACAAGCTGGCGCTCGCCACGCTGGAGACCGACCTGAAGCGGGTGGTGTTCGGCCAGAACTCGGCGATCGAGAAGCTGTCGAGTGCGATCAAGCTGGCCCGCGCCGGCCTGCGCGAGCCGGAGAAGCCGATCGGCAACTATCTGTTCACCGGCCCGACCGGCGTCGGCAAGACCGAGGTGGCCAAGCAGCTGGCATCGATCCTGGGCATCCCGCTCCAGCGCTTCGACATGAGCGAGTATATGGAGCGTCACTCGGTCAGCCGGCTGATCGGTGCGCCCCCGGGCTATGTCGGCTTCGACCAGGGCGGCCTCTTGACCGATGCGGTCGACCAGAACCCGCACTGCGTGCTGCTGCTCGACGAGATCGAGAAGGCGCATCCCGATCTGTTCAACATCCTGTTGCAGGTGATGGACAACGGCCGCCTGACCGACCAGCACGGCAAGACCGTCGATTTCCGCAACGTCATCCTGATCATGACGACCAATGCGGGTGCGTCGGACATGGCGCGCGAGACGCTGGGCTTCGGCAATCTGTCGCGCGAGGGCGAGGACGAGCAGGCGGTGCAGAAGCTGTTCACGCCGGAGTTCCGCAACCGCCTGGATGCGATCGTGCCGTTCGGTTACCTGCCGACCGAGGTGGTCGCCCGCGTGGTCGACAAGTTCATCCTGCAGCTGGAATTGCAGCTGGCGGACCGCGGCGTCCACATCAACCTGGACGATGCGGCCAAGAGCTGGTTGACCGAGAAGGGATACGACAAGCTGTACGGCGCGCGGCCGATGGGACGCCTGATCCAGGAGAAGATCAAGCAGCCGCTGGCCGAGGAACTGCTGTTCGGCAAGCTGGTGCATGGCGGCGAGGTGACGGTGCGGATGAAGGACGGCGCGCTGTCCTTCGCGATCGAGCCTGCCGCGCCCAAGAAGCCCAAGAAGAAGGGCGGCAAGGCGGCCCCGGTCCAGGCGGAATAGCCGCGCGGAAGCAACGGGGTCGCGGTGGCGACCCCGGAACTTCCGAAGTTGTTTACCATTTTTTCGCCATTGCCGACCTACGCCGATGTCATGATCGGCTCGGCGATACGGTGGGTGTGGAGGCTGGCATTGTTGCTGGCCGCCGTCACGCTGTACGGCGCGCCCGCCGCGGCGATGCCGGCCGGACGGGAGGTGCCGCTGTGCGTCCTGCCCGCCGCCCCGGGGATGACGGCACGGGCGCTGTTCGCCCGCCCCGACCGGTTCGACTGCACCACCCCGCAGCGCGCGTTCGGCGCCGGCGATTACTGGCTGATCTCCACACCCTTGCCGGCCGGCCCGATCGACGTCGCGCGCACCTCCAGCGTGTGGCAGGACCGGGTCACCCTGTATGTCCTGTACGCCGACGGCACGATCCGGGCGGGCGGGTTCACGAGCCGCACGACGAGCACCCGGCTGGGCATGGGCGCACGCATCGAGATGCCGGTCGCCCGCGCGGGCACGCGGCCGGTGCGGCTGTTGTGGCATGTCGAGGGATCGGGGAACCTGCGCGGCATCGTCCTGGGCTCGGTGGTCGGCACGGTCGCCGACAGCAGGCTGGCGGAACTGTCGCTCGGCACCTTCTACGCCGCGTTCGGCGGGGTGATCGGCGGGCTGCTGATCTACAATCTCGCGCTGCTGATGGCGCTGCGCCAGGCGTTCCAGGCGGCCTATTGCGGGCTGCTGGCCAGCCTGTTCGCCTATGTCGTCTCGACATCGGGCCTGTTGAGCATCTGGCTGCCCCATCTGGACAATAACGACCGGTTGCGGCTGAACGCGGTACTGCTGGGCGCCTGCGCCGCGTCGGTGATCATGTTCGCCCGCTTCTTCTTCGAGCGGCGGGTGTTCGCCGGCTGGCTGGGCACGGCGAGCAACGTCGTCGTCGCCGGGCTGCTGGCATCCAATCTGGCGTTCGCGGTGCTGGCACCGCGCCACATCCTGGCGCTCGATCGGATCGTCACCGCCAGCTACGTCCTGCTGATACTGCTGGTGCCGGCGCTGCTGATCCAGGCGTGGCGGCGGCGGAGCAACTACCTGTGGCTGTTCGCGATCGCGTGGGGCGTGCCGATCGTCACGTCCAGCCTGCGCATCGTCCATGGTTTGGGATGGATCGACTGGTCGTTCTGGCTGGACCAGTCGACGGTCATGTCGATGGGGCTGGAAGCGCTGCTGTCGAGCATCGGCATCGCGTACCGGCTGCGCCTGCTGCAACGGCAGCGCGACCATGCCCGCGAGCGCGAGCTGATCGCACGCGCGCTGGCCGATACCGACCCGCTGACCGGCCTGCTGAACCGCCGCGCATTCCTGCACCACGCGATCGGGCGCACCGGCGACCAGACGCTGATGATCGCCGACCTGGACCATTTCAAGGACGTCAACGAGACGATCGGCCATGACGGCGGCGACGAGGTGCTGCGCAGCTTCGCCCGCACGCTGGAAGCCGCGGTGCCCGCGGGATCGCTGGTGGCACGACTGGGTGGCGAGGAGTTCGCCGTCGTCGCCCCGGCCGATGCGGGGGTGAGGCCGGCCGCCATCCTGCACGCGCTGCGCATGGCGCGGATGCCGTTCGACATGCGGGTGACCACCAGCATCGGTACCTGCACCGGATCGCTGCTGCGCGAGACCGACTGGAAGTCCCTGTACCGGCAGGCGGATCGCGCGCTGTACGCGGCCAAGGCGGCGGGGCGGGACCGGGCGCGCGACGCGGCGACGCTGCCCGTCGCCGCCTGAACGACCAGCCCGGTTGCACCGGTCGGCCGTGTTGCTTACACCGATGTAAATGGAAACGCTGGCACCCTGGGTCGACCGCTATCGCCACCCCGTCGCCTGGAACTGGACCTCCGATCCGCAATCGATGGCCGAGCTGTTCGAGGCGTCGGCTCTGAAGGCCGGGGCGGCGCCGCTGATCGATTTCATGGGCCGCCGTTATTCCTATGCGGAGACGCTGGATGGCGCCAACCGGGTCGCGTGCGGGCTGGCGGCACTGGGATATGGGCAGGGCGACCGGATCGGATTGTACCTGCCCAACGTGCCGCATTACGTCGCGGCCTATTACGGCATCCTGAAACTGGGTGCGACGGTGGTGAACTTCTCGCCCCTGTACACCGCGGCCGAACTGGCCGACCAGGTCGCCGATTCGGGCACGCGCCTGCTGTTCACCCTGTCTGCCAGCGCGCTGCTGCCCACCGCGCTGGAGGTGCTGGAGCGAAGCGCGCTGGAGCGGCTGGTGGTCGGGTCGGTGGCGGGGGCGCTGCCGCCGGCCAAGTCGATCCTGTACCGGCTGACCCGGCGGCGCGAGGTGACGGCAAGGCCCGACGATCCGCGCGTCGTCGCCTTCTCGACCCTGATCGCCAATGCCGGCACCTGCGCGCGACCGACGATCGATCCGGTACGCGACGTCGCCCTGATCCAGTATACCGGCGGTACCACGGGCACGCCCAAGGGGGCGATGCTGACCCATGCCAACCTGGCCGCCAACGCCCAGCAGGTCGCCGGGCTGGATCCCGAGCGCGGCCGGCAGGTCGACCGGATCATGGGCGTGCTGCCGCTGTTCCACGTCTTCGCCAACACCTGCGTGCTGAACCGCACGGTGCTGACCGGCGGCGAGATCGTGATGCTGCCCCGGTTCGATGCCGGGCAGACACTGGCCGCGCTCCACCGGACCAGGGCGACATCGATGCCGGGCGTGCCGACCATGTACCAGGCGCTGCTCGACCATCCGGCGACGCCCTCCACCGACTTTTCAAGCTTGCGGGTCTGCGTGTCCGGCGGCGCGCCCCTGTCGGTCGAGCTGAAGCAGAAGTTCCAGGCGGTCACCGGTGCCCTGCTGGTCGAGGGATACGGCCTGTCCGAAAGTTCGGGCGTGGTGTCGTGCAATCCGTACGAGGGTCCGGCGCGGGGCAGGTCGATCGGCCAGCCGGTGCCCGGGACCGACATCCGGCTGCTCGACAAGGAGGATCCCACCATCGCCGCGCCGCCGGGAGAGCCGGGCGAGATCGCCGTGGCGGGGCCGCAGATCATGAAGGGATACTGGAACCGCCCGGATGCCGACGCGGAGGTATTCGTCACCGATGCGGCGGGGCGGCGGTGGCTGCGGACCGGCGATGTCGGGACGATCGACGCCGACGGCTTCGTCGCGATCGTCGACCGGCTGAAGGACATGATCGCGGTGAGCGGCTTCAAGGTGTTCCCCAGCCAGATCGAGGCGATCCTCCACCATCATCCGGCGATCAAGGAAGCGCTCGTCATCGGCCTGCCCGACGATTACCGCGGCGAGCGGCCGCGCGCCTATGTCGTGCTGGAACAGGGGATGGACGCGACGGGCGAGGGGCTATGCGCCTGGCTGAACCCGCAGCTGGGACGGCACGAGCGGGTCGATGCGGTAGTGGTACGCGACAGTTTGCCGAAGACGATGATCGGCAAGCTCAGTCGCAAGGACCTGCTGGCCGAGGTGCTGGCGGCGGAGTGATCCCGGGCGTGTGGGTCGTTCCCGCGCAGGCGGGGTCTGCCGATGGGGGCCCGTTGGGGGTGTGATGCATCCAAGATGAAGTACCCCCCGGCGAAGCGGAGGGGCGGGAGCGAGGGGCGTTGCGCATCGACACGCGGGCCATCGCAACTGGACCCCGGCCTTCGCCGGGGTGGTCGTCGTGAGTGGTTCGGCCTGGATAGATCGCAATTTGGCGGCGCCGACGGAAGAGGCCTGCCGGCGCAAAGGTGACGGCGGTTGGCAGGCGCAGAACGGGCCGGGGCAACCGCGGCTTGCCGGTTCGCTTCAGCCGAATACGGTCTTCAGATTCATGAACTCGTGCAACCCGTACGGACCCAGTTCGCGGCCATGGCCGGATTTCTTGATCCCGCCGAAGGGCGCCTCCGGGTTCGATGCCAGCATCTGGTTGACCGCCGTCATTCCCGCCGTGATGTCGCGTTCGAAGCGCTCGCGCTCGGCGGGGTCGCTGGTCCACACCGATGAGCCGAGGCCATAGGGTATGTCGTTCGCCAGCGCGATCGCCGAGCCGATGTCGGCGGCCTTGAACAGCATCGCGACCGGGCCGAACAGCTCCTCCTGCGCGATCGGCGACGTGGGCGGCACGTCGACCAGGATGCCGGCCGACATGTACGCGCCGGGACCGGGCAGCGCCTCTCCCCCGAACAGCAGGCGGCCGCCCGCCGCGCGGATCGTCGCCAGCTGGTCGAGCACGGTCCGACGCTGCTCCTCGCTGGAGAGCGGGCCCATGTCGCTGTCGGCGGCGAGCGGATCGCCGGCCTTCGCCGCCCTCATCCCCTGCGCGAACCGGTCGAGGAACGCGTCGTACACATCGGCATGGACGATCATTCGCTTGGCGCAGATGCACGACTGGCCGCTGTTCTGGATGCGCGCGGTCACCGCCGCCCTTGCCGCGGCATCGAGATCGGCGGAGGGCATGACGATGAACGGGTCAGACCCGCCCAGTTCCAGCACGACCTTCTTCAGCTCGCGCCCGGCGGTCGCCGCGACCTTCGATCCGGCGTCCTCGCTGCCGGTCAGCGTGACCGCGACGATACGCGGGTCGGCGACCAGCGCGTCGACGCGCCCCGCCTTGATCGCAAGGTTCTGGAACAGCCCGGCCGGGGCGCCCGCGGCGCGGATCGTCTCCTCGATCGCCGCGCCGCACCCTTGCGTCAGCGAGGCGTGCTTCAGCAGCCCGACATTGCCCGCCATGATCGTCGGGGCGACGAAGCGGACCACCTGCCAGTAGGGGAAGTTCCACGGCATCACCGCCAGCACCGGGCCCATCGGCAGCCAGCGCGCCGTCGCGGGGCCGCCGGTGGTGTCGAACGTCCGCGATGCCAGCATCTCCGGCCCCGCCTTGGCATAGTGGCGGAAGCCGGCGACGCACTTCTCCACTTCCGCCACGGCGCTCTTCAGCGTCTTGCCCATCTCGTCGGTGGCGATGCGGGCGAGGCGCTCCTTGTCCGCCTCGAACCGGTCGGCGATCGCCGACAGCAGCGCGGTGCGCGTCGACAGGTCGGTGGTGCGCCACGCGGCATAGGCATCGGCGGCCAGTGCCAGCTTCGCCTCCACCTCGTCGTCGGTCAGTTCGGGGATGGGGGTGCCGGCCTGGCCGGTCGCGGGATTGATCGGGGTGAACATGGCGGTGCAACGTCGCAGGCGCCCGGCGGTATCCCGGTCCGTCGCCGCCTTGCCACCCGAAAACTCCTGTCGCATAGCAGGGCGATGGATAGTGAAACGCCGGTCGACGACCTCTCGTTCGAGGACGCGTTGAAGGAACTGGAGCGGATCGTCGGGCGGCTGGAAAGCGGCGACGCGACGCTCGACGAATCGATCCGGCTGTACGAGCGGGGGGACCGGTTGCGTGCCCGCTGTGCCGAGCGGCTGGACGCGGCGCGGGCCCGGATCGAGGCGATCCGCCTCGACGCCGAGGGGAAGCCCGCCGGCACCCGCCCCTTTGCCGCGGGCTGACGATCCGATGACCGCATTGCCCGCGTCGCTGGACCAGGCGATCACCGTGGTCGGCGAGGAGGTCGACCGGCGGTTCGACACGCTGCTCGCCATTCCCGACGACCCGCGCGCCGACCTGTACCGGGCGATGCGCCACGCGGCGATCGGCGGCGGCAAGCGGCTTCGCCCGCTGCTGGTCATGGCGACGGCCGACCTGTTCGCGGTGCACCGCGATGCCGCCGCGCTGGTCGGCGTCGCGATCGAGGCGATCCACGTCTATTCGCTGATCCACGACGACCTGCCGGCGATGGACGACGACGACCTGCGCCGTGGCAAGCCGACGGTGCACAGGGCATTCGGCGAGGCGACGGCGATCCTGGCAGGCGACTGCCTCCACGCGCTGGCATTCGAGGTGCTGGCCGATCCGCGCACCCATCCCGATCCGTTCGTCCGGTCCGAACTGGTGCTCGACCTGTCGCGTGCCGCCGGCCCGTCGGGCATGGCGGGGGGCCAGATGATGGACCTGGAGGCGGAGAAGGCGCGGTTCGACCTGAACACGGTCACCCGTCTGCAGCAGATGAAGACCGGCGCGCTGATCTGCGCCGCGGTCGAGGCGGGGGCGATCCTGGGCCGCGTCCCGCACGAGGGACGGACGCCGCTGCGCGGCTATGCGCACGATCTGGGGCTGGCGTTCCAGATCGCCGACGACCTGCTGGACGCAGAGGGCGACGAGCAGCTGGCGGGCAAGAAGCTGCGCAAGGACGGCGATGCGGGCAAGGAGACGTTCCTGTCGCTGCTGGGCGTCGAGCGGGCGCGCGAGCAGTGCCGGATGCTGGTCGACCAGGCGATCGGCCATCTGCGCGGCTATGGTGCGGAGGCCGACCTGCTGCGCGCGGTGGCGCGATACGTGGTGGAGCGCGACCGTTGACCCAGCGTATCGGCGTCTATCCGGGCACGTTCGATCCGCTGACGCTGGGTCACATGGATATCATCCGCCGCGGTGCGACGCTGGTCGACCGGCTGGTGATCGGCGTCACCACCAATCCGTCCAAGTCGCCGATGTTCACGCTGGACGAGCGGATGGAGACGGTGCGGCGCGAGGTCGCCGGAATCGATGCCGCGATCGACGTCGTCGCGTTCGATTCGCTGCTGATGGACTTCGCCACGCGCGAGGGGGCGACGATGATCGTCCGCGGGCTGAGGGCGGTCGCCGATTTCGAGTACGAGTACCAGATGGCGGGGATGAACCAGCAGCTGAACCGCCATGTCGAGACGGTCTTCCTGATGGCCGACGTGGCGTTGCAGCCGATCGCCAGCCGGCTGGTCAAGGAGATCGCGCTGTACGGCGGCGACGTGTCGAAGTTCGTCACGCCCGCGGTCTGCCGCGATCTGGTCGCGCGCGTCGCGCAGCTGGGGCGCCGCGGTGCCTGAGGCGCGGCGGCGGGCGCGACCGGTTCCCGACATCCGTTGACCCATGCCCCGCCTGCGGCTAACCGCCGCGGCGTGACGGGTTCCCCGCAAGGGGATCAAAAGGGAAGCCGGTGCGCGGATGTCCGCAAGCCCGGCGCTGTCCCCGCAACTGTGACCGGCGAGCAGCCGTCCCGATATGCCACTGGATCGCCGGGTGACCGGCACCGGGAAGGCGGGGCGGCACGCGACGACCCGGGAGTCAGGAGACCTGCCCGCCACGGTCGATCCTTCGCGCCGGCGGGAGCACCGGAGCGGACGAGGCTGTTTCCTCGAGCGAGCGACGCCCCACGGCAGGGCGCAATGGTGCGCGCGGCCGCGACGAGGGACGTGCCCCGATGCTGAAGTACCTGTTGCTGTCCACCGCCGTGCTGGCGCTGCCCGTCGCCGCGCAGAGCCTGGACCAGCCCGGGACCGCGGCCGAGAACGCCGACGACCAGATCGTCGTCACCGCGGCCCGCGCCGAACAGCCGGTCCGCGAGGTCGGGCAGGCGATCACCGTCATCACCCGCGAGGAGATCGAGCGCCGCCAGACGGTGGCGATCGCCGACCTGCTCGCCACCACCCCCGGCGTCACCGTGACCCGCACCGGATCGATCGGTGGCCAGACCAGCCTGCGCATCCGTGGTGCCGAGGCGGACCAGACGCTGGTCGTGATCGACGGCGTGCGCGTCAACGATCCGTCGTCGCCGGGCGGCGGCTTCGACTTCGCCAACCTGCTGTCGTCCTCGGTCGAGCGGGTGGAGGTACTGCGCGGCCCCAACTCGGTACCCTGGGGCAGCCAGGCGATCGGCGGTGTCGTCAACATCATCACGCGAGCACCGACCGAAGGATTGTCGGCCCGCGCCAATGCCGAATACGGTTATGCCGATCAGGCGTTCGCCAGCGCCGGCATCGCGGGCGGCACGGGCGCGCTCAGCGGCTCGCTGACCGGTGGCTTCCTGCGCACCGACGGCATCTCGGCCGCGGCGAACGGCAGCGAGCGCGACGGGTATCGCCAGTACGGTGCCAACGGCCGGCTGGGGCTGGAGATCGCGCCGGGCATCGGCATCGACCTGCGCGGCTGGTACGCGCACAGCCGGACCCGGCTGGACGGCTTTTCGAACGACCCGCCGTTCGGCCTGATCGATGCGGACGAATATTCGACGTCGCAGGAGGTCTACGGCTATGCCGGGGTGCGGGCCGACACCGCCGACGGTCGGCTGCGCAACCGGGCAGCGTTCACGATCGCCGACATCAACCGCGACAACTACCTGACCCGCGACAGCGACGAACCCTATTTCGGCGGGCGCGGACGATCGCAGCGGTACGAGTATCAGGGCGATTTCCGGATCGTCGAGCAGGCGCGGCTGATCGCGGGCGCCGAGCATGAGGACAGCCGATACCGCGACGGCGACACGGTCGAGAAGACCGGCATCTCCAGCGTGTATGGCGAGGTGATCGTGAAGCCGGTCGCGGCACTGACGGTGACTGGCGGCGTGCGGTACGACGACCATCGCCGCTTCGGCGACCGCACGACGTTCGGCGCGGACGCCGCGCTCGCACTCGGCACCGGTACGACGCTCAGGGCCAGCTATGGCGAGGGCTTCAAGGCGCCGACGCTGTTCCAGCTGTACAGCGACATCGGTAACGAGGAATTGCGCCCGGAGACGGCCCGCAACTACGACGTGGGCATCAGCCAGTCGTTCCTCGACGGGCGGGCGCGGTTCGGTGCGACATGGTTCGACCGGCGCACCCGCAACCAGATCGATTTCGACCTGGGCACCTTCACCTATGGCAACATCGCGCGGGCGCGTGCCCAGGGCGTCGAGCTGGAGATCGCGCTACGCCCGGTCGAGGCGCTGACCTTCACGGGCAATTACAGCTATATCGACTCGGAGAACCGCTCCGCCGGCACCAATCTGGGCCGCGACCTGGCCCGGCGCCCTCGCCAGACCGTCACCGCGAACATCGATTACCGCTTCCCGTTCGGCCTGTCGGTCGGCGGCACGGTGACGCATGTCGGCGACAGTTTCGACGATGCGTCGAACACCGTCCGCCTCGACGGATATGTCCTGGCCGGGCTGCGCGCCGAACTGCCGATCGGCGAGCGGCTGTCGGTGTACGGCCGCGTCGACAACCTGTTCGACGAGGATTACCGCGTGGTCGCCGGGTACGGCGTGTTCGGGCGGGCGGCTTATGGCGGTGTGCGCGTGAAGCTGGACTGATGCGGCTTTTCCCCCTCCTCCTGCTGCTAGCGGGCTGTGCTGCCGCACCGAATGCGGGGGGTGGGGGGATCGTGTCGGTCAATCCTTGCGCCGATGCGATGCTGGTGCGGATGGTGCCGGCCGCGCGCATCGCCGCGATCAGCCATTATTCGCAGGACCCGGCCGCCACCTCGATCCCGATCGATCTGGCGCGGCGGTTCCGGGCGACGGCGGGTACGGCGGAGGAGGTGATCGCGCTCGCCCCCGATCTGGTCGTCGCGAGCAGCTTCGCCGCCCCCGCCACGCGGGACGCCTATGCGCGTGCCGGGTTGAAGACGCTGTATCTCGACGCACCCCAGACCATCGCGGCGAGCGAGGCACAGGTGCGGCAACTGGCGGCGGCTGTCGGCGCGGAAGCGGCGGGTGAGCGGATGGTCGCCGCGATCGAGGCGGCGGTGGCGGATACCGCGACTTGTCCGCCGGCCAACCATGACGGCTGTTCGCGCCGGACCGGTGCAGCGGCCGATCCCAGCGTGCTCCTCTATATCGCCGGCGATCTCGCCACCGGCGGGGGGACGCTGCTGGATGCGATGATGACGCATGTCGGGCTGACGAACGCCGCCGCGGGCTATGGCCTGACCTATACCGGCCGGCTGCCGGCGGAGACGATCGTCGCGCATCCACCCGACATCATCCTCGCCCCTGATGACGGCCGTGCCGCGACGCTGCGACGACATCTGTTGCCGCAAACGCCGGTCGCCGCGTTCCCGCGCGATCTGGTCAATTGCGCCGGGCCTTCGATCCCGCCCGCGCTCCGCCGCCTCGCCGCGATCCGGGCATCGCAGGCATGAGCCGTCCGGTCCGCCTGATGCTGCTCGCGCTGTCGGTGGCGCTGCTGTTCCTCGGCTCGCTGGCCTACGGAAAGGCGTGGGTGCCGCTGTCGGCCTGGATCGACGGTGATCCGCGCTGGTGGATCGTCGTCGAGCTCAGATTGCCGCGGGCGGTGCTGGCGCTGGCACTGGGTGCCGTGCTGGGGCTGTCGGGGGCGGTGCTGCAGGGCTACCTCCGCAACCCGCTGGCCGATCCGGGGGTGATCGGGGTGTCCGCCGCCGCGGCACTGGGCGCGGTGGCGGCGATCGTCGCCGGGGCGAGCGGCGGCGCCACGGTGTTCGGTGCGGCGATCGTGGCCGCGGCCGGCGCCATGGCGCTGCTCGCGGCGCTGACGTGGCGGTCCGATTCTACCGTTACCTTCGTGCTGGCGGGCACCGTGCTCGCCAGCCTCGCCGCGGCACTGACCGCGTTCCTGATCTCGATCGCGCCCAATCCCTATGCCGTTGCGGAGGTGATGGACTGGTTGATGGGGGCATTGACCGATCGTGGCTGGAGCGACGTAGCGCTCGCGCTGCCGCCGATGGCGGGCGGCGCGCTGCTGCTGTCGCGCACCGCACCCGCGCTCGACGCGCTGGCACTGGGCGAGGACGCGGCCGCCTCGCTCGGCATCCGGCCGGGACGGGTGAGGGGACTCGTCGTGCTCGGTACCGGTCTGGCGGTCGGCGCCGGAGTGGCCGCGACGGGAGTGATCGGGTTCGTCGGGCTGGTCGTGCCACACCTGCTGCGGCCGCTGTTCGGCCATCGGCCCGGGGCGCTGCTGCTGCCGTCGGCGCTGGGCGGCGCGGCGCTGCTGCTCGCCGCCGACAGCCTCGTCCGGCTGGCGCCCGGTGCGGGCGAGGTGCGGCTGGGCGTGGCGATGGCGATGATCGGCGCGCCCTTCTTCCTCTTCCTGTTGCTCGGTGCGCGGCGGTCGGCATGGCGCTGACCCTGGATACCGTTTCGGTCACGCTGGGGCGCCGGGCGGTGCTGCACGCGGTATCCGCCGGTTTCCAGGCGGGCCGGGTCGTCGCGATCCTGGGCCCGAACGGGGCCGGCAAGTCGACCCTGCTGAAGACGGCCGCCGCGCTGCTCCCCTGCACCGGCCGGATCATGATGGACGGGCGCGACGTCCCCGCCATGCCTGCGCGCGAGCGGGCGCGGCTGATCGGCTATCTGCCGCAGGAAGCGGCGGTGCACTGGAACATGCAGGTCGCCGACGTCGTGGCGCTCGGGCGGCTGCCGCATGGCGACCGGTCCGAACGGGCGATCGCCGCTGCCGTGGCGCTGACAGACATCGACGCATTCACGACGCGCGCGGTGGGCGACTTGTCGGGCGGCGAGCGATCGCGCGTGCTGCTGGCGCGGGTGCTGGCGGGCGAGCCGCGCTGGCTGCTGGCCGACGAACCGCTCGCCAGCCTCGACCCGGCGCATGCGATCGACATGCTCGACCGCCTGCGTCAGGTCGCGCGGGAGGGGACTGGCGTCGTCGTCGTCCTGCACGACCTGGTCCAGGCGGCGCGGATCGCGGACGACGTGCTGCTGGTGAAGGACGGACGGGTGACCGCCTTCGGTCCCGCCGCGCTGGTGCTGACTCCCGATATGCTCGGCCATGTCTTCGACGTCGAGGTGGCGATGATCGAGCGCGACGGCCGCCAATTGCCCGTCCCGTTCGGCCGGCTGTCGCGCTGATTTCCATCGAAGGATGACGAGGCCGGCCGCCGCGCCTATGCCGCTGGCGATGATCGACGTTTCCGCTCCGCTGCGCCTTCGCCTCGATACCGCTGCGCTGGTGCGCAACTGGCGGGCGCTGGACCGGATGAGCGGGCGCGCGGCGTGCGGCGCGGCGATCAAGGCGAACGGATATGGACTGGGGGCGGGCGAGGTGGCGTCGCGGCTGGCCGGGGCCGGCTGTCGCGACTTCTTCGTGGCCACCTGGGCGGAAGCGGTGGCGCTCGCGCCGCTGGCGCTGCCGCTCGCCGTGCTGCACGGCGTCCGCGACGAGGACATGGCCGCGGCGACCACCGGCATCGCCAGACCGGTGCTCAGCACGCCGTCGCAGGTTGCGCGCTGGCGGGACGCTGGCGGCGGCGCGTGCGACGTGATGGTCGACACCGGCATGAACCGGCTGGGGGTGTCGGCGCAGGACATTGCCGACGGACTGCTCGACGGGCTGGCGATCGATACGCTGATGAGCCACCTGGCCTGCGCCGACGAGGACAGCGCGATGAACGAGGCGCAGCGCGGCCGCTTCGCCGCACTGGCCGGGCGGACGGGGGCGCGGCGGATGAGCCTGGCCAATTCCGCGGGCGTGGCCCTGGGTACCGATTACGCGTTCGACCTGACCCGGCCGGGGCTGGCGCTGTACGGCGGCGTGCCGAGTGCCGCGCTGGCCGGTGCGGTGCGTCCGGTCGCGACGATCGAGGCGCAGATCCTGCAGCGCCGCCGGGTCCAGGCCGGCGAGACGGTCGGCTACAACGCCACCTGGACGGCGGCCGGCCCGACCGAGGTGGCGATCGTCAATCTGGGCTATGCCGACGGTTACTGGCGCGGCTTCTCCGACCGGGGAGTAGCCTTTGCGGGCGACGCACCGCTGCCCGTCATCGGCCGCGTGTCGATGGATCTGGTCGCGCTGGACGTCGGCGCGGCGCCGCTGGCGGAGGGGGACTGGATCGCTATTCCCCACGACCTGCCCGCCGCGGCGGCACAGTCGGGGATGTCGCAGTACGAACTGCTGACCGGACTGGGCCGGCGGTTCACGCGGATGTGGACCTGACCGGCCAGGCGGAACCGCCCGGCCGGCATGCCGGTCTTACCGCTCCAGGCACATGGCGATGCCCATACCGCCACCGATGCACAGCGTCGCCAGACCCTTCTTCGCGTCGCGCTTGCCCATCTCGTAGATCAGCGTGGTCAGCACGCGCGCGCCGCTGGCGCCGATCGGGTGGCCGATCGCGATCGCGCCGCCGTTGACGTTCACCTTCTCGGCATCCCAGCCCAGTTCCTTGCCGACCGACAGCGCCTGCGCCGCGAACGCCTCGTTCGCCTCGATCAGGTCGAGCTCGCCGATCGTCCAGCCGGCTTTCTCCAGCGCCTTCTTCGAGGCGGGGACCGGGCCGATGCCCATCACCGACGGGTCGACGCCGGCCGACGCCCAGCTGCGGATCGTGGCGAGCACCGGCGCACCGCGCTTCTCCGCCTCGGCCCGGCTGGTGATGACCAGCGCGGCGGCGCCGTCGTTCAGGCCGCTGGCGTTGGCGGCGGTGACGGTGCCGTCCTTCTTGAACGCGGGCCGCACGCCCGACACGCCCTCTACCGTCGCCCCGGCGCGGATATACTCGTCGTCGGCGACGATGGTGTCGCCCTTGCGCCCCTTGATCGTCACCGGCGCGATCTCGTCGCGGAAGCGACCCTCGCCGCGCGCCTTCTCGGCCAGGTTCTGCGAGCGGACCGAGAACGCATCCTGGTCGCCGCGCGTCACCTGATACTGTTCCGCCAGATTCTCGGCGGTGATGCCCATGTGATAGCCGTTGAACACGTCGGTCAGCCCGTCATGCACCATCGTATCGACCAGGCTGACATTGCCCATCTTGGTACCGCCGCGCATCGTCTGCGCGTGCGGGCTGAGCGACATCGATTCCTGGCCGCCGGCGACGACGATCGTCGCATCGCCGGTCGCCACCGCCTGTGCCGCCAACGCGACCGCGCGCAGCCCCGATCCGCACACCTGGTTGACGCCCCAGGCCGGTACCTCCTTGGGCACGCCGGCCGCCATCGACGCCTGGCGCGCCGGGTTCTGGCCCTGCGCGGCGGTCAGCACCTGGCCCAGGATCACCTCCGATACGTCGGCACCGGCGACGCCCGCCTGCTCCAGCGCGGCCTCGATCGCGATGCGACCCAGCTCGTGCGCCGGCGTCGCGCTGAACGCGCCCAGGAAACTGCCGACCGGCGTGCGCTTGGCGGCGATGATGACGACATCGGTGGGGGCAGTCATGGGGCAATCCTCTCCAGGGTTCGACCCTATCTAGGGGCTGGCAGCGCCATGATCCAGTCGATCAGCGGCCGTGACAGGGCGGTCCGGTGACGCCCCACGATCATCCCGACATGCCCCGCGGCCAGCTCGCGCCGATCCGCCAGCCCGGCGGCGGTGGCGGCGGGGACGATGCGGTCGGTGGTGGAGACGAACTCGACTGTCGGACATTTCAGCGTGCGCGGGTCGGCGAACCAGCCGCCGGTGCCGGGCAGGTCGCGGGCGATCATGTCCTCGAACAGCTGGCGCCCGGCGGCGAAGGTCAGCGGCGCGCCGGCATTCGCCCAGTCTTCCAGCCGCACGAAGCTTCGCGCCTCCTCGCTGGCCGGGTCCATGCGCCCGAACGCGGCATATTTGTCGATCGTCCGCACGGGATCCAGTCGCCAGAACCCGGCCTGCAGCACCTCTACGGGGACCAGTCCCATCGCGTCGCAGGCATCGTGCGCGCCGGCCCAGTGCCGGGCCATGGCCTCGCGGGCCGGCCCATAGCCGGCGAAGCGCCACGGCGCCGCGATGGTCGCGACGCCGGCGACGGACGAGCAGGTCGCCGCCGCCAGGGTCATCGTGCCGCCCAGGCAATAGCCGACCAGCACCGGCGGCTCGTCGAACCTTGCCAGCAAGGGAACGAGCAGGTCGCGGACGTGATCGCCGACATCCATCGCCCGCTCGGCCGGGTTCGGCGTGCCCCAGTCCAGCAGCCATGCCTGCAACCCCGCCGCATCCAGCGCGCGGAGCAGCGACACCCGCTCCGACAGGTCGAGGATGGCGGACGGATTGATGAGCGAGGGGACCAGCACGACCGGCCGGCGGTGCCGCCCCCAACCGATCAGGCGCGCCCGGCCATGCCGGTGTCCGGCCGGCGGCGTAGATGGCGGCGGCAGGCGTTCGGCGCGCTGGTATGCGTCGAGCCCGGCCATGGCCGCGGCCTGCCGCGCCGGCGATGCTGCGGTTTCGCTGCGCAGCATGGAAAGGAACAGGGGAAGGGGACGCGGTGCATGTTGCGGCGCGTCATCGTTAGGAGTAGGACTTTCAGACGACATAATCGGGGGGAGCCATGAAGAAGCAGAACGCCGGTGGCAGCGTCATCATCAAGAAGTACGCCAATCGCCGCCTCTACAACACCGAAACCTCCTCCTACATCACGCTGGAGCACCTCGCGGCGATGACGCGCGAGGGGCGCGATTTCAAGGTCGTGGACGCCAAGACCGACGACGACATCACCCACAACGTGCTGACCCAGATCATCATGGAAGAGGAGAGCCGGGGGCAGGCGATGCTGCCGGTCAGCTTCCTGCGCCAGTTGATCTCGATGTACGGCGACTCGATGCAGGCGATGGTCCCGGGCTATCTGGAGGCATCGATGAACAGCTTCCGGCGCAATCAGGAGCAGTTCCGCACCGCGGTGGAAGGGGCTTTCGCCCACTCGCCCTTCGCAGAGATGGCGCGCCGCAACATGGCGATGTTCGAGGCGTTCAAGCCCGGGGCGACGGCGACTTCCGGCGCGGCATCTTCAGCGTCCGCCGGCTCCGCTTCCACGGGCGAGCATGCCGCCAAGGACGACGAGATCGCCGCGCTGAAGGCCGAGCTCGCCAACCTGCAGAACAAGGTCGACAAGCTCGCCGGCTGACGGATCGCCGGATGCCGCGTTGAAGGTGGCCGGCCGCATCCTACATCGGCGTTCATGAGCGGGAACACCAACTCCATGCCGACATGGCATGGCACCACCATCTGTTCGGTCCGGCGCGGCGGCAAGGTCGTCGTCGCCGGCGACGGCCAGGTCTCGATGGGCCAGACCGTGATGAAGCCCAATGCGCGCAAGGTACGCAGGCTCGGCGACGGCAGCGTCATCGCCGGCTTCGCCGGGGCGACGGCCGACGCCTTCACCCTGTTCGAGCGGCTGGAGCGCAAGCTGGAACAGCATCAGGGCCAGCTGCTGCGCGCCGCGGTGGAGCTGGCCAAGGACTGGCGCACCGACAAGTTCCTCCGCAACCTGGAGGCGATGATGATCGTCGCCGACAAGGAGGTGACGCTGATCCTGACCGGCAATGGCGACGTGCTGGAGCCGGAGGCGGGCGTCGCCGCGATCGGATCCGGCGGCAATTATGCCCTCGCGGCCGCCAAGGCGCTGGTCGATTACGAGGCGGATGCCGAGACGATCGCGCGCAAGGCGATGGCGATCGCCGCGGAAGTCTGCGTGTACACCAACGACCGGCTGACCATCGAGACGCTGGACGCGGTGCCGTAATTCACCTCCCGCTCGCGGGCGGGATGGGGGAGGTCACCTCCCCGCACGCTGTCGCCCGCCGCTTCCCCCCCCCCCCCAGCCCCTCCCTGCAAGCGGGAGGGGAGCGAGTAACGCATGAACGACTCCCTTACGCCGAAAGCCATCGTCGCTGCGCTCGACGCGCACATCATCGGCCAGCGCGACGCCAAGCGAGCGGTCGCGGTGGCGCTGCGCAACCGCTGGCGGCGCCAGCACCTGTCCGCCGACCTGCGCGACGAGGTAACGCCCAAGAACATCCTGATGATCGGGCCCACCGGTTGCGGCAAGACCGAGATCAGCCGACGGCTGGCCAAGCTGGCCGATGCGCCGTTCGTGAAGGTCGAGGCGACGAAGTTCACCGAGGTCGGCTATGTCGGTCGCGATGTCGAGCAGATCGCGCGCGACCTGGTCGAGGAGGCGATCCGGCTGGAGAAGGAACGCCGCCGCATCGCGGTGAAGGACAAGGCCGAGGAGTCGGCGATGAGCCGCCTGCTTGATGCGCTGGTCGGCAAGGACAGCAGCCAGGCGACGCGCGAGAGCTTCCGCCAGCGGTTCGCCGACGGCCATCTCGACCGGACCGAGATCGAGATCGAGCTGGAACAGGGCCCGGCGATGCCGTTCGAGATGCCCGGCGGCGGCGCCCAGATGATCAACCTGGGCGAGATGATGAAGTCGCTGGGCGGCGGCCAGCAGCTGAAGCGGCGCAAGCTGAACGTCCGCGCCGCGTGGGAGAAGCTGGTCGAGGAAGAGGCGGACAAGCGCCTGGACCAGGACGATGTGAACCGCACCGCGCTGGCGGATGCCGAGGCGAACGGCATCGTCTTCCTCGACGAGATCGACAAGATCGCGATGTCGGAACAGCGCAGCGGCGGGTCGGTCAGCCGCGAGGGGGTGCAGCGCGACCTGCTGCCCCTGATCGAGGGGACGACCGTGGCGACGAAGTACGGGCCGATGAAGACCGACCATGTCCTGTTCATCGCCTCCGGCGCGTTCCACGTCGCCAAGCCATCGGACCTGCTGCCCGAGCTTCAGGGCCGGTTGCCGATCCGGGTGGAGCTGAAGGGCCTGACCGAGGCGGACTTCATCGCGATCCTGTCCGATACCAAGGCATCGCTGCCGGTCCAGTATCGGGCGCTGCTGCAGACGGAGGGGGTCGCGATCGACTTCACGCAGGACGGCATCGCGGCTGTGGCGCGGATTGCTGCCGAGGTGAACGGCCAGATCGAGAATATCGGCGCCCGCCGGTTGCAGACGGTGATGGAGAAGCTGCTGGAGGACGTCAGCTTCGACGCCGAGGATCGCAGCGGAACCACCCTGACCGTCGATGCCGCCTATGTCGAAGGTCAGCTGTCGAGCATCGCGCGCAACGCGGACCTCAGCCGCTTCGTCCTGTAGCCACGGTGGGTAACGGGATCCCGGATTTCGTCCGGGATCCCGTTACTCTCTATCGACCGACGGTCACCGCACCTTTTCGGGGCGGGTATACGGCACGAACTCGCGGAAGCGACAGCGCGCCGACGGGATGCTGAGACCGGGTTCGATGGTGCGGAACTGATCGTTCTGGCACAATTGACCGCCCCATACCTCGACGATCAGCGTCGTCATCGGGCGGAGCGAGGGGCAGGACCCTACCGGTCCCGTCTTGTATTTCCGCCCGCCATTCCCGTCATAGATGATCGTGTCGCGATCGACGACGATGCCGCCGCGGTTCTGCGTCAGCGGAATGCAGCGTTCCGGTTTCCCGGCCACCCGCCCGGCCAGCGGGTCGCGCGGAGCGGCGGCGATCGGGGCGGCGAGCACCAGCGCGGCGAGCGCGGCGAGGCGGACGCCGGTCACTTCGCCCGCCGATACGGCACGAAGTCGCCGAACGCGCAGCTTCCGGTCGGAAAGCGCGATCCGCGGTCGAGCAGCTGGATGATGTCGCCGCGGCACGACCGGCCGATCGGGTTCTGCGTCACCATGATGTCGCCCCGGCCCACGCCCTCGCAGCCGGGACCCAGGTCGTTGCGATAGATTTCGGTGCGGCTGACCCGGTACAGCACCGTGCTGCCGTACCCGCTGCTGGTCGGGCTGCGCGCCTGGGGCAGGCACGACAGCGGCTGGCCCGGCGTCAACCCTGCCAGCGCCTGATCCAGCGTCTTGCCGTCGTTGAACGACACTTGCTGGCCCGGCGGCAGCTTTTCCCCGGGCGTGCCGCCCGCCGCGCAGGCGGCCAGCGGCACGGCGAGCGCCGCCGCCCCGATCCAACCCATGCCCAATCGTTGCCGCATCGACCTTCTCCTGCCCGCGCTATCCGCGGAAATCGTCCTTCGCCGCGCGCAGCTCGCCCAGCCGCGCCGCCGATCCTGCCCGCATGAACGGATTGGTCGCCCGTTCGGCCCCGATCGTCGACGGCAGCGTCGGCTCGCCGCGGGCGCGCAGGGCATCCACCTCGTCCCGCCGCGCCGCCACCGCCGCATCGTCGGGCGCGACATGGGCGGCGAACCGCGCGTTGGACTGGGTGTATTCGTGGCCGCCGAACACCTTGGTCTCGTCGGGCATGGCGGCGAACCGCTCCATGTTCGCCCACATCTGCGCGGGCGTCCCCTCGAACAGCCGGCCGCAGCCCATTGCGAACAGCGTGTCGCCGCTGAACAGCAGCGCGTCGTCGGCGAAGTGGAACACGATGTGCCCCGCCGTATGGCCGGGCACCGCCAGCACCTGTCCGGTGTGCGATCCGATCCGGACCACGTCACCCTCGCGCAGGCCGGTGTCGAGCGGGTCGATCCGCGCGCGCTCCGCCTCCGGGCCGACGATCGTCGCACCGGCCGCCTTCATCGCCGCGTTGCCGCCGGTATGATCGGGATGCCAGTGCGTCGTCCAGACCTGCGACACGGTCCAGCCGCGTGCCTCGGCCGCGGCGATGACCGGTGCCGCCTCGCCCGGATCGACGACCGCCGCCTCCTGCGTCTTGGGATCGTAGACCAGCCAGGCGTAATTGTCCGCCAGTACCGGCACCGCGACCACTTCCAGCGCCGGCG
The DNA here is from genome assembly GCF_047238005.1 of Sphingomonas phoenicis. Lineage (NCBI taxonomy): Bacteria > Pseudomonadati > Pseudomonadota > Alphaproteobacteria > Sphingomonadales > Sphingomonadaceae > Sphingomonas > Sphingomonas phoenicis. The sequence goes on along the minus strand of NZ_JBDFMC010000002.1, from coordinate 1,055,067 downwards.
CCGTCATCACCAGCTGCCCGTGTTCGGCATCGAGGCCCAGGGTTCGGCCGGATCGAGCGCGCCGTCCTGCAACAGCTCGATCGAAATGCCGTCGGGCGTCTTCACGAACGCCATATGGCCGTCCCGCGGGGGGCGATGGATGGTGTAGCCATGATCCATCAACCGCTGGCACGTCTCGTAGATATTATCGACGCGGTAGGCGAGGTGGCCGAAATTGCGCCCGCCGGTATAGGTCTCCGGCGCGCTGCCGTCTTCGGCCGGCCAGTTGTAGGTCAGCTCGACCTCCGCCTCCGCCCGCTCGCCCGGCGCATTCATCGCGCCCGGGGCGGCGAGGAAGATCAGCGTGAACCGGCCCTTGTCGTTCTCCATCCGGCGCACCTCCTTCAGCCCCAGCTGCTCGAAGAAGGCGATGGTCGCATCGGGATCGGCGACGCGGATCATGGTGTGCAGATACTTCATGGTGCCTCAACGCCCGCCGCAGCCGCAGGCTCCCCGGTCTTGTCGGCGATCGCGGCCAGCACGTCGTGGACCGCGCGGACCAGCAGCGAGATGTCCTGCAACCGCGACAGGCGGTGGTCGCCGTCCTTCACCAGCCAGGTCTGCACGTCGCGCGAGCGCATCAGTTCGGCCAGATGCACGGTGCGGTTCCACGGGACGTCGCGGTCCGCCTGTCCCTGCAGGAAGCGGACCGGCCCATCGAACGCGATCGGCCCGAACATGATCCGCCGCGCCTCGCCGGAGGACCAGAAGGCCCGGGTGTAGAGCGTCGGCTCTGACCCGTAGGGGTTCGCCTTCTCCAGCCGGCCCTGCTGCAGGATCGTCATCTTCTCGTCGGTGGAAAAGCCCCAGTCGGTGAAATCCGGCGCCGGGGCGATGCCGACCAGCCCGACCACCCGGTCCGGCCGTGCCTTCGCCGCCAGCAGCATCAGCCACCCGCCCAGCGACGAGCCGACCAGCACCACCGGCCCCGCCACCGCCTCGTCGATCATCGCCAGCACATCGTCGAGCCAGCCGGCCAGCGTCTGGTCCTCGAACGCGCCCTCGCTCTGGCCGCATCCGGCATAGTCGAAGCGGAGATAGGCGCGGCCCGCCGCCTTCGCCCATTCGTCGAGCGCCAGCGCCTTGCTGCCCGCCATGTCGGATGCGTAGCCGGGGAGGAACATCACCGTCGGCCCGTCGCCGGGGGTGTGATGGAAGGCGAGGCGGTGGCGGATCTCGGTCATCCTCGCCTCCTATCCGGCACGGCCGCGCGCGTCATCCTCGTCCCTCCTGGCCTTCAGGGCCAGGGCCCGTGCGTACAGCGCCTTGCGGTCCAGCCCCAGCCGCTTCGCCACCTCTCCCGCCGCCTTCGCCGCGGGCAGGCGGGTCAGCGCCTCGGCCAGGGCGGCATCGCCATCCTCCTCGCTCGCCGGCGGCGCCTCGCCGGGCGGGGCGACGACGACGACGATCTCGCCGCGCGGCGGCACCTCGGCATAGCGGGCGGCGAGCGTGGACAGGGTGCCCGTCACCGCCTCCTCGAACTTCTTGGTGATCTCGCGCGTCACCGCCGCCTCGCGGTCGCCCAGCCCGGATGCCAGCGCCGTCAGGCACGCGGCCAGACGCGGCCCCGATTCGTACAGCACCAGCGTCGCGCGGACGCCCGCCACCTCGGCGATCGCGTCGGCACGCGCCTTCTCCTTGGGCGGCAGGAAGCCCAGGAACAGGAAACGGTCGGTCGGCAGCCCCGCCAGCGTCAACGCCGCCACCGCCGCGCACGGGCCGGGGATCGTCACCACCGCGTGCCCCGCCGCCCGCGCATCGCGCACCAGCTTGTAGCCGGGATCCGAGATCAGCGGCGTCCCCGCATCCGACACCAGTGCGACCGCCTCGGTGGCCATGCGCGCGATCAGGCCGGGGCGGACCCCTTCGGCATTATGATCGTGATACGGCACCATCGGCCGCTTCGCCCCGATGTGGCGCAGCAGGCCAGCGGTGACCCGGCTGTCCTCCACCGCCACCACGTCCGCGCGCGACAGCACGTCGGAAGCGCGCGCCGACAGATCACCGAGATTGCCGATCGGCGTCGCGACGATGTAGAGACCGGGATCAAGAGGAAGCATGGGGAACGTCATGGCAGAGGCTGCCGCACTGTTGCAACGTCGGCGGCTAAGCCGTTGGATCGCCATCGCTGCCGCGGGATTGCTGGCGGCGTGCCAGACCGTGCTGCCGCGCGGGGCGGAGCCGGCGCCCGCCCGACCGGCCGACCGCCCCGTCCCGGCGAGGGAGCCGCAGATCGTCGCCGGCCTGCCGCAGGATGCCGATCGCAGCCGGGTCGCGCTGCTCGTGCCGTTGACCGGGGGCAATGCCGGCGTCGGCCAGTCGATCGCCAACGCGACGATGCTGGCGCTGCTCGACACCCAGACCCGCTCCGTGCGGATCACCAACTACGACACGGCCTCGGTCGCCGGCGGCGGTGCCGCGGGCGCTGCCCGGCGTGCCATCGCCGAAGGCGCACAGCTGATCCTGGGGCCGCTCCTGTCCGAGGACGTCCGCGCCGTCGCGCCGATCGCGAAGGCGGCCAGCGTTCCGGTGCTCAGCTTCTCGAACGATACCGGCGTCGCGGGCGGCGGCACCTACCTGATGGGCTATGTCCCCGCCCAGTCGATTGAACGGGTGGTGGATTACGCGCGCGACCGCGGCGTCTCGACCTTCGCCGGGCTGGTTCCCAACGGGCTGTACGGCGAACGGGCGTCGACCGCCTTCCTCCGCGCGGTCGAGGGGGCGGGGGGGCAGGTCGTCTCGCTCCAGACCTATGGCCGCACCACCGGCGCGGTGACCGCATCGGCGCAGCGGCTGGTCGCCAAGGCGCCGTACGGGGCGGTGCTGGTCGCGGACGGCGGCGCCATCGCGGCCGCGGCGGGCAGCGTGGTGAAGCGCGGCAGCGGCGCCACGACGCGGCTGCTCGGCACCGAGTTGTGGAATTCCGAGAACGGCATCGCCGCGCGTCCGGCGCTGGCCGGGGCGTGGTTCGCCAGCGTCTCGAACACGCTCTACCGGCAATATGCGGTCAAGTACCGCGCGCGCTTCGGTGCCGCGCCGTACCGGCTGTCCAGTCTGGGCTATGATTCGGTCCTGCTGACGGTGCGCATCGCGCGCGACTGGAAGCCGGGCTCGTCCTTTCCCGAAGCCCGTCTGCGCGACCCCGATGGCTTCTCCGGCCTCGATGGCGCCTTCCGCTTCAACCGCGACGGGATCGCCGAACGCGCGCTGGAGGTTCAGGAGATCCGCGGCGGCACGACCGTGACGGTCTCGCCCGCACCCGGCGGCTTCGGCAAGTAAGCCTCAGCTCGTCGATCCTGCCGGCCGGGCAGGGTCGGCGGGAGCGATCAGCCCGGCGCATCCGCGACCAGCTGGGTCAGGATCGCATCCAGCAGCAGTGCGCCGGCGTCCGTCACCCGCAGCCGCTCTCCCTCGAGCGCGACGAGCCCCTGCGCAGACAGCCGGTCGACTGCCGGCCGGTCGACTGGCGCCGTTCCGCCCGCCAGCGCCGCCACACGTGGCAGCCACACGCCCTCCGCCAGCCTGAGGCCCATCACCAGCGCCTCGGTCGCGCGGTCGTGCGGGGCGAGGGCGTCCTCCGCCTGCGCACCGTGGCCGTTCCGCGCCATCGCCGCCATCCAGTTTTCGGGCTTGCGGTGCCGCACGGTGGCCAGCCCGCCGCGCCGGCCGTGCGCGCCCGGCCCGATCCCGGCATAGTCGCCGTATCGCCAATAGGTCAGGTTGTGGCGGCTCTCCGCACCCGGCGCGGCATGGTTCGAGGTTTCGTAGGCGGGTCGCCGCGCCGCCGCGGTCATCGCGCGCGTCGCCTCGAAGAGGTCGGCCGCCGAGTCGCCGTCCGGGATCGTCAGCCGTCCCGCCGCCGCCTCGGTGGCGAAGCGCGTGCCGGGTTCGATCGTCAACTGGTACAGCGACAGATGCTCGGTGCCGAGCCGCAGCGCCGCCGCCAGTTCCGCCTCCCACGCCGCCATCGTCTGGCCGGGACGTGCGTAGATCAGGTCGATGCTCACCCGCCCGAACGCGCCCTGCGCGGTCGCCACTGCCGCCAGCCCCTCACGCGCGTCGTGCGCCCGCCCCAGGAAGCGCAGGGCCGTGTCGTCCAGCGACTGCAGGCCCAGCGATGCGCGGTTCACCCCGGCCAGCGCCAGGTCGGCGAAGCGTGCCGCCTCGACCGACGAGGGATTGGCCTCCAGCGTGATCTCGACATCGTCGGCGATCGGCCAGGCACCGGCGGCGGCGTCCAGCACCGCCGCGACCGTCGCGGGGGGCATCAGCGACGGGGTGCCGCCGCCGAAGAAGATCGATCCGATCCGCCGCCCCGGCAGCAGCCCCGCCTCGTAGCGCAGGTCGGCGACCAGCGCGTCGCGCCACGCATCCTGATCGACCTGCTCGCGGACATGGCTGTTGAAATCGCAATAGGGACATTTCGACACGCAAAAGGGCCAGTGGACGTAAAGCGCCAAATTCATGGAGTTATCCGCCGGCACTGTTTCCGAGTCCTTCATCATCGCCCGCTATGCCCCGGTGCATGGCCAGGTCCAACCTCTCGTTCCTGCTCGCATCGTCCGCGCTGGCCGCGGGGGCCGGCACGGCGCCGCAGTCGAACGTCGCGACCCGGGTGCAGCCATGGATCGATCCGACGCCGCAGCCGCGTGGCGACCTGATCCTGCGCCGCACGATGCTGGTCGCCCATGCCACCGCCCGCGCGCTGGTGGGCGTGCCGCCGCTGCTGTGGAGCGAGGAGCTCGCCGCCTCCGCCCGCGCCCATGCCGAGGAACTGGCCCGCGACGGCCGGTTCGACCATGTCGGGCCCACCGCCGCGCGGCCCGGCGTCGGCGAGAATCTGTGGGCCGGCAGCCACGAGGCCTATACCTATAGCGAGATGGTGGCGGCGTGGCTGTCGGAGGCCCGCGACTATATCAACGCACCGACCCCGGCGTTCAGCCGCACCGGCGCGTGGAAGGATGTCGGCCATTATTCCCAGATGATCTGGCGCGGCACCACCCATGTCGGCTGTGCGGTCGCAGCGGGGCGGCAGGACGACGTGCTGGTCTGCCGCTATGCGCCCGCCGGCAACGTGATGGGGCAGGTGGCTTTCTAACGGTAACCGCCTCGGTCAGAACACCGCCGCCACCATCTGCCGGAACGCGTCGGCGCGGTGGCTCACCTCGTTCTTGGCGGCATCGTCCATCTCGCCGAACGTCAGGTCGTGGCCGTCGGGCTGGAACATCGGATCGTAGCCATGGCCCTTGTCGCCGCGCCGCGGCGCGACGAGCGTGCCGTCGACCCGCCCCTCGAACCATTCGACATGGCCGTCCGGCCACGCGAGCGCCAGCGCACAGACGAAATGCGCGGTGCGCGCCGGGGCGGGGCCGGTGTCCGCCATCCGCGCCTCGATCAGGTCCATCGCCCGCGCGAAATCCTTGTCCTCGCCGGCCCAGCGTGCCGAGAAGATGCCGGGATCGCCCGCCAGCGCATCGACGCACAGCCCGCTGTCGTCGGCCAGCGCCGGCAGGCCCGACAGGTCCGCCGCCGCCCGCGCCTTCAGCTCGGCATTCATGACGAAGCTGGTGCCGGTCTCTTCGGGCTCCGGCAGGTCGAGCTGCGCTGCCGACACGACGTCCAGCCCACGGCCGTCCAGCAGCGCTGCGATCTCGCGCACCTTGCCGGCATTGTGGCTGGCGATCACCAGCTTGCCGGGCTGGAGTTTGCGGATCGCCTGGGGTTCGGTGCCTTCGCCGCTCATTTCACCGCCTCTGCCTGTGCGCGGAAGATATCCGCGCAGCCCATCCGCGCCAGCCGCAGCAGCCGCAGCAGCGCCTCCTCGTCATAGGTGGCGTGCTCGGCCGTCGCCTGCGCCTCGGCGATGTGTCCGTTTTCCAGCAGCACGAAATTGCCGTCCGCGTCCGCCGCCGAATCCTCGTCGTAATCGAGGTCGAGAACCGGCGTGCCGCGATAGATGCCGCAGCTGACCGCCGCGACCTTCTGCCGGATCGGATCGGCGGTCAGCTTGCCCGCCGCCATCAGCCCGTCGATCGCCAGCCTGAGCGCGACCCATGCGCCAGAGATCGAGGCGGTGCGCGTCCCGCCATCCGCCTGGATCACGTCGCAATCGAGCACGATCTGCCGCTCGCCCAGCGCCTTCAGGTCGACGACCGCGCGCAGCGATCGCCCGATCAGCCGCTGGATCTCCTGCGTCCGGCCCGACTGCTTGCCCTTCGCCGCCTCGCGATTGCCGCGGGTGTGGGTCGCGCGCGGCAGCATGCCGTATTCCGCCGTCACCCAGCCCTCGCCCTTGCCGCGCAGGAAGGGGGGCACCCGCTCCTCGACCGAAGCGGTGACGAGCACCCTGGTGTCGCCGAAGCCGATCAGCACCGATCCTTCCGCATGACGCGTGAAGCGGGGCTCGATCGTGATGGCGCGCATCTGGTCTGGCGCGCGGCCGCTGGGGCGCATTCAACTCTCCTCAATCTTACAGGCGGCAGGCCCTAGACGGCGGAGCCCGGCCGCGCCAGTGCCGTGCCGACAGGAGAATGCGGATGACGTCCAGGATGAAGGTGACGATGGCAGCGGCGGCCGCCGCACTGCTGACGACGGGCTGCACGACGGCCGAGCGGCCCGTGGCGGGCGTGCCCGTCGCGATCGAGAGCGACTCCATCCGTTATGCGACCGCGCCGTGCTACGGCACCTGCCCTGTCTATGTCATCACGATCCAGCCCGACGGCACCGGCACGTTCGAGGGTATCCGCTTCACCGCGGTGACGGGCACCCGCGAGTTCAAGGCGACGCCCGATCAATATCGCCGCTTCGCCGCCGCCCTCCAGCCCTATCGCCCCGACAATGGCGAGAAGCTGTACAAGATGGGAACGGAATTGTGCGGTGGTCCGGCGCCCACCGACATGCCGGGTGTCGACGTGCGCTGGTCGGAGGCGAGCGGCGGTGCCCAGCACGTCTCGCTCTATTACGGCTGCGGCGACCAGAAGATGCGCGACGCGTTCCGCACCGCACCTCAGGCGCTGCCCGTATCCGACTTCATAAAGCCGTCCGCGGACCCTAGATAGACGCCATGCTCCCGCCCGTCGCCGAACTGACCGATCGCGCGCGCGACATCTTCCGCGCCGTCGTCGACGGTTACCTGTCGAGCGGCATGCCGGTGGGATCGAAGACGATCGCGCTCGCCTCCGGCCTCAACCTGTCGCCCGCGTCGATCCGCAACGTGATGGGCGAGCTGGAGGAGCTGGGCCTGCTCGCCAGCCCGCATACCTCGGCCGGCCGCCTGCCGACCGATCGGGGCCTGCGCCTGTTCGTCGACGGCATGATGCAGGCGACCGAACCCACTGCCGAGGAGTGCGCCGCGATCGAGGCGCAGCTGGGCCGGAACAGCGGCCGCGGCGGCCCGGTGGAGGAGGCGCTGGCCGCCACCACCGCCGCGCTGTCGGGGCTGTCCGCCTGTGCCGGGCTGGTGCTGGTGCCCAAGCGCGAACTGGTGCTCCGCCAGGTCGGGTTCGTGCCGCTGTCGCGCGACCAGGCGATGGCGGTGCTGGTGGCGGGCGACGGCGCGGTCGAGAACCGCGTGATCGACCTGCCTGTCGGCATGACCCCGTCAGCGCTGGTCGAGGCGGCCAACTACATGTCCGCGACGCTGTCGGGGCTGACCCTGGCGGAGGCGCGGATCAGGCTGGAACGCGAGCTGGCCGATGGCCAGGCCGCACTCGACGGCGCCGCGCGCGCGCTGATCGAGCGCGGCATCGCCGTGTGGAGCGAGGACGGCGACCGGCGCCCGGTGCTGATCGTGCGCGGCCAGGGCCGCCTGATCGACGCCGCCGCCGCCGCCGACCTCGAACGCGTCCGCGACCTCCTCGACGTGCTGGAGGGCAAGCAGGAGATCGCCTCGCTGCTCGACTCGGCACGCGCGGGAGATTCGACCCGCATCTTCATCGGCGCGGAGAACAAGCTGTTCGCGCTGTCGGGATCCTCGGTCATCGCCCGTCCGTTCCGGGGACCGGGCGGGCAGGTAGTCGGCGTGGTCGGCGTGATCGGCCCGACCCGGTTGAACTACGCGCGCGTCGTGCCCATGGTGGATTTCACGGCGGCAACGCTTGCCCGGTTGATGGGCTGAACTACAGGGAAACAGATGATCGACGAGACCAACACCGACGCGGAAACGCTGCGCGCCGAAACGGCCGATGCCGCGCCCGAAGTCGCCGCGCACGATGCCGCCGCGGCACGGATCGCCGAGCTGGAGGATCAGCTCGCCGCCGCCCGGCAGGACGTGCTCTACGCGCAGGCCGATATCCAGAACGTCCGCCGCCGGGCCGAGAAGGAAGCCGCCGACGCGCGCAACTATGCCGCGACCAGCTTCGCGCGCGATATCCTGTCGGTGGCCGACAACCTCTCCCGCGGCCTGGCCGCGATCCCGCCGGAATCGCGTGAGGACGAGAAGTTCAAGGGACTGGTCGTTGGCCTCGACGCGACCGGACGCGAGCTCGACAGCGTGCTGGCCCGCCACGGCATCACCCGCATCCAGGCGATGGGCGCGACGCTCGATCCCAACAAGCATCAGGCGATGCTGGAGGTGCCCAGCGACGCGGAGCCCGGTACCATCGTGCAGGAGATGCAGGCCGGCTACATGATCAAGGACCGCCTGCTCCGCCCCGCACTGGTCGGCGTGGCGCGCAAGCCGGACTGAGCCAGGCGGCGGCGGTTATGCGCCGCCGCGTCCACCCGCATCGGCGATCGCGCGCAGATGAGCGATCCGCGCGCCGAACTCTCGTTCGAAGCTGTGATCGCGGCCTGCCTTCGCCGCCGCGTCGGCCATCGCTGCCAGTCGCGGCCGATCGGCATCCAGTGCCGCGATCGCCGCCGCGGCGCCGGCGATGTCGTTCATCGCCACCACCGTTCCGATCTCGCCCAACCGGGCGACGCCACGGAACGCGTCGTTGCCGTATCCGACGATCGGCACCCCGCAACTCAGCGTCTCGAGATAGGTGCAGGACGGATCCGCCTGACGGTGGCAGCACAGGAAAAGGTCGGTGTGGCCGATCATCGCCGGTACCAGGTCGTCGTTGAACGACACCGGGCCGTGCATCGTCACTCTATCCGCCAGACCCTTCGCGGCGATCTGCTCGGCCAGCCGGTCGCGCAGGCTGCCGTCGCCATAGATGTCGAGGTGGAAGTCGACACCGAGCGCGGCGAGTGCCGCCGCAACCGGGATCAGGTGGTCGACGCCCTTCATCGCGTCCAGACGGCCGGAGAATGCGATGCGCAGCGGCCGGCCCGATCGGATCGCCGCCTTCTTGTTCTGCAACGCCGTGGCATCGATCTGCTGTGCCTCGGTCACGCGCGTATCGAAGTACAGCATCGGGTTCGCCGATAGCGGGCCGAACGCCGCGAATGCCGGTGTCCCGTTGCACTGCAAACCTGCCGCGCGCCGCATCGCCCGGCGGCGGGCGATCTCGGTCTTGATCGTCCACAAACCGGTCTTCAGCCCGCGCAGCGACCATCCATTGTACAGCTGGTTGATCCGCAGCCGCGTGGCCAGGGTGTATTCGATGATGTAGACGACGGGCGCGGTGGCACGATCCGCGATCGTCAGGTCGTTGTGGCTGTCGGCTGCCGCCAGAATGACCGCGGCATCGTCGAACGCGCCCGGCAGGTCGGTCGGATCGTCGGGTATCAGCCTGATCTCGCATGGCAGTTCGTCGCGGCGGTAGTGCTGGCCGAAGGCGATGGCCGATCGATCGCCCGGGCGCATCAGGAAGCGGACGGGCCCCGGCCAGAGCTCGACGAACAGCGCCTGTCCCTCGACGGCCTTGCGATCCAGGAAGAAGCCGTCACCATCGGGTGCCGCGGGCACGCTCGGAACCACCACCAGGGTATTTGCCAACGCATGTTCCTATTGTCGCCTGCCACGGCGCTACCGTACTGGTTCGCCGCGCGTCAATCGCACTGCATCGCTCGCGCCCTTCGTCGATCAACCGGATCCCTGTCATGACCATCAACATCACCGCCGATCGCCCCGGCTTCGTCACCCATCTCGAATGCTCGATGACCGGGGAGCGGTACGAGGCGGATCGGCTGCATGGGCTGTCGCGCGTCGGGCGGCCGCTGCTGGTCCGCTACGACCTTGGCGCAGCCGGGCGTGCCCTGTCGCGTGATGCCCTGTCGGCGCGCCCCACCGATCTGTGGCGCTGGCGCGAGCTGCTGCCGGTGCGGCGGACGGAGAGCATCGTCAGCCTGGGCGAGATCGAGACCCCGCTGGTGCCGATCCCGGTCAGCGGCGGCGCCAACGTGCTGGTCAAGGACGAAGGTCGCCTGCCCACCGGCAGCTTCAAGGCTCGCGGGCTGGTGATGGCGGTCGCGATGGCGCGCGAGCTGGGCGTGACGCGGATCGCGATGCCGACCAACGGCAATGCGGGCGCGGCGCTGGCGGCCTACGCGACCCGCTGCGGGATCGAGACGATCGTGTTCTGTCCGGAGGACACGCCCGAGATCAACGTGCGCGAGATCGCGATGCAGGGTGCGCGGGTGTGGCGGGTCAACGGCCTGATCGACGATTGCGGCGCGATCGTCGGCAAGGGCGCAGCCGAGGGGCGCTGGTTCGACTTCTCGACCCTCAAGGAGCCGTACCGGATCGAGGGCAAGAAGACGATGGGGCTGGAGCTGGCCGCGCAGTTCGGCTGGGAATTGCCCGATGCGATCTTCTACCCGACCGGCGGCGGTACCGGCCTGATCGGCATGTGGAAGGCGTTCGACGAACTGGAGAAGCTGGGCTGGATCGGATCGAAGCGGCCGCGCATGTACGCGGTCCAGGCGTCCGGCTGCGCCCCGATCGTGCGCGCGTTCGAGGCGGGGGAGGAGCATGCCGACCGGTGGGAGGATGCGCACACCGTCGCCGCCGGCATCCGGGTGCCCCGCGCCGTCGGCGACTTCCTGATCCTGCGCGCCGTACGCGAATCGGGCGGGAAGGCGCTGGGTGTCGGCGATCCCGCCATCCTGCGGGCGGTTGACGATTGCGCGCGCAAGGACGGCCTGCTGCTGTGTCCGGAGGGCGGGGCGACGCTTGCTGCCTACCACGAGGCGCTACGCACCGGCGAGGTGGATGAGGACGAGCGCGTCGTCCTGTTCAATTGCGCGACCGGGCTGAAATACCCGATGCCGCCGGCGCCGAACGCGCTCGATCGCCACGCGCCGATCGACTTCTCCGCGCTGTGACGGTCCGGGTCGCGGCGCTGTACCGCTTCGCCCGCTTCGACGATCCTGCCGCGATCCGCGACCGGCTGGAGTCGGTCGCGGGCAGGGCTGGGGTGCGCGGCACGTTGCTGGTCGCGGGCGAGGGGATCAACGGCACCATCGCCGGTCCGCCGGCCGGCGTCTATGCGGTGCTGGCGGCGATCCGGTCACTGCCGGGTTGCGCCGATCTCCAGCCGAAGTTCGCCGATGCCGACGCCATCCCCTTCCACCGGCTGAAGGTGAGGGTGAAGGCGGAGATCGTGACGATGGGCGTGCCCGGCATCGACGCGCTGGATGCCGGCGTCCATGTCGCCCCGAGCGAGTGGAACGCACTGGTCGACGATCCCGATACGGTCGTGATCGACACCCGCAACGCCTATGAAATCGGCGTCGGCACGTTCCGGGGTGCGCTCGATCCCGGTACCGACAGCTTCCGCGACTTTCCGGACTGGGTGCGCGCGCACCGCGACGATCTCGCCGGCAAGCGGGTCGCGATGTTCTGCACCGGCGGCATCCGCTGCGAGAAGGCGACTGCGCTGATGAAGGCGGAGGGGGTGGCCGACGTCTATCACCTGGACGGCGGCATCCTGCGCTATCTGGAGGAGGTGCCGGCGGAGGAGAGCCGGTGGCAGGGGGAATGCTTCGTCTTCGACGAGCGGGTCGCGGTCGGCCACGCGCTGGCGCCGGGCAGCCATGTGCTGTGCCGCGCCTGCCGGATGCCCGTATCGCCGGCGGGGGAGCGCTCGCCGCTGTTCGAGGAGGGGATCGCCTGCGAGCGCTGCCACGCGGCGCGCGACGATACGCAGCGGGCGGGCTATGCGGAGCGTCACCGCCAGACGGCGCTGGCGGCGGAGCGCGGCGAGCGCCACGTCGGCGGCATGCCTGTTCATGCAAAGGATTGAGCAGTGACCTTGTCCTGAAAAGGGACGTGGTACTGATATATTTTGACGCTGTTGGATGGCGTTTTCAAAAGCGAGCGACTTCCTTAATCACAGATTAATGCTAATGATGAGGCCTCAATCCAATCCAGGGGGATGAATATGAAGAAGATGATGATCGCCGCCATCGCGGCTGCGACGGCGTTCACTGCTGCACCCGCATCGGCGGCGACGCTGGTCACGCTGTCGCTCCAGAACGGGGCTCTGGTTGGCGTGTTCGGCAACTCGTTCCTCCGTGGTTCGGGCACCGACGATTACACGTTCGACCTGTCGTCGGCCGGCAACCTGTTCGCCTCGGCGAACTCGCTGGACGTGATCTTTATTCCGGACGCGCTGGATTTCACTTCGGTGAAGCTGAACGGCAAGGATTTCGACATCATCTCGACCGGCACGCTCGAGCGCCGCACGATCACGCAGGCGGTGAACGCCGGTACTCAGCTGCTGTCGGTCAGCTATGCCAATGGGCAGGGGCTGTCGTCCTATGCCGGCCGCCTCGAGTTCCGTCCGACCGCCGCAGTGCCCGAGCCCGCCACCTGGGCGATGATGCTCGTCGGCTTCGGCATGGTCGCCGGTGCGGCCCGCTACCGTCGTCGCAGCACCACTGCCACCTACGCCTGATCTTCGGATCGGACGGGAAGGGGGCCGTCGGCATCAGCCGGCGGCCCTTTTTCGTGTCAGCGGAACGCGTCCATCAGGCTTTCGTACGCCGCCAGCGTCGGCGCGCCCGGCACCGCATGGCCCTCGCGCAGCAGATAGGTGTGGCGGACGATCTCCGCCTGCTGTTCCAGCCCGTAGCGCTGCAATCGCCAGCCCGGCTTCATCGTGTAGCTGTACCGGCAGAACGGATGCCGGGCGAGCGGCAGGTACACGCCGCGCTGCCACTGCCAGACATGGCATAGCTCGTGGAGGAACAGCCCGCGCAGGCCGATGTCCTCGCCGGCGAAGTCCTCGCTCCAGTTGCTGCTGTGCGGGTGGAAGTGCAGGTGCCCGCACGGCGCCATCGCCACCTCGCGCGGCTGGAAGAACGCCCATTTCCGCCGCCTGATCTCTACCGGGGAAAGGTCGACGCTGTCGCGGAACACCGTCCGCGCCAGCTCCTTCTCGCCCGTCGTCATCGGCCGGCCGGTGCCGGGCGGCGTCGTCATGCCGGGCCGGCGGCACCCGCGGCGACCACGCGCGCGATGCGGCGGATGCGGCGCCCGTCGGCGAAGGTGAAGGTGAACGTCATCGTGTCGCCGACATGCACCGCCGGGTTGATCCCGTACACCATGACGTGGCGGCCGCCCGGCGCGAAGGCGACTGTGCCGTTCGCCGGCACCGGCACGTCGCCGATCGGGCGCATCGACATCGTGCCGCCTGCGCCGCTCATGCTCTCGTGCATGTCGGCGCGCACCGCCCATCCGCTCGACACGTTGATCAGGGTCGCCGGCTGCGGCCCGCCATGGATGGTGAAATAGGCGACGCCGGGACGCCCCGCCACCGCGGGCAGGCGGATCCACGCACCGTCCACCCGCAGCTCCGCCTCGTCGCGGCAACCCGTCAGCATCGCTGCCGCTATGACCATCGGTGCCAGCCAGCGCATTCCATCCGTCCCTTCGTGCCACTTCCGAACGGCGACTAGGTTCCCGGCCGTCTTGCGGCAAGCGGAACCCCTCCTATATCGCGCCCATCATCGACAAGATTGCGCTGCCGTAACGGGGTGCGATCCGGCGTTTTTATATCGAGTGAGGGACGACACGAACTCATGGCTAAAGTAATCGGTATTGATCTCGGCACGACCAACAGCTGCGTGGCAGTGATGGAGGGCGGCAAGCCCAAGGTGATCGAGAATGCCGAGGGCGCGCGCACCACGCCCTCGATCGTCGCCTTCGCCAAGGATGGCGAGCGACTGGTCGGCCAGCCGGCGAAGCGTCAGGCGGTGACGAACGGCGACAACACGATCTTCGCGGTGAAGCGCCTGATCGGCCGCCGCTTCGACGATCCGATCACCAAGAAGGATACCGAGCTGGTTCCGTACAAGATCGCGCGCGGGCCGAACGGCGACGCGTGGGTCTCGGCCGGAGGCAAGGATTATTCGCCCTCGCAGATCAGCGCCTTCACGCTCCAGAAGATGAAGGAGACCGCCGAGTCCTATCTGGGCGAGACGGTCACGCAGGCGGTCATCACCGTGCCGGCATATTTCAACGACGCCCAGCGCCAGGCGACCAAGGACGCTGGCCAGATCGCTGGCCTTGAGGTGCTGCGCATCATCAACGAGCCGACGGCGGCAGCGCTCGCCTATGGGCTCGAGAAGCAGGACGGCAAGACGATCGCGGTCTACGATCTGGGCGGCGGCACGTTCGACGTCTCGATCCTCGAGATCGGCGACGGCGTGTTCGAGGTGAAGGCGACCAACGGCGACACCTTCCTCGGCGGTGAGGATTTCGACAACAAGCTGGTCGAGTTCCTGGCCGAGGGATTCAAGAAGGACGAGGGCATCGACCTGTCGAAGGACAAGTTGGCGCTCCAGCGTTTGAAGGAAGCGGCCGAGAAGGCGAAGATCGAGCTGTCGTCGGCCGCCTCGACCGAGGTCAACCTGCCCTTCATCACCGCGGACCAGAACGGGCCGAAGCATCTGGTGAAGACGATCAACCGCGCCGATCTGGAGCGGCTGGTCGACGACCTGATCAAGCGCACGATCGATCCGATGAAGAAGGCGCTGGCCGATGCCGGCCTCAAGACCGCCGACATCAGCGAGGTCGTGCTCGTCGGCGGCATGACCCGCATGCCCAAGGTGCGCGAGGCGGTGAAGAACTTCTTCGGCAAGGATCCGCACACCGGCGTGAACCCGGACGAGGTCGTGGCGATGGGTGCCGCGATCCAGGCGGGCGTGCTGCAGGGTGACGTCAAGGACGTGCTGCTGCTCGACGTGACGCCGCTGTCGCTGGGCATCGAGACGCTGGGCGGCGTGTTCACCCGGATGATCGACCGCAACACGACGATCCCTACCAAGAAGTCGCAGACCTACTCGACCGCCGACGACAATCAGGGCGCGGTCACGATCCGCGTGTTCCAGGGCGAGCGCGAGATGGCGGCGGACAACAAGCTGCTCGGCCAGTTCGACCTGGTCGGCATCCCGCCGGCGCCGCGCGGCGTGCCGCAGATCGAGGTCACGTTCGACATCGACGCCAACGGCCTGGTCAACGTGTCGGCCAAGGACAAGGGCACCGGCAAGGAGCAGCAGATCCGCATCCAGGCATCGGGCGGCCTGTCCGACGCCGATATCGACCAGATGGTCCGCGACGCGGAGCAGTTCGCCGAGGAGGACAAGAAGCGTCGTGCCGGCGCCGAGGCGAAGAACAACGCTGAATCGCTGATCCACACCACCGAGCGTCAGCTTGCCGACAATGGCGACAAGATCGACGCGTCGCTGAAGTCCGAGATCGAGGCGGCGATCGCCGAGGCGAAGACCGCGGTCGAGGGTGGTGAGCCCGATGCGATGAACGACAAGGCGCAGGCACTGGCGCAGGTCGCGATGAAGATGGGCCAGGCGATCTACGAGAAGCAGCAGCAGGCCGACGCATCGCCGGCCGGCGGTGCTGCGGGCGGTGGCGAGACGGGCGGCGACGACGTGGTCGATGCCGAATTCTCGGAAGTCGACGACAGCCAGAAGGCGTGATGTCACCCCTCCCGATCGTCATGCCGGCGCAGGCCGGCATCTCCCTCCAGCGGGGAGACTCCGGCCTCCGCCGGGGTGACGATCGGGAGCTGAAGGGCCTATCATGAGCACCCAGATCGACTATTACGAGCTGCTCGAATGCGAGCGGACCGCGGACGCCGGGACGATCAAGTCCTCGTACCGCAAGCTTGCGATGAAGTACCACCCGGACAAGAACGCGGGCTGCAAGGATTCGGAGGCCCGGTTCAAGGCGGTCTCCGAGGCGTACGACATCCTGAAGGATCCGCAGAAGCGGGCGGCCTATGATCGCTTCGGCCATGCCGCGTTCCAGAACGGCGGCCCGGGCGGCGGTCACGGCGCGCAGGATTTCGGCGGCTTCTCCGACATCTTCGAAAGCGTCTTCGGCGAGTTCATGGGCGGCGGCCGCGGTGGTGGGCGCCAGCAGGCGCGGCGCGGCGCCGACCTCCGCTACGACATGGACGTGTCGCTGGAAGAGGCGTTCCACGGCAAGGAGACGGAGATAACCGTCGACGTCTCTGCCGAATGCGACACCTGCCATGGCTCGGGCGCCAAGCCCGGCACCCATGCGGCCACCTGCCGCCAGTGTAACGGCCACGGCAAGGTCCGCGCGCAGCAGGGCTTCTTCGTGGTCGAGCGTGCCTGCCCGGTCTGTCAGGGATCCGGCCAGGTCATCGCCGATCCCTGCGGCGATTGCCGTGGTGAGGGTCGGGTCGAGAAGACCAAGACGCTCAGCGTGAACGTCCCCCCCGGTGTCGACGAGGGAACCCGCATCCGCCTGACCGGCGAGGGCGAGGCGGGGCCGCGCGGTGCGCCGGCCGGCGACCTCTACATCTTCCTCCACGTCAAGCGGCACGCGCTCTTCGAGCGGGAGGGGACGACGCTGTTCGCGCGCGCGCCGATCAGCTTCACCACCGCCGCGCTGGGCGGATCGCTCGCGATCCCCGGCCTCGACGGTCGCACGCACGAGGTAAGGATTCCCGCCGGCATCCAGTCGGGAAAGCAGCTCCGCCAGCGCGGAGCCGGCATGCCGGTGCTGCAGGGCAGGGGGCACGGCGACCTCGTCGTCCAGATCGAGGTCGAGACGCCGACCCGCCTGTCGACCCGCCAGCGCGAGCTGCTCGAACTGTTCCGCGAAACCGAGACCGGCGATGAATGCCCCGCCAGCCAGGGCTTCTTCTCGAAGCTGAAAGGTGTCTTCGCGGGCGAGTGACGTCGTGAGTTCGTCGTCCGGTTCTCACCGGCCGTCGCCGCGATATCGGCCGTTCCCCTCATCCTTCATCCCGGACTAGATCCGGGATCCCGCTTCCTCTCCTTCCGGGGAGGGAAGCGGGAGCAGCGTACCGGCGGCGAACGCGACTCCGCATTCACGCTCCGGCGCTTGTGCTCTGCCGGTACCCGCCGCATCACCGCGGAATGCCATTCGTCAGCATAACCCGCCTCCGCATTCGCTCGCTGCGGTTCATGCCCGCCTTTGCCGTCGATACCTGGCGCGCGCAGCGGCAGGTCGAGCGGGCGGTGGGTTTCCTCGGCGGGTCGTTGCTTGCCGATCGCAAGCTTACTTTCTGGACGATGACGCTGTGGCGTCAGCAGGCCGACATGCGCGCCTACATGACGAGCGGCGACCACCTGAAAACGATGCCGCGGCTGTTGCACTGGTGTGACGAGGCGAGCGTCGCCCACTGGGTTCAGGAGGGATCGTCACCGCCGGGCTGGGAAGAAGCCGATTGCCGCATGCGGGCGGAGGGCCGCCCGTCGAAGGTCCGTCATCCGGCACCTCATCATGCCGATCTCGATTTTGACCCGCCGAGGCTTTCGGGCGGGGTGCCGATCAGGGCAAAGCCGCGCTCGATTTGACGAGCGGGAATATCGATACGCAGCCGCCCAGTCCGCCCCCGTCAGGTGAAAGGCCCTGTCCTATTAGGGGGAGCGGTTGGGTTTGGGTCCGTTCCGCGGTTGCCGCGATGATGTGTGTGCCCCGGCCAACCCTCCCCAAAGACGAGGGACGGGAAATCAGCATTCTGTAAGAGCCGGCCGCCGACGGGGACCGTGCTGCCGCGCCCACGTCCTGTCGGGTAACCTTTTCGAGCTGGTTGCTCCCCGCAACGGCTGGTTGCCTCCGTCCGGCTGGGTTCGTCATACGGCATCCGATCACGCCGACATGCTCTTCGATGCGGGCATCGGCGAGTGCGACATATGCCTCGAAATGGCGGAAATCGCTTGTTTCCCTCCAAAGCGGGCGCTGCCGGGCTAACGCGGTGCCTGCACCGGCTCCCGTATGGTCCAAATCGTGAATGTGTCTTCACCGAACATCACGCCATGCTGCTGCTGATGCGCAGCACCGAGCATTTCCGTCATCCGCTCGCCCTGCATTTCTTGCATCGCGACATTCATGCTCTCTTTCGGCAGCCCCACTGGCATTGTGCCGGTCACCTCGCATCGGGTCGACCCGCAATAGGCGGACACGGTTTTCATCTGCGGGCCCATATAGGATATGCGCGCGATGCTCGACCTGAGGCTGGCTTCCGCCGCTGGCGCCCAGCTGCCGTCGCGTTTCTCCGCCCTCACCGATCGGGCAAAGGCAAGCGGATCGAAACTTCCCTCCAGTCCGTCGGGAAGCGGAGGCGGTTGGTCGGCGGAGCCGACGCCAGTTGGCGCGGCAATGGAGGGCCCTGCAGGAGGAGGGGCGGCTGACGACCGGGGGGCGGAGGCCGCAGCGGCGGGTGCGGGCCGATTGGTCCGCTCCGCTACCTTGGCGACCGTAATCGCCCCGGAATCATGTTGGGCCGGTGCCGAAGGCGCTCGCTCCAGGATCGCAGCGATGCCGAGGAGAAGGATGCTGGCTGCACCCGCGACGATCCATGAACGTCTCACGCGATTTCTCCCTGCCGGCTCTGGCAATGAAGTCGATCATGATCGCGTCGACCTGTCCATGGATGGGCAGGAAATGAATTTGTTGAGCGGCAGACCCCGCAGCCGCCCAGTCCGCCCCCGTCAGGGGGCGGTGGGCCGATGGTTAGAACGTGGTGACGACCACGCCGACCACCAGCGCCTGGGCCGCGAGAACCAGCATCGTGCTGGTCACGGTCTCGAACATGCGCATGGTAGGGTCTCCGATGCCGGCGACATATCCGGCAAGGGCGATATGGCGATCATGTCCGTTTGACGCAATTTTGTAACAGTCCATCACGATTGCATTTTGTGCATGCATCGCTGATCTGGCGTTACGCTTCTGCGCCGAACACCCGCGCGAAGATCGTGTCGACGTGCTTCAAATGATATTCCAGATCGAACTTCGCCTCGATCTCCGCCACCGGCAGTGCCGCCGTCACGTCCGCATCCGCCTTCAGCAGGTCGAGCAGCGACAGCGCGCCATCCGACTCCCACACCCGCATCGCGTTGCGCTGGACCAGCCGGTACGCATCCTCGCGGCTGACCCCCGCCTGGGTCAGTGCCAGCAGCACGCGCTGCGAGTGGACCAGCCCGCCCATCTGGTCGAGGTTCTTCTGCATCCGCGCGGGATAGACCAGCAGCTTGTCCATCACCCCGGTCAGCCGCGCCAGCGCGAAATCCAGCGTGATCGTCGCATCGGGGCCGATGTATCGCTCCACCGACGAATGGCTGATGTCGCGCTCGTGCCACAGGGCGACATTCTCCAGCGCCGGCGTCACATAGCCGCGCACCATCCGCGCCAGCCCGGTCAGGTTCTCGGTCAGCACCGGGTTGCGCTTGTGCGGCATCGCCGACGATCCCTTCTGCCCGGGCGAGAAATACTCCTCCGCCTCCAGCACCTCGGTGCGTTGCAGGTGGCGCACCTCGGTCGCCAGCCGCTCGATCGAACTGGCGATCACGCCCAGCGTGGCGAAGAACATCGCGTGCCGGTCGCGGGGGATCACCTGCGTCGAAACCGGCTCGACCGTCAGGCCCAGCTTGCCCGCGACATATTCCTCCACGAACGGGTCGATGTTGGCGAAGGTGCCGACCGCGCCGGATATCGCGCAGGTCGCGACATCGGCCCGCGCCGCGATCAGGCGCGTGCGGTTGCGATCGAACTCGGCATAGGCTTGCGCCAGCTTCAGCCCGAACGTCACCGGCTCGGCATGGATGCCGTGGCTGCGCCCGATCGTCGGCGTCAGCTTGTGCTCGATCGCGCGCCGCTTCAGCACGTCCAGCAACTTGTCCAGATCGGCGATCAGGATGTCCGCCGCCTGTGCCAGCTGTACCGCCAGACAGGTGTCGAGCACGTCGGAGCTGGTCATCCCCTGGTGCAGGAACCGTGCTTCAGGCCCGGTCCGTTCGGACACATGGGTCAGGAAGGCGATGACGTCGTGCTTGGTCTCCGCCTCGATCGCGTCGATCCGCGCCACGTCGAACGGCCCCGCCGCCGCATCGGCTTCCCAGATCCGCGCCGCCGCTTCCTTCGGTACGACGCCCAGTTCGGCCAGAGCGTCGGTCGCGTGCGCCTCGATCTGGAACCAGATCCGGAAGCGCGCCTCCGGCGTCCAGATTTCGGCCATGTCGGGGCGGGAATAGCGCGGAATCATCTCGGTCTCTCGTCCTGCTTTGGCCACGGGCCGTCGTGCGGCTCACTCGGGGCATGGGGTGAGCGGGCGTTAGCAGCATGGCGCGCGGCCTTCAAATCGGAACCGAATCAACCCATCTGTAGTTCTACCGAAGCATTTCACGACATCATCCCGGCGCCAACGACGAACAGTCTGCCGAGATGCTGTTGAAACTCAAAGGAGAGTTAAGATGATGAAGACGATCCTTCTCGCCGGCACCATGGCCATTGCTGCCCCCGCTCTTGCCCAGACGACGGCGCCAGTCGCCCCTGCTGGTCAGGATAGCACGATGACCACCGCACCCGCGCCGACAACTGCACCGCAGGCGGCACCGGTGGAGCCGGCCGCGCCGACAGCCCAATCGGCGGACGCGACCGCGGCACAGCTGCAGGCTGACAGCGCGCAGGTAGCCTCGGCGGTGGACACGCAGTTCGGCCAGTATGACAAGAACGCCGACGGGAAGCTCGACCGCGCCGAATTCACGTCGTGGATGGTCGCCCTGAAGACCGCGAGCGATCCGGCGACCAAGGCGGAGAGCGCCGAGACGAAGAAGTGGGTCGGCGCCGCCTTCGCCCAGGCGGACGTCAACAAGAACAAGTCCCTCGACAAGGCCGAGGTGACCGGGTTCCTGGCCCAGGGCCAGTCATGATCCGACCGCTGCGATAGCAGCGACGGCGCCGCCGGACTTCGGTTCGGCGGCGTTGCCGTGCCAGTCGTCCTCCACAAGATGGACTGTGCTCCGGACCCTCAGATCAGCCCCTGCGCCCGCATCGACGAATGCCCGTGCGCGCCGATGATCAGGTGATCGTGCACCGCGATCCCCATCCGCTTTCCCGCCTCGACGATTGATCGCGTCACATCGATGTCGGCGCGACTGGGGGAGGGGTCGCCGGAGGGGTGGTTGTGGACCAGGATGATCGCCGCCGATTGCAGCTCGATCGCCCGCCGGATCACTTCGCGCACATGCACCGCCGCCTCGTCCAGCGTGCCCTTGCTCATCACCTCGTCGCGGATCAGCACGTTGCGCGTGTTCAGGTGCAGCACCCGGAACCGCTCGACTCCGTGATGCGCCATGTCGGCGCGTAGATAATCGAGCAGCGCCTGCCAGTTGGCCAGCACCGGTCGGTCCGCCACCGCCGATTGCAGCAGCCGCACCGATGCCGCCTGCACGATCCGGATCGCCGCCGCCGCGCTCGGCCCGACGCCGTCGACCCGCATCAGGCTCTCCGCATCCGCCGCGAACAGCCCGCCCAGCCCGCCGAACTCCTTCAGCAACGCCTTCGCCATCGGCTTCGTATCGATCCGCGGGATCGCCAGCATCAGCAGATACTCGACCAGCTCATGCTCCAGCAGCCCGCCCGGTTCGGCGAGCAGCCGTCCGCGCAGCCGCTCGCGGTGGCCTGCGGTGCCGGAGGGATCGCTGTCGGCCATCGCCCGCCAGCCTAGATCGCCCGGCGCCGCGATCAAGCACCGATGCCGCGCCGCATTGCCGCATCCCGGCACACCGCCTATCTACTGCCCATGGCCACGCTAGCATCCGACGTCTCGCTGTCACCCGCCGCCGCCGCCCGCGTCGCGGCGATCGCCGCCCGCCAGGAGAAGCCCGCGATCCTGCGGCTCTCGGTCGATGGCGGCGGCTGTTCGGGGTTCCAGTACAAGTTCGGCCTGGCCGACGCGCCCGAGGGCGACGACGCGGTCGCGGAGACCGACGGTGTCCGCCTCGTCGTCGACAGCGTCAGCCTCGATCTCGTCCGCGGCTGCATGGTCGATTATGTCGAGTCGCTGGGTGGTGCCGCGTTCCGGGTGGAAAATCCGCAGGCGGCGTCCGGCTGCGGTTGCGGCACCAGCTTCGCGATCTGATGAAGATCGTCACCTACAACGTCAACGGCATCAAGGCCCGGCTGCCCCGCGTCGTCGAGTATCTGGCCGAGGATCAGCCCGACATCGTCTGCCTGCAGGAACTGAAATCGGCGGACGAGGGCTTCCCGCTCGCCGAGATCGAGGCCGCCGGCTACGGCGCCGTCTGGCACGGGCAGAAGGCCTGGAACGGCGTCGCCGTCCTCGCCCGCGGCAAGACCCCGGTCGAGCGTCACCGCGGCCTCGCCGGCGAGCCGGAGGACGAGCACAGCCGCTATCTGGAATGCGAGGTCGACGGGCTGGTCGTCGCCTCGCTCTACCTGCCCAACGGCAATCCGCGCCCCGGCCCGAAGTTCGACTACAAGCTGCGCTGGATGGACCGGCTCGCCGGGCGCGCGCGCGACATCCTGGCCGAGGAAGTGCCGGCGGTGCTGGCCGGTGACTACAACGTCATTCCCAACGACGACGACAGCTTCTCGGTCCGCGCAATGGCGGAGGATGCGCTGATGCAGCCCGAAAGTCGCGCTGCGTATCGCCGGCTGACCGCGCAGGGCTGGACCGACGCGTTGCGCACCCGCCATCCGAAGGGTGGGGTCTGGACCTTCTGGGATTATCAGGCCGGCGCGTGGCAGCGGGATGCCGGCTTCCGCATCGATCACCTGCTGCTCAGCCCGCAGGCGGCCGACCGGCTGGTCGATGCCGGCGTCGACAAGTCGTACCGGGCGCGCGAAAAGGCTAGCGATCACGCCCCCACCTGGGTCCGGCTGCGCTGATGCGCCATATGCCGGGCGCCGTCGCACTGGCGGTGCTGCTGGCCGCGCCGGCCACCGCGCGCGATCTGTGCGCCGAGCGGCCCGGCCTGGGCACCCCGGCCTGCACCGTTGAGTCCGGCCATCTTCAGGTCGAGACCGGTCTGGCCGACTGGACGCGTGAGCGCGACGATGGCGAGCGGATCGACACCATCCAGTTCGCCTTCACTGAATTGCGCTTCGGCGTGGGCGAGGCGACCGAGCTGCAACTCGCCTGGACACCCTATGGCCACCAGCGGCTGCGCGATGCCGCAGGCGGCGTCGATCGCGTCGGCAGGGCAGGGGACGTTCGACTCGCGGTGAAGCAGAACCTTGCCAATCCCGACGGCCACGGCCTGTCGGTGGCGCTGCTGCCCTTCGCGACGTTGCCGGTCGGCCGCCAGCCGATCGGTGCCGGCGACTGGGGCGCCGGACTGGTCGCGCCGGTGACCTGGGATCTGTCGGACGCCGTGCAGCTGGAATTCACGCCGGAGGTTGACGCCGCCGTCGACGAGGACGGATGGGGCCGGCATCTCGCCTATAGCGGCGTCGCCGGTGTCGAGTGGAATCCAGCGGAGGGGATCGAGTTGACCGCCGAGGTGCAGGCCCTGCGCGATCGCGATCCGGCCGGCCGCACCACCAGCTGGCTGGCCGGGTTGTCGGCCGGATGGCAGCCCAATCACCATCTCCAGTTCGACATCGGCGCCGCGGCCGGGCTCGACCACGATGCCCCCGGCCTGCGCGTCTATGGCGGTTTGGTGACATTGTTCTGATCCGCCGCCACCAATTGGC
The DNA here is from genome assembly GCF_047238005.1 of Sphingomonas phoenicis. Lineage (NCBI taxonomy): Bacteria > Pseudomonadati > Pseudomonadota > Alphaproteobacteria > Sphingomonadales > Sphingomonadaceae > Sphingomonas > Sphingomonas phoenicis. The sequence goes on along the minus strand of NZ_JBDFMC010000002.1, from coordinate 1,031,186 downwards.
GGATTTCACCTGTATGTGGCGTGCTACTATAACACACCGTCAGGGCAAGTAGTTGATATCGCTGCTTTCATGCAGTTGGCACGGTCGGTGCAATGTCTCGGATGCGGAACAACCGCACCGATAGGGAGTGACCACCATGACTGCCAAGACCATCGTCCTGACCTCGTTCGCCGCCGCCATGATGCTGACGACCGCCGCCACCGCCGCCCCGGTCGACACCATTGTGGCCAACATCGGCAAGCCGGTGACGAAGACCTCGCGCATCGACAGCCCCGACCAGCGTTACTGCATCGTCAACGAGGTGACCGGCTCGCGCATCACGCATCGCGCGTGCAAGACGCTGTCCGGCTGGCAGGCGCAGGGCATCGATCCCCGCCAGCTGCCCCGCCGCTGACACCCCGACCGACACATGGCCCCGCGGCGGACGCCGTCGCGGGGCCCGTCCGATCGGGGGAAGATCGGTTCGACCGCTGCCGCTACAGCGTCCGCTCGTACACCTGATAGATCTTGTTGATCCGGCTATCCAGCGTATCGGCGATCGACCGCATCCCCTGATTGTCGTCCAGGATCCAGCCGATCTCGCCCCGCGTCGCGCCGTACCGCACCACCGACGCACGGCGGATGTACTCGATCATCATGAAGGCCAGCTGGCTCGCCATCCGCGACGATTGCAGTTCCTTCACCACCCCCATCAGCGGCACGCGCATCGTCCGCACCTGCGGCTTCCTCAGCCACAGCAGCAACTTGGCCCAGCCGAACGGCAGCAGCGATCCGTTCAACGGCCGGATCGCCTCGTTCAGGTCGGGCAGCGTGATCATGAACGCCACCGGCCGCCCGTCCAGTTCGGCGATGCGGATCAGGTCGTTGAACACGATCGGCTTCAGCTTGACGCCGACGTCCTTGATCTCGGGCGGGGTCAGCGGCACGAAGCCCCAATTGTCCGACCATGCATCGTTCAGGATGGCCAGGATGATCGCCGCCTCCTGGTCGAATTTCGACTTGTCGACGTCGCGGATGCGGATCCGCTCGTTCTTCTCGCCCGACTTGATGATCCGCTGCACGATGGGCGGGAATTCCCGATCGATGCGCAGGTCGTACGTCAGCAACTGCTTGACGGGGGCATAGCCTGCCGCCTCGATCCAGCCGCGATATTCGGGCTTGGCATGCCCCATCATAATCGTCGGCGAGTGGTCGTATCCCTCGATCAGCAGGCCCGGCTCTTCCCAGATCGACATGCTGATCGGGCCCAGCGCCCGCGTCATCCCCTCGTTGCGCAGCCATTCCTCCGCGGTCGCCAGCAACAGCTGGAACACGTCCTCGCGCTCAGCATCCATCAGGCCCCACTGGCCGACCCCGGGGCCGAAGCCCTGATCGGCCGGCATGGTCAGCGCCAAAGTGTCGATATGCGCGCTGATCCGCCCGACCACCCGGCCGTCCTGTTCCGCCAGGAACAACTGCGCCTTGGCGTGGCTGAACCAGCCGTTCTTCTCGGGCGTGATCAGCCCCAGCGCTTCCGACTTCAGCGGCGGCACCCAGTGGGGGTCGTCCGCGTACAGGCGAAACGGCAGTTCGACGAACGCCTTGCGATCCCGCTTCGTCAGCACCGGTCGGATCGTCACTGCGGCCATCGTCATCGCTCCCCAAACGCGTCTGCCCCGGCGATCTAAACGGCCCGGGCGATCATGGCGAGTGAGGATTCCGTCATTTGCCGCTGCTGTAAAAGCCACGCTGTCGCCACTATCTTGGGGCAATGGATACCGTCATGACCAGCACGATCACTCTCGATCGCGCCACCGCGGCGCGGCCTTCGCTGTCGCAGATCGCCGATGACCGGGCGATGCTGCGCGCCGCCGCCGATCTGACGCGCGATCTGTCGCGGCCGAACCCGGCCATCTACTGGGCCGATCTGCTCGGCTCGGCGGTGCTCGGTTACGGCGCGCTCGTTGTGGCGACGATGGCGACGTCCACTGCGGTGACGATAATCGCGGCGATCGTCGCGGTGCTCGGCCTCTATCGCGCGATGAGCTTCATCCACGAAGTCAGCCATATGAAGCATGCCAGCCTGCCGCACTTCCGCGCCGGCTGGAACGCGGTGGTCGGCGTGCCGATGCTGATCCCGTCCTTCATGTACGAGGGCGTTCACAACCTCCACCATGCCAAGACCCGCTACGGCACCGTCGAGGATCCCGAATATCTGCCGCTCGCGCTGATGAAGCCGTGGACCCTGCCGGTATTCATCGTCGTGTCGGCGCTCGCGCCGGTCGCGCTGCTGTTCCGCTTCGCGGTGCTGTCGCCGCTGTCGCTGCTGTCGCCGCGGCTGCGCAGGACCGTGGTCGAGCGTTACTCGGCCCTCGCCATCAATCCGCAATTCCGCCGCCGCATGCCGGAGGGTGATGCCAGGACGCTCTGGAACCGGATCGAGACCGCCGCAAGCATCTGGGCGATCGCCCTCGTGGCCCTTGCCGCGACCGGGGTACTGCCGCTGCGTGCGTTCCTCCTGATCCTCGGCATCGCGTCGGCCGTCGCGGTCCTCAACCAGGTCCGCACCCTCGTTGCGCATCTCTGGGAGAACGAAGGCGAGCCGATGAGCGTCACGGCGCAATATCTCGACACGGTCAACGTGCCGCCGCCGTCGCTGCTGCCCGGCCTCTGGGCACCGGTCGGCCTGCGCTACCATGCGCTGCACCACCTGATCCCCAGCGTCCCCTATCATGCGCTGGGGGAGGCGCATCGCCGCCTCACCGCCTTGCTGGAAGGGGATTCGCCCTATCACAAGGCCAGCTATTCGGGCTTGCCGGTGCTCGTCGGCCGCATCGCTCGCAGCACCATGCTCCGCCGCTGACCGCTGTCCTACATGGACGGATCGACGTAATTTCGGAATGTCCTCACCAGACACCATCTGTCCGTCATCCCGGACATGGTCCGGGATCCCGCCCTTTTCACCATCGTCGCCAGAGAGGAAGAAGCGAGGTCTCGGCCGGGCGCCTGCGCTGCTTCCTCCACCGATAGCGCACCACGCTGAACAGCCGGGAAACTCGATTTACGCCTTACCTTAGCCTTACCTTCCAGCCTCGACGCCCATCCGTCACCGCCCGCGCCGACATGATCCAGGCCTTACCTTAGCCTTACCTTCCGCCTTATTCCTCGGTCCGGAACAGCACCGCCTCACCGATCAGGAAGAACAGCAGGAACGGTGCCCAGGCCGCGAGAAACGGGGGATAAGCTCCCAGATTTCCCATCGCGAGCGCGAAATTGTCCGCAACGAAATAGGCGAAGCCCAGCGCCATGCCGATCACCGCCCGGACGAACAGCTTGCCCGATCGCGCGATGCCGAACGCCGCGACGGCGCCCAGCAGCGGCATCAGCACCGACGACAGCGGCCCCGACAGCTTGTGCCACAACGCACCCTCCAGCGCCTTGGTCGGCCGCCCCGATTCGGACAGGTCGTCGATCGCCGCTTCCAGCTGGTCGAACGGCAGCCCGTCGGGATCGACCGCGGCCAGCGTGAACTGGTCGGGCCGCACGCCGCGCGCCACCACCACCGATCCCAGCCGCATCAGCTTGCCGCTGGCCACGTCGAACCGGGTGGTGACGGGGCCGATCAGCCAGCCGTCGTCCTTGCGCTCGCCATGTTGCGCCCGGACGATCGACTGCAGGTTGCCACCGGCACGGTCGTACAGCGTCACCCCGCCCAGCCGGGCGCCGTTGCCGCGGCCGCTGATCTGGTCGACCTGGATCAGGTCGTCGCCGTCGCGTACCCACACGTTGCTCCGGTCGCCCCGGTCGATCGGCATCGGCCCGTAGTCGACCCGCTGCCACTGGGTCAGTGTCGCCGTCGCCCGTGCCACGATCCGCTCGTTGAACGCGAACGACAGCGCCGCCACCCCCAGGCTTGCGACGATCAGCGGCGCCAGCACCTGATGCGCCGACAGTCCGGCGGCCTTCAGCGCGATGACCTCGCTGTTCTGGTTCATCGTGATCAGGGTCAGGATGGTGCCCAGCAGGACCGAGAAGGGCAGGAACCGTGCGATGATCTGCGGCGTGCGCAGGCTGACATAGGTCCAGATCTGTCCCTGCCCGTTGCCCTTCACCGCCAGGATGTTGCCGCTCTCGCTCAGCAGGTCCAGCGCCTGCAGCACCAGCACCAGCGCGAACAGGATGGCGAAGGTCCTGACCAGGAACAGCCGCGCCGTGTAGATCGCGACGGTGCGCGACGGAAAGAAGCTCATGCCCTTCACGCCGTGGCCTCCGTCCGACGCCGCCCGGGCATGCGGCGGCCGATCGCCTTCGCCAGCTTGGCGAACCCGCGTTCCAGCCCGCCGATCGGCTGCCCGCCGGGGACATAGGCGATGACGTAGTACATCCGGATCACCAGCGCCGCGAAGATCGCGAACGGCACCCACAATGCGATCGCCGGGTCGACCTTGCCAAGCTCGCCCACGCTCTGCGCATACTCGTTCACCTTGTGGTAGGTGACGATCATCACGATCGCCAGGAACACGCCCAGGGCAGAGGTCGACCGCTTCTGCGGCACGCCCAGCGCCACCGCCAGCAGCGGCAGCAGGAACATCGACGCGACCTCCGCCAGGCGGAAATGGAACTCGGCCCGGCTGCTGTCGCGCTGCTGCTCGCTCATCGCCCCGTCGCGGCCCAGCTTGGCCAGCTCGGGCAGCGTGAACTCTAGGTTGCGACCACCGCGCTGGCGGAAGTTCTCGAACTTGGGCAGGTCGATCGGCAGGTCGTGCGACGTGAAGCCCAGCACCCTCGGCGTGCGGAAGCCGGGCTTGTCATGGACCAGTATGCCGTTGGTCAGGCGGAAATTGATGACGTTGGGATCGTCGGTCGCCATGAACCGGCCATGCTCGGCGGTCACGCCGATCCAGTCGTTCTTGGGCGTCTGGACATGGACGAAGATGCCCGACAGGTCGCGCCCGCTGTCGCGGCTCTGCTCGATCCGCATGGTCATGCGGCTGCCCATATGGGTGAACTCGCCGACCTTCACCGACGCGCCCAGCGCGCCGGTGCGCAGCTCGAAGCGCAGCTGCTCGTAGTAATAGCGCGCCTGCGGCTGGACGAAGCCGACGATGGCGATGTTGACCAGCGCCAGCCCGATCGCGAACATGTACGGAACCCGCAGCAGCCGGTTGTAGCTCATGCCGACGCCGCTCAGCACGTCCAGCTCCGACGACGTCGCCAGCCGGCGGAACGCCAGCAGGATGCCGAGCATCAGGCCGATCGGAATGCCCAGCCCCAGATACTCGGGCAGCAGGTTGGCCAGCATCCGCCACACCACGCTGATCGGTCCGCCCTGCGTCGCAACGAAGTCGAACAGCCGCAGCATGCGATCCAGCACGAGCAGCATCGCCGCGATGACCAATGTCGCGAACAGCGGCAAAGCGATCAGCCGCGCCATATAGCGGTCGATGGATTTCATGGCCGCAGCGGTAATGGGCACGCCCGCACGGCGCTAGCGGTAAAAAGCGAGCCGCTGCTACTCCGCCGCCAGCCGTTGCGGCGCCGGCTTGTGCTCCCGCATCGTCTCGACGATCGATCGCTCCAGCCGCGTCAGGGTGAACGGCTTGCGCAGCACATGGTAAGCGCCCAGATCGGCGGCGCTGTTCTCCCCGGCATAGCCCGTCACGAACAGCACCGCGACGTGCGGGAAATGCTCGCGCAGCCCGGCGACCATCTCCGGCCCGGTCTGGCGCGGCATCAGCACGTCGGACACCAGCAGGTTCACCTCGGGATGGTTCGCCAGCAGGGCAGGGGCCGCGTACGGATCGTCGCAGCCGATCGCCCGGTGGCCCAGTTCTTCCAGCGCGCCGACCGTCGCCGACAGCACGCGCGGATCGTCCTCGACGACCAGGATGTCCAGACCGGCGGCGCCCCGATCATCGGCGAAGGGCGCCTCGGTCGCGGGCACGGGCACCGCCGGCGCGGTGTCACGGGGCAGGTAGAGCGTCACCGTCGTGCCCCGATCGGGTGCGGTGTCGATGGTGATCTCGCCGGCCTGCCCGCGCACGAACGCAAAGATCTGGCTCAGCCCCAAACCGGTTCCCTTGCCCGCCTCCTTGGTGGTGTAGAACGGCTCGAACACCCGCTCGGCGACCTCGGGCGTCATGCCGCAGCCGTCGTCGGCCACGGCCAGCATCACGTAATCGCCCGCGGAACACTGTCCGATCTGCCCTTCGGCCAGGGTGCGCGTCGCTGTCAGCACCCGGATCGTCCCACGTCCGCCCAATGCGTCGCGCGCATTGACCGCCAGGTTCAGCACCACGTTTTCCAGCTGCACCCGGTCGGCCCGCACGCGCCATCCCGCCGCGTCGTTGCGAACGTCCAGCACGATGCCATCGCCCAGCGTACGGTCGAGCAGCTCCGACATCCCGGTGATCAGCTCCGCCGCGGCGATCGGCTCCGGCTTCAGCGTCTCTTCGCGACTGAACGCCAGCAGCCGCCGGGTCAGCGCGGCGGCGCGGTTCGCACCCTCGGTCGCATTGTCCAGGTGGCGCTGCGCCGTCACCGGATCCTGCGTCACATGCCGCCGCGCGAGCTCCAGCCCGCCCAGCACGACGGCCAGCATGTTGTTGAAGTCGTGCGCGATGCCGCCGGTCAGCTGGCCCACCGCCTCCATCTTCTGGACTTGGCGCAACGTCGCCTCACGCGCGCGCAGCTCGCTCGTCGCCTCCTCGACGGCCGTCGCCAGCGCCTGCGCCTGATCGCGGGCCGCGTCGGCATCCGCCCGGGCCAGCACCCGCTCGTTGACCGCGCGCACGCTCAGCCAGCCGAGCACGATGGCGCCCAGCACCAATAGCAGGCCGAACACGCCGAGCACGCTGGCGATCCGCGTCGATCTCGCGACCGACGCCGCCGCGGTCTGCACCCGGCTTTCCAGCAGGCGCCGCTCGCGCGAGATGATCTCGTCCAGTTCGCTGTTGATCGCGAGCAGCGCGCGGGCCTTGCTGGACTGATAATACCGGGCCCATGCCTGCGAATTGCGGCCATAGGTGGTCGAAAGGGCCGTGGTCGACAGATCCTCGCCCCGGGTGCGATAGGCCGCGCGCAGCCGCTCGATCGCGGGGTCCTGCGCCGCATTGTCGCTGGTCAGCTGGTCCAGCCGGTCGATCTGCGACGAGGCGAGTCGCCAGTCGTCGAAGTAGAGCTGCCCCATCGCCTTGTCGCCGGAGATGACGTAGCGGCCGAGCGACGCTTCCGATCGGGCGATCGTGCCGGCCAGCGAACGCGCCAGGATCATCACGTCGTAGCTGTGGCGCTGCAGTTCCAGCGCGTGGTCCCGCTCGCGATTGCTGCCACGCAGCGTCACGATCAACGCGATCAGCACGAGCCCTGCCAGCAGCGCCATCGCCACCAGCGATACCGTCTGCCACCGTGCGGCGCCCCCCGGCGCGTTCGTGTCGCCTTCTCGCTCCACACGACCGTCCTAGACCATTGACGTGGCCGAGGAAAGTCGTGCCTCCACCGTCACGATCAGGCGATTGCGCGGGTCAACCGCCCGGCAGCGGCGAACTTGTCGAGCACCGCGGCGATCTGCCCCGGCGTGTGTTCGGCGCAGATCGAGCAGCGCAGCAGGAAGGTGCCCGCCGGAGTCGCGGGGGGGCGGGCGACGTTGACGTACAGCCCGTTCTCCAGCAGCGACTGCCACATCGCGACCGCCTGTTCCTGATCGTCGAGGATCACGGCGACGATCGCGCTGTCGCAATGCTCGGTGCCGAGTTTGAAGCCGAGCGCCTTCAGCCCGCCGTGGAGCGTGCGGGCATTCTCCCAAAGCCGCGCCCGCTTTTCGCGCGCGGTCATCAGCTTGCGGATCGATGCCGCGGCGGTCGCGACGACCGAGGGCGGCAGGCTGGCGGTGAAGATGTACGGTCGGCAGGCGAGGCGGATCGCCTCGAACTTGGGATGGTTCGACACGCAGAAGCCGCCGACCGTCCCGACCGATTTGGAGAAGGTGCCGACGACGAAGTCGACCTCGTCCTCCAACCCCTGTGCCTCGTACACGCCGCGGCCGTTGGGGCCGTAGAAGCCCATCGAATGCGCCTCGTCCGACAGCACCATCGCGCCGTGCTTCCTGGCGACCGCGACCATCTCCTTCAGCGGGGCGACATCGCCCAGCATCGAATAGACGCCCTCGAGCACCACCAGCTTGGCGGGTTCCTTCGGCAGGCGCCCGAGCCGGCGGTCGAGATCGTCGACCGAATTGTGGCGGAAGCGAACGATTTCGGCATTGCCCTGCTGGCAACCGTCATAGATCGACGCGTGGCTGTCGGCGTCGAGGATGACGTACTCACCCTTTGCCGCCAAGGTCGAGATCATGCCCAGATTGGCCATGTACCCGGTCGAGAAGACGATCGCACCCGACATGCCATAGAAGTCGCGCAGCGCCTGTTCCGCCTCCATATGGTCGCGGAAGGTACCGTTCAGCATCCTGCTGCCGTTGGTGCCCGACCCGAACCGGTCGAGCGCGGCCTTGCCGGCGGCGATCACGTCGGGGTCGAACGTCATTCCCATATAGTTGTAGGTGCCGAGCAGGATCGTCTCGCGGCCCTTGATGACCGCCTCGGTCGGACTGCGCACCTCTTCCATCACGATCGCGAACGGATCGATCACGCCGCTGTCCATCAGCGCCTGCCGCTCGGCGATCAGGCCGTCGAACTTCGACATCAGGTCGCGCGCCGGGGCGGCACTGGCGGGAGAGGCAGGGAGGGTTTCCGCCTGCAGGCCGGTTTCGGTCATGTCGGGCTCAGTCGTCCTTCAGCTTGGCGACGGCATCGACCAGCTGGCCGATCGTCTCGATTTCCGCCTGCATGTTCATCGTGATGACGATGTCGAACTCGTCCTCGATCGCCGCGACGAAATCCATGACCGTCAGGCTGTCCCATTCCAGATCGCCCTGGAAAGTGGTCGCGTCGGTCAGGGCCACGCCCTTCTTGTTGAAGGGCTCGATCTGGCCGGCGACGGTGTCGAAGATGGCTTGGCGGTCACTCATCGGAATTCCTTGGCGGGAAAATGCGGCAGGCTTGCGGCTATAACAGGCCGTCCATGCTACAACAGCCCATTGGCGCGATACCAGTTGGCCGTGTCGGCTAATCCCCGTGGCGTCGGGATGGACGGTTGCCACAGCGCCGCCGGCGGTCGCTTGGCAGGGTCCACCGTCCAATCGGGATGGCAGAAATAGCTGACGCGGTCTGCGGTCAACCTGGCCCGGTCGCTGCGAAGACGCCGGTCGCCCCATGCGATCAGCGACAGCAGTGCGCGGGGCAGGTGCATCGGCAGCACGCGCTGGCCGACCGCTGCGCCGATCGCGCGGGCATAGCCGTCATGGGTCCAGCCGTCGCCGCCGTCATCGACCTCGTAGATCGTCCGCGGCGCATCGTGGATCGCCAGCCGGAGCAGCAGGCGTGCCAGATCGTCCACCGCGATCAGGGACAGCCGGCCCGGCGGGGGCAGGAACGCGAGGCCGCGCCTGGCCAGTCTGAAGAGGTCGAGCTGGTCGAGGTCGCCGGGGCCGTAGATGCCGGGCGGGCGGACGATCGTCCATGGCAGTGCCGATGCTTCCACCAGCCGCTCCGCCTCCGCTTTCGACCAGCCATAGTTGGAGAGCGCCGGCTCCCGCGCGGCAAGCGAGGAGACGTGGACGAACCGCTCCACGCCCTGGGCGGCGCGCAGGATCGCGCGTGTACCCTCCACATTGCCGGCGACGAAGCCGACCCGGTCGGGCGCGTTGACCACGCCGGCGACGTGCACCACCGCCTCCGCCCCAGCGACGAGCCGGTCTAGGGCCGCGGCGTCGTCGAGCGCGCCGGCCACCCACTCGACCTGCTCGGTCGGCGGCTGCGGGCGGCGGGCCAATGCCCTGATCCGGTGACCGGCCGCCGCCGCGTGCCGGATCAGCGCGCCGCCCACGAAGCCGGTGCCGCCGGTGATCGCCAGCATCATGTCAGCGCCAGGTGGCTGCGGTGGATGAGCGCGGCGCGGGGTGCATAGCCGAGGATCGCCGCATGTTCCTCGCTCCGGCGGCCGAGCAGGCGGCGCGCGTCGGCGGCGTCGTATTCGGCCAGGCCGCGCGCGACCGGCCCCGCCGGTCCGTGCACCGCGACCAGATCGCCGCGGGCGAAGTCGCCCTCCACCGCAGTCGCCCCCGCCGCCAGCAGGCTGCCCCCGCCGACCAGCGCTGCCGCGGCGCCGGCATCGACCCGGATCGTGCCGGCTGCCGTCAGTCCGCCGGACAACCATGCCTTGCGGGCGGTCGCGGTGCGCTCGGCGACGAACAGCGTGTGCGGCCGTTCGCCCGACAGCGGCGCATCGACCCGGCCGCTGGCGATCGCGAGCGGGATGCCGGCGCCGGTCGCGATGCGGGCGGCGGCGATCTTCGATACCATGCCCCCCGATCCCATGCCCGACGCTGAGCCGGCATCCGCCATCGCCGCCACCGCGTCGATCCGGTCGACACGGGGGATGTGGCGGGCACCGGGATTGCTCGTCGGGTTCGCGTCGTAGAGCCCGTCGACATCGGACAGCAGGATCACCCCGCTGGCCGCCGCCGCCTGTCCGACGCGGGCGGCGAGGCGGTCGTTGTCGCCGAAGCGGATCTCCTCGGTCGCGACGCTGTCGTTTTCGTTGATGATCGGCACGGTTCCGAGCGACAGCAGCCGGGCGAGCGTGGCGGCGGCGTTCAGATAGCGGCGCCGGTCCTCCAGATCGCCCAGCGTCACGAGCATCTGCGCCGCCGACAGGCCATGCGCGCCGAGCAGTTCCGCCCACGACTGGGCCAGCACGATCTGTCCTGTCGCAGCGGCGGCCTGCGCGTCCTCAAGGCTGGCGCGGCCGCCCTTCGCCAGGCCGAGGCGGCGCGCACCGAGCGCGATCGCGCCCGACGAGACGATCGCGACCTGCTGGCCTGCAGCGACGCGCGCGGCAACATCGCCGACCAGCGTCGCCAGCCACTCGCGCCGGACGGCGCCACCGGCATCGACGAGCAAGGCGGAGCCGACCTTGACGATCAGGCGCGGGCAGGTGGCCGGCGGGAACAGCTGCATCGCCGGCGTGTCAGCCATCGTCGCCGTTCCGTGCCCGGTCTACAGCGGCGACCATTCCACCTCGTCCTCCCCCTCGTCGTCGGGCTCGACGGCGGCGGTGCCGCTGTCGGGGATCGCCTCGATCAGGCGATCCAGCACCCAGTCGACCCCGGTCCCGCTCGCGCCCGAGATCGGGATCACGTCGGCGCCGGACGCCTCTGCAAGCTCGGCCGACAAAGCCTCGATCAGTTCGTCGTCCAGCATGTCGATCTTGTTGAGCGCGACGATGTGCGGCTTGTCGATCAGGCCCGCGCCGTACGCCTCCAGCTCGTCGCGGACGATGCGGTAGCTTTCGGCGACATCGTCGTCATTGGCGTCGACGAGGTGCAGCAGCACCCGGCATCGCTCGATATGGCCGAGGAAGCGGTCGCCGATGCCGGCGCCGTCCGCCGCACCCTCGATCAGGCCGGGGATGTCGGCGACGACGAACTCGCGCTGCTTGTGCCGAACGACGCCCAGCTGCGGACGGGTGGTGGTGAAGGCATATTCGCCGACCTTCGCCTGGGCGTTGGTGACGGCGTTGATGAAGGTCGACTTGCCGGCATTGGGCAGGCCGACCAGCCCGGCATCGGCGAGCAGCTTCAGCCGCAGCCACACCCACGCCTCCTCGCACGGCCAGCCGGTGCCGTGCTGGCGCGGCGTGCGGTTGGTCGAGGTCTTGTAGCTGGCATTGCCGCGCCCGCCATCGCCGCCGCGCAGGAATACCTCGCGCTGGCCGACGCGGGTGAAGTCGAGGAGCACGTCCTCCTTGTCCTCCGACAGGATCTGGGTGCCGACGGGGACCTTGATGAGCAGGTCGTCGCCGCCGCCGCCGGTGCGGTTGCTGCCCGATCCGCCATGGCCGCGGGGGGCGCGGAAATGCTGGGTGTAGCGGAAGTCGATCAGCGTGTTCAGCCCGGCCACGGCCTCGAACACGATGTCGCCGCCCTTGCCGCCGTTGCCGCCGTCGGGGCCGCCATATTCGATGAACTTCTCGCGCCGGAAGCTGACGGCGCCGGGGCCACCGGTGCCGGAGCGGACGAAGATCTTTGCCTGGTCGAGGAAATGCATCGCCGCCCCTTAGCCGCTGACGGCGTCCCCGTCACCCGGATGGGCACCGAGCAGGCCGGCGAGGGCCAGTTCGCGCGCCCGGGTCCGCGACAGGCCGAGCGCGCGCGCCATCGGCGCGCCGAGCAGCGCGTCGCCCAGCGCCAGCAGCACCAGCTGCAACGTCTCCTCCGCGATCGGCCGCTGGCCCAGCCCGGTGCCGGCGGCGAGCTGGTCGACCAGCCGGTGGATCGCCTGGAGGATGGGATCGAGCGCGTCGTGGTTGCCGGTCAGGATCATCCAGCTGGCGAGCGCCCCCGCCCCCTCGCGGTCGAAGGCGTCGAAGGTGAGATCGACGATCGCGCGCGGATCGCGGGTGCCGGCGCGCGCGGCCAGCACCGCCTCGCCGATCGTCGCGGTGATATCGGCCGCCATCCGCTCCGCCAATGCCCGCTGGAGCCCGGCGGCGGAGCCGAAATGATGGAGCAGATTGGCATGGGTGCGCCCGATCCGTGCTGCCACCGCCTTCAGCGTCACCCCCTGTGGCCCCGCCTCGATCAGCAGCGCGCGTGCGGCATCGAGCGCGGCGGTGCGCGATTCTTCGGGAGCAAGGCGGCGGCGCGTTGACATGGGAAACGGGGTGCCTTACTTACACGGCTGTCAATAAGCGGCCGCTGCTCCGGCGACCTTGGAGGATTTCATGGCGAAGGCAACCACTCCCGCCGATCTGACGATCACCCCGCGCGACGTACGCTTCGGGCGCGGCCAGCAGCTGAAGCGGTACTGGCTGAACGACGATCCGATCGCGACCGCCTTTTACAACGCGCTGTCGATCACCTTTCCCAAGGGCGAGGCGTATTTCTGCGAGAGCGTGAAGGCATTCCGCGAAGGTACGCCGCCCAAGCTGCACGGCGAGATCAGTGCGTTCGTAAAGCAGGAGGTGATCCACAGCCGCGAGCATGTCGCGTTCAACCGCCACGTCGTCGACCAGGGTTACGACGTGACCCTGCTGGAGCGGCACGTCGACGAGGCGCTGGCGCTGACCAAGGGACGCCACCCGATCGGCAACCTGGCCGCGACGATGGCGCTGGAACACTTCACCGCGATGATCGCGCACGAGCTGATCGCCAACCCGCGCCACCTGGCCGGCGGTGAGCCGCAGGCGGCCGGCCTGTGGCAGTGGCACGCCGCCGAGGAGATCGAGCACAAGGGCGTGGCGTACGACACTTGGCTGCACGCGACGCGCGACTGGTCGCGCTTGCGGCGTTGGAAGGTGAAGTCGCTGGTGATGTTGATCACGACGTGGAAATTCTATCAGGGCCGGCGCAAGGGCATGCTGGAACTGTTGCGGCAGGACGGGCTGACGGGGCCGCGGGTCTGGGCGAAGCTGGCCTGGTACGCGTTCGGCCGGCCCGGCATGGCGCGCAAGGTCGCGGGCGTGTGGCTCAGCTATTTCCTGCCCGGCTTCCATCCGTGGCAGCATGACGACCGGGCGCTGATCGCACTGGCGGAGAGCGAGTATGAGGATGCGCTTCTGCCCGGTGCGCGGAAGGTGGCGCCGCTGGCCGCCTGAGCGCGCGAATGTTGAGGAAGTTTCGGGTTGCGGGCGTTGGACGTGGCGAATGTTGCGAGTGTCCGGTGGGCGTTTAATTGTTTTCTTGCCGGTACTTGGACGAGCACACGGAGAAATTGCCAGAGGTTGTGCCGGGACGGGTAAGTTGCGACAGTGAAGCTGTCGTAACCTGGCGAAGGTGCGGTGGGAAGGTGCGCCGGCGGGGATGATCGGTGCGGGGCGGATGCGATCATCTATTACCGGTCGGGGGTGGTGTAGGACAGTTTGGCCGTTCCGGATGGTGGCGGGGCGGGATCGCAGGGGGTGCCAGCTCCCTGCGAAAGGTCCCTATGATCGCACGCCCATCCGCCGTGTTGCGGCGAATGCCGAAGTCCGGGCCAGGCAGGGTGGTCGCCCGTGACCCTGGGCTCCTGCGTGCGCAGGAGCACGGACCCGCTCGGTCAAGGCCGAGTTCCGGCCAGAATGGCCGACCCGACGACGCGCAACGCGCCTCTCTGCCGCCGCTCGCTGAACCCCGGCCTTCGCGAGACGTCTGCGAAAGTCCTCCACATTTGATTTTCTTCGTCATCCCGATGGAAGCCGGGACCCATGAACACGGAACATCGACGGCTTCGACGCTCGCGGACAGATGGGTCCCGGCGTGCGCCGGGATGACGAAAGAGTTTTGTAGAGGTCCCGCCGTCGCCGGGGTGGTCGCTGTGAGTGGTTCAGCCTGATGGATCACACCCAGTAACGGCCGATCGCCTCGTTCGCCGGGCGGGGACCTAGAGTTGCTGTCGATCAGCTTTATACAGTCGTCATCCCGGACTTGATCCGGGATCCCGCTGGACGCGGGACAAGCGGGACCCCGGATCAAGTCCGGGGTGACGATGCTGTTGACGAGACCTGATCGCAGTTCAGTCTAGCGCGACCCGATCGGCGGTCTCTCGTCAGGCCGCGATCGGCAGGGGCGATCGGTCGTCGTCCAGATCCAGCGTATAACCCACCGCCGCCGTGCTTTCGCCGCGGGCTGCGGAGTGGGTCTGGCCGGCGTCGCCCGTGGGACGGAAGCCGAGCTTGCGGAGAACGCGGCCGGACGCCGGATTGTCGGCGAAATGGCGGGCCGACAGTCGGGTGATCGGGAGCGCGTGGCGCGCCATGTCGATGATCGCCCGGCCTGCCTCGGTCGCGTAGCCGCGTCCCCAATGGTTCCGCGACAGCCAATAGCCGATGCGCGGGTCGACCGGTCCACCGATGATCGCGATACCGCCGATCAGAATGGGTGCCCCATGTTCCAGCGAGTCGATGAGGAAGCTGGCTTCGTCAGCAGGGCGCGGTGCCTCCACCCAGGCGCGCGCGTCGGCCAGCGTGTAGGGATGAGGCACACGCTCCAAGGCGTGCGAGACCCGCGCATCGTTCAGCGCCGCCGCCAGTGCGGCGGCGTCCTCCGGCCAGGCGGGGCGCAGCAACAGTCTCTCCGTCCGCGCGAACATGTCTTCCTACTCCTCGTCGCGTTGCGCGCGCGCTGCCACGCCAACATGACGAGACCGCGACACGGGCAGGGGAGGGAGCAAGAAAAAGGGAGCCGGGGCGACCCGTCTCCCTTGTTCGGTTGGCCTTGCCTGTCGGCATGGCTACCGGGTCGCCCTGGTGGGCAACCCGGTTGGTTACCCGATGTTATTCGGCAGCCTCGGCCATAATCTCGACCGAGCAGAAGCTGCGGCCGAGTTTGCCCTTCGAGAACGCCACGCGACCATCGACCAGCGCGAACAGCGTGTGGTCGGTGCCGATGCCGACATTGGCGCCCGGATAGAATTTGGTCCCGCGCTGACGCACGAGGATGTTGCCGGCGATGCATTCCTGCCCGCCGAACTTCTTCACGCCGAGACGACGGCCGGCCGAATCACGACCGTTGCGCGACGAACCGCCTGCTTTCTTATGTGCCATTTGCGATTACTCCTTGTTCGCGCAGCTGATCAGCCGACCGACACGATCTTGAGGATCGTGTGGTTCTGGCGATGACCGTTGCGGCGGCGATAGTTGTGACGGCGACGCTTCTTGAAGACGATGACCTTTTCGCCCTTCGCCTGCGCGACGATCTCGGCCGCCACGGTCAGACCGGCGACGGCCTTCAGCTCGGACCCTTCGCCGGCGAGCAGGACATCGCCCAGCGTCACGGACGAACCGGCGTCGCCGTCGATCTTCTCGACGACGATCTTGTCTCCGGCGGCGACGCGATACTGCTTGCCGCCCGTGCGCACGACTGCGAACATGGCCTTCATCACTTTCCAAATGCGTAGCCTCGCCAGGCGAGAAGCCGGGCGGGGAAGAGCGGCCAGCTAGGCAAGCCAGCCGGTCTTGTCAACCACTCTCGTCGAGGATCGGGTCCATCCGGGCGCGGATCTGTCCGGCCAGGTCGAGCGGGTCGAACGGCTTCAGGATCATGCCGAGCGCACCGCGCGCGCGGTACAGCTCGACATCGGCGGGGCGGCCCTTGGCGGTCATGAAGATCACCGGCAGCGCGGCCGTCGCCGGACGCGCACGCAGATCGGCCAGCAGCGCCAGCCCGTCGCGGCCGGGCATCATCACGTCGAGCAGCGCGACATCGGGCAGGCGGCCCCGCTCGAGCAGCGCCAGCGCCTCTGCCGCGGACCCCGCGATCCGCAGCGTGATCGCCGGATCGAGCGACAGCGACAGGCGGACAATGTGGCGGATATCCTCGTCATCGTCGACATAGAGGATGTCGAGCGGCCTCATGCGGCTGGCTCGTCCACGGGGGCAGGTGTCGGTCGGCCGGCCGCGGGCGTGCCGGAGCGGGCGCGCACGACCCGGCGCACCGTCGCCTTCAGGTCGGGGATCGAGCCCCGTGCCTTCACCAGGACGGCATCGACGCCGCTCGCCAGTTCCGGGCCGACCTCCTGCGCGGAATAGATGATCGTCGGGATCGCCAGCCCCTCCGTGTCCAGCAGGAACGGCACCAGCTCCAGCCCCGAGCCGTGCGCCAGCTGCATGTCGAGGATCACCGCGTCGGGCGACAAGGTCTGCAGCAGGGCGCGGGCGGCCGGCAGGCTGGTCGCGGTGACGGTGCGCGCCTCCGGCTCCAGCGCGGCGCCGACGACGGCGAGGAGATCGGGATCGTCGTCGAGGTGGAGGATGACCGGTCGACGCGAGCCGGTGCGGCCCAGCGCGGTCTTCAGCGCCGCCGCGGTACGCCCGGGATCGGCGCGCGCGCCGATCACGTCGACGACGTCCAGCGGCGACAGCCCGGCCCCGTCGTCGAGCGCGCCGTGCGACACGACGATGATGGGCGTGTCGCTGGCCATGTCCC
Source organism: Sphingomonas phoenicis (assembly GCF_047238005.1). Lineage (NCBI taxonomy): Bacteria > Pseudomonadati > Pseudomonadota > Alphaproteobacteria > Sphingomonadales > Sphingomonadaceae > Sphingomonas > Sphingomonas phoenicis. Next base: position 1,014,190 of record NZ_JBDFMC010000002.1, on the reverse strand, counting down.
CCTCGCGCAGGGTGCGGGCCAGCCACAGCCCGCCTTCTTCAGGCAGGTTGAGGTCGGCCAGGATGGCGGCATAGTCCTGCCGGCGCACCGCAGAGCGGGCGTCGGCGACGGTGCGCACCACGTCGTACGTGCAGCCTTCGTTGAGGACGATCGCGACCAGCGTCGCGGTCTCGTCCTCGTCGGCGGCGCAGACCAGCACGCGGGGCGCCTGTCCGTCACAAGAGGCCGCCGCGCCGATCGTCGCCAGCGAAAAGGCGAAGCGGGTGCCCCCGCCCGGTCGATCCTCGAACCACAGCCTGCCGTCGTGCCGCGCCACGATCTCACGCGAGATGGCGAGGCCGAGGCCGGTGCCGGTCGATCCGTCGTCGCGGGTCGCGCGTTCGAACCGGCCGAAGATGCGATCGCGAAAGGCCGGCGGAATGCCGGGGCCGCGATCGTCGACGACGACCAGCGCCTGGCCCCGCTCGTCCCGCTCCAGCCCCAGTTCCACCGCCTGCCCCGGCGGCGAGACGCGGATCGCGTTCGACAGCAGGTTGGTGACGACCTGGAGCAGCCGGTCGGCGTCGCCGGACACCATGACCGGGCGCGCGAACGGATGGCAGACGATCTCCACCCCGTTGCCGGTCGCCAGCCCCTGGCTGCCGGTGCAGGCGCGGTCGATCACGGTGCCCAGATCGATCGGATCGCGCACCAGGTGGAGCTTGCCCGATTCGATCCGGTCGATGTCGAGCATGTCGTTGATGAGGCGGATCAGCCGGCGCGAGTTGTTCTCGGCGATCTCCACCAGCCGCTCCGCGCCGGCGGGCAGCGGGCCGACGCTGCCCGCGCGCAGCAGGCCCAGCGAACCGACGACGGAGGTGAGGGGGGTGCGAAGCTCGTGGCTGACGGTCGACATCAGATCGTCCTTCATCCGCTCGATTCGCTTGCGCTCGGCGATATCGCGCAGCGACACCACGATGTGGTCGCCGCTGGGCAGGTGCATCACGCCCATCGCGACATCAACCGCGATCGACCGGCCGTCGCGATGACGGACGGTGCGATCGGTCAGGAAAGACCGGCGGATCAGTCCGTCGACGAGGCCGATGCGGCGGTGGAAGCTGCCCTCGCCCGGCGCAAGGTCGATCAGCATGGCGATGTCGCGCCGTTCCAGTTCGTCGCTGGCATAGCCCAGCATCGCCGTGGCGGCGGCGTTCACCACCTCGATCGTGCCGCTGGGATTCAGGATCAGGATCGCGTCGATCGTGCTGTCCAGGATCGTGCGGTGCCGCTCGGCCGCCTCGAACGTCTGCACCAGCCCGTCATAGCGCTGGCGCTGGAGCCGCCAGACCATGCCGAGCGACACGATCAGGACCGCGATCAGGGCGACGAGGATCAGCGTGACCGCCAGCTGCTGGCGCGCCTGGCGCTGGCGGAACATCGCCTCGTCGCGGGCATAGGCCGCCGCTTCGCGCGCGACCATGGCGCCGACCTCGACGCGCAGCCGGTCCATCAGCCGCAGGCCGCGGCCCTGCGCCACCACGGCCATCGCCGCCGTCCGCCCGTCCTGCCGGGCAATGTCGATCGTGCGGTCGAGTTCGCGGAACTTGGCGGCGACCCCGGCGGTGACGGTCGCCGGCCAGGCGGGTCCGGCCGGCGTCGCCGCGCGGTCCAGCATCGCGGCGATGTCGCGCCGGGCGGGCTCGTACGGAACGAGGAAGGCGGGATCGCCGGTCAGCAGATAGCCGCGCTGCGCCGTCTCCGCATCCTTCAGCCGCGACAGCAGCGTCAGCGCGGCGACCCGCCGGTCGTAGGAATGCGTGGCTTCCGTCCGGATCGCCTCCGCCCGGCCGAATTCGTACCGCAACGCCGCCACCAGCACGGCGAGGAGCAGCGGGACGAGGATCGCAATTAGCACATATCGGCGACGGCGGGGGGCGCGCAGGAAGAGTTCGGTCCGGCGGGTCTGCGCGCTCATCGTCCTGCGGCCGCGCTGCCCGCCTGCAGCAGGGGCTGGACGGCCAGCAGCGCCTGGCTGCGGTTGGTGACGCCCAGCTTGCGGAAGATGGCGGTGAGATGAGCCTTCACCGTCGCCTCGCCGATCTGCAGGTCGAAGGCGATCTGCTTGTTGGCGCGCCCGTCCGCCATCGCGATCAGCACCGCGCGCTGCGCCGGCGACAGCTCGGCGATGCGATCGCGGGCCGCGGCGATGCCGTTGTTGGCGGCGACAGCCGGCGGGAAATAGGTGCCGCCCGCCAGGATGCGGCGCAGGATCGCGGCAATTTCGTCCAGTTTCAGGCTCTTGGGAATGAAACCCGCTGCCCCCAGCGCCCGGGCCGCCTCGACCAGGGTGGGATCCTGATGGGCGGTGAAGACGCAGATCGGAACGGTCGAGTTGACATGCTGCAGACGCAGGAGCCCGGAGAAGCCCTGCGCGTCGGGCAACTCGAAATCCAGCAGGACCAGCCGGAACGCCGATCGCCCCTTCAGCGCCTGGACTGCATCGGCGATCGATCCGGCCGGGATGACGGAGATACCCGGCAGCGCCGCCCGCGCCGCGAGCGATAGCCCTTCCCAAGTCAAGGGATGGTCGTCCGCAATCAGTATGCGGCCATCCGTCATCGCTGTCCCCCAAAGGCGTCGATGCCTTCAGGAACGACTTTCGGATATATTTCGTTCATATTCCAGTAAATTTCGATCCGGATCGGCGAGTCTGTCCGGAATAGCGACGGAGCGGGATCGATGCGGCCGATGGTGCTGATGATCGACGACGACGCGGGCGATCGCTGTTTCGCGGGCGAGCTGTTCGCCTCGCTGGGCTGGGAGCCGGTCGGCGCGACGGCGGACGGCTGGCATCGCGCGGCGTCTGGAACGGTGCCGGCGCTGATCCTGCGCGGGGGCGGGAACGTGCCGGCGATCGACGTCCTCCGCGCGCACGCGGCGGTGCGGGATGCGCCGATCGTCGCATGGGTCGCGGCCGCGCAGGCGACGCCGGCCGATGTCGACGACGTGCTGGACAAGGCGGCGGGAGCGGCCGGGATCAAGGCGTTGGCGCAGCGGTGGCGCCCGGACGATCCCTCCGCCACGCTCGATGGGCTGGAGGCGGCGCTGGGTGCCGACGAGATCGGGGAGATGATCGGGCGGCTGCGCGCGCAGCTGACCGCCGCGCTGGCGGCACTGGCGACGACCGATCACCCCGCCGAGGCGCATCGCATCGCCGGTATCGCCGGCATGCTGGGCTTCGGCCAGCTGGGCGCCGCCTGGCTGGCGGTGTCGCAGGGGGTCGAAGGCAGCGGCACGGCCGCCCGCATCGCCACCCGCCGCGCCCTGTGGGCGCTGCGGCGGCGATGCGAACGGGTCAGCTGCTCAACAGCGCGTCCTTGATCGAACAGGCCGCCGGTCCGAGGATGACGATGAACAATACCGGCAGGATGAACAGGATCAGCGGCACCGTCATGATGGCGGGCAGGCGCGCGGCCTTTTCCTCGGCGCGCATCATCCGCTCGTTGCGGAACTCGGCGGACAGCACGCGGAGAGCCGAGGCAAGCGGCGTGCCGTACTTCTCGGTCTGGATCATCGTCGTGACGACGCCCTTCACCGCGTCCAGCTTCACGCGCATCGCCAGATTCTCGAACGCCTGACGCCGATCGGTGAGGAAGCCGAGCTCGATCGCGGTCAGGGTGAATTCCTCGCCCAGCTCGGGATAGCCGCGGCCCAGTTCGCGCGCGACCCGGTGGAACGCCGCATCGACGGTCAGCCCGGCCTCGGCGCAGATCACCAGCAGGTCGAGCGCGTCGGGCAGCCCCTTGCGGATCGCGTCCGAGCGCTTCTGGATCTTGTTGTTCAGGAAGATGTCGGGCGCCTTGTACGCCAGGATCAGGGTACCGGCGACCAGCGCGTACTTCTTCATCGGCGACCATTCGGCGAAACCGTCGGTGCCATAGACCCAGAAGCCGGCAAGCGCGCCGAACACGACCGGCAGGACCAGCCGCCCGAAGATGACGGCGACCGCCCACTCCTTGCGACGGATGCCGGCCTGGAGCAGCTTCTGCTGCGCTTCCTTGATCTGGCTGTCCTGCAGCATCTTCATCGAGCCGAGCAGGTCGCGCATCCGGTCGGTCGTGTCGTTGCGCTGGACCAGCTTGGCGCGCCGCTTGGTCGAGGCGGTGATACCCGCCTTCAACTGCTCGCGGCGATCGTTCAGCGCCTTGACGCGCTTGGCCATCGGATCGCGCACGGTCGTCGCCGCATAGATCGCCACCATCACCGCGAACGCCGCGATCCCCGACAGGATCGTCGCCGCCCACATCACATCGACGCCCAGCAGCGTCGGTCCGCCCGTCTGACCCATCGCCCTGTTCCCTCAGATCTCGAAGCTGATCATCTTGGCCATGATGAAGCCGCCGATGCCCATCCACACCATGCCGCCCATGCCAGTGGCGATCAGCCGCTCGTCGACGAAGAAGTTCTGCATGTACTTGTCGTTGATGAACCAGATCAGCCCGAACACGATGAACGGCAACGACCCGATGATATAGGCCGACGCCTTCGATTCCGACGACATGGCGCGGATCTTCAGCTTCATCTGCGCCCGCTTGCGCAGCACGTCGGCCAGGTTCGACAGCGTCTCGGCCAGGTTGCCACCCGTCTCGCGCTGGATCGCGATGGTGATGACGAAGAACTGGAATTCGGGCGTGCCCAGCCGATCCGCCGTCTCCTGCAGGGCGGCATCCATCGTCCGGCCGATCTTCATCTTGTCGCTGATCGAGCGGAACTCGTCGCCGACCGGACCGTCGACCTCGTTGCCCACCACGCCCATCGTCTCGCTGATCGGCAGGCCGGAGCGGAGGCCACGGACGAGCAGGTCGATGGCGTCGGGAAAGCGGATGGTGAACTGGTTGATCCGGCGCGCGATCAACCGGCTGACCACGAAATGCGGCAGGCCGCCGCCGACCGCGAGGCCGAGCAGCAGCACCATGAAGAAGGGCAGTCCCTTCAGCCACAGCGCCAGCATGATGAAGATCGCGAGCCCCGCCGTTGCCAGGCCGTATTGCCCCACCGTCCAGTCGCGACCGGTCATCGCCAGCCGCTTCGACAACAGCTCGCGGTTGGGCAGGATGCGCCCGAACGCGATGTCCATCTTCGTGTCGCGCGCGTGGCCGATGCCGCGCGATTGCGTCTCGACGACATCGACATGCGCATGCCGATCGCGCAGCCCGGCGATGCGGCGCGCCTGGATGCGCGACACGGACGGGCCGGACAGCGCGGTCGCGGCGATCAGCGCGAGCATCGCCGCGCAGACCGTCAGCAGCAGGATCGGATAGAACATGACCTTACTTCTTGGCCATCGCGGGCTTGGATGCGGCCTTCGGCGCAGGCTTCGACAACAGGCTGCGGAAATCGCCCAGCTTGCCCATCAGCGATCCCTTGCCGGCCTTGGCCGTCCCCTTGCCGTCGGCCGCGTCGTCGACCGCTCCGGCGACGGCGGTGACCAGATCGAGCAGCGGCGTCACCGTCTTGCCGTTCTTGCCGGCTTCCGCCAGCGGCTTGCCGAGCTTGGCCGCCTGGCTCGCCAGCTTCTGGTCGAACGGCATCAGGTGATCGATCTTGCGCTCGATCGACCCCTCGAAGTCCTTGCGGTTGATCTCCGGCTGGCCGGCGGTGTGCACGCGGTTGGCCAGGATCTGGATCTGGCACTGCGGCGCGTTGGTCTTCATCCACGACAGCAGCCGGATGGTGTCGCGCGCTGCCGCCAGCGTCAGTTCGGTGACGATGACCGCGATCTGCACCTCGGCCATCAGGTGCGGATGCTGGACCAGCATGGTCCGCGGCAGATCGACGACGGTGCACTCGTAGGCCGAGCGCATCTCTTCCTGGAGCTGGTGGAAGGCGGCGCCATCGGTGACGAGCGGGGCGTTGATCGGCGCCTCGGCCGACAGGACCGCCAGCCGTTCCGACGCCTTGACCATCGCGCGTTCGATGAACAGCCCGTCGATCCGGCTGGGATTCTCGATCGCGTCGGTCAGTCCGCGGCCCGGCTCCAGGTCCAGCGCCAGCGCGCCGGTGCCGAAATGGATGTCGAGGTCGAGCAGCGCGGTCGACCGCGTTTCGCGCTCGGCGAGCAGCCAGGCCAGCGAGGCCGCCACCGTCGATGCGCCGACGCCCCCGCGCGCGCCGATCACCGCGATCGCGCTGTGCGGCCGGTCGGTCGAGGCCTCCACCGCCCGCGGTGCGTTCAGCATCGCCTGCGCGTTGGCGAACGCCTGCCGCACCGAGTCCGGATGCAGCGGCTTCAGCAGATAGTCCTGAATGCCGCTGGACACGAGATCCCGGTACAGGCGGACGTCGTTCACCTGACCGGTGGCGATCACCATCGTGCCGGGTTCGCATACCTCGGCCAGCGCGTTGATGTCGTTCAGCGGGTCGCCCGATTCCGCCAGATCGACCAGCAGCACGGTGGGGCTGGCGGACACCGACAGCGCCTGGATCGCGGCGCGCAGCCCGCCCTTGTGGATCTTCTCGACCGACCAGCCCATCTCGACCGCCAGCGGGCGCAATGCCTCTGCCGTGGTCTCGTCGCAGACATAGGCGACGAAAGGATCGCGGGTACCGGGCTTCCAGGGTGCGTTCATCTTACTTGCCTCCCGCCGACTCGGCCTTCACGGTCGTGCCGCCACCGCCGCTGGGTGCGGCCTTTCGATAGAGATCGATCGATTTGTAGACGACCGCCGGATCGGCGCCGCCACGGTTGCCGGCGCCGTGGATCAGGTCCTGCGGATTGGCGATCATCGCCGCCAGATTGCCGTTCACCGAGCACCCGTAATAGGACGAGGTGTTCTGCCCGTAATCGACGGAGCTGTCGCGCGACCAGTCGTTGCAGCCGGGGACGCTCGCCTTCATCCGGCTGACGACGACGCGCACCGTGCCGGGCGCGATCGGCGCCGCGGACGGCGGCGTCTCGTCGGCCAGCAGCAGGCCGAAGCCGGCGACGACGCTCGATACCGCGTCGCGCGCATCGGCGTTGCCGCCCAGCGGATCGTCGACCGCGACGCGGTCACCGTATCCGACGCGCAGGCCGCTGAGCCAGCCGGTCAGCCGCTGCTGCTCGCCCGCCGCCAGCCGGCCGGCGGGGGCAGCCAGATCAAGGCGGAAGTCGGAGCGGCCGACCACCGGCTGGTGGACCGATTCGACCCCCCGGTTCTTCGTACCCGCGCAGCCGGCGAGCGCGACGGCCGGCGCCAGGCAGGACAGGATCAGGAAACGCTGCATCATGGATGGGCTACCTTGGCGATCAGTTGGAGAAGCCGGGCGCGGCGGCGACGCTGCCGCCGCGCGCACGCGCCGGCCTGGTGGCGGCCGTCGTCGCGATCGGTGCGGACGGCAGGGCGGAGACGCCGGGGGCGGCGGGCTGCGGTTCGGGCGCCATCGTCGGGACGGGCCGCTGGCCGCCGGTGTCGCCAGAGCCCAGCTTGCCGAGCAGCAGTCGCTCGGCATCGGTCGGCGATTTGTATCCGTCGGTCGGCATCGCGATGTCGCGGATGTTGTCGACCGGCTTGACCAGATACGGCGTGATGATGATGACCAGCTCGGTCTCGTTGCGACGCCAGCTGTTCGACCGGAAGAGGGCGCCGATGATCGGGATGTCGCCGAGGAACGGCGTCTTGTCGATCGTGTTGTTGCGGCTGTTCGACAGCAGGCCGCCGATCATCAGGCTCTGGCCCGAACCGAGTTCGACCGTCGTTTCGGCCCGCCGCGAGGTGAGCCCGGGCACGGCGGTTCCGCCGATCGTGACCGCGTTGGAATAGTCGAGCTGTGACACTTCCGGACGGACGCGCAGCGAGATGCGGCCGTCGGCCAGCACCGTCGGCGTGTACGACAGGCTGACGCCGTACTGCTTGTATTCGACCGAGATCGTGCCGAGTCCGCCGGCCAGCGGGATCGGGATTTCGCCACCGGCCAGGAAGCTGCCGGTTTCACCCGACAGAGCGGTGAGATTGGGGTTGGCGAGCGTCGTCACCTGACCGATGCTCTCGCCCAGATCGATCGCGCCAAGCAGGTCGAGGCCGAACAGCTGTCCGGCGAGTCCGAGTGTCGTGGCGCCGGTGGCGCGGTTCACCAGACTGCCATTGGCAGGTGCCCCGGTCAGGCCGGTTCCCAAAGGTCCACCCGGAGTGAACTGCGTTCCGGGAGAGCGGCCCTGGCCAAGCCCGAACTTGAACCCGCCCGTGCGGTCGACCGAGAAGACGTTGACGCCGATATTCTTGCTGAACCCGCGGTTCACCTCGGCGATGCGGACCTGCAGGTTGACCTGCAGCGGCGTCGCGGTGCGCAGCCGGCTGAGCACCTTCGTCGAGTCGCCGACAAAGCCCTGGACCAGCCGCTCGGCCTCGGCGACGTCGGCCGGGGTGGCGACGGTGCCGGTCAGCAGCAGCATCCCGTTCATCGGCGTGGCGGTGATCCGCGCCTCCGGCATCGCGATCGCCAGCATCGAGCCGACCGACCCCAGATTGTTGCCGACGCGCACCGTGGTGGCGAACACCACCGCGCCGCCCTTGGCAGTGGCGGAGATCGTCGTCTCGCCGGTCTTCTTGCCGAAGATGTAGAGCTGGGTGGGCGAGCGGACCTGGACGTCGGCGACCGAGTCATCGGCGATGAACAAGTCGCTCATCGGGCGGGACAGGGTGACCAGGCGGCCACGGCCGGTCGCCACTTCCACCACCGGGGTGCCGGTGGCGGCCGCGGTCGTCTGCGCGGTGGCCGGCGTGGCGGCCGCGGCGGCGAGCGCCAGGGCCAGGCCGACCGAGGCGGCCAGCGGAGTGATCGGATGGAACATGCTTACTTACCTCCCACCGAGACGGCGGTGACGTTGTTGCCGCGGGCGATGCGCACCACGGGTCCCACCGCGACGACGGTCGCGCCGGGGAAGCTGGGGGCGGGCGCCGCGGCGGGCGCGCCGGCACCGGGGCCCATCGTGCTGGGGCCCGAACTGGTCTGGTCGCCCTTGCCGGGGATGGAGCGGCGCTGGAACTTCGACACGTCGGCACCGGTCGCCAGCGAGGCGACGCCCGACAGCGGCTGGCGGGCGACCCGCAGCATCATCGCCTTCTCGGCGGTCGGATTGCCGTCGGGCATCTTGATGGTGCCGTTGGCGATCGCCTCCTCGAGCTCGGCCGAATTGTCGGCGAGCGAGCGGAGCGACAGCGAGATCGAGCCGACGGTCTGCGCGACAGCCAGTTCCTCGGCGATCTTGGGCGTGACCTCGAGCGTCACGGTCGAGAAGGTGCGGACCTGGGTCTTGCCGTCGTCGCCGACCAGATTGTCGGTGCGCTGGTCGGTGGCGAGGACGCGCATGTTGCGCATGAACGTCTCCGAGACGCGCAAGGGGGGGCCGTCGCCGCCGCCCGCGACCGACTGGGTCAGGACGAGGTCGATGCGGTCGCCGGGAAAGACGAAGCCCGCCACCGCCGACTGTGCCGACACCGGCACCGTCACGGCGCGCATCCCGGGGCCGAGCGCGGCGGCCAGGAAGCCGCGATCGCCGGGCTTCACCAGCGCGCCCTGCGTCACTGGCTGGCCCGCGGTGATGGCGTTGCGCACCACCGTGCCCTGCAGCGACTTCAGGTCGGCCTTGTCCTTCAGGAAATAGGCGTTGTCGACCAGCTCCTTGGGCCAGGGCTGGAACTTCAGCGCGCTGGCGTCGAGGATGGTGCCGACGGGAAGGGCGCGGGTCGCGACCAGCACCTCGGGACCCTGCACCGCGACGGGCTGTACGGCCGCCGCCTCGGGCGCGGCACTGCCGGCGATCAGCGACCGGGCGATCAGGGCCGTGACGACCGCGACCATCAGGGCACCGACCAGCAGGATGAGCTTACGACTGTCCATGTCTCTTTCTCGCGCCTTTCCAGGGCCGTCGGGTTGATCCGACGTTAATCATCAGCCAAATTGGTTAAGGATGGGTTCGCGAAGCGCCAGCATGCCGGCGATGGCGATCGCCACCCCGTACGGCACCTCGATCCGGGCTGCCGAATTGGTGGTGCGGCGCCGGGTCACGGCACGCTCGACCAGCATCGCCAGCGTCACCGCGCCGCCCGCCAGCGACATCGTCACCAGCATCGCCGCCAGCAGCGGGAGCGGCAGCCACAGCGTCAGCGCGGCGATCAGCTTCACGTCGCCGCCGCCCATCGCGCCGAAGTGGAACGCGACCGCGAACAACCCGAACATGGCAAGCGCCAGCCCCAGCTGGACGACCGCGTCGGGCCACAGCGACGCGCCGTTCGCCCACCACCACAGGGGGGCGATCAACACCAGCGCGATGCTCTTGCGATTGGCGATCTCGCGCGCCCGCGCATCCTCGATGCCCGCCGACAGCAGCAGCGCCGCGCCCGCCAGGCCAAGTCCGATACGGATGAGTTCCCAATCCATGCCGCGACTCCTAGACGGCAGGGCTTGCGAAACCGTAACCATGGCGCCGATGCGCCGTCCCGAATCGCCGCCGCCCTCATGACGCTGCCCGACACGCGATTCGACATCGCGATCGCGGGGGGCGGCATCGCCGGCGCCAGCCTGGCCGCGGCCCTGGCGCCGCATGCCCGCATCGTCGTGCTGGAGGCGGAGTCGGTCGCCGGGTTCCACGCCACCGGTCGCTCCGCGGCGTTCTGGTCGGAGACGTACGGCGGGCCGGCGATCCAGCCGCTGACCACCGCGTCGGGCCCGGCGCTGCGCGACGGCGGCTTCCTGTCGCCGCTCGGCTCGCTCCATATCGGGCGCAGTGGCGACGTGGCGGCGGCGGAGGCGCTGCTGGCGGCGTTCGACGGCAGCGCGGTCGCGCTGTCCGCGGTCGATCCCGCTGGCCACGTACCGGGGCTGCGGCCGGGCTGGACGATCGGCGTGATGGAGCCGAGCTGCGCCTATATCGATGTCGCCGCGCTGCACGGCTGGTGCCTGGCAGAGGCGCGCCGGGGCGGTGCGACGATCGTCACCGATGCCGCGATCCGCGGGGCCGAACGCCAATATGGCGGCTGGACGATCGACACGCCCGCCGGCACCGTCGCCGCCGACATCATCGTCAACGCCGCCGGCGCCTGGGCCGATCAGGTCGCGGTCGCCGCGGGTGCCCGGCCGCTGGGGCTGAAACCCTATCGCCGGACGATGGTGCAGCTGCGCACCGATCCCGGCGCCCCGGCCGACCTGCCGCTGGTCGCCGATCTGGGCGGGCGCTTCTACTTCAAGCCGGAGCCCGGCGGGCGGCTCTGGCTGTCGCCGCACGACGAGGTGCCCACCACCCCGTGCGACGCCGCGCCCGAGGAACTCGATATCGCGGTGGCGGTCGACCGGTTCGAGGGGGCGGTCGACTGGCAGGTGCGGGCGGTCGAACGCAGCTGGGCGGGCCTGCGCACCTTCGCGCCCGACCGGTTGCCGGTCTATGGCTTTGCCGAGCGCGGGTTCTTCTGGTGCGCGGGGCAGGGCGGCTTCGGCATCCAGACCGCGCCGGCCGCCGCGGAGATGGCCGCCGCGATGTTGCTGGGCCGCCCGCCCGCGGTGGGCGGCGTCGATCCCGACCGCTACTCACCGGGGCGCTTCGATGATAGGGTAGGGCCGTTGATATGAGGAGGTGGCGATGGCGCACAGGTTCGTGATCGAGAAGAACAAGGCCGGCGAGTTCGTCGCCAAGTTCAAGCACAACAGCGAGACGATCTTCTGGACCGAGGGCTATTCCAGCCGCGCCAGCGCCCGCAACGCCATCGCGTCGGTCCTGAAGAACGGCCCGGACGCGCCGGTGGAAGAGGCGGACTAGGGCAGATCGCCATATAGCGCTTTCGCCTGTGGCCGTCGTTTGCGCGCACGCGGGAACCCATGGACGCACCGCGTTCGGCTCGATGTCGTTCGTTGGCGTCTATGGATCCCCGCCTGCGCGGGGATGACGGGTGATTTACGGGCCCCTGATCCCCGTTTGAACCCGATTATTGATCGGCCCTAGGCCGTGGGGATGAGTACCGACGGGGCGCCCAGGTCCAAGACCGATCGGGACTCGTAATCGCTCCGATCGTCATCCCCGCGCACGCGGGGATCCGGACGCGCAGGCCGCCGTGAGAGCCGCGACCGGCAAAGGTTCTGAACACCGGTCGCCGCCGGGGTGATCCCTAGGCTGCGGTGAATCGCCCGCGAGCCGTCGCCTCGTACGTGAACCGGGGAGCGGCCATGCTCCGATCGCGGCGGAGGCGAGACCTGCCGCCGGATCAGGCCGGGCGCCGGCCCGCTGCGATGGCTGCGTCGCTTGCCAGTTTGTCGGCGCGTTCGTTGTCGGGGTGGCCGGCATGGCCTTTCACCCATTTCCACTCGATCTTGTGGCGCTTCGCCGCCTCGATCAGCGCCTGCCACAGCTCGGCATTCTTCACCGGCTTCCGGTCGGCGGTCTTCCAGCCATTCTTCTGCCAGCCGTGAATCCACTTGGTCAGCCCGTCCATGACGTAGCGGCTGTCGGTCGACAGCGTCACCGCGCATGGCCGGGTCAGCGCGTTCAGCCCCTCGATCGCGGCGGTCAGTTCCATGCGGTTGTTGGTGGTCAGCGGCTCGCCGCCCGACAATTCCTTCTCCGCGGTGCCGAACCGGATCAGCGCGCCCCAGCCGCCGGGGCCCGGATTGCCCTTGCACGCGCCATCGGTGGCGATCTCGACGGATTGCATCCCGGTCATGTCGTGCGGGTCGCCAGTTCGGGGTCGTAGTGATGGAGTCGGCGCATATAGGCGAGGGGATCCTTGCGGGTGACGAGCGCGTCGACCGGCGTGTTCAGCCAGTCCCACGCCCGCGACAGGGCGAAGCGGACGCAGGCGCCGCTCGCCAGCGTGGCGAAGTGCGACCGCTCGGTGGCGGACAGCGGAAAATGGCGCTGGTAACCGTCGATCAGCGCGTCGCCGATCGCCGCGTCATGGTTGCGGCCGGCGGCATCGAACGACCAGGCGGTGTGCATGATCGCCAGATCGTAGACGCGGATGTCGGAGCAGGCGAAATAGAAATCGATCAGCCCGGTCACCGCATCGCCCAGCATCAGGACGTTGTCGGGGAACAGGTCGGCGTGGATGACGGTGCGATCCAGATCGTCGTTCCAGTTCGCCACGACGCGGTCGACGGCGACACCCAGATCGTCGTGCAGCCCGGGGGCGATGTCGTCGAGTGCGCGGCCGCATCGCTCGAACAGGGGGCGCCAGCTGTCGACGCCCATTGTGTTGGGGCGGACATGCGTGAAATCGTCGACCGCCGCGTGCAGCCGGCCCAGCGCATCGGCCGCCGCCCGCGCCTGCGCAGGCGTCGGGTGCGATACCGACACGCCGGGCAGGAAGCGGATCAGGCAGGCAGGCCGCCCTTCCAGTTCGTGGATCCTGCGCCCGGTCCGGTCGGGGATCGCCGGCGGCACCGCCAGCCCTTCACGCGCCAGATGGTCGAGCAGGTCGAGGAAGAAGGGCAGGTCGCCCGCCGCCACCCGCTTCTCGTACAGGGTCAGGATGAACCGGTCGCGGTCGGTGTCGACCAGATAATTGGAGTTCTCGACCCCTTCCGCGATCCCCTTCGCGGAGACCAGCCGGCCGACGTCGAATTGGCCGAGGAACGCATCCAGCGCCTCGGCGGATACCTGCGTGTAGACGGCCATCTCGTCCCCCCGTGCCGCCGTCAGGCGGCGGCGTCCAGGCCGCGGGGCAGCTTGAACGCGATCGTCTCACGCGTGGTCTCTTCCTCGCGCTCGGTGACGGCGTAGCGTTCCGACAGGCGGTCGACCAGCTCGCGGACCAGCAGTTCGGGAGCGGAGGCGCCGGCGGTGATGCCGAGCGTGCCGACCCCGTCGAGGAAGCGCCAGTCCAGATCGGCCGCGCGCTGGATCAGGCGCGCCGGCACACCCTCGCGCTCCGCCACCTCGACCAGCCGTACGGAATTCGACGAGTTGGGCGCGCCGATCACCAGCATCGCGTCGCATTGCCCCGCGATCGCCTTGACCGCCGCCTGCCGGTTGGATGTGGCGTAGCAGATGTCCTCGCCGCGGGGCGCCTGCATCAGCGGGAAGCGGCGTTGCAGCATGGCGACGACTGCGGCGGTGTCGTCGACCGACAGCGTGGTCTGGGTCAGGAACGCCAGGTTCGCCGGATCGGGCGGCACAAACGCCTGCGCATCGTCGACCGTCTCGATCAGGCTCATCGCACCGGCCGGCACCTGGCCGAACGTGCCGATCACCTCGGGATGGCCGGCATGGCCGATGAACACGATGTGACGCCCGGCGGCGACCAGCCGTTCGGCCTGGCGATGGACCTTCGACACCAGCGGGCAGGTGGCGTCCAGATAGTCGAGCCCGCGATCCTCCGCCGCGGCGGGTACCGACTTGGGCACGCCGTGCGCGGAAAAGACGACGGGTTTGCCGTCCGGCACCTCGTCCAGATCCTCGACGAACACCGCGCCCATCGACTTCAGCCGGTCGACGACGAACTTGTTGTGGACGATCTCGTGCCGGACATAGACCGGCGCGCCGTGTTTCTCGATCGCCAGTTCGACGATGCGGATCGCGCGGTCGACCCCGGCGCAGAAGCCGCGCGGCGCGGCGATCAGGAGGTCGAGCGGAAGCTTGGGCGAGGGGGCCTGCATGCCGCCGGCCTTACGCGATTGCTTGCGCGGGTCCAAGCCGGTTCCTATGGCTGCGGGCGAAGGCCGCGGTTGCGGCTGCCCGAGCAAAGGTACGCGTTCCCGTGAAAGCACCGCATCCCGCCATCGTCCCCCTCTTGCTGGGTGCGACCCTCGTCGCCGGATGCGCCCGCACGGGCGAGATCGATGCCACGGGCGGCATCACCGCGGTGCGTTCCGCCTGCCCGGTGGTCGGCCAGCCCGCCGGCACCGGCGACGTCACGCTGTTCAACCCGCCCGCCAGCACCGATGCGGCGGCGGTCGACCTGACCGCGGCGATGACCAATGTGCGCGGCACCTGTCAGGAAACGGGCGACCAGATCGTCAGCACGATCACCTTCGACGTGCTCGCCAGCCGGACGCGCACCGATGGCGCGCGCGACGTGCAACTGCCCTTCTACGTCGCGGTCGTGCGCGGCGGCACCGCCGTCGTCGCCAAGCGGGTGGCGACGGTCAACGTCCATTTCGATGCCGGCCAGGCGCGCGCCACGGCCAGCGGCACCGGCAGCACCACCGTCGCCCGCTCCGCCGCGACGCTGCCCGCCGAGATCCGCGAGCGGCTGACCAGAAAGCGCAAGGCGGGGGACGACGATGCCGCCGTTGATCCGCTCGCCCAGCCGGAGGTGCGCACCGCCGTGCTATCCGCCAGTTTTGAGGCGTTGGTCGGCTTTCAGCTGACCGATGCGCAGCTGCGGTACAACGTCACCCGCTGACGGCCGGTCGCCCGCGCAATCGCGCTTGACGGCGCGCGCTGCGCTGGCCACAGCCGGCCTTGTCGACGCCCCGCGCGGGAGAGCGCCCCTTTGAGGGGCCGCCGAAGGAGCAACCACCCCGGAATCTCTCAGGCATCAGGGACCGCGCGAGGATATACGACACTCTGGAAAGCGCCGCTGCCTTTCAGGCGGCCGGCCACCGAAGGGGTAACCGCGGGCGATCCCTGCGGGAAAGCTCTCAGGTTCCGTGACAGAGGGGGCCCCGAACCGACAGCGGACGCGTTCCGCCGCCGGTCGCCCTTTTCGCGCAGGAGTGTAGGTCGTGACCGATTCCGAACTGAAGCAGCCCGCTCCCTCGCCCGACGACCTGAACGTCGAGGATGCGCCCGAGGGGGTCGAGGAGCCGCAGATCCTGCCGCTCGACGCCTGGCACCGCGCCCGCGGTGGCCGGATGGTGCCGTTCGCCGGCTATCTGATGCCGGTCCAGTACGACGGCATCATGGCCGAGCATCTGTGGACCCGCGAATCGGCCGGTCTGTTCGACGTCAGCCATATGGGCCAGCTGGTCTTCACCCATGACGAGGACATCGCCACCGTCGTCACCGCGCTGGAGACGGTGCTGCCGGGCGATATCGCCGGGCTGGGCGAGGGGCGGATGCGCTATTCGCTGCTGCTGAACGAAGAGGGCGGCGTGCTCGACGACCTGATGGTCACGCGCCGCCGGTCGGACGCGGGGGGCGACGAGATCTACATGGTCGTGAACGGCGCGACCAAATACGACGATATCGGCCATCTGCTTGACGCGCTGCCCGACGACGTGACGATGAACCTGCAGGACGATCAGGCGCTGCTGGCGGTGCAGGGACCCAAGGCGGTCGACGCGCTGGCGCGGCTGGTGCCCGGCGTCGAGTCGCTGGTGTTCATGACCGCGGGCGCCTTCGCCTGGAACGACACGCCGCTGTGGATCAGCCGGTCGGGTTATACCGGCGAGGACGGGTTCGAGGTGTCGATCCCCGCCGATGCCGCCGCCGCCTTAGCCGATGCGCTGCTCGACCAGCCTGAGGTGAAGCCGATCGGCCTCGGCGCACGCGACTCGCTGCGGCTGGAGGCGGGGCTGCCGCTTTATGGCCACGACCTCGATCCCGAGACGACCCCGGTGATGGCCGATCTCGGTTTCGCATTGTCGAAGCGGCGGCGCGAGGCGGCGGATTTCGCCGGCGCCGCCCGCATCCTGGCCGAGCGGGAGAGCGGTCCGGCGGTGAAGCGTGTCGGCCTGCTCGTGTCCGGCCGCCAGCCGGTGCGCGAGGGCGCCTCGGTCGTGGCCGAGGACGGTGCGGTGATCGGCCGCGTCACCTCCGGCGGGTTCGCCCCCACCATGGGTGCCGCGATCGCCATGGCCTATGTTCCCGCCGAGCTTGCCACCCCCGGCACCGGCGTCCGCCTGATCCAGCGCGGCAAGGTCCATGAAGCGACCGTCGCCGCGATGCCCTTCGTCCCCCATCGCTACGTCCGTAAAGGAGCCTGACCGTGCGTTATTTCACCGAGGATCATGAGTGGATCGAAGTCGACGGCCAGATCGGCACCGTCGGCATCACCGATTACGCACAGGGCCAGCTGGGCGACATCGTCTTCGTCGACGTGCCCGCCGATGGCCGCAGCCTGGCGAAGGGCGACGAGGCGGCGGTGGTCGAATCGGTCAAGGCCGCGTCCGACGTCTACTCGCCGGTGTCCGGCGCGGTGCTGGAGGGCAATCCGGCGCTGACCGACTCGCCCGATCTGGTGAACTCCGACGCCGAGGGCGAGGGCTGGTTCTTCCGCATCACCCTGTCCGACGAGGCCGAGCTGGAAGAACTGATGGACGAGGCCGCCTACGAGGCGTTCGTCGCCAAGCTGTAAACTCTTCTCCCCTCCCGCTTGCGGGAGGGGCCGGGGAAGGGGCGTGCCACGATACGGTCCAGGCCGGCGTGATATGGCTCCGAATTCCCGGACAACCCTCCCCCAGCCCCTCCCGCAAGCGGGAGGGGAGGAGCATGCCCCGAATGCGCTATCTTCCGCTTACCCAGCCCGATCGCGACGCGATGCTGTCGGTCATCGGCGCCGCCACGATCGACGACCTGTTCGTCGACGTGCCCGCAGAGGCCCGCCTGGACGGTCCCGTCCGCGGCCTGCCGGCCCATGCGTCGGAGCTGGCGGTGGAGCGGCACATGACCGCGCTCGCCCGTCGCAACACCGTGGCGGGCGAGGTGCCCTTCTTCCTGGGTGCCGGCGCGTATCGCCACCATGTGCCGGCATCGGTCGACCATCTGATCCAGCGCGGCGAGTTCCTGACCGCCTATACGCCGTACCAGCCGGAGATCGCGCAGGGCACGCTGCAGATGCTGTTCGAGTTCCAGACGCAGGTCGCGCGCCTGCTGGGCACCGACGTCGCGAACGCATCGATGTACGACGGGTCGACCGCCTGCTGGGAGGCGATCGGCATGGCGCGCCGCATCACCCGGCGCGGCAAGGCGATCCTGTCGTCGGGGCTGCACCCGCATTACGTGTCGGTCGCGAAGACGATGGCGAAGTACACCGGCGACCTGCTCGACACCGCCGTCCCGGAACTGACCGCCCGGACCGATACCGACCGGCTGATCGCGGCGATCGACGACGATACCAGCTGCGTCGTCGTCCAGTATCCCGACATCCTCGGCCGCGTCGCCGACCTGCGCCCGCTGGCCGATGCCGCGCACGCGAAGAAGGCGCTGCTGATCGTCGTCGTGACCGAGCCGGTCGCGCTCGGCGCGCTGAAGTCGCCGGGCGAGATGGATGCTGACATCGTCGTCGGCGAGGGGCAGTCGATCGGTGTCGGCCTCCAGTTCGGCGGCCCCTATGTCGGGCTGTTCGGCTGCAAGGACAAATATGTCCGCCAGATGCCCGGTCGCCTGTGCGGCGAGACGGTGGATGCCGACGGCCGCCGCGGCTTCGTGCTGACCCTGTCCACGCGCGAGCAGCATATCCGCCGCGAGAAGGCGACGTCGAACATCTGCACCAACTCCGGGCTCTGCGCGCTCGCCTTCTCGATCCACATGACGCTGCTGGGTGAGAAGGGCCTGCGCGCGCTGGCCATGCTGAACCATCGCAAGGCGGTGGCCGCCGCCGACCGGCTATCGCAGGTGCCGGGCGTATCGGTGGTGAACCAGGCCTTCTTCAACGAATTCACCCTGACCCTGCCGGTCGAGGCGCGTCCCGTCGTCCGCACGCTCGCCGATCGCGGCATCCTGGCGGGCGTGTCGCTTGGCCGGCTCTATCCGGATCAGCACGGGCTGGAGAACGGCCTGATCGTCGCGGTGACCGAGACGACGACCGGGGACGACGTCGAAACCCTTGCCGCCGCACTCCAGGAGATACTGGCATGAGCATCAACCAGAGCGGCTGGCGGCCGCAGATGACGGCCGCCACCGGCCTCGGCCCCGCCCCGACCTTCACCGGCAACAGGGCGCTGATGCTGGAAGAGCCGCTGATCTTCGAGATCGGCACCGGCGAGACGACCGGGGTGGACTTGGCCGACGCCGGCGACGATGCGACGGACGACCGGCTCGGCGGGCTTTTCCGCGACGCGCCGATCGGCCTGCCCGGCCTGGCCGAGCCGGAGACGGTGCGGCACTATACCCGGCTGTCGCGCCAGAATTACGCGATCGACCTCGGCCTCTTCCCGCTCGGCTCGTGCACGATGAAGCACAATCCGCGCCTGAACGAGAAGATGGCGCGACTGCCCGGCTTCGCCGACGTCCATCCGCTCCAGCCGGTCGACACGGTGCAGGGTGCGCTCGCCGTCATCAACGAACTGGCGGTCTGGTTGATCGAGCTGACCGGCATGGAGGGCGTCGCGATGAGCCCGAAGGCGGGCGCCCATGGCGAGCTGTGCGGCATCCTGTGCATCAAGGCCGCGCTGGAGAAGCGGGGTGAGGGCCAGCGCAAGGTCGTGCTGGTGCCCGAGAGCGCCCATGGCACCAACCCCGCCACCGCCGCCTTCGCCGGCTTCACCGTCGAGGATATTCCCGCGACCGCCGACGGTCGCGTCGATCTGGCGGCGCTGAAGGCGCGGCTCGGCCCGGACGTTGCGGCGGTGATGATCACCAATCCCAACACCTGCGGCCTGTTCGAGCGCGATCTGAAGGCGATCTCCGATGCGGTCCACGAGGTCGGCGGCTACGTCTATTGCGACGGTGCCAACTTCAACGCGATCGTCGGGCGGGTGCGGCCGGGCGATCTGGGCGTCGATGCGATGCACATCAACCTGCACAAGACCTTCTCCACGCCGCACGGCGGCGGCGGCCCGGGTTCCGGCCCGGTCGTTCTGTCGAAGGCGCTGGCCCCGTTCGGTCCGCTGCCCTTCACCGCGCGCATGGCGGACGGGCACATCCAGCTGATCGAGGAAGAGACCGCGGGCGACGACCATCCCGACACGTTCGGGCGGATGACCGCGTTCCACGGCCAGATGGGCATGTTCACCCGCGCCTTGACCTACATCCTCAGCCACGGCGCCGATGGCCTGCGCCAGGTCGCCGAGGATGCGGTGCTGAACGCGAACTACGTGCTCCGCTCGCTGGAGGACGTGCTCGACGCGCCGTTCGGTGGTGCCGGCCCCTGCATGCACGAGGCGCTGTTCAGCGACGCGAACCTCGCCGACGGCTTCTCGACCCTGGATGTCGCCAAGGGCCTGATCGACGAGGGCTATCACCCGATGACGGTCTATTTCCCGCTGGTCGTCCACGGCGCGATGCTGGTCGAGCCGACCGAGACCGAATCGAAGGCGGCACTGGACCAGTTCATCGGCGCGCTCCGCTCGGTCGCGGAACGGGCGAAGGCCGGCGACGCCGCGCTGAAGAGCGCCCCGCACTTCGCCCCCCGCTCGCGCCTCGACGAGACGCAGGCGGCGCGCAAGCCGGTGCTGGTGTGGAAGGACCCCGCCCCGGTGGCCGCAGCGGCGGAGTAGCGGGCTTTCCCTTCGCGCGGTCATCCCCGCGCAGGGGGAGGGGGAGGGCGGCGGAGTGGAAGCCTCGCTCCTTTCCGTCATCCCGGCGAACGCCGGGACCCATCTCTCCGCGAGCGTCCAAGCCGTTGATGTTCCCGCGTCCATGGGTCCCGACGTCCGCCGGGATGACGAGGAAAATGTAGCGTCGGAGACTTTGGCAAGGCTTTCCCGCAGGCGGGGAGCCAGAACCTTTGCCGGTCGCGGCTCTCACGACGACCTGCGCGTCTGCATCCCCGCCTGCGCGGGGATTACGGAGGTTTTGCGGGCCCCTGATCGCCGTTTGAAGCCTGAATGTCGGTCGGTCCAGACCGTGGGGATGGATGCCGGATCGGGCGCCGGGCCTCTGGCTGATCGGGACCCGCGATCGCTCCGATCGTCATCCCCGCGCAGGCGGGGATGCAGACGCGCAGGTCGTCGTGAGAGCCGAACGCTATGCGACCATGGGTTCCCGCCCCCGCGGGAGCGACCGAAGCTGGCAAAAGCGCGGAATGTCGATCCGCCCCGGCCGTCGCGATCAGGGCCGGCGCACCGCATTCCAGTTGAACAGGAACTTGCGGTGCTCGGCCCAGGTCTGCCCCTCGACCCGGTCGCCCACCAGGCAGGCGGCGGTATGATACGGGCCCTTGCCGTCGGTCGTGCGGAAGCTGACGCAGGTGCGCCCGCGGTCGGTCTTCCAGCGTCCGGCCTCGATAGCACTCTGATAGAAGGAGCCGCTCACCGTCCCGTCCGGAGCGAGGCGCAGTTCCATCGGCTGGACGTACGGCTTGCCCGGATCGGTCGAGAGGTCGACCGTCTACGCGCCGTCGAGCGTCGTCTCGTTCGCCGCCGCCGCGAGCAGCAGGATGGCGATCATCCGTCGTTCTCCTCTGGATAGGGCCCTTTGCCACCCTCGGCGATGAAGCGATCAACCCGTGCCGCCAGCACCGGCAGCGGTACCGAGCCGAGCGACAGCACCGTGTCGTGGAAGGTGCGGATGTCGAACCTGTCGCCCAGCGCCTTCTCCGCCTTGGCCCGCGCCTGCTGGATCGCCAGCTGGCCGAGATAATAGCTGAGCGCCTGTCCCGGCCAGCCGATATACCGGTCGACCTCGGTCCCGATCTCGCGTTCCGACAGGGCGGTATTGTCGCGGAGAAAGCCCTGCGCCTGTTCGCGCGTCCAGCCCTTCGCATGGACGCCGGTGTCGACCACCAGCCGCACCGCGCGCCACATCTGGTAGCTGAGCATGCCGAACCGCTCGTACGGTGTCTGGTAGAACGCCATCTCGTCGCCCAGCCGCTCGCAGTACAGCGCCCAGCCCTCGCCAAAGGCCGAGATGTAGCTGTAGCGGCGGAACGGCGGCAGGTCGGTGTTCTCGTTGGCCAGCGACATCTGCCACGCATGGCCCGGCGCACTTTCGTGCAGGGTCAGCGCGGGCAGCTGGAACAGCGGCCGAGAGGGCAGGTCGTAGGTGTTGACCAGATAGCCGCCCGGCCCCCCGCGCCCGGCGGTGTAGAAGGGGGCGATGTCGAGCGGCACCGGCTTGATCGAGAAGCGCGCCCGCGGATTGCGCCCGAACCAGCGCGAGGCGACCGCGTCGAACCGCTTCGCCTCCCATGCCGCTTCCTTCAGCAACTCGTCGGGCGTCTTCGCGTAGAATTGCGGATCGGTCCGCAGGAACCGGAGAAACGCCGGCAGGTCGCCGGTGAACTTCGCGTCGGTCTTCACCACCTCCATCTCGGCGCGGATCTTGGCGACCTCGGCCAGCCCCAGCGCGTGGATCTGTTCGGCCGTCATGTCCGTCGTCGTGAACACGCGGATCCGGCTCTGGTAATAGGCCGCGCCGTCCGGATAGCTGGTCGCGTCCAGCGGCTTTCGCAGGCCGGGGAAATAGGTGGTGGTGAGGAACGACAGCAGCTTGCGATGCGCCGGGATCACCCCCGTCTCGATCACCCGCTTCGCCTCGGCCTGCAATGCCGCGCGGCCGGGCACGCTCGCCGGCATCTTGGCGAAAGGCTCGTAATAGACCGTTGCCGTGGCGTCCTTCGCCTCGGCGATCGCCGTCACCGGTGCCTCGCGCGCCTTCATCACCACCGCGGGCGGGGTGAAGCCGCGCTTCAGCCCGGCACGCAGATTGTCGGTCTGCTGGTCCAGATAGCGGGGGATCTCCCCCAAGAGGGTCAGGTAGTTGCGGTAATCCGATGCGCCCTTCGCGAACTGCCCGCGGGCGACATATTGCAGGTCGCCCCAGAACGCGCTGTCGCCGTTCAGCGGCTTCTCCCACTCGCGGAACCGCTGGTCGTCGAGGAACGCGGCGATCTGGTTGCGATATACCTGAAAGTTCACCAGCGCCGCCGGTGACAGCGCCCGCTGGTCGATCGCGTCCAGGCGCTTCATCACGCCCTGCCAATAGGCGGCACGCCGCGCCTGCGCCGCCGCCGACACGTCGGGCAGGTGCGCGTTCGCCTCGTCGCGGTCGTCGTCCGCCAGCCGCTCGCCCTGCCGCCACGCCCATTCCGCCTGCCAGATCGCGGCGAAGGCACGGTCGGCACTGGTGACTGTGGCGGTGGTGTCGGTCGGGGGTGGGGTCGCACCGGCGGGCAGGGCGGCGAGCAGCGCGACGGGCGCGATCAGGGAGCGTAGCATGCCGCACAGACTGCGCGATCGCCGGGGCAGGGGCAAGGCGGTCGCGTCGCTGGCGGCTGCCTATCGCTCCCGTCTGGACGACTGCCGGCCGCTTCGACACAGTGTCGCCGCATGCAGTCCGATCCCCTCGTCACCTACGCGATCACCGCCGGCGTCATCCTGATCGTCATGGCGCTCCGCTGGCGGCGGACCGGCAGGGCCGTGCCGCTGAAGCTGGAACGGCTATGGATCCTGCCGTCGGTGCTCGCCCTGGCCGTCGCCACCACCTTCGCGACGCATCCGCCGCAGGGGGCGGGCTGGCTGTTCTGCCTGATCGCCGCGGCGCTGGGTGCGGCGCTCGGGTGGCAGCGCGGGCGGATGATGCGGATCGACGTCGATCCCGACACGCACCGGCTCAGCCAGACCTCGTCGCCCGCCGCGCTGGTCCTGATCCTTGCGATCGTCGTGCTGCGCCAGGCCGCCCGCGCCGGTGGCGCGCGCTTCCTCCATCTCGACGCGCTCGCCCTGTCGGACATGCTGCTGGCGCTGGCGTTCGGGCTGGTCGCGGCGCAGCGGCTGGAAATGTTCCTGCGTGGCCGCCGGCTGCTGCGCGCCGCCCGCCTCACTCCTCGCTGAGCGCACCGCGCGTTTCGCCCCGCCGGCGGACATGCTCGCGCCACACGATGTAGAGCCCGGACGCCACGATCACCGGCGCGCCGATCCACGTCGTCTCGCTCGGCAGCGCGCCGAACAACAGCCAGCCATAGGCGGTCGCCCACAGCAGCGCGGTATAGTCGAACGGCACCACCACCGACACCGCCCCCCGCCTGAGCGACGCCGTCATCGCCAGCTGCGCGCCGCCCCCGATCAGCCCGGTCGCGACCAGGAAGACCCAGGTCAGCGGCGGATGCGCCTGCGCCTGTACCGCATAGACGGCACCCAGCGGCACCAGCGACAGGACCGAGAACCACCAGACCGTCGTCTGCGCCCGCTCGGTCCGCCCGATCTGGCGTAGCAGGATGAACACCACCGCGGTCAGCAGCGCCGCGACGATCCCGCACGCCGCGCCGTACAGCGGGATCGCGTGGCCACCCGGCTGCAGCACGATCAGCACCCCGCCGAACCCCAGTGCGACGGCGCTCCACCGCCGCCACCCGGTCGCCTCGCCCAGCACCAGCGCGCCCAGCACGGTGGCGAAGATCGGCGTGGTGAAGTTGATCGTCGTCGCCTCCGCCAGCGGCAGGGCGAGCAGCGCGGCGAAGGTGAAGGCCATGCTGATCGTGCCGACGATCGCGCGGCTGACATGCGCGCCAATCCGCGTGGTCCTGATCGACGCCAGGCCCGGCCCGCTCGCCACCACCGCGGTCACCAGCAGCGCCGCCCCGAACTGGCGGAAGAACAGGATCTCGCCCAGCCGCGCGCCATGTTCCTCGGCCAGCTTGATCGACGCGTTCATCGTCGCGAACAGCCCCACCGACAGCAGGCGCAGGCCGATGGCGGGGGCGAGGCGGTCGGTGGACATCGCGCGTCCTTACGGCCCGAAGCCCGGTCCGTCATCCCGCACGCGGCCGGGGTGACGAGCGGTGCCGCCGCCGCTACAGCGCCCGGCATGAAGCACGCACTCCCCGTCACCCGCGAGGCGGATTTCGCCGCCTGGTACCAGTCCGTCATCGCCGAGGCCGATCTGGCGGAGGAATCCGGCGTCCGCGGCTGCATGGTCATCCGCCCCTGGGGATACGGCATCTGGGAGCGGATCCAGCGCCTGCTCGACGACCGGATCAAGGCGACGGGCCACGAGAATTGCTATTTCCCCCTCTTCATCCCGCTCGGCTATTTCGAGAAGGAGGCGGAGCATGTCGAGGGCTTCGCCAAGGAGATGGCGGTCGTCACCCACCACCGGCTGGTGTCGGACGGGAAGGGCGGGCTGGTCCCCGACCCGACCGCGAAGCTGGAGGAGCCGCTGGTCGTCCGTCCCACGTCGGAGACGGTGATCGGCACCGCCTTCTCGCGCTGGATCCAGTCGTGGCGCGATCTGCCCGTGCTCATCAACCAATGGGCCAACGTGGTCCGGTGGGAGATGCGAACCCGCATGTTCCTGCGCACCAGCGAGTTCCTCTGGCAGGAGGGCCACACCGCCCACGCCACAGCGCAGGAGGCGCGCGAGGAGACGCTGAAGATGCTCGAGGAGTACCGCGAGTTTTCCGAAACCTGCCTCGCGCTTCACGTCGTCACCGGCGAGAAGCCGGAGAACGAGCGCTTCCCCGGCGCCGTCGCGACCTATTCGATCGAGGCGATGATGCAGGACGGCAAGGCGCTGCAGGCCGGCACCAGCCACTTTCTCGGCACCAATTTCGCCCACGCGCAGAACATCCGCTTCCAGAACGCGGCCGGCGAGCTGGAACTGGCCAACACCACCAGTTGGGGCGTGTCGACGCGGATGATCGGCGGCGTCATCATGGTGCACGGCGACGATGACGGCCTGCGCGTTCCTCCCGCGGTGGCGCCGTGGCAGGTCGTGATCGTCCCGATGCTGCGCGACCAGCCCGAGGACGCGGCCGTGGTCGATTACTGCCGCACCCTGCAAAAGGAGCTGGCGGCGCAGTCCGCGCTGGGCGAACCCGTCCGCGCGCTGCTCGACCTGAAGCCCGCCAAGGCCGCGACCAAGCGCTGGGGCTGGGTGAAGAAGGGGGCGCCCGTGGTGATCGAGGTCGGTGGTCGCGACGTCGCCGGCAACAACGTCTCGGTCATCCTGCGTACCGACCTGTACCAGGACGGCGGCAAGCTGAAGTCGCAAGTGATGCCGCGCGACGAGCTGGTCGGCACCGTCGCCGCGACGCTGGAGGGGATCCAGGCGACCCTCCTCGATCAATCCACGCAGGCCCTGCGCGCCCGCATCGCGCCGGTCGACGACTGGGCCGGGGTAGAGGCGCACTTCGGTGCGGGAGCGAAGAACCCCGGCTGGGTCGATGTGCGCTGGTCGAAACCGACCGGTGCCGCGCTCGACAAGGTGGTCGAGCGGCTGAAGGCGCTGAAACTGACGATCCGCAACGCCCCGCTCGGCCAGACCGGCTGCGACGAGGGGCCATGCGTCTTCACCGGCGAACCGGCGGTGGAGCGGGTGCTGATCGGCCGGGCGTACTGAGGCGGGCGACGTTCGACGTCGCGGAGCGTCGGCCTTTCTCATTAATCCGTCATCCCCGCGCAGGCGGGAATCCAGACGCGCGGTCGTTGCGACTGAAGGATCAAGGTCGATCGGCACTATGCTCATGTGCTCCCGCGACGGCGGGAGCCCAGTACTGGGTCCCCGCCTTCGCGGGGACACGGTCCGGTTAGCCCTTGAGCACCTCAAGCCGGATCGAGCCAAGTTCCGACGGGCCGAAGGCTCCGGATCCCTGCCTGCGCGGGGCCTGCACCACTTTTGGAAGACTTTCACAGGGGCCCCGACGGTGCGGGAATGACGGATGTGGCAGACCCGGCATCCGGCACGGTCGCCCCGCCCGATTGTCACCCGCCCCCCGCGCTCATACAACCACCCCCGCATGACGCCGCTGCCACCCCCCGCGCGCCGCGCGCTGACGCCCGGCCGCATGGCGGCCCGCGCGGCGGTGCAGGCGGCACGGCCGCGCTTCTATCGCGCCGGGCGGTTCGGCCCGCTCACCACCCTGGGCTTTCGTGCGCTCGCCGTGCTGCTGCTGGTCGGCATCGCGCTCGGCGGCCACTGGATCGATCGGGCCGGACTGAAGGACAATAGCGACAATGCCGTCAGCTTCCTCGACATCGTCTATTTCACCGTCATCACCGTCACCACGGTGGGCTACGGCGACATCGTTCCGGTATCGACCTCGGCGCGCATGTTCGACACCTTCGTCGTCACCCCGATCCGCATCTTCGTCTTCCTCATCTTTCTCGGCAGCGCGTACAGCTTCATGCTGCGGCAGGGATGGGAGCGGTGGCGCATGGGCCTGATACGACGCGAGCTGAAGGACCATGTCGTCGTCTGCGGCTATGGTCGCTCCGGCGCGGCCGCGGTGGCGGAACTGCTGGCGCGCGGCCATGCGCCAGCCGGCATCGTGGTGGTCGACGAACGCACGGACAGGCTGCGCGAGGCGGAGGAACTGGGCGTCGCCACGGTAGAGGGCGATGCCACCCACAATGCCGTCCTGTCGATCGCCAGGGTGGAGGCCGCCGCCTCGGTGATCGTTGCCCCCGGTCGCGACGATACCGCGGTGCTGATCGTCCTCACCGTCCGCCGTCTCGCGCCGCAAGCCCAGGTCGCGGTGTCAATCGCCGCGATCGAGAACGAACTGCTCGCCCGCGATGCCGGTGCGACGATCATCGTCAACCCGGTCAGCTTCGGCGGGCAGCTGCTCGCGCAGTGCACGTCGGGACCGCACATCGCCGACTATGTCGCCGACCTCGTCACCCGCGGCGGCCGGGTCGAGCTGCGCGAGCGCCCGGTCCACGACGACGAGATCGGCCGCAGCCCGCGCGAGATCGTCGGCGGCCAGCTGCTCCGCGTCTATCGCGGCGACCGCGTCCTCGGCTTCTGGGAACCGGAAGCGCAGGTGCTGGAACGCGGCGACAGCGTCATCGAGGTCGTGCAGGCGGGTGCCCGGCGCTAGCGATCTGTCCTACCCGCCCTATCTGTGGCAGGCCATGCCGATGTCCTTTACCCCCGACCTGCCTGTTCCATCCTTTCACTCACCCCGGCGAAGGCCGGGGTCCAGTCGGGAAAGCCGTGGTTGCTTGATCGCCAACGTTCCCCAACTGGACCCCGACCTTTGCCGGGGTGACGAGAGGTGGCGATGGGCGCAACCGGAATGCGACAGCATCACTGTCGAAACATCTTCTGACCTTCGACCCTCCACATCCCGCAACTTCCTCAACATTCGCGTGACCAACTGATGGCGCGCCATCTCACGCCTGGTCTTCCGACTCGCGAACAAGTCCTTGATTTCATCCAGTCCTCTGACACTCCCGCCGGCAAGCGAGAGATCGCCCGCGCCTTCGGCCTCACCGCCCAGCAGAAGATCGCGCTGAAGGCGCTGCTGAAGGACATGGCGGACGAGGGGCTGATCGACAGCGCTCCGGGCCGTGCCTTCCACAAGATGGGCGGCGTGCCCAAGGTGACGGTGTTGCGCATCGTCGACGTCGACGACGGCGGCAACGTCTGGGCCAGCCCGGAGCGGTGGGAGGCGGAGGGCGTGCCCGTGCCGCGCATCCGCGTCCGTGAGCGCAAGCGCGGCGCCCTCGGCATCGGCGAGCGGATCCTCGCTCGGACCGAGGAGACCGGCAACGGCTGGACCGCCCACCCGATGAAGGTGTTGGCGAAGTCGTCGGAACAGGTGCTGGGCGTCTTGCGCGGTGAAGCAGAACGCCTGTGGCTGACCGGCGTCGACAAGAAGGAGCGGCGCGAGTTTCCCGTATCCGACGCCGGCGATGCCGAACCCGGCGATCTCGTCCTGTGCGAACTGGCCGGGCGGCCGCCCCGCCTCACCGTGCGGGTCGTCCAGCGGCTCGGCGACCCGTTCGC
This sequence comes from Sphingomonas phoenicis, assembly GCF_047238005.1. Classification (NCBI taxonomy): domain Bacteria; kingdom Pseudomonadati; phylum Pseudomonadota; class Alphaproteobacteria; order Sphingomonadales; family Sphingomonadaceae; genus Sphingomonas; species Sphingomonas phoenicis. The sequence continues at coordinate 985,689 of NZ_JBDFMC010000002.1, read as the reverse complement.
GCCGCGCTCCTTCTCGCTGATCGCGATCCACAAGCTCGGCATACCCGACCGGTTCGAGGCGGAGACGCTGGAGGAGGCGGAGCGGGTCGCCCGTCAGCCGCTGGGCGAGGATCGTGAGGACCTGACGCATCTGCCGATCGTCGCCATCGATCCCGCCGATGCGCGCGATCACGACGATGCCGTCTGGGCCGCGCCCGACGACGATCCCGCCAATCCCGGCGGCTGGCGGGCGATCGTCGCGATCGCCGACGTTTCCTTCTACGTCCGCCCGGGCTCGTCGCTCGACAAGGACGCGCGGCGTCGCGGCAATTCGGTCTATTTTCCCGACCGCGTCGTGCCGATGCTGCCCGAGATCCTGTCGGCCGACATCTGCTCGCTGAAGGAGGGGGAGGACCGCGCCGCGCTCGCCTGTCACCTGACGATCGGCAAGGCGGGCGAACTGAAGACGTGGCGGTTCAGCCGCGCCGTCGTCCGCCTCGCCGCGAACATCGCGTACGAAGACGCGCAGGCGATCATCGACGCCGCCCCATCTTCTCCCCTCCCGCCGGCGGAAGCGGAGCTATTGCAACCGCTGCGACATCTCTGGTCCTGCTGGCGCGCCCTAGCGAAGGCACGCGATGCACGCGAACCACTCGACCTCGATCTGCCCGAGCGGCGCGTCGTGCTGGACGAGAAGGGCCGCATCCTCTCGGTCGCGCCGCGCGAGCGTCTCGATGCGCACCGCCTGATCGAGGATTACATGATCGCCGCCAACGTCGCCGCCGCGAAGGCGCTGGAGGCGAAGAAGGCGCCGTGCATGTACCGCGTCCACGAACCGCCCAGCCGCGAGAAGCTGGTCGCGCTGAAGGATTATCTCGCCACCTTCGACGTCGCGTTCGCCCTGGGTCAGGTCGTGAAGCCGGCGACCTTCAACCACATTCTCGACCGGGTCGGCGACGCCGATTTCCGTCCGCAGATCATGGAGCAGGTGCTGCGTACCCAGACCCAGGCTTATTACGCGCCCGCCAATCAGGGCCATTTCGGTCTGTCGCTGGGCAGCTACGCCCACTTCACCTCGCCGATCCGCCGCTACGCCGACCTCGTCGTCCACCGCGCGCTGGTCGGCGCCTATGCGCTGGGGCCCGGCGGCGCCTTGCCGGCGGACGACGAGATGGAGCGGATCGGCACGAGCATCAGCCAGTTCGAGCGTCGCGCGATGGAGGCGGAACGCGACACGGTCGACCGCTACGTCGCCGCCTTCCTCGCCGAGCGGGTCGGGCAAGAGGTCGATGCGCGGATCACCGGCGTCACCAATTTCGGCTTCTTCGCTACCGTCGAGGGGATCGGAGGCGACGGACTGATGCCGGTCCGCGACCTGGGCGGCGAATATTTCCAGTTCGACGAGGGGGCCCGCACGCTGACCGGCCAGGACAGCGGCGACGTCTACGCGCTCGGGCAGCGCTTGCGCCTGAAACTGGCGGAATCGAACCCGGTGTCGGGTGCGCTTCGTTTCGAGCTGCCCGGCGGCAAGGGTGCGGCGCCGTCACATCGGGGCGGCAGCAAACCTCACCGCGTCCTCAAGCGGCGGGGTCGCCCCGCCAATATCCGTCATCAGGGTAAGAAGCGGTGACGGGCGCTCACCCGGCCGTGAAGGTCAGACCGGCCCGCGCGCACAGCCGATCCCTCAGCGCCGTTCCCAGCAGCGCGCCCGGCGTCCACACGCCGCCGTCATGCTCGCCCTCGGCCAGCAGCAGCGCGGTTTCGGCGATCATCTTGCTCGTCGATCCGTAGCCGGGATCCCGGTCGCCGGTCACCACCGCGTCGATGCGCTCGCCGTCTGGCATCAGTGCCGCGAACAGCAGGTCGTAACGGCCGCTATCGCGCTCTTCCCGGGTCGGTCCCTCGCCGGGCTTCGGGCCCTTGTCGCCGGCGAAGGGATTGAACTTGGCGATCGCCTCCGCCGCGACCTTGCCGATGTCGCCCAGCCCGGCGACCTGCATCTCGTCATAGACGAAATCGGCTCCCCAAGGATGACCCAGCAGGAAGTTGGTGCGGTGGACGTTCTTGGTGTTGATCGGTGCCATCACGAACGGCGCTACCCAGCAGTTCAGCGTCGGATCGAACTCGGGCAGCAGCCCGGCCGGCTGGTGCGGCCCGGCGAAACCCGGCGTCAGCGCGAACGGGCTGGCGAGCAGCGGGATCAGCGACGGGTCGCGCGCCGCCGCCGCCAGCGTCGCCTTCAGGCTGGCCGCGGTGCCGCCGGAAAAGCTGCCCTTCATCTCCCGCACCCGCCCCTTCACCCGCGGCGCCGCCCGACCGAAGCGCGCCGTCGCCGCCTCCTGCACGGTCATCACGCCCAGATCGAAGGGGATGGAATCGAACCCGCACGAAAACACGATCCGCGCACCGGTCCGCACCGCCGTGCCCTCATGCGCGTCGATCATCCGCCGCATCCAGCCCGGCTCGCCGCACAGGTCGACATAGCCGGTCCCCGCCGCAGCGCACGCCGCAACCAGTTCGCTGCCGTACAGCTGATAGGGGCCGACGGTGGTCAGCACGACGGCGGTGCGCGCCGCCATCGCCGCCAGGCTGGTGGGATCATCGGCATCGGCCACCACCAGCGGCAGGTCCGCAGAGGTCCCGATCGCGTCGCGCACCTCCTGCAACTTCGCCAGACTGCGTCCCGCCATCGCCCAGCGGCCATGCGCCGGATGCGCGCCAGCCAGATATTCAGCGACCAGCCGACCGGTGAAGCCGGTCGCGCCGTACACGATCAGATCGAAGTCACGCACACCCTGTCTCCCGGCTGTTCGTCGCTATGCTGCCTCGCTGAACTGCAGGCTGGCAAGCCGTGCGTACAGGCCGCTTCGCCCGATCAGTGCGGCGTGGCTGCCCTGTTCGACGATCCGGCCCTCGTCCATCACGATGATCCGCCCCGCCGCGCGCACCGTCGCCAGCCGATGCGCGATGACCAGGGTGGTGCGATGTTCCATCAGGCGTTCCAGCGCCTCCTGCACCAGCCGCTCGCTCTCTGCATCCAGCGCGCTGGTCGCCTCGTCGAGCAGCAGGATCGGCGCATCGCGCAGCAACGCGCGCGCGATCGCCACCCGCTGCCGCTGCCCACCCGACAGCCGCGCGCCGCCTTCGCCCAGATAGGTGTCGAGCCCGGCGGGCAGGCGGCGCAGGAACTCCGCCGCGTTCGCCGCCTCCGCCGCGGCCCACAGCTCGTCGTCATGCGCGTCCCACCGGCCATAACGCAGATTGTCGCGCGCACTGGCGGCGAAGATCACCGTCTCCTGCGGCACCATCGCGATGCGTGCCCGCACCTCGGCCGGATCGGCCTCGGTCAGCGGTACGCCATCGACCAGGATCCGCCCGGCATCGGGATCGTAAAATCGCTCGGCCAGCTGGAACAGCGTCGACTTGCCGGCACCGGATGGGCCCACCACCGCCACCGTCTCTCCGGGCGCGACGTCAAGGGAGAAGCCCTCCAGCGCCGCGATCTCCGGCCGGGTCGGATAATGGAAGCGTACATCCTCGAACCGGATGGCGCCACGGGCCGGGTGGGGCAGGGGGGTCGGCGTTGCGGGCGCGGCGATCGCCGGCACCTCGTCGATCAGCTCCGCCAGCCGGCTTGCGGCACCGGCACCGCGAAGCAGGTCGCCATAGACCTCCGTCAGCGCGCCGAACGCGCCCGCGACGATGCCGCCGGTCAGCACGAATGCCGCGATCGACCCACCCGACAACCGCCCGGCGGCGACGTCGATCGCGCCCTCCCACAGGACCAGCGTGATCGATCCGAACACCAGCGCGATGACGATCGCGGTCATCCCCGCACGCAGCGCATTACGCTGGCGGGCGGCGGCGAAGGTCGCCTCCACGGCATCGGCGAAGCGCGCACCCTCACGGGATTCCTGTCCGAACGCCTGCACGATCCGCATTGCCCCCAGCGTCTCGGTGGTCAGCGTGCCGACCATCGCCACCTTGTCCTGCGACGTACGCGAATAGGCACGCACCCGCTTCCCCAGCAGCGTCATCGGCAGGATGATGAGCGGGATGCCCAGCATCAGCAGGCCCGCCAGTTTGGGCGAGATCGCGAACAGATAGATCATGCCGCCGATGCCGGTGAAGCAGTTGCGCAGCGCCACCGACACGGTGCTGCCCACGACCATCTCGATCAGCGCCGTGTCCGACGTCAGGCGCGACGCGATCTCGGACGGGCGGTTCTCTTCGAAGAAACGGGGCGACAGTTTCAGCAGATGGGCCTGCGTGCGAGTGCGGATGTCCGCGACGACGCGCTCGCCCAGCCACGACACGTAGTAGAAGCGGATCGCCGTCGCGATCGCCAGTACTGCGACGATCATCAGCAGATAGTGGAATGAGGTGGCGAACGACGTGGTGGCGCCACCGCCGAAACCGCGGTCGATCACCCGCTTGAAGCCGTAGGGGATGCCGATGGTCGCCGCCGAAGTGGTGACCAGCGCGGCACAGGCGATGGCGATCCGCCCCGGATAGCGGATGGCATGGTGCCAGACGATGCCCAGGTCACCCAGGCGACGACGGTCGGCAGGGGCGTCCGTGCCGATCGGTACGGCGGCGGACACGGGCGGGCGCGGATCGGGATCGGCCATGCGGCCGCGTAGCAGCGCCACGCGCCCGGCTCAACGCCGCAGCATGGTAGCGGTGACTGGGCGCGGTTGAACGGATCGTCGCGTTGACGCGTTGCGCGAGGACAAGTTTACGTTACCACCCGGCAACCATTCCGGCGTATAGGATGCCCAATGCTCTACAACGCTTATGAAATGCAGCGCTCGATGCTTGCCGGTGCCAGCGCAATGGCAAATTTCGGCGCGGGCTTGTTGCAGAACCCGGCCAATCCTTTCGCCTATATGGGCGGTGGCGCCATTGTCGGCTCGGCGCTGGAGGTCTTCGCACACGCCTCCGCACCGCGCGGCAAGCCTGGCTTTGGTCTTGATCGCACCGAGATCGATGGTCGCGAAGTGGCGGTCACCGAAGAGATCGTGCTGCGGAAGCCCTTCGGCCAGCTGAAGCGGTTCCGGCGGGACGGTGTCGAGGGTGGGCCCAAGATGCTGATCGTCGCGCCGATGTCGGGCCACTACGCGACGCTGCTGCGCGGCACGGTCGAACGGATGCTGCCCAGCGCTGACGTCCACATCACCGACTGGCGCGATGCCAAGCTGGTGCCGTTGTCCGATGGTCGTTTCGACCTGGACGACTATGTCGACTATCTGGTCGAGTTCCTCGAGGCGATGGGCGCGGACGGCTCCGGCCGTGCGCACATGCTGGCGGTCTGCCAGCCCTCGGTTCCCGCCTATGCCACCGCGGCGCTGATGGCGGCGAACGAGCATCCGCTCCGCCCGCTGACCCTGACGATGATGGGCGGACCGGTCGATACGCGCGAGGCGCCGACGGCGGTCAACACGCTGGCGACGAAGCGTCCGCACGCCTGGTTCGAGCAGAACGTGATCGTCACGGTGCCGGTGACCTATCCGGGTGCCGGCCGGCAAGTCTATCCGGGGTTCCTGCAGCTGGCCGGCTTCATGTCGATGAACCTGGGCAATCACATGATCTCGCACTGGGGCATGTTCAAGCATCTGGTTCAGGGCGACGAAGACGGCGCCGACGCGACCAAGGACTTCTATGACGAGTACCGTTCGGTCTGTGACATGACGGCGGAGTTCTACCTGCAGACGATCGACGTGGTGTTCCAGACGCATGCTCTGCCGAAGGGCGAGTATATCCACCGGGGAAGGCGGATCGATCCGGCCGCGATCAAGGACATCGGCCTTCTCGCGATCGAGGGCGAGCGGGACGATATTTCGGGACTTGGCCAGACGAAGGCGGCGCTGACGCTGGCCACCGCCCTGCCGGACGACAAGAAGCAGTATCTAATGGCCGAGGGCGTCGGACATTACGGCATCTTCAACGGATCGAAATGGCGCAATCGCATTGCGCCGATCGTCGAGCAGTGGATGGCTGCCAACGCCGCCTGACCATATGAAAGCGGCGCCGGTTCCCGTCGGAACCGGCGCCGCTCTGGACAGGTAAACGGTTCAGGTCAGCCGATCGAATTGACCTTGGCATGGCTCGACGATTCATCCGAGGTGATCGTCCCGCCGAACAGCATCTTTACCCGACCGGACAGCGACACGTCGGTCTCCCACAGTTCGGCCGATTCCACGTCGAAGCGGAGCAGGGCGAGGTTGGGATCTTCCTTGCCGTTCGGGAACCAGGCCTCGACATGGTTGTCCCACAGCTTGTCGATCAGGGCGCGGTCATTGTCCTGGCTGACCGTACCCGCGAGGCAAGCGAAGAAATCATGCCCCTTGCCCACGAACTGTACCATCGCCGCTCCACCCTTGGCGGCACGATTGTCCTTGCCGGCGAACACGAACAGGGCGTTCGGCTGATCGTCGTCCAGCCGCGCCGTCATCGGCTCCGAATGCTGGCCGTCCGTCAGGCCCAGCATGATGAATGGGCTTTCCTTCACCTTCGCCAGAAACTTGGCGGCGATTTCCTGTGGGCTGTCGTGGTCGGCCATGTGCGTCTCTCCTGATGGGGTCGGCAGGGAAACGATGTGACGACGGACTTGGTTGCGGCGGTGTGCATGCAGAGCAGACAGGGCTCCGATCACCGGCGTGATCGGAGCCCCGGATTTCCAGACTTCGGCAGCAGGCTTCCGGCGATCGGAAACTTCGCGGCCGAGCGGATGATCAGAATACCTCGAACAGGCCTGCCGCGCCCATGCCGCCGCCCACGCACATCGTGACCACCACATATTTCGCGCCGCGGCGTTTGCCCTCGATCAGGGCATGACCGGTCATCCGCGCGCCCGACATGCCATAGGGATGACCGATCGAGATCGCGCCGCCGTCGACGTTCAGCAGCTCGTTGGGAATGCCCAGCTTGTCGCGACAGTAGAGGACTTGCACCGCGAACGCCTCGTTCAATTCCCACAGGCCGATGTCGTCCATCTTCAGCCCTTTACGCTCCAGCAGCTTGGGAATTGCGAAGACCGGGCCGATACCCATCTCGTCTGGTTCCGTGCCGGCTACGGCCATGCCGACATAGCGGCCAAGGGGGGCAAGACCCCGACGGGCCGCCTCTTCCTCGCTCATCAGAACCGACGCCGACGCGCCGTCGGAGAGCTGCGATGCGTTGCCGGCGGTGATCGTGTAGTTCGGCCCCAGCACCGGCTTCAGCGACGCCAGCCCCTCGATCGTGGTGTCGGCGCGGTTGCCTTCGTCCTTCGACAGGGTCACCTGCTTGTGGCTCACCTCCTTGGTCTCCTTGTCGACGATCGCCATCGTCGCCGAGACCGGGACGATCTCGTCGTCGAAGCGGCCCGCGGCCTGCGCGGCGGCAGTGCGCTGCTGCGACTGGAGGCCGTATTCGTCCATGGCCTCGCGGCTGATGCCGTAGCGCTCGGCGACCACCTCGGCGGTCTGGAGCATCGGCATGTAAATGTCCTTGTGCATCGCCACCAGCTCCGGATCCGGCGCGACGTTCATCTTGGGCGTCTGCACCAGGCTGATGCTGTCGACGCCGCCGCCGATCGCGATGTCCACGCCGTCGACCACGATCTGCTTGGCAGCGGTGGCGATCGCCATCAGGCCGCTGGCACACTGGCGGTCCAGCGACATGCCCGACACGGTCGTGGGCAGGCCCGCGCGCAACAGGGCGGTGCGCGCGATGTTGCCGGCCTGATGCCCCTGCTGCAGCGCGGCGCCCCAGACGACGTCGTCGACCTCGCCGCCCGACAGCTTGGCCCGTTCGACGGCCGCCTTGATCGCGTGGCTGGCGAGCGTCGGCGAAGGCAGGTTGTTGAACGCACCGCGATAGGCGCGGCCGATCGGCGTGCGGGCGGTGGAGACGATGACGGCGGAGCGCATGACGTGATCCTTATGATGATCGGTGAAAGTCACACCGGAACGAAAATCAGGCGAAGAACTGGCCGATCCACTCGGCGACCAGCGCAGGTTTCTCCGCCCCCTCTATTTCGACGGTAAATTCGGTGGTCTGTTGATACTGGCCGGGCCGCTTCTCAACGATGGAGCGCGGCGTGAAATGGCCGCGGACACGCGATCCCGCGCGGACCGGGGTGATGAACCGGAGAGAGTTGCAGCCATAGTTGACGCCCATCCGGATCCCCTCGGGCCGCGGCATGTCCGTCCGTTCCATCAGCATCGGCATCAGCGACAGCGTCAGAAAACCGTGGGCGACAGTCCCGCCGAACGGAGTTCGCGCCGCGGCGACCGGATCGACATGGATGAACTGGTGGTCGCCGGTTGCCGCGGCGAAGGCGTCGATCATCGCCTGATCGACGATCACCCAGTCGGACGTGAACGACCGGCCGACAATGGACGGCAGTTGGTCGATGGCGATCGTCGCCACGGCATTCCCCTCGACGCGTGTTTGGCGCTAAGCGCGTGTCATCCTGTAGGCTGTGGCACCCCCGTGTCGCAAGCCTTGCCGCACCGAAAGTTCGACGATGACCCAAGCCGTAACGTCCGCCGCCCGTGAAACGATGGCAAAGCTGTACCGCGCGCCCGAACCCGATGTTCTAAAGCCGCTGCTGGACCGGGCAGCGACCAGTGCCGATTCGAGGGAGCGGATCATGGGCCATGCCGGCGGCCTGCTCGCAGACCTGCGCGCAGCACAGGGTCGTGGGTGGGTGAACCAGTTCCTGCAGGAATATCGCCTGAACTCCTCGGAGGGGATCGCGCTGCTCAGTCTGGCGGAGGCGTTCCTGCGCGTGCCCGATCCGGAAACCGCCGATCTGCTGATCGCCGACAAGCTGGGCGACGCCGACTGGCGCTCGCACGCGGGCAAGTCGAACAGCAAGCTGGTCAACAGTGCGACCTGGGGCCTGGTCGTCGGCCGCGTGCTGGTGGGGGAGGGGCCGTCGGGCCCGCTGCGCCGCCTGATCAGCCGCGCGGGCGAGCCGTTCGTGCGCCAGGCCGTCGGCGCGGCGATGAAGATGATGGGTGAGATCTTCGTGATGGGCCGCACCATCGACGAGGCGATGCGCCGCATGAAGAAGCCCGAGAACAAGGGGTTCACCGCCAGTTTCGACATGCTGGGGGAAGCGGCGCGGACCTTCGCCGACGCAGATCGCTATTTCCAGGCTTACGTCGGCGCGATCGATGCGGTCGGCAGCGATCCGGCTGCTGGGCATTCTGTGTCGGTCAAGCTGTCGGCGCTGCACCCCCGCTATGAAGTCGCGCGCTGGTCGGAGTGCGTTCCGGCGCTCACGGGCATGCTGGAGGCGCTGGCGGTGCAGGCGGCGGCCAAGGGCATCGCCCTGACGGTGGATGCCGAAGAGTCCGAGCGATTGGAGATGAGCCTGGACATCATCGGTACCGTCGCCGCGCTGCCGTCGCTGAAGGGTTGGGACGGGTTCGGCATGGCGGTGCAAGCCTATGGCAAACGCGCCCGGCCGGTGGTCGCCTGGGCGAACGGGCTCGACCGGCTGATGAACGTGCGACTGGTCAAGGGCGCTTACTGGGACAGCGAGATCAAGCGCACGCAGGTCGAGGGGCTGTCCGACTATCCGCTCTTCACCCGCAAGGCAGCGACCGACGTCTCCTATCTCGCGGTGGCCAAGGACATGCTGGCCGCGGATAACATCCGTCCCGCCTTCGCCAGCCACAATGCGCTGACCGTCGCCACCATCCTGGAATGGGCCGGCAACGACCGCGATTTCGAGTTCCAGCGGCTACACGGCATGGGCGACGGGCTGTACGAGCGGCTGGTCCGCGATAACGGCTATCATTGCCGCATCTACGCGCCGGTCGGCGGGCACCGCGACCTGCTGGCCTATCTGGTCCGTCGACTGCTGGAGAATGGCGCCAACTCGTCCTTCGTCCATCAGCTGGCGGACGAGCGACTGACCGAGGCCGAAATCCTGGCCGATCCGGTCGCCAAGATCGCCGCGGTCGGCGGGCAGCGGCATCCCTCGATCCCGTTGCCGAGGGATCTGTTCGCGCCCGGCCATCGCAATTCGCAAGGTCTGGACCTGAGCGACGTCGCGACGCTCGACGCCACCGTCCGTGCCGTGTCCTGGCCTCTTCCGGACCGCGCGCCTGCGGCCGAGCCGGTCGTGGCCGATGCCGTCGGTCGTGCGCACGCCGCCTTCGCCGATTGGCAGGCGACCCCGGTCGACGAGCGCGCCGCCTGCCTGGAGCGGCTGGCCGACCTGCTCGAGGAGCATCGCGACGAGCTGATGGCGATCTGCGTGCAGGAGGCGTTCAAGACGATTCCCGATGCGATCGGCGAAGTTCGCGAGGCTGCCGATTTCTGCCGATATTATGCCGGAGAGGCTCGAGCACGGCTGCGCCCGGTGGAGCTGCCGGGCCCCACCGGCGAGCGCAACACGCTGCATATCGAGGGTCGTGGTGTCTGGGCGACGATCGCGCCCTGGAACTTCCCGCTGGCGATCTTCCTGGGCCAGACGGCTGCCGCGCTCGTTGCGGGCAACACCGTCGTCGCGAAGCCCGCGCCGCAGACGCCGCGCATCGCCGCGAAGGCGGTCGAGCTCGCCCACCGGGCCGGCGTGCCGCGCGATGCGCTGGTGCTGGTGCCGGGCGGACCGGAGGTCGGCGCGGCGCTGACTGCCGACGTCCGGATCGCGGGCGTTGCGTTCACCGGATCGACCGGCACGGCCAAGCGGATCGCCCGTGCGCTCGTCGCAGACGACGATCGCCCGATCGTGCCGCTGATCGCGGAAACGGGCGGGATCAACGCGATGATCGTCGATTCGACCGCCCTGCCGGAACAGGTAGTGGCCGATGTCGTCGCCTCGTCGTTCCGCTCGGCGGGTCAGCGCTGCTCGGCGCTTCGCCTGCTGCTGGTGCAGGAGGATGTCGCGGATACCGTGATCGAAATGCTGCGCGGCGCGATGGATACGCTGCGGATCGGCAACGCCGGCGATCCCGCAACCGACGTCGGTCCCGTCATCGATCGGACTGCCTATGACCGGCTGATGGGCTATCGTGAAACCGTCCGCGACCGCTGGCTGAAGACGGTGGATGTGCCGGCCGACGGCCTCTTTGTGCCCCCCACGCTGATCCGGATCGACCGGATCGAGGACCTGAACCAGGAGTGGTTCGGCCCCATCCTCCACGTCGCCACCTGGGAAGGCGGCAAGCTGTCGGAGGCGATCGCACGCGTCAACGCCAAGGGGTACGGCCTGACCATGGGCCTGCACAGCCGCATCGCTCGCGCTGCCGAGGTCGCGGAGGCGGAGGCGGCGGTCGGCAACCTCTACATCAACCGGTCGATGATCGGTGCGGTGGTCGGCTCCCAGCCGTTCGGCGGCGAGGGACTATCGGGAACCGGGCCGAAGGCCGGCGGCCCGCATTACCTGTACCGTTTCTGCGCGGAGCGGGCGGTGTCGGTCGACACGACCTCGGCCGGCGGCAACGCGACGCTGCTCAGTCTTGACGAGGGGGGCATCTGAGCCGCCCCGCCTCGTCAGGGCGCAGGTCGATGCAGATGCTGACCCATGCCCCGATGATCTTCTTGCCACCGATGCGAGGCGGAAGAATGCGGAACTGCCATGCCGCCTGCCGCATCATGTTGCCGAAGCCCGACCCGATCGGCGATTCGCCCAGCGTCCGACAGTTTTCGACCTGATTGTCAGGCGCCGTCTTGCAGGCGATGATCGCCCAGCTGCCAGGCGGCCTGGCCGTCCGGATGTAGCCGTTGATCTCGCCATCCGTCGGCTCGCGCTGCCAGTCGGCATTGTAGAGCCGCTGCCCGCCGGGGCCGGCACCGGGCCCATAAGCTGTCCGGCTGTCGCCCCGGGCGTCGTCATCCCCGCGTCCCTCGTCGCCGGCGCGGCTGCCCTTCGGCATCTTCGCCAGATCGAACGAGTCGGACAGCATCGTCGGCCAGACTGCCGCCGGCTGATCGGTCGGGACCGGCGGTGTCCGGACGGGCGGGGGAACCGTGACTGCGCTGCTGCTGCGCGGCCGGCTGGGCGCGCGGCGGCTCGTCGCCGCCTTGGCGGCGGCGCGAGCGGCCGGCTGCTCGGCATCGAGCGCGAAGGTGCTGAGAGGCGGTTCGTCGGGTTGCCTCGGCGCTCTGGTGCCCAGGTGGAACAACAGCCAGATGATGGCCAGATGTACCACGACAGCCAGCGCGAACGACGCGGCGCGGCGCAAGGGAGAACCGGTTTGGCGACCCGCCGGACGATAGGTGGACGACGCCATGTCGGCGCGTCCGTTACGCGGGACGGTCCGGCGCGACAAGCATGGCCGTCATCCGTGTCGCCGATGTCATCGACCGACTGGGGTCGCTTCGTTCTCGACGTGAACCGGCTGCACCTGCGGGTACGGCATGACGAGATCGCCATTCGGAGCCGCGGTGAAGGTCGTCTGGGTGGGATAGGGGATGGAGATCTTCTCGGCGGAGAAGCGCCGCATCACTGCCACCATCACCCGGTCGCGGGTGGCGTGTGCGGTCGGCCAGTCGTCTCCGGGGATGTCGAACTGCAGAACGAAGTCGAGCGAGGACGCGCCGAAGCTCTCGAAACTGGCGCGGGCGACCTTGGCGCCTTCGCTCTCGACGATCTCCTTCAGGATGTCGCCCATGCGGGCGAGCGTGTCGGGCGGTGTCTCGTAAGCGACGCCGATCGTCAGGGCGATCCGGACGTGATCACGGTTGGAGATGTTCTGGATCTCCTTGTCGAGCAGCTGGCGGTTGGAGATCACCCGCATCTCGCCCCCGAACGACCTGATGCGGGTCGATTTCAGCCCGATGGACTCGATGACGCCGGTCGTCTGGTCGTACGAAACCTTGTCGCCGCGACGGAACGGGCGGTCGAAGATGATGGCGAGCGCCGCGAACAGGTCGGCGAAGATGCCCTGCGCCGCGAGGCCGATGGCGATGCCGCCGACGCCCAGCCCGGCGACGAGACCTGTGACGTTCACCCCAAGATTGTCGAGGACGACGACCAGGGCAACGGCGAAGAGCGCGACGGTGACAAGCAGGCGGATCAGGCCCATCGCCGACAGCAGCGCCTCTCCCTGATAGTTCTCGGCGCTGGTCCGGTGCTCTACCGCACCCAGGATCAGCTCGCGCGCCCAGATCGCCGCCTGGAACACCGATGCGACGATCCACAGAAACTCGATCGTGCTGCTGACCGGTCCGGGCGTGCCGGCGTACCCCTGCACCAGCTTGGCGGCGAGCATGACGATGAAGAAGTTGCCCGTTCGCGTTACCGCCTTGCCGAGGATGCGGCCCCAGCCAGCGCCCGTCCGGTCACGCGCGCAGAGTCGTTGGCCGAGGCCCCTGGCCCAATGCAGCACGACGACGATCAAGGCACCGATCGCGAAGGCGATCACGATGCGCAGCCAATTGCCTTGCAGCCAGTCGATGCCGGAAGTCAGCAGACCGGCGAACTGGTCCTGAAAGCCTGAGGGATCGAAGAGCGGCCGGGCGGCGGCGTTGCTGGGGTTGGCCATGTCAGGCTGCCTTGGCGAGCACCGGTGCCGATGTCGATGCGGGAGCGAGTTCCTCGAGAAAGACAATCAGCCCCCGTTCCTCGCGACTGAGATAGCGCGAGGAGCGGGGCAGGCGGATACCGCGACGGAACGCCGCCTGGCCCTTCTTCGCGAGCGCGATCAGGGCAGGGTGGACATAGCTCTTGCGGGCGATCGCGGCGGTGTTGCCCAGCCGCTCGACGACGGGTTCCAGGATCGCCTTCAGGCTCAGGTCCGCTTCCGCCTTGGCGAGCGCCTCGAATGCGGCGACGCTGGCTGCCCAGGTACGGAAATGCTTGGCGGTGAACTCGGTGCCGCTAACGTTGCGGATATACTCGTTGACGTCCGACGAGGTGACGGGATGCGCCTCGCCGTCGTCGCCGACCCACGCGAACAGGTGCTGTTCGTCCAGATCCTGCATCTTGCGGACGGTGCGGGCCAGTGCCCGGTCGGTCACCTTCAGGTCGCGGATCTTGCCCGATTTACCCTTGTAACGGAGCTTCAGCGTCTCGCCCTTGACCTCGCCATGTCGCTTGCGCAGCGTGGTGGCGCCGAAACTCTCGTTCGCCTCGGCATAGGCTTCGTTGCCCACGCGGATGTGACCCCCGTCGAGCAGGCGGATGACGGCGGCGATCGCCCGCTCGCGCGACAGGGCCCGCTTCGCCAGATCGGCCTCGACCTGGCGGCGCAGCTTGGGCAGGCAGTGACCGAAGTCGGCGCATTTCTCGTATTTCGACGCCTCCTGCGCCTCGCGGAAATCGGGGTGGTAGCGATACTGCTTGCGCCCCTTCTCGTCCCAGCCGACCGCCTGGATATGGCCGTTGGCGCGCGTGTTGAACCATGCATCGCGATAAGCGGGCGGCAAGCCGATGCCGTTCAGCCGATCGATCTCGTCGCGGTCGGTCACCCGGTCGCCGTTCGGCAGGTAGTAGGCCCATTTTTCCCTGATCTTGCGGCGGGTTATCCCCGGCTTCGAGTCATCGGAATAGACGATCCTGACAGGCATTGACGCTCCTCGCTTCGTCTCGGCCAATGCGCAGGGTGGCGCTTCGTTCCGGAACGTGGACGGTCGGCGCGGGTTCATGCGGCTCCCCCGACTGCACGACAGGAGTCTCCCATGGCCGACCTCAGTAACGCCCGCGTCCTTATGCTCGCTGCCGACGGGTTCGAGACGGTGGAGCTCTTCGAACCGAAAAAGGCACTGGAAGCCGCCGGTGCGACCGTCACGCTAGCCTCTATCAGGGTCGATCCGATCCAGGGCATGGAGCAGGACTTGAACAAGGCGGAGATGGCCACGCCCGACATCACGCTCGATCAGGTCGATACCGACGACTATGACGCGCTGGTGCTGCCCGGCGGCACCTGCAACCCCGACAAGTTGCGGCAGGAGGATCGCGCGGTCGAGATCGTCGCTGAGTTCATGGAGGACGACAAGATCGTTGCCGCCATCTGCCACGGCCCATGGCTGCTGGCGGAGGCGGATGCGATCGATGGCCGCCGGATGACCAGCTATCCCTCGATCCGGACCGATCTGGAAAATGCCGGCGCCGACGTGGTCGACGAGGAGGTCGTCGTCGACGGCAACCTGATCACCAGCCGCAACCCGGACGATCTGCCCGCCTTCAATCGGGCGATCATCGACGCACTGGTGGCGGAACTTGCCGAAGAACCCGCCTGACCATACCCGCAGCGCGGCAGATGTTCCGGGATGGGAACGCCTGCCGCGGTTGCGGACTTGACCTGAACGCCCTCGCTCGTCTCCATGCGGAACATGAGTCCTCCTGCCGTCGATCCTGCACGTCCCGACGCCGATCGCAGCCACCCGATGCGGCGCCTGCCGGGGGCAGGAGGCGCGGCGATCGGGCTGGCGACGGGGATGGCCCTGGCCCAGTGGTCCGCACGGGATGTCGCGGCCACGATGGCGATCGCAGGCCTGCCAGGGACGGCCGATCCGCTGGGTTTCGTGGTGGTGGGTGGTATCGTCGTCGGCGTGATCGGCTGGGCTGCGCTCTACCTCGTCTGGGGACGGGGCGGCTGGCTCGATCATGTCCGGCAGGGCGGCGAGATATCGCGTCGGCCGCTCTCCTACGACGATCTCGGCCCGCCACCCCCGCGCGAGCAACCGCTGCCGAGCGACCTCGACCAGCCGCTGTCCGCGTTCGACCCGGAAGCGATCGACTTCTACCGGCGCCGGCTGCGCTGAGATACTAAACGGGTTGTTCCCCGATGCGTATCTGATAGCCTGACGACCAACGAACATAATCGTCGGGAGAGACCATGCCAGACGCCGTTGCTGCGCCCATCGACGGGCGTCCGCAAGCCTCCCGATATGCCTGGTATGTGCTCGGCATCCTCTTTGTCGTCTATGTGCTCAATTTCGTCGATCGGCAGATCATCTCGATCCTTGCGGAGGACATCAAGCGCGACCTGTCGCTGCGCGACGAGGATCTCGGTTTCCTCTATGGAACGGCGTTCGGCGTCTTCTACTCGTTATTCGGTATTCCCCTCGGCCGACTTGCCGACAACTGGCATCGCGGGCGGCTGATGGTGATCGGCCTGGCGCTGTGGTCGACGATGACCGCCATTTCGGGGCTGTCGCGAAGCGGCACACACCTTGCCGCGGCCCGGATCGGCGTCGGGATCGGCGAGGCGACGGCGAGTCCTTCCGCCTATTCGCTGATCTCCGACTGGTTTCCCAAGCATCTCCGCGCGACGGCGCTGTCGATCTACTCTGCCGGTCTGTATGTCGGCGGCGGGGTATCGTTGTTCATCGGCGGTCTGATCGTCCAGAACTGGAACCGCGCCTATCCAGGCGGCGGCCCATTCGGACTGGTCGGCTGGCAGGCTGCTTTCCTCGCCGTCGGTATCCCCGGCCTGCTTGTCGCAGGATGGATCGCAACCCTGCGCGAGCCGCAACGCGGCGCGGTCGAGGGACTGCCGCCGCCGCCGCGGCATCCCGCCCCGTTCAGGGCGTTCGGTGGCGAGCTCGTCACGATCATCCCGCCGCTGACGATCTGGGGCGCGGCGCAAGGCGGCATCCGCGCGCTTGCGGTGAATCTTCTCGCCGCGGCGATCACCATCGGCGTCGTGGCGGGGCTCATCGCGATCGGCGAGCCATGGCCGCAATGGACCGCGGTCGGCATCGGGGTCTATGCGGTCTTCTCCTGGGCTTGCGCACTGAAGCGGCGGGATGCCGCGACGTTCGCCTTGATCGTCGGCACGCCGGCTTTCCTGTGCACGGTGGTGGCATACGGGCTGAATGCGTTCATGGCCTATGCGGCGAGCTTCTGGGCGGCGCCCTACGCACTACGCGTGCTGGGCGCGCCGCCGGCATCGGCCGGGCTGGCGATCGGCGCCATCGGCGCGGGCGCCGGGTTTCTGGGCGTAACGCTGGGCGGCATGGTGGCCGACCGGTTGCACAAGCGAAATCCCGCCGGTCGGCTGATGGTCGTGATCTTTGGAGCCGTGGCACCTGCTCCGTTTCTGGCACTGGCGTTCAGTGCCGATAGTACTGCGACATTGTACCCCATGCTCTTCATGGCACAGGTGACTGCCGCCTGTGCGCTGGGCGCGGCAGCGGCGACGACGCAGGATCTGGTGCTGCCGCGGATGCGCGGCACGGCGACGGCGACCTTCTTCCTCGGTACGACGCTGCTGGGTCTGGCGATGGGACCGTATCTCGCCGGACGGGTATCGACGCTGAGCGGCAGCCTGTCGACGGGCATGTTGTCGCTGTTACTGAGCGTGCCGATCACGCTGACTGCAGCCATCGCGGCATATCGGCTGGTGCCGGCCGCCGAAGCGTCGCGCGAAGCACGGGCGCGCGCGGTGGGCGAGGTGATCGCCTGAACGAAGGGCCGTCACCCCCGATCGGGGGTGACGGCTGGCTGCCTCACGCCGGCTGGAATACCCCGCAGGCGATGCGGCCACCGCTGTTGCCGGACGGATCGGTCTTCAGATCGTCAGGGTTCGCATGTACGACCATGGCACCGCCATCGGTGTCGAGCAGCCCGGCCATCGTCGCACCCGGGATCGTCACGCCGATCGTGCCGCGGCCATCGGTGCCGATGATCAGGTTCGGCAGATCGCCCTCATGCGGACCTTGCGGGTTCATCGTGCCGTGCTGGCGAGAGGTCGGGTTCCAGTGGCCACCCGCGGTCGTGAAATCGGGCGCATCGCAGCGGCCGACCATGTGGACGTGGGCGCCGTGCGTGCCGGGCGGAAGGCCGCGCGCATCCAGGGTGAAGCGTAACCCGCCCTCTACTTCGGTGGCGGTCGCCCGGCCCGCATCGGCATTGGCCGCCGTCCGCAACATTGCCGTCGCCGTCCGGTAGCTCGCGGCATCGGCGCGGCTGGCACCCTTGTCGGTCTGGCACCCGGCCAGCGCCGTTGCCGCCAGGAGGGTGAGGCCCGCCATAGTCGTCGATCGCATCAGCATCGTCTTCTCCCTTGAAAACTACAGGGCAGCGAACCAGCAGTGCGCCCGCCGGTTCCCGCATCACCGCTCCAGCGGCCAACGTGCCACCGGTTCGTAACTGGCCCCCGAGCGCCCCAAATGGCTTTGGTAGAGGATCAGGTGCGGCATGACGAAGGCCTCGCTGGTCAGGCCGGCGTGCCGGACCACCCAGGCTGCGATGTCCGGGGAAGAGCCCGCCGACCGGGGCAGCCGCCCAACGGTGATGTGCGGGCGATAGGCGCGCCGTTCGGGTGGCAGCCCGGCACGGGCGCAGGCCTGTTCAACACTTGCGTGGAGATGCGCCAGCGGTCCGACCGGCGCCAGCCCCGCCCAGAGCGTATCCACGCGACCTCGCTGATCGAAGCTGCCGACACCGGAGAGCGCGACGACGGGCGGCGGCGTGCACACCTTGCCGAGCGCGGCCGCAAGGTCCTCCGCCTGATGCCGCTCCACCTCGCCGACAAAGCGCAACGTCATGTGCAACTGCTCGTCGTCTTGCCAGCGCGCCGCACCTACCCCGTCCATCAGGTCCGACAAGGCCTCCCGGACAAACGGCGGCGGACGGAGGGCAACGAACAGGCGTATCATGCGTATGATGTTAACCAGCGAAACCCGGCACGTTGCAATCCAGCTGGTGCTTTCGCTTGAAAATGGCGCGAGGCAAGCCGATATTGAACCTGTCCGGAGACCCCTTTCGGGTCGTGCTGGAAGAAGGAGAGTTTGAAGAGATGGCTAACTGGTCTGATCCTCGGCCAACCGCCGCGCCGTTCGGAGCGACGCGCGCGCGGACGGGTGACGCGGCCTACGACGCGGGGCTCCGCTCGTACATGCTGTCGGTCTATAACTACATGGCGTCGGGCGTGCTGCTCACCGGCATCGTTGCGCTGCTGTTCGCGATCAGCGGGCAGGCGGAAGCGGTGTTCACCGGTCCGGGCATCCTGAAGTACGTGATCATGTTCGCACCGCTCGCGATCGTCTTCGGGATGAGCTTCGGCCAGGCCCGAATGTCGACCGGAACGCTGCAGATGATGTTCTGGGGTTTTGCGGTCCTGATGGGACTGTCGCTGTCGACGATCTTCCTTCAGTACAGCCCGGTCGCCATCGCGCAGGCGTTCTTCGCGACTGCCGCCGGCTTCGCCGCGCTTAGCCTGTACGGTTACACGACCAAGAAGGATCTGTCGGCTTTCGGCACCTTCCTGATCATCGGTGTCGTGGGCTTGCTGGTGGCGAGCGTTATCAACCTGTTCGTGCAGTCGGGGCCGCTCGGCATGCTGATCAGCGCGGTGGGCGTGCTCCTGTTTGCCGGTCTGACCGCCTATGACACGCAGCGCACGAAGAGCCTGTACTATCAGGTCGCGGGCACCGACATGGAGGGCAAGGTCGTCGTGATGTCGGCGCTCAGCCTGTATCTCGACTTCATCAACATGTTCCTCTTCATCCTGCGTCTGTTCGGCTCCAGCCGCGACTGATCGTTTCGGATCAACGATCTACAGGGGCTCGGCGGGCAACCGTCGGGCCCCTTTCTCTTTGCCGTCGAGGAACGCCGATGCCCGTCCGCCTGTCGATCGAGGTCGACCTGGATTACAACCTGCCTGCCGAGGTCGATATCCTGTTGCAGATCGAAGCGGCGGCGACGGCGGAGCAGCGGCTGGATAGCCAATCGCTGACGATCTGGTCAGATCACCCGATCGCGGCCGTGCCCGGGCAGGATGGTATCGGGCAACGCAGCTGGGTACGGGCCTCCAATCTGCTTCAGGCCCGCTACCGCGCGGAGGTGACGGTCGATCGCGCCCCCGTATCGCTGGCGGCGTTCGGTAAGACTCCGCCACGCGGATTGCCGGGCGAGGTCGTCGCCTATCTGCTGCCGAGCCGATATTGCCAGTCCGACCGGCTGGAGGGTTTTGTCGGCCGCCGTTTTGCCGGGCTCGCCGGCGGCGCGATGGCCGCGTCGCTGGCGAACTGGGTGCAGAGCGAACTGTCGTACGGCGGCAACGGCAGCACCGGCGATACGACGGCGCTGGATACATTCGCCAGTCGATCGGGCGTATGCCGCGACTATGCGCACCTGCTCGTCGCACTGGCGCGGGCCGCCGAGATTCCGGCGCGCTGCGTTGCCGCCTATGCACCCGGCGTAGAGCCGCCGGACTTCCATGCCGTAGCAGAACTGTGGCTGGACGGTGCGTGGCGCTTGGTCGATGCCACCGGCATGGCCCGGGCGGAGGAGATCGCCGGCGTCGTCGTCGGTCGTGATGCGACCGATATCGCGTTCATGACCGTCTTCGGCAGCGCCTTCCTGCAGCGTCAGCAGGTGACCGTCACCCGTATGCGTTGATCGACTACCCGGAACGGGCATCGCGCCTGCTCGTTCTAGGTTGGACCAAGTTCGAGAGGATTGACCATGACCATCGACGATCGTGCGCTAGACAGCCTGTCGGTCGCTCCGGACGGACAGGACAAGCCGGACGACAGCAGCGGTCGCGATCCGCGAGGTGATGCTGGACAGGATCGATCGATCGCCAAGCGCCTGCAGAAGAATCCCGATAGCGTCGATGCCCGGCTCGACAATGGACTGGACGAGAGCATGGATGGCAGCGATCCGGTCTCCATCTCCGATCCCTCCCGCTCGGATCCCGCGCCGTCATCCGGCTATGACGATGAGGCCGAGCGACAGCGCGACGCCTGAGCCTTGGGCATGGGCAAATGTTGCGTCGGCGCATCACAAGGCGAGGATGATGCAACAGCCTGCTCGGCTCGTCGCATATAATGTTGCGGCGCAATGAATTTCGGCGTTCCTTCGCGAAACCGGGCCCCTCTGCGTTAAGGTTGGTGTTAACCATCCTTCGCTAGGGTGGCCCGGTTGGACATGGCTGGGCGGGGTGAACGCGATGGGTGCCAGGAGCAAGCCGGCCGAGGGCAGTATGACCCTCGCCGAGATCAAGGAATTCGCAAGCTTTCCAGCTGCGACGCAACGATACATTCGCCGCTCTCTGGATATCGGTCTGGACCGTGACGATGCGATGGTTCGCTGGTCACGTGACGTCGTCGAGGCGGCAAGCATCCGCGCCCAGGCCCGGCTCTATCGTGCGCTGCCGTCGGTCAGGGAGCTGGTCCCGGACGACAGCGGACTCGATGCAATCGAACCGTTTCTGGCTCCCCTGGTCACGATCGTTGCCTTCGATATGGGGCAGGGGCGACTGCCCAGCTTCTCCGCCGTCCGCTTCCTTTACGAACGGCTGATCGGAGCGGAGGTTCGACCATGGCTGCTGGCGGCGTTCTGCGCTGCGGCGGCGCTGCCTCACTTGCATCCCGAACTGCGACGCAAGCTGCTCCAGTCGATCAGCGAAGCGGCGGCGACGGCATCCGGATGGTCGAACCGCCAGCCCGCGTTCTTCCCCTATTGGGTGGAGAAGGTCGAGCCGGGGCAATCGCTGGCGAACTGACGGGGCCGGGCAGCCGTTATCGGCATGCCCGCCAGCCGGCGGCGCCCCGCTCCGCCTGATCGAGATGCAGATGATCGCGGTGGGCCGCATTGTAATCGGGTGAAAGGGTGGTGGCGAACAGTGTGCAGGCGCCGTCGCGTACTGTCCTCAAGAACTGTGCTTTCGCGCCGCCACCTTCACGTTTCCAGTCGTTTACGATCGTCAGCCGGCGTCCGTCCGCCAACCTGAACCCTGCGATATCGATCGCATCGGCGGTCGCGTGCTCGCTCCAGCTGCCGGCATCCCGGCCATACAGGCGACGGCAGCTGTAGCTGCCGAAATGGTCGACCGCGACGACGGGACTACCCAGCAGGCGCTGCGCCG
This sequence comes from Sphingomonas phoenicis, assembly GCF_047238005.1. NCBI lineage: Bacteria > Pseudomonadati > Pseudomonadota > Alphaproteobacteria > Sphingomonadales > Sphingomonadaceae > Sphingomonas > Sphingomonas phoenicis. The sequence continues at coordinate 963,943 of NZ_JBDFMC010000002.1, read as the reverse complement.
CGGGCTGCACCACGTTCCACTCCCATGCTACCAGTCCGGCCGCTACCGGGCAGGCAACGCCGAGGCCGGCCGGCATGAACGCTATCCGCCTGGCACCCCCGCCGGTGAACCGAACGCCGTCGGCGTAACCGCAAGCCCTGCCCGCCTCGCCTTGGGCGTCCCTTATGACCGGGAGTACGGTGTAGCGAACGCCCGCTCGATCGAGCGCGGCGCGACAACCGCGGAAATCGTCGGTGAGCGCCGTGATCTTGCGCCCGGTGAACACTCCGATCGGCTGGCCGAGATCCAGCGGCGTCCACGGCAGGTCCTGGGGACGACCGCGGATCGTCGACCATCCGATGAAAAGCATGACGATCAGCGCTCCACCAAACACGAAGACGGCCGCGATCCGGCGGGTTGCGCGCATCAGCGACGACGCGACTGCAACAAGCCTCGACGGCCTGCCACGACGGCTCAACCGCGCATCGCCTGGTCGAGTTCGAACGAGACGACGGGATAGCCGAGCCCGTCCGGAATGCAGAGATGTTCAACCCCGTCGCGAACCTCGATCGTGGGTACGATCGTCCGGACTGGGTGCGACAACGCATCCGCCACCGCTTCGTCGAAGCTGTCATGTTGTGCCAGCCGCTCCAGGTTGCGAAGCGTCGGGAAGATCAGCTTCACGGCTCCGGCGGCCCCATGATCCAGTATGTCGCGCGGCGTGGTCCAGATCAGCCTGACATTCTCGGTGTGATCGACGCTGGCGGGTTCGGCGTCGTCGGGCAATCGCGCGAGATAGAAGCGGGTGTCGAACACGCGCGCGATGGGATGATTGGGCAGCCAGCGGGCAAAGGGGACAAGTGCGTCGAGGGCGATCGACACGCCTGCTGCCGACAAAAGTTCTGCAAAACCCTCGCCGGCGTGAAGACCGGCACGGATCGTTGCGAGGGCGACCGGATCGGGCAGGGGATCGAGCCCGATCGCGACCCCGGCTTCCTCCAGCGTTTCGCGGATCGCGGCAATCCGGGCCGCAGCCTCGTCGGCATCCTCTACTTGCAACGTTGCCGCCAGCAGATGGTCACCGGGATCGATCCGGCCGCCGGGAAACACCAGCGCTCCACCGGCGAACGCCATGGCGCGCGACCGCTCGACCATCAGTACTTCCGGCAGGATGCCGCTGCCCTCGCGAAAGATGACGACGGTACTGGCAGGAATGGCATTCGGTGGCATCGGGCGTGACTGGCTCATCCGCGATCAACGCACGATGACGGGCGAGGCACCACATGCGGGACTCGTCGCGGCGATGTCGGCGAAGCACGTCGAAGGTGGGTGGTGGAGCCGAGGGGAATCGAACCCCTGACCTCTGCAGTGCGATTGCAGCGCTCTCCCATCTGAGCTACGGCCCCGCACCTTCGATCCCGGCAGCGCCGGAAGCGTCGCCATTAGCGGCCTGTCGGCGGCATTGCAACACGGCTCTGCCGCCATGTTCGACAAGGCATCGCCAGGCTCCGGCAGCATCTGCGGCGGCCCGGAAAGGACGTGGGACGAGCCGAAACGCCGGTGCTGCGGATACTGGAACATCGCTTTCTACTGCCCGTTTTTCCGTGCGGATCCGGGCGCTTCCAAAGAGAAGGTGCCGGCGCCGCAGACACAGGAGACGATCATGGGCTATGAACGCTATCCGCGGGACGCGGACTCCCAGAGCGACTATTATAATCGGTCCGATGCGATGGATTATGGACGCGATTACGGTACCGGTCGCGACTACACCTATTCCAGTGCGCGCGACTATGCCGCTGCCGGACGCCTCGACAATGATGATCGCAGCGACGACCGGTATGGCCGCCGCGACTATGGCAACCAGCGCTCTGGCGGGCAGGATCGCTCGTTCGGTCGCCAGGGCAGCTACGTCCAGCAGGGCGATTACGGTCGCCAGGATGGGGGTCGATCCGGTGGTTACGGGCGCGATAGCCGTAACGAGCGTTACGGAGCGCAGGCGCGATCGCACGACTATCGCGGATCTTATGGTTCGGACGGCCGACGGTTCGAGAATTACGGTCGCCATCCGGATGGCGAGCATCGCGCGCATCAGCAGCAGCGCGGCAATTATGGGCGCCAGCCCCAGGGCTATGACTATGAGGATCGGGGCTTCTTCCAGCGCGCGGGCGACGAAGTCCGGTCGTGGTTCGGTGATGACGATGCCGAGCGCCGGCGCGAGGCGGATGCCCGCTACGACGAGCGTTCCTATGGCGGCGGCCGTCATGACGAGGACTATCATGGCTGGCGCTCCAGCCAGATCGCGGCGCTCGACCGGGACTATGACGAGTATCGCCAGGAAAACCGTTCGCGGTTCGAGAAGGAGTTCGCGACCTGGCGGACGGGTCGCCAAGGTCAGCGGGAGTTGCTGACCAAGGTGACCGAGCATCAGGAGGTGGTCGGTTCCGACGGCGTACACGTCGGCACCGTGGACAAGGTGCGCGGCGATCGCATCCTGCTGACCAAGAACGACGCCGATGCCGGTGGACGCCATCACTCGATACCGTCCAGCTGGATCACGTCGGTCGACGACAAGGTGACGCTGTCGAAATCGTCGGACGAGGCGAAGCAGGCCTGGCGCGACGAGGATCGCAATTCGGCCATGTTCGGGTATGGCGACGACCGCTCGGGCCGCTCGTCCAACCGATCGGACGACGATCGCAGCACGGGTACGAACCTGAACCGGAGCTTCTCCGGCACGTACTGATCGTCTCGATCGCCAACGTGAAAGGCCCGGTCACCATGAAGTGGCCGGGCCTTTTCGTTTTCCATCGGACAAGAGCGTGAGCGAGGACCCTCCGCCGCCCACAACCGGCTAGCCGGTCAGATCGCGCCCGAGAACGTGTCACACTGCGCCGGATCACCACTTTCCAGTCCGCGACGCAGCCAGCGCATGCGCTGCTCCGCCGTGCCGTGCGTGAAGCTGTCAGGAACCACGCGACCCTGACTCTCACGCTGCAACGTGTCGTCGCCGATCGCGCGGGCCGCAGTCATGCCCTCCTCGATATCGCCCTGATCCAGTCGGTTGCGGTTCGCCGCGGCCCACACGCCGGCAAAGCAATCTGCCTGCAATTCCAGCCGGACCGAGGCCGCGTTGCCCTCTACCTGACTGCCGCGTGCCTGGACCTGCTGAACCTGTGCGGAGGTGCCGAGCAAATTCTGGATGTGATGGCCGAACTCGTGCGCGATCACGTAATACTGGGCGAAGTCGCCCTGCGCCCCGAACCGGGTCGCCAGTTCGTTGAAGAAGCTGGTGTCCAGATAGATGCCCTGATCGGTCGGGCAATAGAACGGGCCCATGGCCGATTGCGCCGCGCCGCATCCGGATCGGCCGGTTCCGCCGTAGAAGACGAGCTTCGGTTCCTTAAACGATTGACCCGACTGGCGGAACAGCGCCTCCCATGTATTCTCGGCCGATTGGAACGCATTGCACGACGCCTTGCTTTCCGGATTGAGGTTGCAGCTTTCCGCCACGCTGCTGCCGCCGGTCTGGCTACGCGGCGCCGATACCTGCCCGGTTCCGCCGGTGCCACCACCCAGCATCCCGCCGAGATTGCCCAATCCGCCGAACACCGCCATCAGCAACAGGACCACGACGATCCCGCCACAACCGAAGCGGCTGCCGATGAGAGGCAGAAGACCGAACAACAGACCTCCACCGCCGCCGCCGCCGAAATTTTGGCCGCGCTGATCCTCGACGTTGATGTCATTCGGGTCGAAATCGTCGAGACGCATGGCCGGCTCCCCTTCATCGCTTCGTCGCGGTCGATCGTTGCGCTGGTGAAATGCGCGAAGCCCGGCGACGGGTCCATGGTTGATCGTTGCCGTGGCTGACCGCATGGTCGCGCGATCCGGCGACAAGAGAGGTGAAGCATGTTCCTGAAGGGCAAGACCGCGGTGGTGACCGGTTCCACCTCCGGAATCGGGCTGGCGATCGCGCGTGCGTTCGCAGCGGAAGGGGCCAGCGTGGTCATCAACGGTTTCGGTGAGGCCGGGGCGATCGAGTCCGCGCGCGCGGAGCTTGCGGAGACGAGCGGGGCGACGGCGCTGTACGATGCGGCCGACATGACCCGCCCCGATCAGATCGCGGCGATGATATCGCGTGCGGTGGCGGAAACGGGCGGGTGCGACATCGCCGTCGCCAACGCGGGGATCCAGCATGTGTCGCCCGTGATCCACTTCCCGGTCGACAAGTGGGACGCGATCCTGGCGATCAACCTGTCGAGCGTCTTTCACCTGATGCGGGCCGCGATCCCAGCGATGAAGGAGCGGGGCTGGGGACGGATCATCTCCACCGCTTCCGCCCACTCGTTGGTCGCAAGCCCAAACAAGTCGGCCTATGTCGCGGCCAAGCATGGCGTGGTCGGTTTGACCAAGGCAGTGGCACTGGAGGTCGCGCAGGCGAAGATCACCGCCAACTGCATTTCGCCCGGTTATGTCTGGACGCCGTTGGTCGAGGGCCAGATTCCCGATACGATGAAGGCGCGCGGGATGACGCGGGAGCAGGTGATGAACGACGTGCTGCTCGCCGCCCAACCGACCAAGGAGTTCGTGACGCCCGAGCAGGTTGCGGCGCTGGCGGTGTTCCTGTGCCGCGACGAGGCCGCTCAGATAACCGGCGCCAACCTGTCGATGGATGGGGGCTGGACCGCGGCATAGGTCGCCGCGGGTCTGCGAGCATGCGCTATTTGCCAGGCGGTGCGACCAATGCGGGGATCGCATGCGCCGCGTCCCCCGGATTGATGTCCGGCCGCGCGCCGGCGGGGATCACCTCCTCGCCTTTCGCCGCTCGGGCTGCCCGTCCGATCGCCTCGACGAGGCGCGGATATATCCCGCAGCGGCACAGATTGGTGATCGCTCCACGGATCGTCGCCTCATCGGGATCGGGGTTGCGACGGAGCAAGGCCTGCGCCGCCATGACGATGCCTGGCACGCAGAAGCCGCACTGCACGACATTGTCGGCCAGGAACGCCAGTTGCAGCGGGTTGGAGCGATCGCGCGACAATCCCTCGATCGTCGTCACATAGGTGCCCTCCGCTTCCGCGATGGTCATCCGACACGATCGCACCGCGCGACCATCGACGTCGACGGTGCAGGCGCCGCAATGGCCGGTGCCGCAGCCGTATTTGGTCCCGGTCAGGTTCGACGCATCGCGCAGAGCCCACAGCAGCGGCGTTTCTGGGTCGAGCAGGTACTCGACCGACTGGTTGTTGACGGTGAAGCGGGTCATCGGGGCATCGTTGTAGGCGAAGGCGGACTGACAGCAAACGGTCGTTTCCGTTCATCGCCTTCGCCTGAGATGCGATCGGGCGACAGGCTCACGCCCGGCGCGTCGTTGCTCGTGAGACGTTGTCGATGTCCGGGACGTACGAATCGGCGCGTCAGTCCCGCCAGCTGGTGTCGCGTCTGTCGACCAGACGCACCATCGCCGCGAAGTCCGCGGCACCCGGGCCGCCCGGCACCTGCGCCATGTGCAGATCGCGCTGGTGAACCGCGACGACTTCGTCGCTGACCCGAAGTGGCTGGCCCATCGACAAGGTCGCCAGCTGGATCTCGCACGCACGCTGCAGCGACCAGTGCTTCACGAACGCTTCGGGCAGGGTGCGCCCCATCACCAGAATGCCGTGATTGCGCAGCAGCATGACCCGCTTGTCACCCAGATGCGCCAGCAGTCGCTCGCCTTCCTCATCGCGGACGGTCACGCCTTCGAAATCGTGATAGGCGATCTGCCCGGCAAAGTTGCAGGCGTAGAAGTTGATCGGCTGCAGCCCACCCTCCAGCGAGCTGACCGCCATGCCAGCGGTCGTGTGCGTGTGCATGATGCAGTGAGCGTCGGGCAGGTGCCGGTGGAACAGGGCATGCTGGACGAAGCCGGCGCGGTTGACCGGATAGGGGCTGTCGTCGAGCTTGTTGCCGTCGATGTCGATCTTCACCAGGCTGGACGCGGTCACCTCCGAGAAGTGCAGCCCGAAAGGATTGATGAGGAAGGCGCCTTCCTCTTCCGGCACCTTCAGCGTGATATGATTATAGATCATCTCCGACCAGCCGAGCATATCGAAGATTCGGTAACAGGCGGCGAGCTGCTGACGGGCCTGCCACTCGGCATCGCTGGCATGGGGGCGGATCGGAACGGCGCTCGCCATCGGACACTCCTCTCTGATGTTTGACCGGTGGTATCGCATGAGCCGCAAGGCATTGCCAGCCTGCGCACCGGCCGTCATACCCCGCCGAAATTTGCTAGGATTTCGCACCTGTGGCCATCAACGTCAGTGCACCGCTCTCGACCGATCATGCCGCGGGGGGCGATGCGGCCCATGGCTATGATGCGCCGGATCTGCGCGTTTTCGTGTTCGCGTTGTTCTTCATCTTCGGCGGCATCACCAGCCTGAACGACATCATCATTCCCAAGCTGCGCGAGCTGTTCAGCCTCAGCCATGCGGAGGCGATGCTCGTTCAGACGGCGTTCTTCCTGTCATATGCGCTGTTCTCGATCCCCGCCTCGGCCGTGGTGCGGCGCTTCGGTTACATGAAGACGGCGTCGATCGGGCTGGTCACGATGACGGCCGGGTGCCTGTTGTTCATCCCGGCATCCAGCAACGCCGCGTTCGGCCTGTTCCTGGTCGCACTGTTCGTGCTGGGAGCGGGTATCACCGTGGTGCAGGTGGTCGCCAATCCGCTGATCTCGCTACTCGGTAAGCCGCAGACCGCGGCGGGGCGGCTGACCTTCGCGCAGGCGTTCAATTCTCTCGGCACCACGCTCTTCCCGCTGGCCGGATCGGCGCTGATCCTGGGCGGGCTGGCGAGTGTCAGTGCCGAGACGCTGACCGGGCCGGCGCTCGATGCGTACCGCGTGGAAGCGTCGCGTGCCATCGTCCATGCCTATCTGGGACTGGCCGTCGCCCTGCTGCTGATCGCCGCCGTCGTGTGGACCCGGCGCAACCGGTTGAAGGAGGAGCAGGACCATGGCGGCGGCATGTTCCAGGCATTCACGCTGTTGTCGCGCAGGCGCTTTGCGGCGGGCGCGGCCTGCATCTTCCTGTATGTCGGCGCAGAGGTCGCGATCGGATCGCTGATCGTCAACTATCTGATGCAGCCGGGCGTTCTGGGGCTCAGCGACAAGGCCGCGGGCGACCATGTTCCGTTCTACTGGGGCGGCGCGCTGATCGGGCGGTTCATCGGCGCCTATGTCCTGACCCGTGTGTCGCCCGGCAAGGTGCTGGCCGGCGTGGCCGCGGCCGCCATCGGGCTGATCCTGATTTCCGCCAACACGACCGGGGCGGTATCGGCGTGGTCGCTGCTGGCGATCGGCCTGGTCAATTCGATCATGTTCCCGACCATTTTCTCGCTGGCGAGCGAAGGGCTGGGCAAGCGCGCGGCCGAGGGATCGGGCGTGATCGCCACCGCGATCGTCGGCGGAGCGATCATCCCGCCGCTAACCGGCGCTCTGGCCGACAGCACCGGATCGCTGCACTTCGCATTGATCCTGCCGGCGATATGCTACGCGCTGATCCTGGCTTACGGTCTCTACGCACGGCGCCCGATCGCCGCCGCCTGAAGACCGGATCTAGGCGACGTGGAACGCCGGGTTCACCATCCGGCACACTTCGGCGATGAAGGCGATGCGAAGCGCCTGCGCCAGCGATTCCGCGTCCAGCTTTTCCATGACGCTGGCCCGATGGATCTCCACCGTCCGCGCGGAGATGCCCATCTCGCGTGCGATTTCCTTGTTCGACCAGCCGCGGGTCAGGCCGAACAACACTTCGCGCTCGCGTGGGCTGAGCAGGTCCAGCACGGCCTGGACGCGGCGCATCGTCGCGGCGCGGCGCTGGGCCTTGGTCAACCGGTTCAGACCGATAGTGACGGCAGCCGACAGGCGCTCCGGTTCGGCCGGCTTGGTGAGCACGTCGATGGCACCACCGCGCATCGCCTCCACCGCCATGTCGCGGTCGTCCGATGCGGTCAGCACAAAGCATGGAAGTGCGATCTCGGCATCCGTAAGGTGCGCCTGTGCGGCCCTGCGGTCGATGTCCGTGCGGCAGAGATCGATCAGGATCACGCCGGGTGCGATGCCGGTCGCGTAACCGAGAAAATCCGCGGTCGACGGCCAGGCTTCGACCGAGAAGCTCCTGCCCCGCAAGAGCGACACAGTCTGCTGCCGCGTCGTCGCGTCATCATCGACGACATGAACCAGTGACGGGCCTGCGCTCATCGCAGGCGTCCTATCGCACCAGCGGTTCCCATACGGCGATCTTCAGAAAGCGGCAGCATCATAGCGGTCAACCGTAAAAGCCTGTTCGCATATATGCTGCCGAACGCTGATCCCGGTCAATCAGCAACTCGGTACAGAAATGGGATTCCGCTGCACAGAATTAGAACGCGGCGATGCCCGTTATCGCCCGACCAAGGATCAAGGCGTGTACGTCGTGCGCACCTTCGTACGTGTTGACGGTCTCCAGGTTCATCAGATGCCTCATGACCTGGTACTCGCCCGAAATGCCGTTGCCGCCGTGCATGTCCCGGCTCATCCTGGCGATATCGAGTGCCTTGCCGACATTGTTGCGCTTGATCATGCTAACCATTTCCGGGGCAAACCGACCCTCGTCCATCAGTCGGCCGACCCGCAGCGAGGCCTGCAGTCCCAGCGCGATCTCGGTTTCCATGTCGGCGAGCTTCTTCTGGAACAGCTGCCGCCCGGCGAGCGGCGTGCCGAACTGCTTGCGATCGAGCCCGTACTGGCGCGCTGCATGAAAGCAGAACTCGGCCGCACCCATCGCGCCCCACGAGATGCCGTAGCGTGCCCGGTTCAGGCAGCCGAAAGGGCCTTTCAACCCCTCGACGTGCGGCAGCAGCGCATCGTCGCCGACTGCGACATCGTCCATCATGATCATGCCGGTGATCGATGCACGCAGCGACAGCTTGCCTTCGATCTTGGGTGTTTCCAGCCCTTTGAGCCCCTTGGTCAGAACGAAGCCGCGGATCGCGCCGCCATGCGCGTCCGACTTCGCCCAGACGATGAAGACGTCGGCGATCGGTGCGTTGCTGATCCAGGTCTTGGCGCCGGAAATGAGGTAACCGCCGTCGACCTTGCGCGCCCGTGTCGTCATGCCGCCGGGATCCGACCCGGCATCCGGCTCGGTCAGGCCGAAACAGCCGATCAGCTCGCCCGCGGCGAGGCCGGGCAAGAAGGCGCGCTTCTGCTCTTCCGAGCCATAGGCGTTGATCGGATACATGACGAGGCTCGACTGCACGCTCATCATCGAGCGGTAACCGGAGTCGATCCGCTCGACCTCGCGCGCGACCAGTCCATAGGCGACATAGCTGGCACCGACACCGCCATATTCCTCGGGGATGGTCGGGCCCAGCAGCCCCAACTCGCCCATCTCCCGGAAGATCGCCGGATCTGTGTGTTCGTTCTGGAACGCTTCCACGATCCGCGGTGCCAGTCGGTCGTCGGCATAGGCGCGCGCCGTGTCGCGGATCATCCGCTCGTCGTCGCTAAGCTGGTCATCGAGCAGGAACGGGTCCGCCCAATCATACTGCCCCATGCCCGCCATTACGCTCTCCTCTTTGCAGCAAGCGGTAGGGACACGGGCGGGCGGGAGCAAGCGTCAAGCCTCCTGGATCGTCAGAGCGGACAGTGCGATCGTCTTGCGCGTTCCGACCGGGGCGACCCGCTCGACCCGCAGCTCGCCGACCAGTTCGCGGGGCAACGACAGCGGTGTGGCCGAGATGCTCGCAAGCCAGTGCGACAAGGCCGCCCCGGTCGGCGCAGACAGGACCACGTGGTGGCGGGCGCCGATGAAGGTCGCGCTGGACCAGTCGGTCGTCACTGCCGATTCGGATGTTACCCGGCATCCGGCGGCCGCCGCGTCGGCGAGCAGCGCGCGTATCAGCGGAGCAGAGGGGTGGCGCGACCTCATGCTCCGTGCTCCGCCATGAACGCTTCCACCCGCGCCGTGACCCTGGCGCGCGGCACACGGCCGCGGCGCATGTCGAGCACCAGTCGCGGGTCGTTCACCGCACGACGCCCAAAGGTCGTTGCCGGTATGGCGTGCGCTTCCCGGTAGCGTTCGATCCTTCCCAACAGCGTCATGGCTCTTCTCCAATTCGCTCAACATGTTCCCGATCTGTTCTTCAATCTCCAACTTGTCTAGGATAATTTCCTAGGCTAATGATCCGGAATGGCGACGACCGATCCCCGCACCGCGCTGGCGGCGCTCGCCGACGAGCGTGGCGTCAGCCTATCGGCATTGTCGCGGATGCTGGGACGGAACGTCGCCTATCTTCAGCAATATGTCCGGCGGGGCAGCCCGAAGCGGCTGGAGGACGATGACAGGCGTCGGCTGGCCGGCTTCTTCGGTGTCGAAGAGGCGCGGCTGGGAGGACCGGTGCATCCGGCGGCGGCCGGATGGCGCATCCCGCGGCTGGATGTCGCCGCCGCCGCCGGGCCGGGCGCGTTCGTCGATACGGAACTGGCGCTGGGCAGCGACCTGATCGATCCAGCATTGGGGCGGCGACTGGGCCTGACCCGTGGTCAGGCGGCGATGATCCGGGTGCGGGGATCGTCGATGGAGCCGGGGTTGGTCGATGGCGACCAGATCGTGGTCGATCTGTCGTCGCGGACACCCACCCGGGGCGGAGCGGTCTTCGTCATCCGCATCGGCGAGGTGCTGATGGTGAAGCGGGTCCGCAGCGGCGTTGACGGTCTGGAGGTCAGCAGCGACAATCCGGCGGCCGCGCCTGTCCCGACCGGGCCCGTTGCCGTGATCGGCCGTGTGGTGTGGCAGATGCGCGCGGTGCGATAGCGTTATCGGCGGGGTCGGTCGCGCATCCAGATCAGCACTGCACCGGCGATCCCCACCAGCAGTCCGATCAGGAACCCCGGCGTCGCCTCTCCGAATGCGAACCCGATCGCTGCACCGAGCAGCGCGCCGATGGCGATGAGCGGCCCGCCGGCGGCGTTCGGTCGGCGTGGGTCGGGGGAAGTGGCCATCCCCGGCTACTGCCATGTCGACGACCGCCGCGCCAGCCGGTCTTCTCGCGCAAACGGGGCTGTCCCCCTGCGTCGCGTCAGGCTAGAGGGCGGAAATGTCGCGCTTCGGTCGGCGAGCGGGCCGGTGGGCGGTCGGCGCCAGCATCCTTCTTGTCGTCTCGCCGGCGGCCGTCGCATGGGCTCAGCAGCCCGTCATGCGCCAGGATCCGGTGCCGCTGGATCCCGACGCGCCGATGGCGCCGTTGCCCGACATCGGGGTGGACTGGCCGGACCTCGACAGCGCCCCGGCGGACGCCGCCACGGCATCGGCCGGCACCGACGTGGTCGCGCAGCGGCGTTACAGCTGGCGGATCGACGGGATCGATGCGGTCGCCACACCGCTGTTGCGTCAGCGCTTCGCCGATAACTCGACGCTGAACGCCAACGACGGATCGTCCGCCAACGCCGCCCAGCTGGATCGGCGCGCGCGCGAGGATGCCGACCTGCTCACCACGTTGTTGCGGGCCGCAGGGTATTACGACGCGCAGGTGGCAACGCGGATCGACCCGCCTACCGCCGCCGCGTCCCGCTCCGTCGTCGTGCTGGAGGCCACGCCGGGTGGGCTGTACAGGTTGACCGGGGTGACACTGGCCGGCGTCGCCGCCGCCGGGATGAAGGCCGACGACCTGACCCGCGCTTTCGGCGTTGCAGAGGGCGATCCGGCAGACGCGGACGCGATCGTCAACGGGACGACCGCGTTGGCCAGGACGGCAGGCCGCGAAGGCTTTCCGTTCGCGAAGGTAGGCGAGCCTGCGATAGTCGTGGACCGGGCCGCCAAGACCGCGACCCTTGCCCTGGACGTGGCGCCCGGCGGGCAGAAGACGTTCGGCGATATCGTCGCCTTACCCGGCAACCGCGTCTTCGGCCCGGATCACGTCGCGGAGATCGCCCGCTTCTCCCGCGGCGACCGCTACGATCAGGTGAAGGTCGACGATCTGCGCCGCGCCCTGATCCAGACCGGGCTGGTCTCGTCGGTCGACCTGACGCCGGTGGAGGGGCGGACGCCGGGCACGGTCGACATGGCCGTCAAGCTCGACCGGGCACCGCCCCATACGGTCGCCGGCGAACTCGGTTACGGCACCGGCGAGGGCGCCCGGCTGGAACTCAGCTGGACGCACCGCAACCTGTTCCCGCCAGAGGGGGCGCTGACGATCCGCAGCGTGCTCGGCACGCGCGAGCAATTGTCCTCGCTCGTCTACCGCCGCAACAATTTCCACGCCCGCGACCGGGTGCTGACGTTGCAGGCTGCGGCCGCCCACCAGAACCGCGACGCATACGATGCCAAGACCTACTCGCTATCGGGCACGTTGGAGCGGCAGACCAACATCTTCTTCCAGAAGACCTGGACGTGGTCGCTGGGCGCCGAACTGCTGACATCGGACGAGCGCGACGTGATCGTATCGACGGGAGAGCCGCGGCGGCGCACCTTCTTCATCGCCGCGCTGCCCACCAGCCTGATCTACGACGGCACCGACGATCTGTTGAACCCCACGCGCGGCTTTCGCCTCGGCGGCCGGCTCAGTCCGGAGGCGTCATTGCAGAATTCGGTGTTCGGCTACGCCCGAACCCAGCTCGACGCCAGCATCTATCGCAGCGTCACTCCCGACATCGTGCTCGCCGGGCGAACCCGGCTGGGCACCATCGTCGGCGCGCCGCGCGACGCGGTGGCACCGTCGCGGCGGTTCTATGCGGGCGGTGGCGCGTCGGTCCGCGGTTACGGCTATCAGTCGATCGGCCCGCGCGATCCCAACAACGATCCGATCGGCGGCCGCAGCCTGACCGAGTTCGCGATGGAAGCGCGCATCAAGTTGTTCGGATCGTTCGGGATCGTTCCGTTCCTGGATGCCGGCAACATCTATACCGATGCGTTGCCGCAATTCAGCAAGCTGCGTTTCGGAACCGGCTTGGGCGTGCGGTACTATTCGAACTTCGGTCCGATCCGCCTGGACGTCGGTACGCCGATCAACCCGCAGCCGGGTGACTCGCGTATCGCCGTCTACGTCTCGCTGGGACAAGCCTTCTGATGCGGCGCCTGCTCCGCCGGTCGTGGCGCGTCGTCGCGGGGCTGTTGCTGGCAGCGATCGCGATCGCCGTCGGCGCGCTCGTCGCGGTCGATACGCCGTGGGGCCATCGCCTGGTGGCGGAGCGGATCGGCACGATCCGCACGGCCAATGGCTTGCGGTTCGCGGTGGGGCGGATCGACGGTTCCCTCTACGCACAGGCGCGGCTCACCGATGTACGCGTCTACGACCTCGACGGACAGGTCTTCGCTGCGCCGCAGGTCATGCTCGACTGGGAGCCTTGGCGCTGGCTGTCGAACGAGTTGACGATACGTCGGCTCGACGTTCCGATCGCCCGGCTGGCGCGCCTGCCGCGCACGCGCCCGTCAGGAACGCGCGGTCCCGTATTGCCCGATTTCGACATCGATATCGGCCGCCTGACGATCGGTCGTCTCGAGCTCGCGGCGCCGGTATCCGGCCGGCCGCGCGTCGTCCATGCTCGTGGGGCGGCCGACATCCGTGCGGGACATGCAGTCGTCCGGCTCGCGGCGGTGGTCGGGGGAACCGACCGGCTGGCGCTGTCGATCGATGCGCGCCCCGACCGCGACCGTTTCGATATCGACCTGCGTGCGAGGGGGCAGCGCGGGGGGCTGCTCGCCGGACTGACGGGGGATCGGGGGCCGGTCGCGCTGATCGTCGACGGCGATGGCAGCTGGGCTCGCTGGCGTGGGAGCGCGCGGGGCAAGGTGGCGGGGGTCACCCTCGCCGATCTGGCACTCACCGCTGCCGATGGCCGTTATGCGATTGGCGGACACGTCGCCCCGTCTTCGCTGCTGACCGGCAAGGGGCAGCGTCTTACCGCACCGCGCGTCGCCGTATCTGGCGAGGCCAGCTTTCGCCACCGCCGCCTCGACGGTCGCCTGGGGCTGCGGTCGGCCGCATTGAGCGTCGAGGCCACCGGCGAGATCGATCTGGCTGCCAGCCAGTATCGCAACGTTCGCATCGACGCGCGGCTGGCGCGGCCCACCGCGCTCTTCCCGAACATGACAGGACGCAACATCGCGTTGCGGGCGATCGTCGATGGCCCGTTCGCGTCGGCCGGATACGACTATCGCATCACTGCCGACCGGCTGGCATTTGACGATACCGGGTTCGAGGCGGCGCGTGCCGCGGGGAAGGGACGCCTGTCCGGATGGCCCGCAACGCTGCCCGTCCGGGTGACGGCGGCACGGGTTACGGGATTGGGCACCGTCGCCGGCGGCATCCTGCGCAATCTGTCCGTCGACGGTGCGCTGCGCATCGCGCCGCCGCTCGTCACCGGCACCGGCCTCGTCCTCCGATCCGATCGATTGCGGGGGACGACCGCTTTGTCGCTCGATCTGCGCACCGGCCAGTACCGCGTGGGACTGGGCGGGCAACTCGGGCGCTACCTGATCCCCGGCATCGGCATCGTCGATGTCAATTCGGCGTTACAGGTGGTGCCCGGCCCCGGCGGTCGGGGCAGCCGGATCGTCGGGCAGGGCACGGCGATCGTGCGCCGGCTCGACAATGCGTTCTTCCGTTCGCTGACCGGCGGTCTGCCGCGCATCGCCACCGGGCTCGAGCGAGGTAGCGACGGCGTACTCTATTTCCGAAACGCCCGGCTGACCTCGCCCGCGCTCACATTGACCGGCAACGGCTATCGCCGGCGAGACGGCAGCTTCCATTTCGAGGGTAGTGGGCGGCAGGCGACCTATGGCCCGGTCGTGCTCGTGCTGGACGGGCCGATCGAGAAGCCGACGATCGATCTGCGCCTGTCCCGCCCCAACGAGGCGCTCGGCCTGCGCGAGGTTCGCGCGCACCTCGATCCGACGCCGACGGGATTCGCCTTCACCGCCGCGGGCGGATCGCGGCTGGGGCCGTTTCGCGGCAACGGTGCCATCCTGCTGCCGGACGGGGGACAGGCGTCGATCGCGATAGCGGCCCTGGATATCGCCGGTTCCCGCGGAAGCGGACGGTTGGCGATCGTCGACGGCGGCTTCGACGGTGCGATCAAGGTCACGGGCCCGATCACCGGTGACCTGCTGTTCCGGCCCGTCGGCGACGTGCAGCGCATCGAGGCGCATCTGGATCTGCGCGGTGCCCGATTTGGCGCCGCGGCCCTACGGCAGGGACGGATCGACGGATCGATCGTGCTCGACCCCGCAGGTCCGGTCGTCGACGGGACGGCACGGGGCGTCGGGCTGCGTTATGGCAGCGTGCGGCTCGCCCGGTTCGCCGCAACGGCGCGTCTGGCCGGCGGTACCGGGGAGGTGCGTGCCTCGATCGCCGGATCACGCGGCCGTGCGTTCGACATCCAGTCCGTCACCCGGATCCGCACCGACGGCTTCACCATCAACGCGCAAGGCACGCTGGATCGCCGACCGCTCTCCCTGGCGGAGCCCGCCGTCATCGTCGCGGAGGGTGACGGCTGGCGACTGCGGCCGACCCGGCTATCGTTCGCGGGCGGGGAGGCGCGGCTCGCGGGCACGTGGAGCGGCAATGGTCTGAGCGTCGAGGCGAGCAGCCAGCGCCTGCCGCTGACCATTCTGGACATCGGTTTCCCCGGGCTCGGCCTTGGTGGCAGCGCGTCGGGGACAGTCCGCTATGCCCAGGATGCCGCGGGCGTTCCGACGGGCCGTGCCGACCTGACGTTGCGCGGCGTCACCCGGTCGGGGCTCGTCCTGACTTCCGCTCCGATCGACGTCGGCGTCGCGGCGATACTGGGCAGCGAGCGGGCGGGGATGCGGGCAGTCATCGCATCGGGCGGCAAGACGGTGGGCCGCGCGCAGGCGAGGCTGACGACACTTGCCGGCGGATCGATCGTCGAGCGGCTGTCGGGTGCGAACCTGTTCGCGCAGCTTCGTTACGCCGGGCCGGCCGACGCGCTGTGGCGACTGACCGGCGTGGAGCTGTTCGACCTTTCCGGTCCGGTCTCGATCGGAGCCGACGTCACCGGGCGTGTTTCCGCGCCGCTGATCCGCGGAGCGGTGCAGACGGCCGGTGCACGGATCGAGAGCGCCACGACCGGCACCCTCCTGACCAACGTCCAGGCGAGCGGCCGTTTCGCCGGATCGCGGCTGGCGATCGATCGCTTCGGCGCCGATGCGGGACGTGGCGGCCGCGTGACCGGAACCGGCCAGTTCGACTTCGCCGCAGCCAAGGGCATCGGCCTCGACATCCGCCTGCAGGCCGACAGTGCGGTGATGATCGCGCGCGACGATATCGCAGCGACGGTCACCGGCCCGCTTCTCTTCCGGTCCGACGGCAGCGGTGGCACCATTTCCGGTGACGTGACGTTGAACCGGGCGAGTTACCGCCTCGGTCGCGCGACGGCGGCGAGTGTCGCGCCGCAGCTGAACGTGCGGGAGATCAACGTGCCCGGCGGGGACGGCGAAGACGAACGCCCGGCCGCCCCCTGGGTGCTGGCGCTGAACGCGCGCGCACGCACCGGCGTGATGGTCAGCGGCCTGGGCCTGACCAGCGAGTGGTCCGCCAACCTGAAGATCGGCGGGGCGCCGGACAATCCGTCCATCACCGGGCGGGCCAATCTGATCCGCGGGGATTACGAGTTCGCCGGTCGCGAGTTCGAACTGGAACGCGGCGTGATCCGCTTCGACGGTGAGGTGCCCGCCAACCCGGCGCTCGATATCGAGGCGAACGCCGACACGACCGGACTGAACGCCACGATCCGCGTCACCGGTAACGCCCTGAAGCCGGAGATCGGCTTCTCCAGCGTCCCGGCGTTGCCGGAGGACGAACTGCTGTCCCGCCTGCTGTTCGGCACCTCGATCACCAACCTGTCCGCTCCGGAGGCGTTGCAGCTGGCCGCCGCGGTCGCCGCGCTGCAGGATGGCGGCAACGGGCTGAACCCGATCAACGCGGTGCGCCGTGCCGCCGGGCTCGACCGGCTGCGCATCCTGCCGGCCGACCCGCAGACCGGCCAGGGTACGTCGATCGCCGCCGGCAAGTACGTGACGCGGCGCCTGTACGCCGAGATCGTGACTGACGGGCAGGGATATTCCGCAACGCAGGTCGAGTTTCAGGTGACCCGCTGGCTGTCGCTCCTGTCGAGCATCTCGACGCTGGGCCGCCAGAGCGCCAACGTCCGTATATCGCGGGATTACTGAGCCACGACGTCATCGGTGCGCCGTCCGCACGACGGCGCCCGCCCCGACGGACACCATAGTCATCTCGAGGGTTTATCCACGGACTGGGGCCGGGGGACTGAATGACGTTGCCGCAATATCTCTCGATCGCGACGCTGATCGGGATGATGGCCCTCTTCCTCTGGGGTCGATTCCGTTACGACGTGGTGGCGATCATCGCGCTGCTCGCGGCGCTGGCGCTGGGCATCGTCTCGCCCAAGGAGGCATTCACCGGATTCTCCGACGATATCGTGATCATCGTCGGATCGGCATTGGTCATCTCTGCCGCGGTACAGCGATCGGGGGTGATCGAGCGGGTGCTGGCGCGGATGTCGCGCCGGGTCACGCGCGTTCGGACCCAGCTTCTGGTGCTGGTCGCCTCGGTCGGGTTCGCATCGGCGCTGGTCAAGAACATCGGTGCGCTCGCGATGCTGATGCCGGGCGCGTTCCAGCTGGCGCGCAAGAACGACGCCAGCCCCTCCGTCTTTCTGATGCCGATGGCGTTCGCCTCGCTGCTCGGCGGGCTGATGACGCTGGTCGGCACGTCGCCGAACATCATCGTCAGTCGCGTGCGCGAGCAGATGACGGGGCATCCGTTCGGCATGTTCGATTACACGCCGGTGGGGCTCGGCATGATGGCGCTGGGCCTGATCTACCTGCCGATCGCCTATCGCCTGCTGCCGCAGGACCGGCGCGGCGCGCCGACGATGGGCGAGGCGCTGGACATCCGGGGCTATGTGACCGAGGCGGCGGTTCCGGCCGGCTCCCCGGCGATCGGCGAGACCGTGTCGGAGTTCCTGGACCGGCACGAGCAGGAGGTGACGATCACCCAGCTGGTGCGCGCCGGCATCCGGACGATGCCGCACGGCCATCTGCATCTGCACGAGAACGACACGCTGATCATGGGTGGCGAGCCGGATGCGCTGGAGCGTGTGATCGCGGGGGATCGCATGCGGCTGGAAGGCGAGCACGACCGGCGCGAGGAGGACGGCGACGAAGAGGTCGGGGTGATCGAAGCGGTGATCAACCAGGGCTCTCCGATCGCAGGCGAAACGCCGGCCGACCTGGCGCTGCGCCAGCGTTTCGGTGTCAGCCTGATTGCCATTTCCCGGCAGGGGGAGCGGCTGTCGCGACGCCTGTCGGAGACCGTGCTGCGCGCCGGCGACGTGATGGTGTTGCAGGGCGTGCTGCCGCGCATGCCGGAGCGGCTGCGGCTGCTCGGCTGCCTGCCGCTGGCGGAGCGGACCGTGCGGCTAGGCAGCAGCCGACGCGGCTGGTTGCCGATCGCGGTGCTGGGCATTGCGATGGGGGCGATGGGGTGGGTGCCGGTCGCCGTCGCCTTCTTCGCCGCCGCGGGCGTCATCATGGCGACCGGTTTGCTGCCGGTGCGCGAGGCGTACGACCATGTCGAATGGCCCATCCTGATCATGCTCGGCGCGCTGATCCCGGTTAGCGATTCGCTGCGCACCACCGGCGCATCGGACGTGATCGCGACCGGCCTGTCGCAGCTTGCCGCGACATTGCCTGCCTGGGGGGCCGTGGCGCTGATCCTGGCGGCGGCGATGGCGGTGACGCCGTTCCTGAACAATGCCGCGACCGTGCTGGTGATGGCGCCGATCGCCGCCACGTTCGCGGGGGACCTGGGCTATCGACCGGAGGCGTTTCTGATGGCGACGGCGGTGGGGGCGGGGTGCGATTTCCTGACGCCGATCGGGCACCAGTGTAACACATTGGTTTTAGGGCCGGGCGGCTATCGTTTCGGCGATTATGCGCGGCTGGGGGCGCCGCTGTCGGTGCTGGTGCTGCTGGTCGGTACGCCGTTGATCCTGCTCGTCTGGCCGCTGTAGGGTCGGGCGGCATCAAGGAGGCCTGCATGAACCAGCCAGCACGCGTCGCCCGGATTGAGCGGACCGGCAGACCCGAGGTGATCGAGTGGGTCGATGTCGACCTGCCGCCACCGGGCCCGGGAGAAGCGCGCATCCGCCACACCGCGGTCGGCCTGAACTACATAGATGCCTATCATCGCAGTGGCTTGTACAAGATCGACCTGCCCGGCGCGCTGGGATCCGAGGCGGCGGGCGTGGTCGAGGCGGTCGGGGGGCCGGCGGACGGGTTCCATGTCGGGGATCGCGTCGGCACGTTCGGGCCGTCGCGCGGCGCCTATGCCACGGCGCGCAACGTGCCGGTCGACCAGCTCGTCCACCTGCCCGACAGCGTCGACGACCGCACCGCCGCGGCGCTCCTGCTGAAGGGCGGGACGGCGGCGATGCTGATCGAACAATGCGCCAAGATACGGGCAGGACAGGCAATTCTTGTCCATGCGGCGGCCGGTGGGGTGGGCCATCTGCTGGTCGGATGGCTGAAGGCGATCGGCGCGGTGGTGATCGGCAGCGTCGGCAGCGAGGAAAAGGCGACGATCGCACGCGATGCCGGAGCGGACCACGTCGTGCTGCACCGGAGCGAGGACGTCGCCGCGCGGGTGCGCGAGATCACCGGTGGCGAGGGTGCCGCGGTGGTGCTGGACGGGGTCGGCAAGGCGACCTGGGCGGCGTCACTGGCCGCGACGGCGCGGCGCGGGATGATCGTAAGTTACGGAAATGCAAGCGGACCCGTCGACGGCGTGAACCTGGGCGCGCTGGCGGCGCACGGCTCGCTGTTCGTCACGCGGCCGACATTGTTCGACTATGCGACCACGCAAGGCGAGCGCCAGGCGATGGCGGACCGGGTGTTCGAGATGCTGTCGCGGGGTGCGATCGACCCGGTGATCGGGCAGATGTTTCCGCTGGAGGAAGCCGCCGCGGCGCACCGGGCGATGGAGGCCGGACAGACGCACGGCAGCACCGTGATGATGGTCTGAACCGCGCCGGACCTGCGTCAAGTGTACGTTGATCGTCAATGATCGGTTGACGAGAGGCAGGTGGGCGCGGCGCCCCGTTTCGTTCGGATGTGGCGGCGCGGCAAAGCCGCGTCGTCGGTCGGGGCGGTGCCCCGCCGGCCGGGCTTGGGAACGCGCAGGCAGCTCGGGTTACCTGCGCGTTCCCTGCGCATCAGCCGCTGTAGTACATGTCGTATTCGACCGGCGACGGGGTCATCTCCCAACGGGCGACCTCCGACCGCTTGATCTCGACGAACGCCTCGATCTGGTCCTTCGAGAACACGTCGCCCTTCAGCAGGAAGTCGTGATCGGCCTCGAGGCAGTCGAGCGCCTCGCGGAGCGAACCGGCGACGGTCGGCACCTGGGCCAGCTCGGCCGGGGGCAGGTCGTACAGGTTCTTGTCCATCGCCTCACCCGGATGGATCTTGTTCTGGATGCCGTCCATGCCGGCCATCATCAGCGCCGCATAGGCGAGATAGGGGTTGGCAAGCGCATCGGGGAAACGGACCTCGACCCGCTTCGACTTCGGACCGGTACCGTAGGGGATACGGCACGAGGCCGAGCGGTTGCGCGCCGAATAGGCGAGCAGCACCGGCGCCTCGTAGCCCGGCACCAGCCGCTTGTAGCTGTTGGTCGACGGGTTGGTGAAGGCGTTGACCGCCTTGGCATGCTTGATGATGCCGCCGATGAAGTAGAGGCACATGTCCGACAGCCCGGCATAGCCGTTGCCGGCGAACAGCGGCTCCTTGCCGTTCCAGATCGAGAAGTGGGTGTGCATGCCCGAGCCGTTATCTTCCTTGATCGGCTTGGGCATGAAGGTCGCCGTCTTGCCATAGGCGTGGGCGACCTGGTGCACGACATACTTGTAGATCTGCATGCGATCGGCGGTGGTGGTCAGCGTGCCGAAGGTCAGGCCCAGCTCGTGCTGCGCGGCGGCGACCTCGTGGTGGTGCTTGTCGCAGGGCAGGCCCATCTCGATCATCGTCGAGACCATCTCGCCGCGGATGTCGACCGCCGAGTCGACCGGCGCGACGGGGAAATAGCCGCCCTTGGCGCGCGGACGATGGGCCAGGTTGCCGCCCTCATACTCGCGGCCCGAATTGCCCGGCAGCTCGATGTCGTCGATCTTGTAGTAGCTGGTCGAGTAGCTGTTCTCGAACCGCACGTCGTCGAACATGAAGAACTCGGCCTCGGGACCGACATAGACGGTGTCGCCGATGCCCGTGGTCTTTAGATACGCCTCGGCGCGCTTCGCGGTCGAACGCGGATCGCGGGCATAGAGCTCGCCGGTCGAAGGCTCGACGATGTCGCAGAACACGATCAGCATCGGCGTGGCCGAGAACGGATCGGTGTAGACCGCGTCCAGATCGGGCTTCAGCGTCATGTCGGACTCGTTGATCGCCTTCCAGCCCTCGATCGACGAACCGTCGAACATAAGGCCGTCGGTGAACTCGTCCTCACCCAGCAGCGAGGCGACCATGGTCAGGTGCTGCCACTTGCCCTTGGGGTCGGTGAAGCGAAGATCGACCCACTCGATCTCCTCTTCCTTGATGCGCTTCAGGATGTCGTTGGCAGTCGCGGCCATGTCACTTGTTCCTTCTTGATCCCCCTCCCGCTCGACGGAAGGGGGCAGGTGGGCGTTGATGGATGGTGCGGGGAGTGCGGCACTGCCCTCCCCCGACCCCTCCCGCCAGCGGGAGGGGTGAAAGTCAGATCGCCGCCTCGTCGCGTTCGCCGGTGCGGATGCGGAGTGCGGTCTCGACCGGGATGACGAAGATCTTGCCGTCGCCGATCCGGCCGGTCTGCGCGGCGGCGGCGATCGCCTCCACCACGCGCTCGGCCAGCCCGTCCTCAACGACGACCTCGAGCTTCACCTTGGGCAGGAAGTCGACGACGTACTCGGCACCGCGATAGAGCTCGGTATGGCCCTTCTGCCGGCCGAAGCCCTTCGCCTCGGTCACGGTGATGCCGGACACGCCGATCTCGTGCAGCGCTTCCTTCACCTCATCCAGCTTGAACGGCTTGATGATGGCCTCGACCTTTTTCACGGCTTCCCCCGGTACGCGATTAGAACCCTCGCCCGCGTGGGACGATGCACGCAGCGTGCCATTCGGTGCCCCTCGGGGCAACCCCGGTGTGGGGGGAAATGGTGCTGGAAAAACGGGCAGGCGGGGTTGGGGTGCCCGGTTCGGGGGCAGGGGTGGGTTAATTCTGACGCTGCGCAGACCGGGGCCTTGCTGGGAGCGGGCAAGTTCGACCGCGGCAAGCAGCGTGCCGAGACAATCGATAATCGTCACGTTGGCGCTGGCCTCGGCCAGGACGGCGAGGATTGTGTTGAGGAAATAAGTTGCTCGGACTTGGCATCCATGACTCGGAAAGCCGCAGGTTAGATCCATTTTGGACCATTCTGCCAATAGTACTCTGATAGATGCGCCATTCCTTTCTCTATTTTTACGGCCAGTTTCATCTGGTTATGTGTAACCATTGATCGGTTGCTTCACGTGTCCACTTTAAACAATCGCTTGTGGCATGCTGTTCAGCTCTTATACTAGAGATAAACTGACAATGTCAGAGAAAGAATAGATGCGATACACAAGATTGTTAATAAGCATACTTGTTATCCTCTCACTGATCAATTGGACAAAAATTCAACGATCAATTTGGCCTGAAGATAAGCTTAATTCGGTTCAAACGGCAAAAGTACAGGTTATTCAGAGTAATCGAACCAATCAACAAGAATGGAGTTCATCCGATTATAAGATAGATACTTCTATCCATGGCAAGCAGTTTAGAGCTCAAGAGAAAGTCTTAGAACTTATTGTACTGCAGAGATTCATCGATAGAAGAACAAAACTCTCAATAGATAAGCAAGATTTTGGCCGATCAACTATAGATGATCTTGCACTGTTTAGGAGTGGGCTGCAGTTCTTGTGCCAGATTACCGGCTGCACAATGACTGCAACTCCCGGCGCTGATGCTGTTTCGCATGACGTGATCGCAGTTTGCGTAAGGCTCGACTCAGGCGCGATGAACAGCGAGCTTGCAAATGCCGGTATACGACCAGGCAGTTTAGTATCAACTAAGTCCATTAGTGGTAATTACCAAGTATCTCTGTCATTTCAGAGAAACATATGATTTTTTTCACTAAAAGGATTGTCAAAATGGCTACATACAATGGCATTGCGAAATTCATAAAAGTACTACTGATTACAATGTTAATAGCGCTAACAAGTATATCAGAACCTCTTATTTATGACTCTGCGGAGGCCGGATATGGAACCAGCGAACTATCTTGCAACGGAGATTGGTACTGGCAAGGAGGACAGTGCGTACCAACGGATTTATCTCCAGAGATCTTAGTATACGGTCACAACGGATTTGATACAGATTTTTTCTATCGATATATCACGCCGCTCTATGATCCATCTGCGCTGGATGATTTTGCTGCATTGCCTTCGCCGTATAATCAGGTTGCACGAAAAGACGAGTTAAACAAGCGTAGACGCATTCATGATTGTGTTGCTGACGGCATCGCTCGCGCTATGGAGCAGGATCTACCATCCCTCTCAACGCAAAGAGAGGTAACCTTTGAATATATGGGCGTGAGGGCCCGCTTTGACATTGTGGAGTCGGTCAATGGTTTTCCTACCGGAGTAACCGAGATCAAAACTATTCTGGACTATGAAGGTGCGTCAGAAGATCTTCTTGTGCGAAATCAACCGATTGTTGCCGAGGGCATCGTAAATGGCCAAGCGATCCCTTATGGGCAGAACGCCGCGTTAGCTGGATTTACAGTTGGTCAGCCTATTGGCCGGCCCATGAAATTTGCGGTAGCTACGGTAAATGTCGCCAGTCAATGCAAGTAGCTTGGAGAAAAGGCTGTGACTGTCACGAAAAACTTTGTAAATGTCGTTCGATCAATGCTTACCGCGTCTGGATACTCAGAAGTTGTCCAAGGTGTTTTTGACAAACCCGGCGCTAAATTTGATTATCAAGTCAGATTATCCGTTGCAGGCCAGGCGCTAGTTCGAGCCACATTCGTCTTTGGTTTCCGAATAAAAGAGATTGATCAAAAGATATGTAACAGTGACTATATCGCGGCGCAAAATGCTGCGACTGGGAAGCACGTGCCTACCATAATGGGATATATCGATACTATCGCAGCATGGGCTGGTATTAAGTCGGCGCGATCGTTCGATGTGGATAGTACGTCAATTTCTCAGATAGATGAGATAAGTAATGCTATCTCGGCGATTGAGGGTAGATTTATAACATTGGATGACATTGCTGATTTGGGAGCTCAGGAACTAAATCTTCCTGGTGGTCATAATTCTTTGCGTGTTCCGTTACTTTTGCGTCTGACAGGTAGATACCGGGATAGAGAGCAGTACATAGCCAGAATGAGGGAGGTAAATCCTTCACCAGATTACGAATCGATCTTACATCAAGTTGAGTCTAGCTAGCGGCTAAATCCCGAAATTCACGCAGTCCGTTGAAAGCTTGGCCAGGTAATACCTTCAGAAAAATCTTCAAATGTCATTCGTCAGAACGTGTTCTGATGACCAAGAAACGGGGTGTTGGCACTTGTCACGACGACGAAGATGGCGGGTGATTTCAAACGGTGTGGGTTACGGTAGATGGTGGTCCCCATCGGTGCGTGCCGTCGTAGGATAGATTCGTCGCCCCCGCGTGGGCAGGGGCCTTGCTGGCAGCGGGCGAGTCAGGAGCGGCGAGACGCTCCTGACTGCGCAGGGGCGACGGGGTGTCGGTGCCGGATATCGCGGCCGACTCACGCCCGCCGCGCCGTCAATCGCGACTCTTCGATTGCTTGCCAAGGCAGGCGCTCAGGACAGGTCATCGCGCCTTGTGGCGCTGCTTCGCCGCGCTGGCCGTGGCTGGCGCTGGTGCGCCGTAGCTCGGCTAAGGCGTCTCCTTCGCCAGCCATTCCTCCAGCCACTTGATCGTGTAGGCGCCCTCGGCGAACTCCGGGTCCTCGATCAGGGCGCGGTGGAGGGGGATGGTGGTCTTCATGCCCTCGATCACGAATTCCTCCAGCGCGCGGCGGAGGCGGGCAATGCAGCGTTCGCGGGTGGTGCCGTAGACGATCAGCTTGGCGATCATGCTGTCGTAGTAGGGCGGCACCTTGTAGCCGGCGTAGAGGCCGGAATCGACGCGGACGTGCATGCCGCCGGGCGCGTGGAACTGCGTGACCTTGCCCGGCGAGGGGGTGAAGGTGCGCGGATCCTCGGCATTGATGCGGCATTCGATCGCGTGGCCATGGAAGTGGATATCCTCCTGGCGGCAGGATAGCGGATACCCCTCGGCGATGCGGATCTGTTCGCGGACCAGATCGATGCCGGTGATCATCTCGGTGACCGGATGCTCGACCTGGAGGCGGGTGTTCATCTCGATGAAGTAGAACTCGCCGTTTTCCCACAGGAACTCGATCGTGCCGGCGCCGCGATAGCCCATGTCGGCCATCGCCTTTGCCACCACGCCGCCCATGCGCGCTCGATCCTCGGCGGAGATGACGGGGGAGGGAGCCTCCTCCAGCACCTTCTGGTGACGGCGCTGGAGCGAGCAGTCGCGCTCGCCCAGATGGATCGCGTTGCCCTCTCCGTCGCCGAACACCTGGAATTCGATGTGGCGCGGGTTGCCGAGATATTTCTCCATGTAGACGGTGGCGTCGCCGAAGGCCGCCTTCGCCTCGCTGCCGGCCTGCTGCATCAGCGATTCGAGCTGGTCGGGCCGCTCGCACACCTTCATGCCGCGACCGCCGCCGCCAGAGGCCGCCTTGATGATGACCGGATAGCCGATCCGCTCGGCCAGCGCGGTCGCCTCCGCGATGTCAGTGATCGCGCCGTCGGAGCCGGGGACGAGGGGCAGGCCGAGCGCGCCGGCGGTGCGCTTTGCCTCCACCTTGTCGCCCATGGTGCGGATATGCTCGGGCTTGGGTCCGACGAACAGCAGCCCGTGGCTTTCGACGATCTCGGCGAAGCGGGCATTCTCGCTGAGGAAGCCGTAGCCGGGATGGATCGCGTCGGCGCCGGAAATCTCCGCGGCGGAGATGATGTTGGGGATGTTGAGGTAGCTGTCGGTCGCGGATGGCGGACCGATGCAGATCGCCTCGTCCGCGAGGCGGACGTGCATGGCATCGGCATCGGCGGTGGAATGCACCGCGACGGTCTGGATGTCCATCTCGTGACAGGCGCGGTGGATGCGCAACGCGATCTCGCCGCGATTGGCGATCAGGAGCTTCCGGATCTGGGGCATGGTTATTCCACCACGACCAGCGGCTGGTCGAACTCCACCGGCTGGCCGTTCTCGACCAGGATGGCGGTGACGGTGCCGGCGGTGGGCGCGACGATCGGGTTCATGACCTTCATCGCCTCGACGATCAGCAGCGTGTCGCCGGCGGCGACGCGGGCGCCGACGGGGGCGAACGCCTTCGCCTCGGGATTGGGCGACAGATAGGCGGTGCCGACCATCGGCGAGCGGACCGCATCGGCGACGGGCGGCGCGGCGGCGGCGCCGACCTCCGCGATCACCGCGGCGCCGGCGGCGGGGCTGGCGAGCGGGGCGGCGGAGGGCGCGGGCGCGTACTGGACCGGGGCGGCGACGGGCGCGGCCTTGCGCGCGACGCGGATCTTGCGGTCCTTGTCCTCGACCTCGATCTCGGTCAGCTGGGTGTTGTCCAGCAGCTCGGCGAGCTGGCGGACGAGGTCGACGTCGATCTGCATCGGGTCGTTCGGTGTCGGATCGGTCATGGAAACTTCCCTGTTCAAGCGCGCGCGTCTGTCAGAACCGGGCCGCCGCTTCAAGCGCCAGCACATAGGAATGCGCGCCGAAGCCGGCGATCGTGCCGTGAGCGGCGCGCGCGACATAGCTGGTGTGGCGGAATTCCTCGCGCCGGTGCGGGTTCGACAGATGGACCTCGATCACCGGCGTGCGGATGCCCTTGATCGCATCGTACACCGCGACCGAGGTGTGGGTGAAGGCGCCGGCGTTCAGGATCACGGCCTTTGCCCCGCGCGCCTGCGCCTCGTGCAGCCAGTCGACCAGATGCCCCTCGTGATTGGACTGGCGCATGTCGATGTCGAGATCCAGCTCGCGGGCGCGGTCCTCGAGCTGGCCGGCGATGTCGTCGAGCGTGTCGTGGCCGTAGATCTCCGGCTCGCGGGTGCCGAGCAGGTTCAGGTTGGGGCCGTTCAGGACGAAGATGGTGTCGGTCATCACGGGGTTCCGGTTGCGGCGCCCGGCATCGGCACCTAGATCGAGCCCGTTCCTACCCCCATGCCCCGTGCCAAGTCGAGGACCCGACCCCATGCCCCATAGCGACGGCACCGTCTCCATCACCGTCAACGGCGATCACAAGCGGGTGACGGCCGGCATCAGCATCGCGCAGCTGGCCAGCGAACTGGGGCTGGTGCCCGAGAAGGTGGCGGTGGAGCGCAACATGGAGGTGGTGCCGCGATCGACGCTGGCCGACGTGCAGGTGGAGGATGGCGACGATTTCGAGATCGTCCACTTTGTCGGCGGCGGCGATCATCCGATCGCGGGGGGCGTCGGCGACCATGCGGGCGCGGTGGATACCGACAGCTGGACGGTGGCGGGGCGGACGTTCCGCAGCCGCCTGATCGTCGGGACCGGCAAGTACAAGGATTTCGCGCAGAACGCCGCCGCGCTGGAGGCATCGGGCGCGGAGATCGTGACGGTGGCGGTCAGGCGGGTGAACGTGTCGGACCGGAATGCGCCGATGCTGACCGACTTTATCGATCCCAAGCGCTTCACCTACCTGCCCAATACCGCCGGCTGTTTCGATGCGGAGAGCGCGATCCGGACGCTGAGGCTGGCGCGCGAGGCGGGCGGCTGGGACCTCGTGAAGCTGGAGGTGCTGGGCGAGGCGAAGACGCTGTACCCCGACATGTACGAGACGCTGCGCGCGACCGAGGTGCTGGCCAAGGAAGGGTTCCTGCCGATGGTCTACTGCGTCGACGATCCGATCGCGGCGAAGCGGCTGGAGAATGCCGGGGCGGTGGCGATCATGCCGCTGGGCGCGCCGATCGGGTCGGGCCTGGGCATCCAGAACCGCATCACCATCCGGCTGATCGTCGAGGGGGCAGGCGTGCCGGTGCTGGTCGATGCCGGCGTCGGCACCGCATCGGATGCGGCGGTGGCGATGGAGCTGGGCTGCGACGGCGTGCTGATGAACACCGCGATCGCCGAGGCCAAGGATCCGGTGATGATGGCGGCGGCGATGCGCTCGGCGGTGGAGGCCGGGCGGCTGGCCTATCGCGCCGGGCGGATGGGGCAGCGGCGCTATGCCGATCCGTCGAGCCCGCTGGCCGGGCTGATCTGAAGCAGTATTTTCGATCAGGTTACGGGATTGTCACGGAACCGGTCCGGTCAGCATCCGTTGGAATATCCGAATGTCGAAGCAGGCCGGTCGGCGGCCAGCGGACAGCAACGGAGGCCATCATGGGCGAATTCACCGACAAGGTCGCAGCAGCGGGCAACAAGGTCGCAGGCAACGTCAAGGAAGCGATCGGCAAGGCCACCGATAACGAGCAGCTGCGCGCCGAGGGCGAAGCCCAGCAGGTCAAGGGCACCGGCCAGGACGTCAAGGGCAGTGTCAAGGGTGCGCTCGGCGACAAGATCTGATTGCTGACGATCACTGGACAAGGGGGTCGCACCGTAGAAACGGTGCGGCCCCTTTTCTTTGTCTGCTGTCGGCCAGATCAGGCGCGCGGGCGGGTGGCGATTGCCGACAGGGTCGTGGCAGGCGTCGTGATCTCGACATCCGTTACCAGATGCAGCAGCCGGACCCCTGACATCGCCTGCGCGCGGCCCAGCGCAGCGGCGAAATCCTCCGTCCTCTCGACGCGCTCCGCCCAGCAGCCATAGGCGCGGGCGAGCGCGGCAAAATCCGGGTTGGCCAGCCGGGTGCCGGCGACGCGACCGGGAAACTCGCGCTCCTGATGCATGCGGATCGTGCCATAGGCACCGTTGTCGATCACCAGCACGATGAGCGAGGCGCCGTGCTGGACCGCGGTCGCCAGTTCCTGCCCGTTCATCAGGAAACAGCCGTCACCGGCCAGCGCGACGACGCTGCGGGCGGGATCGCGCAGCGACGCGGCGATCGCGGCGGGCAGCCCGTATCCCATCGCCCCCGCGGTCGGCGCCAGCTGCGTCCCCGGACCGGCATAGCGCCAGTAGCGGTGCCACCAGCCGCTGTAATTGCCCGCACCGTTGCAGATGACGGTATCGGCGGGCAGCGCGGCCCTCATCGCGGCGACGCACTGGCCCAGATCGAGCGTGACGCCGTCGCGCGGGGCGGGTGTGGACCAGGCGAGATAGTCGCGCCGCGCCTCCTCCCCGCCGGCGCGGGGCGGTCCGTCTACCGCGACCAGCGCCTCGGCGAATTCGGCCATCCCTGCGCAGATCGCCAGATCGGTGCGATAGGTGCTGCCGAGCTCGTCCGGATCGGGATGGACATGGACCAGCCGCTGGCCGGGATGATCGGGGGTGATCAGGGTGTAGCCGTCGGTCGTCGCCTCCCCCAGCCGCGGCCCGGCGACCAGCAGCAGGTCGGCGGCACGGATGCGGGCGAGCAAGGCAGGGTTGGGGCCGTAGCCGAGATTGCCGGCATAGGCGGGACAGTCGTTGGGCACCGCGTCCTGCCGGCGGAATGCGGCGACGACGGGCACGCCGGTGCGATCGGCCCAGGCGGCGAGATCCTGCGCGGCGACGCCGTCCCACCCGGCGCCGCCGACGATCGCCACCGGGCGTTCGGCGGTGGCGAGCAGGTCGGCCAGATGCGCCATCGCCCCCTCGTCGCAGCCCTGCGGCGTGCGGGTGATGCGGGGACGATCGAGCGCGTCGACGGTGTCGAGCAGCATGTCCTCCGGCAGGGCCAGCACCACCGGGCCGGGACGCCCGTTCATCGCGACGGCATAGGCGCGCGCGACATATTCGGGGATGCGGGCGGCGTCGTCGATCCGTGCCGCCCATTTGCACAGCGGCGCGAACATCGCGGCGAAATCGACCTCCTGAAACGCCTCCCGGTCGCGGGTGGCGCGATCGACGTCGCCGACGAACAGGATCATGGCCTGCGAATCCTGCATCGCGACATGGACGCCGATCGAGGCGTTGGTGGCGCCGGGCCCGCGGGTGACGAAGGCGATGCCGGGGCGGTGGGTCAGCGTGCCGTCGGCACAGGCCATGAACGCGGCGCCACCCTCCTGCCGGCAGGTCACGAGATCGATCGCGGGCGTGTCGTGGAGCGCGTCGAGAACGGCGAGGAAGCTCTCGCCGGGAACGGTGAAGATGCGCTCGCAGCCCTGGATCAGGAGCTGGTCGACGAGGAGGCGGCCGCCGGTACGTTGGGTCATGGCGGGCAGCGTAGCGCCGGATCGGGCGGTGTGAAGGGGAAGGTGGCGACGGGTGCCCCCGTGCGCGCTGTCCCCGGCCAGGTCTTCCCTCGACGTCATCAGTCGTGGGATAATCGAGATCGCGGCGGAGGCGAGATTTCTGCGAAGGCCCCCCGGGATATGATCCACCACCCCGGCGAAGGCCGGGGTCCAGCAGGGGGACGGCAGAGCGGGGCGTTGCGGATCGTCAGGCCGGCCATTCCAACTGGACCCCGGCCTTCGCCGGGGTGGTGCTTCATCTCCCGGCGTACGGCGGGATGACGGAGGAGTTTTTGCAGAGGGCTTGTTCATGGCCGGGCTGGCGGGGCGTCAGCCGCGGGCGAGTTTGACCAGGGCGGCGTCGAGGGCGGAGAGGAAGCGGGAGCGATCGGCCTTCGCGAAGGGGGCGGGGCCGCCGATCTGGTCGCCGCCGGCGCGCAGGTCGGCCATGATCGCGCGGGTGGCGATGGCCCCGCCGATCGAGGCGGCGGTGAAGGGCCTGCCGGTCGGGGACAGCACGGTCGCCCCCGCCTTCAGGCAGCGATCCGCGAGGAGGATGTCGGCCGTAATTACCACCGTCCGCGGGCCAGCCGCCGCTGCGATCCAGTCGTCGGCCGCGTCGAAGCCGTCGCCGACGACGACCCGGTCGACCAGCGGATGCTGCGGCACGCGCAGATGCTGGTTGCTGACGATGGTGACCGCCGCACCGACCCGCCACGCGACCCGGTAGATCTCGTCCTTGACCGGGCAGGCATCGGCATCGACCAGGATGCGGGCGAAGGGGGCGGGTGCGCCGGTCATCGGCGGGTGAAATAGCCGGCCAGCCGGGCCGCCTCTGCCGGCGTGATCGCCATCACGGCGCCGTGTTTCGGCGCGGTGAAGTTGGTCGCCTTCATCGGCGAGCCGGGATCGTTGAAGCGGCCGATGTTGCGGAAGGTACGGAAATCCGCGGTCTCCGAAAAGCCCATATTGTTCGGCTTCGCGCCGAACACGTCGTACATCAGCACCCAGGTGCCGGTGCCGTGGCGCCGCCACAACGTCGGCGCCTCGGCCGCGACGGTTTCCGGATCGACCTTCGCCGGATCGAAGACATAGCCCGTCGCGATCCGGTCCGACACCGCCTGGCGGATGTTGCCCGGCTTCTCGTGCGCGACGTAGAACATGCGGTACTTGCCGCCGACGCGGGTGATGTCGGCGTCGATCGTGTTCACGCCCGGCCGGGGATAGTCGAGCAGCCTGCGCGGCGCGGTGGTCAGCGTGGTGAAGGCAGGATCGGCGTGCGACGAGACCATGTAGTTGGGGCCGTTGCCGATCCGGGTGGTGAAATAGACCATCATCCGCCTGGCCCCGGGATCGTAGATCGTCTCCGGCGCCCAGGCGCTGCCGGCGTCGCGATAGGCGGGAAAGAGGCGCGATACGTTCACCCGCGCGATTGTCCAGCGGAGCAGGTCGGTGCTCTTCATCATCAGCAGGTTGCGGTTGTTGCCCCAGCCATATTGCGCCTCCGGCCGCTCCCACTCGGTGCTGCGCAGCCCGTCGCGCTTCGCGTAGATGTGAAGGTCGGTCATGGTCATGTAGAAGGCGTTGTCGGGCCCCCGCATGATGTGCGGATCGCGGATGCCGCGCTGCTCGGCGATCGCGCGGCCGGACAGGACGGGCTCGCCATCGTTGACGTCGGTGAAGCTGTATCCGTCGCGCGAGGTGGCGAAATGGAGCGAGTGGGTTTCGTCCTTGAAATAGACGAGCAGATAGGCGGATTTCGCGGCCTCGCCGGGGGCGGCCGCGGGGGCGGCGAGCGTGCGGACGATTTCGAGCTGGGGACGGGCGGGCGAGGGCGCCTGGGCGATGACGGGCGCGGTCATGCCGGCTGCGACGATCGTCAGGGCGGTGGCGGCTTTCATCGGTTGCTCTCCCTAGACCGCGGTTCTTGGCAACGATCGTTGGTGGGTATTTGTCGGACTTTTTATCGGGGTGCAAGCGGTGTGGCGGAGTGCGGGCTGCGCTCTGCTTTTCTCTTCTTCAGGTTAGGTGGCGGGGGTTGGGCCTTTCTGCGGACGTGGCACCCGTGGAGACGCCCCACCCCAACCCCTCCCCTGAAGGGGAGGGGCTTGGGGCGGTCGGTTTCTATTCGGTTCGTGCTGAACCCCTCCTCTGCCTCGCCGGCGAAGGCCGGGGCCCAGTTGGGGACGGGCGGCGAGGTGCGTTGCGGCTGGTTACGACGGTGATTTGCGTCGGACTTCGGCCTTTGCGAGACCCCTGCGAAAGTCTCTCAAGCGCTCCGGTTCCTTCGTCATCCCGGCGAATGTGAGACCTCTGCGAAAGTCCCCTTCCACTCCATTTTCCGTCATCCCGGCGCACGCCGGGACCCATGGACACGGGAACATCAACGGTTCGGACGCTCGCGGAGAGATGGGCCCCGGCGTCTGCCGGGATGACGGAAGTGTTTTGCGAACTTCGTCTGTGGCGGGGAGGGTGTGGTTTGCTTCGTGCTCCGGGGTCGGAAACGGAGAAGGGCCGGAGGATCGCTCCTCCGGCCTTTTTCTGTCGGGGCGGACGGTGCCGCGCTGGCCGGCCGGTCGCGTCCGCCTTCGGCGGAGCGGCGTGTAGCATTCGCTACGCGCCTCGCTTCGGCATGGGAGTAAATCCCATGCCGTCGGTCGCGGCGGTGCCGCGCCGGCCGGGCGGGTCGCTGCGCTTGCGCGCACCGGCCCGTAACTGCGTTACGCGCCTGCTACTTCCGCCGTGTCCACCCGGATGCCGGGGCCCATCGTCGAGGAAACGGCGATCTTGCGGACATACTTGCCCTTGGCGCCCGACGGCTTGGCCTTCACCACCGCATCGACCAGCGCGTCGAAGTTCGCGCGCAGGTCCTCGGCCGGGAAGCTCGCCTTGCCGATGCCGGAATGGATGATGCCGGCCTTCTCGACGCGGTATTCCACCTGGCCCGACTTGGCGTCCTTGACCGCCTGAGCGACGTTCATCGTGACCGTGCCGAGCTTCGGGTTCGGCATCAGGCCCTTGGGACCCAGCACCTTGCCGAGGCGGCCGACGACGCCCATCATGTCCGGGGTCGCGATGCAGCGATCGAAATCGATGGTGCCGCCCTGGATGGTCTCCATCAGGTCCTCGGCACCGACGACGTCGGCGCCGGCCTCACGCGCCTCGTCGGCCTTCGCGCCGCGGGCGAACACGCCGACGCGGACGGTCTTGCCGGTGCCCTTGGGCAGGTTCACCACGCCGCGGACCATCTGGTCGGCGTGACGCGGATCGACGCCCAGGTTCAGGGCGACCTCGATCGTCTCGTCGAACTTCGAGGTGGCGTTGGTGCGGGCCAGCGCGATCGCCTCGTCGATGCCGTGCAGCTGCTCGGGATTGATCGAGACGGACTTCTGCTTCTTGCTCAGCTTGGCCATGCTATCAGCCCTCCACCACTTCGAGGCCCATCGCGCGGGCGGAGCCGGCGATGATCTTCGTCGCCGCCTCGATGTCGTTGGCGTTCAGGTCCTTCATCTTGACCTGCGCGATCTCCGACAGCTGCGACATCTTGATCTTGCCCGCGACCGACTTGCCCGGCTCCTTCGAGCCCGACTTCAGGTTGATCGCCTGCTTGATCAGGAAGGTGGCCGGCGGCGTCTTCGTCTCGAAGCTGAACGACCGGTCGGCATAGACGGTGATCTTGGTGGGGATCGGCGTCCCCTTGGCCATGTCGGTCGTCGCGGCGTTGAACGCCTTGCAGAACTCCATGATGTTGACGCCGCGCTGACCCAGCGCGGGGCCGATCGGCGGCGCGGGCTTCGCGTCGCCGGCAGGAACCTGCAGGTTGATGTAACCTGTGATCTTCTTTGCCATGTCACTCTTTCAATTCGGCCGCGCACCCGGCAGGGCGGGCGGCCTCGTTTCAAGTCGAGCGGTGGTGACGGGGGCCGATGAAGACCCCCTCCCGCAAGCTTCCCATCGGTGGACGGAAAGGCGGGCCCTTAGCGGACGTCGCCCGTTCCGGCAAGGGTCAGGCGGCGGCGCCCGCGAAACGGACGCGGCGGCGGCGGAGCGCGGTGGCGGTCAGGCCAAAGCCGGCGAGCATCAGCGCCCAGGTGGCGGGCTCGGGGACGGCGGCGGTGGGCGTGAAGAGGGCGAAGTTCGCGGCGCTGGCCGGCGCGGTGTCGAAAAATTTCTGGGCCTTCATCTCGTACGTGACGACCTCATCCGCCAGCCTGTCCTTCGTGTTGAGGGCAACCACGGGTTCGAACGTCTCATAGGTGCCGATAGGCCCAGTGGCATAGGCGATGTAGCTTTCGCAGCTGCTCACGAATGAACAACCCGCGGTCAGTGCGGGGTCGCTGTCGAACGCCCCTGCCGATCCATCGAGAAACACTTGATCGAGCAACGCCTGTGCGGCCAGCGTCGCGCTGGCCCGGGTCGTGAACGTGAAGTTGCTGGCGTCGCACTTGCCATAAACGGTGGCGCATTTCCCATCGGCGAATGTCACGTCATAGGTCTTGCCATCGACTACGACGCCGCTGGCGCCGGTCAGTTTGCCGTTTTCAATTTTCAAGGTCGCCGCGGCGTTCGCCGTTGCCGGCAGGGCACACAGGATCGCAGCCGCCAGCAAGCGGGTCGTCGTCTTCGTCATCGTCTGGTCTTTCAGTTATCGCGGGTGGGTGAGGGGCGGCGTGCCGCCCCGTCGATCGGTCAGGCTGATACCGCTGCGAAGCGGACGCGGCGGCGGCGGAGCGCGGTGGCGGTCAGGCCGAAGCCGGCGAGCATCAGCGCCCAGGTGGCGGGCTCGGGGACGGCGCCGGTTCCGGTCTCCGTCGAGACGGACAGATCGGTCAGCACCGTGGACGAGCGCAGGATGAACCGCTCCGAAGGAAGGGCGTAGGTCAGGATTTGCTGCTCGATACCGCCGGTCGCATCGAAGTATAACTGCAGATCGAAGTCCGACGTGGCGGGGTCGAGTGCATCGGCGACGCCGCGGCCCAGATCGAGACGGCGATAGTCCTCACCATCAGAGAAGAACTGGATGACGGGATCGGCGAAACTGGATCCGCCGTCCGACGTGAACGAGATCAGTTTGGCGCTGCCGCTGACATCGGGGTCGAACGAGAATTCGACGGTGTTGGTGATCTTGGCGCGAGGCCCTTTGTCGAACGTCGATACCGTCTGGATCTTTTTGATGATGGAGGCCGCGTCGGCGGTCGCGGGCAGCGCGCACAGGGTCGCGGCCGCCAGCAGGCGGGTGATCGTCTTGGTCATGGTCGTGTCTTTCAGCTGGTGCGGGAAGGTCGTGGAACGAGCGGTGCCGGGCGACACGGCGCCGCTGCGATCACTCAGGCGAGGACCTGCGCGACACCGACACGGCGGCGGCGGAGCGCGGCGCCGGTCAGGCCGAACCCGGCAAGCATCAGCGCCCAGGTTGCGGGTTCGGGGACGGCGCCGGCGGGCGTGAAGCGGGCGAAGGTCGCCGCCGGGTTCTCGCCGGTGTCGAAGAATGTCTGGTAGAGGGAGCCGGACGCACCGATCTGGTCCGGCGTACGGTTCCCGGTGGCCGTGTTGATTGCGGCAATCGACTGGAACGTTCCGAAGCCATCGGCGAGGCCGGCAGCGTAGACGACGTAGCTTTCGCAGCCGCTTTCGTTTCCGCACCCCATCGTCAGGGCCGGATCGCTGTCGAATGCCCCCGCCGATCCGTCGAGAAAGACCTGGTCGAGCAACGCCTGTGCCGCCAGCGTCGCGTGGTTCTTGTCCGTGAATGCGAAGTTGGCGGCGGTGCACGTGCCATGGGCGGTGGCGCACGAGCCATCGACGAACGCCACGTCATAGGTGCTGCCATCGACGACCACGCCGCTGGCGCCCACCAGCCGGCCGCCCTGCACGTCATAGGTCACCGCCGCGTCGGCGGTCGCGGGCAGCGCGCACAGGGTCGCGGCCGCCAGCAGGCGGGGTATCGTCTTCATCATCTATTCCCCCTTGGCGGCACGTTCGCTCCTGCGGCGACCGGCGGCGCTTGATGAACGGCGGGTTAAGCGCGCCGCTCCGCCCTGTCATCGACCTGCCTACCCGTTCTGGATCGGCCGCGCGGGCGAGTGCCGTTTCGGGACGGAAGCGGTCAGCCGATGACGACGAGCGGGGGGCGACCGCCGATATAGGGCGGGCCGGCGGCGTACAGCCCGGCCCCGACCAGTGCGGCGGCGCGGCGGCAGTAATAGTGGATGCTGTCGACCACCCGCGCCTCGATCTGCGGATCGCGCAACTGGCCCATGCCGACGATCCAGCCGCCGGGGGTCCGGACGAGCATGTCGCGTGCCTCCAGCGCGGTGCAGTGGCGCCAGACCGTGCCGTAGCTGAAGCCCAGGGTGCGCATCACGGCCCGGGTCGAGATCGGCTGGCGCAGCGCGTCCGGCGTGGAGGCGAAGGCGTAGCAGGCGGCGAGCGCGGGATCGGTGGTGATCGGCCGCACGCAGGCCACGGTCACGACCAGCCATACGGGCATGGCCTGCCAGGTGCCGAAGGCGGCGAAGAGCTCGAACGGGACCAGCATCGCGTCGATCGCGGTGGCGACGATCGTGTCGAGCGGTACGGCGTCGGACACCGGGCCGCTGCCATCACCCTCGCCGCGATCGATCACGCCGGCGGCAGCCAGATCCTGCACCAGACGCAGGTAGATGTCGTGCAGGCGCACATAGGTGTCGCAGAAGCGTTGCGCGGTGGCGGGATCCGGGCTGATCGCGACACCGGCCGCGGTCTCGACGCACAGCCCCGCCGCGACGAGCGCGCGGACATGGCGGCGCACCGATTCATAGGGGCGGCCGAGCGAGGTGGCGAGCGCGTTGATCGAGCCGAACCGGGTCGGCCGGGCGGGCGGCGCTATCGTGCCGGTGCCGCTCCAGTCCGGCGCCGACCGCCGCATCAGCGTGAGGAGGATTACGGCGCGGTCGTAATCGGCGGGCATCAGCGCGACGATCGCCAGCGTCGCCTGAAGATGCATCTCGCTCGTCAGGCGCGAGACCAGCCGGTAGGGCAGGGATGGCTGGAGGGTGGACATGGCGGCGCGCGTCCTGGCCGCAGTGGCGCGGCGTGCCAAGAGCGGTGATCCATTCCGGGTAGCAGGATGACGACCGGCCCCGACGGCGCAGAACCGGATCCCCGCGCCCGACGCTGGCCGGAGACGCCGGCGCTACCCACTCTCACCGTCCCGCTGACAGCCGCGCAATCGGCGGGCGGGCCCGGGCCCCCGGCGTTACTTGCTGCGCTCGACCTGCTCGAAGTCCAGTTCCACCGGGGTGGCGCGGCCGAAGATCGAGACCGAGACCTTGACCTTCGACTTGTCGAAATCGAGCTCCTCGACGGTACCGTTGAAGCTGGCGAAGGGGCCGTCCAGCACCTTGACCGCGTCGCCGATCTCGTAATCGACCTTGACCTTGGTCTTGGGCGCGGCGGCGGCTTCTTCCTTGGAATTCAGCATCCGCGCGGCTTCCGCCTCGCTGATCGCCTGGGGCTTGCCCATGCTGCCGAGGAAGCCGGTGACCTTGGGGGTGTTCTTGACCAGGTGATAGACCTGGTCGTTCATGTCGAGCTTGGCGAGGACGTAGCCGGGCATGAACTTGCGCTCCACCGCCACCTTCTTGCCGCGGCGCGCCTCGGTGATGGTCTCGGTCGGCACCTCGATCTGCTCGACCAGGCGGTCGAGGCCCATGCGGGTCGCCTCTGCCATGATCGAATCGCGGACCTTGCCCTCGAAACCGGAATAGGCGTGGATGATGTACCAGCGCGCCATGATAGCGATCCTTACTGCGCGAGCTTGAGGAGGGCGTTGACGAGGGCGTTGAAGAACGAGTCCACGCCGAGGAAGAAGATCGCGAGGATCGTCGTCATGATCACGACCATCAGGCCGGTCATCCACGTTTCCTTCCAGGTGGGCCAGGTGACCTTCTTGGTCTCCGCCTTGACCTGGTTGATGAACTCGATGGGGGTCGTCTTCGCCACTGTGCCGTCCGTACCCGTCAATAAATGGGCCGACCTTCGCGGAGCATGGGCTCTCCGCCGCCTTCCCGAGGGAAGCCGGCGCGGGGGTCCATCCTCGCTGTCGGATAGACGCGGCATTTAGGCGGGGTTCGGGGGGATGGCAAGTATGGGTTGGCAGGGCCGCTATCCCTGCCGTACCCCCGCCAGTGCGGAGGCACGGAACCCCGGCGACGGCCTGCCCCTCAGCCGATGCCCAGATCGGCGGGGCCGAAGGCGTGGGGGAGGAGGTCGGAGAGGCGATGGCTGGTCACCGCATCGCCCTCCGCCGCGGCGCAGTGGACGGGGAGATCGCGGCCGCCCAGCTGCGCGGCCTCGTTCAGCACCTGTCGGCAGCGGCCGCACGGGCTGACGGGGGTGGTGCCGGTGGGCCGGCCGGCGGCGTCCATCGCGCCGCCGATCACCGCCACCGCCGCGACCTCGCGCAGGCGCCCCTGCGCGCTGGCGGTGGCGATCGCGACCGTCTCCGCGCAGAGCGACAGGCCGTAGCTGGCATTCTCGACATTGGCGCCGGTCACGATGCTGCCGTCGGTCATCAGGAGCGCGGCACCGACCGCGAAGCGCGAATAGGGCGCGTGGGCGTGGAGCGCCGCGGCGCGGGCGGCGGCGATCAGGGTCTGCGTCTCGTCGTTCATCGTACCACGTTCCAGTTGACCGGCCCGGCGATGCCGTCGACCCGGCGCATGTCGCTGGCGCGCCACATCGACCAGGGGCGGGCGGCATAGT
Source organism: Sphingomonas phoenicis (assembly GCF_047238005.1). Lineage (NCBI taxonomy): Bacteria > Pseudomonadati > Pseudomonadota > Alphaproteobacteria > Sphingomonadales > Sphingomonadaceae > Sphingomonas > Sphingomonas phoenicis. The sequence continues at coordinate 924,701 of NZ_JBDFMC010000002.1, read as the reverse complement.
CGGGCGAAAGGAAGTTGCCGGCGGACCAGACCGGCCGGCGGATCGCGGCGGTCAGGGCGAAGGCCTGTTCCGCCGGGCGCGACACGCGCAGCAGGATGGGCTTTCCCGTATGCGCCTCGACCAGAGCGATGAAGCGGCGCAGGTCGGCGGCGAGGGCAGCCGGCTCGGGATGCGCCGCGCAATCCTCGCGCAGGTCGACGTCGACCGCCGGCGGCAGCGCGTCGGCGAGGCGGGGGACGGTGGTGTTGAACGCGTTCGCCTGCGCCACCGCCGGCTGGCAGAGCGAATAGAGGTGGACGGCGCCGCGACGCAGGCCGGCGGCGGGCAGCGCGTTCCAGTTCGCCTCGAACGAGGGGACGCGGCGATCGGCGCCGGCAGTGGCGGCGAGATAGGCGAAGTCGGCCCCGCCGGCACGGACGGTGCCCCACTCTACCTCTCCCGGTGCCTCGCCCAGATCGATCCCCTGAAGCGGATAGGTGGTGGGGGCGGGGGCCCAGCCGGTGGCATAGTGCCAGCCGCCGATGCCGATGGCGCCGCCCGCGATCAGGATCGCGGCGGTCTTTGCCAGAAAGTTCATGCCAGATCGTTCACAGGCGTCAGTTCCGGAGATGCAGGACGCAGAGCAGCGTGAAGAGCCGGCGTGCGGTGTCGAAATCGACCTCTATCTTGCCCGCCAGACGTTCCTTCAGCAACTCCGCCGCCTCGTTGTGGATGCCGCGACGGGCCATGTCGACCGTCTCGATCTGCTGCGGCGTCGCCTGACGGATCGCCTGGTAATAGCTGTCGCAGATCGCGAAATAGTCCTTGATCGGCCTGCGGAAGCGGCCGAGCGCAAGAACCAGCGTTTCGAGGTGCGACCCGTCGTGGCGATGGATGTGGATGCCGAGCCGGCCCTCCTCCGTCTCGAGCTTGATACGGTAGGGGCCGGCATAGCCGTCTGCATAGGTGCGCTGGGGGGCGAAGTGATTGTCCTCGATCAGATCGAAGATCGCGATCCGCCGCTCCTGCTCGACATCGGCCGAGCGCCAGCCGATGCTCTTCTCGTCGAGCTCGACATGGATGATGCGCGGGTCGGCCATGGCCCCGATTAGCCGGCCCGGTGCAGGCTGTCACTGATCCGCCATCGATGGCGGACCGAACCGTCTCATGCCGCTTGAAGCCCTACCGCCAGCGCGTAGAAGCGGGCGATGGCCACACTCGCATTCCCGACTCCTGCCGCCCCGGCGGAACCCCAGCAGCTGCCCCGCAACGTCGAGGCGGAGGCCGCGATGCTGGGGGCGATGATGATCGACAACCGGCTGGCCGACGACCTGGTCGACCGGCTGGAGCCGGCGCATTTCTTCGAGCCGGTGCACGGCCGCATCTTTGCCGCGATCAAGACGCTGCGCGCCAACGACATGCTGGCGACACCCGTCACGCTGCGCCCGATGTTCGAGGCGGACGAGGGGATGCGCGAGCTGGGCGGGCCCGCCTATCTGGCCGGGCTGACCGGCAGCGGCGCGGGCCTGATCGGCGCGCGCCAGTTCGCGACCCAGATCTATGACCTCGCCATGCTGCGCGCGCTCGTCACCGTCGGGCGGACGCTGGTCGACCGGGCGATGGACACGTCCGAGGAGGTGAACCCGCGCGCCCAGATCGAGGCGGCGGAGGAGGAGCTGTACAAGGTGGCCGGCGACGGCGGTGCCGAGAACGCGACCAAGACCTTCGCGCAGGCCACCACGATGGCGGTGAAGATGGCGGAGCGCGCGCTGAACAGCGGCGGCAACCTGTCGGGCGTGACCACAGGGCTCGATTCGGTCAACGCCAAGATCGGCGGCATGCACCACAGCGACCTGATGATCCTGGCCGGGCGGCCGGGCATGGGCAAGACGTCGCTGGCGACCAACATCGCGTTCAACGCGGCGCGGCGCTGGATGCGCGACATGGCCGACGGGATCGCGCCGGCGGATTCGGTCGGCGCGAAGGTCGCGTTCTTCTCGCTGGAAATGAGCGCGGACCAGCTGGCGACACGTATCCTCGCCGAACAGTCGAAGATCAGTTCGGAATCGCTGCGCATGGGCAAGATCAGCCGCACCGAGTTCGCGCAGCTGGCCGCCGCGGCCGCCGAGCTGGAGAATTTGCCGCTGTTCATCGACGATACCGGCGGCCTCTCGATCAGCGCGCTGCACACCCGCGTTCGCCGGTTGCAGCGCCGGCACAACAACGAGATCGGGCTGGTCGTGGTCGATTACCTCCAGCTGCTGACCGGCGGGGGCAAGGGATCGAAGGAGAACCGCGTGCAGGAAATCTCCGAGATCAGCCGCGGGCTGAAGACGCTGGCCAAGGACATGAACGTGCCGGTGCTGGCGCTGTCGCAGCTGTCCCGCGCGGTCGAGAGCCGCGAGGACAAGCGGCCGATGCTGTCGGACCTGCGCGAATCGGGATCGATCGAGCAGGACGCCGACATGGTGTGGTTCGTGTTCCGCGAGGATTACTACACCGCCGCGCGCGAGCCGAAGCGGCCGGTGGAGGGCGATGACAGCAAGGTGTTCGAGGATCACCAGAAATGGGCGACCGACATGGAGCGCGTGTACGGGCTCGCCGAGCTGATCGTCGCCAAGCAGCGCCACGGCGCGACGGGCAAGGTGGTGCTGAAGTTCGACCCGACGATCACGCGGTTCTCGGATTATGCCGGGTATTGAGGGCGTAGGCTGAGCGGCCCTTCTGCTCCCCTCCCTTGTCCAGGAAGGGGAGCAGGAAAGAAGTTTTGCCGCATTGCGGAAAATTCGCGGCGCATCGCCTGAACTGGGCATGCCGGGCGGTGCCGGATCGTCCACAGCGTCGCTCGTACCGGGGGGAACCGGTGCGGAGGGACATCGTCGGCCGGCCGCCGTTCACAGGGAGGGGGCGGCCGGGCGGCGGTGGACATCAGCAAAAGGGGTAATGATGACTGCCAGTTTCACGATGGCGCGCCATGCGACGGGCATGGGCGTGCTGGTTCTGCTCGCGCTCGCCGCGGCACCGGCCGCCGCGCAGGATAGCGCCAACGATCCGGCCTCGACGATCACCGCGGCGGTGACCGGGGGCACGCTGGGGATCGGGCCGGAGCTGGGCTTCCGCTTCGCCGATCATGTCGGCGTGCGCAGCAATGCGACGTTCCTGGGCATCGGCACCGACCTGACGGTCGACGACAACGACTATGATGCCGACCTGAAGCTGAAGTCGTTCGGCGCGATGGTGGACATCTATCCGTTCGGCGGCTCGTTCCGGATCTCGGGCGGGGCGCGGATCAACCGCAACCGGGCGGGGATCGACGGCGACTTCACCGGCCAGGGCAGCGTGGAGATCGACGACACCACCTATACCGGCGCGCAGGTCGGCGTGATCAGCGGCCGGGCGCGGGTGAAGAAGTTCGCGCCCGCGCTGACGCTGGGCTGGGGCGGATCAAACCGCCACGGCTTCTTCTTCGGCGCCGAGATCGGCGCGCTGTTCCAGGGATCGGTGCGCATCCAGCAGTTCACCGCGACGGGATCGTTGCGCAACGACCCGACCTTCCAGGCGCGGCTGGAGCAGGAGCGCCGGAACGTGCAGGACGACGTCAACGACTACAAGGTGTACCCGATCCTGCAGACGTCGATCGGGTGGCGGTTCTAGAGCCGATCGACGGGCGGTCTTTCGGGACACCAGCGCCGCGGCTCTGCACACAGCGGCAGCGTGTCTGGATTCCCGCCTGCGCCGGAATGACGAAACGGATTTCGGGACCTTTCCGCTGAAGGGATCGACCCGTTCCCGTTTGTCCTGCGGCTGCACCCAGCACGAACGGACGGGATCGAACGCCCGACACGATGACTGACGAGCTCAACAGGGAGGGGCCGGCTCTCGCATCCTGACGGGTGCGGGGGCCGGTTCTTTGTCGGGGTCGGGATGTTGTTGGTGTTTGATGGGCCGTTCGCCTTCGGCCAAATCGCAGGGTAATGATAATCGTTGCGCGGCTGGTTGAGTAAGATCACATCTGCGCAATGCTCATTGGAATTTTTTTGGCGCCGATGGCGACATCGTCTCTCGTGAGCAACAGCACGCCAGACACGCTGAAAACCACGCAGATCGGCACATCAACGGAGAGGCTCCGCAAGGCTTTCCCCGGAATCACGGCCGGCTGCCTCGCCAAGATACAAGCCGGCGGTATTCAAGCAATGCCCAATCGCACAGAACAATGTTTCGCGATGACAAAGCCACGACGTTGGCGAGGATTATGGCTTGACGCCTTTGAGGGGCAGCGTTTCTGCCCAGCACCTGCAACGTCTTGCCTCGATGACGGCAAGGAGGGTCACATCTGGATCAGTTTTGCGGATGGCTCTCGTCCGACGGCAAAGCGCTCGGCGGGCAAAACCTATGTCATAGAATTCCTCGGCAGACGAACCCTGCTACCCGGCTTTTACGGGCACATGGGCATGTCTACGCATGAGGTGGTGGTAGAGCGACTTATATCGACTACCCCGCTCGATCGGTAACATCCCCTATCGAGCAAAGGCACCTACCCGGACCAGGCTTGGCATGGGCAATGTGGTCGCCGTATGCCTGACAGCCACGGATCGCCTACCATCCCCGTTCCTCAGAACACCGGGTCCTCGCCCGGCTGGACGGGCTGGTGGATGCCGCATTCCACCTTGTCCCAGCCGCGCCAGCGGCCGGCGCGAGGGTCTTCGCCGGGGCGGACCTTGCTGGTGCAGGGGGCGCAGCCGATCGAGAGATAGCCCTGCGCCTCCAGCGGGTGGCGGTTCTGATGGGGGTGATCCACCGGTGGTAACGCGCCATCTGACGGAGTGGGATCCATTACATTCGGCATACACCAGAGACCGCGGGTGGATCAGGGTTCGACGAACGAGTTCGACAGGGAGGCGCCGGTTCCTTGTCGACGCGGGTACATCGAGCGAGCGCCATGGCGTCTCACGTCGCGGCGCTAACGCCGGTTCCGCTTCGGTCGCCGATCCGATAGAGTACCATCGTTAAGGTGTTGCTGATATCGGCGCGGTGAAGGGGATCCCATTCTTGCACTCGCGCCGATTCGTCACGATTGACGCCATGCGCGGCATCGCCGCGCTGTCCGTCTTCACCATCCATGCCAGCAAGCTGATCGCACCGGTGCTGGTGCCGCACGCCTATCTGGCGGTGGACCTGTTCTTCCTCCTGAGCGGCTTCGTGATCGATCACGCCTACAGTGACAAGCTGGCCAGGCAACTGACGCCTGGCCGGTTCATCATCGCACGGTATATACGGCTATATCCGCTGTACTTGATCGGGCTTTCAATCGGTTTCGCCGGAGCAGGGATATCCTTGGCGATGGGGCAAGGCGTTCATAGCGGGGCGTCGCTGGCCGTTGCCACGATCACTGGGCTATTCATGCTTCCGTCGTCCACAGCGACGCACGATGTCGCGCTCGTGCCGCTCAACTATCCGGCGTGGTCGCTATTGTTCGAACTGGCGGTCAATGTGATTTTCGCCTTGACCTTCCGGTGGTTGACGACGCGGGTGTTGCTCGTGATCGCCACCGTGGCTGCATTGTGCCTGTGCTGGACAGCCTATGCATACGGCAGCATCGATCATGGCATGGCGTGGTCCTTGGGATGGGTCGGAGCCATACGGGTGACGTTCTCATTCTTCTTGGGTGTGGCAATCCGCCGTGTGTTCACGGGTACTTGCGTGATCACGCGATGGGCGTACGCCTTGCCGCTACTGGTCCTGCCGCCGATGATGGGCTTTGGTGGAACTCCCGGCGATTTGATCGCCATCATCTTCCTGTTCCCGTTGATCATCGGACTGGCAGCTTGCGTCGAGCCGCCAGCTGCCAGGACCATGATCATGCTGGGTACCCTCTCATACCCTCTTTACGTTATCCACATCCCTACGCTTCAGTTCATCGAGCGAGTGATGACGGTTACGCGGATCGATCCGTCGTCCATCAGGCCAACCGCGGGCATCATCATCGTCATCATCCTGGCGGCGACAGCGTTGGCGCTTGACCGCTGGTATGATCGTCCGGTTCGACGATGGCTGTCGATCAGATTGCTCCATCGCCGGACCACAGTCTGAGCTTCAGCGTCGGTTGCACTGCTGACTGCGATCGATGACTGCCGCAGCCGCGTGTCTCGACAGAGCCGCGCGGCAACGTTGGTTTGCTAATGCCTCAGAACACCGGATCCTCGCCCGGCTGGACAGGCTGGTGGATGCCGCATTCCACCTTGTCCCAGCCGCGCCAGCGGCCGGCGCGGGGGTCTTCGCCGGGGCGGACCTTGCTGGTGCAGGGGGCGCAGCCGATCGAGAGATAGCCCTGCGCCTCCAGCGGGTGGCGGGGCAGGTCGTGCTCGTCGAAATAGGCCTCGAGCTGGTCCTTCTTCCAGTCGGCGAGCGGGTTGATCTTCAGCCGGCCCTCGTCCTCCTCGAAGCGGGGGAGGGCGAGGCGGGTGCCGGACTGGAAGCCCTTGCGGCCGGAGATCCACGCGTCGAACGGGGCGAGGGCGCGGCGCAGCGGTTCTACCTTGCGGATCTCGCAGCAGCCGTCGGGATCGTAGGACCAGCGCAGGCCGGTCCGGTCCTTGGCCGCCAGCACGTGCGGATCGGGGCGGAAGACGCGCAGGTCGGTGAGGCCGAGGCGCTCGGACAGCTCGTCGCGATAGGCCAGCGTCTCGCCGAACATCTTCTGGGTATTGGTGAAGATGACGGGTACGTCCGGGTCGATCGTCGCGACCATGTGGAGGAGGACGGCGGATTCGGCGCCGTAGGACGAGACCGAGGCGATGCGGCCGGCGAGGTCGCCGGTCAGCAACTCGCGCAGCATCGCAGGCGCGGGCACGCCGGCGAAGCGATCCTGCATCGCGGCGGCATCGGCGGCGGTGAAGGCGGGGGCGGTATCAATCGTGTCGAGGATGCGGGCGGGTTCACCCATGGCGCAGTTTCCAGACGGGAACGGCCGCGTCGGCGGCGGCCTGATAGCGGAAATCGTAACGGTCGAGGCTGCGGCGGAGCGCGTCGCCGTCGATCTCCGCTTCGGGCGCGAAGCTGTCGAAGCCGCAGCGGCGCATCAGCGGCAACTGGTCGACCAGCACGTCGCCCTGCGCGCGCAGCTCGCCGGTGTATCCGGCCTCGCGCAGGATGCGGCCGGCGGAATAGCCGCGGCCGTCGCGGAAGGTGGGGAAGCTGACCTCGACCAGCGCCAGCCGGTCGAGATGGGGAAGGAGGGCGCGCGCATCCTCGCCCGCTTCCAGCCGGACGGCGGTGGCGTTGGTCTGTTCGGCAAGGAACGCGTCGAGCGTCACGGCGGGTTCGTCGTGCGCGGCGTCGTCGCGGAAGCGGAGGAGGTTGTCGGCGGTCATATCCGGGTACCGTCACCCCAGCGTAGGCTGGGGTCTCTGTGGGGAGTGTGGGGCAGGAGCCGCGGGAGGCCCCAGCCTTCGCTGGGGCGACGATCATTGGGGGCATCACCCATAGATCGCCTCCTTGAACGGCTGCATGCCGACGCGGCGATAGGTGTCGAGGAAGCGTTCGCCGGGCTGGCGGAGGGCGACATAGGTGTCGGTCGCACGCTCGACCGCGTCGACCACCCCGTCCTCGTCGAAGCCGGGGCCGGTGATCTTGGCGAGCGACACGTCCTCCGCGCCCGATCCGCCGAACGACAGCTGGTAGTTCTCGGTCCCCTTCTTGTCGACGCCGAGGATGCCGATGTGGCCGGCGTGATGATGGCCGCAGGCGTTGATGCAGCCCGAGATCTTGACCTTCAGCTCGCCCAGATCGCGCTGTTGCGGGGCGAGGCGCACCGCCAGCTTCTGCGCCAGCGGGATCGAGCGGGCGTTGGCGAGGCTGCAATAATCGAGGCCGGGGCAGGCGATGATGTCGGTGACGAGGTCGAGGTTCGCCTCTGCCAGACCCGCCTCCGCCAGCCGGTGCCACACCGCGGCCAGATCGCGGACGGCGACGTGCGGCAGGACGATGTTCTGGGCGTGGGTGACGCGCAGCTCGTCAAACGAGTAGCGCTCGCCCAGCTCGGCCATCAGGTCGATCTGGTCGGCGGTGGCGTCGCCCGGAATGCCGCCGACCGGCTTCAGGCTGATCGTGACGATCGCGTAGCCGGGCTGCTTGTGCGGGCGGACGTTCTGGTCGAGCCAGACGGCGAAATCGGGGTCGCTGCGGTCGATGTCGGCCGGCGCCGCCGCATTGAAGGCGGGGGGCGCGAACATGGCGGTGATGCGGGCGAGCTCGGCGGCAGGCGGATCGATGCCCAGCGCCTTTACGGCGTGGAACTCCTCCTCGACCTGGCGGCGATATTCGTCGGCGCCGATCTCGTGGACGAGGATCTTGATCCGCGCCTTGTACATGTTGTCGCGCCGGCCATAGCGATTGTAGACGCGCAGCGCCGCCTCAAGATAGCTCATCAGGTCGTCGGCGACGACGAAGTCGCGGATCAGCGGCGCGATCATCGGGGTACGGCCCATGCCGCCGCCGACATAGACGCGGGCGCCCAGCACGCCGTCCTGCTCGACCAGCTGGATGCCGATATCGTGCAGGCGCATCGCGGCGCGATCCTCGCCCGCGGCGATCACGCAGATCTTGAACTTGCGAGGCAGGTAGCTGAATTCCGGATGGAAGGTCGACCATTGGCGGATCAGCTCGGCCCAGGGGCGCGGGTCGGCGACCTCGTCGGCGGCGGCGCCGGCGAACTGGTCGGACGAAATGTTGCGGATGCAGTTGCCGCTGGTCTGGATGGCATGCATCTCGACGGTCGCCAGGTCGGCGAGGATGTCGGGCGTATCCTCCAGCTTGATCCAGTTGAACTGCAGGTTCTGGCGCGTGGTGAAATGGCCATAGCCGCGATCGTACCGGCGCGCGATCGAGCCCAGCATCCGCATCTGGCGGCCGTCCAGCGTGCCATAGGGGATGGCGACGCGCAGCATATAGGCGTGCAGCTGCAGATAGAGGCCGTTCATCAGCCTGAGCGGCTTGAACTGGTCCTCGGTCAGCTGGCCCGACAGGCGGCGGGCGACCTGATCGCGGAATTCGTCGACGCGGGCATCGACGATCGACTGGTCGTACTGGTCGTATCTGTACATTCTGGTCCTCACTCCCCTCCCTGACAGGGAGAGGTCGGGGTGGCATCTTGCTCGTGATACGGATCGGTCTTCGCAGGCGGGGCCGTATCACCAGGCCGCCACCCACCCCCGGCCCCTCCCTGACAGGGAGGGGAGCAATCTAGATGACCCAGCTGCCCGCGGTCGGGTCTGCGGGCTTCAGGGTCAGGTCGGCGCGGACGGTGGGGCCGAGGGCGCGGATGCGGTCCTTGATGTGGGCGGGGCGGGGGCCGTCGGCGGTCAGGCTGGCCTCTATCACATAGGGGACGTTGACGCGGCGGGCGCCCTCCTCGGCACGGGCGATCGCCTCCCCCTGGTCGCCGACGTCGGTCGCGTCCTCGATATGGCGGGACCAGCCGGTGCCGGTCCACCACGTCACGTCGCCCGACGCCAGATCGTTGCCGGTCAGGATCTTCATGCCTCCATCCCCTCCGCCACGCGGGCCCAGCGACCCAGCCTGTCCTGTGCATCGGACAGCATCACGACCTCTCCCACGACGATGATCGCGGGGCTGCCGACCTTTTCGCGGTCGACCATCTGGCCGAGATCGGCGAGCAGCGTGCGCAGAGCGCGGTGCCCCTCCAGCGTGCCGCGTTCCAGCACGGCGACGGGCATGTCGGGCGCGACGCCGTCGGCCATCAGCTTGTCGGCGATGGCGGCGGCGGTCGCGACGCCCATGTAGATGACGAGCGTGCGACCCTGCCCGGCGAGGCCGGACCAGTCCTGCTCCGCCAGTCCCTTGCACTGGCCAGCGACGAACGACACCGCCGAGCTGTGGTCGCGGTGGGTGAGGGGCAGCATCGCCTCTGCCGCGCAGCCGAGCGCGGCGGAGACGCCGGGGATGACCTCCACCGGCAGGCCGGCGGCGCGGACCGCCTCCACCTCCTCGCCACCGCGGCCGAAGATGAACGGGTCGCCGCCCTTCAGCCGGACGACCAGCGCGCCGGTGCGGACATGCGCGACGATCAGCGCGTTGATCGCCTCCTGCGGCAAGGTGTGGCGGGCGCGGCGCTTGGCGACCGAGATGCGCTGCGCCGCGGGTGGCGCGATGTCGAGCACGCGCGGGTCGATCAGGCCGTCATGGACGACGATGTCGGCGGCGCGCAGCGCCTCCACCGCGCGGACGGTGAGCAGGCCGGGGTCGCCGGGGCCGGCACCGACCAGGATGACCCGGCCGCGCGCTGTGGGATCGAGGAGCGTCGCCATGATCGGCAGATGGCCCCGCCGCCGCGCCGGCGAAAGCGACATATGCTTGGCCCGCCGCTAGTCCTGCTTTCGCGGGGCGTCGCCCCGCGATAAGCGGTTGCCATCAAGCGACATGCCGTTGCCGAAGGACCTTCATGCGTTCCATCCTGTTCGCCGCCCTGCTTCTCTGCACCGCCGCCCCCGCGATCGGCCAGGCGCTGCCGCCGCCGACGCCGCTGCCGGGCGACGGACCCGAGGACGCGAAGCTGAAGCGGCTGTTCTACGACAGCGACGAGCGCGACCTGAAGCTGGACCCGATCAGCGCGATCTTCCGCGGCGACATGCGCTATGCCGACCGGTTCGGCGAGTATCTGACCGACGAGCGGACCGCGACCGAGAAGCGCAACGTCGAGGCGGATCTGGCCGGGCTGAAGGCGATCGACCGGGCGAAGCTGACCCCGGTCGACCAGATCGCGTACGACGTGTTCCGCAACCAGGCGGAGATCAACCTGCGTGGCTTCGCACCCGGGATACTGGCGGTGACGCGGCTGTTGCCGCTGAACCATTTCGGCGGGTTCCAGACCTTCTATCCCGATTTCGCGAGCGGCAAGGGCGGTGCACCGTTCAAGACGGTGGCGGATTACCGCAACAATCTGACTCGCAACGCCGGCTATGCCGCGCTGTACGACCGGGCGATCGCGCTGATGCGCGAGGGCATGGCGAAGGGCGTGGTGCAGCCGAGACTGGTCGTGACCAACATGATCGCGCAGTTCGACGCGCTGATCGACCAGGGAGTGGAGAAATCGGTGTTCTACGCACCGGTGACGATGTTCCCCGACACGGTGCCTGCGGGGGAGCGCGCCGCGCTGACCGCGGCCTATGCCGCGCAGGTGCGCGACGTGATCACCCCGGCGCATCGCAAGTTCCGCGATTTCCTGGCGAACGAGTATCTGCCGAAGGCGCGCGACACGGTGGGGCTGTCGGCGCTGCCGGGCGGTGCGGCGCTCTACGATTACCGGATCGAGGCGAGTACGACGCTGGCGATGAAGGCGGACGCGGTACACCGGCTGGGCCTGTCCGAAGTGGCGCGGATCACGCGCGAGATGGAGGCGCAGCGGCAGGCGGTCGGCTTCAAGGGAACGCTGGCGCAGTTCTTCGACTATCTGCGCACCGACGCGAAGTTCCAGCCGAAGACGGCCGCGCAGCTGCGTGAGGGATACGAGGCGATCGGCAAGCGCGTCGACCAGAAGATCGCGACGCAATTCTCGCTGGTGCCGAAATCGCCGCTGGAGATCCGGCCGGTACCCGATTTCCGCGCGAAGACCGATGCGGGCGGATCGTACCAGCAGGGATCGCCCGACGGATCGCGGCCGGGCATCTTCTATTACAACACCTACGACCTGCCGACCCGGTACCTGTGGGGAATGGAGACGCTGTACCTGCACGAGGCGGTGCCGGGGCATCATTTCCAGATCAGCCTGGCGCAGGAGAATGTCGCGCTGCCGGCGTTCATGCGGTTCGGCGGCAACACCGCCTATGTCGAGGGATGGGCGCTCTATGCGGAGACGCTGTACGGCCCGCTGGGGCTGGAGACCGATCCGTACCAGCGGATGGGCGGCCTGTCCGACGAGATGCTGCGCGCGATGCGGCTGGTGGTCGACACCGGCATCCACGCCAAGGGATGGGGCCGTGACCAGGCGATCGCGTACATGCTCGCCAACTCGCCGATGGGGAAGACCGACGCGACCGCCGAGGTGGAACGGTATATCGCGATTCCCGGCCAGGCGCTGGCGTACAAGATCGGCCAGCTGACCATCCTGAAGCTGAAGGCCGAGGCGCAGGCGAAGCAGGGAAGCCGGTTCGACCCGCGCGCCTTCCATGCCGAGGTGCTGGACACGGGATCGCTGCCGATGCCGGTGCTGGAGAAGAAGCTGCGCGACTGGATGGCGAAGCAGCCGGGAGCCTGAGGGCGATGGTCGACAAGAGCTGGGGCGGGCCGCCGACCGGCAACCTGCGCGTGCGATCGAACCTGACCCAGGGCGACCGCGCGGCGGAGCGGGCGGCGGCGCGCGAGCTGCGCGTTCGCGAGCGAACGGCGACGGCGGGCGAACGGCTGGAGTCGCGGGCCGCCGCGCGGGAGGCGGAGGCGCGGCGCCGCGAGCAGGCGCGGGAGCAGCGGCGCGACGAGGAGCGCCGGGTGACCAGCGATCCGCATGCCGACGCGGCGCGGCGCCCGCGGTCGTCGGGACGCAAGGACGTGGTGCGCGAACAGCGCGACACGCGCACCTATGCGACGATCGTCGATCTGGGGCGGATGCGCGAACTGGCGCGGCGGGGCGCGTCGGTCAGCGGCCTCGCCGCTGCGTTCGGCGTGACCGTGGCGGAGGTGGAGGCGGCGCTGGCGGGGGAGGATTGAGCGGATCGACCGGCGCCCATGCGGCCTCGCCCGGTTTCGTCAGGCGGGTTCGGCGGCGAGTTCGAGGGGCAGGTCGTGCGTGATGTCGAGGTCCTTGATCCGGGTCGCGGACGGGGGGCAGTAGAGGCCGTTCGCCTCGGTCGAGTGCGACAGGACGGCGCCGGCGTTGACGACGCACCCCTCGCGCACGGTCACGCCCGGATAGAGGGTGACGCCGGCACCCAGCCAGCAGCCGCGTTCGATCAGGACGGGGCGGTGGCGATCGCCCTCGCGGCTGCGGCGCCAGACCGAGCGGCTGATATGGTGGGTGTTCGAGATGATCATGCAGCGATAGCTGATCCGCACGGCCTCGCCGATCTCGACGCCGCCGGTCGCGTCGATGAAGCCCTCCGCACCGACATAGGCACCGCGGCGCAGGATCAGGCCATGGGGTTCGACGACGGTACAGCTGCCGTCGATGAACGCGCCATCCTCGATCGTCATCGCAGCGATATCTTCCTGGCTCAGCACTCGGTCGTCCGGATCTGGTGGTTGCATCGTGATCCGCGCACGCGACGGTGGCGGCGGAGCGCGGCCGGGGCCGGCTCGCCGCGAGGTGCTGCACTGCGGAGATCGCACCCGGTCTAGAGGGGAATGGCGGCGGCGGCCAGCCCCCGCGATCAGTGGCGGATGAAGACGCTGATCGAGGCGACGTGGTTGACGGCGGTGCGCCCGCCGGTCTGGTCGATCACCTGGTTGAGATAGCCGAGTTCGGCGGTCGACTTGCCGAAGATCGGCACCTCGACGCCCAGGAAGGTGCGGACCTGGTCGAAGCCGTGGCGGGTGCCCCAGTCGGTGTCGTTCAGATGGACGAACGCTTCGACCGAGCCCAGCGGGCGGACGCCGGTGCCCTTCAGCGGGAGTTCGTAGCGCAGCATCTCGCGCAGGCGCCAGCCGGTGTCGTCGCCGTCGGAGCGGAAGCGCTGCTCGAGACGGGTGCGCGAGGTGAGTTCGCCGGTGGCCACGGGGGGCAGCCACGTGACCTGCTGGAAACTGCGCTCCTCGTTCCGGTCGCGGCCGCCGGCGATCGGCTGCGCGACATGGGCATAGCCCTGAAAAAGGGTGAGGCGGGGCGTGACGCGCACTCCGACGGCGCCGCGCAGGATCAGCTGGTCGAGGCGGGAGACGCCGTCGCCAAGGCGCGGCTGCACCTCAGCGAAATAGACGATGTCGCCGGCGACCGGACCCTGGACGGTCAGGTTGATCCAGGCCTGTTCGTCCTGGCTGGTCTGGGCGGCGGCGAGGCCGGGCGTGGCAGCCAGCACGGCGGGCAGGAAAAGGCGGCGGAACATGGCTGCTCCCTTGCCCCGACCGTCACCGAAGTGTCACGAACTAAAATTCAGCCGTCGCGCAGGCCGATACCGATCGAGGCGCGCGCCGCCTCCGCCTCGCTGGAGACGACCGGATAGGCGCAATAGTCGGCGGCGTAATAGGCCGAGGGACGGTGGTTGCCCGAATGGCCGATGCCGCCGAACGGCGCGTTCGACGCGGCGCCGTTGGTCGGGCGGTTCCAGTTGACGATGCCGGCGCGTGCGCCCGCCCAGAACCGGTCGTAGAGCGACGGCGTCTGGCTGACGAGCGAGGCGGACAGGCCGTAGCGGGTGGCGTTCGCCTCTGCGATGGCGGCGTCGAAATCGGCGACGCGGATGACCTGCAGGATCGGCCCGAACAGCTCGACATCGGGACGGTCGGCGAGCGTGGTGGTGTCGATCAGCGCGGGCAGCAGGAAGGGGCGATCGGGCACCGGCCGTTCGAGGTGGCGGATCGGGCGGGCGCCGCGCATCAGCAGCGCCAGAAACCCCTCGGTCAGCTGGTCGGCGGCCTCGTTGTCGATCACCGGGCCCATGAAGGGGGCGGGACTGTCGTGGGGCGCGCCGACGATCAGGCGGGCGAGGATCGCGTCGATCTCCGCCAGCAGGGCTGCGGACAGTTTCTCGTCGACGATCAGGCGGCGGGCGGCGGTGCAGCGCTGGCCCGCGCTGGTGAAGGCGGACTGGACGACGAGGACGGCGGCGGTGTGGATGTCGGGCGTGTCCCACACGACGATCGGGTTGTTGCCGCCCATCTCGAGCGCGAGGATCTTTTCTGGCCGGTCGGCGAACTGGCGGTTCAGGGCGAGGCCGGTGCGGGCCGAGCCGGTGAACAGAAGCCCGTCGATGCCACGATGCTCGGAGAGGGCCCGGCCCTGTTCTGGGCCGCCGATCAGCAGGCGGACGCAGTTTTCCGGGACGCCGGCGGCGTGCAGGCATTCGACGAGGAAGGCGCCGGTCGCCGGCGTCTTCTCGGACGGTTTGAAGACGACGGCGTTGCCCGCGATCAGCGCCGGGACGATGTGGCCGTTGGGCAGGTGCGCCGGGAAATTATAGGGGCCGAGCACCGCGAGGACGCCGTGCGGCTTGTGGCGGACGGCGACGCGCGCGCCCATCTGACCCTCCATCCGGCGCTGCGACGTGCGATCGGCATAGGCGGCGACCGAGATGTCGACCTTCGCCATCACCGAATCCACCTCGGTCCGCGCCTCCCACAGCGGCTTGCCGGTCTCCCGTGCGATCAGGTCGGCGAAGGGTTCGTGCCGTTGGCGGACGATGTTGGCGAAGCGGCGCATCGTTTCGACACGGAAGGCGAGCGGACGTGCCGCCCATTCCGGCCAGCCCGCGCGTGCCGCCGCGACTTCGGTATCGGCATCGCCGACAGGCAGGCGGGCGAGTTCGGCATCGGTCGCCGGTTCGTACGAGATCAGTTCGGCCATGGCCGCTGCTGTAGCAAGGGAGTTCGGTTCACGCGAGGGCGGCGCCCATGGTGCGGATGGCGGCGATCCTGGCATGGAGCGGGCCCCAGTCGTCCGCTTCGGCGATCGGGCTCCACAGCGCCTCCACCTCGTCGATCAGCATGGCCGCGGGGGCACCCGACCAGTAGCCGCCGGTGCGGGCGCGACGCGGCGGATGCATCGCGATGGCGGCGCGCAGCGTGTCCCATTCCGGGCCATAGCCGGCCGGCAGATTGGTGGAGAACGCGTCGAAGAAGAAGCGGTCGAGCGGCGCCTGCGTCTCGCGCAGCACCGATTCGACGGTGCGCGCGGTGGCGCGATCGGTGGCATCGTCGACGGAACTGCGACCGAGCCGCCAGAGGATCGCGGCGGGCAGTGCCGACTGGAAGGCGGGGGCGAATCCCTCCAGCGCGGCGATCAGCGGATCGCTGTCGGCGATCAGCCGCAGCGAGGCGGCGAGCTGCGCGACGTCCCAGCCGATCGCCTCCGGCTGGCGGCCGAAGGCGTAGAGGCCGGCATGGTCGAAATAGGCGGCGGTGAAGGCGGGATCCCAGGTCGGGGCGAAGCGCCATGGGCCGTAGTCGAAGCTTTCGCCGGTGACGTTGATGTTGTCGGAATTGAGCACGCCGTGGACGAACCCGGCCGCCATGTAGCGCGCGGCGAGCGTCGCGGCGCGGGCGACGACGAGATGGAGAAGCTCGACCGGATCGTCGCCGGGCCGATCGTAGAGGCTGGCGAGGACATAGGCGACGAGGCGGCGCATGTTGTCCTCGTCACGCAGCCAGGCCAGCCGCTGGAAGGTGCCGATGCGGATATGACCGTGGCCTAGCCGGACGAGGACGGCGGAGCGGGTCGGCGACGGCTCGTCGCCGCGATGCAGTTCCTCGCCGGTCTCGATCACCGACAGGGTGCGCGAGGTGGGGACGTTCAATGCCTCCAGCATCTCGGTCGCCAGGATTTCGCGTACGGCGCCCTTCAGCGTCAGGCGACCGTCGCCGAAGCGGCTCCACGGCGTCTGGCCCGAACCCTTGGTGCCGAGATCCATCATGCGGCCGTCGTGACCGCGCAACTGCGCGAAGGTGAAGCCGCGGCCGTCGCCGATGTCGGGATTGTACTGGCGGAACTGGTGGCCGTGATAGCGGAGCGCCAGCGGGCCCGGCAGCGTATCCGGCAGGGGCACGAAGCGGGCCATGTGCGCGACCCATTCCGCGTCGTCCAGCGTGTCGAGCCCGACCTGCGCCGCGGCGCGATCGTTGCGGAATCGGAGCCGTGCCTGCGGGAAATCGGCGGCTGTCACCGGATCCCAGAAGTCCGGCCCGAGCGACAGGAGCGGGGCGGCGGGCGCATAAGCTTGCGGGGTCACGGGCATGCGGTGATATGGGGGCGCCGCAGACCGGGGTGCAACATGGCCGCTTACGCAGATATCCACTGGTGGTCGAACGACGGGGTGCGGCTGCACGCGCGCGATTATCCCGGCGATGCCGATGCGATACCGCTGGTCTGCGTGCCGGGACTGACCCGCAATGCGCGCGACTTCGCCGAGTTCGGCCAGCGCTGGTCGGGCAAGCGGCGGGTGATCGCGGTCGACCTGCGCGGGCGCGGCGAGAGCGGCTATGCCAAGGACGCGATGACCTATGTCCCGCTGACGTACGTGCAGGACATCGAGGCGCTGCTGGGCGAGCAGGGGATCGACCGGTTCGCGATGGTCGGCACCTCGCTGGGCGGGATCGTGACGATGCTGCTGGCGGGGCCGGCGCGGGGGCGGCTGGCCGGGGCGCTGATCAACGATATCGGTCCGGCGATCGAGGCGGGCGGGCTGACCCGCATCCGCAGCTATGTCGGCAAGGCATCGAGCTGGCCGACCTGGCTGCACGCGGCGCGCGCGGTGCAGGACACCAACCGCGACGTCTATCCGGACTGGGGACTGGAGCAGTGGCTGGCCATGGCGAAGCGGACGCACCGGCTGAGCTCATCGGGGCGGGTGGTGCTGGATTACGACATGCGCATCGCCGAGCCGTTCCGGGTGCCGGGCGCGGAGGCGGGGCCCGACATGTGGTCGGCACTGGCGGGATTGAGCGGATTGCCGGTGACGATTGTGCGCGGCGGGCGATCCGATCTGCTGGGCGCGGAGACGGCGGCGCGGATGGCGGCCAGCCTGCCCGGCGCGGAACTGGTGACGGTGGCGGGGATCGGCCACACGCCGACGCTGGCCGAGCCGGACGTGGAGGCGGCGGTCGGGCGGCTGCTGGCGCGGCTCGACGGCGAGCGGTAACCGACGGTCAGTAGGTCGCGCGCGACCGGCGGCTGCGGTTGCGCCAGACCAGCGCGGTCAGCACGAGTGCGCACAGGGCGATGACGGCGTGACGTCGGTCGAGCGGCGTGGCGACCGGCAGCGTCGTCAGCAGCTCGGCCAGGCGCGGTGCGTCGTCGGCGGGCTCGACGAAGCGGGCATCGGGCGCCGGGCGCAGGCAATCGGCGATGCCGCAGTGGCGCAGCGGCAGCAGCGGGAACGGCGCCGGACGGGTCGCCGCGTCGAAGGAGTCACCCACCGCCGGCTGGCGATCGATCGGCCATACCGCCGCCAGATCGACCTCGTCGGCCGCCGGCAACGGCCATTGCCGCGGCGGATCGACCCGCGCCGGGGCTGCCGCCGCTGCGCCGAGCAGGATGGGGATCGCGGGTGCGAACCGGATGCTCCACCGCGCGCAGTTCATGGCATCCTCATCATCGGACATCCTGCTAGGCCGCGGACGTCGCGGCTTCATGGTCCTTTTGGGGGACGGCGGAACCGCGTCCAGCGCAGCGCGTCTCGAATGCCGAACAGTAAGAGGATTACTGCCGATGAATCCCGAAGTGCCCGTAAGCGATGCCCATACCGCCGTCCGCAGCCTGAAAGGGCGACGCGCGGTCGTGACCGGCGGCACCACGGGCATCGGGCGGGCGATCGCGGTGCTGTTGGCGGCGGAGGGTGCGCGGGTCTTCATCGGCGGCAGCGATCCCGACCATCTCGCCGACGCGCTCGTGCGGATCGGGCAAGTGGGCGAGGGCAGCGGCGCGACGATCGACCTGACAGAGCCGGGCGCGCCCGCGCGCTTCATCGAGGAAGGGGTCGCCGCATTGGGCGGGATCGACATCGCGGTGATGAACGCCGCGACCGCCGCGGAAGGGCTGAGCGACATGAGCGCCGGCGCGATCGAGCAGGCCATCGCGCTGGATTTCACCGCCTATCTGATGGGCGCGAAGGCCGCATCGGAACGGATGGGCCAGGGCGGCGACCTGGTGCTGATCGGGTCGATGAGCGCGCATGTGCTGGGACCGGGATCGACCGTCTATGCCGGGATCAAGGCGGGCATCGCCGGCCTTTCGGAGGCGCTGCGCCGCGAACTCGGGCCCAAGGGCATCCGGGTCGCGCTGGTCGAGCCCGGCAAGACGGGATCGGACATGCAGATGCCCGACGTGTCCCCGGAGGAGCAGCGCCGCCAGATCGCCGACGAGACGATGCTGCGCGCCGAGGACATCGCGGTCGGCGTGCAGTACCTGCTCACCCAGCCAACCCGAACGGTGGTCCAGCAGCTGGTGATCGTACCGCGGGCGCAGCCGGCCGAGTAGGGAGACCCGCGATGAGTTTCGACGCACTGGTGCTGACGCCGCACGACATCGACCTGTCCCGATCCCCGCTGGCCGGGAAGGTGGATGCCGAAACCTATATCCTGGGGGCGTTCAATCCGGGGCTGACGCGGTTGCCGAACGGCAACCTGCTGATGATGGTCCGGGTGGCGGAGGCGCTGCGCCACCCGATCCGCGACGGCCATGTCCACGCGATCCGCTGGACGCCGGAGGGCTATGTCCTCGATCCCTGGCCGTTGCAGCTGGTCGACACCGCCGATCCGCGCAAGTTCATGATGCGGGGCGGCGGGTGGAAGGTGATGGCGCTGACCAGCCTGTCGTGGCTGCTGCCGGTCGAGCTGTCGGCGGACGGCACCCGGGTGGAGGCGATCCATTACGAGCGCGCGATCGTGCCGGCCGCGGACTACCAATGCTACGGCGTCGAGGACGCGCGGATCAGCCGGGTGGGCGACGGGGAGGACGGACGCTGGCTGATGACGACCTGCTCGGTCAGCCCGGAGCGACACTCGACGACGCTCTACACCAGCCGGGATGCGGTGGACTGGACGCTGGAGGGCATCGTCCTCGACCATCAGAACAAGGACATGCTGATCTTCGAAGGGCTGATCGACGGCCGATACTGGGCGCAGACGCGGCCGCTGGGCGATCTGTATTTCGCCTATCCCCCGGGCAGCGAGTGGCGGGCGGGACCGTCGATCAATCTGGCGACGTCGCCCGATGCGCTTCACTGGAAGCCATGCGACCGGCCGGGCATACGACCTCATGCGGCGACCGTGGCAACCGCGCGGATGGGCGGCGGCGCGCCGCCGGTCAGGACGGACGGGGGATGGCTGACGCTGTGGCACGGGGTGGAGCCGGCCGGCATGGTCGGCATCTATCGCACCTATTGGACGATCCTGGATGCGGCCGATCCCTCCCGCGTGATCCGGAACCGGCACGAGCCGCTGCTGGAACCGGCGCCGCACCTGACCGAGCCGATCAAGGACCTGATGTACCTGGACAACGTCGTCTTCACGACCGGGATCGTCGACGCCGGCGGGCATTACGTCGTCGCCAGTGGAGAGGCGGACCTGGCGTGCCGCGTGACCCATATCGGGAAGGACGCGTTCGCCTGAGCCCCGTAGCCGTCTTGAGATCGGATGAACCCCGGATTAAGATGCGTCCCGGTTATGATGGACGGGATGGATCAGGTGCGGTCGGTCGGGGTGGCGATGGCAGTGGCGGCGGCGGCGATCGCCGTGCCGGCGACGGCCGCCATCGGGCTGGACCGGGTACCCGCGGGCATGGTGGTGCGCAGCGCCGCATTGCGCTGCGACCCGGCTGCGGTCGCGTGTACGCCGTCTGCGACCGATTACGATCTGATGTTCGTCGATCCGGCGGATCCGACGAAAAAGGGTTGGACCGACTCGGTATCGATCGACGTCGATGCGGGATCGCGGGCGATGATCACCGCCTATGACGCTTCCGGTCGAATGCTCGGCGTGGCCGATCGCAGCGACACGGGCGGCGCGGCGGAGCGACTGACGCTGACCGGACTGGGCGACATTGCGCGGGTGCATGTCAGCGGACGGGGGCCGGTGGCGGTCGCCGACCTGAGCTTCGCGGCGGTGAAGACCGGATCGCGCCTGCCGGAACCGGCGACCTGGGCGATGCTGCTGAGCGGCTTCGTGGTGATGGCGGCGATGATCCGCCGGCGGATCCGCCTTTCCGAGGCGAGCTTCACCGAGCGGGTGCGACGTATCGCGACGGGCGAGGCCGGCTGACTTACGCGCCGGTTGCCGGCGGCCGGGCCGGGGGCGGCGGGCGCGGTGGATAGTTGCCGGAGCGATTGTCCGACGAAGAGCTGGACTGCCATTCATCCAGGACGAAGCACCACCTCGGCGAAGGCGGGGGTCCCGTTGCGACGGCCGGCTTGACGTTACGCAACGGCCCTCTCTGCCGCCCTTCCACTGGACCCCGGCCTTCGCCGGGGTGTTCGCCGTGAGTGGTTCAGTCTGGATGGATCACACCCGAAGGTCGGATCCGGACGGCCGTTTGGGGATGCGCGCCGCCGCTAATTTCCGGCTCGGTGGCATTCCGGCGCGCGGGGCAGTTCGCCGATCGCTCGAGGTATCAGGTGTGATCGAGCGGACGGTTTACCTGCCTGCTCGATGAGCCTCCGTTTCGCTCGCCGTCGGTACGGAGGTCGTAGCCCGTCAAACTTTAGGCGAGCGGAGCTCGGGATGGGTGCGCTGGGGTGGCGTAGGCTCGGCAGTGGCCGCCGGAATGGCCCCGCCATGTCGAATCGTCGGCACGAAAAAGGGCGGGCTCTTTCGAACCCGCCCCCTCGTTACGATGGGTCGTGCGATCAGTTGCTGTCGGAATCGTCGTCGTCATCGACGACGATGAAGACGCCGCCTGCGATCACGGCGGCGGCAAGCACCAGGCCGACAATCGCGCCGGGTGCGGCCAGCTTCTGCGACTGGCGGGAAGAGGTGGAGGCGCGGGCAGCCGACTTGATCGACAGCGACGATGCCGGGTTGGCAGCCGGAGCGGCGAGGGCAGGCGCGGCGCACAATGCGGCGGCGCACCCGGACACGAGAAGCTTCTTCAGCATGATTGAACTCCCTTTTTCAACCTGACCTTCCGCAACGCAGCAGGCGCCTACAGGTTCCCAGAACGCAAATGAGTGTCAAGTCGCGCCGGAACGATTATCGGGAAGGGCATGACGGCTCCGATCTCGATCCTGCACCTCCACGGCTCCTTCGGCCCTTCGGGCAAGGCGGCGCGCACCGCACGGCTGATGGCCGCATTCGGGGGGAAAGCACGGCATGTGATCGTCTCCGCCGACCCGGCTGCCCTGGGCGGCGTGGCGACGATCCCGGCGGGTGTCTCGTACGAGGTGGCGCAGAATGCGCCGCCGCTCGCCGGCCGTCCTTCGGTGGCGCGATACGAGGCGATCGCCCGATATATGCGCCGGTTCGACCTGGTCCTGACCTATGGCTGGGATGCGATCGACGGCGTGATGGCGCGGCGGGTGTTCGGGACGGGCAAGCGGCCGGCGCTGCCGCCGCTGGTCCATCACGAGGACGGGTTCGGCCCGGAAGAGGCGACCGGCCTGAAGCTGGAGCGGAACCTGTACCGGCGCATGGCGATGCCGGCGGCGCATGCGCTGGTGGTGCCGTCCGGCACGCTGGAGCGCATCGCGCTGGGGCCGTGGAAGCAGCAGCGGTCCCGCGTTCACCGGATCGTCAACGGTATCGCCACCGCAGCCTATGCCGCGCAGCCGAAGCCGCGTGCGCTGCCCGGCTTCGCCAAGACCGACGGCGAGGTGGCGATCGCCGTGCCGGCGCCGCTGACGGCCGCGAAGAACCCGACCGCGCTGATCCGTGCCGCCGGGGGGCTGGCGGGAAGGTTCCGGATCGTCTTCATCGGAGAGGGGCCCGAGCGGGAGGCGATCATGGGCGCCGCGGCGGCGATGGGGATCGAGGAACGGGTGACGGTGCTGGCCGCCGACGTGCCCGCGTACAAATATCTGGGGTTGTTCGACATGGTCGCCTTGCCGTCGGTCAGCGAGCAGTTCCCGACCGCGATCGTCGAGGCGATGGCGGCCGGGTTGCCCGTGGCGGCGATGCCGACCGGCGACATCGCCGAGATGGTCGCAGCCGAAAACCGGCCGTTTATCGCGCAATGGGCGACCGAGGTGCGGCTGCGCGACGCCATCCAGGCGCTGGTCGACGATGGCGCGCTTCGCCGGCAGGTCGGTGCGGCCAATCGCGTGCTGGCGGCGGCGCATTACGACGAGGCCGCGATGATCGTGCGGTACCGGGCGCTGTACGAAGCGGCGCTGGGCCAGGCGGGGGCGCTCGGCTGACACGGTGGGGCGGGTCGATGTTTCGCTCGCGTGGGCGCGGGCATTCGCTATAGGGATCGACTTTCATCCGCCGAAGGTTACCCCAGTCGTGTTCAAAGGCCTTACCCCGATCGTCTACAACGGCCGCGAAGTGTGGCCGCTGGTGGAAGGCGGCAAAGGCGTCGCCGCGACCAACCACGCGTCGGCGGGCGCCTGGGCGGCGGCGGGCGGCATCGGTACCGTGTCCGCAGTCAACGCCGACAGTTACGATCCCGACGGCAAGATCATCCCGCAGATCTATCGCGCGCTGACCCGCCGCGAGCGGCACGAGGAGCTGGTGCAGTACGCCATCGACGGTGCGGTCGAGCAGGTGAAGCGGGCGTACGAGATCGCCGGCGGCAAGGGCGCGATCAACATCAACGTGCTGTGGGAGATGGGCGGCGCGCCCCGCATCCTGCACGGCGTGCTGGAGCGGACGCGCGGCATGGTGGCGGGCGTGACCTGCGGCGCGGGCATGCCGTACAAGCTGTCCGAGATCACCTCGTCCTACAACGTGTCGTACCTGCCGATCGTCAGTTCCGGTCGCGCCTTCCGCGCCTTGTGGAAGCGGGCCTATTCCAAGGCGGCGGAGTGGCTGGCGGCGGTGGTGTACGAGGATCCGTGGCTGGCGGGCGGGCATAACGGCCTGTCCAATGCCGAGGATCCGCTGAAGCCGGAGGACCCGTATCCGCGCGTGAAGGCGCTGCGCGAGACGATGCGCGAAGGCGGCATCCCCGACACCACGCCGATCGTGATGGCCGGCGGCGTCTGGTACCTGCGCGACTGGAACGAGTGGATCGACAATCCCGAACTGGGGTCGATCGCCTTCCAGTACGGCACCCGTCCGTTGCTGACGCAGGAAAGCCCGATCCCGGACGGGTGGAAGCAGAAGCTGACCACGATCGCCGAGGGCGACGTGCTGCTCCACCGCTTCTCGCCGACCGGCTTCTACTCGTCGGCGGTGCGCAATCCGTTCCTGCGCGCGCTGGAGTCGCGATCGGAGCGGCAGATCGCTTTCTCGACGCAGGAGGCGGGCGACCACATCTTCCAGCTCGACGTGGGGGTGAAGGGCAAGAATTTCTGGGTGACGCAGGGCGACCTGCTGCGCGCGCGCGAGTGGTTCGGCCAGGGTTTCCAGCTGGCGATGAAGACGCCCGACAACACGCTGGTGTTCGTTACGCCCGACGAGGCGAAGGTGGTGCGCAAGGACCAGGCGGACTGCATGGGCTGCCTGTCGCAGTGCCTGTTCTCGAGCTGGGCGGATACCGAGACCAACTCGACCGGCCGGCTGGCCGATCCCCGCAGCTTCTGCATCCAGAAGACGCTGCAGGACATCGCGCATGGTGGCGATACCGACCAGAACCTGATGTTCGCCGGGCACGCTGCCTATAACTTCCAGCGCGATCCATTCTATTCGAACGGCTTCGTGCCGACGGTGCGGCAGCTGGTCGACCGCATTCTGACTGGCGATTGAGCGCGACTGCCGCCGTTCGAGGCGGCGGACATTCACGAGCGGCGGCATCGCGCGGTTGCCCGTTTCATCGCGCCGGACCAGTCGGTTGGCCGTGCGCTTAACCTTTCGTCAACCCTGTCGGCGCATTCCCGATGGCATGGATCGCGGCGGTGGATGACCCGCCGACGCGACCGTCAGCCGAAAGCACCTGCCGCGACCGGCATGGTGCGGGAGGAAGCCATGTCGCGCACCATCATCATCCTTTCACTGTCGCTGGCAGCGACGCTGGCGGGTTGTGCCGGACATCGTCGGGAGCCGCTGCGAGCCGCGCCAACGGTCACGCTGGCGCCGGAGCCGGCGTGGCGCCGAACCATCGGCATGGCCGACGCCCAGCGCATCGAGGCGCTGCCCGCGGGCTGGGCGGCGGCCTGGGCGCAGGCGGGGCGGCGGGGCACCCGATCGCTGAAGGCGGAAGGCGACCTGCTGAAGCCGGACGCCGCGCTAAACCACCCCGCGCTGCCACCGGGATCGTACAAGTGCCGCTCGATCACGATGAACCGGGCCGGCGTCCGCAAATCGCCGCCGTTCTTCTGCTATGTGGGGAGCGAGAGCGGCGAGCGGGTCAGTTTCACCAAGCAGACCGGCACCGCCTTGCCCGGTGGCTGGCTCTACCCGGACGAGGACCAGCGTTACGTGTTCCTGGGCGCCAGGCAGAAGCGGGCGGGCGATACGTCGCTGGGTTATGGCGAGGATCAGGCGCGCGACCTGGTGGGCGTGGTCGAACGGGTCGGGCCGTTCCGCTGGCGACTGGTGCTGCCCGGCAGCGAGTTCCAGGTTTACGAACTGACGCCGGTGCCGGTCGAGCAGCAGGGAGCGGTGGGCTGATCCGGGGCGACGCGCCGCGCCGCCCCGCGATCGACCGCTGAGGTCAGTCGACGACGGTTCCAACGACCGCACCGGCCGCACCACCGGCGGCGGCACCCTTTTCGACGCTGTTGCCGGTCGCCGCCGCGACACCAGCACCGCCGGCGCCGCCGATCGCGGCACCACGCAGCGTCGAGCACGCCGACATCGACAGGCCGCAGGCGATCAGGGCTGCGGACATCACGATCTTCTTCATGGGACACTCCTGTTCTCTCGGGGGTGTCCAGCGAATGCCGCAGTGCAGCGATCGTTCCCGCCGTTGCGGACGCGTAACTTAAATCAGACCCAGCCTTCGAGGACCTGATCGGGCGGGCGGTGACCGTCTGCCCACATCCGGATATTCTGGATCACCTTCTCGCCGGAGGCCACCCGACCCTCGATCGTGGCGGAGCCCATGTGCGGGGTCATGACCACGTTGGGCAGTGCGAGCAGGCGGGGATCGATCCGCGGCTCATGCTCCCACACGTCAAGCCCGGCGCCGGCCAGTCTGCCCCCCTTGAGCGCGTCGACGAGCGCCTCCTCGTCGACGATGCCGCCGCGGCTGGCGTTGATGAGGAAGACGTGCGGCTTCATCAGCCCGATCCGCCGCCGGTCGATCAGCATCCTGCTGTCGGCATTCAGCGGCGTGTGGACGGTGACGATGTCGGCGGCCCCGAGCAGGTCGTCGAGATCGGCGTGGAAGGTGGCACCGAGCTGTCCCTCCAGCACCGCCGGCAGGCGATGGCGGTTGTGATAATGGATCGACAGCCCGAACGCGCGCGCGCGCATCGCCACCGCCTGTCCGATCCGGCCCATGCCGACGATGCCCAGCGCCTTGCCGCCGATCCGGTGGCCGAGCATGCCGCCCGGGCTCCAGCCGTGCCATTCGCCGGAACGGACCAGCTTCTCGCCCTCCGCCAGGCGACGGGGGACCGAGACGATCAGCGCCATCGTCATGTCCGCCGTGTCCTCGGTCAGGACGCCGGGCGTATTGGTGACGATGATGCCGCGCGCACGGGCGGCGGCGAGATCGATATGGTTCACCCCCGCACCAAAATTGGCGATCAGGCGCAGTCGTGGTCCGGCGGCGGCGATCAGGTCGGCATCGACCGCGTCGGTGACGGTGGGAACCAGCACGTCGCAATCGGCCACAGCGGCACGCAGGCCATCGGGCGACAGCCGCGTGTCGGTGCGGTTCATCCGCGCGTCGAACAGATCGTCCATGCGGCGCATGACCGCATCGGGCAGTTCGCGGGTGACGGCCACCCGCGGGTGGGGACAGCGGCGCGGATCGGACATGCCGGATGCTTGGCGCGCGCCGGGGGGCGCGTCAACACGGGCAACCCCGCGAACTTCCCTGCGCGGACGACGGGGCGGGCGATTGATCGGACGGCGACTTTGGTGGATGGAGGGATCGCCGCGGCGTTCGGGAAAGCGCCGCCTAGGGATTATCGTCATGCGTTTCGCGAGCGTCGCGCTCATCGTCCTCGTCGCTATCGGCTCGACGCTGCCCGCCACCGGCGGCGCGGCGCAGGAGGGACCGCGCGAGCCGCCCTACTGGATGTCGATCGGTGCCGGTCGCGCGCTGATGCGGACAGGGCCAGCGCGCACCTATCCCGGCGCCTGGCTGTACCAGCGGGCCGACCTGCCGGTGAAGGTGGTCGGCGTTTTCCAGGAATGGCGACGGGTGGAGGATCCGGACGGCACCGGCGGATGGATGCTCGTCAACCTGCTGCGCCGGACGCGTACCGCTTACGTCCGCGGCCCCGATGCGGCCGAGATGCGCGTCAGCCCGTCGCCGGGTGCGGCGGTGTCGTGGCGCGCGGCGCCGGGCGTGGTCGGGCGGATCAGCGAGTGCGGCGGCGGCTGGTGCCGGCTGGATGTAAAGGGCAAGGCCGGCTTCGTCGAGGTCGGCGCGCTCTGGGGCGTGGATGCGGGCGAGGAATTGCCCTGAACGACGATCTTGCCGCGACCTTGTCCGCCGTATCGGCGGTGATGGCAGCCGCGCGCGATCCATGGTGGGTGATCGGTAGCGCCGCGGTCGCCCTGTACGTCGACCGGGGCATCGACGTTCGCGACGTCGATGTGCTGTTGTCGGTGCGCGACATCGAATCGCTCGCGACCGGACTAAGATTGACCTTTGCCGATGCCGATGACGATCGCCTGTTTCGATCGACCCGGTTCCTGAGGTGGAGCATCGACGGGATGCCTGTCGAGTTCATGGCCGGCTTTGCGATCAATCGCCCGTCCGGGTGGCGGCCGGTGGAGCTTGCGACCCGCGAGGAAATCGATGTGGCCGGTGCCCCCATCTTCATTCCCGCACGAGCCGAGTTGCGAGCGATGCTGATCGAGTTCGGGCGCGAGAAGGACCTGGCGCGCGCCGCACTGATGTAGCCGCACCGACGCCCAGGCCGGTGCGGCGGGATGCGTCATTCAGTCGATCAGCTCCACCGCCATCGCGGTCGCCTCGCCGCCGCCGATGCAGAGGGCGGCGACACCGCGTCTGCCGCCCGTCTTGCGCAGCGCCGACAGCAACGTCGCGATGACGCGCGCACCCGAGGCGCCGATCGGGTGACCGAGGGCGCAGGCGCCGCCATGGATGTTGACCTTGTCGTGCGGCAGGTCGAGGTCGCGCATCGCGATCATCGCCACCGCGGCGAACGCCTCGTTGATCTCGAACAGGTCGACATCGCCGGTGGTCCAGCCGGCCTTGTCCAGCGCCTTGCGGATCGCGAACACGGGCGCCGTGGTGAACAGCGCCGGGGCATGGGCGTGGGCGGCGTGAGCCACGATGCGGGCGATCGGACGCGCGCCGAGCCCCTCCGCCACGCTGGCACGGGTCATGACGAGCGCGGCGGCGCCGTCCGAGATGGAGGAGGCGTTTGCGGCGGTGATCGTGCCGTCCTTCGAGAAGGCGGGCTTCAGCGTCGGGATCTTGGCGACGTCGCCGCGGGCGGGCTGCTCGTCGAGCGTCACGGTATCGACCCCCTTCCGGGTGGCGATCGCGACCGGCACGATCTCGTCGTCGAAGCCACCGCCGGTCTGGGCCCGCTGCGCCCGGTGGAGCGATTCGATCGCATAGTCGTCCATTGCGGCGCGGGTGAACTGGTACTCGGCCGCCGTTTCCTCTGCAAAGCTGCCCATGAGGCGGCCGGGCTCGTACGCGTCCTCCAGCCCGTCGAGATACATGTGGTCGTACATCGTGTCGTGGCCGATGCGGGCGCCGGTGCGATGCTTCTTCGACAGGTAGGGCGCGTTGGTCATGCTCTCCATGCCGCCGGCGACGAGAAGGTCGACCGATCCGGCCGCGAGCGCATCCGCGGCCATGATCGCCGCCTGCATGCCCGATCCACACATCTTGTTGACGGTCGTCGCCTCGACATGGGTGCCGAGCCCGGCACCGATCGCCGCCTGCCGCGCCGGTGCCTGGCCGAGGCCGGCGGGCAGGACGCAACCCATATAGATGCGCTCGACCGCCTCCCCCGGCACGCCCGCCCGCTCCACCGCACCGCGGACAGCGGCGGCGCCGAGGTCGGTGGCGCTGGCGCCCGACAGCGTGCCCTGGAACGAGCCCATCGGCGTGCGCGCATAGGAAAGGATGACGACGGGATCGGATGCCATGGCGGACGGGCCTCTCGTTATTCTGATTGATCTTGATCTAGTATCGAAGGTCCGCGATAGCAAAAGCCCGGCGGCGCGCTACGACCCTGGTGAATGGAAACATTTGCCGATGCGATCAAATGGTTTGCCTCGATCTCCGGCATGACCGCCGCGTTGCTGGTCTCGCTCGATCTGGGCCGGCGCCCGACAGGGTGGGCGTTCGTGATCTTCGTCGCGTCGTCGGTCGCGTGGTTCGCGGGGGCGTGGTTGACGGAGGACTGGGCGCTGGGCACGCAGAACAGCGTGCTGTTCGCGATCAACCTGCTCGGCGTCTATCGCTACCTGATCCGGAAGAAGGGTGACTGACGGAGTGGTGCACGGCTGGGTCTGGGCGGTCGGGCTGGGGGTGCTCGGCGCCCTGATCGGCAGTTTTGCCGCGGCGCTGGTGCTGCGCTGGACCGGGGGAAGGTCGGTGATGCGGGGGCGATCCGCCTGCGACGGCTGCGGAAGGCCGCTGCGGCCGTTCGAACTGGTGCCGCTCGTCAGCGCACTTGTCTTGCGGGGGCGGTGCCGGCGATGCGGCGGGCGGATTGATCCACTGCACTGGCAGATCGAGGCGATGGCGGCGCTGATCGGCATGAGTGCCGGCTGGGTGGCGCCGGGCATCGCCGGGGTGGCGGGCGCGACGTTCGGCTGGCTGCTGCTGACCCTTGGCGCACTGGACGCGCGCGCGTTCTGGCTGCCGGATCGACTGGTGGCGCCGCTGGCGGTGCTGGGGCTGGCGGGCGGCGCGATCGGGCTGGCACCGATGCCCGCCGAGCGCGCGATCGGCGGCATCGCCGGTTTCGCGCTGCTGGCGCTGGTCGCGGCCGGGTATCGACGCTGGCGGGGACGCGAGGGCATGGGGGGGGGCGATCCCAAGCTGTTCGGCGCGATCGGGCTGTGGCTGGGCTGGCGATTGCTGCCGGCGGTGCTGCTGTGCGCCGGCCTGATCGGACTGGGCGTGGTGATATTCAGGCAGCTGACGGGGCGACCGATGGCGGCGACCGACGTGCTCCCGCTCGGCACGCTGATGGCGCTGGCGGCTTACCCGGCATGGCTGATGATGATAATGTTGGCGGCATGATCGTGCTGCTTCCCCTCATGATGCTGGGCATGCAGGCTGCCACCGTGCCTGCCGCGCCACCGCTGCCGTCCGCCCTGCCGCCGCAATCGATGCCGCGTCAGGGATGTGCGGCGTTCCTGTGGAGCGTGTCGGACCGCAAGCTGATCGCCGTCGCCACTGCCGAGGCGGCGACGCTGCGCATCGCGTTCGACGGGAAGGCGGTGGATTATGCGCGTACCGGCCAGTCGGGCACGGGCGGGTTCGGGTTCGCCGCGACCACGCGGTACGGTGCCCAGGACATGGCATTCACGCTCGACATGGCCATCTCGACCGAGACCGAACTGACCGATGGCGGGCTGGTCCAGCAGGGAATGCTCACCGTCCAGCGTAGTGGCGCGGATGCGGTACTGATCCCCATTGCCGGCGTCGTCGGCTGTGCTGCGGCGCGGTAAAAGATGCGGTAAAATCAGGTTGAGAATGAACCCGGCGGCTCGTTGCGCGTTGCCGGGGTTGGAAGGGGGCCGATCCGCATACGGACCGCCCCCGAGTGAAGGGGACCCAGACTAGCGTGACCGCCTCAGATCGCCGGCAATTTTGGCTCGCCGTCGCGCTGGTCGCTGCCCCGTCCTCCGCATCGTTCGCGGCCGATCAGCTCGCTCAGCCCGGTACGGCGCCGGCGCGCGGCCCCGACGCGCCCCGGCCCGATGCGGAGGCGGCGGCCAGCCAGGCGCCGGGTGCCGCGCCCGTTTCCGACCCGCAGGGCAACGCGCCGATCGTGCCGGAGGCGGAGTTCGATGCAGCGCTGCCGCCCCTGTCCGGCGACATCGACGCGCCGCTGGAGGCGATGACACCGGCAGTGCCCGCGACGCAGACGCCCCCCGGCGCGACAACCGGAGCCGCGCTGAACACCGGCGACACGCTGGGAC
This sequence comes from Sphingomonas phoenicis, assembly GCF_047238005.1. Classification (NCBI taxonomy): domain Bacteria; kingdom Pseudomonadati; phylum Pseudomonadota; class Alphaproteobacteria; order Sphingomonadales; family Sphingomonadaceae; genus Sphingomonas; species Sphingomonas phoenicis. The sequence goes on along the minus strand of NZ_JBDFMC010000002.1, from coordinate 893,711 downwards.
CGGTTGGCCCCGAGGATCCGACGCTGGCCCAGCCGCTGACCCCGCTCGGCAGCTTCGACACGACGCCGCTGCAGGATTCGGTCGTCGCCAGCACCGACGCGCCGGAGATCCGGTACGACACGGTGGTCCGCGGCCTGGAGCCGCTGGGCCTGGACGACGAGTTCAAGTCGCTGTCGGCGCTGCGCGAGGGTGGCGGCAAGGCCGCCAACGGTGCGCAGGTGGCGGCACGGGCGCGTGAGGACGAGGGGCTGGCGGTGCGCCTGATGCGCTCGCTGGGCTATTACGACGCAACCGCCGTCTCGACGATCGAGCAGCCGACGCCGACGACCGTAGCGGCTCCCGCCCCCGGTCAGGCGGCACCGGCCGACGGCGCGGCAGTACCGGCGGGCGACAAGGCCGGCCGCATCCGCGCGATCCTGACGGCGACGCCGGGACGGCTGTACACCTTGTCCTCGGTGACCATCCGGGCCGAGCCGGCGGTGCCCCAGGACCTGCTGCGCCGCAATCTGCCGCTGAAGGTCGGCGACCCGATCGAGGCCGCGCGGATCCAGGGCGCCGAGGCGAATGTCAGCCTGATCCTGCCACAACAGGGCTACCCCTTCGTCAAGGTCGGCGAGCGCGATATCCTGCTGGAGGATCAGGCGCCCGACCCGGTCGGCGCGTACACGCTGCCGGTCGACACCGGGCCGCGATCCTCGTTCGGGCGGATCGTGACGACCGGCGACGAGGTGTTCGGGCTCGATCACCTGAACGTCTTCCCCCGCTACAAGGAAGGCCAGCTGTACGACGCGCGGCTGACCGACGATCTCCGCGACGCACTGGTCGGCACGGGTCTGTTCAACAGCGTGGCGGTCGAGCCGCAGCGGACGGGGCGAACGGGCCCCGACGGCACCGAAGCGGTCGACCTGCTGGTTCGCCAGAGCAAGGGACCGGCGCGGTCGCTGGCGGCAACCGCCGGCTATTCGACCGGGCAGGGCACCCGGATCGAGGGCAGCTGGACGCATCGCAACCTGTTCCCCGACGAGGGCGCGCTGATCGGGACGCTGGTCGCCGGTACGCAGGAGCAGGGCGCGGGTGCGACCTTCCGCCGTTCCAACGCGGGGCGGCGCGACCGGACCTTCTCGATCATCGCCAATGCCAGCCACCAGAATTACGACGCGTACGAGGCCTATATCGGCACGCTCGCCATGCGCTGGAGCTATGATTCGACACCGATCTGGCAGAAGAAATTCACCTATGCCTATGGTGTCGAACTGACCGGCACGAACGAGGACGTGTACGATTTTACCGAAGGCCGGCGGCGGCGCGGCACGTTCGGGATCGCGGCACTGCCCGGGCAGGTGGTGTTCGACCAGTCGGACAGCCTGCTGAACCCGACCAGGGGGTATCGCCTGAAACTGAACCTCAGCCCCGAGACGTCGGTACGGGGCGGGGTGCGCCCGTATGTTCGGACGATGGTGGAAGGTACCGCCTATTACCCGATCAACGACAGCCTGGTGATCGCGGGGCGGGTGCGCGCCGGATCGATACAGGGTATCGACCGCAACGATCTGGCGCCGTCGCGCCGCTATTACGGTGGTGGCGGCGGATCGGTGCGCGGCTATGGCTTCCAGCGACTGGGCCCGTTCGAACCGGTCGATCCGGCCGACCCCGACGCGCGGCGCAACCCGGTCGGCGGGCGATCGCTGAACGAGTTCGCGGTAGAGGCGCGGTATCGCTTCGGCAATTTCGGGATCGTGCCGTTCATCGATGCCGGCAACAGTTACGAGGACAGCCTGCCGACCTTCTCGGCATTGCGCTGGGGCGCCGGCATCGGCGGGCGGTTCTACACCAATTTCGGCCCGTTCCGGGTCGACGTGGCGACGCCGCTGAACCCGCGGCCGGGCGACGGCAAGGTCGCATTGTACATCTCGATCGGACAGGCATTCTGATGGTCGAGAACACGGCCCCCGACACCGTCGTCGCCACGCAGAAGCGGCCATTGTGGCAACGTATCCTGAAGTGGCTGGGCATCGCCGTCGTCGGTCTCGTCGCGCTGGTGCTGATGGTGCTGTTCGGCATCAACACCGATCCGGGCCGCCGTCTGGTGGCGGACCAGATCGGCGGTTACACGACGGCATCCGGGCTGAACATCAAGGTCGGCCGGATCGACGGGTCGCTGTACGGGCGGATGGTGTTGTCGGACCTGCGGGTCAGCGATCCGCAGGGCGTGTTCCTCGACAGCCCGCGGCTGGAGGTAGATTGGCGCCCGTTTGCGTTCGCACGCAATCACGTCGACGTGCGCGAATTGATGGCGGGCACCGTGACGATGCGGCGCAAGCCGGTGCTGAAGGCGACCGAGCCCAGCGACCCCAACGCGCCGCTGCTGCCCGATCTGGACATCGACGTTAACCGGCTGCGCGTCAGCCGGTTCGTTCTGGCCGCACCGGTGACCGGGCAGGCGCATATCGTATCGATCGACGGCGGCGTGCACATCGCGGACCGGCGCGCGCAGCTGGTGGCGAATGCGGCGGCGCTGCGTGCGCCGGGCGTCGCCGGCGGCGATCGGCTGACGCTGAAGATCGATGCGGTGCCCGATGACGACAAGCTGGATGTCGACGTGCGGCTGACCGCACCGACGGGTGGCGTGGTCGCGACGATGGGCGGGCTGAAGCAGCCGCTGACGCTGGCGATCGGTGGACGCGGCGGCTGGGCCGCATGGCAGGGCCGTGCGCTCGCCACGCTGGGAGGCGGCGAACTCGCCAATTTGGGGGTAACGGCGCGCTCCGGCCACATTGAAGTCCGCGGGACGACGCGGCCCGGCCTGTATCTGGAAGGGCCGGTCGAACGGCTGACCGCACCGGCCCTGCAGGTCGGCATCGACACGACGCTGAACGAGCGACGTGCCGACAGCCGGATCAAGCTGCGCTCCGACGCGCTGATGATCGACGCGGGCGGGCTGCTCGATCTGGCGAACAGCCGGTTCGGCAACTTCGCCGTCGACGCCAAGCTGCTGACGCCGGGGGCGATCGCGTCCAACCTGAACGGCCGCGACGTGACCGCGCGCCTGGTGCTGGACGGTGCGTTCGCCACTCCCACCTTGGACTACAAGATCGCGGCCGCCCGGCTGGGCTTCGGCGAGATGGCGGTCGAGAACCTGTATGCCGAAGGACTGGCGCGGGTGAACGCGGACCGGATACTGGTGCCGGTGAACGCGCGTGCGCGGCGTGTCGCGGGGCTGAACGCCGCGGTGGGCGGGCTGGCGAACAATGTCGCCCTCCAGGGCGACTTTGCCATCTCGATGCCGAACATCCTGTCGGACAATCTGCGCATCCGATCCGACAACATCGACGCGACCGCGATCGTCGTCGCGAACGTGCAGACGGGCCGCTACACCGGCGCGCTGAAAGGCAGGGTCAACAACTACCGTGTCGATTCGATCGGTATCGTCAACCTGTCCACCGATGCCAAGCTGGTGCCGGGGCCGAACGGCGGGTTCGGGATCACCGGTCGCGTGGTCGCGCAGACGACCCAGCTGTTCAACGATGGTGCCCGCAATTTCCTGGGCGGCAACGCGATCGTCCGCGCGGATGTGGGATACAGCCCCGAGGGTGTGGTGACGTTCAGCGGCCTGAGGCTGACCGCGCCGCAGTTCCGCATCACCCGCGGGCAGGGGCGGTTCGATCCGCGTACCGGTGCCGTCGCGGTGGAGGCGGATGCGCTCTCCAGCCAATATGGTCCGCTGTTCGCCCGCGTCGCGGGATCCGCGACCAACCCCGTCGTGGTGCTGCGTGCACCGCGGCCGGGCGTCGGCGTCGGGTTGGTCGACCTGAACGCCCGCGTCGTCGGACGGGGTGGCGCCTATGCCGTGACGGCAAGCGGCGGCACCAGTTACGGTCCCTTCACCGCCGACGTGCTGGTGCGGCCGGGGAACCAGCTTGCCGTCGATGTCCGGCGGGTCGTCTTCGCCGGTATCGTCGCCAATGGCAGGATCGTGCAGACCGCAGCCGGGCCGTTCGCGGGCGCGCTGGCCTTCAACGGATCGGGGCTGACCGGGAATGTCCAGCTGGCGAACCAGGGCGGCAACCAGCGTGCCGACGTGAAGGCGCGCGCCTACAATGCGCGGATCCCGGGGCAGGTGGATTTCACCATCGGGCGCGCCATCGTCGATGCTAGCGTCGTGCTGCTGCCCCGTGCGCCGCAGGTGGTCGCCGACGTCCAGCTGGCGGATACCCGATATGGCCCGACGGTGATCCAGTCGGCCCGTGCCAAGGTGAACTATGTCGGCGGGCGCGGAACTGCGCAGGCGCTGCTGACCGGATCGAACGGCGTGCCGTTCCGGATCGCCCTGAACGGACGGCTCGCGCCGGACGACTATCTCGTCGCGCTGCAAGGGCAGGCGAACGGCATCGGTTTCCGGACCGCCAATCCGGCGCATATCCGTGCCGCTGGCGGCACGTACCGACTGGCGCCGACCCGGATCGACTTCAATCAGGGCTCGGCGCGAATCGCCGGTGCGTTCGGCAGTGCGACCAGTGCGCAGTTGCGGCTGGACTGGCTCGACCTGTCGATCCTGAACGCATTCGTTCCGAACCTGGGTTTGTCGGGACAGGCCACGGGCAGCGTCGATTATGCACAGGCGGCCAGTTCCTCCTTCCCCACGGCTGACGCCCGGGTGACGATCGCGCAGTTCCGCCGCACCGGCGTTGCGGCGGTGTCGACGCCGGTCGATATCGTCTTCGCCGGCCGGCTGCTTGCCGATGGCGGCGAAGCGCGGGCGCTGGTGAAAAGCGGTCAGACCGTGGTCGGGCGCATGCTCGCCAGCCTGCGGCCGCTGCCACCAGGCGCCGGATCGTGGACGACGCGGCTGATGTCGGCGCCCCTGTCCGGCGGCATCCGTTACAACGGTCCCTCGTCGCTGCTCTTCTCGTTCGCGGCGCTGCCGAACCAGCAGCTGACCGGACCGATCGCCCTGGCGGCCGACTTCGGCGGACGCGTCTCGGCGCCGCAGCTGACCGGCCTGGTACGCGCCGACAGCCTGACTTACGACAACGAGACCTATGGCACCCGGCTGTCGCGGATGCAGCTGGCCGGCCGCTTCACCAACGATCGGCTGGAGATCACGACGCTGAATGCCCGGGCCGGCGACGGTACGGTGCAGGCGCAGGGATCGATCGGGCTGGCCGCCGACTCGGGGTATCCGATCGATCTGCGCGCCACGCTGGACAATGCGCGGCTGGCGAACAGCGATGCCCTGGCCGCGACCACCAGCGGCACGGTACGGCTGACCAATGGGCCTAACGGGGGCCTGATCCAAGGCGAGCTGACCATCCCCAACGCCCGGTACCAGATCATCCGGCAGGGTGCGGCCGAGGTGCCCGAGCTGACCGGCATCCGCCGTCGCAGCGAGATCCGGGTGGCGCGCCCGACCGATCGCCCCGCAGCGGCGCCGGCCGGCTTGTTCAGGCTCGACCTGCGGGTGCGGGCCGACAACCAGCTGTTCGTGTCGGGCATGGGGCTCGAATCCGAGTGGGAGATGGACCTACGCATTGGCGGCACCTCCGCCGCGCCGGTGATCACCGGTGGACTGGATCTGGTGCGCGGGACCTATTCGTTCGCGGGCAAGCGGTTCGAGGTGAACCGCGGCACGATCCGCTTCCGCGGGGGCGCGTTGACCGATCCGGACATCAACATCCAGGCGACCACGACGACCGACGGCATCACGGCGGTGATCAACGTAACGGGTACGGGCCAGCGGCCGCAGATCAGCTTCACCTCCACGCCGACCCTGCCGCAGGACGAGGTACTCAGCCGCCTGCTGTTCGGCACTAACCCGGAGAACCTGTCCGCCACCGAGGCGATCCAGCTGGCCTCCGCGCTCAACTCGCTGCGCGGATCGGGCGGGGGCGGACTGAACCCGCTGGGCAAGCTGCGCTCCGCCATCGGGTTCGACCGGTTGCGCGTGCTGGGTGCCGATGAAGCGAGCGGACGCGGCACCAGCCTGGCGGCGGGCAAGTATCTGACCGACGACATCTATGTCGAGATCGTCACCGACGCCCGCGGCTTTACGGCCACTCAGCTGGAGATCGCGCTGACCAAGGCGTTGAGCGTGCTGACCTCAACCGGCTCGTTCGGCGGATCGAGCGGATCGGTGCGATACCGGAAGGACTATTGAGCGGAACGCCGGCCCGCGCCGATCACGAGCATGTCGATGTGCTGGTGGTGGGCGCCGGCATTTCCGGAATCAGCGCAGGCTGGCATTTGCAGACGCGCTGCCCGGACCGGTCTTACCTGATCCTGGAAGCGCGCGACGCGATCGGCGGTACGTGGGATCTGGTCCGGTATCCGGGCGTGCGGTCAGACTCCGACATGCACACGCTCGGCTTCTCCTTCCAGCCCTGGACGGGCGAGGCGTCGATCGCCGACGGTGCCTCGATCCGTCGCTACATCGAACAGACCGCGCGCGAGCACGGCATCGACCGGCATATCCGCTTCGGCATCCGCGTGAAATCCGCAGACTGGTCGGAGCGAGACGCGCGGTGGACGGTAAAGGCGGTCGGCAGGACGGACGATCTGGTGTTTACCTGCTCTTTCCTCGACCTCTGCGCGGGCTATTACGATTATGACGCCGGTCATGCTCCGGCGTTTGCAGGAAGCGAGGACTTCGCCGGCACGATCGTCCACCCCCAGCTCTGGCCGGACGACCTGGACATGCGGGGCAAGCGCGTCGCCGTGATCGGCAGCGGCGCCACGGCGGTGACACTGATCCCCGCCATCGCAGACCGGGCGGCTCATGTAACGATGGTCCAGCGCTCGCCCAGCTATGTCGTGGCACAGCCGTTACGCGACGGGACGGCGGCCCGGCTGCGGCGGCTGTTCGGTATTCGCACCGCCTATCGGATGGTGCGCGCCAAGAACGTGCTGCTATCGATCATCTTCTTCCAGGCGTCGCGTCGCTGGCCGAGGGCGATGGCACGACGCATGATCGGCATGGTGCAGCAGGCGCTAGGGGCTGACTACGACACCGCCACCCACTTCACGCCGCGGTACAAGCCGTGGGATCAGCGTGTGTGCCTGACACCCGACGGCGACTTCTTTGCGGCGATCAGCAGCGGGCGGGCGTCGGTGGTGACCGGGACGATCGATCGCCTGGAAATGGGTGGCATCCGCATGGCCGACGGGCAGCAGGTGGCGGTCGACATTCTGATCACTGCGACCGGATTGTCGATCAAGCTGGCGGGTGGCATCTCGTTCACCCTTGATGGCCGAGAGATCGATTTCGCGGGGCGACTGCAATATCGCGGAATGATGTTCGATGGCGTGCCGAACCTGGCATTCACCTTCGGCTACACCAATGCATCTTGGACGCTGAAGGCAGACCTGACCGCGTTGTATGTCTGCAGGCTGCTGAATGCCATGCGACGGCGCGGCGCGAGAGTGGTTGTGCCGATGAACGACGATCCCGCCATCCGTATCGAAGCATTTCTCCCGTTCACCTCGACCTACATCGAACGTGTCGCGGATCGTTTACCCTTACAGGGAACGCGCAGCCCGTGGCGACTGCATCAGAACTACCTGCTGGATGTCCTCGCCCTGCGGTTCGGAAGGGTAAGAAGGAAGATGCGGTTCATCAGGTAAAGAGTTGAACTGTAACGAAAACCGACCCGACGACACTCCCGTTCACCGTGACTGTCGCCGGGTCGACCAACCGCTCACCAGGGGCGGATTTTCTCGTTGCCGATAAGGGCCAGAATGAACCGAAGCATGTTTATCTCCTTCAATGCGCCTCGTTGGACGCACTGAAGGTGTTAACCGATTTTTAACCATAGCTCAACGTGCCGGCGCTCCGACAAAAGTCGGTGGTCAGACATCCTTAACCAATTGTTTAACCTCGGCGCTTACCTCCGGTGCCATGGAGCGAACGGAGCCCGGCCCTGGCCAGCAGTCCGAATCGGGTGCGATCTGCGCGACGGACCCGTCGCGCGTGCCATCCACCGGTGCGGACGGATGCGAGGTCGTCGCGATCGCACGGATCGCCAACTTCGCCATTCTTCGCCGCCATCTGGGGCTCGCGCGGGCCAACCGACTGGCCGACGACGTGGCCGCCCGTATGGGCCAGTTGGTCCCTGGCGCCGCCATCTCTGCCGTCGCACGCGATCGCATCGACCTGACCTTCAACGAAGATCATCATCTCGTCAGCCATGTCTTGCGGATGATCGACGTCGCCTTCGAGGCCCCGTTCCAGGTCGGCGAAGAGGCCTGTGCGATCGAGCTGCTGCTGGGCGCCGCGGTCCTGATGGCAGGCCCGCATGACGACGTGCGGCTGGTCGACGAAGCGGAGCGGGCACTGGAAGAAGCGCGTGATTCGCGTGAGCCGGTAATCCGCCGGGTCGGTGCGGACGCCGGGGCGCTGGATCGCGTCAGCCTGGCGCGCGACCTGCGCTCGGCGATCGGCAATGGTGAATTGTTCCTGCATTACCAGCCCAAGGCACATGTGCGGCGGCAGGAGATCACCAGCGTGGAGGCACTGGTCCGGTGGCAGCATCCTACCCGCGGGCTCGTGTTGCCGGGTGATTTCATCCAGCTGGCGGAAGAATCGCGTGACATCGTCGACCTGACGATCTGGACCATTCAGCAGGCGATCCGGGACCAGCGCGTGCTCGCCGCCAAGGGTCACGACGTGACGATGTTCGTCAACGTATCCGGCATGTTGCTGTCGGATGCGCGATTCGTCCGCAGGGCAAGTGCACTGGTCGAGAACAGCGGTGCCAAGATCGGTTTCGAGATCACGGAGACGGCAGTGATCCGTGATCCCGACAGCGCCATCGCCCATCTCCACACCTTTGCCGCGATCGGCATCGTCATTGCCATCGACGATTACGGCGCGGGATTGTCGTCGCTCGCCTATCTGAAGCAGCTGCCGGCGCGCGAACTGAAGATCGACAAGTTGTTCGTCACCCAGTTGACCAGCTCCAACCGGGATCCGCTGATCGTCCGTTCGACCATCGATCTGGCCCACGCTCTCGAGATGGAAGTCGTCGCCGAGGGTGTGGAGACCGCTGCTGCGCTGGCGCTGCTCTCCGTGATGGGCTGCGACGTGGTACAAGGCTATTTCATCAGCCGCCCGATCGCTCTCGCTGCACTGATCAAGTTCATGGATGATTACAGACTTCAAGGACCCGCGCAGCATCCGCTGATCCCGGGATTGACGAGCGTCGTGAAACGAACGGGCAGTCAGTGAGAACCTGCTTCGCGATCGTCGCGGGAGCGCTTCTGACCATAGCGGCACCAGCGGCGTCGGTGTCGCCGAAAGCGGTGGAGAAGCAGATCGCGGATGCTCGAGCGTCGATGCTGGTCGATCCGGTCGCAACCCAGCAGATGGCGATCGAGGCAGCAGAGGCGGCAACCCGGGTTGCGGACACCCGTCACCGGCGCCTTCTGATCGCGACGACACAGTGGCTCCGAAGCGAAGCCTACTCGCGGACCGGCGCCATTACCGAAGCGGAGCCGCTGATCGAGGCGGCGGCGCGCGTGGTACTGCGTGACGATCCGAACTCGATGTTGGCAGGGGAAATCCTGCTGACGCGGGGAGGCTTGCGCAACGCGAAGACGCAGGTTGCGGGTTCGTTGGCGGACTATCAGCAAGCCTTCGAGATATTCCGGCGCAACGGGAATGCGCGGAGCCAAGCGATCGCGCTCATGCTGATCGCCTCCCTGTGTAGCGACGGCAAGGATTTTACGCGCGCGCTACGTTATCTCGCTCAAGCATCCGACATCTATAAGGGCGATCCCGGCCTGATGGTGGCGCTTCACAACATCCGAGGCGGCGTTCTGCAGGATGTCGCGCGGTATGCCGAAGCCGAGAAGCAGCTGGAGATCGCTCTTCGCTATGCCGAGCAGATGCGCAGCCCGGTGCTGACCGCGCAGGTCCTCCGCAACATTGCCCGAAATCGCTTGAAAGCCAAACAGGTCGGGTTGGCCGAGCGGGCGATCAGGCGCAGCCTCATCGTGGCGGCGAGCGGCGAGGCCGCCAGCTGGCGGCCGCAGTTGCTTGCTCTCGCAGCGGAAGCCGCCTTCCAGCGCGGAAACCTCGGCCAGGCGGAAACCTTGATCCAGCAGAGCTTCGCCGGCGTGGATGTCAGGTCGACGGAAAATATGTGGCTGGAGCCGCACATCACGGCGTACCACATCTTCTCGCGGGCCGGCCGTTACGATCGTGCCCTGGCGCATCTGGCTGCCGTCAAGCGCATCGACGACAATGCGACTTCGCTCGCCACGACGACCAGCAACGCGCTGATGGCCGCCCGTTTCGACTTCGCGAACCAGGAATTGCGGATCGCCAAGCTGAAGGCCGACGAATTGCGGCGCAGCGTGGCGCTGGAACAGGCGCGGACGCGGATCCAGCAGATCGTCTTGATGGCTACCGCCGCGGCGACGGGTATCGTCATCGTCATTCTGGCGATCGGGCTGTTCACGATCCGTCGTAGCCGCAACGAGGTGCGCGATGCCCGCGACGGGCTGGCGCTGACCAATGCCGCGTTGAACAAGGCGCTGGCGGCGAAGACCGAGTTCCTGGCGACGACCAGTCACGAGATCCGGACGCCGCTGAACGGCATTCTGGGCATGACGCAGGTGATGCTGGCCGATGCGCAGCTGCCGGCGATCGCTCGCGATCGACTGGCCGTGGTGCAGGGGGCGGGACAGACCATGCGGGCGCTGGTCGACGACATTCTGGACGTCGCCAAGATGGAAACCGGCAACCTCACTCTCGAGCGGGAACCGGTCGATCTGGCAGCGACCATGAGGACGGCGTGCCGGCTGTGGGAGGATCAGGCGCAGCACAAGGGGCTGGCGTTCGACGTCGAGCTTTCCGCGTGTCCGCCGGCGATCGTCGGGGACGCCGCACGGCTGCGGCAGATCGTGTTCAACCTGCTGTCGAACGCGGTCAAGTTCACCAGCGAGGGCAGGATCGAGCTGGTGGTCGGTGCGTCCGAGGATCGATCGCGGTTCAGCATCCGCGTCGCCGACACCGGCATCGGCATCGCCCCGGACAAGCAGGCGGCGATCTTCGAGTCGTTTCGCCAGGCCGACACCAGCACGACGCGCCAATATGGCGGTACCGGGCTGGGACTGGCGATCTGTCGCAATCTGGCGACGGCGATGGACGGCGAGATCACGGTCGACAGCCGGCTGGGTGAGGGTGCGGTCTTCACCGTGACCCTGCCGCTGGAAGACGTGGTCGCGGCCCCATCGGTCGCCGATCTTCCGGAACAGCCCGATGCGCTGCTGGTGCTGGACCGCAACCCGATCACCCGCAGCATGTGGAAGACGCTGCTGGAGCGCCGGGCCGGGCGCCTGCTGTTCGCCGGCACGGTCGACGAGGCGCTCGCACTGCTGGGACAGGAGCGGGTCACGCGGGTGATGATCGACGAGGCGACGCTGTGCGCCGAGGCGGAGCCCGCATCGGCGGCGGCGTCGCTGGCGGAGGCGGCGCGGAAGGTGGACGCGGAGACCAGCCTGTTGTGGACGCAATCGCGCGAGGGCGGCGCGATATTGGCGGCGGGAATGACCCGGCTGATCGCCAAGCCGATAGCCGGATCGGACCTGGTGGCGGCCCTGTTCGCGGGTGGCTGCGACGAAGCGCCGGTATCGCCGCTTGTATCACAGGCTGCTTGATGCATAGAGCAGTGCATGAAGTGCGAAAACTCGCCATGGTCCGCAAAGGGTAGGGCAGGGCAATGAACGTCCTGTTCATCGAGGACGACCGGATGAATCGCCGTGTTGTCAACGATATGCTGGGTGTTGCGGGCGTTGATATGGTCGAGGCGGAGAATGCCGAGGACGGCCTGCGCCTGATCGAAGAACAGGATTTTCAGGTAATTCTCATCGATCTGCGGATGCCCGGCATGGACGGCATCACGGCGATCGGTCACATCCGGAGCCGCCCGGACCCGAAATCGACGGTACCCATCATCGTGGTGACGGCCGATGCGGCGCTCGATCTGCGCGAGCGCTGCCTGGCGGCCGGAGCGGACGACGTGATCTTCAAGCCCGTGGCGATGGACGCGTTGTTCGAGGCAATGGGCCGCGTGCTTGCCAAGGGAGCGGGCGACGGCGGCATGATCGTCTGAAAACGGACATATGGGTGCTTGCACCCGTTGGTGGCGGTGGTTATAGGCGCGCCTCCAAGCATTCCGGTCGGCTCCCGAGAGCTGAACGACCGGGCTCCGTCGGGGAGTAGCTCAGCCTGGTAGAGCACTGTCTTCGGGAGGCAGGGGCCGGAGGTTCGAATCCTCTCTTCCCGACCATTTTCTTGGATCCCATGCACATCGGCGATGCGCGCCGCCCGCGGGCGGGGCTAGCCCGCGCGATGACGGTAGGCTAGGCGCCGTCGCCTATGGCCACTCCCCTCGACAAGATCCGCAATTTCTCGATCATCGCGCATATCGATCACGGCAAGTCCACGCTCGCCGACCGGCTGATCCAGCAGACCGGCGGCCTGACCGAGCGCGAGATGAGCGAGCAGGTGCTCGACAATATGGACATCGAGAAGGAGCGCGGGATCACCATCAAGGCGCAGACCGTGCGCCTCGCCTACAAGGCGAATGACGGCGAGACCTATACCCTGAACCTGATGGACACGCCGGGGCATGTCGACTTCGCGTACGAGGTCAGCCGGTCGCTGGCGGCGTGCGAGGGGGCGTTGCTGGTCGTCGATGCCGCGCAGGGAGTCGAGGCGCAGACGCTGGCCAACGTGTACCAGTCGATCGAGCACGATCACGAGATCGTGCCGGTCATCAACAAGATCGATCTGCCCGCCGCCGAGCCCGAGCAGGTGCGCAAGGAGATCGAGGACGTCATCGGGCTGGATGCGTCGGAGGCGGTGCTGGCATCGGCGAAGTCGGGGATCGGCATCGCCGACATCCTGGAGGCGATCGTCCGGAAGATCCCGGCGCCCAAGGGCGATGCGGCGGCGCCGCTGAAGGCGATGCTGGTCGACAGCTGGTACGACCCGTATCTGGGCGTCATGATCCTGGTCCGCGTGATCGACGGGGTGCTGAAGAAGGGGCAGCAGGTCACCTTCATGCAGGCCGGCACCACCCACCTGATCGACCGGGTGGGTTGTTTCCGGCCGAAGATCGAGCAGCTGGCCGACCTGGGACCGGGCGAGATCGGCTTCATCACCGCCCAGATCAAGGACGTGGCGCAGGCGCGGGTCGGCGACACGCTAACCGATACGAAGCGTCCCGCGACTGAGGCGCTGCCGGGGTTCAAGGAAGTGCAGCCGGTGGTGTTCTGCGGCCTGTTCCCGGTCGATGCCGCCGATTTCGAGAAGCTGCGCGAGAGCATCTCCCGGTTGCGGCTGAACGATGCCAGCTTCTCGTTCGAGATGGAGACCTCGGCCGCGCTGGGCTTCGGCTTCCGCTGCGGGTTCCTGGGGCTGCTGCACCTGGAGATCATCCAGGAGCGGCTGACCCGCGAGTACGACCTGGACCTCATCACGACCGCGCCATCGGTGGTGTACGAGATCGAGCTGACGCACGGCGGCGGGCAGATCGAGCTGCACAATCCGGCCGACATGCCCGATCCCAACAAGATCGCGCAGATCAGCGAGCCGTGGATCGAGGCGACGATCTATGTCCCCGACGAGTATCTGGGATCGATCCTGAAGCTGTGTCAGGACCGCCGCGGCATCCAGAAGAACCTGACCTATGTCGGCGGACGCGCGCAGGCGACGTACGAGCTGCCGCTGAACGAGGTGGTCTTCGACTTCTACGACCGGCTGAAATCGCTGTCGAAGGGCTATGCCAGCTTCGACTATCACCAGATCGGCTATCGCGAGGGCGACCTCGTCAAGATGAGCATCCTGGTCAACGAGGAGCCGGTCGACGCGCTGAGCATGATCGTCCACCGCGGCACCGCCGAGGTGAGGGGACGGGGCATGTGCGAGCGGCTGAAGGAGCTGATCCCGCGGCACCTGTTCAAGATCCCGATCCAGGCGGCGATCGGCGGCAAGGTGATCGCACGCGAGACGATCAGCGCGATGCGCAAGGACGTTACAGCGAAATGTTACGGCGGTGACGCAACTCGCAAGCGCAAGCTGCTGGACAAGCAGAAGAAAGGCAAGGCGAAGATGCGCGAGTACGGATCGGTCAGCATCCCGCAGGAGGCGTTCATCGCGGCCCTGAGGATGGGGGACGAGAGCTGAGGCAGGGCGGCGATCGCGCCGGTCGGTAATCGGAAGGTAAGGCTAAGGTAAGGCGTACATCGCATCGTCGATGGACGGCACCACGAGGCGGCCTGCGCTGAGAAAGAGCGGTCGGCGGCGATGATACAGGATCGCGCGGTCGTAGGACAGCGGCCGTCCGGACGGTTTACCGTGACCGGCGCGAGGCGAGCCGCCCGGCCAGCGCCGAGACGATGACGGCCGGCACGGCGAGAGCGGCGACCATCAGCAGGCCGACCGCCCATAGCGGGCCGGTACCGGTATTCAGCCACATCACGGGAAGCTGTGCGGCGGTGAGGATCGCGCCCGCCGCCCACCCGCGCCGCCGCAGCCACGATCCGGCCACGGCGGAGAGCGCGAGCGAGACGGGGTACCAGAGGCGCCAATAGGCGTCGGCGTCCCACGGCTCCGCCGTCCCGGTCGCCCGGGCGACAGCATACCAGTAGAGCGTGCCGCCCAGCAGCAAGGCGATCATCTTCATCGGCGCGGTGTCCTTTCGCTGCGTTGGCCGGGATTTCACCTGCCCGCATGCGGCGATGAAGAGAAGTGGTGCAATCGATGTCGGTGTGTCGACAGGTCGACGTCAACGTGGGGCGGCCGGGATGACGGAAGAGTTTTGCAAAGGTTGCGCGGAGGCCGTGGCCCAGTTGGCATGACGGTCCTGGCGACGCGCGACGCCTCTTTCTGCCTCCCTCCACTGGACCCCGGCCTTCGCCGGGGTGGTGCTTGTGGAAGGATCACATCCCGAGGACCATCGTCACACACGCCCTCCTGCCCATGCGTTTGAAAGCGGTGGATGCCGGAACGAACCCGGGATGGCCGGGAGATGCCTCGTCAAGGCGGATAGGGGATACGCACCCCGTCTAGACGAAGCCGAGGTTCCAGGTGGACGGATTGTAGTTGCCGATGTTGGGCAGGACCGTGCGCAGGTCGGTGTCGGACACGCCGAACCAGCGGGCCAGCGTGGCGGCGTATTGGTCGACCGCCATGGTCGGCAGCAGGCGGCCCTGACCGACATCGTCGGCGGTGTTGTTGCCGATCGCCGGCGGGGTGCCATAGAAGCGCCCGCCATTGACCCCGCCGCCCATGACGAAGTGCATCGAGCCCCAGCCATGGTCGGACCCGTCGTCGTTCGACTGGAGCGTGCGGCCGAAATCGGAGGCGGTGAAGCTGGTCACCTTGTCGGCGACGCCCAGCGCGGCGGTGGTGTCGTAGAAGGCGCGCATCGCGGCGGCGACGCGGCCCATCAGCGGACCGTGCTGCGCGACGAGATTGTCGTGCAGATCGAACCCGCCGACCGACACGAAGAAGACCTGGCGCTTCACCCCCAGTTCCGAGGAGACGGAGATCAGCCGGGCGACCATCCGCAACTGGTCGGCAAGCCCGTTGCCGGCGGGGAACAACGGGAAGTTGGCAGCAGGAGCGCCGGCAAGCGCCCCGGCGACCTGGGCATAGGTGTCGAGCGAGCGTTTCGAGACGCGGGCATGCTCGTCGGCCAGCAAGCCGCCCGTGGCGCCGGTCATCAACGTCCGCAGCGTCTGCGCGGCGGCGGCCGAACCGTAGAGCGTGCGGCTGTTGCCGATCAGCGGGATGGGGCCACCGGTGCCGACCGAATATTGCACGGCGTTCCGCCCGGTCAGGTAGACGGCGTTGCCACTGGCGTTGATGCAGGTAAGCGCGGCGGTGCCGTTGCCGTTCTGGAAGACATCGCCGATGCGCCCGCCCCAGCCGGAGGTCGCACCCTCCGGGCTCGACGCCTGGAAATAGCTCTGCTGGTCGTTATGGCTGAACAGCTTGGGGGGCAGCCGCACCGCATTCTGCTGGTACTGCGCCTTGGTGGTCGGCTGGACCAGCGTGCCGAGATTCAGGGCGACGGCCAGCTTGCCCTGATCGAACAGCGGCGACAGCGCGCCCATGGTCGGGGCCAGGGCATATTGCCGCCCGTTGCCGAGCGCCTGCGACGGGGTGAGCAGCGTGCCGGCGAGCGCCTCCCGCGTCAGCGCGATGCTGGGGCGCGCGGCGCGGTACAGGTCGTAGCTCGCCTGATCGTACGGGGTCAGCGTGTTGGCGTAATCCATCCCGCCGTACAGGAAGACGCAGACCATCGCCTTGTAATCGGTCGCGGTCGCCGCCGCCGCCTCGCCGATCGCGCCCAGCGTGGTGGCAAAGGGCGTGGCGACCCCGGCGAGCCCGAGCGCGGCGGACCGCTTCAGGAAGGCGCGGCGGGACTGGTCGTGTTCGAAACAGCTCATCACTTCACCGTCAGGAATTCGGGGGAGGCCAGGGTCAGCATGATGGCGATGCCGACCCGGTTGGTCGGCCCGTTGGTGGCGGTCGCCGCGACGCTGTCGACTGCGGTGCGGATCGCGCCGATCGTGGCGGCGGACAGCTGCCCGGCGGCGAGGAGCAAATTGACCTCGTCGACCAGCGCGTTGGTGTCGGCGGCCCTGGCCAGGATCGCCGTGTAATCGGCCTTGGTATCGCCGGTGCCGTTGGCGACCAGTGCGTATATGTAATTGATATAGCCGACGACCGACTGTTCGTTGGTGATCTGGAATTCGGGGGCGACCAGCCCGGCCTGCGCGATCGCGGTGGCGGGCGGGCTGTAGCCGGGGCGGAAGAAGTTGAAGACGGTCTGGCTGCGTCCCATCGCCTGGCCCAGCCGGTTCGACTGGCTGCTGGTATCGCCGAAGCCCCAGGCGTTCGACGGCGAGCCGACCGCGAAGGCGCGCGCCCAGCCGGTCAGCCGCATGACCGGCTCGCGCAGCTTGCCGGCATTCGCGGCGGTGAGGGCGGCGTCGCCGCGAGCCTCGGCATCGAGCAGGATCGCGGTGATCACCGCCTTCATGTCGCCGCGCACGCCCGATCCGTTGTCGACGAACTTCGCCGCGACCCGCCCGACATAGGCGGGGGAAGGATTGGACGTGACGAGGCGCTGGATCAGCTGCCTCGACACGAACGGCGGCAGGTTGGCGTGGGCGAAGATCGTGTCGAGCGCGGTCTTCACCGCCGCGACTCCACCGCCCGAGACGCTGGTGCCGAGGAAGCTGGCGCTGCCGGTTTCGTTGATGCCGGCGTTCATCACCAGCGGCACGCGGTAGCGATCGGGCGTCGTGCCGATGTTGGTCGCGAGCGACAGGCCGGTGAAGACGCGTGCCAGCCCGGCCACATCGGCCTGGGTATAGGTTTCGAGCGGCTGGGCGGCGGCACCCTTGACGGTGCCGTCGCCGTTCAGCTGGTACAGGCCGAGGGTGAACAGCTGCATCAGCTCGCGCGCGTAATTCTCGTCGGGCAGCGCGCCGGTATTCGCGTTGGCCTTGCGGTTGTTCAGGAAGGTCAGGAACGATGCCATCGCGGCGTTGAAGGTGATCGCCTCCATCAGCTGGCGGTAGTTGCCGAACGCGTTGTCGAGCAGGACATCGACATAGGCGGCCATCGCGAACTGTTTCCAGTTCAGGTTCACGCCGTCGATCCCGACCACCAGCATGTCGAGCAGCGCCATGCCGACGCGCTGGCGCAGCTGGTCGGGCTCGACGATCAGCTGGCGCCACATCGTCGTATCGAACCCGGCGGTGTTGTTGATGTTGGCGTCGACCGCATAGCCGTTGGCGACCAGCCAGTCCCAGTGGCTGATCGCGCGCGGCCGGGCGAACTGCGCGGTGATCCACGCCTCGTACCCCTGCGCGACCACCTCTGCGATCGTGTCGCGCGTGGCGCCCATCGTGGTCTGCGAGAGGAAGCGGCTGGCCTGTGCCTCGGTCGGGGGCACGCGGACGACGGCGACGGGCGTGGTGGCGGCGGGGCCGGACGCGGTCTCGCCACCGCCGCCGCCGCAAGCCGCGAGCAGCAGCGCCGGGGCGAGGATGGCGGCGGACGGTGTCGACCGGGCGTCCGGCCGCTCCGCCGTGATGTCGTCTGCGGTACCGGTGACGACGTCGTTATGCTGATCCTGCAGCACGATATTTCCCCGAACTGGTGGCGGCATCACGCGCGAATGCCGGCCAAGCGCGGGGAACGGTAGCGGCGATACGGTTAACGTTCCTGCCATCGATTCCAACGGCCCGTCGCGCACGAAGGCCGGCCGGCCGCGGATGCGGCCGGTGGACGATCGGAAAGCGGACAGATTTATCAGGGACTTGCAGCGGCCCGGGCGGAACGCGGGCGTCGGTTGGGGAATTATCGTCTGCGATGAACCTCCGCCCCCGCCATGTCGCCATCGCGCTGCCGGCGAAGAACGAGGCGGGCGAGCTGCCCGATTGCCTCGCCGCGTTGGACCGGGCGGCGGCGCGATATGACGGGCCGGTGACGGTGGTGGTGCTGGCGAACGACTGCAGCGACGGAACGCTGGCGGTGCTGGAGGGCAGCAGGCTGCGGCACGCGCGGCTGGTGTGGCGGGCGGTATCGCTGCTGCCGGGTGCGCGTCATGCCGGCTGGGCGCGGCGGCTGGCGTTCGATGAAGCGGCGGCGCTGCTGGAGCAGCCGACCGATCTGCTGGCGTCGACCGATGCCGATACCGGGGTGGCGCCCGACTGGATCGCCCGCATGGCCGCGCATCTGGACGCGGGCGTCGAGGCGGTGGCGGGCAGGGCGCTGACCCGCCGCACGGACCGGGCGGCGCTGGGTGCGGTCGCGGTGCGGCGGCTGAACCTGCTGGGTCGATACTATACGGCGCTCGACTGGCTGCGGGCGGACATGCTGCCGTCAGCAGCGGATCCGTGGCCGCGCCACTACTACGAGGGGGGTGCGAGCATCGGGCTGACGCTGGACCTGTACCGGCGGATCGGTGGTGCGCCGACGCCGCCGGTCGCCGAGGATCGCGCGCTGTTCGAGGCGGTGAGGGCGGCGGGCGGCAGGGTACGCCATCCGCTCGACGTCCGGGTCTTCACCTCCAGCCGCACGCAGGGGCGAGCACCGGGGGGCATGGCCGACGCCTTCGCCCGGTGGATCGGGCAGGCGGAGGGCGAGCCGCTGCACGAGACCTATGCGATGCCGGTCGCGCTGGACCCGGCGCGGGCGGGCGTCGGCGACTGCCTCAGCTTCGGGACGCTGCCCGGGGCGATCGCGACCGCGGGGGCGATGATCCGCGCCCGCCGCTCAGCGGCGGCGCCACAGGTCGAGCCGATACTGGTCCCGCCGCTCTTCCACGAGGATGTCGATCGTATCGCCCAGCAGGGTGGCGAGACCGCCGACCGCCTCGTCGCCGGACTGGGGATAGTCGGTGTCGCCCAGCCAGTGGACCAGCAGCAGGTGGCCGCCTGACACGACGGCGCCGGGCAGATACGCGGCGAAGCGGGCGAGGTCGGGCCGGTCCCAGTAATAGATCACCTCCGACAGGAGGATGAGGTCGAACGGCCCGGACGGCGCGTCGGCGGGCAGGCGCCGCTGCTCCAGCACGACCTGTGGCAGGCGGGCGCAGCGCCGTGCCGCGGCGGCGAGGGCGGTGGCCGATACGTCGACCGCCAGCAGATGGTCGCAGCGGGGGGCCAGCCGCTCGGTGAGGACACCGTTGGCACAGCCGACCTCCAGCGCCGATCCGAACCGCTCCTCCGGCAGGCGGGCGAGCGTGTGGTCGTACTTGGCGCGTTCGTAGGGGCTTGTCTCGAAATCCCAGGGGTCGCCCCGATCGCGGTACAGCGCCTCGAACCAGTCAGGGTCGATCGAGCGGTCACGCCGCATGTCGTGGCTCCAGCAGCAGGAGGTGGGAGGCGTCGACCAGCCGCCGCATGGCGCGGGGCAGGACGAAGCGATCGGGTGCGCCGGCGATCCGGCCGCCGAGCTGGGTGCGATGCCGGTCGAGCGCGCGCCGCTGATCGCCGCGCCACCGGGCGACGGGCATGGCCGAGACGCGCATGCCCGCCAGTCGCCGGTCCAGATCGGGGCGCGTCCATCCCCAGACGCAGTAGAAGCGGCAAGCGATACGCAGGCGCCCGGCCACGGCGGTCGCGAGACGGGCCGCGGCCTCGTGATCGCAGTGGGGATCGCCCTCCCAGCTGGCGACGATCGTGCGGATGCGGCGGGCGCGGCATAGCGCGACGAGGCGGCGAAGCGTGCGGTCGAACGCGGGCGTTCCCGGCGCGAAGGGGGCGGCGTCGCGCCAGCCGAGCGCGATCGACGGGGCCGTCACGCCCAGACAGCGCAGCGCGGTGGCGGCCTCCTGCGCGCGGACGGCGGCGATGCGCGACGGTGACCAACCCGGCGCACCGACATGGCTGCCCGATCCATCGGTTAGGAACGCCACTGTGGGCGACGTGCCGCGCGCCGCCAGCGCCGCGATCAGGCCGCCGCAGCCGAGCGTCTCGTCGTCGGGATGCGGTGCCAGGACCAGCCAGCCGCCGGCGCCGGCGGCCTCGCGCGGCGACAGCGGGCGGGCACGGCGGTGCAGCCGAGCCCAGCTGCGTCGCCCCGGGGTCACCACCACGGATCGTCGCCCCAGCGATCCGCCTCCAGCCACGCCGCCGCCGCCCGGTCGCGCGCCTGGTCGGGTACCGGCTGGCGCAAATAGAGGCCCAGGTCGCGGGTGATCCGGTCGATGCGGCTGCCATCGAAGAAGGAGGCGGTGCCGACCGACCGCGCGGCGCCCTCCATCGCGAGCAACGCCGCCTCCTCGACGACGCCACGGGTCATCAGGACATGGGCGATCGCCTCCGGCCGGGCAGCCTCCGCCAGCCGGGCGGCGCGGGCGACCCACTGCCCGGCCGAGCGGACCGCGACGGCCGCGGCGGCGAAGCGGTTGCGCTGGATCGGATCGGCGCCCTTGCCGGTCGTCACCAGATGGTCCCGCCAGTGGCGGACCAGCGCCTCGGCCGCACCCAGTTGCACGGCGGTGAACCGCCACGCGCCGGCCGAGAAGCGCGGCTCCCGCTCGTAATCGCCCGGCGCGCCGATCAGGGCATCGTCCCCGACGATCATGCCGTCGAAATCGAACGTACCGCTCATCGTGCCGCGCATGCCGCGAACCTGCCACGCGCCATTGTCGACCCGCCCGGCGGCATCGGCGATATCGACGAGCACCAGTTGCTTGCCGCCGTCCGGCAGGCGCGCGGTGATCAGCACGCGGTCGATATGGCCGGCACCGGTGGCGAAGCATTTGGCGCCGCCGAGGCGATGCCCGGTGCCGCCGGACACGATCGTCATCCCCGGCGCAGGCTCGGTATTCCAGACGCCGAAGCTGCGCCCGGCGGCCAGATCGCGCGTCAGCGTCGCGCGCTGATTCGCGTCGCCATAGGCGTGGACCAGTTGCGCGGCGTTGACATGCCCCTCGAACACGCGCCCCAGGCTGAGGTCGACGCCACCGATCAGCCGCAACGCCGTCGTCAGGCACAGGGTGGAGGATGGACCGGCGAGCGTCGTGAAGGCACCCAGCGCGCCCGCATCGGCCAGCATCGCGAGCCGCGCGGTGGGGAAGCCTTCATCGCCGTTGGCTGCGTCCCAGTCGGCGGCGAGGGTGCGCAGGCGATCGATCACGGCATCCGTTTCGGGACCACTGGTCTCCATCAGCAACGAATCGTCCTCCCACACCATGCAAGGGCCAGCGCGCGTGGACCCGTTCAGTTCCGTGCACGACTGTGCGTACCCCTGTCGTGATCGGTTGAAGGGTGGCGATGCGGGTGAAGGATCGGAGTGCGATCCACCCAGGACGAAGCACCTCCCCGGCGAAGGCCGGGGTGCAGCGGAGGGGCGGCAGCGAGGAGCGTTGCGCATTGCCAAGCCGGCCACACCGACTGGACCCCGGCCTTCGCCGGGGTGATCGATATGGGCGGTTTAGCCTGAATGTATCAAGCCGTAAAAATCATCTTATGACAATATGTTACGCGGCGTTGCTACGGTTCGGACTACTCTTAGATCACTGCCTGCCGGGCGCGGAGCCTATGCCTTCACATAAACCCATGCGTCGTGGCCCGATCGCAGGCGCACCGACACGCGGCGGTAGTTGTCGCCCTCATACTCGTCCGACGCGGCGATCTCCGCCGCGGTCAGGGTATAGACGGTGCCCGTGATCGGGGGTGCCGCGGGATCGGGCACCAGAGCGAGGTGGGTCGCCGACCCGCTGACCGCCAGAACGCCGGGGTCGCGGATGACGATGGTGGTGACGCGGTAGCCGGTCAGCGTGTCGGGCATACCCGCGAGCAGCCGGCCGAACGTCGCCTGCTGGACGGCGGGATCCTGCAGCGTGCCGTAGGAGAAGAGCGGCGCGGGTGCGTCGGTCATCGCGTCGGTCCGGTCAGCCGATCGCTTCCAGCACGGCGGCGCGCAGGTCGGGGATGCCCATGCCCCCTTCGGACGAGGTGGCGATGATGCCGGGGTGGGCGGCGGGCCGCTTACGAGCCTCTTCCTCGGTGCGTGCCATTACCTCTGCGAGCTCGGTCGCCTTCACCTTGTCCGCCTTGGTCAGGACGATGCGATAGCTGACCGCCGCCTTGTCGAGCATGCCGAGGATCTCGCGATCGACCTCCTTGATGCCATGTCGCGAGTCGATGAGGACCAGCGCCCGCTTCAACACATCGCGGCCGCGCAGGAAGTCGTTCACCAGATAGCGCCACTGGCGGACCATGTCCTTGGGCGCCTTGGCGAAGCCGTAGCCGGGCATGTCGACGAGGCGAAAGGCGAGCGGCTGGCCGACGTCGAAGAAATTCAGTTCCTGCGTGCGGCCCGGCGTGTTCGAGGTGCGGGCAAGGCCGTTGCGGTTGGTGAGCGCATTCAGGAGCGACGACTTGCCGACGTTGGAACGGCCGGCAAAGGCGACCTCCGGCACGACGGGCGCGGGCAGATGTTCGAGCTTCGGCGCCGATTTGAGGAAGGCGACCGGGCCGGCGAAGATCTTGCGCGCCTGCTCGACCAGTTCGGGGGCGAACGACGCACCGGCACCGGCCTGATCCGTTACCCCAGCCGGCACCGGAACTGCTTCGTCGCGGGGCTGCTCCCCGTCCGGTGCCGATGGCTCGCTCATTTGGCGGGAGCTTCCTTCAGGCCCGGATGGCGGGCGTAGAGCAGGCGCTGCTGCAGGATCGAGACGCAGTTGGTCGTGATCCAGTAGACCTGCAGCCCGACCGCGAACGGCGCCATGACGAACATCAGCACCCACGGCAGGAAGGCGAACACCTGACGCTGGGTCTCGTCCATCGCCTGCGGGTTCAGCTTGAACTGGAAGTACATGCTGATGCCAAGCAGGACCGGCACGACACCGATCGCCAGGAAGTGCGGCGGGGTGAACGGGATCAGGCCGAACAGGTTCAGGATGGTCGCCGGATCGGGTGCGGACAGATCCTTGATCCACAGCACGAACGGCTGGTGGCGCATCTCGATCGTCAGCAGCAGCACCTTGTACAGCGCGTAGAAGATCGGGATCTGGATCAACGTGGGCAGGCAGCCGGCGAGCGGATTGACCTTTTCCGCCTTGTACAGGGCCATCACCTCCTGCTGGAGGCGGGGCTTGTCGTCCTTGTAGCGCTCCTGCAGCAGCTTCATCTTCGGCTGCACCGCGCGCATCGCCGCCATCGAGGCGAACTGGCGCTGCGCGATCGGGAACAGGATCAGCCGGATCGTCAGCGTGAGCAGGATGATCGCCACGCCGAAATTGCCGACCATGCGGAACAGCCAGTCGAGATAGTAGAAGATCGGCTTCTCGACGAGGCGGAACCAGCCCCAGTCGATCGCATAGTCGAGCTTCGTCACGATGCCGTCGTCGGTATAGCGATCCAGCAGGCGGACTTCCTTGGCACCCGCGAAGAAGCGAGCGCCCTCGGTCAGTGCCTGACCGGGCTGGAGGATGCGGGGCTGGACGCTGTAATCGGCCTGGTAGCTCTTGTTCGCACCGGCGCGAAACTGGCCGTCGAAGGTCTGCGCGGCATCGGGGACGAGCGCGGTCAGCCAGTATTTGTCGGCAAAGCCGAGCCAGCCGTTATTGGTCGTGAAGCGCTGGGTCGCCTCGTCCACGTCCTTGAAGTTGGGAGCGTAGTGGGCGGCGCCGTTGTTGACCGACATCGGGCCGGTGTGGATCGTCCAGCTGTCCGGGTCCTTCGATACGCCGACGCGGTTGACGAAGCCGTACGGTGCGACGGTGACCGGCCGATCGCCGGCATTCAGCACCGTCTGGCGGATGGTGAACAGGTAATCGTCGTCGATCGCGACCTCGATCCGGAAGCGCTGGCCGGAGGCGTTCGCCGCCTCCAGCCGGACCGGCTTGCCGGGCGACAGGACGGAGGCGGAGGCGCGCCAGACGGTGTCCGCGCCGGGCGGGCTCAGCCCTTCCGCGCGCCAGCCGAAGCCGGCGAAATAGGCCTCCGGCGCCCCGGCGGGGGAGAGGAGGCGGATGGGCGCGGAGTTCTTCGCGACCGTCTCGTTATACTTGACCAGCACCAGATCGTCGATGCGGGGCCCGCGCAGGTTGATCGACCCGCGCAGGCGCGGCGTTTCGATCCGGACGCGCGGGGTTTCCGCCAGCACCTGCTGCCGGTCGCGGATCGCCGCCGGGCTGTCGGCGGTGGGATCGGCGCCGGGTTTGGGCAGCGCGACCTGCTTGCCGTCGACCATCTTGGTCGCAGGCGGATTGGCAGTGGGGAAGAAGCGGTTCTGGACCAGCGGCCAGCCGAACAGGATCAGCGCCGCGATCACCGCGAACAGCACGAAATTCTGGCGGTCGTCTTTCACGGCGTCGAAATTCCTACGGGATTGGGCAGCGCGGTCACGGAACGGGATCGGGGCCGAACCCGCCCCAGGGACGACAGCGCGCGATCCGCTTCACCGCGAGCCAGCCCCCTTTCAGCGCGCCATAGCGGCGAACGGCGGTGATTGCATAGGCCGAACAGGACGGATCGAAGCGGCACGAGGGGGGAAGGATGGCGGACGGGCCCCATTGCCAGCCACGCGCGAGGAGGATGAGAAGGCGGGCGGCAAGGCCCGGCGAGGGCGTGTCGGTGGCCTCTGCGGGAGCCGGATCGACACAGCCGCACGGGCCGACCCGGTCCGGCCGGGCGGTCACCGCGCCACCTTGCGCAGCGCCTTGGCCAGTTCGGTGCGGAGGGCGGCGTAATCCCGCTCGATCCCGCCGGCCCGGCCGATCAGCACATGGTCGGCGCCATGGATCCCACCGGCGGGCAGCACGTCGCGGACCAGCGCGCGCAGGCGCCGCTTCATGCGGTTGCGGACGACCGCATTGCCGATCTTCTTGGTGACGGTGTAGCCGATGCGCATCGTCGCATCGCCATCGTCGCGGGACCGGACCAGCAGGACGAAGCCCGGCATCGGGGCGCGCCGGCCGCCATTCGCCGCCAGGAAATCCCGGCGGCGGGTCAGCACCGCGAGTGGCGGGGTCGCCGCCGCGTCGCGGTGCGGATCGATTACGCCGACAGCTTCTTGCGGCCGCGGTTGCGACGGGCGCGGATCACCGCGCGGCCGCCGACCGTCGCCATCCGTGCGCGAAAGCCGTGACGACGCGCCCGCACCAGGTTGCTCGGCTGGAAGGTCCGCTTCATCGTTCATTCCCTAACAAATATCACTGTAACACAAAAAGGGCCGCCCGAGGGACGGCCTTGCTGGCGGTGCGCATAGGCAAGGGGGGCGGCCAAGTCAATCGGCGAGACCGCTGGCCGAGCCGGGCCGGGTCGATCGCGATGTCCGCTTTCGACGGCCGGTTCGTCCGCTTCGCGATACGACAAAGGGGGTAGGGCACCCGCCGGGGGTGAACGATGGCGGCGATCGTGTCGACGGTGGCGTATCTGGGGCTGGAAGCGCGCGCGGTCGAGGTGCAGGTGCAGCTGATCGCCGGCCTGCCCGCGTTCAACGTCGTCGGGCTGGGCGACAAGGCCGTCGGCGAGAGCCGCGAGCGGGTGCGCGGCGCGATCGCCGCGATGGGGCTGGCGCTGCCGCCCAAGCGGATCGCGGTCAACCTGTCGCCCGCCGACTTGCCCAAGGAGGGTTCGCATTTCGACCTGCCGATCGCGATGGCGCTGCTGGCGGCGATGGGCGTCGTCGATGCGGAGGCGCTGTCGGGCTATGTCGTGGTCGGCGAGCTGGGGCTCGACGCGCGGATCGCGCCATCGCCGGGCGTGCTGCTCGCCGCCCTGCACGCCGCGGAGAGCGATCAGGGGCTGATCTGTCCGGCGGCACAGGGGGCGGAGGCCGCGTGGGCGGGATCGATCGAGGTGGTCGCCGCGCCCGATCTGCTGGCGCTGATCAACCACTTCAAGGGTCACGGCCTGCTCGCCGCGCCGCAGCCCGGCGGGGTGGAGGAGGAGGCGGTGGCCGGACCCGACTTGCGCCAGGTGAAGGGGCAGGAGACGGCCAAGCGGGCGCTGGAGATCGCCGCGGCGGGCGGCCACAACCTGCTGTTCTGCGGCCCGCCCGGATCGGGCAAGTCGCTGATGGCGGCGTGCCTGCCGGGCATCCTGCCGCCGCTGGGGCCCGAGGAGGTGCTGGAGGTGTCGATGGTGCAATCGGTCGCCGGCACGCTGACCGGCGGGCGGCTGACCCGGGCGCGGCCGTTCCGCAGCCCGCATCATTCCGCCTCGATGGCGGCGCTGACCGGCGGCGGGCTGAAGGTGCGGCCCGGCGAGGTCAGCCTGGCGCATCTGGGCGTGCTGTTCCTCGACGAACTGCCCGAGTTCAACCGGGCGGTGCTCGATTCACTGCGCCAGCCACTGGAGACCGGTACGGTCAGCGTGGCGCGGGCGAACGCGCACGTGACCTTTCCCGCGCGGGTCCAGCTGATCGCGGCGATGAACCCGTGCCGGTGCGGCCATCTGGGCGACGCGGCGCTCGCCTGCGCCCGCGCGCCACGCTGCGCGGCCGATTATCAGGCGAAGGTGTCGGGGCCGCTGCTGGACCGGATCGACCTGCACGTCGACGTCGCCGCGGTGAGTGCCGCCGACCTGGTCCTGCCGCCGCCGGCCGAGGGATCGGCGGAGGTCGCCGCGCGGGTGGCGGCGGCGCGGACGATCCAGGGCCGGCGTTACGCCGGACACGGGGTGCGCACCAATGCCGAGGCCGACGGCCCCCTGCTCGATACGGTCTGCTCGCCGGACGACGCCGGCCAGGCGCTGCTCGCCCAGGCGGCGACCGCGATGCGGCTGACGGCGCGCGGCTACACGCGGATCCTGCGCGTCGCGCGGACGATCGCCGATCTGGCCGGCACCGACGCGGTGACCCGCATCCACATCGCCGAGGCGCTCGGTTATCGCCGGCAGCCGCCCCGCAATTGAGTGCATGGGCTTGCCGCGACGCGCCACCTTCGCTAGCGCGTCCGGCGGCGCTGCCCCTGTGGCGAAATGGTAGACGCGACCGACTCAAAATCGGTTGCCGAGAGGCGTGCTGGTTCGAGTCCGGCCAGGGGCACCACTTCGTGAAATGGCACCTCTCAGAGGAAAAGAGTGGGCACCAGCGCGCGGGGCTGTCGTGCTTCAGCCTTGACTTGTTGGAGAATGTTGCTCAAATGTTCCAGCCGTATTAGCTGGGGCGAGGCGGCATGTTCGAGATATCTGGCAGCAATAAATCGAGCGCTTTTTCATAGTGGCTGCGAACTGGTAAACTCCTGCCTTCGTTAAGTTCTGATGGTCTCGAGCTCAAATTCAACCCGTGGCACGATCCGGCGGATGGCCGGTTCACCGTTGCCGGCGCCGGGCGCCGTTACGGCGCGGGCGGGGTCGACGCACTTGGCGAGGAGAACCATCGGGCGTCGTCCAGCACTGGCTCCGTGCCGCCCTTGGGGAAACGTAGCAAATCGCAGACCGCGACACTGCCGATTGCGAGAACCCCTGCTGTAGCGCCGACCGGTGAGGACCGAAAGCCGGTGAAGCATGCGTCGCTCGTGCTGCAATCCAAGCGCACGGAAGGGAGGTGGCCCGGTTACGAGTCAAGTCCTCTCGCTGAATTCGTCGGGGGCGTTGGCGAAGGACTCTATGATGTCGGGAAAGGAGCGTTGGCCGGAGTTCATGCTGCGTTGACAACAAATCCGGCGACCAACGTTCGCAACGTCGGACGCGGAATAGCGGGCATGATCGATGCCGCGATTGCCGCTGAGGATACGCCCGCCCGTGTCCAGGTTTCCGACGCGGCAAGCGCCATCGCCAACACTTCGGCGCGGGACCTCGGTCGCTCCACCGGGATGGTCGTCGGGAACGTTGTGCTGGCGGCAGCGCCGGCGGCGGCGCTCTCCAAGGCTGCCGCATTGCGCTCACTCCGCACCGCGAGCCCGCGTATAACCTTTGATCCGCCGCAAATCGGCTGGGTGAGGGAGACGACCAAGTCGGAAAGGCCTTGGAAATCCTATAACGACTCTGCGCCGGGCGCGCGCGCTGGTCAGGCGCCGACGTTGATGCGGACGATGGCCGATGGTTCGAAGCGACCGGTGAAGTTTGACGGCATTCAGGGCGATTAGATGATCGACCGGAAATGGTCTGTCGTAGACAGGCCGCGGTCACGCGCCCAGATTTTGCGCCAATCGGAAGCATTGGCAGAACATCGCTCGATCGGGACATGGGAGGTTCCCACGCCTGTCCAGAAAACCAAGGCGCTGAAGCTTCTCAAGCAGATGAATATCACCAACATCCACGTGAAGGTTGTAAAGCCATGATCGCGATGCAGGTTGCCGAGATTATCGCAGAGTACGCCGTGTTCCTCGAATTAACCGACGAAGAGGAACTGAACCTCGACACCGCCGTGAAGATGATGGAGGCCTTGGCTGGCCATCTTCAAGAGATGGACAAGGGTTTCCTTCGTGAACTGGTAGACGCGTTCCCGATCATAGCGGAAAAATATAGTGGCGAGGCGCGCGAGGTGGTGCGCAACATATCTTGCGGCTATTACCTCGACGAGGTGCTGGCAGCTGACGACCCCGTCAAGCTGGCGGAGTTGGAAGCGTTGCGCGACGCGAATAACTGAAAGGCGAGATCTGGACTCGTAGAATCGTAATGCCGCATATTTCAGCGTCGATGCTCACATCGCTAACTGTCGATCGAAATTATCCGATGATCCGGGTGTCCATCTTTGCTCCACCCACGGGGCACCACCTTCCTTTCAGACACTGACCGTGAAGTGCTAGTTGGCACCCCCGAATGTTGCTTAAGTCATGCATTGCAATATTCGATATTGTTCTGCAAATGTTCTTGCCAACGGAGTTGGTGAGGCAACATGGCACTGGGTTCGGGTCATCAGCAAAGCAATGGTCTTCGCGGTGTGCCGACAGGATTGCTGCCGATTCCCCGACATCCGGATGGCGCAGAACTGAAGTTCGATCCCTGGCATGATCCGAAGGGCGCTCGGTTCACCCTCGCCGGTGCCGGACGACATGATAGCCGACGGGAAGGCGCATCTTCCAGCAGCGGAAATGGCACCGCGGACAGTTCGCGTCCTTTCGACCAGCGACGATCGACGTGTGGTGGACGGTCGATGGCAGCAAAAAAGCACGAAATCTTCCAATCAAAGAGCGGAGAAGCACCGTGGCGGAAAGTGAATCAGAGAATCTGCTGAACGAGATCGGTCGATTATTGATGGAGGATGACGAATATCCGTCCGAGCCGACGCTGCTTTACGCTCAACTCGATTATAACGTGGTGGGAGAGTCGATATTCAAGGAGCTTGGTAACCAGTTTCTCTATCGATGGTGACGTGCTCCCCAAAGCCCTACCAGTCATAACTGGAGTCCGGGGTTGGTATGGTGCCCCTCGGGGCGGTGTTGCACAACCCGCCTGGCAGCATCGGCGGGCGTCAGCCCGCCAACACCACTATGCGGCCGCACATGGTTGTAGTCGTCGCGCCAGAGCCGCAGCACCGAGCGGGCATGGCCGAGCGATACGAACAGCGTCTCGTTGAGGCATTCGTCGCGCAGACGACCGTTGAAGCTCTCGACGTAGCCGTTCTGCTGCGGCTTGCCCGGCGCGATGTAGTGCCACTCGAGAGGCCGTTCCTGCGTCCATCTCAGGATCGCCAGGCTGGTCAGCTCGGTGCCGTTATCGCTGACAATCATCAGCGGCGGTACGCCCCTGAGCGCGATGATGGCGTCGAGCTCACGAGCGACACGCGCGCCTGACAGCGAGGTGTCCGCCACCAGCGCGAGGCACTCGCGCGTGAAGTCGTCGACCACCGCCAGGATACGGATGCGCCGGCCGCTGATCAGCGTGTCGCTGACGAAGTCGAGGCTCCAGCGCTGGTTCGGTCCCTGTGGCAGCGTCATGGGTGCTCGGGTGCCTATCGCTCGCTTGCGGCCACGCCGACGCCTGACCCGCAGGTTCTCCTCGCGGTAAAGCCGCAGCAGCTTCTTGTGGTTCATGACCAGACCCTCGCGAGCCAGCATGATCCCCAGCCGCCGGTAGCCGAAGCGCCGACGTTCCGCCGCGATCTCGCGCAGCCGCGACCGAAGGTCGCCATCATCACTACGCCGGGGCGCGTAGCGCACCGACGTCCTGTCCACGCTGAAGATGGTACACGCCCGACGCTCGCTGATGCCGAACAACTGCCGAGCATGCTCGACAGCCTTCCGTTGAGCGGCGGGCTTTACCAGTTTTTTGCCGCGACTTCCTTCAGCACGGCATTGTCGAGCATGGCGTCGGCCAGCAGCCGTTTGAGCCGGCCGTTCTCCTCCTCGAGCACCTTCAGCTTGCGCGCCTGCGACACGTCCATGCCGCCATACTTGGCCTTCCACGCGTACAGCGTCGCGCTGCTGATCCCGTGCTTGCGACACACATCGGCGGTCTTCATCCCACCTTCCTGCTCGCGCAGCACCGCGATGATCTGCTCCTCGCTGAACCTGGTCTTCTTCACGTCCGTCTCCTCACGAAGGCGGACTCTAGCTCAAACTGGCAGAGTTTCAGGGGAGCACGTCAATGGCCGGTCAACAAGCGCCTGCCCTATGCTCTTCTCGAATTATGGGAGGCGCAAGAAGAACAGGGTCGGTGGTCAGAGCTGGAATACGTGCTGCGCGATGGCAAGTTCGAAGTCGGCTATTTCTACCCCGATGACATCGATCCCGAGGAGGACGTGATCGAACGGCGCCAGCGAGCGCTGCTGCGTCATTTCGGAGAAAAGCCGATCGTCTACCTGCCCTGGCCCGACGACGAAGGGAGCGCTGGATACGATCTGTAGTAGCGGTCTTCCCGATACGCGCGAGGGGTGATGATCAATGGTCGAAGCGGGAACATCTGCTGCGCGACGGCGAGTTCGACGTCGGTCCTGTCCCGACGCGATCGGCGGCGAAGACCACGTGATCAAGCGTCGGGACCGTTTCGCTGCGACGGAATGCCGGAGCCGGGCCGACCGGCTATCCGTTCGCGTACGATGGCGACGAAGATCTTTGCCGTGCCAGGCAGGTCGCCTGAGCCGCGTTGGTGATCCGGGGTTTGCGGCCATGCCGGCTGTTCACCCTTTCCTCGATCGTCAGGCTCGAGCGTAGCCGATCACCGGGGGCCATTGCCCCTGTCGGCGATCCCCCTGCGCGTTTGACCGCGGCCGGTGAACTGGCGATGGTGGCGGGCGACCACGCGTGTCGGCCGGATGGAGAAAGCCCTTGGATAGACGTCAGTTTCTTGCAGCCTGCGGGATCGGTGCGGGCGGCGTGCTGATGCCCGGTTTCGCGGGACGGGCGATCGCGGCCGATCAGCTGGGGGAGCCGATCGAGGCGGCGGTGAAGCGGCGGCTGGCCGACGCGGCGCTGGCGGCGGCGAAGCAGGGCGGGGCGAATTACTGCGACGTGCGCGTTGGACGATACCTGCGCCAGTTCGTGATGACGCGCGAGGCGACCGTGCAGAACGTCGTCAATACCGAATCGAGCGGGATCGGCGTGCGCGTGCTGGCGGACGGGGCATGGGGCTTCGCCGCTACCAACACGATGACGGCGGAGGCGGTGGCGGACACCGCGCGGCTGGCGGTCGCGATCGCCAGGGCGAACGGCCGCAGCCAGACGTCGCCGGTGCGGCTGGCGCCGGCCAAGGGCGTGGGCGAGGTCGGCTGGCGGACGCCGATCGTACGCAACGCGATGGAGGTGCCGCTGCAGGAAAAGGTCGACCTGCTGCTGGGCGTGAACGCCGCGGCGATGGCGGCCGGCGCCAGCTTCGTCAATTCGCAGCTGTTCCTGGTCAACGAGCAGAAATATTTCGCCAGTTCCGACGGTTCGTACATCGACCAGGATGTTCACCGGATCTGGGCGCCGTTCACCGTCACCGCCATCGACAAGGCATCGGGCAAGTTCCGCACGCGCGACGGACTGTCGGCACCGATGGGGCTGGGGTACGAGTATCTGGCGGGCAAGGCGGCGGACAAGACGACCTCGCCCAACGGCATCGTGGCCTATGGCAACTCCTATGACATGAAGGAGGATGCCGTCGCCGCGGCGAAGCAGGCGCGCGAGAAGCTGACGGCGGCGTCGGTGACGCCCGGGCGGTACGATCTGGTGCTGGATCCCAATCACCTGGGGCTGACCATCCACGAGTCGGTGGGTCATCCGCTGGAGCTGGACCGGGTGCTGGGGTACGAGGCGAACTACGCCGGAACGAGCTTCGCCACGCTCGACAAGCGGGCGGCGCATTTCCAGTACGGCAGCGACAAGGTGACCGTGGTCGCGGACAAGACGCAGCCCGGCAGCCTGGGTGCGGTGGGGTATGACGACGAGGGGATCAGGACCAAGCGCTGGGACCTGATCAAGGACGGCAAGCTGGTCGATTACCAGGCGACGCGCGATCAGGCGCATATCCTGGGCAAGACCGAATCCGATGGCTGTTCCTATGCCGACAGCTGGTCGACGGTGCAGTTCCAGCGGATGCCCAACGTCTCGCTGCAACCCGGCAAGGCGCGGCTGAGCCTGGCCGACATGATCGGCGGGGTGGACAACGGCATCTACATCATGGGCCGGGGCAGCTTCTCGATCGACCAGCAGCGCTACAACGCGCAGTTCGGCGGGCAGCTGTTCTACGAGATCAAGAACGGCAAGATCACGCGGCCGCTGGCCGATGTCGCCTATCAGATGCGCACGCCCGAATTCTGGAATGCCTGCACCGCGGTGTGCGACGAGCGGGATTACCGCCTGTTCGGATCGTTCTTCGACGGCAAGGGACAGCCGAGCCAGGTGTCGGCGGTCAGCCACGGATCGGCGACGACCCGTTTCGACGGGATCAACGTCATCAACACCGCGCGCTCGCTCGGTTGAGGAAGGGAGAGGGGCGATGGCGATGATGACCGAGACGGAGGCGAAGGCGATCCTGACCAGGGCGGTGGCGCTTTCCACCGCCGACGAATGCACGGCGCAGCTGACCGGCAGCACGCGCGGCAATATCCGTTTCGCGCTGAACAACGTGTCGACCAGCGGCGTGGTCAGCGATACCGATCTGGCCGTGCGGGTCGCGTACGGACGGCGCGTGGGGACCGCATCGATCAACGAGTTCTCCGATGCGGCGCTGGAACGGGTGGTCCGCCGCGCGGAAGCGCTGGCGAAGCTGGCACCCGAGAACCCCGAGTTCATGCCCGCGATCGGCCCGCAGCAGTACCGGCCGAGCGACACGTTCAGCCCGGCGACCGCGGCGATCACGCCCGACCAGCGTGCGGCGATCGCCGCCGCCTCGATCCAGCCATGCCGCGCGCAGAAGCTGGTGGCGGCGGGGTTCCTGGAGGACGGACAGGGCTTCAGCGCCTTCGCCAACAGCCGCGGCAATGGCGGATACCAGCGCACGACCGACCTGGATTATACCTGCACCGTCCGGACCGAGGACGGACGCGGATCGGGCTGGGTCGGGCGGAACCTGCAGGATGTCGGCCGGTTCGACGCGGGCACCGACATCGCCACCGCGATCCGCAAGGCATCGGCGAGCGTCGAGGCACGGGCGCTGGAGCCGGGCAAGTACACCGTCATCCTGGAACCCGCGGCGGCGGCCGGCCTCATCAGCTTCATGGCGCGCTTCTTCGATGCGCGGCAGGCGGACGAGGGGCGCAGCTTCCTGTCGAGGAAGGGCGGCGGCAACAAGGTCGGCGAGCAGGTATACGACCCGCGGGTGACGATGGTCGCCGACCCGTGGCATCCCGAACTGGCGGTGCTGCCCTGGGACGAAGAGGGGCTGGCGCGCGTCCGCCAGCCGCTGGTCGAGGGCGGGAAGGTCGCCAACCTGAACTATTCGCGGTTCTGGGCGCAGAAGCAGGGCAAGACCGCGGTCGGCGCGCCGGGCAATCTGGTGATGTCGGGCGGTACGAAGACGACCGCCGATCTGGTGCGCGGGACCGAGCGGGGCGTGCTGGTGACGCGGACCTGGTACATCCGCATGGTCGACCCGCAGACCGTGCTGCTGACCGGCCTGACCCGCGACGGCACCTTCTTCATCGAGAACGGGCAGATCAGGTATCCGATCAAGAACTTCAGGTTCAACGAATCGCCGGTCATCATGCTGAGCAACATCGACGAACTGGGCCGGCCGGTGCGCGTCGACGGTGGTCAGATGCCGATGATGATCCCGCCGATGAAGCTGCGCGACTTCACCTTTACCTCGTTGTCCGACGCGGTGTGACGGCGTCAGGCCGGTCCGCCCGGCCTTAGCGCCTGCGCCAGCGACGCCTTGCCGCTGCCGCGTTTCGCCGGCAGCGGCTGGCTGGGATCGGGGGACCAGCCCGTGCAGTAGACGATCTCGATCCGCTCGCGCGTCCGGCCGTCCGGTCCGGCTGCGGCGGCGAAGGCCTGCACGGCGCGGGCGACGGCCTCGCGCGACAGCGGGTGGCGATCGGCGAGGATGCTGGTGCCCGCCATGCCGCGCAGGTCGCCGATCAGGCGGAACAGGTCCGGATAGCCGATGTCGAGCGTCTCGATGTCGGCGACCGGCAACGCGAAGCCGGCGCGGACCAGCAGGTCGCCGGCGGAGCGCACATCGACCTGCGGATGCAGCCGCGCGACCGGCCGGTCCTGCTCGGCCATACCCAGCACGCGGCGCAGCACCGGGAACGATCCGGCACCAACGAACGCCGCCAGGAACAGCCCGTCGGGCCGCAACACGCGCCGCGCCAGCGCCAGTGCGCCGGGCAGATCGCCGATCTGGTCGAGCACGCCGACGCTGACCACGCAATCGAACGAGGCATCGGCAAAGGGCAGGCGGTCCTCGTCCCCCTGCACGCCACCGCTCGATCGCGCGAACCGGTACCCGGCATCGACCCGCGCCACCCGCGCGCCCGGCGGCGGCGCGAACGCCCCGTCGAAGCTGCCCAGATCGAGGATGTCGGTGAAGTCGCGGGTCACGGCATCCAGCCGCTCTGCGATCCCGTCCAGCATCGCCGTCCGCAGGAAATCGTGATCGGGATAGAGCGGCGCGGCCCGGTCGCGGCGACGGCGGCGGACGGTGCGGTCGAATATCTGGGGGACGCTCATGCCGGCGCTTGTGCCGCGCGCGGCCGGCGGCGACAAGCGAGCGATGTTCCGCACCCTTCTGGAGCCGTTGCGATGGGCGGCGGACTATGCGCTGCCGCCGCGCTGTCCGGGCTGCGGCCTGCCGGTCGGGGCGGACCATCTGTTCTGTGCGGCCTGCTGGGGCGGGCTGCGCTTCCTGGGGCCGCCCTGGTGCGCGGCGTGCCATCTGCCGTTCGAGCATGATCGCGGGGCGGAGGCGGTGTGTGCCGTCTGTGCCCGCTCGGCACCGCGACACGCGGGCGTGCGGGCGGCGGTCGCCTATGGCCCGGTAGCGGGCCGGCTGGCGGTACGGCTGAAGCATGGCGGGCAGATCGCGCTGGCCGGCACCATGGCGCGGGCGATGGCGCGGCTGATGCCCGATACGGCCGAGCTGCTGGTGCCGGTGCCGCTGCATCGCGGCCGGCTGTGGCGGCGCGGGTTCAACCAGTCCGTCCTGGTGGGTGCCGCACTTTCCCGGCTGACCGGCCTGCCGCAGGAGGTGAGCGCGCTGGAACGGCGGCGCGCGACCCCGCTGCTGCGCGGCCTGGGCCGGCGTGCCCGCGCCCGGACGGTGGCTGGTGCGTTCCTGGTGCCCGCGCGTCGGCGCGAGCAGGTGCGGGGACGATCGGTCGTGCTGATCGACGACGTCTATACCACCGGCGCCACCGCCGCCGCCTGTACCCGCGCGCTGCGCGCGGCAGGTGCCCGATCGGTGACGATCCTGTGCTGGGCCCGGGTGCTGCCCGACGGCGACGCCGATTGACAAGCGCGGGCCGGCACCACACCTCCCTGTCATGGCCAAGGTTGAAATCTACACGAAAGCATTCTGTCCATATTGC
This sequence comes from Sphingomonas phoenicis, assembly GCF_047238005.1. Taxonomy (NCBI): domain Bacteria; kingdom Pseudomonadati; phylum Pseudomonadota; class Alphaproteobacteria; order Sphingomonadales; family Sphingomonadaceae; genus Sphingomonas; species Sphingomonas phoenicis. Next base: position 857,326 of record NZ_JBDFMC010000002.1, on the reverse strand, counting down.
TCGCGCGCGATGAAGCTGCTGGCGAGCAAGCGGGTGGAGGTCGAGGAGGTCGACATCACCATGGGCGGGCCGCGCCGGCAGGAGATGATCCAGCGCGCCGCTGGCCGCACCACCGTGCCGCAGGTGTTCATCGACGGGCGGCACATCGGCGGTTCCGACGATCTCGCGGCACTCGACCGGGCAGGGGGGCTCGACCCGCTGCTGGCGGCGTGAAAGCCGCCATCCTGCAGATGACGGCCGGGATCGATCCGGCCGTCAACGCGGCAGCGCTGGTCGCCGCCGTCGGGAAGGCGGCCGATGCGGGAGCGGCTATGCTGTTCACGCCGGAGATGTCGGGCCTGATCGATCGCGACCGGGCGCGCGCCGCCGCCGCCATCGTCGCGGAGGAGGACGACCGCGTTCTCGCCGCCGTCCGGGCTGCGGCGGCACGGCACCGGATCTGGGTCCATCTCGGCTCGCTGGCGATCCGCAGGGCGGACGGCCGCTTCGCCAACCGCGGTTTCGTGATCGATGCGGGCGGCCGTATCCGTGCCCGGTACGACAAGCTTCACCTGTTCGATGTCGACCTGCCGACCGGCGAACAATGGCGCGAATCGGCCAGCTATGCGCCGGGCGAGGCCGCGGTGGTGGTCGATACGCCGCTGGGCATGCTCGGCCCGACGATCTGTTACGACCTGCGCTTTCCCGACCTGTACCGGGCGCTGAGCGATGCCGGCGCGACGCTGCTGGCGGTGCCCGCCGCCTTCACGCGCCCGACCGGCGCCGCCCATTGGCATACGCTGCTGCGTGCCCGCGCGATCGAGGCGGGTGCCTTCGTGATCGCCGCGGCGCAGACCGGCCTGCATCAGGACGGGCGCGCGACCTTTGGCCATTCGCTGGCGGTCGATCCCTGGGGCAACGTGCTGCTCGACATGGGCGAGGAGGCGGGGCTGGCGTTCGTCGACCTCGATCCCGATCGCGTCGCCGACGTTCGCGGGCGTATTCCCGCGCTTGACCATCGCCGCCCGATCCCGCTGGTCGAGCGGATCGCATGATCGTCTTCGACCTGCGTTGCGGGCACGGCCATGTTTTCGAGGCGTGGTTCGCCTCCAGCGCCGCGTGGGAGGATCAACGCGCGGCCGGCCAGGTATCCTGCCCACTCTGCGAGGATCGCACGATCGAGAAGGCGGTGATGGCGCCCGCCGTCGCCGCCAAGGGCAACCGCGCCGCAGCGGCGACGCCCGCCGCGATCAAGCAGGCAGCGGCGATGATTGCGGCGCACCAGGCCAAACTGCTCGATGGATCGCAGTGGGTCGGCGGCGATTTCGCCAAGCGCGCGCGGGCGATGCACGTCGGCGACGAGCCGCACGCCACCATCCACGGCCAGGCCAGCCGTGCGGAGGCACGGGCGCTGGTCGACGACGGCGTGCCGGTCGCCCCGCTGCTCCTGCCGGTAGCGCCGCCGGATCAGGTCAATTGACCCGCACCGGCAGCGGGCGTGGTTTCGCGTTCGCGGCACTGACCCTCGCCGGGCTGTTCTGGGGACTGGGCTTTCCGCTCGGCAAGCTGGCGCTGCGCGAGGTGGAGCCGGCGCACCTCGTCCTCTGGCGCTTCGCCGTCGCCAGCGCTGCCGCGCTGCCGTTCGTGCTGGGCGCGGAGGCGCGGGCACTGTTCCGCTCGCCGCCGGTGCTGCTGTCGGGCGTGCTGTACGGGCTGGCCTTCATGGTCCAGTTCGAGGGGCTGGCCGGCGTCACGGTCACGCTGGCGGCGCTGCTGGTCGGCGCGATGCCGGCACTGGTCGCGGTCGCCGCCCGGCTGCTGGGCGAGCGGGTCAGCGGCACGTCGTGGATCGGCGTGATCGGCGCCACGGTCGGCGCGGCGCTGATCGCGGGCAAGCCCGGCGGTGGCGGAACGCCGTGGGGCATCGCCCTGTCGCTCGCGTCGCTCGTCATCTTCCTGGGCTGGCTGCTGGTGTTGAAGCGCGCACCCGTTACCCGTTCGGCGCTGGCGGTGCCGGCGGTCACGCTGGTCGTCGCGATGCTGACGATCCTGCCGATCGCACTGGCGCTCCACGGCGTGCCGCCGGTGCGGCTGAGCGCGGCCGCCTGGGGCGGGATCCTGGGGCAGGGATTGCTGTCGACCTTCGTCGCCACGGCGGCATGGCAATATGGCGCGGCGCGCGTCGACAGCGCGAGCGCCGGCGTCTTCATCAATATCGAGCCGCTGATCGGGGCCGCGCTGGGTATCGGGCTGTTCGGCGATCCCGCCGGCCTGCCGCTGATCCTGGGCGGCATCCTGATCGTCGCCGGCAGCATCGTCGTGGTCCGCGGCGAGCGCCCCGGCTCCGGCAGCACGCACGCGGCGGACGCGTCTCGCGGGCTTTCGTCCGACTGAACCGAATCGGTGCCGCAACAAACGGTCGCGCTGCGCCCGCCTTGTCGTTGACCATCCGGGCTGCCCGGACTATCCGGTCTAGCGCCAGTGCCCCCGTAGCTCAGCCGGACAGAGCAACGGTTTCCTAAACCGCAGGTCGGAGGTTCGAGTCCTCTCGGGGGCACCACTCGGCACCCCCGATCGGCTATTCGTCACGCCTTGGTCAGGTGCGCCGAAATATACTTGTTCATCTCGAACATGGTCGCCTTGTCCTTGCCGAAGACTTTGGCAAGGCTGGCATCCGCCAGAATTTCCCGCTTGTTCTCGGGATTCTGGAGGTTGTTCTTCTTGATATAGTCCCAGACCTTGCTGATGACTTCGCTGCGCGGCAGCGCGTCGTTGCCGACGATCGCGCCCAGGTCGGGGGACGGCTTCACCGGGGCGTGGATCCCCGTGCCTTCCTTGGTCTTGGCAGTGGCCATGTCATTCCTTCCAATCAAATCTTGGCAGTCCGCCCTCGCGAACTCACGCCTTTTTGAGCGCGGACGCCTTGTGCGCCGCCTTTCCGCCGTTGTCACTCTCTACGATATACTGGGGATCGTCCTTCGACGCGCGGACCTTGTGGCCCTTGATCTCGGTGTCGCTGGTCTGCTTCTTCTCGACCTCGCCATGTGCCTTCCCGCCGTGCGAGTTCCAGGTCACCTTGTCGCCCTTCTTCAGATCGGCCATCGCAGTCTCTCCTTGATCGAAGCGGATCAAGCGCGGCAGCCGCAGGTTGGTTGCGGAGGAGGATCGAGTGACGGATACCCAGGATAACGGCCCCGACGATGGCGATCTGGTCGGGACGGACGGCAAGCCGGCGGTGCCCGCCCATGTCGAGGAAGCGATCCGCACGCTGATCCGCTGGACCGGGGACGATCCCGGGCGCGAGGGGCTGGTCGATACCCCGCGGCGGGTGGCGCGCGCGTGGCGGGAATATTGCGCCGGCTATGCCGACGATCCGTCGGTCCATCTGGCGCGCGTGTTCGAGGAGGTTGGCGGCTATGACGAGATCGTCCTCCTGAAGGATATCCCGTTCCAGTCGCACTGCGAGCATCACATGGCGCCGATCATCGGTCGCGCGCACATCGCGTACCTGCCGCGCGACCATGTCGTCGGCATCTCGAAGCTTGCCCGCGTGCTCCATGGCTTCGCCCGGCGATTGCAGGTGCAGGAGCGGCTGACCGCGGAGGTCGCCGACTGCATCTGGGAGCACCTGAGGCCGCAGGGCGTCGCCGTGGTGATCGAGGCGACGCATGCCTGCATGACCGCGCGCGGCGTGCGCACGCCCGGCGTGTCGATGGTGACGAGCCGGATGATGGGCGTGTTCCGCGAGGACGAGCGCAGTCGCAAGGAAGTGCTCGACCTGATGGGCATGAAAGGCCGCTCCTGATCGTGCAGGCTCCCCTTGCGCTGGTGACGGGCGGGTGCCGCCGTCTGGGCGCGGCGATCGCCGCGCGGCTGGCGCAGGCCGGCTACGACCTCGCGCTACACGGCAGCCACGATGCCGAACCCGAAGCGGCCCTGATCGACGTCGTCGCGGCGGCGGGGCGGACATGGCGCGGCTTCGTCGGCGATTTCGCCCGCCCGGCGGTGGCGCCCGATCTCTTCGGGCAAGTCGCCGCCGCATTCGGCCGCGCTCCCGACCTGCTCGTCAACGCCGCGTCGGTATTCGGGCAGGACCGGCTGGACGACGTCGAGGAGGAGGACCTGGCCCTCGCCTATTCGGTCAACTGCACGGCTCCGGTGCTGCTGACCCGCGCCTTCGCGGCGGCGCGCCGGGCTGGCGACGCGGTGAATCGGTCGGTGGTGAACATCCTCGACCAGCGGATCGCCCACCCGCATCGCGACCAGCTCGCCTATACGCTCGCCAAGCTGGGGCTGGCGGGGCTGACCCGCATCGGTGCGCCGGGCGTGCGGGTGAACGGCGTGGCGCCGGGGCTGACCCTGCCGACCGGCGATTATGGCGAGGCGCAGATGGCGGCCCTGACCAGCCACATGCCGCTTCGCCGTTTGCCGACCCCGGCGGACATCGCCGAGGCGGTGCTGTTCTGCGCGCGGACGCCGGGCCTGGACCGGCAAACGATCTTCGTCGACGGCGGCGCGCATCTGGTACCGTTCGAGCGCGACTTCGTGCATCTCTGACCTGTCGCCACCCCGGCACGCGGCCGGGGTAGCGACATCGGGAATTCAGCCTGCCCGGTTGGCGGCGGACAGGACGGCGCGGACGCTGGCGGTGGCGATGTCGGCGTCGATGCCGACTCCGAAGACGGTCCGCCCGTCCTCCGTCCGGCACTCGACATAGGCGGCCGCCTGCGCGTCGGCGCCGTGGCCGATCGCGTGCTCGTTATAGTCGACGACGTCGAGGAGCGGGCCGGTGCTTTCTCCCAGTGCGGCGATCACGCCGGAGATCAGGCCGTTGCCGCGTCCCGAGATCGACCGTTCCTCGCCGTCCACCGACACCCGGCCGACGAACAGCCGCTGGCCTGCCGTCCCGCTCTCCTCGTAATCGCGCAGCGCGAAGCGGTCTTCGGGGCGCGGCAGGTAGGTATGCTCGAACCGCTGCCAGATGTCGGCGGCGCCGAGTTCACGGCTGGTTTCGTCGGCCAGAGCCTGAACGTGGCGGCTGAAATCGGCTTGCAGGCGCTTGGGCAGCTTCAGTCCCTTGTCCTGCTCGATCACCCAGGCGACGCCGCCCTTTCCCGACTGCGAATTGACGCGGATCACCGCCTCGTAGCTGCGGCCGAGATCGGCGGGGTCGATCGGCAGATAGGGTACTTCCCACAGGCCGTCGTTGCGCGCCTGCTGGGCGGCGAAGCCCTTCTTGATCGCGTCCTGGTGCGATCCGGAAAACGCGGTGAAGACGAGGTCGCCGGCATAGGGCGTGCGCGGATGGACCGGCAGGTTGGTGCAATAGGTGACGGTGTTCACCACCTGGTCGATGTCCGACAGGTCGAGCCCGGGATCGACCCCTTGCGTGTACATGTTGAGCGCGACCGTCACGAGGTCGCAATTGCCGGTCCGCTCGCCATTGCCCAGCAGGCACCCCTCGACCCGGTCGGCGCCCGCCATCATCCCCAGCTCCGCCGCCGCCACGCCGGTGCCGCGATCGTTATGGGTGTGGAGCGAGATGACGACGCTGTCGCGGTTGCGAATGTTCCGCCCGAACCACTCGATCTGGTCGGCATAGACGTTGGGGGTCGCGCACTCGACGGTGGCGGGCAGGTTGAAGATGATCGGCCGGTCCGGCGTGGGTTGCAGCACGTCCATCACCGCCTCGCAGACCTCGACCGAGAAATCGAGCTCCGCGGTCGAGAAGGTCTCCGGGCTGTACTCGAACTGCCAGGCGGTACCCGGTCGCTTCGCCGCCTCGTCGCGCAGCACCTTGGCGCCGGCGATGGCGATCGCCTTCACCTCGTCGCGGGTCATGCCGAACACGATCTTGCGCCAGGCCGGGCTGACCGCGTTGTAGAGGTGGACGATCGCCGCCTTCACCCCGTCCAGGCTGGCGAAGCTGGTCTCGATCAGGTCGCGGCGCGACTGTGTCAGCACCTGGATCACCACGTCGTCGGGAACGCGATCCTGTTTCACCAGACCGCTGATGAAATCGAATTCGGTCGCGCCGGCGGAGGGGAAGCCGACCTCGATCTCCTTCAGCCCGACCTTGACGAGCAGGTCGAACAACCGCGTCTTCTTCTCGGCGTCCATCGGGTCGATCAGCGCCTGATTGCCGTCGCGCAGGTCGGTCGACAGCCACCGGGGAGCACGGGTGATGACGGCGTTCGGCCATTGCCGGTCGGGCAAGGCGATGGGCGGAAAGGGGCGGTACTTGGTCGAAGGATCGCGGAGCATGGTCGTTCCCGGTCTTTGCCGGCGCTGGTCGTGCGCGCGGCCTGATGGCGCCTATGGGTGCGGATCGGCCCTTAGGGAAGCGCGCATGCGTGCACTGCCACCCTAAGGGCGGATAAGTCGCAGACCGGGCAGCGCGATCGTCATCGACGGCGTGATGCCCCACGCCCGGCGCCAAGTCCATACTTCACGCCGAATTCGGTGAACGCGAAAAAAACCGGACGTTAAGCTTCAGCGACCTAGCATCACCTTGCGGCGGGGGCTGCCAGGAACGCGGATTACTATGCAGCAATTGCTCTACATCAGTTCGGTGCATCCCGGTGCGGCGGCGACGATCGATGCGGCGGGGATCCTGCACGCGTCGCGGCGCAACAACGCCCGGGTCGGCGTCACCGGCTTGCTGTTCTTCGACGGCAAGCGGTTCCTTCAGGTGCTGGAGGGCGAGCCGCAGGCGGTCGAGCAGACGTTCGCCCGGATCCAGCACGACCCGCGTCACCGCGCGCTGGTCGTGCTGTCCCACCGCACGATCGAGACGCGCGAGTTCGGCGAATGGGCGATGGCCTATCGCCAGCCCGGCGACGATGGCGGCGCCGTCGTCGAGCGTTTGCGCGAGTTGACCGTACACGCGCCGCCCAGCGTCCAGGCGACGTTCGCGAGTTTCGCCGGCGTGCGCCGCGCGGCCTGAACCACGCGGGCGCGCCGTCGGACGATCAGCTCGCCTGGAAGGCGGCGTTGATCGTCAGGTCGACCTTGTCCGACACGACCGGCACCGCCATGCCCAGGCCGAAATCGCTGCGCTTGATCGAGCCGGTGGCGAGGAAGCCGAAATTGGTCTTCTTGCTCATCGGGTTCGCACCGGCGCCGACGAACCGTGCGGTCAGCTGGACCGGCTTGGTCACGCCCTTGATCGTCAGGTTGCCGTTCAGCATCCAGTGATCGCCCATCGGCGTGACGCCGGTCGAGACGAACCTGGCGGTCGGGTTGCTCGCGACGTCGAAGAAATCCTTCGACTTCAGGTGATTGGCGAACTGGGCGCTGGTCGCGGACAACTGGTCGACGGGGAAGGTCACCTCGACCTTGGTCGCGACGGGCTTCGCCGGATCGACGGTGATCGACCCCGAGCCCGCCCCGAACTGACCCGATAGCATGGAGAAGCCCATATGGTTGACGGTCCACGTCACCTGGGTGTGGTTCGGATCGACCTGATAGGTGCCGGCCTTCACCTGGGAGCGGTCGGCGGTGCCGGGCAGGCCGGGCGCCTGCGCGACGAGCGGCGTGGCGGCGGATAGAGCGAGTGCGGTTAGGACGAGCAGGCGCATGTTCGGGACTCCCTGTGTGTAGCGGGAGTGGTGCCCGGTCGCCGTCGCGACGTCAAACGCGCAACCCGCAACGGTGCGTTTCGCGGAGTGGGGCGGGCGGCCCCCATTGTTCCGTCTCCCGGACGCGGCGGGGCCGCGTCCGGGAGGTTGCGGCTCGGCTCAGTTCCGCTCGCGGTCGACCAGTGCGTTCTTGCCGATCCACGGCATCATCGCGCGCAGCTCCGATCCCGTCTTCTCGATCGGGTGCGCCGCCGCCTGCTTGCGCGCCGCCTTCAGCTCGGGCTGGCCGGCGCGGTTGTCGAGCACGAAATTCCTGACGAAGCGGCCCGACTGGATGTCGGCCAGTACGCGCTTCATCTCCTTCTTCGTCTCGTCGGTGATGATCCGCGGACCGGTGACGATGTCGCCATATTCGGCGGTGTTGCTGATCGAGTAGCGCATGTTGGCGATACCGCCCTCGTACAGCAGGTCGACGATCAGCTTCGTCTCGTGCAGGCACTCGAAATACGCCATCTCGGGGGCATAGCCCGCCTCGGTCAGCGTTTCGAAACCCGCTTGGATCAGGTGGGTGATGCCGCCGCACAGCACCGCCTGCTCGCCGAACAGGTCGGTCTCGCACTCTTCGCGGAAATTGGTCTCGATGATGCCGGAACGGCCGCCGCCGACGCCGCTGGCATAGGCGAGGGCAATGTCGTGCGCGTTGCCGCTGGCATCCTGGTGGATCGCGATCAGGCAGGGCACGCCGCCGCCGCGGCTATACTCGCTGCGCACGGTATGGCCGGGGCCCTTGGGCGCGATCATGATGACGTCGATGTCCTTTGGCGGCTCGATCAGGCCGAAATGGACGTTCAGGCCATGCGCGAAGGCGAGGGCGGCGCCGGGCTTCATGTTGCCCTTCAGGTCGTTCTCCCAGATCGCGGCCTGATGCTCGTCGGGCGCCAGGATCATCAGGATGTCGGCCCAGCCCGCCGCCGCCTCGTTCGACATCACCTGGAAGCCGGCGTCGGTCGCCTTCTTCGCGGTGGGCGAGCCGTCGCGCAGCGCGATCGCGACCTGCTTCACGCCCGAATCGCGCAGGTTCTGCGCATGGGCATGCCCCTGCGAGCCGTAGCCGACGATGGCGATCTTCTTGTCGGTGATCAGGTTCAGATCGGCGTCGCGATCGTAATAGACCTTCATTGCACTACCCTTTGTCGTTCCCGCGCAGGCGGGAATCCAGACCCGCAGACGCTAGTGGTGATGGATCCCCGCGTGCGCGGGGATGACGAAAGAAGAATTGGCCGGGGACTATGCCGCCTCGCGCCCGCGGCCGATGGCGACGATGCCGGTACGGGCGACCTCGACCAGCCCGACCTCGCTCATCAGCTCGACGAACTTGGTGATCTTGTCGCGCCCGCCCGTCACCTCGAACACGAAGCTTGATGTGGTCGCATCGACGACGCGGCCGCGATAGACCTCGGCAAGGCGCATCGCCTCGATCCGCTTGTCGCCGACGCCGGCCACCTTCACCAGCGCCAGCTCGCGCTCGACATGATCGCCGGCCAGCGTCAGGTCGGTGACACGGTGGACCGGCACCAGCCGGTCGAGCTGCGCCATGATCTGCTCCATCACCGGCGGTGAGGCGCTGGTGACGATGGTGATGCGGCTGACCGCCTTGTCCTCGGTGATCTCGGACACGGTCAGGCTCTCGATGTTATAGCCTCGCGCGGTGAACAGGCCGGCGATGCGGGCAAGGATACCCGGCTCGTTGTCGACGATCACCGCCAGCGTGTGGCGTTCGGCAGTCTCGGTCTTGATGTGCATTTCGATCTCTCTCCCCTCCCGCTTGCGGGAGGGGTCGGGGGAGGGCGGGTTGCAGGGAGCGGCGTCGGCGGACAGCCCCCTCCCGCAAGCGGGAGGGGAGGAGTTCGGGAGGTCAGACTAGGGCCTTCGCCTCGTCGTCCATCTCGCCCGACACCTCGTTGGCCTGCAGGATCATGTCGGTGTGCGCCGCGCCCGACGGGATCATCGGGAAGCAGTTGGTCAGCTTCGACACCATGCAGTCGACCAGCACCGGTCCGTCATGGGCCAGCATGTCGGCGATGCCGCCGTCCAGCTGATCGAGCGTCTCGATCCGGATACCCTTCCAGCCATAGGCCTCGGCCAGCTTCACGAAGTCTGGCAGGGATTCGCTGTAACTCTCTGCATAGCGGGAGGAATAGGTCAGCTCCTGCCACTGGCGGACCATGCCCATATATTCGTTGTTCAGGATGAAGATCTTAACCGGTAGCCGGTACTGGGTGGCCGTCGCCAGCTCCTGGATGTTCATCTGGATCGACGCCTCGCCGGCGATGTCGATGACCAGCGCATTGGGGCTGCCCAGCTGCGCGCCGATCGCCGCGGGCAGGCCATAGCCCATCGTGCCGAGCCCGCCGGAGGTCAGCCACTTGTTGGGCAGCTCGAACCCGAAATGCTGGGCCGCCCACATCTGGTGCTGCCCCACCTCGGTCGTGATGATCGGCTGGCGCGCCTTCGTAGCCTCGTACAGTGCGCGGACGGCGCGCTGCGGCATGATCTCGGTCCCGTTGCCCTCCGGAAAATCGAGGCAGCGGCGCGCGCGCCAGCCCTCGATCCGGCTGTTCCACTCGGTCAGGTCGGGCCGGGGATGCTGCCGTGACTTCCAGATATGGACCATGTCCTCCATCGCATGACCGGCATCGGCGATCACGGCGAGGTCGACGCGGACGTTCTTGTTCACGCTCGACCGGTCGATATCTATATGGACCTTGCGGCTGTTCGGGCTGAACGCGTCGAGCCGGCCGGTGACGCGGTCGTCGAAGCGGCTGCCGATCGCGACGACCAGATCGGCCTGATTCATCGCCATGTTCGCCTCGTACGTGCCGTGCATGCCCAGCATGCCCAGCCACTGCGGCCCGGTCGCCGGATAGGCGCCCAGTCCCATCAGCGTCGAGGTGACCGGCGCACCGGTCAGCCGCACCAGCTCGCGCAGCAGCTGCGAGGCCGCCGGGCCCGAATTGATGATGCCGCCGCCGGTGTAGAGGACCGGGCGCTCCGCTGCGGCGAGCATGTCGACCACCGCCTCGATCGCGGCACGATCCGCCTTCACCTGCGGACGATAGGTCTTGTGCTGGATCGGCCCCGGCTTGCTGTACTTCGCGGTCGCGACCTGGACGTCCTTGGGGATGTCGATCACGACCGGGCCGGGCCGGCCGGAGGTGGCGATGTGGAACGCCTCGTGAACCACCGCGCCCAGCCGTGCCGGATCCTTCACCAGATAATTGTGCTTGGTGCAGTGACGGGTGATGCCGACCGTGTCCGCTTCCTGAAAGGCGTCGGTGCCGATCAGCCCGGTCGGCACCTGGCCGGTGATGACGACCATCGGGATCGAATCGAGCAGCGCGTCGGTGATGCCGGTCACCGCATTGGTCGCGCCGGGGCCGGAGGTGACGAGGACGACGCCGGGCTTGCCGGTCGATCGGGCATAGCCCTCCGCCGCATGCGTCGCCGCCTGTTCGTGGCGGACCAGGATATGGCGGATGCGGCCGCCCCGCTCCTTCGAATGGCGGAACAGCGCGTCGTAGATCGGCAGCACCGCGCCGCCCGGATAGCCGAACACCACCTCGACCCCGAGGTCGCACAGTGCCTCGACGAGGATGTCGGCTCCGCTCTTCTCGGTCATGGTGTCGCTCCGCTGCTGTCGGGAAAGTCGAGCGGGGCGCTAGAGGGCAGGGAGGGCGGCGTCAACCCGCTTTCTGATAATAAAACATCCAGAGAAGTCTCTGCTGCGTTACTTTCTTGCGCAGCTATCCAGGTGGACGGCGGTTGATTGCGGAACCAGGTAAACTGGCGCTTGGCATAGCGACGGGTGTCGAGACGAAGCCGGGCGAGCGCCCCGTCGCGGCTGAGCATGCCCGCAAGATGCGCCGCCAGCGGCGCGACGCCGATCGCGCGGCGGACCGGCGCATCCGGCGGGATGTCGTCCCGGGCGAGCAGCGCCGTAACCTCGTCCAGCGCCGGCTCCATCATGCCCGCTGCCCGCAGGTCGATCCGCTCCAGTAGCCGTTCGCGATGGGGCAGGAGGCGGACAGCGCAGAGCCGGATGCGATCGCCGATCCCGCCGACCCGTTCCTGCTGCCACGCGGCCAGCGGCCGGCCGGTCGCGCGGACCACCTCCAGCGCGCGCGCGACCCGCGTGGTGTCGGCGGCGTTCAGCCGGGCGGCGGCGGAGGGATCCTCCACCGACAGCGCGGCATGGGCCGCCGCGACGGGCAGCGCGCGCACCGCGGCGCGCACCGCGGGGTCGATCGGGGGAACGGGTGCGATCCCGTCCAGCAGCGTGCGGAGATACAGGCCGGTACCACCGACCAGGACCGGCAGGCGTCCGGCCGCCAGCGTCCCCGCGATGGCGACGCGTGCCTCCGTGGCCCAGCGCGCGGCGGAATAGCCGGTGTCGGCACCGTCGACATGGCCGAACAGGAGGTGAGGAGCCAGAGCCTCCTCCTCGGGCGAGGGCCGTGCGGTCAGGACGCGCAGGTCGGCATAGACCTGGCTGGCGTCGGCGTTGATGACGGTGCCGCCATGCCGCACGGCCAAGGCGATCGCGGCGGCGGACTTGCCGCTGGCGGTCGGCCCTGCGATGAGCGCGACCCGCGAGGCAGGGGGAAGTTCGATGTTCACGGCGACGCTGATAGCAGCAGACGGGCTGGCAGAGGGAGACGTATCGACCGCCGCCGACCGGCTCGCCCGGGCAGGATGCGCGCCGTCGGCACATCGCTGGATCGATCGGGGGGTCGCTGCCGATATCGCCTTCGCCGTCGACCCCGCCGCGGCGCGCGGCGCGCTGGAGGGCGTGTTCGCACGCACCGACGTGGTAGTGCAGCCGACCGAGGGCCGTGAGAAGGCGCTGCTGGTCGCCGACATGGATTCGACGATGATCACCGTCGAATGCATCGACGAACTGGCCGATTATGCCGGGATCAAGGCGCAGGTCGCGGAGGTGACCGAACGGGCGATGCGCGGCGAACTGGATTTCGAGGGGGCGCTGGACGCGCGGGTCGCGCTGCTCGCGGGGCTGGACGAGGGCGCGATCGATCGCTGCCTGGCCGAGCGGGTGCGCATCATGCCCGGTGCGCACGCGCTGGTCGGCACCATGCGGTCGCGCGGGGCGACGGCGATCCTCGTCTCTGGCGGCTTCACCCGCTTCGCCGAGCCGGTCGCACGGACGATCGGTTTCGACCGGGCGATCGCCAACGTGCTGTCGATCGCCGACGGCAGGCTGACCGGGCAGGTCGCCCGCCCGATCGTCGGCGCCGCGACCAAGGAGGAGACGCTGCGCGCCACCGCCGCGGCGCGGGGGCTCCCGCTCGCCCGGACGCTTGCGGTAGGCGACGGGGCCAACGACCTGCCGATGGTACGCGCCGCCGGGCTGGGCGTCGCCTATCGTGCCAAGCCGGTCGTGGCGGCGGCGGCGGCGGCGCGGATCGAGCATGGCGACCTCACCGCGCTCCTCTATGCCCAGGGTATCGCCCGCGCCGACTGGTCGCCCTCACCGGGCTGACCGCAAGCGACTGGTCGGCGGGGAAAGTTGGAGGAACCACCGGGTTTCGCTTGCCTTACCTTGGCCTCACCTTCGCGCCGCGGATCGCAACCGGCCTGCCATTAACCGCTTCTTAGCGTCACGCGTGCCACCTGCCGTCCGTAAATTACGGAAGGTGTGACCAAGCTATGCGCGTACTCGCGATGGCCTCGCAAAAGGGCGGATCGGGCAAGACGACCCTGTCCGGGCATCTCGCCGTCCAGGCGCAGCGCGCCGGTGCCGGTCCGGTCGTCCTGATCGACATCGACCCGCAGGGGTCGCTGGCCGACTGGTGGAACGAGCGCGAGGCCGAATATCCCGCCTTCGCCCAGACCACTGTCGCCCGCCTCGCCGCCGATCTCGACACGCTGCGCCAGCAGGGTTTCAAGCTGGCCGTCATCGACACGCCGCCGGCGATCACCATGGCGATCCAGAGCGTCATCCAGGTGGCCGAGCTGGTCGTGGTGCCGACCCGGCCCAGCCCGCACGACCTGCGCGCCGTCGGCGCCACCGTCGACCTGTGCGAGCGCGCCGGCAAGCCGCTGATCTTCGTCGTCAACGCCGCCATGATCAAGGCGCGCATCACGGGCGAGGCTGCGGTGGCCCTGTCGCAGCACGGTACGGTCGCGCCGATCACCATCCAGCAGCGCAACGACTATGCCGCGTCGATGATCGACGGGCGCACCGTCATGGAGTGCGATCCCAAGGGGAAATCGGCGGCGGAGATCACCGCGCTGTGGACCTATATCGCCGATCGGCTGGAAAAGAACTTCCGCCGCACCGTCTTCGCCACGCCGTTCGCGGCGCCCGGTGTCGGTCCGCGCGTTGGCGCCGCTGCGACCTTCGGCCGGCGCCAGGTGGGTTGAGGTGGCGATGCTCGGAACCGCCAAGCCGCTCGCCTCGCTCAGCTCCGGCCTGCTCGCCCGCAAGGGTCAGGCACGGCCGGCCATGCGCCCGCAGGGTTTCGCCGACATGCAGCCGGCGACCGTCGTCGCCACCGCGGCGCTGGACGACCTCGGCTGGAACGACATGGGCTGGGACGATCGCCCGACGATCGCCGTCGCCAAGCTGACGCCGCTGACCACGGCCGATGCGGAGGTGCCGCCGGTCCTCACCCAGCGCGCCGCGCTGCGCGAGCAGGTCGAGACGGTGCCGGTGGAGCCGGCCCCACCGCCCGCCCGCAAGCCGCGCGGCGTCTCGCTCGCCACCGCCGCCCGGATCGGCCGCGAGAGCGCGGCGCAGACCGCCAAGGGCAAGGCCGCCTTCACGCTGCGGCTGGACGGCGACCGCCATCTGCGGCTGCGGCTGGCCAGCGCGGTGAACGACCGGTCGGCGCAGGCGCTGGTCGTCGAGGCGCTGGACCGTTTCCTCGAAACCATGCCGACCGTCGAGCAGCTGGCGACCCAGCTGCCGGCGCCGGCCACCCGGAGTCGTCGTCGATGACCACGCGTTCGCTCCTCTCGCTCGCCCTGTCCGCGGCATTGCTCGGCAGCCTCACCGCCGGGTGCGCCATGACCGGCCCCGGCGGCGTCGCCGCCGCCGGCACCCGCGCGGTGAAGGATACCGCCTATGCGCGTCAGGCGACCAAGGCGCTCGCCCGGCATGACCCTGCCGCCGTGACCTTCGCCGAGGCAGCGGTACAGGCGGCGCCGGCACGGGCCGATTACCGCATGTTGCTGGCGCAGAGCTACCTTGCGGCCGGCCGCTTCGCCGCCGCGCGGGAGGCGTTCGGCGACGTGCTGCGGCTCGACGGCGGCAACGCCCGGGCGGCGCTGAACCTCGCGCTGACGCAACTCGCCTGCGACGACTGGCTGGGTGCGCGTGGCACGCTGAACACCCATGCGGCGATCATTGCGCCAGCCGATCTGGGCCTTGCCCTGGCGCTGACCGGCGATCCGGCGCGGGGCGTCGCCCTGTTAATGGACACGATCCGCAAGCCCGGCGCCACCGCCCGCACCCGCCAGAACCTGGCGCTCAGCCTGGCGCTGGCAGGCCAGTGGCAGATGGCACGCGCGGTCGCGGCGGTGGACGTGTCGCCGGCCGATCTCGACCAGCGCATGCTCGACTGGGTCGCCTTCGCGCAGCCGCGCAGCGCCCGGTCGCAGGTCGCGGTATTGCTGGGGGTACAGCCGGCGGCGACCGACATGGGTCAACCGACTGCACTCGCCCTGACATCCCCTGCGCCGGCCGTCCCGGCGCCACAGGTCGCCGCGGCGGCAGTCGTGGTGCAGGACGTGCCGCCGCCCGCCCCGCGCGCCGTGAAGATCGTGTTCGGCCCGCGGCAGGAGGTGGTGCAGCGCCTGCCCGTCGTCGACCACGCAGCGGTTCCGGGCAAGCGCGCCAGGGTCGCGGCTGCACGCAAGCCGGTGTCCGTCGCCTTCGCCGATCGTCCCGCGCGCTAGGTTGGCCGACAGCCGGCTCGCGGAGCCGGCACCACCCTACGCGGGGCGCCCGGTTATCCCGGGCAGCTCGCGCCCGCCCTTCCACACCCGCAGCGCGCGGCCCTGCACCGGCATGCCGTCGAAAGGCGTGTTGCCGGCCGAGGCGAAGCGCTCGCCCTCGATCTGCCACGGCGCATGCTGGTCGAACAGCAGCAGGTCGGCGGGGTACCCCGTGGCCAGCCGCCCGGCGTCTAGCCCCAGCACCGCCGCCGGGTTGGTGGCCAGCAGCGCGAACAGCCGCGGCAGCGTCACGATGCCGTCACGCACCAGCGTCAGCGCCAGCGGCAGCAACGTCTCCGCCCCCGCCATGCCGGGTGCCGAGTCGCTGAACGGCAGGCGCTTCGCCTCCGGACCTTGCGGATCGTGGCCGGATCCGATGACGTCGATCGTCCCGTCCGCCACCGCCGCCAGGCAGGCGCGCCGGTCCGCCTCGCCGCGCAGCGGTGGCGACAGATGGGCGAAGGTGCGGAAATCGCTCATCGCGATGTCGGACAGCAGCAGATGGGCGGGCGTGATCCCGCAGGTGACCCGCACGCCGCGACGCTTCGCCGCGCGCACCAGATCGAGTGCCGCCGCCGTCGTCACCTGACGGACATGCAGCCGCGCACCGGTCTCCTCCGCCAGCATCAGGTCGCGCGCTACCGCCAGCGCCTCCGCGATCGCCGGCGCCGCGGGCAGGCCCAGCCGCGTCGCCGTCTCGCCCGCGGTCGCGACCGCCCCCGCGGTCATGCCGCCGTCCTCGGCATGGCTCACCACCGCCAGCCCCAGATCGTGGGCATAGGCCAGCGTGCGTGCCATCACCGCGGCATCGGCGATCCAGCCGCGCCCGGTCGCCACTGCCCGCGCACCCGCCTGTCGGCAGAACGCGATCTCGGCCAGATCTTGTCCCGCCAGCTTGCGCGTGGCGGCGGCGAGCGGGTGGATCCACAGGTCGGGCTTGCCCACCAATGCCGCCCGCTGGACCATGCCCGGCTCGTCGAGCACCGGCGACTGGTCGGGCATCAGTCCGATTCGCACGATCCCGCCGCGGCGACACGCCTCGCCGTCCACCGCGAACACGCCCAGATCGACGATCGCCGGTGCCAGCAGCTTGCCGGCGGCGTCGACCACGGTCGCATCCTGCGGCACGTCGACCGTCCCGGTCGCCGCGATCGTCCCGTCGCGCACCAGCAGCGTGCCGGCCTCGACCGTCTCCGCCCCCACCAGCCGCGCATTGACGATCGCGAGCGTCATGCCCAGCCCTCCACGCCGCGGGCACGCCGGGTCAGTACGTCGAGGCACGCCATCCGTACTGCGACACCCATCGCCACCTGTTCGGTGATCGCCGACTGGGCGCCGTCCGCCACGGCCGAATCGATCTCGACCCCCCGGTTCATCGGGCCGGGATGCATCACCAGCGCGCCCGGCACCGCCCGCGCCAGCCGTTCCGCTGTCAGGCCGTATCGCAACCGGTATTCGCGCGGGGAGGGGACCAGTGCCCCCTCCATCCGCTCGTTCTGCAAACGCAGCATCATCACCACGTCGGCGCCTTCCAGTGCGGCATCGAAGTCTGTCAACGGGGTCACCCCCATCCGCTCGATCGCGGGCGGCATCAGCGTGGAGGGCGCGCAGACCCGCACCTCGGCGGCCAGCGCGGTCAGCGACAGGATGTTCGACCGGGCGACCCGGCTGTGCAGCACGTCGCCGCAGATCACTACCCGTTGTCCCGCGATGGCGCCGCGCCGCCGCCGGATCGTCAGGGCGTCGAGCAGCGCCTGGGTGGGATGCTCGTGTCGCCCGTCGCCGGCGTTCAGCACCGCGCAGTCGACCTTGTCCGCGATCAGCTTCACCGCGCCCGACGCCATGTGGCGGATCACCAGCACGTCGGCGCGCATCGCGTTCAGCGTCTGCGCAGTGTCGATCAGGGTCTCGCCCTTCTTCACCGAGCTTTGCGCGGCATGCATGTTGACGACGTCGGCACCCAGCCGTTTGCCGGCGATCTCGAACGACAGCAGCGTCCGCGTGCTGTTCTCGAAGAAGGCGTTGATCTGGGTCAGCCCGGCGAGCGGTGCCGTTCCGCGTGCATGGGTGCGGTTCGCTTCCACCCACACTTCTGCCTCGTCGAGGAGGAAGGCGATCTCGTGCGGCTGCAGCCCGTCGATCCCGGTCAGGTGACGATGCGGGAAAACGGCGCCGCCCGCGATCATGGCGGCGGGGCGGTGGTCGGACTGTGGCATCGGAGGTGCGGGGTAGCGGGCGGGTCGCCGATCATCAACCCCGTGGGATCAGGCCGCCCGCACCGCGCTTGCAAGATCGCTCAAATGAATTGCGGTGCTGTTGGCGAACAGTCGGTCTTGCCGCCGGCCAATCCAGCGAAGCAAATCTTCGACATCGCACAGCAACAGATGGGGCGTCAGCAGGCGAAACTCGGGCTCCTCGGTCCACAAACGGCGATCGCCGCTGATCCGCTTGCAGACCGTGACGTGCGTGAACACGGATTCGCGAGTTGCGCCATGGACGGCATGCTTGAACGCCGCTCGCCAATCTGGATCTACTAATTCCCGATAGCCAGATTTCGCAGGTGATCCCGCAACACATGCAGTGCTGCGGTTGAGGATTCGATCTCTGGCAGTTGGTAGCCGCAACTCCTCACGACCTCCCTTGATGTTTACCGCTAGAACCCGCCGATGCCCCTGCCGATGAGGAGCGATGGCGATCAGATCGATGTCGCTGGCGATATGGGCATCGGAGGTTCCGACAACTCCTTTCGCGTTCTCATGCCGACGGTAGCAGACATTCTCGATGGTGAGATAACCCTGCGCCTGAACGGCGGAGCGGACGATTTCTTCGAAGAGGTTTACGGCCATGGCGCCATTTTGCAGGCGCCTTGTTAAAGATGCGTTGCCACCAGCGCGTCGATCGCCGCCTGCAGGATGTGCGCGGCGGCCAGGTTGTCGATCCGCTCGGCCCGCCTGGCGCGGCTCATGTCCTGTTCGATCATCACCCGCTCGACCGCGACGGTCGACCAGCGCTCGTCCCACAGCAGCACCGGGCCCAGGTCGGCGACCAGCCGCGCGAAGGAGCGGGACGACTGGCTGCGCGGGCTCTCGCTGCCATCAAGGTTCAGGGGCAGGCCGACGACGACACCCTTCACCTGCTGCGCCGTGGCGATCTGGTCCAGCAGCAGCTTGTCCTTGGCGAACTTGGTGCGGCGGATCAGCGTCGCCGGGCTCGCGAAGCTCCAGCCGGCGTCGCACAGCGCGGTCCCGATCGTCTTGGTGCCCACGTCCAGCCCGATCAGCCGTCCCCCCGCCGGCAGGGCCGCGCGAAAGGTCGCGGCGTCGGTGGTGACCAGCGTCACCGCCGGAACGCCGCCAGCCGGCGCTCCGCATCCGCCCGCACGTTCGCCCAGAAGAGGCTGTAGTCATAGACGTGGTAGTTGTTGCCCGGCAGCACATAGGGGCCGACGTCCGGCCCCTCGCCGATCAGCAGGAACCCGCGCCCTTCGCACCGCGCCGGCACCCGCCCGGCGGTGATCTCGGCAGTGGACAGGTCCGCCGAGGGATAGAGCGTGCCCAGGTTCGCGGTCGCCGGTGCCGACGCGTCGGCGGTGCCGGTCAGCGGGTTGGTGCATACCATCGGCGTCTCGCGCCGCGGCTGGCCGTCGAAGCCGCGCGTCGTGTCGTAAGTGTCGACGATCAGCGACGGATCGGCCGGCTCGGCAAAGGTCTGCCACGACAGGATGCAGCGGGTCTGCCCCGGCGCCCGGCATTCCGGCAGCCCCATCTTCGGCAGGTCGGCGGTGCGCGATACCGGCCAGCCCACCACGTACGCCGCCACGATCCGCCGCGCGAGCCGGGGATCGGTCGCCACCTTGTCGCGCAGCAGCCAGGTGAGGTGCAGCCCGCCCTGGCTGTGCCCGGCCAGGATGATCGGCCGCCGCGGCCCGACCTGGCGCAGGAAGCTGGCGAACGCCGCCTCGATATCGCGGTACGCCGCCTGCAACGCCCGCTCGGCATCCTCGGCGCTGGTCAGGAACGCGCCGAACGTCGCCTGGCGGTAGCGGGGCGCCCAGATGTCGCCGACGGAGTTGAACGCGCTCGCCTGGCCGCGCAGGAACAAGGCGGCCCGGTCGTTGGTCTCGGGATCGTTGATCGGCGCGTTCCAGTGGTCGCGGCTGACGTACGAGGTGGGGTGGATGAAAAAGATCGCCGCACCCTTGCCCGCGGGGCCGGGCGTGTAGCCCGCCGGCACCCACAGCGCCGGGTTGCCCGGCTTGTCCGGCCGTGCCAGCCACAGCCGCGGATCGTCGTAGACGTGGCTCTCCGCCTTTGGCTGCGCGCGGAACTCCTCGCCGGGCACCAGCGCCATGCGGATCAGGTCGTTGCCATAGAAGCGATAGGCGAACGCTCCAGCGATCGCGAGCACGATCAATGCCGCCATGACATAGAGAAACTTGCGGGCCAACCATCTACTCCGGACTGTTC
Source organism: Sphingomonas phoenicis (assembly GCF_047238005.1). Taxonomy (NCBI): domain Bacteria; kingdom Pseudomonadati; phylum Pseudomonadota; class Alphaproteobacteria; order Sphingomonadales; family Sphingomonadaceae; genus Sphingomonas; species Sphingomonas phoenicis. The sequence goes on along the minus strand of NZ_JBDFMC010000002.1, from coordinate 837,285 downwards.
GCTTCGCCGCGGGACCGCAAAATCGTTGCGCGCGGGCGAAGTCGGATGCTAGCCGCGCGGCATGTCCGTCGACACCCAAACCGTCAAGAAGATCGCGAGCCTCGCCCGGATCGCCATCACCGAGGAGGACGCCGCCCGGCTGGCGCCCGAACTCGGCAACATCCTCCACTGGATCGAGCAGCTCGGCGAGGTCGATACGACCGGGATCGAGCCGATGACCGCGGTGATCCCCAACACGCTGCGGCTGCGCGACGACGTGATCGATGCCGACCCGCTGACCGGTGGCGGCATTCGCGACAAGCTGATGACCAATGCGCCGCAGGCGGAACACGGGTTCTTCACGGTGCCGAAGGTGATCGAGTGAGCGCCTCCCCTTGCCGTCACCCCGGCGACGGCCGGGGTCTCCCCGTTGTCGATCGTGCCCTCGCGGCACGAGATCCCGGCCTGCGCCGGGATGACGAAAGTGTTGTAGCATGACCGAACTGACCGATCTCGGCATCGCCGCCATCCGCGATGGCGTCCGCGCCGGCACCTTCTCCGCGCGCGACGTGGCCGAGGCGTTCAATGCCCGCGTCGCCGCCGCCAAGTCGCTCAACGCCTTCCTCGTCGAGACGCCCGACCACGCGCTCGCCGCGGCCGATGCCGCCGATGCGGCCCGTGCGGCCGGCGAAGCGCCCAAGCCGCTTGCCGGCGTGCCGATCGGCATGAAGGACCTGTTCTGCACGAACGGCGTGCCGACCACCGCGGCCAGCGAGATCCTCGCCGGCTTCACGCCCCCGTACGAATCCACCGTCTCGCAGAACCTGTGGGATGCCGGCGCCGGCATGCTCGGCAAGCTGAACATGGACCAGTTCGCGATGGGCTCGTCGAACGAGACGTCGGCGTTCGGCAACGTCATCTCGCCCTGGCGCCGCAACGATGGCGGCAATGCCCCGCTGGCACCCGGCGGATCGTCGGGCGGATCGTCGTCGGCTGTATCCGCGCGGCTCTGTCCGGGCGCGACCGGCACCGATACCGGCGGCTCGATCCGCCAGCCCGCCGCCTTCACCGGCATCAGCGGCATCAAGCCCACTTATGGCCGCTGTTCGCGTTGGGGCACGATCGCCTTCGCCTCCAGCTTGGACCAGGCCGGGCCGATGGCGCGCGACGTGCGCGACTGCGCGATCATGCTCCAGGCGATGGCCGGCTTCGATGCCAAGGACGCGACCTCGCTCCAGCTCGATGTGCCCGAGTGGGAAGCGAACCTGTCCGGCGACCTGAAGGGCAAACGCGTGGGTATTCCCCGCGAATACCGCGTCGACGGCATGCCCGCGGAGATCGAGACACTGTGGCAGCAGGGTATCGACTGGCTGCGCGATGCGGGTGCAGAGATCGTCGAGGTCTCGCTGCCTCATACGAAATACGCGCTGCCCGCCTATTACATCATTGCGCCGGCGGAAGCGTCGTCGAACCTCGCCCGTTACGACGGCGTTCGCTACGGCCTGCGCGACCTTCCGGATGGCGCGGGGCTGCAGGACATGTACGCCGCGACCCGCGCCGATGGCTTCGGCGCGGAGGTGAAGCGCCGGATCATGATCGGCACCTATGTCCTGTCGGCCGGCTTCTACGACGCCTACTACACCCAGGCGCAGAAGGTCCGCGCGCTGATCGCCCGTGATTTCGAACGGGCGTGGGAGCAGTGCGACATCCTCCTGGCACCCACCGCGCCCTCCGCCGCGTTCGCGCTGGGCGAGAAGTCGGCCGATCCGATCGCGATGTATCTGAACGACGTCTTCACCGTGCCCTCGTCGCTCGCCGGCCTGCCCGCGATGAGCGTGCCGGGCGGGCTCGACGGCACCGGCCTGCCGCTCGGCCTCCAGATCATCGGCAAACCGCTGGACGAGCAGGGCGTGCTGAACGCCGGACTGGCGATCGAGGAACGCGCCGGCTTCACGGCACGGCCAGAGGCATGGTGGTAAGATGACCGACTATCGTATCCAGGGCGACACGGGCGAGTGGGAGGTCGTGATCGGCCTCGAGGTCCATGCCCAGGTAACCTCCAACGCCAAGCTGTTCTCCGGCTCGGCAACCGCGTTCGGGGCGGAGCCGAATACGCAGGTCAGCCTGGTCGATGCGGCGATGCCCGGCATGCTGCCGGTGCCGAACCGCGAGTGCATCCGTCAGGCGGTGCGCACCGGCATGGCGATCGAGGCGCAGATCAACAAATGGTCGCGGTTCGATCGCAAGAATTACTTCTACGCCGATCTGCCACAGGGTTACCAGATCAGCCAGCTCTACCACCCGCTGGTCGGCGAGGGCGCGATCGAGATCGCGCTCGACGAGAAGAACCCCGATGCCGCGACCAAGCGGATCGGGGTGGAGCGCATCCATGTCGAGCAGGACGCCGGCAAGCTGATGCACGACCAGCATCCGACCCGCTCCTATGTCGACCTGAATCGCTCCGGCGTCGCGCTGATGGAGATCGTCAGCCGTCCCGACATGGCCTCGCCGGCGGAGGCGGGTGCCTATCTGCGCAAGCTGCGCGCGATCCTGCGCTATGTCGGCTCGTGCGATGGCAACATGGAAGAGGGATCGATGCGCGCCGACGTCAACGTCAGCGTGCGCAAGCCCGGCGAGCCGCTCGGCACCCGTACCGAGACGAAGAACGTCAACTCGGTCCGCTTCGTCATGAACGTGGTCGAGCAGGAGGCGCGGCGTCAGGTCGAGCTGCTGGAATCCGGCGGACGCATTGCCCAGGAAACGCGCCTCTACGACCCCGATCGCAACGAGACGCGGTCGATGCGATCGAAGGAGGATGCGCACGATTATCGCTACTTCCCCGATCCCGATCTGTTGCCGCTCGAACTGGACGACGAGTTCCTGGCCGATTGCCGCGCCTCGCTGCCCGAACTGCCCGATGCCAAACGCCGGCGGTATGAAGGGGCGGGGGTTTCGCCCTATCAGGCCGGTGTGCTGACGGCGGAGGTCGAGACGGCCCGCTGGTTCGATACGCTGCTGGAGGCCGGTGCCCCGGCCGCACAGGCGGCCAACTGGGTATCGTCGGAACTGTTCGGCGCGCTCAACCGGCTCGGCCGGAGCATCGAGGAGTCACCCGTCAGCCCCGCGCATGCCGCGGAATTGCTCGCACTCGTCGCCGACGGTACGCTGTCGGGCAGCCTCGCCAAGCAGGTGTTCGAGGTGATGCTGGAGACGGGCGAGGCGCCGGCGAAGATCGTCGACGACCGCGGGCTGAAGCAGACCAGCGATACGGGCGCGATCGATGCCGTCATCGCCGACGTCATCGCCCGCAACCCCAACCAGCTCGCCCAGTACCGCGGCGGCAAGGAGGCGCTGTTCGGCTTCTTCGTCGGTCAGACGATGAAGGCGATGGGCGGCAAGGCGAACCCGGGCGTAGTGAACGACCGGCTGAAGGCGATGCTGGCCGGCTGACGCGGCAGGAAGGCGGAGGGGCGTTCGATGAAGCTGATGATGGTGGCGGCGCTGATGCTCGCGGGGCCGTCGATCGCGCAGGTGCCGGGATCGGCTCCCGTCCCGGTGCCGACGCCCGCACCGACCGCCTCCGACCTGCCGCGGGTGGCGATCGTCACCGACAAGGGCCGCTTCGTGGTCGAGGCGGATACCAAGCATGCGCCGGTCAGCGCCGGCAACTTCCTGCGTTATGTCGACCAGAAGCGGCTCGACGGCACCGACTTCTACCGCGTCGTGAAGGTCGCCGACCATTTCGGCTTCGTGCAGTTCGGATCGAACGGCGATCCGAAACGCTCGCTGCCGCCGATCCGGCATGAGCCGACAAGCGCCACGGGTCTGAAACACCTCGATGGAACGCTGTCGACGGCGCGGCTGGCGCCGGGCACGGCACGCGGCGAATTCACCGTGTCGGTCGGCGATCAGCCGTCGTTCGATGCGGATCCGACAAAGCCCGGCGACAATCAGGGATACGCCGCGTTCGGGCGCATCGTCGAGGGGATGGAGGTGGTCATGGCTATCTTCGACGCGCCGGTCTCGCCCAATGCCACGGTGCGCGGGGCATTCAGGGGAGAGGTACCGGTGGCGCGGGTCCGGATCGTCAGCGCGCGGCGGCTCACCCCCGCGCGCTGAACGGGATCACTGCTGCGTCAGGTCCTGGTTCTTCACCTCGCCACCGGTGCCGGAATTGCCGTCGAATTGACCGGTTTTCGTGAACGTCTCCGGCTCGGTGCCGCCTTCGCCGCGCTCCACGGCATCGGATCGCGCCTGCACCGCCTGTTCGATGTCGCTCCGCGCATCGTCGTCGCGGCGCTCGGGCGGAGTATTCGGATCAGTGCCGGCATGGTTCTCCGGCAGCGTGTCGGCATTGCGATCGATCTCGTCCGCCATGCCTCAGATCTCCGCCGGCTGGCTGGTGCCGGGATCGCCGATCGGCGTTCCGGGAGAGGGCTGGTCGATATCGGGCGCGGGCGGCGTTATCTCGGGTGGCGGGGCGGTCGGCTGCACCGGCTGGCTGTCGGGGATCGGGCTTTCGGGGGGAGGCTGGGTCGCCATGATGGTCTCTCCTTCGCGTGGTCAACGTCCCGGGTCGCACGCTGGTTGCCTCTCTGCTTGCTAGTGCGGGCCTGGCTGGTATAGACGCGCGCCCAACGGCGGGTCCAAGTTGCGGGCGTGGCGGAACTGGTAGACGCAGCAGGTTTAGGTCCTGCCATCGCAAGATGTGGGGGTTCGAGTCCCTTCGCCCGCACCAGTCCCGCCCTGCGCAAGGCGGGGTGCCGACAAGAAATTTCTCCAGATCGAAGGCCAGCAATGCAGACTGTCGAGACGCTGAACGAGGGGCTGAAGCGCGCCTACACGCTCACCATCACCGCCAAGGATATCGATGCCAAGGTCGATGCCGAGGTGAAGCGCGTCGCCCCGCAGGTGCGCATGCCCGGTTTCCGCCCCGGCAAGGTGCCCGCCAATCTGGTGCGCAAGATGCACGGCGAATCGCTGGCGCAGGACGCGCTGAACAGCGCCATCCAGCAGGGTATCCAGGACCTCGTCACCGACAAGAAGCTGCGCCCCGCGATGCAGCCTTCGGTCGAGCTGGCCGACGGTTATGAGCGCGGCAAGGATGCCGAGGTGAAGGTCGCACTGGAAGTGCTGCCCGACGTGCCCGCCCCCGCGATCGACGGGCTGAAGCTGGAGCGGCTGACCGTCCCGGTCGCCGATGCCGCGATCGACGAGCAGATCGGCAAGTTCGCTGAAGGCCAGAAGAGCTGGGACGATGCCGGCGACAAGGCGGCCGGGCAGGGCGACCTCGTCACCGTCGATTTCGTCGGCAAGACCGCGGACGGCGTCGCGTTCGAGGGTGGTACCGGCACCGACATGGGTGTCGAGATCGGCTCGGGCCGCCTGATCCCTGGCTTCGAGGACCAGCTGGTCGGCGTGAAGGCCGGCGAGGAGAAGCAGATCGCCGTCACCTTCCCGGCGGAGTATCAGGCCAAGGAACTGGCCGGCCAGCCCGCCACCTTCGATCTGGTCGTCAAGTCGGTGAAGACCGCCGGCGAGACCAAGATCGATGACGACATGGCCAAGAATCTCGGTCTCGAAAGCCTCGAGCAGCTGCGCGGTCTGATCAAGGGTCAGATCGAGCAGGAGCATAACGGCCTGACCCGCACCCATATGAAGCGCAAGTTGCTCGATCAGCTGGCCTCCGATCACGACTTCCCGGTGCCGCCGTCGATGGTCGAGGCCGAGTTCGGCCAGATCTGGGCCCAGCTGGAGCACGAGACCACGCACGAGGCCGATCCCGCCAAGGCGCGCGAGGAGATGGAATCGGAGCGTGACGATTACCGCAAGATCGCCGAGCGTCGCGTGCGCCTGGGCCTGCTGCTGTCGGAGATCGGGCAGGCCAACGGCGTCGAGGTGACCGCGCAGGAAATGAACCGCCTGATCGCGCAGGCCGCGCAGCAGTACGGCCCCGAGGATCGCCAGCGTTTCATCCAGTACGTCCAGCAGGAGCCGATGGCTGCCGCCCAGCTGCGCGCGCCGCTGTACGAGGACAAGGTCGTCGACTTCCTGTTCGACAAGGCCGAGATCACCGACCGCGAGACCACGCGCGAGGAGCTGGAGGCCGCGATCGAGAGCGAGGACGGCTTCGCCACCGGCACCCACGTCCACAATCACGACCATGACCACGATCATGACCATCACCATCACGGGCACGATCACGATCACGACCATGATCATGATCACGGTAGCGCAGAGCCGGTAGAGGCGGCGCCTGCCAAGAAGGCGACCAGGAAGAAGCCGGTGGCCAAGGACGACAATGCCGGCGCCGAAGCCGAGCCCGAAGCCGCGCCGAAAAAGGCTCGTGCCAAGAAGGGTGCACCGGTCGAGGCCGAGACCCAGGTCCTCGAATCCTCGCCGGAAGCGGCCGAGGAGTCCAAAGGCGCGCAAGCCGCGGACGCAGCACCGGCGAAGAAGCCCCGGGCGAAGAAGCCGAAGGCGTCCGCCGAGGGTTGAGCGTGTCCGCGCTGCGGCGGTGAAGTGGCCGGGGACGAGCATCCGCTCTCCCCGGCCTTTTGCCGCCTGCGCGCGCCGGGGCTGGCCAGCGGCCCGCGCATGCCCCATCACTGCCGCACGCCGGGGATGACGAATGACGGGAAACGAATCGCGCATCGCGGTGCTGCTGCCATGCTATAACGAAGAGGCGGCGATCGCCCAGACGGTGGCCGGGTTCCGCGCGGCGCTGCCCGGCGCGACGGTCTACGTCTATGACAACAACAGCCGCGACCGGACGGTGGAAGTCGCTGAAGCGGCCGGTGCGATCGTTCGCCACGAACGGATCCAGGGCAAGGGCAACGTCGTCCGTCGCATGTTCGCCGATGTCGATGCCGACGTCTATGTCATGGCCGATGGCGACGCCACCTATGACGCGGCGTCCGCCCGCCGCCTGGTCGACCATCTGCTCGCCGAGCAGCTCGACATGATCGTCGGCAGCCGCGTGACCCAGGTCGATCTGGCCTATCGTCGCGGCCACCGGTTCGGCAACGCGCTGCTGACGGGCATGCTGGGGCGCCTGTTCGGGCGCAGCTTTACCGACATCCTGTCCGGTTACCGCGTCTTCTCGCGCCGTTTCGTCAAGAGCTTCCCGTCGCTATCTGCAGGGTTCGAGATCGAGACCGAGATCAGCGTCCACGCACTGGAGCTGAAGATGCCCTGTGCGGAGATCGAGACGCCCTATCATGCCCGGCCTGAAGGGTCGGCGTCGAAGCTCAACACCTACGCCGATGGCTGGCGCATCCTGAACACGATCATGACGCTCTACCGGTTCGAGCGGCCCCTGTGGTTCTTCGGCGCCGTCGCGCTGGCGCTCGCGCTTGCGGCGATCGCGCTCGGCATTCCGCTGGTCGTCACCTATGTCGAGACCGGGCTGGTCCCGCGGATGCCCACCGCCATCCTCGTCACGGGGCTGATGATCGTCGCTGCGCTCTGTTTCTTTGCGGGGCTGATCCTCGACACGGTGGTGCGCGGCCGGCGCGAGGTAAGGCGGCTCGCCTATCTGGCGCAGCCGGCGCCATCGGGCAGGGCTTGAACTCCCCCGCAGGCCGCGCGACATAGGCGGCTCTTTCGGGCTTCAGAGAGTTCCCCATGCACAATCCATTCGAGACCGGTGATTTCGCGAGCCCGCTGGCGGGTGCCGGTGTCGGCCTGCATCAGACCCAGGCCGGTCTCGTCCCCATCGTCATCGAACAGTCCAATCGCGGCGAGCGTTCGTTCGACATCTTCTCGCGCCTGCTGCGCGAGCGGATCGTGTTCGTCACCGGCGGGGTCGAGGACGGCATGGCCAGCCTCATCACCGCCCAGTTGCTCTTCCTCGAGTCCGAGAACCCGAAGAAGGACATCTTCATGTACATCAACTCGCCGGGCGGCGTCGTCACGGCGGGCATGGCGATCCACGATACCATGCAGTACATCCGCCCGCGCGTCGGCACCGTGTGCATCGGTCAGGCCGCGTCGATGGGCAGCTTCCTGCTCGCCTCGGGCGAGCCCGGGATGCGCGTCGCGCTCACCAACGCCCGGATCATGATCCACCAGCCGTCGGGCGGCGCGCAGGGCATGGCGTCCGACATCGAGATCCAGGCGAAGGAAATCCTGCGTATCCGCGCGCGGATGAACGAGTTGTACGCCAGGTACACCGGTCAGCCGATCGAGGAGATCGAACGCCGCATGGACCGCGACACCTTCCTCTCGTCGGACGAGGCCAAGAATTTCGGCCTGATCGACGAGGTGTTCGACAAGCGCCCGGTGCCCAGCGACGACACGACCGCCTGAGCGACCGCGTCGGGATGACCGCAAGACGAGGGCGGGGCAGCGTCTGGCGCTGCTCCGCCCCAGTCGCGTAAGGAGCACCGCCATGCAGGTGATCGCTCCGCATCAAACGGCCGCCACGCCACCACGCATTCTCCTCCCCGCGGATCTCGCGATCGTCGTGCCCAGCTTCAACGAGGTGGGGAACGTCGCGCTGCTGGTCGACGCGGTGGCCGCGACACTGGCCGGGGAGCGATGGGAGATCGTCTTCGTCGACGACGATTCGCCCGATGGTACCGCAGCCGCGGTGAGGGCGCTTGCCCGGCGCGACCCGCGCGTCCGCATCGTCCACCGCTTCCGCCGCCGCGGCCTGTCGTCGGCCTGCGTCGAAGGGATCATGGCCAGCGCGGCGCCCTATGTGGCGGTGATCGACGCCGACCTCCAGCACGACGAACGCCTGCTGCCCGTCATGCTGCGCATGCTGCGCGCCGACCAGGCCGATCTCGTCGTCGGCAGCCGCTATGCCGAGGGTGCCAGCATGGGCGAATGGAGCCGCGGCCGGATCGCCGCCAGCCGTCTCGCCACCCGCCTGGCGACCAGCCTGACGCGCACCCCGATCGGCGATCCGATGAGCGGCTTCTTCATGCTGACCCGCGCCGCATTCGAACGCTCGCTGCCGCGGCTGTCGTCGGTCGGGTTCAAGATCCTGCTCGACATCGCCGCCAGCGCGCCGGCCGCCTTGCGGATCGCGGAGGTGCCCTACACCTTCCGCACCCGGCAGCACGGCGAGAGCAAGCTCGATACGCTGGTCCTGTGGGAATATGCGCAGCTGATCCTCGACAAGGCGTTCGGCCGGATCGTGCCGGTGCGCTTCATCGCCTTCGCGCTGGTCGGCGGCGTCGGCCTGCTCGTTCACTTCATCGTCCTGTCGATGTGCTATCTCGCGCTCGGGTTCGGCTTCGTTCCGGCCCAGTCGATCGCGACGCTGGTGGCGATCACCAACAATTTCGTCCTCAACAACCTGCTGACGTACCGCGACCAGCGGCTGCGAGGCCTAGCGCTGCTGCGCGGATGGCTGACGTTCAACATCGTCTGCGGGGTCGGCGCGGCGGCGAACGTCGGCATCGCGGACTGGCTGTTCGAACGACAGACCTTCTGGGTGTTCTCCGCTATCGCCGGCGTGCTGGTCGGTGTCGTCTGGAACTACGCCATGTCGTCGCTCTTCACCTGGCGCCGGCGCTGATCGCCTGCGGGGGCGGCCCTCGGGAAGAGCCGGACGGGGCGGCACCCGTGCGTAACGGCTTGTAGAGCGCGTTGGCTAAGGCCATATCTGTCGTCCGGCGCGGTCCGTTCACGGTCGTGCATGCGTTGAGAGCTGCCGTGCGGCACGGCGGCAATGAGGGTTATCTGAATGACGAAGCTGAGCGGTGGCGACTCCAAGAGCACCCTCTACTGCTCGTTCTGCGGCAAGTCGCAGCACGAGGTGCGCAAGCTGATCGCCGGACCGACGGTCTTCATCTGCGACGAGTGCGTGGAGCTGTGCAACGACATCATCCGCGAGGAGACGAAGTCGGCGCTGGTGTCCAAGAAGGACGGCGGCGTGCCGACTCCGCAGGAGATCTGCAACGTCCTTGACGATTACGTCATCGGGCAGAAGCAGGCCAAGCGCGTGCTGTCGGTGGCCGTCCACAATCACTACAAGCGGCTGAACCACGGCGCCAAGGGTGCCGATGTCGAGCTCGCCAAGTCGAACATCCTGCTGGTCGGCCCGACCGGTTGCGGCAAGACGCTGCTGGCGCAGACGCTGGCGCGTATCCTCGACGTGCCGTTCACGATGGCCGACGCGACCACGCTGACCGAGGCAGGCTATGTCGGTGAGGACGTCGAGAACATCATCCTGAAGCTGCTTCAGGCCTCCGACTACAATGTCGAGCGGGCGCAGCGCGGCATCGTCTATATCGACGAGATCGACAAGATCAGCCGCAAGGCCGAAAATCCCTCGATCACCCGCGACGTGTCGGGCGAAGGCGTGCAGCAGGCGCTCCTCAAGCTGATGGAAGGCACCACCGCCTCGGTGCCGCCGCAGGGTGGGCGCAAGCATCCGCAGCAGGAATTCCTCCAGGTCGACACGACCAACATCCTGTTCATCTGCGGCGGTGCGTTCAGCGGGCTCGAGAAGATCATCGGCGATCGCCTGCAGGGCAAGTCGATCGGCTTCGGCGCCTATGTCGCCAGCCCCGAGGAGCGCCGCACCGGCGAGGTGCTGCGCTCGACCGAGCCCGAGGATCTGCTGAAGTTCGGCCTGATCCCCGAGTTCGTCGGCCGCCTGCCGGTGATCGCCACGCTCGAGGATCTCGACATCCCCGCGCTGGTCAAGATCCTGTCCGAGCCGAAGAACGCGCTGGTCAAGCAGTACCAGAAGCTGTTCGACATGGAGCAGGTGGAACTGGACTTCACCGACGACGCGCTGGTCACGATCGCCAAGAAGGCGATCGAACGCAAGACCGGCGCCCGCGGCCTGCGCTCCATTCTTGAGGCGATCCTGCTCGACACCATGTTCGACCTGCCCGGTATGGACGGCGTCGACGAGGTGATGATCGACAAGGACGTGGTCGAGGGCCGCAAGGAACCGATCCGCGTCTATGCGGAGAAGAAGAAGCAGGCCGGGGATGCCGCGTAGGGGTGCGGCTGATCTTCCGCTGGTGGTGACCTACGAAGATCGCAAGTCCGCCATTCCCGGGATTGAATTGCTTGCTAGATCGCTGGCGTATCATGCGCCGAAGATGCGGATGCGGGTGTACACGCCACTGGAAGAGGTGTCGGATCTTGCAGCCGAACTGGACAACCTTGAAGTTAGTTTGACCGCCGAACTCGTCGGCCGCGGTTGGGATGTAAAGCCTACCGTCATGCTGTGGGGATTGGCCGACAGCGCATCGGTCCTGTGGTTTGATACGGATGTCGTCGTTGCGGGCGATCTGACTGGTGCGTTGGAGGGCCTTGCTCCCGACTCGATCGTGGTGGGCCAAGAGTTTCGGGGTATTAAAGCGGAGGGAGGCCGGTTGCGCGCGGAGGGCTGGGGCTTTGAAGTAGGCAATCTTGTCCCTCATCACGTGAATTCGGGATCGGTGCGTGTCACCTCAACGCATCGTGCCCTGTTGCAAGCATGGAGAGCGGCACTCGAGACCCAGGCGTATCGGACGGCTCAAACGCAGCCTCTCGATCAACGGGCTATCCACCTTTTGGGAGATCAGGACGTCCTTTGGGCGTTGATCGCCTCAAAGCAATATTCACATCTGCAGGTACAGTATTTCCGAGCTGGCAAGGAAATGATCGTTCATTGTGGCGCTAATGGCTATCATGCGCTCGAGCGTCTGGGGCACGTGTTCGGAGCCGGTCGGGTGGCGTTCATTCATATGCTCGGCGGCTACAAGCCCTGGTCGTTCGATGAGGTGCCGGATCGTCAAACAGAGCGTCAGAAATATCTGCAGATGATCTTCTTCGAGCTTTCCTTGTTCCACGCGGTCAGCGTTCGCTATGCGGCGGCCATGGGTAACCCGCGATGGTTGACGCGCCGAACCCGCATGGCGCGTGTTTTCAACATGCTGGCATTTGGCAACGTTGCACTTCGGGGCCTTCCACTGGCATTGATGGCATGGGCTCGGGAGCGCTGAGAAGCTCACCTCGTAAGCGTGCCGAAGCGACGGCAGAACAAGTCAGCTTTTAGATGGGCACGGCGATAATCGTCTGCAACAAGCACGACCGGGGGGCAATGATGAAGATCGATGTTGCGCTAGCGACTTTCAACGGCGCCGCATATCTCGATGCCTTCCTCGACTCCCTTGATCGTCAGGACTATGCGGATGTGTCGTTAGTCGTGGCGGACGACGGCTCGACGGATAGGACGATCGAATTGCTTCGCCGGCGATCAGGGCCTTCGGCGAAAATATTCCCCAACGAAGGTGACAAGGGCGTCATCGGCAACTTCAATACCGCGCTGACCCTGACGGCGGCAGACCACGTTGCTCTTGCGGATCAAGACGATGTTTGGCTTCCAGGCAAGTTGTCCCGATTGTCCTCGCTGCTGTCCGCCCTGGAAGGCCAAAAACTCGGACCGGCGCTGGTCTTTTCGGATCTGAATGTGGTCGATCGGGACCTGGAGATCATTCACAGGAGTTTCTTCGCTTCTGGTCACAAGAGTATCAATGCCTGCCATCTACAGGATTTCATCGTCAGCAATCATATTCCTGGCTGCTCGATGATGGTAAATCGCAGCCTGCTGGACCTTGCCTTGCCGATCCCCTCAGCCGTGATGATGCATGACTGGTGGCTGGCGCTTGTGGCGGTGACGTTCGGGATCGTCGGCCGGATCGAGGAGCCACTGGTTCTCTACCGCCAGCATGGTGGCAATACCTTGGGTGCGCAGGCCGGAACTGGGAGTGTGGCGAAATGGATCGAGCGTCTGCGGGCGCCTCGCGACCGGATCATTGACTATCGACGTCAATCGCAGGCGGCGCGGCGCACCTTGGTAGCGTTTCGTGACCGGTACGACGAGATCATGCCGGATGAAGCTCAACACATTTTTACAGCGATTCTGGATGGAGGGCCGATTGCGAAGCTGCGTACGCTTGCCGGCGCGCATACTGGCGAGAACCGGCTTCGTGGCCTGATTCAAGGCGCTTTGATCTGACTTACGCCGGGTTCAATATAGGCAGTCCATGCCGGCGCTGCGTACGCCTTGCGAATAATGCGCATAGCGGCCGCGGATAAATTCCGACGCAATGCTGGGCAACCGTGCGACTCGCGGGAGCCGACGCATATTCGCCCGTGCTCGCCAGTGCGCAATCTTGCCCGCGACCCGTCGGCCAAAATGCGGATCCTCCGTCGGCAGGTCGTCCAGCCTCGACAATAACGCCTGATATCGCTTTGCCGTGGCAAGGAAGTGCTCCATCGATCCGGAACGTTGGCGAGCATGTTCGCGCCGCGTCGCCGGAGTCGAAGAAGCGCCGTAAACCTGACTCTCGTGCTGACGATAAAGGTTGAGAGGCTGACGGACGAGGGCCACGCGCGATTGCGCCGCCACCATCGTCGCGATCCACGCATCGTGTGTCCAGCCTTCGGGTAGCGGGAAGATGGCTGGTGTGTAACGCGCAGCATACGCCATGGTCGCCCCGGCAGCCATCTGCGCGGGATCGCGGAGCAGCAGCGATGCACCCCGGCCGCTTTCCATCCGGTGCTGGAGCGCCTCCGTGAAGCCCTGCTTCTGCCAATAGCGCACGTCGCGCCGCGAGAGATCTTCGTTGACAAGATCGGCATCGCAGAAGACCAGCCCCACTCGCGGATCGCTCACGAAGCGCTCGACCATGGCGGCGATCTTCGTCGGCAGCCAGACATCGTCCTGGTCGGAGAAGAAGACGATATCACCCGAGCACAGCGACGCCGCCTTCTCGAAATTGTGTGCAAAGCCCAAATTCTCACTGTTGCGGTACAGATCGACGGCAAACGGCGAGGTGCGGGCGAACGCTTCGATCACGGCTGCAGTGTCGTCTGTCGACCGATCGTCGCAGACGACCAATTGGTCTGGACACCGGGTCTGCGCCGCGAAGCTGTCCAGCTGTTCCCGCAAATGTCGCGCGCCGTTATAGGTGCACATTGCGATTGATACGCGCGGAACCATGACCTACCCCTTGCCGGATCGCTGGTCTGCTAGCAGTCGGGTTCGGCGGGAGCAACAATTCGACGGACGGCAGGCGTACCGCGCTGGCCCGTGCCGACGATGGACGGGATGAGGCAATGACGGCAGGACGATCGGTAACCCTGCTCATGACGGCAACGATCGCGCCGGCCGGGGGAATGAAGACCGTGCTGGCGGATGTCCAAGCCCGCCGTGACGAGTATGCGCGAGCCCTGCGCTTCTACCGCGCAATGATTGGTCGAGGCATCGATCGCATCGTCCTCGTCGACAATTCGGCGAGCGACATGGCAGTCTTCGAGGAGATTGCAGCGGGTTATCCGATCGAACTGCTTGCATATGAGGGCATTCGCTATCCTCCCGAATATGGCTATGGCTATGGTGAGTTGGCGCTGATCCAGCATGCCATGGATCATGTGCCTGGGCTACGCGATGGCATGGTCGTGAAGGTCACTGGCCGCTACTTGGTCTCGAATCTGACAGCGGTGATCGCCGCCGGGCGCGGGGTCGATTTCGCTGGCGACATCTGGAATCGTCGACGGCCATGGCTGGACATGCGGGTGTTCATGTGGACGTCGGCGGGCTTCGAGGCGATCCTCCGTGATCGCTACTTGCTGCTGCGCGATGATGTGAACCGATTGCCGCCGGAGATGATCTTGTCCGCGCAAGTCCTGCAATCGGTCGGAGTTCCGGTCCGAACCTACTTTGCCGTGGATCCCAAAGTGTCGGGTCGACGCGGCATGGACGGTAAGGATTGGGGTCGAGGCAGCCTGGCGTTGAAACGGGTGGCGCGAGCGGTTGCGCGGCCCTTGATGCTGGCGGTTCGCTCCTATGCGGGTGCCGCTCGCGACAGGCAGGTGCCGCATCGCGGCTGAGTGCGATGTGGCACGATCCGCGAACCCGATTGATGGTTCCCCAACACTCCCCATATACATCGCCGTAACGGGCCGCCGCGTGGAGGGGGCCGACGGAGTGTGCATGAACCAGACCTATCCCGTGTTGCCGCTGCGCGACATCGTCGTGTTCCCCCAGATGATCGTTCCGCTGTTTGTCGGCCGCGACAAGTCCGTTGCCGCGCTGGAGGCGGCGATGGCCGCCGACAAGGAGATCTTCCTCGTCGCCCAGCTCGACAAGGACGAGGACGATCCTGCGCGCGCCGACCTGTACGAGATCGGCGTCACCGCCACCGTGCTCCAGCTGCTGAAGCTGCCCGACGGCACCGTCCGCGTCCTGGTCGAGGGCAAGGAGCGCGGTCGCCTGGGCGAGCTGCAGCCCGCCGACGGCTATCTCGCCAGCTCGGTCGAGCCGGTCGAGGATCTGCCCGCCGAGGGAACCGAGGTCGAGGCGCTGATGCGCTCGGTCGTCGGCCAGTTCGAGAATTACGCCAAGCTCAACAAGAAACTGCCGCCCGAGACCGTCTCGCAGGTCGGGGAGATCGACAGCGCCTCGCGCCTCGCCGATTCGGTCGCCGCCAACATCGCGGTGAAGGTCGCCGACAAGCAGGCGCTGCTCGTCGAGCTCGATCCGGCCAAGCGGCTGGAGATGGCGTTCGCCCTGATGGAGGGCGAGCTGGGCGTCCTTCAGGTCGAGAAGAAGATCAAGAGCCGCGTGAAGCGCCAGATGGAGAAGTCGCAGCGCGAATATTACCTTAACGAGCAGCTGAAGGCGATCCAGCGCGAGCTGGGGAATGGCGACGAGGAAGGCGATGGCGACGAGATCGCCGAGCTGACGCAGAAGATCGCCACGCTGAAGCTGTCCAAGGAGGCCCGGATCAAGGCGACCGCCGAGCTGAAGAAGCTGAAGACGATGGCGCCGATGAGCGCCGAGGCGACCGTGGTGCGCAACTATCTCGACGTGCTGCTTGGCCTGCCATGGGGCAAGAAGTCGAAGATAAAGAAGGATATCGCCGCCGCTCAGGCCACGCTGGACGAGGATCACTACGCGCTGGAGAAGGTGAAGGACCGGATCGTCGAATATCTCGGCGTCCAGGCCCGCACCAACAAGCTGAAGGGGCCGATCCTGTGCCTCGTCGGCCCGCCGGGCGTCGGCAAGACCTCGCTCGGCCAGTCGATCGCCAAGGCGACCGGGCGCGAGTTCATCCGCCAGTCGCTGGGCGGCGTCCGCGACGAGGCCGAGATCCGCGGCCATCGCCGCACCTATATCGGCTCGCTGCCGGGCAAGATCGTCACCAACCTGAAAAAGGCCGGCACGTCGAACCCGCTGTTCCTGCTCGACGAGATCGACAAGCTGGGCCAGGATTTCCGCGGCGATCCGGCGTCGGCGCTGCTCGAGGTGCTCGATCCGGAACAGAACGCCAAGTTCAACGATCATTATCTCGAGATCGACATCGATCTGTCCGACGTGATGTTCGTCTGCACCGCCAACACGCTGAACCTGCCCCAGCCGCTGCTCGACCGGATGGAGATCATCCGGCTGGAGGGCTATACCGAGGACGAGAAGGTCGAGATCGCCGAGGGCCATCTGATCGCCAAGCAGATCGAGGCGCACGGCCTGAAAGCCGGCGAGTTCGAGCTGACCCGCGACGGCCTGCGTACGCTGATCCAGCAGTACACGCGCGAGGCGGGTGTGCGGACGCTGGAACGCGAGATCGCCAAGCTGTGCCGCAAGGCGCTGCGCCGCATTCTCGAGGGCAAGGCGGAGAGCGTCGTCGTCACCCCGGCGAACCTCTACGAGTTCGCGGGCACGCAGAAATACCGTCACGGTCTCTCTGAAACCGAGCACCAGATCGGCGCCGTCACCGGCCTCGCCTGGACCGAGGTTGGCGGTGAACTGCTGACGATCGAGTCGGTCACCGTCGGCGGCAAGGGTGCGGTGAAGACCACCGGCAAGCTGGGCGACGTGATGAAGGAGTCGGTCGAGGCCGCCTGGAGCTTCGTGAAGGCGCGCGCGCCCAGCTATGGCATCAAGCCCAGCGTGTTCCATCGCAAGGACGTCCATGTCCACCTGCCCGAGGGCGCGGTGCCGAAGGACGGGCCGTCGGCGGGCATCGGCCTCGTCACCTCGCTCGTCTCCACCCTGACCGGCGTGCCGGTCCGGCGGGAGGTGGCGATGACCGGAGAGGTGACGCTGCGCGGCCGCGTGCTGCCGATCGGCGGGCTGAAGGAGAAACTGCTCGCGGCGCTGCGCGGCGGCATCACCACGGTGCTGATCCCGCAGGAGAACGAGAAGGATCTGGCCGACATCCCGGCGAACGTGAAGGAGGGGCTGACGATCGTGCCCGTCGCCCATGTCGACGAGGTCCTGCGCCTGGCGCTGACCCAGCCGCTGGAGGCGATCGACTGGACCGATGCCGACGAACTGGCCGCGCTGCCCCCGCCGGGCGTCGCGCCGGCGGGCGGCGAACTGCACCACTGATCGGCCGGGCAGGGCGACGGCGCGCGACAGGCGCACCGTCGCCCTGCCACCCGAAAACGCCGCATCCGGCCAAATGGCTGGTATACCCTCTCGGCTCACGCCCTCTCCCGTCATCCCGGACTTGATCCGGGATCCCGCTTCGCCCCGCACGGTAATTGGTGGCCTCGGTATCCAGCCCGCCCCGTTGTCCCGGCCCGCCAACGCTCCGTCGCCGTGCTCGCCTCCCGCAATCAATTGCCGACCATGTGCCGGTTGACTTGGCCCAAACTGCGGCTCTTAGTGTGGATCGTTGCGCCTCCGCGAGTCCGCGGGGTGCGCGCACCGATTCATAAGCTGCGGGGGAATGATCGATGAACAAGCAGGAGCTGATTGCGACGGTCGCCGATACGTCGGGGCTGGCGCGCAGCGATGCGGCGCGGGCGGTGGAGGCGGTTTTCGACGCTATTTCCACCAGCCTGAAAAAGGGGGACGAGGTACGTCTGGTGGGGTTCGGGACGTTCTCGGTTTCCAAGCGGAAGGCGTCGACCGGGCGCAATCCGCGCACCGGCGAACCGATGACGATCAAGGCGTCGACCCAGCCCAAGTTCAAGGCCGGCAAGATCCTGAAGGATTCGGTCAACTAGGTTCCAAACTTAACCGAGCGGCGTCGCTTGCTTGCGCGTAGCTTCGGCTGCGCGTCTGCGCTGTGCTCCTTGTCGGCGGTCTTTCGCGGACGATCACGATCCCTGTTCCGGTTAAATTTGGAACCTTAAGGGCTGGACAAGCGGGGCGGCCGTCGACTAGGGCACCGCCTCGCCGTCGGGATGGGCGCGTAGCTCAGCGGTAGAGCACACCCTTCACACGGGTGGGGTCACAGGTTCAATCCCTGTCGCGCCCACCATCTCCGACGATGCAAACGGCCCGCGGCTCGATCCCGAGCGGCGGGCTTTTTCATATGTCGCGCGGCACGACCGTCCTGCCGCCGGGGCTGACGCGATGAGCGATGATCGGGAAATCGCCTGTCCGGCGCCGGCCATGCCCCCGGACATGGCAGCGCTGCTTCAGGGCCAAGCGTGGTCGCGCGACACCGTCGGCGAGTCCGGCGCGGCCGTTTACCGCCTGCACCGGCCGGGCATCCCTGATCTCTTCCTGAAACATGGCCGCGGTGGCGTTGCGGATGACGTCATCGACGAGATGGTCCGGCTGCGCTGGCTGACCGATCGCGTCGCGGTGCCCGCCATCCGGCATTTCGCCGCTATGCCTGACGATGCATGGCTGTTGACCACGTCATTGCCGGGCGCGACCGCGTGGCAGCTGCTGGACGCTGCTTCGCCCGGAGCGCGGCCTGCCATCGTCGACATGCTGGCGGACTTCCTGCGGCGCCTGCATGCCATCCCGACAGCCTCCTGTCCCTTCGTCGCCGATCACCCGTTCCGGCTGGCCCGCGCCCGCGTGCGAATCGACGCCGGCCTCGTCGAGGAGGAGGATTTCGATGAGGAGCGGCAGGGCTGGTCTGCCGGGCGGGTCTGGGCGGCGATGCACCGGCTCCTGCCGTTCGCGCCCGATCCGGTCGTCACCCACGGCGACTATTCGCTCGACAATCTGCTGATCGCGGACGGCGCGGTCACCGGCTGCATCGATGTCGGCCGCGTCGGGATCGCCGACCGGTATCAGGACGTCGCCATCATGTGGAATTGCCTGGCGGAGTTCGATCCCGCTTTGCAGGACCGGTTCGTCGCCCGCTACGGCATCGCGCGGCTCGATCGCCGCAAGCTCGACTTCCACCTCATGCTCGACGAGATGTTCTAGGAGGGGGCAGGGGTCCTCAATGCCCGCCCCGCCGCGGCAGGGCGTGCATCGCCGCCGCGATCGCGCCGCCGACGATCAGCCCGACGATGCCCGATCCGATGGCGGTCACGATCCACGCGATCACCCCGTGCAGCGCCGGCACCGCGCCCGCTACCGCTTCCGCGGCGTCGTGGATCAGATGCTCCGGCGCGTCCACGCCGAACCCGGCCAGACCGTGGACGATGATGCCCCCGCCGACCCAGATCATCGCGGCGGTGCCGATCACCGACAGGGCGGTCATCACGATCGGCATCGCCTTCACCATGCCGCGCCCCAGCGCCTGCACGCCCGCCGATTCGCGCTTCGCCAGGCTCAGCCCGATATCGTCCAGCTTCACGATCAGCCCGACCGCGCCGTACACCCCCGCGGTGATCGCCAGCGCGACCAGCGCCAGCGCCGCCGCCTGCGACACGATGCCACCGCCCGCGACCTCGGCGAGTGCGATCGCCATGATCTCCGCCGACAGGATGAAGTCGGTCCGGATCGCGCCCGAAATCGTCTGCTTCTCCAGCTCCTCGGGCGTCTTCGGCGCTTCCTCCGCGGCGGCCGCCTCTACCGGGTGGCCGGCAACCGCCTCCCACGCCTTTTCCGCGCCCTCGAAGCACAGATACGCGCCGCCGATCATCAGTAGCGGGGTCAGCGCCCATGGCGCGAACGCACTCAGCAGCAGCGCGACCGGCAGCAGGATCAGCAGCTTGTTGCGGATTGATCCCAGCGCGATCCGCCCGATGATCGGCAGTTCGCGTGCCGGCGACAGGCCGGTGACGTAGCGCGGGGTGACCGCCGCATCGTCGATCACCACGCCCGCGGCCTTCGCCCCGGCCCGGCCCGCGGCGGCACCGACATCGTCCAGCGATGCGGCGGCCAGCCGGGTGATCGCCGCGACGTCGTCCAGCAGCGCGGCCAGGCCCGATGGCATTGTCTTGTCCCCTTCGAAATGTCGTCCGCCGTCTGTCCGCAATCCCGTCGGCTGGCAATCCCGTGCGGCATTCATCCGGATCGGATGATTCTGCCTCTGCGGGCTCGGGCGCCGAACGCTAGGCGCGATCGGGTGATGCCCGATCCACTGTCCACCCTCAGTCCCCGCCAGCTGCAATGCCTGCGGCTGGTCGGACAGGGGATGGAGGCCAAGGAGATCGGCCGCGCGCTCGGCATCTCCGGGTTGACGGTCAAGAGTCACTTGACGGCCGCTCGCACCGCCCTGGGGGTCGCCCGCAGCATCGATGCCGCGCGCCTGCTCGCCGCGGCGGAGGCGACTCATACCCGGGGTACTACTACCCCGCCGGGGATAGCAGATCGGTCGTATCTCGATGTTGAAACGCCGGGCCGGTCGGAACCGGAACAGCAGGTCGACGGGCTGGCGGATGGTGGAGGCATGCAGCCTTGGCCCCGGCAACCCCTTGTTCCGCTGCCGTTTCCGACGCGAAGGGGGCAGCGGAACGATCTCGGGATCGGTGCCCGGCTGGCCATCGTCGCGGGGCTGATCGTGCTGCTGGTCGCAGCCGTCGGCTTCTTCGTCGAGGCCAGCCGGGGACTACGGTTCTAAGGGGGTTCCGCCCTCCAGTCCGCGCCGTTCCTTCGCCGGCGCTCATGGAGACCGAACGCATGACCAGCATCGCCCCCGCCGCCGCCTACAAGATCGCCACTCGACTGAAAACGCTGGAGAAAGAGATCGATCTCGCCGCCCGGTCGAGCGCCCGGCTGCCCGCCGACCTCCTCGACGAACTCGCCGCCGCCGGCGCCGCACCGATCGAGGGCCAGCGCATGCTCGACGCCGCCGCGGAGACCTTCGCCGCGCTCGTCGAGGCGCGCGGCAAGGTCGCCCGCACCCACGGCCTCCTCCTCACCTATGCCAGGGAGCAGGGCCTGATCCAGGCGTTCGGGGACCAGTTCCCCTGCGAGCGCGTGGTCAAGTCGCTGGCCGACGCCGCGGCCGCCGACGTCGTCCGCCTCGCTGCCTGAGGCACGCGCTTGACGGGATCGCCTCCGGGTGGTCCCGTCGGCGTCATGGCACATGTCCTGTTCTTCTATGGCCTTCTGCTCCTCGCCTGCAGCTATGCCGCCCTTGCCGGTGGTGCGCCGGAGCGGGTGGCGGCGGCGATCCTCCTGCTCGGTACCGTCGCGACATGGGTCGTCGCGATCGCCGGGCGCGGCTATTATGCGGGCCAGTTCCGCAGTGCGGAGCTCGGCATCCTTGCCGTCGACGCCACCATGCTGCTCGCGCTGCTGGCGCTTAGCCTGTCCGCAGACCGGTTCTGGCCGCTGTGGCTGACGGCGATCCACGGGTTCGGTGTGGTCGGCCATATTGCCAGGCTGATCGCGCCGGACATCCTGACCGATGTCTACAAGGCGGCTCACGCCCTGTCGGCCTATCCTGCGCTGCTCCTGCTGATCGCCGCCACCCGCTGGCATCGGCGGCGGCTGGCGACGGAGGGGCACGACAGGTCCTGGTCGATCTGCTGGCCATCGTCGATGCCGTCCACGCGGAAGCCAGCGCCGATCGCCTGATCGCACGGTTCGGCGGCATCGCCACCGCGCTCGCCGCCGACACGACCCAGCTTCGCCCGCTGCTGGATGAGCCAAGCCTTTCCTTGATCGCCGCGCACCGACGGGCGTTGCTATGGACCCTGCGGGAGCCCGCCATGGCGGGAGCCCTGCTGACCACCCGGTACGAGCTTCTCGACTATCTGCGTCAGGCGATGGCGTTCGACACCGTCGAAAGCCTGCGCGCCCTGTTCGTCAACGCCCGGCGCGAGTTGATCGTCGAGGAAGAGATCGCCCGTGGCAGCCCGGCCGCCGTCGTCGTCGAACCACGCCAGGTACTGGCACGCGCGCTGGCCCTGGCGGCCAGTGGCGTGATCCTGGTCCACAATCATCCCAGTGGCGATGCCAGCCCCAGCCCCGCCGACCGACGCTTCACACAGCGGCTGGCGACGGCGGGGGACTGTCTCGGCATCAGGCTTCACGATCACCTGATCGTCGCTCGCGGCGGCACGCAGGCCATCGAGATCACCACCCTGTCGCATTCCTGAACACGCCCGCGCCCTTCGTCATCAAAACGTCACGTCACCGTCACGAACGTGACGCGGAAGTCGCACGGAACCGTCACGCAACCGTCCTAGTCGCGCTCCTTGAGATCGGCAGGGGGACCCGAGTCGATCGCAGGGCAACAGCCTGACCAACCACGACCGACCGGGAGTTTCCGATGTCCAGCTTTTCGCGCACCACCCGCCTGCTCATGGCGGGCACTGCCTGCATGCTCCTCGCCTCGTGCGGAGGTGCTGACGACGTCGCCTCGCCGGGCGCCGGCTCGATCGGGGTGATCATCAACCCGCCCGCCGTCACGCCGACCCCGACCGGTCCCTCCACGCCGACCCCGCTGACCGCCGCACAGTTCGCGCTGGCCACCACGCAGAACGGCGTCACCATCACCGCAGACGAGCAGCTGGCGCTCGTCAATGCCGGCCAGAACAATGTCGTCAACGGCTTCGGCACGACGCTGAGCGGCGTCTATCCGGTCAACGGCACGTCGCTTGCCACGGCCAGCAATCCCACGACGCTGGGCAGCTTCTTCCAGAACACCAGCTATGTCGGTGCGCTGAGCGGCCCCAACGACAACGCCTTCTCCGGCTGGACCTGCAACTCGTCGAGCGCGACCTTCGTCGGCAGCACCGCGTGCACCGCGGTCCCGGCGATCGGCACGGCGGCGAGCGGCGCCGCCTGCCCGACCGGCACGACCACGGCGACGGGCGCGGCCAATAGCGCGACGGCCGCGACCATCGGCGGGTTCAAGGTGTGCGACATACCGCAGCAGATCACCACCAGTCTGACGCTGCCGCGCATCGCCGGCATCGCTTACCGTTTCACCGGCCTGACCGAAGTCGGCGGCGACGTCGGTTCGACCGGCGCCGATTCTGGCGTCACGCTGACCGTCCAGCCGGGCGTGACCGTGTTCGCGAACGCCAACGAGTCATCGAACGACGTCCTGCTGATCAATCGTGGCAGCCGGATCAATGCGACGGGAACGGCGGATGCGCCGATCATCTTCACCGCGCAGCAGAACCTGGTCAGCAACGGCACGTCGGACTCGAGCCAGGGCCTGTGGGGCGGCATCATTCTTCTGGGCCGTGCACCCACCGCGGTGTGCGCCACGGGGACGGGGCCGAACAATGCCGGCGGTACCAGCACGACCTGCCAGCAGCAGATCGAGGGTGTCGCCAACCGCTTCTACGGCGGCGCGAACCAGGCCGATAATTCCGGTACGCTGCAGTACGTCCAGATCCGCTACACCGGCATCGCCATCAGCGAGGGCAACGAGCTGCAGGGCCTGACGCTGGGCGGCACCGGTTCGGGCACCACCATCGACCATGTCCAGAGCCACAACTCGGCCGACGACGGCGTCGAGATCTTCGGTGGCACCACCAATCTGCGCTACTTCGTGGTGACCGGCGCCGACGACGACGGCTTCGACGTCGACAATGGCTGGCGCGGGTTCATGCAGTTCATCATCGCCGCGCAGAAGGCCGGTGGCTCGACGGCGGACTCGTTCGCGACCGAGATCGACTCGAACGGTGCGGAAGACCTGCTGCCGCGCACCTATGGCCGCTACGCCAACTTCACATTCGTCCAGACCAATTCGGCTCCGTCGGCCATCCGCCTGCGTGGCGGTGCGGATTTCGCCTTCGTCAACGGCATCGTGAAGACGGCGGTGGGCGCCAGCTGCATCAACATCATCGCCGGGAACACGGTGACGGAGAACGGCGCGACACGCGCGGCGACCGGCAACGAGCGGAGCACCATCCGCACCCGCGACGACAATCTGCAGGACGTTGGCCCGCCGACCTTCAACTCGGTCTACTTCCAGTGCCAGGGCCGCTGAGGCTCGGCCAGCTTCCATGAGCATGGCGGGTCGGGGAAGAGCGCATCGCGCCGCCCCGGCCCGTCCGTTTGCCCCTCGCTTCGAAGGCCCATCCATGCGCCAGCGCACCGTCTATTCATCCCTCCTGCTGCTGACGACCACGCTGGTCGCCCCGGCAGCGCTGGCGCAGGCTCCCGGCGGCGCCACCGCCACGCCGGCGCCGCCGCCGGTCAGCACGCCCTCCACCGGACAGACGCCCGGTGCCCCGGCCGACCCCGCCGCCGATCCGGCTGCGGAGGAGCAGGTCGAGGTTTCGGCTCCCGGCGTCGATGCCAGCGCAGGTGAGGACATCGTGGTCGTCGGGCGCAACATCCCCAACACCGTGCGCTCGACCGCCCAGATCGTCAGCGTGCTGTCGAGCGCGGACATCGCGCGGACGGGCGAGGGCGATATCGCCGGTGCGCTCACCCGCGTCACCGGGCTGTCGGTCGTCGGCAACGGGTTCGTCTTCGTGCGCGGCCTGGGCGACCGCTACTCCTCGGCGCTGCTGAACGGCTCTCCGCTACCCAGCCCGGAACCGCTGCGCCGCAGCGTTCCGCTCGACATCTTCCCGACCGCGATCATCGGCTCGGCGCTGGTGCAGAAGACCTATTCGGTCAACTATCCCGGCGAGTTCGGCGGCGGCGTCATCAACCTGACGACGAAGGCGATCCCGGACGAGAATTTCTTCACCGTCGGCGCGTCCGGCGCCATCGACACGCAGACGACCGGCCATCTCGGCTATACCTATTACGGCTCGACCACCGACTGGCTGGGCTATGACGGCGGCGAGCGCAACGTACCCGGCTTCATCAAGGCCGCGCCGACCGGCACCGGCATCATCCCGACCGAGCAGGTGGCGCAGCTGTCGAACGCGCGGACCACGCTGCTCCAGCGCAACCGCGACATCCCCGGCAATTACTCGGGCGAGATGAGCCTGGGCATCACCGGCGATGCGGGGGCGGTGCGCCTGGGCATGATCGCCACCGGCAACCTGTCGAACACCTGGCGCACGCGCGACGTCACGCAGCAGGACACGATCGGCACCGACGGATCGCTGCGCAACGATTTCCGCACCCTCATCACCGACAATCGCGCGGTGGTGAACGGTCTGCTCGGCTTCGGCGCCGAATTCGGCGAGAACCGTATCCGCTGGACCAACGTCTACATCCACGACACGCTGAAGCAGGGCCGTGGCTCGGCCGCGACGGTCTACAACAACTCGCAGGGCAACCCCCTCTTCCAGCAGAATACCAGCTGGTTCGAGCGGCAGCTGGTCGAGACGCAGCTGGTCGGCGAGTTCAAGCCGATCGACGACCTGTCGATCGACCTGCGCGGCGCCTATGCCAATTCGCAGCGCAATGCACCGTACGAGCGCCAGTTCACCTATGTCTGCGCCGGTCCGGGTTCGCTCAACATCACGGCGTCGACGCCGCTGGCCAGCT
The DNA here is from genome assembly GCF_047238005.1 of Sphingomonas phoenicis. Lineage (NCBI taxonomy): Bacteria > Pseudomonadati > Pseudomonadota > Alphaproteobacteria > Sphingomonadales > Sphingomonadaceae > Sphingomonas > Sphingomonas phoenicis. Next base: position 811,787 of record NZ_JBDFMC010000002.1, on the reverse strand, counting down.
CCGGCATCAACTGCCCGACCGCCTATCAGGCGACGAACGCCTTCGGCCGCTTCGCCACGGTGGTGTTCAGCGAGCTGGACGAGAATCTCTACTCGGGCCAGGCGGATGTCGCCTACAAGCTGCCGGGCGCACGCCCGTTCACCTTGTCGGGCGGCTATTATTATTCGCAGAGCGAGCGGACCTCGATCCGTCTGCCCTTCGCGTACCAGACGCGGACCGGCGGTGCGATCCCGCTGCCCTGCAACCTGTTCCGCCCCGATTACCTGCTGTCGCCGGATGTACTGAACGGTTGCGCGGTCTCGGGTGGCAACACTGCCGACAACTCGGTCCAGTTGCGCTTCGACGCCGGGCAGAACGGCTCCTACGCCTATGATGCGAAGCTGCTGGTGCATGCCGGCTATATCCAGGCAGAGGCGGAGGCGACCGACGGCCTGCGCGCCACCATCGGCGTCCGGTACGAGACCGCGAAGGAGACGGTCGATCCGATCAATGCCAACGGCACGCGCCTGAATAACGATTACTTCCTGCCGGCCGCCACGCTGACCTGGAACTTCACGAACAACATGCAGCTTCGCTTCGCCGCCGCGAAGACGATCGCCCGCCCGCAGTTCCGCGAACTGGCGCCGCAGCTGTATCAGGATTTCGACAGCGACCGCCTGTTCCTCGGCAATGCGCGGCTGCAGGACAGCGAGCTGTACAATCTCGAGGCCCGCTACGAGTGGTTCTTCGGGCGTGACCAGCGCATCACCGCGGCCGGCTTCTACAAGCGGATCGATCGTCCGACCGAGCAGGTCGGCTTCTTCCCGACGCTCGATTCGCGGCTACAGACCGGCTTCACCTATCTGCCGCGCGCGATCCTGTACGGCGGCGAGTTCGAGGTGCAGAAATATTTCGACCTCGACTTCCTCGGCGACGCGCTGATGGGCAAGCGTGCGCTGGTCGTCGCCAACTACACCTATACCCAGTCGAAGATCACCGCGAACTCGGAGTGCGTTCCGGGCGCGCTGGAGGGGACGACGCTGGGCGGCTGTCCGACGAACTTCCAGCCGGCCAACACGCTGTTCCGCGACGGCGCGCCGCTGACCGGCCAGTCGGATCACCTCGTCAATCTCCAGCTCGGTCTGGAGGACAAGGAGAACAAGGCGCAGGTCACGCTGCTGTTCAACTATGCCAGCAACCGCGTCACCAATCGCGGTCCGTCGCTGCCCGGCGGCGTCGGGTTCCAGCCCGACATCATCGAGCGGCCCGGCATCCGGCTGGATCTCGTCGCCCGGCAGGAGATCACGCTCGCGGGGCAGAATGTCGAGATCAAGGCAGAGGCCCGCAATCTCACCGGCACCAGCTATCGCGAGTTCCAGACGTTCGAAACGGCGACGGTCTTCATCAACCGGTACAAGCTGGGCCGTATCCTCAGCCTGGGGGCCAGCGTCCGGTTCTGAACCGGGTTCCGCGTCAGCGCCACGGCAGCTCGCGATACCATTTGGTGATGACGTACTTCACCCCGCCGCGCACCTTCATCCCCTGATGGAGCGTGGCGGGGTTGAGCGTCCCGTCCGACCGTCGATTGTTCCAGCAGACCAGCTTGCCGGTCTCCGGCTGGATGATCTTGTCGATCGCCTTGAACCGCGTCGCGCCGCCGGCGTCGGGTTCGTTCAGGTAGATCATCGCCGTCCAGGTCCGGTTGCCGGCGATGCCGCAATACCGGTCGAAATCGATGCCCCGGGGTTCGAAATAGTCGGTATGCGCCTTGAACTCCTGCCCGACGGCATAGCGCTGGCCCTGCATCGGTTCGCCATGCGCCGGGTCCAGCCCGGTAAACGCCAGCAGGCGGGCATCCGCCTCGGCTACGACAGGATCGTCCGCCGCCAGGTCGCCGGTCTCGCTGGTGCGATACGCGGTGTCGCCATTGGCGTCGGCGATCGTCGATGGACGGCGCACCGCGTCGATCCGCTCGACCAACGCGGCGCAGAGGGCAGGGGACAGGAAGCCGCGATGGACGAACAGCGTCAGCTTGGGGCTGGGTATGCGCTGTACCCCGGGCTGCTTAAGGATATGGGCGGCGATCGCCTCGCCGTCGATGCCGGATCCCAGTGGCGACGGGGGAAGGGCGGACGACGGGGACGGGGACGAACTGGCCATGGCGCCATCGTGCCAGCATCGTGCATGCGGCGGAAAGCATCTTTTTTGATCGGCAGGCCGGGACTTCGCTGATACATGGGGCGACAGGGCATAGTTAATGGCGGTAGAGCGGGCGGGATGATGACGCGATGCGATTGAAGCTCGACCCGCGCGCGCGTCGGCTGATCGGCCGCCTGCCGGTCGTGAACGTCTATTCGATCGCGGAACTTGCCCTGATGGCGGGGTTGGCCGTGCAGGTCGCGCGGCTGGTCTGGGTGGTCGTGACGCCGATCGGCCCGGTCGGCGACTGGCGTCCGGCGGCCATCTCCGTGCCCGGTTCCCCCGTCGAGCTGCTGACCAGCTTCGATCCCTTCTTCCGGCTGCAACAGGCGCAGAGCGCGCCCACCACCGTCACCGCGCTCCAGCTGACCGTCTTCGGCATCCGCCTCGACGAGGCGACCGGGCGCGGGTCGGCGATCGTCGCCGGGCCCGCCGGGGTGCAGCAGAGCGTCGCCGTGGGTGAGGAGATCCAGCCCGGCGTCCGGCTGAAGTCGGTCGCCTTCGATCACATCACGCTCGACCGCGGTGGTGCCAGCGAAGACCTGTTTCTCGACCAGTCCGGCCAAACGCCGCCACCGCCCAACGGCGCCGCCTCACCCGGCGTGCCCACTGCGGCAACGCCCGGCGCTGCCCCCGGCGGCACCGGCATCCAGATCGGTCAGCTGCGTCAGGAAATCGGGTTCATCCCGCGGCTCGACAATGGCCGGGTCAGCGGCCTCGTGGTCCGGCCGCAGGGGTCGGGCGAGGCATTCCGCCGGGCCGGCCTGCGCGAGGGCGACGTGGTCACGTCGATCGGCGGACGGCCCGTCACCGGCCCGGCCGATCTCGATCGCGTCGCCGTCGACGTCGCCGGTGGCGGCAACATCTCCATCACGGTCGAGCGCGGACAGGAAACGCTGCCCCTCGCCATCACGATAGCGGCGCCCAATAAATGATGCGTACCTCCTTCTCCGTTCCGGTTGCCCTGGCCGCCCTGGCGCTGGCGACCCCGGTGGTCGCGCAGACGACCCTGAACGTCCGCGATGCCGACATCCGCGCCTTCATCGCCGATGCGGCGCGGGTGACCGGGCGCACCTTCATCGTCGACGCCCGCGTCGCCGGCAAGGTCACCGTCGTCACCGATCGTCCGCTGTCGCGTTCCGAGTATTTCGAGGTGTTCCTCTCGACGCTGCGGGCCAACGGCCTCGTCGCCGTCCCGACCGGCAACGGCGTGCTGCGCATCCAGCCGATCGACAACGCCGCGTCGCAGCCCAGCCGGATCGGCTCGGCCGGGGCGCAGCGCAACAGCTTCGTGACCGAGATCGTCCGCCTCCGCTCGATCGACGCGGCGGCGGCGGTCGAGACGGTTCGCCCGCTGGTCAGCGCGCAGGGCGCGGTGACCGCCAATCGTGGCGGCAACAGCCTGGTCGTGGTCGATTTCGCTGACAATATCCGCCGCATCCGCGAGGTGCTGCGACGCGTCGATACCGATGGCTCGTCGACCCGCATCGTGACGCTGCGGAACGCCTCCGCGCGCGAGGTCGCCACCGCGCTCCAGTCGCTGGCGGGCGGCGGCGGCGCGACCGGCGGCAGCGGCGGCGGTGCGCCCAGCACGGGTGGCACCGGCGTGTCGGTGGTCGCCATCGAAAGCTCGAACTCTATCGGCCTGCGCGGCGATCAGGCGAGCGTCGCGCGGCTCGCCGCCGTGGCCGCCGACCTCGATCGCAAGGCGAAGAGCGGTACCGAGATCAAGGTCGTCTTCCTCGAGAATGCCGACGCCGAGCAGCTGCTCCCGGTTCTTCAGCGCCTTGTCGGGCAGACGCCCGATCCGGTGCAGGAAACCACGTTGTCGCGCGGCAGCTTCCAGACCACGAACTCGACCACCGGCAGTTCCAGCGGCACGATCACGCCGCAGATCATCCAGCCCGCCACCCAGTCGTCCGGCGGCGGCGGTGGCGGTACGACCACGGCGAACGGGCAGCAGGCGCCGATCTCCTCGGCCAGCAGCCGCACCCAGGCGGTCGTGACCCGCTTCGCCGGCGCCAACGCTATCGTGATCGCCGCGCCCGCCGACATCCAGCGCCAGCTTGCCGAGGTGACGCGCCAGCTCGATACGCGGCGCGAGCAGGTGCTGATCGAGGCGATCATCGCCGAGGTGTCGGACGCTACCGTGAAGCGGCTGGGCGCGCAGTTCCTGCTCGGCAACCTCTCGGGCGGTGCCTTCGCCGCGTCGACCTACACCAACACGGCGCCCAACATCCTGCAGATCGCCGGCGCGGTCGGCGCGCGCGAGATCGGCGGCACGACCACCACCGTCATCGCACCCGACGGTACCCGCACCGAGACGCGCACGCAGAATGCCGCGTCGGACCAGCTGACCCAGTCGGCGATCAGTTCCATCCTGAGCACCGCCGGCGGCTTCGCCGGCTGGGGCGGGAAGGTGGGCGACACGATCTTCGGCGCGATCATCAATGCGGTGAAGAGCGACAATACGTCGAACCTGCTCCAGGTCCCCCACATCATCACGCTCGACAACCAGCAGGCGCACAGCCTGGTCGGGCAGGAGATTCCGGTCACCACCGGCCAGGCGCTGTCCAACAATTTCGACAACGCCTTCCGTACGGTGCAGCGCCAGAATGTCGGCATCCAGCTCGACGTCAAGCCGCAGGTGAATGCCGGCGGCTCGCTGAAGCTCTACGTCCGGCTGGAGGTCAGCTCGATCGCTGGCCCGGTCTCGGCGAGCAATTCGGAGCTGATCCTGAACAAGCGCGCGTTCGAGAACGTCTTCACCCCCGACGACGGTCAGATCACCGTCATCGGCGGCCTGCTCGACGATGCCGAACGGCGGACGATCGAGAAGATCCCGGTGCTGGGCGACATCCCGCTCCTCGGCAATCTGTTCCGCTCGAAGGCGCGCAGCCGCACCAAGACCAACCTGATGGTCTTCATCCGCCCGACCATCCTGCGCACGCCCGAGGACAGCCGCCGCGTCACCGAGCAGCGCTACGGTTATCTGCGCGCGACGCAGGGCTATGCGCAGCCCGGCGTCGAACCCTCGATCGACCAGCTGGTGCGCGACTACATGAACGCCGCGCCGCCGATCCCGTCGTCGCCGATGCCCGGCAACATCGAGGACCCCAACATCGCCGTACCCGTTCAGGGGCGCCCCAGCATGTCGATCCGGCCGGAGCGGAAATGAAGATCGCGAACGGCGAGCAGGCGATCGCGCCGCCTCCGCCCGCCCAGGGCGATCGAACCGTCGTTCCGCAGATGGTGCTCCCCTATGGTTTCGCGCGCAAGTTCGGCGTGGCGGTGCGCCCCGGCGATCCGGACGGGCCGCTGACCGTCGCCCTGCGCGAGGGTGCTGACCCGCGTGCCCTGATCGAGGCGCGGCGCTTCCTCGCCCGTCCGTTCGAGATCGCGGTGATCGAGGCACCTGCCTTCGAACGGCTCCTCTCCGACGCCTATGCGATGGACGGCCAGGCGAACGCACTCGCCGCGGTCGGCATGGGTAACGAGCTCGACATGCTGGCGGACGGCATTCCGACCGCGGAGGACCTGCTCGACACCGCCGACGACGCGCCGGCGATCCGGCTGATCAACGGCATCATCGCCGATGCTGCGCGCAACGGCGTATCCGACATCCATATCGAGCCGTACGAGACCGGCCTCGTCGTCCGCATGCGCATCGACGGCGTGCTGCGCGAGACGCTCCGGATGCCGCCGCACGTCGCCCCGGTCGTGGTCAGCCGCGTCAAGGTGATGGCGCGCCTAGACATCGCCGAGCGCCGCGTGCCGCAGGACGGGCGCATGGGGCTGACGCTGGGCGGCAAGCTGCTCGACGTGCGCGTGTCGACGCTGCCCAGCCGTGCGGGAGAGCGGGTGGTGCTGCGCATCCTCGACAAGCAGAATGCCGGCATCGATCTGGAGGCGCTGGGCCTGACGCCGCCGATGTACGCGCTGCTGAAGGGGGCGCTGGCGGAGCCGAACGGCATCATCCTGGTCACCGGTCCGACCGGGTCGGGCAAGACGACCAGTCTCTACGCCGCGCTCCGCCTGCTGAACGACGGCAGCCGCAACATCCTGACCGTCGAGGACCCCGTCGAATATGCGGTCGAGGGTGTCGGCCAGACGCAGGTCAATGCCAAGGTCGGGCTGACCTTCGCCGCCGGCCTGCGCGCGATCCTGCGCCAGGATCCCGACGTAGTAATGATCGGCGAAATCCGCGATCGCGAGACCGCCGAGATTGCGGTGCAGGCGTCGCTGACCGGCCACCTCGTCCTGTCGACGGTCCACACCAACGACGCCGTCGGCGCGATCACCCGCATGCGCGACATGAAGGTGGAGCCGTTCCTGCTCGCCTCGACGCTGCGCGCCGTCATCGCGCAGCGGCTGGTGCGGCGCCTGTGTCCCCATTGCCGGCGTGCAGTGCCGGCGGGCGAGCGGGCGCCGGGCGTGAAGGTCCGCGCCGGCGACACGCTGGCGACCTTGCTCGGCATCCCCTCCAGCGCGACGATCTACGAGCCGGTCGGCTGCGACCAGTGCAACAACACCGGTTTCAAAGGCCGTATCGGCGTGTTCGAGGCGGTGCGCGTCGACGACACCATCCGCCGCCTCATCAACGAGGGCGGCGACGAGGCGGCGATTTCGGCCCACGCCTTCGCGCGCACCCCGAACCTGGCCGCCGCGGCCCGCGATCTGGTGATCGCCGGCCAGACCACGCCAGAGGAGGCGATCCGCGTTTCTCGCCGCGATGCTACCGATGTCGAGGAGCCGATGCCCGATCCGCCCGTCGATCGCCGCGCCGAGGGATTGGCGCTGCCGGCCGATGGCTGATTTCAATTATCTGGCGATCGACACCCGCGGCAACGAGCGTCGCGGGCATGTCGCGGCCGCCGACATCGATGCCGCGCGCACCACGCTCGACCGGCAGAAGCTCTACGTCGTCCGGATCGAACCCGGCGCGCCGCCGCAGACGCGGGGCCGTCCGCTGTTCGGCCTGCAGCTGGGCCGGCCGAAGATGTCGGGCAAGCAGCTGACGCTGTTCACCCGCCAGCTCGCGACGCTGAACCGGGTGTCGCCGCTGGAGGAGTCGCTGCGCACCATCACCCGCCAGACGGAGCAGGAACGGGTGCAGGCGATCGTCCGCATCGTCCATGCCGGCGTGGTGGAGGGACGGCGGCTCGCCGATGCGATGGCGCGCGAACCGAAGAGCTTCCCGCCGCTGTACCGGGCGATGGTCGCCGCCGGCGAGAGTTCGGGCACGCTGCCGACGATCCTCGATCGCCTTGCCGCGCTGCTGGAAAGACAGGCGGAGATCCGCGGCAAGCTGATCACTGCACTCGCCTATCCGACCATCCTCGCCGTCGTCGCGATGGGGGTCGTCACCGCGCTGATGATGTTCGTCGTACCGCAGGTGGTCGAGCAGTTCGACACGGTCGGTCAGGAACTGCCACTCCTCACCCGCATGGTCATCGCGCTGTCGGACTTTCTGGTCGGCTGGTGGTGGGTGATGCTGATCGCGGTCGTGCTGCTCGGGCTGGGGACATGGCGCCTGCTGAAGGATCCCGCGATGCGCCTGTCGTTCGACACCCGCCTGCTGCGCCTGCCGCTGCTCGGCCGCCTGCTGCGCGATCTTCACGCTGCGCGGATGGCCCGTACGCTGGGGACGATGGTCGCCAGCCGCCTGCCGCTTCTCGAGGGCCTGACGCTGACCGCCGGCACGATCCACAATCGCCGCCTGCGGGTCGCGTCCGACGAGATCGTCGACGCGATCCGCGGTGGCGGCAGCCTGTCGGCAGCGATGCGGCGCGCGGGCGTTTTCCCGCCGCTCCTGACCTATCTGGCCGCCAGCGGCGAGGCGGCAGGCCGGCTCGACGAGATGCTGGAGCGCGCCGCCGATTACCTGGAGCGCGAGTTCGACCGTTTCACCGCCACCGCACTCTCGCTGCTGGAACCCGCGATCATCGTGGTGATGGGCGCCATAGTCGCCACGATCGTGCTAGCGATCCTGTTGCCCATCCTCCAGCTCAACACGCTGGCGGGGGGTTGAGAGCGAATGAGAGGTTACATGCGTACCGATTCCAAGAAGCGCCGGCGCGGCGAGGACGGCTTCACCCTGGTCGAGCTGATGGTCGTGATCGTCATCATCGGCCTGCTGGCGACCATCGTGGCGCTCAACGTGCTGCCGTCCGGCGACACCGCGCGCATCCAGAAGGCGAAGGCCGACATCGCCCAGATCGAGGGCGGGCTGGAGCTTTTCAAGCTCCAGAACGTCAACTATCCCACAACCGCGCAAGGGTTGCAGGCGCTGGTCACCCAGCCCGACGGGCTGGCCGATCCCAGCCGCTACCAGCGTGGCGGCTATCTGAAGCGCCTGCCCGACGATCCGTGGGGCAACGCCTATCTCTACGCATCGCCCGGCCAGCATGGCGAGGCCGATGTCTGGACCTACGGCGCCGACGGCAAGGAGGGCGGCGAGGGGATCAACGCCGACATCGGCAGCTGGCAGTAAGGTGACGGTTACGACCCTTCTTCTTCGTCATCCCCGCGCAGGCGGGGATCCATACACGCTGCCGTCCGCGATCATCCGGAACGTCAGCGCGTCTGGATCCCCGCCTGCGCGGGGATGACGGGAGGTAGGACTATGCCCGCCGGAAAGCCCGCCGAACACGGCTTCACGCCCGTGAGGCGTCATGCCGAACACGGCTTCACCCTGGTCGAGTTGATGGTCGTGATCGTCATCATCGGCCTGGCCGCGGCGATCGCGGCGTTCAACATGCCCGATCCGCGCGGCCGGGTGTTCGACGAGGGACTGCGCTTCGCCGCCCGGGTCCGCGCCGCCCGCGACATCGCCGTGGTCGAGGCGCGCCCGGTCAGCCTGTGGGTGACGAGCGGCGGCTACGGCTTCGAGCGTCGCGTCGCCGGCCGCTGGAGCCCGGTCGCCGACAAGCCGCTGCGGGTCGAGCGGTGGGAGGAGGGGACGCGCGCCGCCATTCCCGATCCCGGCGGCCGCGTCCGCCTGACCTTCGATCCCACCGGCATCGCCGATCGCGGGCTGGACCTGCAGCTGTCGCGCAGCGGCGTCGACGCGCTGGTCCGCGTCGGCGCCGACGGCGAGGTGCGCACCGATGAGCAGTGACGCGCGAGAGGGCGGCTTCACCCTCATCGAGATCATGGTCGCGCTCGCCGTCTTCAGCCTCGCGGTGCTCGCGCTCGTCCGGCTCGAGGGGGCGACCGCGCGCGGCGCCGGGCTGATCGGCGAGACTCTGGTCGGCCAGCTCGTCGCGCGCAACGTCGCGGTGGGTGCGCTGACCGAGGCGCAGCCGCCCGCGCCCGGCCGGACGTCGGGGTCGGAGGTCAATGGCGGCCGCAGCTGGAACTGGACGCGCCAGATCTCCACGGCCGGCGACGCCCGGGTCGTGCGCGTCGACGTCGTCGTCACCGATCTCGCCGGGCAGCAGGTCGGCCGCATGACGATGATCCGGCCACCGGTCGCCGCGGCAGGTGGAACCGTCCCCGCACCGGGCGCCCGCCCCACGGCCACCCCGACCGGTACTCCCACCCGCACCCCCGCACCCCCGCCGGGCGCCACGCCGTGATGCACGCCGATCCCCGCCCCGCGGCCGAACGCGGCTTCACCCTGGTCGAGGTGATGGTCGCGCTGATGATCTTCGGCATGATCGCCGCGGCCGGCGTCGCGATCCTGTCGTTCAGCATCCGTGCCCAGGCCGCCACCGCCGGCCGCCTGGACGACGGTGCGGCGCTGGCGCGGACCATCTCCGTCCTGTCCTCCGATCTGGCCCAGGCGGTCGTCCGGCCGTCCCGTGACGAGGGCGGTATCCTGCGCCCGGCCTTCGTCGGCGAACAGGCGACGCTGCTGCTGGTCCGCGGCGGCTGGACCAACATCGATGCCGCGCCGCGTTCCGCCGGACAGAAGGTCGCCTGGACCATGATCGGCGAAAATCTGGTCCGCACCGGCTACCCCCAGCTCGACGGGGCGCCGCCGCTGCCGCCCACGCCGATGCTGGCCGGCGTTCGTCAGATCGTCTTCCGCTACCGGTACAACGGTGCCTGGAGCGATCGGTGGGATGGCGGCGCGGGCATCCCGCTGCCACAGGCGATGGAGGTGCGCCTGATCCGCACCGACGGAGCCGACTATCGCGCCATGTTCCTCGTCGGCACCGGCTATGTGCCGCCGCCGCCCAAGCAGCCTGACAATGCCGGTTGAGCCCCGCCCCCGGGAACGCGGCGCGGCGCTGCTGACGGTGCTGATGCTGGTCGCCGTGATCGCCGTGATGGCGGGGGCTGGGCTGGAGAAGCTGCGCCTGTCCACCCGTCTGGCCGGCAACGCGGCGGCCGTGGAACAGGCGCGGGCCTATGCCGTGGCCGCAGAGGCGCTGGCGATGGTGCGCGTCGGCGATCTGCTGACGAGCGGAAACCAGCGCGTCACCCTGAAGGGCAACTGGAGCAATCGGCCGTTCGGCCTGCCGCTGCCCGGCGGCGGCACGGCGACGGCGCGGGTCAGCGACGGCGGCAACTGCTTCAACCTGAACAGTCTGGTGCGACAGGTGGCTCCCGGCGTCTACGTCACCGACTTCGCCAAGCGCGTGCAGTTCACCCGGCTGCTCCGCCTGATCGGCATTCCGCCGCAGATCGGCAACCAGGTCGCCGGTACCGCCGCCGACTGGATGGACACCGATGCGGAGCAACAGGTCGACGGTGCCGAGGACCCACGCTACACCGGTCAGCAGCTGCCCTATCGCACGGCGGGCACATTGATGTCGGATCGCAGTGAGTTACGCGCATTGGCTGGCATGACGCCTGAGCTTTATGCCCAGATCCGCCCGTGGGTCTGCACGTTGCCGACGTCGGAGCCGGCGCGGCTGAACGTGAACACGCTGTCGCCCGAACAGGCGCCGCTTCTGGCGATGCTGGCGCCCGATACGGTGACGGTGGAGGCGGCGCGACAGCTGCTCATGCGCCGGCCGGTTCAGGGGTGGAGCAATCCCGCTGCGGTATGGACCGGAACGGCCGCCCCGACCGATGCCGGCGCGCAGACCGCGGTGTCGACCGACTGGTTCGCACTGGCGATCGACGTCGACATGCCGGGCGCGCAGGTGGAAGAACGTTCGCTGATCGATGCGACAAGGCTTCCCGTCGGCCTCGTGTCGCGGCAATGGGGGGAGGACACATGACGACCCTGCTCTTCCTTCCTCCCGGTAACCCCGATCCCGACACGCCGGTCGGGATGCGCTGGATGCGTTTCGGCGATACCGGCATGATGGCGCGGGGCGACGGCGCGCCGCCGGCGGGCGATCCGGTCGTCGCGGTCGCCCCGGCCAATTCGGTGACGCTGCACTGGGCGGAACTGCCCGGCGGCTCGGTGGCGCAGGCGACCGCCGCCGCCCGCATCCTGGCGGCGGAGGCCAGCGCGGCGCCCGCCGGCGAACTCCATGTCGCGGTGGGCGATGGGGAGGACGGCTCGACCGACCGCCCGATCGCCGTCGTCGGTGCCGGCGCCATGCGGGAATGGCTGTCGCTGCTCGCCACCGCCGGCGTTGATCCCGTCGCGCTCGTCCCCGCGCCGATGCTGCTGCCCCGGCCGGACGAGGGCTATTTCCGCGCCACGCTGGCCGGGGTCGGCGTGATCCGCGGCCGGACCAGCGGCTTCGCCGACGAGGCGCAGCTGACCGATCTGGTCACCGCCGGCCAGCCGATGAAGCCGCTCGTCCGCGATCCGCTGGAACGGGCGCTGGCGGCTGCGGCGGCGGCCCCCGCGCTCGATCTGCGCCAGGGCGCCTTCGCCCGGCGGCGGCGGCTGGCGATCGACTGGCGGCTGATCCGTCGGCTGGCGATGCTGGGGGGAGCGATCCTGCTGGTCTCGTTCGCCACCTCGCTGGTCCGGCTCGCCAAATACGATCTTGCCGCCGATGCCGTCGATGCGCGCGCGGACGCGCTCGCCGCCACCAGCCTGCCGCGCGGCGAGACGCTGACCGATCCCGATCGCCAGCTCGACGAGCGCGGTCGCCGCGTCATCGGCCCCGGCCTGGGCTTCACCACCACCACGGCGGCGGCCTTCGCGGCCGTTCGCAGCGTGCCGGGGACCGAAGTGATGGGCATCGACTTCACCGAGAACGGCGACCTGCGCCTGACCCTCGCGACCGAGCGGGAGGCGCTGGCCACCGATCTCAAGACCGCCTTGGAAGCCGCCGGGTTCCGGGTACGGGCCAGCGTGTTCCAGTCTAGCGGCGGCCGGGTCACCGGCGACCTGACGGTCAGCCGGCGATGAGTGGCTTGCGAAGCTGGTTTGACGGTCGCTCGCTGCGTGAGAAGCGGCTGCTGCTGGTCATGGCCGCGCTGCTGGCGGTCACGATCGTCTGGGGATTGATCCTGCGTCCCCTCGGCGATGCGCTGTCCAGCGCGCGTGAGCGCCACACGACCGCCGTCGTCCGCCTGGGCGAGACGGCGGCGCGGGTAGAGGCGCTGCGCGACGCAAAGGCACAGCGCGTCCGGCCGCTGACCGGCACGCTGGCCGACACCGTTCGCGTGCGTGCCGAAGAGGCGGGGTTTCCGCTCGCCAGCCTTGATCCGGATGCCGGCGGCAGCGTGCGGGTGTCCATCCAGTCGGCACGCGGCACTGCGCTGACGGCCTGGCTCGCCCGGCTGGAACGTGGCGGCATCGTCGTCCAGTCGGCGACCCTGACCGACAATGGCGACCGCACGGTTGCCGGCCGCCTGGTCCTTAGGAGCCGCGCATCGTGAAGCGGATACGCCTGTCCACCGGCCCCGCCGCCCTGTTCGGCGCGATGCTGGTCGTCGCGTTGATCGTCTTCCTGCCGATGCGGCTCGTGCTCGGCATGGCCGGCGCCGGCGAGCAGGGGCTGCGCGCCCGATCGGTCACCGGCACCATCTGGGGCGCGACGCTCAGCGAGGCGCGGTTCGGCGATCTGGCGGTCGGCGACCTGCGCGCGCGCCTGTCGCCGCTGGCGCTGTTCGTCGGACGCGCCTCGCTGTCGCTGGAGGGGCCGGGCAGCATCGGTGCGCCGCCTTTGTCGGGTGACGCCTTCGTCAGCCGCCACGGCTTCGGCGTCGGCAACATTACCGGCCGGGTCGCCACCGGCCGGGTATTCCAGCCGCTGCCGGTGACTGGTATCGATCTGGAAGACCTGACGGTCCGGTTCGAGGACGATCGCTGCAAGGCGGCCGAGGGGCGGGTGCGCGCCCTGCTGTCGGGCGAGGTCGCCGGCATCGGCGTACCCCCGTCGGTCGCTGGCGTCGCCCGCTGCGATGCCGGTGCCCTGCTGCTTCCGCTCAGCGGCCCGGCCGGGACCGAGGTCGTCAACCTGCGCATCACCGGCAACGGCCGCTATGCCGCCGAACTGGCGGTCCGCCCCGCCGATGCGGTCGCGGCGCAGCGGCTGGAGGCGGCCGGCTTCGTCAACGGACCCAATGGCTATGCACTTTCGGTCGAAGGCGGCTTCTGATAGCTTGACGATCATCGGCCCCGTCCGCTAGGGGCGCAGGCCTTCGCGGCGACCGTAGTTCAATTGGTTAGAGCGTCGGCTTGTGATGCCGGAAGTTGCGGGTTCAAGTCCCGTCGGTCGCCCCACTTCTTCCCCGATATTTCACGTCGACCTACATTCGGGGTGGTCAACCGCCGCGAATAATAATATTTCGTGCCTTGGTTAAGAAATTACGAGGCAAGTGAGCGATGGCGACCGCGTGGGGCCTTCCCGACTTCGACGAGCATGAGGGCGTTCACCTGTTCAGCGATCCCGATTCGGGGCTGCGGGCGATCGTCGCGATCCACTCGACCAGGCTGGGGCCAGCCGCGGGCGGCGTCCGGTTCTGGCATTACGGCTCCGACGAGCGGGCGCTGACCGATGCCCTGCGCCTGTCGCGCGGCATGAGCTTCAAGAACGCGATGGCCGGGCTCGATCTGGGCGGGGGCAAGGGCGTGGTGCTGGCCGACCGGCCGGGCGCGACGATCACCACCGCGCAATTGCAGGCGTTCGGCCGTGCCGTCGAATCGCTCGGCGGCCGCTACGTCACCGCCGAGGATGTCGGCATGTCCGAGGACCGGATGAAGGTGATCGCCGGCGAAACCCGCTATGTCTCCGGCCTGCCCGTCGAAAGCGGCGCGGCGGGCGGCGATCCCGGTCCCTATACAGCGCACGGCGTCTATCTGGGCGTGAAGGCCGCCGCCGCGCGGGGGCTGGGTGCCACCGACATGCGCGGCGTGCGGGTCGCCGTGCAGGGCCTCGGCTCGGTCGGCGGCGGTCTCGCGCGGCTACTCGCCCGCGACGGCGCGGTGCTGACCCTCGCCGATGTCGACGAGGGCAGGGCGAACGCGATGGCCGGCGAACTCGGCGCCACCGCCGTCGCGCCGGAGGCGATCCTGTCGCAGGACGTCGACCTCGTCAGCCCCAATGCGCTCGGCGCCATCCTGACGGAGGCGAGCATCGCCGACCTGAAGGCGCGCGTCGTCGCCGGCGGTGCCAACAACCAGCTCGCCACTCCGGTCGACGGGCAGCGGATCCACGATCGTGGTATCCTCTATGCACCCGATTATGTTATCAACGCCGGTGGCATCATCAATGTCGGGCTGGAGTATCTCGGCCATGGCGACGAGGCGGAGGTGATGGCGCGCATCGCCCGCATTCCCGACCGGTTGGTCGAGGTGTGGGACGAGAGCGACCGGTCCGGCCAGCCCGCCGCCGACGTCGCCGATCGCCTGGCACGCGGGCTGATCGGTCGCGGATAGAAACAGTCGTTGCCGTCCAATGCCTTGTGATCGGAAGGGATGAGGCGCAAGCCTTACCTTAGCCTTACCTTCCGATCGAATGTCGCGCGTGACGCGGACCGAAACTTGCCATATCAGGCGACCACCGTGCCCAGCCTCCACGCCTTCGCCAATCCCGCCCGCTTCCTGAAGGTCGCCCGTCCGCTGACCCCGATCCTGCTGTGGCTGGGCGTCGCTGGCATCGGCATCGGCTGCTGGGCCGGGCTGACCCGGACGCCGCCCGACTATCTGCAGGGGGAAACCGTCCGCATCCTCTACATCCATGTCCCCGCCGCCTGGCTGGGCATGGGCGGGTGGAGCGGTATCGCCCTGTCGTCGATCGCGCTGCTCGTGTGGCGCCATCCCATCGCCGCCATCGCCGCCCGCGCCATCGCGCTGCCGGGAGCGGTGTTCGCCGCCATCTGCCTGATCACCGGATCGATCTGGGGCCGCCCGACCTGGGGTACGTGGTGGCAGTGGGATGGACGCCTCACCTCGATGCTGCTGCTGTTCTTCGTCTACTGCGCCTTCATCGCACTCGCCCGCGCGGATGCCGACCGCGGCGGCGACGGACGGGTGCCTGCCGTGTTCGGCATCGCCGGCACCGTGCTGCTGCCGATCATCCGCTATTCCGTGATCTGGTGGAACACGTTGCATCAGGGGCCCAGCATCGGGCTGACCCGGTCGTCGATCGATCCGGCCATCCTGTGGCCGCTGCCGATCATGCTGGCCGGCTTCACCTTCCTGTTCGCCGCCATCGTGCTGATGCGGATGCGCGCCATGCTCGCCGCTGCGAAGGCGGAGGCGCGTCAGCGCCGGATGGCCCGGGCATGAACCCCTGGCCCTTCGTCACCGCCGCCTATGCCGTGACGCTGGTCGGGGCGGCGCTGCTGGCGCTCCTCAGCTGGGTGGCGATGCGCCGGGCGGAGCGACCATGACCGCCCCGCGCATGGCGGCCAAGAACCAGCGGCTGATCCTCGTCCTGCTCGCCCTTGCCGCCGTGGCCGCGGCGGCGGTGCTGGCGCTGTCGGCGCTGCGCGACCAGGCGGCGTTCTTCTACGCGCCGTCGGATGTCGCCAGGAACGGCCTGCCGCTCGGCAAGGCGGTGCGGCTGGGTGGCATGGTAGAGGCTGGATCGGTCCATCGCGCTGCCGACGGCGTCACCGTCCGGTTCGTCGTCACCGACGGGCGGGCGACCACGCCCGTCACCTTCGCCGGCATCGTCCCCGACCTGTTCCGAGAGCGGTCGGGCGTCGTCGCAGAGGGGCAGTTCCAGCCTTCCGGCGCCTTTATCGCGACCAATCTCCTGGCCAAGCACGACGAGAAGTACATGCCGCCCGAGCTGGCGGGCAAGATGCACGAGACGAAGTCGCTGGAACAGTGATCGCCGAGGCCGGTCTCGCCGCGCTGTGGATCGCCGCCGCGCTCGCCGCGCTCCAGCTCGCGCTGGCGGCCCTTGCGCTGCATCGTCCCGCGGCGGTCGAGGTCTCCGGCGCGGTTCGTCCGGTCGCGATCGTGCAGGGGGTGCTCGCCGCGGCGGCCATGCTGTTCCTGATCGCGGTCTTCCAGCAATCGGACATGTCGGTGAAGCTGGTCGCCGAGAACAGCCATTCCGCCAAGCCCTGGATCTACAAGATCGCCGGCGCGTGGGGCAATCACGAGGGCTCGATGCTGCTCTGGGTGACGATCCTGGGGCTCGCCGGCGGCGCGGTCGCGATCTTCGAGCGGCGGCTGGCCGGGCCGACGCTGATCGCGACGCTGGGTGCGCAGGCGGCCATCGCGCTCGGCTTCTACGCTTTCCTGCTCTTCGCCTCGAACCCCTTCGCCCGCCTGTCGCCCGCACCGGCCGACGGCGCGGGGCTCAACCCGCTGCTGCAGGATCCCGGGCTCGCCTTCCACCCGCCGACGCTCTACGCCGGCTATGTCGGCCTGTCGGTCGCCTTCTCCTTCGCCGTCGGCGCCCTCGTCACCCGCGATGTCGGGCGGGAGTTCGCACGGGCGATGCGGCCATGGGTACTGGGCGCCTGGGTGTTCCTGACCATCGGGATCACCGCGGGCAGCTACTGGGCCTATTACGAGCTCGGCTGGGGCGGCTGGTGGTTCTGGGATCCGGTCGAGAACGCATCGCTGATGCCATGGCTGGCGGCGACGGCGCTGCTTCACTCGGTGACGGTGCTCGCCACCCGCGACGGGCTGCGTGCCTGGACGGTGATGCTGGCGGTCGTCGCCTTTTCCATGTCGATGATCGGCACCTTCCTGGTCCGCTCCGGCATCCTGACCAGCGTCCATGCCTTCGCCGTCGATCCACGCCGTGGTGCCTTCATCCTGGTGCTGCTCGCGCTCTACATCGGTGGCGCGCTCACCCTGTTCGCCGCGCGCGTCGGCACCGTGCGGCAGGGGCGGACGTTCGAGCTGGTCAGCCGGGAGGGCGGACTGGTCGCCAACAATCTGCTGCTGTCGGTGATCCTGGGTATCGTCCTGATCGGCACCCTCTATCCGATCGTCGCTGCCGGGTTCGGGGTGCAGCTGTCGGTCGGCCCCCCCTTCTTCAACAAGGCGGCCGGGCCGATCGCCCTGCTACTGGTGGCGATCATGGCGGTCGGGCCGCTGCTTCGCTGGCGTCGTGACGAGCTGGCCGCCATTGCCGACCGGATCGTGTGGCCGCTCGTCGCGACGGGTGCGGCATTCGTTGCCGCGCTCCTTGCGGCGATGCCGATCGGTGTGCTGCCGCTGATGGGGCTCAGCCTGGCGGCCGGACTGGCCGTCGCCAGCGTCGCGCCCTTGTGGAAGCGTAACCTGCGCCGCACCCCGCTCTTCACCTGGGGCATGGTCGTCGCGCATCTGGGCATCGCCGTTTCGCTCGCCGGCATGGCATGCGATTCCGCCTTCACGGCAGAACGGCTGGTGGCACTCGCACCGGGTCAGGCGACACGCGTCGGCCCATGGCACGTCGCGCTCGACGGCATCTCGCCGGTCGTGTCCGACAACTGGTCCGCGCTCCAGGCACGGCTCACGGTGGAACGCGACGGGGCGACGCGGCGGCTCTATCCACAGTCGCGCACCTTCTCGGACCCGCCGACGACGACCAGCGAGTCGGCCATCGCGACGGTCATGGACGGGCAGCTCTATACCGTCCTCGGTCAGCCGGACGGGCAGGGGCGCTGGCAGGTGCGCCTGTGGTGGAAGCCGTTCGTGACGCTGATCTGGCTGGGCGGCGTTCTGATCGCGCTGGGTGGCGCGCTGTCGCTGGTCGGCCGGCTCGTCCGGCGCCGGCACGAGGTCGCGGCGTGAAGCGGGCGCTCCTCTGGCTGCCGCTGACCGGCTTCCTCGTCCTGCTCGCCGTGGTCGCGACCGGGCTGTTCAGCCCCGCCGATCGCGTCGTCCACTCGCAGCTGGTCGGCAAGCCGCTGCCCGACTTCACGCTCTCTCCCCTGGTCGCCGGCAAGCCCGGCGTATCCAGCGCGACGATGAAGGGTGCTGGTCCCCGGCTCCTCAACGTCTTCGCCAGCTGGTGCATCCCCTGCATCGCAGAGGCGCCGCAGCTGCTGCGGCTGAAGCAAGCGGGTGTCCCCATCGACGCCATCGCGATCCGCGATACGCCGGCCGACGTGCAGGCGTTCCTCCGGCGGAACGGCGACCCCTATCGCCGGATCGGCGACGATCGCGACAGCGCGGTGCAGCTGTCGCTCGGCTCATCGGGAGTACCCGAAACCTTCCTGATCGACGGCAACGGGCACGTCGTCCGCCAGTTCGTCGGCGACATCCGCGAGGACGCGGTCGACGACATCGTCGCCCAGTGGAAGGCGCTGCGATGAAACGGATCGCTGCCGCCCTGCTGCTTCTGTCGCTCGCCGGCCAGACCCGGGTGCCGGCCGCGCTGGCCGACACGCAACTGGCCGATCCCCGGCAAGAGGCGGCGGCAAGGACGCTGATGGAGACGCTGCGCTGCGTCGTGTGCCAGGGCCAGTCGATCGCCGACAGCGACGCGACGATGGCCGGCGACATGCGTGCCCTCGTCCGAGGCCGGATCCAGCAGGGCGAGCGGCCCGACGCGATCCGCGAGTGGCTGATCAGTCGGTACGGCGATTACATCAGCTACGATCCGCCACTGTCCCCCGTCACCTGGCCTCTCTGGCTCGCGCCCGTCGTGCTGCTCGGCATCGGCGCCTGGCTTGCGCGCAGCAGCTTCCGGCGGCGGCGCTGATGGGCTGGATCGCGCTCCTGCTGCTTGCCGGCATTGCCTTTGGTGCATTGCTGCTGCTTCGCGTCGGCCGCCCCCTGTGGTCGCTGGCGGGTGCGGCGCTGATGCTGGCGGCGACGGGATACGCGCTGCAGGGCAGTCCGGATCTGCCGGCCAGCCCCGCCGCGCCCGATACGCGATTGCTGGGCAGCGACGAGGCGATCACGGAGTTGCGCGGCCGGATGTTCGGGCGTTTCGGGATCGACGGTGCCTATCTGACCGCGGCCGACGCACTCGCCCGCTCCGGCTCGGCTCGTTACGAGGTGGAGGCGATCCTCGGCGGCCTGCGGCGCGACGGCACCAGCGTCCAGCTGTGGACGGCGTTGGGCGATGCGATTGCCCGGCACGATCGACAGCTGTCGCCCGCCGCAGCGCTGGCGTTCGATCGCGCCGCCAGTCTCGATCCGCGTAGCCCGGCGCCGGCGTTCTTCCGGGGGCTGGCACAGTTGCGGATGAACGATTTCGACAAGGCGGAGGCGTCATGGGCTCGTGCGCTGGCCATGACCCCCGCCGATGCAGCATACCGGCCGGCGATTGCCAGCCGGCTCGATATGCTGCGCCGCTTGCGCGCGGCGGTTGGGCAATAAGTGCCTAGGCGGCACCGCGCCCGGTCTTGGCCTGCAACTCGTCGATCCGCTTCGACGCATCGGCCTTGGTCAGCGTTTCGTCGAATTCCTCATGCGCCTCTTCGCTCAGGGTCTTGAGGTAGCTCGCCTGCGCACCGGTCATCTTCTCGTCGCCGGTGGTCCAGTCGTCCGGGTCCTTCTCGGCGTTCGAAAAGGGCTCTGACTTAGGGTTGGGGGTGTCGGTCACGGTGATCTCCTTCATCGCGACCAACACCCAACGTTCCCAATGTGTTCCCGTCAGGCCGGCTCGTACGCCAGGTCGAGCGCCTCGGCGACCGCCTGGTGCCGGATCTTGCCGTCGGAAACGTTCAGCCCCGCCGCCAGGTGCGGATCGGCCGCCATCGCCGCCTGCGCGCCCTGGTTCGCCAGCTTGAGCGCGAAGGGCAGGGTGGCGTTGTTGAGCGCGAAGGCGCTGGTCCGCGCGACCGCGCCCGGCATGTTCGCGACGCAATAGTGGATCACGCCGTCCACCTCGAACACCGGATCCTCGTGCGTCGTCGCATGGCTGGTCTCAAAACATCCGCCCTGGTCGATAGCGATGTCGACCAGCACGCTGCCCCGCTTCATCGTCTTCAGCATGTCGCGCGTCACCAGCTTCGGTGCTGCGGCGCCGGGTACCAGCACGGCGCCGATCACCAGATGCGCCCGCTCCACCGCCGCGGCGATCGCCGCCTTCGATGCATAGGCCGTCTTGATCTGGCTGGAGAAGAACATGTCGAGTTCCGCCAGCCGGCTCATGTTGACGTCGTAGATGGTCACGTCGGCGCGCATGCCGACTGCCATCTGCGCGGCGTTGATGCCGGACACGCCGCCACCCAGGATCGCCACCCGCGCAGGCGCCACGCCCGGTACGCCGCCCAGCAGCACGCCACGACCGCCCTGTTCCTTCTCCAGGTAATGCGCGCCGACCTGCACCGACATGCGCCCGGCGACTTCGCTCATCGGCTTCAGCAGCGGCAGGCCGCCGCCCGGTGCCGTCACCGTCTCGTAAGCGATGCACGTCGCACCGGACTTCATCAGCCCCTCCGCCTGCGGCTTGTCGGCCGCCAGATGGAGGTAGGTGAACAGCAGGTGGCGCGGCTCCAGCAGCGCGATCTCGCTCTGCTGCGGCTCCTTGACCTTCACGATCATCTCGGCGGCGGCGAACACGCTGGCGGCGTCGCGCAGGATCGTGGCGCCGACCGCCTCATAGGACGAATCATCGAAATCGATGCCGTCCCCGGCACTCGTCTCGACGACCACCTCGTGCCCGTTTGCAACCAGTTCCGCCACCGATGGCGGCGTCAGTCCGACCCGGTACTCGTGGTTCTTGATCTCCCGTGGGACACCGACTTTCATGCGTTCCGCTCCTGGTGCAAATCGTTGATAGCGCGCGCTATAGCGGCACAATGCGCACACCTCCACCGGCTGTGCCACGCCCGCTCTTCAAGTCCCGTTGCGTGCGCTCATCAGCGGGTGTACGGGCCCCGAAATGATGGACAAGGGCGTGAGTGGGCGACTGCGCCCCTATCGTGCTGAGATCGCGTGGTCGTGAGCACGGAACGGGCGGCAATCCTGCCCGACACGCCGGCGCCGGACGCGACGACGTATCACCACCATCCCAGGCAGGGACTGGCCCGGCTGGCACTGGGTGCGATCGGTGTCGTCTATGGCGATATCGGCACCAGCCCGCTCTATGCGATGAAGGAGGTCTTCGTCGGCCACCATCCGCTGGCGGTCGATCAGCTCCACATCTTCGGCGTCGTCAGCCTGATCTTCTGGTCGCTGCTGCTGATCGTCACGGTCAAATACGTGCTGCTGGTGCTGCGCGCCGACAATAACGGAGAGGGCGGCAGCCTGGCTCTGCTGGCGCTGATCCAGCGGCGGACCGGCGGCGCGAAGGGGCGGTGGAGCGCCAGCCTCGTCATCCTCGGCGTTCTCGCCACCGCGCTGTTCTTCGGCGACTGCATGATCACGCCCGCCGTCTCGGTCCTGTCCGCGGTCGAGGGGCTGGCGACGGTGGAGCAGAGCTTCAGCACCTTCGTCATCCCCATCGCAGTCGTCATCCTGGTCGCGCTGTTCTACATCCAGTCGCGCGGCACCGGCGGGATCGGCAAGCTGTTCGGCCCGATCATGCTGGTCTATTTCATCGTCCTGACGGTGCTGGGCGTCATCAACATCGCCGGCCGGCCGGAGATCATCGCCGCGATCGATCCGCGCTGGGCGTTCCGCTTCGTCGCCGATGACGGCATGCTCGCGTTCCTGGCGCTCGGCTCGGTCGTGCTCGCGGTGACCGGTGCGGAGGCGCTCTACGCCGACATGGGCCATTTCGGCCGCCGCCCGATCGAGGTGGCGTGGCTGTACCTCGTCTTCCCCGCCCTGATGATCAATTATCTGGGGCAGGGGGCCCTGCTCCTCGACCAGCCTGGCGCGGCGGAGAATCCCTTCTTCCTGATGGCGTCGGAGGACTGGCGCCTGCCGCTCGTCATCCTGTCGACCATGGCGACGGTGATCGCCAGCCAGGCCGTCATCACCGGCGCGTTCAGCGTGGTGCAGCAGGCGGTCCAGCTCGGCCTGATGCCGCGCCTGCGCATCGAACATACCAGTGCCGCAGAGGCCGGGCAGATCTACATCCCCGTCGTCAACTGGGCGCTGATGGTGATGGTGCTGCTGCTGATCTTCGGCTTCAAGCAGTCATCGAACCTGGCGGCGGCCTATGGCATCGCGGTCACCGGCACGATGTTCATCAGCACGCTGCTGGTCGGCGTCCTGATCCGCCGGGTGTGGCAGTGGCCGTTCTGGGCGGTCGGCCTGTTCGAGGGGCTGTTCCTGTTCATCGACGGCGCCTATTTCTCGTCGAACATCACCAAGGTGCCCGATGGCGGCTGGTTCCCGCTGCTGGTCGGCGCGGTCGTCTTCACGGTCCTGACCACCTGGTCGAAGGGCCGACAGCTGATGATCGAGCGGCTGCGCGAGGCGGCGATGCCGATCAAGGTCTTCATCGCCAGCGCCGCCACCTCGGCCAGCCGCGTTCCCGGCACCGCGGTGTTCATGACCTCCACCGCAGAGGGCATACCCCACGCGCTTCTCCACAACCTGAAGCACAACAAGGTACTGCACGACCGCATCGTCCTGCTGACCGTGGCGATCGCCGACCAGCCCTATTGGCCCGAGGACCAGCGCGTGAAGCGCGAGGATCTGGGCCACGGCTTCTACCGCGTCGTCCTGCGGTTCGGTTTCATGGAGGAGGCGAACGTGCCCGCCGCGCTGAAGCACGCCGCGGGCGGCGGCCCCGAATACAAGATGATGGACACCAGCTTCTTCCTCTCGCGCCAGACGCTGATCGCGTCCGACCGGCCGGGCATGGCGCTATGGCGCGAGAAGCTGTTCGCCTGGATGCTGCGCAACGCCGAAAGCGCGATGGAATTCTTCCGCCTGCCATCCAACCGCGTCGTCGAGCTCGGCAGCCAGGTGGAGATTTGAGCGGCGACCCGATCGTTCCGGCGCCGATCATCGTCACGGCGCTGTTCGGTCGCGGTGACCAGGGATGGTTCGATGCGCAGCGCGCCCGGCACTTTCCGCCGGAACGCAACGTGCTGGCGGCGCACTGCACGCTCTTCCATCATCTGCCGCCGTCCTGCGCCGACGAACTGAAGCACCGCCTGAACCAGGAGACGCGCGGTATCCGTGCGCCCGATGCGCGTATCGCCGGGCTGATGTCGCTCGGTCGCGGCGTCGCGTACCGGATCGACGCTCCCGGCCTGGCGACCATCCGCCACGCGCTGGCGGACGCCTTCGCCCCGCTCCTGACGCCGCAGGATGCCGGCGGCTGGCGCCCGCACGTGACGATCCAGAACAAGGTCCAGCCCTCTGTCGCGCGCCTGCTGATGGAAGGGCTAGCGAAGGATTTCCGTCCTCGCCCGGTCGAACTCGCCGGGCTGGCGACATGGTGGTATCGCGGTGGCCCGTGGGAGCCGCTGTCTCGCCACATGTTCGCTTGACCGGTCCGGCGTCGCTGCCTATAGGCGCCGCTCCTTCGGGCTGAGGCGAAGTAGCTCAGCTGGTTAGAGCACGGGAATCATAATCCTGGGGTCGGGGGTTCAAGTCCCTCCTTCGCTACCAGCCCGAAGGCGTTCCACGGATCATTCAGCACCAGCATCGCGTCGGCGCGGGCCAGCGCGATCAGCGTCAGGCCGTGTGCCCGGGCATGATCGATCGCCATGCTGGTCGGCGCGGACACACTTGCGATCAATGGCGTGCCCAACACCAGCGCCTTGTCCACCATCTCGAAACTGATCCGCGACGTGACCAGCACGAACCCGGTCTCCTGCCGATCCAGCGCCAGTCGTCCCACCAGCTTGTCGAGTGCATTGTGGCGTCCGACATCCTCGCATGCCGCCACGATCCGTCCGTCGCGGTCGCAGGCGGCGGCGGCGTGTACCGCGCCGGTCGCCCGGTTCAGCGGCTGATGATCGCGCAGGCTGCCAAGTGCCCGGAACAGCGCCGTCGCATCGACCTCCGGCCGCGGTGGCACTGCGGCGACAGGCTTGTGCAATTGCTCCAGGCTCGCGATCCCGCACAATCCACAGCCGGTGTCGCTGGTCCGGTGCCGCACCCGATCCTGGATGCGATCGCGGCATCGCGCCGCCAGCGCTACCCGCACGATCCACCCGCTCTCCGCCGCGAAGGCATCGATATCGACGATATCGTCGACCGAATCCGCCAGCCGCTCGGTCAGCATGAATCCGGTCGCGAACGCCTCCAGGTCGGCCGGCGTCATCATCATCACCGCATAGCCGATGCCGTCCACCTCGATCGCGACCGGTACCTCGATCGCGATCGTCCGCTCGCCGGGTACGGCGCCGTCGCGCGTCAAGACGACGACGGCCTCGTCGCGGCCGATCACGAGGCGACGAGCATCGTACCGGTCAGGACGGCGAGATCCGCCGGCGTGTTGACGTTGGGGATCGATACCGGAGAGGCGATCGGCAGCGCGCCGACGCTGCGCGCCCAGCCCTTCACCGACCGCTCCGGTGCGACCTCCAGATAGGACAGCAGCTGAGCGCCCAGCGCCGCCGGCCACAAACCGAGGATCGGCGCCTCCGCACAGAAGGCCGGCGCTCGCCGCAGCAGCGCCTGTACCAGTTCGTCGGGCAGCACCGGCATGTCGCATCCGATCGTCAGGACGCAGCGATGGCCGTGGGTCGCGCCGTGATCCAGTGCCGCCGCGATGCCGCCCAGCGGCCCCAGTCCCGGGCGCGGCAGATCGGCGATGCCGTCTGCTCCGCCGATCACCACGACATCGTCGACATGCCCCGCCAGCGCCTGCCGCGCATGGGCGAGGAGGGTTCGTCCATCCAGCAGGGCCGCCGCCTTGTCCGACCCGAACCGGCTGGACCGGCCACCCGCCAGCACCGCACCCAGCAGCCCGGTCATCGCCTCACCCTGACCGGCACCGACTTTCCTGCCGGCACATGGCTCTCGAGTGCGTGATGCTCCAGCGGAATGAGGTAGTTGAGTTCGGGGTAGTAGCCGCCCAGGCATCCCTCGGGGATGTTGTACTCCACGACCCGCAATCCCTCGACGACCCGCTCGACGCCATCCTCCGCGTCGCTTTCCAGCGCGATCTTGTCGCCGTCGTTCAGGCCCAGCTTCAGGATATCGGCACGGTTCATCATCACCACCATGCGCGTTCCCCGGATACCGCGGAACCGATCGTCGTACCCGTAGATGGTGGTGTTGAACTGATCGTTGGAGCGCAGGGTGACGAGCCGGAATCGCCCCTCCTTTTCCGCAAAGCCGCTGGCATTCAGCGCGCGGGGCACGTTGAACTCGGCCTTGCCGCTCTCCGTCTCCCACTGGCGATGCGATGCGGGGTTGCCCTTCCAGAACCCGCCCGGCTCGAACAGGCGATCGTTGAAGTTCGCGAACTTGTCCGGATAGCAATTCTCGATCGCCGTCCGCACCAGCCCGTAATCGCCGACCCAGTCGTCCCATGGCACATTCGGATTGGGCGCGAGCACCGCCTTGGCGATCCCCGCGACGATCGCCGGTTCGGACAGCAGCGTGTCGGCCGCCGGCGTCGCCTTGCCGACCGACCCATAGATGTGGCTGAACGAGTCTTCCATCGACACCGTCTGCGGGCCGGTCGCCTGCATGTCCCGCTCGGAACGTCCCAGGCAGGGGAGGATCCAGCTTTCCTTCCCCGGATACAGGTGGCTCTTGTTCAGCTTGGTGGCGATGTGGACGCCGATCGGCAGCCTGGCCCACGCCTCCTTCATCGCCGCATGCTCGGGCGTCGCGCGCAGGAAATTGCCGCCCAGCTGCACGAACCCCTGGCACTCGCCGCTGATGATCGCGCGGCAGCTTTCCACCGTGTCCCAGCCCTTCTCGGTCGGCGGCGCGAACTGGAACAGTTCCTTCAGACGCTCGACCGGCGCCAGTTCGGTCTTCTCGGTGATGCCGACCGTGCGCTGTCCCTGCACGTTGCTATGCCCGCGTACCGGCCCCGGCCCTGCGCCCTCGCGCCCGATATTGCCGCGCAGCAACAGGAAGTTGACCAGCATGTACAGGCTGTCCATCCCGTACCGGTGCTGGGTGATGCCCATGCCGTACACGACGATCACCGCCTTCGACCGCATATAGACCTTGGTCGCGCCCTCGATCGCGCTTCGGCTCAGCCCGCTCTCGTGAACGATCCGGTCCCAGTCGGCATTGCGGCAGAACGTCGCGAAGTCGTCGAAGCGCGTCGTGTGCTGGCCGATGAAGTGATGGTCCAGTACCCGCTCGCCGCCCTCTGCCAGCGCCCGGTCGTCCGCCTCGATCACCAGCTTGCACATGCCGAGCAGTGCGGAGATGTCGCCGCCGGCACGCACCTGATGATACTGGGTGGAGATGATGGTCGGCTTCTGCACCTTGCTCATCTGCAACGGGTTCTGCGGATCGGCGAAGCTCTCCCACCCGCGTTCGCGCAGCGGGTTGAACGTCACGATCTCCACGCCGCGGTCGCGGCAATCCTTCAGCGTGTGGAGCATCCGCGGGCTGTTGGTGCCGACATTCTGCCCGAAGCAGAAGATCGCGTCGCACTTCTCGTAATCCTCCATCTGGATCGTCGCGACCGGGGATCCGATCGCGTTCTTCAATCCGACAGAGGTCGTCTCATGGCACATGTTGGACGAATCGGGCAGGTTCTGCTGCCCCCACATTCGCGCGAACAGCCCGTACATGAACGATGTTTCCAGGCTGGCGCGGCCCGACGCATACAGCACCACCTTCGTCGGATCGCATGCCTTCAGCGTCGTTCCGATCGAATCGAACGCCTCCTGCCAGCTTGCCGCGACATATTTGTCGGTGCCGGCGTCGTACCGCATCGGCTGGGTCAGGCGGCCTGCCTGCTCCAGATCGTGGTCAAGCCATCCGGCCAGTTCGCTGACCGTGTACCGCTCGAAAAAGGCGGGGGTCACCCGCTTGCTCGACAGCTCCCACGCCGTCGCCTTGGCGCCGTTCTCGCAGAATTCCGCGACGTGCGGCTTCGCCGGCTTTCCCCATGCGCACGATACGCACATGAAACCCTCCGGCTTGTTCTGCCGGCGCAGCGTGTCGAGCATCTCCGGTCCGGGATGCTCGCCGGGCACGATCTGCACCATGCCCTTCATCGACCCCCAGCCGCCCGCCGGCCCGGTATATTCCTTGATGACGATCTCTTCGCCCGTCTCTTCGTCGCGCATCATGCTCTCCACTCGCACGCTCAACGAAGCGGAGCGCGACCGGTGCCGCCCAATCGGCACGGATCAGGTTCAATTCTGCGTCCGTCGCGCCTAGATGAGGGAAAGATTCGCACAGGATAATTCCATGGCTACCCATTCGACCCGCATGCTCATCCTCGGCTCCGGTCCCGCCGGGCTGTCCGCGGCCATCTACGGCGCGCGCGCGGGCATGAAGCCGATCGTGGTGCAGGGCATCCAGCCGGGCGGCCAGCTGACCACGACCACCGACGTCGAGAACTATCCCGGCTTCGCCGATGTCATCCAGGGCCCCTGGCTGATGGAGCAGATGCAGAAGCAGGCGGAGCATGTCGGCACCACCCTGATGTGGGACACGATCGTCGAGGTCGACCTGACCCGCAGGCCCTTCCGCCTGATCGGCGACGGCGGCGACGTGTACGAGGGCGAGGTGCTGGTGATCGCCACCGGCGCCCAGGCCAAGTGGCTGGGGCTGGAGAGTGAGGAGGCGATGAAGGGCAAGGGCGTCAGCGCCTGCGCCACCTGCGACGGCTTCTTCTATCGCGGCAAGAAGGTCGCGGTGATCGGCGGCGGCAACACCGCGGTCGAGGAGGCGCTGTACCTGACCAACCACTCGCCCGACGTCACCCTGATCCATCGCCGCGACACCCTGCGGGCAGAGCGTATCCTGCAGGAGCGGCTGCACGCCCATCCGGGGATCAAGGTGCTGTGGAACAAGGAGGTTCGCAGCTTCGTCGACGGCGGCGGCACCGCCGGCCTCGTCGCGCTCGATCTGGAGGATACGGCGACCGGCGAGCATAGCCGGCTGGACGTCGACGGCGGTTTCGTCGCGATCGGCCACCATCCGGCGACCGAGCTGTTCCGCGGTCATCTCGACCTCGACGACGATGGCTATATCGCGGTCGAAACCGGGTCGACCCGCACCTCGGTGCCCGGCGTGTTCGCCTGCGGCGATGTCGCCGACAAGATCTATCGCCAGGCCGTCACCGCCGCCGGCACCGGCTGCATGGCCGCGCTGGACGCCGAACGCTTTCTGGCGGCGATGGAGTTCGAGGAGATGCGCGAGGCGGCGGAGTAGGGGAGCGTCAGGCCTTCAGCTTGCCGGCCGCGAAGCCGGCAAGCGCGCCGAAGGTTTCCAGCATGTCGCCGTCGACCTCGTCGTCATCGATCACGATCCCCAGCTGGTCCTCCAGTTCGGTCAGCACGCCCGCGACCGCCATCGAATCGAGTTCGGGAAGCGCGCCGAACAGCGGCGTGTCCGCCTGGAAGGCAGCGACCCGTTCCGGTGCCAGTCCCAGCACATCGGCCAGCACCGCGCGCACGCGATCCTCGATCTCGCCACGGCTTTGCAGATCCAATGCCATCCCCCGTTCGCCGCCTGCCGGCGGGCAGGACGCGCCGCGTTACCGTCCGGGGATGAAAACGGCAACGGCCCTGCTATGGCGGCGTCATGATCCCGCTCGATCCCCGGCCGTGCACGATCGATCGCCTGTCGCTCCGCGGCGATCCTGCCGCGCCGGCGCTGATCGATCGCGCCGGCACGATGAGCTATGCCGCGCTGGAGGCGGCGACCGCCGCCGCCGCGGCATGGCTCGTCGGGCAGGGGCTCGCACCCGGCGACCGGGTCGCCACCTGGCTGCCCAAGACGCGGCTCGCCTGCATCATGCCGCTGGCCGCCGCGCGGGCGGGGCTGATCCACGTCCCGATCAATCCGGCGCTGCGTCGCACGCAGGTCGCGCACATCCTACACGACAGCGCGGCCGCGCTGTTCGTCACCCAGCCCGCCCGCGCCGCCACGCTCGACGATGCCGACCGCCCGGCCGGATGCGCGTTGGTCGACGAGGCGGCTGTCGACCTGACCGGCGACGGCCTGTCGCCGTCGTGCCGCGACCCGCAGGAACTCGCCGCGATCCTCTACACGTCCGGCTCCACCGGCCGGCCGAAGGGGGTGATGCTCAGCCATGCCAATCTCTGGCTCGGCGCCATCTCCGTCGCCCATTATCTCCGCATCGAGCCCGCCGACCGGGTGCTGGCCGTGCTGCCCCTGTCGTTCGACTATGGCCAGAACCAGCTTCTATCCAGCTGGGCGGCAGGTGCGGCGGTCTCGCCGCTGGACTATCTGGTCGCGCGAGACGTGGTGAAGGCGGTCGAGCGCGTCGGCGCCACCACCCTTGCCGGTGTCCCGCCGCTATGGACGCAGTTGGTCGAGCTGGAATGGGGAGAAGTCGCGCACCGCCTGCGCCGCCTGACCAACTCGGGCGGTGCGCTGACCCCGCGCCTGATCGAGGCGCTGCGCCGCCGCTTCCCCGCTGCCGACCTCTATCCGATGTACGGCCTGACCGAGGCGTTCCGGTCGACCTATCTCGAACCGGCACTGGTCGCCGCGCACCCGGATTCGATCGGCCGCGCCATCCCGTTCGCGGAGGTGATGGTCGTCCGCCCCGACGGGAGCCGCGCCGCGCCCGATGAGCCCGGCGAGCTCGTCCATGCCGGTCCGCTCGTCGCCGGGGGCTATTGGCGCGATCCGCAGCGCACCGCCGCGCGCTTCCGCCCCGCACCGTCCTTCGCCGCATCGGGCGGTACCGCGGTCTGGTCGGGCGACACCGTCGTTATGGACGCCGGGGGGCTGCTGCGGTTCGTCGGCCGTGATGACGAGATGATAAAGACAGCCGGTAACCGGTTGAGTCCGCAGGAGATCGAGGAAGCGATCCTCGCCGGCGACGAGGCAACGGAGGCGGTCGCGATCGGCATGCCCGACGAGCGGCTCGGCCAGGTCATCGTCGCGGTCGTCGGGGGTGATCCCGCTGCCGAGCCGGCGCTGGTCCGCCGGCTGAAGGCGGACTTGCCCAGCTTCATGCAGCCCGCCCGCTATGTCTGGCACCCGCTGTTGCCGCGCAACGCCAATGGCAAGCTCGATCGCGCCGCCATCCGCGCCGACCTGTTGCGATGAAACCGATCGGCCCGATCCCCGCCGCCTTCGCCGATCAGCACGGCATGCTGGTCGTCGCCGGCCGGCCCGCCTCGTCATGGGCGACGCAGACCCCCGTCTTCGTCTACGATCCCGCGATCGTCGCCGGGCAGGTGGCCCGATTCCGCACGGCGCTGCCCGGCATCGATCTTCATTACGCGATCAAGGCCAATCCGCATCCCGGCCTGCTCGCCGCCATCGCACCGATGATCGACGGCCTCGACGTCGCGTCGGGCGGCGAGCTGGCGACGGCGCTGGCCGTCAAGCCGGCGGCCGCGATCAGCTTCGCCGGCCCCGGCAAGCGCGACGAGGAACTCGCCGCCGCGATCCGGGCGGGCGCCACCCTCAATATCGAATCGGAGGGGGAGGGGGATCGTGCCTTGACGATCGCCGCCCGGCTCGGCCTTCGTCCGCGCCTCGCCGTCCGGGTAAATCCCGACGTCGAGTTGAAGGGATCGGGGATGAAGATGGGCGGCCGCCCGTCGCCCTTCGGCGTCGATGCGGTGCGGGTGCCAGCACTCGTTCGCCGGCTGATCGCGGCGGGAGCCGACTGGCGCGGCTTCCACATCTATGCCGGCAGTCAGGCGCTCGACGCGGCGGCGATCGCCGACACGCAAGGGGCGACGCTCGCGCTGGCCGGGCGGCTTGCCGAATCGGCCGGACAGGCGCCGCCGCTCGTCAATCTGGGCGGCGGCTTCGGCGTTCCCTATTTCGCCGGCGACCGCCCGGTCGATGTCGATCTGATCGGGTCCCGGCTGGCCGACGCGCTTGCCGTCCGCCCGGCGATCCTCGCCGACAGCCGGTTCGCGATCGAACTCGGCCGCTGGCTGGTCGCGGAGGCGGGCGTCTACCTGGCGCGCGTGATCGATCGAAAGGAGAGCGGCGGCGAGACCTTCCTGGTCGTCGACGGCGGCCTCAACCACCAGCTCGCCGCCTCGGGCAATTTCGGCACCGTCGTCCGCCGCAACTACCCGGTTGCCGTCGCCCACCGGATGGGCGAGCAGGCCGACGATACCGTCAGCGTCGTCGGCCCGCTCTGCACCCCGCTCGATCGGTTGGGTGACCGGATCGCTCTGCCCCGCGCCGGGCCGGGAGACCTTATCGCGATCTTCCTCGCCGGCGCCTATGGCGCGACGGCGAGCCCGGCGGCGTTTCTGGGGCACCCGCCCGCGACGGAGATCGTCGCTAACCCCTAGCTTCCGTCACCCGGCCTTCAGCCGGCAAACGGGACCGGCACCGCCATCCGGCATCAGCCGGATGGCGACGGACCCGACCTTACTTGTCGAACAGCTTGCCCCAGCGATGGACCGGGCGGTCCTTCCACAGGCCGCGATGATAGGCGTCCGACGCCAGCAGCGGCATGACCGAACCCGCTTCCGCGAACACCATCTGCTCGATGCCGGTGTTCACCTTGCCCCAGCTCGCCGCCTCCTGCAGCGTCGAGGACGAACAGGCGCCGTCGCGCACGTCGGCGACGGTGATCTGCACGGCATATTTGTGAACCTGCACGTCGTCATGGCCCAGGATCTCGGCGCAGACCACGGTGTCCTGGATGAAGTTCTTCGGCACGCCGCCGCCGATCATCAGCAGGCCGGTGACGCCGGCCTCGATCTTGATCTGCGTGAGCTCGCGGAAGTCGGCGACCGCGTCGATCATCAGGTACGGACGGCCTTCCTTGGCGGCATCGACCTGATGCTTCACCAGACCGAAGCCGGCCGACGAATCGACGAATGCCGGGCAGAAGATCGGCACGTCATGCTCATAGGCGAGCTTGACGAGGCTGTTGTCCTTCTTGCCGTGCTCGACCAGGTACTTGCCCATCTCGCGGATGAAGGCGCGGCTGGAATAGGCGCGCGGCTCCAGCGATTCGGCGATCTCGAAGATCGTGTGGTCGACGTTCTGGAGCGCTTCCTCGTCGATATACGTGTCGTAGATGCGGTCGATGTACAGCGAGCGCAGCGTGTCGTCGTCCGGGATCTCCAGCGCCTGATAATGCTTGTGGCCGAGCCCTTCGAAGAAATCCATGTCGACGATGGTCGCGCCGGTCGCGACGATGCCGTCGACCATGTTGTTGCGCACCAGCTCGGCATACAGGTCCATGCAGCCGCCGGCCGAGGTCGACCCGGCGATGACGAGGAAGATCGAGCAATCCTTGTCCGCCAGCATCTGGTTGTAGATGTTGGTCGCGCGGCCGAGGTCGCGGCTGGTGAAGCTCATGTCCGCCATCGCATCGACGATCGGGCGCGCGTCGAAGCTCTTGATGTCGATATGCTTGACCTGCTTCGACAGCAGTTCGGCCTTGCGGGTGTCGTTGATCGGCGCGTTGGCGCCGGCGGTCTTGGTCAGCGTGTCGGTCATGGTTCGCCCTTGGCTATCCAGAACCCGTCGTCATTCAAGGGGACGCGGAAACCCGTTGTCTAGCTCCCCTTCCGCGTGCGGGAGGGGCTGGGGGAGGGGAGTGCCGCAAGGCTAGCCCTGCGAGGCATGCCCTTCCCCGATCCCTCCCGCGAACGGGAGGGGAGAAGAAGGAGTAGAAGCCAGTCGTTACAGCTTGACGACGTTGCTCGTCCGCGCCGGTGCGACGTTCCGGTCGTCCAGGTAGACGGACAGCATCGCCTCGTCCCCTGCGACCACGGTGTCGCCGGTGCCGAACCCGTTGAACTGCGTCCGCATCGCGGTGCCGTACGCGCCCAGCATGCCGATCTCGAAATAATCGCCGGCCTGCACGTCCGCGGGCAGCGGGAACGGGCCCTTCATATAATCGATATCGTCGCAGGTCGGGCCCCAGAACGCGAAGTCCATGTCGCGGGCGTTCGAATCGGGCTCGCGCAGCAGCTGGACCGGATACTTCCAGCCGATATGCGCCGCATCGAACAAGGTGCCGTACGCGCCGTCGTTGATGAACAGCTCCGCCCCGCGGCGACGCTCCACGCGCACCACGACCGACGCATATTCGGCACACAGTGCCCGGCCGGGTTCGGCCCACAGTTCGGCCGAATAGCTGATCGGCAGGCTCTCGAACGCACGGTGGATCGTCTCGAAGAAGCGCTCCAGCGGCGGCGGGGTCATGCCCGGATAGGCCGAGGGGAAGCCGCCGCCGACATCGATCACATCGACGGTGACGCCGGCATCGACGATCGCCGTGCGCACCCGCTCCATCGCGTTGGCATAGGCGTCCGGCGACATGGTCTGGCTGCCGACGTGGAAGCAGATGCCGAGCGCGTCCGCCACCTGGCGGGTCGCGATCAGCAGTTCCTTCGATTCGTCCAGCCCGACGCCGAACTTCGATCCCAGGCTCAGCTTGGCGTATTCGGAGGACACGCGCATGCGGACGCACAGCGTCAGGTCGGTCGCGGCGCTGCCGTCGTCGCCGGCGGTCGCGTCGACGATCTTCGCCAGCTCTTCCATGCTGTCGAGCGAGAAGGTGCGCACGCCGTGCACGACATAGGCCTCGCGGATCGCCTCCGCCGACTTCACCGGATGCATGAAGCAGCAGGTCGCGGCCGGCAGGGTCGCCTTCACCAGGCGCACCTCGGCGATCGATGCCGTATCGTAATGCGTGATGCCATTGTCCCACAGGACGCGCAGCAGCTCGGGCGACGGGTTCGCCTTCACGGCATACATCGAGCGGCCCGGAAACTTCTCGACGAAGAATCGGGCGGCGCGCGCAGCGGCGTGCGGGCGGACGAGCGTCACCGGATCGACCGGCTTGCGCTTGGCGATGTCGAGGCCCGCGACAATACGGGCTGTCGATTGGGGGGCTAGCCCCAGCGCGCTATGGTGCTTGTGCAATTCAAGGGACCTCCAAGTGGCTTGCGCCGAACGGTGAAAAGCTGCCTTGCGGTTGGAAGTCCCATGGGGCAGCGGAGGCGCGATCTATGGTCGCCGGACCCGGATGTAAAGTGGCTGTTTGCGTTGAAGGACCAGATGTGACGATTTTGCGACAGCCGACGGCGGCGGGGGTGCGCGACGCCGCCGCCAAGATCGCCGCGGTGCTGCCGCCCAGCCCTTTGCTGACCGCCGATTTCCGCGGCATTCCGATCGCGTTCAAGGCCGAATGCCTCCAGCCGATCGGCTCGTTCAAGCTGCGCGGCGCCTGGCACCGGCTCACCGCGTTGGACGAGGATCAGCGCCGCCGCGGCGTCGTCGCCTTCTCCAGCGGCAACCATGCGCAAGGGGTCGCCTGGGCGGCGAGGCGACTCGGCATCCAGGCGACGATCGTCATGCCCGTCGATGCGCCGCGGGTGAAGCGCGAGGCGACGCTGGCGATGGGCGCCGAGGTCGTCGACTATGACCGCGCCACGCAGAGCCGCGAGCAGATCGCCGGTCGCCTCGCCGAGGCGCGCGGCAGTACGCTGGTGCCCAGCTTCGACGATCCCTGGATCATCGAGGGGCAGGGGTCGGCGGGGATCGAGGCAGCGGCGCAGATGGCCGCGCTCGGCCTGCCCGCGCCGGCGCATGTGGTGGCGCC
Organism: Sphingomonas phoenicis; assembly: GCF_047238005.1. NCBI lineage: Bacteria > Pseudomonadati > Pseudomonadota > Alphaproteobacteria > Sphingomonadales > Sphingomonadaceae > Sphingomonas > Sphingomonas phoenicis. The sequence goes on along the minus strand of NZ_JBDFMC010000002.1, from coordinate 776,820 downwards.
GTGTGGCGGCGGCGGGCTGGCCGCCGGTCTCGCGCTGGCGCTTCGCGACGCCCGGATGACCGTCGTCGAGCCGGAGGGTTGGGACGATATGCGCCGCAGCCTGGAGGCGGGGTGGATCGAGCCGGTCGGCGACGCTCCGCCCCCCACCGCCTGCGACTCGCTGCAGGCGACCCGGGTCTCGCCGCTGACCTTCGACGTCCTGTCACGTCGCGGCGCGGAGGGGCTGGTGGTGTCCGAGGAGGAGGTCGCCCGCGCGCAGGCCTGGGCGGCGGAGCGGTTCCGGATCGTGGTCGAGCCCGGCGGCGCAGTGGCGCTCGCGGCGTTGCTGGCCGGCCGGGTCGAGGTCGTGCCGGGGCTGCTGATCCTGCTGTCCGGCGGCAATGTCGACCTCGCGGCCTATGCCCGCGCGCTGGCGGGCCGCTGATGGCCGGCATCGGCCAGGCCGCCCCCGCGATCGCGATGCTGGCGGCGTTCGCCTGCACCTTCGGCGGCATCGCCCTGATCCGCCGGGGCGATCAGCGTTTCAAGGGCGCCCTGATGCTGGTGATGGCGGCGGTGCTGGTCGGCAACGTCCTGGTCTGGACGATGTAGGCGACGGCGCTCCCCGCCGGGCGCAGCGCCTAGCGGATCGGCGAGTTCGGATCGAGCCGCATGTCCAGATACCGGTCCACCGAGCCCATCAGCTCGGGCATCTCGTGCTCGAAGAAATGGTTCGCCTTGGGGATGGTGTCGTGGTGGATCGTGATGTGCTTCTGCGTGCGCAGCTTGTCGACCAGCTTCTGCACCGATCCCGGCGTCACCACCTCGTCGTTCTCGCCCTGGATGATGATCCCGGACGAGGGGCAGGGGGCCAGGAAGGTGAAGTCGAACATGTTGGCCGGCGGCGCGATCGAGATGAAGCCGCGGATCTCGGGCCGCCGCATCAGCAGCTGCATCCCGATCCACGCGCCGAAGCCCGAACCCGCCACCCAGGTCTGCGATGCCTCGGGGTGGAAGCTCTGTACCCAGTCGAGCGCCGATGCCGCATCGGACAGCTCGCCGATGCCGTTGTCGAACACGCCCTGGCTCTTGCCCACGCCGCGGAAGTTGAACCTGAGCGTCGCGAAGCCGCGTCGCTGGAAGGTCTTGTACAGCTCCTGCACGATCCGGTTGTTCATTGTCCCGCCGGCCGACGGATGCGGATGCAGGATCATCGCGACGGGCGCGCGAGGGCGGGGGGCGGGGGCGAAACGCCCCTCCAGACGGCCTTCGGGGCCGGGAAAGATGACTTCGGGCATGGAACTCGCCAATCGGTCGGCGCTCCGGGTGGAGCGCGGGAAAGCGCGCGCTATATAGGCGGTAAGCCATTTTTCGCAATCGAAACGACCCACACCCTTGTCCCAGCCCCCGCGCATCTATCTCGACCACGCCGCCACCACGGCGATCCTGCCGTCCGCCCGCGCGGCGATGGCGGCTGCGTCGCCGCACTGGGCGAACCCCTCCTCGCCCCATGCCGAGGGCCGCGCGGCGAAGGCGGCGCTGGAGGCGGCCCGCGCACGGGTCGCCGCGCTCTGGGGCTGGAACGGCGAGGCGCTGTTCACCAGCGGCGCCAGCGAATCGCTGGCGATCGCGCTGGGCCGCACGCATGCGGGCCGCATCGCGATCACCGCCGTCGAGCACGACGCCGTGCTGCGCGCCGCACCGTCGGCCACGGTCCTGCCCGTCGCGGCGGACGGCTTACTCGACCTGTCGGCGCTGTCCGCCTGGCTGGCGGCGGGTGAGGGCCGGCCGCTCGTCTGCGTCCAGTGGTGCAACAGCGAGACGGGCGTTCGCCAGCCGGTCGCCGCGATCGCCGATCTGGTCCACGCCGCCGGCGGCATCCTCCTCGTCGACGCCGCGCAGCTGCCCGCCGGCCACGACCCGGAGGTGAGCCGCCACGCCGATCTCGTCGCGCTGTCCGCGCACAAGCGCGGCGGCCCGCCCGGGACCGGCGCGCTGCTCATCCGCGATTTTGCCCTGCTGATGCCGACCGGCGGGCAGGAGCGCGGCTATCGTCCCGGCACCGAAAACCTGCCCGCGATCCTGGGCTATGCCGCCGCGCTCGACGAGCCGGAGGATGTCGCCCGCCTGATCCCGCTTCGCGCCCGGCTCGACGACGCGGTCCTGCGCTCCGGCGGAGAGATCGTCGCCGCCACCGCCCCGCGCCATCCCGCGATCGGATCGTACCGCCTGCCCGGCACGGCGGCGACGGTGCAGCTGATCCGCCTCGACATGGCGGGCTTCGCCGTCTCCGCGGGCAGCGCCTGCGCCAGCGGCAGCATGAAGCCCAGCCACGTCCTCGCCGCGCTCGGCTGGAGCGAGGCCGCCGGGCGAGAGGTGATCCGCGTCAGCTTCGGCCGCTCGACGACCATGGCGGAGGTGGAGGCGTTCGTCGCCGCCTGGCGCGTCGTCGCGCGGGCCACCGGCCGCTTCGCCGCATGACCTATCTCGATTACCAGGCGACCACCCCGCTGGCGCCGGAGGCGCTGGAGGCGATGCTGCCCTGGCTGCGCGACCAGCATGGCAACCCGCATTCGCCGCATCGCGCCGGCCGCATGGCGAAGGCGGCGGTCGAGCTGGCCCGCGAACGGGTGGCGGCGCTGCTGCCGCCCGGTGGCCGCGTCGTCTTCACCAGCGGCGCGACCGAGGCGCTGAACTGGGCGATCAAGGGCAGTCGCGCCGACACGGTGGTCGCCTTGTCGGTCGAGCACGCCGCCGTGCTCGACACGGTGAATTCCCATGAGGCTGGCGCGCGTGGCATCCTGCCCGTCGGGGCTGGCGGCATCGCCGATCCGGAACATGTCGATGCGATGTTCACGCCGCGCATCGGCCGACAGCTGCTCGCCGCGATGCTGGTCAACAACGAGATCGGCACGATCCAGCCGATCGCCGCGCTGGCGGATGCCGCCCACGCGGCCGGCGCGCTGCTGCTCTGCGATGCCGTGCAGGGTTATGGCCGCGTGCCCATCCCGCCGTCGGTCGATCTGGTCGCGATCTCGGCCCACAAGATCTACGGCCCGAAGGGTATCGGCGCGTTGTGGATCCGCGACGGCGTGACGCTCGCGCCGCTGCTCCACGGCGGCGATCAGGAGGGCGGGCGCTCCGGCACGCTCTCGCCCGCCCTGTGCGCTGGTTTCGGCGTCGCGGCGCAGCTGATGGCGGAACGGGCGGACGCCGATGCCGCCCATGTCGATCGACTGTGGGCGATCGCCACGGAACGCCTCGCCGGCTGGACGATCAACGGCTCGACCGACCATCGCTACCGCGGCAACCTCAACGTCCGCCGTCCCGGCCTCGATGTCGCCCGCCTGATGAGCGACTGTCGCGACATCGCCTTCTCCGCCGGTTCCGCATGCGCCAGCGGGTCGGGCCGCTCCAGCCACGTCCTGCGCGCGATCGGCCTGACCGAGGCGGAGGCGCGGTCTTCGATCCGCCTCGGCTGGGGCCGCTACACGACCGGAGCGGAACTGGCCGAGGCGCTCGACCGCATCGTCGCCGCGGCGGAGGCGCAGGCATGATCCGTATCCGCTTCACCGGCGCCGACGGACAGGCGATCGAGGTGGCCGGGCGGCCGGGCCAGCGCCTGCTCGACCTCGCCCGCGACAACGGCCAGCCGCTGGAGGGGACGTGCAATGGCGATCTCGCCTGCGCGACCTGCCACGTCATCGTCGATCCTGCTGATTTCCCCCGCCTGCCGGCCGCGCGTGAGGAGGAGGAGGACATGCTCGATCTCGCCCCCGGCGCCACCCGCACCAGCCGCCTGTCCTGCCAGATCGTCCTCACCGACGCGCTCGACGGCCTGCGCGTGCGCATTCCCTGACGGCCTCGAGGCAACGGTGGCGATCGTCTGCGAAGCTGACGTTTTCACAACCGCCGGTTCAGCACCGATGCACGCGACCATGACTATTCCGTCATCCTTCCCGCACCGGTTCGTGCGGGTGCGTACAGGAGTAGGATCATGAAGATCATTGCTGCCATCGGTGCCGGCTTGCTCGCCACCGCTACCTTCGCCGCCGTCCCTGCCGAGGCGCAGGGTCGCTACGGGTACAATGCGGGCTATGGCTATGGCCACGGGGATGGCTGGCGCGGCGCCCGCCGCGACTGGCGCGACCATCGCCGCGGCTACCGCGACGATCGCGGCTGGCGCGGTGATCGCGGCCGGCGCTGGCACGGCGGCTACCGCGCCCGCTACCGCACCGTCTGTCGCGTCGAGCGCAGCTATTACGGCCCGGTCCGTCGCTGCTTCCAGGTCCGTCGCTGACCGGAGGCGACGTGCCGGCTTGATCGCGCCGCCCGGCTCCGCCATAGGCGCTGTCGGGAGTCGGGCGGACGTGGTCGTCGCCAACCCGGTCAGGTCCGGAAGGAAGCAGCCGCAACGATTCCGCCACGGGTCGTCCCGGCTCCCACCGCGCAGGCAGCGAGATGCGGCACTGCCGCACACGCTGCCAAGCGCGGCCGGCGGTGCCTAGCACCGTTCGACGTCATGCCGCGGCTTCGCCGCGGCCCACTCGCCACCACAACCGCCAGACGGCGACAATCGAAACAGCGCATCGCCGAGTTCCCTGCAAGGCTAAGGGCCATCGTGCGGTGAGCCGCCCACAAGCACCGCCCCGACGAAGGCCGGGGCCCAGGTGGGATGACGGCGAAGAGGCGCATTGCGCGCCATCACGAGGGCCATTCCGGCCGGGTGCCTTCCTCGTAAGTGGAAAGCACTTCATCGCGGATGGATGTCATGCCGGCCGCAAAGCGGGCGGAACGCCCACAACCATCTCCCCGCTCACCCCAACAGCATCCAGCCGCCGCTGTCCAACCGACCCAGACGGCGCATCCCACCCGCCAAACCCCTGTCCTAATCCCCCGCGATCCGGCATAACCGCGCCATGCACAATCCGCCGCCCGCCCCGATTCCCGTTGACCGTGCGTGCGTCGCCATCCCGGATGTTGACACCCTCAACGTTCGACCCTCCGCAACCCGCAACTTCCTCAACATTCGCGGCCGTGGCTGACGGGGTGGCTGACGGTTTCGACCTTGCGCCGCCACCCGCGGCACAGCCTTCCACCGGTGCGGAGGCGTACCGGGTCCTCGCGCGCAAATACCGTCCGCAGACCTTCGCCGAGCTGATCGGACAGGAGCCGATGGTCCGCACGCTGGGCAACGCCATCGCCCGCGACCGGCTGGCCCATGCCTTTCTGATGACCGGCGTGCGCGGCGTGGGCAAGACATCCACCGCGCGCCTGATCGCCAAGGCGCTGAACTGCATCGGTCCGGACGGGCAGGGCGGTCCGACGATCGATCCGTGCGGCGTCTGCGAACCTTGCCGCGCGATCGCCGAGGGACGGCATATCGACGTGATCGAGATGGACGCCGCCAGCCACACCGGCGTCGACGACGTGCGCGAGATCATCGACGCCTCGCGCTATGCGGCGGTCTCCGCCCGCTTCAAGATCTACATCGTGGACGAGGTCCACATGCTGTCCAAGAACGCCTTCAACGCCTTGTTGAAGACGCTGGAGGAGCCGCCCGCCCATGTGAAGTTCCTGTTCGCCACGACCGAGGTGAACAAGGTTCCGATCACCGTCCTGTCGCGCTGCCAGCGTTTCGACCTGCGCCGCATCCCGGCCGACCGTCTCGCCGATCATTTCGCGGATGTCTGCGGCAAGGAGGGCGTGACCGCCGAGCCGGAGGCACTGGCGCTGATCGCACGCGCGGCGGAGGGATCGGCCCGCGACGGCCTGTCGATCCTCGATCAGGCGATCGCCCATGCCGGGCTCGACGCCGGCGACGGGGGCGGCGTCACCGCGACGGCGGTGCGCCAGATGCTGGGCCTGTCCGATCGCGGCGCGGTGCGCGACCTCTTCGCCTTGCTGCTGGCGGGCGATTCGCTGACCGCCCTCGATTCGCTGCGTCGCCAATATGATTACGGCGTCGATCCGGTGGCGGTGCTGCGCGCGCTGCTGGAGACCGTCCACGGCATCACCCTGACCAAGGTCGGGGCGGCGGACGACCCCGCCCAGCCGGTCGAGGAGCGTGCCGCGCGCATCGAATGGGCCGCCCGGCTGTCGTTCCCCGTCCTCCACCGCCTGTGGCAGCTGGTGCTGAAGGGCCATGACGAGGTCGCCCACGCGGCCCTGCCGATCGAGGCGGCGGAGATGGCGCTGCTCCGCATCGTCCACGCCTCGCAACTGCCCGATCCCGGCGATCTGGCGCGGCGACTGGCAGAGGGTGGCGCGACCGCACCGGCGCCGGCACAAGCGGCGCCTGCGGCGACTCCGGCGCCGGTGCCCGCACCGACAGCTCCCGTTGACCTGATACCCGCCGATTTCGAGGGGCTGGTGACGCTGCTGGAGAACAACCAGAAACAGGCGCTGGCGGCGCGTCTCCATCACAGCGCCCGCCTCGTCCGCTACGATCCGCCGGAACTGGTGCTCAGTGGTAGCCGGCCGCTCACCGCCGACATGATCGCGGAACTGGCCGGCGCGCTGAAGACGCTGACAAAGGCGGTGTGGCGCATTACCTTCGAGGATGTCCCCGGCGCGCCATCGCTCAAGGAGCGGGACGATCAGGCGGAGGAGGCGAAGCGGCTCGCGGCCTGGGACTCTCCCATGGTACGCGCCGCACGAGAGGCTTTCCCCGGGACCGAACTCGTGGACTGGCCGGGCAAACGGAGCAACGCATGAAGAACATCGACGAAATCCTCGCCATGGCTGCCAATGTTCAGAGCGAGCTGGAAAAGGCGCAGGCCAATCTCGACACGATCGAGGTGGAGGGCGCCTCGGGCGGCGGCCTGGTGAAGGTGAAGGCGTCGGCGAAGGGCCGCATCATCGGCATCGCGATCGACGATTCGCTGATGCAGCCGTCGGAAAAGCAGATGCTCGAGGATCTGCTCGCCGCCGCCTTCAACGATGCGCGGGCGAAGGCGGATGCGGTGTCCGGCACCGAGATGTCGAAGATGACCAGCGGCCTGCCGCTGCCGCCGGGGTTCAAGCTGCCGTTCTGATCCCGCGACACCGTTTCGGTTGAGGAACAAATACTTCGGGCATGGCGTTGCGCCTTCCATACAGGAAAGGGAGTGAGGTCATGGTCGAAGAACGCATCACCACCACCGACGGTCATCCGCAGACGACGATCATCGAGCGTCGTGGCGGCGGCGGCGGTATTCTGATCGCGGTCGTGTTGCTGATCGCCGTCGTCATCGGCGGCTTCTACCTGTTCGGCCGTCAGGGCGCGCAGAACCAGAAGGATGCGGCGATCACCTCCGCCGCCAAGAGCATCGGCGGTGCCGCGGACAAGGTCGGAGACGCCGTCACCGGCGACGGCAAGTAAGCGTAGCGTTGCGTACGGCCGGCCCGCCACCTCCGGTGGCCGGGTCGGCCACTACCGCTCCGTCGGGATCACCGGTTTCCCGCCCGGGGTCGCCGCCAGGTCGATGACGCACATCGTGCCGCGCGTCGCATGCGGCCCGCACCACACGCCGGCATAGCGGTAGAATCCGGTCATCAGCAGCTTGCGATGCCCGCGCCCCGCCACCCCGTCGTCCACCATCCACTGCCGAACCACCCCCTCGGGCGTGCGCATGCCGTAACTCACCGCCTCGACGACATAGATGTCGCCGCCCCGCCGCCTCACCCGCTCGCCGGGCGATCGGCCCGCGCTGCTGACATGCCCGATCGTCCCGCTGCGCCCCTGCGCCTCGACATGGTCCCGCGCCGCCGCGGTCAGCACCGGATCCATCGCCAGCCCCGTCACCGGCTGACCATCGTCCAGTGCGCGCGCCGCCTCCCTGACCGTTTCCGGCCCCTCATAGCTGCCATGCTCGGTGCCGTCCTGCTCCGCATAGGTCGACCCGTCGAACCGCTCCGCCGCGCGGCGCAGGAACGACGCATAGCCGCGCGGGTCCTGCCGCACCTCGTTCAGTACCGCCAGAACCGCCGCCTCATCCGGTACCCGCCCCGCCACCGGCGCGGCGATCGCCGCCAGCATCAGCGTCAACGCACGCACGAATCGAGCCCCGCCCTTCGTACCACCCCGACATAGCGGCCGAGCGCATTGCCATGCCGCCGCACGAACCCGCGCGGATCGATCGCCGCGCGCTTCTTGGGCAGCGGCAGCACCGCCGCGATCCGCGCCGCCTCGGTGGGCGAGAGCCGCGACGCATCGTGTCCAAAATAACGGAGCGCGCCGGCGTTCGCGCCATAGGTGCCGATCCCCGTCTCGGCGATGTTCAGATACACTTCCATGATCCGCCGCTTGCCCCACAACGCCTCGATCAGGACGGTGAAATAGGCCTCGAAAGCCTTGCGGAAATAGCCGCCACCCTGGAACAGGAACGCGTTCTTCGCCGTCTGCTGGCTGATCGTCGATCCGCCGCGAATGCGGCCGCCCTGCGCATTGCGCCATGCCGCATTCGCGATCGCGCCCATGTCGAACCCGCCATGCTGGCAGAAATGCGCGTCCTCGCCCGCGATGGCGGCCCGTGCCATGTCGGGGTCCATCGTCGACAGCGGCATCCAGTCCTTGGTGACGCTGCGGCCGCCGATCACGTCGCCCAGCATCGTGAAGGTGAACGGCGGTGGCACGAACCGGTAGATGCCGACCCAGAGCAGCGACACGCCGACGAACACCAGGGCGGCCTTCAACAGCCAACGGAGCATGAACATCGCCTGCGTCCTACAAGGGAGCGGGGCGGAGCGCCAGAACCGCGTCCGCTGCCGCGATCCCCGTCTCATAGGCGCCATGGGCGGTGGAGAAGTCACTGGCGTGGCACGCCTCGCCGGCGAAGTGCAGCCGCTCGTCGACCGGGGCAGCCAATGCGTTTCGCTCGCTCGCCCGGCCGACCCTCGCGTGGCTGTAGCTGCCGCCTATCCACGGTTCCTGCCGCCAGCGCGTGACGGCGAGCGGCGAGAGGCGACGACGCCACCCGCTTCCGAGCAACGCGACCAGTTCGTCGATCGCGAAGGCGGCCGCATCTGCCCGCTCGAGCTGCTCGGCGCAGCGGCCGCCGAAGAAGCTTTCGATGATCGGCCGACCGAAGGGCGACAGGCGATGGCTCGCGGTGCATGCCGATCGCGGGTTGCCGATCAGGTGCGCATCGGCGGGCCATTCGGGCCCGTTCACTGCCAGGAACACCTTGTCCGCCAACCCCAGCGGCAGCGCGGCGGCGGAGGTGTGCTTGTCAGGCAGGGGAGGGTCGAACACCAGCGCTTCGGTCGCCAGCACGGTGGTCGGCACGCAGACGATCGCGCGGCCTGCCTCGATCGTGCCAGCCGGTGTGTCCAGTCGCAGCAGCCGATCGCGCCGGTCGATCCGGGTGACGGGTGTGTCCAGCCGTATCGGCAAGCCGGCGGCATGGCTGACGATCAGGGTGCCGTACCCGCCCGGCAGTGCCCAGTTATCCTCGCCGGCCGCGTCCTCATACGCCGCCCAGTCATGCAGCGAGACCGCGTCCAGCGGAGCACCATTCACGAAACCGGAAATCGCATCGATCAGCGGCCGGCCAGGATCGTCGGCGGCGACGAAATCGGAAAGGGGGCGATCCGCCCCATCCAGCGCCGCTCGCGCCGACGCTTCCCACCGGTCCCACGCCGCGCCGAATACCTGCTGCTCGCGCGGCGGGTAGCCCAGATCGCGCCACTGCACGTCCCAACTGGGCGGCGAGCGATCGATGGCGATGCCTTGCGCTTCGGCGATCCCGGTCCAGGGATTGCGGGCCGCCGAGTGAAGCCAGCCGCATCCCACATCCACGATCGCCGCCGGCGACCCGATCGCCACCGAACGTGCCCGTCCGCCTAGCCGGGAGTGCGCCTCGACGAGCAGAACGTCCTCACCGGCATCGTGCAGCCGCCGGGCAGCGGCGATGCCGGCCGCGCCGCCGCCGATGACGACGGTGGCCGGCATCGCGTCAGGCGGCCGTCAGCAGCCGCTTCTCGCCGGCCAGCCGCATCATCGCCTTTTGCAGCTTCTCGAATGCCCGCACCTCGATCTGGCGCACGCGCTCGCGGCTGACGCCATAGACCTGGCTCAGTTCCTCCAGCGTCTTGGGATCGTCGGTCAGGCGGCGCTCGGTCAGGATGTGCTTCTCGCGGTCGTTCAGGTCGTCCATCGCCGACACCAGCATGCCGTGACGCACGTCGGCCTCCTGCTGGTCGGCGACCACCTTGTCCTGCAAGGGGGCGTCGTCCTGCAGCCAGTCCTGCCACTGCCCCTCGCCATCCTCGCGCATCGGCACGTTCAGCGAGGTGTCGCCGCCCATCGCCATGCGACGGTTCATGCTGACGACGTCGCTCTCGGCCACGCCCAGATCGGTCGCGATCTTGGTCACGTCCTCGGGACGCAGATCGCCGTCCTCGAAGGCGTCGAGCTTCGATTTCATGCGCCGCAGGTTGAAGAATAGCTTCTTCTGCGCTGCGGTAGTGCCCATCTTCACCAGGCTCCACGACCGCAGGATATATTCCTGGATCGACGCGCGGATCCACCACATCGCATAGGTGGCCAGACGGAAGCCGCGATCGGGCTCGAACTTCTTCACCCCCTGCATCAGGCCGATATTGCCCTCGCTGATCAGCTCGGACGTCGGCAGGCCGTATCCGCGGTAACCCATGGCGATCTTGGCGACGAGCCGCAGATGGCTCGTCACCAGCTGCGCCGCGGCCTCGGTATCGCCATGCTCCTGGAAGCGCTTGGCGAGCATATATTCCTGCTCCGGCTGGAGCAGCGGAAACTTGCGTATCTCGGACAAATAGCGGTTGAGGCTCTGCTCCCCGCCAAGGGCAGGGATCGTCGCCGGGACGTTGCTGCCTTTTGCCATGATCGATCCCTTTCTGGTCGGAACGCACCCTGCCGCAGTGCAGCGGTCGGGGCTCCTGGTTTCTATACGTGAAGCGTGGTGAACAGTTCCTGCATATCGGCAGGCATGATGCTTTCGAACGCCAGGGCATCATGGGTTATCGGATGAATGAACCCCAGCCGGGCGGCGTGCAAGGCTTGCCGCCGGAAACCCAGCGTCTCCAGCGTCGCTCGCGTCCGGCCGCCCGATTTGCCATAGACCGGATCGCCGAGCAGGGCATGACCGATCGATGCCATGTGCACCCGCACCTGATGCGTGCGGCCCGTCTCCAGCCGGCACTCGACCAGCGCGGCTCCATCCAGCCGTTCCAGCAGACGCCAGTGCGTCACGGCACGCTTGCCGCCCGGGACGATCGCCATCTTCTTGCGGTTGTGCGGGCTGCGGGCCAGCGGCGCATCGACGCTGCCGCTCGCATCGCGCAGCATGCCGCCCACGATCGCGCGATAGCGACGATCGATCGAGTGGTCGGCGAACTGCCTGGCCAGGCCGACATGCGCCCGGTCGGTCTTCGCCGCCACCATCAGCCCCGATGTGTCCTTGTCGATCCGGTGGACGATCCCCGGCCGGGCAACCCCGCCGATCCCCGACAGCGACCCGTCGCAGTGATGCAGCAGCGCGTTGACCAGCGTACCGTCGAGATTGCCGGCGGCAGGATGAACGACCAGCCCGGCCGGCTTGTCGACGACGATCAGATGTTCGTCCTCGTACGCGACGACCAGCGGTATGGCCTGCGCCTCGTTGTGCGCGGGTTCGGGATTGGGGACGGCGATGGCGAACGCCTCGCCCGAAACGACCTTGCGCGCCGGATCGCGCGACAGGATGCCGTCGCGCTCCACGCGGCCGCCGGCGATCAGCACCTTCAGACGCTCTCGAGAGAGCGTCGGCACGGCGTCCGCCAGCGCGCGATCCAGCCGCCAGCCATCTGCTATCGGTGCGATCACTGCCTGGATAATGGAGACCCCCCGGTCCATGGAGAGGAAGATGGTGGCGACGGTAACGATTTCAAGCGCTGCGATGGGCTGCATCCGCACGGCTGTGGCGGTGGAACCGGACCGCGAGGTGTGCGGCCTCCTGCTCGGCGCGGGCAACGCCATCGTCGCAGCCGAACCCTGCCGCAACGTCGCCGCCGATCCCGCCACCCGGTTCGAGATCGATCCCGTTGCGCTGCTCGCCGCGCATCGCCGCGCTCGCGCCGGTGGTCCCGGTATCGTCGGCTGCTATCACTCGCACCCGGCCGGGCGCGCCGATCCGTCGCCGCGGGATGCGGCCGATGCAGCGGCAGACGGAGCGATCTGGTTGATTGCCATCGATGACGAGGTCAGGGCCTGGCGCGCCGTACCGGACGGCGCGCTGCATGGCCGGTTCGACCCGCTGGCGTTGCACTGCGAAGCGGGAGCGGCCAGTACGGCCCTGATGAACGAGGAAAACCGATGACCATCAGCCCGGTCGATTTCGCCAGCCTGCTCTGCTCGCGCCTGTGCCACGATCTGCTGTCGCCGGTCGGAGCGCTCAACAACGGGCTGGAACTGCTGGCCGACGAGACCGATCCGGCAATGCGCCAGCGCTGCATGGAGCTGCTCGCCGACAGTGCGCGCACGTCCGCCAACAAGCTCAAGTTCTTCCGCCTCGCCTTCGGTGCGGCGGGCAGCTTCGGCGAGAGCGTGGATCCGGCCGAGGCGCGCGGTGCGATCGAGGGGCTGTTGTCCGATGCCCGGCGCACGACGCTGGGCTGGCTGGTCGAGGCGGCGTCGCTCCCGAAGACGGCGGTGAAGGCGTTGCTCAACCTGTCGCTGATCGCCAACGAGGCGCTGGTGCGCGGCGGTACGCTCGACGTCGGCGCCGAGCAGGGGGAGGCCCAGCTGGAGATCGTCGTCCGCATCGCCGGCCCCCGGATCATGCTCGATCCGGTCCTGCGCTCGATGCTGGTCGAAGGTCCGGGCGACGAGCCGGTCGGCTCGCGCTCGGCGGCGGCGTTCCTGGTCCACACCTTGGTCGCGGAGGCGAACGGCGAGGTGCTGGTGTCCGAGCCGGCCGAGGGCGTGATGATCTTCGGTGCCGTCCTTCGACCGCCCACAGGCTCGCTCGCGGCGGTGCCGGCGATGGCGGGGTAAAGTCCGCCTTAACTCCTTCCCGGCCATGGGCTGCGTCATGGGCGTTCAAGACCGCCCCGGAGGCCCATGGACGACCTGCTGCAGGAATTCATCGCGGAGACCCGAGAGACGCTGGACGCGCTGTCGGGGGAGATCGTGCTGTGGGAGGCGAACCCCGCCGATCGCGCGCGGCTGGATGCGATCTTCCGTTTCGTCCACACCGTGAAGGGAAGCTGCGGCTTCCTCGACCTGCCGCGCCTCGGCCGGCTTGCGCATTCGGCGGAGGACGTGCTGTCGGCCGTGCGTGAGGGGCGGCGCATGCCCGACACGGCACTGGTCAGCGCGGTCCTCGCCATCGTCGATCGCATTGGCGAGCTGACGGAGGCGATCGCCGGCGGCCAGCCGCTCGACGACATGACCGAGGATTTGCTGATCGCCGCCCTGGCGGAGGATGCGACCACGCCCGCCGCCATCGTCGCGCCGGTCGTCGCCGCCAACGGCGCGCGCGTGGCGAGCAGCAGTGTCCGCCTGGCCGTCGACCTGCTCGATCGCATGATGGTCGGCATGTCGGAAATGGTGCTGGCCCGCAACGAACTGGCCCGCCGCCTGCGCGAACATGCGCTGGATCCCCGCGTCGAGGGCGCATTGGAACGCCTGTCGCTGACCGTCGGCGAGATGCGTGATACGGTTACGCGAACCCGCATGCAGCGGATCAGTGCGCTCTTCTCCGCCCTGCCGCGGATGGTACGCGACACCGCGAACTCGCTCGGCAAGAACGTCGCGCTCGATATCGAGGGAGCCGATGTCGAGCTCGATCGCGAATTGATCGAACTGCTTCGCGATCCGCTCGTCCACATCATCCGCAACGCGGTCGACCATGGCATCGAGGCTCCGGCGGACCGCCGCGCTGTGGGGAAACGCGATACGGGACGGCTGATCGTCTCCGCCCGCCAGACCGGCAACCAGATCGTGCTGGAGATCGAGGACGACGGCCGCGGGATCGACGAGGCGCGGCTGGTCGCCAAGGCCGCGGCGACCGGCTTGCGTACCGAGCGCCAGCTGGCCGCGATGAGCGATGCCGAGCGGCTGGAGCTGATCTTCGAGCCGGGCCTGTCCAGTCGCGACGTGGTGACCAGCATCTCCGGTCGCGGCGTCGGCATGGACGTCGTCCGCGCCAATATCGAGCGGATCGGCGGGCGGGTCGCGCTGCGGAATCGGCCGGGCTCGGGATTGACGATCGAGCTGCAGGTGCCGCTGACCCTTTCGATCATTCCCACCATCGTCGTGGCGATCGGCGGCCAGAACTTCGCCCTGCCGCGCCAGTCGATCGAGGAGATCGTCGCGCTCGGCGGCTCGGCGGTGCGGCTCGACACGCTGGGCGACTCGACCATCGCGACCGTCCGCGGGCGCCGCCTTCCGGTCGTCAGGCTGGGCACGCTGCTGGGGATCGCGGGGACGAGGATGACCGCGCTGGCGATCGTCGCGACCCGCGACGGCCACTATGCGCTGGGTATCGACGAGGTGCTGGATACCGAGGAACTGGTGGTCAAGCCGGTGGCGCCAGCAGTGATGGCGACCGGACTTTACGCCGGCCAGACGCTGCCGGACAGCGGCGATCCGCTGCTGTTGCTGGATGGCACGGGCGTTGCGGCCGCGGCCGGACTTCAGTTCTCGCCCATGACCCACGACGCCGACGCGCAGGAGGTGGAGCAGGAACGCGGCATCGCCGCGCTGCTGTTCGACGATCTGGACGGGATGCGTCGTGCCCTGCCGCTGGTTGCCGTCGACCGCGTGGAGACGGTGCCCTGTGCCGCCATCCGGCGCACCGGCGGCCGGCTTCACCTGTCGCTGGACGCGGGCGTGATCCCGGTGTTCTCGAATGGCGACATGCCGGTGTCGGGCACCGTCGCGGTCGTCCGCCTCACCGATGGATCGAGCGAATACGGCTATCTGATCGGCGACGCGCAGGAGATCGTCACGCTGCCTGCCCATGCGGCGCCGGCCAGCGGCCGCCCCGGTATCGCCGCGGTCGTGATGATCGCCGGCGAGCAGGTGGAACTGGTCGACGTCCACGCGCTGTTCGCCGGCGAACTGGCCCCGCCGGCGGAACGGCCGCTCTGCCTGCTGCGCTGCGACGGCTCCGGCTGGATGGACACTTTCCTGCGGCCGGTGCTGGAGGCATCGGGCTATCGCTGCACCAGCCGCCTCGCCGATGAGGAGCTGGCCGACGTGACGCTGGCGATGGCCGATGGCGGCGATCGCCCGGCCGAAACGGCACCATCGTCTCCCGTCGTCTATCTCAGCCGCCAGCCGGGTACCGCCGGAAGCGATGCCATCTACCGATACGACCGCGCCGCGCTGATCGCCGCGGTCGCCGCCAGTGCCGGGGGGCGAACCGCGTGACCGAGTTGTTCCTGATCGTCCGCATCGCCGAACGGTGGATCGCACTGCCGGCCACCCAGGTCGAATCGGCGGTCGATATCGGCACCATCGTGCCGGTGCCGCGTGCGCCGGCGACGATCCGCGGGCTGGCGGCGTTGCGCAGCCGTGTCGTCACCGTGATCGATACCGGCGCCGCGCTCGGGCTGTCGCCCGGATCGCAGGCGACCCGCGCGGTGATCGCGCAGGTGCAGGGGCATCACTACGCCCTGTTGGTCGATGCGCTGGACGATGTCTTCGCGCTCGAGCGCCTGCCCCTGTCTCCCGGACTGGCGCTCGACGGGGCCTGGGCGGCGTCTGCGTGCGGCATGGTCGATCGCGGGGGTGAGCCGCTGCTGATCCTCGATCTGTCGCGGCTGGTGCCCGGCAACACTGCGCTGGCGGCATGACGGAACGGCGATCCGGTCGCGGCAATTAAGCGGACGCTTACCCTTCCGGTGCATGGAGGGTGACGACGGTAAGGAAGGCAGTTTCATGAAGACGTGTCTGGTGGTCGACGATTCGAAGGTGATCCGCAAGGTCGCCCGCCACATTCTGGAAACGCTCGACTTCGAGGTGCGCGAGGCGTGCGACGGGCGAGAGGCGCTCGATGCCTGCCTGTCCTCCGCGCCCGACGTGATCCTGCTCGACTGGAACATGCCGGTGATGAGCGGAATGGAATTCCTCCTCGCGCTGAAGGAATCGGAGGTCGCCTCCCGGCCGAAGGTCGTGTTCTGCACGACGGAGAACGGCATGGCCTATATCCGCGCCGCGATCGAAGCCGGCGCCGACGAATATGTCATGAAACCGTTCGACCGCGATACGCTGGAGAGCAAGCTCCAGATCGTCGGATTGGCCTGAACCGCAAGATATCACAGGCCGCACGGCCATGCCCGCCCTGTCGCTTGCCGGCGATGCACCCCTGCCGCGCGTCCTGATCGTCGACGATTCGGTTGTCGCGCGCGCGGTGATCGCGCGTTTGGTGGAGGGCAGCGGCCGGTTTCTGGTGGCCGGCGTCGTCGGGTCCGCCGCCGCCGCGATCGATTTCGCCGCGCGTGAGCGGGTCGACCTGATCCTTCTCGATGTCGCGATGCCCGGCATGGACGGGCTGACCGCGCTTCCCGAACTGTTGGCGATCGGGCAGGGCGCCCGCGTCATCATCGTATCATCGTCCACATCGCAGGGTGCCACCGCGACGCTCAAGGCCCTCGCCCTGGGGGCCGCCGATACCGTCGAGAAGCCGGCGGCCGCGGCGATGTCGGGCAATTTCGAACGCTCGCTGCTCGATCGCATGGAGCGGCTGAGCGGCGGGGCCGCGCCACCATACTTCGCGCCCGTCACGCCGCGGCCCGCGCGTACGGCGATCGAGCCGGCGGCGTTCGACGTGGTGCTGATCGGCGCGTCGACCGGCGGCATCCATGCGCTCAGCGTCGTCCTTCGCGACCTGCCCGCCAGCCTTCGCCAGCCGATCGTGGTGACCCAGCATCTGCCCTCGTCGTTCATGCCCTATTTCACCGCGCAGCTGACTACGATCGCCGGCCGCCCGTGCGAGGTCGCGACCGATCGGATGCGGCTGCGCCCCGGCCATATCGTCGTCGCGCCCGGCGACGCGCATGTACGCTGCGTGTCGACCGGTGAGGGCACCGGCGCGGTCCGGTTGACCCGTGAGCGGGTGAGCAGCGGCTGCCTGCCTTCGGTCGATCCCATGTTCGCCTCCGGTGCGGAGGCGTTCGGCGCCCGCACCCTCGCCATCGTACTCAGCGGCATGGGCCGCGACGGGGCCGAGGGCGCACGCCGGGTTCAGGACGCCGGCGGGTGCGTGGTGGTCCAGGATGCGGAAAGCTCGGTCGTCTGGGGCATGCCGGGCGCTGTCGCCGCGCTGGGCCTGGCCGATGCGGTGCTGCCGCCCGACGCCATTGCGCGCCTCCTCGTGACCGGACAGCGCGCATGACGCCGCGGGTGCAGGCACCACCGGTGATCTCGCAGAACGCGATCACCGTCCTGTCCGCGCTGCTGGAGGCGCGGACCGGCCAGCAGCTCGCCAGCTATCGCTCGTGGCGGCTCGACGTCGCGCTGAAGCCCCTGGTCCGCGACCGCGGTCTCGATACGCTCGACCAGCTCGTCGCGTTGCTGCTGGAGGGTCATGACGCCGCGATCGGCGACCGGATCGTCGATGCGCTGATGAACGGGGAGAGCTCGTTCTTCCGCGACCAGCCGGTCTTCGACCTGATCGGTGACGCCATGCTGGCACGGGCGAAGGCGCTGCGGCCGGGCCGGCGGCTGCGCCTGTGGTGTGCCGGTTGCGCCACCGGTCAGGAGCCGCTGTCGCTGGCGATGATGTTCGCCGACATGGTCGAGCAGCACGGCATCGCGATGCCCGAGATCGTCGCCACCGACGTGTCGGAGACCGCGCTCGTCCGCGCGCGCGAGGGGCGCTACACCCAGTTCGAGATCCAGCGCGGCCTGCCGATCCGGCGCATGATGCGCTGGTTCGACAGCGACGGGGCGGAGTGGGTGGCAAAACCCGATCTGGTGCGCATGGTCCAGTATCGCCGCCAGAACCTGGTCGGCGATCAGCTCCCGCCCGGGCGGTTCGACGCGGCGCTGTGCCGCAACGTGCTCCTGTATCTGGCGCCGGCGATCAAGGCGCGCGTCTTCGTGAACCTGGCCGACGTGCTGGTGCCCGGCGGCGTCCTGGTGCTGGGGGCGGGGGAGACGGTGATCGGCCAGACCGGCCTGTTCGAGCCCAGCCGCAGCTTTCGCGGCCTCTACGAACGGGCCGGTGCCGCCTCCGGCCGGATCCCTGCCTGACCCGCGGCGGTCATGACTTGCGACGCGGCGCCACATCGGCCAACCACCGGGGTGCCATGACCTTCATCGAGACCCCGTCACCCAATTGGGACGAGCGCACGCTGCCGGTCTCGATGATCGTCCTCCATTATACCGGCATGCAGACCGCGCGCGACGCGATCGGCCGGCTGTGCGATCCCGATGCGAAGGTCTCCAGCCACTATGTCGTCGACGAGGACGGCAGCATCCATCGTCTGGTGGCGGAGGAGCGGCGCGCCTGGCACGCCGGCCGCTCGCACTGGCGCACCATCGACGACGTCAACTCCGCCAGCATCGGGATCGAGATCGTCAATCCCGGCCATGACTGGGGGTACCGGGATTTCCCCAAGGATCAGGTCGATGCGGTGATCCGGCTGGTCGCCGACATCAAGGACCGGCATCAGATCACCCGCGGCAACGTGGTCGGCCATTCCGACGTGGCGCCCGCCCGCAAACGCGATCCGGGCGAGCTGTTTCCGTGGCACAGCCTGGCCCGCCTTCGGCTGGCGTTGCCGCGACCGACCCGCAACCTGATGGATCCGCAATGGACTGAGGCGGGGTTTTGCCTGGCGCTGGAGCGGTTCGGCTACGACGTCACCGACCGGATGGCCGCGATCATGGCGTTCCAGCGCCGGTTCCGGCCCGAGCTGATCGACGGAGAGATCGATGCCGAGTGCCGGATGATCCTGCTCGCGCTGCTCCTTCCCAAACCCCTGGGGGACGAGTAGGGGGAGGGCGGCCAGAGGATCGGGCGACCGCGGCCTCCACGCAGGTGGAGGGCGAGGAAAGTCCGGGCTCCGCGGAACGACGGTGCCGGGTAACGCCCGGCGGGGGCGACCCCAGGGACAGTGCCACAGAGAGCAGACGGCGACCGCTTCGGTGACGTCAGAGTGAAAGGGTGCGGTAAGAGCGCACCGCGCGACCGGTAACGGAAGCGGCAAGGTAAACCCCACCGGGAGCAAGATCGAATAGGGGTGGCATGGAGCCCTCGGGCTCCGGGGCGTGTTCCCGCCCGCTACCCGGGTTGATTGCTGGAGGCGGCGCGCAAGCGTCGTCGTAGAGGAATGGTCGCCCATTTCCGCACTGTGCGGAAGGGACAGAACCCGGCTTACAGATCCTCTGGCCAAATCGCCGTCCGTCCGCCAACCTCACCGCCTTGAGGGGTGGGGAACGCGATGACGATGGGTATCGGGGCGGCGCTATGGCTGTCCACGGCGGCGATAGCTACCGCGCAGGCGCCGGTCCGCACCATCCAGCAGGATTTCGAATCGGCGGCGGCGCTCGATACGGCGCCGGACGCGGCGCCCGCCCTTGCCGCATGGCAGGCGCTGGAACGGCGGACCGCGCCCGGCAGCCGCAATCGCGCGATCGTCACCGTCAGGATGGGCGATGCCCTGTTCCGCCTGCATCGGCTGGACGAGGCGTCGGCGGCGCTGCAGGCGGGGCTCGCCGCGCTGCCGGTCGGCGATGCCAGTTTGCGCGACGATCGGGCCAGGGCATCGTTGCTGCTCGGCGCGCTTGCGCGCGAGGTGCTCGACTATGCCGGTGCCGCGCGATGGTTCGCGCAGGCGGAGGAACTGTCTGCGGACACCGGGGCCAAGCTGTCGGCGGCGACGTCGCTGGCGCAGGTGCAGGTGTTCGTCGATCCCGCTGCGGCGGCGCGCACGCTCGCCCGTGTCGACGCGCTGGCCGCGACGCTGACGCTCGACAGCGATGCGAAGGCGCTGATCGCCCGGCGGCATGCGGCACTGATGATGAACACCGGCGACACCGCCGGTGCACGGACGCAGGCGAGCTACGCCGTCAGTACGCTGGGCGGGTTGACCTCGCGAACCCGGTGGAACGATGTCGCTGCCCGGTCCGATGCGGCGATCGCCTATCTGCTGGCCGGCAACCGCGACAAGGCACGCGAATATATGGCGATGACCGGTGCCGGCCGGCTGTCCAAGGGCGAGTTCAATCCCGCCGCCCAGATGCAGGCACCCGATTGCGGTGGAGAGGCGGGGCTGAAGCCCGCCGACATGGCGATCGTCGAATTCGGGATCGGCGACGACGGCCGGGTCGTCGCGGTCCAGCCGATCTACGCGGCCGGCGGCGGCAACGTCGCGCTCGAATTCGCGCGGGCGGTGCGCGGCTGGTCGTGGCCGGCGAGCGAGGTGGCGGCGATCCCGCCCTTCTTCCGCC
Source organism: Sphingomonas phoenicis (assembly GCF_047238005.1). Taxonomy (NCBI): domain Bacteria; kingdom Pseudomonadati; phylum Pseudomonadota; class Alphaproteobacteria; order Sphingomonadales; family Sphingomonadaceae; genus Sphingomonas; species Sphingomonas phoenicis. The sequence continues at coordinate 756,437 of NZ_JBDFMC010000002.1, read as the reverse complement.
GCGGTGCTCGGGTCGAGATGCGCTGCTCGACCGCCTTTTCCCGGCCGTCGATCGCCGACAGCCTGGATGCCCGGCTGGAACAATGGCTGGTCGAGCAGGGAACGCCGGCACCGTTGCTGCCCGAGGTGGCGGACGCCGCAGCCCTCCCTGGCCAGCGCACCGCCCTCGCTGCTGCCATGGCGGTGTCGCCCGACTCGCTCGCGACGTTGGGCGCTGCCTATCGGCTCGCCGGCAACCGGGTCATCCCGCGCGAGGAGAGCGCGGCGCTCTACGCACAGGCCGCGGCGATCGCCGCGCGCCGCAAGGCACCACCGCTCGCGCGGCTGGCGCTGGACCTGCCCGGTCGCACCCGCCTGCTGGTCGACGAGTGGAAGGACGGCGCCTTCGCCAGCGTCGCCGTTCCGTTGTCGAGGGAGGCGTCCTATGCCGCCGATCCGCAGGTTCAGGCGGCGATCGGGCTGATGATCGCCGACAGTCGCTCGCGTAGCCGCAACAGCGAGTCCGCCGTGCTCGACCTGCTACGGCCGATCGCGGCCGACGGTCGGCTGGCGCGGAACGATCCGTTCCGCGTCGGTGCGTTGATCCGCATCGCGTCGCTGGAGCAACGCCGCGGCGCCGTCGATGCCGCACGGGCCACCTTCGCGGCCAGCGGCCTTTCCGCCGATCAGTGCGCCATCCTGGATGCGCCCCCGAAGATGATCGCTGATCCGGGCGCCAGCATCTTCCCGATGGAAGCGCTGCGCTGGGGCTTCGAAGGCTGGACGATGGTGCAGTACGACATCGCGGCGGATGGGCGGACCGCCAATGCCCGCACGTTGCTGAGCTATCCGCCCTTCATCTTCTCGCAGGCCGGTAGCGACTTCGTCACCAGGGCCCGTTTCGCCAAGACGTTCCGGCCCGACGGCCAGCTCGGATGTGGCGGAACGACCCACCGGATCGTCTTCAGGATGCCGGACTGACCGGCGGCGGGCGTACGTCGGGTCCGCGCGCCGCCGGTCGGTCAGATCAGCACCGGCTCCGGCCGCCCGACCTCTTCCAGACGGGTCGTCCGGTCGATCTCCATCAGCGGCTTCAGCAGTCCGTCGCGAATGTCGTACACCCAGCCGTGCAGCGTCAGCTCCCGGCCGGCGGCGAAGGCGTTCTTCACCGTCTCGGTATTGGCCAGGTTGATCAGCTGGTCGCGTACGTTCATCTCGACCAGGCGGTCGACCTGCTGGGCGGCGTCCAGCGGCTCCAGTTCGTCGGCATGGGCGTGCCTCACCGCCCGCGCACCCTCCAGCCACTTGTCGACCGGGCCGGTGACGCCACCCGCCAGTGCCGCCTTGATGCCGCCGCAGCCGTGATGGCCGCAGATGACGATGTTCGGCACTTCCAGCACGTCGACCGCATATTGCAGCACCGACAGCAGGTTCAGGTCGTCGCCATGCACCAGGTTGGCGATGTTGCGGTGGATGAACATCAGGCCGGGCAGCGACTGCGTCTTCTGCTCGGGACTGACCCGGCTATCGGAACAGCCGATCCACAGGAACTGCGGCCGCTGCCCGGCGACCTGGCGGCTGAAGAAATCGGCGTTCTCGTCGGTCAGCTCGGCTGCCCAGGCACGGTTGGCCAGCAGCAATTGCTTGGACATTCTCATGAGAACAGAACCTCGGACAGGGGCGCGCGGATCATCAGGGCGGTGCGATTGGCGATGTCGCCGCGGATGATCACGTTGATGTTGCGATACTCGGCGTTCTTGATGAAGGCGTTGATGATGTCGACATTGTCGAGGTCGACATAGTTGGTCGACGTCAGGTCGATCATCAGGTTGGCGCCGTCCGGCACCATCGCCAGATCCTTCTGCAGCTCGTACTTGTGGATGAAATACAGGTTGCGGCGGGCGCGGACCAGCCAGTCGTCGCCGTCGTGCGCCACCGTGATCGCGGTACGGAAGTTGCGCGCGATCACGAATCCGAAGCCGACGACCATTCCGATCAGGATACCCTCCAGCAGATCGGTGAACAGGATCGCCAGCACCGTGACGACCAGCGGCACGAACTGCGTCCAGCCCTGCTTGAAGCGCTCCTGGAACAGCTTCGGCTTGGTCAGCTTGTACCCGGTGGCGATCAGCACCGCGGCCAGCGCCGACAGCGGGATCAGGTTCAGCAACACCGGGATCAGCGCCACGGAGAGCAGCAGCCAGGTGCCGTGCAGCACCGTCGACAGCTTGCTCTCGGCGCCGGCGTCGACGTTGGCGGAGGAGCGGACGATCACCGAGGTGACGGGCAGGCCACCGATCAGGCCGGATACGATGTTGCCGCCGCCCTGCGCCATCAATTCCCAGTTCTTGTCGGTCGTGCGGCGCTGGGGATCGATCTCGTCGACCGCCTTCACGCTCAGCAGCGATTCGAGGCTGGCGACGATCGCCAGCGTGATCGCCGTCGTCCACACCGCGCCCATCCCGATCGCGGAGAAATCGGGCAGGGAGAACAACGAGACGAATTCGGATGGATTGGCCGCGATCGGCACCTGCACCAGATGGCGGTCCAGCAGCTTCCACTCGGGCTTCAACACGCCCAGCAGCGCGTTGCCGGCCACGCCGATCACCACCACGACCAGTGGCCCCGGTACGAAGCGCAGCGGGCCTTCCTTGGGCCGGGCGCCATCCCACCAGAACAGGAAGGCCAGGCTGATCCCGGCGATCAGCATCGCGCCCGGCGTCACCGATCCCGTGACGCTGTTCCACAGGCGCGAGAAGGTGTTGACGCCGTCGCCGGTGGTGAATTCGAAAATGCCCTCCGCCTCTGAGTCGTAGCCCACGGCATGGGGGATCTGCTTCAGGATCAGGATCAACCCGATCGCCGCCAGCATGCCGGTGATGACCGACGACGGTACGAACTCGGCCAGGATGCCCGCGCGGGTGAACGAGAAACCCAGCTGCAGGACGCCGGCCAGCATCACCGCCAGCGTGAACACCTGGAAACTGGGCAGGCTTTCGATCGCGGCCAGCACGATCACCGTCAGGCCGGCGGCCGGGCCGCTGACCGACAGCGGCGATTTCGACAGTCCGCCGACGACCAGTCCGCCGACCACCCCGGCGATGATCCCCGCGAACAGCGGCGCCCCCGACGCCAGCGCGACGCCCAGGCACAGGGGCAGGGCGACCAGGAACACGACGATCGACGACGGAATGTCGGCACGTGCCGTGGCGAGCAGCGATCGGGATTGTGTCGGGGGAGAAGTGGTCACCGGGGCTCCTATGGCTTCACGACGGATCACTTGTCCCGAAACGGACGTGAACGCAACATGACACTCGTGTCATCTTCGTCTGCGTACAGGATCGGGTTTCGGCCTGCAATCCGGAAGGGCAGCGCCTGCCGGCGGTTGCGCGAGGCGTCGTGCTCCTTATGTCGATGCCGATGGCCTATCGCCCGACACGATCGAACGACTGGGGTTTTCCCCGCTGGCGCGGCTATGGCAGCGGGCGGGAGGCGAAGCCCGTGCGCCTGTGCGACCGGCACGGTTGCGAGGAACCAGGCGACTGTCCCGCCCCGAAGTCGCCGAACAATCCCGATCGCTGGTATTTCTGCCGCGACCACGCCGCCGAGTACAATCGCGGCTGGGACTATTTCCAGGGCCTGTCGGCCGAGGAGGCGGCGGCCCGCGAAGCCGACGAGCAGCGGGGCGCGAAGGGCTATGAACAGTCGCGCCACTATGCCTGGGCCGGTCCCGGTGACGGCACCCGCTCGCGCGACGAGCAGCGCGCGTTGACCGCCCTGGGGCTCGACGACGATGCCGACTTCGACGCCGTGCGCACCGCCTGGCGCCGCCTCGCCAAGGAGAACCACCCCGACGTGCGCCCGGGTGACCCCGACGCCGCCGTCCGCTTCCAGGCGGTGCAGGCCGCCTATGAGGTGCTGCGCGCCGCCGAAGAACGCCGCGCCGCGTGACGAAACAGGCGAAGAGCCGGTGGGCGGGCGTCGTTCTCGTCTGCGCCAAATGCTCGAAGAAGGTCGGCCGGCGCTTCGGCGAGAAGGAGGACCAGTCGCTGGTCAAGGCGCTGCGCCGCCGCGCCGGCAAGGGGCGCAAGGCCGCGGCCGGCGTCGTCGAGGTACGCTGCCTGAAACTCTGCCCGCGAGGTGCGGTTACGGTTGTCGACGCGCGCCGCCCGGACGAGTGGCTGGTCGTTCCACCCGGTGAGCCGATCGACGCACTGGCCGACCGGCTCGGCCTCCCGCCTCAGGCGTAGCGCGTCGCCGTCTCGCGGATCAGCGCGATCATGTTGGGGATGCCCTGCGTCCGGTTGGAGCTCAGCTGGCGGGACAGGTCGAACGGCGCCAGCGCCGCCGTCACGTCGGTCGCCAGGATCGTCGCGGGGGCCCGGTCCTGCACCGCGATCAGCACCAGCGCGATGATCCCCTTGGTGATCGCGGCGTTCGAATCCGCCATGAAGTGGAGCGTGCCGTCCGCGCCGGTGGTCGGATAGATCCATACCGATGCCGAACATCCCCTGACCAGCGTCGCGTCGGTCTTCAACGCCTCCGGCATCGGTTCCAGCGTACGGCCGAGGTCGATCAGCAGCCGGTAACGGTCGTCGGGGTCTAGGAAGTCGTATTCCTCGTGGATGTCGGCGAGGCTCTGCATGCGCCTGCGGGTACAGGCGTGGGGAAGGGCGGGCAAGCGCGCCCTACAGGTCCACCCCGGCCGCGATCGCCTCCAGCTTGCGGATACGCTCCTTCAGGTCGGCGATCTCGATGCGGGCACCCGCCTGGGGCTGTGCCATGCCGCCGGGCACGCGGTCGAACTCGCTGCGCTTCAGCTGCAGCCAGCCGCGCCAGCCGGCCAGTCCGCCGCCGACGATCATGCCCAGCCCGGCCAGGCCGGACAGCGACAGGGTGACGGTGGTGAAGGGATCGGGGTTCATGGTCCGCCTCCTTTCAGCGGTCGCGCAGCCGCTCGATCTCGCGATCGAGGCCGAGGCTGCCGTGATTGTCGGTGATGACGCGCTCCAGCACGGCGACGCGTTCCTTCAGCAGGCGTACCTCTTCCTGCGCGCGCATCGCGTCGGCGCTCTGGACGACCGTGTTCTGCTGGGTGCTTCTGGCGGTGATGTATCGGGAGATGATCTTGCTGACCGATACGATGAGGATGATCGCGACGACCATCGAAAAGGGATTCATGTTCTCCACTCCCCGAAAAGGATGAGGTTCAGTTGATCCGCGGCACCGCGCCGTCGTCGCGCAGCCGCTCGATTTCGTCGGACAGGTCGTGACCCTTGTCGGTCACGATCCGCTCCAGCACGCGCACCCGCTGCTCCAGCCGTTCGGTATGCGCGGCATATTGCGCTGCCTTCTCCGCCGTCTGTGCGCTCAGGGCCTCGGCCATCTTCTCCTTGTGCTTCAGCCAGCGCTTCAGCGTGTCGCCGCCGACCCCCACGATCACCGGCAGGCCGACGACGATGAAGAAGAAGGCGATGACGAAACTATACTTGTCCATCGGGGCCGCTCCTCAGTTGGCGGGGCTGCGCAGGCGGTCGATCTCGTGGCTCAGCAGGTTGCCGCTGTCCGTCACGATCCGCTCGACATTCACCAGCCGGTCCTTGACCGAGCCCAGTTCGGCACGCAGCTGCGCGTTCTCCTGGCTCAGCAGCTTGATCCGCTCGGCCGTTTCGGCATCCTTGCGGGGATACACCGCCTGGCCCCAGGCGCCGTCCAGCGGATAGCCGTTCTTGATCCGCATCCAGGTGGTCAGCACCCAGCCGCCCACACCGGACAGGCCGACGATGACCGCGACCGGCGCAAAGGCCTCGAAGGGAAAGGGCATGTCGTCGCTCCCTTCAGCGCAGCGAGTCGATGGCGCGCGCGGTGCGCTCCGCCGGGTCGGTCGCGATCCGCTCCAGCACCGCGATCCGCTCTTCCAGCCGGCCGACCTGACCGGTCAGCTTCTCGTTCTCGCTGGTGAGCAGCTGCACCGTGCGCCGGTCGTCGATCCTGCCGCTGGCATCGACCCTGCCCCAGTCGTCGGTGGGCGCATAGCCGTGCTTGGCGCGGATCCAGTTGTTGATGATCCAGCCGCCCGTCGAGATCGCGATGATCGCGAGGACGAAGAAAGGTCCACCCCATTCCATTGCAACTCTCCCTCTTGAGCGCCGGTCGCGAGCCCGTCCGGCTCAGCGCAGCGCGTCGATCTCGTCGGCCAGCTGGGTGTTCCGGCTGGTGAAATGCGTCTCCATGTCGGCCAGCCGGCGATCGATGTCGCGCAGCTTGGACCGCACCTCGGCGCTGGAGCGCTGCGGGTTCGATCGCACGCCCTGCCAGAACTTGGCGTCGTCCTGCGTCTCGTACAGGCCGGCGGGCTTGGGATCGACGATCCACGCCACGATCATGTACGCGGCGATCAGCCACCATTGCTGGGCGATCACGGTCATCCCGGCCATGCCGAGCCTGACCCACAGCACCTCGACCCCGGTGTAATCGGCGATCCCGGCGCACACGCCCTTCCACTTGGCGTCCTGCTTGTTCAGGTAGAATTGGGTACGGGCGGCCATCTCAGTTGCTCCGGTCAAGGTTGCGGTCGAGTTGATACTGGGTCGGCGTCTGCGGCGCGTTCAGTCCCGGCTTCCACTCGGGATTGTCGGCGGCGACGATGCGCTCGACGGTGTTCAGGCGGTCCTCCAGGCGGCGGGCGAGATTGTACATCTCGTCCAGCATCCGCTCGTCCTCCTCGGTGATCTTCGGCGCCCGCTTCCACTGCGAGACATAGTGGAGGATCAGCCAGGGCAGGCCGATGAACAGCATGCCGCAGATGAGGACGGGGAGCAGCACTTCATCGAGCATCTCACCCCTCCGACTTGTTCAGGCGGGCCTTCAGCGCCGCCAGTTCGGCATCGACCCGGTCGCTCTGGCGCAACTCGGCGATCTCGTCCTCCAGGCTCTTCGACACGCCCAGGCCCATCGCCTCGGCACGGCCCTCGGCCTCGTCGGCGCGGCGCTCCAGCTCGCCGAAGCGGCTGAACGCCTCCTGCGTCTTGGGGCCGGCATACATGTCGCGCAGGCGATACCGGTTGTTGGCGCTCTCCAGCCGCGTCTGGATCGACGACTGCTTGTTCCGCGCCTCGCGCAGGCGGCCCTGCAACTTGGCGATGTCCTCTTCGGAGGCGCGCAGCGCGTCGTCCAGAACCTGGATCTCCGCCTTCAGCTGGTCGGCCATGTCGGTGGCCTTCTGCCGCTCGACCAGCGCCGCCTTGGCCAGGTCCTCGCGGTCCTTCGACAGTGCCAGTTCCGCCTTCTCGGTCCAATTGGTCTGCAGCTGTTCCAGCTTGCCGATGTGCCGCCGCATCTCCTTCTGGTCGGCGATCGTCCGCGCCGCGGAGGCGCGCACCTCGACCAGCGTCTCTTCCATCTCGAGGATGATCATCCGGATCATCTTCGACGGGTCTTCCGCCTTGTCGAGCAGATCGGCGAAGTTGGCGGCGACGATGTCGCGGGTTCGGCTGAAAATTCCCATCATGAACTCCTGAGGGGCGGGAATGGCGTTCATGCGCTTATGCCATGAAGCGGGTGGCGCTGGCGACAGCTGCCTTGCCGTCCTGTGCGGTCGCGGGCCCGACCGCACTCACGATCAGCGTCGCGCTGGTCAGGACGGTGAGGGTCAGGGCGGCGAACTTGCTGGCGAAATCCTTGAACATGGTGTCCTCCGTGATGCTGTGTGTGTCCGCCGGGGCGGTATGTCCGAGGTATTGCAGGGGGCGTGCCAAATCCGGGAACCACCCACCATCGTTGCGCAGCAGTCGAAACTTACCCAATTGAAACAACGGCTTGTGGATCGCGCTCGCTGATCTTGCTATGCGCGGAATACTGCCTCCGTCACACCGGGGCTTGCCAAGCGTTGGGATTCTACGCCAATCATCGGCGATGGAACGGGCAAGCCAGGTCATCGGCCAGTCGGGGGCGTTTCTCGACGCTCTCGAACGCGCCAGCCGCGCGGCGGCACTCGATCGTCCGGTGCTGGTGATCGGCGAGCGGGGAACCGGCAAGGAACTCGTCGCAGAGCGGCTGCACCGCCTGTCGCCCCGCTGGGACCAGCCGCTGGTGGTGATGAACTGCGCCGCGCTGCCCGAGACGCTGATCGAGGCGGAGCTGTTCGGGCACGAGGCGGGCGCCTTCACCGGCGCGACCAAGGCGCGCGTCGGCCGGTTCGAGGAGGCGGACGGCGGCACGCTGTTCCTCGACGAGCTCGGCACCCTGTCGATGGGCGCGCAGGAGCGGCTGCTGCGCGCGGTGGAATATGGCGAGATCACCCGCATCGGCTCGTCGCGGCCCTTGCGCGTCGACGTCCGCATCGTCGCGGCCACCAACGAACACCTGCCCGACAAGGTCGACCGGCACGAGTTTCGCGCCGATCTGCTCGACCGGCTGTCGTTCGAGGTGGTGACGCTGCCGCCGCTGCGCAGCCGCGCCGGCGATATCCACGTCCTCGCCGATCATTTCGGGCGGCGAATGGCGGCCGAGCTGAGCCGCGACCGCTGGCACGGCTTCGGCCCCGCCGCGCTCGAGCAGCTGACCCGGCATCGCTGGCCCGGCAACGTCCGCGAGCTGCGTAACGTCGTCGAACGCGCGGTGTACCGGTGGGAGGATCGCGGACCGATCGACCATATCGAGATCGATCCCTTCGCCTCGCCCTATCGTCCGCAGCCGCAGGCGGCGGCCGTCACCCGCGCCGATCAGGCTGCCGCCCCGCCGCAGCCGGTGCAGCCCGCTTCGGACGACGAAGAGGTTACCGCCTGCGAGATCGGTCCGTCGGACTTCAAGTCGCGCGTGGCCTCGTTCGAGCGGGATCTGCTCGCCCGCAGCCTGGCCGAACATCGGTTCAACCAGCGCCAGACCGCCGAGGCGCTCGGCCTGTCCTACGACCAGCTGCGCCACGCGCTGCGCCGCCACGATCTGATCGGAACGGTTGCGTAACTGCCGGCGACGGACCAATTGGGGGTGCCGCGCGTTTGCCGTGCGACCCAATCAGGAGAAGCCAGATGGCGTTCGAATTGCCACCCCTTCCTTATGCCTATGACGCGCTGGAGCCGACGATCTCGAAGGAGACGATGACGTTCCACCACGACAAGCACCACGCCGCCTACACCAACAAGCTGAACGAGTTCGTCGCCGCCGACGACAAGCTGGCGGGCAAGTCGATCGAGGACATCCTCGGCATGATCTCGTCACTGCCGGCCGGCATCCGCAACAATGGCGGCGGCTACTGGAACCACGACTTCTTCTGGAAGACCATGAAGCAGGGCGGTGGCCAGCCCTCCGGCAAGCTCGCCGAGGCGATCGACCGCGATTTCGGCGGGCTCGACAAGCTGAAGGAGGAGTTCAACACCAAGGGCGCGGGCCAGTTCGGTTCGGGCTGGGCGTGGCTGATCGCTGATGCGTCGGGCAAGCTGAAGGTGACGAGCACGCCCAATCAGGACAATCCCCTGATGGACGATGCCAAGGATCCCGGCACGCCGCTGCTTGGCAACGACGTGTGGGAACACGCCTATTACCTCACCTACATGAACGACCGTCCCGGCTATCTGAAGGCATGGTGGGACGTGGTCGACTGGGACACCGTCGGCCAGCGCTACGACGCCGTCGCGAAGTAAACGCAAGTTCCCTCCCGTCATCCCGGCCATGGCCGGGGTGACGGGTCGGGATCACTCCGGCGGCAATTCCTTCGCTGCCGCATCGGCATCGCCCGCCTGCAGGCCATGCCGCAACAGCATCGGCAGATTGGCGATCGCGAACCCCAGCGTCAGCGGGATGGCGCCCCACAGCTTGAAGCCGACCCAGAAGTTCCAGCCGGCGTTGCGCCACACCACCTCGTTCAGCACCGCCATGCCGGCGAAGAACACCGCCCAGTTGCGCGTCAGCTTGCGCCAGCCAAGCGCGCTAAGACCGGGATAGGCGGTGCCCAGCAGCCCTTCCAGCAGCGGCCGCCCCGTCACCAGTCCGAACACCAGTACCGCGCAGAACGTCGCATAGACGATGGTCGGCTTCATCTGGATGAAGCGTGGATCGTGGAAATAGATCGTCAGCCCGCCGAACACGACGACCAGCACGCCCGATATCCACAGCATCGGCGATACATGGCCCAGCTTCACCCGCGACACGACGATCGCGATCACCGTGGCGATCACGAACGCGCCCGTCGCGCAGATCACCCGCGCGATGACCAGCGCTCCCAGCCGGTCCATGTCGCTCAATATGCCGCTGAACGCCGCGACCAGCCGCATCATCGGCTCGGCCGGCGCCAGGAAATTGACGAGGAAGAAGACGATCAGCGGCGCATAGTCGACCGCCATGCGGACCCCCGCCGATCCCTCGCGCAGCTCGGTCGCGCGCAGGGCCGCATCGTCGGTGATGTCGCGGGAAACCGTCACTTCCGTACCCCTTCGACGCCGGCGATGATGCGGCTGACCTCGTTGGCGTCGAACGGCCGCAGGTCGGTCATGCCCTCGCCCACGCCGATCGCGTGGATCGGCAGGCCGTACCGCTCCGCCGCCGCGACCAGCACGCCGCCCCGCGCCGTCCCGTCCAGCTTGGTCATGACGAGGCCGGTCACCCCCGCCACGTCGCGGAACACTTCGATCTGGTTCAGCGCATTCTGCCCCGTGGTCGCGTCCAGCACCAGCACCACGTCGTGCGGCGCCTCGGGGTTCAGCCGCCCCAGCACGCGGCGGATCTTGGACAGCTCGTCCATCAGCTCGCGCTTGTTCTGCAGGCGGCCGGCGGTGTCGACGATCAGCACGTCGATCCCCGTCGCCGTCGCCTGCTTCACCGCCTCGAACACGATGCCGGCCGCGTCGCCGCCCTCCTTGCCGGTCACGATCGGCACGCCCACGCGGTCCGCCCAGGTCCTCAGCTGCCCGATCGCCGCCGCCCGGAACGTGTCGCCGGCGGCCAGCATCACGCCGTAATCCTGCTCCATGAACAGGTGCGCCAGCTTGGCGATCGTCGTCGTCTTGCCCGATCCGTTCACGCCGATCACCAGGATCACCTGCGGTCGCGGAAAGGCATCGATCTCCAGCGGCGTCGCCACCTTCGCCAGCGCCTTCTCGACCTCCTCGGCCACGACCAGCCTGATGCCCAGCTCCTCCATGTCGCGCCCGAACGTGCCCTCGGCCAGGCGCGTGCGGATATTCCCCGCGGTGGCGGGGCCCAGGTCGGACGCGATCAGCGCCTCCTCGATCTCGTCCAGCGTGTCGTCGTCCAGCCGCGCGCCGCCCAGCCCGGCGAGATTGCCGACCAGCCGGTCCGACGTCCGGCGGAATCCGCCCAGCAGCTTCTCGTGCCACGAAGGTGTCGTGCTCATGTCATTGATCCGATCAGGCCAGTATCGGTGGCGCCGGTGATCCGAACGTCCCGGACGCTGCCGGGCTCCGCCACGGTGGAACAGGTGATGGCGGCGTGGTTGGGCGCATGGCCGCGGTCGCCGGGCCGCTCGACCAGCATCGCCTGGCGGGTGCCGACCAGCGTCGCCAGCCAGCTCCGCCGCGCGGTCGCCGCCGCCGCGCGCAGCCGTGCCGCCCGTTCGCGCCGCACGTCGGGCGCCACCTGCGGCATCCGCGCCGCCGGCGTGCCGGTCCGCGGGGAGAAGGGGAAGATATGCGCGTGGACGATCCGCGCATCGGCGATCAGCGCCAGCGTATCGGCGAACATCGCCTCGTCCTCGGTCGGAAAGCCGGCGATCAGGTCCGCCCCGATCGCGATCGCCGGCCGCGCCGCCAGCAGCCGATCGACCAGCGCGACCGACTGCCCGCGCGTGTGCCGCCGCTTCATCCGCTTCAGGATCAGGTCGCTGCCCGCCTGCAGCGACAGGTGCAGGTGCGGCATCACCCGTTCGTCCTGCGTCACGATCGCGAACAGCCGGTCGTCGATCTCGACCGAATCGAGCGACGACAGCCGCAGCCGCAGCCGCTCCAGCGCCGGCACGTGGCGCAGGATCCGCTCCACCAGCATCCCCAGCGTCGGCGCGCCCGGCAGGTCGGGGCCGTAACTGGTCAGGTCGACGCCGGTCAGCACCACCTCGCGGTGCCCCGCGTCCACCAGCGCCCGGACCCGGTCGACCACCGCGCCCGCCGGCGACGACCGGCTGGTCCCGCGGCCCTGCGGGATGATGCAGAAGGTGCACGAGTGGTCGCACCCGTTCTGCACCTCGACAAAGGCGCGGGCGTGCCCGGCAAAGACGGTCGGCACGGCGGCCGCGGCCGCGCCCCAGCTGTCCGGGCGCAGCTTGGCGACGTTTCCGACCACCCGCGACACTTCCGGCATCGCCGCGAACGCTGCGGGATCGATCTCGGCCGCGCAGCCCGTCACCACCAGCTCGGCATCCGGCCGCAGGCGGGCCGCGCGGCGGATGGCGGCGCGCGATTGCTTGACCGCCTCGTTGGTCACCGCGCAGCTGTTCACCACCACCATGTCGCGCCCGGCGGCCAGCGTACGGATCGTTTCGCTCTCGGCAATGTTCAGCCGACAGCCGAGGCTGACGACCTCCGGCTCGGGGAAAGACATGGCGAGCGATCTAGTGACCGGCGGCCCTCAAGTCCATGACATGGCGCGCGCCGTGCTGGACTGTTGGTTCGCCCTGACGAAGGAACAGCAGTTCGGCAAGGATGCGGCCCGCGACCGTGTGATCGCCGACCGCTTCGGCACCGCACGCGACGCGGTACTGGCGAGCGATGCGGCCGCCTGGCGGAGCGATCCCGACACGCTCCTCGCCGCGATCATCCTGCTCGATCAGTTCTCGCGCAACATCCATCGCGGCACCGCCCGCGCGTTCGAGGCGGACGACCTCGCGGTGCGCCTGACGCTGGCCGCGATCCGCGACGGGGGGGGGCGCACGCCTGTCGCCCGAACGCCGGGTCTTCCTCTACATGCCGCTCATGCATGCCGAGGACGGTCCCTTGCAGGACATGAGCGTCGAACGGTTCGAGGCGCTGGGGATCGAGGAGAATGCCGCCTTCGCCCGCGATCACCGCGACGTGTTCCGCCGCTTCGCCCGCTTCCCCGGCCGCAACGCCGCGCTCGGCCGGGAAACGACCGCCGAGGAGCAGGCGTGGCTGGAGGAAACGGGCGGAGGCTGGTAGCGTCCTTCATCGTCATCCCGGCCTTGAGCCGGGATCCCGCTTCCTGTTCCGGTGACCGGTAAAGCGAGACCCCGGATCAAGTCCGGGGTGACGGGAGGTGCTCGGGTTGTGCGTCGAGTTAAACTAACCTATACCGCCGCCCACGTTCGTTTAGCCGGACGCTGAAGATCAGCACGACCGCCCCGGCGCGGCGTGCCCGCTGGCCGGCGAGTTTCGCCCGCCGGCGCTTTTGCGTTTGGCGGGTACAAGAGGCTGGATAGGCGATGTTCGAGAGCTTGAGCGACCGGCTTGGCGGCGTCTTCGACCGGCTGCGCGGTCGCGGTGCGCTGACCGAGGCGGATGTGCGCGGCGCGATGCGCGAAGTGCGCGTCGCGCTGCTCGAGGCGGATGTGGCGCTGCCTGTCGCCCGCGATTTCGTCGACAAGGTGACCGAGCAGGCGATCGGCCAGGGCGTGCTGCGCTCGGTCACGCCGGGTCAGCAGGTCGTCAAGATCGTCCACGACGCGCTGATCGCGATGCTGGGCGCCGACGAATCGACGCTGCTGCTCGACGTCACGCCCCCCGCCGTCGTCATGATGGTCGGCCTTCAGGGCTCGGGGAAGACCACCACCACCGCCAAGATCGCCAAGCGGTTGACGGGCCGCGAGCGCAAGAAGGTGCTGATGGCGTCGCTCGACGTCAATCGCCCCAATGCGCAGGAGCAGCTGGCGACCCTCGGCACGCAGGTCGATGTCGCGACGCTGCCGATCGTTCCCGGCCAGCAGCCGGTCGAGATCGCCCGCCGCGCGATGCAGGCGGCGAAGCTTCAGGGTTATGACGTCCTGATGCTCGACACCGCCGGTCGTCTCCATGTCGATCAGGCGCTGATGGACGAGATGAAGGCGGTCGCCGACATCGCCCGGCCGCAGGAAATCCTGCTCGTCGTCGATTCGCTGACCGGTCAGGACGCGGTCAACGTCGCGCAGAACTTCTCGGATCAGGTGCCGTTGACCGGCGTGGTGCTGACCCGGATGGACGGCGACGCGCGCGGCGGCGCCGCGCTGTCGATGCGCTCGGTCACCGGCAAGCCCATCAAGTTCGCCGGCACCGGCGAGAAGATGGATGCGCTGGAGGCCTTCCATCCCGAGCGTGTCGCCGGCCGCATTCTTGGCATGGGCGACGTCGTCTCGCTGGTCGAGCGTGCCGCGGAGTCGATCCAGCAGGAAGACGCCGAGCGGATGGCCGCCAAGATGGCCAAGGGTCAGTTCGACATGAACGACCTGCGTGGCCAGCTGGCGCAGATGCGCCGCATGGGTGGGCTCGGTGCGCTCGCGGGCATGATGCCCGGCATGAAGAAGGCGCAGGGCGCACTCCAGCAGGCCGGTGGCGACAAGGTCCTGATCCACATGGACGCGATGATCGGGTCGATGACCGTGAAGGAGCGGAACAAGCCCGAGCTGATCAACGCCAAGCGCAAGATCCGCATCGCCAAGGGGTCGGGCACCACGGTGCAGGAGGTCAACAAGCTCCTGAAGATGCACCAGGAGATGTCCACCGCCATGAAGAAGATCCGCAAGATGGGCGGGATCAAGGGCATGATGGCGATGCTGGGCCGCGGCGGTCCGGCCGGCGGCATGGCCGGCATCGGCAACGCGCTGGGCGGCCCGGGTCTGGGCGACATGATGGGCAAGGCCGGCGGTGCCGGTCTGCCCGGAAACCTGCCTGGCTTGGGCGGCGGGGCGGGGGGCATGCCCCAGCTTCCCCCCGGCTTCGAGAACTTCATCAAGAAGAAGTGACGACACGCCTCCATCGTCGTCCCTGCGCAGGCAGGGGCCACCCGGTGGTCAGGCGAAACATCAACCATAAAGCGCCGGCCAGTGCCGGGGTGACGAACATGAAGAAGGAATACCGATAATGGCACTCAGCATCCGACTGTCGCGTGGCGGCTCCAAGAAGCGCCCCTACTACCGCATCGTCGTCGCCGACGCGCGCAGCCCGCGCGATGGCAAGTTCATCGAGAAGATCGGCAACTACAACCCGCTGCTCGCCAAGGACGACGAGAAGCGCATTGTCCTCGATGCCGATCGTGCGAAGCACTGGCTGTCGAACGGCGCCCAGCCGACCGACCGCGTCGCCCGCTTCCTCGACGTCGCCGGCGTTCGTGAGCGCGCCGCCCGCCAGAACCCGAACAAGGGCAAGCCGGGCGAGAAGGCGACCGAGCGCGCCGAGGAGCGTGCCGAGAAGCTGAAGGCGCAGCAGGACGCCGAGGCGGAGGCCGCAGCCGCGGCATCGGCGCCGGCCGAGGCACCCGCTGCCGAGGCAGAGCCGGCCGCCGACGCGACGGCCGAGCAGTAAGCAGCGACCGTCTGCGACGGGACGTGGCCTCGGCGCTTCGTCCCGTCGCAGCCGATCCGGATGTCATGCGTTCCCGATGTTCGTTCCGCCAAGGGAGTGCATGATGATCCAGGATCCCGATCCCCGTACCGCGCCCGACGATCTCGAGGATGCGACCAACCAGGGCCAGTCCGCGCTGGACCCGGCCGAAGGCGCCGACGATGCGCCAGCGGAGGAACATGGCTCTCCCCAAGGCTGATACCGTCGCCGGGCAAAATGCACTGCCGCCCGTCACGCTGGCCGCCGTCATCGGCGCGCACGGCGTGGCGGGCGAGGTGCGGCTGAAGGTGTTCGCCGACGATCTGTCGGCGCACCGAAGCTTCAACAATGGCGCGCTGACGCTCACCTCGCTCCGCCACGGCGGCAACGGTGCGATCGCCCGTTTTGCCGAGGTGAAGGATCGCACCGCTGCAGAGGCGATGCGCGGCACGACGCTCACCGTCCCGCGAACGGCGCTGCCCCCGCTGGCGGAGGGTGAATATTACCACGCCGACCTGCTCGGCCTGCCCGCCGTCGCCACCGACGGCACGGCGATCGGAACGGTCGTCGCCATCGACAATTTCGGCGCCGGCGACGTCGTCGAGATCGAGCGCCCGACCGGCAAGCGCTTCATGATCCCGATGCGGATCGAAGCGGTACCCGAGTGGGACGCCAGCCGGCTGGTCGTCGATCCCGCCTGGCTCGATTGAAGGACCGCCTGTCCTACACGGCCGCGCTTCCTGTACATCACCGCCCGGAGAAGGATCGTCGCACACCCTTCTTCACCACCCCGGCGAAGGCCGGGGTCCAGCCGGAGCGTCCGTGGTGATCGAATGCGAATTTCACCCGACCGTCGCCGGGGTGATGATCCAAAACCCTGAGATCGTCGGTCGAGCGTGGTACGTTCGCCCACGTCGTACCGTGCGGCAGAATGCCGTCGTCGAACCCATTCCAAAACGCGTTCAGGCCTTACCTTAGCCTCACCTTCCACGCCGCGACGACCGTGTTTACGCCTTACCTTAGCCTTACCTTCCGCCGCTAACGCCGCATAGGTCGTTGATCGTTCAGCATATTCCGGATC
The DNA here is from genome assembly GCF_047238005.1 of Sphingomonas phoenicis. NCBI lineage: Bacteria > Pseudomonadati > Pseudomonadota > Alphaproteobacteria > Sphingomonadales > Sphingomonadaceae > Sphingomonas > Sphingomonas phoenicis. Next base: position 739,902 of record NZ_JBDFMC010000002.1, on the reverse strand, counting down.
GTCGTCGCCGCCACCCCGGCCTCGCCCATCGCATGGCTGATCTGGTCCAGCCCCTTCACCACGTCGCCCGCCGCGAACAGACCGGGGATGCTGGTCCGCTGATGGTCGTCCACCTCCAGGCACCCCTCCGCCGTGGCCACCGCACCCGCCTTCACCGCCAGCTGCGACCGGATCACCGATCCCATCGCCGGATAGACGCTGTCGAATGCCATCCTCCCCTCCGCCGTGTCGAAGGCGAAGCGGTCGTCCTCGATCGCGAAGCCGCCGCACGGGCCCTGCACCCGCACGACCCCCGCCTCGTTCAGCGCCGCCTCGCAGCTCGCGTCCAGGTCCAGCTCCTCCTCGGGGCTGATCAGTGTCACGTCGCGGGTGTAGCTGCGCAGGAACAGCGCCTCCTTGGTCCCGTGCTGCCCCCGCCCGATCACGCCCACCCGCCTGTCGGTCACCTCGTACCCGTCGCAGATCGGGCAGTACCGCAGCAGCCCGGCCGCCAGCGCCCGGCTGTGCAGGCCGACGTCCATCTGTGGCCGGTTGTTGACCACGCCGGTCGCCAGCAGCACGGACCGGGCCCGCGCCGTCCGCTCGCCCGCCCGCACCGCGAAGCCGCCGTCGATCACCTCGATCGCGGTCACCTCCGCCTCCTCCCGCACCGCGCCGAACCGCGCCGCCTGCTCCTGCATCCGCGCCAGCAGGTCGCGGCCGGGGATGCCCTCGGGATAGCCGGCATGGTTGTTGGTGCGGGGGATCCACGCCGCCCGGCTGTCCCCCGAATCGAACAGCCGGATGTCCAGCCGGAACCGCGCCAGATAGATCGCCGCCGTCAGTCCGGCCGGCCCCGCGCCGATGATGATGCAGTCATCCATGCGCGTGAAGCGCGCATCGGCCGGTCGGGGTTCCTGATGCAATCGGCGACCGGCATGCTTAGGAAGCGGGAATGATCCGCTTCCTCCTCCCGATCGCCGCTGCGCTCGCCGCCCCCGCCCCGGCCGCAACCCGACCTGCGCCGGCCATCGCCGCCATGGAGCCGCGGCTCACCGCCCTGTTCCAGACGGATATGCGCGACCGCCACATCCCCGGGCTGGTCTACGGCATCGTCAGCGACGGGCGTCTGGTGCTGGTCCGCGGCCTGGGCGTACAGGACGTCGACACCCGCCGCCCGGTCACCGCCGATACCCGCTTCCGCATCGCCTCCATGTCCAAGGCGTTCACCGCGCTCGCCATCCTGAAGCTGCGCGACGAGGGCAAGCTGTCGCTGGAGGCGCCGGCCGAGCGCTATGTCCCCGAAATGGCCCGCTGGCGCTATCCGACGACCGACTCTCCCCATGTCCGCGTCGCCGACCTGCTCCACCACACCGCCGGCTATGTCGAGGACAACCCATGGGGGGATCGCCAGCAGCCGCTGTCCGAACCCGCCTTCACCAGCATGCTCGCCGCCGGAGTTCCCTTCGCGCAGGCGCCGGGGCTCGGCATGGAGTATTCGAACTTCGGCTACGCGACCCTCGGGCGCATCGTGTCCAACGTCGGCGGCGCCCCTTATCAGGACTGGATCACCCGCGCCTTCTTAGGCCCGCTCGGCATGACGTCGACCGGCTACGACGTACTGACCGGCCCGCAGGCGCAGCGAGCGCTCGGCTATCGGTGGCAGGACGGCGCCTGGCTGCGCGAGCCGGACATGGCCGACGGTGCGTTCGGCGCGATGGGCGGCCTGCAAACCACCGCCAACGACTATGCCCGGTGGGTCGCCTTCCTCCTTTCCGGCTGGCCCGCGCGGGACGGCGCAGACGATGCCCCGGTCCGCCGCTCGACCGTGCGCGGCATCGTCGAGGGAGCCAACTTCGTCGCCGTCCGCGACCGGTACCCGGCGCTCGGCACCGCCTGCCGCCAGCCCGTTGCCTATGCCAAGGGATGGTTCGTCATAGGTGACTGCGACCTGGGGCGGGTGGTGACGCATACCGGCGGCTATCCGGGCTACGGGTCGGTCGTGGCGCTGTTGCCCGATGCCGGCATCGGCATCTTCGCCTTCGCCAACCGCACCTACGCCGCCCCGTCGGTACCGGCGATGCAGGCGCTGCTCGTCCTGCACGCCGCCGGCCTGGCGACGCCGCGCGCGCTGGCCGTATCCAGCGGTCTTGCCGCTGCCTACGACGCGGCACGAGCGGCATGGCGGCGGGGCGACGCGGCGGCAGCCCCACTCGCCGGCAACGTCCTGCTCGATCGCAGCCGCGAACGCCGCCGCGCCGAGATTGCGGAGCTCGGGCGGACGGTGGGTCGCTGTCCGATGACGGAGCCGATCGTCCCCGTCTCGGCAATGGAGGGCCGTTTCGTCTGGACCTGCGACACGGGCAAGGTGGCCGGCCGCGTCCAGCGGGCACCGACGCCGTCGCTGTCGCTTCAGGTCCTCGACTTCGCGCCGGCGTCATGACCATGTTCCGCGCCACCGTCGTCACTCTCTACCCGGAGATGTTCCCGGGACCCCTTGGTCACAGCCTCGCCGGCCGCGCCCTGCGCGAGGGGCGCTGGGCGATCGACACCGTCCAGATCCGCGACTTCGCCACCGACCGGCACCGTTCGGTGGACGACACTCCGGCGGGCGGCGGCGCCGGCATGGTGCTCCGCGCCGATGTCGTGGCGGCTGCCCTCGACAGCGTCGCCGACGACCGACACGTTCTGGCGATGACCCCGCGGGGGCGGCCGCTTTCGCAGGCGCGCATCCGGGCGCTGGCGGCGGGGCAGGGAGTGACCGTCCTCTGCGGCCGGTTCGAGGGCTTCGACGAGCGCCTGTTCGAAGGCCGCCGGATCGAAGAAGTATCGATCGGCGACTATGTCCTCTCCGGCGGGGAGATGGGGGCGCTGGTCCTGCTCGACGCTTGCGTTCGGCTGCTCCCCGGTGTAATGGGCGCGGCTTCTAGCGGGGATGATGAGAGCTTCGAAAGCGGGCTCCTCGAATATCCGCATTATACCCGACCAGTGACATGGGAAGGGCGCACGATCCCCGAAGTGCTGCGATCGGGGGATCATGCGAGGATCGCGGCCTGGCGCAAGTCCATGGCCGAGACCGATACACGGCTAAGGCGGCCGGACCTTTGGGAGCGCCACGAGGGCGCTCGGGTCCAGCCGCCCTCTGGCGCGCGGCGAACGAAGGACTGAGACATGAACCTGATCCAGCAGCTCGAAGCCGAGCAGATCCAGAAGCTGACCGAGAAGCGCGCGATCCCCGAGTTCCGCCCCGGCGATACGCTGAAGGTCGGCGTGAAGGTGGTCGAGGGCGAGCGGACCCGCGTCCAGGCGTATGAGGGCGTCTGCATCGCGCGCTCGAACAAGGGCATGGGATCGAGCTTCACGGTCCGCAAGATCAGCTTCGGCGAAGGCGTCGAGCGCGTGTTCCCGCTCTACTCGCCGAACATCGATTCGATCGAGGTCGTCCGCAAGGGTGCCGTCCGTCGCGCCAAGCTCTATTACCTGCGTGGCCGTACCGGCAAGTCGGCACGCATCGCCGAGCGCCGCGATACGCGCCCTGCCAAGGGCACTGCCGCCGCCGAGTGATCGCTGCGGGGGCAGTGTCCCGTCAGCCTTGACGTACGAAAGCCCCGCCCTTCGCAGGAAGGAGCGGGGCTTTCCGTTCGGGCAGTCGCCCATCCCAAGGACGGTTACCGCAACGCGCGGCGCAGGCGCCTTGCGGTCGAGGTCAGCTGCCGGACTCCCGGCAGGCGATCCTTCCAGCCAAGCTGGTGGATGTCGGTTCGGGAGGATCGCTGCACGCCGAGGTCCGGATGCGCGACCCACGTCTGGAGCGAGGGGTTGGCCTTGCGGAACCAGCCATAGGCGCCATCGACATGCATGGGGCCGCCGTCGGGGCAGCCGGCAGGACGGGTCAGGATCGCCGTCAGATAGCTGGCAAGGTCGGCAATGGCGTCACCGCGAACCGCGACGAAATGGCCGCCCATGATCGGTTCATCCGCTCCAGCCAGTGCGAGCGGCGACGTGGCCTCCGCTGCGGGCGTCCATTGCAAGACCCCGCCATAGAACATGGTCCAGTCTCGCTCAGCTAGCGCCGCCATGGCCGCCGGCAGCCGCCGGTCGATGTCATCGACAAAGTCGAGGTCGTCCTCCAGCAGCAGGACGGACCGGTCGCCCCGTTTGGCCGCGTCCCGCCACACGCCGAGATGACTGTGAAAGCAGCCGCGGGTGCCCGGCGTGGGAAAGCCCGCGGGGTCGTCGAAAGTACAAGCGTCGAAGCGCAGCACCTTCGGATGATCGAACGACAGCCCGATTCGGGCCAGTTGTTCCACCATCTCGCGCCGACGATCCGGACGTCGGGCCAAGTTGACGATGACGATCCGGTCGAACGTCTCCGCCAGTATGCGGCCGGCGGCCGTCATCGTCATCGTCGGGCCTTTGCGGTTACTGATCGAGGAAGCTGCGCATCTTGCGGCTGCGGCTTGGATGCTTCAGCTTTCGGAGCGCCTTCGCCTCGATCTGGCGAATGCGTTCGCGCGTGACCGAGAACTGCTGGCCGACCTCTTCCAGCGTATGATCGGTGTTCATGCCGATGCCGAACCGCATGCGCAGCACGCGCTCCTCGCGGGGCGTGAGGCTGGCGAGGACGCGGGTCACCGTTTCCTTCAGATTGGCCTGGATCGCCGCGTCGACGGGGATGACGGCGTTTTTGTCCTCGATGAAGTCGCCCAGGTGCGAATCCTCCTCGTCGCCGATCGGCGTCTCGAGGCTGATCGGTTCCTTGGCGATCTTCATCACCTTGCGGACCTTCTCGAGCGGCATCGAGAGGCGCTCGGCCATCTCCTCCGGCGTCGGCTCGCGGCCCTGCTCGTGGAGGAACTGGCGGCTGGTGCGGACCAGCTTGTTGATCGTCTCGATCATGTGGACCGGGATGCGGATCGTGCGCGCCTGATCGGCGATCGAGCGGGTGATCGCCTGACGGATCCACCACGTCGCGTAGGTCGAGAACTTGTAGCCGCGACGATACTCGAATTTGTCCACCGCCTTCATCAGGCCGATATTGCCCTCCTGGATCAGATCCAGGAACTGCAGCCCGCGGTTGGTGTATTTCTTCGCGATCGAGATCACGAGGCGCAGGTTCGCCTCGACCATCTCCTTCTTGGCGATGCGCGCCTCGCGCTCGCCCTTCTGGACCATGTTGACGATCCGGCGGAACTCGGTGAGCGCCATGCCGGTCTGCTGGGCGATCTCGCCGATCTCGATGCGGATCCGGTCGACGGCGTCGCCCTCGTTGGTGGCGAAGGCGGTCCATTTCTTGTCGAGCTTGCCGACGGTCTGCAGCCAGGTATCGTCGAGCTCGTGGCCGACATAGCGGTCCAGGAAGTCCTTGCGGTTGACCTTGTGGCGCTCCGCCAGCCGCAGCATCTGCCCGCCGAGCGCGGTCAGCCGGCGGTTGAAGGCATAGAGCTGGTCGACCAGATACTCGATCTTGGCGTTGTGGAACTGGACGCTCTCGACCTCGGCGGTCAGCTCCTCGCGCAGCTTCTGGTACTTGCGCTCATCCGCCGGCGTCAGCTCGCCGCCCGCCGCCATCGCGTCGAGCCGGCTCTGCTGGAGCTTCGCGAACTTCTTGTAGAGCGCCGTGATGTTGGCGAACCGCTCCAGTGCCTGCGGCTTGAGCTGCTCCTCCATCTGCGCGAGTGAGAGGGTATTGTCCTCTTCCTCGTCGTCGGACGGCCGCGGCGCCCGCCGCTCGGTCATGTCGTCGTCCTCGTCGGCCGACGGCTCTTCCTTGATGTCGTCCTCTTCCTTGTAGGAAGGGCCGGCGCTCTTCTCCGAAATCTCGTCGCCTTCGTCCTCGGCGCCCTCGACCTGCTCCGCCGACGGTCCCTTGGACAGCATCGCGTCGAGATCGAGGATCTCGCGCAATTGCATCGTGCCCTCGTTCAGCGCGGTCGACCAGTCGATGATGGCGTTGAAGGTGATCGGCGATTCGCACAGGCCAAGGATCATCGTATCGCGGCCGGCCTCGATCCGCTTGGCGATGGCGATCTCGCCCTCGCGCGACAGCAGCTCGACCGCTCCCATCTCGCGCAGGTACATGCGGACCGGATCGTCGGTGCGATCGACGGTTTCCTTCTTCTTCTCGGGCAGGGCGGCATCGGCCTCGCCCTCGGGCGCCTCGGCCTCGTCGCCGTCGTCGGCGCGCTCCTCGGGCTCGCCGTCCTCGCCGGCTTCCTCGTTCTCGACGATATTGATGCCCATCTCGTTCAGGGCCGAGGTCATGTCCTCGATCTGATCGGACGACATCTCGCCCTGGGGCAGCGCCTCGTTCAGCTGATCATAGGTGATGTAGCCACGCTTCTTCGCGCGGGCGATCACCTTCTTGATCGATGCATCGTTGAGGTCGATCAGCGGCGCATCGCCCGTGTCCGGTGCCTCGGCCGTGTCCGCCATATTAGCCTTCGCCATCAATTACCCTCGGGTCCCAACGCTCGGGCGTCTTCGTGTGCCTGACATAGGTTGGCAAGCCGCAATTCCAACGCCTGTTTCTCTCTGACCAATGCTACCTGCCGTTCGAACGCCTCATCCGTGAAGCGCGCCTGCATCGCCTGGGTCGCCGTGGCGAGCTGGGCATCCACCTCTGGACGCGCGATCAGGATGGCGATCGCTTCGTCGAGGTCTTCGCGGGCACGCGCCTCGTCGCCGGATTTCTGCGTGAACGTGTAGGGCATGGCATCGGCCCGAAGCAGATCGCTGGCGATCGCCTCGAAACCGGACCGTGCCAATATGGTGACCAGCCGCTCGCTATCAAGCGCGGAGTGGGCGGGCGCGGCGTGGGCGCGTCGGCCGTCCTCCAGCGCGACGTCGACCACCGCCTCGAACAGCCGGCCGAGCGCACCCTCGGCCATGCGCAGGCTGCCAAGCACCTCCATGTGCCGCGCGATCTCCGCCGGGTGGCGGATCAGGCCGGCGAGCACCGCCTTGGCCAGCACGCGGTCGATCCCGGCGGCGCGGAACGCCTTGGCATCCTCCGTCACCGGGGTCGGCGGACGCCACGGCTGTTTGCCGCTCCCCAGCGGGCGGAAGGGGCGACGCTGCGGCGTGAAATGTGCATCGAACCGACGGCGGAACTCGGACTGGTACTCGCCGCGAACGCCGGCATCGGCGATGCCGCCGGCAAGCTCCTGCAACCGGCTCTTCAGACCGGCGCGCTGTTCGGGCGTGTCCAGCGCCTCTGCCGCGAGCTCGGCCGCCCAGAGCCGGTCGACCAACGGCTCGGTGGCGCGAAGCAGCGCTTCCATCGCCGGGGACCCGCCGGCCTTCACTACGTCGTCCGGATCCTGCCCGGCCGGCAGGGTGACGAACGACAGGCTGCGACCCGGCGCCAGCATCGGCAGTGCGCGGTGGGCGGCACGCAGGGCGGCTTTCTGCCCGGCCGCGTCGCCGTCGAAGCAGAGGATCGGCACGTCGACGATCCGCCACAGCCGCTCCAGCTGATGCTCGGTCAGCGCGGTGCCGAGCGGGGCGACGGCTTCGTGGATCCCCGCCTGCGACAGGGCGATGACGTCCATATATCCCTCGACGACCAGCAAACGGCCGGCCTTGCGCGCGGCGGGGGCGGCGCGATCGAGATTGTAGAGCGTCCGCCCCTTGTCGAAGAGCGGGGTGTCGGGGCTGTTCAGGTATTTCGGCTCGCCCTGGTCCAGGATACGGCCGCCGAACGCGATGGTCCGGCCACGCGCGTCGCGGATCGGGATCATCAGGCGGCCGCGGAACCGGTCGTACGGCTCCTTGCCCTCGACCTGGATCAGCATGCCCGCCTCAACCAGCATGGCATCGCCGTACTCGCCCAGCGCCGCCTTCAGCCGGCCGCGCGAATCGGGAGCGAAGCCCATGCCGAAGGTGCGGGCGGTCTCCGCGGTGATGCCACGCCGGTCGAGCAGGGCCCGCGCCTCGTTGCCGGCAAGGCCGTTCAGCTGCTCGGCGAACCAGGTGGCGGCATCGGCCATCGCCTCGTGCAGGCCCTTGGCGCGTTCGGCCTTTTCGGCGGCGCGGCGATCCATCGCGGGCAGTTCCATACCGGCGGCCTGCGCCAGCTCCTTGACCGCATCCATGAAGGGCAGGCCGCGCTGGTCGGTCAGCCAGCGGATCGCGTCACCGTGCGCGGAACAGCCGAAGCAGTGATAGAAGCCCTTGTCGTCGTTGACATAGAAGCTGGGCGTCTTCTCGTTATGGAACGGGCAGCAGCCGCGCATCTCGCGACCGGCCTTTTGCAGCTTGGTCGTCTTGCCGATCAGCGCCGACAGCGACGTGCGGGCGCGCAGCTCGTCGAGGAAGGCGGGGGACAGCGACATCGCGCGATTGTACCATGGCGAAATACGCGTGTCGCTGCAACGTCGCGGTGGAAGGTAAGGCTAAGGTAAGGCGTAAATCGTGTCGCTGACACGATCGGGCGCCGGAATGAGAAGGAGCGACTTCTCGTATAATCCGAAGGGCTTGATGTAGGACAGGGGTGCGCTCACCCCGGCAGGCCGTCCTCGCTCCCCTCCCGCGAGCGGGAGGGGCTGGGGGAGGGCAGTGCCGCAATCACCCGCTCGATTTCAGCCACGACGCCGGCCAGATTGGACAGGACGTCATGGTTCCAGAAGCGGACGACATGGAACCCCTGCGATTGCAGGAACGCCGTCCGACGCATCTCGGCCGGATCGTCGCTCGCGTGCTGGCCACCGTCGACCTCTACCACCAGCTTGATGCCGCGCGCGACAAAGTCGCAAATATAGGGGCCGATCGGCACCTGTCGATTGAAGCGGATGCCGGCCACCTGTCGGGCGCTGATCGCGCGCCAGAGTCGAACTTCCGCTTCCGTGGGATTGTTGCGGAGGAGGCGGGCCCTAGTGCGTGGCTCCACGGTTGCGCTGCCCTCCCCCAGCCCCTCCCGCGAGCGGGAGGGGAGCTTTTTGCCTTACGACAACGCCGCCTTCACCAGCCCGCTGGCCTTGCTCATGTCGAGGCTCGACGCGTGGCGCGCCTTCAGTTCGGCCATCACGCGGCCCATGTCCTTCATGCCCGCGGCGCCCAGTTCGGCCTTGATCGCCTCGATCGCGGTGCGGGTCTCGTCCTCGCTCATCTGTTGGGGAAGGAAGCGTTCGATCACGGCGACCTCCTTGCCCTCCGCCTCGGCCAGCTCGGGGCGGTTGCCCTGCTGGTACATGGCGATCGATTCGCGGCGCTGCTTGACCATTTTCTGCAGCACCTCGACCACCAGCGCATCGTCGTCGTCGGGCGCCTTGCCGGTCCGCGCCTCGATGTCGCGGTTCTTGATCGCCGCCTGAATCAGCGAGATGGCGTTGCGGGCTTCCTTGTCGCCGGCCTTCATGGCGGCGAGCTGGGCGGATTTGATGTCGTCTCGAATCATGGCGCTCTTATTGACGCGGGGGAGGCCTAGGTCTAGCGGGCGGGACTTAGCGACATCGCCGACAAACCAACTGGAGTGCCCGCCGCATCATGGCCGACGCCACGCTTCCTGCTGCGCCCGATAAACCCGAAGGCGCCACCGGCTGCCTCGTCCTTGCCAGCGGCGAGGTGATCTGGGGCCATGGCTTCGGCGCGGAAGGCGAGGCGGTGGGCGAGGTGTGCTTCCACACCGCGATGACCGGTTATCAGGAGATCATGACCGACCCGTCGTTCGCGGGGCAGATGATCGCCTTCACCTTCCCGCATATCGGCAATGTCGGCGCCAATCCCGACGATGTCGAGGCGGACGGGCCGCACGCGCTGGGCATGATCGTGCGCGAGGTGCCGACCGCGCCGTCCAGCTTCCGCGCGATGGAGAATCTGGACGGCTGGATGCGGCGCCACGCGCGGATCGGGCTGGCCGGGGTCGACACGCGTGCGCTGACCCGGCGCATCCGTGGGCAGGGCGCGCCCAACGGCGTGATCGCCCATTCGGCGAGCGGGACGTTCGACGTGCCGCTGCTGCTCGACATGGCACGCAGCTGGCCGGGGCTGGAGGGCATGGACCTCGCGAAGACCGTGTCGACCGAGACGCATTACGGCTGGGGCGCGGAGGCGCCGGGTGGCGTCTGGCGGCTGGGCTTCGGCTATAGCGCGTCGGACGACCAGCCGGAAAGCGACCAGCGGCCGCATGTCGTCGCCATCGATTATGGCAGCAAACGCAATATCTTCCGCAATCTTGTTAAAGCCGGGTCGAAGGTGACGGTGCTGCCGGCGACGGCGACGTTCGAGCAGGTGATGGCGCTGGCGCCGGACGGCGTGTTTCTGTCGAACGGCCCCGGCGATCCGGCGGCGACCGCGGACTATGCCGTGCCGGTGATCCGGCAGGTGCTGGCGGCGAAGCTGCCGCTGTTCGGCATCTGCCTCGGCCATCAGCTGCTGGCGCTCGCCGTCGGGGCGCGCACGACCAAGATGTTCCAGGGACACCGCGGCGCCAACCACCCGGTCAAGCGGCTGAGCGATGGCGCGGTCGAGATCACCAGCATGAACCACGGCTTCGCGGTGGAGCGGGATTCGTTGCCGGCGGGGGTGACCGAGACGCATGTGTCGCTGTTCGACGGGTCGAACGCAGGGCTTGAGCTGGACGGCGGGCGCGCGTTCTCGGTTCAGTATCATCCGGAGGCGAGCCCGGGGCCGCAGGATAGCCTGTATCTGTTCGAGCGGTTTGTTGGGTCGCTGGCGAAGGCGGCGTGATGACGCTGCCTCCGCCAGCGATCGAGCAATGCGTCGTGGCGGGCTCGCCTGCCGCCCTCCATTCCGGCGTGATCTGGAACGTGGCGGGGCCGACCGCTGCCATGAACGATCTGCTTGGCCGGGCCGATCCGCGAGCATGGTCGACGCCGCTGGTCGACGAGACGAAGGACGGTCGACGGCGCATGGTTCTGAAGTTGAACCCCGCTGCGGAATATCGCGGGGTCGGCGGTTTCATCTATGTCGCGCAGACCCTGAAGCTCGATCTCACCAGCCGATTTGACCCCCCGATCTGTGGGACGGACCAGAACTAATGCCAAAACGCACCGACATCTCCTCCATCCTCGTCATCGGCGCGGGGCCGATCGTCATCGGGCAGGCGTGCGAGTTCGATTATTCGGGCACGCAGGCGATCAAGGCGTTGAAGGAGGAGGGCTATCGCATCGTCCTCGTCAACTCCAATCCCGCCACGATCATGACCGATCCGGAACTGGCGGACGCGACCTATGTCGAGCCGATCACGCCGGAGGTGGTCGCCAAGATCATCGAGAAGGAGCGGCCCGACGCGGTCCTGCCGACGATGGGCGGGCAGACCGCGCTCAACACCGCGCTGGCGCTGTTCCGCGACGGCACGCTCGACAAGTTCGGCGTCCAGATGATCGGCGCCGATGCCGACGCGATCGACATGGCGGAGGACCGGCTGAAGTTCCGCGACGCGATGGACCGGATCGGGCTGGAGAGCGCGCGCTCGGCGATCGCGCATACCGAGGCGGAGGCGCTGGAGGGACTGGACAAGGTTGGGCTGCCAGCGATCATCCGGCCGAGCTTTACGATGGGCGGTTCCGGTGGAGGTATCGCCTATAACCGTACGGAATTCCTCAATATTGTCCGCAACGGGCTGGACCTGTCGCCGACCACCGAGGTCCTGATCGAGGAGTCGCTCCTCGGTTGGAAGGAATATGAGATGGAGGTGGTGCGCGACCGCAAGGACAACGCGATCATCATCTGCTCGATCGAAAATGTCGATCCGATGGGCGTCCACACCGGCGACTCGATCACGGTCGCGCCGGCGCTGACGCTGACCGACAAGGAATACCAGATCATGCGCAACGCATCGATCGCGGTGCTGCGCGAAATCGGTGTGGAAACAGGCGGTTCGAACGTACAGTTCGCGGTCAATCCGAAGGACGGCCGGCTGGTCGTCATCGAGATGAACCCGCGCGTGTCGCGATCCTCGGCGCTGGCATCGAAGGCGACGGGCTTCCCGATCGCCAAGGTCGCGGCGAAGCTGGCGGTCGGTTACACGCTGGACGAGATCGAGAACGACATCACCGGCGCGACGCCGGCGTCGTTCGAGCCGACAATCGACTATGTCGTCACCAAGATCCCGCGCTTCGCCTTCGAGAAGTTCAAGGGTGCCGAGGCGGTGCTGGGCACGGCGATGAAGAGCGTCGGCGAGGTGATGGCGATCGGCCGCAACATCCAGGAATCGATGCAGAAGGCGCTGCGCGGGCTGGAGACCGGGTTGTCCGGCTTCAACCAGGTCGAGCGGCTGGCGGGAGCGCCGCGCGCGCAGATCGAGGCGGCATTGGCCAGCCCCACGCCCGACCGGCTGCTGGTGGCGGCGCAGGCGCTGCGCGAGGGCTTCACCGTCGCCGAGGTGAGCGCGATCGCCAAGTACGATCCCTGGTTCCTCGAGCGGATCGCGGAGATCGTCGCGGCCGAGAACCAGGTGATGGCAGAGGGGCTGCCGATCGACGCACCGGGCATGCGCCGGCTGAAGGCGATGGGCTTTTCCGACAAGCGGCTGGCGTGGCTGGCGCTGCAATCGGCAAACCTGCGCGGCATGACCCGCGGCATCGCGCGCGGCAGCGGGCTGATCCACGAGGTGGTCAAGGCGATGACCGGCGGCGTCACCGAGGAGGAGGTGCGCGCGCATCGCCACAAGCTGGGCGTGCGACCGGTGTTCAAGCGCATCGACACCTGTGCGGCCGAGTTCGACGCGAAGACGCCGTACATGTACTCGACCTATGAAGCGCCGAGCTTCGGCGAGCCCGAGGACGAGGCGCAGCCCAGCGATCGGCGCAAGGTGGTGATCCTGGGCGGCGGGCCGAACCGGATCGGGCAAGGGATCGAGTTCGATTACTGCTGCTGCCATGCCTGTTTCGCGCTGGCGGATGCGGGATACGAGACCATCATGGTCAACTGCAATCCGGAAACGGTGTCGACCGATTACGACACGTCGGACCGGCTGTATTTCGAGCCGCTGACCGCCGAGGATGTGCTGGCTATCCTGGACGTCGAGAAATCGCGCGGCGAGCTGGTCGGCGTGATCGTGCAGTTCGGCGGGCAGACCCCGCTGAACCTGGCGCGTGCGCTGGAGGCCGCCGGCATCCCGATCCTGGGCACCTCGCCCGCCGCGATCGATCTGGCCGAGGATCGCGAGCAATTCGCGGCACTGGTCGACAAGCTGCGCCTGCTCCAGCCGTCGAACGGCATCGCGCGCAGCCGCGACGAGGCGCTGATCGTCGCGGAGAGGGTCGGGTATCCGGTGCTAATGCGGCCCAGCTTCGTGCTGGGCGGGCGGGCGATGGAGATCGTCGAAGGGCCGATCCAGCTCGACGATTATATCCAGACCGCCGTGCAAGTGTCTGGCGATGCGCCGGTTCTGATCGACCAGTATCTGCGCGACGCGATCGAGGTCGACGTCGATGCGATCTGCGACGGTACCGATGTCGTGGTCGCCGGCGTGCTCCAGCATATCGAGGAGGCAGGCGTCCATTCGGGCGACAGCGCCTGCTCGATCCCGCCCTACTCATTGCCGGCCGAGATCATCGCCGAGATCGAACGGCAGACGGCGGCGCTGGCGCATGGGCTGAACGTCGTCGGGCTGATGAACATCCAGTTCGCGGTGAAGGACGGCCGGGTCTATCTGATCGAGGTGAACCCGCGTGCTTCGCGGACGGTGCCGTTCGTCGCGAAGGCGATCGGCGTTCCCATCGCCAAGATCGCGGCACGGGTCATGGCCGGCGAGAAGCTGGCCGACCTGCCATCGATCGATCGGAACATCCCCTATTACGCTGTTAAGGAAGCGGTTTTTCCCTTCAACCGCTTTCCTGGCGTCGATCCCGTGCTGAGCCCGGAGATGAAGTCGACGGGCGAGGTGATGGGCATCGCGCCGCTGTTCACCGACGCATTCATGAAGGCGCAGCTGGGCGCGGGCACGGTGTTGCCGACCGGGGGATCGGTGTTCATCAGCGTGAAGGACACCGACAAGGACCATATCGTGCCCGCAGCGCGGGCGCTGTCCGATGCGGGCTTCACGATCGTCGCTACCGGCGGCACGGCGGACCACCTGTCGCGCGCCGGACTGCCGGTCGAGCGGATCAACAAGGTGGCGCAGGGTCGTCCGCACATCGTCGACCGGATCGTCGATGGCGGGATCGATCTGATCTTCAACACCACGGAAGGATGGCAGAGCCTGAAGGACTCGACGCCGATCCGGCAAGCGGCGTTGGCCGCGCGGATCCCCTATTTCACCACGGCGCCGGCCAGCGTCGAGGCGGCGAAGGCGATTGCGGCGGGGGGCACGCTTGAAGTGCGCCCGCTACAGTCCTATTATTCGCAGTCGCACAACTGATCCCGACAGCATCATCGTGGTGCGGGCGGCCCCGGACGGGGTCGCGCGGGGTAAACGGAATTTGGGGACCGAGACATGGCCACCGTCGATAAGATGCCGATGCTGCAAGAGGGCTACGAAACCCTCACCGCGTCGCTGAAGCGTCTGAAGGAGGAACGGCCGCAGATCGTCGATGCGATCGAGGAAGCGCGGGCGCACGGCGACCTGTCGGAAAACGCCGAATATCATGCCGCAAAGGAGCGCCAGGGCCAGATCGAGGCGTCGATCGCCGACATCGAGGACAAGCTGTCGCGCGCGCAGATCATCGATCCGCGCGAACTGTCGGGCGACAAGGTGGTGTTCGGCGCGACGGTGACGCTGCTCGACGACGACGACAAGCCGGTGACGTACCAGATCGTCGGCCAGACCGAGGCGGACGCGAAGACGGGGCGGATCAGCTACAACTCGCCGCTCGGCCGCGCGCTGATCGGGCGCAAGGTTGACGAGGAGGTCGAGGTGTCGGTGCCGGCGGGCGACCGTTACTACGTCGTCTCGAAGATCGCCTTTATCTGACGTGGAGGCGCTGCGCGCCGCACCGGTGACGACGGCGATCGCCGCGGCAACGGTGACCATATCGCTCCTGCTGGTGATCACCGGCACGCTGCCCCTGGGCGCGGTGACTGGCGGGTTCATTCCCGTCCGTCTGCTCGGGGCGGTGCCGGCCGGCGTGTCGTGGCTGGTCCCCAATTCGCTGACGCCGCTGACGGCCACGCTGATCCATGGCGGGATCGCGCACCTGCTGCTTAACATGGTCGTGCTGTGCTTCTGCGGCCCGCGGCTGGAAAAGGCGCTGGGCGGCGGGTCGATGGCGCTGCTGTACGTGCTGGGCGCCTATGCCGCGGCCGCGGCTCAATATGCCACCGATCCGGCGTCGCCGCAGCCGATGATCGGCGCCAGCGGCGCGATCGCCGCGGTGATCGGCGCCTACTCCCTGCTGTTCGCCGAACGTCGCCCGAAGCGGTGGGGCCCGATTTCCGGCCATGCGCTCCACGTCATGTGGCTGGGTGCGACGTGGATCGGCATCCAGTTGCTGACGGGCTTTGCCGGCATGGGCGGCGTCAACGTGGCGATCGGCGCACATATCGGCGGATTCGTGGTCGGGCTGCTGCTTGCCCGGCCGCTGCTGCGCTGGCGGTACCGGCGGGCCTGACCCGCGCTCGCCAGCCGCTTATCCGGTGGGCAGTGCCGGCTCGAGCAGACGGTGGAGATGAACCACCACGAACTTCATCTCGGCATCGTCGACGGTACGCTGCGCGGCGGCGCGCCACGCCTTTTCCGCACTGGCATAGTCAGGAAAGATGCCGACTACCTCCAGCCTGGCCGGATCGACCCAGTCCAGCGTCTGCGGATCACGGACGCGGCCGCCGAAAACGAGATGAAGTTTGCTCATGCCGCATCTTCTAGGCGGCGGGGCCGTGCGCTGCAATCCTTCGCAGTCGCAGCATCGGGGTACCGCGTACCCCGATGCTGCATTATGGCGCGTCAGGCGTCTGCGTTGCCTTTCGTGGGCGACTTCGCGGTATGCGCCGCGGCCGAACCCGCGCTCGACAACGCCTTCGCGACGCCGTCGATGACGGCACGACCCCGCTCGCGCGCCGCATCAGGGGTGAGACCGGCGCTGTTGAGTTCCTGCTTTCCCGCTTCCCGCGCAGCCGAGAAGGCCTGACGCGCGGTTTCGCCTAGCCGCTGGCCGAGCGGCGCGAGCAATTCCTTCTCCCGCGCCGACCGCGGCAACAGCGCGCCGGCGAGTGCGCCCAGCGCGGCACCCCCGACGAGGATCGCGAGCGGATTGGCTTCGATCGCGGCGGCGGTGCGCTGTGCCGTGTCTGCCGCCTTGTCGCGGGCTTCGTGGTAGGATTTCGACGCGGTCGCGCGGGCCTTGTCGTACGTGTGCGATCCGGTCGCGGGATCGGGCTTGGGTGCGGTCATGATCAGCTTCCTTCGGGAGGATGTGGTTTTTTGCGGCCGAACAGGGCCGCGATGCGGTGACGCGCGAGCAGCAGGCCGGTCGCCGCGACGGCGCCGGCGACGATGCCGGGATTGCGGCGCGCACCCTCGACGCCTGCGCGGGCGGCCTGCATTCCGGCCTGACGGGCATCGGCAGCCAACAGCTTTGGATCCAGCCGCGCCTGCAAACGGTCGACGGTGCCCGACAATTGCTGACGCGCGGCCGCGGCCTGAAGCTCGGCGGCGGCGAGGTCGATCTTGGCGGGATCGCTCATGCGCCAGTTCCCGGCAGCACGGGTGCGGCAAGCCGCTTCTTGCCGACGACCGCGAGGATCGCTGCCACGACGAGGACGGCGCCGACCACGACGATCGTCGCCAGTAGCGGCCCGATCAGCGTGGCCAGCGACAGGATCAGGCCGACAAGCAGCGCGATCAATGCCGCCAGCGCCAGCACCCCCGCGATGGCGAAGAACACCAGTGCCGAGCGATAAGCACCGATCCGCTCGCTCGCCTTGGCCTTGTACAGCGCGACTTCGGCCGACACGAGCGAACGGCTGTCGTCGACCAGACGGCCAACTAGCGCGGCGACGCTTTCGTGTTCGGGCGGCAGGGGATCGAGCAGGGACGCCATCCGCCGTCAGTCCTGCTGCGCGTCCACGCCGGACTGGACCAGCCGGGCGACGACGAAGCCCAGCGCGGCGGCGATGCCGATCGCTACGGCCGGGCTGGCCTTCACCAGACCACGGGCATCCTCGAGCAACTCGTCCATGTCCTTTTGCCGGATGGTATCGGCGAAGCCCGACACCTGATCGGCGGCGGAGCGGGCGTATTGGCCGTACTGGTCGCCCAGCTTGTCGTCGACCTGTCCTGCCGCGTCGGTCAGCAGCTGCGACAACTGGTCGAGCGCCGATCCGGCGCGCGACTTGCCGTCGTCGGCCAGCGCCCGCAGCTTCTCGGTGGCCTGCTGGCCCACCTTGCCGGCGCCGTCGCGGATCGCCTGGCGCGCGTCGCCGGTGCGGCTGCCACTGTCGGTGCCGGCATCGGCCGGAGAGAAGTCGACCCCTTCGTTCTTCAGCGGCGCTGCCGGCTCGAAGCGGGTGGTGGTCGGCGGCGGGGCGATGTCGCCGTCCGTCATCGGCGTGAGATCGTTGTCGGCCATGATCGTTGGTCCTCGGCTGTTCCGTGCCAGTCAACCAGTCTTAAGGGCGAGGGTTCCACTTGCGCAACGCTGCCGATCGCCGTCAGCCGGCGATTGCCCGCCGCCGCGCCGCGTTATAGGAGGCGCGTGCAGCGACTTCAGGAGCGACGACTTGACCGCCATCATCGACATCCATGCCCGCCAGATCCTCGACAGCCGGGGCAATCCCACCGTGGAGGTCGACGTGCTGCTGGAGGATGGCAGCTTCGGCCGTGCCGCCGTGCCGTCGGGCGCGTCCACCGGCGCGCACGAGGCGGTCGAGAAGCGCGACGGCGACAAGAGCCGCTGGGGCGGCAAGGGCGTCGAGCAGGCGGTGGAGTCGGTCAACGACGAGATCGCCGATGCGGTGATCGGCATGGATGCCGAGGACCAGGCCGATCTGGACCGCGCGATGATCGATCTTGACGGCACCGAGAACAAGGGCCGGCTGGGCGCGAACGCGATCCTGGGCGTCAGCCTGGCCGCGGCGAAGGCGGCGGCGGAGGCTCGCGGCCTGCCGCTGTACAAATATGTCGGCGGGGTCGCGGCGCATCTGATCCCGGTGCCGATGATGAACATCATCAACGGCGGCGAGCATGCCGACAACCCGATCGACTTCCAGGAATTCATGATCATGCCGGTCGGTGCGTCGAGCATCGTCGAGGCGGTCCGTTGCGGGTCCGAGATCTTCCACACCCTGAAGAAGGCGCTGCACGACGAGGGGCTGGCGACCGGCGTCGGCGACGAGGGCGGCTTTGCCCCCAACATCGCGTCGACCACCGACGCGCTCGATTTCATCATGCGCGCCGTCGAGAAGGCCGGGTACAAGCCGGGCGACGACGTGATGCTGGCGCTGGACTGCGCCGCGACCGAGTTCTTCAAGAACGGCAAGTACGACATCTCGGGCGAGAACCGTATCCTGTCGAGCCACGAGATGGCCGAGTACCTCGCCGACCTGACCCGCCGCTATCCGATCCTGTCGATCGAAGACGGCATGGCCGAGGACGATTTCGAGGGCTGGAAGGCGCTGACCGACCTGATCGGCGACAAGGTCCAGCTGGTCGGCGACGATCTGTTCGTGACCAACCCGAAGCGGCTGAAGCAGGGTATCGCCGACGGGCTCGCCAGCTCGCTGCTGGTCAAGGTCAACCAGATCGGCACGCTGACCGAGACGCTGGAGGCGGTGTCGATGGCGCAGCGTGCGCGCTACACCGCGGTGATGAGCCACCGGTCGGGCGAGACGGAGGATGCGACGATCGCCGATCTGGCGGTCGCCACCAATTGCGGTCAGATCAAGACGGGCTCGCTCGCCCGGTCGGATCGGCTCGCCAAGTACAACCAGCTGATCCGGATCGAGGAGGAGCTGGGCGACGCGGCCCGCTATGCCGGGCGCGACGTGCTGGTCCGCGGCTAGGGGCGTGAAGAAGCCGTCGGCCTTCCGGCGCACGCTGCGCCGCGCCGCCATCCCGGCGCTGGTGTTCACGGTGATGGCGTTCTTCGGCGCCTATGCGGTGCTGGGGCCGAACGGCGTGCTGGCTTACGGCGACTACAAGCGCCAGTTGGCCAAACGCGAACGCGATTTCGCGGTGCTGGACAAGCGGCGCGAGGTGCTGCGCAATCGCGTCGCGCTGCTCGATCCGGACCACGCCAATCCGGACATGGTCGACGAGATGGTGCGCAAGGAACTGAACGTGACGCACCCGGACGAGGTCATCGTCCCGCTGAGGTGACGTGATATGCCTGCTTCCCGACCGGCTTTGGGCCGGTCGGGAAGCTGTGGGCAACCGGCCTCAGTCGAAGACGGGCCGATCACCGCGGTCGCGCTGACCGGCACCCAGGAACGTCAGCAGATCCTCCGTCAGCCGATCGGCATGGGTGACGTTCAGGCCGTGCGGCGCGCCGTCATATTCCACCAGCTGGCTGTTCGCGATCCCTGCGGCGGCGGCACGGCCGGCGGCGTCGATCGGCACCGTCTTGTCGTCGGTGCCGTGCACGATCAGGGTCGGTACGCGGAAGGAGGCGAGATCGGGGCGGAAGTCGGTATGGCTGAACGCCTGCGCGCAGGCGAGCGTCGGCTTCAGCCCCGCCATCAGCGCCATCGAGGTCGACCAGTCCAGCACGTCGTCGCTGACCGGGCTGGAGATATAGCCGGCTCCGTAGAATTGCGGCGTGAAGGTGTGGCGGAAGAACTTGGCCCGATCCTCCTGGATACCCTCGGCGATCTGGTCGAAGGTCGATTGCGGCGTGCCATGGGGATTGTCGTCGGTCTTGAGCATATAGGGCACGACCGACGAGATCAGCCCCGCCGCCACCACGCCGTTGCCCTGATGCCGGTTCATGTACCGGGCGACCTCGCCGCCGCCCATCGAGAAGCCGACGATCGTGGCGTCCTGATCGGCGCCCGCCTCTTTCATCACATCGGCCAGATCGTCCGACAGCGTGTCGTAGTCGTAGCCGCTCCACGGCTGCCCCGACCGGCCGAACCCGCGCCGGTCATAGGCGATCGCGCGGAAGCCGGCCTCGGCCAGCGCCATTGCCTGCACGTCCCAGCTGTCGGCGTTCAGCGGCCACCCGTGCAGCAGGATGACGGGGCGGCCCAATCCCCAATCCTTGACGTAGATGTCGGTGCCGTCGCGAGTCTTGATATAAGGCATTGCGATCTCCGGTGGAAACGTGGCCGTTCAACGACCCGGCCGAAGGCGCGTTCCACGCAGCGGCGGCGATGGATCGGGCCGGGCGCCGCTTCCCATGTGGTCCGCCGGCTTATAGGACGCCGGGCATCGCGAAGGAGATGACGTCATGCGTTCTGGACTGTGCTGGGCTGCCACGATCGCCGCCGGCCTGCTTGCGGGGAGTAGCGCGCTGGCGCAAACGGCACCGATGACCGACGACCCCTATATCTGGCTCGAAGACAAGGACGGCGCCAAGCCGCTGGCGTGGGTGGGGTCGGAGAATGCCCGCACGCTGCCGCGCCTGAACGCCGACCCGCGCTATGCCGGGTTCTACCGCGACGCGCTGGCGATCGCCGCCGCGGAGGATCGCATCCCCATGCCCGAGCAGCGGTTCGGCCGGATCTACAATTTCTGGCGCGACGCGCAGCATCCCCGCGGCATCTGGCGCTGGACGACGGAGGCGGGCTACGCCGCCGCCAGCCCGCAATGGACCACCGCACTCGACGTCGATGCGCTGGGCAAGGCCGAGGGCAAGCAGTGGGTGTGGAAGGGAGCGACCTGCCTACAGCCCGACAAGCGTTATTGCCTGGTCCAGCTGTCCGAGGGTGGCGAGGACGCGGTGACGCTGCGCGAATTCGATCTGCAGACCGGCCAGTTCGTCCAGGGTGGTTTCGACCTGCCCAAGAGCAAGCAGGGCGCGGCGTGGATCGATCGCGATACGCTGCTCGTCAGCCGTGACTGGGGGCAGGGGACGCTGACCAACTCCAGCTATCCCTTCGTCGTCAAGCTGCTGAAGCGTGGCCAGCCGCTGACCGCCGCGACCGAGGTGTTCCGGGGCGAGCAGACCGACCAGCTCGGCAGCTACGCCCGGGTGATGACCGATGCGGCCGGCCACCGGCTGGTGATGATCGGGCGGCGGCAGCAGTTCTTCGGCGGAGACACGCTGGTGTGGACGCCGAAGGGCACGCGCAAGCTGGACATACCGGGCCGCGCCCAGCCGGTCGGCATGGTCGATGGCCGGGTCATCTTCCAGACCAGCGATCCATGGGGCGCGATCCCGGCGGGCGCGGCCGCGTGGGTTCCGCTGGCCGAGGTGGAGAGCGGGGCGCTGACCCCGCGCGTCCTGTTCGCGCCGACCGCACGTCAGGCGGTGCAGGATGTCGCTACGACGCGGGACCGGGTGATCGTGGCCTACATCGACAATGTCCGTGGCCGCGTATCGGTGCTGTCGCCGGCGGGGCAGGGCTGGTCCAGCCGGGCGATCCCGATGCCGGAGAACATCGCGGTCGGCGTCGTCAGCGAAACCGATCGCAGCAACCTGGCCTATCTGTCGGTCACCGGCTTCATCACGCCGACGACGCTTCAGTCGATCGACGCCGGCACACCTGCCGCGCCGAAGACAGTGAAGGCGCTGCCGGCGAAGTTCGATGCCACCGGTCAGGTGGTCGAGCAGTTCGAGGCGACCTCGACCGATGGCACCAAAGTGCCGTACTTCGTCGTCCACCGGCGCGACCGGCCGCTGGACGGCAGCACGCCGACGCTGATGACCGCCTATGGCGGGTTCGAGCTTTCGCGGCTGCCGACCTATCTGGGGGCGACGGGCAAGCTGTGGCTGGAAAATGGCGGTGCGTTCGTGCTCGCCAACATTCGCGGCGGCGGCGAGTTCGGTCCGGCGTGGCACGATGCTGGCCGCAAGACCAAGCGGCAGGTGATCTACGACGATTTCGCCTCGGTCGCGCGCGACCTGTTCGCCCGGCGGATCACCAGTGCGCGGAAGCTGGGCATCTATGGCGGGTCGAACGGCGGCCTGCTGATGGGTGTCGAGATGACGCAGCACCCGGAATTGTGGCAGGCGGTGTCGATTGGCGTGCCGCTGCTCGACATGGTCCGTTACCAGCAGATCGCCGCCGGCGCATCGTGGGAGGACGAGTACGGATCGATCGACAAGCCGGACGAGGCCGCGTTCCTGCGCCATATCTCGCCCTATGCCAATCTGCGGAAGGGCGCGGCCTATCCCGAACCCTATATCTGGACGACGACCAAGGACGACCGGGTTGGCCCGCAGCACGCGCGCAAGTTCGCCGCACGGCTGAAGGAATATGGCGCGCCGTACCTGTTCTACGAGGACACGGCCGGCGGCCATTCGGGCGATGCCGATATCGAGCAGCAGGCGCGGATGCAGGCGCTGCAGATGACCTATTTCGCGCAGAAGCTGATGGGCGATCCGGCAACGGCGAAGGCGGCCGCGAAGTGAACGGGCGGGAGCGTTCGTCGATCGCGACGAATGCTCCCGTGGCCGATGGTGCCGCGGTGAAACGATCCGTTGCCGACATCGTTGTTGCTGCGATGCGGCAAAAACGGCAAAGATGGTCCGGATGACTGACATGATCTCGACGGGCGAACGCACGGCCACGCTGCCGCCACCCTCGCCGGCGATCGTCTTCGAGGCGATCGTGAAGCAACTCGCCGTCGCGGCGACCTATAATCGCGGCGAGGTGACGCTGGCGCCGCACGTCATCTACACGCGCCACGACGAGATCTATGTCGATGCGGTGACGCTGGAGCGCGACGGCAAGCCGCCCAAGGAAGAGAAGATGGGGTCGTTCAAGCTGGCCGGCCTTGCCGGACTGCGCGTCACCCCGCGGCGGTTCGCGCGCAATGCGCTCTACAACCCTGCCGAGAAGCGATATGCCGGCACCGTCCTGATGGCGATCGAGGCCGCCTGATCATCGGTTGCTGCCATGCGGCCGGCCCTCTACGCTGGCGCCATGGTGGACCAAGAAACCCGCACGGTCGATGCGCACGACACGCCCGGCGACAACATCCTGGGCCTGCCGGTCGGGGTGGGGGCGGATGACGCCGTGCGCATCGCATTGCGCCGGGATCGCCTGCTCGCCGCCCTGACACTGACCGCGGGCGCCGGACTGGCATTGGCGCTGCCCTTCGCGCTGAAATCGGGGGCCGAGTTCTTTTTGCCGCTCACCACGGCACTGGTCATCGCGGTGGCGCTGGTGCCGGTGCTGGAATGGCTGGAGCGGCGGCGGGTGCCATCGCCGCTGGCGGCGCTGATCTGCCTCGTCGCGTTCATCGTCGTGGCCAACGTCGCCCTGGCGGCGATCATCGTGCCCGCGACCGACTTCTTCCGACTGCTGCCGACCCGGCTGGACCGGATCCAGCACAACCTCGCCCCGCTGCTCGACCTGTATTCCAACCTCGAGGCCTATGTGAACCGCGCGCTGCGGCAGGTCGCGTCGACGCCGATCAAGCGGCCCAGCACCAGCGCGGTGGCCGCGCCGGGATCGATCCTGGAACTGGCTGCCACCTCTGCCCCGGCCGTGATCGTGCAGGTGCTGTTCGGCATCCTGATCGTCTTCTTCTTCCTGTCGGGCTGGACCCGGCTGCGCCAGCGGACGATCACCGGGCGGACCAGTTTCGACGGCGCGATGGCGACCGCGCGGGTAATCCAGGACGTGGTGGACGACGTGTCCGCCTATCTGGGCACGATCACCGTCATCAACCTGACGCTGGGCGTGGTGACCGGCACCGCGCTGTGGGCGATCGGTATGCCCTATCCGGCGATGTGGGGCGGGATCGTCGCACTGCTGAACTACATTCCCTATTTCGGGCCGGTGATCGGTGCGTTCCTGCTGGGGCTGGGCGGGCTGATGACCTTTTCCGACATCTGGGTCGCGCTGTTGCCGCCGGCGATCATGTACGGGCTCCATCTGGTCGAGGCGAACGCGATCACGCCGCTGATCGTGGGGCACCGGCTGACGATCAGTCCGCTCCTGATCCTGATCTCGCTGAGCTTCTGGGGATGGGTGTGGGGCACGCTGGGCGCGCTGCTGGCGGTGCCGCTCCTCATCATCATCCAGACCGTGCTGGGGGCCGCGGGCAAGCCCGACATCGCGGGCTTCCTGTTCGAGCACGGCACGCTGGTGCAGCAGCAGCGCGGACGGCGCGGGCGGACCCCCGAGACGCCGTCGTGAAAAAAGCGACGAATGGATCGTTGACAGCCCACGGACCCTCGCCTAGTTGGCCGGCCTCGCTTCCAAGCGGGTGTAGCTCAGTTGGTTAGAGCGCCGGCCTGTCACGCCGGAGGTCGCGGGTTCGAGCCCCGTCACTCGCGCCATTTCTCGAGGGGATTGGCGGTCTGCCTGGTCCGCTCCGGCCTTCGAAGCACTCCTCCACCGACAGGCGACGCGCCGTATCGTCATCGCCAGCGGCCGGTCTCCATCCAGCTCAGCAACGGTCGCATCGGCGTGATCCAGACGATGCCGGTCACGAGGTAGAAGGCCAGCTGCAGCACCCAGTGCCAGCCGCCGACGACACCCGACAGGCTGGCGATCATGACCGCCCATATCGCGATCAGCGCCATGATGATGAAGATGCCCGCCGGCTTGCGCCAGCTCGGCCCGTTCTCGGGTGCGTCGGGGGTCATGGCGTGATCCATTCGGTGTCGGTGGCGATGGCGTGGAGCGGAACGTCCCACGGATCGGCGACCAGGGTGTCGACCTCCTGAACGCTCCAGGCGACGCCGACGCGCCACGCGGCGGGATGATCGGCGAAGGCGCGGTCGTAATGCCCGGCACCCTGGCCCAGCCGGTTGCCGCGGCGGTCGAAGCCCAGCAGCGGCGTGAGCACGATGTCGGGCGCGACGGCCGGCGCATCGCCGGCGGGCTGGCGCAGGCCGAAGGGGCCGGCGACCAGCGGCTCCCGCCACTCGACGAAGCGGATCGGGGTCGGGCGGTCGACGACGAAGGGCAGGGCGAGGATGCAGCCGGCTTGCCGTGCCGCGCGGGCGAACAGCGCGGGATCCGCCTCTCCGCCGATCGGCAGATAGCTGGCGACGACCAGACCCGGCAGCAGCCGGTCGACAAAGGCCCGGGGTACCGCCAAGGGTGCGCCGTCGACGGCATCGCGAACGGCGCGCAGGCGGGCGCGGAGCGGCCGCTTGTCGGTCATCGGCGGGGCAGGGGGCGGGTGACGGGACCGCCATGGCCGTGTGCCGGGTTATCCACTGACGCACGGTACGTCAGGTGGGGACCATATACTTGGGACCAGGGTCCTAGCAGGGACAGCCCCCTTTGGATGATGAATAGCCTCAGGGATAATAAAGGCTCGTACCGGGCAGTACCCGTCGCCACCGATCTAGGATGCCGGAGCCGATTGCTCAAGGGCATCGGCCAGGCTTTCGAGCCGGTCGGCGATCCGCTCCAGCGCCGATTCGGCGATCGCCGCCCCCACCGGCGGGCGCGACTCCGCTTCTTCCAGCGCGTCGGCCATCATCAGCGCGACGAACAGCATCGCCCGTTCCGGCTGGCCGGAAGCCGCGCGATCGGCGGCGGCCCAGCGCTGGTCGAGCATCCGGCCGAGCAGCTGCACCCGCGCCTCCTCGCCCGGGCGGCAGGCGACGGTGTGGCCGCGACCGCCGATCTCGATCGTCACCGTCGCCATCAGCGGGTTCCGGTCCGGGCGATCACCTCGTCCAGCGCGGCGACGGCGTCGGCCATCCGCGCCTTCAGCGCGGCATGGCGACGGGCAAGCGCGTCGGCACCCGCGGTGCGCGCGGCGACCGCGGCCTCGATCCGGGCGATCGCCTGCTCGATCCGGTCGACGGCCGGTCTGTCGCTGGCGGGAGGAGTCTCGGTCATCAGTGTCGGATAGGCACGCCGCCCCGGCGCGGCAAGTGGCGCATCGGCACGGCGACGGCGTTTCCCGGCGGTTGACAGGAAGGCGCTCCGCCCCGCAAAGGCCGCACCGTCCCGGCCCCAGCAATCCCGAGGCCGCCAATCATGGAGAGCCAGCGATGACGGTCAAGGTAGCGATCAACGGTTTCGGTCGGATCGGCCGCCTGGTGGCGCGCGCGATGCTGGAGCGGGGCGGTGACGCCCTGGAGCTGGTCGCGATCAACGACCTGGCCGACGCCAAGTCGAACGCCTGGCTGTTCAGCCGCGACAGCGTCCATGGCCGCTGGCCCGGCACCGTCACGGCAGAGGGCAACGACCTGGTCGTCGACGGCAAGCACATCCGCGTGACGGCGGAGCGCGATCCCGCCAACCTGCCGCACCGCGATCTGGGCGTCGATCTGGTGCTGGAATGCACCGGATTCTTCACCGACCGTACGTCGTGCCAGAAGCATATCGATGCGGGCGCGAAGAAGGTGCTGATCTCCGCGCCCGGCAAGGATGTCGACCTGACCGTCGTCTACGGCGTCAACCACGACAAGCTGACGGCGGATCACACGATCGTGTCGAACGCGTCGTGCACCACCAACTGCCTGGCCCCGGTCGCCAAGGTGCTGAACGACTCGATCGGGATCGAGCGCGGCCTGATGACCACGGTCCACGCCTATACCAACGACCAGAAGATCCTCGACCAGATCCACCCCGACCTGCGCCGCGCCCGCGCCGCCGCCATGTCGATGATCCCGACCACCACCGGCGCCGCCCGCGCGGTGGGCGAGGTGCTGCCCGAGCTGAAGGGCCGGTTGGACGGATCGGCGATCCGCGTGCCCGTGCCGGACGGCAGCCTGGTCGACCTGACGTTCACGCCCAAGCGCGACACGACCCGCGACGAGGTCAACGCGATCCTGAAGGCGGCCGCGGAGTCCGGCCCGCTGAAGGGCGTGCTGGAATATACCGACGAGCCGCTGGTCTCGATCGATATCCAGCACACGCCCGCCTCGTCGACCGTCGACAGCCTCGAAACCGCGGTGCTCGATGGCAAGCTGGTCCGCGTCGTCAGCTGGTACGACAACGAGTGGGGTTTCTCGAACCGGATGGTCGACACCGCCACGGCGATGGCGAAGTTCCTGTAATGTCGTCGTCCGTCATGCCGGCGCAGGCCGGCATCTCCTGCGATCGGGGAGACCCCGGCCTGCGCCGGGGTGACGGTATTTCGCAGGGCACGCTCGCCGGCATCGCCCGCCACGCCTTTCCCAAGGCGCCGATGGAAACCGTCACGCATGTCGAGGTGACGGTCGATGGCGGCATCCACGGCGACTATCGCGGTGCGGTGAAGCCGGGTGGCCGCGGGCGGCGGCAGGTGACCCTGATCGAGCGTATCGATTGGGACGCCGCGATGGCCGAGGTCGGCCACAACATCGCCTGGTCCGAACGCCGCGCCAATCTGCTGGTCGACGGGCTGGACCTGCCCAAGACGCCCGGCACCCGCCTGCGCATCGGCGCCGACGTCGTGCTGGAGATCACGCGCGAGACCGATCCGTGCGAGCGCATGGAGGCGATCGCCCCCGGGCTGCGCGCGGCCCTGACCTCCGACTGGCGGGGCGGCGCCTGTACCCGCGTTCTGGCCGGCGGCACCATCGCCATCGGCGACAGCATCAGGATCGAAGACGCATGACCAAGCCATACAAGACGCTGGACGACATGGGCGACGTGCGCGGCAAGCGCGTGCTGGTGCGCGAGGACCTGAACGTGCCGATGGCCGATGGTTCGGTCACCGACGACACCCGCCTGCGCGCCACCGTGCCGACCGTCGCCGAGCTGGCCGATCGCGGCGCGATCGTGCTGGTGCTGGCCCATTTCGGCCGTCCCAAGGGTCAGCCGAGCCCCGAATTCTCGCTCGCGCCGGTGACCCGCCCCTATGCGGAGGTGCTGGGCCGGCCCGTGCGCTACATCGACTGGGAGGGTGTCGACGAGGCGGTCGCGACGCTGCAGCCGGGCGATATCGCCGTGCTGGAGAATACCCGCTTCTTCGGTGGGGAGGAGAAGAACGACCCCGCCGTCGTCGAGCGCTTCGCGCGACTGGGCGATCTCTATGTCAACGACGCCTTCTCGGCCGCGCACCGCGCGCATGCCTCGACCGAGGGGCTTGCGCACCGGCTGCCGGCGTTCGCAGGCCGCGCGATGGAGGCGGAACTGGCCGCGCTGGAAAAGGCGCTGGGCAATCCCGAGCATCCGGTCGCCGCGGTGGTCGGCGGCGCCAAGGTCTCGACCAAGCTCGACGTGCTGAAGCATCTGGTGGCGCGCGTCGATCACCTGATCATCGGCGGCGGCATGGCCAACACGTTCCTGGCGGCGCGCGGCGTCGATGTCGGCAAATCGCTGTGCGAGCACGATCTGACGGACACGGCCGATGCGATCATGGATGCCGCCGACATGGCCGGCTGCACCGTCCACCTGCCCTATGACGTGATCGTCGCAAACGAATTCCGCGCCGATCCGCCGACCCGCACCGTCAACGTGCACGAGGTCGCGGCCGACGAGATGATCCTCGACGTCGGGCCGGCGGCGGTCGAATCGCTGGGCGACGTGCTGAAGAATTGCCGCACGCTGGTGTGGAACGGGCCGATGGGCGCGTTCGAGATGACGCCGTTCGATACCGCCACCGTTGCACTGGCGCGGACGGCGGCGGCCCTGACCAAGGATGGCAGCCTGGTGTCGGTCGCGGGGGGCGGCGACACCGTCGCGGCGTTGAACCATGCCGGGGTGGCAGGCGACTTCACCTTCGTGTCGACCGCCGGCGGCGCGTTTCTGGAATGGATGGAGGGACGCGAGCTGCCCGGTGTCGCCGCGCTGGCGGGATAACCGCCGCCTACGTCTTTACCGTCATCCCGGCCTTGAGCCTTGAGCCGGGATCCCGCTTTCCCTCCTCGCGCAGGGTACGGACGAAGAAAGCGGAACGGGGTGGGATAACGATCAGTAGGAGCCGTCCTGACCTCACCCTGGCTGATATTCCTCCTTCAGCAGCGGCACGATCAGCGCCTTCAGATCCTCCGCCTCCAGTGCCTGCGCCTTGGCATGGCGAACGATGCCATATCGGTCGATGATGTAATTGGTCGGGACGGCCTCGACGTCGACCGGCATGCCCTTCACCCGGCGGACCGAGGGAATGGCCAGCACCGCGAACAGCGGCTTCAGCCGGTACAACGGCAGCGAACTCTCGGTGGTGATCGCGAACGCCCGCAGCCCGAACGGCTTCAGCTTGCGATAGAAGCCGTCGAGCAGCGGCAGCTCGCGCTTGCAGGGGCCGCACCACGTCGCCCAGAAATTCAGGACCACCACCTCGCCCTTCAGGTCGGCGAGACGGACCTTGCTGCCGTCGACCAGCGTGAGCTCGACATCGGGGGCCGGCTGGCCGACCCGCATGTCGCCCGCCATCGCGGGCAGCGGCGCGGCGGCCACGGCCAGCGCAATCATCAGCAGCGAACGCTTCATCGTCTCCGGATCCCCCGCGATCATGCTGTGCGCCCTGCACAGAGCGGTCAAGCGCTGTCCTACGTGCCCGCCGACACGCTATGGTGCGGGATCATGCCGCACGTGGATCAAACAGGTAAGCTTCACTGTCTAAACATTCCCGTTCACCACCGGGCGCCAGACGCACGCATCCCTAAACTTCCTCAACATTCGCGCGTCGAACAGCGGTTGCCGCGATCGTTCCGCGTCGCTATGTTAAACACGTTAAACGGAGGTGGAATGCTCGGCGTAAGGCTCGATTCGGAACTGGAGGAGCGCCTCGCCGCCGTTGCGCGCACCCAGGGCCGCAGCAAGAGCGACATCGCGCGCGAGGCGGTGCGCCGCTACGTCGACCTGCATGACGAGGCGTTCCGGCGCGAGGCGCGGCGCCAGTCGTTGCGCGCTTCCCGCCGCGATGTCGCGGCGGATTACGCCTTCTGGGAGACGATCGAGCACGAGGATGCGGCATGGAGATAGCCCATGGCGCCATCGTGCTGGTCGCGCCGCCCACCGGTGAGCCATCCACCGGCGACGGTCGCGCCTGCGTCGTCGTGCAGGCCGACCTCTTCAACGAGGCGCATGCCACCATCACCCTGTGCCCGCTGACGAACGTGGTGGGCGGCGAGGCGCTGTTCCGCGTCGCCATCTCTCCGCAGGAACATACCGGCCTGACCATCGAGTGCGAGGTTCAGGTCGATCGCATCACCTCGATCCGGCGCGATCGCATCACCCGCGTCATCGGTCACGCCTCCGCCACGCGGATGGAGCAGATCGACCAGGCGCTGCGTCGCTGGCTAGCACTTTGACCATCATGCCACAGGAAACGACCATGACACCGATCGTGAAGACCATCCTCGACAAGTATGAAGCGACCAGCCCGGCGGTGAAGGCGAACCTCGCCCGCATCCTGATGCACGGCCGTCTGGGCGGCACCGGCAAGCTGGTGATCCTGCCGGTCGATCAGGGGTTCGAACACGGACCGGCGCGCAGCTTCGCGATCAATCCGCCGGCGTACGATCCACACTATCACTACCAGCTGGCGATCGATGCCGGCCTGTCCGCCTTCGCCGCGCCGCTCGGCATGCTGGAGGCCGGGGCCGACACCTTCGCCGGGCAGATCCCGACCATCCTGAAGGTCAACAGCTCGAACAACTGGGCGACCTCGATCACCCAGGCGCAGACCGGCAGTGTCGAGGATGCGCTGCGATTGGGCTGCGCCGCGATCGGCTTCACCATCTATCCCGGCTCCGACGGCATCTTCGACGCGATGGAGCAAATCCGCGCCCTGCGCGAGGAGGCGGCCGCGGCCGGGCTGGCGACGGTGATCTGGAGCTATCCGCGCGGGGGCGACCTGTCGAAGGACGGCGAACTGGCGCTGGATGTCGGCGCCTATGCCGCGCACATGGCCGCGCTGCTCGGCGCGCACATCATCAAGGTGAAGCTGCCGACCGCCCATATCGAGCAGAAGGATGCGCAGAAGGCATATGAGGGCACCGACTGGTCGAGCCAGGCCGACCGCGTGAAGCACGTCGTCCAGTCCTGCTTCGCCGGACGCCGGATCGTCGTCTTCTCGGGCGGCGCCGCCAAGGGGTCGGACGCGGTCTACCAGGATGCGCGCGACATCCGGGCCGGCGGCGGCAACGGCTCGATCATCGGGCGCAACACCTTCCAGCGCCCGCGCGACGAGGCGATCGCGATGCTCGACCGGATCGTGTCGATCTACCAGGGCGGCGAGTGAGGATGCCGGATCGGCGGAGCGGGCGTGACCCGCACCGCCGATCCGGATAGAGGCGCGGACATGGACATCATCGATCCGCTGGGGCCGCTCGACCCCGACTTCGCCGCCTCGTTCCGCCGCGACGACCGCCGCCCGCCCTGCCAGCTCTATCTGGTGTCGCCGCTGGACGTGACCGGCGGCTTCGCCGGCCGGCTGGCGCGGGCGCTCGACGCGGGGCCGGTCGCGGCGTTCCAGTTCCGGGTGAAGGATGTCGACCAGCACGAGGCGGCCCGCCTGGCCGAACCGCTGCAGCGGATCTGCGCCGACCGCGAGGTGGCGTTCATCGTCAACGACTCGATCGCGCTCGCCAAGCGGCTGGGCGCCGACGGCGTCCATCTGGGCCAGGAAGACGGCGACCCGCGCGAGGCGCGCGCGGAACTCGGGCCCGCCGCGCAGATCGGCGTGACCTGCCACGACAGCCGGCACCTGGCGATGGAAGCGGGCGAGGCGGGGGCGGACTATGTCGCGTTCGGCAGCTTCCACCCGACCACGACCAAGGAGGTGCGGCATCGCCCCGAGCCGGTGATCCTGTCGTGGTGGGCCGCGCTGTTCGAGATCCCGTCGGTGGCGATCGGCGGCATCACCCCCGCCAACGCCGCGCCGCTGGTGGCGGCTGGCGCCGACTTCATCGCCGCGTCGGGCGCGGTGTGGAACGGCGACGAGGCGGCGGCGGTGAAGGCATTTGCCGACCTGCTGGGATGACGGACCCTCTCTCCCGGTCGAGGCGTTGTTCCGGCACCGTAAGGAGGAGAGTATCCCTGTGTTGCGTTCCCTGATCGTCGGCGCCCTGGCTGCGACCGTCGTCGTCCCCGTCCTTGCCCGCGCGCCGGCCTCGCCGGTCGCCTCGCGATCTTCCCGGCCGGCGCTCGACCCGGGCGTGCTCCGGATGCAGGTGGTGCTCGACAAGCTGGGGTTCGGCCCCGGTGTGCTGGACGGGCGTGGCGGCGAGTCGCTCGTCAACGCGCTGAAGGGATTTCAGGAGAGCCGCGGGCTGCCGGTCACGGGTCGGCCCGACGCGGCGACGGTACGGGCGCTGGGGGCGGCCGGATCGATGCAGCCGACGATGACGGTGACGCTGGATGCCGGCGCCATGCGCGGCCCCTATGTCAATCCGATGCCCAAGGATTACGCCGAGCAGGCCAAGCTCGACAGCATGGCCTATGCCCGGCCGCTCGAGAAGCTGGCGGAGCGGTTCCACACGACGCCGGCCGTGCTGGTCGAGCTGAACCCCGGCGTCGCGCAGATCGGCGTCGGCAGCAAGATCGTCGTGCCGAACACCTTCCCCCGCTCGCGCGCCTATCCTTCCGACTCCACGCCAGAGTGGCGCGCCACGCTGGCATCGCTGAACGTCGAGGCGCAGGTGCCGCAGGCGGCCAAGGTGGTCGTCGATAAGTCGGACGGCGTCCTGCGGCTGATCGATGGCGAGGGCCGCTTGATCGGGCAGTATACCGCGACGATGGGATCGTCGCGCGACCCGCTGCCACTGGGCAACTGGAAGGTGCTGCACGTCTCGCCAAATCCCGACTGGAAGATGAATCCGGCCATCCTGAAGGGTGTCGACGACAGCAAGAAGGCGCAGATCATCCCGCCAGGGCCCAACAATCCGGTGGGCGTGGTCTGGATCGACCTGAGCAAGGAGCATTACGGCATCCACGGCACCGGATCGCCGGACCAGATCGGGCGGGCCGAATCGAACGGCTGCGTGCGCCTGACCAACTGGGACGCGGCACGCGTGGCGCTGATGGTGAAGGGCGGCACGCCGGTGATCTTCCAGGCCTGACACGATGAGCCGGATCGGGTGGATCTTTCTGGCACTTGTCGTCCTGGCGGCGGTCGTGTTCGGATCGATGCTGTCGTTCGGCTCATCGGACCAGCCTCAATCACGTTCGTCGATCGCCGCGGCTATACCTGACACGGACCACGGGGGCCTGCTGCAGGTTCCCGTCGCAGGCGTCGGGCGTTCGGCGATCAGCGGCAGCTGGGGCGACGCGCGGGACGGCGGTGACCGGCCGCACCACGGCACCGACATCATGGCGCCTGGCGGTACCCCGGTCCTCGCCGCAGCGCCGGGTCGCGTCGAAAAGTTGTTCTTCAGCGATGCCGGGGGGATCACCGCCTATGTCCGTTCCCCCAATGGTCGATGGAGCTATTACTACGCCCACCTTGCCGGCTACGCACCCGGCCTGGCAGAGGGGCAGGTGGTGCGGGCCGGCGACAGGATCGGCTTCGTCGGCGATACCGGCAATGCGGGGGCGGGCAACACGCACCTGCATTTCGGTGTGTCGCGGATGGTGCCGGGCGATCGCTGGTCCGACGGTGAGCCGATCGATCCCTACCCGCTGCTTGCCGGACGCGCCGCGGATCGCTAGATCGCCGGGCATCGGAGCCGGCGAGGCTCCCAGGCTCTTTCCAGCAGGGTTCTCCCCATGAAGATCAGCGGCGTGGACATCCGTCCCGGCAACATCATCGAGTATGAAGGCGGCATCTGGCGGGCCGTGAAGATCCAGCACACGCAGCCCGGCAAGGGCGGTGCGTACATGCAGGTCGAGATGAAGAACCTGATCGACGGGCGCAAGAACAACGTTCGTTTCCGCTCCGCCGAGACGGTGGAGCGCGTGCGGCTGGATACCAAGGACTTCCAGTTCCTGTTCAAGGACGGCGAGCAGCTGACCTTCATGGACAAGGACAATTACGAGCAGATCACGCTCGACGCCGGGATCCTCGGCGACGCCGCCGCCTTCCTGCAGGATGGCATGGATGTCGTGCTCGAACTGTATGACGAGCGGCCGATCTCGGTCGAGTTGCCGAGCACGATCGAGGCGATGATCGTCGAGGCGGACGCGGTGGTTAAGGGGCAGACCGCCTCGTCCAGCTACAAGCCCGCGATCCTCGACAACGGCGTGCGCGTGATGGTGCCCCCGCATATCGGGGCGGGGACGCGGATCGTCGTCGATGTGTACGAGCAAACATACGTGCGGCGCGCGGACTGAGACGGACAGCGTAGCGATCCGCACAGGCCGTCGCCCGGCCCGCGACTGACACGGCCCGACCGACGACGCGGGCCTTGTTCGCGGTACCTGGCGGTGCACTCACCCCAACCCCTCCCCTTGTGGTGAGGGGAGGAGCTTATCCAATGCCCAGCCATTCCGGCCTCTTCACCGTCATCGAGCGTGCCGCCCGCAAGGCGGGTCCGCGATTGCGGCGCGACTTCAACGAGGTCCAGCACCTTCAGGTAAGCCGCAAGGGGCCGGCCGATTTCGTCACCATCGCCGACCAGCGTGCCGAGCAGACCCTGTACGAGGAACTGTCGCGTGCCCGGCCCGACTGGGGCTTCCTGATGGAGGAGCGGGGTGAGGTCGCCGGCGATCCGGACAAGCCACGCTTCATCATCGATCCGCTGGATGGGACATCGAACTTCCTTCACGGCATCCCGCATTTCTGCATCTCGATCGCGGTCGAGGAGCCGATGCCGAACGGGAAGCGCGAGATCACGACGGCACTGGTATACCAGCCGATGACGGACGAGAGTTTCTGGGCGGAGAAGGGCAGGGGTGCATGGCATACCGATCAGCGGCTGCGCGTATCCGGCCGGCGTGACCTGTCGGAGGCGCTGATCGCCACCGGCATCCCGTTTCTGGGCCACGGGGATTTTGCGGAGTGGAGCCGCATCTTCGGGGCGGTCGCTCCGGAAGTCGCGGGCATCCGCCGGTTCGGTGCGGCGGCGCTGGACCTCGCGTGGGTGGCGGCCGGCCGCTTCGACGGTTTCTGGGAAAGCGGGTTGAAGCCCTGGGACGTCGCTGCCGGCATGCTGCTGGTCAAGGAGGCGGGCGGCTTCGTCACCGATTATCGCGGCGGCGACCGGCCGATGGAGCGCAACGAGTTCCTGGCGGCCAACGATGGCCTGCACTCCAAGCTGCACAAGCTGGTGGCCGGAGCATTGCGGTAAGGGCAGCCTGTCCCGATGGCCGGTTCGGGCTGGGCTCGTGCCATCGGTCGCCCGGACGAAAGAAGACCCACCCGGCGCCAGCATCGGCGGGAGAGTACGCTGCCAGTTGCGAGTTATTCTCACCGCCTCAGAACCTTGCCCGTTGAGGGTCACAGGCCTAAAGCGTCCCCCATCCGTTCGCACCTGCGAGAAAGCCTTTGGTCGATCTGTCGCAATACCTGCCGATCCTGCTGTTTCTCGGGGTCGCGCTCATCCTTTCGTCGGCGTTCGTGTTCCTGCCGATGGCGGTCGGTCGTTTGACCGGCAGTCACAAGCCGAACGAGCAGAAGCTGTCGGAATATGAGTGCGGCTTTCCCGCGTTCGAGGATCCGCGCAGCCAGTACGACGTGCGTTTCTATCTGGTCGCCATCCTGTTCATCGTCTTCGATCTGGAGGCGGCGTTCATCTTTCCATGGGCGGTCAGTGTTTTCTCGATCGGCTGGAGCGCATGGATCGGAATGATGATCTTCATCGGCGAACTGGCCCTAGGCCTCGCCTATGCGTGGAAGAAGGGAGCGTTGGATTGGGAGTAGAAATGCACTCCGGTCCCGTCGAGCTCGACCGGTCCGCCGGTGCCAGTTCGCTGGTGCCGCCCGACCAGGGCTTTTTCGACAGCCTGAACGGCGAGCTGACCGACAAGGGCTTCCTGGTCACCTCGACCGAGGATCTGTTCCAGTGGGCGCGTACCGGCTCGCTATGGTGGATGACGTTCGGACTGGCCTGTTGCGCGGTCGAGATGATCCACGTCAACATGCCGCGTTATGACCTGGAGCGGTTCGGTGCGGCGCCCCGTGCATCGCCGCGCCAGTCCGACGTGATGATCGTTGCCGGCACGTTGTGCAACAAGATGGCACCGGCGCTGCGCCGGGTATACGACCAGATGTCGGAGCCGAAATACGTCATCTCGATGGGTAGCTGCGCCAATGGCGGCGGCTATTACCATTACAGCTATTCGGTGGTTCGGGGCTGCGACCGTGTGGTGCCGGTGGACATCTATGTCCCCGGTTGTCCGCCGACGGCGGAGGCGCTGCTGTACGGGATCATGCAGTTGCAGCGGAAGATCCGCCGTAGCGGGAGCATCGAACGGTGAGGGCGCCGGCACCCGCCTGGGCATCGAACCTGAACGAGGCGACGATCGACGCTGCGCGCGACGCGATCGGCGCGGCGTTGCTGGATGCATGCGAGCGGGTCGGCGAGGTCCAGCTCCACGTCCATCGCAGCGGCATCGTCGGTGCGCTCGCCGCGCTGCGCGACACCCCGGGTCTGGAATATCAGCAGTTGATGGAAATCGCCGGCGTCGATTACCCGCAGCGGACGGAGCGATTCGACGTCGTCTACAATTTGTTGTCGCTGACGCGTAATCACCGCATCCAGGTACATGTCGCCACCGACGAGGCTCATCCGGTTCCGTCGGTAACGGGTCTCTGGCCGGTGGCGGGATGGCTGGAGCGCGAGGTCTACGACCTGTACGGCGTGCTGTTCGACGGCAATATGGATCTGCGCCGTATCCTGACCGATTACGGCTTTCGCGGCCATCCGCTGCGCAAGGATTTCCCGATGACGGGCTATACCGAGCTTCGCTACTCCGAGGAGGAGAAGCGGGTGGTATACGAGCCGGTCAGTCTGGCGCAGGATTTCCGTACCTTCGACTTCCTGTCGCCATGGGAGGGGGGCGAGTACGTCCTTCCCGGCGACGAGAAGGCGCCCGAGGCCGCAAAGGCCAAGCTGCCGCAGGAGAAGGGCGCGCAGACCCCGGTCAGTGCCGATGCCGTCCAGAAGGCCGGCGCGGCGGAGAGCGGCAAGGATACGCCCAAGGCGTCGAGCGAGCCCTATGCCAAGGCGACGGCAGAGAGCACGGCTGATACCGGTAAGGGAGCGAACGAAACGGATGCCACGCCCAAACCCGGCCATCCCGACGTAACTCCCTCGAAGGACGGAGGGCAGAACCAGTGAGCGATCACGACGCACCCACCATGGCACCCGCGACGACGGAGATGGATCCGTATGTCGGCGAAGTGCTTGGCATCGAGACCCCGTCGCACCCGACCGAGGGCGACGTCACGATCCAAAACTACACGATCAACTTCGGTCCCCAGCATCCGGCCGCACACGGCGTGCTGCGGCTGGTGATGGAACTGGACGGCGAGATCGTCGAGCGGATCGATCCGCATGTCGGCCTGCTCCATCGCGGCACCGAGAAGCTGATCGAGTACAAGACGTACATGCAGGCGATCCCCTATTTCGATCGCCTCGATTACTGCTCGCCGATGTGCATGGAGCACACCTTCGTGCTGGCCATCGAGAAGCTGCTGGATCTGGAAGTGCCGATCCGTGCGCAGTACCTGCGTGTATTTTTCGCCGAGCTGACCCGCATCTCCAATCACATGCTGAACCTGGGCAGCCATGTGATGGACGTCGGCGCGATGACGCCGAACCTGTGGCTGTTCGAGATTCGCGAGGATTGCTACAATTTCCTCGAACGCGCGACGGGCGCGCGGATGCACCACAACTATATCCGGCCGGGCGGCGTCCATCAGGACGTGCCCTTGAAGTTGTTGACCGATATCGCCGACTGGCTCGACACCCGCCTGCCGCGCCTGTTCGAGGATGCGATCAGCCTGGTCGCCGACAACCGCATCTTCAAGCAGCGGAACGTCGATATCGCCACGGTCAGCCGCGACGATGCGATCGCCTGGGGCTTTTCGGGACCGATGATCCGCGCTGCGGGCATTCCTTGGGACCTGCGCAAGCAGCAGCCGTACGATGCCTATGCCAGGATGGATTTCGAGGTTCCGGTCGGTACCCGCGGTGACTGCTATGATCGGTTCATGGTGCGCGTCGAGGAGGTTCGCCAGTCAGCGCGCATCATGAAACAGTGCCTGGCCGATATGCCCGAAGGACCGATCGCGTCGGACGATCGCAAGGTTGTGCCGCCGAAGCGCAGCGACATGAAGCGTTCGATGGAAGCGCTGATCCACCACTTCAAGCTGTATACCGAGGGCTTTCACGTGCCGGCCGGTGAGGTGTATGTCGCGACCGAGAGCCCGAAGGGCGAGTTCGGCGTGTATCTGGTGTCCGACGGAACCAACAAGCCGTATCGCTGCAAGATCCGGCCTACCGCCTTCTCGCATCTGCAGGCGATGGATTTCATGAGCCGCGGGCATATGCTGGCGGATACGACCGCGATCCTGGGTTCGATGGACATCGTTTTTGGTGAGTGTGACCGCTGATGGCCGACGCCGTTCATATTCCTGATGAAGCCGAAACCCGTGCGCGCTGGGGCGGGTTCGCGTGGACCGACGAGAATGCCGAAAAGGCGAAGGTCGTGCTGGGCCGCTATCCGGCGGGGCGCGAGCAGTCGGCGTCGATCCCGCTGCTCGATCTGGCGCAACGCCAGGTCGGAGCGGAAACCCATACGCAGGGCTGGCTGCCGGTACCGGTGATCGAGTTCGTCGCGCGCGTGATCGGCGTACCGTACATGCGCGTGTACGAGGTCGCGACCTTCTACACGATGTTCAACCTGGCGCCCGTTGGCCGCTATCACGTCCAGGTTTGTGGAACGACGCCGTGCATGCTGGCAGGCAGCGACGATGTGCTGGCCGCGTGCAAGAACCGCGGACTGGTGAAGGGCGGGACGACGCCGGACGGGCTGTTCACGCTGACCGAGGTCGAGTGCCTGGGCACCTGTGCCAACGCGCCGATGGTCCAGATCAACGACGACAACTACGAAGACCTCGATTACGACCGGACGGTCGCGGTGCTGGAGGCGCTCGCCCGGGGCGACGCGCCGGCGCCCGGATCGACGATCGGCCGGCGCGCGAGTTGTCCGGAGGGTGGCCCCACCACGCTGAAGGCGATGGTCGACGCCAATCATGACTATCGCGAGCAGTGGGGAACGGCTCATGCTGGCTGACAAGGATCGCATCTTCACCAACGTCTATGGTTTCCAGCCCTGGACGTTGCAGGCAGCGCGCGCGCGCGGCGACTGGGACAATACCAAGGCGCTGCTGGAGCTTGGCAACGACAAGATCATCGACATCGTGAAGGCGTCGGGCCTGCGCGGCCGTGGCGGCGCCGGCTTCCCGACGGGGACCAAATGGTCGTTCATGCCCAAGGAGCCGAAGGCCGATCGGCCGAACTTCCTGGTCATCAACGCCGACGAGTCCGAGCCCGGATCGTGCAAGGACCGCGAGATCA
The DNA here is from genome assembly GCF_047238005.1 of Sphingomonas phoenicis. Taxonomy (NCBI): domain Bacteria; kingdom Pseudomonadati; phylum Pseudomonadota; class Alphaproteobacteria; order Sphingomonadales; family Sphingomonadaceae; genus Sphingomonas; species Sphingomonas phoenicis. The sequence goes on along the minus strand of NZ_JBDFMC010000002.1, from coordinate 700,606 downwards.
TCCGCCACGATCCGCACAAGCTGATCGAAGGCGCGCTGGTCGCCGGGTTCGCGATGCGGGCGCGGGCCGCCTACATCTACATCCGCGGCGAATATATCCGCGAGGCGGAGACGCTGTTCGCGGCGGTGGCGGAGGCTTATGAGGCCGGGCTGGTCGGCAAGAACGCCTGCGGCTCCGGCTACGACTTCGACGTGTTCGTTCACCGCGGCGCCGGTGCCTATATCTGCGGCGAAGAGACCGCGATGCTCGAGAGCCTGGAGGGCAAGAAGGGGCAGCCGCGGCTGAAGCCGCCCTTCCCGGCGGGCGCTGGCCTGTACGGTTGCCCGACGACGGTCAACAACGTCGAATCGATCGCGGTCGCGCCGACGATCCTGCGGCGCGGGGCCGACTGGTTCTCCAGCTTCGGGGCGGAGAATAATCGCGGGACCAAGCTGTTCCAGATCAGTGGCCATGTGAACAAGCCCTGCGTGGTCGAGGAAGCGATGAGCATTCCCTTCCGCCAGCTGATCGAGGAGCATTGCGGGGGCATCCGCGGTGGTTGGGACAATCTGCTCGCGGTCATCCCGGGCGGATCGTCGGTGCCGCTGGTGCCGGCGGCGCAGATCATGGACGCGCCGATGGATTTCGACGGGTTGAAGGCGGTCGGATCGGGGCTGGGCACGGCGGCGATCATCGTCATGGACAAGTCCACCGACATCGTCCGCGCGATCAGTCGCATCTCCTACTTCTACAAGCACGAGAGCTGCGGCCAGTGCACGCCATGCCGCGAGGGCACCGGCTGGATGTGGCGGGTGATGGAGCGGCTGCGCACCGGCGATGCCGACCTGTCAGAGATCGATATGCTGCAGCAGGTGACCAAGCAGGTCGAGGGACACTCGATCTGCGCGTTGGGTGACGCGGCGGCATGGCCGATTCAGGGCCTCATCAAGCATTTCCGGCCCGAGCTGGAGCGCCGGATCAACGAGCGCGGGGGCGACCTCGCGCCGATGCAGGAAGCGGCAGAGTAATGCCCAAGCTGAAAGTAGACGGGATCGAAGTCGAGGTGCCGGCCGGCGCCACGGTGCTGCAGGCATGCGAAGCGGCGGGCAAGGAAATCCCGCGCTTCTGCTATCACGAGCGGCTGTCGATCGCCGGCAATTGCCGCATGTGCCTCGTCGAGGTGAAGCCCGGACCGCCCAAGCCGCAGGCGTCGTGCGCGCTGCCCGCAGCCGACAATCAGGAGGTCTTCACCACCACGCCGATGGTGAAGAATGCCCGCGAGGGCATCATGGAATTCCTCCTGATCAATCACCCGCTCGACTGCCCGATCTGCGATCAGGGCGGCGAGTGCGACCTGCAGGATCAATCGGTCGCCTATGGCCGCGGCCAGAGCCGGTTCGGCGAGAACAAGCGGGCGGTGACCGAGAAGTACATGGGTCCGATCGTCAAGACGATCATGACCCGCTGCATCCAGTGCACCCGTTGCATCCGTTTCGCCGAGGAAGTTGCGGGCGTGGAGGAGATCGGCGCGATCTATCGCGGCGAGAACATGCAGATCACCTCCTATCTGGAGGAGGCCGTCACCAGCGAGCTGAGCGGCAACGTCGTCGATCTCTGCCCGGTGGGAGCCCTGACGTCGAAGCCCTATGCGTATGAGGCTCGCCCGTGGGAGCTGCGCCGCACGCTGACCATCGACGTGATGGACGCGGTAGGCACCAATATTCGCCTGGATAGCCGTGGACGCCAAGTCCTGCGTTGCGTGCCATGGATCAACGAGGACGTGAACGAGGAGTGGGCGTCGGACAAGACGCGCCACGCGATCGACGGCCTGGTTCGTCGTCGGCTCGACCAGCCATTCGTGCGGGTCAACGGCAAGCTCCAGCCGGCAAGCTGGGACGAGGCATTTGCGGCGATCGCTGCCATCGATCACGGCGGCAGCGTTGCGGCCGTGGCCGGTGATCTGATCGATTGCGAGACGATGTATGCGGCCAAGGTGCTGCTGCGCGGGCTGGGATCGACGCTGCTCGAGGGGCGGCAGACGGGCATGGACTATGATACGTCCAGCATGGCTGCGGTGAACTTCAACACGACGATCGCCGGCACCGAGGAGGCGGACGCGATCCTGCTGGTCGGCACCAACCTGCGCTGGGAAGCGCCGCTGGTGAACACCCGCATCCGCAAGGCCATCAAGCGCGGTGCCAAGGTATTCGCGATCGGGCCGGAAACCGACCTGACCTACAAGGCGCAGTGGCTGGGTTCTGACCTGAAGCTGCTGGGCGATCTGCCCGAGGCAGTGTTGAAGACCTTTGCCGAGGCGAAGCGGCCGATGGTCATCGTCGGTGGCGGCGCGCTGAAGAACGGCCATGGGCCGAGCCTGAAGCTCGTCGAGACGCTCGGCCTTATCAAGGATGGCTGGAACGGCTTCAACGTCCTTCATATGGCGGCAAGCCGGATGGGCGGCCTGATGCTCGGTTACGCGCAGAAGGGCGGTATCGCCGATCTGACGAACGCGAAGCTCGCCTTCTTCCTGGGCGCGGACGAAGTCGACTTCACGCAATTCTCCGGCTTCAAGGTCTTCATCGGCCATCATGGCGACAAGGGTGCGGCGGCCGCGGATGTCGTGCTGCCCGGCGCCAGCTATGCCGAGAAGTCGGGCACATGGGTCAACCTCGAAGGTCGCGTCCAGCGGGGCGAGCGGGCGGTGTTCCCGCCGGGCGATGCACGGGAGGACTGGAGCATCCTTCGCGCCCTGTCCGAGACGATGCGGGCCACGCTGCCGTTCGACAGCTTCGCCGGCTTGCGCGAAGCCATGTTCACCGACGTGCCGGCGCTGCGCGAGCAGGAGCTGGTCGCATTCGAGTGGAACCCGCCGGCGCTCGACGTCGCGGCGGGTGGAGAACTGGAGGGTTATCCCATCAAGGACTTCTACCTTACCAATGCGATCTGCCGGGCGAGCCCGACGATGCAGCGCTGCTCGGCCGAACTCGTCCATGGTGAGAGCTTCGCGGAGGCCGCAGAGTGACCGCGTTCTTCAACACCACTGTCGGCCTGTCGTACGACTGGGCATGGTTCGTCGCCACGATCATCGGTATTCTCGCCATCGCGCTGCCGCTGATGCTGGCCGTGGCGATGACGATCTACGCCGATCGCAAGATCTGGGCGGCGATGGCGCTGCGTCGCGGGCCGAACGTGGTCGGCCCGTTCGGATTGCTTCAGTCGTTCGCTGACGGCCTGAAGGTCTTCCTTCAGGAAACGATCATCCCCGCCGCGGCGAACCGCGGACTCTTCCTGCTCGCACCGATCATCACCTTTACGGTCGCACTGATCGTGTGGGCGGTCGTGCCGTTCCAGGCGGGCGTCGTGCTGGCCGACATCAACGTTGGATTGCTGTACGTTCTCGCGGCATCGTCGCTGGGTGTGTACGGCGTCATCCTGTCCGGCTGGGCGTCGAACTCGAAATATCCTTTCTACTCCGCGCTCCGCGCGGCGGCGCAGATGGTCAGTTACGAAGTCGCGATCGGCTTCGTTCTGATCTCGGTGGTGTTGTGGGCAGGGAGCTTCAATCTCTCGACGATCGTGCTCGCGCAACGGGCGGTATGGCCGATCATCCCGGTCAACGGCTTCGGGTTCAATCCGCTGCTGTTTCCGATGGCGGTGGTATTCCTGATCTCGGCGCTGGCAGAGACGCAGCGTCCCCCGTTCGACCTGACCGAGGCGGAATCGGAACTGGTCGCCGGGTACCAGACCGAATATTCGTCGATGAGCTTCGCGCTGTTCTGGCTGGGCGAATATGCCAACGTCCTCCTCATGTGCGCATTGAACGCGACACTGTTCTGGGGTGGGTGGCTGCCACCGGTCGATTGGGCGCCGCTGTACGCGATACCGGGCATCGTCTGGCTGTTCGCCAAGATCATGTTCTTCTTCTTCGTATTCAGCTGGATCAAGGCCACGGTGCCGCGCTACCGCTACGACCAGCTGATGCGGTTGGGCTGGAAGGTGTTCCTGCCGCTGTCCCTGTTCTGGGTATTCCTTGTTTCCGGCGTCCTGATGTGGATGCGCGTGGGAGTTGGCGCATGAGTATCGCGCAGTACGTCAAGGCGTTCACCTTGTGGGAGTTCGTGAAGGCGCATGCCCTCACGCTGCGCTACTTCTTCAAGGCGAAGGCGACGATCAACTACCCGTTCGAGCGCAACCCGGTCAGCCCGCGGTTCCGCGGCGAGCATGCTCTCCGCCGTTACCCCAATGGTGAAGAGCGGTGCATCGCGTGCAAGCTGTGCGAGGCGGTGTGCCCCGCGCAGGCGATCACGATCGAGGCGGAGCCGCGCGACGATGGCAGCCGCCGCACGACGCGCTACGACATCGATATGACGAAGTGCATCTATTGCGGTCTTTGTCAGGAGGCGTGCCCGGTGGACGCGATCGTCGAGGGGCCAAACTACGAATTCTCGACCGAAACCCGCGAGGAGCTGATCTACGACAAGGCCAAGCTGCTCGATAACGGTGACCGATGGGAGCGGACGATCGCGGCGAACCTTGCCGCCGATGCGCCGTACCGTTAATGCGCGCCGACTTCGTCAATACGCAAGGCAAGGGGGCCTGACCGCGTGATCCAGGCAATCGCCTTCTACCTGTTCGCTGCCGTCATGGTGCTGTCGGGGGCGCTGACGATATCGTCGCGCAATCCGGTCCATTCGGTGATGTGGCTGATCCTGGCGTTCTTCAACGCGGCCGGACTGATGGTGCTGGTCGGCGCCGAGTTCATCGCGATGCTGCTCGTCATCGTCTATGTCGGCGCTGTCGCGGTCCTTTTCCTGTTCGTCGTCATGATGATGGATATCGATTTCGCGCAATTGCGTACCGAGGTCGTCCGCTATGCGGCGATCGGCCTTGGGCTCGGCGGGTTGCTCGCGGTCGAGGTGATGATCGCGGCGTTCGCGTGGAGAGAGGGCAAGTTCGATCTCGGCCGGCGCGCCGCGCCGATCGACGCGACCGTTCCGAACATCCAGGCGCTGGGGCAGTTGCTCTACTCGCGCTATCTGTTCCTGTTCGAGGCGGCCGGGTTCGTGCTGCTGGTGGCGATGATCGGGGCGATCGTACTGACCCATCGGGAGCGCTCGGGCACGCGGCCGCAGAACGTGTCGCGTCAGGTGGCGCGCCGCCCGCAGGATGCGACCCGCAACGTCAAGCCGGCGATCGGCCAGGGGGTGGAGCTGTGATCCTTTGCCAGGCTCGGAGAACGCGGATCAGCGGAGTTCTACGCACGTGATTGGATTGATCCACTATCTGGTCGTGTCCGCGATCCTGTTCACAATGGGCACCGCGGGCATCTTCCTCAACCGCAAGAACCTGATCGTCATCCTGATGGCGATCGAGCTGATCCTGCTGTCGGTGAACATCAACCTCGTCGCCTTCTCTGCCTATCTGGGCGACCTGGTCGGGCAGGTATTCGCGATGTTCGTGCTGACCGTGGCGGCCGGCGAAGCGGCGATCGGGCTCGCGATCCTCGTGATCTATTATCGTGGCCGCGGCACTATCGCGACCGACGACGTCAACCGGATGAAGGGGTAAACGGTTGATCCTTCTGATCGTCTTCCTGCCGTTGCTCGCTGCCGCCATCGCGGGGCTAGGCAACAAGGCGCTGGGCTTCGTACCCGCCAAGCTTATCACGACAGGCGCGCTGTTCGTGTCGTGTGCGTTGTCGTGGCCGATATTCATCGGTTTCATGACCGGTGCGCAGACGGCGACCGTCACGCCGGTGCTGACCTGGATCGTCTCGGGCGGCGTGAACGTCGACTGGGCGCTAAGGGTCGACGCACTCACCGCGGTCATGCTGGTCGTCATCACCAGCGTGTCGGCACTCGTCCATTTGTATAGCTGGGGCTATATGAGCGAGGACCCGGATCAGCCGCGCTTCTTCGCCTACCTGTCGTTGTTCACCTTCGCGATGCTGATGCTGGTGACGGCCGACAGCCTCGTTCAGATGTTCTTCGGGTGGGAGGGTGTCGGTCTCGCGTCGTACCTCCTCATCGGCTTCTGGTTCAGGAAGCCGACCGCGCAGGCTGCGGCGATCAAGGCTTTCGTGGTCAACCGGGTCGGCGACCTCGGCTTCATGCTCGGCATCTTCGGCACCTTCCTCGTGTTCGGTACCGTGTCGATTCCCGAGATCCTTCAGGCGGCGCCTGGCATGGCAGGATCGACGATCGGCTTCCTTGGCCATCGCTACGACACGCTGACGGTGCTGTGCCTGCTGCTGTTCGTGGGCGCGATGGGCAAGTCGGCGCAGCTTGGCCTTCATACCTGGCTTCCCGATGCGATGGAGGGGCCGACGCCGGTGTCGGCGCTGATCCATGCGGCGACGATGGTCACCGCCGGCGTCTTCATGGTGTGCCGCCTGTCACCGATGTTCGAGGCGGCGCCGGTCGCGCTCGACGTGGTACGCTTTGTCGGGGCCGCGACCTGCCTGTTCGCGGCCACGTGCGGTCTGGTGCAGACCGACATCAAGCGCGTCATCGCCTATTCGACCTGTTCGCAGCTCGGCTACATGTTCTTCGCCGCCGGTGTCGGCGCGTATGGCGCGGCGATGTTCCACCTGTTCACGCACGCCTTCTTCAAGGCCCTGCTCTTCCTGGGTGCGGGATCGGTGATCCACGCGATGCATCATGAGCAGGACATGCGCTACTACGGAGCGTTGCGGAAGCAGATCCCGCTGACCTTCTGGGCGATGATGATGGGAACGCTGGCGATCACCGGTGTCGGCATCCCCGGTCTTTTCGGCCTCCCGAACATCGGCTTCGCAGGCTTCCACTCGAAGGACGCGATCATCGAGGCGGGCTGGGCGTCGGGCAATCCGGGTGTGTGGTTCGTTGGCGTCCTTGTCGCGTTGCTGACCAGCTTCTACTCCTGGCGCCTGATGTTCCTGACCTTCTGGGGGCAACCGCGCTGGATCAATTCGGAGCATATCCAGCACGCGATGCATGACGCGCACGGGCATGGTCATGTCGATGATCGCGGGCACGACGCGCATCATGTCGATGAAGTGCATGGCAATCCTGCCGTTGCGGAAGACGCCGGCGATGCACCGTCGCTTCACGGTCCGGCGCAGCGCGAGCTTGCCGTCGGTACCGCCGGGTATCACCCGCACGAGAGCCCGTGGCCGATGCTAGTGCCGCTCGGCATATTGTCGATCGGTGCCATCGCGGCGGGGTTCCTGTTCCACGGCTACTTCATCGAACCGGAGGCAGGTGCGGAATTCTGGAAGGGTGCCATCGCGTTCCGCGAGCATCTGATGCACTCGATGCATGAGGTTCCGGTGCCGATCAAATTGTCGGCAACCATCGCCATGTTGCTGGGGCTCTACACCGCCTGGTACAGCTATATCCGCAACACGCGCTTTCCCGCGATGGTCACAGAGCAGTTCGGTGTCCTCTACGACTTCCTGCTGCACAAATGGTATTTCGACGAGCTGTACCACCTGCTGTTCGTCCGCCCTGCCTTCGCCATCGGGAGCCTGCTCTGGCATCGTGGCGACGAGCAGACGATCGACCGGTTCGGGCCCAACGGCTCTGCATGGCTGGTCCAGCTGGGTTCGCGTGGTGCGGCCAAGCTTCAATCGGGGTATCTGTATTCCTATGCCTTTGTCATGTTGATCGGGCTGACCGCCGCGGTCACCTGGGCCATCGCGGGTTGATCGGCTGATGAACGGCTTTCCTCTCCTGTCGCTGATGTTGGTGGTCCCCGCGGTTGCCGCCGTCGCCTGTCTGTTTCTGTCGGCTGGCGGCGCCCGGATGACGGCTCTGGCCGCGACGCTGGTCGATATGGCCCTCGGCATAGTCATGTGGACCGGATTCGACATCGGCGGTGCGCAGTGGCAGTTCGTCGAGGCCGGACCGAGGTTCGGCTTCTTCAGCTGGTCGCTCGGCATCGACGGCTTCGCGCTGTTGCTGATCATGCTCAGCGTCTTCCTGATGCCGATCTGCATCGGTGCAAGCTGGCGCTCGGTCACGAACCGCGTGCCCGAGTACATGGCGGCGTTCCTGCTGACGGAGGTGCTGATGATCGGCACGTTTGCGGCGCAGGACCTGTTTCTGTTCTATCTGTTCTTCGAAGCCGGCCTGATCCCGATGTACCTGATCATCGGCATCTGGGGCGGGGCGAACCGCATCTACGCGTCGTACAAGTTCTTCCTGTACACGCTGCTCGGTTCTCTCCTGATGCTCGTGGCGATGCTGTACATGGCACAGACGGCGGGTACATCGAGTATCCCGGCGTTGCAGGCCTATGACTTCCCGGCCGGGGTACAGACCTGGCTATGGCTCGCCTTCTTCGCTTCATTCGCGGTGAAGATGCCGATGTGGCCGGTGCACACCTGGCTTCCCGATGCGCACGTGCAGGCGCCGACCGCCGGCTCGGTGATCCTGGCCGGCGTGCTGCTGAAGCTTGGCGGCTACGGCTTCCTGCGGTTCAGCCTGCCAATGTTTCCGGAGGCTTCGGGCGAGTTCACCTGGCTGATCTTCGCCCTGTCATCGATCGCGGTCGTCTATACCTCGCTCGTTGCGCTGGTGCAGGCCGACATGAAGAAGCTGATCGCCTATTCGTCGGTGGCGCACATGGCGATCGTCACGATTGGCCTGTTCGCGTTCAACCGGCAGGGGATCGAGGGCGCGATGATCATGATGCTGAGCCACGGCCTGGTATCCGGTGCATTGTTCCTCTGCGTCGGCGTGATTTACGACCGGCTGCATACCCGCGAGATCGCCCGCTACGGCGGACTGAGCATCAACATGCCCAAATATGCGGTATTGTTCCTGTTCTTCACAATGGCATCGATCGGTCTGCCGGGCACCAGCGGGTTCGTCGCGGAGTTCCTGTCCTTGATGGGCACATACCAGGTGTCGACCTGGACTGCGCTGATCTGCACGACCGGCATCATTCTCGGCGCGGCATACATGCTCTATCTCTATCGTCGCATCGCCTATGGCGAGATCACGTCGGAAGAGGTGCGGGCGATGCCCGACCTGTCGAGCCGCGAAATGTGGCTATTGGCGCCGATCGCAGCCGTGGTGCTGTGGATGGGCGTGTATCCCGAGAGCTTCATGGCGCCGATGCGGAACGATGTCGCCGTGCTGCTGGAGCGGATCGATCGGGCCGCGCCGGCTGGAGACTCCCGGCCGACGCCGGGCAACCCGGCGGCGGCCAAGGCTGCGGCAGGCGAGCATGGCGGCGAACACGGGGCCGCCGCCGCCGGACATGAAGCGATGCCGGGGAAGGCACACTGATGGACTATGCTGCCAATCTCGCCATGACCCTGCCAGAGGTTCTGCTGGGCGTCGGGGCGGTGCTGTTGATGATGGTTTCCGCCTGGGGCGGTCCCGGTTCGACGCGGGCGGTTTCCTGGACCGCCGTCGTCATCCTGTTCGGTGCAGGGCTGGCGTTGCTCGGCCCGGCCGGGTCCGGTGGAGCCGCCTTCCAGGGATTGTACCGGGCGGATGCCTTCGCTGCTTATGCCAAGGTGCTGATCTATCTCGCTACGGCGGTGTCGATCATCCTGGCGCCGGGTTTCTTCGAGCGGTCTGCGGGCGATGACCTGCGACCGGAATATCCGGTGCTGATGCTGTTGTCGGCAACGGGCATGGGCATGATGGTGTCCGCAGGCGACCTGCTGACGCTCTATGTCGGGCTCGAGTTGCAGAGCCTAGCGGCGTATGTGCTTGCGAGCTTCGTCCGCCGCGACCTGCGTTCGGCCGAGGCGGGGCTGAAGTACTTCGTGCTCGGAGCGCTGGCGAGCGGCATCCTGCTGTACGGTGTCAGCCTGGTCTACGGCTTCTCCGGAACGACGATGTTCGACGGGATCGCCGACGCCTATGCGGCGAACGTCGATGCACCCGTTCGATCGCTCGGCCTGACGTTCGGGCTGGTGTTCGTGTTCGCCGGCCTGGCCTTCAAGATCGCGGCGGTGCCGTTCCATATGTGGACGCCCGACGTGTACGAGGGGGCGCCCACGCCGGTGACTGCCTTCTTCGCTTCCGCGCCCAAGGTCGCGGCGATGGGGCTGGCGGTACGCGTCGCGATCGAGGCGATGGGGCCTGCCTTGGGCGAGTGGCGGCAGATCGTGATCTTTGCGGCGCTGGCCTCGATCGTCCTCGGTGCCGTCGGTGCGATCGGTCAAACCAACGTCAAGCGACTGCTGGCTTACTCGTCGATCAACAATGTCGGATTTGCCCTGATCGGATTGGCGGCAGGTACACCGGAAGGTGTGGCTGGCGTGATGACCTACATGGCGATCTATGTCGCCATGACGCTGGGGTGTTTTCTGGTGGTGCTGCGCATGCGGGATCAGGCGGGCGAACCGGTCGAGGCGATCGCCAGCCTGTCGGGCCTGTCACGCAGTCGGCCGGGGCTTGCCGCGGCGATGGCGATGTTCATGTTCTCGCTGGCCGGCATCCCCCCGCTGTTCGGCTTCTACGCAAAGTTCGCCGTGTTCGACGCGGCAGTACGTGCAGGACTGTTCCCGCTCGCCGCGGTGGGCATCGCGGCATCGGTGATCGGCGCCTATTACTACCTGCGCGTGGTGAAGACGATGTACTTCGACGAGCCCGCGCCGGAATATACCCGCGAGGGTAACGGTGTGATCGAGGGTGGGCTGATTGCGGTAGCGGCGGTGATCGTCTCCCCGCTCGGCTATCTCGCCATCCCGCTACTGGCGGCATGGAGCATGGCAGCAGCACAGGCACTGTTCTGATCCAGGGCTCTTCTACGATCGTCCGAACCGTCAAGGAGACCGGGTCGACCAACGCCGACATGGTTGCGCTGGCTCGTTCGGGCATCGCGGAAGGCTCGTGGATCCGCGCCGATCGTCAATCCGCAGGGCGCGGACGGCAGGGGCGGGACTGGGCATCGCCGGCCGGCAATCTCTATGCGAGCACGCTGGTAAGGCTCCGAGCCGGCGATCCCCCCGCCGCGACCCTGGCGATGGTCGCGGCCGTTGCCCTTGAACAGGCAGTCGGCATGTATCTGCCGATCGGCGCGCAGCTTAAATGGCCCAACGATCTGATGATCGACGGTGCCAAACTGTCCGGCATCCTGTTAGAACGCAGCGGCGATGCTGTGGTGATCGGATTCGGCGTCAACCTGATGCATCATCCCACGCTTCCCGGTCGTCGCACCACGAGCCTGGCGTCCCACGGTGTCGCGACGAATCCGGCGGCATTCACTGAGGTGCTGGCCGAATTCTTTGCCAGCTGGCTGTCCCGATGGCGCGGGGAGGGGATGGCACCGGTGCGGGCGCGCTGGCTGGAACGCGCGCATCCGATTGGCACGGCCCTGACGGCGCGACTGGCGGACGATAGCGCGATCGATGGCCTGTTCGAGGGACTTGATGCCGACGGAGCGCTCAACCTCCGTTTGGCGTCCGGAGAGCGACGTGTCATCCACGCCGGCGACGTCTTCCTGTTGTAAGGGTCAGAGATCATGCTGCTCGCGATCGATGCAGGCAACACCAACATCGTCTTCGCCCTGGTTGCCATCGAGGCGGATGTACGGATCATCAGGGCACGGTGGCGGATCGCGACCGATCCGCGACGAACCGCCGACGAATATGCGGTGTGGCTCAGCCAGTTGCTGGCGCTGGAGGGTTTCGACCGTAGCGATGTCGACGGTGTCATCATCGCCACGGTGGTGCCGCGCGCGCTTCACAATCTGGAAGTGCTGGCGACAAAGTATTTCGGCACTACCCCGCTGATCGCCGGCCATGCACCCGTCGAGTGGGGCATCTCGCTCGACATCGACGAGCCCGGATCGCTGGGGGCCGACAGGGCCGTCAACACGATCGCAGCGCATGCGCTGCATCCAGGCGATCTGATCGTGATCGATTTCGGCACCGCCGCCACCTTCGATGTCAGCGATTATACGGGTGCGTACAAGGGCGGTATCATCGCGCCCGGCATCAATCTCTCGCTGGATGCGCTGGTGACGGCGGCAGCCAAACTGCCACGCATCGCGATCGAATCGCCCTCGACCACCAGCGTCATCGGCCGCAACACCGTCGATCAGATGCACATCGGCATCTACTGGGGCTATGTCGCGATGATCGAAGGGCTGGTCGCCCGGTTGCGAGCGGAGGTCGGACGGCCCGTGAAGGTGATCGCAACGGGCGGCCTGGCGACCTTATTCGAGAAGCATACCAATGTCTTCGACCATATCGAGCCCGACCTGACGATCCAGGGGCTGGCGATGATGTGGCAGAAGGCCCATATCCATCAGACCACGCCCGCGCCGGGCGGCCATCCGGCGCTCCCATAATCGAAAGTATTGAATGACTCCGAAGAACGAACTTCTCTTCTGTGCCCTGGGCGGCTCCGGCGAGATCGGCATGAACGTGAACCTGTACGGTTCGAACGGCAAATGGGTGATGGTCGATTGCGGCATCACCTTCGCGGACCCGGCCTATCCCGGCATCGACGTGATTCTGCCCGACCTGCAATTCATCGAAGAGCGAGCCGACGACCTGCTCGGCATCGTCCTTACCCACGGCCACGAGGATCACATCGGCGCACTGCCGTATCTGGCCGAGGATCTGGGTGTGCCGCTCTACGCGACGCCGTTCACCGCCGGTCTCATCCGCGGCAAGCTCGAGGAGGAGGGGATCGCCAATCGCGTCAAGCTGCGCGTCATCCAGCCCGGCGAGCGGTTCGAGTTGAAGCCGTTCGGGTTCACGTTCGTGCCGATGTCTCACTCGATCCCGGAGGCGTCGGCGCTGGTGATCGATACGCCGGTCGGCCGGGTGTTCCACTCGGGCGACTGGAAGCTCGATGCGACGCCGGTGATCGGCAATCCAGCGACCGAGGCGCAGCTGACGGCGATCGGTGACGAGGGCATTGATGTGCTTGTCTGCGATTCGACCAACGTGTTCAACAAGGAAGCATCGGGCTCTGAAGCCAGTGTCCGTACCGGACTGGCAGAGACGATCGCGAAGGCGAAGGGGCGCGTGCTCGTCACCACCTTCGCCTCGAACGCGGCACGGCTGCATACGCTGGGTCAGGTGGCGCGCGAAACGGGGCGAAAGCTGTGCGTGACGGGTCGATCGCTCGATCGGATCCTGAAGGTCGCTCGTTCCGTCGGATATCTCCAGGATTTCCCGGAAACGGTCGACCCCGACACCGCCATGCGCCTGCCGAGGAACAAGGTGCTGATCGTCGCAACGGGTGGCCAGGGCGAGGCGCGTGCGGCGCTGTCGCGCGTCGCGGAGGGGTCGCACACCATCAGCCTGGATGCGGGCGACACGGTGGTCTTTTCGTCCAAGCAAATTCCCGGCAACGAGGTGGCAATCGGTCGCATCCAGAACCTTCTGGCGGCCAAGGGCGTCGAGATGGTGACCGAGCGTCAGGCCCATGTCCATGTATCCGGTCATCCCGGCCGACCGGAGCTGGCGAAGATCTACTCGTGGCTGCGACCGGACCTGCTGGTTCCTGTCCATGGCGAGATGCGGCACATGATGGAACAGGCCCGTTTCGGACTTGCCGAAGGAGTGCCGCAGGCGATCGTCCAAGCCGATGGCGATATCGTTCGATTGCTGCCGGGCGCCGCGAAGAAGATCGGCCATGCGCCGGTTGGCCGTCTGGTGCTTGACGGCGACGTTATCCTGCCATCCGACGGCTCGACGATCAACGAGCGGCGCAAGCTGGCGTTGAACGGCCAGATCTCCATCGCATTGGCGATGAAGGAAGGGCGGCTGTTCGGAACGCCACAGGTTCGCCTGCAAGGGGTGCCGGTAGAGGATGAGCGCGATGCGTTCATCGACGATGCCGTCGACGCGGCGGCGCAAGCTGCACGTGGCGGCAACCGGCGCGGCAAGGACCGCCTGCGCGAGGATGTCCGGCTAGCCGTACGCAAGGTCGCCACCCGCTGGACCGGCAAGAAGCCCGTGGTCGACGTGCTGGTCATCGACGCCTGATCGCCATGAGGTGGACGTCGGCGCTCGCGATCTACATCCTGTTCTGGTCGTTCTCGGTCTTCCTCGTCCTGCCGTTCGGCGTTAGGACCACGGATGAGGCCGGGGGCGACCGGATCGCCGGACAGGCAGACAGCGCCCCGCATGAATTTCGTGCGGGCCGAACCGCTGTACGTGTGACCGTCGTCGCGACGATCTTGTTCGTGCTGTTCCAGCTGAACTACAGCTATGGCTGGATCGAGGCGCGCGACGTCGACTTCTTCGACCGGATGAACATGGAAACGCGCTGAGGCGTCAGTGTTCCAGCTTCCGGCGGATCTCGGCGAGCTTGGACGACAGGCGGTGGGTCACGGGCGATATTCGCTCCTGCAAGGCACGGGCTTCCGCCTCGTCGATCACCCGTCGCTCCCGATGCGCCTTGCCCGACGGGAAGCTGAGGAGATCGGGTATCCTCACCCATTGGGCTCGCTGGGCGGCCGTGATGTAGGCGGCTCCGTGGCATAGCCGGGTGCGTAAGCCCAGCCTTTTCCCACAGTGGAAGCGCCGACGAGTGACAGATCGGCCCATCCGGCGCGATGGCGTTTGCCGATTGGTACAGGACCGTTCGAGGATCGACTTCCAACTTCGTCGAGCTCTCCCGATTGCGAGCGAGACCAATTTTATCGCCGTCGCAATCAGGCGTTTACCTACCTCAATCGCTCGATCGCCTGCGCCAGCGCCACGTACAATTTCCCCATGTCGGAGGAGAGCAGCGTCACCCCCAGCGGCGATCCGTCTCGCTGAGCCAGAATGGTGCGCAGCATGGCTTCGAAGTCGTGGATATAGCCGTTGACCTGATCGCGAAACCGCTGGTCACCGTCGTACAGATTGGCGATGTCTCGTGCGTCGCCGCCGTCGATCAATCGGACCGCACGGCGGGTGAAGACGCCCCGGTCGCCTTTCAGATACGCCGCCCACGCGCTGTCGGCGATGTCCGGCGCGAATGCCTTGGCGATGTCGATCGACGCCGAATTGAGTGCTTCGATCAGCACCGATACGCGGCGGGACAGCGAGTCGTGATCCGCGGTCTCGCGCTCGGTCCGTGCGTCCTCGATCCGGGTTTCAACGAGCGCGCTCTGCTCGCTGATGATCCTCACCTGTCCCGCCAGCCGCTCGGTGGCACGGGTGGCGGCATCGACAGCTGCGTCGGCGGCTTCGCCGATCGCGGCGATCTGTCGCTGGACGGTGTCGCTCGCGGCGCGGCGCATCGCTGCGGCGCTCGCCTGTTCGAGGGTGCCGGCGACCTCGGGGATCACGGCTTCCAGCGTCTCGCGCGCCCGATCGGCGGCGACCTGTGCCGTTTCGCGGACGCGGAGCAGCGCATCGAGCAGCCGCGGCGCGGCTTCATCGGCGAACCGGTGGCTGCGATCGATGGTCTCGTCCACCATTTCACCCAGTGCATCGGCCTTGGCACGGCCCTGAGTCAGTGTATCGAGCAGGTTGCTCGACAACTGATCGAGCGTCCGGCGCTGATCGGCGATCACGCCGGCTACCGCTTCGATCGCGTCGTGCGTGCTCTCCGCCGCGGTGACAAGGGCGAGCAGTTCCGGCTTAGCCTGGCCGACAGAGCGGCGGCTGTCCGCTACCCGGGCATCGAGTCGATCGAGCGCGTCGGGCAGTGTCTCGTCGATCTCACGCGCGGCGGCATCGAGGGCGACGAGCAATGCCTCCGTAGAGCCCATCGTCTGCTTCGCCATCGTGTCACCGGCGCGGAGCGCCTCGGTCATGGCATCGGCAGAGCCACCCAGCGCGCTGATCGACGCGGCAAGCATCTGCGTCCGCTCGACACCCTGACTGTGCAGCACCCGGAACCGGTCGTCTACATCGCGCAGACCGTCGGTAAGCCCGCCGACCATCTGTGCGGCCACTCCACCCTCGTCAGCCAATCGCACCGCGATCCGCTGGACCACGTCTTCGACCGCATGGAGCCGCTCAGCCAGAGCGTCGACGCTCTCGCCTGCCGCCGTGTCCAGCGCCGCGTGATGACGCGCTACGATCGCCAGCATCGCCTCGGCCTGTTCGGTCAGGCGGAGGCGGGCGTCGTCCGTCGATTGTTCGGTTCGGCCGATCAGGGCCTCCACCGTCTCGGCCAACTCGGCGGCAACGCGGGCCAATCGACTTCCGGCGGAGCCCCCCGTGGTATCGAGCCGATCGACCTGTTCGGCGAGGCGGGCGGCCGCGGTCGTCGCGAACACGTCCACTGCCGTGGTCATGCCGCTGACCGACTGCTGCAATCGTTGCCCCGCATCCTCGCCGGCGGCGTCGATCCGCTCTGCCTGTTCGTGGAGCAAGCGTGCGGCTGCCTCACCCTGCTGCGCCAGGGCAGCGGCAGTTTCGGCGGTTGCTCGTTCAAGCCGCCGACTGGCGGCGTCGCCGGCCGCGTCGATGCGGATGACCTGCTCGGCCAGATGCTCGGCGGCGATCGCGGTACCGCTGTCTACCAGTCGCGACCGCTCACCAAGCGCAGCGAGCTGGGCGTCCAACGCGGCGGCCTGAGCGGCGGCCGTCAGGCCGGCCTGGTCCAGGCGCCGTCCGACCTCCTCGCTCTCGGCGCGGGCACGAGGCATCGCTGCGATCAGCTCGCCGACCGTCGCTCGTGCCCGTTCGGCCGTCTGCGACAGCTTTTCGGCCTGCGCCTCTGCCTCCTCGATCCGTTCGGCCATGGCATCGCCGATCAACGCAAGCCGGGCAGCGGCCGCACCGCCGGCGTCGAGCTGGACCGCGATCTGCTCGCGATGCGAGGCCAGGGTGCGCGACAGCGAGGCGATCCGCCGTTCCATGGCTGCGGCCTCCGTCCGCATCGCCTGGGCCGATGCGCCGAACCGCCGAGCTTCGGCCCGGCTGGTGCGGCGGGCGAGCAGCCAGACGATCCCGATCAACGCGGGCACCACCGCCAGGGCAGCGATGAATTGCGCGAGCTCTACCGGAAGCAATGCCGGAAGCGTCGGCAGCGACAGCCACACCATGCCGCCGATCCATGCCAGCGTCAGCGCCAGGGCAGATGCGGGCATCGCCCATCCCCAGCCACCGGAGGCGTCCAGCGGCTCGGCATCGACCAGGTCGAGGACATCGTCCTCCACCCAATCCTGTTCGGCTCTCGGCCAGAGATCGTCATGCGCGTCGATGCGTGCGCCCATCATGCCGGCCCCCCAATCATCGATCCCGTGTACCATCTTTGGAGGAAGCGTAAATGCCGAGGTTGCTAACCACCTGGTAACTATCGTACCCCTATCGGGTGCCTATGGCGTATGATCCCGGTGCAATCGATGCGACATTGGCGGCGACCGTGGGAGACGATCCCGCGTTGATCGTGGAGCTGAGGATGGCATTCGTCTCCAGTGCCGAGAAGGCGCTTTCCGCCATGGAGAAGGCCGACGAGCTCGATACCTGGCGCACCGCCGCGGCGCGGTTGCGCGGCCTGGCTGCGAGTTTCGGCGCGGTGCGGCTGATGGCGCTGGCCGCGGGTGCAGTCGACGGGCGCCCGGGCGACCAGCAGATGCTGGCAAAGCTTCGTCGAGCCGTGCAGCGGCTCTGATCACGACGGACGATCGGCGATACCGGCCGTTGTCCTTCGCCTCAATGACCCCTAACAGCGTGGACGATGCTCGCAGGGCTCCTCTTCGCCGACCATGAAGCGCTGGACCGGCCCGGTCAGTTGACCGCAACGCTGCCGTTCGGCGGCGTGTCGTTGATCGAATATCAGGCCCGGCTGCTGATCAGGGCAGGTGCATCGCAATTGATCGTGTCGGTCGGCCGGTTGACGCCGGAACTGCTCGGTGCCCTCGGACGGATAGGTCGTCGCGGTATCGCCGTCGATGCCGTGCGATCGGCAGCGGAAGCGACCGAGAAGCTGCATCCGCTGTCGCGCGTCCTGATGCTTGCCGATGGCTTGATCACCACCCAGGACATCGTCGACGCGCTCGCCCATGAGCCGTCGGACGTATTGCTGGTCATGCCGGACGTGGAGTCGCCGCCGGAATACGAGCGGCTGGGCGGGCGCATGGCTTGGGCCGGCGTCGCGCGGCTGGATCCGCGCCGGATCGCGGAGGTGGCGGCGCTTCCGCGCGATTACGATCTGCAATCGACAACGCTGCGGCTGGCGGAACAAGCGCGTGCCGCACACCTGCCGCTGCCGCCGAGCGCGGTACATGACGGTCATGGCATCGAGCATTCGAGCGCGGGCATGGCCGCTCGGGGGCGCGCCGTGCTGGCGGCGACGGTGGCGGATCGCAGGAACTGGTTCAACACGGCCCTGATCGCGCCGCTCGCACGGGCCGCCGTGCCGCCCCTCGTCGCCCGCGGCGTGGCGACCGGGCTGATCGCTGCGACCGGCCTGATCGTCGGCATCGGCGGCGTGATGAGCGTGGCGATGGGAATGGCGGCGACGGGCCTGACTGTCGCCCTCGTTGGCAGCCTGGTGCTGAATCTGGGTGCGGTGCTGGCGCGGCTTCGTGACGAGGACCGGCTGGATCACGTCCAGACGGGTGCGGCGGCGCTGGTTCCGGCCGGCGCGGCAGTGGCGCTTGCGGCAGAAGTGGCGACGCCGCTTGCCGCCGCCGGAGTCGCCATGCTGCTGTTCGTGGCGGGGCTGGGCATGCGTGCGATACGGCGACCGCACCGTTGGGCTTGGTGGGGGACGCCGCAAGCTTATCTGCTTGTGCTGACAGTATCCGCGCTGGCAGGACATGCCGAGTGGGGGATCGCCGCGGCCCTCCTATATGGTAGCGCGACATTGACGGCGGCGGTCGAGTCGATGCGGCGGGAGGCTTAGGGCCACCTTAACTACGGGAACAATAGGCCTTCGGCATCATGGTGGAGCAGACGGATCGGACAGAGGCGGGGGACTGGACACCGCACGGGCTGGCAGCGCGTGCCGCTGCCGCCGATCGACGTGCGCGCGCGACTGTTGTGATCGCCGGTGCCGATCTGGCGATCGGTGAAAACGGACGGCTGGACGAGCAGATTCGCCTGGCCTTGGGTGCGCATTGCCGGGCAGCGATGTCGGCGGTGGAGGTGGCGATCCGCCGCCATACCCTGCGCTTGCTCGCCGACCAGATGACGGCCGCTCGAGCCGAAGGGCTGCTGCGTTCTGCCGATGAACTCCCGGCGCGGCTGACGGCGGCGGGACTGTTGAGCGATCCCGATCTGGTCGGCGAGATGCTCGCGCGGGTGCGACAGGACATGCTGGCGGCGGCCCTGCCGATGGCGGCGGGTGGTCCCGACGAGCCGAGCCTGCTCGTTCGCCTGTCGCTGGCTCCCGATGTGCCGGTCGCGCGTGCTGCAGGAGCGCTGCTGCTGGCGGAAAGCCGCCGTCGCGATCAGTTCGAACGGGGGCAGCCGGATGGTGCCGACCTGCCGCGATCGGTGTACGACAAGCTGGTCTGGTGGGTCGCTGCCGCCATGCGCGGCGACGCCCATGACGCCGCCCGCGATCAGGCCCTGGCGGAAGCAGCCGGGCGTTGCTTGAGCGCCCATGAGGATGGCGAGAGGGCCGACATGCTTGCCATGCGGCTGGCCGGCGCCATCGACCCGCGTCCGGCCGAGATCCCCAGCCTGTTGGTGGAGGCGATCGGCGACCGACGTATCGGCTTCTTCATCGCACTGCTGGCGCATACGCTCGATCTGCCGTTCGAACAGTCCCGCACCCTGACGCTGGAGCCGGGCGGTGATCGCTTGTGGCTCGCTCTCAGGGCGTTGAAGCTGGATCAGGCGGCGATCGCGCGGATCGGTCTGGCGCTCGGCGATGCCGATCCCGCCCGCGATGTCGAGGCATTTGCCGAGGCGCTCGACGATATCGTCGCGATCCTGCCTGAGGAAGCGCACGCCGCGCTGATGCCCTTGACGCTCGATCGTCGCTTCCTGGCCGCCATCCGTGTCGTCGAGGCTGGCGTGCGATGAATGTTCCCGACGCGGCGACTGGCGGCGCGGTGGCGCATGCGGTGATCGGTGTGGACGGCGTGCTGCTGTCCGCTGATCCAGCGATCGCCACGCTGAATAGCCGCGCTGGCGGCGTGCTGGGCAGCAGGCTGGCAGTGCCGCAACTGGCCGCAGCGGCGTGGCTGGCCACGCGGCTGGGCATCACCGTCTGTCGGCGTGTCATCGTGGCCGACGACGACAGCGATCTGGAACTATGGATCCGGGTACAGCCCGAAGGCGAGCGGATCAGGATCGCGGCTAGCGGATGGACGGAGCGCCCGGCATGGCGACCTACCCGCGACGGGCTGCCGCCACTGCCGGATGTCGGGCTGGCGTGGGAAACGGATGCGGCCCTGCGCCTGACCTTCGTCGCCCCCGGCACCACCCATCTGCAGGGGTTCGATGCGACGTCGTTGCTGGGGCTGCCGCTTACCGCCTTGTTCGGCTTCGACGAGGGAACGGGCGGGGCGATGCCGATCCTCGATGCGCTAGCACGGCGACGTCCGTTCCGCGATCAGCCCGCCATGCTACGACCGACCGGGCAGCCGGTCATGCTATCCGCATCGATCAGGCCCGACGTGCAAGGTGACTTCGGCGGACTGACCGGCAATGCCCGGCTTGCGGAGGTAGTCGAGCGGAGCGATCCGCTGTCCTCCGTATTCACGACTGGCCTGGACAAGGCGTTGCGTGCGCCGTTGTCGCGGATCGTGGCGGATGCCGACGCGATCGGTGCGGCGGCAGAGGGTCCGGTGGCGGCAGACTATGTCGACTACGCCGCCGACATTGCCAGCGCCGGCCGTCATCTGATGGCGCTCGTTGACGATCTGGTCGATCTCCAGGCAATCGAACGGCCCGACTTCACGCCGGCCAGCGTTCCGATCGACCTGGCGGAAGGCGCCCGGCGCGCGGTTGCGTTGCTGTCCGTCCGTGCCGATCACGCCGGGGTCACAATCCTTAAGCCGGCTTCCGACGAGCGGGCGCCGGCGGTCGGCGATGCGCGCCGCGTATTGCAGATCCTGGTCAACCTGATCGGCAATGCCGTCCGCTACACGCCCAATGGCGGGGCGGTGGCGTTGGATGTGGCGATCAGCGGTCCGATGGCGCGAGTGACGGTCACCGACCATGGAAAGGGTATCGCTCCCCAGGATCAGGAGCGCGTATTCGGCAAGTTCGAGCGGGTCGATCCCAACGAGATCGGCGGCAACGGCCTCGGTCTGTTTATCGCACGTCGACTGGCGCGGGCGATGGGTGGCGATCTGACGCTGGCCAGCGCGCCGGGAGAGGGCGCGCGGTTCACCCTGACGCTGCCTACCGGAACACTCGCAAGCGCCTGATCGCCGTCAGCGGCGCGGCATTCGCCGCGCCGCCAGTACGATGAGCAATCCAACGACGGCCAGTGCCGCGCCGTAGTCTGCCCAGACCTTCTGATCGAGCATGAAACTGGACGATGGCCAGTGGACGTAACCTAGCCCCTGGCCGATCCACAGCATGCCCATCAACGTCATCAGGACGCCGACAGCGAGGAAGATCGGCCGGAGGCGGCGCATCGCTTCGCTCCTAGCGCCGTTCGACCGGGACGTAATCGCGCTGCGTCGGGCCGGTGTAGAGCTGGCGCGGGCGACCGATCTTCTGATCGGGATCGGTGATCATCTCGTTCCATTGCGCAACCCAGCCGACGGTACGGGCGAGGGCGAACAGAACGGTGAACATCGAGGTCGGAAAGCCGATCGCCGACAGGATCACGCCCGAGTAGAAATCGACGTTGGGGAACAGCTTCTTCTCGACGAAATAATCGTCGTTCAGCGCCAGTTCCTCCAACCGCAAGGCGGTATCGAACAGCGGATCGTTGACCTTCAGCGCGCCGAACACCTCGCGCACGGTCTTCTGCATCACCGTCGCGCGCGGGTCGTAGTTCTTGTAGACGCGGTGGCCGAAACCCATCAGCCGGAACGGATCGTTCTTGTCCTTTGCGCGGGCGATGTATTCCGGAATCCGCTCCGGCGTGCCGATCTCGCGCAGCATGTTCAACGCCGCCTCGTTCGCGCCGCCGTGCGCCGGCCCCCACAGGCACGCGATGCCGGCCGCGATGCACGCGAACGGATTGGCGCCCGACGATCCGGCGAGACGAACGGTCGATGTCGACGCGTTCTGTTCGTGATCGGCGTGCAGGATGAAGATGCGATCCATCGCCTTCTCGACCGCCGGGTTCACCTCATAGGGCTCCGCCGGAACACCGAAGGTCATCCGCAGGAAGTTGCCGGTGTAGGACAGGGAGTTGTCCGGGTACAGGAATGGCTGACCGACGCTGTACTTGTACGCCATCGCCGCAATCGTCGGCATCTTGGCGATCAGGCGGTGCGAGGCGATGACCCGCTGCGCAGGATCGTGGATATCCGTCGAATCGTGGTAGAAGGCCGACAGCGCGCCGACGACGCCGCACATGATCGCCATCGGATGGGCGTCCCTGCGGAATCCGCGAAAGAACGTCGCCAACTGTTCGTGCACCATGGTGTGGCGCGTGATCGTGTTGTCGAACGTCTTCAGTTCGTCGGCGGACGGCAGCTCGCCGTTCAGCAGCAGATATGCCACCTCCATGAAGCTCGACTGCTCGGCCAGGTCACCAATCGCGTAACCGCGATGGAGCAGCACGCCCTGGTCACCGTCGATATAGGTGAGCTTGGACTGGCACGACGCTGTGGAGGTGAAGCCGGGATCGTAGGTGAAGGCGTCCGTCTGCCCGTACATCTTGCGGATATCGACCACGTCCGGGCCGATCGTGCCCGACATGACCGGATAATCGTAGCTCTTGCCGCCGAGGGAGAGCGTTGCGGGGTCGGTCATTCCACCATCCTTCATGTTAGATGTCGTTCCCGTCAGCCATGCGGTCGGCGATCCGGCCGAGGCTTTCGGAGCGCCCTAGAAGGGCGAGAACGTCGAAGATGCCGGGCGACGTCTTGCGCCCGGTCAGGGCTGCGCGCAGCGGCTGTGCGACCTGGCCGAGCTTGACGCCCCGCTCCTCGGCCACGCGCCGTACCGCAGCTTCGAGATGCTCCGTATCCCAGCCGTCGGTCGCGTCAAGCGCCGCATGGACCGCAGCGAGGATCGCCGGCGCGTCGCCCGCCAGCAACGGCAACGCCGCTGCATCCATTTCGAGCGGCCGGGCGGCGAAGAGGAATGCCGCACCGTCGGCAAGCTCGTTCAGGTTGGCGGCGCGCTCCTTCAGCGCGGGCATCGCGGCGGTGAGCAGCGCGACATCCGGGTCCGGCAGCCGCTTGGCGATCAGCGAGGCCAGCCGGTCATCGGCAGCCTCGCGGATGTATTTGCCGTTGAGGTTCTCCAGCTTCTTCAGATCGAAGCGGGACGGAGACTTGCCGACGGCGTCGAGGTCGAACCAGGCGACCGCCTGTTCACGGCTGATCTTCTCCTCGTCGCCGTGCCCCCAGCCGAGCCGGAGCAGATAATTGTCGAGTGCCTCCGGCAAGATGCCGAGCTCGTCGCGATACGCCTCGATCCCCACCGCGCCATGCCGCTTCGACAATTTGGCACCATCGGACCCGTGGATCAGCGGTATGTGGGCGTAGACCGGCAGCGGCCAGCCATTGGCGGTGTAGATCGGAAGCTGCCGGAAGGCGTTGTTCAGATGGTCATCGCCGCGGATGACGTGAGTGACGCCCATGTCATGGTCGTCGACTACAACCGCCAGCATGTAGGTCGGCGTACCGTCCGACCGGAGCAGGACCAGATCGTCCAGCTCGGCATTCTGCACGGTCACGCTGCCTTGTACCCTGTCGTCGATCGTCGTCGCGCCGTCGCGTGGCGCGCGGAGCCTGACGACGAACGGAAAGTCGGCCGGGCCTTCCTCCACGGCGCGGTCGCGCCACGGGCTGCGAATGCGCAGCGGCTGCTTCGCGGCCTGTGCCGCCTCGCGCTGGGCGGCGATCTCCTCGGCGGTCATGTAGCAGCGATAGGCGTGGCCGTTCGCGACCATCTGGTGGGCGACATCGGCATGCCTGGCGCTGCGGGCGAACTGCATGACGGCATCGCCGTCCCAGTCGAGGCCGAGCCAGCGCATGCCGTTCAGGATTGCGTCGACAGCTGGCTGGGTCGAGCGCGCTCGATCGGTATCCTCGATCCGCAACAGGAAGCGGCCGCCGTGATGGCGCGCGAAGAGCAAGTTGAACAGCGCGGTGCGGGCACCCCCCAGATGGAGGAAGCCGGTGGGCGATGGGGCGAAACGGGTGACGATCGCGGCACCGGAGCCGGTGCTGGCGGTCGTGGTGGTGGCGGCCGACGGAACGCCGCCTTGATTGGTTGTTGCGCCCAAGCGCGCATGCTCCCAGACTTGATGATTGATGGCCGGTTCAGCCGCGGAAGCCCCTAGCACGCGCCCTTGGGGACGACAAATTGCGCGCGTCGTCGCGGCGCGGGATGGTGTGGAGCGCTGGCTGGAAGCGGAGCGCGACCAGTTGCCGCTGTGGGTGCCGGTCATGTTCGGGACGGGTGTGGCGGCATGGTTCGTCCTGCCGCGCGCACCGCAATGGGTCGCGGCCACGCTGCTCTGCCTGGCGGCGAGCGCCGGCGCGACGGCAGTGGGCCGGGGCGGGCGGTTCGCCCGGGTAATCGCCGTGGCCGCACTCGCGGTGGCGGCCGGGCTCGTTCTGGCCGGATGGCGAGCCGAGCGAGTGGCGGCACCGGTGCTGGCTCGGCCGATGATTGCGACCTTTACGGCCCGCGTTGAACGGGTCGAGCCATTGGTGGCGAGAAATCTGGTCCGCCTGACCCTCATTCCCGCTGGGAAGGCGGAAGACGGACGTGGGCGGCAGGTCGATCTTCCCGGCAGGATGCGCGTCAACCTGGCCGTTGCCGACATGCCGGCGGCCCTGGGCAACGACGGGGTGGTACGGTTGCGCGCGCGGCTGATGCCGCCGCCGACCGCGGCGGTTCCCGGCGCCTATGACTATGCGCGGGTCGCATGGTTCGCGCAGATCGGCGCGACGGGGCGGGGCTTCGCGCCTGTCCAGGTGATCGCCGCCGGCCGTTCGCAACCGGGATTGCGCGCGGCGCTTACCGCCCACATCCAGGCGCGGCTGCCCGGCAGCGCGGGCGGCATCGCCGCGGCGCTCGCCGCCGGGGACACGGGCGCGATTGACGAGGAGGATGCGGAGGCGATGCGGGCGGCGGGTCTGGCGCACCTGCTGTCGGTCAGCGGGCTGCACATCACCGCGGTCGTGGGCGCGACGATGCTTCTGGTGTTGAGCGTCCTGGCGCTGTTCCCCCCGCTTGCGCTACGCTGGCGACTGCCGCTGGTGGCCGCGGCGGCCGGGGCGTTGATGGCCATCGCCTATACCCTGCTGACCGGGGCCGAGGTGCCGACGATACGGTCGTGCGTGGCGGCGCTGCTGGTATTGGCGGCACTGGCGCTGGGACGAGCGGCGATGACGTTGCGACTGGTCGCCGCGGGGGCGATGGTCGTGCTGGCAGCATGGCCCGAGGCCCTGGCAGGGCCGAGTTTCCAGCTGTCGTTCGCGGCGATCACCGCGATCGTCGCGGTGCACGATCATCCCGCCCTGCGACAGATCGCGGATCGACGCGAGCGGGGCTGGCGGCGGCCGGCACGAGCGCTGGCGATGCTGCTGATCACCGGCGTGGTGGTGGAGGCGGCGCTCATGCCGATCGCCGTCTATCATTTCCACCGCGCCGGATTGTACGGCGCCCTTGCCAATATCGTCGCGATCCCGCTGACGACGTTCATCATCATGCCACTGGAACTGCTCGCCCTGCTGCTCGACGTCGCAGGGCTCGGTGCGCCGGCGTGGTGGGGGACGGAACAGGCGCTAGCGCTGCTGCTATGGCTGGCACGGACCGTTGCGGCGGCGCCGGGGGCGGTCACGGCGTGGCCGGCCATGCCGGACGGTGCCTTTGCCGCGATCGTCGCCGGTGGGCTGTGGCTGGCGCTGTGGCAGACGCGGGTGCGCCGGTGGGGTGTCCTGCCGCTGGTGCTAGGCATCGCGTGGGCGATGGCGACGCCGGTGCCGGACCTGCTGGTGACCGGCGACGGCCGGCACGCGGCGATCAGGACGGCGCGGGGTGAGGTCGCGATCCTGCGCGACCGCACCGGCGACTACATGCGCGACGTTCTGGCGGCGAACGGCGGCACGGCGACCGAACCGGTGCTGATGGCCGAGACGCAAGGGGTTCGATGCACGCGAGACCTGTGCCTGGCCACCATCGACGACCGCTGGCGCATACTGATGACGAGGAGCGCCGACATGGTTCCCGCCGGCGACCTGATCGCAGCATGCCGGCAGGCCGATGTCGCGGTCAGCGAACGGCGACTGCCGGGCGCATGCCGGCCACGCTGGCTGAAGCTGGACCGCGAGACGCTGGCCCGCACCGGGGGAGTGTCGGTCACCTTCGCGACCGGCCGTGTCGTCACCGTGCGCGACCCCGGCGACGAGCATCCCTGGATCGATCCACCACGAACCGGCGCCGCGCCGATCCCGTCGGCGCAGTCGCCCGCCGGTCAGTCGTACCGGCGGAGCAGGCCCGACAGCTTGCCCTGAATGCGGACCTGCTGGGGTGCGTAGCGCTGCGGATCGTAGGAGCGGTTGGCGGGATCGAGGCGAACCATCGTGCCCTCTCGCCGGAAGAACTTCAGCGTCGCCTCCGCCTCGTCGATCAGGGCCACCACGATCTCGCCGTCGCGCGCGACCTCTGTCCGGCGGACCAGCGCATAGTCGCCATCGAGAATGCCCGCCTCGACCATCGAATCGCCGGAGACCTCCAGCGCGTAATGATCACCCTGGCCGAGCAGCGCCGCGGGTACCGACAGCATCGTCGATCCCTCGAACGCCTCGATCGGGACACCGGCAGCGATGCGGCCATGCAGCGGAATTTCGACGACATCGTTCGCGGGAGCCCGCGAATGTTGAGGAAGTTGCGACTGACCACCAACATTGGCACCACCAACGTTGACGCGGCCACGTGCCTTCTTCTCGACCTTCTCGGGCCGGTCGGGCATCCGCAGCACCTCCAGCGCGCGAGCGCGGTTCGGCAAGCGACGGATGAACTGCCGCTCCTCGAGCGCCGAGATCAGGCGGTGCACGCCGGATTTCGACTTCAGGTCGAGCGCCTCCTTCATCTCCTCGAACGAGGGGGAGACGCCCGTATCCTTCAGGCGATCGTTGATGAAGCAGACCAGTTCGTGCTGCTTGCGCGTGAGCATGCCGAGCCTCCGTCGGGGAACAGACGAGGAACCGATATGGAACAATCCGGCTTGCGTCAAGCGATCATCAGGATTTCCGCCGATTCGCCGGCGATCGCCGCCGGTGCACACGCCGCCCGGATGACGAGGCACGTCGAACGGGCCAGGGTCAGGAGCATCGAGCTGTCCTGAATGGTCGAGGCATAGGCGCGGCCATCCCGCAACTCGGCACGAAGATAATCGGTCCGGCCGCCATTGGCGGGCAGATCCTCGCCCAGAATCGCGTGGCCGATCGCGGGCAGCGGATCGGCCGCACCGGCCAGCCGCGCCACGAGCGGCAGGACGAACAGGGTGGCGGTGACGAAGGCCGACACCGGGTTGCCCGGCAGGCCCAGCACCAGCATGTCGCCGCGTCGCCCGGCCATCATCGGCTTGCCGGGACGGAGAGCGATGCGCCAGAAATCGATCGCGCCGCCCGCCGCCTCCAGCGCGGGCCGGACCAGATCATGGTCGCCCACCGACGCGCCGCCGGTCGTGACGAGCAGATCGGCATCGACGGCGGCGAACGCGTCGCGCAGCACGTCCAGCCGGTCGGGCAGAATGCCGAGATCGATCAGGTCGACCGGCAGCGCCATCAGCATCGCCGCGAGCATCGCGCCGTTGGATTCGGGCAATGCGGCGGGATCGTTCGCGGGGCCGGGTGCGACCAGTTCGTCGCCGGTAGCGGCGATGGCGACGCGAATCCGGCGGCGGGCGGGCAAATCGGCGACGCCGCCGGTCGCAGCGACGGCGATGCGAGCGGGCGTGAACCGGTCGCCGGCCCTGATCAGCAGATCCCCGGATGAGAAATCGAGCCCCCGCGGGCGCACATTGCGCCCGCAGCGGAGCGGTCCTTCTCCGGTCAGGGTCAGGGCGTCGCCATCGCGAGCCGCCTCTTCCTGGATCAGCACCGTGTCCGCGCCGGACGGCAGCGCCGCGCCGGTGAAGATGCGGGTCGCCTGGCCGGGCAGGACGGTGCCGGCGAACGGGCGGCCGGCCGCACTTTCGCCGATCACCTGCCAAGGGCCAGGCATGTCGGCGAAGCGGATGGCGTAACCGTCCATCGCCGAGAGGTCGGCGGCAGGCTGTGTTCGCCGCGCCAGGACATCGTCTGCCGCCCATCGTCCCGCCGCGCCACGAATGGGCACCCGTTCCGGTGCGACCGGCGTGACCAGCGCGAGCAGGCGTGCCTGCGCCTCGGCGACCGGGATCAGCGTCATGGCCGCTGCCAGTCGCCCGACTTGCCCCCGGATTTGGCGACGACACGGACATCGTCGATCACCATGTGGCGATCGACCGCCTTCACCATGTCGTAGACCGTCAGCAGCGCGACCGTCGCGGCGGTAAGCGCCTCCATCTCGACACCGGTCTGGCCGGTGGTGGCGCAGGTCGCGGTGACTTCCACTCCGTCGTCGAGCAGCGCCAGATCGATGGCGACGCGCGTCAGCGGCAGGGGATGGCAGAGCGGGATCAGGTCGGCGGTACGCTTCGCCGCCATGATGCCGGCGACGCGAGCGACCGCGAGGACATCTCCCTTCCTGGCACCGGCGTCGCGGACCAGGGCGAGCGCCTCTGCCGACAGGATGATGCGTCCGCGGGCGGTAGCCTCCCGCGCGGTCGCAGCCTTGGCGCCGACATCGACCATGCGGGCGGCGCCACTCTCGTCGAGATGGGTAAGGCCGGTCATCCGATCAGGGCGCGGGTCGCCGCCTCCACGTCGGGCTGACGCATCAACGCCTCGCCGATCAGGAAGCAGTGGACACCCTGCGCGGCCAGTGCGTCGAGATCGGCGCGGGTCGACAGGCCGCTCTCGGCAACGAAGGTGCAGTCGGCGGGAGCCAGCGCCTTCAATCGGGCGGATCGCCCGGTATCGATCGAGAAGTCACGCAGGTCGCGATTGTTGACGCCGATCAGGCGCGACCGGAGCCGGAGCGCCCGCGCCAGTTCGGCCTCATCATGGACTTCGATCAGGCAATCCATGCCCTGATCGATCGCCGCCGCCTCGATCTCGGCGAGCAGCCCGTCGTCCAGCGCGGCGACGATGAGGAGGATGGCATCGGCGCCGATCGCCCGCGCCTCTACCGCCTGCCACGGATCGATCGTGAAATCCTTGCGGAGGACGGGGATCGAGACGGCCGCGCGCGCCGCGACCAGATAGGCGTCGGCACCCTGGAAATAGTGCTCGTCGGTCAGCACCGACAGGCACGCGGCGCCACCGGCCTGATAGGCGGCGGCATGGGCGGGCGGATCGAAATCCGGGCGGATCAACCCTTTGGAGGGACTAGCCTTCTTCACCTCGGCGATGAGGGCATGTCCTGCCTTCGCATCGAGGGCGGCGCGAAAGCCGCGCGGCGGCGACGCTGCGGCGGCGCGGGCCGACAGATCGGCGAGCGAAACGGCCGCGCGGCGGGCGATCACCTCGTCCCGCTTGGTGGCGATGATGGTGTCGAGCATGGTCATGCGAAGGCGATCCAGCGATCGAGCAGGTCGTCGGCCGCCCCGGTGTCGATCGATCCGGCGGCGATCGCGACCCCTGCGGGTAGATCGTCGGCGGTTCCGGCGAGAACGAGGGCGGCGGCGGCATTCAGGAGGACGGCGTCCCGATAGGCGCCGGTTTCGCCGCGGAGCAGCGACCGCAACGCCAGCGCGTTGTGCGCCGCATCGCCGCCGCGGATCGCCTCCACGGGATGGCGCGGGAGGCCGGCATCCTCGGGAACGATGCGGGTGGGCATCGCCGCCGATCCCACGCAGCGGACGATGGTGGCGCCGGCACCCGAAATTTCGTCCAGGCCCTCCTCGCCGGAGACGACGATCGCCGCCTCGGTACCGAGCTGCGCCAGCGCCTCCGCATAGACGCCGGCGTAGTCGGGACGCGCGATGCCGATCAGCTGGCGCCCCACGCGCGCTGGATTGGCCAGTGGGCCCATCAGGTTGAAGATCGTGCGTCGACCGATGCGGCGGCGGATCGGTGTGATGCGGACCATCGCGGGATGATGGTTGGCGGCGAACAGGAAACAGATGCCGAGTTCGGCCAAACTCTGCTCCGCCGATGCCCCGGCGGCCATCATGTCGAGACCGAGCGCCTCCAGCGTATCGGCCGCCCCCGCCTTCGACGATGCGGCGCGGTTGCCGTGCTTGGCGACGGGGACACCGGCGGCGGCGACCACGAGCGCCACGGCGGTGGAGACGTTGAGCGTGTGATGCCCGTCGCCCCCGGTGCCGCAGACGTCGATCGCACCCGGCGGGGCGGCGATCGGGAGCAGCCGCGCACGCAGCGCGCGGGCGGCCTCGGCGATCTCGATCGAGGTCTCGCCCCGTTCGGTCAGCCCGATCAGGAAGGCGGCGATCGCGTCCTCGCCGGCACGCCCGTCTAGAATGTCGGCGAACGCCGCCCCCGCGCTTTCCCGCGACAGGGGGGTCGAAGGATCGGGCAGCAGCGCCAGCGTGGTCATGCCGGCTCCCGCACGGCCATGCCGGCATCGCGCATGAAGTTCGCGAGCATGGCATGCCCGTGTTCGGTCGCGATGCTTTCGGGGTGGAACTGCACGCCGTGGATCGGCAGCGTCGCGTGGCGGAACCCCATGACCATGCCGTCGTCCGCCCGGGCATTGACGAGCAGCGTGTCGGGAACGTCGTTGACCACCAGCGAGTGGTAGCGGGTGGCGGTGAACGGCGTCGGCAGTCCGGCGAACATGCCGGTGCCATCGTGCAGCACCGGCGATGTCTTGCCGTGCATCAGCCCGCCACGCTCAACCCTGCCGCCGAAATGCTGCCCGATCGCCTGATGGCCCAGGCAGACGCCGAGCAGCGGCCGCCGCTCCGCCGCGCATGCCGCGACCAGATCGAGGCTGACCCCCGCCTCGTCGGGCGTGCGCGGGCCCGGCGAGATCAGGAACGCCTCCGCCCCGGACGACAGCGCCTGCCCGGCGGAAATAGCGTCGTTTCGGACCACCTCGACCTCCGCCCCCAGTTCCTGGAGGTAGTGGACGAGGTTCCAGGTAAAGCTGTCGTAATTGTCGACGACGAGGATCATGTCGGTCGCCATAGCCGCCTGAAACATTCCCGCAACCCGGAGCCGCGATGCCGGATGTACGTTGTAGCCCGAGAAGGAGTAACCCGATGCGTATCGCCCTGCCGCTGAGCCTGATCCTGCTGACGACGCCGCTGGCGGCGCTGGCGCAGCAGAATGCCGACGGGTCCGCGAGCGGACGGCCGCCGCAGCGCGTTCGCAGCGTGACATTGACCGGCGATCAGGCGTGTCCCAAGTCGCAGGGCGACGAGATCGTCGTCTGCTCGCGCAACGACGAGCCCTATCGCATTCCCAAGGCGTTGCGCGACACCGGCCCCATCGCGGCGCCCAACCAGAGCTGGGTGAACCGCGCGGCGGACATCGACCAGACCAGCCGCGTCGCCGGCGGCCTGCCGAATACCTGTTCGCCGATCGGCACGGGCGGGCAGACCGGATGCGGCGTGCTGGCCGCGCGGCAATGGGCGGCGGAGAAGCGTGCCCAGCGTAGGGCAGACGAGTCGGTGCCCTGACGGGCGGTTATTGACCGACGTCGCTGTCGCGCGCGCGGGACACCGCCTCGCGCGCGGCGGCGAGTATCGCGCCGGCCTTGGCCTCGCATTCCCGCTGTTCGTAGGCGGCCGTCGAATCGGCGACGATGCCGGCGCCGGCCTGGACGTGGATCATGCCATCCTTCACGATGGCGGTGCGTAGCACGATGCAGGAATCCAGCGATCCGTCCGGCGAGAAATAACCGACGCCGCCGGCGTAGGGGCCGCGACGCTCCGGTTCGAGTTCCGCGATGATCTCGCAGGCGCGGACCTTGGGCGCGCCGCTGACCGTGCCGGCCGGAAAGCCGGCGAACATCGCATCGAGCACGTCACGATCGGGCGAGAGGCGGGCGGTGACGTTCGACACGATGTGCATCACGTGGCTGTAGAGTTCGACCGTGTAGCTGTCGGTCACCCGCACGCTGCCCGGCGCCGCGGCACGGCCGGCGTCGTTGCGACCGAGATCCAGCAGCATCAGGTGCTCCGCCCGCTCCTTCGGATCGGCGAGCAGGCTGGTGCGGTTCGCCTCGTCCTCGCTGGCGGTCGCGCCGCGGGGGCGGGTGCCGGCGATCGGGCGTACCGTGATCTCGCCGTCGCGAACCCGCACTAGGATTTCGGGACTGGAGCCGATCAGCGCGAAGCCGGGCAGGTCCAGATGGTAGAGGAAGGGTGAGGGATTGATGCGCCGAAGCGATCGATAGAGCTCGAAAGGGGGAAGCGCGAAGGGCGCGGTGAAGCGCTGCGCGAGCACCACCTGGAAGATATCGCCGGCGGCGATGTACTCCTTGGCGGTATCCACCATCGCGGCATAGCGCTCGGGCGCGACCGCCGGCGTGTAGACCGGCTCCGGCTCGACGGCGCGGACGGGTGCGGGCAGGGGAGCGGCGAGCAGGCGGGCGGCGACGGCGTCCAGCCGCTCCTCCGCCGCCGCGACGATCGTGGCGGGATCCCTGTCCGCGTCCGGCCAGACGGGTGCGACCATGAACAGCGCGTCGGCAAGCCGGTCGAACACCAGCAGGACCGTCGGGCGAACGAACATCATGTCGGGCAGGCCGAGCGGATCGGCGACGGGTTGGGGCAGCTTCTCGACCAGGCCGACGGTTTCGTAGCCGAAATAACCGACAAGGCAGGCGAGCGCGCGGGGCAGGGCGGCCGGTACCTCCGCCCGACAGTCGGCGACGAGCGCGCGCAACGCGTCGAGGGTGGGAAGGGCGCAGGCGCGGAAGGCGTCCCGGTCGTGCGCCCAGTCGGCGTTGATCTCCGCCCGCTGCCCGTGCGCGCGGAACACGAGATCGGGGGCGAGACCGATCAGGCTGTAGCGGCCGCGGATCGCGCCACCCTCGACCGATTCGAGCAGGAAGTCGCCACGGCCGGGCTCGATCAGGCGCAGCGCGGCGGCGACCGGCGTTTCGGTATCCGCGATGCGTCGACGCCAGACGAGCGCCGGCCGTCCCGCCGCGAGCGCCGCCGTCGCCTGGTCCCGATCAGTTATCGGAGCCACCCTGGCCGGCCAGTTCAGCCTTCAGCTTGGCCATCGCGCCGGCATCGGTCTTCACGCCGACCTGCATCCGCGCGGCGCGGGCGAACTGCTGCACGAACTCGTTGCCGGTCAGACGGCCCAGATCGCGCCGCACGCCGGCGATCGCCGCCGGGTTGGACGCCGGATCGACCTGCTGCGTCGCATCGAGCCGGACGACAAGCCAGCCGCTGCCGTCCGGTGCCTCCAGCACGCGGGTGGAGCGGGGGGTGATGCTGAACAGCGTTGCCATCGCCGGATCGGGCGATTGCTGGCGAGAGAGGTCGGCACGGGTGCCCGCGAGCGTCCGGACCTGACCCGAACCGTTGCCGGCGATGGCCATCGCCTGCGACAGCGGCGTCCCCTTGTTGACGGCAGCGAGAACCTGCGCGGCGATCCGGCGTGCCGCCTGCCGCTTGCGATCGGCGATCAGGTCGGCGGTCACGCGGTCGCGGATGTCCGCCAGAGGCCGCGGGGCGGCCGGCGTCACCTGACCCACGGCGATGATCGCAAAGCCGCCGTCGGCGCCGGTCTGGACGAGCTGCGGCGCATCGCCCTCCGCGGCGGAGAATGCCGCGGCAAGAAGCGGCCGAAGCGCCGGATCGGGCTGCCCCGGCGCGGTGGGATCGATGCCCTCTGCCGTCAGGGCGGGTGTGGAGCGCGGCTGGAGCTTCGCATCCTTCACCGCCTCGTCGAAGGTGGCGCCGCCACCCAGGCCGTCGTCGATCTTGTCGTACAGGGTGGCCAGAGCATCCGTGCCCTTGCGCTGGGCGATTTCGGCGACCAGCGCGGGGCGAACCTGATCCAGGGTGCGGGCAGCGACCTGTTCGACCGCATCGACACGGGCCACGGCGAAGCCGAGCGGGCTGCGGATCGGCCCGATCACGGCGCCGCGCTGCGCCGCGAAGGCGGCATCGGCGACGGCGGGCGACGACTGCGCGGCGAGCGCCGCCTTGTCGAGCGACGTCAGCGTGGCGGCCTCCAGCCCGGCGGCGCGCGCCGCGTCCTGCAACGAGGCACCGCCGCGGACACGCGCGGCAAGGGCGTCCGCACCGGCCTTGTCGGCAACGATGACCTGCGACACCGTACGCTTCTCGCTGGCCTGGTAGGTGGCGCGGTTCTGCTGATAGGCTTGGGCGATCTCCGCCTCGGTAGGGGTAACAGACGCCCTGACCTGCTCCGGCGTCACCAAAGCATAGCGGAGCGAACGGCGTTCCGGCAGACGGTAGCGGGACAGGTTCCGCGCGTAGAACGTCTGAAGTTCGGCCGCCATCGGCGCGGGACCGGCCGGCAGCGCCGCGGTCGGGATGAAGCCGGCCTGACCCTGGCGACGCTCCAGCAGCAGCGCGGCGTAGGGACGTGCCACCTGTTCGCCGATCAGCGATGCGCCGACTGTGGGGGCGGTGAGCTGCTGCGCGAGCAGTTCCAGCGCGATATCCTTGCGGATGCCCGCGTCGGTCAACCGCCGCTCGGCCAGGATCCGGCGGTACAGATTCTCGTCGAACTTGCCGGTCGGGCCCTGCAGCGCGGGGATGCTGGCGATCTGGCCGTCCACCAGACGCTTGCTGACGACCATGCCCTGGTCACGCCCGAACACCGCCAGCGAGGTGGCGGCGATCATGCGGTCGAGCGCCTGCTCCAGCGCACCCGCCTGAAGATAGGCGGCCATGTCCGCGGTCGGTTGGGTGCGGCGGGCGGCCGCGACCTCGTCGGTGGCCCGCTGGCGCAGTTCGCCGACCGTGATCTCTTCCGACCCGACCTTCGCGACGTCGTTGCCGCCCAGGCCGCCTGCCGACCCCGCAAGGTTCGACACGTCGCCCGCGGCGAAGGCGAGGGCGATCACCCCGAGCACGATGAAGGTGACGACGATGCCGACCCTGGAGTTGATGACACGGCGAAAGAAGCTGAGCATGGACAACCGTTCGAAAGCGAATGCGCAGCCTTAGGAGGGTGGCGCGCCCGCTTCAAGACACGCTAGGGCAGCGGCAACGGACGACAGGAGACGGGAATGCGGCGCAAGCTGGTGGCGGGCAACTGGAAGATGAACGGGTCGATCGCGGCGCTTGCCGAACTGGACGCGATCGCCGCGGCGGCCGCGGCGGCACCGGGGATCGACGTCGCGATGGCGGTGCCGTTCACGCTGATCCATCCCGCCGCCGAACGCGCGCCCGGCCTGGCGATCGGTGCGGAGGACGTGCACGAGGCCGAGGCGGGTGCGCATACCGGCTGCGTTTCCGCCGGCATGGTCCGCGAGGCCGGCGCCAGCTTTACGATCGCCGGCCACTCCGAACGCCGTGCCGACCAGGGCGAGACCAGCCACGATGCCTGGGCCAAGGCGGCGGCGGCGCGGCGGCAGGGCCTGTCCGTGATCCTGTGCTGCGGCGAGACGGAAGCCGAGCGCGACGCCGGCCGGGCCGAGCGGGTGGTGCAGGCGCAGATCGAGAAGTCCGTCCCCGATCACGCCGATGGCAGCTGGTTCACCCTTGCGTACGAGCCGCGTTGGGCGATCGGCACCGGACGCACGCCGACGCTGGACGAGATCGCGGCGATCCATGCGATCGCGCGCGCCAAGCTGCGCCACATGATCGGCGATGCCGCCGGCGGCGTTCGCATCCTGTACGGCGGATCGGTGGTCGGGACCAATGCACGCGACATACTGCGTACCGAGAATGTCGACGGTGCGCTGGTCGGTGGCGCCAGCCTGACCGCGGCCAAGTTCGTACCGATCATCGAGGCGGCTGCCCAGGCCTGATCCCCGCAGGGCAGGACCGTTCCGGATCAATCGGCGTGCCGGGGCGTTCGCCGATCGACATCGATCGGGGAGTGACGAATGCTGAAGAGGGTTATGATTCTGGCCACCGTGGCGGGTGCGATGCTCGGTGGCTGCTCGAGCGGCGTGGAGGAAGTCGCCAACAACGAGCTGACCTTGCGCAATCTGACGGAAAGCAATCTGGCCGTCCCGGCAGGCGAGCGCGACTTCCGGCTGAAGGGTACGGTGATCCCGACCCCCTCCGACACGCGGTCGACCTATTACCTGCTTCGCGAACGGCGGGCGATCGGTGGCAACATCATCGCGATCCTTCGCGAGGAGCGCGGCGACCGGATCGTCTATGCGCGCGCCGAGGTGGATTGCGCCCAGCGGCGGTTCCACATCCTGGGTGTCGGATCGTCGCGCGCCACCGCGGAAGTGGCGCGTACCCCGGACGGGCCACTGCGATCGATGGACGGATTGCCGCTGCGGCAGGATCTGGGCGTCTTCATCTGCGCGCGGTCCGGAACGCCGCTCGCTCCGGCGTGACCGGTCAGACGGGATAGCGCCGCTTCAGCACGTCGAAAGCAGCACGCAGGCCGAAGGCGTCGCCGCCCTTCGGCCGCCCCGGCTTTGCCGCCGGTCGCCACGCGAATACGTCCATATGGGCCCATGATGTTTCCGCAGGAACGAACCGACGCAGGAACAGCGCGGCGGTTATCGACCCGGCAAAGCCGCCGTCCGGCGCGTTGACGAGATCCGCGACATCGGATTTCAGCATCTCGTCATATCCATCCCATAGCGGCAGGCGCCATAGCGGATCGCCGAGTGCGGTGCCGGCGGCGAGGAGGTCGGCGGCCAGATCCTCGTCGTCGGTGAACAGCGGCGGCAGGTCCGGCCCCAGTGCCACCCGCGCAGCGCCGGTCAGCGTGGCGAAATCGAGGATCAGTTCCGGGTGCTCCTCGCCGGCGCGGGTGAGCGCGTCGCCGAGGATCAGCCGGCCCTCCGCATCGGTATTGGTGTTCTCGACGGTCAGTCCCTTGCGGGTGCGCAGCACGTCGCCGGGGCGGAAGGCGCGGCTGTCCACCGCATTCTCCACCGCAGGGATCAGCAGGTGGAGCCGGACGGGCAGTCGCGCGGCCATGACCAGTTCCGCCAGCCCGAGCACGTGCGCGGCACCGCCCATGTCCTTCTTCATCAGGCGCATGCCGCTCGACGGCTTGATGTCCAGACCGCCCGTGTCGAAGCATACCCCCTTGCCAACGAGGACGATACGCGGATGGCGGGTGTCGCCCCATGTCAGCTCGATCAGGCGCGGCGCGCGATCGCGCGAGGCGGCGCGGCCGACCGCATGGATCATCGGGTAACCCTGCTCCAGCTCGTCGCCGCGGCGGACGGTGACGACCGCGCCGTGGCGGCCGGCCAGCGCGGTCGCCTCTGCCTCCAGCTCCGCGGGACCGAGATCGTTGGCCGGCGTGTTGACCAGATCGCGGACCTTCGCGGTGACGGCGGCGATCCGCAGCGTCTCGGCGATGGCGGCGGGATCGCGGGTCAGCAGGACGCGCGGACCGGCATCGTCGGCATTGCCGTACCGGCTGAACCGATACTGCCCGAGCAGCCAGCCGAGCAGGGCTTCCCCCGACGCGTCGACGCGATAGGTTCCGGCGGGGAGCGCCGCCGCCATCGCGGACAGGGCCCAGGGCGAGCGGGGATCGGCGATGCACGCCACCACGCGCCAGTCCCCGCCGTCGCCCGCGACGATCGCGTGCGTTCCCGGTTTGCCGGCGAACCGCTGCGCCGCGAGCAGGCTGCGGCTGGCAGGAGGCTGTATCGACAGCCACGCATCATAGCCGCCCGGCGCGACAAGCTCGATCTGGTGGGCAGGCTGGCCGCGGTCGGGAAGCAGCATCGCATCGAAACGGTTCATGCGGCCACCAAGCAGAAGGGCCAGCGCGGTGCAATGCCGCAGCGGAACATCGGCGATTCTGTCGGGTTCGATGGATGCCGGGCGAAGGTCCCATTATGCGGTCGCAGCCGCGAAAGCCGGCGGTGCCGCCCGTCCGGACCTGACCGGTCTCGCGCTTCCAGCGTTCTACTTCATGGAGTTAACCACATGCTCTGGACGATCGTCGTCATCCTTCTCATCCTGTGGCTGCTCGGATTCTCGCTGCACGTTGCCGGCGGGCTGATCCATATCCTGCTGATCGTCGCGCTGATCGTCGGACTGGTGAAGCTCTTCACCGGACGCCGGGTGTAGGCGACGATCAGGCGCCGACGGGCACGCCGTACAGATCGTGCTCGTCGGCATCCTCGATCACGACCGGCACTATGTCGCCGACCGTCAGATGGGCGGCATCGCGCAGGAAGACCTGACCGTCGATTTCCGGCGCGTCGGCCTGCGATCGACCGGTCGCTCCCTCTTCTCCGACCTCGTCGATGATGACGGGCAGTGTACGGCCGACCTTGGCGGCAAGGCGCGCGGCAGAGATGGCAGCCGTCTTGGTCATGATGCGCTGATAGCGTTCCTCCTTCACCTCCTCGGGCACCGGATCGGGAAGAAGGTTGGCGGTGGCCCCCTCGACCGGCTCGAACCGGAAGGCGCCGACGCGATCGAGCTGCGCCTCGTCTAGCCAGTCGAGCAGATACTGGAAGTCGGCCTCGGTCTCTCCGGGAAAGCCGACGACGAAGGTCGACCGGATCGCCAGGTCGGGGCAGATCTCGCGCCATGCCTGAATGCGGCCCAGCACCTTGGCATCGTTGGCCGGACGCTTCATCCGCTTGAGGACGGCAGGGGCGGCATGCTGGAACGGAATGTCGAGATAGGGCAGGACCAGCCCGTCTGCCATCAGCGGTACGACCTGATCGACATGGGGATAGGGATAGACGTAGTGGAGCCGCACCCAGGGTGCGATCCTGCCGAGCTCGCGGGCGAGATCGGTCATATGGGCGCGGACCTCGCCGCCGCCCTTCAGCGGCCAGCTGGCGTGGCGCAGGTCCAGGCCATAGGCGCTGGTATCCTGGCTGATGACCAGCAGTTCCCGCGTTCCCGCCGCGACCAGCTTCTCGGCCTCGCGCAGGATCGCGTCGGGGCGCCGGCTGGCCAGATCGCCGCGCAGGGACGGGATGATGCAGAAGGAGCAGCGGTGATTGCATCCCTCCGATATCTTCAGATAGCTGTAATGACGCGGCGTCAGCTTCAGCCCGGCATCGGGGATCAGGTCGATATACGGGGACAGGTTGGCGGGCGCCGCCTCGTGCACCGCCTCGACCACCTGCTCGTACTGATGGGCACCGGTGACGGCGAGCACCTGGGGGAAGCGGGCACGGATCACCTCCGCCTCCTTGCCCATGCAGCCGGTAACGATGACGCGCCCGTTTTCGGCGATCGCCTCACCGATCGCCTCCAGGCTTTCCTCCTTCGCCGAATCGAGGAAGCCGCAGGTGTTGACCAGCACGACATCGGCGCCGGCATAGTCGGCCGACATCTGATAGCCGTCGGCGCGGAGCTGCGTCAGGATGCGTTCGCTGTCGACGAGGTTCTTCGGACAGCCGAGCGACACCATGCCGACACGCGGCGGGGAGGGGAGTTTCGTTGCCATGGGACGGCGCGCACATAATGCGCGACGGCGCGATTTGCCAGTCGCGTGCAATCGTGCTTCGTCGAGGCACGCGGGAGGAACCACCATGTTAGCCATCGGCCTGATGTCCGGCACGTCGCTGGACGGCATCGACGCCGCCCTGATCGAGACCGATGGCGAGGGTGCGGTGCGCTCCATCGCCTTTCGCGGAGAGGCCTATACGGACGCCGCCCGCGCCGAACTGGCGGAGGCGACGCGGATCGCGCTGACCTACGACCGACCGCGGATGAGCCAGGAGCTAACGGCCGCGTCGGACCTGGTGGTGCGGACCCATGCGCTCGCCGTCCACAAACTGCTGCGCGAGGCGGGTGTGCAGCCTGCGGATGTCGACGTCATCGGCTTTCACGGGCAGACGGTTGCACACCGGCCGGACCGCGGATGGACGTGGCAGATCGGCGACGGCGCGCAACTGGCGGCGGCATGCGGCATCACCACCGTATCGGATTTCCGCAGCAACGACGTGGCGCTTGGCGGGCAGGGGGCGCCGCTGCTGCCGGTCTATCACGACGCGCTGACCGCCGGGCTGAGCCGGCCGGTAGCGGTGTTGAACCTGGGCGGTGTCGCCAACGTGACGCTGGCGGGTGCGGATGGACTGCTGATCGCGTTCGACACCGGTCCGGCGAACGGACTGATCGATCACTGGGTCGAGGAGGCGACCGGTGCACGCTTCGACGCCGATGGTGCGCTGGCCGCCGCAGGGCGGGTCGACCAAGCCGTCCTGACGGCGATGCTGGACCATCCCTTCTTCGACGCACCCGCGCCCAAGTCACTGGATCGCAGCGATTTCACCATCCAGCCGGCGCGTGGCCTGTCCGCGATCGACGGCGCGGCGACGCTGACGGCGTTCACCGCGGAGACGGTAGCGCTGGCGCTCCGCCAGTTGCCCGCGTCGCCGTCGCGGCTGATCGTCGCGGGCGGGGGGAGGCACAACCCGACGATGTTGCGAATGATCGCCGAGGCAACCGGTCTGGTGCCCGAACCATCCGACGCGCTGGGGTGGAACGGCGATGCGATGGAAGCCGAAGGTTTCGCCTATATGGCCGTGAGAAGCTTGAGGAATTTGCCGATCAGCTTTCCCGGGACGACCGGCGTTCCGGAACCTGCGACCGGCGGTGTGATCCATCGCGGCTGACCACCATTTCACCGCCAAACAGTGTTAACCTTCATATTACAATTTAGGTTGTATACCATGTCGAACGGTGAACCGGGGAGGGCCGCCACGTTGGAGTCAGATCTGCGCTATTACGCCCGCCGGCTGAGCATGGAGCGTGCTGCAGCGGAGCGCGCCGTCACCGCCGAGGCGCGAGAACGCCGCCTGCGTCTGGTCGAGAGCTATTCCCGCAAGCTGGCAGCTCTAGGGGGCTGACCCGGCCACCCGGGACGTCTGCCCGGCTACTTCTTCCGCACCAACTGCCGCATCGCATCGTCCAGGCCGGCGAGGGTCAGCGGGTACATGCGATCGTTCATCAGATCGCGGATCATCCTGATCGACTGGCCATATTGCCATTGCTCCTGGGGAAGCGGATTGAGCCAGGCGGCGGCCGGATATGCGGTCGTTAATCGCTGCAACCACAGCGCGCCGGGCTCGTCGTTCATATGCTCGACCGAGCCGCCGGCATGGCTGATCTCGTACGGGCTCATCGATGCGTCGCCGACGAACAGCGCTTTGTAATCGGGGCCGAAGCGGTGCAGCACGTCCCAGGTCGGAGTGCGCTCCTGATAGCGGCGTCGGTTGTCCTTCCACACGCCCTCGTACGGGCAATTGTGGAAGTACCAGAATTCGAGCTGGCGGAACTCGGCCGTCGCGGCAGAGAACAGCTCCTCGCATAGCTTCACGAACGGGTCCATCGACCCGCCAACGTCGAGGAACAGCAGCAGCTTGACGGCATTGCGCCGCTCCGGCCGCATCCGCACGTCCAGCCATCCCTGACGTGCGGTGCCGGTGATGGTGGCATCCAGATCGAACTCATCGGCCGCACCCTCGCGCGCGAACCGTCGCAGTCGGCGGAGCGCGACCTTGATGTTGCGGGTGCCGAGTTCGCGTGTGTTGTCGAGATTGCGGAATTCGCGCTTGTCCCAGACCTTGACCGCACGGCCGTGGCGTCCCTCGCCACCGATCCGCACGCCTTCGGGATTGTAGCCGCCGTTGCCGAACGGACTGGTGCC
This sequence comes from Sphingomonas phoenicis, assembly GCF_047238005.1. NCBI lineage: Bacteria > Pseudomonadati > Pseudomonadota > Alphaproteobacteria > Sphingomonadales > Sphingomonadaceae > Sphingomonas > Sphingomonas phoenicis. Next base: position 658,858 of record NZ_JBDFMC010000002.1, on the reverse strand, counting down.
GCCGGTGCCGATCCACTTGCTGCCACCCTGATGGCGACCGGTCTGTTCCTCCAGTCGCTCGCGCAGGGCGTCCATGATCGCGTCCCACGAGCCGAGTGACTTGATCGCGGCCATTTCCTCGGCGCTCAGATATTTTTCCGCGACCGCCTTCAGCCAGTCGGCGGGAATATCGGGCCGAGTCTCGCCCTCGGGCGGCAGCACGCCGCGAAAGACGCGGGCGAACACTTGGTCGAACCGGTCGATGAGCCCCTCGTCCTTGACGTAGGTCGCGCGGGCGAGATGGTAGAAGTCCTCCGGCGTGCGATCGATCACCTCGGCGTCGAGCGCCTCGATCAGCACCAGATGTTCCTTGATCCCGGCGGGGATGCCGGCGGCACGAAGTTCGTCGAGAAAGTTCAGCAACATGGCGATCAGGGCCGGGCCTGACGCCTCGCCATGAAGGCCAGTCGCTCGAACAGCATCACGTCCTGCTCGTTCTTCAGCAATGCGCCGTGAAGTGGCGGGATCGCCTTGGTGGGATCACGGTTCTGGAGAACCTCCAGCGGCATGTCCTCGTGCAGCAGCAGCTTCAGCCAGTCGATCAGCTCCGAGGTCGACGGCTTCTTCTTCAGTCCGGGTACGTCCCGGACCTCGTAGAACAGGTCGAGAGCGCGGGACACCAGCAGCTTCTGGATGCCGGGGAAATGCACGTCGACGATCGCCTGCATCGTCGCGCGGTCGGGGAAGCGGATATAGTGGAAGAAGCAGCGGCGCAGGAACGCGTCGGGCAGATCCTTTTCGTTGTTCGACGTGATGACGACGATGGGCCGTTCGGCGGCGCGCACGGTCTCCCCCGTCTCATAGACGTGGAATTCCATGCGATCGAGTTCGTGGAGCAGGTCGTTGGGGAACTCGATATCCGCCTTGTCGACCTCGTCGATCAGCAGCACCGGCGGCGTGGGGTGGGTGAACGCCTCCCATAGCTTGCCGCGGCGGATGTAATTGCCGATGTCGTTGACGCGGGGATCGCCCAGCTGACCGTCGCGGAGCCGGGCGACCGCATCATATTCGTACAGGCCCTGCGCGGCCTTGGTGGTCGACTTGACCGTCCATTCGATCAGCGGTGCACCGATCGCCGCGGCGATCTCGTGCGCGAGCACCGTCTTGCCGGTACCGGGTTCCCCCTTGACCAGCAGCGGCCGGCGCAGGCGCACGGCGGCATTCACGGCGACCTTCAGGTCGTCGGTGGCGACATAGGTGTCGGTACTCTCGAAGCGCTTCATCGCGCCGGTGTGGCGGACGCGCCGCCGGGTTGCAACCGGTCAGCCGCGATCCCGCGCTGCCGCACGGGCTTCCAGCAGATCCCACAGCCCGCGATGCTGAGCGAGGAGCTGTCGAGCGCCAAAGACCATCGCCCGCTCGGTCGCGGGTTTCGCGCCCAGCATCGTGATCGCCTCCTCGGTCGCCGATGCCGACGGCCACATGACCGGAGACAGGACGATCCCGGCCCCTATGGCTCCTGCCTCCAGCACCTGACGGATAACGGCCCAGTCGCCGACCAGCGCCGCCGCTGCACCGGTGGCGCATCCCCCCCGATCGGAATGGGCCAGCATCGACACCGCATGGCGGACACCGGCCAACGCGGCCTCGCTCTCCGCCTGTCGCGGCGTGGAGGGAAGCGGCCCGACCGCGGCGGCCAGCTGGACGAGCGCGCCGCGTTCCACGACGAAGCCGGCACCGGCATCCGCCAGCCAGGCGCATGCCTCCGGCTGGGCGCAGTGATCGTGCGCTTCGTCGATCATGCCGGGATGGCGGCCATGGACGGCGCAAAGGGCATGGACCGCATCGGCGAGATCGCGATTGGGCGCGCGCGGTGCGATCAGGCGACGGACATGCGGGTGCCCCGCGCTACCATCGGTCGAGACCAGGCCGGCCAGCAGGTCGAACGCGCTACCCCGCCGTCCATCGATCGCGCCGTTCATCGACTTGTCCACGTCACCTCTTTCCCGGCCACAGCCGCCGGTCGTCGCCGGGCAGCCCGCCCGTACGGATACCCATTGCCTCCCGAGCTATACGAAGCGCGTAAAGACAGGGTGTACGCGGCATTAAGCTTCGGTCCATGTCGATGAAGATCGGCGGCATGACGGTTCACGAAAGCGCCGCAGCCCTTGATGCGGCGGACGGTGGCCGCGATAACGGCCGCTTGACCCGCGCTGCCGGCGCCGGGATCCGGAGAGATGACGGGATGCGTGCATGGTTGCTGGGACTTGCCTTGGCCTCAAGCGGGAGCGCCGCGATGGCCGCTGACCAGGAGACGCCGGTATCTGCGGTCGGCGGTGCGGCACCGGTCGTGCCGGCCGCGCCGGTGGAGCAGCCGGGCACGCTGACGCTGTCCCGCGTCTTCGGCAATCCCGATCTGGCCGGAGCGCAGCTGCGCGCGGTCCGCCTGTCACCCGACGGCCGGATGGTGACGATGCTGCGCGCGCGGGCCGACGAGAAGGAACGGTTCGACCTGTGGGCCATGGACACCGGCACCGGCGTCGAGCGCATGCTGGTCGATTCGCACGCGATCGGCTCCGGCAGCGAGCTGTCGGAGGCGGAGAAGATGCAGCGCGAGCGCAGCCGTATCGGCGGCAGCCGCGGGATCGTGGCCTATGACTGGAGCCCCGACGGCAAATCGATCCTGGTTCCGCTGGACGGCGACCTGTACCTGGCCGGGCTCAACGGGCAGACCACCAGGCTGACCCAGGCCGCGGGAGGCGAACTGAACCCGGTGATCAGCCCGCGCGGCACGTCGGTCAGCTTCGTGCGCGACCAGAACCTCTACGTCCAGCCACTGCGCGCCGGTGCGACGGCGAAGGCGATCACCAGCGGCGGCAAGGGCACCGTCCACTGGGGCGAGGCGGAGTTCGTCGCCCAGGAGGAGATGGATCGCCGCACCGGATACTGGTGGAGCCCGGACGAGCGGTACATCGCGGTCGAGCGCTTCGACGAGGCGCCGGTGAAGGTGGCCGTCCGCGCCGCCATCGGTGCCACCGGCACCAGCGTCTACGAACAGCGCTATCCCGCCGCCGGTACCCCCAACGTCCTGGTCGAACTGCACATCATGAAGCCGGACGGCAGCGGTGCGGTGAAGGTCAATCTGGGGACGGAGCCGGACATCTATCTGGCCCGGGTGGACTGGGTGCCCGACGGAACGGCGCTGCTCGTCCAGCGGCAGAGCCGCGACCAGCGGCGGCTGGACATGCTGCGCGTCGATCCGGCCACCGGCCGCGCCACGCTGCTGTTCAGCGAGCGTGCCGGGGCGAAGAGCTGGCTGAACCTGTCCGATGCCTACCGGGTGCTGGGGGACGGCAGCATCGTCTGGCGATCGGAGCGATCAGGCTACGGCCATCTGTACCGCTTCGCCGCGGGCAGGTGGACGCAGCTGACGCGGGGCGACTGGGTCGTCTCCGACCTGATCGGGGTCGACGAGAAGGGCGGCCGGATCTTCTTCACCGCCAACAAGGACGATGTGCTGGAGCAGCACGTCTATCGGGTCGACATCGCCAAGCCCAATGCGATCACCCGGCTGACCGAACGAGGCTTCACCAACGGGGCGACGATGGACGGTGCCGCCAGCCGGTTGATCGTCTCGCGCTCCGGACCGGCGCAACCTGCGCAGAGCTATCTTGCCGACGCGGACGGCATGCGGCTGGCATGGCTGAACGAGAACGCGGTCGTCGCGGGGCACCCGTACTTTCCCTATCTCGCCAGCCATCAGGAGACGAAGTTCGGCACGCTGAAGGCAGCGGACGGATCGGTGCTGCACTGGGAGATGATCACGCCGCCGCTGGAGCCGGGCAAACGCTACCCGGTCTTCTTCCAGCATTACGGCGGCCCCGGATCGCAGACGGTGACGCGGGGATGGCAGGGCCCGCTGCCGCAGTTGCTGGTCGATCAGGGATGGATCTTCTTCCAGATCGACAATCGCGGCTCGCCCAACCGGGGCAAGGCGTTCGAGGACCACATCTTCCACGCGATGGGATCGGTGGAGGTGGCCGACCAGCTCGCCGGTGCCGAATACCTGAAGACGCTGTCCTTCGTCGATCCGGCCCGGATCGCCACCTATGGCTGGTCCTATGGCGGCTATATGTCGGTGAAGATGCTGGAGAAGACGCCGGGCGTCTATGCCGCGGCGGTGGCCGGCGCGCCGGTGACCGAGTGGAAGCTGTACGACACCCACTATACCGAGCGCTACATGGGCGATCCGCGCCTCGATCCGGCAGGATATGCGGCATCGAACGCGCTGGGAGAGGCCGCGAAGATCCGCGATCCGCTGTTGCTGATCCACGGCATGGCCGACGACAACGTGTTCCTCGACAACTCGACGGCGTTGGTGGCGGAACTCCAGAAGAGCGCGACGCCGTTCGAGATGATGTTCTACCCGGGGCAGACCCACCGGGTCGGCGGTGCGGGCGTCAGCGAGCATCTGTGGGGAACGATCCTGCGGTTCCTGGACCGGACCGTGAAGGACCGGCCCGAACCCGCGCCGCCAGCGGAGGATCCCGCCGCGAGCGACGCGAAGTGAAGCAGAGCTATCGTCCGCAACAACCAGAAAGACGGTATACCCCCTGACGCAATAGCGTTAGGGCGCGGGCCCGGTCGAAGGCGGAGAAGTACGATGGGTTACAGGGTGGTGGTCGCGGGCGCGACGGGCAATGTCGGGCGCGAGATGGTCAACATCCTGGCCGAGCGTGCATTTCCGGCCGACGAGATCGCCGTCCTGGCGTCCAGCCGCAGCCAGGGCGACCAGATCGAATATGGCGACACCGGCAAGATGCTGAAGGTCCAGAACATCGAGAACTTCGATCCCGCCGGCTGGGACATGGCGCTGTTCGCAATCGGGAGCGAGGCGACCAGGGTCCATGCGCCACGCTTCGCTGCGGCCGGCTGCATCGTGATCGACAATTCGTCGCTGTACCGGATGGACCCCGACGTGCCGCTGATCGTGCCCGAGGTGAATGCCGAGGCGATCGACGGGTACAAGGCGCGGAACATCATCGCCAATCCCAACTGCTCGACCGCGCAGATGGTCGTCGCGCTGAAGCCGCTGCACGACGCGGCGACGATCCGGCGGGTCGTGGTTGCCACCTATCAATCGGTATCCGGGGCGGGCAAGATCGGCATGGACGAGCTGTTCGAGCAGAGCCGAAACATCTTCGTCGGCGATCCCGCCGAGCCGAAGAAGTTCACCAAGCAGATCGCCTTCAACGTCATTCCCCACATCGACAGCTTCCTGGACGACGGATCGACCAAGGAGGAATGGAAGATGGTGGTCGAGACCAAGAAGATCCTCGACCCCAAGATCAAGGTGACGGCCACCTGCGTGCGCGTGCCGGTGTTCGTCGGCCATTCCGAGGCGCTGAACATCGAATTCGAGAACGAGATTTCAGCGGAGGATGCCAAGCGCATCCTGCGCGAGGCGCCTGGCATCATGCTGATCGATAAGCACGAGGACGGCGGATACATCACGCCGATCGAGGCGGCGGGCGACGACGCCACTTACGTCAGCCGCGTCCGCGAGGATCCGACGGTCGAGAACGGGCTGGCGCTGTGGTGCGTCAGCGACAATCTCCGCAAGGGTGCCGCGCTGAACGCGGTGCAGATCGCCGAACTGCTGGGTCGTCGTCACCTGAAAAAGGGAAACGAGGCAGCGCTGATCGCCGACGAGCAGGACGCCCGCGAGAGCGCCGTGGCCGACGAGGACTGATCCGTTCGGTCAGTGGCCGATGTAACGGCCCGGCCGGTGCCAGGCGATCAGGATCAGGCTGATCGCCAGCGCACTCAGGACCGACCAGCCTAGTGCCGCGCCGCCGATGACCGGCGCCGCCGCGGCCAGGACGACGACGTCGAGCGCCATCTGCGTGACGCCGGCATTCCATCCGCGCGTCCGCAGCAGCCACAGTGTGACGACGCCGGTGCCGCCGACGCCGGCGCGATGGCGCGCGATGCAGAGGATGCCCATCCCGATGACCGTACCGCCGACCAGCGCGGCGAATGCCGGGTGAACTTCCACCACCCTGATCGACAGTCGTGACAGTGCCGAGAAGGCGGCGATGCCGGCGTTCACCAGCATGGTCTTCACCGCGAATGCCCGGCCCATCGTTCGCTGCGCAAAAACGAAGAACGGTATGTTGATCAGCGTGAACAATACGCCCGCGGGCAGCGGAACCAGATAGGACAGCAACAGCGCGACGCCGGCAATGCCCCCGGTGACGAGCCCGGCGGCCTTGAGGAACATCAATCCCAGCACGATCAGGACGCAGCCGATCGCCAGCCCGTAGCCGTCCTCCAGCCTGGTATGCGGGCGTCCACGCGGCGGGGTGTGATGATCGTCCAAATCCCGGTTCCTTGGCTGAACCAGGCATCCTCCACCGTCAGCCTCTCGGCAGGTTGACCGGGATCGTCAATGGCCCATCGCGTCGGCACCCGCCTTCGCTGCCGCCGTGCCACGCGGGCGCCTCATCAGAAGGACGAGCGGGATCGCGCACGCGGTCAGGATCATCATCAGCTTGAAATCGTCCAGATACGCGATCATCGCCGCCTGCTGGTTGACCAGGCCGTCGATCACCGACAGCGCCATGTCGGTATTCGATCCCATGGCAGAGGCGACGATCGGGTCCTGTCCCGTCAAGCCGCCGGCGGTCACGTGTGCCGCCAGTTCCATGTGGCTGGTCTGGATATTCCGGGCCAGCATGGCGACAACGATCGAGATGCCGACCGACGCGCCGATGTTTCGCGACAGGTTCATCAGGCTCGACCCCTCGGTCCGCTGGTGCGGGCCCAGCGTCGCGAAGGCGGTGATGTTGAGCGGGATGAAGATCAGGCCCAGCCCCGCACCCTGGATCAGCCCGGTCAGGATGAAGTGGCGCGCACCCATGACCAGCGTCCATCCGGTCATTTCCCACAGCGAGATGGCGGCGATCGCAAGGCCGATCCCGACCAGCCAGCGTGGATCGGTGCCCCGCGCCACCAGCCGCCCGGCGATGGCCATGCTGAAGATGATGCCCACGCCGCGCGGCACCAGCAGCAGCCCGGTATCGAGCACCGGATAACCATAGAGGTTCTGCAGCATCGGCGGCAGCAGCGCCATCGTCGCCATCATCAGCATGCCGACCACCAGCATGAAGCCGATCCCGGTCATCAGGTTGCGGTTGGCAAGCAGGTCGCGCTCGAACATCGGGCGATCGGCGGTGGCAAGATGCACCGCGAACATCCAGGCGGCGGAAAGGGCGATCAGACCCTCCAGCCACACCTCCCACGATGCGAACCAGTCCTCCGACTGGCCGCGATCGAGCATCAGCTGAAGCGAACTGATCGCGATCGCCAGCGTCGCGAACCCGAACAGGTCGAATCCGCGCTTTAGTATCGGCCGACCGGGCAGGAGCGACCACAGGATCGCGAAGCAGCCGATGCCGATCGGCACGTTGACATAGAACACCCAGCGCCAGTTGTAGTTCTCGGTCAGCCAGCCGCCCAGCACCGGCCCCATGATCGGCCCGACCATGACGCCCATGCCCCATACCGCCATCGCTCCGGCCTGGCGCGAAGGTCGGTTGATGTCGAGCATGACCGTCTGGCTCAGCGGGTTCATGAACGCGGCCGCGATACCCTGGAGAATCCGGAAGAAGACCATCGCGGGCAGGTTTTGCGCCAGCCCGCACAGCATCGATGCCGCGACGAAACCGACCACGGACCACAGGAACAGGTTGCGACTTCCGATCCGGTCGGACAGCCAGCCGGTTACCGGGATCGCCACCGCCGATGCCACGATATAGCTGGTCAGAACCCAGGTGATCGTGTCCGCGGTCGCGCCCAGGGATGCCTGCATGTGCGGCAGCGCGACGTTCGCGATGGTGGAATCGAGGATCTGCATGATCGTCGCCGCCATCACCCCCAGCGTCAGCAGAGGCCGATTGGTGGTATGCAGGGCGGGCTCGTCAGCAGGAGCCGCGGCCGGCCCGGATGCAGCCATGCTATCGGCCATCCGCAAGGTGCCGACGAGTGCCGGTCGACATCAACGGATGTACACTGTCACATCGGCCGACTGGCCCGCGATCAGCTGGCGCGTGCTTTTCTGGTCGATGGCGATCCGCACCGGGATGCGCTGCGTCACCTTCACCCAGTTGCCCGTGGCGTTCTGCGCCGGGAGCACGGAGAACTCCGATCCCGTGCCGGCGCCGATCGACTGGACATGCCCCCTCAGCGCGACGCCCGGGAAGGCGTCAAAGGTGATTTCGGCCGGCTGACCGACGCGCATGTTTTGCAGGTCGGTCTCCTTGAAGTTCGCCTCGACCCATGACCGGTCGCTGGCGACGATCGTCATGGCGGGCAGACCGGTAATCATCATCTGTCCTACCTGAAGCCGATCGGTCTGGCTGACGGTGCCGCCCACCGGAGACCGCACGACGGTGCGCGACAGGTCCAGCGCAGCCTTGTCGCGGCCGACGCGCGCTGCCGCGATGGCCGGATTTGTGCCGGGGACCGCGGCCCCCGTCGACAGCTTGGCCTGCGCCTTGTCCGCTTCCGCCTGTGCATTGCCGAGCTGTGCCCGTGCCTGTTCAAGGGCGTGTTCCGATTGCTGCAACCTTGCGCGTGTAGTGAAGCCCCTGCGCATCAACTCGGTCTGGCGATCGTAATCCTCCTTCGCCGACTGGATCGCGTCGCGCGCGGCAGTGATGTCGGCACTGGTGCCGCGATAGTCTGACCGTAGCGAGGTGACCTGCACCTGAGCGCCGGCGATCGCGGCATCCGCCTGTGCAACGGCGATCCGATAGGGATCGGGATCGATGCGGAACAGCAGGTCGCCGGCCTTGATGCGCTGGTTCTCGGCAACGCCGACCTCGACGATGCGGCCGGCGACGTCGGCAGACACCGACACCTTGTCCTGCGCGACATAGGCATTGTCGGTCGAGACGCTGCGCCCGCTGGTCATCCAGAACCATCCCGCGACGAGCGCCGCCAGCAACGGCACGCTGATCATCAACAGGGGGCGCCAGCGACGGCGTGCCGGCAGTGCGGCCGCGTCGTCGCCATCCGCCCGGAGCGTACGCTGCGGATCCGCGTCAGCCATGGGCCTCTTCCTTCGGCGTCGCCGCCTGCAGATTGGTGCGCAGCTGCGCCAACGTGTTGCTCATCGCCTGCAACGCATCGCGATCTATCCCGTCCATCACCTCGGCAAACAACGTGTCAGCAACGCCGCGAAGCTTGTCGATCAGCGGATAGGCGCGATCGGTAAGATAGATGTTCCAGGCCCGCCGATCAGCCGGATCGCGCCTGCGCTCGACCAGATCGGCCTCTACCAGGCGGTCGACCATGCGGCAGAGGGTGATCGGCTCCACCTCCAGCAGCTCCGCCAGCGTCCCCTGCGTTGCGCCCTCGTGTCGGCCGAGCTTCAGAAGGACTCGCCATTGCTGACGGGTCACGCCGATCCGCCGCGCCCGCTCGTCGAAGCGCCGACGCATCAGTCGCGACACGTCGCCGATCAGAAATGCCATATCGTCGTTCATCAGCCGCATATAATAAGCATGCTTAGCAAAGGAAAGCGGTTAGCCCTGTCGTCCTCGGCGGCACTAGCCGCGGGCGACCATCTTGGTTACATGGCCCGCCACTTGCCCCACATGCAGGATTCGGCAGCTCCATGGACATTCGCCTCGGCCTTACCTTCGATGACGTGCTGCTGGTGCCGGCGGCGTCGTCGGTGCTGCCCAGCCGGGCGGACACGCGCACGCAAGTGACGCGCGGCATCGCGCTCAACATCCCGGTTCTGTCGGCGGCGATGGACACGGTGACCGAGGCCGACATGGCGATCGTCATGGCGCAGCTTGGCGGCATCGGCGTGCTCCACCGCAACCTGTCCGTGGCCGAACAGGTCGCTGCGGTCCGCCAGGTCAAGCGGTTCGAGAGCGGCATGGTCGTCAATCCGATTACGATCGCGCCCACCGCAACGCTGGCCGAGGCACAGGCCTTGATGGCGCAGCACCGGATCAGCGGCATCCCCGTGGTGGAGAGCGACGGCCGGCTGGTCGGCATCCTGACCAATCGCGACGTCCGCTTCGCCGGCGATCCGCGCCAGCCGGTCGCCGAGCTGATGACGCACGAGAATCTGGCGACCGTATCGACCGATGTCGGGCAGGAAGAGGCGCGCCGCCTGCTCCACCAGCGTCGTATCGAGAAGCTGGTCGTGGTCGATGACGCGTACCGCTGTGTCGGCCTGATCACGGTCAAGGACATCGAGAAGGCGGCGATCCATCCCGATGCCACGAAGGACGCGGCAGGTCGCCTGCGGGTCGCCGCCGCGACCACGGTGGGGGACAAGGGGTTCGAACGGACCGAGGCACTGGTCGATGCCGGCGTCGACCTGATCATCATCGACACCGCCCATGGCCACAATGCCGAGGTGGCTGCCGCTGTCAGCCGCGTGAAGAAGCTGTCGAACGCGGTCGAGGTCGTCGCCGGCAACGTCGCCACGGGCGAGGCGACCCGCGCGCTGATCGATGCGGGCGCGGACGGGGTGAAGGTCGGCATCGGGCCGGGATCGATCTGCACGACGCGCGTCGTCGCCGGCGTCGGGGTGCCGCAGCTGACCGCGGTGATGGATTGCGCCGAGGCGGGCGCAAAGGCCGGGGTGCCGGTGATCGCCGACGGTGGCCTGCGTACCTCGGGCGATCTGGCCAAGGCGCTGGCCGCGGGTGCGGCCACGTGCATGGTGGGATCGTTGCTGGCCGGCACCGAGGAGGCGCCGGGCGAGACGTTCCTGTATCAGGGCCGCTCCTACAAGTCCTACCGCGGCATGGGCTCGGTCGGGGCGATGGGCCGCGGTTCGGCCGACCGCTACTTCCAGGGCGATATCAAGGATCAGATGAAGCTGGTACCCGAAGGGATCGAGGGGCAGGTCGCCTTCAAAGGGCCGGCGCGCGACGTCATCCACCAGCTGGTCGGCGGCATCAAGGCGGCGATGGGCTATACCGGGGCCGCCACCATCGCCGATCTCCAGCAGCGGGCGCAATTCGTCCAGATCACCGGCGCCGGCCTGAAGGAAAGCCATGTCCACGACGTCACCATCACGCGTGAAGCACCCAATTACCCGACGCGCTGAATCATGACGCCGGCCGCGCGGACCGAGGCCGCGATCGAGCTGCTCGATGCCATCGTCGATGCCGCGCGAGAGGGCGGGGCGGCGGCCGACACGCTGGTCGCCCGGTATTTCGCGACGCGCCGCTATGCGGGGTCAAAAGATCGGCGCGCGGTGCGCGAACTGGTCTATGCCGCCATCCGGCGAGCAGGGGACATTCCGCCGAGCGGCCGGGCCGCGATACTGCTGCTCGCCGACGAGGATCCGGCGATTGCCGCGACCTTCGACGGATCGGCCCATGGACCCGCCCCGATCGGCCCGGGCGAGAAGCGGGCCGCGACCGGTATCGCACCCGCTTGGCTGGTCGATGCGCTCGCCGCATCCGGCCTCACCCCTGCGTCGATGGCCGCGCTGGTGTCACGCGCGCCGCTGGACCTGCGGATCAACACGCTGAAGGGTAGTCCGGAGATCGCGGATGCCGAGCCGCTTCCACATATGCCCGGCGGCCTCCGCTTGCCGAGCGGCACCGTGGTCGAGCAGCTACCCGCCTTTCGCGAAGGCGCGGTGGAGGTGCAGGACGAGGGGAGCCAGATCGTCGGGCTGGCGCTGCCGGTCGAGCCCGGACAGCGGGTTGTCGATCTTTGCGCCGGCGCCGGTGGCAAGACGCTGGCGCTGGCGGCGAGGATGGCGAACGACGGGGCGCTGCTGGCCTGCGACACCGATCGCGGCCGCCTCTCGCGGCTGCCGCCCCGCGCCGAGCGCGCGGGCGTGTCGATCGTGGAGACCAGATTGCTCGATCCGGGGCACGAAGCGGACGCGCTGGTCGGCTGGCGCGCCACGGCCGACGGCGTTCTGGTCGACGCGCCCTGTTCCGGCACGGGCACCTGGCGGCGCAATCCCGAGGCGCGCTGGCGCCTCAACCCCAAACGGCTGGCCCGGCTGGTAGAGACGCAGGCGCACGTGCTGGCGGTAGCGGCGCCGTTGGTTCGGCCCGGTGGTAGTCTGGTGTACGTCGTCTGCTCGCTGCTCGACGATGAAGGAACGGGGCAGGTCGCCCGTTTCCTGTCGGCACATTCGGGTTGGCGGGCCGATACGCCGACGTTGCCGGCCGGTCGGCCGCACGGGGCGGGTGTCCGGCTCGATCCCGCAAGCGACGGCACCGACGGATTTTTCGTCGCGCGCCTCATCGCGCCATGCTAGCCGGGCATCTGTGTCCCGTCAGGAGATAATGATGCGCTTCGCCTCGGTCGCCCTGGTCGCCGTGCTGGCGACGGTCAGCGTAACCACTTCGCTGAAGGGGCAGCGCGCCGATACCCGCATCGATCCGCGGTCGATGCAGCTGCTGGCGGATGGCCGGGCGCTGAAGGCCGCAGGCAATCTGGACGCAGCGACCGATACGCTGGAGACGGCGGCGCTGGTCGATCCGCGAAACGGCGGCGCCTTCATCACCCTCGCTCAGGTCGCGGAAGCGAGGGGCCTGCCGGGCAAGGCGATCCGGCTGTATCGCGAGGCGCTGTTGCTGGAACCGGACGACAGGGTCGCGTTGCAGGGGCAGGGCGAAGCGCTCGTGGCCAAGGGGGCCCTAGACCGCGCCCGTGCGAACCTGGCGCGGCTGAAGACGATCTGCAAGGGAAGCTGCCCCGAGGCGACGAGCCTTGCGGCGAGCATCGTCAAGGGCCCGCCGGTGACGACCGCGCAGGTCGAGCCGAACCCGACGGGCAAGCCGTAACGCGAACGGTCAGCCGTATCGGCGCTTTTTCGAATGACGCAACTCCGGCAGTTGCGACCCTACGGACCTACCGGCCCATCAGCCTCTTTCGCGCGCGGCATCCATCGTGCGAGCCAGCGCCACGAACTCGACCACCGACACGGTTTCGGCACGACGGGTGGGGTCGATCGCCAACACCTCCATCGCCGCGGCGGCACCGGGCACTCCCTTCAGGCTCTGGCGCAGCATCTTGCGCCGCTGGCCGAAGGCGGCGCCGGTCAGCTTCTCCAGCGTGGCCAGCCCGACATCGGCAGGCGCTTCGACGGGGACAAGGTGGACCACCGCCGACATCACCTTGGGGGGCGGGGTGAAGGCGGATCGGTGGACCGGCATCGCGATCCGGGCGGTCGAGCGCCACTGTGCCAGCACCGCCAACCGGCCATAGGCGTCGCTGTCGGTCGTCGCGACGATCCGATCGGCTACCTCGCGCTGGAACATCAGCGTCAACGATCGCCACCACGGCATCCATTCCGCCGACAGCCAACCGATTAGCAGTGCGGTACCGACGTTGTAGGGCAGGTTGGACACGATGTGCGGCGCACCATCGAACAGCGACGGCGCGTCAACTGCGAGCGCATCACCCTCGATCACCCGCAACTTGCCGGGATAGGCGTCGCCGAGTTCGGCCAGCGCCGGGATGCAGCGCCGGTCGCGTTCGATCGCGGTCACGCGCGCACCAGCGGCCAGCAGGGCGCGGGTGAGTCCGCCGGGGCCCGGACCCACCTCCAGCACCTCGGCATCGGTCAGATCGCCCGGGACGGCGGCGATCCGCGCGAGCAACTGGCTGTCGAACAGGAAATTCTGGCCGAGCGCCTTGGAGGCGGTGAGCCCGTGGCGGGCGATCACCTCTCGCAGCGGTGGCAGGTCCGGACTCGTGCTCACGAGGCGGCGGCGCGCCGGGCGCTCGCCTCTGCGGCCATTACGATCGCCGCGATCATGGCGCCGGGCTCCGCCTCGTTGCGCCCCGCCAGTGCGAAGGCCGTGCCGTGATCCGGCGAGGTGCGGACTATCGGAAGGCCCAGGGTGATGTTGACCCCGTCGTCAAAGAACAGCGTCTTGAGCGGAACCAGCGCCTGATCGTGATAGGCACAGAGCGCGGCATCGTAGCGTGCACGGGCCCGTGGATGGAACATCGTGTCGGCCGCCAGCGGCCCGGCGATATCGACGCCCTCTGCCCGCAGGCGCGAGACGGCCGGAATCATCACGGCGATCTCCTCGCGTCCGATCGCACCATTCTCGCCGGCATGGGGATTGAGCCCGGCCAGCGCGAGGCGCGGACAGTCGATCCCGAACAGCGTCCGGAGGCCGTGGAGCGTGGCACGTACCTTGGTGACGATCAGGTCTTCGGTGAGTAGCGCGGGCACTTCATGCAAGGGTACGTGCGTCGTCATCGGGACGACGCGCAACCCCGGTCCGGCCAGCATCATCACCGCATCCGCCGTCGCCACGCCACAGCGATCCGCGACGAATTCGGTCTGGCCGGGATGGAGGAAGCCGATCGCGTATAATTGCGCCTTGGACACCGGGCCGGTCACCAACGCCACCGCCGCGCCGGATATCGTCAGGTCGGCGCCCAGTTCCAGGCTCCGTAGCGCGCAACGTGCACCTGCCGGATCGGGCTGCCCCGGTACGATCGTACCTTCACTCTCGATGCCGAGGACCGGCAATGCTCGATCGAAGACGTTCGCCGCGGCCCCGGGGCTGTCGATGACGGTGACCGGTCCACTCCATACACGTGCGACCGATCGCGGGTCGCCGACCGCGAAGAAAGGCGGCAGCGATCGCGCACCACGGGCCTCCCATGCCTTGGCGACGATCTCGGGTCCGATGCCCGCCGGATCGCCTAGCGAGACGGCGAGCGGCCCGGGCATGTCAGCGATATTCCACAACCGCGTCGCGACGCAGATCGCGGAGCTTCTGCTGGGCGCGCAGGTTCACGCGCTGCGACTGAAGCTGGTTCTCGACCTGCTGGGACGACGGCAGCTGCCCGCCCTTGGGATCATCGCGGCCGCACAGCACCAGCGCGCGAACCCCCTCCTGCCGCGATCCGAACGGCGGGGTCGCCTGACCGACCTGCAACTGCGTCATGATCTCCGCCAACTGCGGCGGCAGGTCGCGGATGCGGATGGTGTCGTTGTCGACGACTTCGGCGCCAATCGTTCCGGCCACCTTCTCGACAGTGCCGCAGCCCTGGATGGTCTGCAGGGCCTTGCCGAAAGCCGCCGCCTTCGCTGCCGCCTGCGCCTCCGTGTGGCCAGGCGGGAAGGCGAGGGTCAGCTGCTTCAGGCTGAGCCGCGCATCGCGTGGATCAGCGGTCAGGACCTGCCGCTTGTCGACCAGTGCGAGGATGGAGAAGCCGCCCGGCACGGCGATCGGCCCGGCGACCTGGCCGGGCTGCATCTGCTGGGTGGCGGTGGCGAGTTCCGTCGGCAACTGCGCAGCGCGCACCCAGCCAAGATCACCGTCGACCGCGCGCGTCGACGCTTCGGAATACTGCCGCGCGAAGAAGCCGAACGGCTGCTGCGCCTTCTGGATCTCGGCGATGATCTGCTTGGCCCGGGCGAGCACCTGGGGTGCCGTCGCGTCGTTGGCGGACAGGTAGATCTCGCGGACGTTGAACTCCTCGGTGCCCTTGGCCGCCTCAAGCCGGTCGAGGATCGCCTTCACCTCGGCATCGCCGATGTTCACGAACGGCTCGACCTTGCGGCCCAGATAACGCCGCCATGCCAGTTCGCCCTCGATCTGCCGCCTGAGCGACCGCTCCGACGATCCCGCTTCGCGAAGGAACGTGGCCATCTGGGCCGGCGTGCGATTGAAGTTGCGGGCGATCCGGTCGTAGCTCTGCTGCAGTTCGTCGCGCGTGACCGTGATGTCGGCGGTCTTCGCCTCCTGGATCTGCAGTGTCTCGTCGATCAGCTGCCGCAATACCTGCAGCTTCAGCCGGTCGCGCTCTGCCGGCGCCAGATTGGCAGAGTTGTTCGCCGCGAGGATCAGGCCGACACGCTGGTCGACATCGGTCCCGGTGATGACCGTGTCGTTGACGATCGCGGTCGGCTTGCGGACGTTGGGGTCGAGCTTGCCGAAAATCTCGAGATTGGCCGGCAAATCGAGCCCGCCCATGTCGGGCTGTTCCGCCGGGCCACCCTGCTGCGCGCCCGCGCCACCGGCGATCGCCGCCAGGATCATTGCTGCCAGCAGCCGGCCGCTGCGGTTGGCCAATCGACTCTTATGCTTCACGTATATGTCCGTTCCCATGGGGCGCCGATCGACCGGGCGCCGTCGCCGATAATCGCGACATGCTGAACCAGCGCTTAGCGCCCGAGATTGGTCAAGGCCAGCGTCAAGAGGAAGGTGTTGCCGCGCCGCGCGTCTCCGATCTGGCGATAGTCGCGGCGCCACGTCACGCCCAGCCGCAGGCAGTCGTCCTCATATTGAAGGCCCAGGCGGTGACGGATCGGTTCGAACCCGTCGGCAACGGACAGCGGATCTTCGGCCCGGTCGGTCAGGTCGACGATGGCCGATCCGAACACCGACCAGTAGCGGGCGAACTGCACGCGGCCTGCGACCCGTGCCTCCTCGCGATCGCGCAGATCCTCTACCGTCGTGATGTTGCGGTTCAGTTTGAGATAGCCGACCAGCGCATAGGTGCTGCGCGACCCGATCGTGGCGTCGACCTCGTTGCGCCGCACGGCGAAACTATCCTTGTCGAGGCGATAGCGATGGACCAGCGACACGAAGTCGCGGAACCGCAATTCGGTGCGCCCGACATAATCCGAGAAGCGATCGGACAGGCCGGTCCCCTCCGGAAGGATCGTCGGCCGAGCCGACAGGCGGTAACTCTGCCCGATCACCGCATCGAGGGTGAAGCCGGGCAGCACCAGTCCGTATTCCGCGCCATAGGTCGCCCGGGTGGAATCCTCGAACCGGTCATAGCCGGCGAACCTGTTGAGCGCGAACAGGTTGGAATCGTCCAGATCGACCGCGCGCGAATCCTCGTTGGGGATCGACAGGTTCGCCACCCGCGGCGCCGCCACGATCTGAAGGTGCGGCGTGAAGCGCTGGTTACCGCCGCCGAGCGGACCCACGAACGGCCAACGAACATCGATCGCGACCGCCCCGATCGCCCGCGTCTGGAATCCTTCGGTACCGCGATAGCTCGCCACCGCCGTCGCGAGCGTATCGTTCGCATTGTAGGCATCGCCGCGGGCGAAGGCGGTGAATGTGACTTCCTGGCCCCAGTTTGTCAGCTTGCGCAGATCCCACCGGACGCTGGCGAAGGCGCGCTGCGTATCCTGTCCCTCGGTCCGCGTCAGGGCGAGGCTGTTCAGCTGGAATTCCAGTCGACCACCGAGCAGACCTTCCGCCATTCGCCGCCGGTAATCGATCTCGGGCAGCGCGATCGGCTGCAGCCCCTGGGCATCGTTGACCCTGAGCGTCTGCACCGCCCAGCCGGTGATCGCGAAATAGCTATCGGTGCCGATGCGCTGAAGCGTGGCGGTGTTGCGCAGCCGGTCGTCCCGGGAAATGTCG
The DNA here is from genome assembly GCF_047238005.1 of Sphingomonas phoenicis. Lineage (NCBI taxonomy): Bacteria > Pseudomonadati > Pseudomonadota > Alphaproteobacteria > Sphingomonadales > Sphingomonadaceae > Sphingomonas > Sphingomonas phoenicis. The sequence goes on along the minus strand of NZ_JBDFMC010000002.1, from coordinate 641,465 downwards.
TAGCGGCGCAGGAACGTCCGGTCGGTCGCCAGCCGCAGCGATCCGCTGGCGCTCCACTCCGGCGTGAACTGATAACGTGCGATGCCGTCGATATAGCCGCGAAAGGCCATGCTGGTGTCGGTCGGATCCAGCGTCTGAAGGTCGTCGCTGCGCCGGCTCTCGGTCGCATAGCCGTGAACCCGGAACGCGCCCGTGCCGCTCAGTTGCGAGTAGTCCGCCTCGATCATCGGCAGTACGCCGGAATAGACGTGTGGAGTAACCGTCAGGCCGCGGTTGGGCGCCAGGCGGAAGTAGTAGGGCAGGGCGAGCTCCAGCCCGTTCACCCGGCTGTAACGGGCGTTGGGACTCAACAGGCCACTGTCGCTGCCGCCGCCCACCGGATGCGAGAAGCGCGGCAGCGGCAGGGTGGGCAGGCCGAAGAGATTGATCCGCGCACCGTCGTAATAGACCCGCTGCCGATCGGGACGATAGGTGACGCGCACGGCGGTGATCTTCCAGCTCGGCTCCTTCGGGCAGCCCTCGCTCGTCTCTACCGAGCAGGCGGTATAGGCGGCACGATCGAGCGTCACCGTTCCGTCCTTGCCCCGCGTGCCGCGTGCCGCGGCGAGCCGGCCGCCCTCCTTCAGCACGAGCAGCATGTTGTCGACCACGCCGTCCTTCAGCGAGTCGGTAAGTTCGATCTCGTCGCCATAGGCGACATCGCCCTGCGGATTGGCGATCGCGATGTTGCCGCTGGCGACGACCTTGCCGGTCTTGCGGTTCCACACGACCTTGTCCGCGCGCAGGCGATCGTCGCGACGCAGCATGCGCACATCGGTGGTGGCGGTCACGATGTCCGCCTCATAGTCATATTCGAGATTGCCGGCGCTGAATTGAACCTGATCCGCCCCGACCGGAGCCGCCGTCGTCGGAACTCCGCCATCGATTACCGGAGCGGCCGGCCCGACATCGCGATCCTGCAGGTCCTGTGCCGCGGCGGGACAAGCGGCAGCGACAAGGGCGACGACGAGGGCAATGCCGCCCGATGGCAGGCAGGTACGCGACACGGTGTTGCTCGACCCCTTTAGGCCATGCGCCCGCCCCGATACGGCCGCCTTGCAGCAGCGCCTATCGCACCGCCGGGTCCGGGGCAACGTGTGTCGTCCCTCCGTACGACGCGCAACGGTTGCCGGTCGCCCGCCTGCACCCTAGATTGCGGACAACGCACGAAAGGTTTCCATGCACATCCAGTTCACCGCCGCCGCGTCTGCCGACACGGCGCTGCTCGTCTATCCCGTACTCAAGGACGGCTTGCCGCAGGTCGGCTGGGGGCCGGATGCCGACAATGCGGCGGAGCTGGCGACGGTGGCGGCGGCGGCGCAGCGTTTCACCGGAGAAGCGGGAGCGATCGTCGATATGGTCGTCCCGCGAAAGGGTGGCGCACGCCGGGTCATCCTGATCGGCGTCGGGGGCAGTGGAGACAATGACTGGGCGAAGGCCGGCGGTGCGCTGGTCGCCCGCCTGCTGACGTCGGGCACGGCCGAGGCGACGCTGGACCTGTCGGTCCTGTCCGCGGCACCGCCGGCGATGGCAGTCGCGCGCTTTGCCGCGGCGGCGGCGCAGCGATCCTGGCGCTACGACATCTATCGCACCAAGTTGCCCGAGAACCAGAAGCCGACGTTGACGACGTTGACCATCGCCGGCGCGCCGGCCGGTATTGACGAGGCGTGGCGGACACAGGAGGCGGTGACCAGGGGGCTCGAGCTGACCCGCACATTGGTCGCCGCGCCGCCCAACATCCTTTATCCCGAAACGTTCGTGGAACGCGTGCGGGCCGAGGTCGAGGGCCTGGGCCTCGAGATCACGGTCCTCGACGAAGCGGCGATGGAGGAACTCGGCATGGGTTCGCTGCTCGCCGTCAGCCTCGGCTCGGCGCGCGAGGCGCGGCTGTTGGCGCTCCGCTGGCAGGGGGCAGGAGAGGGCGATCCCGAACTGGCGCTGGTCGGCAAGGGCGTCACCTTCGATACCGGCGGCATCTCGATCAAGCCAGCCGCGGGTATGGAAGACATGAAGTGGGACATGGGCGGCGCGGGCGCCGTCGTCGGCGCGATGAAGGCCATCGCCGGACGCAAGGCGAAGGCGAACGTCGTCGGCGTGTGCGGTCTGGTCGAGAACATGCCGGACGGCGCGGCGACCCGGCCGGGTGACGTCGTTACCTCGATGTCGGGCCAGACGATCGAGGTCCTGAATACCGATGCCGAGGGGCGTCTGGTGCTGGCCGATGCCATTACCTGGACCCAGCGGACGTACCGGCCGAAGGTGATCGTCGATCTGGCCACGCTGACCGGTGCGATGATCGTCAGCCTGGGCAGCGAATATGGCGGCATCTTCGCCAACGACGATGCGCTCGCCGATCAACTCATCGCCGCCGGCACCGCGACGGACGACAAGCTGTGGCGCTTCCCGCTATCGGATACCTACAACAAGCTGATCGACAGCCCCATCGCCGACATGAAGAACGTCGGGCCGCGCGGCGCCGGATCGATCACGGCGGCGCAGTTCATCCAGCGCTTCGTCGACGACGGGGTCAAGTGGGCGCACCTGGATGTCGCCGGCATGGTCTGGGCGGACAAGGCCGGAACCACCTATGACAAGGGGGCGACCGGTTATGGCGTGAAACTGCTCGACCGGTTCGTGGCGGACAATTTCGAGCGGTAGATCGCTCGGCCGCCGACCCGGGCGGACGGGGTGACGACCTCGTCCGATCACGCTAGGCCGGGCCGATGCAGGTAGACTTCTATCATCTGACGGTCACGCCGCTCGACCGCGCCCTGCCACGGATCGCCGAGCGGATCATCGCCGGCGGCGACCGGCTCCTGATCGTGGCGGAAGGGGCGGAACAGCGGCATCATCTCGACCGGCTGCTCTGGAGCTATGCGGCGGACAGTTTCCTGCCGCACGGCGAGGCGGGCGCGCCGGACGCTGGCGACCAGCCGATCCTGATCGGCGATACTCCGGCGGCTGCCAACGGTGCCCGTCACATCGCGATGGTCGACGGCTTCTGGCGCGACGAGGCGCTGGCATTCGATCGCGCCTTCCACTTCTTCGACGACGATCGCATTCAGGAGGCACGGCTTGCCTGGAAGGCGCTGTCCGTGCGGGACGGCGTCGAGCGGCGGTACTGGAAGCAGGGCGACACGGGTCGCTGGGAACAAGCAGCCTAGTTGCCAATCCCCGTCCCTGCGACTAGGGCGGCGCGCATTCCGAAAGCCCTCAATCCACAGGAGCCCGTGACCGTCATGGCCGCGAACCGTACCTTTTCGATCATCAAGCCCGATGCCACCCGCCGCAACATCACCGGCGCCGTTACCAAGATGCTGGAGGAGGCCGGTCTGCGCGTCGTCGCGTCCAGGCGCATTCAGATGAGCCGGGAGCAGGCCGAGGGCTTCTATGCCGTTCACCGCGAACGTCCGTTCTTTAATGATCTGGTCGAGTTCATGATCTCCGGCCCCGTCGTCGTGCAGGTGCTGGAGGGCGAGAACGCCATGCAGCGCAACCGCGACATCATGGGCGCGACCAACCCCGCCAATGCTGAACCCGGCACCATCCGCAAGGAACTGGCGGAATCGATCGAGGCGAATACCGTCCACGGCTCGGACTCGGACGAGAATGCCGAGATCGAGATCGCCTATTTCTTCAAGCCCGAAGAGATCGTCGGCTGATGACCGACTGGCGGCTGCGGCGCGCGTCCCCGGCGGACGGGCCCGCGGTCGCGCTGGTCGCGGCGGCGAGCTTTCTCGAGACCTTTGCCGGGATCCTGCCGGGGGCCGACATCGTCGCGCATCTCGCGAACAAGAGCTCGCCGGCGGCCTTCGCCGCATGGGCGGATGATCCGGGCAGCGCAGTGACCCTGGCCGAGCATGTCCGGGGTGGCGCGCCGGTCGGCTACACCGTGCTGACCGCGCCGGACGAGGTCGGCGACACCGGCCCCGGCGATATCGAGCTACGTCGCATTTACACGCTGTCGCCGACCCGGGGCACCGGTTTGGGCGCGGCGCTCATGGAAAGGGCACTGGACGACGCGCGGGCGCTGGGCTCGACACGCATGCTGCTCGGCGTATTCGCGCGCAACCACCGTGCCTGCGCCTTCTACGAGCGGCATGGCTTCGCGATCGCCGAACGGCGCCGCTTCAAGGTCGGCGAAACCTGGCACGACGACCTGGTCTACGCCCGCCCGATCTGAACGCGTCAGACCTTCGGCTTCTCTCGCGCCCACGCCGCATCGAGTTGCGCCTGCGTGCCGCCGCGCTGGCGAAGGCGCAGCCCCTGCAACGACAGCGTCCGGCCGCGCAGCATCCGTCCCTCGGTCTTCCAGACGACATCGTAGATGCCCGTCGCGGTCCGCGCGGTGTCCCCGTCCCAGTAGCGGACGGTCAGCAGGATCGGCAGTCGTCCCGCCCGTTCGTCGGCGCCGCCGTCGGTCAGTGCCAGCAGCTGGTCCGAAAACCATCCCGCGTCGATCGCCGGGTCGCCCGACGGGCGTTGGGTGGCGATGGCGAGAGGCCGGGGAAAGGCGACGACTGCATCCGACAGGTCGTGGCGCTCGTCCTTCAATGCCAGGGTTCGCCCGCCATCCTCGACCGTCGCCGCCAGTTCGACGCGCGCTTTCTCGCGCGCCTCCGCAGTCTGTGCCGCCGTCTTGTCCGCCTGATCGGCCCGCCGGTCCGACCAGTTCATCCAGAGCGTCAGCGCCCCGATCAGCAGCCCGGCCACCGCCACGATTTCGGCCAGCGAGACCCAGCGCCGCCGCGTTGCCGCTGCTTCCCTGCGCTCCTGCGGGGTCTCGCCGCTCATCGCCCGCCTGCTTCCAGCAGACGCTGCGGTGCAGCCAGTTCCCAGCTGCGTGCGATACGATCCTCGACCAGCGCCCAGTCCGGATCGGTGGACAGGTCGATGCTCACCCAACCGGCGGGGCCCAGATAGGCGGGACGGCTATAGGTTTCCGGCGCGCTGTCGATCAGCATCGCCTGCTCGTCGCTGCCGCTGGTCCGCACGCAGACGACCAGCCTGCCGTCACCATGGTGATCGTCGCGCAGCTGCGCGAACTGTCGATCGGCGACGAAGAAGGTCGGCTGTCCGTGGCTGACCCTCTCCTCCACCTCGGGAAGAAGCAGGGCGAGATCGCGGACGCGGCGAAGGGCAGTGTCATCGGTCATCGGTTCACGAACTCCGCCAGTATCCGGGGATATAACGCGTGCTCGGCGTCGAGGACGCGCGCCGCCAGCGAGGCGGATGTTTCGTCGGCAAGGATCGGCACTTCGGCTTGCCCCAGTACCGCGCCGCCATCCAGCTCCTCGGTCACGACATGTACCGAACAGCCGGCGACGGCGTCGCCCGCCACGATCGCGCGCTGGTGGGTGTCGAGACCCTTGTACTTCGGCAGCAGCGAGGGATGGATATTCAGGATGCGGCCGCGCCAGCGCGCGACGAAGTCGTCGGACAGCAGCCGCATATATCCGGCGAGCGCGATCACCTCGACGCCGGAACGCAGCATCTCTGCATCCATCGCCGCTTCGTAAGCGGGCTTGCCGATGCCCTTCGGCGAGAGGGCGAACGTCGCGATCCCGCGCGCCTGCGCCCATTCGAGGCCGGGGGCATCCGGCTTGTCCGATGCGACCAGCACGACCTCATAACCCCGCGCCTGCTCGACCAGGGCCATCATGTTCGATCCGCGTCCCGAAATCAGGATGCCGACCCTGGTCGGGCGGTCAGCCATGGTGCGTCGCCGACCAGTCGGCGCGCGCACTCCACGTCTCGGCCGACCCCCGCACGGTGCAGCCGCGCGTTCCCGCCTCGACCTGCCCGATCCGGAATACCGTCTCGCCCGCTTCCTCGAGGGCCGTCGTCACGGCGTCGACACGCTCCGGCGAGACGACGGCGACCATTCCTACGCCCGTGTTGAACGTGCGGGCCATTTCCTCCGGCTCGATTCGGCCCTGCGCTTGCAGGAACGCCATCAGCCGCGGCAGCGGCCACGCATCGGCGTCGATGACGGCATGGACATCCGTCGGCAGCACGCGCGGTACATTCTCGAGAAGGCCGCCGCCGGTGATGTGCGCCAGCCCGTTGATCGCGCCCGTCCGCAGCAAGGGCAGCAGGCTGGCGACATAGATGCGCGTCGGCGCCATCAGCGTGTCGATCAGCAGCCGGTCCTGATCGAACAACGCCGGCCGGTCGAGCTTCCAGCCGAGGTCGCTCGCGAGTCGCCGCACCAGCGAGAAGCCATTGGAGTGCACGCCAGTCGACGCCAACCCCAGGATCGCGTCGCCCGGCGAGATGCGGTCGCCGCTCAACAGACGCTCCCGCTCGACCGCGCCGACGCAGAACCCGGCCAGGTCGTAATCGCTCGGCGCGTACATGCCCGGCATCTCCGCCGTCTCGCCGCCGATCAGCGCGCAACCCGCCTGTCGGCATCCCTCGGCGATCGATGCGATCACCCGCTCCGCGATGCCCGCCTCCAGCTTGCCGCTGGCGTAATAATCCAAAAAGAACAGCGGCTCCGCACCCTGAACGATCAGATCGTTGGCGCACATCGCGACCAGATCGACGCCAACGCCCTCGTGCCGGTCCCATTCGATCGCCAGCTTCAGCTTGGTGCCGACCCCGTCGTTGGCGGCGACCAGCAGGGGGTCGGTGAAGCCCGCCGCCTTCAGGTCGAACAGACCGCCGAATCCACCAAGGTCGGCATCCGCGCCCGGTCGCCTGGTCGACCGGGCAAGCGGTGCGATGGCGCGTACCAGCGCGTTGCCCGCGGCGATCGAAACGCCCGCATCGGCATAGGTGTAGGAGGTCGCTGCGTCGTCGTTCTGGCTCATGACCGATGCGCCTACCGATATCGCGCTTGGATTTCCACGCCCGCTTCTGCAAAAGGCGCCTCGCATGCGCCGCTCGTCGATCGTCCTCGTCGCCATCGCGGCTTTTGCCGCGGGTAGCGCCACGCTCGCCCAGATCGAGGGTGGCAGCCGCGGCATCGCGCCCGTCGACGGCGGCGGCGCGTTCGAGGTCGGCGGCGTCATCGTGGACGTCGGGGGCAAGACCGCGGAAACCGCGCGTCTGGCCGGCTGGCGGCTGGCGCAGCGCAAGGCGTGGGTGCAGCTGTCGCGCCGCTTGGGTGGTGGCGGCGCGCTGGTGTCCGACGGTACGCTGGACCAGCTGGTGTCAGGCATCGTCGTCGAGAATGAGCAGATCGGCCCGAATCGCTACATCGCCAGGCTGGGCGTTCTGTTCGATCGAAACCGGGCCGGCTCGCTGCTCGGCATCGCCCCCAATGCCGATCGGTCGCTGCCGATGCTGGTGCTGCCGGTGCAGTGGTCGGCCGGCGTCGGCCAGATCTTCGAGGCGCGGTCGGAATGGCAGCAGGCCTGGGCCCGGTTCCGCACCGGCAACAGCACGGTGGATTACGTCCGTCCCGCGGGTACCGGGCCTGACTCGCTCCTGCTGAACCTCGGCCAGGTCACCAGGCCGGGCCGGGGCTGGTGGCGGACGATCATCGATCAATATGGCGCCGCCGACGTGCTCGTTCCCAGCGTGCGGCTGTTCCGGCAATGGCCCGGCGGCCCGGTCATCGGCGTGTTCCAGGCTCGGCACGGCCCCGACGACGAGGTGCTGGGCAGCTTCACCCTGCGCGTCGGCAGTACCGAGGGCATTCCGCAACTGCTCGACGTCGGTGTCGGCCGCCTCGATGCGCTTTACCAGCAGGCCTTGCGTCAGGGTCGGCTGGGTACGGATCCGTCGCTGTCGCCGCCTCCCGACCCGAACGCGACGCCAACGCCCGTGCCCGAGGCGGAACTGCTGGCCGAGAGCGGGGAGGCGGCCGGGCTGGCCGTATCCACCGGCACCACCTTCACCGTCCAGTACGATACGCCCGGCGTGACGAGCGTCGCCAACACCGAGGCGCTCGTCCGCACGATACCCGGCGTCCGCAGCGCCGCGACCAGCAGTCTGGCGCTGGGCGGCGTGTCGCTGATGCGGGTGGTGATCGACGGCGATCCCGCCGCTCTGCAACGGGAACTGGAGGCGCGCGGCTATCAGGTCGGCGCGTCGGGCACGACGCTGCGCATCCGTCGCGCCGCTTCCGCCGAGGACGGTCCGGGCTGATGAGCCAGATGGCGCTGCCGCTCGCCCAGCCGACGGAGCCCGGCGATGCTGCGTTCTTGGTCACGCCGTCCAACGAGGCGGCGGTGCGGACGCTTGAGGGGTGGCGCGACTGGCCGGTCGGCACCGCCTTGCTGGTCGGCCCGCCGCGGTCCGGGCGCAGCACCCTCGCCCGGTTGTTCATGCAGCGTACCGGTGGCCGGGTGATCGACGACGCGGCCGGGGAGGCGGAGGAGACGCTCTTCCACGCGTGGAACGCCGCGCAGGAACGGCACCGTCCGCTGCTGCTTGTCGCTGCCGCCGCGCCGCCGATCTGGCCGGTCGCGTTACCCGATCTGCGCACGCGGCTGACCGCCAGTCCACTCGCCAGCATCGCTGCCCCCGACGACGCGCTCGCCAATGCGCTGCTCGCCCGTCACTTCGAGCGTCGCGGACTGCCCGCGCCGCCCGATCTCGTCGCATGGCTCGCCGCCCGTACGGAGCGCAGCCATGTCGCCATCGAACGGATCGTCGCGGCACTGGATCGCGCCTCGCTGGAACGACGACGGCGCCTGACCATTCCCCTGGCGAGATCGCTGCTGATCGAGGCCGGGCTGATCGATACCGGTCCGACGCCTGGCCATCTGGAGGACGCATGAACCGCCCCGCGCATATCGCACCCCTGGTGGCTGCCGACGACGACGATGCGGTCGCCGAGCCCAACGATCGCTATTTCAACCGCGAACTGTCCTGGCTCGCCTTCAACCGCCGCGTGCTGGAGGAGGCATGCAACGCCGCTCATCCCTTGCTGGAACGTCTGCGCTTCCTTTCTATCTGCGGGTCGAACCTCGACGAATTCTTCATGGTGCGGGTCGCCGGGCTGAAGGGGCAGCAGTCGCAGGATGTCGACCGTCGTTCCGCCGACGGGCTTACACCAGGGCAGCAGCTGGGCGCGATCATCGCCGAGGCCGATCGCCTGATGGAAAGCCAGCAGGCGGTCTGGGGCGACCTTCGCACATTGCTCGACGAGGCCGGCGTATGGGTCCTCCGGCGCGACGCGATCGACGACGATGCGAGCATCTGGCTGGAAGATCATTTCCGGCACCAGATCTTTCCGATCCTCACCCCGCAGGCGCTGGATCCGGCACACCCATTTCCCTTCATCCCCAACCGCGGATTGTCGGTGATCTTCGATCTGGAACGGGTGTCCGACGGTGAACCGATCCGTGAACTGGTGATGCTGCCCGCCACCACGCCCCGCTTCGTCCGCCTGCCGGGCGATGACGCGCGGTACGTCTCGATCGAGACGATCGTGAAGCGGTTCGCTCCCCTGATCTTTCCGGGCTACGTCGTGAACGGCGCCGCGGCGTTCCGCGTATTGCGCGACAGCGACATCGAGATCGAGGAGGAAGCGGAGGACCTCGTCCGCTACTTCGCCAAGGCGATCAAGCGCCGCCGCCGTGGCCGCGTCATCCGGCTGGAGCTCGAGACGGGCATGCCCGACGCTCTCGCCACCGTGTTGAAGGGCGAACTGGGCGGAGCGGACGCCATCATCACCGAAAGCGGCCATCTGCTCGGCATCACCGATCTCGACGCGCTGGTCGACGAGGATCGGCCGGACCTCAAATTCCCGCCGATGACGCCGCGCTTTCCCGAACGCATCCGCGAATTCGACGGCGACTGTTTCGCCGCGATCAGCGCCAAGGACATCGTCGTCCATCACCCGTACGAGTCGTTCGAGGTGGTGATCGCGTTCCTGAAACAGGCGGCCGCCGACCCGGACGTCATCGCAATCAAGCAGACGCTGTATCGTGCCGGCAAGCAGTCCGCCGTCATCAACGCGCTGGTCGCCGCTGCCGAGGCCGGCAAGTCGGTGACTGCAGTCGTCGAATTGAAAGCGCGGTTCGATGAGGAACAGAACCTGCTCTGGGCCTCGCAGCTGGAGCGCGCCGGCGTGCAGGTCGTCTATGGCTTCATCGACTGGAAGACGCATGCCAAGGTGTCGATGGTCATCCGGCGCGAGAATGGCCGCGTGCGGACCTACTGCCACTTCGGCACCGGCAACTATCACCCGGTCACTGCCAGGATATACACGGACCTCAGCTATTTTACCGCCGATCAGGCGCTGGGCCGCGATGCGGCGCAGATGTTCAACTACGTCACCGGCTATGTCGAGCCACGCGACATGCACTGCATCAGCCTGTCGCCGCTGGGGCTGCGACGCCGGCTGACCAGCCTGATCGACGACGAAATCGCGGCAGCCCGGGCCGGCAAGCCCGCGGCGATCTGGGCGAAGATGAACTCGCTGGTCGATTCCGCCATCATCGACAAGCTGTACGAGGCGAGCGAGGCCGGCGTGCAGATCGACCTCATCATCCGGGGCATCTGCTGCCTGCGACCGCAGGTGACCGGCCTGTCGGAGAATATCAGGGTCAAATCGATCGTCGGCCGTTTCCTCGAACACAGCCGTATCTGGGCGTTCGGTGCAGGCAAGGCGCTGCCCAACGATGGCGCCAAACTGTTCATCTCGTCGGCGGACTGGATGCCGCGCAACTTCGACCGGCGGGTCGAATACATGTTGCCGATCACCAATCGAACGGTTCACGACCAGATCCTCGATCAGGTGATGGTCGCCAACCTGCTCGATGACGAGCAGAGCTGGATCTTGGGTCCAGACGGCGAATATACCCGCATCGTCCCCGGCGAGCGGCCGTTCAACCTGCATCGCTATTTCATGACCAATCCTTCGCTCTCTGGCCGGGGGGCGGCGTTGGAGAAGGTGCCGACGCTGCTGCTGCGGACGATTTCATGAGCCTGCTCGGCCGGCTGGTGGGCGACGGTTCCGCCAGATCCGCGACGCCCCGGATTGCGATCATCGACATCGGCTCGAATTCCGTACGCCTCGTCGTCTATCAGGGGCAGCGGCGCGTTCCCGCCGTGTTGTTCAACGAGAAGGTGATGGCGGGGCTGGGGCGGGGGCTCGCCGCCACCGGCAGCATCGATCCTGCGGCGCTGGCGCTCGCCAACCAGTCGCTCGCCCGATTCGCCGCCGTGGCGCGCGAGATGGAGGTTGAAACAATCCGCACGGTGGCGACCGCGGCGGTGCGCGACGCCGAGAACGGCCATATGCTGATCTCCGCCGCGGAAGCACTGGGCCTGCGGGTCGAGATACTGACCGGCGAGCAGGAGGCGATGGCGGCCGGGCTGGGCGTGCTGTCGGGGATCCCCGATGCGGACGGCATCGTCGGCGATCTGGGCGGTGGCAGCCTGGAACTGGTGCGGGTTCGCGCCGGCAGCGTCGAGGATCGCGTCTCGTTCCCGCTGGGCGTTCTGCGCATCGCCGGCACGCGTGGCAAGCCGCTCGACCGCAAGGTCACCCGTCTGATCGAGGACGCCGGCTGGACGGGTCGCGGGGCGGGCCTTCCCCTTTATCTGGTCGGCGGGTCGTGGCGAGCGCTGGCGCGGCTGGACATGGCGCAGTCCGACTATCCCCTGCCGATCGCGCACCAGTATCCGCTCCCACCGGAGACGATCTTGCGGCTGGGCCGCAGCGTGTCGCACCTCGCAAAGGCGAAGCTGCGCGCCGTCTCGGGTCTTTCCTCGGCGCGGGCCGGGACGCTGGCCGACGCTGGGGCACTGCTCGGTGTACTGGTCCGCCGTCTGGGAAGCCGGACGACGATCGTCTCCGCTTACGGCCTGCGTGAGGGGCTCCTCTACGAGGCGCTCGATAAGGCGACGCGGGCGCTCGACCCGCTGATCGTTGCCGCGCGCGAGGAAGGCCGCATCCTCGGCCGCTTCCCGGAACATGGCGATCTGCTCGACCGATGGATCGCGCCGCTGTTCGCCGCCGAGCCGGCTGAACTGGCGCGTATTCGCCACGCTGCCTGTCTGCTGGCCGATGTCGGCTGGCGCGCCAATCCGGAGTTTCGTGCCGAACGCGGGTTGGAAATCGCGCTCCACGGCAATTGGGTCGCGATGGAGGCGGCGGAACGGGCGATGCTGGCACAGGCGCTGTTCACCAGTCTGGGCGGAGGCACGGCGATCGCCGATCCGCTGCAGAGGCTGGCGGGTGCCGACGAACTCCGACGGGCTGTCGTCTGGGGGCTGGCGATGCGGCTGGGCCAGCGTCTGTCGAGCGGCCTGGCTGGCCCGCTGACGCGCTCCTCGCTCGCATTGAGCGAGGGTGCCGTCACCCTGATCCTGAAGGCGGCCGACCGTCCGCTCTACGCCGAGACGACCGAGCGGCGGCACGTGGCGCTGGCAAACGTCATGAACCGGAAACCGGCGCTGGGCTGAGGCAAGGCCGGCTTTCGGTGAACGGCTTTCGGCCTTAGCCGCAGCGAAGCCCGCTAACCTGCCCGTTGTCGTCGAGCATGATGTTCAGCCTGTCTTCCCGGTAATCCATCGTCGCGGCATCGTCCGGCCGCAGGATCCGTACGGTACGGGCGTTCGCCCCCCGCTGGATGGCGTCGCGCATATCCATGTTGAACTTGACCCCGGCAAGCCGCATCCGCATCGCCTCGTCGACGACGCACGGTCCGCGCGTCAATTCGACCGGAGCCGTCGGCGTGCATCCTGCGGCCAGCAACAGGCCGGCGATAAACCGCGTCTTCATGCCACTTCCTCCGCGCGGGTCATCGTCAATCGACCACCCTTGACCGTGAAACCCAGTCGGCCCTCAACCAGATCCACCGCATCCCGCCCGAACTGATCGTATCGCCACCCCTCCAGCATCGGCAGTCCCTTGCGGGTGCCGGCTGCCAGCGCCTCCAGCTCGTCGCTCCGGGCGAGCAGCTTCGAGGCGACATCGATGTCGCGCGCCCGGATCTTCAGCAGCAGTTTCAACAGGTCGGCGACCAGCGATCCGTCCTTGCCCAACCCGGGCTTGCGATCGTCGCGCGGCGGCAGCTCGTCGGCCGACAGTGGCTCCGCGCCGTCCAGCGCCGCCATCAGGCGGCCGCCGATGTCGTTGCCCGCCCATGTCGCAGACAAGCCGCGGACCTTCGCCAGATCGGACTGCTTCCGCGGCGGATTTCCCGCCAGATCGCCGAGCGTCTCGTCCTTGACGATGCGGCCGCGCGGCAGATCCTTCGCCTGTGCCTCCAGCTCGCGCCACCGCGCCAGCGCCTTCAGCCGGCCCAGTACCTCGGGCTTGCGGCTGGAAATGCGGACCCGTTTCCACGCCAGATCAGGCTCGTTGGCATAGTTCGCGGGATCGGCCAGCCGCTCCATCTCCTGGTCCAGCCACGCGCCCCTCCCGGTGGTGCGCAGCCGTTCCAGCATCTTGGGGAAGATGCGCGCCAGGTGCGTCACGTCGCCGATCGCATATTCGATCTGCCGGGCGTCCAGGGGCCGCCGCGACCAGTCGGTGAAACGCGCTCCCTTGTCGACCTGGATGCCCAGCCAGCTGTCGACCAGGTTCGAATACCCGATCTGCTCGCCCTGTCCCAATGCCATCGCCGCGACCTGCGTGTCGAACAGCGGGTGGGGGGTCTTGCCGGTCAAGTTGTAGACGATCTCGATGTCCTGCCCGCCCGCATGGAAGACCTTCAGCACGTCCTCATTCTCGGTGAGCAGTTGCAGCAGCGGCGTCATGTCCAGCCCCGGCGCCAGCGGGTCGATCGCCGCCGCTTCCTGTGTGTCGGCGATCTGGATGAGGCACAGTTCGGGCCAATAGGTGCTTTCCCGCATGAACTCGGTGTCGACCGCGACGAAGTCTGCCTCGGAAAGCCGGGCGCACAGATTGGCGAGGGTGGCGCTGTCGGTAATGAGCGGGTGGATATGCATCGCCATCCCATAGACTGCCCGCGCGGCTTGACAAATAGGGGGCGGGAAGGGGATGCGCCTCGCCATTGCCCTCCACGTCACCCCAGTCCTGATCCGGGATCCTGCTTCTGCTCGGTGACGAGACGCGGGGCTCCGGCACCCGGCCGGGATGACGAAGAAAGACGAATGCTATGCACGCCTATCGCTCCCACACCTGCGCCGCGCTGACCGCGGACGATGTCGGCACCACCGTCCGTCTGTCGGGCTGGGTGCATCGCAAGCGCGATCATGGCGGCGTGTTGTTCGTCGACCTGCGCGACCATTACGGCATCACCCAGATCGTCGCCGACAGCGATTCGCCCGCGCTTCCGGCGCTGGAATCCCTGCGTGCCGAGTCGGTCGTGACGATCGACGGCGTCGTGAAGGCCCGGTCGGAGGCGACGGTGAACGGCAACCTCGCGACCGGCGAGATCGAGGTATTCGCCCAAGCCATCACGATCCAGTCCGCCGCCGCCGAGCTGCCGATGCCGGTCGCCGGCGATGCGGAATATCCCGAGGACATCCGCCTCCGCTATCGCTTCCTGGATCTGCGCCGCGAGCGGCTGCACGCGAACATCATGCTGCGATCGAAGGTGATCTCATCAATCCGCCGGCGGATGATCGAGCAGGATTTCACCGAGTTCCAGACGCCGATCCTGACCGCGTCATCGCCCGAGGGCGCGCGCGACTATCTGGTGCCCAGCCGTGTCCATCCCGGCAAGTTCTACGCGCTGCCGCAGGCGCCTCAGATGTTCAAGCAGCTGCTGATGGTGGCCGGCTTCGACCGCTACTTTCAGATCGCGCCGTGCTTCCGCGACGAGGATGCCCGTGCCGACCGGTCGCCCGGCGAATTCTATCAACTCGATTTCGAGATGAGCTTCGTCACCCAGGAGGATGTCTTCCAGGCGATCGAGCCCGTGCTGCACGGCGTGTTCGAGGAGTTCGCCGACTGGCAGGGCAAGGGTCGGCAGGTTTCCGCCTTGCCGTTCAAGCGCATCCCCTACCGCGAATCGATGCTGAAATACGGCAACGACAAGCCCGACCTGCGCAATCCGATCGTCATCAGCGACGTGTCCGGGCAGTTCGCCGGCTCCGGCTTCGGCCGTTTCGCCTCCATCGTCGAGGCGGGCGATGTCGTCCGCGCCATTCCTGCGCCCGCCACGGCCGACAGGAGCCGCAAGTTCTTCGATGACATGAACGCTTGGGCGCAGGGCGAGGGGTTCGCCGGTCTCGGCTACGCGACCCGCAAGGGTGGCGAGTGGGGCGGGCCGATCGCCAAGAACCATGGCGAGGACAAGATGACCGCGATGGCCGATGCGCTCGGCCTCGGTCCCGATGACGGCCTGTTCTTCGCTGCCGGGAAAGAGGCGCAGGCTGCCCGGCTCGCGGGGCTCGCCCGTACGCGTGTGGGCGAGACTCTGGGATTGATCGACCAGAACCGGTTCGAGTTCTGCTGGATCGTCGACTTTCCGATGTTCGAGTATGACGAGGACAACAAGAAGGTCGACTTCAGCCACAATCCCTTCTCCATGCCGCAAGGGGAGATGGAGGCGCTGGAGACAAAGAATCCGCTCGATATCCTCGCCTATCAGTACGATATCGTCTGCAACGGCGTGGAGCTGTCGTCCGGTGCGATCCGGAACCACAAACCGGAGATCATGTACAAGGCGTTCGAGATCGCCGGTTACACCCAGGCAGATGTGGACCAGAATTTCGCGGGCATGATCAATGCATTCAAGTGCGGCGCCCCGCCGCACGGCGGATCGGCGCCCGGCATCGACCGCATGGTCATGCTGCTCGCCGGCGAGCCCAATATCCGTGAGGTCGTGGTGTTCCCGATGAACCAGCGCGCCGAGGACCTGATGATGGGCGCGCCGAACTTCGCCACGCCCCGGCAGCTGCGGGAATTGAATCTCCGCTCGACCGCGGTCGAGGCGAAGAAGGACGTCGACAAGGCCGTCTCACCTTCGGCAGGGTGACGGTCGGATGGAGCGGGGCGCCGGCTGCCGGCGCCCCGCCCCGCTGAAATTCAGGCGGATTCGAACTGGCCGCTGTCCTGCATCACGCGCAGCTTGCCGTCCGCAATTGCGAAGACGGCGCCATGAATCTTCAATTCGCCGGCATCGAGTGCCTTCTGGATGAATGGGAAGGTCTTCAGGTTCTCGATCGAGACCTTCACGCCTTCCTGCTCCAGCGCGCTCTGACCCTCCGGGCCGGTACCGTACTGCTCGGCGACCCGGTCGCGCGCGTCGTCGAGCAAGCCGATCCACTCGGCGACGAACCCGCCCTCGCCGGGCTTGGCATCGGCCAGGCTGCGGGTCAGCGCGGCGTTGATGCCGCCACAGGCGCCGTGCCCCAGGATGACGATCTCGCTCACCTTCAGCTTGGTGACAGCGAACTCGACCGCCGCCGACACGCCGTGCAAGCCGCCCGATTCGTCGAAAGGCGGCACGAGGTTGGCGACGTTGCGTACCACGAACACCTCTCCCGGGCGGCTGCCGAAGATGGTCGCGGGATCGACCCGGCTGTCGGAGCAGGCGATCACCATCACCTTGGGGGACTGGCCCGTGGCCAGTTCGCTCCAGCGTTCTTTCTCCTCCAGCCATTCCGTGCCCCGGAACTTGTAATAGCCGTCGATCAGGTTGGAGAAGTCGGTCATCGAATTCATTGCTCCATGTATGTACGGCCGAACCGGCCCATCATCACCGAACTGCCCGCGCGGCGGGCCGTTCCATGATCTGCGACAGGTCGATACCGCAGTGCGACGGAACATGACAAGTCTGTCATGTTTGTTGGGGAAAGTCGCACGTGCCGTGACATTCGTCCCGCACGGCCCTATCTCGCCGGCATGAACGACATGACGCCGCTCGCCCGTCCGGAACGCCTCCGGAAGCCCGACTGGATCCGCGTAAAAGCGCCTACGTCTGAAGGTTTCGCTGCGACGCGCGCATTGATGCGCTCTAAGAGCCTGACGACCGTGTGCGAAGAGGCGGCGTGCCCGAACATCGGCGAGTGCTGGACCAAGAAGCACGCGACGGTCATGATCCTGGGCGACACCTGCACCCGCGCCTGTGCGTTCTGCAACGTGAAGACCGGCATGCCGCGCGCGGTGGATGCGATGGAGCCGCAAAACGTTGCCGACGCGGCGGCCCAAATGGGGCTGAGCCACATCGTCGTCACCTCGGTCGATCGCGACGACCTGCCCGACGGCGGCGCGTCGCAGTTCGTCAAGGTCATCCAGGCGATCCGTCGCAGCAATCCCGCGACGACGATCGAGATCCTGACGCCCGATTTCCGCAACAAGGCGCAGGCAGCGATCGAGTCGATCGTCGAGGCACGGCCCGACGTCTACAATCACAATCTGGAAACGGTGCCGCGGTTGTATCCGACGATCCGTCCCGGTGCCCGCTATTACGCGTCGCTGCGCCTGCTCGAGAGCGTGAAGCGCCACGATCCGTCGATCTTCACCAAATCGGGCGTCATGCTCGGCCTGGGCGAGGAGCGGCTGGAGGTGCATCAGGTGATGGACGACATGCGTTCCGCCGACATCGATTTTCTGACGATGGGGCAGTATCTGCAGCCGACGCCCCGCCACGCGAAGGTGGCCGAGTTCGTGACGCCCAAGGCGTTCGATGCCTACGCCGGGATCGCCCGCGCCAAAGGATTTCTGCTGGTCGCGTCCTCGCCGCTTACCCGGTCCAGCTATCATGCCGGTGACGATTTCCAGCGGTTGCGCGCCGCCCGGGATGCGAAGCTGGGCCGCTCCTCGGTAACGGCGTCCGTGCCGGCGTAACGCCTTTATGCCCCAGCATCAGGAAACCCGCCATCTGCCGTACACGCCCGAGCAGATGTTCGATCTGGTCGCGGATGTCCGGCGCTATCCGGAATTTCTGCCCTGGGTGACTGCGATGCGGGTGCGCAAGGACGGGGATACCGAAACGCTTGCCGACATGATCGTCGGCTTCAAGGGCCTGCGCGAGACGTTCACCAGCCGGGTCGAGAAGCATCGGCCGGAGCGGATCAGCGTCGATTACGTCGACGGCCCCTTGAAATATCTGCGGAACGATTGGCGCTTCCGTCCCGAACCGGGTGGTTGCGCGGTCGACTTCTCGGTCGATTTCGCGTTCAAGAATCGTGTGTTCGAGATGCTGGCGGGGCAGGTGTTCGGCCAGGCGCTGCGGCGGATGATCGGTGCGTTCGAGACGCGCGCCGCGGCCCTTTACGGGGCAGGGGGCGGCAGCAGCAGTTCGAGTGCGCACAGCGCCGCCTGAAGCCGTATCTCGCCGCGCCCGGCCAGCGGATCGAACTGGCGTCGATCGGCATGGACGTTGGACGGATCCGCACCCTTCTCCGCCACCGCGAAGACGACCGTGCCGACCGGCTTCTTCTCCGATCCGCCGCCCGGCCCGGCGACTCCCGTGATCGCCACGGCCACATCGGCGCCTGTCGCCTCCTGCACGCCGCGCGCCATGCTCCAGGCGACCGCGACCGATACCGCGCCGAACGTCTCCAGCACGTCGCGACTGACCTTCAGCAACGAAGATTTCGCTTCGTTGGAATAGGTGACGACCGATGCCTCCAGCACGTCGGACGATCCCGGCACCTCGGTCAGCGCGGCGGCTACCAGGCCGCCGGTGCAGCTTTCCGCCACTGCGATCCGGCGGCCGGCAGCCCGGTTCTCCTCGACCACCCGGCGGGCCAGGTCGATCAATGCGGGCGGGAGCAGCGTGTCCATCACCATTTCCTCAGCGGGCCGGACATAGCGGCAATTGCGGCACCGCTGCCTTGCCGGCGCGTGCCTTGTCGACCTTCAGGTAGCGCAGTACCGTCACGATCACCGATGCGGTATTGCGCGGCGGCATTGGCTCCAACTGGGTGACCAGACGGTCGATCGTGCCGCAATCCGCCAGATCGATGCGTCCGACGATCTGCGGCACCACCACGCTGGCGATCACGGGGCGGGCATAGTCGGACTGCAGCAGCAACTCGACCGCAGGGTCGCTCAGCTGCGCGATCGCACTGCGTGCCGCAGGCCACGCACGGTCCGCGGCCGATTGATACCGGGCAAGCAGATCGCTGGCCGGACTGCGGATCAGGCTGGCGTCGGGCAGCCGAGCGGCACAAACCCGACCGGTCTCGCGAATGATCTCGGGCAGGGCGACCAGCGCCAGCGATTCGGCCTCCGCATCGGTGACGCAGCGGCGCTGCGCCGCCGCCGGCTGCGCGACCAGCACCAGCATGGCCAGCGTCCCGACGACGCGCATCATCGTGCCTGCTCCGGCAGGCTGATCGTGGCGATCGCTTGCGTTGCAATACCCTCCTCGCGACCGGTGAAGCCGAGCCGCTCGGTCGTCGTCGCCTTCACGCTCACCCGTGAAGGGTCGATGTTCAGGATAGCCGCGATCCGGGCAGTCATCGCCGCCCGATATGGGCCGATCTTGGGTGCCTCGCACATGATCGTCATGTCGACGAAGTCGATCCGGCCACCCTTCTCCGCGATCAACGTCGCCGCATGGCGCAGGAACTGGTCGGAGGCGGCACCACGCCATTGCGGGTCGCTGGGCGGGAAATGGGTGCCGATATCGCCGGCGGCGATGGTGCCGAGCAGCGCATCGGTCAGCGCGTGCAGCACCACGTCGGCATCCGAATGCCCGGACAGGCCATGGTGGTGCGGGATCAGCAGCCCGCCTAGCCATAATTCCTCGCCTGCCTCCAGCCGATGGACGTCGAACCCGCTCGCCGACCGGCTTTCCCAGCGAACACGGGCCTCCGCCGCCGCGAAGTCTTCCGGATACGTGACCTTTTCCAGCATCGGATCGCCCTGCACCAACTCGACGCGCCCGCCAAGCGCCCGTACCATCTGCGCATCGTCGCTCGCGTCTTCCGCCGCGGGCCAGGCCGCATGCGCCCGGGCGAGGGTCGCCCTGCGGAAACCCTGCGGCGTTTGTACCCGGTGCAATCCGCCGCGCGGCACCAGTGTTCCGTCGTCGCGGTTCAGCGTGTCGACGACCGGCAGTGTCGGGACCGCGCCATCGGCGATGTCCAGCGCGCCCATCACTCGCTCGATCACCGCCCGCGGCACGAACGGTCGCGCGGCATCGTGGATCAGCACCCGCTCGACCGACTGGTCCAGCGCTTCCAGCCCGATCCGTACCGTCTCCAGTCGCGAGGCACCTCCGACGGCCACCCATGCGTCCTCGCCCAGGATCGCTCGTGCCGCCGTCTGCTGTCCCTCCGCCACCAGAACCAGCACCGTGCCGATCGCCGGATGATCGGCCATGCATCGATACGCATGCGCCAGCAGCGGCCGGCCAGCTATGGAGGCGAACTGTTTGGGCAGATCGCCTCCCGCGCGCAGGCCCTGGCCGGCGGCGACGATGATGGCGGCGGTGCGAGGGGCGGTGTTCATGGCGGCGGCGCCTAGCGCGCCCCGCCTCGGCTTGCCAGCACCCGGAGCAAAGGGTAGGGACCCTGCCTGTTTTTCGGGCAAATAGATG
Organism: Sphingomonas phoenicis; assembly: GCF_047238005.1. NCBI lineage: Bacteria > Pseudomonadati > Pseudomonadota > Alphaproteobacteria > Sphingomonadales > Sphingomonadaceae > Sphingomonas > Sphingomonas phoenicis. Next base: position 621,051 of record NZ_JBDFMC010000002.1, on the reverse strand, counting down.
CGCACACTCTCTCCCATCCAGGTCGGCCCCGTCCGGATCGAATGTCCGGTGGTGCTCGCACCCATGACCGGCGTCACCGACATGCCGTTCCGCACGCTGGTCCGGCGCTACGGCTCCGGGCTGAACGTCACCGAGATGATCGCCAGCCAGGCCGCGATCCGCGAAACGCGCCAGTCGATCCAGAAGGCCGCATGGCACCTGTCGGAGGAGCCGGTCTCGATGCAGCTGGTCGGCTGCACGCCGTACGAAATGGGCGAGGCGGCGAAGCTGGCCGAGGATCGCGGCGCCGCCATTATCGACATCAACATGGGATGTCCGGTCCGCAAGGTCACCAATGGTGACGCCGGCTCCGCGCTGATGCGCGATCCGGTACTCGCCGCCGACTTGGTCCGTGCGGTGGTGAAGGCGGTGGCGGCACCGGTGACGCTGAAGATGCGCATGGGCTGGTGCCACGACAGCCTGAACGCACCCGAACTCGCCCGCATCGCCGAGGATCTCGGCGTCCAGCTGATCACCGTCCACGGCCGCACCCGCAACCAGATGTACAAGGGCCAGGCGGACTGGCGATTCATCGCGCAGGTGAAGGAGGCGGTGTCGATCCCGGTGATCGTCAACGGCGACATCTGCTCGATCGAGGATGCGGAGGCCGCGCTGGACCAGTCGGGTGCCGATGGCCTGATGATCGGTCGCGGTGCCTATGGCCGGCCCTGGCTGCTCGGTCAGGTGATGACCTGGCTGACCGATGGACGCCGGGTCTCCGACCCAGATCTCGACGAGCAGTACCGCACCATCGTCGAGCATTACGATGCGATGCTGTCGCATTACGGCAGCTTCACCGGCGTAAACATGGCCCGCAAGCATATCGGCTGGTACACCAAGGGGCTGCCCGGCTCCGCCGAGTTCCGCAACGCCGTCAACCAGGAGCCCGATGCCGCACGGGTGAAGGCGATGCTGGCCGAGTTCTACGCACCCTGGCGCCGCCTTGCCGCAGCCTGATCGGTCGCATCGTGGCCGCCCCGGCTTTGCGGAGCTGTTTTCCGCCATGCCGGTCGCGGTGCTGGTTATCGACCCGGACGATCGGATCGCCCACGCCAATGCCGTCGCCGAGCAGATGCTGTACGTGTCCGAGCGGCTGATGGTCGGCCAGCCGCTTGCCGCCATCCTGCCGCCGCCCCAGGGGTTGGAGGCGCGCGATGGCTTCGGCTTCGCGGTCTACGATACCGAGATCGAGACGGTGCGCGGTGTCCGCATGCGCGTCGATTTCGTCGAGACCGGCATCTCCGATCATCCCGGCTGGCACGTCGTCACCCTGCACAATGCGGCCAGTTCGCGGCGGCTGGCGCAGTCCAGCGACCGGTCGTCCGGAGCCCGTGCAGCGGTGGGGGCGGCGGCGATGCTCGCCCACGAAATCCGGAATCCGCTTTCCGGCATCCGTGGCGCGGCGCAGTTGCTGGGAGCCGGGGAACTCACCCGCCTGATCACGACCGAGGTGGATCGAATCGCCGGCCTGATCGACCGGATGCAGGAGTTCGGCGACACCCGGCCGCTGCCGCTGGCAGGCGAGAATATCTATCCGCTCCTGGCACATGTCCGGGGCGTCGCGCTGGCGGGGTTCGCACGGGGCGTCAGGATCGACGAGCGCTACGATCCCTCGCTGCCGCTCGCGTTGGTCAACCGCGACGCGCTGACCCAGGTTCTCATCAATCTTCTGAAGAACGCGCGCGAGGCCGTTCGGGGGGAACGCAATCCGTTGCTGACGATCACCACCGGCTACCGCCACGGCATCACCCGGTCGGAGGGTGGGTTGCGGGTCCCCCTGCCGATCGAGATCTGCGTCATCGACAACGGACCCGGCGCGCCGGCGGATATCGTCGAGCATCTGTTCGACCCCTTCGTGTCGGGCAATCCCGAGGGACAGGGCCTCGGCCTTTCGCTGGTCGACAAGCTGGTCCGCGACATGGGCGGCATGGTCCAGTATGCGCGCGAAGGCGAGCCGGCCGCCACCGTCTTCCGCCTTCTGCTGCCCCGGGCCGCGACATGAGCACCATTCTGGTCTGTGACGACGATGCCGCGATCCGCATGGTCGTGGCACAGGCGCTGCGCCGTGCCGGGCACAGTGTCACCACGGCGGACAGCCTTACCCAGCTAGATCGCCAGCTTGCGGCCGGTGCGCCGGACGTGCTGATCAGCGACGTCGTCCTGCCCGACGGCGACGGCATCGACCGGATGCGTGAGGTGGCGGAACGGTTTCCGACGCTGCCGGTCATCATCCTGTCCGCGCGCAACACCCTGACCACCGCGGTCCGCGCGGCGGAGGTCGGCGCTTACGAATATCTGCCCAAGCCGTTCGACCTCGACATCCTGGTTCAGGCGGTCGCCGGCGCGCTCGCCCGCAGCGGCGGCACGGCAGAGCCGGAGCAGGCGGCAGAGGAAGCGTTGCCACTGATCGGTCGCTCGCCGGCGATGCAGGACGTGTACCGGGTGATCGCCCGCGTGGTGTCGAACGACCTGACCGTGCTGGTCTCGGGCGAATCGGGCACCGGCAAGGAACTGGTCGCCCGCGCCGTCCACGATCTCGGCACCCGCCGGACCGGGCCGTTCGTTGCGATCAACATGGCCGCCATCCCGCGCGAGCTGATCGAGGCGGAGCTGTTCGGGCACGAACGCGGCGCCTTCACCGGCGCTGCCGCCCGCACATCCGGCCGGTTCGAGCAGGCCGGCGGCGGCACGCTGTTCCTCGACGAGATCGGCGACATGCCGCTGGAGGCACAGACCCGGCTGCTCCGCGTCCTCCAGACCGGTGAGTTCACCACGGTCGGCGGCACCCGCACGATCCGGGCGGACGTCCGCATCGTCGCCGCGACCAATCGCGACCTGACCGATCAGGTGCGGACGGGCCAATTCCGCGAGGATCTGTTCTACCGCCTCAACGTCGTACCGATCGCGTTGCCTGCACTTCGTGAGCGGCGACAGGATGTCGCGCTCCTCGCCCAGCATTTCCTCGCCTCCGCGGCCGAGCAGGGGCTGCCCCGCCGGCGGTTGTCGCCGGATGCGGTCGGCGTGCTCGAGGCGCATGACTGGCCGGGCAACGTCCGCGAGCTCGAGAACCTCATGCGCCGCCTTGCCGTGCTGGCGCGGGACGAGGTGATCGACGGTGACGGCGTCCGCCTGATGCTCGGCACCGCCGCCGCGGATACGGTCACGCCCGATGGCGGGATCGATGCGGCGGTACGCGCCCTGATCGAACGCGTCGGCCGGGAACGTCCCGGCGCGCTTGATGATGGTTCGCTGTACGAGCGGGTGATCGGCGAAGTAGAACGACCCTTGATCCTGGCGATGCTGGCGCGTCACGGGCAGAACCAGCTGCGTGCCGCCAGGGCATTAGGCATCAATCGCAACACCTTGCGCAAACGGCTCGATGTGCTGGGCATTGATCCGGCCCGCGACCAGTCGCGCGAGGCGCCCGCCCGCGGGACGAAAAGCTGACCGCTACGTGAATTATGTGGTTTTAATGCAACAATGGAGGCTGTACGGCGGCGTCGATGATCGCCAGCGCGGCCCCATCCCGAAGCGATGACGCCCTCGAACGGCGCTTCACGGTCACGCCGGCTGTGGAGCTGTCGGTGCTGGTCATCGCTATCGCGATCGCCGTCGCCAGCTACGCGCTCCTGTCCCGGCTCGACGATCCCCAGCGATTGATCCCGCCGCCGTTCGTGGCGCTGCTGCTGATCGCCAACCTAGTCCCCGGCATCCTCCTGCTGATGTTGCTGGGCCGCCGTATCGCCCGTCGCCGCGCTGCCCGGTCGCCGGTTGGGGGGAGGGCAGGCTGCATGTGCGGCTCGTCGCGCTGTTCTCCGTCGTGGCGGCGGTGCCGATGCTGCTCGTCACCATCTTCGCGTCGCTGCTGTTCCAGTACGGTGTGCAGTTCTGGTACTCGGATCAGGCGCGCGGCATGATCAACAACGCGACCGAGCTGGCGACCACCGCTTATCAAATGAGCCTGGAGCGCTGGACCGGCGAGGCGACGGCGATGGCGAGCGATCTGGCCGATGGCCTGTCCGCGATGTCGCCCGACTCGCGCCAGTTCCAGGAATATTTCGCCCGGCAGGTGTACAACCGCAACCTGAACGAGGCAGCAATCTATTATGCGGGCGCGCGCAATGGCGTGCAGACGATCGCGCTGGTCAATCCCTACGACCGCGATCTCAGCCAGGTCATCGATGCCGGCAAGATCGCCGCGCTGATGCGGGGGCAGGCGTTCGTGGTGACCGATACGGGCCAGCGGATCCAGGTGGTCACCCGCTTGCCCGGTGTCGAGAACGCGTATCTCTACGCCGGACGGTTCAGCAATCTTCGCTTCATGAACCAGCAGTCGGTCCGCGCGCGTACGGTGCTGCAGGATTACCGTGCCCTGCTGGCGCGGGCGCGCAGCCTGCAGTTGCAGTTCAACGCGGCCCTGCTCGCCATCTCGTTCCTCATCGTCGGCATCGCGGTGTGGATCGCGCTGGCTGTCGCCGATCGTCTGGTCCGGCCGGTCGGCGAGCTGGTCGACGCCGCCCGTCGTGTCGCGGCGGGCGATCTGTCGGCCCGCGTTCCCGACCCGCGCAGCCGGGACGAGGTCGGCACGCTTGCCAACGCGTTCAACCAGATGACGGGGCGACTTCAGGAGCAGAATACGGAGCTGCGCACCGCCAACGATCAGCTGGAGAGCCGTCGCGCCCTGATCGAGGCGGTGATGGCCGGCGTGTCGGCCGGCATCATCGCCACCACGCCCGACCGTACGATCAGCATCGCCAACGCGTCGGCCGGCCGGCTGCTCGGCGCCAATGCCGACGGCGTCGTCGGTCGCGAGCTGCGCGATGTCGCGCCCGCGCTCGATGCGCTGGTCGGCGGTGGCGTGCGGGAGGCGGTCGTCGAGGTGGGGCAGGGTGCCGGTGCCCGGACGCTGGCGGTCCGCTGTGCCGAGATCGATCGCGGCCCGATCCTGACGTTCGACGACGTGACCCAGCAGCTCTCCGACCAGCGCCGCGCCGCCTGGGCCGATGTCGCCCGGCGCATCGCGCACGAGATCAAGAACCCGCTGACACCCATTCAGCTGGCCGCCGAACGGTTGCAGCGGCGTTATGGCAGCAAGATCGAGGCGGATGACGGCACCTTTCAGCGATTGACGGAGACGATCGTTCGTCAGGTCGGCGACCTGCGCCGCATGGTCGACGAATTCTCGTCCTTTGCCCGCATGCCCAAGCCGGTGTTCCGCAGCGAGGCGCTGATCGATACCGCCCGTCAGGTGATGTTCCTGCACGAGGTCGCGCATCCCGCCATCCGCTTCGAACTGGTCCATGCCGACACGGCGCCCAGCCTCGTCTGCGACCGGCGCCAGATCGGTCAGGCACTGACCAACATCGTCAAGAACGCTGTCGAAGCCATCGAAGCGAGGGGCGGGGAAGGCGGAGAGGTGGTGTTGACCCTGGCCGAGCCCTCGCCGGATCAGGTCGTGCTGACCGTAGCGGACGACGGCGTCGGCCTGCCCGAAGCGCGGGACCGGATCGTCGAGCCCTATATGACAACGCGGGCGCGGGGCACCGGCCTCGGCCTCGCCATCGTCAAGAAGATCGTCGAGGAGCATGGTGGCACGATCGCGTTCGCCGATCGCCCCGGCGGCGGTACGATCGTGACCATGACGTTCGATGCGGCGCGGCTCGCCTCGCTCGACCAAGGGGATCCCGAACCCGAGTTGGCAGGGGAGGGCCAACTCGCGGCACTCACACAGAATCGGACATGAACTGATGGCGTTAGACATTCTCGTAGTAGATGACGAGCTGGACATTCGTGAGCTTGTCGCGGGGGTGCTCGAGGACGAGGGGTACGAGACCCGCAGCGCCGCGGACAGCGATGCTGCGCTGGAGGCGATCGCCGCACGGCGGCCGTCGCTCGCGCTGCTCGACGTGTGGCTTCAGGGCAGCCGCCTCGACGGGCTTGAGCTGCTCGACGAGATCAAGCGCCGCGATCCGTCGATCCCGGTCATCGTCATCTCCGGCCACGGCAGCCTCGACACGGCGGTCGCGGCGATCCGCAAGGGCGCGGTCGATTTCATCGAGAAGCCGTTCGAGGCCGAACGCCTGCTGCTGATGGTGGAGCGCGCGACCGAGAGCGAGCGGCTGCGCCGCGAGGTCGCCTCGCTGCGCGCGTCGGTGGGTGGCGATGTCGACCTGACGGGTACGTCGGGGGCGATCAACGGCGTTCGTGCAACCCTGAAACGGGTCGCGGCCACCGGCAGCCGGGTGATGATCGTCGGCCCTGCCGGCGTCGGCAAGGAGGTCGCCGCCCGCCTGCTCCAGGGCTGGAGCCAGCGTGCCGCCGCTCCCTTCGTCATCGTCAGCGCTGCGAACATGGCGCCCGAACGCGTCGAGGAGGAGCTGTTCGGGATCGAGGAGGGGGGTGACCTGGTTCGTCCCGGCCTGCTCGAACAGGCCCATGGCGGCACGCTGTTCCTCGACGAGATCGCCGACATGCCGCTCGGAACCCAGGCACGCATCCTGCGCGTGCTGACCGACCAGAGCTTCACCCGGGTCGGCGGCAGCCGGGTGGTGAAGGTCGACGTCCGCGTCGTCTCCGCCACGGCGCGCGACCTGACCGACGAGATCGCCGCGGGGCGGTTTCGCGAGGATCTGTACTACCGCCTGAACGTCGTGCCGGTCCTGATCCCGCCGCTGGCCGACCGGCGCGAGGACATTCCCCCGCTCGTCCTGCACTTCCTCGGCCGCTACGCCGGAGAGCGCCGGGTGCCGGTGCCCGAGATCGCCGCCGACGCGATGGTCGCGCTGCAATCCTATGAGTGGCCGGGCAACGTCCGTCAGTTGCGCAACGTCGTCGAGCGCACCGTCATCCTCGCTCCCGGCGACCGGATCGGCCGGATCGACCTCGACATGCTGCCGGCCGAGGTGCTGGGCGGGGAAGGGGGCGGCGATCGCGGGGCCAGCGCAATCATGGGCGCCCCCTTGCGGGAGGCGCGCGAGACGTTCGAGCGGGAGTATCTGCGCGTTCAGATCCGGCGCTTCTCCGGGAACATCTCCCGCACGGCCAGCTTCATCGGCATGGAACGCTCCGCCCTCCATCGCAAGCTGAAGCTGCTCGGCATCACCGAGACGCGCGAGGATTGAGGAGCTTTCGGACCTAACCCATGGACGCCGCACCGCCGCATCCCTAGATAGGCAGCGGTCGTCCGTCGGGGCGGCCTGCCGACGCCGGTAAACGGTGCAGTCGCGGGCCATGGCCCGCCAACAAGAAGGCTTTGCCAATGGCCGACAAGCAGACTTCGCTGCAGGACCTGTTCCTGAACGCTCTCCGCCGTTCCAAGGTGCCGGTGACGATGTTCCTGGTAAAGGGCGTCAAGCTCCAGGGCATCGTGACCTGGTTCGACAATTTCTCGGTCCTGCTCCGCCGCGACGGTCAGTCGCAGCTGATCTACAAGCACGCCATTTCCACCATCATGCCCGGCGGCACCTTCGATGCCGACGCGATCGTCGATCAGGTGGGCGAGAACCAGCGCAAGACGCCGCTGTTGCAGGAGCTGTTCCTGAACGCGGTCCGCAAGTCCGAAGACAGCGTGACCATGTTCCTGATCAACGGCGTCATGCTGCAGGGCCAGATCGCCGGCTTTGACCTGTTCTGCATGCTCCTCCAGCGCGAGGGCATGGTGCAGCTGGTCTACAAGCACGCCGTGTCGACGATCCAGCCGGCCCGCCCGCTGAACCTGGCCGAGGAACAGAACGGCCCGGCGGACGAGGATTGAGTACCGGTTTCGAACGCGATCGGGACGAGTTCACCCGCGGCGCCCGCGCCATCGTTGTCCTGCCCGACCGTGGCGAGTCGACGCGTGACGCGGACGCCCGGCTGGAGGAGAGTGCCGGGCTGGCGGCGGCGATCGGTATCGACGTCGTCGACCGGGTCGCCATCCGCGTTCGCCAGCCACGCGCCGCGACTCTGATCGGCAGCGGCCAGATCGAGGAGCTGGCGACGCGCGTCGCGATGGAGGACGCCGCCCTCGTCGTCGTCGATGCGCCGCTCACCCCGATCCAGCAGCGCAACTGGGAAACCGCGCTGAAGGCGAAGGTCATCGATCGCACCGGCCTGATCCTGGAGATATTCGGCGAACGCGCCGCCACCGCAGAGGGGCGGTTGCAGGTCGAGCTCGCCCATCTGGACTATCAGTCCGGCCGGCTGGTGCGCAGCTGGACCCATCTGGAGCGGCAGCGCGGCGGCTTCGGCTTCCTGGGCGGCCCCGGCGAGACCCAGATCGAGGCGGATCGCCGGCTGATCCGTGATCGCATGGCCCGGCTGCGTCGCGAACTGGAACAGGTCAGCCGCACGCGGGGGCTGCACCGTGAGCGGCGCCAGCGCGCACCGTGGCCGATCATTGCTCTGGTCGGCTACACGAATGCCGGCAAGTCGACGCTCTTCAACCGGCTGACCGGGGCCGATGTCATGGCAGAGAATCTGCTGTTCGCCACGCTCGATCCCACGCTGCGCCAGATCTCGCTGCCCGGGGTCGACAAGGCGATCCTGTCCGACACCGTCGGCTTCGTCTCCGATCTGCCGACCCAGCTGGTCGCCGCGTTCAAGGCGACGCTCGAAGAGGTCGTGGCCGCCGATCTGCTGATCCACGTCCGCGACATCGCCCATCCCGATACCGAGGCCCAGCGCACCGATGTCGAGGAGGTGCTGGCCGAACTCGGTGTCGACGAGTCGACACCGCGGTTCGAGGCGTGGAACAAGCTCGATCTGCTCGATGCGGAGGGGCGCGAGGATGTGCTGGGCGACGCCGCGCGGCGGGCAGGGGTCATGACCATCTCGGCGCTGACCGGCGAGGGGATCGACGATCTCGTCGCGGCCGTCGCGGCCCGCCTGACCGAGGCGCATCGTCGTTACCACATCGACCTGCCCGCGGGCGACGGTGCCGGCATGGCGTGGCTGCACGCGCATGGCGAAGTGATGGGGCAGGAGGGAGAGGGCGACATGATGCACGTCGAGGTGCGCCTGTCGCCGGAGGATCACGCCCGCTTCACCCGCCGCTTCGCTTGACGGCACTCCACAGGGCTTCCTTGGCGTCGAGCGGCAGCGCGTCGAAACCCGTACCTGCGGCATCCTCCATCGCGGCGAAGCGGCGCTCGAACTTGGCATTCGCCGTTCGCAGTGCCTGTTCGGCATCGATGCCGCGATGGCGTGCCCAGTTGACGACGCTGAACAGCAGGTCGCCGATCTCGCCTTCCAGTTCGTTCGTCGGCGCGGCGTCCACCTCCGCCAGTTCCTCGTCGATCTTGGCGCGAGGCCCGCTCTCGTCGGGCCAGTCGAACCCGACCCGGGCGGCCCGCCGCTGCAGCTTCTCCGCCCGCTGCAGGGCCGGCAGTCCCCTGGCCACGCCGTCCAGCGCACCGCCCACGGCGCGCTCTTCAGCCTTCATCGCCTCCCAATCGGGTCGCTCGGCGGCATCGCCGAAGATATGGGGATGCCGTCGCTCCATCTTGTCGGCGATCGCCGCGGCCACCTCGTCGAAGGTGAACAGGCCGTTTTCTTCCGCGATCCGGCTCTGGAACACGACCTGGAGCAGCAGGTCGCCCAATTCGTCACGCACCTCCGCCGGTACGCCGCGCTCGATCGCGTCGGCAACCTCATAGGCTTCCTCGATCGTATAGGGCGCGATCGTTTCCCAGCGCTGCGCGACATCCCATTCGCAGCCGCCGACCGGATCGCGCAACCGCGCCATGATCGCGATCAGCCGCGTCAGGTTGGCAGGGGACCCGCTCGCATCGTCCATCACAAAGTCCGATAATACATATTATGTAAAATTGCGGAGCAGCAGATAGCTGATCCCGAAGATCGCCACCCAGGCCGCGACCATCCACGCCGTCGTCTTCATCGGAATACGGCGCGACACTAAAGCGGCGATCGGCAGGATCAGCACCAGCAGGTAGAAGACCAGCGCGGGACCGTTCGTCATACCGCAATCTCCATCCCGTCGAACCCGGGTTCGATACCGTCCGGCAGTTCGGCGCACAGCGATCGATAATCCATGCTCTGGTCCATATGGATCAGGACGGCCCGGCCCGGACGCAACTCGTCCACCCACCCGACGACCGCGTCGACGGTCGGGTGTGACGGGTGCGGTGCGCGGCGCAGCGCATCGACGATCCACAGGTCGACGCCAGTATATAGCGTCCGCATCTCTGCGGTCAGATCATGGAAATCAGTCGCATAGCCGATCGACTTGCCACCCGCTTCGAACCGCAGTCCCGCACTCGACGTGTTACCGTGCGGCTGGTCGACGACGGCGATGTCGATCCCGCCGATCGTGAACCGATCGGTCAGCGGTTCCGCCGTGATCGTGGGCGGATAGCCGGGTCGTCCGCGAAAGGCATAGGCGAACCGCGTCTCCAGCGTCGTCAGCGTGGCCGGGCGCGCCATGCCGCGTACCGGATGGCCGAGCGCGTGATACACCTGCCGCAGGTCGTCGATGCCGTGGCAGTGATCGGCATGATCGTGCGTCCATATCACCGCATCCACCGCCGCCACGTCGGCCGACAGCAACTGCTCGCGCATGTCGGGGCTGGTGTCGACCAGCACCCGCACGCCCTGATGTTCGACCAGCAGCGACGCGCGCGATCGCCGGTTGCGCGGCTCGGCCGGATCGCAGGCACCCCAGTCGTTGCCGATGCGCGGTACGCCGGAGGAAGTGCCGGAGCCGAGAATATGTGCCTTCACGCGTCGGCCCTGGTCTTTGCGAACAGGTCGTGGAAATTGGCCGCGGTGCGCGCCGCCAGCATGTCCGGATCGTCGCCCCGCAGCTTGGCCAGGAACGCGAGCGTGTCGGCGACGAACGCCGGCTCACCCGTTTTGCCGCGATGGGGCACCGGGGCGAGGAACGGCGCGTCCGTCTCGATCAGCAGTCGTTCGGCGGGCAGCCGGGCCGCCACCGCCTGAAGGTCGATCGCGTTGCGGAACGTCACGATCCCCGAGATCGAGATATAGAGGCCCAGATCCAATGCCTTGTCGGCGAAATCTCCGCTGGCGGTAAAGCAGTGGATGACGCCGCTATAGGTCCCCTTCCCCATTTCCTCCGCCAGGATCGCGGCCGTATCCTCTTCGGCGTCACGGGTATGGACGATCAACGGCAGGCCGGTCTCGCGACACGCGGCGATGTGCGCGCGGAAACTCTCGCGCTGCCGCGCGCGGTCGGAATGGTCGTAATGATAATCCAGGCCGGATTCACCGATGCCGACCACGCGTGGATGTCGGGCCCGCTCGACCAGCTTGGCAGTATCGACATGCGCGTGTTGGTCGGCCTCGTGCGGATGGATACCCACGGTCGCCCAGACATCCGGCTCCCGCTCGGCGGTCGCGACCACCGCATCCCACTCGCGTTCGCGCGTGGCGATGTTCAGCATCGCCGTCACCCCCCTCGCCCGCGCCCGCGCCAGCACCCCGGCCTGATCGTCGACCAGCCCTTCGTAGTTCAGGTGGCAATGGCTGTCGGCAAGCATCAGGAGGCGTCCTCCACGGGCATTTCCAGTCGGGGAAACGCCGGCGTCGGTGCGTCGATCCGGTAACCCGCAGCCGTCTGGCGCGCATACCAGCCATCGTCGTCGACCGCCGCATGATCGCGGGCGTCGGCGCCCAGTACGTCCAGGATCCGCCCGGCGCCGGACGGCACGACCGGCAGGATCGCGATGGCGAGCATGCGGATCGCCCGAACCAGCGTGCCGAGCACCGCGTGCATCCGCTCCGGATCGGTCTTGCGCAACGCCCACGGCGCCTGCGCATCGATATACTGGTTGCAGGCATAGACGCCGCGCATCCATGCCTCGATCCCCTGGCTCAGCATCAGGTCGCCGAACGCCGCCTTCAGCCCCGCGCAGGCGACCACGACCTCCTCGATCAGGACGGCATCGGCTTCATCGGCACGACCGGCTTCCGGCAGCGTACCTGCCAGGTTCTTGGCGATGAACGACAACGTCCGCTGCGCCAGGTTGCCGAACGAATTGGCCAGTTCCGCATTGACCCGCGTCACGATCGCTTCGGGCGAGTAGCTGCCGTCCTGCCCGAAACTGACCTCGCGCAGGAAGAAGTAGCGCAGGGCATCGACGCCGAAGGCATCGGCCAGATCCATCGGATCGACCACGTTGCCGACCGACTTCGACATCTTCTCGCCGCGGCTCAGCAGGAAGCCATGGCCGAAGATCGATCGGGGCAGCGGCAGCTTCGCCGACAGCAGGAACGCCGGCCAATAGACCGCGTGGAAACGGACGATGTCCTTGCCGATCAGGTGCAGGTCGGCCGGCCAGAAGCGTGCCTTTTCCCCGCTCGTGTCCGGATAACCCGTTCCCGTCAGGTAGTTGGTCAGTGCATCGACCCACACGTACATGACGTGGCCGGGGCTGCCCGGCACCGGCACGCCCCAGTCGAAACTGGTCCGCGATACCGACAGGTCGCTCAACCCGCCCTCCACGAAGCGCATGATCTCGTTGCGGCGGCTCTCCGGCCGGATGAAGTCGGGTTCGGCCGCATACAGGTCGAGCAGCGGCTGCTGGTATCTCGACAGGCGGAAGAACCATGTCTCCTCCGCCGTCCACTCCACCGGCGTGCCCTGGGGCGACAGCTTGGCCCCCCCTTCTCCCTCGACGAGTTCCTTCTCGTCGTAGAACGCCTCGTCACGGACCGAGTACCAGCCTTCGTATCGGTCGAGATACAGGTCGCCGGCGTCGACCATGGCCTGCCAGATCGCCTGGCTGGCCGCATAATGGTCCGTGTCGACGGTGCGGATGAAACGGTCGTACGAGATGTCAAACCGGTCGGCCATCTGGCTGAACCAGGCCGACATCTCGTCGGCGAACTCGCGCGTCGGCAGCCCGCGCGCACGGGCGGCCTGCGCCATCTTCAGTCCGTGCTCGTCGGTACCGGTCTGGAACAGGACGTCGCGCCCCGCCTGCCGCTGGAAACGGGCGATCACGTCGGCCGCGACCATCTCGTACGCATGGCCGATATGCGGCCGGCCGTTGGGATAATGGATCGCGGTGGTGATGTAATAGGGGGCGGACATGGCCGACGCTCTACGGTCCGCACTGCTGATCGGCAATGGCTGCGGTGGGTGGCGCTGTCCTACGTCACCCTTGCCTGCGATAACGGCATCGCTCTTTCTCATCGCCGCAATCGGGTCTGTCGGTGCGGTTAATTGAGGGATGAAGGTTGAGGGCCCGCATTCCGCAACTTCCTCAACATTCGCGCCTCAACTTACCGCAGCCGCGACAGCAATTCCGCCATTTCCCAAACGGTTCCGCCGGCATCCAGCGACAGTCCGCGTGCCGCGCCGGCGACGTCGCGGGCGGCCGCATGGGCCTCCAGCGCGATCTTCAGCCCGGCGCCCTGTCGGGATCTGGCTGCCCTGGCGATGTAGGCGGGCACACGATCCAGGAACGCCTCGTACCGCGGCTGTGCTGCCTTGCCCGCCAGTTGCTTCGCGAGCGATGCGCGCCGACGGTTGTCGGGATCGCCTTCGGCCGCGATCGCCGCGATCGCCGCATCGACGCCGGCCAGATCCAGCCCGGCGAACCGGATCCCCCGCCCCGGCGCGCCATCGGCCGCTGCCACCAGCGCCGCGATTTCCGTCTCGTCCGCGTCGGGCAGTGCCTGTCGCAGGATCCCGCCGACCTGTTCGTCCGACAGCCGCTCGAACCGTAGCAGCCGGCATCGCGACCGGATGGTCGGCAGCAAGCGGCCGGGCATGTGGCTGACCAGCAGGAAGATCGTTCCCTGTGGCGGCTCCTCCAGATTCTTCAGAAGGGCATTGGCGGCGTTGCGCTCCAGATCGTCGATCGCATCGATCACCACCACGCGTCGTCTGCTCATCGACGGTGCCGTAGCGAACAGCGGCTGCAGGGTTCGGACCTGCGCGATGCTGATCGACCGCGCCAGTTCGCCGTCCGGCTTCTCGGCATCTTTCGGCAGCCGCGCAAGGATGCGCAGGTCGGGATGGGATCCGGCGTCGATCAGCGTCCCGGTGCGGCTGCTCGCGGGAACGTCGAGACCGGGCGGCAGCGTCTCGCTCGCGCCCTCGGCCAGCATGCGCCGGGCCGCTGCCAGTGCGAAGCCGGCCTTGCCGATCCCCTCCGCCCCCGCCAGCAGCCAGGCGTGATGCAGCGTCCCGGTGCCCAGCGCGCCCAGGAAGGCGGCGTGCGCCGCCTCGTTGCCCAGCGGCCGATACGTCATCGTGCCGGTCGTCCGCTCAGGCGAAGAACGATGTCAGTCCGTTCCAGGCCCGCCGGAAGAAGCCGGCCTCCGCGATGTCCGCGCCGGCGACCAGCGGCAGGCGCTGTTCCGGCACGTCGGGCGAGCTGATGACCAGATCGGCGATATGCTGACCCGCCTTGATCGGCGCCTTGATCGGCCCTTGATAGACCACCTTGGCGCTCAGTTCCGGCGCCAGCCCTGCGGGCAGCGTCACCTTCAGATCCTGGCCGGCGATCAGGGGCACGCTGCTCGCACTGCCCATCTGCACCTCGGCGGTCTCCACCTGCTTGCCCTTGGCGGCGATCGGCTTGGCCTGCCACGCGCGGAAGCCCCAGTCCATGAAGCGCACCGACTCCTCGATCCGCTGGTTGAAGCCGTTCAGCCCGGCCATCACCATCACCAGCCGGCGCCCGTTCTGGATCGCGGATCCGGTGAAGCCGTAGCCGGCCTCCTCTGTGTGGCCGGTCTTCAGGCCGTCCGCACCGGCAACCCGGCCGAGCAGCGGGTCGCGATTGGCCTGCGTGATCTCCGATCCACCCATCGTCTTGCCCCAGGTGAAATCCCGGCGCGAGTAGAACTGCTTGTAGAGCTGGGGATAATTCTCGATCGTCGCGGATGCCAGCTTCGCCAGGTCGCGCGCGGTCACGTACGTCACCCCCTCGTCCGGCCAGCCGTTCGAATTGCCGAAGTGGCTGTTGTTCAGCCCGATCTGCTGCGCCACCCGGTTCATCCGCTCGGCAAAAGCCTGTTCGGAGCCGGAGATATGCTCGGCCAGAACGACGCAGGCGTCGTTGCCGGACAATGTGACGATCCCGTAGAGCAGATTGGCGACGCTGACCTGCTCGTTGGCCGACAGGAACATCGTCGACCCGGCGGCCGGGCCGTGCCAGCGGCGCCACGTCTCCGGCCGCACCGTCGCCATGTCCGTCAGCTTCAGCTCGCCGCGACGGACCAGGTCGAAGGCCACATAGACCGTCATCATCTTCGCCATCGACGCAGGCGGCATCCGGCGCTCGGCATCGCGGGAGAAGAGGATCGCGCCGGTCGACAGGTCCTGGAGGAAGGCGACGGGCGCCGGCGTCTGGAACTGCGGGGCGGCGGCGATGGACGGGCACGCGAGCAGCGCGGCCATGACGGGGGCGAGGATCAGCTTCTTCATGGGATGGTCCGTTGTCGGCGGTGAATGTCGGCAGGTGGCTGGATCATGGGCATAGCGCCGCCACGACGGCGCGTCACGCCTTCATCCCTCGACCGCGTCGGCCAGCAGCCCGACGGACAGGGCGTAGAAGTTCGAGCAGTTGTAATCGAGGATCACCCGGTAGTTGCCCGTCAGCAGGTAGGCGGTGGCTCCAGGCCCGTCGGGCTCGATCAATGCGGCCTGCACATCGTCGCCGGGCCATGGCCGGCCGAGCGGCGTGATACCCAGCGCCCGCCACTCGGCCATCGATCGCCACGCGCTGTGCCGTTCGAACACGCGGGGGCAGCGCGGACTGACGAGACGGTTCCGCAGGGCGGCACGGTCGAAGGTGGCCGGCACCCCCACCGCCACTCCCCAGGGCTGGCCGGGGCGCCAGCCTGCATCGACGAAATAGGCGGCGATCGACGCCAGAGTGTCGGCGCCGCTGCTCCAGATATCGGCGCGGCCATCGCCATCGCCGTCGCGCGAGAGGCGCAGGTAGATCGAGGGCAGGAACTGCGGATTGCCGGTTGCGCCGGCCCAGCTGCCCTTCAGCTGCGAACGCGGTACGCCGCGGTCGATCATCTTCAGGGCGGCGATCAGCTCACCCTCGAACAGCGTGCGGCGGCGGCCGTCGAATGCCAGGCTGGCCAGCGAGCGGATGAGGTCGAAGTTGCCGGTGTAGCTGCCGTAGTTCGTCTCGTGCCCCCAGATCGCGACCATGATCGATTCGGGGACGCCGCTCTGCCGCTCGATGCTGGCCAGCCGCGCCCGTTGAGCTTGATAGACGGCCTGCCCGCGGGTGATCCGCGCCATATCGACATGCTCAGCCCGGTAGGGGGCGAAAGGTGAGAAGCTGGTGCTCTGCGGGTTGCCGGGCTGGCGGCGATCAAGATCGATGACACGCTGGTTGACGGTAAGGCCGGCCAACTCGCGGTCGATCGTTGCGCCGCTCACCCCCTGCGCGATGGCGCGGGTGCGGACCTGATCGAGATATTGCCGAAAGGGATCTATGACGGAAACGGGCGCTTCCGCGACCGTGCCGTCCTGTGCGGCAGCGGGTGGGATGATGACGGCCGATGATGCCAACAGGAGAGAGGCGAGATAACCGAGTGATCTGAGCATGGCTGCTTGTCGGGCGTTGGAAGCGGCGCGGCAAGTCGGATCGTCGCCGGGCTTGCACGACCCGACGCGGACGCTAGGTAGGGCCGCGCCCGGAGAGATGGCCGAGTGGTTTAAGGCAGCGGTCTTGAAAACCGCCGTGGGTTCACGCTCACCGTGGGTTCGAATCCCACTCTCTCCGCCACAGCCGCTATCCGTCGTTCCCGGCCAGGCGATCGACGACGGTCTGGAGGATGGGGCGGCGGAACTGGCAGCCGGCGAGGAAGTCGTTGGACCACATCACCTCCGCCTCGACACCGGCAAGGCCCGGAAGGAGCAGGCAGATCATGCTGCCGCGGCGCAGGGCCGAGTAGGTCTGAAGCCTGGCGCCGGTGGTCGACAGGTCAACGACACGGCAAACCGCGCGGCCGAGCCGGCGGTGATCGAGACTGGCGGTAATGGCGAGCGGAGCGCGCGGCGAGGCACGGCGCCCCTTTGGATCAACCTGCTCGAATTCCGCGACAAACATGGCGACGTTGCTAACGCCGCCATGCCTAATTTCAGGTTACTTGCGGAGCGTGAGACCACCACCGAAGCGCTTGTTGAAGCGGGCCACCTGGCCGCCCGTGTCGAGCATCGTGCCGCGACCGCCGGTCCAGGCCGGATGCGCCAGCGGATCGATGTCGAGCGTCATCAGATCCCCTTCCTTGCCCCAGGTCGAGCGAGTCTCGAACACGGTGCCATCGGTCATCTGGACCTTGATCATGTGATAGTCGGGGTGGGTGTCCTGCTTCATTGCCTTGCCTTCCAAGTGGCTGGTTCCGACCAGCCGGAAAAGAAGGGCGCCCCCTATCCAACGGAGCGCCCAAAGTCAAAACCGCCGCCTAAGGTAAGGCTAAGGTAAGGGATAAATCGCGTTCATCCTGCCTTTGGCGGATCGGCGATCATCGCAGTAAAGTTAGCTTCTGCAACCACTTGGCCGTCGATCCTTGCAATCCCTGCGAACTTGCAGACCGACGCGCGCTTCTGGACGAACGATGCTTCCAGCCGGAGCAGGACGCCGGGTTCCACAGGCTTGCGGAACTTGGCCCCATCGATCGCCATGAAGTACACGAGCTTGCCCGAACCGGCAAGGCCGAGGCTCTCCACCGCGAGGATGCCGGCCGCCTGCGCCAGCGCCTCGACGATGAGGACACCCGGCATGATCGGCCGCCCGGGGAAATGGCCCTGGAAGAAGCCTTCGTTGATCGTCACCGCTTTTATCGCCGCAATGCGGTGATCGATCACCAGCTCCTCGACACGATCGACGAGGAGCATGGGATAGCGGTGGGGCAGCGCGGCCATGACCCGCCCGATATCGAGCGGGCCCTGGTTCACCTCCGTGCCGCCCCCGGCGGCGGCGTCGGTCACCGGCCGCCGGGCTGCGCCGGACGCGCAGGCGTGGTGGTCGTCGCCGCCGGCGCAGCGGCGGGAGCGCCGCCCTGCTGCTGCTGGCCCGGCTGCCAATTGGCGGGAGGCGTGATGCCGACGCTGGGAACCAGACGGTCAAGCTCGGTCGTGATCGCCGGGGTGATGTCTGCCGTCGGCTGGGTGAACAGCGCGGCGTCAGGACGGATCAGCAGGCTGACGTTGCGGGCACGGACCACGGTCTGCACCGCCTCGTTCAGGCGACCCGAGATCTGCTCGATCGCATAGGCCTGCGCGCGTTGGGCCGGCAGGGTCAGGCGGCCCAGCTCCTGCTCGGCAGCCTGCTGGCGGGTCTGGATCGCCTGGGCCTGGCTCTGCAGCGAGGCCTGGTTGGCGTTGGGCGCACGCGCGGCCGTCTGATACGCGGTGACGAGCGGCTGCAACTCCTTGCTGATCGCCTCGCGGCGGGCGTTCGCCTGATCGATCTGCGTCTTGTAGGTCGTCTCGATCTGCGTGCGGGCGGCGGCCCAGGCGCGCGAATTGGCGACGGCCCCTTCCGGATTGGCAACGGCGACGCCGTTCACCTGTGCCGAAGCGGACGAGACGGCCAGCGGCAGCGCCGCCGCGGCGAGGAGGAGTGCGGTGATACGGGTCATCAGAACTGGGTTCCTACGTTGAAGGTGATGAGCTTGTCGTCGTCGCCCTTTTGCTTGATCAATGCCCTGGCGAGATCGATGCGCAGGGGACCGAAGGGCGAATTCCAGTTGACGCCGATGCCGACCGATAGGCGCGGACGCGGCGAGTTGCCGAGGAAATTCTCGACGAAGGGCGAGGTTTCCTGCGGCATGTTGGTCGACGTACCGGAGCAGGTGCCGCCGAGCGTTGCCGAATAGCCGATCGCACAGGTCGTGGGACGACCGGCGTTGACCGTGTCTGCCGCCGACACCGAGTAGAGCGCCAGCGTCTGCCCGTTGACGCTCGTGGTAATCGGAGCGCCGATCAGGCTTGGCGAGCCGTCCTTGTTCGTTTGCAGCGATCCATCGGGATTGCGCAACTGGGTGAAATCCGTGGTCGGCAACGGACGCGTCAAACTGAACAGGCTGCCCGCCTGCACGTAGATCGACGGGCGCAAGCCCATTTCCCGGGCACCGGCACCCAATGGCAATTCCAGCTCGATGCGGCCAAGATAATAGGCCTTTCCGCCGAGCGGATCGTCCGAGATCTGGTTGCGATCGGTGACCAGAAGCTGCGTACCGGTTCTGGGATCACCAGCCAGTGGGACGCGCTGGATGCGCGGGCCGACACCGCGGATATCGAAGCCGCGGAAGTTCGGCTCGCCGAGATAGAAGCGGTCGATGATCCGGACCTTGTCGATCCCCTCGCCGCGGCTCTTCTCCAGCGACTTGATGTAGCCGCCCTCGCCCAGGAACGACAGGACGAAGCCGCTGCCCAGTCCCTTGTACTTGGCGAACTCGGCACGGGCGCGGATGTACTTCACGTCGCCGCCAAGGCCGGCGAAATCGTTGCTGAAGTTGAAGCGCATGCCCGCGGTCGGCCGCAGGTTGCTGTTCAGGCTGTTGTAGATCAGCGAATAGCCGACCGACGAGGTCCAGCGATTGCCCAGCGCCTCGCACAGATAGCGGCCGACGGTCGCGTTGGTGCACTGGCCGTTGACCAGCAGGCTGTCGTCCAGCCCGACCTCGTCATAGGACAGGCCGTAGCGCGCCGACAGCGACCAGTATTCGGTCAGCGGCACGCCCGACCGCACCTGGAACCCGGTCGACACCTGGTTGTAGATGGTGTTGCGATTGCCGTTCAGATCGAAGTTGAACTGATTGAAATCGCGACGGAAAACATCGACGCCGACCGCGATGTTCTTGTCGAACAGATAGGGCTCCGTGAAGCCCGCCTCGACCGATTTCTGGTAGCTGGAATAGTTGACGCCGAAGCGCAGCTCCTGCCCCTTGCCGCGGAAATTGCGCTGGGTGACGTTCGCCTGGATGATGAAGCGTTCGAGGCTGGAGAAACCCGCCGACAGCTGCAGCTCGCCCGTCGACTTCTCTTCGACCGGCGCCTCCAGCAGGATGCGGTCGGGCGAGGAGCCCTGCGTCCGCTTGATCTCGAACTTGTCCTGGAAATAGCCCAGCGAGTTGATGCGATCCTGCGAGCGCTTGATCTGGAAATCGTTGAAGGCATCGCCCTCGCCCAGCCGCATTTCGCGACGGATGACCTTGTCCTGCGTCTGGGTGTTGCCATTGATGTCGATCCGCTCGACATAGGTACGCTGAGCCTGGGCGATGTGGAAGTTCAGTCCCATCGTCAGCGTTTCGCGGTCACGCTGATATTCCGGATCGACCTGGGTGAAGGCATAGCCGAACAGGCCCGCCGACTGGGACAGGTTGTCGATCGAATCCTCGACCAGCTTGGCGTTGTACCAGTCGCCCTTCTTCATCGGCAGCGACGCGGCCAGCCGGGTATTGTCGAAGTCGCGGATCTCGCTGTCGACGGTGACGTCGCCGAACTTGTAGCGCGGCCCCTCCTCGACGACATAGGTGATGATGAAATCGCGCTTGTCCGGGGTCAGCTCGGCGACCGCGCTGGTCACGCGGAAATCGGCATAGCCCTCGGTCAGGTAGAACTGCCGCAGCTTCTGCTGATCATAGTTCAGACGATCCTGGTCGTAGCTGGTGCCGGAAGACAGCAGGCGGAACCAGCGCGACTGCTTGGTCGCCATCTGGCCGCGCAGCTCGTCGTCGGAGAATTTCTCGTTCCCGAGGATATTGATCTGGCGGACCTTCGACTTCGATCCCTCGCTGATCTCGAAGACGATATCGACGCGGTTCTGGTCGAGGTTGACCATCTTCGGCTCGACGATCGCCGCGAAGCGGCCGCCGCGGCGATACAGCTCGATGATGCGGGCGACGTCGGCCCGCACGGCCGTCCGGGTGAAGATCTGGCGCGGAGCGAGCTTCAGTTCCTTCTGGATCTTGTCGCTCTTGATCGCCTTGTTCCCCTCGAGAATCACCCGGTTGATGATCGGGTTCTCGCGGATGCGCAGGACGATGTTTCCGTCCTCCACGCCGGAGATCGAGTAGTCGGCGAACAGCTCCGACGCCTGCAGATCGACCAGCGCCTGATCGAGCGTGGCGGTGGTGTAGGGGATGCCGATCCGGAGCTTGGTGTAGGACAGCACTGTCTCGGGCTCGATCCGTTGCGAGCCTTCCACCTTCAGCGACTTGATGGTGCCGGCGGCGACCGGTGCGGTGGTGGCCGGAGTCGCGGTACCGGCGGGAGCCGGGGTCGGCGTGCCGGCCGGCGTCGGCACGGGAGCGATGCGCCCGGTGCCGGGCGACGCTGCGGTGTCGGGCGTGCCGGTGCCGGCCGCGGGAGCGCGCGCCGGGCCGCTGCCCGACTGCGCCAGCGCAGGGACGCCTGCGAGCATCGTGCTCGCCAGCAGCGTCGCGCCGACCGCCGCGACCGAAAGACCATTATTCTTCACTAGAAAACCACCCCAGGATAACGTGACACCGACCCCTGTCGATTTCGCCCTGCCCCAGCTTCCTCAACCAATCAACCCGGCGAGGTTCCGCCACAGTCCCAGCTGGGCCAGATCGTTGAACGTCACCAGGATCATCAACGCCAGGATCGCCGCCAAACCGCCCCGGTACGCCCATTCCTGCACCTGTCCATCGACCGGCCGGCGCCGCACTGCCTCGATCGCATAGAAGAGCAGGTGGCCGCCATCCAGCATCGGCACTGGCAGCAGATTGATGAACCCGAGATTGATGGAAACCAGGGCGATCAGGCCGATGAAGGCGGGCCAGCCGAGGGTCATCTGCTCGCCGGACACCTTGGCGATGCGAAGTGGCCCGCCGAGCTCGTCGACCGACCGTCGGCCGCTGATGATCTGGCCGATCGCGTCGAGCGAGCCGCGAACGATCGAGACCACCTGCTCGGCACCGACGACGGGTGCGCGCAGGATCGACACGGGCCGGTACTCGACCGGCGGGCTGCCGATGCCGACGCGGCCGATCTGGTATTCGTTGCCGAAGCGATCGCGCTGCTTCAGCGTGCCGATCTTTACGGTCGTGCTGGCAGGACGATCGGCGCGGACGAGATCGACGCGGATCGCCTCTCCGGGGCGCATCATCGCGTATTGGGCAATATCGGCAAAGCTCTCGATCGAACGACCGCCCAGCGCCACGATGCGATCGCCCGCACGGAGCCCGGCGGCCGCAGCGGGGCTGCCGGCCACCACCTCGCCGACCATGGGGGGGGCGTAGCGGACGCCGTAGAAATGGGCGAATCCGGCCAGGATCAGGATGGCGACCACGAAGTTGACGACCGGTCCGGCCGCGACGACGATGGCGCGCTGCCACACCGGCTTGGCCTGGAACGTCCGTGCGCGTTCGGCGACCGGCAAGGCGAGCCAGTCGGCGCTGGGCTGGCCGGCGGGGTTCATGTCGCCGGCGAATTTCACATAGCCGCCGAGCGGAAGCCATCCGAATTTCCACCGGGTGCCGCGCCGGTCGGTATAGCCGGCGACCTCGCGCCCGAAGCCGATCGAGAAGGCATCGGCCTTGATCCCGAACCAGCGGCCCGCAAGGTAATGACCCATCTCGTGCACGAACACGAGCGGGCCGATGACCGCGACGAACGCGATCAGGGTCAGCAGAATACCGGGAGCCTCGATCAACGGACGCAATCCTCTACCCGCTCTGCCGCCAGTTCCCTCGCCCGCGCGTCGACGGCGAGTACCGCGTCGAGCGTGTCCGGCGATGGCGGATCGTAGCGCTGCAATATATGTTCGACGATTGCGGCAATTTCGAGGAAGCCGATCCGCCCCCCCAGAAAGGCCGCGACGGCGATCTCGTTGGCGGCGTTGAGGATGGCCGGCGCGGCTCCGCCGGCGTTCACCGCGCTACGCGCCAGCGACAGGGCGCGGAAGCGGGCGGGATCGGGCTCCTCGAAGTCGAGCCGGCCGAGCTTGACCAGATCGAGCGGCTCCATCGGGGTCACCATCCGCTCCGGCCAGGCGAGTGCATGGGCAATGGGCACACGCATATCGGAAGGGCCGAGCTGGGCGAGCATCGATCCGTCGACATAATCGACCAGGCTGTGGATCACCGACTGACGGTGAACGACGATCTCGATCCGGTCGGGGCTGACCGGGAACAGCCGTGCCGCCTCGATTAGTTCCAGCCCCTTGTTCATCATCGTCGCTGAATTGATCGAGATCTTGGCGCCCATCGACCAGTTGGGATGCCGGACCGCTTCCGCCGGGGTGACACGTGCCATCCGCTCCAGCGTGGCGTCGCGGAAAGGCCCGCCGCTGGCGGTGAGCACGATGCGGCGGACCTGATGCGGACGATCGAAGTCGAAGCACTGGAAGATCGCGTTATGCTCGGAGTCGACCGGCAGCAGGCGGGTGCCGTGCCGGGTCACCGCATCCATCACGACGTCGCCGGCGGAAACCAGCGCCTCCTTGTTGGCCAGTGCCACGGTGCCGCCCGCGCGGATCGCCGCCATCGTCGGCGCCAGTCCTGCGCAGCCGACGATCGCCGCCATCGTCCAGTCCGCCCCCGAGGCGCCGGCCTCAACGATCGCCGCGGCGCCGCCCGCCGCGCGGATGCCGGTTCCGGCCAGCGCTTCGCGTAACGCGGGCAGGCAGGCCTCGTCGGCAACGACCGCCAGTTCCGCCCGCGTGCGGCGGGCGGCAGCGGCGAGCTTGGCGACGTCGCAATTGGCCGTCAGGGCGCGGATCCGGAAGCGATCGGGCTCCCGCTCGACCAGATCGAGCGTGGAGCTGCCGACTGAGCCGGTCGCCCCCAGGACGGTGATGGTCTTCACGCCAACAGGACCAGCAGCGCGGCGAGCGGCGCGACCGGCACCACGCCGTCGAGGCGATCGAGCACGCCGCCATGGCCGGGCAGGACATTACCCGAATCCTTCACGCCGGCGCGGCGCTTGATCCAGCTTTCCAAGAGATCGCCGCCCTGTGCCACGACGGCGAGCAGCGGCGTGGCGATCACCAGGCGGAACGGCAGTCCTGCCGCCAGGTGCATGACGAAGGCAAAGGCCGTGGCGAGGAGGATGCCGCCGATCAAACCGGACCAGGTCTTGGCCGGACTGATCCGGGGCGCCAATTTCGGACCGCCGAGCGAACGGCCAGCGAAGAAGGCGCCGATGTCCGTCGCCCAGACCAGCGCCAGCGTCCACAGCGCGAGCACCAGCCCCGATTCGTATCGGCGCAGTACCACGAGGGACAGAACGGGTAGCCCGCAATAGAGGATGCCCAACGCCAGCTGACGCCGGTTGGTGACGATCACGACGAAGAACGCCGCGCCCACGAGCAGGCCCAGGGTGAAGAAGTCATGGACTTCCAGGATCACCGAAGCCGGCGCCATCAATGCCAGCGGAACCGACAGGGCAAACTGGCCAATTCGCTTTTCCCGTGCCGACGCACCGGACAGGTTCGCCCATTCCGCCATCATGAACAGCGCGGCGACGACCGCGAGCAGCCAGAACAGGATACCCCCCGCGGTTAGCGCGACGAGCGCCACGGCGATCATCGCCACGCTGGCCATCATCCGCAACCGGAGGTTGGACGGGGTCCGCAGCTTCTGGTCGGGCGTGGGCAGATCGGGCGTGGGCAAAGGCGCGGTCACAAGCCTCCGTAGCGGCGCTGCCGCTGGCCGAACACCGCGACGGCGTCGGCCAGGGCGTCCGCATCGAAATCGGGCCAGAGCGTGTCGACGAACAGCAGTTCGGCATACGCCGCCTGCCAGAGGAGGAAGTTGGACAGCCGCTGTTCCCCCGACGTGCGGATGACGAGATCGAGCGGCGGCAGATCGGCGGTGTCGAGTTCGGCCTCGATCGCGGCTTCGTCGATCTGGTCGGCGGGCAGGCGTGCGGCGAGGCGACGGGCGGCAGCCGCCAGTTCCGCTTGCGCGCCGTAATTCAGGGCGATGACGAGTAGCGGGCCACTGTTCGATGCGGTCCGCGCGATCGCGTCATCGATCAGGTCGACCAGATCGGGGCTGAATGCGCGATAGTTGCCGATTACCCGCAACCGGACATTCTCTCGTGCCAGTTCGGCGAGGTCGGAACGAATGAAGAAGCGCAGCAGCTTCATCAATTCGCCGATCTCCTCCTCCGGCCGCCGCCAGTTCTCCGACGAGAAGGCGTAGAGGGTCAGGGCCTCGATCCCCATCGCGCGCGCGGCGCGGGTGACGCGGCGGACGGCGTCGACCCCCGCCTTGTGCCCGGCCGCACGAGGCAGGTGCCGGCGCTTCGCCCAGCGACCGTTGCCGTCCATGATGATGGCGACATGGCGCGGAACGGTGCCGTCAGCGGGCGCAAGGACGGGCGCGGTGCTCATGCCGAGGCGCGCCATTCGGACAGGCAGGGCGAGGCCCCTCCGTCCCGCCGGTGCTCCACAGGAGCGCCGGGCCGCTCATGCCCGCAGGATGAGCCAAACAGCTGGCGCTGCCCGCCCGTCACTTGCCCAGGATTTCCTTTTCCTTCGATCCGGCCGCCGCATCGATATCGGCGATCGTCGCGTCGGTGATCTTCTGCAACTCCGTCTCGTGACGCTTGCGCTCGTCTTCGCCGAAAACGTTCTTCTTCTCGTCGGTCTTCAGGCTGTCCATGCCGTCGCGGCGCACGTTGCGAGCGGCGATCCGGGCCTTTTCGGCATACTGGCTGGCAAGCTTCGCCAGTTCCTTGCGACGCTCCTCGGTCAGGTCGGGGATCGGCAGCCGCAGCGTCTGGCCGTCGTTGATCGGGTTGAGGCCGAGCCCGGCGGAACGGATCGCTTTCTCGACCGGACCGACGTTCGACTTGTCCCACACCTGTACCGACAGCATCCGCGGCTCCGGCGCGGACACGGTCGCGACCTGGGTCAGCGGCATGTGGCTGCCATAGACCTCGACGTTGACGGGATCGAGCAGCGTGATCGAGGCGCGGCCGGTACGCAGCCCGCCCAGATCGTGCTTCAGCGCGTCGACGGCGCCGGTCATGCGGCGCTGGATATCGGCCTTGTCATAGGCGGGCATCGATAGTCTCCTGGTTCTGAACGGTCGTCGAGATGCCTTCGCCGCGCAGCACGGCAGCGAAATTGCCGTGTTCGCGGATGTTGAAAACGACGATCGGGATATCGTTGTCGCGGCACAGCGCGATCGCGGAGGCGTCCATGACCTTCAGGTCATCGGACAGCACCTTCGAAAAACTGACCGTTTCGTAGCGGGTGGCGCCGGGCACCTTCTTGGGATCGGCATCGTAGACGCCGTCGACGCTGGTGCCCTTGAAGAGGGCGTCGCACTTCATCTCGGCCGCCCGCAGGGCCGCGCCAGAATCAGTGGTGAAGAACGGACTGCCGACCCCCGCCGCGAAGATCACCACGCGACCTTTTTCCAGGTGCCGCTCGGCGCGGCGACGGATGAAGGGCTCGCAGACGGAGGCCATGGGGATCGCCGACTGCACACGGGTATCGACGCCGATCTGCTCCAGCGCGTTCTGCACCGCCAGCGCGTTCATCACCGTGGCAAGCATGCCCATGTAATCGGCGGTCGCGCGCTCGATGCCCTTGGCCGCGGCGGACAGGCCGCGAAAGATGTTGCCGCCGCCGACGACGACGCAGAGTTCATAACCGGCGCCGCGGACATCCGCGATCTCACCCGCGACGCGAGCGGTGATGACGGGATCGATGGCGAGGCCACCCTCCCCCATCAATACTTCGCCGGAGAGTTTCAGCAGGATTCGTTTGTAGCGGGGTTCGGTCATGCGTCTCGGTCAATTCGGGGGAGCGGCGCGGACCTTAGGCGGGGGGCGATGACCGGGCAAGCCGAGTGCCGCCACTGCACCGGAAATTCATGGCGGATGGGTTGCCGGCGCGGTCGGCCCGCGGATTCCGTGTGATCGGCTCACCCATACGGATCCGCCGCGACGCCCATGCCGGCGCATGGACGCTGGCGACGATGGCGGGGAAAGGACATCGCCCCCTCCCCGCTTCGCGATCACTGACCCTGCGGCACGCCCGAGACGGCGGCGACTTCGGCGGCGAAGTCCGATGCCTCCTTCTCGATGCCCTCACCCAGCTGGAACCGGACATAGTCCTTCAGCACGATCGTGGTACCGGCGTCCTTGCCCGCCTTGGCGACGACGTCGCTGATCTTGGTCTTGCCGTCCATGACGAACAGCTGGCTGACCAGCGCGTGCTCCTTGCGGTACTTGGCGATCGATCCCTCGACCATCTTGGCGACGATGTCGGCCGGCTTGCCGCTCTCGCCCGCCTTCTCGGCAGCGATCGCGCGCTCGCGCTCGATCTCGGCCTCGTCCAGGTCGGCCTCGTTCAGCGCCTTCGGGAACGCGGCGGCGATGTGCATCGCCAACTGCTTGCCGAGACCCTGCAGCACCTCATCCGACGCATCGGATTCGAGCGCGACGAGCACGCCGATCTTGCCGAGACCGGGCGCCTGCGCATTGTGGACGTAGCTGACGACGGCGCCCTTCGTCACTTCGAGGCGCCTGGCGCGACGCAGCGACTGGTTCTCGCCGATCGTGGCGATATTGTTGGTCAGCACGTCGGCGACCGAGGTGCCCGACGGCATCGTCTCCGCCTTCAGCGCCTCGATGTCGTCACCGGTGGCAAGTGCGATCTGCGTCACCTCGCGGACGAACTGCTGGAACTGGTCGTTCTTGGCGACGAAGTCGGTCTCCGAGTTCACCTCGACCGCAGCGCCCTTCGTGCCCGACGTCGCGACGGCGACCAGGCCCTCGGCGGCGGTACGGCTCGACTTCTTCTGCGCGGCGGCAAGCCCCTTGGTGCGCAGCCAGTCGAGTGCGGCGTCCATGTCGCCGGCGGTCTCGTTCAGCGCCTTCTTGCAATCCATCATGCCGGCGCCGCTCTTCTCGCGCAGGTCCTTGACCATCGCTGCCGTGATATCGGCCATGTCTTCAATCCTTCCAGTCTGAATATGCCTGCGGGCGAGGCGAGGCGTTTCGCCCTGCCCCGCCCGCGTGACGATCTGTTGACGCTTCAGGCGTCGATCTGGCGCTCGGTCTCGGCGCCCGCACCCTCGACGGTGGCGGCACCGGTATCCTCGGCGGCAACCTCGACCTGCTCCTCGGCGGGCGGCTCTGCCATCGCGCCGAAGTCGACGCCGCGGCGCTGCTGCTGCTCCTGACCGCCACGGGTCGCGGCGATCGCGATCGCCTCGCAGTACAGGCGGATGGCGCGGGCGGCATCGTCGTTGGCGGGAACCGGGAAGGCGATGCCGTCCGGCGACACGTTCGAATTGAGGATGGCGACAACGGGGATGCCGAGCGTGTTGGCTTCCTTGATCGCCAGCTCTTCCTTGTTAGCGTCGATCACGAACATGACGTCGGGCACGCCGCCCATGTCACGGATACCGCCCAGCGACAGCTCCAGCTTGTCGCGCTCGCGGGTCAGCTGCAGCACTTCCTTCTTGGTCAGGCCGTGGGTGTCGCCCGACAGCTGCTCCTCGAGGTTCTTCAGGCGCTTGATCGAGTTCGAGATCGTCTTCCAGTTGGTGAGCATGCCGCCCAGCCAGCGATGGTTGACGAAATGCTGGCCGGCGCGGCGAGCCGAATCGGCGATCGGCTCCTGCGCCTGGCGCTTGGTGCCGACGAACAGGACCTTGCCGCCGCCGGCGACGGTCGACGAGACGAACTCGAGCGCGCGGGCGAAGAGGGGGACGGTCTGCGACAGATCGAGAATATGGACCCCGTTGCGGTCGCCGAAGATGTAAGGCTTCATCTTCGGGTTCCAGCGATGGGTCTGGTGGCCGAAGTGCGCGCCGGTCTCGATAAGCTGCTGCATGGTGACGACAGGTGCCGCCATAGATAATTCCTTCCGGTTAAAGCCTCTGGGAAGCGGATGACGCGGCGGCTGAAAGCCTGCGCACCGGTGTATGATGCTTCCCATGCGGAGTTGAGGCGCGCGGCTTAGCGCAGAGCCATCCCGTACGCAACTGCTTGACACCGGGAACGCAAGTGGAACATAAGGTGTTCAACAGAGGCACATCGGGTCAAACACCGCAATTTCGGTGCTAAATGCCGTAAAAACAGGCGTTTATCCGTCGTTTTTCGGAACCTGAACGTGCGTCTGCCGGTTTTCGAACGTCGATTGAATGGCGTTCGCGTCAGGGAGGCGAACATGGCGGTCATCAGTGTTCTGGTTTTTGCAGGTGCGATGGGGTTGGCGGCGTCGGTGATCCTGGCGTCGGTATTGCCGCAGTGGCGCCGTATCCTGCGGTTGGCCTCCGGCCAGGTCGAGGCATCCTTCTCTCCGCTGCGCGAACTGGCGCAGGCAGAGCGGCGGATCGCCGTCAGGCGGTGGGCGGCGACGCCGGTTCCTGTTGCGATCCGTCACCTGCGCGAAGCCGCCTGACCCGGCCGTAGCTGGCGATGCTGAACGGCAGCGTCGCCAGATAGAGAACGGCGATGATGCTGAGCGTGTGCCACGGAGCGGTGGTGAGCGCCGCGCCCAGCAGGACAACTCCGGCCAGCGCCTCGAACCGGATGCTTCGACGCAGGCGCAGCGACGACCAAGAGAAGGTCGCCACGCTGGATACCATCAGCACCGCAACGAACGCGACCCATGGCGCGACGATATAGGGATTGGTGAACAGCGGCTCGTCCGTCCACAACCAGAAGAACAGCGGCAACAGGGCCAGCCCCGCTCCCGCCGGTGCCGGAACGCCGGTCAGGAAACCGGCGGACTTGTGGGGCTGTTCGGTCTCGTCGATCTTGGCGTTGAACCGCGCCAGTCGGAGCGCGCAGAAGACCGCCAGGAGCAGCGAACACATCCAGCCGATCCGCGGCAGCGCTGCCAGCGACCACAAATACATGATGAGGGCCGGCGCCACGCCGAACGAGATCGCGTCGGAGAGCGAGTCAAGTTCGGCACCGAAGCGACTCTCCCCACGCAACAGCCGGGCTATCCGGCCGTCGATGCCATCGAGTACCCCCGCGACCATGATCATCGCCGCGGCCTGTTCCCACTGACCGGCAATGGCGAAACGCACGCCGGACAGGCCGGAACAGAGTGCCAGTGCGGTGACCGCGTTGGGCGCGATCGCGCGCAGCGGCAGGCCGCGCGGCGGACGGGAAAAGCGGCCGCCGGCGCGAAAGGCGGCGGTGCGTGGGCCGATACCCTTGATCTTGTCGGCCCGCCTCGGCTCCGCGTCGTCGGCTCCTTGCGCGGCCGGATCGCTCACTGCGAGATGCCTGCGACGACGATACCGTCGACGCGACCGATCACCGTCTCGCCCGCGATCGTTCGCTGGCCGAGCGTAACCTGGGGAGCGCAATCGTCGGGCAGGTAGACGTCGACCCGGCTGCCGAAGCGGATCAGGCCGATGCGCTGGCCCGTCGCGACCATGTCGCCCGGCTTCACGAAGGGCACGATGCGGCGCGCCACCAGCCCGGCGATCTGGGTGAAGCCGACGCGGCGAACAGTGCCGTCGGCGAGCGGGCGGCCTTCGACCACGATGTGCTGACGCTCGTTCTCGTCGGATGCCTTGTCGAGATCGGCATTGAGGAACTTGCCCGAGATATAGACGACCTGGCGGATGGTGCCGGCGATCGGCGTGCGGTTGATATGGACGTCGAACACCGACATGAACATCGACACGCGGACCAGCGGTGCCTCTCCCAGATCGCCGACCAGTTCGCGTGGAACGGGCACCCGCTGGATCATCGTCACCAGCCCGTCCGCCGGAGCGACGATCAGTCCGTCCCCCTGAGGCGTGGTACGGACGGGATCGCGGAAGAAGGCGAGTACCCAGATCGTGACGCCGATCATCGGCCAGAACAGGACGTTCGAGACGATGGTCAGCAACATGGTGATGCCAAGGGAGATGGCGGCGTATTTGCGGCCTTCGGGGTGGACGGTGGGGAAGCGCCACTTCACCGTCGTGGTCGCCACCGGCGGCTTTTCAAGCGAGGTCATGGCGCCGGGGTGTACCTGCCCCGGCGCCTCGTGACAATCGCGCGACCGCTGACATCAGGCAAAGGCCACCCTCATCTGCCGTCGGCGGTAGCGGAGGGCCGTGGCTGCCATGCCGAAGCCGAGCAGCATCATCGCCCAGGTAGCCGGTTCGGGCACTACCGCGACGCCGATCTGGTTGCCGATCCCCTGGGCGATGGCGAAGTGGATCTGCGAGGTGGGATGGATGGAGTCGAAATAGACATTGTCCTCGCATCCCGATGCGGGGGACGGTGGTACGAGGCAGGGATTGCGGCGGTCGAGCGCCACCGGCAATCCATAGGCGCCGGGATCGGCGTAGAGCGTCTTCTGATACGAGAAGAGGTCGAAGAAGCTGGCATTGGCGCCCGTCGTCCGGCCGAACCCCGCGACGACTTGGGCAAACGCGTCGTTCAGGCCGGAGGACAATTGCGTACCGGCGGTGGCCAGCGCGCTCGATCCGATGCTCGTCACGGCGGGAATCTGGCCGATATCGGGAAGGCCCGTGACGACGAAGTTCCGCGCGCCACTCGCGTAGAGTTCACCGAGACCGGCGGTCAGTGCCGCGACGGCGGGCGCGAGCGTCGGCTGATAACCCGGCGTGGTGCCCAAAGCGCTCAACTGCGCGCGGACATCGTTGCCGCCCAGCGTCACCAGAACGAGCGCGTCGTCACCGAATTGCTGACCGCTCGACCTGAACGAGGCGATTTGCTCAAGAAAACTGGGGCTTGCGTCGCCAGCGACCTCTGCGGCCTGAGCGCCGCCGACCGAGAAGTTCAGCCCGCCTCTCTCCGACGCCGTGGCTGGGCCGCCGTTGATGCCGACGGACAGATAATCAGCGAAGTTGTAGCCATTGGAGAAGCGTCCGGCGAAATAGCCGAGGCTGGCCGGTGCCGGATCCTCTCCCTTCGCCAGAGCACGCAACGTTTGCGCGTTGCCGGAATCCACGAGGCTGTCGCCGAACACGAAGAGCCGGCTGTACGGCTGTTCCTGGGCCGTCGCCGGTACCGCCGTCGCACCGAGCAACAGGGCCAGCGCGGCGCCATATCCGATCTGTATCGAACGCATCGTCCTCTCCTCTATCCGGCCACGCGGCCATCCCATGTTGTCGATCATGGTTACCGGCCTGCAACGGCTCCGGAGCCTTCGCGTTCCGGCGGCGGACTGCCGCTGCCCCGTTGCCAGTGGCAGGTCTGTTGCCTAGACGCGGGCCATCCTGTTTTTTCCCATTTGCCAAGGACCGAGAACGCATGGCCAAGATCACGGTGAAGACGCCCGTCGTGGAGATCGACGGCGACGAGATGACCCGGATCATCTGGGAGTGGATCCGCGAGCGTCTGATCAAGCCGTATCTCGACATCCAGCTCGACTATTACGACCTGGGCGTCGAGAACCGCGATGCGACCGACGACCAGGTCACGGTCGATTCGGCACATGCGACGCAGAAATACGGCGTCGCGGTGAAGTGCGCGACGATCACCCCGGACGAAGCGCGGGTCGAGGAATTCGGCCTGAAGAAGATGTGGAAGTCGCCCAACGGCACGATCCGCAACATCCTGGGCGGCGTCATCTTCCGCGAGCCGATCGTCATCAAGAACGTGCCCCGGCTGATCCCCGGCTGGACTCACCCGATCGTCGTCGGTCGTCATGCTTTCGGCGACCAGTACAAGGCGACCGACTTCGTCGTGCCCGGCAAGGGCAAGCTGACGATGAAGTGGGAAGGCGAGGACGGCCAAAAGATCGAGCACGAGGTGTTCGACTTCCCGGCGGGCGGTGTCGCGATGGGCATGTACAATCTCGACGGATCGATCCGCGATTTCGCGCGCGCCAGCATGAACTATTCGCTGGGGCGCGGCTGGCCGCTGTACCTGTCGACCAAGAACACGATCCTGAAGGCGTATGACGGCCGCTTCAAGGACCTGTTCGCCGAGATCTTCGAGGCGGAGTTCAAGGACCAGTTCGCCGCCGCCGGCATCGTCTACGAACACCGCCTGATCGATGACATGGTCGCCAGCGCGCTGAAGTGGAACGGCGAGTTCGTGTGGGCGTGCAAGAACTACGACGGCGACGTGCAGTCGGATCAGGTCGCGCAGGGCTTCGGCTCGCTGGGGCTGATGACGTCGGTGCTGATGACCCCCGACGGCAAGACGATCGAGGCGGAGGCGGCGCACGGCACCGTTACCCGCCATTATCGCCAGCACCAGCAGGGCAAGGCGACCTCGACCAACCCGATCGCCTCGATCTTCGCCTGGACCGGCGGCCTGAAGTATCGCGGCAAGTTCGACGACACGCCCGACGTGACCCGCTTCGCCGAGACGCTGGAGCGCGTGTGCATCGAGACGGTCGAGAACGGCCACATGACCAAGGACCTGGCGATCCTGATCGGCCCGGACCAGCCGTGGATGACCACCGAGCAGTTCTTCGAGCAGGTCCGCCTGAACCTGGAAACTGCGATGGGCAGCTGGGCCTGAACCCCGGCCGGGTCTGCTGCGGCAAATGGCCGCGGCAGACCCGCTCTGTCCAGAGCGGCGCAGCTCTATGGTCGGGTGCCGGCACCCTTTGCTCCGCCTTACCGCGATCCGAAAACTGACGGCTGCTGCATACCGACGATGCCGGTCTTCGCGCGGCGCGGCTGGTCAGGCAACAAGCCTGATCGTGGAGGTGATGCCGCTGGCGCCGGCACCGTACTGACAATCCGATGCGACTGACGCTAAGGTCGATGTCATGGCGATCGGGTTAGACAATGCGGCATTCAGCGATGCGCTGGTGATATTGGGTGCGGCCGGGCTGGTGATCCCCGCCTTCGCCCGGTTCCGCATCAGCCCGGTCATCGGGTTCATTCTGGTCGGCGTGGCCGTGGGGCCGGCGGGTCTGGGAACGCTGACCGACCGATTTCCCTGGCTATATTACGTCACGATCAGCGACCGGGAGTCGATCGCGCCCTTTGCCGAGTTCGGCATCGTGCTGCTGCTGTTCTCGATCGGACTGGAGCTGTCGTTCAAGCGTCTGTGGGCGATGCGGCGGCTGGTGTTCGGCGTGGGCTTTGCCGAACTGGCCGGGTCGGCGGTGCTGATCGGGCTGGCGCTGCACCTGCTCGGCCAGGGCGGCGCCGGCGCTGCGGGGCTGGGATTGGCGTTGGCGCTCTCCTCGACGGCGCTGGTACTGCCGCTGGTCGGGACCACCAGTGCGGTGGGACGGTCAGCATTCGGCATGCTGTTGTTCGAGGATCTGGCGCTGGTGCCGATCATCTTCGTGCTGGGCGCGATGGCACCGGCTGCGGCCGGAGGCGACGGCTGGAACAGCATCGGCGGGGTCGCGCTGAGCGGCGCGCTGACCGTGGTTGGGATGTATATCGGCGGACGTATCGTGCTCCCCAGGCTGTTCGCGCAGGCCGCGCGAACGAAGAGCCCGGAGCTGTTCCTGGCGGCATCGCTGCTGGTGGTGATCGTTGCATCGGTCGCGACCACGGCTGCGGGGCTGTCGCCGATCGTCGGGGCGCTGCTCGCCGGACTGCTGATCGCCGAGACGGAGTATCACAGCGAGGTCGAGGTAATTACCGCGCCGTTCAAGGGGCTGGCGCTGGGCGTGTTCCTGATCACGGTGGGCATGGACCTGGACCTGCGATCGATCGCGGCGAACTGGTCGCCGCTATTGCTGGCGGTGGTCGGCGTGGTTGCGGTGAAGGCGATCGTCACCTTCCTGCTGCTGAGGGTCGGACAGGCGCGGCTGGGAACGGCGGCCGAGACGGGGCTGCTGATGGGCAGCCCGTCGGAGACGACACTGATCGTGCTGGCGACGGCGGCGCAGGCGCAGCTGATCATGCCGTCGACCGCGGCCTTCTGGCAGACGGTGACGTCGATCGGCCTGACGATCACGCCGCTGCTGGCGAAGGCGGGCCGGCTGGTGGCGCGGCGGATCGAGGCGCGATCGCTGGAGCCGATCGACATCGCCCCCGTCGAGGGGCCGGGCACGATCCTGATCGGGTTCGGGCGGGTCGGCCGGATGGTGGCCGACATGCTGACGGCGCATGGCCAGCCCTATCTGGCGGTCGAGGCGGATATCGACACGGTGTCGCAGGCGCGGTCGGCGGGGTATCCGGTGATGTTCGGCGATATCGCGCGTAACGAACTGGTCGACCGGTTGAACCTGGCGGAAGCGCGCGCCCTGATCCTGACGATGGACGATCCGGTGCTGACGGTGCGGCTGGCGCGGCGGATGCGGGCGCTGTCGGCGACGCTGCCGATCATCGCCCGCGCGCGCGATGCCGCCCATGCGGCCGAGCTGTATCGCGCCGGAGTGACCGATGCCGTCCCGGAGACACTGGAGAGTTCCCTGCAATTGTCGGAAGCGGTGCTGGTCGACCTGGGGGTGGCGATGGGGCCGGTGATCGCATCGATCCACGAGAAGCGCGACGAGCTGCGCCAGCTGATCCGGCGTGAGGCTGCCCTGGAGCGTGAGCCGCGCATCCGGCGGGTGCGCAAGGGGCAGATACCGACCTGATCGGCGGGCCTATTTGTCCTTGTCGTCGTACCAGCCGAACGGGAGCAGGCGATCGGCCAGCGCCTTGGCGCCTGCCCGGTCGCCACGGCGGAGCGGAGCGAGGACGGCGATGACCGAGCGCTGGATGATCCGGTCGAGCGGTGTCGGCGTCGGCGCGCGGGCTGCGGCCTCGAGCAGCTGAAAACCGCGGGCGTCGCCGGGATCGAAGTTGATCCGGAGCAGCCCCGACAACCCGGCGAAGAAGGCACGATCGCCACCCAGTGCGACGCTGCGGTCGAGCGCGGCCATGCCGACATTCTCCCGCGCTCCGGCGACGGCCCGGGCGACGAAGCGGCCGACATGGGAGATGATGCCGAGGTGCCAGGCGCCCAGGCCGGCCTGCGCCTCCGCATTGCGGGGAAAACGGCCGACGACCTGTTCGAACTGACGCCGGGCGGTCATCGCCTCCGACCGGTTGCCGGTGAGCTTGGCACGGTAGCCGAGCGCGATCACGGCCAGGACGGCGGCGTCCTGATCGTCAGGGTCGCGGGCGGCGGCGGCCAGCGAGGCGGCACGTGCCCGGTCGATGCGGGCGAGTGCCACCGGGCCGCTGCGGTCCTGGAACGCGGCCTGGGTCAGCAGGTCGCGCGCGCTCTGGGGGGCGGCGGCCTGTGGCAGGGCGATGGCGAACAGCGGTATCAGCGCACACGTCGATCCAAACCGCATCCATCATCCTCTATCGTCGCGCCTATTGTGCCGCATGACAGGGCAGGCATCATGACCCAAACGGATCAGGCGCCGCCCGGCTCCGTCGACAGGGCGACGCGGATCGCCGCGACGGCGTCCGCCGCCTTCGCGCCGTCGGGACCGCCGCCCTGCGCCATGTCCGGCCGGCCGCCGCCGCCCTGCCCGCCGAGTACGGCCACCGCGGTGCGGAGCAGATCGACAGCGTTGTGCGCCGCGACCAGATCGGGCGTGACGCCGACCGCAACGGACGCACGACCGTCGTTCACCGCGACGATCGCGGCGATGCCCGAGCCCATCCGCTGCCTGGCATCGTCGACCGCGCCGCGCAGCCCCTTCGCCTCGAACCCTTCGAGGACCTGACCGACGAAGGAAACGCCGCCGACCTGCTCGGGACCGGCGGGCGCGCCGCCCTGACCGCCGCCGAGCGCCAGCGCCTTCTTGGCCTCGGCCAGTTCGCGTTCCAGCCGGCGACGATCGTCGAGCAAAGCGGCAATCCGGCCGGGCACCTCGTCGGGCGTCGAGCGCAAGGCCGACGCCGCCTCGCGCAGGGTCTCGTCGCGGTGCGACAGATAGGCGCGGGCGCCCTCGCCGGTCAGCGCCTCGACCCGGCGGACGCCGGAGGAGACGGCCCCCTCCCCCACCACCTTGAACAGGCCGATCTCGCCCAGCGCACCGACATGGGTGCCGCCGCAGAGTTCGAGGGAGTAGGTGCCGTCAGCGTCCTGACCCATCGATACGACACGAACCTCGTCACCATATTTCTCGCCGAACAGCGCCATGGCGCCTTCCTGGATCGCCTCGTCGGGGGTCATCAGGCGGGTCACGACGGGGCCGTTGCCGCGGACCTGCTCGTTCACCCGCAGCTCTACCTCGGCGATGTCGGCCGGGGTCATCGCGACCGGTTGCGAGAAGTCGAAGCGCAGGCGGTCGGGCGCGACCAGCGAACCCTTCTGCGCGACATGGGTGCCCAGCCGCTGGCGCAGCGCCTCGTGCAGGAGGTGGGTCGCGGAGTGATTGGCGCGGATCGCGGCACGACGGGTCAGGTCGATGGCGAGCCGGACGGGGTCGCCGACCTTGATCTCGCCCGCCTCGACCAGCGTGTGGTGGACCCAGACCCGGCCGAGCTGCTTCGACGTATCGGTGACCTGCGCCCGCAGTCCGTTGTCGGCGGAGATGGTGCCGGCATCGCCGACCTGGCCGCCGCTCTCCCCGTAGAAGGGCGTCTGGTTGACGACCACCGACACGGTGTCGCCGGTCTGGGCGGCATCGACCCGCTGGCCGTCCCTGACCAGCGCCAGCACCTCGCCCTCGCCGACATCGTTGGCGTAGCCGGTGAACTCGGTCGAGCCGTGCTGCTCGGCGATGTCGAACCAGATATCGTCGGACGCCTTGGCGCCCGATCCCTTCCACGCTGCACGGGCGGCGCGCTTCTGTTCGGCCATCGCGGCGTCGAAGCCGGCGCGGTCGACGGCGAGGCCCTGCGCACGCAAGGCGTCCTCCGTCAGGTCATAGGGGAAGCCGAACGTGTCGTAGAGGCGGAACGCCGTCTCGCCCGACAGGGTGCCGCCGGCCGGTAGCGTCGCCGTCGCGTCGTCGAGCAGCTTCAGGCCACGATCGAGCGTCTGGCGGAAGCGCGTCTCCTCCTGCTGCAGCGTCGCCTCGATCAGGGGCTGTGCGCGGACCAGCTCGGGATAAGCGGCGCCCATCTCGGCCACCAGCGCGGGGACCAGCCGGTGCATCAGCGGCTCCTTCGCGCCGAGCAGATGGGCGTGGCGCATCGCGCGGCGCATGATCCGGCGCAGGACATAGCCGCGGCCTTCATTGGCCGGCAGCACGCCGTCGGCGACCAGGAAGCCGGCCGAGCGCAGGTGATCGGCGATGATCCGGTGCGACGCCTTCATGTCGCCGGCCGGATCGCTGTGGGTCAGCGCCGACGACGCGGCAATGAGCGCGCGGAACGTGTCCGTATCGTAATTGTCGTGGACGCCCTGCAGCACCGCGGCGATCCGTTCCAGCCCCATGCCGGTGTCGATCGACTTGCGCGGCAGTTCGGCGACGATCTCGTTCGCCTCCTGCTCGTACTGCATGAACACCAGGTTCCAGATCTCGACGAAGCGGTCACCATCCTCGTCCGGGCTGCCCGGCGGGCCTCCGGGGATGTGGTCGCCGTGATCGAAGAAGATCTCCGAACAGGGACCGCACGGGCCGCTGTCGCCCATCGCCCAGAAATTGTCCTTGGTGGCGATGCGGATGATCCGGTCGTCGGGCAGGCCGGCGACCTTGCGCCACAGGTCGAACGCCTCGTCGTCGGTGTGATAGACGGTGGCGGTCAGACGCGCGGGATCAATGCCCCACTCCTTGGTCAGCAACGCCCAGGCGTGGACGATCGCCTGTTCCTTGAAATAGTCGCCGAACGAGAAATTGCCGAGCATCTCGAAGAAGGTGTGGTGGCGCGCGGTGTAGCCGACATTGTCGAGGTCGTTGTGCTTGCCGCCCGCGCGGACCGACTTCTGCGAGCTGGTCGCGGTGACGTAGGGGCGGCTTTCCAGCCCGGTGAAGACGTTCTTGAACGGCACCATGCCGGCATTGACGAACATCAGCGTCGGATCGTTCTGCGGCACCAGCGGCGCCGAGGGCACCACCTGATGGCCGTGGCGGCCGAAATAATCGAGGAAGCCGCGGCGAATGTCGTTGGTCGACACGAAGGAGGGCGAGGTCATGCGCGTCGGCTTAGGCGAGAGCGCCGGTTGCCTCAAGCGGGTGCTGCACGAGGGAGTGGGACGGCGCGAATGTTGAGGAAGTTTCGGGTTGCGGAGGGTTCGGGCGGCGAATGTTGAGGCGGGCTCCCGGCGAATGTTGAGGATGTTGCGGGTTGCCGGGCGCGAACGTTGTGGGTGGCGGAACGGCGTCAGACGCGCGGATTCGACGAACGCGATGAAGCGGGGGCGGGTCAGGTCGCCGGTCGGATGCGATGCATGAGGCATTGGCGGAGGATACCGCGGATCGCGGGTCGTAGGACAGCGGTCGGCCGCCGAAACTGCCAGCACGGTGGCGCGACATGGGGTATCAAACCGGCGCGTCCAGCGATGCCGGCGGGGTGCTGAACCAGCGCGGGCCGGCGGGGGTCATGTGGAAACAGTCCTCTAGGCGGACACCGAAGCGGCCGGGCAGGTACAGGCCGGGTTCGTCGGAGAAGCACATGCCGGCTGCCAGCGGCGTCGCCTCGCCGTGGACGAGGTTGACGGGCTCGTGCCCGTCCATGCCGATGCCGTGCCCGGTGCGGTGCGACAGGCCCGGCAGGCGGTAGCCGGGGCCATAGCCGAGCGTTTCGTAGAAGGCGCGGACGGCGTCGTCGACGCGGCCGGCGGGGGTGCCGATGCGGGCGGCGGCGAAGGCGACCTGCTGGCCACGGGCGACGTGATTCCAGACGGTGCGCTGTTCCCGCGTGGCGGTGCCGTGGACCCAGGTCCGCGACACGTCGGACTGGTAGCCCTGCACCGTGCAGCCGCAATCCATCAGGACGACCTGGCCATCGGCAATGCGCGTCACCTCGCGGCTGCCATGCGGCAGGGCGGCGGCCGGGCCGATCAGGGCCAGCGCAAACTCGGGATCACCACCCAGTGCGCTGGTCGCGGCGTTCATCAGCGCGCCGATCTCCGCACCCGTCATCCCCTTCTCGACGCGCGGCTGCGTCCAGCGATAGGCGGCGATGGTGACGTCAGTAGCGCACTGCATCAGCGCGATTTCCGCCGGCGTCTTGATCAGGCGGCAGCCGCGGACGACCGGGCTGGCGGACACCAGCCTGGCGCCGGGCAACGCGCGGGCGAGACCGTCGAAGGCGAAGAAGCGCGCGGTCTCCTCGATCCCGACCGGGCGGCCGGCGAGCCGGCGATCGGCGAGGAAGCCGGCGACGAGGCGGAGCGGATCCTGATCCTCCTGCCAGACGCGGACCTCGGCGGGGATCGCCAGCGTCTGGCGGACCGACGGCTCCTCGAAGAAGGGGGTAACGATGCAGGGAGTGCCCTCGACCGGGAGGATCGCGGCGGTGAGCCGCTCGCTCCGGCCCCAGCGGACGCCGGTGAAATAGACGAGCGACGATCCCGGTTCGATCAGGACGGCGCCGATGCCGTTCGCCTTCATCAGCGCCTGGGCCCGTGTCAGCCGGCGCGCGCGCTCCGCGGCGTCGATCGGCCGGGCGCCGGTGGTGATGTCGCGCAGCGCCGACAGGTCCGGCCCGGCGGCGCGCAGGATGCCGGATGTCGCCAGCAGCGGCACCGCGGCGGCGGCGGACAGGAGCGAGCGGCGGGTGATGCCGGGGGGCGCGAAGGGCATCGGCGATCGATACGGCGCTTGACCCGGCGGCGACAATCCCCTTCGCTCGCACCGATTGTCGGGAGTATCGGATGGCCACGCGGCTCACTTACTGGATTATGATCGGGCTGGTGCTGGGCCTGGTGGTCGGATGGGGACTGCATCTGGCGATCGACGACGGCGGGGCGGCGTCGGCGGCACGGCTGACCGACATCGCCGGCTATTTCTCGATCCTGACGACGCTGTTCCTGCGGCTGATCAAGATGATCATCGCGCCGCTCGTGTTCTCGACGCTGGTCGTCGGCATCGCGCATATGGGCGATACCGCGGCGCTGGGCCGGGTGGGCGCCAAGAGCCTGGGCTGGTTCGTGTGCGCCAGCCTGTTGTCGCTGACGCTGGGGCTGATCCTGGTCAACGTGCTGCAACCCGGCGTCGGGCTGGCATTGCCGATCCCGCCCGCGATCGCGGCGAGCGGGGTGGAGCGGACCGCATTCGACCTGAAGACCTTCGTCGGGCACATCGTGCCGCAGTCGATGATCGAGGCGATGGCGACCAACGAGATCCTGCAGATCGTCGTCTTCTCGATATTCGTCGGCGTGGCGATCACCGCCGTGGGCGAGAAGGCGGCGCCGCTGGTCCGCGCGGTCGAGGCGCTGGTCGCGGTGATGTTGCAGATCACCAACTACGTCATGCGCTTCGCACCGGTCGCGGTGTTCGCGGCGGTCGCCTCGACACTGGCCGAGCGCGGGCCGGGCGTGCTGGGCGACCTGGCCTATTTCATGGGCAGCTTCTACCTGGGGCTGGGGGTGCTGTGGCTGGCGTTGATCGGCATCGCGTTCGCGCTGATCGGGCCGCGGACGCGGCTGCTGGTGCGGTATATCCGCGATCCCCTGATCCTGGCGTTCTCGACCGCCTCGTCGGAGGCGGCCTATCCGCGGACGCTGGAGGCGCTGGACAAGTTCGGCGTGCCGCCGCGGATCGCCAGCTTCGTGCTGCCGCTCGGCTATTCGTTCAACCTCGACGGGTCGATGATGTACATGACGTTCGCGTCGCTGTTCATCGCGCAGGCATATGGCATCGACCTGTCGCTGGGCGAACAGATCACCATGCTGCTGGTGCTGATGGTGACGTCGAAGGGGATCGCGGGGGTGCCGCGGGCATCGCTGGTGGTGATCGCGGGGACGCTGTCGCTGTTCAAGATCCCGGAGGCGGGGCTGCTGCTGATCCTGGCGGTCGACCATTTCCTCGACATGGGACGGTCGGCGACGAACGTGGTCGGCAACGCGATCGCGGCCTCCGTCGTGGCGAAATGGGAGGGCGGACTGGACGAGCACGAGGCCCCCGACATCGTCGCCGCGGCCGCGCCGAGCGGCGGCGGGCCGGCGGTGGCCGTCGACAGCTTCGACGCGATCGAGCCGGGGCAGACGCCGCCCCGGCCCTGATGACGGCCGGTCAGGCGTAGGCGTAGGGGCCGCCGGCCCTCAACGCCGCCTGATAGGCCGGACGGGCGTGGATGCGGGCGAGCCAGGCGATGGTGGCGGGCCGGGCGGCGTCGAGGCCGGCGCGGCTGCGTGCCGCCTCCAGCGGAAAGCTCATCATGATGTCCGCGGCCGTGATCGCGTCGCCGGCGAACCAGGGACGGGCGGCGAGCTCGGCCTCGACATAGTCGAGATGGCGGTCGATCATCGGCTGGATCTTCTGCGCGGCCTTCTTTCCGATCAGCGGGACGCGGCCGAGGATCAGCTTGACCAGAAGCGGCGGCATCAGCGAGCCCTCGGCATAATGGAGCCAGAACCGGTAGCGGAGCGCGGCGTCGCGGTGCGGCGGCGGGCCGAGCCGGCCATCGGCCTTCTCGACCAGATATTCGACGATCGCGCCCGTTTCGGCGATCA
Source organism: Sphingomonas phoenicis (assembly GCF_047238005.1). Lineage (NCBI taxonomy): Bacteria > Pseudomonadati > Pseudomonadota > Alphaproteobacteria > Sphingomonadales > Sphingomonadaceae > Sphingomonas > Sphingomonas phoenicis. The sequence continues at coordinate 578,666 of NZ_JBDFMC010000002.1, read as the reverse complement.
CCCTGCCCTCGTCCTCGATCATCGGCGACTTGCCGAGCGGGTGGACCTGACGCAGCTCGGGCGGGGCGAGCATCGTTTCCCTGTTCCGCTCGTAGCGATGGACCCGGTACGGCAGGCCGAGTTCCTCGAGCATCCAGAGCACGCGCTGCGAGCGCGAGTTTTCGAGGTGGTGGACGATGATGGTCATGACGGCTCCCCTGCCCTTGCTGCTACGTCCGCGCCTGCCACAGCCATGCGAAGGCGGGCAGGACGACGCGATTTCCGGTGCGGTAACGCGCGAGGATGTCGGTCAGGCGCGCGACGAGCGACGGCCGGTCGCCCGACGCGGCAAGGCCGCGCGCGACCGGGCCGATGCGGGTGAGGAACGACACCGCATCGGCGACCGGATTCACGCCGGCGCCCGCAACATAGTCGAACGGCACGGCGTCCGCCGTGGCACCGGTCCAGCCCGCATCGGCGAGCATGCGGGCGACCCACTCGCGATCGGCGAACCCGAAGGGACCGGGCGAATAGCCGGAGGGGGCCGCGGGGGGCATGCCGAAAAGGGCGGCGGGGAGATCGGAGGCGAAGGCATTGCGATCGGCCGGGCCGAAGCACGAGAAGACCAGTCGGGCGCCCGTGCCGGCTTGCGCTCGCAGACGGGTGAAGGCGGCGAGCGGATCGGCGAAGAACATCACGCCGTGGCGCGAGACGAGCAGATCGGGCGGTGGCCCGATCGGGTCCGTCGACGCGTCGGCGATGCGGAAACGGGCGGAGGGCACCCGCTGCCGGGCAATGGCGAGCAGCGCGGGCGACAGGTCGACACCGGTCAGCTGCAGGTCCGGCCGGGCGGTCGAAAGGGCGAGGCTGGTGGCGCCGGCACCGCAGCCGATGTCGAGCGCCGTGCCCGCGCCGGGCGCGGCAGCGAGGATCGCGGCGTCGAGGTGGCGGGAGAGATCGGCCAGGCTGCGATCGGTCCGGTGCCACTCCGCGGCCCAGACGTCGCCGACGCGGGTCCGCCAGTCGAGCGCGTCGGTCATCCGGCAAAGGCCGCGGACGGCCACGCGGTCGCGCACGAATACGAAAAGGCCCGCCGGTGAGGGCGGGCCCGGGCAGGATCAGATATCGTCGTCGGCATCGGGGCCGGTCATCATTTCCTCGGCCACCTTTTCGGTGCGCTGGCGAATCGCCTTTTCGAGGCGGTCCGCCATCTCCGAATTGTCGCGAAGATAGGTCTTGGCGTTTTCACGACCCTGACCGATGCGTACCGAATCGTAGCTGAACCAGCTGCCCGACTTCTCGACCAGGCCGGCCTTCACGCCGAGATCGAGGATCTCGCCGATCTTCGAGATGCCCTCGCCGTACATGATGTCGAACTCGACCTGCTTGAACGGCGGCGCGACCTTGTTCTTCACCACCTTCACGCGGGTGGCGTTGCCGACGATGTCCTCGCGGTCCTTGATCTGGCCGGTACGGCGGATGTCGAGGCGGACGCTCGCGTAGAATTTCAGCGCGTTGCCGCCCGTCGTCGTCTCGGGATTGCCGTACATCACGCCGATCTTCATGCGCAGCTGGTTGATGAAGATCACCATGCAGCGCGAGCGGCTGATCGAGCCGGTCAGCTTGCGCAGGCTCTGCGACATCAGGCGCGCCTGCAGGCCGACATGGCTGTCGCCCATCTCGCCCTCGATTTCCGCACGCGGGACCAGTGCCGCGACCGAATCGACGACCAGCACGTCGATCGCGTTTGATCGCACCAGCGTGTCGACGATCTCCAGCGCCTGCTCACCCGTATCGGGCTGCGAGACGATCAGTTCGTCGATGTTGACGCCCAGCTTCTTGGCATAGACCGGATCGAGCGCGTGCTCGGCATCGACGAACGCGGCGGTGCCGCCGCCCTTCTGCGCCTCGGCGATGACGTGCAGGGCCAGGGTGGTCTTGCCCGATGATTCAGGACCATAAACCTCGATCACGCGGCCGCGGGGCAGGCCGCCGACGCCCAGGGCGATGTCGAGGCCGAGCGAGCCGGTCGAGATCGTCTCGACCTGCATCGTCTCCTTCGCACCCAGCTTCATCGCCGAGCCCTTGCCGAAGGCGCGGTCGATCTGGGCCAGTGCGGCGTCAAGCGCCTTCTGCCGGTCGGTTGCTGCTACTGCCACGGAATCGATCACTTTCAGACTGGCGGCCATATGGGGCTCCCATCGCTAGAGCAAGTGCGCCGCCGGGGCAACGCGTCCGACGCTATGTACGCAATCTGTTCCCCGAGAACAAGTAGGGAACTTCAGCATCGCCGGTCGCTCCGATACGGACATGATCGCGGTTGCTCCGGCAGGCGCGTCGTGGGAGCGGCCGGTCGACGACCCCGACGGGAGACAGCCATGTACCGCGCCGTTCAGACGATACTTGCCGTCGCAGCGTTGCTGCCATCCGGTGCCCTGGTACCGGCGACCCCCGCGGCCGCGCAGGCACAGGTACTGGCCGGCGGGCAGCAGTGCATCTCGACGGAGATCGTCCGGATCGTCAACGGCGTCTACGACAGTTCGTACGTCCAGTACGTCAACCGTTGCGGCAGTGCGGTCGGGTTCTTCTGGTGCCAGTCGAGCGTGTACCAGCAGAGCAACCCGCCGGCGTGCAACGCGATGACCGGCACCTACAACTTCACCACGGCGCCGGTCGGCTGGCAGCAGCGGGTCAGCACGACGGCGCGCGTGCAGACCGTGATCGCGATCCGCGAATGCCCGACCGGATACCGCCCCTATGCCAAGCGGGACGGCAAGTTCTACTGTACCCGCTGATCGTCGCTCGCGACATGGGTGGCGAGGGTCCACCAGCCCCGTGCACGCGCCGCGGTGGCGGCGGCATCGCGCGCCGCCTCGCTGTCGAACAGCGCGAAGCAGGTCGCGCCAGAGCCCGACATACGCGAGAGTACGGTACCCGCGCTGGCGTCGAGCAGGTCGCGCACCCCGGCGATCGTCGGGGCGATCACGCGGGCGGGCGGCTCCAGATCGTTGCGCCCGGCCAGTGCGCGCGCCAGCGGCGTTCCACCGGCAAGCGGGCCGCGATCGATCCCGTCCCAGCCGGCGAACACCGCCGCCGTCGACACGGCGACACCGGGATTGACGAGGAGTAGCGGCAGGCCCGGCAACCCGTCGAGGACCGCCAGTGCGGTGCCGGTGCCGGTGCCGAGCGTGGTGCGGCCGAGCAGGCAGGCCGGAACGTCGGCACCGAGGCGGCGGGCCATCCCGATCAGCCGGTCGTCGGCCAAGTCGATCCGGTGGAGCCTGGCAAGCGCGCGCAACGTGGCGGCGGCGTCCGCCGAGCCGCCACCGATACCGGAGGCGATCGGCAGGTTCTTGGTCAGCGTGATCGCATGGCGCGCGTCGATGGCGAAGGCATCGCGAAAGGCATCGCGGGCGCGGAGGACGAGATTGTCGCCCGCGGCGTCGAGTGCATCGCCGAACGGTCCGGTGATGTCGAACCGGTCTGTCGCCGCGATGTTGAGCGCGATCAGGTCGCCGTCGGTAGCGAAGGCGAACAGCGTTTCCAGATCGTGATAGCCGTCGGGGCGGCGGGCGCGGACATGGAGAGCGAGGTTGATCTTGGCGGGGGCGGGTTCTTGGATCATCGGGGCGCGATAGCAGAAGGGGCGTCGCGGCGAAGCCGCGCCGTCGGTCGGCGCCCGGGCGCCGCCGGCCGGACGGTAGAAGCGACGTGCAGCTTTGCCGCCGTCGCTTCTACCGTCACATGTTCGGATAGTTCGGTCCTCCGCCGCCCTCCGGCACGACCCAGTTGATGTTCTGGGTCGGATCCTTGATGTCGCACGTCTTGCAGTGGACGCAGTTCTGGGCGTTGATGACGAACCGGGGATCGCCCTCCTCGACGCCGACGACCTCGTACACGCCGGCCGGGCAGTAGCGCTGTGCCGGCTCGTCGTAGAGCGGCAGGTCGTAGTCGATCGGGATGTTCGGATCGCGCAGCGTCAGGTGGACCGGCTGATCCTCCTCGTGATTGGTGTTCGACAGGAACACCGACGACAGGCGGTCGAAGGTGAGGACGCCGTCCGCCTTGGGATAGACGGGTGGCTTGACGAGGTCCTTGCGCCACAGGCTCTCGTGATCGGGATGATGCTTCATCGTGAAGGGCATCTTCAGCCCGAAATGCTCCAGCCACATCGTGACGCCCGACAGGCCCGAGCCGACGAAATCGCCGAACTTCTTCACCAGCGGCACGACGTTGCGGACGACCGACAGTTCCTTCTTGAGCCAGCTGGCGTCGAACGCCTGCGGATAGGCGGTCAGCTCGTCATGCTCGCGCCCGGCCTGCACCGCCGCGAACGCCGCCTCCGCCGCCATCATCGCCGATTTCTGCGCGCCGTGCGTGCCCTTGATACGGGGCACGTTGAGGAAGCCCGCCGAGCAGCCGATCAGGGCGCCGCCCGGAAAGACCAGCTTCGGGATCGACTGCAACCCGCCGTCGTTGATCGCCCGCGCGCCGTAGGAGACGCGCTTGCCGCCGGCGAGCAGCTCGGCGACGGCAGGGTGGGTCTTCCACTTCTGCATTTCCTGGAAGGGCGACAGGTACGGGTTGGTGTAGCCCAGCCACGTCACGAAGCCGATCGACACCTGGCCGTTCGCCTGATGATAGATCCAGCCGCCGCCATTGGCGTCGTCGCCCAGCGGATACCCTTGCGTATGCACGACCTTGCCCGGCACGTGCTTGTCGGGCGCGATGTCCCACAATTCCTTGACGCCCAGGCCGTACACCTGGGGCTGGCTGTCGCGGGCGAGATCGAAGGTGCGGATGACCTCCTTGGTCAGATGGCCGCGAACGCCCTCTGCGAAGAAGGTGTACTTAGCGTGCAGTTCGAGGCCCGGCTGCCAGTCGCCCTTGTGCGTGCCGTCGCGCGCCACGCCCATGTCGCCGGTCGCGACGCCCTTCACCCTGCCCTGCTCGTCGAACAGGATCTCCGCGGCGGCGAAGCCGGGGAAGATCTCGACGCCCAGTTCCTCCGCCCTGCCCGCCAGCCAGCGGCAGAGATTGCCGAGCGAGCAGGTATAGGTGCCCTTGTTATGGAGGAAGGGCGGCGTCCACAGGTGCGGCAGGTTGAACTTCCGGCGCTCGGTCAGGACCCAGTGATGGTTCTCGACGACCGGCGTTTCCGCCATGGGACAGTCGGTATCGCGCCAGTCGGGGATCAGTTCGTCCATCGCGCGCGGATCGATCACCGCGCCCGACAGGATGTGGGCGCCGACCTCCGACCCCTTTTCGAGGACGCAGACCGACAGCTCGCTGCCGGCATCGTTCGCCAGTTGCTTCAGCCGGATCGCGGCGGAGAGGCCGGCGGGGCCCGCACCGACGATCACCACGTCGTAGGGCATCGACTCGCGTTCACTCATCGCATCTTCTCCAGCCGCGCGGGACTTCGTTTCACCGGGGCTCCACCGGGCGCGGCCCGGCACCTTCCCGTCGTTCCTGCCGATCCGACAAGTTGACCGCCCCGTCAACCTTGCAGCATGAAGCCGGCGTGGGGGCATATCAAAGCATCGATCCGGCACATTATGCCAGCGCCCTGGAATGGTGGCGCGACGCCGGCGTCGACGTACTGGTCGACGATGCGGTGCGCGACTGGCTGGCGGTGGCGACGCCTGCGGTACCGGCGGATACCGCGCCGGCCGATGCCCCAGTGCCCGGTGATCCCCTGCCCGACAGCATCGCCGCGTTCGCCGCGTGGCGGCTGGGACCGGAGGCGCCGGAAGCGGGATGGAGCGGCATTTCCGTAGCGGCGAGCGGGCCCGTCGACGCGCGCGTCATGGTCCTGGTGGATTGCCCCGAGCGGGAGGATGGCGATGCCGGCGCGCTGCTGTCCGGCGCGAGCGGGCGGCTGCTGGACCGGATGCTTGCGGCGATCGGACTGTCGCGCGAGACGGTGCACCTGGCGGCGGTCTGCGCGCGGCGACCGGCGGCGGGACGGATTGCCCGGGAGGTCGAGGCGCGGCTGGGTGAGATCGCCCGCCACCATGTCGAGCTGGTCGCGCCGGAACGGCTGCTGCTGCTGGGCGATGCGACGAGCCGTGCCGTGTTGTCGGCCGACCGACAGTCGGTGCGCGGACGTTTACAGCCCTTCAACCATAAGAAGGGACAAACCGGTGTGATCGCCAGCCTGCATCCGCGCCTGCTGATGGAACGGCCGGCGTTGAAGGCGGAAAGCTGGCGCGACCTGCGGATGCTGGTGGCGGACATGAGTGCAACGACACGGGATGAACAGACGGCATGATGCGTAGCTGGTTGATCGCGGTGACCCTGGCCGGACTGCCCATGGCGGCACAGGCGGCGACGCCGGACCTGGGCGATGCGGCCGCGGTCGACGCGGCGTCGGTGGACGCCCGCACGACGCCCGCGATACGCCCGCCTGCCCTGCTGGAGCCGGCGCAGCAATCGGCGTACCGATCGGTGTTCGCGGCGATCCGCGAGCAGCGCTGGCAGGATGCGCAGATCGGGCTGGACGCGATGGCGCCGGGGCCGCTCCACTCGGTGGCTCGCGCCGAACTCTATACCGCCAAGGGATCGCCCAGGGTCGAGCTGGACGCGCTGGTCCGGCTGCTGAACGAGGCGCCCGAACTGCCGCAGGCAGAGGCGCTGCGCCGGCTGGCGCTGGCCCGCGGGGCGAGCGACCTGCCGCCGCTGCCCGCCGCGCAGCGACTGATCTGGCAGGACGGCGCACCGCGCCGGGTGCGCGCCAAGGCGACCGCCAGCGATCTGGTCGCCGCCGACCTTGCCAACCGCATGCAGCCGTTCGTGAAGGTCGACGACGGGGTCGGCGCAGAGGCGCTGCTGGCGGGCACGGGCGGGCTGACGCCGGAAGCCGCGACCGAGTGGCAGGCCAAGGTCGCCTGGATGTACTACCTCGCCGGCAACGACCAGAAGGTGCGCGAACTCGGCGGGCGCGCTGCGCTGGGCGCCGGCGACTGGGCGGTGCAGGGCCGCTGGATGACGGCACTGGCGGCGTGGCGGCAGCAGGACTGCCGTGCGGCGGGCGATGCGTTCGCCGGCGTGGCGGCGCGGGCCGGCGATGTCGACCTGCGTGCGGCCGGCTTCTACTGGGCGGCGCGGGCCGACATGGCGTGCGCGCGGCCCGACCGCGTCGAGGCGCGACTGAAGGCAGCGGCGCAGTATGACGAGAGCTTCTACGGCCAGCTGGCCCGGCAGGCACTGGGGCTGCGCGATCGGGGCAAGCCGCAGATCGGGCTGGTCGCAGCCGACTGGGCGGCGATCGACCGGCGTCCCAACATCCGCGTCGCCGCCGCGCTCGCCGAACTGGGCGAGACCGACTTGGCCGACACGGTGATGCGCCAGCAGGCGAAGATCGGCAGCCCTGCGGAATTCGGCAGCCTGGTTCGGGTCGCCGAGATGCTCGACCTGCCGGCGACGACGATCTGGCTGGCGCACAACTGCCCCGCCGGCGTGACCGCGACCGCGGAGGCACGCTATCCGACCCCGAACTGGACGCCCGACAGCGGCTGGCGCGTCGACAAGGCGCTGGTCTATGCCCATGCACTGGAAGAGTCGCGGTTCCGCGCCAAGGTGACGAGCCCGGCCGGCGCATACGGCCTCATGCAGATCATGCCCGCGGCGGCGACCGACTTCGGTCGCGAGCGGGGGCTGACGATCGACAAGGCCGCGCTGGGCAAGCCATCGACCAACATCGATATCGGCCAGCGCCATCTGGAGCGGCTGCGCGACATGGGGCTGACCGGCGGGCTGCTGCCCAAGGTGATCGCCGCCTACAACGCCGGGCCGAAGCCGGTCGGCGAGTGGAACAGCCTGGTCCATGACGGGGGCGACCCGCTGCTGTATATCGAGAGCATCCCGTACTGGGAGACGCGCGGTTACGTGACGACGGTGCTGCGCAATTACTGGATGTACGAGGCGCAGGGCGGCAAGGCGAAGTCGGTCAGCCGCAACGCGCTGGCCCAAGGCATGTGGCCGCGTTTTCCGGGGCTGCCCGGCGCGGCGGCGGTGCGGATGGACGCACGGCCGAGCGCCACCGCGACTGCCGCCGCCGCCCCGCCGACGATGACCGCCGCCAACTGATGCCGATCGACGAGAGCCGGCACTTCCTGCCGGTGCGGATCGCGGTGCTGACCGTATCCGACACGCGCGGAATGGCCGACGACCGGTCCGGCGATACGCTGGTCGTTCGGCTGGAGGAGGCGGGCCACGTCCTTGCCGACCGCGTCATCCTGCGCGACGATACCGACGCGATCGTCGCGCAGCTGCACCGCTGGATCGACGACGAGGCGGTCGACTGCATCATCACGACCGGCGGCACCGGCGTGACCGGGCGCGACGTGACGCCCGAGGCGGTCGAGCGGGTCGCCGACAAGATGATCCCCGGGTTCGGGGAACTGTTCCGGTGGTTGAGCTATGCCACGATCGGCACCTCGACGGTGCAATCGCGCGCCTGTGCGTGCGTGGCGCGTGGCACCTACATCTTCGCACTGCCGGGATCGACCGGGGCGGTGAAAGATGCGTGGGACGGTATCCTCCGCGACCAGCTGGACAGCCGGCATCGCCCCTGCAACTTCGTCGAGCTGATGCCGCGGCTGCTCGAGCGATAGGTCCACCGCCGCCGACGAGGCTCGTTAGCTTTACCGACGGCGATGATCCCGGCGAGACATGTACGAGCTGCATGCGGCTGGCGTATTGTTCTTGATATGTTCCCGTGTGACGCTACGCTGGTCGCATGATCCGCGAGCGTCGCCCCACGCGCCCGAGTCGAGGGGCAACCGTCAATGCGGAGAGCGACCGGTTCGGGTTGCCGCAGATCGAGATGGATGGCGACTGGCTCGACGAGCGCGAAGGGATCGACGGCGCGCTGGCACCGCTGCGTACGACGGTAACCGTCGAGAGGCCGCGCACGATCATCAGCCGCAACGCCTCTCCCGATGTGCCGTTCGACCGCTCGATCAACCCGTATCGCGGCTGCGAGCATGGCTGCATCTATTGTTTCGCGCGGCCGAGCCATGCGTTTCACGACCTGTCGCCGGGGCTCGATTTCGAAAGCCGGCTGTTCGCCAAGCCCGACGCGGCGGCGCTGCTGCGCGAAGAGCTGCGGCGGCCGGGGTACGAGGTGCGGCCGATGGCGCTGGGCACCAACACCGATCCGTACCAGCCGATCGAGCGGGAGTGGCGGATCACGCGGGGCATCGTCGAAGTGCTGGCGGCGGCCGATCATCCGCTGACGATCACGACGAAATCCGACCGGGTGGTGCGGGATCTGGACCTGCTCGCGCCGATGGCGGCGAAGGGACTGGCGGCGGTGTGCATGTCGATCACCTCGCTCGACCCGCGGATCGCCGGCACGGTCGAGCCGCGGGCGCCGCATCCGGAGCGGCGGCTGGCGGCGGTGCGGCGGCTGGCCGATGCGGGCGTGCCGGTCTATGTCTCGATCGCGCCGGTGATCCCGGCGGTGACCGATCACGAGATCGAGCATCTGATCGAACGCGCGGCGCAGGCCGGTGCCACGCACGCCTTCTTCATTCCGGTGCGGCTGCCATGGGAGGTCGCGCCGCTGTTCCGCGCGTGGCTCAACGAGCATTTCCCTGATCGGGCAGGCAAGGTGATGGCGACGGTCCAGTCGATCCGCGGCGGGCGCGACAACGACCCGGGATTTCATACGCGGATGAAGGGATCGGGGCCGTGGGCGGACCTGCTGCGGACCCGTTTCCAGATCGCCTGCCGCAAGCATGGGCTGAACAGGGAGAGGCTGACGCTGCGCTGCGACCTGTTCCGTGCGCCGGCAGGGCCGCAGGGCGAGTTGTTCTGAGGCACGTTCGCCGACCTGGTTGGTTGTCGTCGATGTGGCGGAGCGTACCGCGCCGTGAACGGACAGGAGAATGTCGTGGGACAGAATGGCGATGACGCAAACCGGAACGAGGATCCGCGGCCGGTGAACGGGGATCAGGGCACGAGCGAGGGTGCAGCGGGTGGTGCCGGCAGTGGCGCCGGCGGCATGGAAGACGGCGAGGAGTCAGGTGCCGGATACGGCAACAACGCCGGTGAGCAGGGCGGCGTCTCGGATGTCGGTGGCAAGAAGGATCCGGCGGAGAACGAGGACATCGGCGACTTCGCCTGAGACGTTTGGATTGTGAGAGGTCGGACTATCTGGCTGGAAAGATCCGGCCGGTGGGGCCTGATCCCTCTAGGTTCAACCACTCGCAATCACCATTCCGGCGGAGGACGGGGTCCAGCGGAGGAGCCGCGGAGACGGTCGTTGCGCATCGTTAAGCTGGCCATCCCAGCTGGGCCCCGGCCTTCGCCGGGGTGGCGCTCCATCTTTGATGACTCACACTCTAGACTGGATTTCGATCAGATCTGGTCAACAGCATCGTTACCCCGGACTTGATCCGAGGTCCCGCTGGTCCCCCGTTCAGCGGGATCCCGGATCAAGTCCGGGATGACGACTGTATAAAGCTGATCGACGGTGACTCTAGAACGGCCTGCCAGGATCGAAGCATAGCCATTGGCGCTTAGCGCAGTCGATATAGACGTCCGCTGACGGGCTGTGCTTCGACCTTGCGCGGCGCGGACGGGTCACGGCCGCTGCTTCCGCCGGGATCGATCCCCCTTACCCGACCAGCGCGAGCCGTGTTTCCGACGCCTTCATCGCGGCGCGGGCGATGCCGGGTATCGTCTCGACATGGCCGACCAGTTCCGCATCGAGCAGGAAGTCGCGGCCCAGCAGCAGGGCACAACCATCGGGCGCCATCGCCCTCACCTCGCCGCGGGCGCCGCGATGATCGGCGAGCAGGGCGGCCAGCGCGGCGAAGGCGGCGGAGTCTGCCACCTCCACCTCCAGCACGAAGCGGGCGGTGTTGGCGAGGGTGTTGAATGGCTGGATGCGCTTGATCGAGACGCGCGGCGCCTCTTCGCCGGGGCGACGATCGAGTTCGACCGTAACGAGGCCGCAACCTCCTTCCCGCGCGGCCTCTTCCAGGTCACCGGCGACCATGTCGTCGAAACACGTCGCCATGAACTGGCCGCTGGCATCGGAGCATTGCGCCATCATGTAGCGCTTGCCCCGGGCAGAGGTGCGCCAGCGGGCATCCTCGACCAGGACGGCCATCGTCGCGCCGGCGCGGCTGCCGTCGTCGGGGATGATCAGCTTGGTCAGCGAGGCGAAGCTGCGGGCGCCGTGGATGCGGGCGAGATGCGCGTGGCGGTCGACCGGGTGAGCGGAGAAGTAGAAGCCGAACGCCTCCTTCTCCTGCTCCATCCGCTCGGCGAGCGACCAGCGTGCGGTCAGCGGCAGCTTGATCGTGTCGCCGGCATGGCTGGAATCGCCGAACAGGCCCCCCTGCCCGCTGATCTTCTGCTGATGGGTACGCGCCGCGACGGCCAGGATGGTCTCCGCGACCGCATGGACGCCGGCGCGGTTGGGCTCGATCCCGTCGAAGGCACCGGCCGCGGCGAGGGTTTCGAGCTGGCGCTTGTTGAGCAGGCGCGGATCGACACGGGTGGACAGATCGTCGAGCGTGAGGAAGGCGCCGTTGGCACGCTCGACCACCAGCTTTTCCATCGCACCCTCGCCGACCGACTTCAGCGCGCCCAGCGCGAAGCGGACGCCGAGTTCGCCGGCGGGGTCCTGCTCGACGTCGAAATCGGGCTGGCTGGCGTTGATGCAGGGCGGCAGCATGGCCACGCCGGCGCGGCGCGCATCCTCGACGAAGATGCCGAGCTTGTCGGTGAGCGCCATGTCGTAGCACATCGACGCGGCGTAGAATTCATGCGGATGATGCGCCTTCAGCCACGCGGTCTGATAGGCGAGGAGTGCATAGGCGGCGGCGTGCGACTTGTTGAAGCCGTAGCCGGCGAACTTGTCGATCAGGTCGAACAGCTCGTTCGCCTTGCCCTTGGCGATGCCGTTCGCGCTCTCGCACCCCTCGACGAAGGTGGCGCGCTGGGCGTCCATCTCGGCCTTGATCTTCTTGCCCATCGCGCGACGCAGCAGGTCGGCGCCGCCCAGCGAATAGCCGGCGAGCACCTGCGCCGCCTGCATCACCTGTTCCTGGTAGACGAAGATGCCGTAGGTTTCCGACAGGATCCCCTCGAGCAGCTTGTGCGGGTAGACGATCGGCTCCGTCCCCTGCTTGCGGCGACCGAAGCTGGGGATGTTGTCCATCGGTCCCGGCCGATAGAGCGAGACGAGCGCGATGATGTCGCCGAAATTGGTCGGGCGGACCGCCGACAGCGTGCGGCGCATCCCCTCTGATTCCAGCTGGAACACGCCGACCGTGTCGCCGCGCTGGAGCAGCTGATAGACCTTGGGATCGTCCCACTCGAGCGCGTCGAGCTGGACGTGGATGTCGCGCTTGGCGAGGAGCTGGACCGCCTTCTGGAGGACCGAGAGCGTCTTCAGGCCGAGGAAGTCGAACTTCACCAGTCCGGCGCCCTCGACATATTTCATGTCGAACTGGGTGACGGGCATGTCCGACCGGGGATCGCGGTAGAGAGGGACGAGCTGGGCCAGTGGCCGGTCGCCGATGACGACGCCTGCGGCGTGCGTCGACGAGTGGCGCGGCAGCCCCTCCAGCTTGGTCGCCAGATCCCATAGGCGGCGAACCTGATTGTCGTTGCTGTACTCCTTGGCGAGCTCGGGCACGCCGTTCAGCGCGCGCTTCAGGTCCCAGGGATCGGTGGGGTGGTTCGGCACCAGCTTGGCGAGGCGATCGACCTGACCGTAGCTCATCTGGAGGACGCGGCCGGTGTCCTTCAGCACGGCGCGTGCCTTCAGCTTACCGAAGGTGATGATCTGCGCGACCTGATCGCGGCCGTATTTCTCCTGGACGTAGCGGATGACCTCGCCACGCCGGGTTTCGCAGAAATCGATGTCGAAGTCGGGCATCGACACGCGTTCGGGGTTCAGGAACCGCTCGAACAATAGGCCGAGCTGGAGCGGATCGAGATCGGTGATGGTCAGCGCCCAGGCGACGACCGAGCCGGCACCCGAACCGCGGCCCGGGCCGACGGGGATGTCGTGATCCTTCGCCCATTTGATGAAATCGGCGACGATCAGGAAATAGCCGGGAAAGCCCATCTGGACGATCACGTCGACCTCGAACGCCAGCCGCTCGCGATACCCGTCGCGCCAGCCGGGTGCACCGTCCGGCTCGCCCTTCAGCGTGCGGAGTTCGGCGATGCGGTCCAGCCGCGCCTCCAAGCCCGCCTCGGCATCGCGGCGGAGCATGTCGGCTTCCCCGGCGAGATCGCCGGCGAGCGTCGGCAGAATGGGCTTGCGGCTGGGCGCCATCACCGCGCAGCGTTGCGCGACGACCAGCGTGTTGGCGATCGCCTCGGGCAGGTCGGCGAACAGCGCCTTCATCTGGTCGGCCGGCTTCAGCCAGGCATCGGGGCAGCTTCGCGGACGCTCCTCCGTTTCGACATAGGTCGAGTTGGCGATGCAGAGCATGGCATCATGGGCGTCGCCGAAGCTCGATTCGGCAAAGCAGCACGGGTTGGTCGCCACCAGCGGCAGATTGCGATCATAGGCCAGGTCGATCAGTGCCGCCTCCGCGGCGATCTCGACCGGGTCGGTGCGGCGGCAGATCTCGATGAACAGGCGGTCGCCAAAGATCGCCTGAAGCCGGTCGCAATAGGATGCGGCGCGGGCCGGCTGGTCCTCGGCGAACAGGCGGGCGATCGCCCCCTCCCCGCCGGCGGTCAGCGCCAGCAGGCCGTCCGCGTGACGGGCGAGCGTGTCGATCGAGACATGCGGCAGTTGCTCGATCGGGCGGTCGAGATGGGCGGCCGACACCAGCGCGCACAGATTGTCGTATCCACGCTTGTCCTGCGCATAGAGCGCGATCCAGTCGAGCGGGATCGACACGCCCTCGGGCATGTCGGGGCGGCAGATGCCCAGCATGGTGCCGATGATCGGCTGCACGCCGCCCTTCTTCGCTGCATCGGAAAAGGCCATCGCCGCATAGAGGCCGTTGCGATCGGTGAGCGCGGCGGCGGGGAAGCCGAGCTTCTTCGCCTGGGTGGCGATCGCCTTGGGATCGATCGCGCCGTCCAGCATCGTGAAGGAAGAGAAGATACGGAGCGGCACGAACCCTGAATGCATCGCCACAACCTAGGCGCGGGCACCCGATTCGACCAGCGGCGAAGCGGACGACGGAACCGTGGTTGCGGCAGGCCGTTGCGCGGCCGAACGATCAGGGCTGCGAACGATGACGGACATGATGCGCGACACGACCGGCACGGCCGGTGCGGGATGGGGATGGATCATCGCCTATGGAGTGCTGTCCGTCCTGCTCGGCGTGGCGGCGTTCGTCTGGCCGTTCGCCGCGACACTGGCAGCGACGCTGGTCATCGGCGCCTTCTTCATGGCGGCAGGCGTGGTGTCGATCGCGGCCGGGGCGTTCGGCCGGGGCCATGACGGCCGCGGCTATGCGATCGGGTTCGGTATCGTATCGCTGCTGATCGGCGCAATCATGGCGTTCGAACCCGCGACCGGCGCCCTGTCGCTGACGCTGCTGATCACCACGTGGCTGGCGGTGCGCGGTGCGCTGGAGATCGCGTGGGGAATGCGGATGCGGCGCGGACGCGGGATGATGATCGCGCTGGGTGTGGTCAACCTGATCCTGGCGGCATTCGTTTTCGCGACCCTCCCCTATTCGGCACTGACCCTGCCGGGATATATCCTGGGCATCAGCTTCCTGTTCGGCGGCATCACATCGATCGTCGCGGGAATGGGCGATCGCCGGGGTGCCGCCGCCTTCGCCGTGCCCGGCTGATCGTCGCCTACAGCAGCGCCTCTATATCGGCGGCAAGCTCCTCCGGTTTGGTCGTCGGGGCATAGCGGCGGACCTGCCGCCCCGAGCGGTCGACGAGGAACTTGGTAAAGTTCCACTTGATCGCCTTCGACCCGAGAAGCCCGGGAGCTGCCGTCTTCAGCGCCTCGAACAAGGGATCCGCGTTGGCGCCATTCACGTCGACCTTGGCGAAGATCGGGAAGGTCACGCCGTAGGTCAGCGAGCAGAAGCCGGCGATCTCGGCAGCATCGCCGGGCTCCTGCGCGCCGAACTGGTTGCAGGGGAACGCCAGCACCGCCAGACCCCGTTCGCCATAGCGACGGTGGAGCGCCTCCAGCCCGGCATATTGCGGCGTGAAGCCACATTGCGATGCGGTGTTGACGATGAGCAGCACCCGGCCCGCATAGGTCGCCAGATCGGCGCTGCCGGCGGGCGTGCGAACGGTGAAGTCGGTGATCGTCACCGATCGTGACGGCGCATCAGGAAGTCGAGGTTCTGGCGCACGCCCGGCCATTCGCGATCAAGGATCGAGTAGACGATGCTGTCGCGCAGCCGGCCATCGACGATCTGGTGGCCGCGCAGCACGCCGTCCTTCCTCGCGCCCAACCGCTCGATCGCGCGCTGGCTGTTCAGGTTCAGCGCGTCGGTGCGGATCTGGACGCACTGGCAGCCAAGGACGTCAAACGCGTGGGCGAGCAGCAGCCGCTTCGCCTCGGTATTCACGCCCGTCCGCTGGACGCGGGTGGCGTAGAAGGTGCCGCCGAGTTCCAGCCGGCGATGCGCCTCGTTCATCCGCATGAAGCGGGTGGTGCCCACCACCTCCCCATCGGCGTCGAGCACGGCGAACAGCAGCGCGCGGCCCGCATCCTGCTGGGGCCGGGCGGCATCCCACCAGCGGGCTGGCGATTTCAGCTGGGCCACGTTGGCGTAGAAGGTGTCCCACAGATCGTCCGTCCGCGCCGCGGCGGTCAGCGCCTCCAGATCGCCGGCATCGAGCGGACGCAGGGTGACGTGGCGTCCGGTCAGCGTCGGGGCGGTGCGCCAGTCGGTCACTGCAACCTTCCTTCGTGTAGCCGTACGACCCGGTCCATCTTGCGGGCGAGTCGCTCGTTATGGGTGGCGACCAGCGCCGCCGATCCTTCGCCGCGGACGAGGCGAAGGAACTCCGCCAGCACGATATCGGCGGTGTTCTCGTCGAGATTGCCGGTGGGTTCGTCGGCAAGCACCAGCGCGGGCCGGTTGGCGAGCGCACGGGCGACGGCGACGCGCTGCTGTTCGCCGCCGGACAACTGGCTGGGACGGTGGGTCAGGCGATGGCCGAGGCCGAGCGCCGTCAGCAACGAGGCGGCGCGATCGTCCGCGGCGGCCCGCTGCGCGCCGTGGACCAGCTGCGGCAGGACCACGTTCTCGGTCGCGTTGAAGTCGGGCAGCAGATGATGGAACTGGTAGACGAAGCCGAGCCGGTCGCGCCGCACCACGGTGCGGCCATGGGCATCGAGCTTCGCCGCCTCCTCCCCCATGATGCGAATCGATCCGTCGAAGCCGCCTTCCAACAGGCCGACCGCCTGGAGGAGGGTGGACTTGCCCGACCCGGACGGACCGAGCAGCGCCACGATCTCTCCGGGTGCGATCGTCAGGTCGACGCCGCGCAGCACCTCGATCGTCTCGCCGCCCTGGGTGAAGCTGCGCGAGAGGGCGGTCAGCTGGAGGACGGCGTCATTCATAGCGGAGCACCTGTACGGGATCGGTGCTCGCCGCCTTCCACGCCGGGTAGAGCGTCGCGAGGAAGGAGAAGACCAGCGCCATGCCGGCGATCACCATCACCTCGACCGGATCGGTCTTGGAGGGCAGTTCGGTCAGGTAGCGGATCGAGGGATCCCACAGGTTCTGGCCGGTGACGAGCTGGACGAAGTTCACCACGCCCTGGCGATAGAAGAGGAACACCGCGCCCAGCGCCAGCCCGGCGAGCGTGCCGAGCGCGCCGATGGTGGTGCCGACCACCATGAAGATGCGCATCAGCCCGCCCCGCGTCGCACCCATGGTCCGCAGAATGGCGATGTCGCGCGTCTTGGCGCGGACCAGCATGATCAGCGACGACAGGATGTTGAAGACCGCGACTAGGATGATGATCGACAGCACCGTGAACATCGCCACCCGCTCTACCGCCAGCGCCTCGAACAGCTGGGCGTTCATGGTGCGCCAGTCGCTGATGACCGCGTTGCCGCCGATCCGGGCGGCAAGCGGGCGGAGGATGTCGGCGACGCGATCGGCATCGACGGTCTGCACCTCGACCATGCCCGCGGCATCGCCCATCAGCAGAAGTGTCTGCGCGTCCTCGATCGGCATGACGACATACGCCTTGTCGTAATCGTAGATGCCGATCTCGAAGATCGCACCGACCCGGTAACTGACGATCCGCGGAACCGTGCCGAACGGCGTCGACTGCCCCTGCGGACTGAACAGCGATATCTCGCTGCCGACCTGCGCGCCCAATGCCTCCGCCAGGCGGCTGCCGATCGCGATCGTGCCGCTGTTGGGAGTAATGCCCGCCAGCGATCCCATGATCACCTTGCCGCCCAGTGTCGCGTTCGAGCGGATGTCGGCGATGCGCATGCCGCGGACCAGCACGGCCTCCGACCGGCCGCCATAGGTGGCGGCGAGCGGCTGTTCGATCAGCGGCACCGCACGGGTGACGCCCGGCGTGGCGCGGGCCTGCTCCACCACCTCGCGCCAGTTGGGCAGCCGGCCGCCCACGCCCTGGACGACCGCGTGGCCGTTCAGGCCGACGATCTTGTCGAACAGCTCGGCCCGGAAGCCGTTCATCACGCTCATGACGATGATGAGCGCGGCGACGCCGAGCATCACCGCCACCAGGCTGATCGAGGCGACGAGGAAGATGAACCCCTCCCCCTTTCCCGGCAGCAGATAGCGTCGGGCGATCATTCGCTCATATCGGGAAAGGATCATCGCCGTCGGCTGTACGTGGCGGGCCGGAGCGACGCAACACCGGCGGCGTTGTTGCATGGAATCCACATCCGCGACGCAATCGTGTTGGCGGAGCCACTCGCCCCGTGACAAAACGGGTTCGGCGACCTAGCACGAACTTGCTGGAACACAGGCAAGGCCGTGGTTCGGGGAATGCTCTTACGCCCGCCCATAGAGGCCGGGGCGAGAGCGGGAAAATTGGGGGCTGACGAGCGATCGTCACGCAGGCGCCCGGATCGGAAACGGTCCGGGCGTTTGCCGTTTCCGGCCGACAGGCGTGCCGCCCCCGATCGCCGGGAGGATGCCGGCGGCGGGACGGGAGCTTCCACACTGCGACCCGCCGTCGGCACCCCGCCCTTTTCATTGGACGGGGCTTAACCGGACATGACCGATCAGAAGCTGGACGACAGCGTCACGCCATAGGTGCGCGGATCGCCGACATTGCCGGCGATCAGGCCGGTATTGCCCGGTGTCGTCGCGAGCACCTCGTAATAGCGCGTGTCGAACAGGTTGCGGACCCAGGCGAAGACATTGACGCCCGAATCGGTCCGGAACCCGGCACGGGCGTTGGTCAGCGTGTATCCGTCGACATCGGTGTAGATCGAGCGCGAGGCGTTCGACGAGAACTTGGTACGCGAATTGGCGTCCACCCCGAGATAGGCCTGGCCCGGCTTTCCCAGCACGCGGGCAGGCAGGTTGTACTCGCCGCCATAGGACACCGCGAAGCGCGAGATGCCGGGCAGCCACTGGCCCGAGATGTCGCAGACGATCGGGCTGTTGGTGCCCGGCGCACCGGGTGCGCCGATCGACGGATTGGCGGCCGTGGGCGTGCCGCCGCCCGACAGTTCCGGCGGGCACGGAGCGTTGCGGAAGTCCACATATTCATGGTCGGTGAAGGCGGCGTTGACGTACAGGTTCAGCCGCTCGCTGGGCCGGACCGCGAAGTCGCCCTCGACACCCCTCACCCGGACCTTGCCCGCATTGGCGAGATAGCCGCGCAGCGTGGAGGTCGAGCTGTTGTTGACGACTGCCTGGTAGTCCTTGATCTCGGTCCAGAAGCCGGCGAGGTTCAGGGTGATCCGGCGATCCCAGAACTGCGATTTCACGCCGAGCTCAAAGTGATCGACCTTTTCCGGGGCGATCTGCGCCAGCTGGGTCTGCACCACGCCGTTGACGACGGGCACGCCGTTCAGGTTGAGCCCGCCGGACTTGAAGGTGTGGGCATAGGTGCCGAAGATCATCAGGTCGCGCGACGGCTTGTACGAGGCGGTCAGGTCGTAGGTGACGTTCCATTCACGGAACGCCTCGTCATTGAAGGCCTGGGGCTGGATCGCATCGCGCTGCGCTGCCTGGCGGGCGGTGCCGCCCGAATAGGGGACGAGATTGCCCTGCGCATCGCGGACGATGCTGACATAGCTGCCGACCTTGTCGTCATAGTTGAGGCGCGCGCCCGGCGACAGGGTGAAGCGGTCCGACACCTTCCAGTTCAGCTTGCCGAATACCGCGCCCGAGAAGTTCTTGAGGCGGATGTCGTTGCTGGCGGTCAGCCCGTCCAGAACCGTGGGATCGTTCGCCAGCGCGCTGGACGGGTTGATCAGCCAGCGGCTGGCCGCCGGACCCTGACGCTGGGTGCCGGTGGTGTGGATGTCCTGGTAGAAGCCGAACAGGCCGACGACATAGTCGAGCCGCTGTCCGCCGCCGGCGTAGCGGAATTCCTGGGTATACTGGTCCTGCCGGGTGGGGTTCTGGGACAGGGTCGTGATCGGCAGGCCGGTGAAGTCGCGATCGTTGGCGGGCAGCCAGTCCCAGAAGCGCCATGCCGTGACCGAGGTCAGCGTGCCCGAACCCAGCTGGTACTCGCCGCGCAGAGACAGGCCGCCCAGGACGTTGCGGGCGTTCAGGTCGGCATCCAGATCGGTCAGCCGGTCGAAAGGGTTGCGGCTGGGCGGCTCGTACCCCTGCGCTCTGGCGAGGGCATCGAACTGGCGGTTGAGCGGGCGCTGCGTGGCGCCGACGCGCACGAAGATCTGGGCGCAGCATTCGGGGTTCTGGCGGCTGTAGTCGCCCGACAGGGTGAAGCTGAGATCGTCGGTCGGCTTGTACAGGATCGCGGTGCGGATGCCGAGATTGTCCTGTTCGTTGACGTAGTTGCCACTGCGCACGTTGAAGATCGTGCCGCGCCGGCTGGTGGTGACCACGCCGAGACGGATGGCAACGTCGTCGGCGAGCGGGCCGGAGATGGACGCCTTGGCCTGCTTGAACTCCAGATTGCCCAGCGTCACCTCCGCACGCCCCTCAAGGTCGAAGCTGGGCGCCTTGCTGGTGATGTTGATCGCGCCGGCGACGGTGTTCTTGCCGTAGAGCGTTCCCTGCGGACCGCGCAGCGTTTCGATCTGGGCGACGTCGAGGAAGTCGAGCGTGGCGACCGCGACCCGGCTGAGATAGACCTGATCGATATAGACGCCGACCCCCTGGTCGATGCCGTCGTTGGTCAGGCCGAGCGGGGCGCCGAGGCCGCGGATGTTGACCGACGAATTGCGCGGATTGGTCGAGTAGAATTGCAGCGTCGGCTGCAGCTGCTGGAGCCGGCCGATGTTGAAGCTGCCGGTATTGTCCAGCTCCTTCACGCCGATGACCGACAGCGGGATGGGCACGTCCTGCGCCTGTTCGGCCCGCCGGCGGGCGGTGACGACGATGTCGCTGCTGACCGCGCTGATCGTGCCGCCGGTGCGGGTGTCGTCGCCGGTTTCCTGATCGGCGGTCGCGACCGGGGCAGTCGGCGTGGCGCCCTGTTCCGCCGGATCGGCCGCAGCGGCGATCTGGGCCGCGATCAGCAGCGCAAGCGTCATCGTCATTCGGGAGCTCCCTTTTTCTCGTTGACGCTAAACTCCACTGTTTTGGTGGGCGATCAACAAGGCAGGTCTTTCGCGCGACGTAGCGCAGCTTCACGCCGCGCGATGGCGGCTGCCGGAGCCCTTGAAAGTCATGGTGAAAAACCCAGATTGACGATGCGCGGCGCCGCTTCCGGGCCGCGCATCGGATGCCGCACCGGTTGGTGGGCATCGATCGTCAACTCGCTTCTGTCGGAGGTTTTGATATGCGACTCGACCTTACCCCCTATCGCCGTTCGACCATCGGTTTCGATCGGCTGTTCGACCTTCTCGAGACGAACGCCCGTGCGTCGTCGGCCGAGAATTATCCCCCCTTCAACCTCGAGCGGATCGCGGACGACCGTTACCGGATCACCCTGGCGGTGGCCGGCTTCAGCCGCGACGAGATCGAGATCACCGCGCAGCAGAATTTGCTGCTCGTCACCGGCAAGAAGGACGACAAGGCGGCGAACGCCAACTTCCTCCATGTCGGGATCGCCAATCGCTCGTTCGAGCGGCGCTTCGAACTCGCCGACTTCGTGTTCGTCGAGGATGCGCGGCTGAACGATGGCCTGCTCGTGATCGAGCTGGTGCGCGAGGTGCCCGAGGCGATGAAGCCGAAGAGCATCGCGATCAAGACGGGCGCTCCGCTCGCCGCGGTCGATGCGCAGCCTGCCGCCGACGCGGCGCAGGCGGCCTAACAGCTCGGCGCCTGTTGCTCCCTTTTCCAGGCGCTGTGGGGCGTCCGGGCCGCAAGGCCCGGGCGCTTTTTTCTTGCCGGTTGAGCGGCCGGCGATCCCGACCGCGGATCGGAAGGTAAGGCTAAGGTAAGGCCAAGAACATGTTTCCGCGGCGGCGTGCCGGGAGCATGAAGTGCAGCGATGTCAAACAGCTGGCGACGCCCCTACAGGGAACCGGCGCTGTAGGACAGGACGGGCGCCGGCATGCGGCGCCCGGGGTCGTCAAACGAGGCGGCTCTGCCGCACGGCGGCCTGGATGAAGCTGGCGAACAGGGGATGGGGGTCGAACGGCTTCGACTTCAGTTCCGGATGGAATTGAACCCCGACGAACCAGGGATGATCCGGGCGCTCGACGATCTCGGGCAAGGTGCCGTCGGGCGACATGCCGCTGAAGACCAGCCCCCCCTGCTCCAGCCGTTCCTTGTAGTTGGTGTTCACCTCGTACCGATGGCGATGCCGCTCGGAGATGCTGGTGCCGCCGTAGATCGACGAGACGACGCTGTTGCCGTCCAGCCGCGCCTCATAGGCGCCGAGGCGCATGGTGCCGCCTAGATCGCCCTGCTCCTCGCGCTTCTCCAGACCGTCGCGGCCCATCCACTCGGTGATGAGGCCGACCACGGGCTCCGGCGTCGGACCGAACTCGGTCGAGGAAGCGGCATTGATCCCGGCCAGGTCGCGCGCACCCTCGATACAGGCCATCTGCATTCCGAAGCAGATGCCGAAATAGGGCACGCGATGCTCGCGGGCGAAGCGGACCGACTTGATCTTGCCCTCCGCACCGCGCTCGCCGAAGGCGCCGGGGACGAGGATCGCGTGACACGGCTCCAGCTGCGCGGCGATCTTGCCGTCGTCGTCGCCCTCGAACAGCTCGGCATCGATCCAGCGGACGTTGACCTTCACCCGATTGGCGATGCCGCCATGGACCAGCGCCTCGTTCAGCGACTTGTACGCGTCCTGCAGCCCGACATATTTGCCGACCACGCCGATCGTGACCTCCCCTTCCGGATTGGTCAGGCGGTCGACGATCTCGGTCCAGCGCGACAGGTCGGGCGCGACGCCCGGTTCGACGCCGAAGGCGCGCATGACCTCCGAATCGAGACCCTCGGCATGATATTGCAGCGGCACCGCGTAGATGCTCTTCGCGTCGAGGGCCGGGATCACCGCGGAGGCGGGGACGTTGCAGAACAGCGCGATCTTGGCACGCTCGCTGACCGGCAACGGATGCTCGCACCGGCAGACCAGCACGTCGGGCGCGACGCCGAGCGCGGCCAGTTCGCGGACCGAGTGCTGGGTCGGCTTGGTCTTCAGCTCGCCGGCCGCGGCGATGTAGGGGACCAGCGTGACGTGGATCGAGATGGACTGGCCGCGGCCCATCTCGTTCTTCAGCTGGCGGATCGCCTCGATGAAGGGCAGCGATTCGATGTCGCCGACGGTCCCGCCGATCTCGCACAGGACGAAATCGAGATCGTCGGTGTCCGCCATCGCGAACGCCTTGATCGCGTCGGTGACGTGCGGGATGACCTGAACCGTCGCACCCAGATAGTCGCCGCGCCGCTCACGCTGGATGATGGTCTGATAGATGCGGCCCGAGGTGACGTTGTCCGACTGGTGCGCCGCAACCCCGGTGAAACGCTCGTAATGACCGAGATCGAGGTCGGTCTCCGCCCCGTCGTCGGTCACATAGACCTCGCCGTGCTGGTACGGGCTCATCGTACCGGGATCGACGTTCAGATAGGGATCGAACTTGCGGATGCGGACGCGGTAGCCGCGTGCCTGCAACAGAGCCGCGAGGGAGGCCGCCATGAGGCCCTTGCCGAGCGACGAGACCACGCCGCCGGTGATGAAGATATACCGCGCCATGGGAGGAGTCGCCTAGCTTGGATGGGGGAGGAAGGACAAGCCGCAACACCCCTTCGCCCCGCGATCATCGTCGCAGGGTGAGGGATGTTTGCGATGAAGCGAGATCAGTTGGCGAGCGGGACCGACGAATTGTCGGCCGGGCTGCCCGGACCGACCGACGCGGGAACGCCGGCGCCGGTGGTCACCGGACCGTCGGCGGGCGTGTTCGGAACGGCATCCTGCTTCGGTGCCGGAACGCTGCGCGCCAGCGAGGTGTCGATCGACTGGGTACCGCGATGACCGGCCGCCACAAAGGCGAGGACGATCGAGAAGGCGATGAAGGTACCGGCGAGCACCGCCGTCGCCCGGCTGAGGAAATTGGCCGCGCCGCGGGCGGACATCAGGCCCGAGGGGCTGCCGCCGGTGGTCAGCCCGCCCCCTTCCGACCGCTGCATCAGGATCACCGTCACCAGAGCGGCGGCGATGATGGCGTGGACGACGAGCAGGAAGGCAAACATGGGCCGGGGCAATTCCGTTAATCGAGGATAGCGGGGCGCACATAGGCGAGGCGGTCGCCGCGATCAACTCGGGCCGTGCCCCGTCTTCTCGCGAGTCGCTCGCACAAAGGGTTAATCAGGACGGAAACCTGCCGCTTCCCGGGCGTTATGCCGACGTAACGAAACCCATTCTCCCGATGGGTGAAGCGACCGACGGAAGCGCAACAACGTGGCTACTGCCGATCCCCATTCGCTGTCGATCTGGATGACCGCCCTGGTCGATTATGTCCGGTCGGGCGAGCCAGATCTGACGAACCGGCAGATGGCGCTGCTGCTCCTCGTCTACCTGAAACCCGGCCCCCATACCGTGCGCGGTTTGGCGCGTGCGTTGAACGTATCGAAGCCCGTCGTCACGCGCGCCTTGAACAGGCTAGGGGCGCTCGGCTATCTGCGCCGTCAGCGCGACGACGCGGACAAGCGCAACATCTTCGTGGCGCGTACTTCCGAAGGGGCAGAGTTTCTTGAAGAGTTCGGGCATTTCATCGGCGATGGCGCCGTCGGCCCCCAGCCCGCCCGCGCACACGCCGTCGCGTAAGTCGTTCGCGCTGGCCGGGCGTTCGGTCACGCTCGATCCCCGGACCAACGCCGTCCGCCCAGATCTGGCCGACGTGCGGCTGGCCGACCAGGTGTTCGCGCCGCACTATGCCGCGCATGTTCCCCACCGGCTGACGACCGCGTCGCCGCTTCGGGCCGCGCGCGAGCCGGCGTCGGAGGTGCTGGCGACGCTGTCCGTGGGGGATTCGTTCGAGCTGCTCGACCTGATCGGCGATACCGCCTGGGGCGTGGCGCCGTCGCTCGGCCTGGTCGGGTACGTGCCGGCCGCGGCGCTGGGAGCGGCGGACGCATGACCGTCTCGGTCTTCATCGACGGCGGCGCGGGTACGACGGGGCTGGAGATCCGCGAGCGGCTGGCCGGCCGCGACGACATCACGCAGATCGTCATCGACGAGGCCCGGCGGAAGGATGCGGCGGCGCGCGCCGAAGCGCTGAACGATGCCGACTTCGTCATCCTGTGCCTGCCCGACGATGCCGCGCGCGAGGCGGTGTCGCTGATCCGCAACGGGCGGACGCGGGTGGTGGATGCGTCGACGGCGCATCGGACGGCGCCGGGCTGGGCCTATGGCTTCGCCGAGCTGGATCCGGGACAGTCGGAGCGCATCGCCGCGGCGCGGTTCGTGGCCAATCCGGGCTGCTACCCCACCGGCTTCCTGGCGCTGGTCAGGCCGCTGGTCCGCGCGGGCGTGCTGCCGGCCGACGCACGGCTCGGCGTCAATGCGACGTCGGGCTATTCGGGTGGCGGCAAGGCGATGATCGCCGAGTTCGAGGGCGGAGCGGGTTCGGCGTTCCGCCCCTACGCGCTGTCCCTGTCGCACAAGCACGTGCCCGAAATGACGGTCCATGCCGGCCTGCAGCATGGCCCGATCTTCCAGCCGGCGGTGGCGAGCACGTATCGCGGGATGGTCGTCGAGGTGCCGCTGCACCTGGCGCAGTTCGCGGCCGGCACGACGCCCGGCGACGTGGATACCATCCTGCGCGAGGCGTATCCCGCCGGCGGGCTGGTGCGCGTGTCGCACGACGAGATCGCGACGCTGTCGATCGAGGACGATGCGGGAACCGATCGCATGACCCTGCACCTGTTCTCGAACCCGGTGACCGGGCAGTTGCGGCTGATCGCCACGCTCGACAATCTGGGCAAGGGCGCCGGCGGTGCCGCGGTCCAGAACCTGAACATCATGGCCGGGCTCGATCCGCTCGCCGGCCTCGTCATCTGAAAGGACTGGCATGCACCGCGATCCCGTGGCCAAGTTGCTGCTGTTCGGCGCGACCGGCGATCTGGCGCAGCGGATGCTGCTGCCCTCGCTCTACGGCCTCCACGCCGACGGCTTGCTGCCCGACGAGCTGACCATCACCGGCGCCGCGCGGCACGATTATGACGACGAGGCGTATCGCGGGTTCGCGAAGAAGGCGCTCGACGAGTTCCTGCCGGCCGACCGCAAGGACGAAGGGGCGATCGGGTCGTTCCTCGACCGGCTGCGTTACCAGCCGACCGACCTGTCGAACCCGGCCGCGTTCCGGCCGCTGGCGGACAAGATCGGCGATATCGGCGGCGGGCTGGCCATTTACCTGTCGACGGCGCCGTCGCTGTTCGAACAGGCGATCGAGGGACTGGCCTCAGTCGGGCTGGCGGGCGAAACCGTCCGGGTCGGGCTGGAGAAGCCGCTGGGATATGATCTGGCGAGCAGCCGTGAGATCAACGATGCAGTCGCGCGCGCCTTTCCGGAGGAGCGGATCTTCCGGATCGACCATTATCTGGGCAAGGAGACGGTCCAGAACATCCTGGCGCTGCGCTTCGGCAACTCGTTCTTCGAGCCGGTGTGGAATGCGCAAGGAATCGACAACGTCCAGATCACGATCGCGGAGACGGTCGGCCTGGAAGAGCGCGCCGGCTATTACGAGAGTGCCGGCGCGCTGCGCGACATGGTGCAGAACCATATCCTCCAGCTGCTCGCGCTGGTCGCGATGGAGCCGCCGGCACATTTCGACGGCGCCGACGTGCGCGACGAGAAGTCGAAGGTTTTCCGCAGCCTGCGCCTGCTGAAGCCGGAGGAGGTGCCGAATAACACCGTCACCGGCCAGTATGGCGACGGGGCGGTCGGGGGCAAGTTCGTCAAGAGCTATGCCGAGGAGCTGGGCCGGCCGTCGACGACCGAGACGTTCGTCGCGATCAAGGCGCATATCGACAACTGGCGGTGGCAGGGCGTGCCCTTCTACCTGCGCACCGGCAAGCGGATGGCGACGCGCCGGTCGGAGATCGCGATCCAGTTCAAGGCGGTGCCGCATTCGATGTTCGCGGGTCGCGGGGGGCTGCTCCAGCCGAACATGCTCATCATCCGCCTGCAGCCGGAAGAATATATCCAGCTGCTGGTAATGGCCAAGGAACCGGGCCTGGACCGCGACGGCGTGCGCCTGCGCGAGGTGCCGCTGAACCTGTCGATGGATGCCGAGTTCGCCGGCAGCCGGCGGCGCATCGCCTATGAACGGCTGCTGCTCGACCTGATCGAGGGCGACCAGACGCTGTTCGTGCGCCGCGACGAGGTGGAGGCGCAGTGGAAGTGGATCGACGCGATCCGCGCCGGCTGGGTGGCGAACGACACCAAGCCGAAAAGCTATCCTTCCGGCGCCTGGGGACCGTCTGCCGCGATCGCGCTGACCGAACGGGACGGGGTAAGCTGGCAGGACGATTGATCGTCGTTTCTGCCGACCAGATGCCGTTCCAGACGCGACCTGCCCGGGTG
Source organism: Sphingomonas phoenicis (assembly GCF_047238005.1). Lineage (NCBI taxonomy): Bacteria > Pseudomonadati > Pseudomonadota > Alphaproteobacteria > Sphingomonadales > Sphingomonadaceae > Sphingomonas > Sphingomonas phoenicis. The sequence goes on along the minus strand of NZ_JBDFMC010000002.1, from coordinate 551,588 downwards.
TGACGGGCGGGCCCTTCCACCATACGTATGCCTGTCGCCTGCGGCGCGATGTTCGCCTAGCGTGACTATCCGGAGAGAGTGATGACGACCGAAATCGAATGGTGGGATTATGACGACGCCGGCGAGCTGGCCGATGCCGTCGCGGGCGACATCCAGTTCGTCATCGAGAGCGCGCTGGACGCTCGCGGCTCCGCGGTGATCGCGCTGGCCGGCGGCAAGACGCCCTTCCCCGCCTATGAGAAGCTGGCCAAGGCCAAGCTCGACTGGAAGAAGGTCACTATCATCCCGACCGACGAGCGGGTGGTGCCGCTGGGCGATGCGCTGTCGAACGTCACCGCGCTCGCCAAGATCTTCCTGCCCAAGGGTGCGCGGGTGATGCCGATCGTGCCGCAGGCGGTGCCCGACTACAAGGCGGCCGGTCGCTCCGCCGACGCGCTGTGCCAGGACCTGCACTGGCCGCTCGACTTCTGCCTGCTGGGCGTGGGCGGCGACGGGCATACCGCCTCGATCTTCCCCGGTCCCGATTTCGACGAGGCGCTGAACGGGCCCAAGGAGCGGCGCGCGCTGGGCGTGATGCCCGATCCGCTGCCGCCCGAGGCGCCGGTGGCGCGGGTCACCCTGTCGCGTGCGTCGATCGCCTCGGCCAAGGCGCTGATGATCGCCGTGACCGGCGACGCCAAGCGACAGGTGCTGGAGCGGGCCATCGAGCAGGGCCCCTCGTCTTCCTACCCGATCGGGCGCGTCCTGGCGGACGTGGAACTGCCGATCGATATCCACTGGGCCCCCTGATGAACCCTGCCGTCCTTGCCGTCACCGATCGCATCGTCGAGCGTTCGCGCCCGACCCGCCGCGCCTATCTCGACCTGATCGAGCGCGAGCGGGCGGCGGCGATCCGGCGTCCGGCGATGGGCTGCGCCAACATCGCGCACGCCTATGCCGGGACGGACGAGGACCGCGACGCTCTGAAGCGCGATGCCGGCATGAACATCGGCATCGTGACGGCCTATAACGACATGCTGTCGGCGCATGCCGTGTATTACCGCTATCCCGAGCTGATGAAGGTCTGGGCGCGCGAGGCAGGCGCGACCGCGCAGGTGGCGGGCGGCGTGCCGGCGATGTGCGACGGCGTGACCCAGGGTTATCCGGGCATGGAATTGTCGCTGTTCAGCCGCGACACGATCGCGCTGTCGACTGCCATCGCGCTCAGCCACGGCACGTTCGAGGGTGCGGCGCTGCTCGGCATCTGCGACAAGATCGTGCCGGGCCTGCTGATGGGCGCGCTGCGCTTCGGGCACCTGCCGATGGTGCTGATCCCCGGCGGGCCGATGCCGTCCGGCCTGCCCAACAAGGCCAAGGCGGCGGTGCGCGAGCGCTTCGCCGAGGGGGATTGCGGGCGCGAGGAGCTGCTGGAAGCGGAGATCGCCGCGTATCACACCAAGGGCACCTGCACCTTCTATGGCACGGCCAACACCAACCAGATGATGATGGAGGTGATGGGGTTGCACATGCCCGGCGCCGCCTTCGTCAATCCGGGTACCAAGCTGCGCCAGGAACTGACCCGGGCGGCGGTCCACCGGCTGAGCGAGATCGGCGGCCGCGGTGACGATTACCGGCCGCTGGGCCTGTGCGTCGACGAGAAGGCGATCGTGAACGCCGCCGTCGGCCTGCTGGCAACGGGGGGGTCGACCAACCACCTGCTGCATGTGCCGGCGATCGCGCGGGCGGCGGGGATCGTGATCGACTGGGAGGATTTCGACCGGCTGTCGGCGGCGGTGCCGCTGATCGCGCGCGTCTATCCGAACGGATCGGCCGACGTGAACGCATTCGAGGCGGCCGGCGGCATGCCCTATGTCATCCGCGAGCTGCTCGGCAGCAGGCACCTGCACCGCGACATCATGACGATCGCCGGCGGCGATCTGGGCGCGTTCGCCGAGAAGCCGGTGATCGCGGACGAGCGGCTGCAATGGGAGCCCGTCGGCGACAGCGGCGACGAGACGATCCTGCGCCCGGCCGCCGCGCCCTTCTCGGCGGATGGCGGCATGCGCATCCTGACCGGCAATATCGGGCGCGCCTGCATCAAGGTATCCGCGGTCGAGCGCGAGCGCTGGGTGATCGAGGCGCCGGCGCGGGTGTTCGACGACCAGCTCGACGTGCTGGAGGCGTTCAAGGCGGGGCAGCTGGAGGGCGACATGGTCGTCGTCGTCCGGTTCCAGGGGCCGCGCGCGAACGGCATGCCGGAGCTGCACAAGCTGACGCCGCCGCTGGGCGTGCTGCAGAACCGCGGATTCAAGGTGGCGCTGGTCACCGATGGCCGCATGTCCGGGGCGAGCGGCAAGGTGCCGTGTGCGATCCACTGCTCGCCCGAGGCACTGGGCGGCGGCGCGATCGGCCGGATCCGCGACGGCGACCTGATCCGGGTGGATGCGGTGTCCGGAACGCTGGAGGCGCTGGTCGATCCGGCGGAGTGGAACGCGCGCAAGCCGATCGCGACGCCGCCGGCGGTCAGCGGCATGGGTCGCGAGCTGTTCGGCATGTTCCGCGGACTGGCGGACGAGGCGGAAAAGGGCGCTTCCGCCATGCTGGCAGGGGCCGGGCTGTAAAGTCAGACACCCCCGACGCGTAACGAGATTACGACCGACAATCGAGGAAGAGGACAGGATGATGCAGGTCGTGGCGGTGGATATCGGCGGCACCCATGCACGCTTCGCCGTGGCGGAGGTGGCGAACCGCCGGGTCGTGTCGCTGGGCGAGGTCTGCACGCAGAAGACCGCCGAGCATGCGTCGTTGCAGACGGCGTGGCAGGCTTTCGAGGCGCAGCATGGCGCCCCCCTGCCCCGTGCCGCGGCGATCTCCGTCGCGTCGCCAATTACCGGCGACGTCATCCGCCTGACCAACAATCCATGGGTGATCCGGCCCTCGCTGATCCCGGAGCGGCTGGGCGCGGAGACGTACACGATCATCAACGATTTCGGCGCCGTCGGCCATGCGGTGGCGCAGTTGCCGGAAGCCGACTTCGTGCACCTGTGCGGGCCGGATACCCCGCTGCCGGCAAAGGGGATCACCACCGTCTGCGGCCCGGGCACCGGGCTGGGCGTGGCGCAGGTGTTCAAGTCCGACGGCGAATATCATGTGCTGCCGACCGAGGGCGGGCATATGGATTACGCCCCGCTCGATTCGATCGAGGATCACATCCTGCGGCGGCTGCGGCGGACGTTCACGCGGGTATCGGCCGAGCGCGTGGTCGCCGGACCCGGAATCATCGCGATCTACGAGACGCTGGCCGAGATGGAGGGGCGCGCGGTGCCGAGCCGCGATGACAAGACGATCTGGCAGGAGGCGCTGGAGGGCACCGACTCAATCGCGCTGGCGGCGCTTGATCGCTTCTGCCTGGCGCTGGGCGCGGTCGCGGGCGATCTCGCGCTGGCGCAGGGCGCGATGGGGGTCGTGATCGCCGGAGGGCTGGGCCTGCGCATCAAGGACAAGCTGCTGCGGTCGGGCTTCGACCAGCGCTTCGTCGCCAAGGGACGTTTCCAGTCGATGATGGCGGCGATGCCCGTCAAGCTGATCACCCACCCGCAGCCGGGCCTGTTCGGCGCCGCGGCCGCCTTTGCCCAGGAACATGCCCGATGACCGACATTCTCGACATCATGCGCACCAGTGCGGTCATCCCGGTGCTGGTCATCGACGACGCGACCACCGCCCGGTCGCTGGCGGAGGCGCTGGTCGCCGGCGGCCTGCGCGTGCTGGAAGTGACGATGCGCACGCCCGCCGCTCTGGACGCCATCGCCGAGATGAAGAAGGTCGACGGCGCGATCGTCGGGGCGGGTACCGTGGTGTCCGTCGAGCAGTTCGAGCAGGTCACCGCGGCGGGCGCCGAGTTCATCGTGTCGCCGGGGCTTTCGCAGGGTCTGGGCGAACGGATCGTCCGGTCGGGCGTCCCCTATCTGCCGGGGATCGCCACGGCGGGCGACATCATGCGGGGGCTGGATCTGGGGCTGACCGCGTTCAAGTTCTTCCCGGCAGAGACATCGGGCGGGCTGAAGGCGCTGAAGGCGCTCGCCGCGCCCTTCTATCAGTGCCGGTTCTGCCCGACCGGCGGGATCACCGAGGCGTCCGCCCCGGATTGGCTGGCCTTCGGTCCGGTCGAGTGCGTCGGCGGCAGCTGGGTGACGGGCGGCACGCTGGCCGAGGTCGAGGCGAAGGCCCGGTCGGCGGCGGCGATGCGGCGGTAACCAGCCGGATCGTCGGCTGGCGATCCGGCGCCATCGCTGAACTTACCGGTGGCGCATCACCGCTGCGGCTCTCGCCGCGTGCAGTGTCGCCAACGTTGCGTGCGCGCGTGCCACCCGCGTGCTGGCCGCGTTGATGGCGGCGATCGCCTCCTGCTGCGACCGTCGGGCGGCATAGGCGAAAGCGTCGGTGTCGATCATGATGGCGGCCCTTGGCATCGTGCGATACCCCTGCCCGACCCCAATAGCGCCGCCATGTTGCGGGCGTGTGTACGCTTCGTTGCAGAAGTGCCTTGCGCGCGTGCTTTTCGTCGCGAGGTGTCGGTGCCCTACATCTCGCCGCGCGAGCGGCGCAGAGCGTACCACCTGGCGACGTTGGCGTTATGCTGTTCCAGCGTGTCGGCGAACACGTGTCCACCGGTCCCGTCCGCGACGAAGTAGAGCGCCCGCGACGATGCCGGATCGAGGACCGCATCGATCGATGCGCGGCCGGGATTGGCGATCGGGCCGACCGGCAATCCCGGCGAGGCGTAGGTGTTGTACCCGTTCTTTGCCTGCAGTTCCGATCGCAGGATGCGCCGTCCGAGTGGGCGGCCACGCGTGATGGGATAGATCACGGTCGGATCCGCCTGCAGCGGCATGCCGAGGCGCAGACGATTGCCGTATACCGCGGCGACCGTGCGGCGCTCCGCCGGCTTGCCGGTTTCCTTCTCGACGATCGATGCCAGCACGATCGCCTGTTCCGGCGTGGATACCGCGATGCCGGGCTTCCGCTTCGCCCAGGCGGCGGCGAGATAGTCGCGCATCGCCGACTGCATGCGGGCCAGCACCGCGGCGCGGGTGTCGCCGCGCTGATAGGCGTAGCTGTCCGGCAGCACGCTGCCCTCCGCCGGGACGGCGGCCGTGCCGGTCAGGCCGTCGGCTTTCGCCAGCGCGTCGTGGACCATCACCGACGGCAATCCTTCCGGCACGGCGACGAACCGCTGGCGGACCTTGCCGGTCTCGAGCAGGGCGAGGATGTCCTTGGCGCTGGCCCCGGCGGGGATCTCGTACTCGCCCGCCTTGATCGATCCGCCGCCGCCGAACACGCGAGCGAGCAGCCGGAAGCGGGAGGCGGAGCCGATCGCACCGGCCTTTTCCAGTTCAGTCGCCGCGCGGGCCAGGCTGGCCCCCTCGGGCACGACGACGGCGATCGGGCGCGGCGCAGGGCCGGATCCGGCCCACATGTTCGCCGCGACGACCGCACCCACCAGCGCCGCCGCGATCAGCAGGACAAGGCAACCGAGTTTCCGCATGGATCAGCCCCGTCCTGCCTGTTCGATCAGAGTGCGCGCATGACCAGCGACGCGTTGGTGCCGCCGAACCCGAACGAGTTGTTCAGGATGGCCTTCACCTGCCGCTTCTTGGCGGTGTGCGGGACGAGGTCTACCCCGACGCAATTGTCGCTGGGATTGTCGAGGTTCAGCGTCGGCGGGACGATCTGGTCGCGCATCGCCAGGATGCAGAAGATGCTCTCCACTGCTCCCGCGCCACCCAGCAGATGGCCGATCGCGGACTTGGTCGACGACATCGACAGGCTGCCGATGTCGTTGCCGAACAGCCGGCGGACGGCGCCCAGCTCCAGCTCGTCGCCGAGCGGGGTGGAGGTGCCGTGCGCGTTGATATAGTCGATGTCGGACAGCGAGAGCCCGCTCTTGCGCATCGCCATCTCCATCGAGCGGAACGCCCCCGATCCTTCGGGATGCGGTGCGGTGACGTGATACGCGTCGCCCGACAGACCGTAACCGATCACCTCGGCATAGATCTTCGCGCCGCGTGCCTTCGCGCGCTCATATTCCTCGAGCACGACGACGCCCGCACCCTCGCCCATGACGAAGCCGTCGCGGTCCTTGTCATAGGGTCGGCTGGCGCGCTCCGGCTCGCCGTTGCGCATCGACAGCGCCTTGGCCTGTGCGAAGCCGGCGATGCCGAGCGGGCAGATCGCGCCCTCCGCGCCGCCCGCCAGCATTACGTCTGCATCGTCCATCGCGATCATCCGCGCCGCATCGCCGATCGAGTGCGCACCGGTCGAACAGGCGGTGACGACCGCGTGATTCGGGCCCATCAGCCCGTACTTGATCGAAACCTGGCCCGAGATCAGGTTGATGAGGCGGCCATGGACGAAATGCGGCGAGACACGGGTCGGCCCCTTGTTCTCGCACACCAGCGATTCGCTGGCGATGCCGGGCAACCCGCCGATGCCCGACCCGATCGAGCAGCCGGCGCGGAACCGCTCCGCCTCGGTCATCTCGAGCAGGCCGGCGTCCTCGAGCGCCTGGCCGGCCGCATCGATGCCGAAGATGATGAAGGGATCGACCTGGCGCTGGATCTTGTGATCGACGCGCTTGCCCGGATCGAACCCGTAAGGATGGTCGGCAGGCTTCACCTCGCACGCGATCCGGCACTTCTGCCCGGATGCGTCGAAGCGGGTAATCGGCCCCGCGCCCGACTTGCTCGCGATGATGTTCGCCCAAGCCGTCTCGACGTCCGCGCCGAGCGGCGTCACGAGGCCCAAACCGGTCACGACGACACGCCGCATACCCTCTACTCCATTCTTCTATAACGAAACGGCTCCCCGCCCTCTTGGTCAGGGGACGGGGAGCCGTTCAAATCCGGGCCCTGGAAAGGGGCAATCGGATGGCCTTACGACTTGTGCTCGTCGATATAGGTGATCGCGTCCTTCACGGTCGTGATCTTCTCGGCGGCATCGTCGGGAATCTCGACCCCGAACTCTTCCTCGAACGCCATGACGAGCTCGACGATGTCGAGGCTGTCTGCGCCCAGATCATCGATGAAGCTGGCGTCCTCGGTCACCTTGTCGGCCTCGACGCCGAGATGCTCGACGACGATCTTCTTCACGCGGTCGGCGGTCTCGCTCATGGTAGTCCCTCTTTCGGATTGGGGTAGATTTAAGAATTGCTGAACGCAGGTAGAACGGGGTTGGCCGCCTGACAAGGGCAAGCGTGCGCCGGAATGCCCCATCGCTGCGCCGACGGCCCCTCGTCCGCCGCGTGTAGCCGGTCAGTGTGCCCTTGCAAACCGCCGCAACGGGCAGGACGACACCCCTAGCATCACGATGACGCCTGCAAGGAGCGGAAGGGCAAGGAATAAGGCCACCGGATCGACGGATCCCATATAGGACAACAGCGCCACAGATGGGGCCAGGATGACGTCGGCAATAACCAGACGTACCATGCCCAGCCCGGCGGCCGATGACAGCAATGCGGCGTTCAACAGCAGCAGTGTCGCACAAGCGCAGCAGATCAGCGCCGTATCTGCCCAACGGTTCGATCCCTGGATTGCCAGCAGGTCGGTAGCGAGGCTCAACATGGTGAACATCGCCGCCGGCACCGCGAACATCAATCCGACGCCCCGTACGGCGATCATCCAGCGTGGCATCGCGATCCTCCCGGCAGGTGATTGCGTTACCGTAACCGATCCCCTGGCCAAAGCAACTCGCCGCTGGCCGGAAGCATCCACGGCGCCGCGAAGCTTCACACCATCGCCATGCCGCCGTTGACGTGGATCGTCTGCCCGGTGACGTATCCCGCCTCGCGACTGGCAAGGTAGGTCACGGCGGCGCCGATATCCTCACCGGTGCCAAGATCGCCTGCCGGAATGCGGGCGGTCAGTGTCGCCTTCTGCGCTTCCGGCAGGACGTCGGTCATCGCCGAGCGGATGAAGCCGGGGGCGACGCAGTTGACGGTGATGCCGCGGCTGGCGAGTTCCTGGGCCAAGGCCTTCGACATGCCGACCACGCCCGCCTTCGACGCGGCATAGTTGGCCTGGCCGGGATTGCCGGTCTGCCCGACGACCGAGGTGATCGACACGATCCGGCCGAAACGTGCCTTCATCATCGGTCGCGCCGCCGCCCGCGCCAGCCGGAACGCGGCCTCGAGATTGACCCGGATCACCTGATCCCACTCGTCGTCCTTCATCCGCATCGCCAGATTGTCGCGGGTGACGCCGGCATTGTTGACGAGGATGTCGAGCGTGCCGAGCTGCTCGACCGCTTGCGGAACGAGGGCGTCGACAGCGGCACCATCGGACAGGTCGCAGACGAGGGCGACGTGCTTGCCGCCGAGGCCGCTGCGGAATTCGTCCAGCTTGGCGGCATTGGAGCCCGACAGCGCAAGGCGGGCCCCTTGCCCCGCCAGAGCGCGGGCGATGGCGGAACCGATTCCGCCGGACGCGCCGGTGACGAGGCCGGTCATGCCGGTAAGGTCGAACATGCTATTCTCCAATCGATCGTTCCCGCCGGGGCGGCATCACAGCGTTTTCAGCAGCGCCTCGATATCGTCCATCGTCACGACGCTGGTAGCATTCGCGTCGGGGGCGATGCGCTTGACCATGGGCGCGAGCACCTTGCCGCCGAACTCGACGAAATCGGTGACGCCCGCCTGCGTCATCGCCAGCACCGATTCGCGCCAGCGGACCATGCCGGTGACCTGCCGGACCAGCGCCACGCGGATCGCGCCCGGATCGGCGATCGGCGCGGCATCGACATTGGCATAGACGGGTACGAGCGGGGCGGACAGGCTGGCGTCGAGAAGCGCGTTCTCCATCGCCTGCGCCGCGCTTTCCATCAACGGGCAGTGGAACGGCGCCGACACGGGCAGCAGCACCGCCCGCTTCGCGCCCAGTTCCTTCGCGAGCGATACCGCCTTCTCCACGGCGGCGCGGTGGCCCGAGATGACGACCTGCGACGGATCATTGTCGTTGGCGACGGTGCAGACCAGTTCCGGGCCGCCCTCCGCCAGGATGGCGTCGACCGCCGCGCCGGCGATGACCTGTGCCTTCTCCAGATCCGCGCCGAGCAGGGCGGCCATCGCCCCCTCACCCACCGGCACCGCGGCCTGCATCGCCCGGCCGCGCAGCTTCAGCAGCCGTGCGGCGGTGGCGAGATCGAAGGTGCCCGCGGCCTTCAGCGCGGTATATTCGCCCAGCGAGTGGCCGGCGACGTAGTCGACCTTGTCGGCCAGCCGCACGCCGCCTTCGCGTTCCAGCACCGCGAGCGTGGCGATCGCGTTCGCCATGATCGCGGGCTGGGCATTCTCGGTCAGCTGCAGGTCGTCGGCCGGCCCTTCCGCCATCAGCCGGAACAGGTTCTGGCCCAGCGCCTCGTCGACCTCGCCGAAGACCTCGCGAGCGGCCGGGCTGGCGGCGGCGAGCGCCGCACCCATGCCGACGGCCTGGCTCCCCTGGCCGGGAAAGATGAACGCACGCATGGGCAATCCTCTCGCAATCCAAGCGGCGCGGACTATTGCCCCGTCGCGGCAATGACAAGCGGTTCGCAGGACATGTGCGGCTTGCCTTTCACCCATAATTCCGTATGAGCGCGGCTTCGCGGGCGGATGGCATCGACCATCGGCCGCGATCTACGTGGAAGACAGCCGGAGGGGCGACCGCATGGGGCGGCGTCAGCGATCGGCCAACATAGAAGGTAAGACATGGCTCTATACGAGCACGTGTTCCTTGCGCGCCAGGATCTGGCACAGGCGCAGGTGGACGCGCTGGCGGAAGCCGCCACCAAGATCATCGAGGACAATCAGGGCAAGGTCGTGAAGACCGAGAACTGGGGCCTGCGTTCGCTGGCGTACCGCATCGCCAAGAATCGCAAGGCGCATTACGTCATGCTCGAGATCGACGCCCCCGCGGGTGTCGTCGCCGAGCTGGAGCGCCAGACCCAGATCAACGAAGACGTTATCCGCTTCATGACCGTGAAGGTCGACGAGCTGGAGCAGGGCCCGTCGGCGATGATGCGTAAGCAGGAGCGCGACCGCGAGCGTCGTGGCGACCGCGAAGGCGGCCGTGACGGTGGCCCGCGCGGCGACCGTCCTGACCGTGGCGATCGTGCGCCCCGTCGTGACCGTGAAGAGGAGGCCGCATAATGGCTCGCCCGTTTTTCCGCCGCCGCAAGAGCTGCCCCTTCTCCGCGAAGGACGCTCCCCGGATCGACTACAAGGACGTCCGCCTGCTGCAGGGCTTCGTGTCCGAGCGGGGCAAGATCGTGCCGTCGCGCATCACCTCGGTGAGCGCCAAGAAGCAGCGCGAGCTGGCCCAGGCGATCAAGCGCGCCCGCCATCTGGGCCTGCTGCCCTACGTCGTTAAGTAAGGAGTCCGCAGACATGGACGTCATTCTGCTGGAGCGCGTCGAGAAGCTCGGCGTCATCGGCGACGTGGTCACGGTGAAGGACGGGTTCGCCCGAAACTTCCTGCTGCCCCGCAAGAAGGCGCTGCGCGCCAACGAAGCCAACAAGAAGGTGTTCGAATCGAACCGTGCGCGGATCGAGTCGGAGAACGCCAACCGCCGCGTCGAGGCGGAAAAGGACGCCGGCTCGTTCAAGGACGCGTCGGTCACCCTGATCCGTCAGGCGTCGAACACCGGCCAGCTGTACGGCTCGGTCGCGGTGCGCGACCTGGTGGAGGCGCTGGAAGCGTCCGGCCACAAGGTCACCAAGTCGCAGGTCGTGCTCGACAAGCCGATCAAGTCGATCGGCGTGTACGAGGTGAAGGTCGCACTGCACCCCGAGGTGTCGGTCGCGGTCAAGGTCAACGTCGCCCGATCGCCGGAAGAAGCGGAGATGCAGGCGTCGGGTGTCGATGTCATGGCATCGATGTTCGAGCGTGACGAAGCCGGCTTTACCGAGGATTACGATCCGAATGCCGAGCCCGGCGCCACCGCCGAGGTTCAGCAGGAAGAGACCCAGGGCTGAGGCTCTGGTTTCTTGACCGGCAACGAAAAGGCCGCCCGGATCACACCGGGCGGCCTTTTTTATGCCGGCCTTGGATCGATGGTCTTCAGGGGCAGGTCACGCACGCACCGATGACGGCGGCTAGGGGAATCAGGGCAAATAGAACGGGAAATATCTGCTTCATCGCGTCACCCGACGGTTGATTGGTCCTTTGCACCTATAATGCATCCGGCCGGTCAAAGGTTGCCACGACGTGAACGGTGGGTCGATCCGGATCTGCCCCAAGGCAGCCTCAGCGACGGCCGAACAGCCGCTCGATATCCGCATGCGCCAGCTTCACCCAGGTGGGGCGGCCGTGGTTGCACTGGCCGGAATGCGGCGTCGCCTCCATCTCGCGCAACAGCGCGTTCATCTCGCTGACCGAGAGCACGCGACCCGCGCGGACCGAGCCGTGGCAAGCCATCGTCGCCGCGACATGGTCGAGCCGCTCGCGCAGCGACAGCGCCTCATCGAACGCGGCAAGCTCGTCGGCCAGATCGGCGACCAGCCCGCGCGGATCGCTCTGGCCGAGCAGGGCGGGCGTCGCCCTCACCAGCATCGCCCGTGGACCGAAGCGTTCGAGATCCAGGCCGAATTCCGCCAGTTCGGCAGCACGAGATTCCAGTCGATCGCAGGCCGACTCGTCGAGATCCACGACCTCGGGCAGCAGCAGCGCTTGGCTCGCGACCCGCCCGCCGGCCAGCGCCGCGCGCATCCGTTCCAGCACCAGCCGCTCGTGCGCGGCGTGCTGGTCGACTAGGACCAGCCCGTCCTCCGCCTCCGCCACCACATAGGTCTTGGCGACCTGGCCACGGGCTACTCCAAGCGGATGGGCGGCAGGATCGGGTGACGGTGCCCAGGCAGGCTCGGCCCGGCCGAGCGGGGGCGGCGCGGCGAAGCCGGCGCGACGATCGAACAGCGAGGTGCGGGGATCGACGACGGGCGCGGACCAGCCCGGCTCCGCAGTCGCAGGGGCGACCGGCTCGGCCTGCCAGCGGGACAGGGCTTCCTCGCCCGGGCGCTGGACCGAACGGTGGCCGGCGGCATCCAGCGCACGCCGCAGTCCCGACACGATCAGCCCGCGCACCATCGCCGGGTCGCGGAAGCGTACCTCGGTCTTGGCGGGATGGACGTTCACGTCGACGTCGCTGCCGGGCAGATCGAGGAACAGCGCGACGACGGCGTGCCGGTCGCGCGGCATCATCTCCGCATAGGCGCCGCGGATCGCGCCGATCAGCAGCCGGTCCTTCACCGGGCGGCCGTTGACGAACAGGTACTGATGGTCGGCCACGCCCCGGTGGAAGGTCGGCAGGCCGGCGACGCCGCCCAGCGCCATCGCGTCGCGGACCCAGTCGATCGGTACGGCATTGTCGGCAAGCGCGCGGTCGGTGAGCGCGGCGACTCGCGCAGGCCGATCCTGGCCTTCGTTCACGGTGAGTACCCGCCGGCCGTCGTGCTCGACCGAGAAGCCGATATCCGGACGTGCCATCGCCAGCCGCCGGACCGCATCGAGGCAAGCGGCATATTCGGCGCGCGCGCTGCGCAGGAACTTGCGGCGGGCGGGGACCCGGGCGAACAGGTCCGCGACGACGATGCGGGTGCCCGGCGGCAGGGCGGCGGGGCCCTCCGCAACCAGCGCGCCATTGTCGACGACCCGGCGCCAGCCATCCAGACCTGCCGGGCGGCTCTCCAGGGTCAGTCGTGCGACGCTGGCGATCGAGGGAAGTGCCTCGCCCCGGAACCCCAACGTGCCGACCGCCTCGATCGCCTCGTCCGGCAGCTTCGACGTGCAGTGCCGCTCCAGCGCCATGGCCATGTCGGCCGGGGTCATGCCGCAACCATCGTCCGCGACGCCGATCCGGTCGAGTCCGCCCGCCGAGAGCGTCACCGCGATGCGGGTGGCGCCGGCGTCGATCGCGTTCTCGACCAGTTCCTTCAACGCGCTGGCGGGCCTTTCGACCACTTCACCGGCAGCGATGCGGTTGACCAGATGCTCGGGCAGTCGGCGTATTGACACGCCGGTTGCTCTAGACCAAGCCAAGCCGTCCCGCGACCCCGCTAACCATGAAATCCATATCTGGCAGCTCATGAACATGTGGCGGTCCGCGAGATGCCCTGCGACCGGCTGCCGCCTGCCGGCGGCGCATGATTGGACCTGCGCTCGATGCACCTGCCCCGCTTCTTCAAATTCATGTCGCACGACATGGCCATCGACCTCGGCACCGCGAACACCGTCGTCTATGTCCGTGGACGCGGTATCGTCCTGAACGAACCGTCGGTCGTGGCGGTGGAGACGATCAACGGCGTGAAGCGCGTCAAGGCGGTGGGCGACGATGCCAAGCTGATGATGGGCAAGACGCCGGGCACGATCGAGGCGATCCGTCCGCTGCGCGACGGCGTCATCGCCGACATCGATGTCGCCGAGCAGATGATCAAATACTTCATCCAGAAGGTGCATGGCCCCCGCCGCTTCGCGCGCTGGCCCGAGATCGTGATCTGCGTCCCCTCGGGATCGACCAAGGTGGAGCGACGCGCGATCCGCGATGCCGCCTCGAACGCGGGTGCCAGCCAAGTGTGGCTGATCGAGGAGCCGATGGCAGCCGCGATCGGCGCGGATATGCCGGTCACCGAACCGATCGGCAGCATGGTGGTCGACATCGGCGGCGGCACGACCGAGGTCGCGGTGCTGTCCCTGCGCGGCCTGGCCTACACGACATCGGTGCGCGTCGGCGGCGACAAGATGGACGAGGCGATCGTCAGCTATGTCCGCCGCAACCACAACCTGCTGATCGGCGAAGCCACCGCCGAGCGGATCAAGAAGGAAGTCGGCTGCGCCAAGCCGCCGATCGACGGCATCGGCGTAGTCATCCACATCAAGGGCCGCGATCTGGTCAATGGCGTACCCAAGGAGATCCAGATCAACCAGGGTCAGGTCGCCGAGGCGCTGAGCGAACCGGTGGCGACGATCGTCGAGGGCGTCCGTGTGGCGCTGGAGAATACCGCGCCGGAACTCGCCGCCGACATCGTCGACCAGGGTATCGTGCTGACCGGTGGCGGTGCGCTGCTCCAAGGCCTGGACGAGGTGTTGCGCGACGAGACCGGGTTGCCGGTGACGGTCGCCGAGGATCCGCTGACCTGCGTCGCACTGGGTACCGGCCGCGCGCTGGAAGATCCGATGTTCCGCGGCGTTCTGCAGAGCGGCTGACCTTCTAGCAACAGGGGACGGCGCGCATGGCGCCAGCAAGCGACCGCCGCACCGGGTTCTCGCGGCGGCGGCAATACAGTCTCTTCATCGGCTACGTGCTTGCGGTGGCGGGCGCGATGGTCGGCGCTGTGCTGCTCGTCGCCAGTGCGGTGAACCCCCCGCTGTTCGCCGGACTGCGGATGGGTGTCGCCGGGATCACCGCGCCGGTCTCGACGGCGCTCACCGCCGTTCGCGACGGTGCGGCGGCCATCCCCGAGTGGATCAACGGCTGGACCTTCGCCCATGCCGAGAACGCGGCGATGAGGCGCGATCTGGCGGCGGCGCGTCCACTGCTGATGCGGGCCCGTGTGATCGCGTACGAGAACAACCGGCTGCGTACCCTGCTGGCGCTGCGCGACCGGGCAGCGGAGCCGGTGGTGTCCGCGAGGCTGGTGAGTTCCAGCGCATCGAGCGGCCGGCGCTTTGCCCTGCTCGACGCGGGTCGGTTCAGCGGCGTGCTGCCGGGCATGCCGGTGCGCGGGCCGGAGGGGCTGGTTGGCCGGGTGATCGAGACCAGCCCCAATGCGGCGCGCGTGCTGCTGCTGACCGATGCGGACAGCGTCGTACCGGTGCGTCGCGCCCGCGACGGACTGGCGGCGATCGCCGCCGGGCGGGCGGACGGATCGGTCGACATCCGTTCCGTGAATGCGACCAACGTCCGGTTCGGAGCCGGCGACGTCTTCGTCACGTCGGGAACCGGCGGCCTCTACACGCCGGGCATTCCCGTCGCCCGGGTCGTCGCGAACGGGATCGACAGTGTGATCGCGCGGCCGTTCGCGCAGCCCGATGCGCTGGATTTCGCGCTGGTCGAGAAGGCGTTCATGCCGCTGCCCCCGTCCCTCCCCGGCCCCGCTCCCGCCGAGGCGCCATGAGCCCGCCCGACGTCGATCCGTTCGCACCGGCCCTTGCGCCCGGCCGTGCCCGCGCGCTGCCGTGGGTGACGGTCGCGATGGGTTCGCTGATCACGATCGTGCCGGTGATCGCCACCGTGCCGCTGCTGCCGCCGTTCGGCCTGCTGATGCTGCTGGCGTGGCGGCTGCTGGCGCGGTTCGCGCTGCGGCCCTGGGCGGCCGCGCTCCTCGGCTTCTTCGACGATCTGGTGAGCGGGCAGCCGCTGGGATCGGCGGTGCTGCTGTGGTCGCTCTGTTTCCTCGCGATCGACCTGATCGAGCGGCGGATGGTGTTCCGTGATTTCTGGCAGGACTGGCTGATCGCGAGCGGCGCGGTATTCTTCTGCCTGGCAGGCGGACGCGTGCTGGCGATGCCGGTCGGCGCACCCGTCGACGGCGCCCTGCTGGTACAGGCGGCGGCGACCATCCTGCTGTTCCCGGTCGCGGCGCGGCTGGTCGCCTGGATCGATCGGAAGCGAGGAATGGCATGAGGGGGCCGCCCAAGGTCGTGACACCGGCGATGCAGGCGTACAGCTTCTCCCGCCGCGCCTGGCTGCTGGGTGCGGGCACCGTCGGCATGGGCGGGCTGCTGGCCGGGCGGATGGCCTGGCTGTCGATCGCGGAGAACGAGCGGTACAACATCCTGTCCGAAAGCAACCGGGTCAATGCGACGCTGGTGCCCCCCCGGCGCGGCTGGCTGATCGACCGGCACGGCGCGCCGATCGCCAATAACCGCACGGATTTTCGGGTCGACATCATTCCCGACCGGCTGCGCGACAATGATCGCGTGCTGAAGCTCCTCGGCGTCCTGTTGCGCATGACGCCCGAGGAGCTCGAGCGCGTACGGATCGACCTGGAGCATGCGGCGGGGTTCCAGCCGGTGCAGGTCGCCGAGAACCTCGATTGGGAGCGGTTCGCGGCGGTCAGCGTCCGCCTGCCCGAGTTACCGGGCGTCCAGCCGACGCGCGGGTTCGCGCGGCATTACCCCGCGGGAGCGGCGGTGGCGCATTTGACCGGCTATGTCGGCGCGCCGACGGCCGAACAGTTCAAGGAAACGCGCGACCCCCTGCTCGTGACGCCCGGCTTCAAGCTGGGCAAGGACGGGCTGGAAAAGGCGATGGAGCAGCGGCTCCGCGGCCAGGCCGGCGCCAAGCGTGTCGAGGTGACGGCGCGGGGGAAGCTGGTGGCAGAACTCGCCACCCGGCCCGATGTGCCGGGCAAGAACGCGCGCCTGACGATCGACGCGGGCTTGCAGGAATATGCCGCCCGGCGGCTCGGCACCAATTCCGGATCGGCGGTGGTGATCGACTGCCGCACGGGAGAGATGCTGTGCATGGTGTCGATGCCCGCATACGATCCCAACAGCTTTTCCGACGGGATCAGCCATCTGGAATGGCAGATGCTGTCGGAGGACGACCACGTGCCGCTGATGAACAAGGTGACGCAGGGGCTCTATCCGCCGGGCTCGACCGTCAAGCCGATGAACACCTTGGCGCTGATGACCGCGGGGGTCAGCCCGAGCGACCGGGTCAATTGCAGCGGCGCGATCCGGGTGGGCACCGGCGTGTTCCACTGCCACAAGCGCGGCGGCCACGGACCGGTCGATATGAAGACCGCGGTGGCACAGTCGTGCGACATCTACTTCTATGAGATGATCCGCCGGCTGGGTTACGACCGGATCGCCCCGGTCGCCCGCGAACTGGGGCTCGGCCAGAAATTCGAGTTGCCCTTCACCACGCAGCGGTACGGCACCGTGCCGGACAGCGCGTGGAAGGAGCGGAAGTACAAGGATCGCTGGACCGTCGCGGACGGGCTGAATGCCTCGATCGGGCAAGGCTATGTCCTCGCCAACCCGCTCCAGCTGGCGATCATGGCGGCGCGGATCGCCAGCGGGCGGGCGCTGCAGCCGAGCATTCTCGCCGATCAGGTCCACCGTGACGCCCCCGCCCTGCCCTTCCAGTCCGAACAGTTGCAGCTGGTGCGCGATTCGATGTGGGCGGTGGTGAACGGCGGCGGGACGGGCGCGGCGGCGCGCCTGCTGGTGCCGGGCATGAGCATCGCGGCCAAGACCGGAACCGCACAGGTGCGCCGCATCACCATGGCGGAGCGGCGGGGCGGCGTGCTGAAGAACGGGCAGCTGCCGTTCAAGCTGCGCGACCACGCGCTGTTCGTCTGCTTCGCGCCGGCGGAGAACCCGCGCTATGCCGCGGGCATCGTGCTCGAGCATAACGGCCACACCGTGCGCAACCTGGACACGCCGATGATCGGGCGCGATATCATGACCTATCTGCTCGATCGCGACCGCGCGCTCGCCAGCCTGGCGGAGGTCGAGCCGACATGGGGCGGCGACATCCGGATGCGGATGGCCGCGCAGGAGGCGGCGTACCGCGCTTCCCGCAATCCCGCGCCCGCTGCCGCGGCGACGAAGACCGATGCGACGGTACCCAGCGATGCGCCCGCGGTCGAGGCGGCAACCTCCCTCGCCAATCAGGCGCAGGCCGCACTGGCGGAGGCACCGGCCGCGGATACGCCGGCGGCCGAGGGAACGACGGAACATACGCCATGAGCAGCCGCCTGATCCCGGAACCGTTGGCCCGCCTTCCATGGCGCGTGCTTTTCCTCGTCGCCGCGATCAGCGGCTTCGGCGTGATGATGCTCTATTCCGCTGCCGGCGGCAGCCCGCGGCCCTGGGCCTTGCCGCAGGGCATCCGGTTCTGCGTGTTCCTGATGGGGGCGATCGTCGTGTCCCGGGTACCGGAGGACTGGTTCAGGCGCGGCGCCCTGCCCGCCTATATCGTCATCACGCTGGCGCTGGTGGCGGTGGAGGTGGTCGGCAAGGTCGGCGGCGGCAGCCAGCGATGGCTCGATCTGGGTTTCATCCGCCTGCAGCCGTCCGAGTTCATGAAGCTGTCGATCGTGCTCGCCTGCGCCCGCTTCTACGAATTGCTTCCGGCGGGACAGACGCGGACCTTCGGAGCGGTATGGCCGGCAGCGGCGCTGATCGGCGTTCCGGCGGCGTTCGTCATGCTGCAGCCCGATCTCGGCACCGCGCTGATGATCTGTTCGGGCGGCGCGACCGTCATGTTCCTGGCGGGGATCCCGCTCCGGCTGTTCGTGGGCGGAGCACTGGGCATCGCCGTTGCGGCGCCGCTGGCGGTCAATTTCGTGCTTCACGAGTATCAGCGTAACCGCATCCTGATCTTTCTCGATCCGGAAAGCGATCCGCTCGGCACCGGTTATCACATCAGCCAGTCGAAGATCGCGATCGGATCGGGGGGCATCTGGGGCAAGGGATATCTGAACGGCACCCAGAGCCACCTGGACTATCTGCCGGAAGGGCATACCGACTTCGCCTTCGCCACCATGGCAGAGGAATGGGGACTGGTCGGCGGCGTCCTGCTGATCGCGGCCTATCTGCTGGTGATCCGCTGGGGCCTGAACGTCGCGCAGCACGCCACCTCGCGCTTCGCGCAGCTGACCGCTGCCGGCCTGTCGATGACGATCTTCTTCTACGTCGCGATCAACCTGGCGATGGTGATGGGCCTGGCGCCGGTCGTCGGCATCCCCCTCCCCCTGTTCAGCAACGGCGGATCGGCACAGATGACCGTGCTGCTCTGCCTCGGCATCCTGATGGCGATCGACCGGCAGAATCGACGCCGGCCGGCGTGGTAGACGAAAAAAGGGTTTGCATGATCCGCCAGCGGTGCTAACCGCGCGCTTCCCGACGAGGGGCCGCCCGCAAGGCGACCACCCCAGACCGACGGAATGGACGCATAGCTCAGTTGGTAGAGCAGCTGACTCTTAATCAGCGGGTCCTTGGTTCGAGCCCAAGTGCGTCCACCATTTTCATTCCTTTCTTATCAGTGACTTAGATCGGTGCCGGCAACGAGCCTGAGCCGGGCCGGCGCTGCACTGTGACCATTTTTGTGCCCTTGACTGGGGTTGACGCTCGAGGGGCGGGCCGGAGCCTTTGTGCCCTCGAAAATTAGCTGGTCTGCGTAAGGCTGCAAATGCTTCGTCGACATGTGCGCGTAGCGACGCACCATCGCCTCCGATTTCCAGCCACCCAGCTCCTGAAGCACCCAGGTGGGCACGTCATTCTGCCGCAGCCAGCTCGCCCAGGTATGGCGCAGGTCATGCCAGCGGAAATCGGCGATTTTGGCCCTTTTCAGCGCCGCTCGCCAATGTCGTGTGTTCACCTGGCCGATCGGACGCCCGGCATAGGTGAACACGTGCTCGCACTGCTTCCCCATCTGCCGCTCGAGAACCGAGACTGCGAGATCGTTGAGCGGTACGCCCAGCGCCTCACCGTTCTTGGTGTCCCCGTGCTCGATCGTGACGATGCGGCGGGCAAGATCGACCTGATCCCAGGTAAGTCTCTTTATATTGCCCTGCCGCAGCCCGGTGGCGAGCGCGAACAGCATCAGATCCTGCTGATGAGCCGGGAGTTCCGCGAGGAGGCGTTCGACCTGCGCGTGGGTCAGCCAGCGCACCCGGACCTTACCGTTCCTCGTGTAGGTCCTGAACGCGGGCACCTGCTCGATCCACTCCCATTCGCGCTGCGCCATCCGGAATATGGCGCGGATCAGCGCCACGTAGAGATCCTTCGTACGCGTGCTCGAACGAGCGTGGTGGCGAGAGATGATCCCGTCGATCATGTCCCTGCTCACCTGGTCCAGCGTCTTGCCACGCAGATGCTTGGTAAACCACCGGATCCGAGACACATCGTCCCTGTAGGACTTCTTGTGCTTCTTCTCCTGCAGCCACCGCAAAGCCGCCTCGTCCCATGTCCGCATCGGCTTCAGCTTCAACCTGGCAAGATCCCACAGCTCGGCCTTCAGCTTGTCGTGGTATTCCTCGGCCTTACGCCTGTCGGTCGTGCCAGTAGAGCGTCTAATGACCGTTCCGTCAGGTGCTGTGAGCTTGACGTAGTAAATGTCTGCACGTTTCCAGAGTGCCATGTTGCCTCCTTGGATAAGGCACTCGGCTGCATTCGTGCGGGCGCAGAATAGTTCGCCCGAGTCGCGGCGACAAGGTCGTCCTCGTGAAAACGCCAGCTCCGCCCGATCCGCGATCCGGGGAGGACGCCCGTCTTCACGAGCTTGCGTACCGTGTTGGGATGCAGCTTGAGAAAGGCGGCCGCTTCGACGAGGGTCAACAGCACGGCCGTCGCCTCAGCCCTGAGGAGCGGCCCCGCCGCGGTTCATCCTGGCGAATTCGCGATCCCCGTCGAGAAAGCTCGTCAGCATCGCGGGAACCAGCTCGGTGACCGGTTCCGACGTTCCGTATGTCGCCGTATAGACTCGGGCATAGGCATCCAGACGGGCCTGCAGTTCCGGCAGGATGCTGAGCGTCAGTTTAACCGGCGTGCGATCAGGGAGGCGTGGAAGCTTGATGTCGGGCATGGTTCGGTCTCCTCACGAGTGCCAGGGAGGCAGGATCAAGTCGCGGTGAACGACAAGACGAACTGGGGCGCCGGGACGCACGGTGATCGTCGGCTGTACCTGCAGGTTCTTCGACGTGAGCTGGTCGCCGGCGCGCGTGGCGCTCTGCTGCGTTGATTGGCGCAACGCCTGGACGAGGTCGCTCTCGCCCGCCAGGGAAAGGGTCGAGCCGACCCCCAGCAGCGTCGAGATGCCGACGCCCTTGAGGAGTGTCCAGCTGTGGAAGTCGACCTTGTCGGCGAGACCGGCATAGCCTGCGGGATCGGTCGCCGGCACGTTGTCGATCTGGAGCGAGCTGCCGTCGGGGAACAGGATGCGCTGCCAGACGACCAGTGCCCGCTGCTGTCCAAAAGCGATGACGCTGTCGTAGGTGCCGATGAGCCGCGCGCCCTGCGGGATGAGGAGCACGCGACCGGTCGCGCTGTCGAACACGCGCTCGGTGACCTGCGCGATCACCAGGCCCGGAAGGTCCGATCGGAGCCCGGTGATGAGCGCCGCGTTGATGACGCTGCCGGCGCTCAACGGGGCGGACGATGCGGGTGGCGCGACTGTGTGAGGATCGAACGCCCCCGCCCTGTCGCTTCCTGCGACGAATTCAGCTTTTCGCTGCTGCCCGCCAGGCTCGCGCTCCGCGTCGGGCAGCGTCGGCGCGCTGATCGCCGCGCCAGGCACCGGCCTTGGACCGGCAGCGACCACCGGTGCGTCCGGTGCTGCCGGCTGCCGGGTCGAAGAGGTCACCAGCAACGCCGATTCGCGAGCCGCCGTCGCTTGCGCGATGGCCTGCTCGCGCTGCACGTCGATGGCACGCGGGGACGCGGCGGGCGCCGACGGCAGATCAAGCCCCGTCGTGGCTCGCTCGTGATCGAGGATCGGCTTCCCGAGATCGCCGGGAAGTGGCCGACCGAGCTTGGGAACACCGTCGTAGCTCGTCGGCAAGGCGGCAAGGGCTTCGGTCGGTGCGACGGCGGCGACATCGCGCGATGCGTCATTGCCGACGATATGGAAGGCGGACGGCTTGAGCGCGACCCAAACCGTGGCGATCAGGCTCACCGAGGCCATGGCCGCGACGGCGACCACCGCACCACGTTTGAACCGGATCGCCCGCGGCGGCTTCGCTCGCAACACCAGCGTCTCCGGATCGACTTTGGCGGGCAGCGTTTCCACGACCTCCGCGACTTCATGCGGTGCCATGGCCATCAGCTCCTTTTCCCGGCGTGCGCGGGAGCGGTGCGAACGATGCGGACGATCTCCTGATGCTGCGTGCCAAGCCGCAACTCTGCGACGTCGAAGAGCCGATCGACGATGTAGAAGCGGCCATGCACGCGGTAGTTCACGAGCCGGACGCCTCCTTTGGGATCGACGAGGAACAGCGGCGGCGCTTCGCCGACAGCCAAGGTGGGCGCGAACTCGATGTAGGTCTGACGCCCGTCGTCGAACGCGCGGAGCGGACGCCAGCTCGGCTTGTCACCGGTGATGGCGTAATCGAAGCGAAGCTGCTCGACGTCGAGCCCCCGCGCGGTCGGTTCTGCGACGGCTTGCGTTTCGCTCTGCCGCTGGAGCGCGATGAGTGCGTCTTGCGGATAGCTCCACGATACCGCGGTCATGGCTGCGCCGACGGCGCTCGACAGCGCGAGATGATAGGTCCGACGTTCGGTGGTGATGACGAGGTTCGTCGCGAGGCCGCCGGCGAACGGCTTGATGAGGATGTGGACGCGTTTGTCGCCCCCTGCCCCGCTGGTGGTATCGCCGATCACCCACCGCACGGTGTCGCCGCTGGCTACGGCCCCGAGCTGCTCCCCGGGCTGGAGCGCGATGTCGGTCACGCGTCCCGGCGCGGCGTAGACCCGGTAGATGCCGCCCTCGCTGTAGGGATAGACCTGCGCCGCATTGACGTACCCCGCTGCCGCTGGACCAAGCGTCGCGTGCTGGTTCGCCGCAGCCACGACCGCGCGCTCATCGCGCAAGTTCTGCTGTCCGCTGCGCTGCGCTGTGGCTTGGCCGCCAACGGCGGCCGCCAGGCTGAAAGCGGACGCAAAGAGGATCGGTCTCATGGCAGGGTTCTCCGTTGCGGGGTGGCAGGGGTCGGCAATGCCAGCATCGGATCGAGCGGTGATCCGAGCGGCAGATTGTCTGGCGGCCGCGTCGGCTCGACCATGGCCGTCGTCGGGCCTGCTGGCTCCAGCTCCCGGCTCCAATCGATCGCATCGACGTAGAGGCCGAGCGGGTTCTTGCGCAGCGTCTCGGCGGAGTTCGGCGGTTTCATCACAACAGACAGGATCCCGGTCCAGTGCGAGACGCCGGTCTGTTTGCCGCGATTGAACGCCGACTCCGTCCATTTAACTTGGAATGAGGTGTCCGACGAGCGGACGACGCTGGTGACCTGGACCGAGACCGAGCGATCGCCGATCCCCGCGAATGGATCGGCGCTCCTCGCATAGTCGCCGAGGAACGCGGCGCCACGTTGGGTCGCGAAGTCATAGGCCGACAGCCAATCCCGGCGCATGAGGACGGGGTCGAGCGAGATCGATCGGACGTTCTCGACGAAGCGGGCAAGCTGCCACGCGATCTGCGCGTCGGTCGGCCGATACGTCGCCTCCGCTTCGCTGATCGCCCTGGCTTCGCCGAGCTGGTCGACCGCCACCACATAGGGGACGACACGGCTCTGCAGCGACTGCCAGATCAGCGCCGCCGATAACCCGCCGGAGCAGACCAGCAGGCCGAACGCCATGGCCCGCCAGTTGCGCGCCTGGATGCGGGCCGCCCCGATGCGGTCGTCCCAGACCTGGCCTGCTCGCTGATAGGGCGTCACGGGTTCAGGCGACCGGCCGTACCGCTGGACGCTACGTTTGAAATACATGGCTCAGGCATCCTTCTCTGCGATGTCGGGGGTGGCGGAGGCGCCGCCGCGATCGCCGTCACGAAGCGCGTGCATGGCGACCTGGCTGTGATGACGGGCGTTCTGCCTGCGCTGGAGTGACCGCGCCCAGGTCGGCGCACCGTCACCGGCAGGCGCAGCGCTGCTTTTGGCGGTGCCGTTGAGGCCAGCCCATGCGGCCTGGCGCCCGGCCTCGGCCGCCTCGCCCAGTCCGAGCGCCGACGACATCCGCTGCCGGACGGCACCGCCGGCCGCCTTCGCGACGCCGGAAAGACCTGACCCGACGCTCTTCGATCCAGCCGTCTCCTGCCCAAGCTGGTAGGAGGTGCGTGCGGCCGACCCCATGGCCGTGCCTGCCCTCACCGCCCCGAGTGCCGCGCTGCCCAGCGCCTTCGCACCGGCGGCCGCACCGCCGGTGGCGAGCGCGGCGATGCCGACGGCGCCCGCCGTCGTGCCTAGGGCGGCGCCGGCCCCGAGCTGCGGGGCGCCCGCGACCAATCCCGAGGCGATGCTCGGTCCGAAGATGCCAAGCCCGAACAGCGTCAGCGAGGCGAGCAGCAGGCTCAGCGCCGTCGCGATATCGGCGTCGCCCTGTGCGGTCGAAGCGAACTCCGCGAAGAAATTCGCGCTGATGCCGATAATGACCGCGAGCACCATCACCTTGATCCCGGCGCTCACGACGTTGCCGAGCACCCGCTCGGCAAGGAAGCTGGTCCGGTTCCAGAGCGCGAACGGCACCAGCACGAAGCCGGCAAGCGCGGTCAGCTTGAATTCGAGGATCGTGACGAAGACCTGCACCGCGAGGACGAAGAAGGTGATGATCGTCAGCGCCCAGGCGATGAGCAGCACGGCGATGGTCGCGAAATTGGTGAAGAAGGTGACCGGCCCGCTGAGGTCCGACGCCTGCTGGAGCAGCGGCCAGGCTGCGCTGAAGCCGACGCCCGCGAGCCGGCCCGGCCGCAGCAGATCGTCGGCGCTCATGCCACCCCCGCCCGCGGTGATTCCGGCGGCGGTGAACGACCGGAAAACGATGTCGGCGAGCGACGAGAACCGGTTGATGATGAACGCGAAGGCGCCGACGTAAAGGATCTTGCGCAGAAAGCGCCCGATCACGTCCTGCTCGCCACCCAGCGCCCAGAACAGTCCTGCCAGCGTGATGTCGATCGCGATCAGCGTGCCGGTCAGGAATGCGACGTCGCTGCCGAGCAGACCGAAGCCGCTGTCGATGTAGCGAATGAAATCGGCCAGAAAACGGTCGATGACGTTGAGGTCGTTCATGCTGGTGTGACCCGGTGAGCGAGGTGTTGTC
The DNA here is from genome assembly GCF_047238005.1 of Sphingomonas phoenicis. Lineage (NCBI taxonomy): Bacteria > Pseudomonadati > Pseudomonadota > Alphaproteobacteria > Sphingomonadales > Sphingomonadaceae > Sphingomonas > Sphingomonas phoenicis. The sequence goes on along the minus strand of NZ_JBDFMC010000002.1, from coordinate 526,824 downwards.
GACGCGCGATGTCGTCGTGGAGGCCTAGTGACCGCTCGGAAGCGGCGTGTACGCCGAGCGGGAGCCCAGGAACTTGCGGCTGGCGGCGCGCGCATCCGACTCCATCTGGACGCGTCGCGCCTGCTCGAGCGCCTCGGCGCGGTACTGCGCGGCCATCATGGTCTGGAGCTGGAACTGCTGCTTGGCCGTCAGCGCGAGGAGCTGATTGGTGGCCTGCGCCACGGCCAGCGCACCCGGGCTGCCCTGACTGCGCGCAACGATCCCGTTCAGCGCCTGGGCGTCGGCGGAAACGTTTTCGACGATTTCGGACTGGACGGCCATCGTCCGGCCGAAAGCGTCGATCGAGGTGTCGAGCCGGTCGCGTGCCGCTCGCGCCTGCTGGCCCGATGTCATCGTCGCATCGAAGCTTGCCGGAAACAGCTGGCGATATTGCTGCTCGGTCGACGCGACGCGGAACTGGATACCCTGCGCCTGCCCGATCAGCTGGTCGATCTGCCGGAGCTTCTGCGTCAGCGCCTGGATTTCCGGGAAGCCGATGGCGGTCAGGTTCTTGGCCTGGTTGAGCAGCATGGCCGCCTCGTTCTGGAGCGAGCGGACCTGATTGTTGATCTGCTGGAGCGCGCGCGCTGCGGTGAGCACGTTCTGCGAGAAGTTGGTCGGGTCGTAGACGGCGATCTGGGCGCTTGCCGGGGAGATCCAGACGACCCCGGCCACACAGGCCGTAGAGAGACCGGACGTCCCGGCAACGAGGCAGCGCGCGAGCGAGCGACGGGGGCGAGGTGTTGCGGTCGTCATCATGGTTCTCCCTGGAGGCGGTGTGGGCCATCGAAGCGGTCAAGCAGCGACGCCGCCCAGCCGAGTCCGGCGTGTTCGAGGAAGCGGGCGGCGAAGGCCGACGGGCCGTGCTCGGCAATCAGCCGATCGATCGCGGCCTGCGATGCCGGGTCCGCGGAGCCGCACAGCGCGAGCGCGATCGGTCCCAGCCCGAGTTCAAAAAGGCGATTGCCGCGTGCGGACTGCAGGTAATATTGCCGCTTCGGGATGGCGTTGCCGATGAGTTCGATCTGTCGCTCGTTGAGGCCGAACCGCTCATACGCGGCGCGCGACTGCGGCTCAGCGGCCCGGTCGTTGGGAAGCAGGATGCGCTGCGGGCAGCTCTCGATGATGGCCGGCGCAATGCTGCTTCCGGCGATGTCGGCGAGGCTCTGTGTCGCGAAGACAACAGCAACGTTGCGCTTGCGCAGCGTCTTCAGCCATTCCCTGATCCGCGCCGCAAACAGCGGATGGTCGAGGAATATCCAGGCCTCGTCGAGGATGAGCAGCGTCGGCCGGCCATCGAACCGTTCTTCGAGCCGATGGAACAGATAGGTCAGGACAGGGGCGACGGCGCTCGCCTGCCCGAGCAGATCCTCCGTCTCAAAACAGTGAACGTCGGCGAAGGAGAGGCGCTGCTCGGCCGCATCGAGCAGCCGACCGTACGGACCTTCGAGCGTGTAGGGCGCGAGCGCCGTCCGCAACGCGTTGGACTGGAGAAGGAGGGACAGTCCCGTAAGCGTGCGTTCCGCCGCCGGTACACCGGCGAGACTGCCGAGCGCTGACCAGGCTATATCCTTTACTTCGGGCGTGACGGCGACCTTCTCCTGCGCGAACAGCGAAACGATCCACTCCAAGGCCCAGGCGCGCACGGCAGGATCGTCGATGGCGGCGAGCGGCTGAAAGGCAAGCTCAGACCGATCCTGCGCGCTCGCGACTGCGCCTACGCCGAGCGCATGGTGTTCGCCGCCCATCGCCAGCGTCGCGGCGCGGGCAGACCGCCCTTTGTCGAAGATGTAGACCTGCGCATCGCGATAGCGGCGGAATTGCATCGCCATGAGCGAGAGCAGAACCGATTTGCCCGCGCCCGTCGGCCCGACGATCAGCATGTGCCCGACGTCGCCGACATGGCTCGACACGCGGAACGGCGTCGATCCAGCGGTCTGCGCGTGCAGCAGCGGCGGGCCGCTAAGATGGGCATTGCGGGATGGGCCAGCCCATACTGCCGGCAGCGGCATCAGGTGAGCGAGGTTGAGGGTATGAACGAGCGGCTGTCGAACGTTGGCGTAGACCTGGCCGGGGAGCGACGACAGCCAGGCCTCGACGGCATTGATCTCCTCGCGCTTGACCGCGAAGCCGAGGCCGTTGACGACCCGCTCGATCGCGCGAACCTTGGCGTCGACGCGCGACTGGTCTGTGTCGGCTACAGTGATCGTCACCGTCAGATAGCCGAAGGCGACGTGGTCGCCGCCGAGCGCCTGCAGCGCGACGTCGGCATCGATCACCTTATTGTCGGCATCGCTGTCGAGCAGCTGCGTCGGCTCGTTGTAGATTACCTCACGCAGCAGTGCGGCGATCGACTTGCGCTTATTGAACCACTGCCGCCGAAGTTTGGTGAGTGCCTTGGTGGCGTCGATCTTGTCGAGCGCGATGAAGCGGGTGACCCAGCGATAGCCGAAATCGAGGTGGTTGAGCGCGTCGAGCAGGCCGGGACGGCTCAGCATCGGGAAGCCGAGGAGAGTGACGGTGCGCAGATGCTGGTGGCCAAGCTTCGGCGCGAGGCCGCCAACGAGCGGTGTGTCGGCGAGCAGCGCGTCGAGATACATCGGCGTGGCGGGGACCGCGACCCGATGCCTACGCGACGAGATCGTCCCGTGGAGAAACGACAGCGTATCGGTGTCGTCGAGCGCCTCTACCTCGGGCATGAACCCGGCGAAGAGATCGAGCACGCGTTCCGTCTCAGAAACGAAGCCGGCGAGCGCAGTCCGCCAGTCCCGGGCCGGCGACTGGCCTTCGGGCTGCTCGACGAACGAGCGGCCGGCCCGCTCGGTGGCGTCAGCGGGCGGAAGCCAGGTCAGCGTGAGATGATAGCGGCTCTCGAAGTGCTCGCCTTCCGCTTCGAACGCCGCGCGGCGCTCCTCGTCGACCAGCCAGGACGCGGCATCGGGAAAGTCGCTCGCGGCATAGCCGGGCGCCGGCCGGCGCTCGGCATCGAAGAACAGCGCCCAACCGCTTCCGAACCGGCGCAATATGTTGTTCGCGCGAGCGCAGATGGAGACGAGCTCGGCCTCGGTCGCGCTCTCGAGATCGGGACCACGAAAGCGGAGCGTGCGCTGGAAGCTGCCGTCCTTGTTGAGGATGACGCCAGGGGCCACGAGCGCGGCCCAGGGCAGGTGATCGGCCAGCCGATCGGCGCGGCCACGATATTCCGCAAGGTTCAGCACGACAAATAGCCCTTCTGGCGAAGGTGGCGGACGAGGATCGGTGCGACGTGCGGGTCGCGGCGGGCGGCGAACACTGCGACACTGTGTCCGATGGCCCAGCACGCGAGCCCGACGGCCCATTGCTGGAGCCCAAGCCCGATCGCCGCCGCGATCGTTCCGTTGACGATCGCGATCCCGCGTGGCGCGCCGCCGAGCAGGATCGGTGAGCCGAGGCTGGCGTGGATCGGTGCCTCGAACCCGGCGATGTGCGGCGACGAGGTGGAGGGAGCGTCGCTCATCCGATCAGCGCCCCACCGCCGAAGCTGAAGAAGGAGAGGAAGAACGACGACGCCGCGAACGCGATCGACAGGCCGAACACGATCTGGATGAGCTTGCGGAAGCCGCCCGCGGTCTCACCGAAGGCAAGCGTAAGGCCCGTCGAGATGATGATGATGACCGCGACGATCTTCGCGACCGGCCCCTGGATCGAGGCGAGAACCTGCTGGAGCGGCTCCTCCCAGGGCATGCCGGAGCCGGCAGCCCAAGCCTGGGCCGACATCGTGGCAGACAGGCCGGCGGCGACGGCGATCATCGGCAGGGTGGACAGGCGGCGGGCGTGGATTGGGCGCATGGGTCAGTCTCCTTCAGGTGCAGGTTGGAGGGCAGGAATGAGGTCGGAGATCGCGTAGTCGCCGTCGGACCCGAGGCCTCCGACGCGAGCGAGGGTTTCGATGCGGCGCGACGTGCCGCGGCCGGCGATGAAGACGATGATGTCGATGGCGTCGGCGATGAGGCGGCGCGGCACGGTGACGACCGCTTCCTGGATGAGTTGCTCGAGCCGGTGCAGCGCGGCGAGGGCGCCGTTCGCATGCACCGTCGCGATCCCGCCGGGGTGGCCCGTGTTCCAGGCCTTGACCATGTCGAGCGCTTCAGGCCCGCGTACCTCGCCGACGATGATCCGGTCAGGGCGCAGGCGAAGCGTGGAACGGACGAGGTCGGCCATCGTCACGCTGCCCGTTCGCGTCCGCAGCGCCACCGTATCGGCCGCGGGCGAGCGCAGCTCGCGTGTATCCTCGATCAGGAGGACGCGCTCGTCGCGGCTCGCCATCTCGGCGAGCAAGGCATTGGCGAGCGTCGTTTTGCCGGAGCTGGTGCCGCCGGCGACGAGGATGTTGCGCCGGTCGGCAACCGCGCGCCGCAGCTCGTCCGCCACGCACGCCGGCATGATCCCGTCGGTGACGTAATCGGCAAGCGTGTAGAGGCGGGTCGCGGGCTTGCGGATCGAGAAGCAGGGACCAGTCGATACGGGGGGCAACAGGGCCTCGAACCGCTCCCCTGCCCCGTCGCCATGCGGCGGCAGTTCGGCCGAGACAATCGGGGCGCCGGGATGGACCTCGAGCCGCGCGTGGCTCGCGACGAGCCGGATGATCCGCTCGACCTGGGCGGGATCGAGACGGACGAGCACGTCGCTTCGCCCCTCGCCCAAGCGATCGAGGCGGAGCGCACCGTCCGGGTTCACCATCACCTCGGCGACCAGCGGATCGGCCAGCGCCGCCGCGATCGTCGGTCCCATCGCGGTGCGCAGCATGGCGCGTCGGCGCTCGTCGGACATCGGCTCGGCCGCGCTCATGCCGGTTTCTCCTGCTGACCGGGCGGAGCAATCGTCCGCGTGCCTGAGCCGAGCTGCCGCCCGACCTGCGACACGAACGCCTCGAACCGCTCGCGCCCGACAGCGCGGGCCGCGCTGTCGGCGTCTGGCAGCGGTGCGGAGACGGTGAGCTGATAGCGGACGAACAGCGAAAGGCTTTCGAGCAGCACCTCGATATCGCGGCGGATGAGCTCCTGCTCGCGCGCGATCCGATCGAGCCGGTCCTTGAATACCGACTCGACCCTGCCCGACCCGCGTCGGTTGAGCCAATCGACCAATGCATCGTTGACGAGCCGACTCTTGTTGAACCGAGACCCGACTGCGAGCGCCTCCAGCGCGTCGCTGACCGCCTGGTCGATATAGAGGTTTTGACGAACCTTCATGGCTCAGTTTCCAGACAGCAGGTCGCGCCCGCTGCTCTCGTCGAGCGCGTAGCCGCGGGCGATGGCGGTGAGGCCGCGCGCCTGATCCATCGCACGGCGATCGGCGAGCACGTCGCCGTCGTCGTCGGGACTGCCGATCTCGGCCGGCAGCTCTTGATCGGTGCGCGCGGCGGGCACCTCTTCGGCCATACCGGGATGACGCGCGTGTTCCCTGCCGCCGTCTTCGCCGTATTCGGCGTCGGCGCCCGACCTTGCGAGGCGGGTATCGGGCAGACGGGCGAACCGGCCCCAGTCGTTGCTTCGCGGAGCCGGTCGATCGCCGTAGCGCCCCTCACCGAGCGTGGGGGCTGGCAGCGCCCGCGCGGTGAAGTTGCGATCCTGGAAGTAGCGCAGCTTGCTCGCCCGGATCGGCGCCAGCCCGGAGATGAGAACGATTTCGTCGGTCGGCGGCAGCTGCATCACTTCGCCTGGTGTCAGCAGTGCACGCGCGGTCTCCTGCCGGCTGACCATGACGTGGGCGAGCCATGGCGCGAGGCGATGACCGGCATAGTTGCGCATGGCGCGCTGTTCGGTCGCGGTGCCCAGCGCATCGGAAATCCGCTTGGCGGTACGCTCGTCGTTGGTCGCAAAGGCGACGCGGACATGGCAGTTGTCGAGGATCGAGTTGTGATCGCCGTAAGCCTTCTCGATCTGATTGAGGCTTTGCGCGATGAGAAAGGCGCGTATGCCATAGCCGGCCATGAAGGCGAGGCTGGTCTCGAAGAAGTCGAGCCGCCCCAGCGCTGGGAACTCGTCGAGCATCATCAGCAGCTGGTGCCGCCGGGTCGCGACGCCGGGCGCGTCGAGCCGCTCGGTCAGGCGCCGGCCGATCTGGTTGAGGACGAGACGGATAAGTGGCTTGGTACGGCTGATGTCCGACGGCGGAATGACGAGAAAGAGCGAGACGGGCCGCTCGCCATCGACGAGATCGGCGATGCGCCAGTCGCAACGCGAGGTGACCTCGGCGACCGTGGGATCGCGATAGAGCCCGAGGAACGACATCGCGGTCGAGAGCACGCCGGATCGCTCGTTCTCACTCTTGTTGAGCAGCTCGCGCGCCGCAGATGCAACGACGGGATGGACCTTTGGGTTCGCCGCATCGCCCAGATGGTTGGTCGACATCATCCGCCCGAGCGTCGCGACGAAGCTGCGCTGCGGGTCGGAGAGGAAGGTGGCGACCCGCGCCAGCGTCTTCTCCTCCTCGGCATAGAGGATGTGGAGGATGGCGCCGACCAGCAGCGAATGGCTGGTCTTCTCCCAATGGCTGCGGCGTTCGAGCGCTCCTTCGGGATCGACCAGAATATCGGCAATGTTCTGGACGTCGCGCACTTCATCGGCGCCGCGGCGAACCTCCAGCAGCGGATTGTAGCGTGCGGATCGCGGATCGGTCGGATTGAAGAGCAGGCAGTGCGAGAAGCGCGAGCGCCAGCCGGCGGTCAGCGTCCAGTTCTCGCCCTTGATATCATGGACGACGGTCGAACCGGTCCACGACAGCAAGGTCGGCACGACGAGACCAACGCCCTTGCCCGATCGGGTCGGCGCAAACGCCATGATGTGCTCGGGGCCGGCGTGGCGGAGATACTGGTCGCCGAGCCGGCCGAGCATCACGCCGGCATCTGCGTGGAGCCCCGCAGCGTCGATTTCCCGAGCCGTCGCCCAGCGCGCCGAACCGTAAGTCGTGACGTTGCTCGCCTGGCGCGCACGCCAGAGCGAGCCCGCGATCGCCGCGCCGCAGCCGATAAATCCGCTCGCACCGGCGAGTGCCCCGGCCTTGTCGAACACGGGTTCGGCATAGGCGCCGAAATGATACCACCAGGCGAACAGTGCCCATGGCCGATAGACAGGCACCCCGGCAGCGACCGCCCAGGGCTGCCCCAGTTGGGGCTGGTAGGCCAGCATCGACGCCGCCCATTGGGTGGCCGCCCAAACCCCGAGTAGCACGATGGCGAACACGACCAGTATCTGGCCAATCAGGAGTTTGGTGGGCGTCATGGTGGCGAATGCTCCGCCGGGCACGTCGGTCGACCCGGCGCGGCAAGACTCGCGTATGGCGTCGCTAAATCGAATGGTGCTGATGGGTGTTGAAGCGCCGGATAGTGCCGGCTTCGACCGTCGGAGCGGCGCGCCCGCTCTTCAGGCACCCGTCAAGCGGTCAGCGGCTTGTTGCCCAGCCCATTCAGCCGCTAGGGTCACAGGATGCGCGACACGCTCGATCATTTGCCGGTCACGAAACAACGCGAGCTGGCGCATGTCGTGCGGGTGCTGTTCGAAGAGTTCGAGGCGGCGACCGCCGCCACGACGACCAAGTGGAAGAAGCAGGGCCGCATCCTCAAGCTGGTGCTGTATGGCAGCTATGCGCGCGGCGATTGGGTCGACGACCCGATTGGCGGCTATACGTCCGACTATGACATCCTCGTCGTCGTCAATGACGAGCGGCTGGTCGACTTCGAGCTGTGGTCGGCCGCCGACGACCGCCTCATGCGCGAGACGACGATCACCAAGACCTTGTCCGCGCCGGTCAGCTTCATCGTCCACAGCCTGAGCGACCTGAACGCGCAGCTCGAACGCGGCCGTCCCTTCTTCATCGACATCGTGCGGCAGGGCATCGCGCTCTATGAAGCGGAGGGCTTCTGCTTCGCCAGTCCGCGTGAATTACCAGCAGATGAGGCACGTGCGGAAGCAAGAACGCATTTCGCAAAATGGCTTCCCAGCGCACAGGCGTTTAAGCGAATGGGCGACGGAGCCTCTGCGGTAGGCGATCGCAATGAAGCAGCGTTTGCCTACCACCAGTCTGTTGAACGGCTATATCATTGCGTCCTCTTGGTCCTGACGCTTTACAGCCCGAAATCTCACCGCCTGAACTTCCTGCGCAGTCAGGCCGAGCAGTTGGTACCCGAACTCGCCACGGTCTGGCCGCGCAAGCATCGCTTCCCGCGCCGCTGTTTCGAGCTCCTACGGCAGGCGTATGTCAACGCCCGCTACTCACCTCACTATGAGATCAGTGCCGAAGAACTTGGCTGGATCGCGGAACATGTCGGACTTCTGCAGGAACTGGTTCGTTCTGCCTGCGAGTCACGATTGTCGGAGGCTTAGTGACATCAGATGCCGGGGATGCAGTCAATCCGTCACCTGACGCCGGCCCGAATTGGCGGTCGGACGCGCGCGAACACCTCATCGTATAGACCTACTTCGCCTGGCATTGCCAGCGTGACCGCCATTCCGAAGGTGACAGGATCATCGACAGCCGCACCCTGGTCGGGATTGCGTTGCACAATGAGTGGCACGGTCATCTCAGCCGTCACGATCGGGGCATCAGCTCCTTCCCAGCATCGCGAGAAAATAGTGCCGCGATTGGTTTGGTTTTCATCCGGCTGCCAGCTATGGCCGGCCACGCCCAATTCGCCGATTGCGGAAGGCTTGAGAACTTTGAGCCGACACGTCCGATAACTTTTCCGGCCCGGTGCTATCGGTGTGAACCAGGCGAGTGTGACCGACAGACTGTGCGGGCGGGCCTTGCCCCCCATTGTCAATGGGACGGGCACGGCGACGGTCAAATTACGATCGGGTGGAAGCGTGCCCGTTGCGAAGAAGGTGGCCCGGTCCGCAGCACATGCGACTGCCTCGTCTGCATCCACACAGCCGAAGCCGATGAAGCGACGAATATTGTCTTTTTGTTTGCTTGCCTGACCGCGTCCCCAAGGCCCAACGGTCGCTTTGATGAGATCGGCTATATCGCGCGGCCACCGCGCCGGATGGACGAGCAACGCCTTCAATAGTACGGCGCGTTGCAGCGCCGGGGTGGCGAGGAAAGCGTCGCCATAGGCAAGTTCCAATGCATCATGGATCCGGTGACAGGTCCGGGATGCGAGAGCGGCCGCCGCGCTCGTTCCGTTGGTGTAGCCATCCTGATTCTCGCGAGCCCCCGCTGGGGGCGCAGCGACCTTGAGACCGGCGCCGCGCGAAGCCCGGCCTGGCCGCACCTCGATATGGGTGTGGTTGCGCACAACCTGCATGTGTTCGCGCCCGCCCGGGAGCAGTATGTCGGGCTTTACAGAACGAGCGAAGCCTGGCCCGAGCGCGCTCGACGGATTGGCGGTATCATGCGCGGGGAAAGGATCGATCAGGACGCGCGCCAACGCTCGATCGGCATCGGGCACAGCATCCTTGTTCCATGCCCCGACCGTCACACCGTTGACGGTTTCGGCTGGCGAGAACATGCGCCGGTCGCCTATTACAGCCTGCAGGGCACTGATCATTGAGGTCGCGCGGTGGCCGCCGTTGGCGTGCTCATAGGCCAAGCCGGTCGGATAGGCAGGAACGGGGATATCGCTCGTCGTGTTACCGGCACTGACGATGAACAAAATCCCGAAACGGGCCGCTAGTCGATCGAGCAGACGCGCCCATGGGGAGAGCTGGCCGTGAAACGGCCGGACCCGGTTTCCCAGCGAGAGATTGACGATCAGGACATTGGGCCGGTTCTCGCGCAACCGCATGATTGCGAGGTAGATGAGGTCGACGATCAACCGGTCAGCCGGGAATTCGTCATTGTCGCCCATGACCGGCATCATGTGGATCTGGCGGGGTAGCGCTTCGCCTGGTTCGTTCCGATCACCATGGATGATCAACGATGCCATGGCAGTGCCATGTGATCGGCTCGCGACAAGCGCACCAGGCTCAAGGTCGAACGAGTCGTCAAGGTCGATGTGGCGGGCAAGCAGCCGATGTGCGGCAACGGGCACGCCGTCCAACAACGCGAGAATTGGCTCGCCAAGGGTGCGTTCGTCTAATGCAGCAGCTGGAGCCTCTCCAGCATCCGCGATCTCGATCTCGGTGGGCGCGCTTTGCGGACGGATGTGCAGCACCGACTCAAGACCGGCGATGCCATCGACACGCTTGGCGACAATTGCCCTTACCGCTGCGGCCGGAAGATCGACAAGAAGAGCGTGGTAACCGATGTCCGCCAGCCGAGCCTGCGAGATCACCGCTCCACCGTGGCCGATTATCGCGGCGCGGACATTGGCTTGCTGTTCGGCCGCGACCGCCTCGCGCTCCCGAAATACGAGTTCCATTTCCAGTCGGACGAGATCTGCGTCATCAAGACCTTCGAGCGCGGCTTCGAGGTACGACGCATCGCTGGCATTAACGCGATCGGACGGACCCCATGGCCGTAGATCGCGCAGCAAATCGAATACGGCGGCCCAAGGTGTTTCGCCTCGTAGCAGCCGGCCTGTCTGCCACCGGCGCCAGAGGGACTCCAGGTTACGAAGCGCAATCATGTCCGGGACGAGTAGATAGGCGAACGGATGCTTGTCGCCGTCATCGCCTTCGAGCTCCTCTTCGTCGATCAGCTCGAGGCCAGCAACGTTGCGTACGGCAGTCGCAAAAGCGTTGATCGATCCGCGGACCTCGAACACCAGCAGGCGCTCGGGCGCGAGACCTGTCGGATCGGCGCGAAGCTCAAGGGCATTCGCGCCGCGCGCAAGCACATCGGCCAGACGCGCGAATTGCGGCCCAAAGGTGCCGGTCTGTCGCGCCCTCGAAAAACTATCTGGCGCCGGAACATAAGCAGGACGCCCGCGCTGTCGCGGTTGCTCAGCTTGCGGCGTCAGCCTCAGAAGCGGTTTCGTTGGATCGCTGGGCATGGAGTGCTTCGGGCGTTACCCGCGCCGTCCAAAGTTCGAGTTCTGCGCGCAAAGCCTCATCTACAGATATCTCCCCCAAGCCCAATATCTGGCGCCGTCGCACGCTTTGGCAGAAGTCGAGTACCTCAGCATAGCTGGCCTCACCCAACTTTCCAGCAATTCTGCCCGCACCCATCCTCGGCGTGTCTGGCCAATCGGACAATACTCGATCGAGAAACACCGTAACGTCCCGCCGGTGCGGCGCGGGGATCGCCAAACGCATCTGGAAACGCCGCCAAACCGCGCGATCAAGCAGTTCCCCATGATTAGTCGCAGCGACCACGACGACGTAGCTCGGCAGCTGGTCGAGCTGCATCAGCAGGAAAGACACGACGCGCTTGATCTCGCCAGTCTCATGCGTATCGCCGCGTTCCTTGCCGATAGCATCGAACTCGTCGAAAAACAGAACGCTCGGCGTTGTCCGCACGTAGTCGAACAGCTTGCGCAGGCGTGCATTGGTCTCGCCGAGATAGCTGCCGATAAGCGCGTCGTAGCGCACCACAAAAAAGGGCAGGCCAAGGCCTTCGGCGAGCGCTTCCGCAAAGGAGGTCTTGCCGTTCCCCGGCGGCCCTGACAGCAGTACGCGGTGGCGTGGCTCATACCCGCTCGCCCGCAGCACATCCGCACGCCGGTGCTCTTCGATGATTTGGCGACCGCTCTGCTGGGCCGGCAGCGGCAGCAGCAGTTCGTCGAGCTGCAGGCGTGCGCTTACCTCCAGGATCGCCTCACGGCCGCTGGTAGGATTAGGCTGCTGAGACGTCGAGGTGAGCGCAGGCGGAGTCACCGGCACCGCCGACAGGGCACGCTGCAGACGATCGGCGACGATATAGTGCTTTTTGGCCAGCTCGTCGGCGACAAGCGCTTCGGTCGCCGAGCGCACGGTATCCCGATCGCCAGCCGCACTGGCGCGCACGAGACTGACGAGAAGATCGCTACGTGCCATGGCTGCCCTAAATTGTCCCCGCGCCGAGCCTATGCCTGATTTTCCCATCTACTGCAGCCGAAGATAGATGCGCCTTCGCAATTTCCGGGCCCGCGCCGGGCAGGACCGTAAACAGGCTGAACCGAATCGCACCTGCCAGGCTGGACTCTACCCTGTCGTGGGACCGAGGGTAAATGCGATTTCCGGCCAGCATGAAGCGTCAGGCAGTCACTGTCCATGCCAGCAAGCTGTCGATTCTCATGCGTAGCATCTAAGTCGATGCAGCAGGCCATTGGCGGGCGGGCAGCTGGTTGGTGACATTGGTCTGGCGAAAAACGCGCTCGCCTCGCGCGCGCCGGAGCTGGAGCAGGTCGTGGCTGAGATCGTTTCGATCACGCCCGATCGAGCGACCCGGTCGGACATCGTCATTGAGGCCTCCACCGCCGGCGACCACGTCCGGATCGGACAAATGCTTTTCAACCTGTTCGGCAATGCGATCGCTTTTAGCTTACGGTGGAGCCGACCGTGGTGAGGGCGGACTCTTGGATCTGGATTGATCCCGCCGAGCATCAGCTTGTCCGTGCCAAAGGGGGTGTTGAGATTGTCGCTGTGGCCTGCCTACATCGGTGCGGGCCGCTGATCGAAAGCAAGGCGACAAGTGCAAGGGGCAACCGAGCAGATGAACGATCCGACAAACCCGGTCGAGCTGGCGACCGAACTGACCGCCGCGTGGCTGGCTAATCCTAATACCCGTGTCGAGGTCGATGCCGTGCCGTCGTTACTGGCCGCGATCCATGCCGCAATCGTGCAGCTCGACAGCGGCGCCCGTTCGATTGAGGCCGACGCCCGGCAACATACCGTCGACGAGCATGTGCCGGCCGTTACCGTCCGTAAATCGCTCGCCTCGCCCGACCAGATCATCTCCATGATCGACGGCAAACCCTATCGCACGCTGCGCCGTCATCTTTCGACGAACGGCCTTACCCCCGACGACTATCGTGCCCGCTACAAACTAAAGGCCGATTATCCAATGGTCGCTCCTACCTACAGCGAGGCGCGCCGCGCGATGGCGAAGAAGATCGGCCTCGGTCGTAAAAAGACCGAACCAACCGAGCAGTCGGCAGCGCCAGCCAAACCCAGGCGCCGCAAGCTCGGAGTGTCCGTCAAGAGCTGATCGCTGCGGGCAAGTTCTGACGCTGGTTGCGTAATTCAGCTCCATTCCTTGTTGGGGCAGCCTACCATACTGTCCCACAAGAACCTCCAGCATGGCTTGCGCATTGTAGCGCTACAGGAGCTTACCACAATATCTCGAGGAAACCGTCGCCGCCTTTTCCGCCCATAGCGCCTAATCCGGTGTTGCCGTCCTTATCCGTATCACCACCGCCGCCGCCGCCACCGCCGCCTGCGCCGCATCCAGCCCCCGGACGCCCTGGCTTGCCCTGATGCGCCGCCTTGAAAACAGCGGAGCCGGTTCCGCCCATTCCGATTTCCGAACCGCCACCACATCCGCCGGCCCCGCCGTTTCCACCCGCACCGTCGACCCCGGCACCACCTCCGCCGCCATTGCCGCCCCAATGATTATCCTGATTTCCTCGGAAAGCGATGAGGCCTCGACCGCCAGGAACACCATTAAGCGACCTGCCATCCCCCGACCGATCTCTGCCAGCCCCGCTTCCTACGCCGCCAATAGTGACAAAACGACCATTGTCGCCAAACGCGAACTTCTTCTGAGGCGCTGAAGATCCAGGAATGGTTTGTGTGACAGTCGTAAGCGTACCCGCCTGCCCTGAATCGCCGCCTGCTCCTATCTCGATTTCGAAGATATCGCCTGGATTAACAGCAATGTCGGAGCGCAATCCCGAGAAGTTCGGATTCCAATAATAGGCAGCGCACCCGGCGCCTCCAATCCCGCCGCCTCCTGGTCGTTGCGAACCTGGCGAGTTTCCCCCTGCGAAACCACCTGATCCCGCGCCCGCACCATAGAGCCATATGGTCGTTACCCCCGCGGGCACGACAAATGGCGCCTTTCTGCCAGCAGTTCGCTCAACCCGAGACCCTGATACCAGGGCAAATTCGTCGCCTGCAATAGGGGCTTCAAGTGGCTGAAAGACGTGCTCCTGCATCACTGTTCCTCCTGTTGCGACTCGCCGTCGCAACGGAAGACTATCACAGCGCGTTCCGGTAAAAACTATCCTGCTGATTTCGAGTGACTGTGAAGCGGTCGCCTTATCTCTTCTATAGCCCGATCCACAGATTAATCTTCCGTGGAGGATCGCCGTGCGGATCGGTGCCCGCGCCGCGGCCAGTAAAATGGTGGGCATCGAGCGCTTCGTGGCCATCGCCAGGCGGTATGAGGCGCTGCTGGCGGGCAGCGACATCAGCCAGCCGATCTTGCAGCGCTTGGTCCTTGCGCTAGTCTTGTCACCGGCCATCATGGCCGCGAGGAAAAGAGCATGAAGCACCTGCTGCTTGCCGTTGCCACGCTGGGCGTCGTCGCCACGCCTGCTTACGCTGCGCCCTGCAAAGACGCGAAAGGCAAATTCGTGAAGTGCCCGGAACCTACCAAGACAAAGGCGAAGGTCTGTCGCAAGGACGGTAAGTTCGCCAAATGCGGTACGCCGGGGGCGAGATGACTGGCGGCGGCCGTCCACCCGGCCGCCCCAACCTCGGGCGGCTGCTGTTGCCCTTCTCGGGTGAGCCGCGTCGCAACACTGACGTGCCTGATCGCGTACGCGCACTCAGAATGCTCGACGCCGCATTGCGGGTCGGCGTCGGCGGCCTGATCCTGTGGTGGCTGCTGCGCCTTTAGCTGCCGCCCGTATCGACCAGCGTCGTTCGTCCTGTCTAGGCGATGTAAGGGTGCTCGCTCCGCACGATCTCGACGGCCCGCTCGACCAGATCCTTCTCCTCCACCGTGCCGATGGGCGTGACGCACCAATTATGCTTTACGTGCTTCCAGGTCGGCAGGCGCTCCACGGCGCCGATGCGCCGCCGCCAAGTCATCTTCCTGCCGCCGGCGACAACGGCGATAACCTCGGCGGGCAGGTCGGCTATCTCGTCAGGCCTCGGTATAGCCATGGGCGCGCGCGTTCCATTGATGAGCAGAGTCACTGCTCCCGAGTCGGGTTCCGCGTGCCGTGTCGTTTCAGTCGACGGCGATCAACTGCGACGGGTGCGCGCAGGCGAGTGACAGCGCGTCCTCGATCGGCGCCGACAGCCACCGCTCGTGATCCTCATCATGGAGGATCACGGGGATGGCCTTCGGATGGACGGCGCCAACGACATGCGCCGCCGGATCGCCGTCATAGCCACAGGTCAGAAATGCATAGCGCGGGCCGTCAGCCGTCGGGCGCCAGACGCCGGCGAATGTGCCTATCGGCCGTGATGGCAGGCTGAACCAATGCGGCCGCTTCTTGCCCGTCGCTGGATCAGGCTCGACGCTCCACTCCTGAAACCGCTGGAAGGGCACGAGACAGCGACGCTCCGGGTTCGCTAATGCCGATCGCCAGAACGGCGAGCCATAGTTGCGGACGTTGACGACCGGCTGGCGCGCTCCGGCCGGCGGCGGGAATCCCCAGTTCATCTTCTCGACGTGTCGACCGGCAGCGTCGCGCGTCACCACCCAGCCCTCCCGGCCGGGCGAGACATAGTCCTTCTCCATCTCCTGCTCGTCGACGTCGCGACGGACAGCGTCATCAGCCCCGTAACGGGTGATCAACTCCCAGCGGGCAACCTTCAGGCTATAGAGGTTGCACATCGCTACAGATCCGCCATGAAATCGACGCGGCGGCGCTCGTCCTCGATCATCGCAAACTCCCGCGGCTCGAAGCACAGCGGATGCGCCATCATGCTCTCCTGGGCATTGCGCCAGGACGGGCGGAGGTCATCGTCGTCCGCGCACCAATCGCGCGAGCCCGGCCCCCAGAACCCGATTGCCCAGTTGGGGCCGTCCCTGAGCAACTCGGCTCGGCCGGCGTCGCGATCGTACTCGGTGATCGGACGCCACACCAATCGATCCCAGAACGCCTTCTGCTCGGCGCGCTGTTCGGCTTGCCACGCCTCGAACGCGGCACCATCCAGATCGCGATAGCCACGGGGCCCGTCATAGACGTGGTACATCGTCGTCTCCTTCATGAACGATAGCGCGAAACGAGCAGCTTCCAAGTGCGGTCATCGGGATAGGGCGGCTGCTCCGGGTCGGGGCGGTCGCGGGTTATCTCGGCGATGGGCTGGATCTTCCGGCCGGCGGTGACGAGGCACGCGTTGCAATAGAGGCGGCGATAGGCGCCAGGCAGCCGATCGTTCCAGCCGCGGCGCTCGAACATCCACCACAAAGCCACCGCGTCGTAGCGGCGGACGTGCTGGCATCCCGGACAGCTGAGCGTGATCGTCCGGCGGTGAAGCGCGCAATGTTCCAGGCAGCCGAGCTTCTGACCGACATGGGTGCGATCGTCACCCATGGCCGACGCGGCGCCGAATGTGATTGAGGAGGGCCAGGCCGGTCGCCGCTCGGCCGCGCCCGTCCTTCTCGGGCATGTCGGTGGTGCGATCGTCGCCGACGGCCATCAGAAAAGCTTCGAACGCCTCGCGGGGTGTCTGGCCCGGAAACGCGCGATCGTCGCTGACCGCGTAGAGGAAGGCGACCGCGAGCCTGAGCCCCGGCCCCGGCTTGACCGGCGCGATCGCGGTCTGACCCTGCGCCTCCTCCAGCACGGCTAGCGCGCGATCGACCAGCGCGCGCCGCGACATCCGCACATCAAGCCGCGCTCGGCGCGAGCACCAGGTCGAGCCCCCACTCCGAGCGCGGCCGGCCCCGCTCGACGGGCAGGCCGTGCAACAATGCATGGTCCGCACTCCAGGCATCCGGCAACGCATCGGCCAGCAGCGCATCTTCCGCCTCGCGGGTCACGATCCAGCGCTGCGGCCGAGCGCCGATCGCCAGCGCCAACGCGATGCGTCGTACGGCCTGCTCAGCGAGGGTCATGGCATGACGCGCGCTAGCGCGCGCACGTGCAAAATGGCTGGCATTCGTTGGCTCCGGTAGCGTCGAATCAGTGTCTCGACGGCGTCCATCCCAGCTAGAACGAAAAGAGAACATATGGCAATAGGAGGATGCCCGAGTCGAGGCACGAGGTTGAAGATATGACCGACCAGCAGGATAGCCCCGCCCCCGCTTTCGGCGCGTGGCTCGCCCGGCAGACAAATCGCGGCGGATTCGTCGGTCAGCTGGCCGCAGCCGCGGCGAGCGATCGGCGCTTTCCCAAGGCCGGTGATCCCGAAACGGTGCGCGCCTATCTGCGTGGAGCGATGGCGGACGGTGACATGTTCGACGGCGTCGATGACGCCGAAGCGGATTGGGCGGCGGCGATCGGCGCGTGAGGCAATCCCGGGCGAGCCGAAGCGACGGGGCTGTTATACCGATCGAGCGCCTTCGGTCGTCCGTACGCATGGATGGCCTTGCTAGGTGATCGAGGGACCACTTCGCCCGCGTCCGATCGTCCAGCTGATGCCATCGCCACGCACGATGCCGGACACCGCCTTGCCCGCATGCGGCTCGAGGACCGGCCGCCACGGCACCAGGGTAAAATCCCACCTCCGCTCAATGAGGGCATAGCGGCCGCTCGCGAGGTCGATCGAGCGCCGATAGATGCCCGACACCCGGGGATCGTCGCCGGGATCGGCGAACGGCAGCCCGATTTCCGACGAGAGCCGGTCGGCGGCTGTCATCAATTCGCGACGTCGCAGGGTTTCCAGCGCACCCGGTCGATACCGACGCTGATCGCCTGCCGCCTCGGCCAGATCCTGCTCGACGAGCCATAGCCGGCGCCGCTCCTGCGCCAGCCTGACGTCGCGCCCGAACCCGGCATCGCGGAGCGGCTCGGGCGCGGCCGATACCGCCTCACGGTCGAGCCAGGTCACAGCGTGCGCGTCGACGAGCCGATCGAGCGGCGCACGCGAGAGGATCGCGACCGCGACCGGCCGATC
This sequence comes from Sphingomonas phoenicis, assembly GCF_047238005.1. Classification (NCBI taxonomy): domain Bacteria; kingdom Pseudomonadati; phylum Pseudomonadota; class Alphaproteobacteria; order Sphingomonadales; family Sphingomonadaceae; genus Sphingomonas; species Sphingomonas phoenicis. The sequence goes on along the minus strand of NZ_JBDFMC010000002.1, from coordinate 508,930 downwards.
GGCCAGCCGGGTGCGTTCCCAGGCCTCGACCCGGTCGAGATGATCCGCCGCGATCATCCATTGACCCGACGGCGTGCGTTCGACCCCGCCCCCGCCCCGCCGCATCGCCTCGAGCCGGCGGACATGGGTCTGCGCGAAGTCTTCGGTGGCGCCCGGATCGTGACGCAGATGCGCGTCGATGTCGTAGACGCCGCCATTCGCGACCGCGACTTCGGCGATCGTCCGGTCGGCCGCGCGAACGGTGGCCCGGACCGGCTCGATCGCGACGATCGCGCCGGCCGGGACGCTCTCCAGGTTGAGCCCCCTGCCGATCGCGACGTAATGGCTGCGCCCGTCCACGGCGTCGACGACGAGATAGTGCCGGTCGGCGTGTTCGTCGGCGAGCCCGCGCGCGACGAGGCGCCCGACCAGCCGCCGGGCACCCTCGGCCGATGGATCATAGACATTCTGGTCGACGCCCGCGCGGTCGACCGCGGCGTCGGTGAGCGCGCGCTGGAGGGTGCGGACGATGTCGCAGCGTTCGCCCATGCGGCGCAGCGTGTCCGCGAGGTTGTCGGCGAGGCGGAAGCGATGGCTGCCGACCCGCTCGGCGAGACCCATCCGCTGGAGCTTGGCGAGGCGCCCTGCGCGGATCGTCTGTTCGAACGCGGTCGCGCCGCGCGCCTCGACGATGCCGTCGGCCTCGGCACCGCGCAGCAGGTCGCGATCGATCGAGGTCAATCGATCCTGCTCGACCTCGGCGCGCAGCGCCGTCTCGATCGCGCGCGCCGTCCTGGGGCCAAGATCGAGGTCGACGAGCTCGGCGGCGCGTTCGCGAATGGCCTGGGTCAGATACTCGCGTGCGATGACGAGATCGGCGCCGCGCTCGTCGACGCCGCGCACGACGATGTGGGTGTGCGGATGACCGGTGTTGAAATGGTCGATCGCGACCCAGTCGAGGCGGGTGCCGAGGTCGTCCTCGACCTGGGTCATCAGCCGCCGGGTCAGCGACTTCAAGTCGTCATACTCGGCGCCGTCCTCGGGGGAGACGATGAAGCGGAACTGATGACGGTCACCGGTGCCGCGAGCCCGGAATGCGGCGCCGTCGGCGCCGTCCGTCTCGGCGCCGTAGAGCGCGCCGCGATCGCCCTCGCGCGTCGTGCCGTCGCGCTGCAGATACCGCAGGTGCGCCGCGGCGGCATCCGCCCCCTTGCCGGCCAGCCTGACGATGCTCGCCTTGACGATCACGCGGCGCTGGCGGAGCGCCGCGTGCGGGCCCCGCGCGGCGAGCACGCGGCCGACGCCGGCACCGCGACCGATCCGGCTGCCGGAGAAGCCGGCGCTGCGGCCGCCTGCCGGTGCACCGCTTCGCGCCAGCGCGGCGGCCGCGAGCACGCGGCTCAGATAGCGGCGCGCGGGCTTGCCGCCCTGGACACGCTGCCGGCCGAGCCGGGGTTCGAACTCGGTATCGTCGGCCATGATGAGGTGGGTTCCCGCAAGCGTGGCGCGGCAATCATGGCGACAGACGCGCCCCGTGAAAACCGGTGCCGGCGAATCCCGCGGAAAAGCGTGGCTTGGCGCGAGGATGGCACCGGGCGGGATCCCGACAGTGCCGGCGGGATGGCGAAAAAGGGATGTGCAGACAACAGGTTACGGCACCAGGGGTGCCGTGTCTTTATCTTGCCTTACGCCACCTTGCCTTACGCCACCTTGCCGCTCCCATGCCGCGTTTCGCCCTGATTTCCACCACCCGGACCTGACGCCGCGCCCCGCCGTCGAGCAGCGCAAAGGGAGCCGGACGCCATGCTGTCCGCATCGCGCCCGACCCCCGGTTGCATGCCATCACCTGGCCGCCAGCATCGCCGCCCGCGCCGATCCTTCGCCGTCCAATACCCGGCAGCCTTCCATCCCGTGCGCCGCGCCGTCGCCGTCCACGATCATCGTCGCCGCGAACCATGCGGCATCGAGACACCCGCAGATCGCCACCCGATCGAGCACCAGATCCTCGTCGTCCAGCCCGCCCTCGTAGCTTCCCAGCCAGCGCTCCGCTGTGCGCGCGTCCCAGCGAAAGTCCGCTTCCTCCGCCGCCAGAAACCGCTGCGCCAGCCCCTCGCCGGCGCCGCGCCCGAACTCCAGCTCGAGCCCCGCGATCAGCGCCGCCATCACCCGATCCGACGCCGCCGCGACTGCCTGCATTCCGCTCATCATATCCTCCATCCGCTTGCCGTCCTCCCATCGAGGACAGCCCTCGTCCGGCGGCTGGCGTGGTGGCTGTCAGGGCTGCCGGAGCGTCAGCGGAGGCACCGCGAAGCGGCGGCGGAGGAGCCGATTTTGTCGGGGGTGAACGAACAAACGCGCGCGCGAAGCGCGCTCGCTTGCCCGGCAAAATTGGAGGGGCCGCCGGCCTTGCACAGCCACCGCGCCAGCCGCCATGCTGGGACGACCCGAGACGAGCCCTCCCCCGCCCGCCGCATCACCCCCCGGTTGACGCCAAGAACCGCCGGCGGCCCCTCAGCATGATGGAGGATGCCGCTCGGCCTGCACGCTGCGATCGCCGCTGTTCACGCCTCGCCGACGCGGCGGAGCGGGAGACGGAGCAGCACGCCGTCGTCGGACCGGGTCGCCGACGCGCATCGCTATCCTATGCTGGAGATCACCCGATCAGCGGGGCTTGCGGACGACGAACAAATTGCCTGGGGCGGCGCGTTCGCGCGCCCGGACAGTCGACCATTCTCCCGACTGGGCGTCGCCTGCAGCGGGGATCGCGAACAGCGAGTGCGCGCCGCGCTCGGTCGCGGGTGCGGCTGGATCGAGGCTGTCGCGCGGGAACCCGCCAGTGTTCGCGCCCGCCACCGCGACGAGATAGCGCCGGGTTTCATACGGCAGCGCGCGACCGGCGAGATAGGCCGCGTACCGCGCCGGCCCGGCATTATAGGCGGCGAACAGGCCCGGGTAGCCGAACCGGTCGTAGAGCAGGCGGAGATAGGCGGCGCCGGCGAGGATATTGTCGCGCGGATCGTGCGGATCGCGACCGAGCCCCCATCGCGCGCGCATCGCTGACCAGGTGCCCGGCATCAGTTGCATCAGCCCCATCGCGCCGGCGCGCGAGACGATGGGCTGACCGCCCCAATGCGTTCGACCGCCGCTCTCGGCCGCCATCACCCGCTCGATCCAGACGGCGGGGATCGCGAAGCGCGCGGCGGCGGCGACGGTGAGCGGACGCCAGTCGGCCACGCCCTCGGCATGCGCGGCAGCCGGCGTGAGCTGGCTCAGCGCCAGCGCCACAGCCGCCGTTCGCCGCGTCACGCGAGCCATAATGGCGTCGCCTTGCCGACGACGTCGCGCTCGCCGGTCGGACCGAAATAGCGGCCGTCGAACGAGTCGACGGGGTCGTTGAGGAGAAGCAGCGCGCCGTCGCGCAGGACCAGGCAACCGTGCCACCACGGCATCGGCCGGCCCGCCCGGTCGCGACGTTTCCGCATCGCGCGCACCTGTCCGTCGATCGTGATCGTCGCGCCGACCGCGCAGACGCGGTCGCCGGGCACCGCCGCGACGCGCTTCACCAGCGGCACGTTGGCGGGCAGATAATGGCGGGTCGCGGCGAGCCGGCGGGGTCCGGCGGGCGCCCAGGCGACGACCCTGTCGCCGCGCGCGAGCGGCACGCCCGGTGCCACCGCATAGAGGCCGATCGGCGCACTGGCGCTCGCGTTCCAGACCAGCCGCGGGGTCGGCGGCAGCGCGATCGTGGCGGCGACCATCGCGATCCCGGCGGCGACGACCGCGGTACGACGGCGCAGCCGCGCGCGCCGGGCGCGGCCGGCGCGCAGCGCGTCGCCCCAGGCGAACAGCGGCAGGTGGCGCGGGTCAATCATGGCCGCCGCCGCTCGCCCGGGCCGCCGACCACGCCTCGATGTCGTCGATATGGTAGCGCCAGGTCCGGCCATGGCGTCGACACAGCGGACCCCGCCCGGCGGCACGGAGCGCGCGCAGCGTGCTATAGGCAATGCCGAGGTGGAAAGCGGCCTGTTTGGCGGTAAGATAAGGGCAGGTCTGCCGCGCCGCCTGCGCGCGCGCGGCGGTGTCGTTAGTGGGGTCGGCCATCGGTCGGTTCCGCATGACGGCGTCGCCCGATTGCGCCGCCGCCCGCCCGTCATCGCCGCGCAGCGCCGCGCCCGGCAGGGTCGGAATCCGGCCCGCGTGATTGCGACCGTCCCGCCTGCGATCGCATCCCGGCCGGAAGGCTGGCGGCGGCCCCTGCGGGAGCCGCCGCCCGTCCGCCCAGTCAGTCGGCGGGGTTCCAGATGATCGCGAACGCGTCGTCGTCATCCTGGCCGGCGGCGCGGCCGAGGTTCGCGTAGAGCCGGCGCGGGCCGAACTCCGGGGCAGCGAGGCTCAGCGAGACATAGTCCTGACCGGAGGTCTCGCCGACCCGGTTCCACCCGGCGCCGACCTCGACGCCGCTCGACACGACGCGATAGTCGGGCTGGCGATCGCTGGTCTTGCGGGTGACGGGGACGATCTCGATCTCGGCGCGGATCGACAGCGTCTTGAGCTGGCCCTTGTAGCCGTGGCCGTCGCGGGTGACGTATCCGATTGCGGGCATGGTTGGTCTCCTGATGCGTCGCCCGGACCATTTTCCGGACGATGGCGCGACCGCAGGGGACGGCAGCGCCGCGCGCGAACCGCCAGGCCGGAGCGTCAGCGGAGGACCGGAGCCAGGCGCTGATTTGAGAGCGAAGCGGCCGCGAGGAGCCCGCCGCCAGGCGGGCGGGGAAATCAGTGCCGCCGCGATGGTTTCGCGCGCGGCGAGGCGGCCCCAGGTCAGGCGCTCGAGGACCGAAAAGGCGTCACGGGCGACCGGATGGACGACGCGCCACAGCGCCGGTAGCGCCTCCCGCGCGCCATCGGCATGGGCTCGGTCATGCGTCGGACCAGTACCGCCACGACGAGGGATGCCCGCGCGCGACCGTGCGTCACATCGCCCGATGCGCCGATCGTTCGGGCTGGCGCGCCGGGTCGGCGCAGGCCAGAAGGGCGTCGGCATGACGACGGCACGATCAACGTTAGCCAGCGCGGGAGCGATGGCGGCCTGCCTGCTGATCGCGGCCTCGCCGCCCGCGCCGATGCGCGTCGCGAGCGTCACCGACGGCGACACCTTCCGGCTGGTGGGCGGCGAGCGCATCCGCATCGCAGGCATCGACGCGCCCGAGACGCGCGCCGATCAGGCGGATTGCCCTGCTGAGATCGTGCAAGGCCGCGCCTCGGCCGCGCAGGTCCGCGCGCTCCTGCTCGGTCGCCGCGTCGGGATCGTCCCGGTCGGTCGCAGCTACGCGCGCACCGTCGCGCGTGTCACGCTGGGTGGCCGCGATTTGGCGCGCGCGCTGGTCGCGATCGGTGCCGCCCGCTGGTGGCCGCGCGGCGTGCCGAAGCCCAATTGGTGTGGTGGGACGACGCGCGCCCGCCGTTCGGGAGGTCCAAGCCGATGACGAGGGCTCCGGCACGGATCGCGGCGCTGATCGTGCGGCTGGCCCCGCAACCGGTCTGCGATGCGTGCCTGGCGGTGCGGCTCGATCTTGCCGCGACGGGCGCGGCCAACGGGGCGACCCGCAGGCTCGCGGGACCCCCCGGATTCGACATCAGTCGCGACCTCTGCGCGCTGTGTTGCGGCGAGAAACGGGTGATCCGGTATCGGGCTGACCGCCGACATCGTCGCCATTAACCGCCCTTCGCGCCGGTCCCATGGCGGTCCCATGCGGCTCGCTCACGATCGGGCCGGCAGGCCTTTCGGCAAGGACAATGCGCGCACCCCGGCCCGGAGCCGTCAGGGTCCGGGCCGGGGTGCGCGCCGGATTTTTGGGGCGTGGGAGCGGCGTCCTCGGCGCCGCTCCCGGTGCGCGGATCAGGCCGCGAGCCGCACGTCGTCGGCATCGTCCGGCGTCGGCGGCAGCGACGCGGCCGCCATGGCGCCGTCGCGATCGATGTCATCGCGGTCTGTGTCGGCGTCGGCGACCGCCGCCTGCGCCGCGAGCGCGCGAGCATGCGCCGCGACCGTGCCGACGCCGCCGCGCTCGGTATAGGCCGAGGGCGGAAAGGCCATCCAGCGCGGCACCCAGCCCTCGACCTTCCTGCGCCCGTCGCGGCCGGCGAGATGGTCGGTGATGATCCGCTTGAGCGTCTTGCCCGGCTCGTTCGAATTGGCGGCGGCGATCGTCGCGCCCGCCACCTCGGCGACCATCGCGCCAAGCACCGCCCGTTCGCGGACAAGGTCGAAGAAGGCGGCATCCGCCTGCCAGTGCTGCGCCATGTCGACGCCGATCCGCAGGCCCACCGCCTCGACGACGGGACTGCCGCTCGCCAGCGTCTCGCCCATCACGATGGCGAGCACCTCCAGGACGAGGTCGTCGGCGAGGTCGAGCAGCCGCGCGAACACGGCGACGACGGCGTCGTCGAGCCGCCAGCCGCGCGCGCCGCCGGTCACGGTCGGCGCGTCGGCATCGAACCCCAGCGCGTCGAGGACGGCGCGACGGCGCGCGTCGAAGATGCCCTCGGCGGGGGCCGTCTCGACGCTCTCCTGCGTCGCCGGATCGCGCGCGACCTGCGACTGGACGCGGACGGTCCAGAGCGAGGCGCCGGCGACCGCGTGCGCGACCATCAGCCGGAGCGCGACGCGCGGATGATCGAGCAGCGTCGCGCGGACGGCGGCATGGCGATGGAGGTCGACATAGGTCTGGATCGCGGCCGTCGTCTCCGGCCGGGGCGGTCTGGCGTCGGTCAAGGGCGTCTCGCCCCTTGCCAGCCGGGCCGCCTCGCGGCGGCTGACATAGCCTTCGTGGATCGCGACTTCGCCGGTCGACCGGACGTCGAGATAGACGCGCCCGCCCTTGCGCTTGGCCGCCTTCTCATATTCCCATGGCGCGAAATGCTCGGCCGGCGGCACCACGATCGCGTCGCTCCACCCCGCCGCGAGATAGGCGGCGCGGCGCGCCTCGATCGCGGCGGTCTGCGCGCGCCAGAAGGCATCGGCATCGGCGAAATAGCGATCGTCGCCGAACAGGTCGGCGACGATCGCGAGGCCGCTCGCCGCGACGTCGAACAGCGCGTGTGCGACCGCGATCGACTCGCCGCCGAACAGCCATGCCTTGAGCTGATGCCCGGTCGGGCAATAGGCCTTCGGGTCGGCGGCGAGCGCCAGCCATGCCTGCTGCTGGCGCTTGGTCGCCATCGTCAGGTGGCGGACGGTCGCCGCGTCGATCCGCTCGGCCGCGTACATCCGCCGGATCGCTGGCAGGAGGTTGCCGAGCGCGAGCGTCCGCCGAACCACGATCTCGGGCAGCATGAAGGTCGCGGCGATGTCGTCGACGCTGCGGCCCTCGCGGACCAGCCGGGTGAAGCTTTCCCAGCGGGTGACCTCGTCCGCGTCGAGACGCGCCATGTTCTCGATCATCGACGCCTCGACCGCGTCGGCATCGTCGCCGGTGTCGAGGATCGCGCACGGCAGGTCGTCGGCCTCCTCGCCGGCCGCGATGCGCTCGTCGGCGACGATCAGCGCGGCGGTGAAGCGCCGAAACCCGGCGACGATCTCGAAGGCGTCGGGCGCTGCGGCGGGCCGCACGGTCACGGGCTGGAGCACGCCGCGCTTGCGTACGCTCGGCAGGATGTCGGCGACATCGGGGCGCGTCCTGGCGAAGCGCATGTTGGTACGGCTGACCGACAGCTTGGCCAGCGGGATGAAGGCGAGTTGCATCGTTTCCACTCCTTGCGAAGGACCGCCCTCCCCGGCGCCTGATCGGGCGGGATCGTGGACGATCGGGGATTGCGGGCGAGACGCGCCCGCCGCGTCAGCCGTCGTCCGAACCGGACGACGGAAGCTCACCCAGCACGCCCGCCGGGTCGGCGGCGGGCGGCACCGGCGGTGGCGTGCGCCGCGCCGCAAGCGCCGCCTCGGCGGCGCTCAACGACCCGGTCGCCTGCGCCGTCGACGTCCATAGGGATAGCGGCGCGGCGCTCACGAAATGCCCGTCGCGCTCGATCGTCAGCCCGTAGGGAAGACGAAGCGCGGCGATCTCGGACAGGCTGAACGAACCCAGCTCGGGGCAGCCGAAGCCGAGGTCGGCGAGGCCGAACAGCGTGTCGCCGTCCGCGTCGAGTTCGGTCGCGAGCCATGTCGCCGCCCCCAGCGGATTGAAGAGTTTCACGACCGGCGACGGATCGGGTTCCGGACGGCCGAGGCGCTGCGCCTCGACCTGCGCAAGCGCATTGGCGGTAAGCGCGAAGCGCAGCGATGGGGTCAGCAGGTCCATGGGCATGATCCTCGGTCTGGGTCAGCGAAGGCGGCGCGACCGCGCGCGGGGTCCGGGACGGAATGAGCCGCGTGGCCGGTGGCGGGGGGGCACGCCGCCACCGCCGGCATCGGCTGCGCCGGCGCTGCGGCGGTGGCCTCGGCGTGGCGGGCGAGCAGCCAGTCGGCGGCCCGGCTGGCGGCGCTCGCGGCGCGGAAGATCGCCCGATTGTCCTCGCGCAGCACGTCGAGCCAGCAGGCGATATAGTCGGCGTGACGGACGGTGGGCACGATGCCGAGCGCGGCACACAGGAACGCCGATCCCATTTCGGCAACGAGTTCCTCGCGCGCATAGTCCTTGCTGCCGACCGCGTTGAGCAGCCGGCGGTCCAGCCGGCTGGGGTGGCCGGTGGCGTGGGTCAGTTCGTGGAGGACGGTGCGATAGAAGTTGATCGGCGCAGGGAACGCCGCCTGCGGCGGCACCTGCACCACGTCGCGCGCCGGCATGTAGAAGGCCTGATCGCCACCGACATGGAAGCCCACGCCGCTCGCGGCGACGACGGCCTCGGCGACCGGCACGACGTCGCGCTCGTCGAGCGGCACGGGGTCGGGCGCAAGATCACGAAGGCCGTCGCACTGGGCGACGTTGAAGACGGTGAAACGCTTGAGGAAGGGGATCGTGCGCGGCCCTTCACAGTCGCCGGCATCGGCGCCCTTGCCGCCCGCCAGCGGGTCGGACGCCGCACCCGCATCGCCGCGCGGCACGAAGCGGTCGGCATAGACGACGGTCGTCCCGCGCTCGCCGCGTCGAACCGCGCCGCCTGCCGCGATCGCCTGCCGGAAGGTCAGCCAGCCGTGCGACGGATAGCCATGGTCGATCACCGCGCCCCACAGGATGAGGATGTTGATTCCCGAATAGGCGCGCGCGGTGACCGCGTTGCGCGGCAGCGCCGGGCCGATCGCGCCGCCGCCTGCCCGCCACGGCTGCACCCAGGGCACCCGCCCCGCCTCCAGCTCGGCGACGATCCGTGCGGTGACCGCGTCGTAGAGGCTGGCGCGGCCGTCGCCGCCCCGGTCAGCGGGCGCGGCGCCCGCCGGGACGAGTGGGGTTCCGGCCCGACCCGACGCCCGCGCGCGGGCAGCGGACGATGGGCGCTTGCCGCTGGCGCGGCGGGTCGCTGGGGTGGACATCGCAAGCCTCCGACACCGCCCGAAAAACCCACATGGCCTCCCCGGAAAAGCGGGGGTGGGCGGCACCGGCGACCGGAGAGGCCCGCCGCAAGCGGCGCCTGCACCCCAGCCGGATCCCCGCGGCGGCACGTCCGCGGGGTGGCGCAGGGCCGTAACGCCAGTGGAGGAGCCGGGCGTCAGCCCGGCTTGCCGGCGACGATGGCGGGCCTAGCAGGAAGCGCCGCCCACCCGCGCTTGACCGGGAGAGGCCACCACCAGCGCCGCCGCGCGCGAGCGCGGCGACCGCCCGACGCGCGGCGGCGCCGCGCCCGACGATCAACGGCCCCCCGGCGAAGGCCGGCGATAGCCGGTGCCGGGTCGCGGGTCCGGCGGCAGCCGACGTGGCGCATACGCCGCCGAGGCGCCGCCGCGACCGCGGGCGCACCGGCCGTCCGGTCGGAGCCGGAGGGCCTGCGGGGCAGAGCAAGAAGGTCGCACCCTGACGGCCGCGCCAGCGGTCCGGCAGTGTGCGTCCTCAAGCCCCGCTCGATCGCAGGTCAGCACCCGCTGACCGCCGCCAGCGATCGTCACCGTGAGGCCGATACCTGCGCGGCAGGGATCGGTGGCGCGCATCGGCGAGCCATAGAGCGCGGTCGCGCGCGACCAGCGTGCGAGGCGCAGACGAGCATACGATCCCGCCCGGTATGGCAGACCTATCTGCGCCGCTCTCGCTAGGAAACGGCGCCGTTCCCCCGTCTCGCCATCAGCCGACGCCACCCGCCTCTCGCCAGTGCCCGCGCGTCGGCGACCATCCGGCGTACCCGCGAGCGTAATGAATCCGACGACGCCCGCCAGTCGAGGTCGACCCGGTCGTCACCATAGAGGACCGATGCGATCATGCGCTGGCTGGCACCGTCGTCGAGCGCGTCGCGCACCCGGAGCACGACGAGGCCGCGGGCGATGCCGGCATCGGCGGGAAAGAGCGATGCGGCGAAGCGTCCGTGCTGGGAGAGATGGAGAAGCCGGCGCAGCGGCAGGATCTGTGCCGCCGCGCCGGACAGGCCGGCGATGGTGAACTGCAACATGACCGATCGCGACGCGAGGCTCCCCTCCTCGATGTCGAGGCGGATGTGATGCCAGCCGTCCGACAGCACCGCGTGTTCGCCGGTGAGATCGGCGGCAATAGCGAGCCAGCGGGCGAGGATCACGGGATCGAAGGCGCCAGGCGTGCCCGACGGACAGGCCTGGGCGGTTGCCTGCAGGACGCCGGGATCGAGATCCGCCCGCCAGATGATCGTCGCTTCGGGGGCTTCGCGGGCCGGATGCTCGGCGAAAATGTACCCCCCAGGGCGCCGCGCCCTCGTTCAGTGCCGCGTGCAGCGTCCTGATCCCCCGCGTGACGTCGCTGGCACGAGCATACCAGGCGACATAGTCGGCATCGCGGCGCAGCCACTCCCACATGAGCCCGCTGCGATCGATGCGGCGCAACCGATCATAGGCCTGGCCGTCACGCCAGTCCGGCCGGCGATCGAGCCGATCGCGCACGTCAGGCGATCGCCCCGATCGACCGGCCACCCCGCCGCGGCCGCTTGATGACACCTCTCGCGACGCCGCGATCTTTATACTTGGATAATAGTTTTGACTCTTCTTCGAGCCGGGCCACTCTTCGGCAAGGAACGGCAAAGCAAAACGCCGGCGGCGGGTGTGAGAAGCCAGCATCCGGCCTGGGGGACGACGGAAGGGCGATTGCGGGACCTGCGGCAGCTTGAGACGCCGCCCGCGGTCGAGTGACTGCCCGATGGGCATGCACGTAGCAGCGCAACTGTGCGAAATGATCGACGCGGTCGGCAGCGCCGACGATTTGCGCCTCGCGATGCGTGACAGTTGCGCGGCCCTCGACTTCCAGTATTTCGCCTTGTCGCATCATGTCGACGTCGCGGCTGCACCGACCCCAACGATCCGGATACATAATTATCCTGGCCACTGGGCGGCCTATTACGACGACCGGTGTCTTGGCGTCGTCGATCCGGTCCACCGCGCCAGCCACGTGACCAGCGTCGGATTTCGTTGGTCGCACATGCCCGCCATGATCGCGCTGACCGCGGCAGACCGCCGGATCCTCGCGCTCGGCCGCGAGGCCGGCATCGGCGACGGGTTCACCGTGCCGGCGAACGTGCCCGGCGAGGCGCGCGGTTCGTGCTCCTTCGCGAACGAGGCGGGGCGTCCGTTGCCGGTCGCGATGCTGCCGCTCGCGCAGCTCGCCGGCGGCTTCGCCTTCGAGGCTGCCCGCCGACTGACGCTGCCCCGCGGGCTCACGCGCGACGACCGACCCGTCCTGACCGATCGCCAGCGCGACTGTGTCCTGTGGGCGGCACGCGGCAAGGGCGACTGGGAGATCGGCCGGATCCTCGGCGTGAGCGAAGAAACCGTCGCCCGGCATATCAAGCAGGCCTGCGATCGCTACGGCGTGAACAAAAGAACATTGCTGGCGATCCGGACATTGTTCGACGGAACGATCACCTTCACCGACGTCTTCCGGCGATGATATGACCCTTTTCCGGTATAGAAGCCGAGCCGCTCAGACGCCGATCCTTGGTCGATCAACCAAGGAGTTCCATCATGCTGCACGTTGCCGAAGCGGGACGAACCCACGTACCCGACACGGTCCTTCGAACCATGTTCGCCGCCCGCAAGGACGTGTTCGTCGACCTGTTGAAGTGGGACGTGCCCGTCGTCGAGCACCGCTACGAGATCGATCAGTTCGATGACGAACACGCCAGCTATCTGATCCTCGTCGACGGCGACGGTCGCCATCTCGGCTCGACCCGACTGCTGCCGACGTCGCGGCCACACATCCTGGATTCACTCTACGCCGAACTGTGCGACGGCACGCCGCCGACGGGGCCGACAACCCTGGAAATCACCCGCTTCTGCCTCGACCGCCGATTGCGGGCGGCGGAGCGGCGTGCGGTGCGCGACACGCTCGTCGTCGGGCTGGTCGACCATGCGCTGGCGCACGGCATCACCTGCTACACCGCGGTGGCCGAGTTCGGCTGGTTCCAGCAGATTCTCGCGTTCGGCTGGCGATGCCGGCCGCTCGGACTGCCGCGCTCCATCGAAGGAGCGACGCTCGCCGCGATGCGGATCGAGATCGACGGAAGGACGCCGGCGCTCCTCGCTACCGCCGGTATCCGCGCCCAGGCCGACCTGCTCCACTGCCCGCAACGCGCTGCGGCCTGACCGAAAGGACGTCCCATGACCATGCCGATCGACCCGGTCGCCCGCTGGACCGCCCAACTCGCCAGCGACGGCTGGTGCATCATCCCAGGCGCGTTACCGCAAGCCACGATTGCCGCGCTCGACGCCGACCTCGCCGACGATTTCGCGCGGACGCCGTTCTGCCAGGGTGGCTTCTATGGCGAAACCACCAAGCGGTTCGGACGCCTGCTCACTCGCTCGCCGCATGCCGCCGCGCTCGTCCAGCAGCGCACCATCCTCGGTATCGTCGAGGCGTTGCTGTCACCCTGGTGTGACACGATCCAGCTCAACGTGACGCAGGCGATTGCCGTCCATCCCGGCGCGCCGTCACAGCTTCCGCACCGCGACCAGGACATGTGGCGAGGGCCGATCGGGGAGATCGAGTATCTCGTCAACGTCATCTGGCCACTGACCCCGTTCACCGCCGAGAACGGGGCGACGCTCGTCTGGCCGGGCAGCCACGGCGCCGAGGCGCTCGCACCGCCGCCCGCAACAGCGCCGGCCGCGGCGGCGATGCAGCCAGGCGACGCGCTGGTGTTCCTTGGATCGACGCTGCACGGCGCCGGGGCCAACCGATCGACCGACGTACGCCGGGGACTGGTCGTCGGCTACGCGCTCGGCTGGCTCAAGCCCTACGAGAACCAGTGGCTCGCCTATCCGCCGGCGATCGCGCGCCATTTCCCGCCCGACCTCGCCGCCCTCGTCGGCTATCGCCAGCATCGCCCTAACCTCGGCAATTACGAAGGACGCTGTCCGTCGGTCCTGCTCGACGACGCGGTGCCCGACCATCTTGCCGCGATCGATGCGTTGCGTCCCGATCAGGAGGAAGTGATGGCGGCGTTTCTTGACGACCAGCGCCGCGCGTCATGAACGCGGGCGCGACGGCGGAGCGCGTCTATGATGCGCTCAAGCGGCGACTGCTCGCAGGAACAATCGCGCCCGGCGAGAAGCTCGAGCCTGGCGCGTTCGCGGACGAACTCGGCAGCAGCGTCACCCCGGTCCGTGACGCGCTCCATCGCCTCGCCGGTGAACGCCTTGTCGAGACGCGCACCAGCGAGGGCTTCCACCTTCCCCTGGTAACCGAGCCGGGGCTGCGCGATCTCTACAGCTGGAACGCGATACTGGCGCGGTTGGCGATCGGCGCCGCGCGACAGCCAACACCGGCGCACGTCGCCGATCAGCTGGCGGTCGATATCGAGCGGGCGACGCGACAGTTCTTCCGGCTGCTCGGGCGGCGCTCCGGCAATGTCGAGCTGGCCGCGCAGATCGAGGCGGCTAATGACCGGCTGGGCGCGGCCCGCGCCGCCGAGCGGCGGGTGCTGACCGGGCTCGAGCCCGAATTGCGGGCCATGGCCGTGACGCTCGATACCGGCACACCGGCGGCGCTGCGCACGCTGGTCGCCGCCTATCATCGCCGACGGCTTCGGGCGGTCTCGGCGATCGTCGACGCGCTCTACCGGTTCTGAGCACGGGCCGACCAGTGCAAACAATCGCGCTATAGTCGTGGTATAAAGTTCGGATCATACCGCCTGCGACCTACGCTCCTCCTGCCGCGATCGTCCGCGGCGACAAGAGGAGCACCACCATGTGTGACCATGACACCACCGCCGACATCGTCGAACTCGGCGCGGCCAGCGTCGAGACGCAGGGCGCCTATGGCCCGGTCATCGAGCCGAGCGCGGTCGGGCAGCTCACCGGCATCACCGACGAGTGACACCCGCGCGGGCGCATCCTCGCGGGTGCGCCCGTTGGCTCGCCGCAACCATCGCGGAATATTGCCAGTATAAAGCTCGGATAGACGCATCTTCCAGCCACCCTCGGCTCCGTCCGGCATCGGGCAATCGAGCGAGAGCAGCATGGAACGCGACATTCAGTATGACGGCAAGCAACCGGTCGATGTCGGCACGGCAAGAATCGCAGCGCGCGGACCGTTCGGCCCGTTCATCGACCCGAGCGGCATGACGATGAACGATACGGTCGCCGGAGCGTGACGGCAGAAGGCGAACGGATCGACGGTCCGTCCGCCCCGATCATGGGATCAGCACGATGCATCGCTTCCGCATGGGTGACGACATCGGCTATTGCCGATTTGACGACTGCACCATCGTGCTCGACATAGGCGCCGACCGCTATTGGCAGGTCAGCGCAGCGCTCGGCGCGGCGCTCGACGCCGTCGCCCGCGATGGCGGCGCGGCGCTGACGCCGGCGGCGGTCGAGCGATTGATCGCGCTCGGACTGGTCGAAACCGGCGCGGCGCAAACCGTGACCCGTTCGCTGCCGCCCACACCGCGCCACAGCGCGCTCGGCGCGGCGGCGACGGCCGAGCGGCTGCAGCCGCTGCTCGCGGCCGAAGTGGTTGCGACGACGCTCATGGCCTTCCTCGGTCTGCGCTGGCGCGGATTGGCACGGACCTTGGCGTCGCTCCGGCGGCGCCGATTCCGCGCCACCACGCGTGACCTCGACCTCGAGGCGCTCGCCCGCGCTTTCCATCGCTATCGCCGCTGGCTGCCGATCCGTCGCGTCTGCCTCGCGGATTCGCTCGCCTATCTCGCGCTACTCGCCCGCCGCGGCGCCTTTCCGGCGCTGGTCTTTGGGGTCGAAGCCCGTCCCCTTCGCCGCGCATTGCTGGGTCCAGGAGGAGGACGTCGTGCTCAACGACGTGGTCGACCACGCGACCCTCTTCTCGCCGATCCTCGTCATATGAGCGGCGCCCGCTTCTGCGCGATCCTGGGCGGCACGGCGCCTGCCGAGCGCCAGCGGTGGGTCGGCAAACTCGCCGCCCGCCACGGCCTCGTCCCGGCGATCGACACCGGCGGGCTTGTCATCGTGACCGGCGATGCGACGCGAACGACCCCTGTCGGCACTCACGGCCTCGTCGTCGGCGACGCTTTCGGCGGACCTGCGGCAGGAGCGTCGTCCACCTGGGAGGCGGCGATCCTCGGCTCGAACGGACGCGCGCTCGGCGAACGTTGCTGGGGCGATCATGTCGCGTTCGTATCGCAAGGCTCGGGGGCGCCGATTACCGTGTTGCGCTCGCCGTCGGGCGGACTTCACGCCTATCGCGCCCGGCTGTCCGGCTGCGACGTCATCGCATCCGACGTGCGTTACCTGCTGACGCTCGGCGTCGCGCAAGCGATCGACTGGGCGTTCGTCGCCGATCACCTGGCCTATCCGCATCTGCGCGCGCATCGCACCGGCCTCGCGGCGGTCGACGAGATCGTCGCCGGCGACGGCGTGACCTTCTCGCAGCACGGTCCGGAGCGGTTTGGCTATTGGTCGCCGTGGCGATTCACGACACCCGAACGGCGCATCGTCGACCATGGCGAGGCAGCCGCCGCGGTGCGCGATGCAGTCCTCGCTTCGACTGCCGCACTCGCCGGCCGCTACCGGCACATCCTGCTCGAATTGTCGGGCGGACTCGACTCGTCGATCGTCGCCGCCGCACTGGCGGCCGCGCGTCCCGACACGACCTGCGTCAACTTCGCGACGCCGACCGCGGAAGGTGACGAACGCGTCTATGCCCGGGCCGTCGCCGACCTGACCGGACTGGCGATGACCGAGATCGAGGCCAGCGATGCCATCGACCTGACCAAGCCATTGCCAGGACCGACCGCCCGCCCCGGGCTGCCGGGCGTCCTCAGAAGCTGGGAGGAAGGGCTCATCGCGATCGCCGGGCCGCGTGACATCGACGCCTTTTTCGGTGGCACCGGCGGCGACAACGTCTTCTGCTCGCTGGGCTCGGTCGCGCCGGCGGTCGACGCGGTGCGCGCCTTCGGTCCCGGCCGGCAGTTCGGCCGCACCGTCGCGGCGCTGGCGACGATCCATCACGCCACGACCTGGTCGGTCGGATGGCGGGCGATCCGCCAGTCGATGCGGCCCGCCAAGCGCGAGCGCTGGCCGCGCGCAAACGACCTGCTGCGACCCGAAGTCCTGCCAGTGGTGCCGCCGGCCCATCCCTGGCTCGGCGACGACGTCGATACCGCCGACGCCGGCACGCGCGCCCATGTCCGTTCAATCATGGCCGCCCAGGCATCTCGACGGCTATTTGCGCCACAGCGTCGCGCCCTCGGTCTTCCCGCTGCTCGCGCAGCCGGTGATCGAGACCTGCCTGCGCATCCCGAGCTGGCTGTGGATCGACGATGGCCGTGACCGCGGCATCGCCCGTTCGGCGTTCGCGACCGCGCTTCCGCCAATCGTCCGCGATCGCCGCACCAAGGGCATGATGAATGCCTTCTGCGCCAAGGCGTATCAACGTAATCGCGTGCGTTTCGAGGGACTGCTCCTTGAAGGTCACCTCGCTCGGCAGGGCCTTATCGACCGTGACGCACTCGCCACCTATCTGCGACGCCCCGGCCCGCTGCGTGACAATCGCTTCTATCGCGTCCTTTCGCTCGCCGACACCGAATTGTGGCTCGATGCCTGGCTCGGCGGCACGTCGTCATGCCAGCCGGGCTGACGCGCGAACGAACGCCAGCGCCGATACTGCGCGGCCCGCGCCGGATCGGGATCGACATGATCCTGCAGCCAGAAGCGGAACCAGTCGAGATAGCGGCGAAAGGCGGCGAACTTGTGGACCGGTTGGTATTTGATGTGGGTCTCGCCGGCAAAGGCCCACAGCTCGACGGGCGTGCCGACGCGGTCGAGCCTGGCCGCGAGTTCCAGATTGGCGCGATATTCCTGCTCGGGCGCCTGCATGAGCAGCGGTGTCTGGATCGACGCGGCGTTCATGGCGGGTGACAGCGCACGCCAGCGCTCGGGCGCGACGTCGGGCGCGTCGAGGCCCCACACCCGCTTCATCAGCGCCGGCGCATCGCGGCCGGGCATCGCGGCGAACCAGTAGAAGGTCGGCGTCAGGAGCGAGGTCGCGGTTGCCACCGCCGCGAGCAGGTCGGAGCGCATCGCCGTCCACATCGCGATCTCGGCGCCGAAGCTGAGACCGCCCATGCCGATCCGGCGCCGGTCGACGATGCCGCGGCAATCGAGCAGATCGATCCCGGCTTTGATGCCGGCGAGCGCGCGGTGATACTCGGCTTCGTTGTCGGTCTGCTCGGATCCGGCGGCCGCGCGGTTGATGCAGAGGACGCCGATCCCCGCGGCGGCGAGCTGGCGCAGCGGGAACTCGTCGCCGGTGCCGCCGCGCAGGAAGCCGTTGCAGACATAATAGGTGACGAACAGCGGCGCTGGACCGGTGGTCCCTGCGGGTGCGAGCCACTGCGCGGTGAAACGGTCGCCGGCCGGAGAGGTCCACGCCAGGCGTGCGAAATGCCGATCGAGGCGGCGGCGCAAACCGGCATTGGGATCGGCCAGCGTCGCCACGTGACCGCTCCCCAGATCGATCCTGACGAGCCGCGGTGGTGCGTCGGCGTCGGCCGTGACGCAGACCGCGACCACGCGGGAGAGCGCACAGCCGTGCGTGCCGTCGCGCCCGCCGTCGAGCATGCCGCCCGGCGCGGCGATCGATCGCGTGACGTCGGTGGCCGGATGCCACAAAACCAGGCGATGATTGCCGGCCCCGTCGCCAAGGGTGGCGACCAGTGCGTCGGCGCCGGGCACCCAGTCGGCATGGACGACGCTTTGCCCACGGCACACCGGCGCATCGCACCAGATCGCGTCGGCTCGGCCTTCGCCTCGGGTCACCGCCAGCTCGCCGTGGATGCCGTCCGCCAGTACCAGGGCGACCCCACGCGCGTCGCCCGAGGGCGTGGCGGCGAGGACACGCCGGCCCTCGAGCGGCGGCAGCGGTGTCACGCCCGGCGCTACGAGCGCCGCCTCTGCCGCCGTCGCGACACGCGCGGCGCCGCCCGCGTTCAACACCCGCACATAACGGCGCGGTTGGTCGGCGAGCAGGCCGCCATGGGCGAACCACGAACCGGTCAAACGCTCGGTAGCGGCACGTCCGTCGATACGGCCACCGTGGTAGAGCGGCCGGTTGGGATCGACCTGGCGATCGATCAGGACACCGTTGTCGAGGCCTTGAGCCTCGGCGGCGGCGATCGCCGCGCGGGTCGCGCCGACGCTGTAGACGACGTCGCTTGAGCCCGGCACCAGCGCGAAGGCGACGATATCGGCGGCATCGTGCGTCACCTGCTCGACGCCACGTCCATCTGCCGACGCACGCCACAGCTGGGCTGCACCGTCGCGCGCCGCGCGATAATAGATCCAGCGCGAGTCGGCCGACCATAGCGGCGGCGCCGCGAAGATCTGGCCGTCGGGCCAGGTGCCGGCTCCCGCGTCAGCGACACGCCGCGGCGGCGTGCGACCGTCGAGCGCGACGACATGCCAGGCGAGATCATACGCATTGCGCGCGACCGACGCCGTCTCGCTCCGATAGGCGACCCATCGGCCATCGGGCGAAATCGCAACGCTCGACAGGTCGGTGACCTCGATCATCGACACGATCGAACGGTCGCTGATCGACGGCTGCGCCACCGCCGCCAGCGGCGCCAACGCGGTGAGCGCGGCCACGACCGCTGCTGCCGCCCTGCCCTGCCCCGCCGTCACCACGGCTTGGTCACCTGGAGCGCGACGAGCCTGCCGATCGCGCTCGCATTATCGGGGTCGAACCCCGCCGCGGAGAAGGTGGTCGGGTTGTTGACGTAGGGCGGCGCCCGATCGAACAGGTTGGTGACGCTGAGCGCAACGCGCGTGGCGCCTGCGGTGCCGGCGCGGCCAAGATCGTAGCCGAGCTGAAGGTCGACGGTGGCGTAGCTCGCGACCTTCTCGGGTCGGACGAGCGCGGTGTTGCGGTAGCCGTCGACGAAATTGACGAACGACGACGCGCTTACGCGACCGGCGGTCGCGAGCAGACGCCCACGCAGGCGCAGGTCGACCGGGTTGCCGATCGTCGACACCAAGTCGATCGTCGGCGCCGTTGCGATGATCTTCTGGTCGATATGGAACAGGTACGAGCCGCTTACCCCGCCCTCGACGACGACCGGACCATCGGTGCGATAACCGATGTCGAAGTCGAGGCCGCGCACGCGCGACGAGGCAAGGTTGTTGGTGCGCGCGTCGATCAGCACCGCGATATTTCCCGCCGCGATCCCGTACGGATTGGAGAAACTGGGATCGGCATAATAGCCGGCGATCACTGCGGCGCTGGGGTTCTGGGTGATGAGCGGGCCGTAGCGCGTCCGATTGGCGAGGAAGGTCAGATAGTCGCTCTGAACACTGACGATCCGGTCGCGATAAGCGATATCGAACACTGTCAGGTCGATGCCGAGCCCGGGTAGAGCTGCCGGACGGAAGCCTAGGCCGAACGTCTTGGTCGTCGCCCGCTCGGGGCCGATCCCCGGCTCGTTGCCGAACAGGATCAGGGCATTGGTCTTCCCGCTCGGCGACGCAGGATCGGTCAGCGCCTGCGGCAGGTAGAGCGACGCGCCCTTGCCCTGGCGCGTCTCCTGGAAGCTCGGCGCGCGGAACGACGTGCCATAGGTCGCGCGGAGGGTAAGATCGCGGACCGGCTGCCAGCTCACGCCAATCTTTGGATTCGCGGTGGTGCCGAAGCTGTCGTAACGCTCGACGCGGCCCGCGATCGACACATCCAGCCGATCGATCCCGGCGACACCCTGCGCCGGCGCGACGATCGGGACGAGCAGTTCGCCATAAGCCGCGCTCACCGTGCGCGCCGCCGGCAGTCCGTTGGTCGGCAGGTAGCGGGGCGTCAGCGTGAATTGCAGGTCGGTGGTATCGTAGGCATAATATTCGTGGCGATATTCGCCGCCTACCGCGAGCTTGATCGCCCCTGCGGGCAACCGCGCGACCGGCCCGTCGGCGCGGATGCTGCCGCTATAGACCTCGTATCGGCCCTCGGCGGTAAGATAGCCGCGAACCTTGTCGATTGTCGCCGGGTTGGTGAACGTGCCGTCCCCGAAGAGGTTGTAGGCCGTCGCGCGATTGGTGTCGGCGAGCGCCACCGCGAGTGCCGCATAATTGGGGATGTTGTCCGATCGGAGCCGCTCGGTCTGGAGGCCGTAGCTCCCCATGAGGTCTGCGTGCCAGCGACCGAGGTCGGCCGACAGTCCGCCGACGCCGCTATAGGCGCGCACGTTGGTGGTCGCGGTCTGCGGCCCCAGGTCACGCGCAAAGGAATAGTTGATGCGCAGCGGCTGCCGGATGCCGATCGGGTCGACGTAGAAGGGGTTGGTCACCGGCACGACAAAGGCGCCGTAATTGTCGGGGAGCGAGTGCGTCGACGACCGACGGGCGGCGAAGAAGCCCTCGGCCGAAAAGCGCAGCCACGGCAGGATGTCCTGGCGAATGGTCGCGCTCGCGGCATGGCGGCGCGTCGCCGGGAGAAGATCGGAGCCGAGCCGGCCGTCGCCAAGGTTACTTGTCCCCGCTACCAGCGCCGCTGCGCTCAGCGCAGTGCCATCCTGCCCGCGCGGGATCGCGAAAGTCTGGCCGTTGGCGGCGATGATTGTTCCGGGGTTGGCGAAGGTCTTGCGGTAGTCGGGGCCGCCGAAGGCGCGCAGATCCTCGCGCGCATAGGCGCGGTCGGCCGCGCGCAACCGGCCGCGTCCATAATATTCATAGGCAAGCGTGAAGTGACCGGTGCGCCACCCGACCCCGGCGAGCTGGCTCGCCTGGACTTCGTCGAACCCGTTCGCCAAGCCGTAGCGCGCGCGCGTCTCGAACTCCGTCGCTTCGGTCCGCAGTTTGATGTTGACCACGCCCGCCACCGCGTCGGAGCCGTACAGCGCCGATGCGCCGTCGGTCAGCACCTCGACCCGCTCGATTGCGGTCGAAGGAATGAGCGACAGGTCGCTGAACGCGCCGAACAGCCCGCCGAGCGCTGGGCGATTACCGTCGACCAGGACGAGCGTCGACGATGCGCCCAGCCCGCGCAGGTTGACGCTAGACCCGAAGCCGCTGTTGGCGCCGGTGTTGTTGCGCACCGAAACGCCCACCGATCCTTCGTTGGGACCGCCGCCGAAATTCTGCGGCAGCGCCTGAAGCAGTTGTTGCGTCGTCGCGTAGCCGCTGCGATCGATCGCCTCGCGGTCGATCACGATGACGTCGGCACCGGCGGCGGTCGCGCCGCGGATTCGCGTGCCGGTGACGAGAATGTCGCGGTCGGTCTCGCGCTCGGTTTCGGGCGCGGTAGCCGTGACCGCGAAACCGGCGCCGACGCGCGTATAATGGAGCCCCGACCCGACGAGCAGGCGGTCGAGCGCCTCCTCCACGCTCAGGCGGCCGACAAGCGCGGGCGCGGACCGTCCCTCGACGATCGTGGCGGGAACGAGGATCGTGCGGCCGGACGCCACCGCAAGCGACTGAAGCGCGAGGCTCAGCGGCTGGCTCGGCAGCGCATAAACCCGTCGCCCGCTCTGCGCCTCGGCGGCGGTGGCGACGACCACACCGGCAGTCAGGACGGTGCCCAGCAGCCACGGCGTCATGGTCGATCGAAGGTGTAACATCGGAACATCTCCCCCTTCCCGCCCCATGGCGGGTCAGGGGGGAGACGATCGATGGGGCGTTTACCCGCCCGTTATTTGCGGGCCGGCTGCCGCCGCGTCGATGACAGGATCAGCCGATCGCCGGTGCGATCGAGCGTCATCGCGAACATCGCGGCGACGGCGCGCGCGAATCCGTCCGGATCGCGCACGCGAAACGCGCCGGTGATGAGCAGCGCAGTCGCGGGGCTCGGTTCGGCAAGTTCGATCTGTATGCGATTATAGCGGTTGATCTGGTCGATGGCGGCGGCGAGCGGCAGGCCATCGGCTTGCAGCATGCCGTTGATCCATCCCGAGTCGCGCGCCGGCACAGGGTGAGCCGGCAGCACCGGACCCAGGACGACCCGTTCGCCGGGGGCGAGGGGCGGATCGGCCGGCTGGCGCTCGCCCGGAGCGACGATGAAATCAACAGCGCCGCGGAGAAGATGGACCGACGGCGCCGGTTCGGTCGCGCTGACGTCCACGATTCCCGACCGCGGCGTGAAGGTGACGCCGCGCACCACGACCAAGTAGCGCGCGCGATCGCCAGGCGATTGCGCGAGACGGATCCGGCCTGCGACAACGACGACGCGTCGCTCATTCGGTGCCTGTTCCACCGTCACCGTCGTCGCCGTGTCGAGCACGAGCCGAGTTCCGCCGCGGAGCGAGACCGGTCGGATCTCGCCGACCTTGGTACGCAGCGTCTCGGCGGCGGCCTGGGAAACCGGCAATGGCGGACCATAAAGATGGAGGCTGGTCACCACGAGAGCACCGAACGCGCCGACTGCCAGCACCGCGCCAGCGCGATGCGTCGAGTGGCGCATCAGCCACGGCGCCTTGACGAGCGCGCGCGACTGCCCCTCATCGCTGGAACGCAGCAGCGCTCCGTCGCGCCACGTCGCCAAAACAAAGGCATAAGCACGGCGATGCTCGGCAGATTCGGCGAGCCAGCGGGCGTGCGCCTCCGCCAGTTCTGGATTCCGGCCTGATTGAAGCGCCAACAACCAGTCCTCGGCGGCCTCGTGGATGGCGTTGGAGATCTCGCCGCGGTTCGACTCAGTCATGGGATCGGAGGTGCCGGCCAAGATGACGAAGCGCGATCCGCATCTGCTTTTCCACCCCCCGCTCGCTCAGGCCCGTCCGGGCGGCAATCTCGGCATAGCTATAGCCATCCAGGCGGCGGGCCAGAAATATTTGTTTGGTGAGCGGCTTCAGCCCCTGCACGGCCGCCTCGATCCGTCTGAGCCGATCTCGCGCCTCAAGCTGGGGCAACGGATCGACCGCGGTATGCGGACAACCAACCCGTGGCAGGTCGGCGTCGCTGGCAAACCGCGTTACCGCGCGAACCTCATCGCGGACCGCGTTCATGGTCGCCTCGCGTACATAAGCGCGAGGCGACCGCACGTCGCGTGTGGCGATCGCGTCGCGGCCGGTCAGCCGCATAAAGACCTGTTGCACCGCATCCTGCGCTCGGTCGGCCGTCGTGAACCGCATCAGCGCGCGCACAAGGCGAGGCTGCTCGACGCGATACAAGGCGTCGAGGTCGAGCGTCTCGGATGGAGCGATGTCGCTGTCCGGCGGCAGCGGATCGCCGTCGACACAGGCCAGTCTGACCGTGCTTGGGTCTGGCATTCGAACGGAAGTGAACCGAGCTCGCGCAGCCACGGTGGCATGCCCCTCTTGGCCAAGAGTGCGAGGCAATGCCGGCGCGAGCCGGGTGTTGAGAACATGCTTGAGACACGCGCCGACGCCTTTAGCCGCGGGCGGCCTGGACATATGCGTCGGCCACCCGGCCGTACCATCGCGAAGTCTTCGCTCAAGCGAGGTTCTCACGCCTCGGCGTTGCCGATGCAACGCCAGCATAGGCTAATTGGCCAGGCGTAATTTGCAAGTGCCGTCGCGGCGCCGGCTAACGACGGCATTGACCTGCCAGACAGATGCTGTGACGGCGAGCGATACCGTCCAGCTTTCCACCGCTTCGACAGGGACTAGGCCCCGTCTTGCACCCGCAGCAGCCCACGGCATCCATCGACGGCGATGCACGTCGACGCCATCGAGGCTTGCACGACGAGAGCAGCACCGTCTCTCATCATGCCAGAGTTGCCGCTCAAGGTCGGCAGCGCGACAGGGAGCCGAACATTTGCGGCGCTACTGCCGGATGATTGGCTCGATGATGGCATATTCAAGTGTCTGCTGCGGCCATATTCTCCCATTTCCGCATGATCTTCTCGGCTGACG
Source organism: Sphingomonas phoenicis (assembly GCF_047238005.1). NCBI lineage: Bacteria > Pseudomonadati > Pseudomonadota > Alphaproteobacteria > Sphingomonadales > Sphingomonadaceae > Sphingomonas > Sphingomonas phoenicis. The sequence continues at coordinate 484,573 of NZ_JBDFMC010000002.1, read as the reverse complement.
ACGAACATTCATTAGCTGACATCAGGGCGCCAACGTCACGGACCTGACCTCATCCGACGGGCAAGGTCCTTCGGCCACCGCCCTCCGTTCAACGCGGCAGTGTCGATCAGTCTCAGCAGTCAGTCCGACGCTGCCGATTGGCGTCTCCGATCGTGCGCGCCAGACGCTCGGCATCCCGGGCGACCTGATCGCCGTCGAGTTCGCGGCGCAACCATCGCTGCTCGTGGAGCCCGCCATGGTCGTCCAGCTCACCGCATCCGACCCGCTTGCCATAGTCAAGCAGCGCACAATTCGCACCAGGAACGTGCCTCCGAACGATCTGCTGCACTTGACTGACAACGTACTCGCCCGATCCTTCAATTATCGCCATATGTCCTCCCGATTGTCGCTCTGATGACATTCGTTTTACCGCACACGAAGCCGCCCATGAAGTTCAGACCCCTTTTCTGCCATTCACGCGACCTCGGCGGCCCGCGAAAATCAGACCTTCGTCCATGTCGCTTTCCCGGAGGAGCCGATGGCCGGGCGGGCGGATGAGACGGCGTAGCATAGGGTGCGCAAGCCGTTGTCGCGTGGGAAGATGCCTGCAACAGCGGTGCGTAGATCGGACCTGGGTGATGCGGCACTGGATGATATTGTTTGCGCTCGCGGCACAGTCGGCCGCGGCGTGGGAGCCGGTAGCGCTGCCCGACGCGGTCAGCGCCGCGCTGCCGTCCGGTCACGTCGCGCGAGTGGCGACGTGCACCCGCGCCCTCGATCCGCCTCGGGCAATCTGCATCGTCGTCGCCGCTCGTCCGGACGAAGGAAACCGCAACTCCCCACGCGAGGCCCCGCGGCGTCCGCTGCTCGTCTATCGGTTGAACGGCGCCACCGCTACGCTGATCGCCCGCAACGACAAGGTGGTGCTGCGCCGCGACGAGGGCGGCCAGTGCGACCCGGTTGAAGACGGCGGCGCGCTTACGGTCAAGGGACGGTTCTTCACGCTGGAACAGGGCGTCGCCTGCGGCCAGCACTGGACCGATTACACGACCTTCCGCTTCGATCCTCGAACGCGCAGCTTGGTGTGGCGCAGCCGCATCTACGAGTCCTGGCGGATGAACGACGACACCCGCCCCGATGCCGAAGCGCTCGTCAGCGACGGCCGACGGGTATCGCGCGCCAATCCCCGGCGGCCGGTGACACTCGCCGATTACGCACCACGGTAATGCCGCCTTAGATGATGGCTGATATCACCATCGGCCTATTTGCAGGGATTCAGATACGCTCTGGCCTGTCGCTTTCAATTGCCCTTCGTTCATCTCCTATTGAAATGACGGTTCAACCGATCATGACAGTGCATGCGTTGTTTCAGCGCAGTCACATTGAACCTTGAGGCGACTTTTGGTGCTTCGCCGATAGGATTTCACGACGATCGGCGAGGACGCGCATCACGGAGCGGAGGCGTCCTAGCGCCATGGACTGGTCGTCAGCCCCGCGGCAGCGCATAGGCCAGCGTATAGTCGCCATAGCGCGTCCCCAGCGCGCCGTGCCCGCCGGCGGTGACGACGACATATTGCCGGCCGTCGCGGCCGCGATAGGTCATCGGCGTCGCCTGCGCCCCGGCGGGCAGGCGCGCCTTCCACACCACTTCGCCGGTGTTCAGGTCATAGGCGCGCAGGTACTGATCGGTGGTCGCCCCGATGAAGGCGAGGCCGCCGGCGGTGATGATCGAGCCACCCAGATTGGGCACCCCGGTCTTGACCGGCACGCCCAGATGCGAGCCGAACAGGCCGGTATCGCGCGCGGTGCCCAGCACCTTGCGCCACAGGACCTTGCGCGTCTTCAGGTCGACCGCGGTCAGGTGACCCCAAGGCGGTGCGACGCAGGGCGCGCCGAAGATGCCCACCCACGCCTTCACCACCGCGACATAGGGTGTGTTGTACTGCGTCTGGAGCTGCGCCTGCATGGCGTTCTCGCCGCCCTGCTTCTGCTTCATCAGCGGCGGGACGCGCGGATCGTTGCGCGGCATCAGCCACAGCTTGAACGGCATCTCCATCGTGTTGACGGTCATTACGCCACGCACTGGATCGACCGCGGCGCCGCCCCAGTCGGTCACGCCGTCAAAGGCCGGGTGGCCGATGATCGGCTTCAATCCCAATGGCTGGTAGATGCCGGTGCCCTGCGCGCGGCGGATATCGATGCGGCAGAACAGCTGGTCGATCGGCGTCGCGCCCCAGGTCGCGACCTCGGTCGGCGCGGGCGGGGTGAAGCTGGGCATGCCTGTCGAGAAGGGCTGGGTCGGCGACACCCGCACGCCCGGTGTCGCGCCATCGGTCCGAACCGGACGCTCGGTGATGGCGGCGATCGGCGCACCGGTCAGGCGGTTGAGGAAGAAGACCTGCCCCATCTTCGTCGTCTGGATCAACGCCGGGATCACCCGGCCATCGGGTCCGCGATAGTCGAACAGCGACGGACCGATCGGCAGGTCCATGTCCCACATGTCGCGGTGAACCAGCTGGCGGGTCCAGCGCAGCTTGCCGGTCGCGATATCGAGCGCGACGATCGAGCTGCCGAACCGGTCGTCGAACGGCCGACGATAGCCGATCCAATAGTCGGGCGACGCGTTGCCGGTGCCCAGATAGACGATGCCGTTGGCGGCATCGGCGGTGATCGCACCCCAGACATTGGCCGTGCCGCGGGTATAGACCTGTCCCGCCGGCAGTGGCGCGATCGCATCCGGCGAACGGCCGACGTCCCAGGCCCAGATGGGCGCGCCCGACACCGGATCATAGGCGCGGACCACGCCCGACGGGATGTCGCGGTTGACGTTGTCGGTGATCCGCTCGCCGATGATGAGACGGCCGTTGACGACGATCGGCGGGGTGGTGCCGATCTGGTCGGATGGCTGCGACGTGCCCATGTTTGCGCGCAGATCGATGGCGCCGCCATTCGCGAAGCTGGCGCACGGACGCCCGGTATCGGCGTCGAGCGCCACCAGGCGGGCATTGAAGGTCGGCGCGAAGATGCGGTGGGGGCACGGCGTCCCGGCCGGCGCCTCGAAATAGGTGACGCCGCGGCAGACGAGATAATTGTTGCCTGCGACCTTGGCATCCTCATGCCAGCTCCACTTGGTCTTGCCGGTGGTCGCGTCGATGGCCTGAACGAACGAATGTGGCGTGCAGGTGTAGAGCGTGTCGCCGATATGGATCGGAGTCGCTTCGGAATGATACTCGCGTTTGTGCTCGGCGGTTTCCGCCGCCATCGGCAGGTCACCGGTCCGCTGCGTCCAGGCGAGTTCCAGACGGCCGACATTTTGCGGCGTGATGTCGGCGAGCGTCGAATAGCGCCGGCCCGACGCCGTGCCGCCATAATCGCGCCAGTCGCCGTCCGCCTCTCCAGTCGGCGCGGCGGGCAGCGCGACAGCACCAGGCGCGCCATGCGCGGCTACGCCGTCGCCATGAAGGATGACGCCGCCGATCCCTAGCGCGAGCAGCACCGCGGCGGCAGCTGGTACGGCGTGCGCGCGCGCGCGCCAGCTACCCGCCCGCCACGCGGTCAGCAGCACCAGTACTAACAGAACGGTCGGTGCGACCAGGCGGGGGACGAGTTGCAGCCCGTCGAGCCCGACCTCCCAAAGCGCCCAGATCAGCGTGCCGACCCAGATCGCAACGAACAACCAGCGGCCGAGCCATGCGACACGGCCGAGCAATACACCGCTGGCGACCATCGCGATGCCTGCGATCAGATAATAGGGCGACCCGTCCAGAGAGGCGAGGACCGCTCCGGCTACCCCGAAGAAGCCACCAAGAATGGCCACGCACCATGCGATCGCCAGCCGGTAGAGCCGAGCCATTGTCTTCACCCTTCTCAGTCTTTGCAGCTGAACGCCCGGGAACGGCGGAAGTCCCAGGCCGTGTTCTCACGGCGGGAGCAAATCCCTCTCGACACCTCCTTTGTGCGCATCAAACGATCTATGGGCTCGCGCTTGCGCACGACTGTAGCCGACAACCCCGTCCGCACGCTGCTGACGCCCGGGATAGCGCCGCGCCGCGATCGCCGTCAGCGATCAAAGGCCCGGAAGCGGTCGTTGAGCGCCAGCCGCGCGTTTCCTCAAAGCCGCCGCTTGTTCACCTGTCCCTCGCCTCATCCGATCATTCGCGGCAGCATGGGAGCGGCGTTGCCTTGCCGCTTCTCAGCGGGATCAGCCTTGGGTAGCCTCTGGCGATGACGATCCCTAGCGCCGATGCCCTCGCCTTCGAACGTCCCGAAGATCTAGCCGGCTGGCTCGCCGAGCATTACGCGGACAGTCGGGAATTATGGATCCGAATCTATAAGGCAGGTTCGGGCGAACGCTCGGTCACGTGGACAGACTGCGTTGTGGAGGCGATCCGCTTCGGCTGGATCGAGGGCCTCAAGCGACCGGGCGACGAACGCTCCTACCTTCAGCGCCTGACGCCACGCCGGCCAGGATCAAGCTGGTCCGCCAGGAACCGTGCTCACGCCGAGCGGCTGATGGCTGAAGGTCGCATGACCCCGGCCAGGCTCGTCCATGTCGAGGCCGCGCGCGCGGGGGGGCGCTGGAACACCGCCTACGACGGCTCGGCGTCGATGCGCATCCCGCAGGATTTCCTGGACGCACTGGCGGCTCTGCCCAAGGCCGAAGCATTCTTCCGGACGCTCGATCGCACGAACCTGTATTCGATCTACTACCGCCTCCAGACGGCCAAGCGACCGGAGACGCGGGCGCGCAGGATGCCGCAAATCCTGGAGCAGCTCGCTCGTGGTGAGCGCTTTCACTGATGTGATCCCTTCCTTTGCGCTCAGGGTGCCAAGCCGAACCCGGAACCCACCTGGTCATCGATGTCGAGGGGAAGGCGGTTGGTTCGTGAAAGGGGACCGACCTCGCATCTGCCGCGTTCGACCCTCGCAACACGAGGAACGCGCATGAACATCGACCTAACCGGACGCACCGCGCTGGTGACCGGATCGACCGACGGCATCGGCTTCGCCGCCGCACAGGGTCTCGCGGCGGCCGGCGCGGTGGTCATCGTCAATGGCCGCAGCCAGGATAAGGTGGACGCCGCCGCGGCGCGGATCGGCGGGTCGGCGCGTGGCGTCGCTGCCGATCTCGCCGACGCGGGCGGAGCGGAGGCGCTCTTCGCGGCGGTGCCGGACGCAGACATCGTCGTCAGCAACGCTGGCATTTTCGAGCCCACCGACTTCTTCGCTACCGACGATGCCACATGGGACCGCCACTGGCAGGTCAACGTCATGGCCGGCGTGCGGCTGGCGCGTCGCTACCTGCCCGGAATGAAGGAGCGCGGCTGGGGGCGTTTCGTGCTGATCGGCTCGGAGTCCGCGTTCAACATTCCCGTCGAGATGATCCATTACGGCGTCAGCAAGACGGCCGACGTCGCGCTCGCCCGCGGGCTCGCCAAGCGCATGGCGGGCACCGGCGTCACCGTGAACGCCGTCCTGCCCGGGCCGACGCTGTCGGAAGGCGTCGCCAGCATGCTGAAGGATCAGATGCAGCCCGGCCAGTCGCTGGAGGATGCCGGTGCCGCGTTCGTGAAGGCCAACCGGCCCAGCTCGATCATCGGCCGCGCCGCCTCAACCGAGGAAGTTGCCAACATGATCGTCTATGCCTGCTCGCCGCAGGCATCCGCCACCACCGGCGCCGCGCTGCGCGTCGATGGTGGCGTCATCGACACGCTGATGTGAGGGGCGTGACGCCGAACCCCGTAGGCCTCGCGATACGCAAGCGCCGTTCCGGCGTGCGCGCACGCATGGCTGCCCTTCTGGGATCGCTCGCGGCAGCCTGCTCGCCGCTGACCACCTTCGATGCGCTGGTGCCGAAGGACCGCGGCGGTATTCGCGTCGCGAAGGATGTCGCCTACGGACCGGACCCGCGCCAGCGCCTCGACGTATATGCGCCCCGGGCTGTGTCCGGGCAGGCTCGCCCGGTGGTCGTGTTCTTCTACGGCGGCAGCTGGAACAGCGGCACGCGCGCAGGTTACGCCTTTGTCGGCCGCGCGCTCGCCGCCGAGGGCTTCGTTGCGGTCGTGCCGGACTATCGGCTGGTGCCCAAGGTGCGGTATCCCGCCTTCGTCGAGGACGGCGCCGCCGCGGTCCGCTGGGCAACCGCGCACGCCGGCGACTATGGTGGCGCGCGCGGTTCGGTGGTGCTGGTGGGCCACTCGGCCGGCGCATACATCGCCGCGATGCTGGCGGTCGACCCGCGCTGGCTGGGCGGGACCAGAACGGCGGTCAAGGGCCTCGTCGGGATCGCCGGCCCCTATGACTTCGCGCCCTTCGACGTGGACGCCAGCCGCGCCGCGTTTGGTCGCGCGCCCGACCCCGCCGAGACCCAGCCGGTAACCTGGGCCGGTGCCGGAGATCCGCCCGCGTTCCTGCTCTACGGTACGGAGGACACGCTTGTCCGACCGCGCAACAGCGATGCCTTGGCCGCTAGACTGCGTGCCGGCGGCGTGGCGGTGGATGTGCGCGCGTATCGCAAGCTCGGCCATGTCGGCATCCTGCTCGCGCTCGCCCGACCGTTTCGCGGTCGTGCGCCGGTGCTGGAGGATGTCGCCATGTTCGTCCGTCGCACCGCGCGATAAAGCTTCGGCAGTCGCTCCGCCGCGATCCGCCGCCACCAATAGGATCGAGACGCTCCCCTACCCCGCGACATCTGTCGAGAGCCGCTGGCGGCAGAGGCATGAAGTCGGCATAGTATCTGGTGACTGGAGCAGCCATGACCTTTTCCCTCTACGATGCCGTGGTGCCCTCCAACCTCCAGATCCTCGACGCGTTGGGCCGGATCATGGAGAAGGCAGAGGCGTTCTGCGACGAGCGCGGCTTGCCCCAGGCGGAGTTGATCGATGCGCGGCTCGCGGCGGATATGCTTCCGCTGGGCTACCAGGTGAAGTCCTGCGTCGTGCATTCGATTGGCGGGATCGAGGGCACGCGAGCCGGCAGCTTCTCGCCCGACAGGAGCGCCTGGCCGACCGATTTCGCCGGACTGCGCGATATGCTGCAGCGCGCCAGGGCCGAACTCTCGGCGCTCGATCGTAGCGAAGTCGATGGTCTTGCGGAGGCAAGCACGCACTTCGTGGCCGGAGAGACCAGGCTGCCGTTTACGGGAGCCAATTTCCTGCTCTCGTTCTCGCAACCCAACTTCTACTTCCACGCGACGACGGCCTACGCGATCCTGCGCGCGCAGGGCGTCGCGCTCGGCAAGCGTGACTTTATCGGCACGCCGCGGATTGCCAGATGATCGGGTCTTGCCGGTGGCGTGTCCGAAATCGCTGTCCGGTCATCAAGGGCCAGCGCATGAGACGGCGGCAGGCCCCACGAGCGAATGTCCCGCCTCGGCGCGCGCGCATGCCGATGCGTTCGACCAGCTCGTGCCGAGGGCGCGGCTCACGCCATTCGTAACGGCGTTGGCTTAGAGCCGCGCCGTTGCCATAAGCGCCAGCGCGATCCGGCGGCCAGAAGCGCGAGCTCCCAAGACCCATAGCCGCTCGTTCAAACCGCCTCTTCCCCTCGTACATTCCGGCTGATCGTTCATGTCTGGGCTTCGGCTTCTCTCAAGCCGCCGAAGCCGCTGGCCGCACGTCTTCAGGGGGCGGACCCCCTCCGTCGAGGGCAAGCTCGTAGCGATGACGGAGTTCCTTCTCGACGATGATCTCGATCGCTGCCCCGCCCCGTCGGAGTTCTTCGGCTCGGCGGTGATCTGCATGCGCGGTGAAGAAGCGACCGAAGGGCTGATCGTCACCGATGACGAGCATGGTGGTAGTCATGCCGACCGAAGCCATGACGCGTGCGCCAGCGGCGGCCAGAGACCGCCCAAGTTTGCCGTCGCGGTCCGCGCCCAGGATGGCGACGCGCTCGCCCTTCAATGGCCCTGATGCAGCGGCCTTTGGAGCCGGATTGCGGCGCCCGCTGACCGGCGACAGCCAACCGGTTAGCCCGATGCCTGCATGCTCGATGGCGCGAATGATCACCATGCCGGCAGCCCGTGCGTCACTGAGCGCATCATGGTGTTTGTGCCGAATGCCGAGGAATTTCGTCAGCACGTTGAGCCTGTGGCTGGACAGCTGGGGCCAGGCGCGCTTTGCCACCCGGACGCTGTCGAGCCAGGTCGTCTCGATGACGGCTCGCCCGTGGGTCGCACACGCCGCGCGCAGCGCTCCCTTGTCGAAGAGCGAGTGCGCGACGGTGATCCGGCCCGCCAGGTGCCCGTCGATGGCGGCATGGATGTCGCCGAAATCCGGAGCGCCAGCGACGTGGTCGCACGTGATCCCATGGATGCGCGTGTTGAACGACGAGAAGCGGTCGAGCGGGTCGACCAGCGTCTCATACGCGAAGATCTCCACGCCATCCTTGAAGCCAACGATGCCGATCTGGCAGATACTGCTGACCCGCGAGCAGGCGGTCTCCACGTCGACGACGACGAAGTCCGGCGCCGCAGCATCCGGCACAGGCGATAGAGGCAGCTGAAGGGCTATCGAGGCCATCACGTCCGACCCGCAAGGCTGCGGAACGTGATCGACCATCGCGGCCGCTCCATCTCGACGATGCTGTGCTCCCAATCGTGACGGGCGGCTCCGGTCATGTGGTAGGCCGCACGCGGATCTAGCGCCACCGACGCCCGCTCGAACCCGCCAGCCCGTCTGCGTCGGAAGCGCAAGATAGCCGGCTCGCCGAGCGAAATTCCAAGGACGTGGCCATAGATCGGCCGGTCGCGATGCCATCCGATGCCCGCACCCGGATCGTACCGGATGAGCAGTGCCTGGATCAGGTTCTCGGGATCGAGATTTGCAAAGCCGGCCGCCCGGTCACGGAACGGACGCAGCCAGTCGGGGATGGGTGGTGCCTCTACCGGCCGGCCGACCTCGAAATCATAGCTCCACCCGAAGGAGGCCGTCAGGCGCTTGCCGGTCCAGCCCTGGAATCGGAAAGGCGTGAGATCGCTCGCATCGATGCGAGCGATCACCATCTGCTCCTCGCCTGCATCGATCAGGTTCGCGCGCGTGCTGAGCCCCGGCAGCACTGGCACGTCAAACAGGTCCAGGGTCACGCTTCCGCCTCTGCGAAGATCGGTAGTTCGCTTGGCGGGAATGCCAGCGGCTCCGCAAAGTTCGAGACGGTCACGCCGACCAGCCGGATGCCCTTTTCCGGGGGCAGCACTGACCGGATCAATTCCAGGGCCAACCGGTGAAGAGTTTCCCGCGTCGCGACCACCGCAGACTGGCTGCGGCTGCGCGTGATCTGCTGGAAGTCGCCATACTTCACCTTCACCGTAACCGTTCGGCCGAACGCCTGCCGCGTCTCGCACCACCGCGACACATCGTCCGCCATCCGCAGCACGCCCGCTTCGATCTCGTCAGGCTCAGTCAAGTCGCGATTGAAGGTCGTTTCCGACCCGGACGACTTGCGGACCCGGTTCGGGCTGACCGGTCGGTTATCCTCACCGCGCGCGATTGCGTGATACCAGTCCGCGGAACTGCTAAAGTGACCTTGGAGAAACGCGAGCGACTTGAACCGCAGATCTGCCCCCGTCTCGATGCCGAGCCGCTTCATCTTTTCAGCCGTGACCGGACCTATACCATGGAAGCGGCTTACCGGCAGCGTCTCGACCCATGCCGCGCCCATGTCCGGCGTCACGGCAAATTGGCCGTTGGGCTTCCGATGATCGGACGCGAGCTTGGCGAGCAACTTGTTGTAGGAAATGCCCGCCGAGGCCGTGAGCCCCGTTTCCTGCAGGATCGCGGCCCGAATCTCCTTGGCCGTCAGCCAGGCCGTATCGAGGCCACGCTTGTTGGCGGTCACATCGAGATACGCCTCATCCAAAGACAGCGGCTGGATCAGGTCGGTGTAGCGCGCGAAAACCTCGTGGATTTGACGGGACACCTCACGGTAGGTCTCGAACCTGGGCGGCACGAACACCAAGTCTGGACAGCGACGCAGCGCGGTCACGGAGGGCAGTGCCGACCGGACGCCGAACTGCCGGGCTTCGTAGCTCGCGGCTGCCACAACGCCGCGCGCTGCCGCGTGGCCGACGGCAACTGGACGACCACGGAGCAACGGATCGTCGCGCTGCTCCACGGACGCGAAGAACGCGTCCATGTCGACGTGAATGATCTTGCGCACGAAGGCGGTCATAACGACCGTAATAGCAAATGCGGAACGAAGTGGGAACGGGGGTGGCAAACAGTTGAGGTTCGGAAGGCTCTTCCGGACGAGCACGCCGACGGGCCGCCCGAGAGTCCTCAAGAACCTGTTCATGGTCGTTTGCGGCCTGACCCCCCGGCTTCCCGACGTTGGCCGCTCGTTCATCGACTGTAGCGTCGATCCGATTGGGCGGAAGCGCTCCGCGCTGCGGACGGCTTAGTCCAAAAAGATCATATTCTGGAATCCGCTTAGGCCAGGTGCGGAGTCGACATCGCTGGTGCGCAGGGCACCATGTCGGCTGCAAGATGTTTCACTCATTCGGGCCATTGGCCGGACGAGCATGCGAGGGAACACGACGATGGCAAAAGCGGCAACATCGGTACTGCTTGGACTGGCCATGACCGGGTTGGCGGCCTGCCATCAATCGCCCTCGGAATCGGCGGCGCAGACCGCGTCGAACGGTTCGGACGGGGGTGCCGCGACGCCGACGAACGGACCCGGCCGACTGCGCGGGACCCTTGGAGCCCTCGATTCAGATACGATGACTATCACGACCTATGACGGCACTTCGGCGCCCGTGACGCTCGACGGCGAAACCAAATACGCCTGGGTGATCAAATCAAGCCTCGCCACGGTCAAGCAGGGCGATTTCATCGGCACCGCGACGACCGGTCCCGACAGCGACCTGAAGGCGGTTGAAATCGTGATCTTTCCCGAGGCCATGCGCGGCACTGGCGAGGGCCATTACGGCTGGGACACGCCCGGTGTGATCCAGGCGGCGGGACAATCGAGCGGGTCAGCCAGCAGCGCCATGACCAATGGCACCGTCACGCAGAGCGCTATGACAAACGGCACAGTCAGCCAGAGCGCAATGACCAATGGCGTCGTCCAACAGAGCGGGATGACCAATGGCACCGTCACTGCCGACGCGAGTGGCGCCGCGACGACGAAACTGACCGTCAGCTACAAGGGTGGAACCGCGCAGGTAAGCGTTCCACAGGGAACCCCGGTTGTGCGATTCGAGCCCACCGAAAAGGCCTCTCTGGCGAAAGGCCAAAAACTGTTCATCAAGCTGGCCGACGACCAGAAGACCGCGCAGTTCGTCGCGATCGGCAAGGATGGCCTGACACCGCCGATGTGAACTCTTCGAGGCAAACCAATTAGGCTTGAAATGTAACGGAGTTCAGTGGCTCAGCGCTGTTGAGCGTTCATAGAAATTGGGCATCCGTTCAGGCGCTGACCTTGATCGAGGCCGACTCTCTTCGACCTCAATCGCCGCGAACTACTAATAGCCGGCGGCGTCTTCCCAATAGCCGCCGGCGCCACCGCCGACCGAAGCGCGACTGTCGACCAGTTTGACCCGAACGTATTTGGCCTGCTCATAATCGGGTTGCCGCTCGACCCGCAGGCACAGCGGAGCGCCATGGCCGACGCTCAACAGATCGTCGTTCACGCCCCGGGCGAGGATGGTCTGGAGTCGGTTGGCGTCGATCAGGTCGATACTCTCGTCATCATGCTCGCCATCGAAATCGTCGGCGCAATGGAAGACGACCTAGCGCGGCCGGCCGCAGGCGCACCATCTGCTCGTCCGTCACCAGTACAGGTCGCCCATTCCCGGTCTCCTCGCGGAGCCTGGATCAGATTGCGCCTCTCACATCAATTCGTCCTGATCCTAACGCCGATCAACGCTAGCTGATCGACCGCTCGCCACAGTCAGACCATCTCGTCCAGATGCCAGCGCCAATGGCGAATGCCGCGCACGCGACCTACCCGCTGGCGACGGATGTCGCCGGCAAACAGCGGGCCGAACCCGTTCCACCAGAGCCGCACCACCTCATGATGGGGTGGACGCCCCCTCGACGGCATCGATGTGCCAGAGTGAAGGTGTTGAGCATCACTGAAGGAGGCGTCCGTGAGGGAAGTTAGCACGATTGGGCTGGATATCGCCAAGCAGGTTTTCCACGTCCATGCGGCGGATCGGCAAGGTGCGATGGTCCTCTCAAAAAAGATCGCGAGATCAAAGCTACTGAGTTTCTTTGCCTTTCAACCACCATGCCTCGTCGCGTTGGAGGCCTGCGGCGGAGCACATCACTGGGGCCGTGAACTGGTGCGGTTAGGGCACGACGTCCGGCTGATCCCGCCGGCCTATGTGAAGCCGTTCGTGAAGCGCCAGAAGAACGATGCACTCGATGCAGAGGCGATCTGCGAAGCAGCACAGCGCCCGGGCATGCGCTTCGTGAGCGTGAAGACCGAAGCCCAGCAAGCCAATGCGCTGCTCTTCAGGGCACGCGATCTGTTCGTCCGTCAACGGACACAGATAGTGAACGCGCTGCGTGGTCACATGGCGGAGTTTGGTTGGGTTGCTCCCAAAGGACTTCAGCACGCGCGCGATTTGCGGGCTCTCGTTGAAAACCCGGCGTCGGAGTTGCTTCCAGCCGCGCGATCGATGCTGGCTGCCATGCTGGGCACCCTCACCATGCTCGATGAACAGATTGCGCAGCTGGATCGCGAGATAACCTGCCGATCCCGCGAAGATGATGTCGCACGTCGGCTGATGACGATCCCCGGTGTAGGTCCGATCACTGCCGTCGCGCTCGCGGCGCTTGCTCCTCCCCTTGAAGGCTTTGCGCGAGGCCGGGACTTTGCAGCCTGGCTTGGCCTAACTCCGAGGCAGCACTCCACAGGGGGGCGACAGAGGCTGGGTTCTATCACCAAGATGGGGGAGCGCACCTTGAGAAGGCTGCTGATCATTGGGAGCACCGCTGTCGTGCGGCAGGCACGCCGCCTCGGCATCAGGAAGAACCCGTGGCTCACCCAGATGATCGAGCGGAAGCCGCCCATGCTGGTCGCCGTTGCTCTCGCGAACAAAATGGCCCGGATCATCTGGGCGGTGATGACCAGGCATGAGGATTACCGGGCTCCAGTTGCGATCGCGTAAGATCGCAGCCGTGGGGCTGTCGGGAGCGTAGTCGAGCGAAGGAGTGTATGGCGCAACAGTCGAAGAACGGGGCTGGAAAACCAGGATCTGCCATCGTGCCACGCGCACGCTCTCGTGATGTGGATCCAGTCCTCGAACTCCCATACGGGCCAGCAGCTTCGCGCTGCACAACAGGCCGGACAGATGGCAGCAATCGACCTATCGCCAGCTCAATTTTCTCGCTTGCGTTCTTCGGGGCGTCCACAGATGGCAGATGTCGATACCACACTCGAGCCGCAGCTCCTCCACGCTCTGCACCGACAGCGCGAAGCGCCCGTACATCATCGCCACTTACCGGATCACCTCTGGCGACGAGTTGAAGGAGCGGAACGGACTGGCTAGCTTGTGCGGGCGGGCATGGCGCCTGCATTACTTCGCCCGCTAACCTGCCGGTGCATTGGGGCTGACGGAGCTGGCTACGGCGATCCAGAACGAGAAAAGCCGCCAGCCTTTCGACTGACGGCTCCTCGCACTCAGCGGTCTCGGGAGATTAGGCGAATGCGACCTTTGCACTGCGGCGGCGGTAGCGGGTCGCAGCGCCCACCATACTGAAGCCAACCAGCATCATCGCCCAAGTGGCGGGCTCGGGAACGGGGCCGACTGCGCTGGAGGTGGCGGTGACATTGGCGAGGATCGTGCCATTCCCACGAATGCGGTAGCGGGGGCTATCGGCGAAATCCGGGGCGAAGAAGGAGATGCCTTTGAAGTCTCCTGCATCGAACCGCACGCCTGTTCCGTTGAGGAATGTCGCTCCCTGGGTGAAGTAATAATATGTCGGGATGAGGCTGGTGGACTCAGGTGTCAGCCCTGAAATGGCGACATTGTTGATCTGCCCCGATATTCCGGTGATGGCGAAAGCGGTTCGCCCCTCGACGGTGGTCGCAACATCGGATGTCGTGAAAACACCGCTGCCATTCTGATCTGGACCGCCGAAAGCGGTGCTCACCGTGGTGAATTGAAAGGCGAACTGTGCCGCAGACGCCTGCGTCGCGGACATCGCCGCAAACACCGCCGCCATCGTGAGTGCCATTCTCATATCGGAGTCTCCCTGGTGATCGACGGACGCCGATCTCAGCGAGATACGAAGGGCGATACGGTAAGGTTGCCAACTGGGGGACGACGAATCGTCTCGATTTGGGATTCCGGCATGCGAGGCGCCGGATGGCTGCTGCCGCTCTGCTGGAAGATGTCGCGATGATGCTGTCAAACGTGACGCACTGCGGATCCGAAAGTCGGTTAAACACCTTTTTCAGTTCCTTTCAGGCATGCCATTCGTGTTGTCAGTGCTGCGGCAGCGAGCGCAAGCGGGGTGAGCGAGCAGGACCTGCTCGGGGCTCGGCTGGCTCCCCATATGCTGCCGCTGACCGAGCAGGTGCAGAACGCCTGCGATACGGCCAAGCTGGCGGTGACGTGCGTAGCGCAGATTGAACCGCTGCCGATGGCAGATCAGGAGACGAGTATCACCGAACTGCGCGATCGGATCGCCCGCACCATCGCCTATCTTGAGAAGGCCGAGCCGGCCGCGTTCGCCGGCAGGGAAGCCGCTGAGGTGATCCTCAAGCTGCCGAACACGCAGATGACCTTCACCGGTCAGAGCCTGATTACCGATTTTCAGCCTCTCGGTCTTCTTCTTCCACGTAACAACCGCCTACGGGCTGCTGCGGCTGAACGGCGTCGCGATCGGCAAGATGGATTATCTCGCCGGCGATCGGGCGAGGGTCGGCGTCGCCACCAAACCGGCCGGATAGATCGTGCACGGATTGCCGTCACCGTCGCGCTCATCAAGCAGGCTGCTACCTAATGCTGGCGATCGAGCATGATCGTCGGATTGATCAGCGGATGCTCGAACGTTCTGGCTGCGGAGACCCAGTTCCTGTTACGCGCGCGCCCTCACCGCACTTGGGTCTTTGCAGCAGACAGCGAGATCGGATGAGTCCCGGCTTGATGCAGAGCTACGCTCGTTGCATCGCGGCATGATCCAACGCGGTCCTCACGGTTCCGCTCGTCCGTACGCAACGCGGTGTCAGTCCGGATCGCAGGCAAATTGCAGAGGATCAGTCTTGTTGCTGAGCGTCTAATTGATACCGACGATTGAGCAGATCGCGCAGCCGACCGGCCAATTCGCTGAAAGTGAACGGCTTGGCTAACAGCGCGACGCCCTCGTCGAGCCGGTCATTGTGAACGATCGCATCGCGCGCGTAGCCCGACGTGAAAAGAACCGGCACGCCCGGCCGCAACAGCGTGCTCGCATCGGCCACGTCGCGACCGGTCAATGCGCCGGTCAGCACAACGTCGCTGAAGACGAGGTCGATGCGCGCATCGCTCCCCAGATGGCGCACGGCACTCTCGCCATCCTCGGCTTCGATCACAGCGTAGCCGAGTTCACCGAGCACGTCGGCGCTGTAGCCGCGAACGCCGGCGTCGTCCTCGACCAACAAGATCACCTCGCCGTCGCCGGCGCCGTCGGTGTCAGTTCCCGCATCGGCCTGCATTCTGGCGATCGCGCCAAAGAATCGCGGAAGATACAGGTTGACGGTGGTGCCGCGTCCGACGCTGCTCTCGATCCGCAGATGACCGCCCGACTGCTTGACGAAGCCGTAGACCATCGACAGCCCGAGCCCGGTGCCCTTGCCCACTTCCTTGGTGGTGAAGAACGGCTCGAACACGCGCGCCATCGTCTCGTCGGACATGCCCGCGCCGGTATCGCAGACTGCAATCGAGACATATTGCCCGGGGACAGTATCCTCCTCGACATCGCCCTCGCCGAGGATCGTGTTGCCCGTCGTGATCGTCAGCGTACCGCCGGGCGCCATCGCGTCGCGGGCGTTGACCGCCAGGTTGAGCACGGCATTTTCGAGCTGATTGGTATCGGCCTCGACCGGCCACAGATCGCGCGCGAGATCGGTACGCACGGCGATCTGCTCGCCGAGCGTCCGCGTTATCAGGTCGGACATGCCGTCGATCAGCTGGTTCGGATCGAGCGGCTTGGGTGCCAGTGGCTGCCGCCGCGAAAAGGCGAGCAGACGCTGCGTCAAGGTCGCGGCGCGCTGCGCGCCTGCCATCGCATTCTGCGCGGCGCGACGCATACGTTCGGATTCTTCCGGCAATCCTCGGGTCAGGATCTCAAGATTGCCCGTAACGATCTGAAGGAGATTGTTGAAATCGTGTGCAATGCCCCCGGTCAGCTGGCCGACTGCCTCCATCTTTTGCGACTGGCGCAACACGTCATTGATCTGTTGGCATTCAGCGACCGCCGCCACGACGCGTCCTTCCAGCTCGGCGTTGAGTGCGGTCATGGCGCTGGCATTGGCTTCGAGTTCGGCATGCAGCGCGACTACGCCGCGATTGGTCGTGGCGAGTTCGGCGTTGAGCCGTTCCGTTTCATCCTGCTTGGCCTGCAATGCGGCGAGGCTTTCGAGCAGTTCCTGGTTCTGCGTGCGCACCTCGGCCAGCGGATCGGCGGCCTTTGTCGCGGCCAGCGCCTGCCCGATCGCGCGCATGCGGTCGCGGCTGAGCGGGACACTAGCGCGCGGCAGCAGCTTGCCGAGTGTCACGATGGTGCCCTCTCCGACGACGCTGTCGATCGTGAAGTCGTCCATCAGCCGCCGCGTTCCGACGATGCCGACGCCCATGCCGCTCTGGCTGCGATAGCGTCCCTCAAGGATCGCGGCGAGATCGGCGATACCCGGCCCCTTGTCGCGCACCGTGACGATCAGCCGGGCATCGCCGCCGTCGTCGATCGCCAGCTCGACGCGACCGCCACCGCCATAGGTCAGCGCGTTGCGCGCGATCTCGGACACCGCGGTCGCGATCCGCGTCTGGTCCTGCTTGTCGAAGCCGAGCAGGTCGGCGACCTGCCGCGTGCGCTGCCGCGCGGCGATGATGTCGGCTTCCTCAAGCAGAGCGACGGTAAGTTGCGGGACCGCGCTCACGGGCGCGCGCCGCGCGCGACGAGCACGGTGACGTCGTCGCGCCCGCGCGTGAAGTCGCGGTAGAGCACCGCCGCGATCAGGGTCGGATGGCGAAGCGCCAGCCCCGGGTATTCCTCGAGCCGCCACGACGTCGCAAGGCCGTCCGAGGCCAGAATCACAAGCGGGTCCGACCCGAGTGCATAGCGGAAGTCGCGGATGCGCTTGGCGTTGTGGCCAATCGTGCCGTTGTGCGAGACCATCCGCTGGATGCCGCCATCGGCGTCGACCACCGTGCCCGCGATGTTGCCGACCCCGCCGAAGAGGATCGCGCGCTCGCTCCAGTCAATCCGCGCGATCGCGACCGCCGCGCCCCGCGTCGGGCGCAGCGCATCGTGCATCAGCGTCAGCGCGGCGCTCGGCGCGTCACCTAGCGAGCGGTGGAAGCTGCCGACCGCGGCATGCGACGCCTCCGCCGCGCTCGGCCCGTGACCAAGCCCGTCGGCGACCATCAGCACCAGTCCGTTGGGATGTTCGTGCCGGCACCACGCATCGCCGCAGGCCACTTCGCCCGGCATCGGCAGGGTGACCGCGCCGTAATCGGGCATCGCGACGACTTTGCCGGGCTGCCCTGTCGCAAGCCTCGCAAGGATCGCGGTGCCATGCCCAGGCATCGTGTAGATGTCGCTGGCGTGCGAGCCGCGGCGGATCGCGCCTAGCCCGGTGCCGGGACTGCCCGCGGTCGAATGGCCGTCGCGCGACGACGCATCGACGTCAGCGATCCCAGGCCCCTTGTCGAGCGCGATCAGCTCGATGCCGCTGCCGGTGCGATCCTCGTAGGCACCGACCAGCAGTTCGCCGCCGCCGCCGTGCTTGATGAGGTTGGTGGCAAGTTCGCTGCCGACGATCGCCACGCGCCCGGCATCTTCCTCGCCAAAGCCGTGCGCGCGCGCCAGCGCAACAGCGACGCGGCGCGCCTCGGCGACCTGCGATCCCTCGCGAACTTCAATCGCCTGCATCTACCTCCAGCGCGCGATGACGATGCGCGTTCCCTTGCCGGGCGCCGAATCAATCGTGAATTCATTCGACAGCCGCCGTGCGCCGCTCAGCCCCAGCCCCAGCCCGCCGCCGGTGGTGAAGCCGTCAGTCAGCGCCTGTTCGAGATCCGCAATACCCGGCCCCTCGTCGGCGAAGGTCAGCCGTATGCCGCGCCGCGTCGCCTCTACGATCATCTCGACGCGCGCGGTGCCGCCGCCACCGTAATCGAGCGTGTTGCGCGCAAGTTCGCTCGCCGCAGTGACGATCTTGGTCTGGTCGACCAGACCCAGCCCTGCTGCGACCGCCTGCGCGCGAACGTGCTGGCGCACCCTTACGACGTCGTCCGACTCCCGGATCGGCAGCGTGTCATCCCTTGAGATGCCCATCACCGCCCTCCGGGGCGTCCTCGCCGTCCTGTTCCTCGACGAAGCCGACCCCGATCAGCGCCATGCCCCGCTCGACGTTAAGCGCAGTCTTGACTCCGGTCAGCGACAGCCCGAGCTCGACCAGCGTGATCGCGACCGCGGGGCGCATGCCGACAACGACGGTGTCGGCATCGAGCAGCCGCGAGACTGCGGCGATGTTGTCGAGCATCCGGCCCATGAATGAATCGACGATCTCGAGCCCTGAGATGTCGATCATCACACCCTTGGCCGAGGTCGCGACGATCTTTTCGGACAGGTCCTCCTCGAGCGCTTTGGCGAGCCGGTCGTGGATGTCGACTTGGATGCTGACCAGCAGCGCACGGCCGAGCTTCAGGATCGGGATGCGATCCATCAGCCCCGCGCCTTACGCACAACGCTGCGACCGGTGCGCTGAAACGCGAGCAGCAGCGCTTCGGCGAGCGTTGCCTTGGACACGACGTCGAGCTCGACGCCGAGATGCACCATCGTCTGCGCGATCTGCGGGCGGATGCCCGAAATGATGCAGTCCGCGCCCATCAGCCGCGCCGCCGCGATCGTCTTGAGCAGATGCTGGGCGACCAGCGTGTCGACGGTCGGCACGCCCGTAATGTCGATGATCGCGAGGTCGGCGCTCTGGTCGACGATCGCCTGAAGCAGGTTCTCCATCACGACCTGCGTCCGCGCCGAATCAAGCGTGCCGATGAGCGGCAGCGCGAGGATGCCGTCCCACAGCTTGACGACCGGTGTAGAGAGCTCAGCGATCTCGTCCTGCTGGCGGCGGACGACTTCCTCGCGGCTCTTCTGATAAACTTCCATCGTGTACAGCCCGAGCTGGTCGATCAGTTGGGTCATCTGCCAGCCCGATTCCGCGACGACGCCCGCATCGTCGGGAAAGGCCGCACGTAATTGCTCGAACAGCGGCTCCTTGAGCGAGAACACGAAGGTCGCGGTCTCCGATGGGCTGAACCCCTGCGCCGCGCGCGAGCGCGAGATTCCGTCGAGCAGCGCGCGGACCTGTTCGAAGGCAGGCTCAGCGATCTTGGTCTCACCCGATGCCAGCGCCGACCGGAGCGCGGCGAGGAAATCACGGCACTGAGTCTGAAGCTCGTTGTCCTTGATCCGACCGCCGCCCGTGCCGCCGCCGGCGTCCAGCAGAGCGCGCCAGCGCGCGACGATCGCCGCGGCCTGCCGATCGACCAGTCCAGCAATCGTTTCCAGATTGTCCATCACCACCGCCCTCAATTTTTCAAACGCTTGGTAGCCGAGCCCCACGAGATTGTCGCGGACATTGCGACCGTCGCGGAAGCGCCCTCAAAACAGGACCCGCCGCCAACGGCGCATAACGCTATCTCCGGCCTGTGTGAGCGTGTGCCAGGTAGTCCGAACCAGAGCAGATTTCGTAGAGTGCTGATGAGATCACCAAAGGCGCAGCGCGAAGTTTCGCCGCGCCTACTGATGCACGGCGCAAAGCAAGGAATGGGCCGGCAGGGATCGGGCTGCATACGGTCACATGCGGCCTCTTTCAGGTTCCCTGACTTCTGCCATTCATTCACGTTGGTCCCGCACGCGCTTGCGGGTCTATCGGACGCGCCGGTTCGATCCGGCAGGACGATCAGTTCGGCGTGGCGATGCAGGGCGACACGAACAGGTTGCCGCGCCAGCCGCCTGCGACCGTTTTGGCGCCCACCAGCAGCCACATCGCTGCGAGGGCCACTGTGAGGACGGTGCCGACGATCCCGAAAAAGCCGAGCTGGAGCGTCGTACCGAGCTTGAAGGTGGCGACCGTGTAGACGCCGAGCGGGAAGGTGTAGCCCCACCAGCCGAGGTTGAACGAGATGCCTGCCCGCCAGTAGCGGATGGTGATAAGCGCCGCGAGCGCCAGCCACCACAGGCCGAAACCCCACAGCAACAGCCCGGCGATCGTGCCGATCCCCTGCGCCACCGCGCCGATCTGGCCAAGGCCGTTGGCGGCGAGGATCGCGGGCGCATCGGCACCCAGCACCAGCATCCCGAGTGCACCGGTGCCGATCGGGCCGAGCGCGAGCCAGCTCGACGCGGCCATGCTCTCGTGCGGCAGCTTGTGCAGTGCCATCCGCAGGATCAGGATCGCGAGGATGCCGAACGCGACCGGCACCGAATAGGCCCAGAGGACATACGACGTTGCGAGCACGATAAACTGGTGATGCGCGTCCGCCAGTTGCGGGGCGAGCAGGCCTCCGCTTGCGCCTGCCACTTCGGCCGCGACCACCGGCAGCAGCCAGACCGCGGTCATGCCGTCGAGCGAATGTTCGTGCCGCGTGAACATGAGGTACGGGATCGCCACACCGCAGGCGAGCGACATCGCGACGTCGATCCACCACAATATCTCAGCGATCGGGATCACGCCCGTGCCGAACCGCGGCAGACCGAACGCGAGACACCCGTTGATGATCGTCGCCAGCCCCATCGGGATCGTCCCGATGAACATCGACACGGTGTTGTGCCCGAAGATCCGCCGGGCCTCGTGCGCGAACATCGTCCAGCGCGCGGTGTAGAGCCCGGCGAACAGCGTGAAGAGCGCGATATTGAAATACCACAGCGCCTCGCCGACCGGGTGCAGCGATGCGCCGACGCCCGGCACCTGCGGCAAGGCGAGCGCAAGGATGCCGGTGCCCATGGTCGCGGCGAACCAGTTGGGGGTGAATTGGCGGATCATCTCGCGCGGAGAGTCGAGCCGGCTTAGCGGCTTCAGGCCATTGAGGACGGGTTTCAGATCGGCGATCACTTGCCAGTCTCCCTGATGAGATCTGTCAGCGCGTCGGCCGCGCGGGTGCGATACCGCTCCTTGTGCCGCAGCGCGTAGAACGGACGCCGCGGCAGGCCGAGCGGCAGATCGTGCAACGTTCCGGCTGCGATCGCAGGCGCGACGACATGCTGCGACAGCACCGCGACGCCTGCGCCAGCTTCGACCGCGCTACGGACTGCTTCGTTCGACGGCAGGGTTAGCGCGGTGGTGAGGTCCGAAGGATCGATGCCGCGCTGGCGCAGCACCTCTTCGAATGACGAGCGCGTGCCCGATCCCTGCTCGCGGACGATCCAGCGCGCGGCGCGGATCCAGTCCTCGTCGATCGTATCGGCAGCGCGGTCGCTCACCATCACCATCCGGTCGTTCGCGACCATCCAATGCGCGAGCGCAGGCTCGTCGATGACGCCTTCGACGAAGCCGAGCTCGACGGCACCATCGAGCACGCGCGCCGCGGCCCCTTCCGTGTTGTCGATCGCCAGTTGGATCGTGATGCCTGGGTAACGCGCATGGAACGCCGCCAACTGACGCGGCAGCCAATAGCCTGCGATCGTCTGGCTCGCGACCAGCCGCAGCGTGCCACGCTCCAGCCCGGCATATTCGGCCAGTGCAAGTTCCGCGCTGGCGGCACGGCCAAGCACCGCCCGCGCGTCGACCAGAAACATGCGGCCCGCTTCGGACAGTTCGATCCCGCGGCCGACCCGGTGGAACAACGGCACCCCGTGCCGGGCTTCCAGCGCCGCGATCGCAGCGCTCGCCGCCGATTGCGTCACATTGAGCGCTTCGGCAGCGCGCGTCATGTGCTCTCGCTCTGCGACGCCGACGAAAATCCTAAGTTGTTCGAGGGTCATGCCCGCTCTCCTTGAGCACCGAGATACGCACTGCCGATCGATCGAACCAACGCATTGTTTCGGTGATTTCAATATGAAATTGCGATTGATCCACCGCGCCGATGCGAATGATCATAACCATGCGTTGGACAGTTTGGCGTCGGTCGATCAGGTCGAGCGCATTGGAGACATCGATGAGACCTGGAATTGCCGCGCTCGGGATCGCCGCATTGTCGGTATCGACGGTGACGCTGGCCCGAACGGACGGCTTTGCGTCCGCCATGGACGCCGCGATGACGCGGATGCACGGCGCGATGATGACCGGCTATTCGGGCGATCCCGACCGCGACTTCGCAAGGATGATGATCCCGCACCATCAGGGCGCGATCGACATGGCCGGGATCGAACTGCGCTATGGCAAGGACGAACGCCTGCGCCGTCTCGCGCAAGGGATCATCGTCGAACAACGCCAGGAAATCGCGGTGATGCAGGGCATCCTATCCGATGGCGGCACGTTGCCACCAAGAATCGAACCGACCGCGACCGGTCACCCCCATCACGGAGACCGTCCATGAAGCGTTTCACCCTGACTGCTTGGGCTGCCTTGTGTTTTTCAGGCACCGCGTTCGCCCAGCAGGTTCCGAACGCGACCCCTGACATACCCGTCAGCGCGCAGGACCGGTTCTATACCTCGGACCAGTTCTCCAACACCGTATCGGTGATCGATCCGTCGACCAACACGCTGCTCGGCGTCATCAAGCTCGGCGACCCGACCCCCGCCAATCTCAGCCCGCTCTACAAGGGGCAGCTGCTCGTCCACGGCATGGGCTTCTCGCCCGACCGTAAGACGCTGGCGGTCATCTCGATCGGTTCGAACTCGGTGACGTTCATCGACACCGCGACCAACGCCGTGAAGCACACGACCTATGTCGGGCGCTCGCCGCACGAGGCGTTCTTCCGCCCCGATGGTCGCGAAGTTTGGGTCGCGGTGCGCGGCGAGGATTATATCCAGGTGCTCGACGGCATGACATTTGCGCCGACCACACGCATCCCCGTTCCCAACGGGCCCGGCATGACGATCTTTTCGCCGAGCGGGAAATACGGTTACGTCTGTTCGAGTTTCTCGCCCGAGACGGTCGTCATCGACACCGCTACCAAAAAGATCGTCGGCCGTGTGAAGCAGGATAGCCCGTTCTGCCCCGACATCGCGGCGACGCCCGACGGCAAGCAGGTCTGGCTAACGCTCAAGGACGTCGGCAAGGTGATGGTGTTCGACGCCAGGCCGCCGTTCGCGGTGCTCAACACATTCAACACCGGCGCGATCACCAACCACGTCAACATCGCTCGCGCCAAGGCGGGCCAGTTCGCCTATGTGACGGTTGGGACCGAGAATGTCGTCAAGGTGTTCCGCACCACCGACTTCGCGCAGGTCGCCACTATCCCGGTCGGCGCGCTGCCGCATGGACTGTGGCCGTCGGGCGACGGGTCGCGGATGTATGTCGGTCTGGAAAACGCCGACGCGGTCGCGGCGATCGACACGGCCACCAACACCGTCATCGCGACGATCCCGATCGGCCAGGGGCCGCAGGGCGTCGCCTATGTTCCCGGCGCAGTGCCGAGCGGTGACGGCAAGGCAAACCTGGTGCCGCTCGCGCAGGCCGGCATGAAGGTCCAGCTGACGCTTGGCGGGACCGGTCAAAGCCAGGTGACGCTGTTCGACCAGGGCCAGGTGCAGATCCTGCAAGCCGCTGTCGCCGGGCTGATCCCCAAGATGCCCTATGTCCTTGGGTTGTCGAACCGTGCCGATGGCGGCGGCCCGATCCAGCCGTTGGCCAAGTTCATGACCAATCCCGCGGGCAGCGCGATCGTCAATGCGATCGGCCCGCTGCGCCAGGTGGTCAGCGAGGCCAAGGGGGACATGCGTCGCTACCTCGTCGTCGCACCGGGCGATCCGACGACGATCGGTGCGGCGGTGCAGGTCCAGAGATAGCTGCACCGCACTGCCAGCCGTATCCTTCACGGCATCGGTGCGTTGGGCGGGAAACGGAGTAGATCATGACCGAAGTCGCCCGCGCCGAACAGAACCTCATCGTGCGGTGTCCCGATCCGCTGAACGCCGAGGCGCGGCCAGACAGTCTGATCGCCTCGTTCCTGACGCCACAGGCGGACTTCTACATACGCAGCCACGGGCCGATACCGGACCTGCCGGTGGATCATCGGATCGCGATCGACGGTCTGGTGGATCGCCCCGGATCGTTCAGCGTGACGGAACTGCAAGCGGCGTTTCCCGTGCGGACCGTCGTAGCGACGATGCAGTGCGCGGGAAATCGACGCGCGCATCTTCAGGGCGTGGCGGAAACGTCGGGCGATCCGTGGGACGTCGGCGCCATCGGCAATGCAGAATGGACCGGCGTGTCGCTTGCCGACGTCCTTGCCGATGCAGGCATCGGCGCCGGTGCGGCATTCGTCGCGGCGACCGGTGCCGATAAGGTCGATGTCGACGGCGACATGGCGCCGTATGGCACATCGATCTCGCTCGCGAAGGCAAGCAGCCCGGACGTGCTGCTCGCCTGGGCCATGAACGGTGAGCCGCTCGCGCCCGAGCACGGCGCACCGCTACGGCTCGTCGTGCCAGGCTATGCCGGCGTGCGCAGTCCCAAATGGCTCACCCGGATCGAGGTTCGGGACCGTCCGTCCGATGCGCCGATTCAGGCCAAGGACTACAAGCTCTTCCCCGCCTACGTCGCCAAGGAAGACGCCGATTGGAATAACGGGCTGACAATCGAGGAGATGCCGCTGAACGCGGCGATCTGCTCGCCGGTCGATGGTGTCCGGCTCGATGCCGGTCGCTGCGTTATCCAGGGTTATGCGATCGCGTCCGGGCGCACAGTATCCCGGGTCGAGATCTCGGCGGATGGCGGGCTGGACTGGACCCAGGCTGTGATCGACCATCCGTCGGGGGCACCGTGGAGTTGGTCGCAATGGCAGGCCGTGGTCAATCTTGGGCCCGGGCGTCATGAGCTGGTCGTTCGCGCTGTCGACGGAGCCGGGCAGATGCAGCCCGAACATCCCGACCCAATTTGGAATTTCGCCGGCTATCTGTCGACGGCATGGCACCGTGTTACGGTAACGGTTGCATGACGACCGCCACGGATCACGCGTCGGCCAAGCTCGCTCATAGCGCAGAGACGATCAGGAACAGCGCAGTGGAACAGGTCGATAGCGCCGACCGTCGTACGCAACTGGCAGCGGATCGGACGGTATTGGCTGCCGAGCGAACGTACGCTGCGTGGATCAGAACAGGCCTTGCCGCGCTGGCCGCCGGCGTCGGCGCGCGGGCCCTGCTCAAGGACGTCGTGGTGCCGTGGCTTGGGGCTGCAGCCGGTACGCTCCTGATCCTGTTCAGCGCGTTTTGCTTTGTTGCAGCGGTGTGGCGGGAACTGGATTCCGGGGCGCCGCCGCCGCAGCCTGACATCAGACGTATATCGCCGTCGGTGCTCATTGGTATCAACGGTTTTCTGGTGATCGTATCGCTTGCCGCCCTTGTGGGGATATGGACAACGTCAGGTCATTTTTGCCCCAGACCCGGTCACTCAATCACCTGCGACCCGCTCCCAGCTTCGGACATTTGTTCACCAAGGCGATCGGCCATAGGTAGCTTGGATGATTGAGATCCAGTTGCCAGTGATCGGACGCAGGTTCGGACCACCTCGGATCACGTGCGCGATCTCCACCGCATATGGGTTTGAGGCGCTGGATCATGCTCCAGCGCCTCAGGTCTGCGCTCAATCAATCGTCATGCCCTGCGTCGGCAAGTCTCCAATCGCCCGAAGCTCGTGGACCGGGCAGCCGTTTCGTTCGCCCCTGAACTGCACCGATCGCTCGTAGGTCGGTTTGCGCGCCCGGTTGACGCCGCCGATCGGCTGATGGGCCGCTAGGCCGTGCCACGGGCTATAAGCGACGGCCTGCTCCTGATGCTCGCTGAGGCCACGCTCCCAGCCGAGTTGCGCCGGCACGGTGAGCCGCGCGACGGCCACGTACGGGCTCTCCTTCTCGTCCCAGACGACCGAGGTGTCCTCGACCGGCATCTTGTCGAGGTCGGTGCAGAGCTGGACGCGTAGTTCCCAGACGCTTTCCTGCTCGATCAGCACCTCTCCCATAACCTCGCGCAGCGCATCGGGGCGGCCGGAGGTATCGACCTTGCTGCCGGCAAGCTCGGTCAGGTTGGTCGAAATGGGCGCGACCGACAGCTTGGCGATGTATTCACCATGCCGCAACGGCACCTGACTGTAGTAGGTCTCGCCGAGCGGATGGGTGTTGGGCGCGCCGCCGAGCGTCTGGATCGTCGGACTCTGGATACCGACCGTCTCCAACGCCGCGTCGAGCGTCTGCATCGTCGCCGACAATCCTTTCTTCAGACCCTCGGCGACATCGGTGGTCTTGGCGAGCATCTTGAGGTTGGCGAGGAACGCCTTGGGCGTCGGCGACGCGAACGCCGGGCCGTTGACGAGGATGAAGTCCTGCGTGGTGTCACCCTCCGATCCAGGCAGCCGATCGCCGGGCACGTCGAACAACTTGATGGCCAGGCCGCGCGGCACACTGACGCTGTCGTCGAGGATGTCGCCGGGCAGCGTCGAGAAGCGCAGCAGGGCGTCGTAATTGCCGGGTGTTGAGAACAGCCCTTGCGCGAGTTCGGGCGCGACGCCGGAAATTATCTCCAGCTTGCCCTTCACCACCGCGTGACCCTTGGCGTGGACGCCGCGCACTGCCGTGCCATAGTCCTTGGCGGTCTTTTCCTGGATCAGGCGGATCTGCTCGCTCAATCCCAGGATCGTCTCGGCCTCATCCTCGGCGCGTACTTCGACGTCGGGGGCGAACGGCATGGGCGAATGTTTGATGTCGTCGGGCATGGTGGAACCTCGGATCGGAGAACGGAGCTGGTGATGGAAGGCCTCCTCTTGCGAGGAGGGGGCCGATCATCTCGTCAGGCGCGGAGTTCGCGCGCGATGCGCTGCGTGATCATCGTATGCTCCTTGAACGTCGCCAGCGTGAGCGTCGCGAGATGGCGTCCGTGCATTTCCATCATGTCGCTCGTGTCCGCCGGGCTTGCCAGATAGGCGGTGGCGAGATCGCGCAGGAACACGTGGTTCTCGTACTGGGCGTCGATGTACGCGCGGTCGAACGCCGCACCGGGCGCCGCCGAGCGGATCTTGTCCAGCGTCGCCTGCGCCTTGGCGTCCATCGGCGGCGGCGTGTTGCCGAGCTGCTTCAGCACGGTCGTGACGGCGACCGCCTCGGTCAGCTCGAAGCCGGCGAACTCGCGCGCGTCAGCCTTGCGCGCCCGGTCGACCGCGATCTGGCTGGTCGCCAGCGACAACATGGCGGGGCCGAACACGCCCATCTCGAATTGGGTGTGCGTCCGCGTGCCGGAGACGTCGGGCATCGGCATCGCGGCCGGGTCCATCCCCATGCGGCGCTGCCGCTGCGCCATTGCCATGGCGGGAACGGCGACGAAGGCGGCGGCGGCGCCGGTCAGAATGGTGCGGCGGTCGGTAATCATGGGAAGGTCCTCTCATGGTGACCAAAGGCACACATGCGCGAGGGTCTCTGGCAGGACGGCTCGCCGATCGACCCGTTCCCTTATCGCTCAACGATTGGACAGCCAGGCGGTCAGTCTGGACGATCGGTGACCTGCCGATGATGCATCGTCGTCGTCGGGCCCCATCGGCGACGGCAGGGGCGCCAGCCGGTACGCCGATGGCAACATGGCATAGGTCGCTTCGAACGCGCGGGAGAACGGCCGCGATCCGGCATAGCCTACGCTTTGCGCGATGGCCTTGATCGGCAGGTCGGTGGCCCTGAGCAGGCGCGCCGCCACCCGCAACCGCGCCTTTTGCACGAAGTCGATCGGGCCCTGGCCGAAGGTGCGCGAGAAATGATCGGAGAACGACGCTCGGCTCATGCCGGCGAGATCGGCAAGGCTGCCCACACTGTGATTTGCCCCGGGTTGCTCGATGATGGCGGCGATCGCGCGGGCAAGCCGGGGGTGATGGAGCGCATCGAGGACGCTGGACCCGTCCGCCTGCGACCAGTGCCGGCGCAGAAGCGTGATGAGCGCCTGCTTCATCAGCGCCTGACACATCGCCTGGGTCCCCAGCCCGGCGTTGGTGACCTCGTGGCGCATGGCATCGACGATCGCAGCCGGCACGCCGCTTGCCGTCAGGTCGTCGGCCACCGGCCAGCGCATCAGGTCGAACAGACCGAGCGCCGCCTGGTCGGGCGCGGACAGCGCGGCGCACAGCAGCAGTGTGTCGTCGGCGCCGTTGCCCGCGGTGAACTCGACAAGGCCGTCTCCGATCAGCTCGCACTTGTCGGCCGCAGCGCCGGTCGTGGCGGTTACATCAGCGTCCCCGACCCAGTGCGGCTGCAACGCCGGCACGACCAGGACACTCGATGGAGCAAATGGAACCGGCGCCCTCTCGCCAGCCTGGACATGTCCCGATCCGCGCAGCACGAAATGAACCGTGACCGCCTTGAACACCGGAAAGCTCATTCGCCAACCGGACTGGATCCGGCACACCGAAAAGGCATGCGGCGCCACCTCGAGGGCGGTCAGCAGACGATTGAGGGTCGGATCGATCGGCATGAACCCTCAAGACGCTTCAGCACACCGCAACGTTGCCGCGACAAAGGATGACCGGTTCGATCGAAGAGGCACATCTGCCGTAGTCGATGATTTCCACACGGCATCTAACTCGATTTATCAGGTCAAAGATATCTTGAGGGCAACGTCCAGGTCATCTCCAGCGCCTTCGAGAAGTGAACGCTTGTGATTGGACATTTCAAAGGGCCGATCTCGCCGCTGCGAAAACTTCTCCCTTGAGTCAGCAGTTTCGCGATGGCCGCTGGCCCCACGCACCGGCCTTGATCGTTGAGCTGTTTCAATAAGACAGGCGATCCGAGATGAACCATATCCAGCGCGGCACCGGTCGCAAGCTGTTACTGATCCACGGCTTGGGAGGTAGCTGGCAATCGTGGAGGACCGTTCTGGATGGGCTCAGCGTCAGTCGCACAGTAATCGCGGTCGACCTCCCCGGGCATGGCGCGACTCCGGCCGAGCACGATAGCGGGACCTTTGACGGCTTGGTCGGCAGCGTGCAGCGCTACCTTGCGAGCAACGAGCTGACGGGGATCGATGTCGTCGGCAGTTCGATGGGCGCGCGATTGGTGCTCGAACTCGCTCGGCGCGGTGTCGTCGGAAACGTCGTCGCGCTCGATCCGGGCGGGTTCTGGCGCGGCTGGGAGCGTGCCTTCTTCAAAATCACCATAGGCCTTTCGGGCCGCTTGTTGCGGGCGATCCGGCCCGGTCTGCCTATGCTCAGCCAGAATGCTGCGTCACGCACCGCACTGCTGGCCCAGCTGTCCGCGCATCCGTGGGCGCTCGATCCGGAGATTGTGGGAACTGAGCTGAAGGGTCTTAGCCTGACCCCAACGTTCGATGCGCTGGTCGATAGCCTTGCGTCAGGTCCCGAGCAGATCGGACCCGCGGCCGATAGCACCGGCCATATCGTGATCGGGTGGGGCAAGCATGACAGGCTCTGCCTGCCAAGGCAGGCGGCGCGGGCAATGGCGGCGTTTCCCTCCGCGCAACTGCACTGGTTTGAGTCAAGCGGCCACTTTCCCATGTGGGACATGCCCGCAGAAACCATCCGAATTATCCTTGCCGCTACACAAGCAACAACGAATGACGATGCCGCCAAATAATCGGCTCGCATGACTCATTCACAGTCGCTCGAGGCTCGCCCAGCGCTTCTCGGTCATGAGCAACGAGCTTAGACCGACAGGCGTGTTGGCGTAGACCGACCAATCGGCCAGGCCTCTGTCTCCTTCGAGCGGACCTAGCGCGCTGCTCCGATTAGTCTGCCCGCGTTGCTCGATCCGCCCAGGCCGCAACCGCCCGCGCCACCGGTCGTTCAGCGTCCTCACCGACGTACAGACCCGAAGGCACACCATGAGCGAAACCGACGAAAGCGTATCCGGCAAAGTTCTGCGCGGCATCGTCGCCGGCGTGGTCGCTGGCACTGTCGCGTCGTTCGCCATGGACCGGTTTCAGGCAGGTGTCGCGGCGCTCTCGTCCGCGCAGGACAACAAGGACGAACCGGCGACGGAGCAGGCGGCGGATGCCACGGCGAGATGGATTACCGGCGCGGAGGTGCCCAAGGCCGACAAGCCGCTGGCCGGGCAGGCGATCCACTATGCTCTCGGGATCGGCTTGGGCGTTGCCTACTCGGTGGCCGCGGAGTTCCGGCCCACAGTAACCGCCGGTTATGGAGCAGCGTTCGGCGTCGGCACCGCTACCGTGCTCGACGAGGGCGCCGTGCCTGCAGTCGGGCTCGGCGAGGCGCCATGGAACGCCGATCCGACGACGACACTGTATTCCTACGCATCGCACCTCGTGTTCGGCGGCGTCGCCGAACTCGTCCGCCGACAGGTCCGCTCGACCCTCGTCGGCTGAACCGGCTCAACAGAAGGACCCATCATGACCCTCGACGGCAAGAAGATCGCGATCCTGATCGCCCCCCGCGGCACCGAGGACCCGGAGTTCGCCCAGCCCAAGGCTGCGGTCGAACAGGCCGGCGCTTCGGTGACGGTCATCAGCCTCGACGCTGGCGAGGCGACAACCGTGAACCACGATCTCGACCCCGGCTCGACCTACCCGGTCGACAAGGCGATTAGCGATGTCTCGGCCTCGGAGTTCGACGGCCTGGTCATTCCCGGAGGGTGCGTGGGTGCGGACAAGCTGCGCGGCAGCAAGCAGGTCGTCGCCTTCGTCCACGACTTCTTCGTCCAAGAGAAGCCGGTCGGCGTGATCTGCCACGGCCCGTGGACGCTGGTGGAGGCGGACGTGGTGAAGGGGCGCACACTCACCTCGTTCCCGACGCTCAGGACCGACATCGAGAACGCCGGCGGCACATGGGTCGACGAAGAAGTGGTCGTCGACCAGGGGCTCGTCACCAGCCGCAATCCGGACGACCTGCCCGCCTTCTGCGCCAAGATCGTCGAGGAGTTCGGCGAAGGAAAGCACGCCGAGCAGGCAGTGAGCGCGTAGGATGGCCCGCTTCGACGACAAGGTCGTGATCGTGACCGGCGCCGCATCCGGCATCGGCGAGGGTGCTGCACGCCGTTTCGCTGCGGAAGGCGCGAAGCTGGTCTTGGGCGACAAGGATGCGGCCGGCCTGGAGAAGATCGGTGCCGACCTGGGCAAGCATACCGTTGCGCTCCTGACCGACATTTCCGACTTCGGCGCGTGCGAGGCGCTGGTGGCGCTCGCGATCGAGCGGTTCGGTCGTGTCGACGTGCTAATCAACGACGCGGGCATCGATCATCTCGGCAAGATCGACGAGGGCGCTCTCGCCGAGTTCGACAAGGTGATCGACACCGACCTGCGCGGCACCGTCTACATGAGCCGTGCCGCCATCGCGGCCCTGCGCGAGGCGAAGGGCTGCATCGTCAACGTGTCCTCGGTCTCGGGGATCGGTGGCGACTGGAACCATAGCTTCTACTGCACGGCCAAGGGCGGAGTCACGAACTTCACCCGCGCGCTGGC
The DNA here is from genome assembly GCF_047238005.1 of Sphingomonas phoenicis. Classification (NCBI taxonomy): domain Bacteria; kingdom Pseudomonadati; phylum Pseudomonadota; class Alphaproteobacteria; order Sphingomonadales; family Sphingomonadaceae; genus Sphingomonas; species Sphingomonas phoenicis. Next base: position 452,872 of record NZ_JBDFMC010000002.1, on the reverse strand, counting down.
GATGGACGAGGCGGCAAACGGCGTGCGGGTCAACGCGGTCAATCCCTCGCTGACCTATACTGCGCTGACCGCCGACATGAAGAAGCAGCCGGAGCTGATCGCCAAGTTCGAGGAGCGCATCCCCATGGGCCGAGGCGCCGAGCCCGACGACATCGCCGGCGTGATCGCCTTCCTCGCCAGCGAGGATGCTCGCTTCGTGACTGGAGTGAACCTGCCGGTCGATGGCGGCCTGTCTGCATCGAACGGTCAGCCGCCGCTGAGCTGAGGAGAAGTGCCGATGACCGAGTACCGCAAGACCGACGAGGCCCTCGCCCGGCTGACCCCCGAGCAGTTCCATGTGACGCAGCGCAGCGGTACCGAACGACCGGGCACCGGCGAGTATCTCCACAACAAGGAGCCCGGCATCTACGTCGACATCGTCTCGGGCGAGCCGCTGTTCGCCTCCGCCGACAAGTACGAGTCGCACTGCGGCTGGCCGAGCTTCACCAAACCGATCGAGCCGGCCAACGTGGCCGAACTGACCGACGGTACGCTCGGAATGGTTCGCACCGAGGTGAGGTCCGCCGCCGGCGACAGCCACCTGGGGCACGTCTTCGACGACGGACCGCAGGATCGCGGCGGGCTGCGCTACTGCATCAATTCGGTAGCGCTTCGCTTCGTGCCCAAGGGCCGGATGGAGGCGGAAGGCTAGGGCACCTATCTTGACCAGGTCGAGAACGTCGGCGCTTCCGGCTGATCCAGCGTCGCGGCCGACCATGCAATTTCTATGGAGAGTCGGCCATTCCGATTATATCGGGCCAGCATGATTTCCGACGTCTATCGCGATCCGTCTTCCCTGCCCGAGCACCTGCGCTTCCTTGCCGGGGGTGGCGAAGCAACCCGCCTGATCGTCGAGCGCGACTGGTCCGGCCATCCGCTCGGGAGCCCCGAGACGTGGCCGGACATCCTCAAGTCGACCCTGAGCACGGTCCTCAACTCGCCCGAATCGATGATCCTCGCCTGGGGCGCGGATGAGCTGACGTTCTTCTTCAACGAGACCTATTTTCCGTTGCTGGGACCAAGGCTCTCCTGGGCGATGGGAGCGCCGTTCGACCGGGTATGGGCCGATGCCTGGGTGCAGGCCAAGCCGATCATCGACGATGCCTTCGCCGGGCGCAGCCAGCGGTTCGTCGATCTGCCGTGGAAGCTCGACACCGATCGCGGGCAGGCGGACACCTGGTTCTCCTTTTCCTATTCGCGCATCCTCGATCCTCGCGGCGAGGTGGCCGGTCTGTTCTTCTTCACCAACGAGACCACGGCGCGCGTGCTCGCCGACGCCGCGCTGGCGGAGAGCCAGAAGGAGCTGCACGCGCTCAACAAGGTGCTCGAACAACGAGTAGAGGCTCGGACCGCCGAGCGCGACCGGGTGTGGCAGCTGACCAACGACCTGATGGCGACTGCGCGGCTCGACGGCTACCTCCTCCAGGTCAACCCCGCATGGGAGCGGCTGCTCGGATGGACCCAGGAGGAGTTGCTGACGCGGCCCTTCATCGAGATCGTGCAGGAGGCCGATCACGCCGAGACCGCGGACGTTGTCGGCCGCCTTGCCGCCGGCGAGGTCGTCACCGGTTTCGTCGATCACGTACTGGCGAGCGACGGTAGCGCCCGAACGATCATGTGGACCGCCGTTCCAGAGGGCAGCTCCGACCTGTTCTACATCATCGGCCGCGACCTGACCGAGCAGCACAATGTCGAGGAAGCGCTTCGGCAGGCGCAGAAGATGCAGGCCGTAGGGCAACTCACGGGCGGGCTCGCGCACGACTTCAACAATCTGCTGACCGGCATGATGGGCAATTTGGAGCTTCTGCAGATTCGACTTGCGGGCGGGCGGCTGGACGATCTCGACCGCTTCGTGCTCGCCGCGCAGGGCGCGGGCCGGCGCGCGGCCGCTCTGACGCAGCGGCTGCTCGCCTTCTCCCGCCGCCAGACGCTCGATCCGCGGCCGGCGGACGTGAACCGGCTCATCGCGGGGATGGAGGACCTCATCCGTCGCACGATCGGTCCAGCGAACGAATTCGAAGTCGTCGGCGCCGCCGGACTCTGGCCCGCCAACATCGACGCGGGACAGCTCGAAAACGCGATCCTGAACCTGTGCATTAACGCGCGCGATGCGATGCCCGACGGAGGGCGCATCACGATCGAGACGGCCAACAAGTGGCTCGACGAGCGAACTGCACGCCAGCGCGATCTGGAGCCCGGACAATATCTGTCGGTGTGCGTCACCGACACCGGGACGGGCATGGACGCACAGACCGCGCAGCGCGCGTTCGAACCATTCTTCACCACCAAGCCGCTCGGACAGGGGACGGGCCTGGGCCTATCGATGATCTACGGCTTTGCGCGCCAGTCGGGCGGACAGGTGCGGATTTATTCCGAACTCGGCATGGGCACGACCATCTGCATTTATCTGCCAAGGCATTTGGGCGATGCTTTGGACGAGCCCTTGGACAAGCGCCTGCCATCTCTTGCAAGCACCGGCGGTGGCACGGTTCTGGTTGTCGATGATGAGGCGACGATCCGACACCTCATCGACGAAATCCTCGATGATGCCGGCTATACCGTCATCAACGCGGCCGATGGTGTCGCAGGAATCAAGGTCCTGCAGTCCGGCGCCCGCATCGACTTGCTGATCACGGATGTCGGCTTGCCAGGGGGCATGAACGGTCGGCAGGTCGCTGATGCTGCGCGGCATCTTCGTCCCGGTTTGAAGGTGCTCTTCATCACCGGCTATGCGGAAAATGCCGCGGTCGGCAACGGCCACCTCGAACCAGGTATGGAGCTTCTAACCAAGCCGTTCTCGCTCGAGGCGCTCACCAACAAAGTAAGCGACATGATGGAGAAGGGCTGATCCGGCCATTTGGGACGTTGGTGCTCGTCGCATCTCCCTGCTAAGCATCGGCGATCGCTGACAGCCGGGGGGCGGCGGCGATCCAGATCGTTAACTCCCGCCGCCCGCCTTGATCACGAGCTGTGCCCACCGAGGACAAGTTTCCCGACCGTTCATCCGATGCGCGCGATGCCGATCGCCTCGCGGCTCTGTACCGTCATGACATCCTCGACACGCCGGCGGACCGCAAGTTCGACCGGATAGTTGCGCTGGTGCAGAACGTCTGCCGCGTGCCCATCGCGCTGGTCAGCTTAATCGATGCGGACCGGCAATGGTTCAAGGCCAAGGGCGGCGTCGACGTGGACCAGACCGCCCTCGACACGTCGGTCTGCGCGCTGGCGATCCGTCAGCGCGACGTGTTTCAGATCGACGATCTCGCGGCCGATCCGCGCACGGCTGCGATGTCGCTCGTTACCGGCGACCCGCACCTGCGCTTCTACGCCGGCGCGCCGCTGGTGACGCGGGACGGACAGGCTCTCGGCAGCCTGTGCGCCATCGACGTAGCGCCGCGGCCCGGCGGCCTCGATACGGCCCAGATCGATGCGCTCTCGCTTCTTGCCGAACAGATCATTGAACTCATCGAGAACCAGCAGGCGATCGAGAGCCGCACGCAGGCGCTCGCGCTCGACCAGGCCGAGCGCCGTGTTCGCGAGGGCGAGGAGCGCTATCATGCAATCGTCGACTCGGCGATCGACAACGCCATCATCGCGATGGATGCCGACGGTATCGTCACCAGCTGGAGCGCGGGCGCCGAGCGAATCTTCGGCTGGACCGAAGCGGAGATGTGCGGGAAGCGCGCCAATCGCTTCTTCACGCCCGAGGACTGTGCCGCCGGCATTCCGGATCGCGAGTTCGCCACCGCGAAGCGCGAAGGCCGCGCATCGGACGAGCGCTGGCACCTGCGAAAGGACGGCAGCCGCTTCTACGCACACGGCGCGATGACTCCGCTAAAGGGGGCGGACCGGCCGGGATTCGTGAAAGCCGTCCGCGACATCACTGCCGAGCACGAGACGAAGGCTGCGTTGGAGGAGGCCCGCCGGTCCGCCGAGATGATGACGGCTGCTGCCCGTCTTGGCACCTTCGACTACGATGTCGGGGCCAACAGTCTCTCCTGGGACGATGGCTGCCGCGCCCTGTTCGGCCTGCCGCCCGGCGCGTGCGTCACCTATCAGGAGGCGTTCCTGCGCGGGGTGCATCCTGACGATCGAGCTGCCGCTGATGCTGCGGTCGTCGCTGCGCTCGACCCTACGGGAGATGGTCGCTTCGAGACCGAATACCGCACGATCGGCATCGAGGACGGCGTTCTGCGACACGTCGCCGCTCGAGGCCAGGCCCTGTTCCACGCCGGGCATGCGGTGCGCCTGCTCGGAACGGTGCAGGACGTCACCGACGCACGCGTTGCGGAGGCGCAACTGCGCGAAACGGAGCAGCGCCTGCGCCTTGCCAACCGCGCGACCAACGACGCAATCTGGGATTGGGATCTCGTCCGCGATCACGTCACCTGGAACGAGGCGATCGAGACGGCCTACGGACACGCGCTCGACGCTGTCGACCCCACCGGACGATGGTGGATCGACCATATTCATCCGGAGGACCGGGAGCGAATCGATGCGAGCATCCATGCGGTTATCGATCACGGTCTGACCGACTGGACAGACGATTATCGGTTTCTCCGCGGCGACGGCGGCTATGCCGATGTGCGCGACCGCGGTTTCGTGATCCGTGGCAGTGAGGGGCAGCCGCTTCGCATGATCGGCGCCATGCTTGATCAGACCGAGCAGAAGAGCATGGAGCGGCAGCTTCGCGACCATGCTGCCAATCTGGCGGCAAAGGTCGAGGAGAGCGTCGCGGAATTGCAACGGCTCTGGGTCGCGTCGCCTGATCTGCTCGTCGTCGCAAGCCCCGGAGGTGTCTACACCCGTGCGAACCCGGCGTGGAGCACGATCCTCGGCTATGCGGAAGCCGACGTGGTGGGTCGCTCGGCACCCGACTTCCTCCATCCCGACGATGTCGCGCCGACAGAGCGGGCGCTGGCGATCGCGCAGGTGGGCGAGCTTCCGCCGTACATCTGCAGGTTTCGTCACAAGGATGGCAGCTATCGCTGGATCTCGTGGGCAGCCGCACCCGATAACGGTGAGATCTTCGCCTTCGGCCGCGATGTCACGACGGAGCGGGAGGCGGATGAGGCGCTTCGCCGGACTGAGGACGCGCTGCGGCAATCGCAAAAGGTAGAGGCCGTGGGTCAGCTCACCGGCGGTGTCGCACACGACTTCAACAACCTGCTGACCGTGATCCGCGGGTCGGTCGATCTTTTGCGCCGCCCCGGCCTGAGCGACGACAAGCGCATCCGCTACGTCGATGCGATTGCTGACACCGCGGACCGCGCGACCAAGCTCACGAGCCAGCTGCTCGCCTTCGCTCGGCGGCAAACGCTGCAGCCGCAGGTATTCGATGCCGCCGCGAACGTGGCATCGCTGCGGGACATGCTGCAGACGCTGACCGGATCGCGGATCGACACGCGCTACGAATTGCCGGAGTCGCCCGCACCGGTTCTGGCCGACCCCAGCCAGTTCGACACCGCCATCGTCAACATGGCGGTCAATGCCCGCGATGCGATGAACGGCGAAGGTCAGCTGACCATCTCCATTAGGATGACTGACCGTATTCCGCCGTTGCGGAGCCACGCCGAGGTTGAAGGTCCGCATGTCGCCATCTCGATTACCGATACCGGCGTCGGCATTCCGAACGACCGCATCGATCGTATCTTCGAACCGTTTTTCACGACCAAAGGCGTAGGGCACGGCACCGGACTTGGTCTGAGTCAGGTCTTCGGCTTCGCCAAGCAGACCGGAGGCGACGTGCTCGTCGAGAGCGAGGAAGGACGAGGAACCACCTTCGTCCTCTATCTTCCAGTCTCGAACGTCGACCGCCAGCCGGTGAAGAACGCCCGGTCCGAGATACCGGCACTCGCGCATTCCGCCTGCGTGCTTGTCGTCGAGGATAATCGGGAGGTCGGAGAATTCGCGACCCAGGCGCTGGCGGAGCTGGGGCATGGCTCGCACTGGGTCGGGGACGCCGACGCGGCCTTGGCCGAGCTCGAGCGAGCGCCCGCGCGCTACGATGCGGTGTTTACGGACGTCGTCATGCCGGGACGGTCCGGCATCGAACTCGCCGAAGACATTGCTCACCTCTATCCCGCCATGCCGATCGTGCTCACCAGCGGATACAGCCACGTGCTCGCACAGGAGGGCACAAAGGGGTTCGAGCTTTTACGGAAGCCGTATTCGATCAGCGAGCTCGCAGAGGCACTCGCTCGTGTATACGACGGGGTGAAGTCGGCAGAGTGAAGGGTGCCGACGGCGGGTGCGCCATGTTCAATCCAACGCCTCTCCATTGTCTGCTGCAGCCGGACGGGCTGGCGGATCGCTCCCCTCGGACGCCAAGGATCGGCGGCGGATCAATGCCGACGACAAACTCCAGAATGTATTCGGCAAGATGACGACTAGCATGTCCGAGATGAAAAAGTATCTGAGCGCACAGCTCACCGCCAGGAAGAGGCAATTGAGCTTTCAACGGCTTTCCCGACCCAGCTACGGCCGCTCAGCGTCGCACTGACTTACGCCGGAAGCGGCCGCTCATTTAGCGGAGCTATTGATGCGGCCTACAGTCGTTCTGTTGCCGAAGGCGACGGTCGTCTGTTAAGCCGAGGGTATGGCTACACAGCAACGCACAGTCGATTTCTTGCTTGAACAGGCGACCGACGCCGGCGTGGTGACGGCCAAGCCGATGTTCGGTGAGTACTGCCTCTACCTCGACGGCAAGATGATCGGCTCGATATGCGATGATCAGCTCTTCATTAAGCCGACGGTATCGGGCCGTGCCCATGCCGAACCAGTCTCCGACGCGCCGCCGTATCCGGGTGCCAAACCGCAGATGCTCATCGCGGCCGATCGTTGGGACGATGCCGAATGGTTCGGCGACTTGGTGCGAATAACGGCAGCCGAGCTGCCGACACCCAAGCCGCGGAAACCGAAGGGAGGCGCGTAAGCGCCAGCGACAGAACAGACCCACATAAGGTCATTCCGAACGCGGGATCGCCTTCCCAACTTCGGCCATTCGTTCATCTCTGCAACAATGGTGCTGTCGATTGGCGGAGCTCTCCTTCCATCCGGCCGGCTTTCCCGAAAACAATGGAGAAACGGGAAAGATCGCTGACATCTCACCTAGAAAGGTAAGCGGCTAGTTCCTCCGGAGCGGCCTGCGGAAAGGCTTGCCGGAGCAAGTTCAGGAAGGCCGCCACCCTCGCGTTGAGGAGCCTGCGAGAAGGATAAAGCGCCCACAGCATAATCTCCGATCCGGCAACATTCCCCCACGTCACCAGTCTTCCGTCTGCCAGATCGTGCAGAACAAGGGACAGCGGAAGCCGCGCCACCCCGGCCCCGACACGCACCGCGTCCCGGATCATCATCAGAGAGGAGAGGCGGAGCACCGGGTCGATCGCCAGCGTCTCTAATCCGTCCGAACCCGCAAGCGTCCACGATCGGCCGGAATCAGCGCCTCGTATGACCGCCGGTGCGGCCCCGCCAGAAGGCCGTGACAAATCGGGAGCTGCAACCACGACCAAGCGGTCGTGTAGAAATGCGCGACCGACCAGCGTATCATCAGACGCCGGGTTGACCCGGATCGCAAGGTCGTAGCCCTCCTCGATCATGTCCACTGCCCGATCGTCGGTGGTCACTTCTAGTCGGACCTCCGGATGCGCCTGCGCGAATTCCGCTGCGAGCCGCCCCATTGCAGTCTGCGAGAACAACAGCGGCGCACTGATCCGCAATCGCCCCCGCACCTGACCGCCACCGGACGCAATCGCGGCCGTGGTCTCCTCCAGCTCAATCAGCAGCGCGCCCGCGCGCTCGAACAGCGCGCGTCCCTCCTCTGTCAACTTGAGGTCACGCCGCCCTCGCTCGAAAAGCCGCAAATCAAGTGCCGCTTCCAACTCGCCAACGCGCCTTGACAGCGTGGCCTTGGGGCGTCGAGCGGCACGGGACGCCGCGCCGAAGCCACCGTGGCGGGCGACAAGGGTGAAGTCGGCAAGGGCGAGCAGGTCCATGTTGTTCCACCAGTGAGACGGTGCGTCTAAATCGCGCGTCTAGTTGCACGTCCACGGATCACGCATCTTCGCTTCGTCAGCAAGACCCAACGAAGGAGCAAATGCCATGACCATTCTCGTGATCGGAGCCACTGGCCGCGTCGGCCGCCACGTCGTAGATCAGCTCGTGCAGCGTGAAGCTGATGTTCGCGTCCTCAGTCGCGATCCCGCAAAGGCCAATTTTCCTGCGGGCGTTGAGGTCGTGCAGGGCGACCTGCTGGATGTCGACACGGTGCGATCCGCCTTCACCAGCGTCCGCACGCTGTTTCTCCTTAATGCTGTTACCGGCGACGAGTTCACTCAGGCGATCATCACGCTCAACCTGGCGCGCGAGGCGGGCGTAACGCGCGTCGTCTATCTGTCGGTTTTCGAAGCCGACCGAGCCGTCAACGTGCCGCATTTCGCGGTCAAATACGGTGCCGAACGGATGCTGGAGGCGATGGGCTTCAGTGCGACGATCCTGCGCCCGACCTACTTCATCGACAACGAGGCGATGGTGAAGGACGTGATCCTGAACCACGGCGTCTATCCCATGCCGATCGGTGGCAAGGGTGTAGCGATGGTCGATGCGCGCGACATCGCTGAGGTAGCCGCGATCGAGCTGATCCGCCGCGATACCGCCCGTGACAATCTGCCGATCGAGACGATCAACGTCGTCGGCCCTGACACGCTGACCGGCGAGGCGGTAGCCGCCATCTGGTCCGACGTACTTGGCCGCCCGATCGTCTATGGTGGCGACGATCCCAGCGGCTTCGAGGCCAACATGGCGACGTTCATGCCGAAGTGGACCGCCTATGAGATGCGGCTGATGGCCGAACGCTACCTCAGCGACGGAATGATCCCGCAGGCGGGCGACGTGGAACGCCTGATCGCCCTACTTGGTCGTCCGCTGCACGCCTACCGCGAGACCGCGACCGCGCTCACCCAGGCGTGATCGGCCGCGTCCCCGATCGGGAAGCCACAATCAGGCTTCTCGATCGGGATCGAATTTTGGAAAAGTTGGTCGCCATGTTCGCCGCCCTTAAGCGCCTTATACAGGCGCCAACAGCGTGCTCAGCGCTTCGGTCAGGTCCGCAATCAAATCGTCCTCGTGCTCAAGCCCAATCGATATGCGCAGCAGCGATTCAGGTGCGGTGCTGGCAGAACCTTCGACCGACGCGCGGTGCTCGACGAGGCTGTGATTGCCACCAAGGCTGGTGGCCCGCGTGAAGATTAACAGTGCTGCGGCGACGCTCGTCGCCTCGTCCCGGCCACCCCGCACCTCGAACGATACCATGCCTCCGAACTCGCTCATCTGGCGCGAGGCGATCTTGTGGCCGGGATGCGATGCCAGTCCCGGATAATGGACCTTGGTGACGGTGGGATGCCCTTCCAGGAAGCGGGCTACGGAAAGCGCCGTCGCGCTATGGGCGCGCATCCGCACCGGTAGTGTCGCAATGCCGCGCAGCGCCAGCCAGCTATCAAATGCGGATGCCAGCACGCCGCGATGACGCTGAATGGCACGCAGTTCGTCGAGGTGCGGCCCGACTTCACGGACAATCGCCGCACCCGCCATCACGTCACTGTGACCGCCGATGTATTTGGTCAGCGAATGAACGATCACATCTACGCCATGCTCGAAAGGGCGTTGCAGAACAGGTGTCGCCCAAGTGTTGTCGGCGACAGTGGCGAACCCTGCCGCCTTTGCGATTGCCGTGACTGAGGCGACGTCGACGATGCTGACGAGCGGGTTGGATGGCGTCTCAATCCAGACGATGCCGGGTTCGCCGTCACGACACGCGGCCTCCACGGCAACGAGGTCGGCCATGTCGACAACGAGTGTGTCCAGCGAGCGGCCGAACGCGGTGTCGGTTAGGAAGGACCGGACCCCGAAGTACATATCCTGCGGGAGTACGAGACGGCCGGGATGGTCGAGCCGTAGCGCCTCAATCGAAGCCGAGATCGCGGCCATGCCCGACGAGAAGGCGATGGCGTTCGCGCCACCTTCAAGCGCAGCCAGGCATGTTTCGAGCGCCCGGCGGTTGGGGTTGTCATCGCGGCTATACTCGAAACCGCGCTGGAACCCGCCATCGGCGTCGCGCTCGAACGTAGTGGACAGGTGAAGCGGTGCGCTGACTGCACCCGTTGCCTCGTCGACCTGGCGACCGGAATGCACCGCGACGGTCTCAATCCGCATCATGTCTCTCCTGTTGTTCTTGTTGGGGACGGTCAGGCAACCGCGACGGCTTCGCGGGTGATGGAACAGCCGGAAATGAGTGTGCGCAGCCCTAGCTCAAGGAAAGCCGCCGCCTCGTCCATCGCATCGATCGGCATGGTATCGAGGCTTTCGAGGACGAACCACATCCGCCCGGTGAAGGTGTCGAGCCGGGTACGCGATCCCTGTCGCCAGTTCCACCGCCGGCATGTCACGCCCGCGTCGTCCCGCCAGACCACTTCGCCGGGAGTTGGATGCTCGATCGTAGGCTCGCCCCCCGTGATCGTGTCGAACGGCTCGGTGCGGTTGGCGATCGTGAGACGGGGAACGCCAGCATAGGCGTCGATGTTCTCGCCGCCCACCGGCACCGCGAAACGCAGGCTGACGGCGTTGTAGAGGTCGACGACGGGATTGATCGCCGGTAGCGCGCTGTCCTTCAGCACGCGCTTACGCAACGCGTGCGCGGAACACGGCGTGCGGTTGGGTTTGGCACCGAACCGGGCATAGACTTCCGCCCAGCTCGTCAGATGCGCCTCAGCCCATGCTGGATACCCCTCCTGAACGATACTGCACGCGTCGGCGAGGACAGCCGGATCAAGCGCAATCGGAGCAACGCCATGCGCGTCGACAAATAGACTGATCGCGCGGAAGCCCGGCGCGATCGTTGCAATAGCGGGGTCGATGATCGGACGCGGGAACATGCGTGGGCCTCTCGATACGGTGTTCAAAGGAAGTCGTCGGTGCGCCAAGGCGCGGCGTAATTGTGACGCACGGCCGCCTCGGATGCCTGCAACATCATTGCCCACAGACTGTCGCGCCTGGCGACGCGGGAGGGTGACGGCTTCGGGTGGGCGCGCGATGCGCGAGCGGACAAACTTGCGGACATGATAGCTCCGGGTCGGGGTAGCGGCCCGTTTCGGGTCGACGCCTATTTGGTCCCCCAAGTCCGATAAGTGAAACTCATCTGCCTAACAGCGATTAAGCCTAGCTTCACACCAGCCCTTTGGCTGCTGCCTCCTGTATAGCAGTGGTGAGACGACGCAGCGTGAGGGCGTGAAGCCGGGCGACGGTCCAATACAGCGTTACATCTAGGCGATGCTCGGGCGGCAGCTCTACAAGGCGCCCCGACGCGAGATGCCCTTCGACGAGCTGCACCGGGTTCATGCCCCACCCGATGCCGGCGAGGATGAAGTCGAGCAGGCCGTGGGTCGACGGCACCCAATGGACAGGGCCGACAAGGTTGATGCCGTGCGCCTCCCGCGCCCAACGCTCCTGCATAGCGTCGTGCCGATCGAACCGCATGTGCGGCGCGCGCGCGAGTGACGCGGCGTTCACGCCATCGGCAAAGTAGCGATCGACGAACGCCGGTGTCGCGCAGGCGGCGTAGCGCAGCGCGCCAAGCGGAATCGTCTTGCAGCCCTGAACCGGCTCGGGGTCGTCGGTAACGGCCGCCAGCACCTCGTTGGCGCGCAGCCAGTCGGCCGTGCGTGCCTCGTCATCCAGCGTCAGGTCCAGTGTGACGTTGGGGCCGGGATCGAACGCGGCAATGGCAGCCGGGAGCCATGTCGGGAGACTATCGGAGTTGACGGCAATGCGGAGCGTTATCGGGGCATCGGCCACCGGTGTGCCGCGACCGAACGACGGCGCGAGGTCGTGTTCGAGAAGGCGAACGCGGTCGAGGTGGGCGCAAAGGGTGCGGCCCAGCTCGGTCGCCTGACAGGGCTGACCGCGCACGATCAGGATCGCGCCAAGCCTCTCCTCAAGGCCACGCACGCGCTGCGATATGGCTGACGGGGTGATGCCGAGCGAGGCGGCTCCGCGCTCGAACGTGCCCTCGCGAACGATAGCGGCCACGGCGGCAATGGAGGCATAATCGAGCATGATGAAGCTATGCTTCATCAAATGAAGCCGAACAAGATTCCCTAAAATGTCAGGCAGCGGTAGTTGGCGGCAGCGGCGACCACGTTCCCGTCTCCACCTATGGAGCATCAAGACCGGGACGGCCCGGCAGCTCGCTTTGATATGGAGGCTGCTGTGGCGTGGGTCGTGCTTGTCGTCGGTGGATTGTTCGAGGTCGTATGGGCCTATGCGATGAAGCAATCGCACGGTTTCACAAGGCCATGGCCCAGCGTGGTCGCGGTGTTCGGAGTCGTGCTGAGCCTCGCGCTCCTGTCCTGGTCGATGCGTTCGCTCCCGCTTGGCACTGCCTACATGATCTGGACCGGAATCGGTGCGGTCGGCGCTTTTGCAGTCGGCATTCTGGTCTTCGGCGAACCCGCCAACCCGATGCGGCTTGTCGCCGCGTTGTTGATCCTGGGCGGGATCGTCATGATGAAGCTTGCGACACCGTAGGGGACAGGCGATGAAAGAGCTGCTGCTGGTCTATGTGGCCTATGTGATCGCGGCGGGGAGCCCCGGCCCCAGCACAATGGCAATCATGAACGTCGCGATGGGCCAAGGGCGGCGTCCTGCTCTGGCGCTGGCAGCCGGTGTCATCACCATGTCGTTCGTCTGGGGCCTGGTCGCCGCGACGGGCCTGTCCGCGCTGCTCACGCGCTATGCTCAGGCGTTGGTCATCCTCAAGGTGGCAGGTGGCATCTATCTGCTGTGGCTTGCCTTCAAGTCGGCACGCTCAGCGATGCGCGGCGATGATGCAGCCCTACCGGCAGTGCGTGAGCGCCCGAGCACAGGCGCGCTCTATCGTCGCGGTGTATTGATGCACCTCGGCAATCCGAAATCGGTATTGTCGTGGCTGGCGATCATGACGCTCGGCGTCGGCGCGCACGCTTCGACCGGACGGGTCGCTGCCGCGTTCCTCGGCTGCGTCGCGCTCGGCATCATCCTGTTCTGCGGCTATGCGCTGCTGTTCTCCGCTGAGCCGATGGTGCGCGGCTACGCACGCGCGCGCCGTTGGATCGAAGGGACGCTCGCCGTCGTGTTCGCGACCGCCGGGCTGAAGCTTATCACCGCCCGCTGAACCGGAAATCTTGCTCATGTCCAAGCTCTTCACCGGCCTGTCGGCTTTCCCGCTTACTCCGGCCGATGCCAATGGGATCGTCAACACCACGGGCATCGGCGTGCTGGTCGACCGCCTGGTGGCGGCCGGTGTGGACTCGATCGGGCTGCTCGGCAGCACTGGCATCTACGCTTACCTCGATCGCGTTCAGCGCGGCCGGGCTGTGGCCGCGGCGGTGGAGGCGACCGGCGGGCGGGTGCCGCTGGTCGTCGGTATCGGCGCGTTGCGAACGAGCTGGGCAATCGAGCTTGCCGGCGATGCGGAGCGGGCTGGTGCGTCGGGCCTGCTGTTCGCGCCCATGTCCTATGCCACCCTGACCGAACACGAAGTTCTAGCGCATTATAGCGCGGTTGCAGGTGCCACGGCGCTGCCACTGTGCATCTACAACAATCCCGGCACGACCAATTTCAGCTTCTCCGAAGCCTTGATCTGCGAGCTGGCGGCGATGCCTGGAATCGCGGGGATCAAGATGCCACTGCCAGAGGACGACGACTATGCCGGCGAGCTGGCGCGGCTCCGCGCTTCGGCGCCTGAGGAATTTGCGATCGGCTACAGCGGCGATTGGGGCAGCGCTCCGTCGCTACTGGCGGGTGGCGATGCCTGGTACAGCGTCGTTGCGGGTCTGTTGCCCGAGCCGTCGCTACGATTGACACGCGCAGCGCAGGATGGCGATGCTGGTGAGGTGGCGGCGATTGACGCGGCATTCGCGCCCCTATGGGCGTTGTTTAAAGTGCATGGCAGTCTGCGAATAATTTACGCCGTTGCCGACCGGCTCTCCATTCCTGTCGGTGATCCGCCGCTGCCCATCATGCGAGTTGGTGCTGAAGTTGTGGCGGCCGTCGAAAGTGCTCTCGACCAATTGCCGACCTATTAGGCTGAGTTACGACTTTCCTGTATAGGAACCAGTGATGGTAAATCAGCGGCGCCGATCGAGCTAACGGACGCCTGCAGGGTCAGCTTTCCCAAATCCTGTTCCCGATTGCATTTTCCCGAAATTGCCGGGTGAAGACGGAGAACGGGAAAGGCACGACCTTCCCTAGCGGCGCGTTTCGAGCATGCGGTTCGCACGGTAGGCGACCGAAACCGACTACGTTGCAACCGGGCGTTCAACCGCTGAGAGGACGCAAACTCGGTCACTCAGCGCCAAATTCGGGGCCCCCAGCTTCCGTCATCCATTCATCCTGGCGTTGAGAGGCTCGAGGGAATGACAGCTCGTGCGCGCTGTCCGACTCCTTCTTGTGAAAAAATGGACGGCGATTGAAAGGTTTGTAGCGCTAGATGCTACGTTGCGATTGCTGCGGAGAGCTGCGGAGCGCATGAAGCACAATGATCACCGCCCCTCTGCCCGGAGCTGCAGGCCCGGAAAACCTGACCGATCGTCAGGCCCGGCTCATCATCGAGAGCGCCGTCGACTACGCGATCGTCGGACTTGATACCAAAGGCCTGATAACCTCGTGGAATGCGGGCGCTCGCAATATCATGGGCTGGTCGACCGAGCATGCGGTTGGCCAGTCTGTCGCACTGTTCTTTACGCCCGAAGATGCAGAAGCGGCCATACCGGCAGCGGAGATGCGTGCCGCCGTTCGCCACGGACGCGGCCTCGACGAGCGCTGGCACATGAAGGCGGACGGCTCACGATTCTGGGCGCTTGGCGAAATGATGCCGCTTCGAAGCGCAGGCGGCGACATAGAAGGGTTTGTAAAGATCCTTCGCGATCGAACGGAACAGCGCAAAGCCGCCGTTGCGCTATCGGAGAGCGAGGATCGCTACCGCACGCTGTACGACACGATCGATGAGGGTTTTTGCATTATCGAGGTACGCTGTGACGATACGGCCAAACCGGTCGATTACCGCTTTCTGGAGGTCAACCCGGCGTTCACCCGTCAGACGGGGCTGGTGGATGCCGCGGGCAAATGGATGCGCGATCTGGCACCGGATCACGAGCAATATTGGTTCGACCTTTATGGCAAGGTAGCTCTGACCGGAGAGTCGGCACGGTTCGCGCTTCCGGCTCAGGCGCTCAATAGCCGCTGGTACGAAGTCTTCGCCTACCGCGTTGGCGACCCAGGCGAGCGAAAGGTAGCCATTCTTTTCAGCGACGTCAGTCAGCAGCGAGAAAACGATGCCCAGATCAAGGCCAGCGAGGAGCATCTCCGCAGGGTCAACGCGACGCTGCACAAGAGCGAAGCAAATTTGCGACTGCTGCTCGATACCATCAACGAAGGGTTTTATGCTGTTGATCGCGACGGGGTGACGACCAACTGCAACAGCGCCTTTCTACGCATGATGGGGTTCGAACGCGAGGAAGACGTCATCGGGCACAAACTTCACAACCTCATCCACCATTCGCATCCCGATGGCTCGGTCTACCTCGCAGCGCAATGCCCCATCTATCTTGCCGCCAGCGAAGGCACAGCGGCACATGTCAGGGAAGAGCAGTTCTTTCCCGTCAATGGCGAGCCTGTGTGGGTTGAATATTGGGCAACCCCGGTCATTCAGGATGGTACACTTCAAGGCGCCATTTGCACTTTCAGCGACATCAGCGAGCAGCGGCTCCAAGATGGTAGAATGTGGAGCGTCGAAAAGCGCCGCAGCGCGCTTTTCGACCTGACCGACACCCTGCGCAACATGGATGATCTTGCGGCGATGTCAGCGGTTGCGGCTGGTATCGTCGGGAAGACGCTCGATGTCAGCGCGACGGGATTTGGCAGGATCGATGCCGCCGGCGAGACACTCGTCATTGATCGTGATTGGGTAAGCGATCCAGCTTATCAAATTGCGGGCGAACATCCGATGCGCAACTATGGCTCGTACATAGACGACCTGTTGGCGAACCGGCTTGTAGCGATCGGTGATGTCCGTTCAGATCCGCGAACCGCGGACCATTCCGAAGCGTTCGAGGCAGCCGGCGTGTGTTCGCTGATCAATGCACCGGTTGTCGAGATGGGAAATCTTGCGGCCATATTCTGCGTCACCTCCGATCGCGTGCGCGAATGGGATGACGATGAGATCGCTTTCATGCGCGAGGTCGCTGAACGAACGCGCACCGCGATCGAACGGCGTCGCGCGGAGCAACAGCTCAAGGCATTTGCCGATACGCTGCAAGAACAGGTCGAGGAACGCACTCAGGAGCGTGACAGGGTCTGGCAGGTAAGCCGCGACATGCTCGGCGTAGCTAATGACGAAGGCGTCTGGCTGAGCGTCAATCCCGCTTGGTCGGAGATCCTCGGCTGGCCGGAAGACGCGTTCATCGGGAAGACGTCCGAGTGGATCGAACATCCTGACGACGACGCGAAGACCCGCACGGAGGTCAAGCAGCTTGCGGCCGGCCACTCGACGATGTTCTTCGAAAACAGGTTCCGTACTAGAGCCGGCGACTATCGTGACCTGTCGTGGTCTGCCGTGCCAGCGGGCGGTCTGTTATATTGCGTGGCCCGCGATGTGACGGAACAGAAGCAACGCGATGCAGCTCTCATCAAGGCCGAGGAACAGCTGCGGCAAAGCCAGAAGGTCGAGGCGGTTGGGCAGCTCACGGGAGGCGTCGCCCACGACTTCAACAATCTGCTGACGGTCATCCGGGGATCGGTCGATCTTCTCCGCCGGCCCCTGCTTCCAGACGAGAAGCGGACACGCTACATCGATGCTATTGCTGACACCGCCGATCGCGCCACGCGGCTGACAAGTCAGCTGCTGTCATTCGCGAGGCGACAGGCGCTGAGAGCCGAAGTCTTTGACGTCGGTGCCAGCATCGTCGGCATTCGCGACATGCTCGGCACGCTTACCGGCACCCGGATCGCCATCACGGTCGAGATGGCAGACGGTCCGCTCCTGGTGAACGCCGATCGCAGCCAGTTCGATACGGCCATCGTCAACATGGCCGTCAATGCGCGGGATGCGATGGACGGCGAAGGCGCACTCACAGTTGGCGTTCGTGAAACCCGCGGTATTCCAGCGACCCGGACCCACCCTCCCGTTCCGGGCCAATTCATAGCCGTCTCGATCAAGGATACCGGCTCAGGGATCGCTTCGGATCAGGTCGATCGCATCTTCGAGCCATTCTTCACCACTAAGGGCATTGGCCATGGAACCGGCTTAGGCCTGAGCCAGGTGTTCGGCTTTGCCAAACAGTCCAGCGGCGATGTGCTCGTTCGAAGCGAGGTCGGTAAGGGATCGACGTTCACCCTTTATCTGCCAACAGCCACCGGTGGAGAGCAAAGCCTGCCCCATCTGCGGGGCGAAGGTACCGTGCCGCTTGCTGCAGGGGCCTGCATTCTTGTTGTGGAGGATAACAGCGAGGTTGGCTCGTTCGCGACCGAGGCGCTGGCGGAACTCGGCTTTAAAACCCGTCTCGCGGTGGATGCTGCCAGTGCTTTGGTGGAGTTGGGAAACGACGGCGCCGGATTTGATCTCGTGTTCTCCGACGTCGTGATGCCGGGGATGTCGGGGATAGAACTGGGACAGGAGATTAGAACCCGACTCCCGCACCTTCCCGTCGTGCTAACAAGCGGATACAGTAGCGTCTTAGCCACGCAGGACAACCTGGATTTTGAATTGCTGCACAAGCCGTATTCTCTTGATGAGCTTGCGAAGGTGCTAGCTAAAATATACTCGAAAAAGTGATAGTGCATCTCTTTTGGATTGGCGGTGAGTTGCAGGGATGCTGGCGCAACGATATAGATTGCAAATGGCATGATGGACCAAGAACATAGACGAGTTTTCTGTATTTAAATTTATTTCAATATAAACTGTCAGTCGTTGGGACGTATCTAGCAAGTATCTACACTTTTGCTTAGCTAAAGCGGAAGTTGCTTAAACACCTGTCTCAGTCAGGTTGGCGGCGAGATCAACGCGGTCGTAGTGTCTGGCCTGCTTGCGCCAATCATCAGGGATATCGGCCGAACCAAGCGACGATCGAGGATGTCGGCCGATGGACCCGCAGGTCCAACGGTCGGTAGTCCGCGCCAGCGTGTGTGGATTTGACGAGGCGCCAGAGTTCGCCCAGCCACTGGTCCACCCCCTCGCTATCGAAAGGGTCGAGGCCTGATCCCGGATAGAAGGTCATCTCACCGAAACGTGGGTGCGGAATGGCATCGTAGAGGTCGATCCTGACGAAGTCGAACTCGGCCCCGAGCACCTCCGCGGCCTCGATCATCGCCTCGAGCGCGCGGGGTCTTGGCGGCGCCTCAGCGCGGCGGGATAGGACGCGCCAAGAGCGATCGAGCAGCACCCAGCGATGATCGTGCTCGCGATCGAGGTGGACCTGTATGGCGGCCACACGACCGCCGAATACGTAGAGCTTGTAATCGATCGGCAGCGCTCGCCAGAGCCGACGAAGGGTTCAGCCAGCAGACCGCGCGGCACGTCACGATAGCCCCATTCCGCCAGCCACCCGCCATAGGGCCGATCAAGCCATCGTGAGGAAATCCGTCGGATCGCTTCCCAGTCCGATCGCGCCGTCCGGACGAAAAGCCGCTGGTTGCATCCGTGACGCGACTTGACGACAAACGGCGTGGGCCACGCCGGATTATCCGGCAGCGTCTTGCCTGCCACAGCGTCGGCGTGATCCAGGCGGGACCGATCCGTTCGCATACGAAGATCTTGACCGCGACCTTGTCGATCAGCTGCGGCAGGCGGTGATCGCGGTCGTAAAGCTTGCGCCACTGGACCAGCTCGGTGAAGCGGCGCGGATCGGTGAGGTCCAGCCATCGCCAGTGCCGCCAGAAATAGGTGAGATGGACGAGGCCATGATCTCTCGCCGCGGACCCGATCCCGGCGGGCAACGCGACGATGTCGGCCGTGGTGGCTTCCTTATCGCAGAGAATGCTGTCGATGCGCGTCATCACGCCGCAGTTACGGTCACCCGGTGCCAGGCGGTCGAGAGATAGCCGGCGAAGTTCCACAGATCGTCCGGTCGCTCGGGCTGGCCCTGGCCGGCCTCGTCAATCGCGCGAACGGTCAGCCGGTGGCGACCGGGCAGGAGTTCCGCCTCCACCTGCCATTGCGTCCAGGCGCGGGGCGCGTTCTCTTCGCGGTGCACTCTGGCCTGCAACCAGTCGCCCCCGTCCACTGACACCTCCACCCGGCCGATGCCCCGGCCGGAGGCAACGGCGTACCCTCGGATCATCCGGCGACCTGCCGGGACCTCGCCGCCGTCCTGTGGTTCGCAGATGGCAGCGTTGAGCGGCATCTCGTTGATCGTGATGCCCTGCTCCCAGTCCGCCTCGTCTGCGGTCACGCTGGCCGGAAACAATTTATAGTCCTTCGCCTGGATCGGTGCCTCGGAAGCGGTCGCGCGAAGCTCGATTCGAGTGAGCCACTTGGGACTGCGCACCCCGGCATAGCCCGGCACCACCATCCGCAGCGGCGCGCCATGCTCGGGCCGCAGCATGTCGCCGTTCATCGCCCAGACGATCAACACGTCCGGCTCCAGCGCCTTGTCGAGCGGGATCGACGCACCATAAGGGGCCGTCTCGCCCTCGACCTCCACCTGGTCGGCGGCCGTGAACGCCACATGCCGCGCCTCTTGCCGCACCCCGGCTCCGGCGAGCACATCGGCCAGCGCGACGCCGGTCCACTCGGCATTGCCAATCGCGCCGATGTTCCAGGGATCGCCCTTGGTGGGCCTGACAGGCTGGAACTCGGCACGGCGGTTGCCCGCGCATTGCATCACCGAGACGACGCTGCGTTCGACGAACTGGTCGCGAAGCGATGCGAGCGTGAGACGCAGCGGCGTATCGACGAGGCCATCCACGACGACAGCGTGTTCGTTCCCGAGATCGGGCAGCGGCCCGTGGCTCCGAACGTAGAAATCCGCCTGAGAGGTCAGGAAGTTCGCCATCAGCCGGGCCGGTTTCGCCTCGGCGTTGAGCGGATCGGCGCCGCGGACAATCAGGTTCTGCTCGGCGCGGGCGAGAGGTGTCATCATTTACTCCTTCGGAGGCGCAACGCACGACACCATGGCGCCGTGCCACCTGTCAGCCCGTTCCGTGAAGTCCACCGGACGGAAAAGGGTCGCCCTTCGCAAAGGGGGATCACGATGCCACGCTCTGAAACCATGGCGGTTTACGGCGAACCGGCTAATCCCGTCGCGGATGAGCAAGGCATCGACATTCCGGTCTGGTGGTATCGCCACGCCGTCCCGCTTCCTGTCGACCGGCTGGGTGTGGCTGTGCCGCCGGCTGCGGGTGAGCGAGGCGGCCTTTATTCTCGTCGCGGTCGCGATCGGCGCCGCTGCCGGGCTGGGCAGCGTCCTGATCGGCAGCATCGCGCGAACGCTCCAGCACCTGCTCTTCGCGTTGCCGCCGACGCTGCGGCTGAGCTCGCTGCCCTCGCTCGGCTGGCCGACGCTCGCGGTGCTGCCGGTCGGCGGCGGCGTGCTCGCGCTGTTCTCGCTGGCGACGCGCGCACGGCAGCGGCAGCTGGTCGACGCGGTCGAGGCGAACGCCCTCCACGGCGGGCGCATGTCGATGGTCGATAGCCTGGTCATTGCCGGCCAGACGATGCTGTCGAACGGATTCGGCGCGTCGGTCGGGCTCGAGGCGGCCTATGCCCAGATCGGCGGCGCCGTTGCGTCCCTGCTCGGCCGCGCGCTGTCGCTGCGGCGCGGTGACCTGCGCACGCTGGTCGGCGCCGGTGCGGGCGCCGCCATTGCGGCCGCGTTCGGCGCACCGCTGACCGGTACCTTCTACGCGTTCGAGATCGTGATCGGCGCCTATACTCCCGCCGCGATCGCCCCGGTTACCGCCGCGGCACTGACAGCGACCTTCGTCTCGTCTCTGTTCGGTGCCCAGCCCTATATCGTCAGCGAGACCGCGGGGCGGGCGATCGAGACGCATCACTATCTGATCTATGCCGGCCTCGCGGCGATCTGCGCGCTGATCGGCATCGTGCTGATGCGGTCGGTGGCGCTGGTCGAGATGGTGACGCGGCGGCTCAAGCTGCCCGGCTGGTCGCGGCCGGCGATCGGCGGCGCGCTGCTGATCCCGCTCGCCGCGCTGTCGCCGCAGGCGCTGTCGGCCGGGCACGGAGCGCTGCACATGGATCTGATGGCCGGCGTGTCGCTCGGGCTCATCGCCACCATAATCCTCACCAAGAGCGCGGCCGCGATCGTCTCGCTCGGCTTCGGCTTTCGCGGGGGGCTGTTCTTCGCCTCGCTGTTCCTTGGGACGCTCGTCGGGCATCTGTTCGCCGGCGGTGTCGCACTCGCCATCGGGCACCCGGTCGTCGATGCGACGAATGCCGCGATGGTCGGCATGGCGGCGCTGGCGGTAGCGGTGATCGGCGGGCCGTTTACGATGGCGATGCTGGTGCTGGAGGCGACGCACGACTTCGCCCTGACCGGCGCGGTGCTGGCGGCGGCGCTGGTCGCCTCGACGATCGTGCGCGAACTGTTCGGCTATTCCTTCTCGACCTGGCGGCTCCATCTGCGCGGCGAGACGATCAAAAGCGCGCGCGACATCGGCTGGACGCGCGGCCTCACCGCCGGGCGGATGATGCGTCGCGAGACGCACGCGACCCACACCGACATGACCGTCGCAGAATTCCGCCGCCGCGTGCCGCTCGGCGCCACCAGCCGGGTCGTGCTGGTCGACCGCGATGATCGCTACGCCGGCATCGTCCAGACCGCGAGCGCCTATGCCGAAGGGATCGACGCCGACGCCTGCGTCGCAACGCTCGCAGGCGATAGGGATGCGGCGCTCGCGCCCGATCAGGACATCGTGGCGGTAATGCAGCGGTTCGACGCATCGGGTGCCGACGAGCTGGCGGTGCTCGATCCGCAGCGCCATGTCCTCGGCCTGTTATCCGAGACCCATGTCCGCCGCCGCTACGCCGAGGAGCTGGAGAAAGCGCAGCGCGAGCTGTTCGGGGAACGATAGCGATCTCTGCCGCTGCGACGGAAAGTGCAGACTAAATTACTGCCAGTCGCGTGCTTCCGAACCTCTCAAGTGCAGACATTAGTCGATCGCCTCCTATGTACGCAGCAATCCGGTGATCGGCCGTTCGGTGGTCGCCTGCGCGAACAGGCTGCGGCCGACGCGCTGTGGGTCAAGGGCAAGGCTCTCGGCCACCGCGCCGGCGATGACGGCATCCAGCGCACTGGTCGGGCGCAGATCGCGCTGGTCGTACAGGCTGGCCGGGGCAAGACCCGGCCAGTCGGCGACGACGCGGCCGCCCCTGACTGCTCCACCTAGCAGCATCGCGACAGATCCCGTGCCGTGATCGGTGCCGCCGGTGCCGTTCACCGCCGCGGTCCGCCCGAACTCGGTCGCGACCAGCACCGTGGTCGCCGTCCATGCCGATCCGAGTCCGTCCCGAAGCGCGGCGACGAGCGCGTCGAGGTTCT
This sequence comes from Sphingomonas phoenicis, assembly GCF_047238005.1. Taxonomy (NCBI): domain Bacteria; kingdom Pseudomonadati; phylum Pseudomonadota; class Alphaproteobacteria; order Sphingomonadales; family Sphingomonadaceae; genus Sphingomonas; species Sphingomonas phoenicis. The sequence continues at coordinate 430,247 of NZ_JBDFMC010000002.1, read as the reverse complement.
TCAGTTGATTGGCGAGCCGCCCCTGTTGCCCGCTGTGCGTATCCCAGCCTAGCGTCTCCAGCATCGCGATCCGTGGCCCGTTGGGCTTGGTGAGGAAGCCGGCGGTGAGCCGGCCGAGGCTGGCGGGGTCCTGTCGGGCGCCGAGATCGCCGGCCAGCCCCTTGGTTTCCAGCGCCGCCGCCCATGGCGCGTGGAGCTGGGGGTCGGCATCGTAGAGCGCGGTCACCCGCGCCATCAGGTCGTCGGCCGCCTGCGGCAGCGCCGACGGAGCGAACGAGGCGACCTGGATCGGACCGCGCAGGGCGGTCGGCACCGTCGGCGCGATCGCGATCGCCTCTTCGGTCGATCGGGGCAGCATCGCGACCAGCCGGTTCATCCAGCCGTCGCGCACTGCATAGGGCTGGGCGCCGCCCGTCTCGAGGACGTTCTGCCCGTCGAAATGCGACCGGTCGCGATAGGGCGACGCGACGGCATGGACGAACAAGGCCTGCCCTTGTCCATACATCTTGCCGATCTCGCCGAGCGCCGGATGCAGGGTGAACATGGCGTCCAGCCTGGTGGCGACCGCGGCGTCGCCGATCAGCGATCCGCGGAGCGCCGCGAACGCAGGGTCGCCCGTCGGGCGAACGATGTCGAGCCCATCGGCCGCGCCGCGCTGGATGATGAAGACGAAGCGGCGATCGGTCGGCACCGTCGCGAGCGCGAGGCCGGGCGCCACGAACAGCGCTCCCGCCCCCAACGCGGCGGTGGACAGGAACTGGCGGCGGGCGATCATCGGATCATCTCCTCAGGAAATCGGGCGAAACCAGCATCAGCGCGATGGCGCCGGCGGGGCTCTCGGCGCGAGCGATCTGTTCCGCGGTGGCGGGGGCGAGCGATGCCGGCATGATCTTGGGGGCGATGGTACGGGCGTCGACTGTCTCGCCCAAAGGCGCCGCCAGCCGCTGTGCGATCTCGACCCGGCGGAGCAGCGCGTCGGAGCCCGTCCAGCTCGCTGCGACATCGTCCCACCCGGCCGGCGCGCCCGGTTTCCAGACCCGCTGGCCGAGCTGCGTCTGCAGCGCCGCGATCTGCATGGCGCCGACGGTCCGTCTGCCGGTCCCGCGCAGTGCGGAGATCGTCCACTCCCACGGCGTCTTGAACTTCGTCGGGGTCGGCGCCCAGGCTTCGGGCGAGGCGATCAGCGTACGGTAGAGCGTCGGCAGGTCACCGTCGCTCACGGTGAAGCTCGCCGCCAGGCGGCCGACCAGCGCCGGCGATGGCTCGTCGCCCGCGAAATGACGCGCGATCTTGGTGGCGACGTGGGTCGCGGTGGCAGGCGCCCGTGCAAAGTCGGCGAGGGCGGCGTTCGCCTGCGCCTCGCCGCCGTCCGCATAGCGCCGCCCGAGAATGGTCCTCGCGCCGGGTTCGTGCTGCGCCGGTCGGAAGACGAAGCGGTTCGGATCACCCTGTGCCGCGCCGCCGAGCCCGCCGATCGACCAGCCGGTCAGCGCGCGGGCGAACTCGGTCACATCGGCCTGCGTGTAGCCGGACCTGACGCCCAGCGTGTGCAGTTCCATAATCTCGCGCGCCAGATTCTCGTTGAGCCCGCGCTTGCGGGCCAGGTTGCGGGCCGCGGCGGGGCTGTCGGGTCCGATCGACTGGACCTGATTGAGGTAGATCAGCATCGCCGGATGCCGCTCGACCGCGAGCAGCATGTCGGAGAAGCGGCCGAGGACGTGCGGCCTGATCGCGTCGCGCTCGAAGGCGGCGGCGAAGGCGGTGACCCGAGGATTGTCGGCCGACACGCAGAAGTGGTTCGACCAGAAATGCACCATCCGCTCGACGAACGGCGCCTCGGTAGCAAGCGCGGCGTCAGCGCGGGCGCGCACCCCCTCGGCGTAGAGCGCCTGGACATCCTGTCGAAAATCCTGCCGGCCCGCCTTCAGCGCGGCCTTGGCGTCGGTCGCCGCCTGCCCCGCCGTCATCTGCCGACTGTCCCGCTGCTGCTCGCGATAGCGCGCGACGATCGCGCCCGCATCGGCAAGCGCGGCGAAGCGGGCGGGACGCCCATCGAACCGATCGAACTGCTCGACGATTGAGCGCGGCGGATCGGCAGGCGGCGGGTCGCCGGGTCGCGCACCGAGGCCGAACCGGTTGAGCGCGATGGCGGCTGGCGACAGCCGGGTGGGCTGGACGGGCACGATCGTTCCTCGCTTGACGTGTTCTCCCTTAAACGGCCCGCCAACGCGTTTCCGTCGCGCGCCTATTCTCCGCTCGGCGCACTCCTCCCGGCGCGGCGCTCCATCGCCCCGGCGAGCCTGGCACGATCATCGGCCGGCAGGCCCGCCGCGAAGGCCACCGCCCGCCGCTCCACCGCCGCGCGCACCGCCATGTCCGCCGACCGGGCGCGATCGAGCGCGACGAGGACTGCGGTTTGGTCGACGGCGTCCTGCCGCAGAAGTTCTGCGGCCTCGACCTTGGCGGTCCGCGAGATATCGATCGTGGGACGCATCGCCCACCGGGTCTGGCGCAGCGCCTGCCGGAACGGGCGACGCTCGCTCGCGGGCAATTCGGCGCCGGCGATGCGGAGCGAGCCTGCGTTCAGCATCCGCTTGCCGGTGCGCAGCGACGTATAGCCCGCGACGAGTGCGGCGGCGAGGAACAGGTTGAGGATCACCGAGGCGATCAGCGCGATGCGGAGCCGAGACATTGTCTAGCCATCCGTTCCGGCGATGTCGCCGAAGGACGTGCTGCTGGCGACGACGTCGGCAGGCGCGACCATCGCGACGGCCGCGGTGCCGGCCACCGCGCCAGCCAGCGTCGCGGCGATCCCCATGCCCGACCACCACCACCGCAACCGTGATCGCATGCTTACGACGGCGATCGACCCGCGCGCCTCGATGTGCGCCGACAGCGTCGTCGAGGGCGCCGCGACCGTCCACTCGTCGAGCGTCATGTCGAGAACGGAGGCCCGCGCGAGGATCGCCTCGCCCTCGGGCATCCTGCCGAGACGAACGGCTTCGTCGCGGCAACTTTCCGGCCACCGGGCAACGACACCGCCATAGGCATCCGCCAGCGCACGGAAGCGATCGAGGCCGAGCGGTTCAGTCATGTGTCTCGCCTTCCTGCGGCGATGCCAGCCGCATTCGCAATGCCCGTCGCCCCCTGGCGAGGAGCGATTCCAGCGCCTCGACGCTGATATCCAATGCCCCGGCCGCCTCGGCGCCCGACAGATCCTGATAGTGGACCAGCAGGATCGCGTCGCGCTGGCGCTCGGGCAGCGCGGCAATCGCCGCCGCGACCTGCCTGCCGCGTTCCGTCTCCAGCAGCATCCTTTCCGCGTCGGGCGTCGGGTCCGCCGTCTCGGGTACCGCATCGCTCGCCACCTCGCGCCGGCGACGCAGCCGGTCGCGGCAGAGGTTGAGCACGACTGTGTGAAGCCACGTGTCGAACCGGGCACGCCCCGGCTGCCACTTGCCCGCACTCCGCCAGACCCGGACGAACGCCTCCTGCGCCACGTCCTCGGCCGCGGCGGGATCGTGGAGCATCCGCGTGGCCAGGCCCAGGACGCGCGGCAGCTTCGCGGTGACGAGCAGCCGCGTCGCGGCCGCATCGCCGCGTCCGATCCGTTCGACCAGACCGGCATCCGGGTCGTGTCCGCTCAAGCCTGCACTTTCCCGTCGCCATCGTCATCCGTCGTTAGGTCACGATTCCGCGTCACCGTGCTTCTCGGCGGCCCGTGCCGCGGTCCGTTCGGCCGACGTCAGCCTGCCGTCGCCATCGGTATCACGTCGCTCGAACCGGCGCGCCATGATCGCGGCGATCTCCTGCCGGTCGATCAGGCCGTCGCCATTCCGGTCGAACCTGCCGAAGCGGCGGGCGGGATCACCCTTGCCCGACGTCGCCGACGCTAGGAACTCGGCCCGGCTCACCTTGCCGTCACCATCGGTGTCGGCCGCCAGTATCCGCCGCTCGTGACGGGCGGTGAAGTCCTGAAGCGTCATATCCGTCGTCGGCCGTGAAAGCCGAGCATTCGCCTGTTGCGGCGGCTGCCTCGTCTGCCCGCACGCCATCGCCGGGAGCAGCAGGAACAAGCCGGCGAGTGCCATACACTGAGGAGCTCTAGTCGCCATCACGACGTCATTCCCGTCAACTGCGAACAGGTTGGTACTCCCGTCGCATAACCTATCCAGCAACTCCGGGCGGCAGCCGCCGCCCGGACCCGTTGTTCAGCGATAGCGCCAGCCGCCGTGCCACCGATAGCGATGGCCCCAGTAGCGGTTGCCGTGCCAGTAGCCGCGGCCTGGATAGTAGACCCCGACGACGGGGCCGCGACGAACGTAGCGCGCGCCGCGATTGGGGATGCACCGGCCGTAATAGCCGCGGTGAAAACCGGCGCCGCACCCTTGCCGCGCCTCTGCCGGCGCAGCGGCGACGATCGTCGCGCCCAAGGCTGCCGCTGCCAAAAGAAGGTTCTTCATGATCGGATCGCTCCTTCGTTTCCGCCGCTGGCTGGCGGCGATGGACGTTGAACGACGTGTGAGCGGCTTTCCGTCGCGGGCGATCACGAAAAACATCGTCACCCTTCTAAACGCCGGATTATCCGCCCTGGAGCGGCCAGAAGAAGGCGATCAGCGGCACGCCGAGCACGATCACCATGATCGACAGCGGTAGTCCGAGCCGCGAATAGTCGCTGAACTTGTAGCCGCCCGGCCCCATCACCAGCGTGTTGCACTGGTGCCCCACGGGCGTCAGGAAATCGCAGCCCGCGCCCGTCGCAACCGCCATCAGGAAGGGATCGGGATTGAGCCCGATCTGCTTGGCCACCATCGCCGCGATCGGCCCCAGGACGAGCACGGTCGGTGCATTGTGGAGGAAGGGCGCGATCACCATCGCCGCCAGCATCAGCGCGCCGAGCGCGATCATCGGCGCATGCCCCTGCAACAGCGGCGCGAGGAGGTGCGCGACGTAATCGGTGCCGCCGGTCCGCTGCACCGCCTCGCTGATCGGCGTGAGCGCCCCGATCAGCACCAGCACGCCCGGCTCCAGCGCGCCGTACGCCTCGCGCATCGGCAGCGCGCCGATCACCACCATCAGCAGCGCCGCGCCGAAGAAGCCCGCGACCACCGGCACCACGTCGAACGCGATCAGCAGAATGGCGACGATCAGGATCGCAATCGTCGCGAACGCCCGGCGCGGGTTACCCAGCTTCACCTCGCGCTCGGCCAGCGGCAGTAGCGAGAGCGAGCGCAGGAACTCCGGCAACGCGCTCTCGCCGGCGCGGATCAGCAGGACGTCGCCCGCCTTGATCGTCACGTCGCGCAGCCGCTCGGTGACGCTCCGGTCCTGCCGGCTGATGCCGAGCAGCTTGACGCCGTAGCGTTCCTGCAATCGCGCGCGTCGCGCGTTGCCGCCGATGAGGTCGGAGTCGGGCTGCACCACCGCCTCGATCGTGCGCACCTCCTCGCTCTTGCCCTCGGTCTCGACCTCCTCGTCCGCCCGCGCCTGTTCGAGCGGCAACCGGTCGAAGGCGGCGGCGAGCGCGCCGTCGGTGCCCTCCAGCACCAGCACGTCGCCCGGTTCGAGCGGATGGTCGTCGGTGATGTCGACGCGCCGGCCGTCGCCATCGATCCGGCCCACCGCCATGACCCCGTGCTTCGACAGGTCGAGGTCGCCGACCGACGTGAGTTTGTCGGACAGCTCGGCCGCGACCGTCGCCTCGGTCGAGAAGAAGGTATCGGCATTCGCCTCGCCAAGCTCCTCGCGACCCTGCCGATCGCGCGGCAGAATGCGCCATGCGACGCTGAGATAGAGGAACGCCACGAGCGTCAGCGATAGCCCGACCGGCGCGAAATCGAACATGCGATAGGGCTTGCCCATCAACTCCTCGCGCACCTGGCTGACGATGATGTTGGTCGAGGTGCCGACCAGCGTCGACAGCCCGGCGACGAGCGAGATGAACGCCATCGGCATCAGAATTGCGGAGGTCGCGCCGTCCTTCTCGCGGCCGGCGCGGATCGCCGAGGGCAGCAGGATGGTCAGCGCCCCGACATTCTTGGTGACGAGCGACAGCGCGCCGGTCGCCGCGACGAAGAACGGCACGCGGAGCGACAGCCGCCCGATCCGCTTCAGCACCGGCGCGACCAGCCCGTCGACGACGCCCGACCGCGCTATCGCGGCACTGATGACGAGTGCGGCGGCGATGATGACCACGACATCGCTGGTCAGCCCGGTAAAGGCCTGCTTGATCGGCACCAGCCCCAGCGCGACCGCCACCATCAGTGCGACGAGCGACACGACATCGTAGCGGAACCGTCCCCAGGCGAAGAACAGCATCGTCACGCCGATGATCGAGAAGGAGAGAATCTGCGGCGTGGTCAAGCGGATGGTCCGATCGTCGTGAGGCGGACGGTGAGCATAGGCGGGCCGCCGACGATCGCGCCAGCGCCATGCTCGTTCCCTCGTGACCGTCGCCGTCTCGATGGCACACGATCCCCGCCCGCTCGTTCAGCGCCGCATGGACGACAGCGACGCCGCGGCAAAGACGCACGAGAAGATCGAGCAATCGGCCGCCGTCCTGAAGACCAGCGCGGTCGAGCAGGTGGACAGCGCCGACCGGCGGACGGAACTCGCGGCCGACCGCACCATTCTCGCCGCCGAGCGGACCTATGCCGCCTGGGTGCGAACCGGGCTCGCGGCGCTCGCCGCCGGCGTCGGCGCGCGCGCGTTGCTGGAGGACGTGGTCGCATCCTGGTTGAGCAGGAGCGCCGGTGCCATGCTGGCGCTGTTCGCCGCCTTCTGCTTCGTCGCCGCGGTCTGGCGCGAAATCGCGCCGAGCGTCCGCCCGCCGACGCCCCGCGTTCGGCGGTTGCCAGAGGCATTGCTGATGGCGGTCAACGGTTTCCTGGTGCTCGTCGCCCTCGCCGCGTTCGTTGGGATCGTCGTCGCCGGATAGTGGTGCCGGGGCGGATCGGAACCAGTGCACAGGCCGGCCTGTTCGCATCTCATGAAGCCCGTGACGCCGCCACCGATCCGCAACCCGCTCGACCTCATTGTCGCCAAGCTGCACGACACCGTGAACGGCTTCTTCCTCCAGCTGCCCAACATTCTCGGCGGCATCGTCTTCCTGCTCGTCGCTTGGGCGGCGGCACACTTCGCGGCACGCGGCATCCGCCGGCTGTTCGGGCGGCGCGATCACGGCGATCTCGGCAGCGTTCTGGGTTCGATCGCGTTCGGCGCGATCATGATCGCCGCGGTGCTGATCGCCAGCGTCATTGTCTTCCCGAGCGTGAAGCCCGCCACGATCATTTCCTCGCTCGGCATCGGCTCGGTCGCGATCGGATTCGCATTCAAGGACATCCTGCAGAACCTGCTTGCCGGCATCCTGCTGCTCATCAACCGGCCGTTCCGGCGCGGCGACCAGATCGCGGTCAAGGATTTCGAGGGCACGGTGGAGCACATCCAGAGCCGCGCGACGCTCATCAAGACCTATGACGGGCGCCGCGTCATCATCCCCAACTCGGACATCTACACCTCGCCGGTGACGGTCAACACCGCCTTCCCCACGCGGCGCGACAGCTACGATATCGGCATCGGTTACGGCGACGATCCCTCGGCCGCCGCCGCGCTGTTCGCCGACGCGATCCGCGGCATCGACGGGGTCGAGCAGGACCCGGCGCCCGAGGCGCTGCCCTGGGGCCTCGACGCGAGTTCGGTGACGCTCAGGGCGCGCTGGTGGACCAAGTCCAAGCGGAGCGACATGGTGCATCTGAAGGCGCGGATCATCCTCGCCATCTGGCGCACCGCGCGCGAGCACGGCATCGACCTGCCCTACCCGACGACGCAGATCCTGTTCCACGACCAGACCGAGGCGACCGACGGCGACCGCACCCGCCAGCGCGAGGGCTGGCCGGTGGGCGATTCGCCCCCCGCCGCGAAGGCGCAGGAGGAGACCTCCGAGTGATCGATAAGGTCGGCGACGCGCTGCTGATGGCGGCGGGTATGTTCTGGCAGACCGGCTGGAGCCTGGTGCTCGGCTTCTGCATCTCCTCGCTCCTCCAGGCGATCGTGCCCGGCGGGCAGATGCAGCGCGCGATGGGCCGCGGCGGCGTGCGGCAGATCGCGCTTGCAACGCTCGCCGGCGCCGCGAGCTCGAGCTGCTCCTACGCGTCGGCGGCGATCATGCGGACGCTGTTCAAGAAGGGCGCGGCCCTCGTCGCCAGCCTCGCCTTCCTGTTCGCCTCGACCAACCTCGTCATCGAACTCGGCATCATCCTCTATCTGCTGCTCGGCTGGCAGTTCATGGTCGCCGAGTGGATCGGCGGGCTCGTCCTCATTGCCGTCATGAGCGTGCTGGTGAAGCTGACGCTGCCGCGCTGGCTCTGCGAGGAAGCGCGCCATCACGAGGAGATGGGCGGCGGGCATCAGCACGAGAGCATGACCGCCGACGGCGAGACGTGGCGCGATCGGCTGCGCGCGCCCGGTGCCCGCGTCGCCGTGGCGCAGAACTTCGCGATGGAGTGGCGGATGCTGTGGAAGGATCTCGCTGCGGGGTTTCTAATCGGCGGCTTCGTAGCCGCGTTCGTCCCCGATGCCGTATGGCGCGCGCTGTTCTTCACCGACGCGCCCGTGCAGGTCCAGGCGCCGCTCAACGCGGTGATCGGCCCCGTCGTCGCGATGCTGACCTTCGTCTGCTCGATCGGCAACGTGCCGCTCGCCGCGGTGCTGTGGGCGGGCGGGGCGACGTTCGGCGGCGTTCTCGCCTTCCTCTATGCCGACCTCATCGTCCTGCCGCTGCTCGACATCTACCGGCGCTATTTCGGCTGGCGCATGGCGGCGTACATGGGTGCGATCTTCTTCGCGACGATGGCGATCGCCGCGCTCGTGATGGAGACTGCGTTCGCGCTCCTCGATCTCGTGCCCGACCGCAGCATGTCCATCCGCGACCGGGTGACCGACTTCAGCCTGAACTACACCTTCTGGCTGAACATGGTGGCGCTCGTCGTCGTTGCATGGCTGGCCGTGGTTAACAAACGGCATTCGATGAACCGCGAGCACGCGCATGGTTGACGGCCTTTTCGCCCCCGTGGCCGGATCGCCTCTGTGAGCGGCCGGATCGGTGGCCTCGTGCTGACCCCGTTCGATGCCGCGGCGATCCTGATCGTGCTCGCGGCGGCGCTGGGGTATCTCAACTTCCGCTTCCTGCGGCTCCCCTCCTCGATCGGTCTCACGGTGATGGGCGCGGTCGCGTCGCTGATCGTGGTCGCGGCCGACCGGCTGGTGCCGGGATTCGGCATCGGCCACGACGTGGTGCGCTTCATCGCCGGCATCGACTTTCACGCCACGCTGATGGAGGGGATGCTGTCCTTCCTCCTCTTCGCCGGCGCGCTCCACGTCGACTGGCAGGAAATGGCGCGCGGACGCTGGCCAATCCTCGTCCTCAGCACGATCGGCGTGGCGCTTTCGACGGTGCTGATCGGCGGCGGGTTCCTGTTCCTCGTCCATGCGATCGGCTTCGACGTGCCGGCGATCTGGTGCTTCGTCTTCGGCGCGCTCGTCAGCCCGACCGACCCCGTGTCGGTGATCGGCGTGCTCAAGCGGACCGACGTCTCGCCGACGCTGGAGGCGACGGTGGCGGGCGAGAGCCTGTTCAACGACGGGGTCGGCGTGGTGATCTTCACCATCCTGCTCGCCTCAGCCGCATCGGGTGCGCCGTTCTCGCCCACCGAAGGCGTCCGGCTGTTCGCGGTCGAGGCGGGCGGCGGCGTGCTCCTCGGCCTCGCGATCGGCTGGCTCGCCTTCCACGCGATGCGGTCGATCGACGACTACAAGGTGGAGGTGCTCATCAGCCTCGCGGTGGTGATGGGCGGCTACGCGATCGCGCGCCCGCTGCACGCGAGCGGCCCGGTGGCGATGGCGGTGGCCGGGCTGATCGTGGGCAATGCCGGCGCCGCCCACGCGATGAGCGATACGACGCGCGACTATCTCCACAAGTTCTGGGACCTGATCGACGACATCCTCAATACCGTCCTGTTCCTGCTGATCGGGCTGGAGGTGGTGACGATCCCGGCCGACGCGCGGCTGCTGGTGCTGGGGGTCGCCACGATCCCGCTGGCGCTCGCGGCGCGGGCGGTCTCCGTCGTCCTGCCGCTGCAGGCGATCCGGCCGCGGCATCGCTATGCGCGGGTCGTCCCGGCGACGCTGATCTGGGGAGGCTTGCGCGGTGGCATCTCGGTCGCGCTGGCGCTCGGCCTGCCCGACGGGCCGCAGCGGTCGGTGATCCTCGCGGCGACCTACCTCGTCGTCCTCTTCTCGGTCATCGTGCAGGGCGGCACGATCGAGCGCCTGCTGCGCCGGTTAGGTCCGCAGGAGGAAGCACGATGAGGGCAAGGCTGATCCGCCTCGCGGGCGAGTTGCGCGAGAGCTACTGGTTCGTGCCGACGATCATGGCGGTCGCGGCGCTGCTGCTGGCGGCCGCCATGGTCTGGCTTGACAGCCATCACGCGACCGCGTGGATGGACCGGCTGCCCTGGCTCTACGCGGCACGGCCGGAGGGTGCGCGCAGCCTTCTGTCCTCGATCGGCGGATCGATGATCGGGGTTGCGGGCACTACCTTCTCGGTGACGATCGCCGCCGTCGTCTACGCCTCTGGCCAGTACGGGCCGAGGCTGCTCAGCAACTTCATGTCCGATCGCGGCAACCAGGTGACGCTCGGCACCTTCATCGCGACCTTCCTCTACTCGCTCGTCGTCGTGCGGACGATCCGCTCACCCGGCGAGCAGGCGGGCGAGGCCGCATTTGTCCCGCAGCTCGCGGTGCTGGTCGGCGTCCTCTTGGTCCTCTGCTCGATTGCGGTGCTGATCTACTTCATCCACCACGTCCCCAGCCGCATCCACATCAACAGCGTGATCGAGCGGATCGGCGACCGGCTGCTCGCCGACTTTAGCCGACGCTATCCGATCGGCATCGGCGAACCGCTGGACCCTGCCGACGACGAGGCCCGCATCCCGGCCGCGCTTCGCCTGAACGAGGGTGCCGACCACCATCAACGGCGGGATTTCATCGAGGCGACGGAGACCGGCTATATCCAGCTGGTCGACGAGGAGAAGCTGATCGAAAGTGCTCGGCAGAACGCCGTCGTCCTGCGTCTGCGGCACCGGCCCGGCGATTTCGTTCATCTCGGCAGCACGCTCTTCGACATCTCGCCGGCCGGTGCGATGACCGACGAGACAATCATGGCGATCCGGGACACCGTTGCGATCGGATCGCGGCGGACCGCATTGCAAGACATGCGCTTTTTCATCGACGAATTGGTGGAGATCGCCGCCCGCGCCCTCTCCCCTGGCGTCAACGATCCCTTCACCGCCAACAGCTGCCTCGACTGGCTGGGGGCGGCGATGGCCGATCTCGCTCGGCGTTCGCTGCCATCCTCCTTCAGGGCGGACGAGGATGGTACGCTCCGGGTGATCGCCTGCCCGGTCACCTTCGAAGGCTTCGTCTACCGCTCGTTCGGCGCTCTGGCGCAATATGCCTCGGCGGACATGATCGCGGCCCGGCATTACCTGACGACGATCAGCGATGTCATGCGGAACTGCCAAGACGCCGGTCGCCGCGCGACGCTGACGCGGATGGTGGAGGATTTCCGCGAGCTCGCCGAAGAATCGCTCAAGGGCTTCAATTGCCGTGACCTGACCCAGCAAGTTAATCGGCTGCTCTTGCGGCGGTAGCTCGGTGTAAGGACATGGTTACCCTGCCGCACTTCGCCGCCCAATTGTAGAATGTCGCTTCGCTAATGCAGTAATCGCAGCATCTCGGGCATCTTCAGCCACCTGACGTGCTCCCCTGAAACTCTGCCAGTTTGAGCTAGAGTCCGCCTTCGTGAGGAGACGGACGTGAAGAAGACCAGGTTCAGCGAGGAGCAGATCATCGCGGTGCTGCGCGAGCAGGAAGGTGGGATGAAGACCGCCGATGTGTGTCGCAAGCACGGGATCAGCAGCGCGACGCTGTACGCGTGGAAGGCCAAGTATGGCGGCATGGACGTGTCGCAGGCGCGCAAGCTGAAGGTGCTCGAGGAGGAGAACGGCCGGCTCAAACGGCTGCTGGCCGACGCCATGCTCGACAATGCCGTGCTGAAGGAAGTCGCGGCAAAAAACTGGTAAAGCCCGCCGCTCAACGGAAGGCTGTCGAGCATGCTCGGCAGTTGTTCGGCATCAGCGAGCGTCGGGCGTGTACCATCTTCAGCGTGGACAGGACGTCGGTGCGCTACGCGCCCCGGCGTAGTGATGATGGCGACCTTCGGTCGCGGCTGCGCGAGATCGCGGCGGAACGTCGGCGCTTCGGCTACCGGCGGCTGGGGATCATGCTGGCTCGCGAGGGTCTGGTCATGAACCACAAGAAGCTGCTGCGGCTTTACCGCGAGGAGAACCTGCGGGTCAGGCGTCGGCGTGGCCGCAAGCGAGCGATAGGCACCCGAGCACCCATGACGCTGCCACAGGGACCGAACCAGCGCTGGAGCCTCGACTTCGTCAGCGACACGCTGATCAGCGGCCGGCGCATCCGTATCCTGGCGGTGGTCGACGACTTCACGCGCGAGTGCCTCGCGCTGGTGGCGGACACCTCGCTGTCAGGCGCGCGTGTCGCTCGTGAGCTCGACGCCATCATCGCGCTCAGGGGCGTACCGCCGCTGATGATTGTCAGCGATAACGGCACCGAGCTGACCAGCCTGGCGATCCTGAGATGGACGCAGGAACGGCCTCTCGAGTGGCACTACATCGCGCCGGGCAAGCCGCAGCAGAACGGCTACGTCGAGAGCTTCAACGGTCGTCTGCGCGACGAATGCCTCAACGAGACGCTGTTCGTATCGCTCGGCCATGCCCGCTCGGTGCTGCGGCTCTGGCGCGACGACTACAACCATGTGCGGCCGCATAGTGGTGTTGGCGGGCTGACGCCCGCCGATGCTGCCAGGCGGGTTGTGCAACACCGCCCCGAGGGGCACCATACCAACCCCGGACTCCAGTTATGACTGGTAGGGCTTTGGGGAGCACGTCACACCTCATGCTCGCCCAGCATGGCGATCGCCTGAACCTCGGACATAATGCCGTCGCCGTATCGCCCGTTACCATCTGAGGAGCTGGTTAACGCTTGGCATCATTTCCGCAGTACACGTTAAAGCGCATCAGACGTGCGCTAGATCGACCCGCTACGTCGTATGAACGTACGTCAGGTTACGCCGATCCTCGCTCCGAAGCCGTCGGTCCGTTCTCCACCATAGAAGGCGTTTAAGCCCCCTCCACGCTGTACAGGGCGCTGTCGCACGCACGCAGCCAGCGCCCTCATGGCGCGGTCGATGCGCGACTAATAGCGTGAGGCTTACTGCTCAATCGACATTCTAAAGCTATCGTCCGCCGGCACCTCTTCGATTATCGGCCACGCCGAGCGCACTTACCCCATTTGCAGTGACCGAAGTTGTGATGTCGCTTGCTGAAAAATTTGCTCGCTCGCTGGTGACTGATGGTGGTATCATTAAACACGAATGCAGCTAAGTGGTTGATTTATAGCAAAGAATTGCGCTCTCTTAATCAGCGGGTCCTTGGTTCGAGCCCAAGTGCGTCCACCATTCCTAAAGATGACTATGGGCCGATGCGGTGGTCGAGGCTGGACTCACCCCCTCGGTTTTTAGCTCGGTTTACGATTGCCCTGCTCTTCAAGCTTCGAATTGGCCGTTTCCGCCGTGAGCGGAGCTGCTCCCTTACTCGAAATGGTGAACGGGCTTCTGCTTGCGATGAGACGACATTTGACTGGTGTTTTGACAAGCATGTACTTCAGCGACGATATTTATAGTTATCAATCACGTCGATCACGGATTAGTTTCGCTAACTTTATCTATGCTTTCTAATGCATAGTTGAGCAAATCATCTAAAAATTCTGAATCGGTCAATATAAGTTGGTTGAAAATATCTATGACATCATCGTACATGGCATATAACCTTTCTGTCCTTCATTATTGCCAGTAATGCAGAATTTTCATAAATTTTCTGTTTTTTGTAATATATAAATACTCAGGGAAGTGGTTAAGCTGTTTGTACGTCTTCATACTCAATTGTTTTGAGTGGAAGGTGCCAGCCCACGTCATCTGCTAGCGTTTTCAACAGGAGTAGATCCGAACGGGCAACTTCCGTCAGCGTCTCCTCTGTGGCTGGATTGCTGGGGACAAAGCGTCGGCCCGAACGCGCCTCGACCCACATCCCTCGATAAGCAGCCGTTAGGCCTGGGCGCGAGCTACGACCAAGCCTTCTTCGAGTCCTAGCGTAATCAAGCCTGTGTCTTCGCGGTCAGCATCAGTATCGGTCCATTCCATCGAAGCGAACGTTAACGTTCGGGGCGTCCCCATGCAGACAGCGCAAGAGCCGTGCCATGCGAGTTCCCGTGTATCGGTCCGCGCCAGACTCGTCATCGTGGCGGTCCGCTCTGTCGTCGGCGTCAACACTGTGTTCAAGCTACGGACACCTGGATCGCCGGCATTGCCCAATCTGCCGTACCCAGCGTGACGATCACGCCAGCGCTGGCAGGCCATCGAGATGTTTCTCGAGCGTGATGGGATATTCGCGCACTCGCACGCCCGTCGCATTGTAGATGGCATTGGCGATCGCCGGTGCGACCCCGGTCAGGCCCAACTCGCCCACGCCTTTTGCCTTTACCGGCGAGATGGTCGGATCGACCTCGTCGATAAAATGGGCCTCGAGATGCGGTATGTCCGCATGCACCGGTACCTCGTAGCCGGCGAGGTCGTGATTCACGAAGAAGCCGAAGCGTTTGTCGATCGCCATTTCTTCCATGAGAGCCGCGCCTGCGCCCATGACCATTCCACCGATGACCTGGCTCCTCGCCGTCTTCGCATTGAGGATCCGTCCGGCGGCGCAAACCGCGAGCATGCGTCTCACGCGTATCTCGCCCGTGTAGGCGTCCACAGCCACCTCCACGAAATGCGCGCCGAAGGTCTGTTGCTGGAATTGGTCGGCCAGTTTGGCGAATTCCATTATGTCCTCGACCGCGATCTCGCCATCTTTCGCCGCATCGGCCAACTTTACCGAGCGGTTTCCGCTGCGCACATGTCCATCGACGAAATCGACCTTGGTGGTGTTGAAGCCCAACCGTTGCGCCACGATCTCACGCAGCTTCATACAAGCCGCGTAGACACCTGCGGTAACCGAAGGCGCGCCCTGCTGCCCGCCCGATCCCGGCGTCTCCGGAAAGGTCGAGTCACCGAGCTTGACGACGATCCGATCGGGCGAGACGCCCATGATCTCGGCCGCCGTCTGTTGAACGACGGTATAGCTACCGGTGCCGATGTCGGTCATGTCCGTCTCGATCGTCACCACCCCGTCACGGTCCAGACGAGCGCGGGCGCCTGCCTTGGCGATCTTGCCGCCACGGATCGCGCCAGCCATGCCCATTCCGATCAACCACGACCCTTCGCGAACCGCACCAGGCTTTCTTTGACGCTTCTCCCATCCGAAACGCTCGGCTCCCTCGCGCAAACAGCGGACGAAGGCCCGCGTCGAGAAGGGCTTGCCCGGGTTCTCGGGATCGACCTGCGTATCGTTGACGACGCGCAGCTCGACGGGGTCCATCGCGAGCTTCTCCGCCAGCTCGTCCATCGCCACCTCCAGCGCCATCAATCCCGGCGCCTCGCCAGGCGCGCGCATCGCATTGCCTTCCGCCAGATCGAGGATCGCGAGCCGCATCCGGGTCAGCCGGTTCGCGCCGGCATAGAGCGTCCTCGTCGACGTGACGGTCGGCTCGGTCCGCCCGCCGACAAGGTTACCCGACAAGCTGTCGTGACCGATCGCGGTCAACCGTCCGTCACGATCCGCCCCAAGTTGTACGCGCTGGATGGTCTTGGGGCGATGAATCGTGGCGTTGAACATGATCGGACGCTGCAACGCGATCTTCACCGGGCGTCCGACCACGCGGGCAGCGATGGCCGCTAGCGCCAGGTCGATCTGCACGGTCCCTTTACCGCCGAAGCCTCCTCCGATGTAGGGGGAGATCAGGTGGACGTTCGCCTTCGGAATGCCCAGGATCAGCGCGAGGTCGCGCGTTCCCCAGTTCATCTGCTGGATCGACGTCCAGCACGTTACCCGGTCGCCCTCCCATTTTGCGAGTGAGGCATGCGGCTCCATCATGGCGTGCGCCTGATCCGGAACCGTGTAGGTCTCGTCGACCTTAACCGGAGCCGTGGCGAATGCCCTGGCGAAGTCGCCGACCTGCTTTTCATTGGGCCCGCCGAACTCGCCTTCCGGCGGGACAGCCGCGCCGCGATTCTGGGCTGCCAGATCGAACCGTCCGGCCGTCCGCTGAAATTCGACACGGATCAGTGCGGCCGCCGCGCGGGCCTGCTCGAAGGTTTCTGCAACGACCACGGCAACGGGCTGATGATAATGATCGACCTCCGGCGCCGCGAGCATCTTCTGGACGTAGAACTTGCCGACGCCGGGTTTGCCGGCATTGAGATACGTCACAACGCCGACGACACCGCGCGCGCGCTCCGCCTCGCGCGTGTCCATCTTTGCGATGCGACCCTTGGAAATCGCAGCGCCGACGATGTAGCCATACGCGAAGCCCGGCGCCACGTCCTGCCATTCATAAGCGTAGGTGGCGGTGCCGGTGGTCTTGAGACGCCCCTCGTACCGGTCGATCGGCTTGCCGAGGATCGTCATCCGGTCGGTCGGATTGTCGCCTGCTGGCGTATCGAAGATCATGAACCCTGTCCCCGCATGTCCGCCGTCACGTCGGCGATGTTCGATACGCTTTGCATCGGCAGATGTTGCCGCCTGTTCGTCCGCGCAGATCGAGGCGAGAGCGATACAGCCGCTGATCCGCTCCCCTGCGATGGTGGTGCAAGCGCCGCATCATGCTGTCGGGCCGCTACCCCGCAGTTCGTCTGGCACCGATTGAACAAGCTTTCCCGTTCGGTATTCCCGTGCGCGACGCTGCTGACGATGTTCCGTGTACGGATATCCGAATTACCATCGGTCGCCCATCGGATCATGCCCGTTCGGCCAACCGCAAGACGACCTCGACCGGCCGCCCCTCTGTGAGCGCGACATCGGCACTCAATCCGGCCGGTCTCCCCGCTACCGCAAAACCGCGCGGTGGTCGCACCGCTATCCGGCCTGTCTTTCCGGCCAGTCGTACACTGATCCGATCGTGGGTCCATTCAACGTCGACCACGGTGCCGCCCCGCGCGCGTAAACCCTTCACCGATCCTGTCGACCATTCGGGCGGCAACGCGGGTAAGACCGCGATCTCGCCGTCGTGACTTTGCAGCAGCATCTCCGCGATCGCGGCAGTGATGCCGAAATTGCCGTCGATCTGGAACAGTGCGTGCCCCGGCCCGGGATGGGTATCGAGCAGGTTACCGGCCAGGCTGTCCTTCACGAACAGTTGCAACGAGCGCCCGGCTGCGGCGCGATCACCGAGCCGCGCCCAGATCGCCGTCGCCCATGCGCGGCTCCACCCGGTGGCGGCACCGCCGTTGTTCTCGCGCCGCAGCATCGATGCACGCACCGCTGCCGCCTTGTACGGCGTGCCTCGCACCGTGAACTCCGCGCCGGGATAGAGCGGGTACAGGTGCGAGATGTGGCGGTGGCCGGCATCCTGCTCGGCGAAATCCTTCGACCATTCCTGCAGCTGGCCGTGGCGACCGATGCGATAGGGCTCCAGCGCCTCAACCAGCGATGCCAGCCGATCCGCGAACGTCTGATCGGTGCCGAGCAGCCGGGTGGCTGCTAAACAGTTGGCGAACAGGTCGCGGATCAGCGCGAGGTCCATCGTGCAGCCGGCAGCGATCGCGGCGGGCTTGCCGTCGGGCGCGATAAACAGGTTCTCGGGCGAGATGGAGGGCGCGGTAGTCAGCCGCCCGCCAACGGGATTGCGGACCAGCCATGCTGCGCAGAACTCCGCCGCGCCGCGCATCAGCGGCCATGCACGTGTACTCAGGTAAGCGAGATCGCCACCAAAGGCATAGTGCTCCCATAGATGTTGCGCCAGCCAAGGCCCCCCCATCGGCCAGTTCGCCCAGTTTGGATCACCCCTCCCCTCGCCGACCGGGTTCGTCATCGCCCAGATGTCGGTATTGTGGTGCAGGCACCAGCCGGGCATCCCGTAATAGGTGCGCGCGGTCATCGCGCCCGTGTGCGCCAGCCGCTCGATATGGTCGATCAAGGGCAGGTGGCATTCTGCAAGATTGCACGTCTCGGCCGGCCAGTAATTCATTTCCATGTTGATGTTGGTGGTGTGATTGCAGCTCCACGGCGGCCGCACCTTCTCGTTCCAGATTCCCTGGAGGTTGGCGGGCTGCGTCCCGGGTCGCGACGTCGCGATCAGCAGATAACGGCCGAAATGGAACAGCAGGGCTGCCAGCGCGGGGTCGGGTTGTGCGAAGTCGGCGACCCGGCGGCGATCGGTGGGAGCGCCGGTTCGCGTCGGCCCCAGATCCAGCTGCACGCGGCGGTACAGCGCCCGGTGTGCGTCGACATGATCGCGCCGCAGCCTGGCGAAATCCCGACGTGCCGTTTTCTCCAGCGTCGCTCCGGCCGCTGCCTCCACGACCGACTTGGCAAGATCGGGCGCATGATCGAACCCGCGAAAGCCAGTGGCTGCGGCGATTCGCAGCTCGATCATGCTCGCCTCTTCGACTCGTATGCCATCGCCGTCGGCAGTCGCCGTCCCATCCGTGCGCACGTCCAATACCGTGGCGAAATGCATTCCGCGGCCCGGTTCGTCCGAGTAGATGATCGGTTCGGCGACCGTGTCGTAGTCCGGCTTGCAAATCGTCGGCGCCTTGCCGGTCAGCACGATGCGGCGATCCGACGCACGAGCGGTCGAGCGCAGTAGGCTCGACAGCGCTATACGACAGGCCAACGCCCCCGCCTGGCTGGCGGTCACTCGCAGAACCACTATCTGATCGGGATGGGAGACGAACGCCTCGCGCACGTAATGCACGGTACCCGCCTGATACTCCACGGTGGCGACCGCACTGTCGAGGTCGAGTAAGCGGCGATAGTCTGTTGGCGCGTCGCCCTGAGCGAAATCCAGCGTTAGGTCGGCCAACGGCTGATAGCTTTGGCTGTACGGGCCCTGCATCGAACGAGCCTGCCGATCGGCTCCATGATAGTCGCCCGCAAAGACAAGCGCGCGCATCGCGGCCAGCCGCGCCGGATCGGCCGCGGGCGGCTGCACAGGCTGGCCCGACCACAAGGTATCTTCGTTCAGGGAGACGACCTCATGATAGACGCCACCACGCACCATCCCCCCCAGCCGCCCGTTGCCGATCGGCAGCGCCTCCAGCCATTCGGTCGCCGGTGTGTCGAAGGTCAGGGAATGCGGATTCATAACGTCGGCATTGCTGCGCGAAGCTGCCAGCGCCTGCTCTCGCCACGAGGCGATCGCCATGGCCGACAAGCCGACGAAACTACGGCGATTCAACGTGGACGACATGCCAGCACGGACCTCTACTTTTCGGCATCCATGATGCCTTGAAGATACCCCTCAAGTACAAGCAACGGCAACTAGTCCGATGCAATCCGCCGGTCACCAGCAGAAAATCGCATAAATCTGACGTCAGTTAGCATAATTTATTTGGGCAGCATGAGGAAGGTTTGTGCAGTATCTTCAGCCGCTACCGCGCAGATGTAAATGCTGTACACTTGTAGTACACGCATTGATGTTCGGCACTTGATGCCGTCGATAGGAAGAGGCGGATCTACGATGATGTCGGGGCAGGCTATCGCGAAAGCAGTCGGACGCACGACAAAATGACGCCCAACCACGCGATTCTGCGACGGCCAGTAAATCGCATTATCCTCCAAACCAGCAAGGACTGACAGCGGTCATGCGGCTGGCCTGAGAAGCGTTCCACGCTGCCGCAGAGGTCGGCTCGCTTCGCAGCGTCCGGTTGGATCGACCGGCCACTTGCTGCATTGCGCAGGAATGTCCGACGCCAGCCGAATCTCGCCGTTTCGCATCGCCCTGTTCCGGTCGGTGTGGATCGCCAGTCTGTGTTCCAACTTCGGCGGGTTGATCCAGTCGGTCGGCGCGTCGTGGATGATGACCGGGCTCAACGCCTCGCCCCGGATGATCGCGCTCGTTCAGGCGTCGACCAGCCTGCCGATCATGCTGCTGTCGCTTTGGGCAGGCGCGGTGGCGGACAATCTGGACCGGCGACGGGTGATGCTGGCGGCACAGGCTTTCATGCTGTCGGTGTCTGCCCTGCTCGCGATCGGCACGTGGCTCGGCATGATAACGCCGTGGCTGCTCTTAATCTTCACCTTCCTGATAGGCTGCGGCACGGCGGTGAACGGACCGGCATGGCAGGCGTCGGTCGGCGACATGGTTCCGCGCGCAGTGCTGCCTAGCGCGGTCGCCTACAACAGCATGGGCTTCAACATCGCGCGAAGCCTTGGCCCGGCCGTCGGCGGCGCGATCGTCGCGGCGGCTGGCGCGGCGGCTGCGTTCCTGATCAACGCCGGCAGCTATGTCGGCTTGATGATCGTCCTGAAGCGATGGCAGCCGGACCTGCCGCCGCGACGTCTGCCGCGCGAACGGCTTGGCGTCGCGATGGCCGCCGGCGTCCGCTATGTGCAGATGTCGCCGCAGATCCGCGTGGTTCTGGCGCGCGCCGCGTTGTTCGGACTGGCGGCCAGTGCGCTGCCCGCGCTGATGCCGATCGTGGCGCGGGACGTCGTCGGGGGCGGTCCGCTGACCTATGGCATCCTGCTGGGGGGATTCGGCATCGGCGCGGTCGGTGGTGCAGTCGGCAGCGGCACGCTGCGCGCGCGCCTGTCGACCGAGGGCGTGGTCAGGCTTGCCGCGGGCGGACTGGCCATCGGTGCGGCCATGATCGCGAGCACGACGATGCTCCCGCTGATCCTGCCGGCCCTCGCCCTTGCGGGCGCCGGATGGGTGTTGGCGCTGTCGACCTTCAACGTCAGCGTGCAGATGGCGTCGCCTCGCTGGGTCGTCGCGCGGGCGATCTCGCTGTACCAGATGGCCGCATTCGGCGGGATGGCTGCCGGCAGCTGGCTGTTCGGCTCCATCGCGGGCGATCACGGCGTCGTTACCGCGCTGCTGGCGGCGGCGACGATCCAGTTGCTGAGCATCGTCGCCGGCTTCGTCGCGCGGCTGCCCGGGATCAGCCAGCTCGACCTCGATCCCAACGACAGCTGGAAGGAACCGGCCACCGCTATCCCGGTCGAGGCACGATCAGGGCCGATCGTGGTAACCGTCGAACATCGCATCGCCGAGCCGGACGTTGCCCGTTTCCTGGCGGTGATGACGGAACGGCGGCGGATACGGCGGCGCGACGGCGCCCGTCACTGGACCCTCTTGCGCGATCTGGCAGAGCCGACGCTGTGGGTGGAACGATATCATTTCGCCACCTGGCTGGATTATGTGCGCCACAACGAACGCCGCACGAAGGCCGATCAGGCAAGCAGCGAAATCCTCCACAACCTCTGGATCGACGGCGAGCGGCCGGTGATCCACCGCCGCATCGAACGCCAGACAGGATCGCTGCCGACCACCCGGACGCCCGACGCGCGCGAGCTGGACCCGGTGACCGACGCGTCACGCGCGAGTTGAAGCGTATCGCGCCGCCAGACGGAGAACATTGGGGCTCAGCGTGGACGCGGCGGCGGTGGGAGGTCGGCGACCATGCGCTCTCCATCGATGACGATCGGGCTGGCCAGACCCGGGATGCCGCCGCGCTCGATCTTCAGCCCTCTCGCGATCACCTGCGCATCGCCGAATGCCTCGTCCAGTCGATTGATCGGACCTGCCGGTACGCCGCGTTCTTCCAGTGCCCATGCAAGGTCGGCCTTGCGCCACGGTGCGATCGCCGCCGCCAGCAGCGGGATGAGCGCGGCGCGATGGGCGATACGTGCCGCATTGGTCGCATAGGCCGGATCGGTAGCGAACGGCAGGTCGAGGGCTTCGCAGAGGCGGGCGAACTGGGCGTCGTTGCCGACCGCGACGATCAGCTCGCCGTCGCACGCCGCGAACGCCTGATAAGGAACGAGATTGACGTGGCCGTTGCCCATCCGGTGGGGCACCACGCCGGATACCATCCAGTTGAGCGCCTGGTTGGCGAGAACGGCGACCTGCGTGTCGAGCAGCGCCATGTCGATGTGCGATCCCACCCCTTCCCGATCGCGACGACGCAGCGCCGCCAGGATCGCCACGGCACCGTAAACGCCGGTGAAGATGTCGGCATAGGCGATGCCCGCCTTCTCCGGCGGACCGTCCGGCTCGCCGGTCAATGACATGAAGCCGCTCATCCCCTGGACGATGAAGTCGTACCCGGCCCGATGGGCATAGGGGCCGGTCTGGCCGAACCCGGTGATCGAGCAGGTCACCAGGCCGGGCGTGATCGCCGTCAGGCTGGCATGATCGAGCCCGTACCGGCGCAGCGCGCCGACCTTGTAGTTTTCGATCAGCACGTCGGCATCCCGTATCAGCGCGCGTACCTCGTCCTGCCCCTGACGGGTGGCGATGTCGATTGCGACCGCCCGCTTGCCGCGGTTGGCGGCATGATAATAGGCTGCGTCACGCGCTTCGCCGTCCGGACCGGTCACGAAGGGCGGACCCCAGTGACGGGTATCGTCGCCGGTGCCGGGCCGTTCGATCTTCACGACCTCGGCACCCAGATCCGCCAGCAGCTGCCCGCACCAGGGGCCCGCCAGTACCCGGGCGAGTTCGATCACCTTCACACCCGCGAGTGGCTTCACGCTCGTCTCCTAAACTCGTCCCTCCTAGCGCGCGACACGCCGGCTGGACAGCGATGCCGGTGCCAGCCACAGTCCGGCGATGTCCATCCCGCCCGTTCTCGGCCGTCTGCGGCTTCCCGTCATCGGTTCACCGCTGTTCATCATTTCCGGACCGGAACTGGTCATTGCCCAGTGCAAGGCGGGGATCGTCGGCTCCTTCCCCGCGCTGAACGCGCGACCTTCGGCCATGCTGGACGAATGGCTGCACCAGATCACCGAAGCGCTGGCGGCACACAATCGCGTACACCCTGAGCGCCCAGCCGCCCCCTTCGCCGTAAACCAGATCGTCCACCGCTCGAATGACCGGCTGGAGGCCGATCTGACGACCTGTGCCAAGTGGCAGGTGCCGATCGTCATCACCTCGCTGGGCGCAAAGGAGGACCTGAACGCCGCGGTTCATGGCTGGGGCGGAATCACGCTCCACGACGTCATCGACGATCGTTTCGCGCGCAAGGCGGTGGAGAAGGGCGCGGATGGCTTGATCGCCGTTGCGGCTGGCGCCGGCGGGCACGCTGGCCGGCAGTCGCCCTTCGCTCTGGTGCAGGAAATCCGCCAATGGTTTGACGGACCTCTGGCGCTGTCGGGATCGATCGCCACCGGCGATGCAATTCTGGCGGCACGCGCCATGGGTGCGGATCTTGCGTATGTCGGGTCGCTGTTCATCGCCACCAGGGAGGCCAATGCAGACGCGGCCTACAAGGACGGCATCGTGTCCGCCCGGGCCGCCGACATCGTCTATTCCGACCTGTTCACCGGCGTTCACGGCAACTATCTGCGCGGATCGATCATCGCAGCCGGGCTCGACCCCGACAATTTGCCTCAGGGAGACCTGAAGACGATGGATTTCGGTACCGGCAATGGCAGCAAGGCGAAGGCGTGGCGCGACATCTGGGGTGCCGGCCAGGGGGTCGGTGCCGTCACCTCGGTCGAACCGGTTGCCATCCGTGTCGAACGGCTGGAGCAGGAGTATAAGGCGGCGAAGGCGCGGATCGCCTAGCGCAGATTGATCGCCAGCCGCTGCTGCATGGCGCGGGCGGGACTGATGCTCGGATCAGAGCGGACCATCGCGGTGTCGAGTAGAACCGCGCGGCGATACAGTCCTTCGCTCGCCTGTATCAGGATGGCCGCACGCTCGGGCAGTTGCGGCCGCAGCGTCGCTTCGGTCGGGGCGACGCTGACCAGCCTGGCCGATGGACGTTCCGCATCCAGTTCGCCCGCCGCGATGGCGCGGTGGTTCAACAGCCACGCGAGCAGATGCATGAGCCGGGTCGTCAGCCGCAGCGATTCGCAGCTGAAGAGTACGCTTGTGGCCGGATCAAGCATGATCGCATCATTCCGCGCATGATGCTCGCCATACTCGCGGGCTTCGTCGGCGAGCAGCATCGTGTCGCTGTACAGCGCCTCGATCAGGCGCTGGTGGACGGTGGGCGTGTCGGCATGGGCGAACATGCGACGGTGCTGACATGACATGGTCGTTACGAAAAGGTCGTCCGGCGATCGCTGCTGTCCCTGACCGGGGCAGCCGGGACGATCAGGCGATGATGTCGGGCAGCAGTTCGTCTTCCAGCATCGACATTTCGTCACGCAGGCGCAGCTTGCGCTTCTTCAGTCGGGCGAGCTGGACCTGGTCGAGCGAGCCGATGGCGGCCAGTGCCGCGATCGCGGCATCCAGGTCGCGATGCTCCAGCTTCAACCCGTCCAGACGTTCCCTGATCTGCTCCTCGTCCACCCGATCCTCCCTGACAACCCCTGTTAGCCGATGCAGGCACCGTTGGGCGAGCGCCAAACGACTGGCGGAAAAATGGGCACGGATGATCGCCAATCGCGCGAAAGCCAGGCGACAAAAGGCGGCCCGAGTGGTTTACTTCGAACCCCTCGCAAGCAGGAAGGAGATCTGCCCATGCAGTCGACCGCGCACCAGACCGCGCTGGAAACCAAGCACGCGACCCTGGACCGCCGTATCGCCGAGGAGGCGCACCGCCCGCAGCCCGATGCCGCGAGGCTGTCCGACCTGAAGAAACAGAAGCTGAAACTGAAGGAAGAGATCGTCAGTCTCTGACGACGGTCGTAACGGGGTTGCCGCTACCTTCCCGGGTAGCGGTGATGCCCGGTCAGGGCGACACCGGTGTTCGGTCAGCTGGCGGAGCGCGCCGCGTTCACCAGTGCGATGTCGATCACGCGGACCAGTGCCACCCCGATCCGCCCTTCGGCACTCCAGGCGACCGTACCAGCCACTTCACCGACGCCGGGGAGATCCAAGGACACCGACGTGCCCACCAATACGGGAATGCCCGGCTCCGCCATCAGGCCCTGTTCCGAAAGATTGCGGATACGAACCTCACGCGGGGCTGCATCATCGCCGAGGCGCAACCCGGCCATCAGGAGCATGCCGGTACGCAGATGCGCACGCTGTTCCGATCCGTCCATCTCTGGGTCGGGCTCGGAAGCCGTATCGCGGATAAAGCCGTCCATGTCCCGTCCCGATAAACAAGCGTCGATGAAAGGCCCTAGCGCGCAAACATCGACAAAAACTTAAACGATTACTCTTCTCGAGAGACCTTTTCGTGCCGCTCGTGGCGCTCCTGCGCCTCTACGGTCATCGTTGCGATCGGCCGCGCCTCCAGCCGCGCGAGGCTGATCGGTTCTCCCGTAACCTCGCAATAGCCATATTCTCCCTCGTCGATCCGGCGGACTGCCGCCTCGATCTTGCTGATCAGCTTGCGCTGCCGGTCGCGGGTTCGCAATTCGATCGACCAATCGGTCTCGCTTGACGCCCGGTCGGTTAGATCAGCCTCTCGCAGGGGATCCAGCTGGAGCTGAGACAGCGTTCCTTGCGAATCGAGTAGAATCGCCTCTTTCCACATCAGCAGCTTGTTGCGGAAATAAGCCTGCTGTCGGCTGTTCATGAACGGCTCTTCGGCTGACGGCCGATATCCGTCGTCATTGGCCGCTGAGCGGCCAGTGGAAGGGTCAACGCGATCAAGTGCCGTCGCCATACCGATCTCCCTCGGCCCGTCGGACCGGATTCATGTCCGTGTCCAAGGAGCCTCCCCCGATGTTGAGGGCCCTATAGTCCGGACGCGGGATGGCGGCAAGCGAGGGGAGCGGACAGCAAAATCCGGTTTTCAGTGAATTGTGTCCTGTAAGCCATAGCAAGGAGTCGACGCGCGTCGCTCCTCGCCATGGCATCCACCGGTCAGGCTGCGGCGATCGCCTTCTCGATGTCGGGGATGGGGTGGCCGGTCAGATCCTTGTCGAGTTCGCCGGCAAGCCGGTCAGCCACCTCCTTGTGGTAATGTTTCCGCAACTCGCCCAACGTCCGTGGCGGAGCGATCACTACCAGCGACTCATAGTCGTTCTTCAGTGCGCGACGCTTCAGGAGATTGGCGGCATCGGCTGCGAAGCGGTCTTCCTCCACCTGATGTGCGTCCGCGCGACCCATCGAACTCTGCGATGCGCCCAGCGGCGAAGAGGCACGACCCGCATCGTCACTGACATGATCGCGGTCGGCCGGATTTTCCTGCTCCTGCGCATGCTCGACCTTCAGGTTCGGATAGGCGGCATCGCCCTCGTTGCGCAGAAACAGCATCTTGCGGCCATCCGCGACGAGCACGACGGCGTTGTGGGCGAGTTGCAAGGCAGGTCTCCTGATCGTTTCGATTAACGGGTCAACGCCTCCGACGACGGCGGGTTGCGCGCCATGCCGGTGCCGGTCATAGCGCTGCCCATGCACGACATCCGCCTCATCCGTGACAATCCCGGTGCCTTCGATACCGCGCTCGCGCGGCGCGGATTGCCGCCGCAGGCGACGTCGCTGGTGACGATCGACGAACGTCGACGCAGTGCGATCGCGGCGGCGCAGGAGGCGCAGGCGAGGCGCAATGACCTGTCGAAGCAGATCGGCCAGGCCAAGGCGGCGAAGGACGAGGAGCGGGCCGGAGCGCTGATGGCCGAGGTCGCCGCGCTCAAAGCACGCCTGCCCGAACTGGAAGAGGAGGAACGCGCTGCCGGCGCGGACCTCGACGAGCGACTCGCGGCGATTCCGAACCTGCCGATGGCCGACGTTCCGGAGGGAGCCGACGAGAACGGCAATCAATGCATGCATGAGCATGGCGAGCGGCGGACGTTGGACTTTGCGGTGCAAGAGCATGACGCCATTGGTCCGCCGCTCGGCATGGATTTCGACACCGGCGTCCTGCTGGCCGGCGCACGCTTCACGCTGTTGCGCGGTGGCATGGCGCGGCTGAGCAGGGCCCTCGGCCAGTTCATGCTCGACCGGCTGGTGAACGAGCACGGTTTCGAGGAGGTGGTCCCTCCCCTGCTGGTGCGCGATGACGTCGCCTTCGGGACCGGGCAGCTTCCGAAATTCGCGGAGGACCTGTTCAAGACGACCGACGGCCGCTGGCTGATCTCGACCGCGGAAATGTCGCTGACCAACATGGTGCGCGAGAAGATCCTCTCCGACACCGAACTGCCGCTGCGTTTCGCGGCGCTGACGCCGTGCTTCCGGTCCGAGGCGGGCGCGGCGGGACGCGACACGCGCGGGCTGATCAGGCAGCATCAGTTCGAAAAGGTCGAGATGGTGGCGATCACCACGCCCGACGAATCCGACACGGAGCATGAGCGCATGACCCGTTGTGCGGAGGGCGTGCTGGAGGCACTGGAATTGTCGTACCGGCGGATGCTGCTGTGCACCGGCGACATGGGGTTCTCGGCGGCACGCACCTACGACCTGGAGGTATGGCTGCCGGGTCAGGAACGCTATCGCGAGATATCCAGCTGCTCGACCTGTACCGACTTCCAGGCGCGACGAATGAACGCGCGCTATCGTGCAGAGGGCGAGAAGACGACGCGCTTCGTTCATACGCTGAACGGGTCCGGGCTGGCGATCGGGCGTACCCTGGTCGCCGTCATAGAGAATTATCAGCAGGCGGACGGATCGGTCGCGATTCCGGCGGCACTGGTTCCATATATGGGTGGCCTCACCAGACTGTCGCCGCGCGGCTGATGCGCATCCTCATCACCAACGATGACGGTTACCACGCACCGGGACTGAAGGTCGCCGAGGCGATCGCTGCGCGCTTCTCGGACGATGTGTGGACCGTCGCACCGGCTGACGAGCAGTCTGGCGCGGGCCACTCGCTCACCCTCACCCGGCCGCTCCGCATTCGCCGCTTCGCCGATAAGCGCTACGCCGTGTCCGGCACACCGACCGATGCGGTGATGATGGCGATCGCCAAGATCATGAAGGATTGCCCGCCCGACCTTATCCTGTCCGGTGTCAATCGCGGTGCCAACCTCGCCGAGGACGTGACCTACTCGGGCACCGTCTCCGCCGCGATGGAGGGAGCGCTGGCCGGCGTCCGTTCCATCGCGATGAGCCAGGTCTACAGTCGCGAGGGGATGGGCGACGCCGTTCCCTTCTCTGTCGCAGAGGCGTGGGGCGAACGCGTGCTGCGCCCTTTGATCGAGGCACCGCTGGCGCCACGGACGCTGGTCAATGTGAATTTTCCTGCCCTGCCCGCCGACCAGGTGAAGGGTGTTCGTGTCGTGGCGCAGGGATTGCGCGATTATGGACGGCTGCGGATCGTCAGCAATGTCGATCCTCGCGGCTACGAATACCATTGGTTCGCGCTGGGAGAGATGCGGCACGATCCCGTCTGCGACACCGATCTGGAGGCGATCGCGGACGGGTATGTGTCTGTCACGCCGCTGCACCTCGACATGACGCATGGAGCCTCGCTGGCGAGGCTGGCCCAGGCTTACGACTGATGCGCGGCGCCGTGCTGCTGGCCGCCGGGCTGACGGTAGCGCTGCAAGGAGCGACGGCGCAGCGGGAAGAAAACGGTGGAGCGCCCTCCTCCACGACGGAATTCCCAGCCTGGGAGGCACGGACCGTCGTGGCCGACGCCCGAACCGTGTCGGATCAGGTCGTGCTGGTCCGGGATGGCGAGGGATTGCTCGGCATCGCGGCCGAAACGGGCGCGAGTGCCGAGGCGATCGCCCGTGCGAACGCTCTTTCATGGCCCTACGCGCTCCGGACCAACCAGCGGCTGAAGATCCCGGGCGGGCGCTATCATCTGGTTCGGCCGGGTCAGAGCGGGATCGCCATCGCGCGCGCTTACGGGGTCGATTGGTCGAGGATCGCGACGATCAATGCCTTGGCAGAACCCTATATCCTGCGAGCTGGCTCACGCATCCTGATTCCGTCCCCCGCGATCGGATCGCCGCTCAGTCGCGCCGCGGAGCGGGCAGCAGCCTTCCGGCTTGATGTCGACGATATCCTGACCGGTGGCGAACCGGCACAGATTCCGCGACAGCCTCCCGCCCGCGCGGCCGTGCACGCTTCGCGCCCGTTGTCCGCCACCGCCGTCGTCGCGCCGCCGGTGCGGCTCGCCGCGGGAGGCTTTACCTGGCCGGTGGCGGGCGGCCGGATCGTTCGTCGGTTCGGGGCGGGTGGGACGGGCGAACGCAGTAACGGCATCGATATCGCCGCGCCGCTGTCGACGCCGATCCGCGCCACTGCCGACGGCATCGTTGCCTATTCCGGCAGCGGCATCGCCGCCCTGGGAGGGCTGGTGATCGTCCGTCACGGTGGCGGGTGGACCAGCGTCTATGGCTATGCGAACCGACTTCTCGTCACGCGCGGGCAGAGCGTGAAGCGAGGACAACGCCTGGCCCTTTCCGGCGACAGCGGGTCGGCCGAGCGGCCGGCGCTCCACTTCGAACTGAGACGGGGCCGGGTGCCGGTCGATCCGGTGACGATGCTGCGGACAGACTGATCGCGCAGTCTGGGTTCGTGGCAGGGTGACGATCCCCCGAACCCTTGCTAACCGGGGCTATGGCCTACCAGTCCGAGCTGCTCAACGTCCTTCGGGATCGCGGATACGTCCACCAGATGACCGATGCGGCGGCGCTCGATGCGCTTGCCGCCAAGGGCATCGTGCCCGGCTATATCGGGTTCGATCCGACCGCGCCGTCGCTCCATGTCGGCAGCCTGGTCCAGATCATGCTGCTCCGTCGCCTGCAGCAGACGGGGCACAAGCCGATCGTGTTGATGGGCGGGGGTACCGGCAAGATCGGCGATCCCAGCTTCAAGGACGAGGCGCGCAAGCTGTCCAGTGCGGATACGATCAACGCCAACATCGCGTCGATCAAGCGCATCTTCGAACGGTTCCTGACGTTCGGCGACGGTCCTACCGACGCGGCGATGCTGGATAATGCCGAGTGGCTGGACCGACTGGAATACATCCCTTTCCTGCGCGAGGTCGGGCAGCATTTCTCGGTCAACCGGATGCTGTCGTTCGACTCGGTGAAGCTGCGGCTGGACCGTGAGCAGTCGCTAAGCTTTCTGGAATTCAACTACATGATCCTGCAGGGCTACGACTTCGTCGAACTGTCGCGCCGTGCCGGTTGCCGGTTGCAGATGGGCGGCAGCGACCAATGGGGTAACATCGTCAACGGCATCGAACTGGCCCGCCGGATGGATGGGACAGAGGTGTTCGGGGTCACCACGCCGCTGATCACCACCGCGGATGGCGGCAAGATGGGCAAGACCATGTCGGGCGCCGTCTGGCTGCACGAAGATCAGTTGTCCCATCTCGATTACTGGCAGTTCTGGCGCAACACCGACGACCGCGATGTCGGTCGGTTTCTGCGACTGTTCACCGACCTGCCGGTCGATGAGATCGCCCGACTGGAAACGCTGCCCGGCGCCGGGATCAACGAGGCGAAGAAGCTGCTGGCGACGGAGGCGACGGCGATGTGCCGCGGGCGCGCCGCGGCGGAGGAGGCGGCGGAAACCGCCCGACGGACCTTCGAGGAGGGAGGAGCCGGCGAATCGCTGCCTACCCTGGCGATCGAACGCGATTCGATCGCCGTCGTCGACGCCCTGGTGGGACTAGGATTCGCCAAGTCGCGGGGGGAGGCCCGTCGCCTGATCGCTGGTGGTGGCGCGCGGATTGATGGCGAGAAGGTCGTCGACGATACCGCGCTGGTTACAGTTCAGGACAAAAGCGTAAGATTGTCAGCAGGAAAGAAACTGCATGGTTTGCTGACTAAGACAAAAGTGTGAATGACCCCAAGGGGTAAGTTATTGTCAACGCTTAGGTCGATAGGTCGAAGGGGCATCGCGCCACAGTCCGTCGTGTGAGGTGCCAGGAGCGTCATGGCGAGTTTTCAGCCGGTATCATGGGACGACCGTCGCGAGCAGCGACAGGAAGTGATGCACCGCACGCGTATCGCGCAGGCGAACGGCGCCGAACGAACCGTCACGATCGTCAACGTCTCATCGGCCGGCTTCATGGCCCGCGCGGACGGTGAATGGGCTGCCGGCGACATCCTGACTGTCATCCTGCCAGCCTTGGGGCTGGTTAAGGCCGAGGTCCGCTGGGCCCTTGGCGGTCGCATGGGATGCAAGCTGCTGAAGGTCGTCGACCTGCCGACTTACGAGGCAATGCTGCACCAAATGCTGCGCAGCATTTAAGCTGCTGGCGTTCAGCCGGAGCGGAGCAGCGCCACGCCGGCATCGCGCTCGAACAGGTACAATGCCGTCCGCGCCGCTGTACCCCGCGCTCCGGTCAAACCACCGTCACGGTCGATCAGCAGACGCGCATCGTCGTGGGCACATTGCAGCAGGTCGGCGAGCAACTCCGGCTGGACGAGCCGGAACGCCGCCTCTCCGGACTGCCGCGTCCCCAGCATCTCGCCACCACCCCGCAGGCGCAGATCCTCCTCCGCGATACGAAAACCGTCATTGCTCTCGCGCATCAGGGCAAGGCGCGCCCGCGATGTCTCGCTGAGCGCATTCCCCCGCAGGAGCAGGCAGGTTGATTGTCCTGTTCCCCGCCCCACCCTGCCGCGCAGCTGGTGCAATTGGGCCAGCCCGAAACGGTCGGCATGCTCGATCACGATCAACGTGGCGTTCGGCACGTCGACCCCGACCTCGATCACCGTCGTTGCGACCAGAACACCGGTTACACCCCCAGCAAACGCGGCCATCACGGCGTCCTTCTCGGCAGGCTTCATGCGTCCGTGCACCAGCCCGACCCGGTCACCGAACTGCCGCCGCAGCGCCTCTGCGCGGGCCTCTGCCGCGGCGAGATCCGACTTTTCGCTCTCCTCCACCAACGGACACACCCAATAGGCCTGTCCGCCTCCATCCAGATGGCGACCGAGTGCCGCGACGACATCGTCCAGCCGATCCTCGGACAGAACCCGCGTCTCGATCGGCTGGCGCCCGGGCGGCATCTCGTCCAGCCGGCTGACGTCCATCTCGCCATATTGCGCCAGCGTCAGGGTGCGCGGGATCGGCGTGGCGGTCATCGCGAGCAGGTGGGGGCTGCGCCCCTTGTCCTGCAGCATCATCCGCTGCGCCACGCCGAACCGGTGCTGCTCGTCCACGACGACCAGCGCGAGATCGCGGTACTGAACCGCCTCCTGGAAGATCGCGTGGGTGCCGATCAGCAGATCAATGCTGCCATCCGCCAACGCCATCAGCGTCGCTTCTCGCGCCCTCCCCTTGTCGCGCCCCGTCAGGATGGCGACCTCCACCGGCAGGCCAGACAGCGTCCGACGCAAGGTTTCATAGTGCTGGCGGGCGAGGATTTCGGTCGGTGCGAGCAGCGCCGCCTGCGCGCCCGCTTCGATCGCCACCAGCAGCGCCATCGCCGCGACCAGCGTCTTGCCCGCGCCGACATCGCCCTGCAGCAGGCGCAGCATCGGTGATTGCTGCGCGAGATCGCCTTCTATCTCCGCGATCGTGCGCGCCTGCGCGCCGGTCAGCTGATAGGGCAGGTTCAACAGCGTGCGCAGCCTGCCGTCGCCGACCAGTGCCCTGCCGCGCCGCTTGCGCGTGTCCGCGCGCACCAGCGTCATCGCCAGCTGGCTTGCGAATACCTCGTCATAGGCCAGCCGCTCCCGCGCTTTCCCGTCGGCGGGGTCGGCGTGGATACGAACCAAGGCCTCGTGCCACGATGGCCAGCCACGCCCGGCCTTGAGGCTGGGCTCGATCCATTCCGGCAGGAGTGGTGCACGCTCGACCGCCTGCGCAGCCAGTGCTGCCAGCCGGCGGGATGTCAAACCCTCGGACAGTGGATAGATCGGCTCGCGGGCGCGGAAATCCTCATCGGGGTCGGCTAGATCGGGATGTACGATCTGGAGTGCGTCGCCATACTGGTCGAGCCGTCCGGATACGCGTCGCGCCTCGCCGATCGGCAGCAGCTTCTTGGCCCAGCCGGGATGACCGCCGAAATAGACGAGGCTGACGAAATTGCCGTGCGCATCGGTCGCCATGACCCGTGTCGGTCCGCGGCCTGTCGAGCTGCGATATTCGCGCGGGGTCAACGTGATCGTTATGACCCTTCCGGCATCGCCAGCCATCAACTCGTCGCGTGCGACCCGATCGATCCAGCCGGTGGGCAGGTGGAACGCCACGTCGACCACGCGTGTCAGCCCCAGCCGGTCGAGCGGCTTGGCGAGCGCCGGCCCGACGCCCTTCAGCGCGGTGATCTCGGCGAACAGCGGATTGAGGATGTCGGGCCGCATGACTACATGCGCCCTATAGCCCAGCCGACGCGCGCCGCCAGCGCCCGCCGGCCAGTTGCCGTTGGAGTTTGCCGGTGGACCACGACATTCGCATCAAGCGCCTGCGCTTCCGCGCCTGGCACCGTGGCACCCGCGAGGCCGATCTGATGATCGGCGGCTATTTCGACGCGCATCACGCGCGCTGGACCCCGGCCGAGCTCGACTGGTTCGAGGCACTGCTGGAGGAGCAGGACGTCGACATCATGGGCTGGGCGATCGGCTCGATCCCCTGCCCGCCGGAATGGGACGGCGCCATGATGCACGGCATGCGCGCGCTGGATTTCGTGAAGCTTCCTTCCTGACGGCGGCTGTCCTGCACGGGCAGGACGACGCGTTCCTCCATCCGACGACGGACCAACAGCCTTGCCCGATCTGAATGCCATCCTTGCCGCCAAAACGCCGCTGACCCTCGCCGGCGTACCTACCGGGTTCCAGCCATCGCTGCTCGCCGATCTGGTCCGTGCGGCGGGACGCATCCTGTTCATCGCTCCCGATGACGCGGCGATGCGCGCGATCGCCTCCACCGCCCCCTTCTTCGCGCCCGAGATCGAGGTGCTGATGATCCCGGCCTGGGATTGTCTTCCCTACGATCGCGCCTCGCCGACCCTGCGCGTGATGGCCGACAGGATCGCGGCGCTGCACCGTCTTCAGGGCAAGCGTACACGCCCGCAACTGGTTCTGACCACGGCCAACGCGGCAACGCAGCGCGTGCTGACGCCGTTTCGCATCCGTCAGCTCGTTGCCTCCCTTGCCCCCGGCGAGCGGATCGGTCGCGACCGGTTGGCCGGGCTGTTGCAGGCGAACGGATACGTGCGGACCGAAACGGTGCACGACCAGGGCGAGTATGCCGTGCGCGGCGGACTGGTCGATCTGTTCCCCAGTGGCGAGACGCAAGGATTGCGGCTCGACTTCTTCGGTGACGAGATCGAGAGCGTCCGTACATTCGACCCCGCCGACCAGCGGACGACCGGCCGGATCGACGGCTTCACCCTGCTGCCCGCGTCCGAGGCGTTGCTGGACGAAGAGTCGATCAAGCGGTTCCGCACCCGATATCGGGAGACGTTCGGCGCCACGGCCACTGGCGATCCGATCTATCAGGCGGTGTCGGACGGACGCCGTCTCGCCGGCATGGAGCACTGGCTGCCCCTGTTCGAGGAGAAGCTGGCGTCGCTGTTCGACCACCTTGGTGATACGGTGATCATCCGCGACGCCGGCGTCGCTGCCGCGGCGGTGGGCCGGTTGGAAGCGATCGCCGACTATTACGAGAACCGCAAGCGTGCCGAGGCGGCGCAGCCCGGCAGCTATCGCCCCCTGCCCGCCCGTGCGCTGTACATCGACGACAAGGAATGGTCGGCGATCACTGCCGCCACCCATCTCACGACCGCCTTCCACGAGCCGGCAAGCGCCAGCGTGCTCGACTTCGACGTGGACGGTCCCCGCGATTTCGGACCGGAACGGGCGAACCAGGCCAATGTCTACGAGGCCGTGGTCGCACATATCGAGAAATCGCGACGCGACGGGCGCAAGCCCGTGCTGGCCAGCTACTCGATCGGCGCGCGTGAACGGCTCGGCAGTCTGCTCGCCGATCACGGCCTGAAGGGCGGCAAGCAGGCGGAAACCTGGCACGAGGCGCTCGCCGCCGCCGACACGTCGAAGAGCTTCGGCGTGGCACTGGTCGTCCTGCCGCTGGACCATGGGTTTACCGCGCCCGGCGTTGCGGTGCTCACCGAACAGGACATGCTGGGTGACCGGCTGATCCGGCGCAACAAGCGGCGCAAGTCCGCGGATGCCTTCCTGGCCGAACTGGCGACGCTGTCGCCGGGCGATCTGGTCGTCCATGCGGATCATGGCATCGGTCGATATGAGGGATTGACCTCGATTCCGGTGGGCAAGAGCCCGCATGACTGCGTCGCCCTGTCCTACGCCGGCGGCGACAAGCTGTACGTCCCGGTCGAGAACCTCGAGGTACTGACCCGGTACGGGTCCGGGGAAGACGGTGCCGCGCTCGACCGGCTGGGCGGCGAGGCATGGCAGCGGCGCAAGAGCCGCATGAAGGAGCGCATCCGCGAGATCGCCGGGGAATTGATCGCCGTCGCCGCGGAGCGAGCCCTGCGGCTTGGCGAGGTGGCTGAGCCGGACAGCGCCGGCTACCCCAGCTTC
The DNA here is from genome assembly GCF_047238005.1 of Sphingomonas phoenicis. Lineage (NCBI taxonomy): Bacteria > Pseudomonadati > Pseudomonadota > Alphaproteobacteria > Sphingomonadales > Sphingomonadaceae > Sphingomonas > Sphingomonas phoenicis. Next base: position 394,695 of record NZ_JBDFMC010000002.1, on the reverse strand, counting down.
GTCGATCGTTTCCCGTACGAGGAAACCGACGATCAGGATCGCGCGATCACCGACGTGCTGGATGATCTGGCGGCAGGCAAGCCGATGGATCGGCTGGTCGTCGGCGATGTCGGCTTTGGCAAGACCGAAGTCGCGCTGCGTGCGGCATTCGTGGCGGCCATGGCGGGGATGCAGGTCGCGGTCGTCTGTCCGACGACGCTGCTGGCACGTCAGCACTTCAACAACTTCGTCCAGCGATTCGAGGGGTTTCCCCTGAAGATCGGCCGGATGAGCCGGCTGGTCGGTACCGCCGAGACGAAGGCGACGAAAGAAGGTGCCGCATCTGGGCAGCTCGACATCGTCGTCGGCACGCACGCCCTTTTGGCGAAGGGGGTCGAGTTCAAGCGGCTGGGGCTGGTCATCGTCGACGAGGAACAGCGCTTTGGCGTCACCCACAAGGAGCGGTTGAAGGCGCTGAAGGCAGACGTCCATATGCTGACGCTGACCGCCACGCCGATCCCGCGGACGTTGCAGATGGCGATGTCGGGCCTGCGCGAACTGTCCGTCATCCAGACGCCGCCCGTCGATCGCCTCGCCGTGCGGACCTACGTCATGCCATGGGATCCGGTCGTCTTGCGCGAGGCGCTGCTGCGCGAACATTACCGCGGCGGGCAAAGCTTCCTGGTCACGCCCCGGATCGCCGACTTGCCGGACATCGAGGATTTCCTGCGCGCCGAGGTCCCGGAGATCCGGTACGTGATCGCGCATGGGCAGATGTCGGCCAGCGAGGTGGAGGAGCGCATGAGCGCCTTCTACGACAAGAAGTTCGAGGTGCTGGTCTCGACCACGATCATCGAGAGCGGGCTCGACATTCCGTCCGCCAACACCATGATCATAAACCGCGCCGACCGGTTCGGCCTGGCCCAGCTGTATCAGCTGCGCGGTCGGGTCGGCCGGTCGAAGACCCGCGCCTATGCCTATATGGTCACCCCGCCGGAACGGCAGATGACCGAGGCGGCCGACAAGCGGCTGAAGGTGCTGAGCGACCTCGATTCGCTTGGCGCCGGTTTCCAGCTCGCCAGCCACGATCTCGACATCCGTGGCGCCGGCAACCTGCTCGGCGACGAGCAGTCGGGCCACATCAAGGAAGTGGGGTACGAACTCTACCAGTCGATGCTGGAAGAGGCGATCATGGATGCGAAGGCCGGCGGGCTGGCCCAGCGCCCCCGGGACTTCTCGCCCCAGATCACGGTCGATGCGCCGATCCTGATCCCGGACGATTACGTTCCCGATCTCGACCTGCGAATGGGTCTGTATCGCCGCCTGAACGACCTGGAGAAGCGCGAGGAGATCGAGTCGTTCGCGGCCGAGATGATCGACCGCTTCGGCCCTCTGCCCGAGGCGACGGAGAACTTGATCCGCGTCATCGAGATCAAGCTGAATGCAAAGCGTGCGTGCATCGCCAAGATGGACGTCGGGGTGAAGGGCGTGCTGGTGGCCTTCCACGACGACAAGCCGCCCAACGTCACCGGGCTGCTCGCCTATGTCGACCGCCTGAACGGTGTGGCGAAGCTGCGCCCGGATGCAAAACTGGTGCTGCAACGGGCCTGGCCCGACTCGAAATCCCGCCTGCACGGCGCGCTGCAGCTGTCGAAGGGACTAGCTAAGGCGATGTCATGAACGTGGGCGACGGGCGATGCCCGTCGTTCAGCGTTCGCCCTCGACCATCGCGACGAGCGCGGCTTCGTCGAGGCCGCCTGCCCGCAGGAAGCCCTGGTACCATCCGCACCCCTCGGCGGTGAGCAGGGCCAGTTGCTGCGGCGTTTCAACGCCCTCGGCGATCACCGCCAGGCCGAGCGCGCAGGCGATCTCGATCACCCCCCGGATCACGACCCGGTCACGTGGATCGCCGGCGATGTCTCGGGCCAGCGCCTTGTCGATCTTCACATAATCCAGCGGCAATGCCTTGAGGTAGACGAGGCTCGAATATCCCGTGCCGAAATCATCGATGGCCACCCGGCAACCCGCCCCGCGTAATTCGGCCAGCAATGTGGCGGCACGCTCCAGTTCGTGGATCATCCCTGTCTCGGTCAGCTCGACGGTCAGGCGGCCGCGCGGGAAGCCGCTGGCGTCCACCCGGCTGAGGAACAGCGCGGCGAACCCCGCTCGCGACACATCGGCCGCCGTCAGGTTCAGCGACAATCGCAAATGTCCCAGCGATCGCGGCCATCGCGCCGCGCGCGACAACGTCAGCTCCTGGATATGGTCCGACAGGGCGATGCCCAGGTCGGCTCGCTCGGCCGCGGCGAACAGCATGTCCGCACCGATCGGGCCGAGCACCGGATGCGTCCAGCGGGCCAGCGCCTCGACTCCGGCGATACGGTTGGTGGCGATCTCTACCTGCGGCTGGAAGACGATCTCGATCTCGCCGCGCGTCACGGCGTGATGCAGGTCCGCCGCCAGGGCATCGAGCGTGGCGATCTGGTCGGGTGGGGCGATCCGCACGGTGCTGCCGTCGCTGCCCCGCGCCGCATCCAGTGCCTCTACGGCCCGCGCAACCAGCATCTGGGCGTCGTCGTCCGCTTCCATCGCCGCGGCACCCGCACGGCTGCCGATCATCACGGTCGCGTCGTCGAGATTGAAGGGCCGGGCCAGTGCCTGCCCCACTGCCGCAGCGGCGGTTCCCGCCCGATCGCCCGCGGTGGCGACGAGGAAGATGTCGCCGCCCGACCGCGCGACGACGGTGTCGTCGCCCAATGCTTGCCGTATCCGATCGGCCGCTGCCGTGATCGCGGCATCGACCCGTTGCCGGCCATGAGCCGCATTGACGAGATCCAGCCTGGAAAGCGCCACCGCGACGACCGTGCAGGACTGTGCCCCGTCTATCCGTCGCTCCAGCCACGCGACCAACGCGCCCGTCTCTTCCCCGCGCAGGGCCCGCAAGACGCGCCGCTCGCTTCGTCCCGCCCGGCGTGCATAACGGAGGGCGGTCTCGACTTCGGCATCATCCCGGGGGTTGGCGACGAAGGCATGCGCCCCCGCGTCGAGAAACCGGTCCGCCATCGCCGCATCGACGGTGATGACCAGCAGCACCTCGCCACCGTCGGCGCGCTCGCGGACCTCGGCCAGAGCCGCCATCTCGCGATCGCGTGCATCGACCAGCGCCACCGCGCGTTCGGCTTGCATGTATGTCATCATCTCTGACCGTAGACGCGGATGCGCGCATCCTCAATGCGGCGGTCGATCCGCCCTTGCCCCGGTTCGGCATGCGTCCTAGCTCCAGCGTGATGAATCCTCCGCCCGCCCTGCCCGATGCTGCCGGTCGCGGCCTCGTTGATGTCCATGGAAGGACGATCCGGTATCTCCGGATATCCGTAACCGACCGGTGCGATCTGCGCTGTCGCTACTGCATGTCGGAGCAGATGACCTTCCTGCCGCGATCCGCATTGTTGAGCCTTGAGGAAATCGCGGTAATCGCGGAGCGGTTCGTGGCGCGCGGCGTCGACAAGATCCGCCTGTCCGGCGGTGAGCCGTTGGTACGGCGCGATGTCGGCGAGCTGATCCGGCGGTTGGGACGGTCGGTCGGTCATGGCTTGCAGGAACTGACGCTCACGACGAACGGCACCCGGCTTGCGGATCATGCCGCGGCGCTGGTCGATGCCGGCGTGCGGCGCGTCAACGTCAGCCTCGACAGCCTCGATGCCGAGCGGTTCCGCTACATCACGCGCCACGGCGATGTCAGCCAGGTGATCGCCGGTATCCGCGCCGCGCGGGATGCGGGGCTGCGCGTCAAGCTCAACACCGTCGCGCTACGCGGATTGAACGAGGACGAACTGCCGGCAATCCTGCAATGGTGCGTGGACGAGGGCATCGACCTGTCGCTGATCGAGACGATGCCGCTTGGCGCCATCGACGAGGACCGTGTCGATCGTTTCCTGCCGCTGACCGTCGCTTTCGAGCGGCTGGCGGCGCAGTTCCCGCTGGTTCGCGACGCGCATCGCAGCGGTGGCCCGGCCAGATATTGGCGGGTTGAGGGCACGCCAACACGCCTGGGGCTGATCTCTCCGCTGACGGCCAATTTCTGCGACGGCTGCAACCGTGTCCGGCTGACGACCGAGGGCAAGTTGTACATGTGCCTGGGGCATGACGATCAGGTGGATCTGAAGGCGGCGCTTCGCGATGGTGGGCTGGCGGCGCTGGATACCGCGATCGATCAGGGACTGGGGCGCAAGCCCGCCCGCCACGACTTCCGCATGGAAGCCGGTATGGCGCCCGCCGTCGCGCGCCACATGAGCGTGACCGGCGGATGAGCGCGTACGCGCGGTGGGCGCTCGCCGCATCGCCCACGGCCCAGGCTCAGGCCGCCGCCGCCGAGCTGGCGGACGCGGCTGACTGGGTTCGGTCCGAAGAAGCCGATGTCGTGATCGCCCTGGGCGGCGACGGCTTCATGCTTCAGACGCTGCACCGTATGCTGGAACGCCGGGCGCCACCCGTGCCCGTATTCGGGATGAACCTGGGCACGGTCGGCTTCCTGATGAACGAGTGGCGGCGGCACGGGCTTGAGGAACGGTTGACACGTGCCCGTCCCTTCAAGGTCACGCCGCTGGCGATGACCGCGATGGGAATCGATGGGCGTATCCACACCCTGCCTGCGATCAACGAGGTGTCGCTGCTGCGCGAGACCCGCCAGACTGCGCAGCTCGAGGTAACGGTGAACGACCGCATCGTCCTTCCCGAGCTTGCCTGCGACGGCATTCTGGTCGCCACCCCGGCGGGATCCACCGCCTATAATTTCTCGGCGCAGGGGCCGATCCTGCCACTCGGCTCGGCGATGGTCGCCCTCACCCCGATCAGTGCCTTTCGACCGCGGCGCTGGCGGGGCGCGATCCTGCCGGACAAGGCGCGCATCACGCTGCGGGTGCTCGACGCAGGCAAGCGTCCCGTCTCCGCCGTCGCCGACCAGCGCGAGGTGCGCGACGTCGCACGGGTCGATATCTGCATGGACCGTCAGCACGAACTGACCCTGTTGTTCGATCCGGAACACGCCCTCGACGACCGGATCACGATGGAGCAGTTCATCGCCTGACCCGGCTTGTTCACAATGGTGACGCAACGGGCTTGCATCGCCGTTCCGGACAGTTATAGAGCAGCTCACGGCAACGATCCCTGATAGCTCAGCGGTAGAGCTCTCGACTGTTAATCGAGCGGCCGTAGGTTCGAATCCTACTCAGGGAGCCACCCGTTTGCATTTATGCCTCCGTAACAGGGGGTTGCGGCGAGGTTAGACAAGATTCTAGCAGACGGTTAGACGCTTCCCAAGCGGAAAGCCGATGGATTGCGTCGTCTGCCATGGTCTTTTGGTTGGCCGCTTTCGTGTACAGCGCGACCTCTTCATCCCGGCTATGGCCCGACACGGCCTTCAGTGTCTGGTTGCCCATGTCGAGTTCAGCCATCCGGCGCATGATCGCCTTGCGGAGCCCGTGGGCGCTGCACTGAGGCAGGTCAGCCTGGTCGCACCATTCGCGCATCTTGTTGCCGAACCCGGCCCGGCTGAACGGCTTACCGCGATTCGTCAGCAGGTAGGCCGGCGCGTCATCGACGTGCGGCATGGCGGTAATCGCCTCCAGCAGCCGTGGGGCGACCGCCAGACCGAGCGTCTTGCCGGTCTTGCCCTGCTCCACGACGATTCGGCCGTCCACGATGTCCGCAGGGCCCATGGTGCGGGCGTCGCTGCGACGCTGGCCGGTCCAGAGCATCAATTCCATGGCTAACCGCGCTCGGCTGCCGAGCGGGTGGCGAGCGCGGTATTGTGCGATCTCAGCCTCGGTCCAGCTGTGATAGCCCTTGTCCTCGCCAACCGGCCTCTTCACTTTGTCGGACTGGCTGGCGGGATTATCGGGCCGCATCTTCAGCTTGATCGCAAAGTCGAACAGGCGAACCAGCTCCTTCCGCAGCTTGGTGGCGGCGTGGAGGCCACCGATCGGTCGGGGCCCGCGCGCTGTCTGGACGGTATCCTTGACGCCCGCCCGCTCGATCAGCTTGTCGATATGCTCGAAGGTGAAGTCCGCTACCATGCGGTGGCCGTGATCGTCCTTGAACCGGCCAAGCACTGACCGGATCTTGCCCTGAGTGACCGCGGTCGGGCCCAGCCTAGTGGGCACTGCCATATAGCGGCGGACTAGATCCCCGATCGATCCGGCAACCTCCTTCTTCGGAGGCGCGGCTCCCTCGCGCGGCTTCTCGAACTCAGCCAGCTCGGCCAGCCACTCGGGCGATCCGAACTCAGACGTGAAATGCCCGCCAGGATGCCCGACGCGCCGATACCGGTAGCGCCAGCGGCCATGACGGTCCTTGTACCGGGACACCCCGGCCGGCAGGAAGCGACGGGTCTTCTTCACCGCAGGATGTCGTCACAGCTGTTGCCGCGGTGAGCCGGTAGCACGTTCGCCATCTCAATTTCGATGCGGCCGGTAATCGGATCGATGAACGCCTTGCCTACGGGCATGCCGGCGCGAATTGCACCGCGGAGGGCTCGGGTGACATCGGACTGCTTGAATTTGGCCGCGGCGGTCACGAAGCCCCTCCCTCACCACTGGTGGGAACCGGGATGGAGCGGATGCGATTGATACAGGCTGCGGCGCCCCACGACCTAGCGAGCCAAAGGTCACGGCGGTCTGCATACTTCGGATCTTCCGCCTTCAGTATGCACTCCGACGCAAGATTGTCCGCCACCCGTGCGCAAGCCTCCCTCATCGCCTTTACATCGGGGCGGGTGTTCAGGGCGGCGACATGTTGCGGCAGCGGCGAGTGTTTCGGTTTGGCGGCCTGCTTGGCGCGGATCTTCTCGACCTTCGTCCAGATGCGGGCCAGCTCGGTTTCGCCGTCAGCATGCATGTCGAGCCCATGGGCGAGGCACAGAGCGGCCAGCGTCACCATGACACCGCCTACCTCCTGCGCTGGCTCGCCCACGTCACGACCGAACACGTAGTCGACAAGCTGGTGCGCCTCGCTGGCGGTGCAGCCGGTCGACTGGACGAGTTCTAACGCCTCCTCCAGAAAGCGGTGGTTGCGCTCCACCCCGTCCGCGGCGATCTCCGCACCAAAGCAGGCGAGCATCCACGGCTGAACGCGGCTCTGGAATGCCTCCACCGCCTCGGCATGCTTGTTATCGGTCATGGATGGCTCCAGCGGTGAGATGGGCGCGGACGGCGAGGCCGAGCGGGGTGAGCCTATACCAAGGTGTTGAAGCCAATCCGCGCCGGATTAGCGCTTCGCAAGCTGCCGGCCACCCATCAGCGCAAACAGTCGTGGCCATAGCTGAAGGCAGACGAGCATTTACTATCGCCTCCCGCTGCGCCTTGGTCAGCTTCCGGGCTACCTCTTCGATCGAAGGGGTGGTCATGGGCGGGGCTCCTGAGGCGGAATGTAGCGCAGGGATTCGCAGCCGAAATCGCTTTCGCTGCCGTCGTCAAACTGAACGGTAAAGCGGTCGCGATGCGCCCAGTAGGTGTCAGAAATAGTGCCGAGAAGATTGCGCCACTGGACGCGATCACCGACCTTTGGCATCCAGAAGCTCACGCCCCCTTCTCCCGATCAGGAGCGGTTGCGTCGATCCACTTCTGATACCAGAAAGCAGCGCGCTCATTCAGCCTGATGGAATAGGTCGTTGGACCGCGAAACGCTGCGTATGCGTATTCCGCCATCATGTAACGGAGCCCGTAATACAACAGCGTCATCGCCCACCCTCCGCGATCCCGCCCGCCGGTGTGGTCAGGGCTGCGAGAAGCGACGGCAGCGCATTGACAGCTTCCACGATAAGCCGCGCATCCTTGACACCACGCGACTGGGCTGGGTCGTGCCAATCGCCATGACCGATCACGCAACTTGCCAGCCAGTGAAGGCCATCGACTTGATGGATGTGGGCGCTGATCGCACCGTGTTCCATTCGCCAAGGCACGGGCGTTGCCTCGGCAAGCACCTCCCGCAGCCGCTCCACCTCCGCCAGCTTCCCCGCTCCCGCCTCGACGGGTCGGGCGGCGCATCGCGCATCGATGGCGGCTGCAAAGTCCTTGTCGAACTGCGTGGGGTCATAGTCGGCATTCATCAGCCATTCTTGCACGAACGCGACGGTATCAGTCTCTCCCTCAACCGGACGCGGCGTGTAGGCGATGACCCTATGGCTGCTATCAGCGCGCCACGCCGCACTGTTCCGGCTGCTAACCGTGCCGATCTCGCCGGGATAGCCGTTGTAGGCGCAACGCCCCCCATCCCAGTCCGCAGGCGCGCTATCACCTCCGTTCCAGCGCACCATGCCCGCCGGGATTTTCGGACGCGGCGTGTAGGCGGGGGATGCGGCGAGCATGGCGGACCAGACGACGTGAGAATGAACACCGATCGCCTGATGTTCATGGTCATAGGCCACGCCATCGTCGCGGCTTCCTGCTCCACGCATCGCTTCTGTCGGCTCTACCGGCACCATGAGCCACTCCCGATCCACCGGGATTGCCGGTACTGTGGGACTGGTGGCGCGGGGCGTGTAGGCGATGATGTCTAGGTCTGAAACATCAGTGCTTCGGAACAGGCTGTTGTTGTGACACCAGCTTGATTCATATTCGCCATCGTTATTCAGCGTACCGTCTCGAAGCAGCACCTTTCCACCATCCCAATCCGCAGGCGCACTATCGCCGCCCGCCCATGCCTTCATGCCGGCAGGGATTTTCGGACGCGGCGTGTAGGCGGGGGATGCGGCGATGACGGCGGCTAGCATCTCCTTAGCCTCAGCCACGGTCAGCAGATTGGTGCCGTATCGCTGGTGCGGATAGTTGGGCATGACCGCGCATCCATCGGAGCAGACGGTGGCAGGAAGCGGAGTCGCGCAGAAGCGTTCGGCCAAGGCCGTCAGTTGTTCATCGGTCATTGATTTTCCCCAAGACCTCGGCAGCGTCAGTGAGGCCGCGTTCGTATGCTATCGCAATGATGTCGGTGAGCGAGCGGCTTCCACCGGCGAGGGTGGCGATGATCTCCGCTGCTCTTGCACGAGCGATTTTACTGGGCTTCCTCACCGCAGCACCGCCTTAGCGCGCTCGATCCATTGCACGCGTTCGCTTGGCGACATGATCTTCGTGCCATCGAACAGTACCTCTCGCAGCCGATCCACCGGGATTGCCGGTACTGTGAGGCTGGTGGCGCGGGTGTTCCATTCTGCAATGACAGCCGGCTTACTAACGGCCCACAATTCTCGATCATGGATCGGGCATTGCGCTCGGGTCATGCACTCAATAATCCAGGCCGTAGAGTGACTATCGTCGGGCCGCATGGATGCCTTGCCGCCACAGAACGGGCACGGGAACAGCACCCCCTCCCCTACGTTCGGGCTCCCGGCGTTGCTCGGGGTTGCGGGGGCGGTCATGCGCTGGGGTCCTGACGAGCGGCCAGAAGCTGGGATGCGGCAGTCCACTCCGCATCCTCCTCAAGGAGGCGATCAATCTCGTGACGGGCTTCCTCGACACTAGTCGCGTAGCCGTGGCGCCAATCGCTGACGTTGTCCGGATCAAAGCCTGGATGCTGGAACCAGTAGCCGAAGAACGACTTGCTGATGTGCCAGCCGCGATGCCAATCGGTGGACTTCGCTGCTACGCTCATTCCCCCTCTCCCGTCTTGGTGCGGGCGATGGCGGCGGCTTCCTTCGCCTTCCCGGGCGAGCTTGGCGCGGGCCAGGTGCAGCGCGTCGTCGAGCGCCACTGCCTCGCTGGTTGCGCTGTGGCCGTCCGCCTCTACGGTCGCACTGACGCTGCCGTTGGGCGTGTCGGAGCAGCCGGCATGTGCCGCAAAGCCGATCGTGACCGACTTCTCGTCAGCGTGGCGCAGGCTGGCCAGCATGGCGCCGATGGAGTTGATCTCGTCGCGGGTCATCGTGCTGCGATCCAGATAATCAGCCCGAAGACAATCGCTGCCGTCAGCACGTACTGGTAGCGTACGGCCCAGCTGTCGCGCTGGCGGGTGGGGGCGAGCGGTGCTTCCATCGGCTGGATTCGTCCGCGACTCCGCTCACGCTGCCACGGGGTCTGCGTCGGCGTAAGCAGCGCCTGGTCGGGCGCGCTCTTGTGGACGGATGCGGTCACGCGGCAGTCCTTTCATGATGGGGTTCGGACCAGCGCACGTCGTGGCGAGCGCCAAATTCATAAATCAGCTCGACCAGCGCGGAGAATTGCTCGACTGTCAGCGTCGAGGAGCGCAGCCCGATCGGGAACATGCCCTGCCCTTCCAGCGTCGGCAGGAAGCGCATCTCGGCTCCCAGCGCGTTCAGGAAACGCAGCTTGATATCGTCCGCGCTGAACGCTGCCATGGCGGGCACCTGCTTTTGCAGGTCAGCCAGCATCGGCCACAGCTTGCGGTTCTGCGCGTCCCGGCGTGTCTCGGCACCGACCTTGACGGTGTAGCCAAGCGGTGCCTGGTCGATGATGCGGTGAGCGTAGGCGCGCTGGGTGTCGCCCAGCAGCTTGACGATGGGGAAGTTAGCCACGGGCCCTCTCCTGCTGCTCTTGCTGGATTTGCGCGCGGCGGGGGCTGGCTGCGATGAAGGCGCGGATCAGCGCTTCGACATCCTTGCCGCGCCAGAAGGTGGCCTCGCCAATCCGGTGCTGGCGAGCGTGGCAGCCATCGCGGCCACCGCACAGACTGACCGTGCGCCAGTCATCAGGCTTTTGGCCGATGCCGGCGCCCGACCCGAGGCGGACGTGCGCCACCTCGATCGGAGCGACGGCACCGCACATGCTGCACGCGAAACCGCGGACAAAAGTGCAATGAGCTTGCGACCGCCAGCGGGTGGCGCGCTTAGGCTTCTTGGGGAGGCGTTGCGGGAGCATCAGAATGGCGCCCCGAAGTCGGTATCGTCATCGAAGCCGCCACCGTCAGCGATCGGCGCGGGAGCCTGCCCCCGGCCACCTTCCGCGCCAGTCGGGCCGTCCAGCATCGTCAGGACACTGCTGAAGCTCTGAAGGACAATCTCGGTGCTGTACTTGTCCGCACCCGACTGGTCCTGCCACTTGCGGGTCTGGAGCGCGCCTTCGATGTAGACCTTGCTGCCCTTGCGCAGAAACCGCTCCGCGACGTTCGCCAGCCCTTCGTTGAAGATGGCGACCGAATGCCACTCGGTCCTCTCCTTGCGCTCGCCGGTAGCCTTGTCCTTCCAGCTTTCCGACGTGGCGATGCGGAGGTTCACCACCTTACCGCCATTCTGGAAAGCTCGGCTCTCGGGGTCACGCCCCAGATTGCCGACGATGATTACCTTGTTCACGCTGCCGGCCATCAGAACGCGACCTCATCTTCAGCGGACACGAATGCCGGTGCAGGAGGATCAAGCGGGGCAGCGACTTCAACGTCAGGGTAGTGGGCCCGCGACGGATCAAACCGGGTGCCAACCACTTCCGCGGAGGTGGTGATCGACGACATGACAGCTAGGACGTGAAAGGTACGTCCCATGTTGACGGACGCGAGGCGGGCAGCTTCCGCCTCAGCAACGTCGCGGCTTGCGTGCTTCACGACCGGCGAGCGGCCGTCCTCGTTCCACACAAGCCAGAAAGGAGCGCCGGGCGCATACCCGTAATCGCGAGCAAACTTGATATCGGTCATGTCAAAAAGCCTCTTTTCGAGTGTCGACGATCACGCCGTCGATCGGCCGCAGCTTGAAGTTGCGGCGCACGTATTCTTCGATGAAGGCGGTGACCGCCCCGCGGTCGTTGCGAGCGATCCAGTTGAGCGCGGCGCGGTGATCGGCGATCTCGTAGACCTGCACCGTCCGCATACCCTTGACGGTATCCTTCGCGGCACGCGCTGCCTGCTTGGCAGCCTCCTCCGCTTCCTTCAGCAGGTCATCGGCTGCCCGCTGTTCCGCGATGCTGGCTGCGTTGGCGGCAAGGTGCGCCTGCCGCGCTTCCTCAGCCTTGGCGCGGGCTTCAGCCTCAGCCTTCAGCCGTGCCTCTTCCTTCTCCTGAGCGAGCTTTGCCTTGTAGGGCGACTGCGCGGCGACGAGGCACTTCACCTGCCGGTCGAGGTCATCCTGGGTCGGCTTCCACCGCGCTACCTCGGCCTTCCACACCTCGTGCAGCGGCTTGGTGCAGTCGTCGCGCGCGGTATCGACAGCCTTGCGCGCCGCCTTTAGCGACTTCAGCAAATCGTCGGTTGCCTTCAGTTGGCCGTCGTTCTCGACGACTGCACCGTCCAGCCAGTTGGTGACCTCCTCCAGAACGTCGCCGTAAGGCGCGAGCGCGAGATCGATGGGGTCGGGTGGATTGTTACCGCCGATGACGGCGCGCAGGTTCGTTGCCACTGTCAGGGCTCCTTAGTACGGAATTTCGTCGTCGAGATCAGCGCTCGCCTGTCCGCCCGCCGGCGCCAGCTCGCGCTTCGGCTGCATAGCCAGCCAATCCATCAGCCTTTTGAACCGAGCGGCTGGCAGATCTTTCACGGAGGGAATTTTGCCGGTTTCACAGATTTCCCGGGCGTCGATGTTCTTTGCCGTGGCTAGGTCCATCATCTGCTGCCGCTGTTCGTCTGTGATCTTCGCCTCAGGCTTGACCGGATCGTGGCGCGGCTGCTGCCGAGGCGCTACGTCGTGCGTGGTGGCATCGGCGTCGTTGTCCCCTTCCGTGGGGATGCAGAACGCCTGCATGGCGGCATACTTGTACGCTGCCGACATCGCCTTGTTCGTCGACTTGTCGGCGCTGTCCATCGCCTCGCCGGGGACGCGGATCGTATGCTTGCTGCCGTCCTCTGCCGCCACGAAGTCGAACTCGACATCGACGGTGGTGTAGAACAGCGCGCCCCCCTTGGCGCTGGTGCGCTCGACTTGGCTCCGCTCAATGCAGCGCGGCAAGATGCACAGGCCATGCTTCGACAGCAGCGGCGACAGCGCGTTGAACACGTCGTCGATGCCGCGGAAGTTATAGCCCTGCTGGCTGTTGCGCCGGTCCTTGCCGATACCGTCGCGCGCCATCTCGCCCTGAACAGCGGCGATTGCCTGATAGACCTTCATGACTGGCGCTCCTCGCGCTTGACGAAGCGACCACCGGGGCCGCGAGTGGTGTGGACCTTGGCCAGCTGGGCGCGCAGATCGTTGCGCTCGCGGATCAGCTTGACGTTGGCGTTGAACAGCTTCCGGTTGGCGCTGTCGCTGTCGGCAAGCTGACGGACCACACGGTCATGCTCTGTGCGGGTGATGAAGCGGAACATCAGGCGTCACCTCCGAGCGTGTCGTAGTCAGCCTGCGTCAGTTCCGGACGCGGGTCGCGATAGGCCGGCCGATGCACACGGCACTTGCCGCCCGGCGTCAGCAGGGTTGGTTGCCGTAGCGGCTGCTCTTGCTGGCATCGCGGGCACGGCGCACCGAACCGCGCGCGGATCATACGGCGCATGTCCCTGAGATCGCGGTACATGTCGATCATGTCGCTCATGCCTCTGCCCCTACAGTCGGATTGTCGCGCTCATCGACACGGGCGCGGGTCCACGTGTCCTGTTTGCCAGTGAGCAAGTCGGTGATGACGTAGGACTGTTTGGCGTCCGCGCGGCGGGCCAGAGCCTTCGCCAGTTCATCGGCGGAGTAGAAGCTGTCGGTCGCGGCAACCAAACGGGTGTCCGGCAGCGTGTCCCAACGCTCGTGCACGAATGCGTACAGATGACGATCGCTGAAGCTCATGCCACCCTTCCCGTGATCTGGTTCAGGGGAGCGGAGAACGTGTCCTCCATGCGGGCGTAGTTCCACGCGTCACGGGGAAGCGTACCGCCGCAGTCGATGGTGATCTGCTCGTCGTCGAGGTCGCTGACGACCCGATCGCAGCCGTGCGCAATCTTGTCGGCACCGTGCGAAAAGGACAGCTCGTCCGCGAGGAAGCGGATCAACTCGACCTGCTCACGATGCGAGCGGTTGACCATGAGGCGCTTGATGCTGTCGAGGACAGTCGGCTCAGGCGCTGCGGTGATGGGGCGGAACGGGGCGTTCATGCCGCCACCGCCTCAAGATCGGCAACGCTGACCTCGGTCAATAGCGCGGCAGCGTCAGCGCGAGCGGCCTTCAATGCGTCGGCCAGCTTGTCGCCCTGACCGATGGCGCAACGCAGGTCTTCCCGCACATTGAACGTGACCGTGAAGAAGCCAGTGCGCTCGTTGCCAAAGCTGGCATCACGAAGCTGATAGCTGAAGGTCGGGTTGGCTCCGACAGCGACCAGCGTCGCTTCAAGCCTGTCGATGTTGGGGGTGATGTCCACCGGGTTTCTCCCTGCCGTCAGGCGGATGGGGCCTGCGCCTTCAGCGAGGCGCGGCGGTTGATGAAGTAGCCCGCACGAACCCGACGCTGGCTATCTGCCTTGCGGCAGGTAAGGCAGCAGCGACGACCGTTGCGGATGATGGTGTTATCGGCGGTGCGAGCGTGGCCGTTGCGACAATGGTCGGCACTTACGAGGTTGGCGCCCCGACGTGGCGCACGACGCTTTGCCAGCATGTCGGCCACGTTCTCGCGGTGCGTGCCCGGCCAGATATGAGCCGGGTTGACGCAACAGGGATTGTCGCAGCTATGACAGGCGAGCAGATCCGCCGGGAACTGACGGCCGTTGGCCAGCGCCCACGCAATCCGAGAAGCGGTAACGTGCTTGTAGGGGCGAACGGCGGTCAGCCGGAACTGACCGTAGCCTTTGGAATTGCGATGACCACGCCAAAGCCAGCAAGCCTTCGGATCGCCGCGCGGTGCCAGTTCGGCAAACCGCTCTTTCTGTTCGAGGGTGAGTTGCAAGGTGCTTCTCCCAATCGCGGCACTGCGCCGCGTTGAGAGCTATAAATCACATTGCGATGTGTTCTACAAGCCCAAAATCACATTCCGGTGTGAAATTTAGATGTGCCGCTGACGGTAGTCACCGACCACCAAGCCCTTGACCTCGATCCACGATACGTGATCGCCGGGGGTTGCAACGTCGATTGGGGATTGGTGGGCGGGGTCGGTAGAGCGCGGCCACAGCCATTGCTTGCCATCAACGATCCGCAGCTCTTTCACCGTCGCTTCGATCTCGCCGTCGAGCGAATGCGCATAGACGATCACGTGGTCGCGATCCCGTGGGGGGCGAGCGTCCAGCATGTCGACCCAGATCACCACCGAACCAGGCGGGTAATCCAAATTCATCGAAGGGCCACGGACCTCTAGGGCCTTGGCATTCTTCCTAAAACGCGGTTGCACAGGCACATCAATGGCATACCAGCGCGATTGATCCCACTCAACCGCATCCCTGAAAGCGCCGGCCTCGACATAGCCGACCACCCATAGAGCGGTCGGGCTCGCGGACTCCGGTTCATCACCGCTAAGCTGCCAGACAGGCACCTTAGCAGCCCGCGCCAGCTTGCCGTACGTGATCGCGCTGAGGCTGTTCGACCCCTGATCGTTCAAGAAGTTGTAGATCGAATTGGCGCTGACGCCCGCGTCCTTCGCCCAACGTGCAACCTTCAGCCCATGCTCCTGCATGAAGGTGCGCAGAATTTCGCGGCGTTCGTCGGGAGTGCGGCTCATGTCCCGATCGATATCACGCACTTTCCCCATCATGATGTGATTGTAGGCTTGTAAATCACATCGCGATGTGTTTATCTCTGCCTCATGGTTACAAGCACCATCGAGCGCATCCGAGCGCATCTCAAGCGCCCCGGCGTGACCAAGAAAGGTCTTGCCGAGCAGGCCGGGCTTCATCCGAACACTCTCCAAGGCGTGGAGGATGCGCGCTGGAACCCCAGCGCTTCCACCTTGATCGCGTTGGAGGCTCATGTGCCATCCGAGGCTCGCGCAGCATGAGCGCGCATCACCAGCCTCTATCCTGCGAGGAATGGCACAATGACTGCGACGACAATGGCGATAATTGCTGCGATCGCAGCTGCCCACGCGGCGTTCTTCGCGCTTCTCGCGATCTGGAGGCTTTCCAAATTGGAGGCTTCCATCCGGGCCTCCCGCTCCGATTGAAGCGCGACATCGCGGCTCGCGCGGTCGCGAGCAGCATATTGGTCCGCGACCCATTCGCGCATCGCGACGGCCTTGAAGCTGTCCGGGTCGGTGGTGCGGGCAAGCTCAAACTCGATCTGCGCGAGCCCTCGCGCTTCGCACTTGTTCCGCACGCGCTCTCGCCAGAGCAGCCGCGCCGTCCGCTTGGCGTCGTCAGAAAGAGCGTCCTCGTCCATCGACCGACACTGCCCGCATCCATGCCGGAGTCAATCGCATGACCCAGCACCTCATCAGTACAGGTGACGTGCATCTGGTGCGCTATCCGTTCGTCCGCACGACCTTCGAATCGATCGGCGAGGACGGCTACGAAACTGTTGCTTCGTGGCAACCGGGCACCATCGCCGAGTCTGGCTACGATGACGTCAGCTACGGCGCGGATGGCGAGGGCTGGCAGGAAATCACCGTCGTTGACGTGTTCCAGCCGGGTTCTTTCCCGACCCGCGTCTTCTATACGCGTCGTTGGATTGACCCGACTGGTCGAGCGTTCGGAAAGCGCCGCCTGCTGATCTGCACGCGGGAAAAGTTTCGTCGCCTGATTGCCGGTTATCGGTTTCATTACGACCTCAACCGCGCTGATGATCCGGTCGCGCCCCTCCCCACCCCGCCAGCGGGTGAGCAGGCATGAGCCGTCCACGATTGCTCGACTTGTTCTGCTGCGCTGGCGGCGCAGGGATGGGCTATCATCAAGTGGGCTTCGATGTGGTCGGTGTCGACCTTCGTCGGCAGCCACGCTATCCCTTCAAGTTCATACAAGCTGACGCACTGGAATATCTGCGTTTGCTGATCGAAACCGGCGAGATCGCTGACTTCGACGCCATACACGCCAGCCCGCCGTGTCAGGCGCATACCGCCATGAAGACGATGCACAACGCTCGTCAGCATGACGACCTCGTGCCTCAGACCCGTGCGCTTCTCCAGCGCGCCGGCCTGCCGTGGGCGATCGAGAACGTTGTCGGTGCGCCGCTGGTCCACCCAATCACGCTGTGCGGCACGATGTTCGGCCTGGGGGTCGATGACGCTGACCTTCTGCGTCACCGCCTGTTCGAGTTGAGCCACCCGATTACCTTCGTCCCGCAATGCCAGCACGGACAGCGCGATACGATCGGCGTCTACGGTGGACATGCTCGCAATCGCCGCCGCGCGCGCACCATCGGCATCTACGGCGAAGGCGCGCGCGACAGCCGCCGCAAGTTCGACAAAGGCGTGCCCGATTTCACGGTCGAGGACGCCCGCCGCGCGATGGGCATCGACTGGATGACGCTGGCGGAACTCTGCCAAGCCATCCCCCCTGCGTACACTCGGTTCATCGGTGAGCACCTGATGCATCAGCTTTGCTCCGCAGACGCGCGGGAGGCCGCATGACCTCCCCCCATCCCAGCGCGGGTTACATCCCCGTTACCGCGCATGGGCGCCCCGGCAGCGTCTCCTCCCTGGGTGCTGCCGGGGCTTACCCGCCCGCTGAGAACCGTTGCCGGTCCTGCCGCGAGATCCTGTGTTCCTGTCCTGACGCTGTGTTCGCCGGTGTCGCGCCAGCGATCGACCACAGCGTCCACGAAGAACGCGAACAGCAGGGCCCGAGCGTACGCGACTCGTCGCTCCTTCGGGGCCTGCTGCCAGCGGGGATGATCGACCAATTCCATATGATCGGAGATAACCTGTGATAACGGGCAATGTCCGTCCCGACGCGCCGCTCTCCAAGGCGAAGTTCGGGCGTCTCGTAGCGCAAGCATGGGGCCGCATCTGGCCTGTCGTCGGCAAGGCCGTGATGGCTGAGCGGATGGAGGTAGACGCCAAGCTGATCACCCGCGGGTGTGGCGGCGAGAACCTCCCCGAGGCTCACAACCTGTTCAATGCGCTGCTGGTCGATCCGACCGCGCTCGACGAGGTGCTGGCGGAATACGGCTTCTCGCTGTGCCCGCACCGGTCAGCCGCGGCCAATGATCTGGAGTTGGTCGCCGGCCTGTCGAACGGCGTGACCGAGTTCCTGCGCCGCATTCAGGATGGCCGTCGCTGCCACATCGACACGGCGGTGCTGGCTGAGCTGTTCCGCCCGCTGATCCCCGCCATGCAGGGCATCGTCGACGAGCATGACACGCGGAGGGCGGCATGAACATCGACCGCATCATGCACGGCTGCCAGCGCCGTGAGCTGGTGGACCTTGGCGGCGCGACACCGGTCGTCGTCGTCGAGCCGCTGAAGTTCTTGCCGGTTCGCTACGGCGCCCATGGCCGGCGCAACAAGGGCTACTACGCCCGGGTGGTGTCGTAATGGAGCCCACCGTCAACGAGGCCGCGCTGTACACGCTGCTGGCCGACTGCGCCCGCCGCGCACTCCCCTGCCCCACTAACCGGCAGATGGCGACCCGGCTCAAGCTCAACGAGCGCACCGTCTGCGGCATGATGAAGAGCCTGCGCCTCAAGGGGCTGATCCGGGTGGAGTCACAGCGGATGAAGTACCGCATCGTGACGCTGCCGGCGCTGGGACTGACCACCTGCACCAAGGCCAAGCTGCCGGACGTGCACGTGCCGTTCCGCGATACCCCGGTCGTCGCGCTCGACACCGAGATGGTGGCGGACGCCCGCTCCGCCTCTGCCGAGCTGCTGCGCCGTCACCTGATCACCGGACAGCACTGGATCACCAACGCCGATAGCTTCCGCGCCACCTGCGCGACGGTCGGCCTCGCAGCCTAATCCACAAGGGAGAATACCTATGTCTGACGAACGCGTTGAGAATTTTGCGGGTGGCCAGGTTGCTGCCGACGAGCTGCGCCTTCTGATCGAACGAGCCGAAAGGCTTGAGGAAGAGAAGAAGGGCATCAGCGACGACATCAAGGACGTGTTCGCGGAGGCGAAGGGTCGCGGCTACGACCCCAAGGCCATCCGGAAGATCCTCGCCATCCGCAAGAAGCGGAAGGAAGAGTATCAGGAGGAAGAGGCCATCCTTGAGGTGTACCTCTCCGCGCTGGGGATGATCTGACCATGCGCGGCCTGATCGCACGCATCCTCGCCGGTCAGGCCGCGCCTGTTCGGCACCCGCTGGTCGCTGACATCGAGGACAGCATTGCCGCGCGTCGTCGCGAGCGACTGTCCCGGCCGGCGTCGAATGAGGCCAAGCGCTTCGCCCGCGCCCAGCCCAAGGTCGACCAGCTGCGCCATGAATATGCCATGCGGCACGTGACGTTCTGATGGCCGGTGCCTCAAAATACCGGGCCATCAAGACGCCCTGCGCTGGTGGCCACGTCCACGACAGCAAGAAGGAAGCCGCGCGCTGCGACGACCTTCGCGCGCTGGAGGACATGGGCCACATCGCTGAGCTTGAGCATCAGCCCGAGTTCCGCGTCGAGATCGATGGCAAGCTGATGTGCAAGTACCGGGCGGACTTCGCCTGGTGGAAGGGCGGCGTACGCGTGGTCGAGGACGTCAAAGGCGTCACCACCCCCGTCTTCAACCTCAAGAAGAAGCTGGTCGAGGCCACGCACCCCGGCGTCGTCATCACCCTGTACCCGCCTCGCGTCCGCAAGAAGCGGAAGGTGAAGGCCGCGTGACCGTATCCGCCCTCATGGAAGCGATGGCCGCTGCTGGCGCTCCTATGGAGGCCATCATCCTCGCCGTGCGCGCGCTGGAAGAGAAGGACGCGCATATTGAGGCTCGCCGCGCTGGCGATCGCGAACGCAAGCGTCGTCAGCGGGCCGGGACAGTCACGGGACAGTCACGTGACACAGCCGGGACAGTCACGGTCGTTTCCCCCTCCCCTTCTTCCTCCCCAGACCCCTCCAATAACCCCACCCCCGTACACACACCCACGAGCCCCGCGAGCGCGACCCGAGCATGGGCTTGCCCGGATGGTGTTGATCCTCGGCACTGGTCGGACTTCCTCGCAAACCGGAAGCGCAAGCGTCTGACCAACTCGGAAACGGCGCGAGAGGGTGTGCTGAACGACCTCGCGAACCTGGCCGACAACGACTGGCCTCCCGGCCGGCTCGTCCAGCTTGCCGCAGCCAAGGGCTGGGGATCGATCAACTACCCATCGGACGGACCACGACATGCGCAACGAAATCCAACGCACGGCAGGCCACAATCAGGCGACGGGCTCGGGCCAACAGCTCGCGCAGCACTCCGCGTCATCGGTGGCGGCTGAAGTCGCCCGCAACCTGCACAACCTGACGCCCGCGACGGCGAACGACATCACGATCGCGGTAGCACCTTGCCTCGCACTGGTGGGCGGCGTCGGCATGAACGAGGAAGGCCGCATCGAATGGCTCCGGGCTGCGACCGAAGCTCTGCGCGGCATGCCGACCGATCTGCTGCGCCGCGGGTGCGATGCCGCCAAGCGCCGCGCCGATCACCCCAGCAAGATCATCCCCGCCATCATGGATGAGGTGCAGGACACGTGGGAGTGGCGAAAGGCGCAGCGCTCCGCGCCGCTCGACAATCGCCACATTGAGCCAGAGAAGAAGGTTTGCACGCCTGAAGAGGCAACCGAGATCCTTAAGCGCTATCGCGTCGGCAGTTACGCGAAAGAGCAGCCCGCCAGCTACGCGAGCCAGCCGACGCAGATGCCGGCAACCGCTGATCCCGATCGCCCGTCACGCAAGCCGACCCGCGAGGATTATATCCGCCTCTTCGGCATCGACCCCGAAGCACCATCCGCTCCGCCTGCGGCAGAGGCGGCATGATGTGCCCGACAACACTGGCCGCGCGCCTCGCCATGAGCTTGTCGACATCCGCTTCCGCAACGGCACCATCGCCCGTTCAGTCGATCCCTCCAAGTACCGGTGGAGCCTCGACGATCCCAAGTTCGGGGGAGCCTCACCGGGCGACGTGGTGTCGTGGCAGCCGAGCAAGAATTAACATGGATCATCGGAGACAGCGGGCATGAACGCACTCGCCACCATCGAAGCGGCCGCGCCCCCCGCTGGCTTTACGGATTGGCTGTCTACCGGCAAGGATCTGCTGACGAAGCGTACCGCGATCGAATGGCAACTGGCCGACTGGATCGCAGACGGCCGTGAGCAGTTCGGGCATCAGGCGGAATTCGACTTTCTCGCGGACGAGCTGGGTATCGCGCCCAAGGCGCTGAAGAGCGCGGCCAAGGTCGCCGCTGCCTTCCCGCCGCACATGCGCGACACCAGCCTGACGTTCGAACATCACGAGGCTGTTGCCGGTCTACCCACCAGCGATGCCATGGCGCTGTTGAAGGCTGCGAGCGCCGGCCACCTCGACGAGCGCGAAACCCGCGTCGAAGCCGTGAAGCGGCGGGCAGAGATCGGCCAAGGCACCCTCATCGACGACGACTGGGAGCATCACCAGCTGATGGCGATCCAGCGCGCGTGGAACCGCGCCCAGCCCAACGTCCGTGCCGAGTTTCTGGAACTGGCTGCTGAAGCCGAATTGGGGGTCATAGACGCATGATCGGATACCGCCCGCCTTCCACCAAGGCGATCCCTCCCTGTCCGCCTGAGTTCGCAGAGCAGTTTGCCAAAGGCGGGTGGGAGTTGATCGAGCGCCTGTACGGTGGACGCACCGACCTCCACCTCAAGTGGGTGGCCATGTCCGGTGCCGAGTGCCGCATGCCCAAGCGCCGTACCCGCAATGGCTGCATCATGGCGGCGGTAACCCCTGACGCTCCAGCCGCTAACGGAGGTAAGCCATGCCCCATGTAAGTGACCACGCGATCGTTCGATATCTAGAGCGCGTCCACGGCGTCGACATGGACGCCATCCGTGCAGAGATCGTCACCCCTGTCGTCCAGTTGGCAGAAGGATTCGGCTGCGGCACTGTGGTAGGCCGTAACGGATGTCGGGTGATGATCCAGGATGGGGTCGTGACCAGCGTCTGGCCCAAGCGGCACAGGGGGCGGCGATGAACCGGCCTTTGCCACCTGAGAGCATGGCGGACGTGAATGAGCAGTTTGAACCCGCCGACGACTTGCGCGAATGGATCATCACCACCTTCATTGATCCTGAGGGCGCCTTGGCCAACAGTGACCATGCCCACCTCGCCGATGCCGAGCTTGGAGTGCTGTGGACCAACGTCGACAACAGCCGGAACATGCGGACGGTGATCGGCCAGGCCGAGCTTATGCCGCCCATGGCGATGGGGAAGTGGCAGAAGGCACGGGCCATGCAGCAGATCGAAGAGTGGTTTGGTGACGTGCCCGACTTCCTGCTGACCTTCCACGCCGCGGCCGCAAGCACGATGGACGATGCGTCGTTCTGCGCTTTGGTCGAACATGAGCTATATCACTGCGCACAGAAGCGGGATCAGTACGGCATGCCCAAGTTCACGCAGGATGGGCGACCCAGCTTCGCCATTCGCGGCCATGACGTGGAAGAGTTCGTCGGGGTTGTCGCCCGCTACGGCGCAGCAGCAACGTCGGTAGCTGATATGGTGGCCGCGGCTAACCAGCGACCCACCGTCGCGCTGGCCGATATAGCGGGAGCCTGTGGCACCTGCGCCTTGAAGGCGGCTTGATCGTGGCTGACGAACCGAACAAGCTGACCGACGACGTGAAGGCCCATATCGTACAGGGTCTGGCATCGTTCGATACCCCTTCGCAGGTCGCCGCGTCCGTCAAGGCAAACTACGGCGTTACGGTCAGCCCGCAGCAGGTCGAGGCCTATGACCCCAACAAGCGGGCAGGGCAGAGGCTGTCGGATAAGTGGCGGGTGATGTTCGAAAGCGCCCGAAAGGCGTTCATTGACGACGCCGCGGCTATTCCGATCGCGCACCGGTCGACTCGGCTGCGGGCATTGTGGCGCATGGCCTCGCTAGCGGAGAGCAAGGGCAACCTCGCTCTGGCGGCGAACCTCCACAAGCAGGCAGCGGAAGAGATGGGCAACGCCTATACGAACCGTCGCGAGCTGACCGGCAAGGACGGCAAGGACCTTCCCGCCGTCGCCCCTGCTGTCGCCGTGTTCGCGCTGCCTGACAATGGAAGGGGCTGACCCGCAGATCGTCGCAGGCCAGACGATCGTACCGCAGGCAGGCCCGCAGACCACGTTCCTAGCTTCACCCGCTGACATCGCGATCTATGGCGGTGCGGCAGGGGGCGGCAAGACATGGGCGCTGCTGATGGAGCCCCTGCGGCACGTCCATAACCCCGGCTTCGGATCGGTCACGTTCCGGCGATCGACGGTGCAGATCCGGAACGAGGGCGGCCTGTGGGACGAGAGCGCCGTGCTGTACCCGCAGATGGGAGCGGACCCGAAAGAGCATGTGCTGTCGTGGTCGTTCCCTAGCGGCGCTTCGTGCAGTTTCGCCCATCTCGAACACGACAAGACCCGGTTCAACTGGCAGGGCTCGCAGATCCCGCTCATCAATTTTGACGAGCTGACGCATTTCACGCCGACCCAGTTCTGGTACATGGTCAGCCGCAATCGATCGATGTGCGGGGTCCGCCCCTATATCCGAGCGACCTGCAATCCCGACGCCGATAGCTGGGTTGCAGACCTGATCGGCTGGTGGATCGACCAAGAGACGGGGCAGGCGATTCCGGAACGAGCTGGCAAACTGCGCTGGTTCGTCCGTGTCGGCGAGGATCTGAAATGGGCGGATGACCCCGCCGACCTCGCCATCCACACCATGCTCAACGAGGACGGCGAGCATGTGCCGATCCCGGCGAAATCGCTGACGTTCATCCCGGCGAAGCTGACCGACAACAAGGCGCTGATGGCGGCTGACCCCGGTTACATGGCGTCGCTGCTGGCATTGCCCATGGTCGAGCGTGAACGGCTGCTGGGCGGAAACTGGAAGATCCGGCCTGCGGCGGGGCTATATTTTCAGCGATCGTGGTGTCGCGTCGTCGATGCTGTACCTGCTGGGACGGTGTTCGGGCGCGGCTACGATCTCGCCGCCACCCCGCCGACGCCAGACAATCCCGATCCCGACGCCAGCAGCGCGACGAAGATCGGGCGCATGCCTGACGGCCGGTACATCGTCGTCGACAGCCGCAGCGTGCAGGAGACGCCGGCTGGGGTCGAGCGGTTCATCGCCAACACCGCCAGCGCGGACGGGACCAAGGTCGTCATCTCGCTGCCGCAGGACCCCGGGCAGGCCGGCAAGAGCCAGGTCAAGGCGCTGACCTTGATGCTGTCCGGCTACACCGTGCGGTCGTCGACTGAGACGGGCGACAAGGTGACGCGTTTCGGTCCATTCTCCGCGCAGGCCGAGGCCGGCAACGTCGACATCCTGCGGGGCGATTGGAACGACCGCTGGTGTACCCAGCTGGAAGGCTTCCCCGTCGCGAAGCATGACGACTACGTGGATAGCACCTCCCGGGCTTTCTCCGTCGTCGCCCTTGAGGGTGGCCGCTACAACCTCGACGCCTTCTGACGGCGGTAACACCCGTCATGGCCTGACCATACCCCGGCAGCATGGCCGGCTCTGCAATCCTCGACAGCCGCGGCAATCCCATGGCGATGCTGGATAGCGTAACATCGGCCATCCAATCAGCCGCCACGGTCCACCCCTTTCAGCAACAGCAGAGTGCGATGTCGCACCTGTTTGCCCCTCAGCTAGCGTTCGCCGCCTATCTCGCGAGCGGGCTGCTCCAGAAGGTAATCGAGATCCCCGCATCCGATCGCGTCCGCGAGTGGCGCGACTGGCAAGCGGACAAGGATCAGATCGAGGCGATCGAGGCGGAAGAGCGCCGGCTGGGGCTGGTCGCCAAGGTCAAGCAAGCTGAAACCCTGCGCGGTATCGGCGGAGGCGCCCTGATCCTCGCCGCCCCTGGCAACCCTGATCAGCCCATCGGTGACATCAGCAAGGGCCAACTTCAGGCGATCAACGTCGTGTCACGTTGGCAGCTCACCGGCGAGAATTACGTCACTGAGTTGACCGACCCCGCCTACGGCACGCCGCGCATGTGGTCGATGGCGAACGAAAAGGCCACGGCCAAGATCCACCCCAGCCGCGTGATCTGCTTTCGCGGCGATCCTCTCCCGTCCGGCTACGGCGTGTCGGGCGATCAGCTATTCTGGGGTCAGTCTCGCCTCGTCCGCGTGTGGCGTGACGTGGAGCGCTCCGACCAGGCGCAGGGCTGGTTCGCGGCACTGGTGCGCAAGGCCAAGCTGCTGCGCATCGGCATCCCGAAGCTGACCGACTACACCATGACCGACAACGGGCAGCAGCGACTTGATCGTCGCATGGCCGCAATCGCCATGGGGGAAAGCGTCCTCAACGCTACAGTCTTCGATAGCGGCGACGGTATGACCCCGGCAGAGACGATCACGGACTATCAAGTCCAGTGGACCGGCATTCCCGCTATGATGGATGCGTTCGACCAGCGCGTTGCTGCGGTTGCCGACATTCCCTTCACCCGCCTTATGGGCCGCTCGCCTGCCGGCATGAACGCGACCGGCGCCTATGACGATCAGAACTGGGCCAAGACGGTCAGCGCCGGGCAACAGCTTGAGACGCGGCCGTGCTTGGAGCAGCTGGACCGCACGCTGATCCAGTCCGCCGGCGCCGATCCTGAGAAGGTGACGTGGAAATGGGCGCCCCTGTGGGCACCCACTGAGAAGGAAGATGCCGACACCTTCAAGGTGCTCATGGAAGCCGTCGAGAAGGTGCAGGGCACGGGCGCTATCCCCGATCGCGCCTTTGCTGAAGGCTTCCAGAACTTGCTTGAGGAACGGGAGTACATCCCTGGCCTCGGTGCCGCCCTGGCAAAGATCCCTGAGGCTGAGCGCTTCGGCTTGGCCGAGCGCGAGCCTGAGATCGATGCAGACGGCAATCCGATCGATCCGTCATCCATCCAAACGGAAGGAGGTGATCCAGCATCTACGCGCCGCGGCGGGGGTGACGATGGAAGCGTTGCCCCCGCGCGCCGTGCCGCCAATGATGCGAAGCCAATTTCGCTATACGTCCAGCGCAAGCTCCTGAACGCAGACGAGTTGATCCGCTGGGCGAAGGCGCAGGGCTTCAAATCGACCCTCGACGCGTCGGACATGCACGTAACTGTCCTCTACAGCCGTACGCCGGTCGATCCTATCAAGATGGGCACGACGTGGGCGGACAACGACAAGGGCGAGCTATCGATCAAGCCCGGCGGGCCGCGTGCGATTGAGAGGCTGGGGGAAAGCGCCGTGGTGCTGCTTTTCGCCTCTGACGACCTGTCGTGGCGTCATCGCGCCATGGTCGAGGCCGGCGCCTCCCATGACTATGAAGAGTACCAGCCGCACGTCACGCTGACCTACGATGCTGGCGACGTGTATCTGGACGCGATCAAGCCGTTCGTTGGTGCGCTCCGGTTCGGGCCCGAACTGTTCGAGCCGCTGGACCTCGACTGGAAGAGCAAGGTGACCGAGGCCGACGCGTGATCCGCATCAACGACGCCACGGTCACGTACACTGCCGATGGTGCCCACACGGCCTATGATGACGGCAGTTCGTACGGTGCCCAGCCACATGCCACGGCTCATTATGACGAGATCGCAGATCGTTGCGGCTATCTTGCCCGCGCGACGGTAGCTACTTGGCCCCTTGATCCGAGCGACGATGAAGAGGCGGCTGCCCGCCTTGCCTATTGCCGCGAGCATGAGGTGTTCCACCACATCGTTGGCGGGCTGTTCTACGGCGGTCGTTCTCCCATCCTGTGGGCGCTGGCACACGGCAGCGAAGTGACGCCCGAGCAGGCCGCGCTTGAAGAGGCGATGGTCATGACGGTGCAGCGCTGGGTACGTGCCGGCGAGAGGCCGATCATCGGCGGGGTGGAATGGGATGCGGTGCGGGCGAACGCACTGGCGCTCTTTGAGGCTGCTGTGGTATGCTGATGGAGCAGAGGCCCGGAGGCGGGATATGCGTTGAAGCCGGGGCGGCTCCCGGTGGAGCGGGTAAGCTAGGCTTGCGGGGAGATAGACGCCCCCGCCCTCTGCGAGCGTGACCCGTGCGCATAGACCTGCCCGCCCTCGCCCGCCGCGCGACAAACCCACGCCGCAAGTCCGTGACGCTGCGGGACATCGTGCCCCCTGCCGTACTGGCGACCGACCTGTACCGGTCCAGCTACCTGCCGGTCGTCACGATCTGGGCTAACGCTGCCGAGCGGATCATTGCCGAGTACGAGCGCAGCCTTTCCGCGCTGACCACCGATGCGCCGGCCGATCTGACCGGCATCCTCGACCAGACCGAAGGCGAGATGAGCCGGCTGGTGCTGACCCTGCGCCCTGCCCTGCGTGATTGGGTGCTGCGGATTGAGCGGTACATGCGGTCCAAGTTCATCGGCGCGGTGCTGGCGGCGAGCAAGGTTGACCTGTCGACGTTGCTGGGCCCAGAAGATGTTGCGAAGACGCTGGAGCAGGTGCTGGAATGGAACATCAATCTTATTGATGACGTAAGCACGCAGGCGCGCCAGCGGATGTCCAATGCGGTGTTTGCCGGACTAACGGCTCGCAAGCCAGCACGAGAAGTCGCGGTAGAGATCCGGCAGGCCACTGGCTTCGCTCGCGATCGGTCCATTCGCATAGCCTCGCACCAGCTATCCTCGCTCACCAGCCAGCTAGCGTCGGAGCGTAGGCGACAAGCTGGCATAGATGTCTGGGAGTGGCGGCATAGTCGCAAGCTACACCCGCGGAAAGACCATCAGGCTCGCGACGGCCACTACTATACCGACAATCCAGCTATGGCCGGCAAAGAGGTGGACGGGAAGATCGTCCAGGTCGCGCCAAAAGCTGACGACTTGCCGGGAATTCCTCCCGCATGTGGTTGTCGCGAAAGAAGTGTGCTAGTATTCAGCTGACGGACCGACCCGGGGGTGGAGCCCCGAACCGGTCCTGACCACAACGCGAAGGAACCGCGCCATGGCTCAGAAGCCTCTACTTGATCTACTCAACGGTGTCACCCGGTTCGGCAAGCTGACGTTCTTAGGAGAGGCCGAGCGTTCGCCCACGATGAGGCGAGGGCTGTTTCGCTGTGATTGCGGAGTTACCAAGCCGATGGGCTTGCATCACATCCGAGCCGGTAAAACTGTAAGCTGCGGCTGCGAAAATGCTCGCCGAGCCTCATCACGCTTCACCAAGCACGGGGCTTATCGGGATCGGACTTACAAGTCTTGGAGCGCTATGATGCAGCGTTGTCATAACGAGGCCAGCGACAGCTACCCAGCCTATGGCGGGGCGGGGATCACCGTTTGGGCCGATTGGCATGGGCCCGAAGGCTATCATCGCTTTTTGGCGTACGTCGGGCCGCGTCCTGCTGGCTGTAGCATCGACCGAATTGACAATGACAAGGGGTATGAGCCCGGCAACGTGCGCTGGGCGACTACCAAAGAGCAGATGAACAACCGTCGCCGCTCGCGCCCGCTGACTTATAACGGCGAGACGATGAATGCGAAGGACTGGGCTCTACGGCTAGGTATGGGCCGCAACACCATTTACGAACGACTTCGGGCCGGATGGAGTGTTGAGCGCGCTCTTTCCGAACCGGCACATATGTGTGGAGGGCGAGTAGCGTGACCCCGCTGGAACGCGCAGCACGGGCGCTGCACAAGGATTATATCGAGAGCCGTATCCGTATGGGTGTGAACCCAAACGATCTGCCTTCGTGGGATGACTTGGGGGCAGATGGCGAATTCTCTTTCTACACCCCTGCCCGCGCCGTCATTGAGGCGATCCGCGAGCCAAGCGCGGAGATGGTCGCGGCTGGAGACGCTACAGACCAGATGGCAAGCGTCAACGGCCCGCACGCTGACACTCCGCCTCTACTCGTGTGGCCTGCCATGATCGACGCGCTGCTAAGAGAATAGTTGGTCAGTGGTGACACGATACGCGCGTGGGGTCACGCAGCCGCTGACGGCGGTAACGACCCTGCGCAACCCCTGCCATTCGTCCGATTATGTTCATGTCGGACGTACTTACCCTGGATGCACCGCGCCGCACGGCTGACGGGTATCTGGCCGTCCGTGCCAAGGCCGCCCGCACCGGTGTGTATCAGTACGCCGGCCATGAGGTAGATCCCGACAACAAGTACGGGCTGCGCGATCAGGCGAGCGTCAATGTCCTGCGGGACGATGCCGACGTGTTCGACAAGCGGTCGGTTCATTCCTTCATCGGCAAGCCAATCACCAACGATCACCCGACCGAGGCTGTTACTGCGTCGAACTGGAAGGATCATGCCGGCGGTGTCGTCATGGGCGCGATCCGCGATGGCGATCACCTCGCGTTCGACCTGATGCTGACCGATGCCGACGCGATCGCGAAGGTGGACGCGGGCAAGCGGGAATTGAGCAACGGCTATTCGTGCGACCTCGTCCACGGTGATTTCGTAGCGTCGGACGGTGTCCGTTGCGCTTTCAAGCAGACCAACATCCGCGGCAACCATGTTGCAATCGTCGACAAGGGCCGCGCCGGGCCCGCGTGCGCGATCCGCGATGCTGCAACGTGCGAGTCAGTCCCGCTGTCGTCCCTTTCCGACAGCGTGGAAGGCGCGACCACATGGCTGAAGAAAGCCATCGCGCTGCACAAGAAGCACATGGACGGCACCGCGCCCACAACCGGCGCGGCTGGCGAGAAAAGCCAGATGTTGATGATGACGCAGATGGAAAAGGCGCTCGCCGAGCTTGAGCCCGGCTCAGGCGGCAAGACCATGAAGATGGACCATTTCAATGACGGAGTACTGCCCGTGAAGACCATGCTGATCGACGGCCTCACCGTCGACATCGCCAATGCCGACACGGCGCAGGCGACCATCACCACCATTCTCGCCGCTCGCGACGCGGCGAACACCAAGGTGTCCGGACTGGAGACGCAGGTCGCCGCCTTGACGACCGACAAGGCTACGCTGGAGGCGAAGGTCACCACGCTGGAGCAGGCCGTCAAGGACGCGAAGCCCACCCCCGCCCAGCTGCGTGATGCGGGCAAGGCGCTGATGCTCTCGGCTGGCAAGGCCAAGGCGCTCGGTGTCGCTGTCACCGACGAAATGGACGAGGGCCAGATCATGGCCACGACCGTCAACGCGAAGATGGGTGACAGCGCCAAGGGCTGGAATGCCGATCAGATTGCCGCCTCGTTTGCGGTGCTGACGAAGGACGCCAAGGTCGACGACGCCAACACGGTCACGCCGATCGGCTCGCCTATGATCATCGGCGACAGCGCTGCCGGTCTGTCCGCCGCACGCAAGGCGTGGCTGGCTGGCAAGCAGACCGCCCACCTCAACACCGCCGCTTAAGGGGATCGAACGATGGCAGTGCTTCAGAACAGCTTCGCCGATGATATCGCGACCGGCTATCCGGGCATGGAAGCGGATGGTGAGCTTTCCAGCATCATCAGCCGCACACTGGAGGCCGGTCCAGCGTGTGCTTTCGGCCGTCCTGTATACCAGGGCGCCAACGATCGCGGCGTGACACTCACCGTCTCGGCGGACCTGATGGGTTTTGCGCTCACGAACCGCTTCCTCGTCGTCACCGCAGATCGCCCGGTCGATGCCTATGCGCCCGGCGACACGGTGCGCGTGAAGAACCGTGGCAAGCTTTGGGTGCAGTCCACCACGGCCACTACGGATCGCGCGCAGGTCTACATCACCGCTGCCGGCGCGGTCACCGCGACGGCGAGCGGCAACACCGCCGCTGCCGGGTGGCAGTTCGACGACACCATTGCCGCTGCGGGCGTTGTCCGCATCGTGCGCCGCTAACGGGGGCCTACATGACCAAGCCTGTCTTCTTTGATTCCGTCATGCAGGCGGTTGCGCACCTCGACGCGCAGCCGAACGCAGTGGCGTTCGCCGATGGTATCCGCGGCGTCGACCTGAACGATGCCCAGCAGGTTGCCACCTTCCTCGCGCCGCAGCTTCTGCGGGTCGAGCAGGGCGTCTACATGACCCGCTATCCACTGGCTGACTATGCGGAGTTCATGCCGGTCGATACGGCGGGCTCAATCTGGTCGGCGGGCTCGCTGTTCTACTCGGGCGACATTGCCGGCAAGCCGGAGTGGTTCGACGTGGCGGCCGACGACATGCCCTACGCGGACGCCAGCCGTACTCAGTTCCTCCAGGAAAACCACATGGCCGCGATCGGCTATAAGTGGAACCGAGGTGATATGGAGCGCGGTCAGCAGCTCGGCATCAATCCGCTGTCGGATAAGGCTGATGCGGCCACCAAGACCGCCGAGCGGTTCATCCACAAGACGGCGATGGTCGGCGATGGACTGAAGTATCTGACCGGCTTCCTGAACAACCCGCTGGCCACAACCACCAGCGCTGGCGCCACGCTGGCTGCCGGCAATCCGGATGCCGCGGTCGCGACGATCAACAGCGCGCTCACGTCGATCGAGGTCAACACCGGCGAGACCTATCAGGCGACCACTCTGGCGCTGCCGACGACTGTGTACAATGGGCTCGCCTCGCGCCGCATGACCGACACCGGATCGTCGGTGTTGGAGTACATTCGCCAGAACTCGGTGATCCCGAACCTGACGATCAAGCGCTCGCGCCATCTGGAGACGGCTGGCGCTGGCGGTACGAAGCGGCTGGTGGCTTACGCCAACACGCTGGAGGTTCATCGCTTCCACCTGCCGGGTGGCGGTCATCAGTTCTTCCCGCAGTGGCAGAAGGGGCCGTTCTCGTGGGAGGTGCCCGGGATCATGTCGATCGGCGGCTACGAGAACCGCATCCCCAAGGCCATCACCTTCGTGGATGGAGTCTGAACCATGGTGACGTACGACCTGACCAACGAGGCTAAGGGCGCGCGAGGCGTCGGCGACATCTTCGTGGAAGCCGGCGCTACCCGCAAGGGCGTTACGCTGAATGACGATCAGGTGGCGGAGGTGGAGCGCTTCGGTCTGCTCAAGATCAGCGCCGGTCCGCTCGACCATGACGAGGACGGCGAAAAGGGCGGCAGCAAGCCCGACAGCCCGCCCGCACTGTCCGGTAAGACCAAGGCCGAGTTGCTCGACATCGCTAGGGCGGAGGGCGTCGAAGTCGAAGAGGGCGCGACCAACGACGATATCCGTTCGGCCATCGAACTCCACCGCGAGGGCTAATCTTCCTGCCTCGCACACCTCAGGGCCGCTTCACTCCAGTGCAGCGGCCCTTGTTCTAAGGATTGACGATGGCCGACAACATTCTGGCACCCGCGTCCGGCACGTCGTTCGCGACGGATGAGATCGGTGGCATCCATTACCCCCGCACTAAGATCGCTTTCGGTGCGGACGGTAC
Organism: Sphingomonas phoenicis; assembly: GCF_047238005.1. NCBI lineage: Bacteria > Pseudomonadati > Pseudomonadota > Alphaproteobacteria > Sphingomonadales > Sphingomonadaceae > Sphingomonas > Sphingomonas phoenicis. Next base: position 362,545 of record NZ_JBDFMC010000002.1, on the reverse strand, counting down.
GGCGACCGATGCGTCTGCCGCGAACCCCCTGCCTGTTGCCGATCCGGCCGGCACCGCCGCCATTGCCAAGTTGGGCACCTTCAAGCGCGCTGTCGCGATAACTGAGGCCGATGCCGACCTGTCAGAGCGCCCCGACGCCATCTACATCGGCACTGGCGGCACTCTGGTCGCGCGCTTCGGCAACACGACCGACGTGACCTACTTCAACATCCCGGACGGCTCGTTCATCAACATCAGCCCGTCGCGGATCGGCACGGCTTCCACCGTCGCCGGCATCGTCGCCCACTACTACGTCTAACCTGCCGTGCTGACCTTCCTCCTCGTTACCGGCATCCTCGCTGGCGATCTACAGCCTGGGAGCGGCCCCCTCACCGCGCCTGTCCAGCGGATCGCCACCATCCCGCGCATCCAGGCTCGGACCGTTGTCGTCGCCGGCGCCCCGCTGGGCGTCCAGCGCTACGATCAGGACTTCGACCCGTCCGACAGCGGCGAGTATGCCATGAACTTTGGCACCGCGCTGGATGCTGACGAGCAGATCATCGACATCGAGTATATCGGCGTGTCGGCAGCGGCCGCGGCGATGGGGATCGGCATCGACACCTCAGGCGAACACATCCCCCGCATCACGACAGGGGGCAAGCACGTCCAGTACTGGCCGCTGGTGGAGCAATCACAGTGGCAGGCGCTGTCGTTCGACGCGACCGGCGTTGTGGCACAGGTCAAGGCCCGGGTCCGGACGAACAAGGGGCGGCGCTGGGAGCGCACCGCCTTGCATCAGGTCCGCCAGCTATGATCGTCGACAACGGCGCGCAGGCATCGCTCCTGATCCCTGGTGTGTTTCTCGGCATCGCGGGCACGGCGCGCGGCAAACTGTGGTTCGTGCCCAACCAGAAGAACGCAGATCCTGCCGCGGCCGTCGTCGGGGTACTGGATCAGCAGATCATCCGCATTGAGCCGGTGAAGGACGCTGAGGGGCCGGGCTGGACGTCTCGCTATGAGGTGGCCAAGTGACGCCCGATCAGATGCGCGCCCTGCTGGGTCTTGGCCCTGAGGTCGACGACACAGCGGTCATTGTAGCGTACAACGCCTATCTGGCAGCGCAGACGCCGGCACCCGTCGCCACGGCGACCCCGGCTGACCTGAAGGCGCGCTATTCCGCCTTCGTCGCGGTCGCTGACAACACGATCGGCTACTGGCTGACGGATGCGCTGCGGATTGTCACCCCGGCATGGGGCGAAGACGCCATCCCCGGGCAGATCGCCCTTGCCGCCCACAATATGGCGCTGGACGGGGTTACTGGGATCGCCAAGACCGCAGCCGACCAGCTGCCCGCAGGCGTGACCCGTTTCCGCTCTGCCAGCCTTGATGTTGCAGTAAGTGAAGCAGCGGCCAATCGGTCCATAACGGGGGGATATTCCGCTACTCTCTATGGCCGTGAGTTTGCTGTAATGCTTCACCGCAACTCTGGAGGCCCCCTTTTGGTCGGTTATGTCGAGTTCGGTCGGTCGTGGTTCTGATGATAGCCATGCGCCGGTCTTGCGTTCACAACAGCGGTGATAGCGTCCTGTTTGTCGCGAAAAGTTCCGATATGTCGTCTGGTGCCATCAACGACCACACGGGCTATCCAGCGCTGTCCCCGCGCTTCGAAATGGACGCCCATCGTGCCACTGGTGTTCCGAGCCGTCCGCTTGGAGTTCTGCATGTTGGCCGAATGAGTAACTTCGCGCAGGTTCTCAAGTCTATTATCCGTCGTGATCCCGTTAATATGATCTATGACGCCAGTCGCCCACGCGCCGTACGCCATCGCCCAAATCACCCGATGAGCAGAAACCGACCGCCCCAGAACCTGACCATATGGATAGCCATTCGTCAGATAAGCCAGCGCTTCTGTGCCGGCGAATTGAGTGTTCCAAGTTGCCGCCAGTTGGGCTGGGCGTCTGCGCTTTCCCTCGTACATAGAGGGAGGGCGCGGCATCCAGTACAATTTTCCCGTCTCCGGCTCGTACCGCAGCAGCTTACGCAGGAGTTCAGGCGATGGTAGGGGCTTGTCGGTCATCGGCGAAGGTCCAATTCGCTGTTGATAGGCGTCGGGCGAGGCTCAATTCGTCCGACGCCACCTTGTACCACATCCGTTCCAGCTGGGGAATCCCGGCATGAGCATTGAGCAGGCATTTGCAGACATCGGTATGGCTTTCTCGGCTGCCGGCTTAGGAGCATATTTTGACTCTGAGGTTCGCTGGCCGGGTACGCCTGTGCTGGACGACGGCGGATCGATCACCACCCCCGGCACGCCGATCGTGAAGCCCTGTCAGGTGCAGGTCGACGCTGCCACAGAGGCTATGCGTGCGCAGGAAGGCTATCGCGACATCGATGTTCGGCTGCTCGTGCTGACCGCATCGTTGGCGGGGCAGCTCGACACGGACGCGATTGTCCATGTGACCGCGGGGCCGAGCGCTGGCGCATGGGCGCTGCAAAGCGTCACGCTAGATCCCATGGGCGTATATTGGGACTGCCGAGGGCGGAGGGCATGACACCGTACGATCTGGCTCGCGAAATAGCCGCGATCGGCGTGAAGATGGCCGCAGAAGGTGGCCGCTCGCCCTTCAAAGGGCTGGTGCAGCGTGCCTAGGATCAAAGGCGCCAAAGAGCATAGTCGACGATTGGAGCGCATGCGAGGCAGAGGCGCAGAGCGGCTGATCGGTCAGGCGCTGTTTGTCGGGGGTAACACCATCCAGGTTGAGGCTCAGATCAGCATCACGGCCGGCGCACAATCTGGCAAGGGCCATGTCCCAAGTCAGCCCGGTCAAGCGCCTAACGCTGACACCCATCGACTCGCGGACAACATCGAGACGGTGCAACCTGCCCCCTTGCGTGTCGAAGTTTCCAGCAACGCCCCCTACTCTGCGGCTCTTGAGTTTGGGACTTCAAAAGTCGCCGCGCGCCCCTTTATGGGGCCGGCCGTCGCAGCCAAGAAAGACGAGGTCATCGCGCTGGTCGCTCGTGCCATCTCTGAGGCTAACAAGTAATGGCCGTTGATAGCACCTTGCCCGTTCGACGGGCCATCCTGACGGCCATGAAGAACAGCCCGGCAATCAACGAGCTGTTGCCGGCAGAGCACATCTTCACCAGTGTACCGCCGCCTTCCCCGCCGTGGCCGTTTTCCCGGTATGAGAATTACGGCCCTTCCTCACCAATCATCGCCACATGCCTCGACGGACAAGAACTGAACGTCCGCATCCATGTTTTTGCGAAACCGCGTGAAGTGGCCGGGATCACGGTAGAAACCGGCGAGGATCATGCCTGCCGGATCATGGGGCGGGTTGCTGATGGGCTCGACCAGCGGCGTTATAACATTGATCGCGGGCAGATGCTGGTCATGTGGCGCGGGTCGCTCGTGCTGCCCGATGGAGACGAGGCTGACGCCTTCCATGGGATCGTCAACCTGCGTATCAGGACCTCCACTGCGTAGGAGGTCTGTATGCGTTGGCTCGGCTTGGTCGCTCTGACGATGCTATCGCTTTCGAGCTGCGAGAAGCCGATTAAGTGTAACGTCCAAGGCGAAATTGTCATTCCTGCTGGCGCAAGCGCGTCCGAACGCAGCGCTATGACTGCGGCTAACACTGAACTCGAAAACCGGCGTGTCCAGGCGACTTTCGGCGGCTCGACGGCATACACGACGAAGGCTGGACTGGAGAAGGCTGAAGGCTGCCCCTGACGGCGGTAACAGGCAAGCGCCTCCAGCCATAGCACAGCCGGGTACTATCACGCCCGGAGTGCCCGCATGTCCTATCCGACCGAGTTTGACGCGGCGATCATCTACTCGGTGGTCGGCAGCACCCGCACGATCCTCTGCGGCATCGAAAACGTCACGATCAACGAAACGGCGAATACCAGCGACCGCTTCCGGCGCGACTGCGCGAAGCCAGGGGCGGTCCCTCGCCGTGGCGTGAAGGTCAATGGCCTTCAGTGGGATATCACCGGTTCGGGCGTGGCGAACGCCGATCAGGTCGCCGCGCTCAAGGCATTGCTGGGCGCGCATGCGGACTACGAAGTCGACGGCATCCAGTACGACGGCACGGACGAGGGCAATCTGCTCGGCACCTTCGCTGGTCCCGGCGTGATGACTGCCAAGAACCTGAGCCTTCAGACTGGCGGCGACAGCACGGGCGAGATCACGATCGCCGGTGAGAACGATCTGGTCTGGACGCCGGCAACGTGACCCCGCAAACCGCGCTGGAGCTTCACTTCGGCGACGGCGAATACCTATTTGACCTGAAGCTGCCCCAGCTCGCCGAGCTTCAGGAAAAGCGCGGCTGTGGTGTCTTCGCGCTCTACGCCCGAGTGCTGAAGGGCCGCTATCTCTTCGAAGGTGAAACGATCGGGGTAACCGGCGAAGCGGAAGCCTATGCCGAGGATCTGCTGGAGACGATCCGCCTAGGTCTGATCGGTGGCGGACGCGGTATCGTCAATGGGGTCGAGGTCATCGTCTCTGCAATGACGGCCAAGCGGCTTGTCGAGCACTACGGCGCGGCGGCCCCATTGCGCGAGGCTTGGGCCACTGCGGCGGCTATCTTGGCGGCTCGCATCGAAGGGTACACACCGCCAAAAAAAGCGGAGCCGGCGAAAAAGCCGGCGACCGCGAAAAGCCGATCGACTTCGCGCAAGTGATCACGAACTGCTCCGTCTTCGAAGCCGACTGGCGTGATCTGACGTGGTGGGAATACCAGGCCCGCCTGTGGGGCTGGAACGACGCGCACAATACTGAGCGGCCTGCTGCTGATGCGGCGCGGCTCACGAAGCTGATGGAGGCCCGAGGTGGCGGTCACTGCTGATAGCGTCGTCGTTGAGCTGATCGCAAAGACCGATGGCTATACCGCGGTCGTGACTGGCGCGGCCTCCGCAACCGAGACGAGCATGTCTCGGATTGAAAGGTCGGCATCTCGCGCAGAGGGTCAGATCGTTCGCTCATCAGCTGCTATGGCGAACGCTCAGCGTAACCTTGGCCGCCAAATCGCCGATATCGGCGTGGGCCTGTCTAGCGGGCAATCACCATTTCTGATCCTCGCCCAGCAGGCCCCGCAGGTTGCTGACGCGCTGGCGGATACTGGCGGCAGGGCTGCCCGGGTTGCCTCGTTCTTCGCAGGGCCATGGGGAGCCGCGTTACTCGCTGCCGGTTCGGTAGCAGCGCTCCTTGCCGAAAAGTTATTCAGCCTGAAGTCAGCCCATGATGAGGTAAAGGCCGCAGCCGAGGCGACTGCTGAAGCCGAGCGGTTGCTCGCCGGCGTCTTGGGTGGAACGGCCAATCAGTCGGAGCGTGCGCGCATAGCCTCACTCGATCGTGCACGAGCGATGACCTACGAGGCGCGGGCCACCCTGAATAATGCTCAGGCTCAGCTGACCCTAGCCCGCGCCTATGCTGCTGCTGCGGCGGCTACCGAGCGGGCTGCACCGGCCACGATGGGCATCCCCGGTCGGGGTGCGGCATCGTCGGCCATCACGGCACGGCAGCGTCAGACCGATGTTGATATCGCCCAGGGCAACCTTAATGCCCTAGAAATCCGCCTTCGCAATCTGGAGAAGGTGGCTGGCGGTGCTCGGGCTGTCGAGGCGAAGCGCGAGAGCGACAAGCAAGATAAAGCGGATGCAGCGGCCGCGCGGAAGGCTGCCGCTGCCGCCCGCCGTGCCGAACGCGAGGCTGAGAAGCAGGCGCGTGAGCAGGCGCAGTTCGTCAGCCAGCGTCTTCGCGGGCAGGCGGAGCTAGCGGACGCTGAAGCGGCGCTTACATCCGATACCCGCCTTCAGGACGAAGCCACCCGTAAGCGCATCATAGCCGAGCGCGATGCTGCTAAAGCGCAGATCAATGCCGATCCCGATCGTAGCAAGGCCCAAAAAAGCGAGCTTGCCAGCTACGAGGATCGCATCGCCAATGCGCGGCTGAGGCTGGTTAACATCAACGAGGCTCAGCGCTTCCTCGACGAGACGCTGGCTTTGCAGAAGGCAGAACTCGACGGGCAGGCTGATGCGCTGAACGAACAGGGCAATCTTGCCGAAACCAACGTCGAGCGGCGCAACGTCGCGCTTCGGCTGCTGGATCTCGCTTTCGAACGCGAGCGGCTGGAACTGGAATCGGTGCTGGCTTCGAAGAAGACGACCGAGGTTGAAAAGCAGATTGCACAGAAGCGTCTCGCCCAGCTTGGCGGGCTATTCGGTGCCCGGCGCGAGGGCGTTGAGCGGCAGTATGAGGGGGTAGCGGCCCGCTACCAGCGTCAGACTGAGGCGGTGGGCCGCAACCTGTCGGAGGCGGTAGATGGTATCGCGGTCGACGGGCTGGAGGCGCTGAACACTCAGTTGACGGATGCCGTGGTGAACTCCAAGAACCTTGGGGACGCATTCCGGAACGTGTCGCGCCAGATCGTTGCGGACCTGCTGCGGATCGCTATCCAGCAGGCCGTCATCAAGCCTCTTGCTCAAAGCCTGTTCGGTGGCAGCGGCGGGGGTGGCGGTATCGGCGCTTCCATCGCCGGGCTCTTCGGCCGCGCCTCTGGCGGCTATGTCGGACCCGGCCAGACTGTGCGGGTAAATGAGGGAGCAAGTCGCGGGCCTGAGCTGCTCCGCATGGGCGCGCAGGGCGGCACGGTCATTCCGCTGGGGCAGACGCGAGCAGAGCGGCCAGCATCCGCCGCTTCCATGCCGCCTGTCGTGATCCAGCTGGCAGCCCGCAAGGGTGATGCCTTCGCGATGGAGGTGCTGAGCGTCACCGGCCCGCAGACAGTGCAGATCCTTCAGCAGGCAGCGCCCGGGCTGGTTCAGGCGGCGACGGTCAACACGGTCGCAGAGCTTCGCAAGCCGGGGCTCTGACGGCGGTAATCGCGCTGCTGTCGCCAGCCTAGCCGATAGACATGGCTGAAATCCTGTTCCCTGCCGGCGTGGAACTCGCGTCCGAGGGATGGATGCTGAACGAGCCGGCTCAGGTGAACCGCTCGGGCTGGACGAACACCCGCAAGGTTGTAGGCCTGCCCGGCGCCGGTCTCTGGCAGGCCACCGCCACCATCGATGGCATCGCCACTGAAGACGAAGAGGCTGTCGTCCGCGCCTTCATCATCGGGCTGCGCGGCGTCCGCAACACCTTTCGCCTGCGCGCCGGCTGTTCGCAGACCACAGTCACGACGGCAACGGTTCGGACGGACGCGGGCAATGCCGATACGCTCCCGATGCAGGGTCTTCCGGCAAATGCCACAGTCCTGAAGGCGGGCAAGTTCCTGACGGTGAAGCTGCCCAGCGGCCACTTCCGCCTTGTGTGCCTCACCCTTCCCCTCGTCACAAACGGTCAGGGTCAGGGCACCGCGTCGTTCGGGCCCGAGCTGGGCGAGATCCCCGCAGCTGGTACGGCGGTGGAGTTGATCAACCCCTTCGCCATGATGGCAATGACGCAGCCGATCGGCTGGTCGCGGGCGAACGGCCTGACTGCCTTCAGCTTCGAATGCGAGGAAGCCCGGTGAGCCGCCCCGACGCAGCCGCCTCACTGGCGCTCGACGCGCAGGTCATTCGCCCGGTCTTCTTCTGCTATCTCGACATCCTGGGTGACCCGCTGCGGGCGAATACCAGCGGCCATACCATCGCCTTCACGGGCACCGGTAACACCGACCTAGACGGGTTCAGCTTCGACGGGATCGACCCCACGGTGGTCGACATCGGCCCTGTCCGGAACAAGGACGGCGGGTCTGACAGCGTGACGGCCAAGCTGTCCGGACTGGTCACGCTGGATAGCGCGCTGCTCAACATCGTCGGCAACAAGGCCAACTGGCAGGGCCGCACCGGCCAGCTGTGGCGGATGATCCGCGACGAGAACGGCACCCAGCGGGGAGCGGTGCAGCATTATTTTACCGGTTGGATGACCTCGCTTACCATCGGCGGATCGCCTGAGAGCCAGACGATCAACCTGACGATACAGAGCTACCTCGCCGCCTATACCGCCGCATCGAACCGGACGTACCTCGACCAAGAGACGTTCGACCCGGGCGACCTCTCTGCCCGCGCCGCTATCGCCATCGCAAACGGCAACAGCGGCTCGCCCATCATCGGCAACACACCCGTCAGCTATGGCGCAGGCGCGTCCTACGGCACTGGCGGCATTATCCCCAGACTGGATAGCCGATGATCCGCCTCCCCGATTGGGAACAGCGCCTGCACGACTATCTGGCCGGGCTGGAAGGTGCCGAATTTGTCTGGGGCAAGATGGACTGCGCCCTGTTCGCAGCTGGTGCCGTCGAGGCGATGACCGGCGAGGACCCCGCCGCAGCATACCGGGGCAAGTACCGTTCCGTCGCCGGCAGCGTCCGCGCGCTGAAGACCTACGGCGCCGGCACGCTGGCAGCGACGATCGACGCCGGGTTTGAGGAACGCGAGGTCGGCTTCGCTCGCCGCGGCGACCTCGTGATGGTCGACGGCATGGTGGGCGTCTGCATCGGGCCGGACGCGCTGTTCATCGGTGAGGAAGACGGCGCGCCAGGGCTGATCCGGTTTGGCCGTGAGCGCTGGGCCAAAGCCTGGAGCGTTGGCTGATGGGTAAGGCTGTCGGCACGGTCTTGAAGGTCGGCGCTGCAATCGCGACGGTCGGCGCCATCGTCGCAACCGCTGGCGCAGCGCTGGTCCCGCTCGCAGGTACGGCGACCTTGTTTGGCGTATCCGCCGGCACGTTCAGCCTAATCGCGTCCGGGCTGGCGTTGGGTGGATCACTGCTGGCCGGCAAGCCGAAGGCGCCGCGCGCATCCGACGCAGGGTTCGACCGGCTGAACGCGTCGGTCAACACGCGGGCATTCCGCACTTTTGTAGCTGGCGGAACCGCCATGGCGACCGATGTTCGCGATCAGGAGTGGGCGACCGATCAATCCACCCTTGATCGGTTCATCGTCTGCGCCAGCCACCGTGTCCGTGCGATCCGCGAGATCTGGTTCGACGACAAGCTGGCGTGGACGAGCGGTGGCGGGGTCACCTCGACCTATGCCGGCTACCTGACGGTCAACGCGATCCTTGAAGGATCGGCAGCCAACGCAATCGTCACCAGCAGCCGCATGGGCTCCTCCCGCCGCTACACCGGCTGCGCGTACATCCGCCTCCGCTACAAGCTGACCGGCAACAGCAAGAAGACCGAGAGCCCCTTCGCCGGCGGGTCGATCCCAACCCGCATGACGATCGTCGGTGACGGCATCCCCGTTCCCGATCCTCGTGCGTCCGGCTTCAACCCTTCCGATCAGAACACGTGGTCGACGGTGGACAGTGCTTGCCGCAATCCTGCGCTGGTGATGCTCGCCTACCTGCTCGGCTGGCGGATCAACGGCAAGCTGGCGGTCGGTAAGGGTATTCCCCCTGCCCGCCTCGATCTCGCGAGCTTCGCGACCGCGGCCAACGTCTGCGATGAGCCGGTCACGCGCCCGAACGGCACGACCGAGCCCCGCTATCGCTGCGACGGCATCTTCAGCGAGGGCGATGAAACCAGCCTCGTCCTCGACAACCTGAAGGCGACGATGAACGCCGTGCTGGACGACGTTGACGGCAAGATCCGCCTGTCCGTGCTTTTCAACGACCTCGCCGCGCCGATCGGCAGCCTGACCACGGCAGACGTGCTGGGCGAGTATACGTGGGACCAGACCGCACCGCTCAGCGACAGCGTGAACGTGATCCGCGGCGCCTACACCGATCCGTCAACCGCCTCGCTGTACCAGATGGTTGACCATCCCGAGGTGCGGATCGCCAGCACGGACGGGATCGATCGCGTCCAGACGATCAACCTGCCGCTGGTCCAGTCCGCCGGGCAGGCGCAGCGCCTCGCCAAGCTGCGGTTGGCCCGGTTCCAGTTCGGGGGCACCTTCACCGCCGTCTTCCAGGCGACCGCATGGAAGTTCCAGAAGGGTGACGCGATCCGCTTCAGCTTCTACCCGCTGGGCTGGACGAACAAGCTGTTCCGCATTGCCGACATGACCATCCAGGTCGATGGCACCGTGCCCATGATGCTGCGAGAGGAAGACCCCGCCATCTATGCCGCGTATTCGGACGAAACGGCAGCGGTGCAGGGGGCGGCGCCCACCGTCTACGATCCGCAGCAGTGGCCGATTATTCAGGGGATCATCGATCTCGACGCGCAAATCGCCCGCGCAGTGTCGGACGGCTGGCTCGACCCGTCTGAGAAGCGTCAGGCCAAGATCGACTATGACCAGCGGACGGCCCAGCGCGATGCGTTGCAGCAGCGCTATGTCGATCTGGGGTCGCCATCTTACCTCGCATCGGTCCGCGACAACGCCTTCGCCAAGGTGCAGGCGCTCTACGATTACCTTCAAGGCCTGTCGCCGTCGTGGCTTGATTATACCACGATATCGGCCGTCCCCGACCCGGCGGGTTATCAGGCCGCGTGGCGGGACGCCTCGCAGGCGCTGGAGCAGTTCGGTGCCGCCCTTGCCGGTGGCGAGGGCCTGACGCCAGAAGAGCGCGCCGCCCTAGCCGAAGCCATCGCCCGCATCGAAGCGATGTCGTCGGATTCGATCCTGTCGCGCGACGAGAAGTCGCAGACGATCATCGACAAGAACGCGCTGGTCAACGACTGGCAGATCAAGCGCACCCTGTCGGCCGACTACGAGGCGTCCAACCCGGCTTTGGGCGCGGCGCGGGTAGCGGCCGACAACGCCGTGTACGCATGGGACGATTATCTCCGCAGCCTTTCGCCGGCATGGGACGACACGGCGACGGACACGCCGATCAACCCGACCAATTACCGGAACGCGTGGACACTCGCCTATCAGCGCGTCTCTGCCCTGAGCGCGCAGCTCAACCTGGCGCTGGGACCGCAGATCGCCGCGGTGTCTGATCGACTGGCCCGAGTGGCTTCCGATGGCTGGTTGTCGGCAGGCGAGAAGCCGCAGGCCATCATCGACAAGAATGCCCTCGTGGCGGATTGGACGGCGCTGCGGGCCAAAGCGGCAGATGGCTTGGAGGCCGCAAACCCCGCGATCGGCGCAGCACGGCTAGCGGCTGATGACGCGATCTACGACTGGGATGATTATCTCCGTTCGCTAATGCCGGCGTGGGATGACGTGACGGTCGACACGCCTATCATTCCTGCTAATTATCGAAATGCTTGGGGGCTGGCCTATCAGAAGGTAGCCGATTTCAATGCGGCACTGACGGCCCAACCGGGGGAGAAGGGCGACAACGCCCCGAACCTGACAGTGAACCCGGTTCTGTCTCAGCTGAAGGTCGACAAGACGGGCGCATACGTGCCGGGGCAGTCGTACAGCATCAACGTGACCCGCGTGGAGCTACCGGGCGTTCCCACGTTCATGCGAAACGACGGTTATACCGACACAGCCGCAGGCTTCGCGCAAAGCGACCCGTCCAGCTTCTCGACCACTGGGCCTGATAACCTGACCATCTCGGCAGCAGGCGCCATCGCGAATATGAATGCTTTCGGGGGCGCGGCGGGGGCGCTGACATTCGTTGTCGCGGTTCCGGGTAGCCCGCTGCGAGCTACGGCGACGATCCAGAAGAACAGCGATGGAGCGCAGGGCGCAAACGGCGCTAGCAATACATCGGCTACATCGTTCGGGGGCACCCCTGGCACTCTCGTACCACCGGGCGCGACGGTAACGCTGGAAACGTCTGTCCAAGTCATCAACAACGGCCCATCAGGGCAGTTCAGGGTCGAGCTGTACCGACAAATGCAGGGCGGCGGCTCCATCGTCGTTCAAGGCGTCACACAGACTATCGCTGCGGGGGGTGACTTCACCTTCAATCTATCCGGCACGTATACCAACAACACAGCCGCCAACGTCTTCCTGCAAGGCGCTGCATCTGCGTTCCGCGTGTCTGACGGCAGCAATGTCGGCGGGCAGGGCTATGTGAGGATCTACTGATGAGCTGGCTTCTCATCGACAGCGATACCCACGAGATCGCGTCAGGACCATATGACGACGAGCCCGAAGCTACGGAAGGCGTCTATGCCACGGCTGTGATGTTCGGCTGGCCCGAAACAGTGGATTGGGTGCCCGCTATGCAGGGCTTCGTCCGCAAGCCGGCGCCAGAGCCGCTCACGCGCCTCGCCTTCCAGCGTCTGTTCACCCAAGCCGAGCGCATTGCCATCCGCACGTCCACCGACATGATCGTGCAGGACTTCATGGCCCTATCAGCGTTGGCCGTCGACATCGACTTGGCTGATCCAGACGTAGTGATGGGCGTCGGCTATCTGGAAAGCGTCGGCTTGATCGGCGAAGGGCGCGCTGCCGCGATCACAGCCGGACAGGCGCCGGCATGAAACGGCTGCGCGAGTGGCTTCAGCAGATACTCGTCTCGATCGACCAGCTGGTGAAGGTGCTGGTGATCGACTTCGCCTATGTGCTGCACCTGACCGATGACAAGCCATCCGCTGACGAAACAATCAGCAGCTATGTCGGGCGCGGAGAGCTTCGCGGCGACCGTTGGGCGCTGATCCTCGCGCCTATGATCGATCGGCTGTTCATTCTGCTGGGCGAGGCTCCGGGCCATTGCCAGCGAAACGTCGAGACAGCGTTCGTCGGAGACGCACCTACGCCCTGACGGCGGTAATCGCGGACGACGCGTGGCCTGATAGCGGGCCATGCTGCCTGATCTGCTGACATGCCTGCGCCTGTTGAATGTCGCGAGTTGGGGCGCGGCACTCATCTACGTCCTCCCGGGGGCATCGGCCGCAGTTTTCGGGCCAGCCCGACGGGGTGACCCGATGCGGCTCGGCTGCGCGACGACGGCCATTGTCATGCTCGGATTTGTTCTGCGCTGGCTGGTGATGCCCGACAGTGAGGCGGCTTGGGCTGCCCTTTACGCGCTGGGCGCAGCCGATGCGGTATTCATCATAGCGCTGGCTCGTAGCTACGGCCGCGGCGGTCATGTCTGAGCCGCTCCCCTTCATGAAGGAACTGACGCCGGGCGGTGTAGGCATCTGGGTGCTGGTATTCGGCTTTTTCGGTGCGATGGTGAAGGCGTGGCCGGCGTTGAAGAAGCTCGCCAACGAGCGGGAGGCCGGCGCTCTCGCCGCTCGCGCTGAAGACATGGAAGACATGCGCAAGCGTATCAGCGACCTAGAAGCCAAGGTCGAGACTGCTTCGACCGCTGCGCACTCTGCTGAGCTGAAGCTGGTCTACGCGGTAAGCGCTGTCCAGCTACTCGCCGCGAAGATCCGCGCCGACAACCCCAACGATCCAGCCCTGCTGCAAGCCATGGAGCTGCTGAAGGCCGCGACCAGCGGCGAGATGCCGCCGTGGGCCGGCAAGGTCGCTTCGGGAATCAACAACATCCGGGGAACAGGCGAATGAACGAAGCCGCCTTCTTCAAGACGGTGCGCACCCGGCTGGGCATCCTCAACCAGGGACAGGTCAACGGCCTGAACACGCTGCTGGCAGCGGCTGAAGGCGCCCCCCTGTCCCATGCTGCCTACATGCTGGCCACTGCCTGGCACGAGACGGCTAAGACCATGCAGCCGATCCGTGAGCGTGGCGGTACGGCCTATTTCACCCGCATGTATGACGTGGCCGGCGAGCGCCCCAAAACGTGCATCGCCTATGGCAACACCTGTGCTGGCGACGGGCCTCGCTACTACGGCCGCGGCTATGTGCAGCTGACGTGGAAGGTGAACTACGCCAAGGCCGGCGAGAAGCTCGGCGTGGATCTGGTCGGCAACCCCGATCTGGCGATGAACGCTGAGCTGGCGGCCAAGATCATGCGCCGCGGCATGGATGAGGGCTGGTTCAGCGGCAAGAAGCTGTCGGACTACCTCCCGGCTTCCGGCACCGCCACCCGCGAGCAGTATGTAGCCGCGCGCCGCATCATCAACGGCACCGATCGCGCTGAGCTGGTCGAGGACTATGCGCAGGCGTTCGAACGCGCCCTGCGTGACGGAGGCTGGGCATGAAGTTCCCCGATGCCCGCGAGGTCATGGCCTTCTGCATCATGGGCATGTTCGCCTATGGATTCGCGAAGAACCCGCACGAGCCGCTGATCGTCGGTGCGATGATCGCCGCCTTCTCGACGGCCTACGGGTTCTATCTGGGCGGTTCCAAGGTCGGTTCGGACACGGCGACCAAGAACGCCGATACGCTCGCCGCTCGCGCTGCGGAGCCAGCCGGCACGCCTGACGATCCCGTATCGGTAAAGGAAGCGCGCTGATGCCTCTACTCGCCTTCTTCGCCCGCGTCCCTGAGCGCTGGCGCACCGCCGCCATCGTCGCCTGCGCCTTCCTGCTGCTGGTTGCCGCCTGCGGTGTGATCGGCTTCGCCTTCGACCGGTGGCTCTCAGGCAAGCAGGCGCAGGCAATCCGCATCGACCGCGCCGATGCCAGTCTTGACGCTGCCGAGCGCACGATCGCGGCCGATCGCACCGCCACAGCCAACCAGACCGCGGCAGACGCCGCCTTCCAGAATAGTCAGGAGGCTCTACGCGATGAAGTTCGCACCAAAGGCACGGATGCTGCTGTCGGTCCTGCTACCGCTGGCGTCCTTGAGCGGTTGCGCCGGGAGCAAGCCGGTGCTGCGCGTCATGATCCCGCCCGCTGATCGCCTCGCCTGCGCGGCTGAACCCGCCGTCCCGACTGAGCTGACCGACGCGTCCGTGGCTGGGTACATCGTCGACCTGCGCGGCGCCGGCGAGGATTGCCGGTCGGCTGTCCGCTGGCTGCGCGACTGGTCACAGGAAGCCGGAAAGTGATCGGCGCTGCCCTCTCCCGTCGCAGCGGCAGGCTGAAGCTGGGTTTGCGGCTTGGCAAGCCGCCCATCGTCGTTCCCGGCGCCACCCTCGACAACACGCTCGGCACCTCCACGATCACGCCGGCGACTACGGTGCAGAACTTCACGTCTGCTTGGGGCGCGCCGATCCGATCGGCATTTGCTGCCAAGGGCGTAACACTGTCGAACGATGACAGCCGCGCGGTCAACGTCATCGCGGCTGACTATATCGCAGCGGCCGAGGCTGCCGCGACGCCCAGCTTTCCCGCATTCAGCATCGCCAACGCGGCGACTGTCAGTGAAGGCGATCCAACCCCTCCAGCATTTACGATCGCCAACGCGGCGACCGTTTCGGAAGGCAATTAAGCCATGGCATTCCTTCGTTTCCCGGTCACCATCCCTGCTGCTTACAGCGCTGATTGCAGCGTTTTAGTCACGCCGGGGCCGGGCGATACCAATCCGGCGAGCGCGGCAGATTTGGTCAACGGATTTACTGCCATTCGCGTCACTATCCCGGCGGGGAGTACGTCAGCCAACGCGGATTTCGCAATCGCGCCTGACACCGATCTTGAGTCGAACGAGCAGGTAAAGGCGACGCTATCGGCGCCGTTGCCGTCTGGTGCGACGATTGCAGTGGGCACGGCTATCGGCATCATCAACGACGATGACGCCGCATCCGAGACGCCGGCGACCTTCACCATGTCCCAGCTGGCAACGCCCAGCCGGACCTATCAGCGATCGACCACGACCGGCGGTGCGCCGGGTAAGGGGGCAGGGCCGGTGCGTGTCGCCGTCAATGTCACCGGCGCCGGGGCGCTATACGCCCGCGTCCGCCGCGCGTCCGATAGCAGCGTCGTGCAGGCACCATGGCGCGTCACCGCGAGCGCTCCTGTTGCCAACGGACCGATCGACGTGACCGGCGTCGAGGCGCGCACTGGCCGGCTGCTGCTGGACCTGGGTGGGAGCGCGACCGGCCCCTGGCAGGCGGGCACGGTGGCGTTCTACATGGGCGACATCGCCATGATCCGCGGCCAGTCCCTTGCCGTCCGCATGGGCTACAATCAGCAGGACACCGCCTCCATCGAGTCGCTGGGGGTCACGGTCAATCCGGAGAATGGTGCCGTCATCGGCACCGGCGAGATCAACACCAACGGGGCGTGGATCCAGCCAACCACCGGCAGCAACGTGCTGAACGCAGCCGCGGCGGCGGACTTGATCAATCGTCACGCTGCGATGAGCGGCGTCGCCTGCGGCCTCGCATTCTCGGTCAACGGTGCGACCAGCATCGATCAGTGGCAGCCCGGCGGCACCTTTGCCAACCAGACGATCGATCTGTTGAATGCGGTCGGCAACCGCATCGCCGCGCACTGGTGGTATCAGGGCCATTCCGACGTTGGGAAGACCTATCTCGACATCCGGGCGAAGCTGGAGCTGGCCGACAAGGTCGTGCTCGACAACGTCACCGGCCCGGCGCCAAGCCGGTTCTACACGAGCGTCCCCAACATCAACAGCGCGACCTACGGCCCCGAACCGATGCGGGCTACCGGTCGCGGCGTGTACGAGGACTATGCGAAGGAGAGCGGGGGAACGTACATCCCGCTCCACAATATCGACACGCTGGCCACCGAGGGCATCCACGCGACCCAGATCGGCGCGATCTATCAGGGGTATTCCTTCCTGCGCGCGATGGGCGGCGCCCGCTTTGGCCTGGTCGGGCTGGGCGGCGGCGTTCTCGGTACACCAACGGTCAGCGGTGCCACCGTCTTCGTGCCGGTTACGCTGCCGGCGGGTGCCACGACGCTGACCGCTGTCGGCGATCCGAAGTCGCGGTTCATGGTCCGCGAGCGTTCGACCAACGCCGCGCTGACGATCAACTCGCTTACCGTTGGCGCGACAGGCATAACGATCCAGCTGGCCGCTGCACCCGCCTCAGGTCGTGTCGAGATATCGCCGTTCCTCACCTCCGGCGACGATGGCCGGCAGAACATGATCTATGTCGATCTGGCGGGCGATGGCATTCCCATCAATCGACCGCTGACCGTGCCGGCCCGCCCGATCCTCAGCCGGCCGAAGATCAACCTGACTGCCGAGTCCAGCACCGCCGTGACCTATGCGGCTGGCCGGTTCGCGCAGGGGCGGCGGCAGGGCAACCTTACCTCACCCCTCAACACCGTCCCCAGCATCTATGGCGGTTGTTCGGTGGAGTGCTGGCTTACGCCGGTGTCGGTCGCGACGACCGGGCTTCAGGTGCCGATGTTCGTGCCGGGCGGCTATGAGTACTGGACGAGCGACGGCGCGACCATCGGCTATAACGGCGGCGGGACGACTGTACCGCTGGTGGTCGGCCAGCACTATCATCTGGTGCTGTTCATCCATCCCGGCGGGCAGCGCTACACCGTGTTCGTCAACGGCGTACCGATCCTCAGCACCAACGCCGGCGCGACACCAGAGATGCAAGGCAGCGCCCGCTTCGGTCACTTCATCGACAACAACCCGTACACGGGAGGCGTCATCAGCGAGGCCGCGATCTTCCATGCGCCGACGCGCTACCGAAAGAACAACTTCGCGCCGCCCACCGCCGCCTATGTCGGCAACGAGGAGGGCTTGCTGCACCTCTGGCACCTGAATGGCGATCTCACCGACAGCTGCACCCTGAACGTCTGAACTGGAGAACAGCGATGGCCATTTCTCAAAATCAGTCGTTGACGGCGCTTAAGACGGCACTGCTCGCCGTGGCTGATACGCTGTCACCGGTCGAAGGCGTTACACTTTCACCCAATCCGGTTACCTTCACGCCCGTCACCAGCAGCAGCACGGGGCGCATCGCCGCCGACACCGGATCGCGGACGCACGTCGCCTCGATGATCGTCGGGAGCAGCGCAAGCACGTTGTTGCAGGTCCTGAACGATTCCGCTGATCAGTACGCCCTGTTCTTCAGCCAAGGTACCATAACCGGCGCTACTGCTTTTCAGTTGAAGCGCCGGCTCATCGGCAACGACTACGACTACAACGCGGCGTTGAATGTCAACTGGCCTCGGACTCTGGTGTCAGGCGACAAGATCGCATTGATCGTCGCCGGCGACCCAAAGCTAGTTACTGTCGAACTCAACGACACGCTTGTCTGGGGTCCGTACAAGGCCACAGGCGCGGGCGTCAACGACGTATGGGATCAAGAGTTTCCGTCAGGCACTACCTTTGCAGGTGCCCGCAGCAATGCCGGCGCAAGGCCTGTCACGGTCGGCCGCATCGAGACGGGGACGATCCTGTCGGGAACGTCGCTCTACACGTCCGGCGAGTTGGTCTTTACTGCCAGCTACGTTGGAAGCCCTGATGGTTTCCGTGCCCGTGTGGTCAACGCGACCGATGGCACGCAGATCGTCGGTTGGGCGAACGCCACGCTGAAGTCGACGACCGGCGCGGGCAACGCAACGGCATCGATCACGCCGACCATCCCCAGCGCGAATGCAGGCACCGATGTTGTGCTTGAAGTGCAGCACATGAAGAACGGCTCGCCTGTCGCAAACACGGTTGGCCGGCAGACGTACTACGCCCGCCCGACGTTCACGCCGTTGGCTGTCGGCTACAACGCGACGCGATCGGTCGCAGGCAGGAACCTTCTGTTCCGCGACATCATCAAGGAGGGCTTCTACGACGGCAACCAGTACAACATCCCCTTCGCCGATATTCGCGGTTCGGGATACATCGCCGCGCCAGCCGGCAGCACACTGGCGATCAACAATTCGGACGGCACATGGACGATGACGCGCAACAGCGACGGCACGCGCTATGACTGCACGTTCACTGGCGATGGCTCCCAGCGGTCGTTCGTATTCGGCTCGGGCGGTATCCCGTCGTTTCTGAAGTACTACCCGAATAACGCAGACCCTGACAGCGTGAACGCAGGCATCCTCCCGGCGTTCACGGCGGCCGATCTGGGCGGCGGTATTCGCGATCTGGAAATTGGCGGCGGTGCTAACTATCAGGCGCCACAGACCATCTTCCTGACAGCAGACAACCGTGCGAAAGTCAGCGATTTCAACTATGTCAACGGCACGCCAACCCTTACCCCAGGGCAGCCCGCGCAAGGTCATCCCAACGCTGACGGCGTGCCTTTCGAGAAGCTGGTGACGCTTGCCAATCAGCTTTACGCGGCGAACTCCAACAACAGGCACTTCGGCCACATCATACCGTACCACGTCACTGACGATTACGTTTCTGCAATGTATACGTACATTCGGGACAATCTTAATCCGAACATCTTTTGGTACGACGAGTTCGCAAACGAGCGGCCTTGGAACTACAACAAGGAGCGCCCGATTTTTGAAGGGACGAAGGCCGGACTGAACGATGGCACGGCGTATCCCAATCTGCGCTGGTTTCCGGGTCTCACGCCCAACGGGGTAGGACAGGGACCTGCCGCACAGACCGGCGACATCATTCAGGTGAGCCTATACGGCTCGGATGGTCATGGGGGCATTCAGCCGGGCGGCATCTCTTTCTGGCGAGCCAAGGCTAATGTTGCCGCAGGTACAGACATCTACGCGGGCTCGTCGTCCAGCTGGGATCGCTTGGATACGCTGAACAATGGCGGTTATGCCGCTGGTCAGAAGCAGCTTGGCAAGCGCAGTGTCGAGGTCTGGACGATCGGTCGCGACATCTTCGGGGCAACGGCGTGGAATGCGCGCATGCGTCCGACGTTGTGCGGGCAGGCACGCTCGACGAGTTTGGACGGTCTGGCGCCGGAACTGAACGTGACGGGGTTCATGGACTTGGTGCGTTGCATCGGGAACAGCGCGTACACCTACGACAACATTGATGTGGGCAGCTCCTCGGTGACGCCGGACGCCATGTATCTGGGTTTCGTCGGTGATCTTGAAGGCGACCATCAGGTACGTGTTGCCAAGTGGACCGATGCCGTTCTTCGGTCGGGCAAGCAAGGTTACTGGTACGAATGGGGCCTGCACCCGAATGTGTTCTCGGGAGGTAGCGCTTCCTACAACTCGGCATGGTACACATTGCAGGCGCAAACCCGCATCCGTGAGCTGGATCGGCTGCTGGCAAGAAACATGAAGCGCCACGCAACTGGTGCGGCCTATTACTATCAGCCGTTCTTCGGAAACGAGTGGGGCCTGCGCCGCAACGGCTACGGCGACACCACGTCGCCCCGCTGGCTGGGTCACAAAGAGGGACTCGCCAGCTGATTGACGGTTAAGGTGTTGATAACCGATACCTCCCTGATGCGGGTCGCATGATTCGCTACAGGGAGGTTTCAATGCGATTTTTCACCAAGGCGGCTTTGCTCGCCACAGCGGTATGCGCAGCGTCCGGCGCACAGGCTGCGACCTACGTCAGTTATGAGATACGGACGATCGGCTCGGGAGCCGCGATAACCGACACTGGCCCGTTTGGTCCGCCTGCGTCTTATAACGAATACGCCAACGCAATCTTCAACTTCGTGCTGAATCTGGATCTCTCATCTCAGACCGCCACGTCCGAGACTGTTTCCACAGGAGCAGTCGGGCCCGGTGTTTTTGCCGGTGGTTCTGTATTTGGGATGGCCACCGAAGGCGTGCTGACACTGCGGCAGGAAACAGTCGGCCAAATCGGCAACGGAAGCGGCATCTTCTCCGCGACGATCTGCCCGACAGGAACAGGCAATCGCTTGCCTCTCGGGTCCGTCCAGACGAACGGCTGCGGCGACGGTCGTTCCATCAGCCTTGATTTTGTCGGATCGGCAGGGTTTCGAAACACCTATCGAGGTGCTGTCCAGTTTGTACAGGGTTCGGTTTTCCAAGCTGACAATGCCGCGACTGGGTTGGTCAGGATTACCCCCGGCGTCCCCGAGCCCTCGACCTGGGCGCTGATGCTCGCCGGCTTCGGTCTGGTCGGCTACTCGCTCAGAAGGCGCGCCAAGGTAGCCTTCGCCTGATCTACCGGGGCCGGTGCGATCGGCCCCTACCCCTTCAGCGCCTGAAGGACAGACACCGCATACTCGCGGAACAGCGACTGCCACGTAGCCCCGGCCTCGCTCCACGGCACGTCCTCGGCCATCCGCTCGACTCGCGCGTTCCAGGTATACTCGGCCAGATGCTCGATCAGGGCATCATCGTCGTTGCTGGTGCATAGACGGCAGCGCGCCATCGCGAATCTCTTGCGTTGTTGTTCCTGATACGTTCCATAGCAGCATGACGCAGCGGGAGCGAATCAAAGTGGAGCTGGCGGTGACCGTGCTGCGGCAGACCATGGCCAAGGATGCGGATCTGCGATCGGAAGCAGTACGTCTCGCGCTGCGGGTGATCTGGCCGCACTGCCGCGAACGGTGGCCGCTGGTGTCGTACTGGGAGGCTGGCGGCAACGACCACGAGATCGGCCGGCGCCAGTCAATGACCGCGGCGTTCAACGGCATTGTGCACCAGCTGCGGCAGGCGGGCGCGTACCGGGGTTAGATACCCGAAAGCACGAACTACCCGGAATTTCCGGGTAGTTGCCCTTCACCTCGTCAGCAACCACCCGATCATCCCGACCAGCCCCACCACCAGCACCGCGGCGACGAACAGCAGGCGGCGGGCGCGGGCGTCGTCCATGTCCCTACCCTACCCCTCACCGGTTTGGGTTGGTAGTGGGGATTGAAGTCCCACCATCCTGCCGATCGCGATCTGCACATCATGCAACGCTCGTTGATATGACTGAGACGAGAGCGAAGCGGGGCTGGTGCGTAAGTCTCTGATGATGCCGACGACAGCCGCGCGCGTTAGAAGGTCTCCATCGGCCTCACCGCTGACTAATCGACGCATCCGCTCTCGCTCGATCGGAGTCAGCCCATTCAGGCGGCGCTGCATATCTTCGATGACGCTCACGCCCCCTCTCCCTTCTCTACCGTATCGGAAGTGGAAAGGGCGGTGCGGGCGCGTAAGAGGGAAGCTGCACGCGGTCGGTCCATGGTCCAGTCCTGAGGCCAGCAGGTAAGTTCGCTGCCGTCTTTCCGCGTGTAGATCAGTTTCGACGCAGCTGAGTTTTGCCGTACCGAAACAAAGCCGTCCTCTGGCGGATTGAACAGTGCGATCTCGATCTCAGCATCAAGCCGATTGCTGATGCCAGAGCCTCGCTCGACCCTCTCCGCTAGCCCTACTAGGGGTTCTCTGGTGGCTCCTGTCATCGGGCGATGCCGCTATCGCGGCCCGCGCTGTTGCCTTCGGTCGAGCCCGTGCCGGTCTCGCCGGCTTCGCCGCTGCCATCGCTATCGCGGGCAAGGGCTTTTGCAAGAACGGCACGTAAAGCAGGATCGTGCTGCGGCGGCGAACACCAGTCGCACCGGCGAGTGCAGAGGCATGTACCCTCGCCTTCGTCATAGGTGTCACACTGCCAATCCCACGAGCAGCCGTAGGTGAACCCCTCGCCACTGCAATTGGCGCAATCGTTATCCTCGTAATCGTCGCGCGAGGGATCGAAGCCCGTAGGGTGAAGACCCGCAGGGGCTTCATCGCAGACGAGAGCCCGGTCCGTCAGGACGCGCCCAAGATCATCGGTCACAATCAGTCTCCCTCATAGAGGTCATCAGGGGTGGGGGAAGAGAGGCGGGTCCGACCCATCGGGCCGCACAACTCTTCGATCAGCGGCGCATAGTCGCGCACCCGCCAGCGCCCGACCATCGGCAGCGACGAGGCGCGGTGCTTCGGGATGCTGCGGTCGGAAGCGATGCGATCCCGGCCGATGTAGCTGACTGCTGCGACTGGATGGTTCTTGCCTAGCCGCATCACAGCATGGAAGCGCTCGTGCATCATCGATCCCCCCCCCATCGACTAAGGCGGGAGAGGTAGGACTGGTGGGTCATGCTGCCGGCCAGTACGCAATGATCTCGACTGCCCGCACGTGAGGAGGGTCATCCGGATGATGGCCCCAATCCCATCCATCGGAATAGAGATCAGAAAGCGTGCCATCACGAAAGAGAGCGGCCCCTCCCTCCCAATCGGCTGGCGGCTTATCTCCGCCGTGCCACGGCTTCATTCCAGCCGGCGTGCGCAACAGTATTTTCTTCATGCTACGGCTCCT
The DNA here is from genome assembly GCF_047238005.1 of Sphingomonas phoenicis. Classification (NCBI taxonomy): domain Bacteria; kingdom Pseudomonadati; phylum Pseudomonadota; class Alphaproteobacteria; order Sphingomonadales; family Sphingomonadaceae; genus Sphingomonas; species Sphingomonas phoenicis. The sequence goes on along the minus strand of NZ_JBDFMC010000002.1, from coordinate 339,758 downwards.
GCGAGGCGGGCGATCATGCTGCGATCCGATCATGAATAGCCGCCATCGCCTGCTCTACTCGCTGGATGGCGCGACCGATGGCTTCTGGGATTTGCGGGACGACGGCGTCGCCGAACGCCTCGACGACGAGGCTGGCAGCAGACTGCGCTTTTCCATCGCCGACTTGAACGCGCGTGCCAGCCAGCCAGGCGGAAAGCCCATCATCCAACCGTAGGTGGTCGGCAAGGTGTGCGAGGGACCAGTCAGTCCCGCCTCGGTCAGCATCGCCGCAATCTGCCGGGCATAGGCCCACTTCCCGTCCCGCAGATACGTCGGCACGTTCGGTGACTTCACCTTGCCCCCGCTCATCACCCCCAGACTGCCCTTGTGGTCGCTCGCAAGAGGCGTCGGCATTTTCGCCCAGCCCTCCATGTCGCCACGGTAGCGGCCCGCATCCAGTCTCTCGGCCACAATCTCGATGAGCGGCCCCATGGCAGGGTAAATTACTCCCTTGGCCTTCAAGCCTGGGTTGCTCTGGCCTGTCATCTGCGAACTGGCGATCGGCGTCGGCAGCATGCCCGCATGGCGCGAGGGGTATCCGTTCAGCTGGGACAGCACGTCGCCCCGAAACCCCCGATCCGCATCCGTCTTGCGCGGGGTCGCGAGGATCTGACGAAACGGATGGGTCGAACCCGAACCTCCTCCCGCACCATCCCTCATGCCGTCCGACGCCATCGGCGTCGGCAACTTGTGCAAGGTCGCATCCGATGAGCCATGCCCGAGGACGCTCGTGGTTGGCGCCGATGTCTCCAGCACGAACCACGACCGGCCAGCAGGCGTAGCCGATTGCCTCCAGCGCAGCGATGACGGCGTCAGCTCCCCGAGTTCGGAGATTAGCGCTGTTCTCAAGAGCGAACCAACGAGGGCGGCACTCTCCGATGATGCGGATGGCTTCGAAGTAGAGGCCGCTGCGCTCGCCTTCGACGCCCTTGCCCTTGGTGTTGGCGCTGCTGATGTCCTGACACGGCGGGGAGCCGACGATGATGGTGGGGAGCCGCCCCAGATCAGCGAAAAGTCGCTCTGCCGTGAGAGTGCGGACATCGTCATAAACCTTCACACCGGGGTTGTTTTCGGAATAGATCGCGCGTCGCCACGCCTCGACCTCGCACGCCGCCATCGTCCGGTAGCCAGCTCGGTGCATGCCGAGCGACCAGCCGCCAGCGGCTGCGCTGAACAGGTCCAAGACCTCAACAGGGGCAGTCACAGCATACCGTCCAGCAGCTTGTCCGCTGCCTTCTCGACCCGCTTCCAGACCTTCGCGTCGTCGTGACGCTCGCGACCAGTGGCGATCACGTGCTGGCAGCACTGCTCGGCCTGCCGAAGGACGTTTCGAAGCTTGTCGATCTGGCTGATGGTCGCCCGAGCGCCATCGCGCATGATCTGGTCGTCGGTGCGGGTACCGCCCATCATCTTCTCGATAACCTGCGATTGCGTGATGCCCTCGCTCATGCTGCGGCTCCCGACAGGCGGACAGAGGATGTGCGCAGGTAGTCGATGAAGCTCAGGCTGCTGTCGGCATCTAGCCATGCTTGGTAGCGTCGTTGACCCCGCGTCAGCTTTGGCGGGGCCGGGCTATGCGCGGCGACGTAGGTTCGGCCGGCATCGGTGGCATGGAACAGGTCCATTCCGCCGAACGGCAACGACGCCCCATCACGCCGGGTCATCAGCCCCTCGGCTACCAGCGCCATGCAGGTCGGGTGATCGTCCGAGCCTTCGCCAGTCACGAAGTGTGAACGGTACTGCTCGCCTCGCCCGTACTGATCGACGCCAAGCGCGTGCTGGAGTACCTCTAAATGGCGCGGTTGGAGGTTAGACAACTCGCCGGGGCGCGGCGGAAAACCTACCCCGTATCGGGTCGGGTGAGACACACCAAGCGGTTCAGATTGCCCGCTTGTTTCATTCCTACTCAGGGAGCCACCCCGTCCGCTTCGGCGTTGGACGGGTATGCGGCAAGCCAGTACCCAGATCGTCATCCCGTCTCGCGGCCCCGGCCTGATCGAGATCACCCGGCAGGTGGTCGACTGGATCGACGGTCTTGGCTTCGACGAAGGGCTGCTGACGCTGTTCTGCCGCCACACCTCTGCATCGCTGCTGATCCAGGAGAATGCAGCGCCGGCGGCGCGCCGCGATCTCGAGAGATATTTTGCCCGGATTGCACCAGAGGGCGGCGACTATGAGCACGACGACGAGGGGCCGGACGACATGCCCGCACATCTCCGTGCCTCGTTGACGGCGACGTCTCTCTCCATTCCCCTGGCGGAGGGACGGCTGGTTCTCGGGACGTGGCAGGGCATCTACCTGTTCGAGCATCGGCGCGCCCCGCATCGGCGCAGTATCGCGCTGCATCTTATGGGTGAATGAGCGCCACGAGTTCACCGGTTGTTTTCTGAACGGGAGCCATCTTGTTCATCGCTCGTTCCACCAGTCACGGCTAATGAAAGGCGGTTCGCCGCATTGGGCGCGAACGGAGATGTCGAAATGGCTTTTTCACCCGGCCGTAAGGCCATCGTGGCGGCCCTTGCCGCCAGTACCCTGTTGGTCGCCGGCTGCGCGACCGAGACGCGTTACCGCCCGGCGACCGGCCAGGGTTTCAATCGTGCCGGATATAGCGATCGCCAGATCGAGCCGAACCGCTTCCTGGTCAGTTTCGCCGGCAATAGCGTCACCGCCCGCGATACGGTCGAACGCTATCTGTTCTTCCGGGCCGCCGAACTGACGTTGCAGCAAGGCTTCGACTATTTCGTCATGGCCGATCGCGACACGAACCTTCAGTCGCGCACCTATTCGACGCCGGGCGCCTTTGGTGGCGGGTTCGGATATGGCGGCTTCGGTGGCTTCTGGGGCCCGTCATGGCGGTATTACGGACGCGGGTTCGGCTGGCGGAGCTGGGATCCGTGGTTTGGCGGCGGCCTGGGTCCATGGGGTAACGATTTCGACGTGCGGACGATCGACCGTTACGAAGCGACGGCGGAAATCGTGATGCGCAAGGGCCCGATTCCGCGCGACAACATCCGCGCCTTCGATGCCCGCAAGGTCGTCGAGTCGGTCGGGCCGTCGGTCGTCTTGCCCGATCAGCCTCAACGACGCGGCTGAAGCCGGACGACGGTGGATGAAAAAGGCCGGATCACCCCAGCGGTGATCCGGCCTTTTTCGTGCATCAAGCGACCGCTACGTTGCCGTGACAGTGCTTGTACTTGCGGCCCGATCCGCACGGGCACGGACTGTTGCGGTTCACCCGGCCCTCCCATTCGGCAGGATCCTCTCCCAAATCGGCCAGTTCCGGCCGCGGTATCTGAAGCGGCGGCAGCGTCGTCGTGACCAGACCCAGCGATCCTGCGTCGATATCGCGCGTATTGTCCTCGCCGGTCAGCGGGTCGAAATGCGTCGTCAGGAAATCGGGAAGCGGCGGCAGTTCCGGTGCGGGATCGTATTGGAAGTTCGCATGCGCAATCGTCCGGGTCACATCCTCGCGGATGACGTCCAGCATGCGCTGGAAGAGCGAGAACGCTTCCTGCTTGTACTCGTTGATCGGCGTTTTCTGCGCGTAGGCGCGCAGGTGGACGACCTGACGCAGGGCGTCCAGTGTCGCCAGATGCTCCTTCCAGTGGTGGTCCAGATGCTGGAGAAGGATCGACTTCTCGACCTGAAGCCACGTCTCGGGCTCGAGTTGAGCCGACTTCTCGGCGACGGCGGCATCCGCGGCGGTCTGGATGCGCTCGTCGACGATCTCCGGATCGATCGCCTCCTCTTCCAGCCACGCCTCGATCTGCACGTCGAGGTTCAGCACCTCCTGCAATCGCGTGCGCATACCGGCGATGTCCCACTGCTCCGGATAGGAGTTGGGCGGGCATGCTTCGCCGACGATGGTGTTCACCGTCTCCGCCCGCATGTCGGCGACCATGTCGTCGACAGACTCGGCATCCATGATGTCGGCGCGCTGCTCGTAGATGACCTTGCGCTGGTCGTTCATCACGTCGTCATATTCAACGACCTGCTTGCGTATGTCGTAGTTGCGGGCCTCGACCTTCTTCTGCGCCGTCTCGATCGCCTTCGTCAGCCACTTGCTGCCGATCGCTTCGCCATCCTCCATGTTCGACCGCATCATCCGCGCGAACAGCGTGTCGGGCCCGAAGATGCGCAGCAGGTCGTCGTCCAGCGACAGGTAGAAGCGCGACAGGCCCGGGTCGCCCTGTCGTCCCGAACGGCCACGCAGCTGATTGTCGATCCGCCGGCTTTCATGGCGCTCGGTGCCGAGCACGAACAGCCCACCGGCGGCGAGCACGGCCGCCTTCTCTGCCGCGATCTCCTCACGGATCGTGGCGGCGCGTGCCTCGTATTCGGGCGTCCCCGCGATGAGGTCGGCGAACTCGTCGCCCATCCGGAATTCCAGATTGCCGCCCAGCTGGATGTCGGTGCCACGTCCCGCCATGTTGGTCGCGATCGTGACGGCGGAGCGGCGCCCCGCCTGCGCGACGATGTGCGCCTCCATCTCGTGATGGCGCGCGTTCAGCACCTTGTGGTCGACGCCTTCTTGGGTCAGGAATTCGGACAGCATCTCCGACTTTTCGATCGACACCGTGCCGACCAGCACCGGCTGGCCCAGGCTGGCATGCTCGCCAATCTTCTTGGCGATCGCACGAAACTTGTCCTGCGTGTCCTTGTAGAACTCGTCTTCCTCATCGACCCGCTGGACGGGAACGTTGGTCGGGATGGACACCACGTTCATCTTGTAGATGTCGAAGAACTCGGCCGCTTCGGTGGCGGCGGTGCCGGTCATCCCGCCCAGCTTGGGATACATGCGGAAATAGTTCTGGAAGGTGATCGAGGCCATGGTCTGGTTCTCGGGCTCGATGTTCACGCCCTCCTTGGCCTCGACCGCCTGGTGCAGGCCCTCTGACCAGCGGCGTCCATCCATCATCCGGCCGGTGAACTCGTCGATGATGATGACCTTGTCGTCCTTCACAAGATAATCGACGTCGCGCTTGAACATCATGTTCGCGCGCAGCGCCTGGTTCAGGTGGTGGACGACCTGGGTGTTCTCGAAGTCGTACAGGTTCTCGCCCTGGAGCAGCCCGGCCGCCTCCAGCATCCGCTCGGCGCGCTCCGTCCCGTCCTCGGTCAGGATGATCGACTTCTGCTTCTCGTCCTTCTCATAATCCTCGGGATTGAACTGCTTCACGACCGCGTCGACCAGCTTGTACAGCTCCGACTTGTCGTCCGTCGGGCCGGAAATGATCAGCGGGGTACGCGCCTCGTCGATCAGGATCGAATCGACCTCGTCGACGATCGCGAAATTGAACGGCCGCTGCACCATCGAACTGCGCTCGTACTTCATGTTGTCGCGCAGGTAGTCGAAGCCGAACTCGTTGTTCGTGCCATAGGTGATGTCCGAGGCATAGGCATCGCGCCGCTGCTGATCGGTCAGGTTGGGCACGATCGTGCCGGTGGTCAGCCCCAGAAAGCCGTACACCTGCGCCATCCATGCCGCATCGCGGCTGGCGAGATAGTCGTTGACCGTGACGACATGGACGCCGGTGCCCGGCAGCGCGTTCAGATAGGTTGCGAGCGTCGCCACCAGCGTCTTGCCCTCACCCGTTCGCATCTCGGCGATTTCGCCGCGATGGAGCACGATGCCGCCGACCATCTGGACGTCGTAATGGCGCTGGCCCAGCACACGCCACGCCGCCTCCCTCACCGTCGCAAAGGCTTCCGGCAGAAGGTCGTCCAGCGTGGCGCCGTTCGCCAGCTGCTCGCGAAACTTGACCGTCTGGGCGGAAAGGTCCGCGTCGGACAGCGCCTGCAGCGTCGGCTCGAAGCTGCCGATCTTCGCGATGATGGGGTTCAGCGATTTGACGTAACGGTCGTTTGACGATCCGAAGATCGACTTGGCGAGGCCACCGAACATGGGCGGAATTCCTGGATATGAAGGATATGCGGGCCCGCTCGGCGGAACCCTGTCACGAAGGGGATGAAGGCAAGACGCGCCGGCGCTACTCGCGCCGGCGGTCCGCCCAGAGCGGGATCGCGACGGCGACAAGCGGCGCGGCCACGATCGGCCAATCGCCGGCGGTCGTCGAGATAGACGGCAATGCCGCCACCGGTCGCGATGGCGCGGGGAACGCTGCCTTCACCGTCGCCGCCGGGGTGGCGACGGCACCCGCCACCGCCTGCACCGCGTTCGGCGCCCGCACGCCGCCGCCGATACCCGCAAGTGCGGAGAAGAGCGCGGACAGGAGGAGGAGCAGGTTCATGCGTCGCCGGACATAAGGATGAGAGATTGAACAGTCCATCCCGCACACATGGTTACCGGAGTCTTGCGGCGTCGACGCTGGCGCGGGGCCGCCGCTCGCTCTATCGCGCGGGGATGACCATCTCTCCGCTCGCCCGTCCGTTCCCCGCCATCCCGCCCGTCGCCGGTGTCGAGCTTCGCGTCGCACGGGCGCACTACAAGAACTGGGATCGCTGCGACCTGACCTTCGCGGCGCTGGCGGAAGGTACGGTCGTCGCGGGCGTCCTGACCCAGAGCAGATGCCCGTCGCCAGAGGTGGAGTGGTGTCGCAAGGCACTGGTCCTCGGCAATGCACGTGCGCTGGTCGTCAATGCGGGCAATTCGAATGCGTTCACAGGGGACCGCGGAAGACAGGCCGTCGAGGCGATCGCGGCGCGCACCGCCGCGAACTGCGGATGCATGCCGTCCGACGTGTTCGTTGCGTCGACCGGGGTGATCGGTGTACCGTTGCCGATCGACAGGGCCGAAGCGGGGCTGGACGCCGCCTTCGCTGCCGGGCCTTGCGGCTGGCGGGAAGCGGCCGAGACGATCGGCACGACGGATACCTATGCCAAGGGCGCGTACACCACGGCGATCGTCGATGGCCGCACGATCACTCTGGCCGGCATCATCAAGGGATCGGGGATGATCGCACCCGACATGGCGACGATGCTGGGCTTCATCTTCACCGACGTCGCGATCGAACCGGCTTTCCTGCAGGCGGCCCTGACGGCCGCCAATGCTCCCAGCTTCTCGTGCATCACCGTCGATGGTGACACGTCGACCAGCGACACCGTGCTGGCATTCGCCACCGGCGCGGCGGGCAATGCCGTCCTGATCGATGAGGACAGTGCCGGCGCCGATGCGTTCCGGGCCGCGCTGGACGATCTCTGCCGCCAACTCGCGCTGCTGGTCGTGCGCGACGGCGAAGGTGCAACCAAGCTGATCGAGATCACCGTCGAGGGTGCCGAGAGCGATCGCAGCGCGCATCGCATCGCGATGAGTATCGCCAATTCGCCGCTGGTGAAGACGGCCATCGCCGGCGAGGACGCCAATTGGGGCCGTGTCGTCATGGCCGTCGGCAAGGCGGGCGAACCGGCCGAGCGTGACAGGCTGGCCATCCGCTTCGGTGCGACCCAGGTTGCCGAGGCCGGGTTGGCGGTCGCCGGGTATGACGAGGCGCCGGTTGCCGCGCATCTGAAGGGTGACGAGGTCGAAATCGGCGTGGATCTCGGACTGGGAGAGGGGCGCGCGACGGTGTGGACCTGCGACCTGACCCATGGCTACATATCGATCAACGCCGATTACCGCAGCTGAAGTGATGCCGATCGGCTGCTGACCCATCCACCTGGCGATCCGTGCATGCCATCTTGCTCTTGGCTGCCATCATGCTATCGTTTGCAACGCCGGGACTCCCGGAAAACGAGGGCCCGGCTCCTGATGGAGAGGATGGGTCATGCCGATCGTCAAACATGATGTAAAACATGCCGGCAGTGACTGGCTGTTCGGGATCGGTCTGGTCGCAGCGGTGCTGCTGCTGGTATGGCTGGCGCAACTCGTGGCCACTGGTCTGATCTATCTTGGCGAGATGCTGATGTAGGCAATCTCGACCGTGCCCGGCACGGGTGACGGCCGCCGCATCGGCGACGGCCGCCAGTTCCTCAAAGCGCGCCTTCCAGCCACGCCTTGATCCGGCCCTTGGGTTCGGCACCAACCTTCGTTGCCGCCGGGGCGCCGCCCTTGAACAGGATCATCGTCGGAATGCCACGTACCCCGTAACGGCCCGGCGCGTCCGGATTGTCGTCGATGTTCAGCTTGGCGATGGTCACCTGCTCACCCAGTTCGTCCGAGATTTCCTCCAGCGACGGCCCGATCATCTTGCAGGGCCCGCACCACTCCGCCCAGAAATCGACGAGCACGGGTTTGTCGGCGTTCAGGACGTCGGCCTCGAAGCTCGCGTCGGTGATCTGCTTGGTTGCCATGAAGTGTCTCCTTGAATGGCGCATCTAGGGTGGAGGGACGCCAGGCTCAACACACGGGGAATCAGCTTTGCTCCGCCGCCGGATAGCCGGGCTTGTGACGGGCAAGATCGTCGGGCGTCAACGTCATCAGCACGGGGCCCGCCGTATACAGCAGCGACGCTTCGATCGGCCGGTCGGGGAAGATTACCGACAGCGCGGCCGCGTACCCCGCCATCTGGCGCAGATGATAGTCGGGGGGCACGTCCGGTACGCGCCGGCCCGTCTTGAAATCCACGATCCTGATCGTGTCACCGATCAACAGGCGATCGACCTTGCCGGCGATCACCGTGCCATCGCCGAGGGTCGCGGCGATCGGCGCCTCGGCCAAAGCGTCGTCTCCGAACAGCGCCGCATGCGCCGGGTCGTCGATCACCGCCAGCGCCGCGGCGATGATGGCGGCTCGCGCCCCTGCATCGGCGATGCCGCCCGCCTGTCGCAGCCAGCGGTCCGCAGCGACGGTACGATCCTGCGGCGGTACCGGTGGCAACCGCTCGAACAGGGCGTGGAGCAGGCGACCGCGCTCCGCCGCCGCGCGCATCGCCGCATCGGGTGGTGGATCGGCGACCAGATCGTCGCCCAATGTGGACGGGGCAAGCGGGCGGCTCGGTCGCGGTTCGTCAGGGGCCGCGGTGCGCACCCACGCTGGCAACGGCGCGGGTACGTCGCCAACCTTGGCCGCGATGTCGCGCATACGGGCGATGGGCACGCCCTCCTCATAGTGGCGGACGCCCTCGCCCGCCGGCACCCCCAACGACGTCATCGCCTGGTCAGCCGCCGCGTACCAGCTGGCTGCCGGCGCCACACCCCGCGCCTTGGGTCCCAGCGCACCTGCCACGACGAGCCGCTCTTCCGCACGCGTCGCCGCGACGTAGAACAGTCGCCAATGCTCCTCGAGTTCGCGCGCCTCCGCCTCCGCCTTTACCCGATCGAGTGGCCCGCCGCGCTCGTCGCTACGCGGCGCGAACACCGGTATCTTGGCTGCTCCTTCCTCGGGTGCCCACCGCAGCACCGATCGCGGGCTGAGCGTCGGGTCGACGCACGCATCGGCCAGGATGACCAGCGGAGCCTGCAATCCCTTCGCTCCATGCGCGGTCATCACGCGTACGGCGTCGAGCGGCGCCGAAGGATCGCGAACGATCTCGACATCGCCCCGGTCGAACCAGTCGAGGAAACGCTGAAGCGACGGTGTCGTCCCGCTTTCGAACGTCAGCGCCGCACCGACCAGCTCGTCGATCGGATCGCGCGCCTCCGCTCCCAGCCGCTCCAGCAGGCGGTGCCGGCCACCCAGCGGCCCCGACAGGATCTCCTCCAGGAGTTGATACGGCGTCGTGAAGTCCGCGCGGTTAAGCAGGGCATAGAGCGGCGCGAGCCGTTCCGCCGGCTGGGTCTCGGTCAGGTGCCGCCACAGGCTTCCGCCATCGCGGGGAGCGGCCTGCATCAGCTCGTCCTGCGACCATCCAATCAATGGCGACACCAGCAGGCTGGCCAGAGACAGGTCGTCCTGCGGCTGCAGCACGAAACGGATCGCCGCCAGCAGGTCCTGCACCGCCAGCGGCGCGTTCAGACGAAGCCGGTCGACCCCCGCTACCGGCACCTTCTCCGCATAGAGGCGCGCGACCACCAGCGAGGCGAGGTCACCCCGCCGCTTGACCAAGATCATCACGTCCTCGGGCCGCAGCACGCGCCCCTTCGATCCCAGCAGCAGCGGCTCCTCGTACAGCCAACGCCGCACCTGCCGCGCGATGTCACCCGCCAGCCGCCGGACCGAATCGGTGATCCAGCCCTCTTCCTCGTCGCCGTCGCTGCCTGCGACGACCGGCGGCCACAGCGTGATGCTGCCCGGCCCGGCCACTTCGCTGGCGTGCGTCTCGATCGCACCGATCGCACCCAGTCCGGGCTCCGGCACCGCCGCCACCGCCTCGTCGACAAAGCGCAGGATCGCCCGGGTCGAGCGGAAACTATGGGTCAGCGACAGGCGACGGAACGGCAGCCCGCGCTCGTGTTCCGGCCAGTCTTCGGATCCCTCGGCCAGTGCCGCCTTGTCCCTGAACCGGCCCTCGGCCCAGGCGAAGTTCAGCGGGCTGGTGCCCTGGAACCCGAAGATCGCCTGCTTCCAGTCGCCGACAGTGAACAGCGTCCGCGTGCCCGGCGCATGGATGCCGCGCCCCACGAAGAACTCCTCCGCCAGCGCATCGACGATCCGCCACTGGTCCAGGTTGGTATCCTGCGCCTCGTCGATCAGGACGTGCTCGGTCGCCCGGTCCAGCTTGAAGCGCACCCACTCGCCGATACCCGGCTGGCCGAGCAGATCGACGGTCAACCGGATCAGGTCGTCGAAATCCACACCTCCGACCCGGCGCTTGGCCAGCTGGTACGCGCGGGCATAATCTCGGCCCACCTCCAGCGCGGCGGCGAGCAGGTCAGCATATCCGATGCGCGCCACCTGAGCCAACAGCGCGGCGATATGATCGTAGCAGAAGGTGGCGGCGCTGGCGTAATCGGGGTCGTTGGGCGCTTGTCCCTTGCCGAAAGAGCGAACATCGCCGTCTGCCTTCGCCCATACCGTATGGAGCGCCGCCAGCCCCGCCGCGCGCCCGGCAGCGTCGGCGGCGAGCCATGCGGCGACCGCATCGGCGCGAGAATGGCCGTTCTTGGTCGCCCATTGGCGATTGGCGGACAGGATGCCGCGTAGACAATCCTCGTCCAGCGCCTCGCACCCCTCCGCAATCAGCGTCGCGGCATCGCCGGTGGGCAGCTCCAGTGCCCGGCGCAGCCACGGCCCGATCCCGGACGGCAGTGCCTCCAGCGCGGGAAGCGCCTTCGCACAGGCGTGCAGGAACGACTCCGCGCCACCCTCACCCAACCGCAGCGACAACGCGCCGATCGTGTCGACCGGCCGCGAGCGCCCCTCCCGCTCGGCATCCGCCAGCATCGTCGCCAGTGCCTCACGCGCCAGAACCGCTTCTTCGCGCGCTTCCAGCGGCCTGAAACCCGGCGCGAGATCGGCCTCGACCGGGAAGGCGGCGAGCAGCGACTGGCAGAAGCCATGGATGGTCTGAATGCGCAGCCCGCCGCCCGGCGCGTCCAGCACCTTGGCGAACAGCGTCCGTGCCGCCGCCTGCTGCGTCGGCGTCCCGTCCTCGCCCAGTGCCTGGAGATCGGCAGCGAGTTCGGTCGCGGGCATCCTGACCCATGCTGCCAGCCGCGCGGCGACACGTTGCGCCATCTCCGCCGCCCCGGCCTTGGTGAAGGTCAGGCACAGGATCGCGGCGGGATCGGTACCGCGCATCAACAACCGGAACACGCGTGCGGCGAGGACCTGCGTCTTGCCGGTACCGGCGCTCGCCGCCAGCCAGACATGCGCGGTGGGGTCGCTGGCGTCGCGCTGGTCGCCCTTCAGCGGCGGCAGGCGGCGAAGTTCACCGATCACGGCCATACCATTCGTCGCGGCGCATCAGCTGGTCGTACTCGGCATAGGGCGCGTATTCCGGCACCAGCTTGGCGACGAAGGGCTCGTCCCCGGTCAGCCAGCGGCCCGCGACCTCGGAAAAGTTGCTCGCCGCGATGGCGGTGAAGCGATCGGTGACGATGCGGTCGCGCTTGCCCTCGGGGTCGCAGGGGCTTTCCAGATATCCGATGCCGTCCCGCCCCCGGGCCATCGACCAGTATTCGAAGGCGCCGGCCCTGCCGCGAACGCCGTCGAAGCCGCCGCGCTCGGCGATCAGGCCCAGCAGGCCCAGCTGCAAGCTGAATCCCTCGCGCACCGCTGCGGCCGACGGCGGCTTGCCGGTCTTGTAATCGATGATGGCGACATCGCCGTCGGCCAGCCGGTCGATCCGGTCGTATCGACCCGACAGCGTCACACCGGCGATCGCGATCTCGCCGCGTCCTTCTGCCGACAGCACGGTGCGGCCGCCCGCAGCCTGTTCGGTGATCGTCGCCGCGATCCAGTCGATCGCCTCGCGCAGTCGCGGCTGCCACAGCGCACGAAGCAGCGGATGGATCTGCGCCTCCTTCAGCATGCGTACCGCGCGATCGTGAAGCCGGTCCGGTCCGCAGCCATCCTCCTTCCACCAGGCCTCCAGTATCGCGTGGACGGCGGTGCCCCGCCAGGCCGCGGTCGGATCGGCATCGACCGGGTCGAGCGGCGACAGGCCGAGCACCCGGCGCGCGTAGAAGGCATAGGGGTCGGCCTTCAGCCGGTCGACCTCGGTGACCGATATCACCCGCGGACGCAGCCCGGCGGGCGGTATCGGCGCGGGTCGGTCGGCGGGTTTGTGCGCCGCCGCCGCATCGATCCGGCGGGTCCAGTCCTCCAGCGCATAATCCCGATCGAACCGGTCCCCGGCCATCGCTTGCAACCTCAACCACAGGCGCGAGGCGAGCGCGGGTGCCGATGCATCCCGCCGCGCGCGGGTGATCAGCACGCGCGGCGCACCCAATCCTTGCGCGAAATCATGCGCCGCGATGCCGATCCGGCGCTCCAGTCCGGTCAGCCCCAGCGTCGCGCGGATGCGCGGCGCCAGCCATGGATCGGGCGCCGGTGTTCCCGGCCAGGTGCCTTCGTTCAGCCCGGCCAGGACCATCAGGTCCGCCGACTGCAACCGCGCCTCGATCAGGCCGTATATCGCCAGCCGCGGATGGCCGACCCCCGGCGGCTGGCGAACCGGCACCTCGTCCAGCAGCGTCCGCAACAGGGCTGGCAGTTCGCGCGGATCGATCGTCGCTGGGCCCACTGGCGCCTCCGTTTCCAGTGCCTCGATGAAGTCGGCGGCCGCCCGGCCGTTCGGACCGGTCCACAGCGCATCGCCGCACAGCGTCATCGCGGCTTCGCGAAGACATGCGAGCATCTCGCCCAGCGGCTGCGGTCCGGAGTCGAAGGTGCGTCCGACCGGCTCCAGCAAATCGAGCACCTCCGTGGCCCAGAACGCCTCGGCCCGCCCTTTCAGCGCGCTGCCGATGCCACCCAGTCCCGCCGGCGGCCGCGGACCACGAAGGCTCCGGTCCAGCGCGCGCACGCCGTCCAGCCATGGCAGGCGTCGCTCGCCGTTCCGCACCAGCGGATGCTTGAGAAGGGCAAGAAGCGGCAGCGGTGCGAACCGCTGCGCCGCTGCCTCTGCCAGCGCCAGCAGCAGCGTGCCGGGGGGCAGCACGGCCAGCGGCTGTCCGGCGGTATCGACCACGTCGATATTCCAGCGGCGGCAATGGGCGACGACGCGCCGCGCCAGCGCGCGGTCGGGCGTCACCAGCGCCGCGGTACGGCCTTGCTCCTCCAGCGCACCACGCAGCGCCAGCGCGATCGCCTGCGCCTCTTCCGCCGGTGTCGCGAGTTCGATGGCCGTTACCCCGGTCAGGCGGCGGTCGATGGCCGCCAGGTCGGTCCACTTGCCCGTGAAGTCGGCCGGGGCCAGCGCGTTGGCGATCGCACGACCACGGACCGCATCGGCATCGGCCCCCTCGCCACCGCCCCGCCACCGCGCCACCTCGTTCCGCGCGATGCCCATGCGATCGAGCAGGAGCTTCAGGTGGAATTGCGGATGCGTCTCGATCGGCCGGCCGGTGCCGTCCGGGTTCGGGCCCAGCGTGTCCCACTCCTCCTGCGGCATCTCCAGGTCCATGCCCGCCAGCACCACCTGCCCGTCCGGCATCTCGGCGATACAGCGCAGCAGTCGGGCGATGGCGGGGGCCGGATCGGTAACGCCGGCCGCGCAGACGAACCCCGATGGCGGCGATCGGCGCCATCGATCGCGCAACTGACCCAGCAGCACGGATCGCCGGTCCACCGCATCGATCCGTCCGAGCCGCGCCAGTTCCGCCGGCCATCGATCGAGCACCAGCGAGAAGATCGAGAGCGCGCGCTGCCAATGCTCGGTCAATTCCGGGCCGAGATCCAGGTCGGCCAGCCGCGACGGCGCCACTTCCTCGACCAGCAGCTGGTCCAGCGTCCGCGCCAGATCGCCGGCCAGCCGCACGGCTTCGGACGCGGGAATGGCCTGCCCCGCCCGGGCACGCTCTTCCGTCACCAGCCGCGCCAGGATCATGCGTCGCGCATAGGGGGCGATGGCCGGCGGCGGCGGTTCGGCCGCATCCGCCACGTCGATCGCGGCGCCCACCGCCTCGTCCAGCTCCGGATCGCCCAGCGCCACCAGCCGCGGCAGGATCAGCCCGGCCCCGCTCGCCCGTACGAATGCGTCGGTCACCGCCCTGACCGCACGGTTGGTCGGCAGCAGGATCAATCCCCGCGCCAGCGTCGTCTGGTCGCGCCCGCGCATCAGCCCCGCCACGAGCGAATCGGCGAACGCGCGATGGGCCGGGATCGTATAGAGCCGGGGCCGCCCCGAATCAGCCATCCAGCAGCATCGCCTCGGTCCGGGTCACCGCCGCCGGCGTGCCGATCTCGAACCACAATCCCTGATGGACCTGCCCATAGGCACGGCCGACCGCGATCGCGCGATCCCAGAACAGGTTGGTCGAGAACGGTCCTTCCGGCGCATCGACGATGATCCGCGGATCGATGATCTGCACGCCGATATAGGCGAACGGCGCGACCGTTCCCGGCCGACGGCGCCCGACAATCCGGCCATCGGCGCCCAGCCGGAAATCGCCCATCCCGCCCAGATTGTTGGCCCGCGCGAACGGCACCATCAGCAGCAGCACGTCCATCGTCGCCGCGTCCCACCGCGCCGCCAGCAGCTTGATCGCATCGACCGGCCCGTCGATCCACAGGCTGTCGCCGTTCACGACCAGCACCGGTTCGTCGCCGAGCAGCGGCCGCGCCTTGGCCAGCCCCCCGCCCGTCTCCAGCAGCCGGTCGCGCTCGTCGGACACGATCACCTCCATGTCCGGATAGCGGCGGCGCAGATGCGCCTCCAGGCTGTCCGCGAGATAATGGACGTTCACGATCACCCGCTCGATGCCGGCCGCACGCAATCGGTCGAAGACATGGTCGATCAGCGGCTTGCCGGCGACCTCGACCAGCGGTTTGGGCCGGGTGATGGTCAAGGGCCGCATGCGCTTGCCCAGCCCCGCCGCCATCACCATCGCGGTCCGCGGCACGGCGCAGCCCGGATCGGGGCGCAGGAGCAGCTGGCGCGTCATGAACGCTCGCCTGCGATAGCGAGCGGATCGCCGCGCATCGCCGCGGGCACGTTCTCGTCGAACCAGCGGGCAACGGGGGCGAGCACCGGCTGGGCGAGATCATGCTCCAGATACCGCCATACTCGCGGGCAGAGCGCGGGGTAACGCGGCTTGTCGTCACGGCGCCACAGGCGGGTGAATATCCCCAAAATCTTCGCGTTCCGCTGCGCGCCGAGCACGTGATACGCCGCCAGGAAATCGTCGCCCGCCCCGGTCGCGGCCATGTAACGCTCCAGCATCGTCGTCTCCAGTGCCGGGTCGACGTCGCGGCGCGCATCCTGGAGAAGCGAGACCAGGTCATAGGCCGGATGCCCGGCCAGCGCGTCCTGGAAATCGAGCAACCCCAGCCGGCGATCATCGCCCACCAGCATCAGGTTCTCGGCATGATAGTCGCGCAGCACCGTCACTGGCTCGGGCGCCAGCGCTAGGTCGAACACCCCATCCCACGCCGCGTGATAGCCATCGACATCGGCATCGATGCCGATCGCGGGACAATACCACTCGACGAACAAGCCCGCCTCGCGCCGGAGCACCGCGCGGTCGTAGGGATGGAGCGCACCGGCAGGATGCCTGGCGAGATCGACCAGCAGATCCACCGCGCGCGCATACAGCGCCTGCTCCTCGTCGCCACCCGCATCGACCGTCTCGCGAAACCGGACGTCACCCAGATCGCTGAGCAGCACCAGCCCCTGCGTCTCGTCCAGCCCGACGATCGCCGGTGCCAGAAAGCCCTTGTCCGCCAGCCAGCGCGCCATCGTGACGAAGGGGCGCGGGTCCTCGTGCGGGGGCGGCGCATCCATCAGCACGGCGGTGCGATCGCCGTCCACGATCCGGAAATAGCGGCGGAACGAAGCGTCTCCGGCCAGCGGCAGCACGGTCGCGCCACCCCAGCCGTTCGCAGCGAGAAAGGCGCCGGCCCCAGCCGGCGGCGTCATATCGGCCATCGGTCCGTCCATGCCGCCGGCACCGTCGCTGTCAAGCAGCGTACGCCATCCGGTGCGACCGACAGGGTGATCATGAGGGCATCTGGCCAATATCCTGCGCCGGCCCGTTCCGGCCATTCGACCAGCAGCACCGCGTCATCCCGTTGCTCTTCCAGGCCGAGTTCCTCGATCTCGTCCGGATCGTCGATACGATACAGATCGACATGGACGACCGGCAGGGTCACCTCCGGCGGTGCATAGGGCTGGACAATCGCGAAGCTGGGGCTCGGTGCCTCGCCGGCAAGTCCCAGGGCGGCGAGCATGCCCCGGGCGATACTCGTCTTGCCCGCCCCCAACGGCCCGGTCAGCGTCACCACGTCACCCGCTCTCACCACGCCCGCCAGGCGCGTGCCGAAGGCGGCGGTCGCCGCCGCATCCGCCAGCGTCATCATCGCCGCGGCAGGTCGACGGTAACGAGCGTGCCCTGCCCCGGCTCGGATACCAGACCGATCGTGCCGCCATGCGCCTCGACGAACTGCCGGGCGAGCGGCAGGCCGGTGCCCAGCGCACGTTCGCCGCCCGGCTGCAATTGCGGCTCGGCGAAGCGGTCGAACGCCCGCGCCGTGCTCTCCTGATCCAGACCGGGTCCATCGTCGGACACGATGATCTTGGCCCGCGTCGCGCTACCCTCGGCATGGAGGAGCAGGCGCCCGCCAGGAGGGAGCGAGGCCAGCGCGTGCCGCAACAGGTGCTCGATCACTTCGCGCAGCCGCCGCGCATCGCCCTGCACGCGGCCGGTCGACCGACCCAGTTCGACCGCGAAATCGATGCGATGGCGCCGGATCGTCGGCTGCACCGCCGATGCCGCCTCGCGCGCGACCATGGCGAGATCGACATCGGTCCGCTCCAGCCCCTCGCCACCCTGGGTCAGGTCGAGCACATCGTCGATCAGCAGTCCCAGCCGCTCGACCGAATCGAGAATAGCCTCGACATAGCTCTGCGCCTGTTCAGGCAATTCGCCGGCATAGCCGCCATGCAGCATCTCCGCGAAACCTCCGATTGAGGTCAGCGGCGTCTTCAGTTCGTAGCTCATGTTGGCGACGAACTGCGTCTTCAGCTTGTCCGCCTCCTCCAGCACGTCGGCACGCTCGCGCAGCGCCTGTTCCGCGCGCCGACTGTCGGTGATGTCCAGCATCGTGAACAGGGCATTCCCGTCAGGGAGCGGTACCGCCGCGAATTCGAAATGACGTCCATCGTTCAGCGCTACGCGCCCCCCACGTTGCTGTCGCTCGATCGTCGCGGCGCGGACGAGATCGGGGATCAGCGCCGCACGGCCGGGTGTCACCAGCTTGCCCGCGATCTCCGCGGCGAATGCGTCGACCCGCGGGTGTCCGGCCAGGAATGTCTCGTCGACGTTCCACACCGCCCGGAACCGGTTGTTCCACAACTGCAGCCGTCCATCGGCCGCGAACACGCCCAGCGCCTCGAACAGATTGTCGAACGTCGCGGTACGGACGCGCAGCAGCGTATCGCGGGCGCTCGCCAGCTGCACCTGTTCGGTGCGATCCTCGAAGATCAGCAGCAGCCCGCCGTCCGGCAGCGACTGGGCGACGACGCGCAGGTGCGTACCACCCGGCAGGTGCCAGCTCTCCTCCGTCGCCCCTTCGGCACCGACGAACCACTGTCGCCGCTCGGCCTTCCAGCCGGGAAAGTCGCGAACTTCGGGCAGGCGGTTCGCCTCCCGCATGCGCTCCAGTACGCGGTCGAACTCCATGCCCTCCGCCAGCCATTCCGGCCGCATCGCGAACAGGCGGCTGAACGGCTGGTTGCTGAACACCAGCGTCCGGTCCGCCCCGAACTGCGCCACCCCGGCCGACAGCCGGTCGAGCATGCCGCGCTGCGCCTCCGCGAAGCGCTTGGCGCCGCTGCGGGCCTGTTCCAGATCCTCGATATCGACCGCGAAGCCGGCGACGCTGCCGGTCGACAGCGGCACGTCGATCACGCGCAGCATACGGCGGGCGCCGCTGATCGTGGCGGGCAGCACCTGCTCGATCGGCTGGGCCTTCTCCCGCGCGGTCATCGCCCCCGCCAGCGGCCCGCCGCGATCGAAGCCGTCGATCAGCTCCAGCCCGCGTGCGACGACCTCGTCCGCGTCATGCCCATCGACCGCATCGACATAGGCGGCGTTGACCATCCGCAACCGCAGGTCGGGGCCGCGATACCACATCGGCAGCGGCGCCGCCTCGATCAGTCCGGTCAGGGCGTCATAGGCGTCGCCGAGCCGCGCGACCTCGTGCGCCAGACGATCGAGTTCGTCGCGGCTGTCGGTGACGTCGAATACCCAGATGATGACGGCACCGCGCGGCTCGTCATCGCCGCGTGCCCCCGCCAGCATCAGCGCGCGCGACGATCCCTGTGGCCGCACGACGCGGTTGAACGGCCGGCCGGCACGGTGGGCAGTGTCGACATCGTGGCCGATCAGGGCGGCATCGTCGGCGGTCAGCCCGAGGTCGCCGGCCGACAGGTCGCCGATCGCCGCTGCCGGCGCGCCCAGCCCGAACCAGTCCGCTAGCCCCTCCGCCATGTCGAGCCGACCGTCGCTGCGCGCCAGCATCGCTGCCGCCGGGCTCGCGCGCAGCAACGCATGCAGCCGCGCATTGTCGCGCGCGGTCGCCCTGGCCTCGCCACGTGCCCGCAGCCCCAGGTACAAGGTCAACGCACCTAGCAGCACCAGCACCAGCAGGACCGCGCCCACTGCGGCGGCCACGCCTGTCCCCAGCACCATCATGGCGTCATCATCAGGATGGGATCCGGTGCGGTGGAGCGGCGTTCATCGGCATACCCTAACGCACCTGCACGCATGCAAAAAGGCCCGGCGCGACGGCCGGGCCTTTCGGTCGATCGAGCGCCGTGGCGCGCGGATCAATAACGATAATGATCGGGCTTGAACGGTCCCTCGACCGGCACGCCGATATAATCGGCCTGCTTCTTGGTCAGCTGCGACAGCTTCACGCCCAGCTTTTCCAGATGCAGCGCCGCTACCTTCTCGTCGAGGTGCTTGGGCAGGACATAGACCTGGTTCTGGTACTGGTCCGCCTTGGTCCACAGCTCGATCTGCGCCAGCGTCTGGTTGGTGAAGCTGGCCGACATCACGAACGACGGGTGGCCGGTCGCGCAGCCCAGGTTCACCAGCCGGCCCTTGGCCAGCACGATGATCTGCTTGCCGTCCGGGAACTCGACCAGATCGGTGCCGGGCTTAACCTCGGTCCACTTGTAGTTCGACATGGCGGCGATCTGGATCTCGCTGTCGAAATGGCCGATGTTGCAGACGATCGCCATCGGCTTCATCGCCTTCATGTGATCGGCGGTGATCACATCGGCGTTGCCGGTCGCCGTCACGAAGATGTCCGCGCGCTTCACCGCCTCGTCCATCGTCACGACCTCGAAGCCTTCCATCGCCGCCTGCAATGCGCAGATCGGATCGATCTCGGTCACCAGCACGCGGGCGCCGCCGTTGCGCAGGCTCTGGGCCGAACCCTTGCCGACGTCACCGAAGCCCGCCACCGCGGCGACCTTGCCGGCCAGCATCACGTCCGTGGCGCGGCGGATCGCGTCGACCAGCGACTCCTTGCAGCCGTACAGGTTGTCGAACTTCGACTTGGTCACCGAGTCGTTGACGTTGATCGCGGGGAACGGCAGCTCGCCCTTCTTCGCGATCTCGTACAGGCGGTGGACGCCCGTCGTCGTCTCTTCCGACACGCCCTTCAGGTTCTTGACCGTCTCGGTCAGGTAACCCGGGTACTTGGCGATGAACGCCTTTACCGAACGCTGGAACTCGACTTCCTCTTCGTTCTCGGGCTCGGCGAAGGTCGCGCCGGCCTCCAGCTTGGCGCCCCACAGCGCGAACATGGTCGCATCGCCGCCGTCGTCCAGGATGATGTTCGCGGTATCGCCGGTGGTGCCCGCACCCCAGTTGAAGATGTCACCGACATAATCCCAATAATCGGCCAGCGTCTCGCCCTTCACGGCGAACACCGGGATGCCGGCGGCCGCGATCGCGGCGGCGGCATGGTCCTGGGTCGAGAAGATGTTGCACGTCGCCCAGCGCACGTCGGCGCCCAGCGCGACCAGCGTCTCGATCAGCACGGCGGTCTGGATCGTCATGTGCAGCGAACCGGTGATCCGCGCGCCCTTCAGCGGCTGCGCGGCGCCGAACTCGTCGCGCAGGGCCATCAGGCCGGGCATCTCGGTCTCGGCGATGCGGATCTCGGCGCGGCCGAAATCGGCCAGCGCGATGTCCTTGATGACGTAGTCGTTATTCTGGACTGCGACGGCGGTAGCCATGGCGGGTCTCCCGGAAGGTTAGGCAATGCCCGTGCGCCTAGCCGCAGAAGCCGCCGGGATCAAATATAAAGATATCTTTATATCTCGTCAGGCGGTGCCCGATCCCGCGACGAGCAGGCGCGGATCGATCCCCGCCGCCCGATACGCACGGTCCCAGCGATCCGCAGCGTCGGCTTCCCACAGCACCGCGGTGTCCCCCGTCACGGTCAGCCATCCGGGCGTCGCCAGCTCGCCCTCGAGCTGCCCGCCGGACCAGCCGGCATATCCCAGCGCCACCACCCATTGTCTGGGGCCGACCCCTTCCGCGATGGCGCGCAGCACGTCGATCGTCCCCGACAGCGCCCATCGGCCGGCGACGTCGATCGTGTCCTGTCCCGCCCATTCGCGGCTGTGCACCACGAACCCGCGCCGCATTTCCACCGGCCCGCCGAAATGCACCGGCGCATCGGGTGCCGTGCCGGGATCGATGTCGAATTGCTCCAGCAGGCTGTGGAAACCGATGCCGCCGATCGTCGCACCCAGTCCGATGCCGATCGCACCCTGCTCGTCATGCGCGCACATCGCGATGACGGCGTGCGAGAAACGGGGGTCGCCCATGCCCGGCATCGCGAGCAGGAACTGACCGGTGAGGAAGGGGTTTGCCGACACGCCGCAGAACATAGGCACGCACCCCGCCCGCTGCCATGCCCCGACGGCCACTTGAACCATCGCTGCGGTCGGGCGACAGAGGGCGCGATAACAGGAGATTCGAAGATGACGATCAGTGTCGGCGACCGGCTTCCGTCCGCCACCCTCGTGAAGGTCACGGCCGACGGGCCCGACCAGATCGACACCGACACCTTCTTCGCCGGCCGCACCGTCGCGCTGTTCGCGGTGCCGGGCGCCTACACGCCGACCTGCTCCGCCCGCCACCTGCCCGGTTTCGTCCAGCAGGCAGAGGCGCTGAAGGCGAAAGGCGTCGACGTGATCGCGTGTACCGCCGTCAACGACGCCTTCGTGATGGGCGCCTGGGCGAAGAGCAGCGAGGCCGATGGCGTGACGATGCTCGCCGACGGCAACGGCGATTTCGCCGCGGCGCTGGGCCTGACGATGGACGGATCGAAGTTCGTCATGGGCACCCGCAGCCAGCGCTACGCGATGCTGGTCGAGGACGGCGTGGTAAAGCAGCTCCACGTCGAAGCGCCCGGCGAGTTCAAGGTCAGCTCTGCCGAGCATCTCCTTCAGGAGATGTGACGGCCGCGATCCGGACACGCCACCGACTCCGGTGGCGGTCGTCTTGCCAGCGTCATCCGCTTTGCGTAACCCTGCGCGATGACAACCGCATCCGATATCGTCGCCGAGCTAAACCGTCTCTACACCGCGTCGGTCGACCGGCTTCAGGCCGCGCTGACCGCCTATCTGGCCGATGGTACCACGCCCGATCCGCAGGCGCGAAAGGACGGTGCGTTCGCCTATCCCGAGATCCATTTGCGCTTCTCGGGTGAGCCGGGCTCGCCGGCTCCGATGCGCTCGTTCGGGCGGCTGGTGTCGCCCGGCGAGTACCGGATCAGCGTCACGAAGCCGGCGATCTTCGCCGATTACCTGATCGAGCAGCTCGACCTGCTGATCGAGGATTACGACGTCACCGTCACCGCGGTACCGGGGCGGCAGGAAATCCCGTTTCCCTATGTCCTCGATCCCGGCCACGCGATGAGCCTGGACCAGGTCTCCGCGGCCGAGCTGGCCCGATGGTTTCCCGCCACCGAACTGGCGTTCATCGGCGACGAGATCGCCGATGGCCTGTGGATCACCGCCGATGGCACCCGCCCGCTCGCGCTGTTCGACGGGCTGCGCACCGACTTCAGCCTAGCGCGTCTGCGCCATTATATGGGCACGCCGGCCGAACATGTGCAGCGCTTCGTGCTGTTCACCAACTATCACCGCTATGTCGACGAGTTCGTCCGCTGGGCCGCGTCGCAGCTCGGCCCGCGCGAGGACGGCAGCGCCAGCCGCTTCACCGCGCTGTCGGGCGCGGGGAATGTGATGATCCGCTCGTCGGCGGATGTCGACCAGATCGTCAACGACAGCGCCTGGAGGCGGCACCAGATGCCCGCCTATCACCTGATGGCCGACGACGGCACCGGCATCACGCTGGTCAACATCGGCGTGGGGCCGTCCAACGCCAAGACGATCTGCGACCATCTGGCGGTGTTGCGGCCGGAGGCGTGGTTGATGATCGGCCATTGCGGCGGGCTGCGGCCGTCGCAGCGGATCGGCGACTATGTCCTGGCCCATGCCTATCTGCGCGACGATCACGTGCTCGACGACGTGCTGCCGCCCGAGATCCCGGTCCCCGCCATCGCCGAGGTTCAAGTGGCGTTGGCACGTGCGGCCGAGATCGTGTCGGGCCAGACCGGCGACGAGCTGAAGCGCCGCCTGCGCACCGGTACGATCGTCACCACCGACGACCGCAACTGGGAGCTTCGCTACTCGAAATCGGCGTTGCGTTTTTCGCTCAGCCGCGCGGTCGGCATCGACATGGAATCGGCCACGATCGCGGCGCAGGGTTATCGCTTTCGCGTTCCCTACGGCACGCTGCTGTGCGTGTCGGACAAGCCGCTGCATGGCGAGCTGAAGCTGCCCGGTCAGGCGAACCGCTTCTACGAACGCGCGATCAGCGAGCATATGCGGATCGGCATCGAGGCGTGCGAGCAGCTGCGACTGGAGGGTGAGGCGCTGCACAGCCGCAAGCTGCGGGCTTTCAACGAACCCCCGTTCCGCTGATTCGCAACCAACAAGTGACGGTCGCGTTACGACCCCGGAACCATTTCGATTGTAAACGGGGAACGGATCATGGCCGATAACGAAACGCCGACACCGACGACGTCCGACACGCCTGCCAAGGCGCCACGTCGCCGCCGCGCCACGACGCCGGCCAAGGCCGCTGCGGCCAAGCGCACGCCGCGCGCCAAGGCCGCGACCACGGAAGAGGCCGCGACCCCCAAGACCAAGGCGGCCAAGGCACCGCCGAAGCCGCGCTCGACCAAGCGCACCGCCGCCAAGACGACGCCGGCCCGTTCGGCCACCACCCGGACCAGGGCGGCGGCGAAGTCGGCGACCGACAAGGTCGGTGGCAAGTGGGGAGCAGCGGCGATCGCCGGCGGTCTCGCCGCCGCCGGTGCCGCGGCCGCTGCGCTGCTGACGCTGCGCGGATCGTCGGCCAAGCCGTCCGATCCCGCGGTTCCCGCGAGCAAGGCGCACCAGCCAGACGGCACGGATTCGTCCAAGTCGTTCGAGGCGAAAATCGCCGACGAGAATACCATCCCGGGCTGAGCCGGCATTGCAGGGGGCGTCTGATCGCCCCCTGCATGCAGTGCCTCACCAGCCCTGCGGCTTGCCCTTGTTCTGCTTGTCCAGCCACGCCTTCAACGGCGCGAAATAGGCGATCATCGCCTTGCCCGACATCTCGCGGCTACCGGTGAAGACCTGCAGCGCGTCCGGCCACGGCTTCGACGCGCCCATTTCCAGCATGGCGTTCAGACGCTGCCCGACCTCCTTGTTGTCGTAGAACGAGCAACGGTGCAGCGGCCCCTTCCACCCGGCCTGCTTGCATGCCGCCTGGTAGAACTGGAACTGCAACACGCGCGCCAGGAAGTAGCGGGTATAGGGCACGCCGGCCGGGACGTGATATTTCGCGCCCATGTCGAACTTGGTCTCGTCACGCGCGACCGGCGGCTTGATACCCTGGTATTGCAGACGCAGCGCATCCCAGCCCGCCTGGTAATTGGCCGGCGCGATCTGGCCGGAGAAGACCTGCCACCGCCACTTGTCGATCAGCAGCCCGAACGGCAGGAACGCCACCTTGTCCATCGCCTGGCGCAGCAGCAACCCGACATCCTTGTCCGCGCCCGGCACCTTGCTCTTGTCGAGCAGGCCGATGTTGACGAGATAATCGGGTGTGATCGACAGCGCGATGGTGTCGCCGATCGCTTCGTGGAAACCGTCGTTGGCGCCGTTCTTGTACAGGAACGGCTGCGCCTTGTACGCGCGCTGGTAATAGTTGTGGCCGAGTTCGTGGTGGATGGTGGTGAAATCGTCGCCATTCACCTTGGTGCACATCTTGATGCGGATGTCGTCCGCATTGTCGAGGTCCCAGGCGGATGCGTGGCAGATCACCTCCCGGTCCGCCGGCTTCACGATCTGCGACCGTTGCCAGAACGTCTCGGGCAACGGCGCGAAGCCCAGCGACGAGTAGAAGGTCTCGCCCTGCTTCACCATCTTGACCGCGTCATACTGCTTGGCGGTCAGCAGGTCGCCGACGTCGAAACCCAGGTCGCCGGCACCGGCGGGTGCGACGATGTCGTAGATGTTGCCCCATTCCTGCGCCCACATATTGCCCAGCAGGTCGGAACGGATCGGCCCGGTCTTCGGCTGGACCGCATCGCCATACTTCTCGTTCAGCTTCCACCGGACATAGGTGTGGAGCGCCAGGTACAGCGGCTTCACCTCGCCCCAGATCTTGTCGGTCAGCTGCGCGAACTGCTCGGGCGGCATGTCGTACCCGGACCGCCACATCGCGCCGGTATCCGGATAGCCCAGCCCCTTCGCACCCTCGTTGGCCAGCACCGTCATGCGCTGGTAATCGGCACGCATCGGTGCGCCGACATTGTCGTGCCAGCTGGTCCACATCTCCTGCAGCTTGGCGGGATCGCGCGTCGTGCCCATCGCCGCCTCGATGTCCGATCCGTTGATCGGCTTGCCGTCCAGCGTGCCGCGGCCCTTGCCGTACATCGACGACATCTTGGTGGTCAGCGTCGCCAGCTGGTCCGCCGCGCCCGGCCGATCGGCGGCGGGCAGCACGATGCCGCCGCGCAACAGGTCCAGCTTGCGCTTCGTATCGGGCGACAGGCCCGG
Organism: Sphingomonas phoenicis; assembly: GCF_047238005.1. Classification (NCBI taxonomy): domain Bacteria; kingdom Pseudomonadati; phylum Pseudomonadota; class Alphaproteobacteria; order Sphingomonadales; family Sphingomonadaceae; genus Sphingomonas; species Sphingomonas phoenicis. The sequence continues at coordinate 314,133 of NZ_JBDFMC010000002.1, read as the reverse complement.
CAGCGTGGCGAACCGCGCCGCACCGTTCGCCAGCTTCACCTGCAGCTCGGTCACGCGCGCATTGTCGGCCGCGGCCAGCGCATCGGTATCGTCGGTGATGTAGGTGGCGTTCACCCAGTTGATCTGGTTGTTGGGCAGCGACACGGTCGCCAGCTGCTTCTCGGCATCGGCGACGAAGGCATCGGCCTCCGCGGTGGTCGGGGCGGCGGCGCCCTGTTGCGCGGGCGCGGCGGCGGTCAGGCTGAGCGCGCACGCGAGCGCGGCAATGGAGATGGCGGAACGGATCATTCTTACCTCGGATTGCAGGATAGGTCAGGAATGCGCGCCTGACCGGTATCAGGTCAAGCCGCCAGGAACGCCGCGATCGCCTGTCCCAGCTCGGGCTTCACCACCGAACTCATATGCCCGCCCGGGATCTCGACATAGCGGCCATCGGGCAGCGCCTCGGCCAGCTCCGGTGCGGAGCCGTTGTCCTGGTCCTCTACCCCAGCCACCACCAGCACCGGCTGCGCGATCGCCCGCACCGCGTCGATCGGGGTGTCGACGAAGGTGTCGAGCACGCCGCGCAGCGCGACCGGATCGCCCCCGGTCGTCTTCAGGAACGCCGCCGCCAGCCACTCGGGCGTCCCGCGCGCATGATGGTCCAGATTGTCGAGGATGTTGCGGAAATGATCGACCCGTCGGCCGGTATGGGTCAGCCCCTCCAGCCCCATGCCGGCGAACACCACCCGCCGCGGCTCGGCCCCCGTCGCGATCATCCGCGACGTCGTGCGCGCGCCCAGCGAATAGCCGCCCAGGTCGTATTCCCCCAATCCCAGATGCTCGACCAGCGCATGCCCGTCGCGCGTCAGCGCGTCGCGGCTGTACGCGGCCGCATCGTGCGGCCGGTCGCTGTCGCCGTGCCCGCGCAGGTCGGGCATGATGACGCGAAAGCCCCCCTCCGCGATCGCCGCCGCATGGCCGTACCGGATCCAGTTGGTCCAGGCGTCGGAGAAATAGCCATGGATCAGGACGACCGGTCGCCCCTCGCCGACCTCGCGCCAGGCGAGGCGGGTGCCATCGAACGAGGTCAGGAACTGCGGATCGGGAGCGGTGGTCATGACCGCGCGCTGTAGCCGCTGATCGGCCGCAGGCGAAGTGCCGAACCGCACAGGCTCCTCATCCCGGCACGCGCCGGCCCCTACCCCGACGGACGTTGCGACCCGCCAGTAAGGAAGCCCCGCCCGCGCCGCGAATACCGTGCCTCAGGCCGCCTGCGAGACCGGTGCCGCCTGTCGCACGCCCTCGTCGACATGTTCCGCGAACGGCGCGAAGTTCTCGACGAACAGGTCGACCAGCCGTGCCGCCGTCGCATCGTATGCCGCCTTGTCCTCCCAGGTCGCACGCGGGTCCAGGATCGCGGCGTCCACCCCCGGCACGCTCACCGGTACCTTGAAGCCGAAATTGGGATCGGTGCGGAACTCGGCATCGTTCAGGGATCCGTCGAGTGCCGCGTTCAGCAACGCGCGCGTCGCCTTGATCGGCATGCGGTGGCCGGTGCCGTACTTGCCCCCGGTCCAGCCCGTGTTGACCAGCCAGCAATCGACATTGCCGCGCGCGATCCGCTCCTTCAGCAGGTTGCCGTAGACCGATGGGTGCCGCGGCATGAACGGCGCCCCGAAACATGTCGAGAAGGTCGCATCGGGCTCGGTCACGCCGATCTCGGTGCCGGCCACCCGCGCCGTATAGCCCGACAGGAAATGGTACATCGCCTGATCCGGCGTCAGCTTCGCGATCGGCGGCAGGATGCCGTACGCGTCGGCGGTCAGCATCACGATGTTGCGCGGCACGCCTCCCATGTTGTCGGCGCTGGCATTGGGAATGAAATCGATCGGGTACGCGCCCCGGCTGTTCTCGGCCAGGCTGTTGTCGTCCAGGTCCAGCTGGCGGGTGACCGGGTCCATGACCACGTTCTCCAGCACGGTGCCGAACCGCTTCGTCGTCGCGAAGATCTCCGGCTCCGCATCGGCCGACAGGCGGATCATCTTCGCATAGCAACCACCCTCGAAATTGAAGACCGCGGTGTCCGACCAGCCATGCTCGTCGTCGCCGATCAGCGTTCGGGCCGGGTCCGCCGACAGCGTGGTCTTGCCGGTGCCGGAAAGGCCGAAGAACACCGCCGTGTCGCCCGTCGGCCCCATGTTCGCCGAGCAGTGCATCGGCATCACGCCCTTTTCGGGCAGCAGATAGTTGAGGATGCCGAACACCGACTTCTTCATCTCGCCGGCATAGGCGGTGCCGCCGATCAGCACGAGCTTCTCGGTCAGGTTCACCGCGATCACGGTCTCGCTGCGGCAACCGTGGCGCGCGGGATCGGCGCGGAAGCTCGGCAGGTCGATGATCGTGTATTCCGGGCGGAAGCCACGCAGCTCATGCTCTTCCGGGCGGACCAGCATCGTGCGGATGAACAGGTTGTGCCACGCCAGCTCGTTGATGACGCGAACCGACACGCGGTGCTCCGGCTGCGATCCGCCGTACAGGTCCTGGACGAACAGGTCCTCCTTGTCGCGCAGCGCGTGGAGGAAGTCCGCCTTCAGCGCCGCGAACTGCTCGGGCGACATCGCCTTGTTCGACTTGCCCCACCAGATCGTGCGCGCCGTCTCCGCATCCTCGACGATGAACTTGTCCTGCGCCGAGCGTCCGGTGTGCTGGCCCGTCTCTACCACCAGCGGTCCGTCGGCGGACAGCTTGCCCTCGCCGCGTGCCACCGCCGTCTCGGTCAGCCGTGCGGTCACCATGTTCCAGTGGAGGTCGGCCCGGGTCTCGATCCCCTGTGCCTGCAAGTCGTTTTCCGGAATGCGCTCGATCATCGGTAATCCAGTCCTCTCATGCGATCTGCCGTCGCATACGTATGCGCCTATCGCCGGGACGCGCTTCGGTCAATCGCATCGCACCCGGGGTAATGGTTGAGCCCGTCCCCCGATTGGACTAGGCGACGTGCATGACGGCCACGATCGCTCTGGTCGACGACGACCGCAACATCCTGACATCGGTCTCGATCGCTCTCCAGGCCGAGGGGTTTCTGACGCGCGTCTATTCCGATGGAGAGGCGGCGCTGAAGGCATTGGCCGACAATCCGCCCGACCTCGCGATCTTCGACGTGAAGATGCCGCGGATGGACGGGCTGGAACTGCTCCGCCGCCTGCGCGAGAAGCAGGGCACGCCGGTGATCTTCCTGACCTCGAAGGACGACGAGCTGGACGAGGCGCTGGGTCTGGCGATGGGTGCCGACGACTATATCGCCAAGCCCTTCTCGCAGCGGCTGCTGATCGCGCGTATCCGCGCCATCCTGCGCCGTGCCGAGCCGCAGCTGCCCGCGGGGGCCGGCGACGAGGCGACCGCAGCGCCGCTGGAGCGGGGCCGGCTGGCGATGGATCCCGCACGGCATCGCACCAGCTGGAATGGCGCACCCGTCACGCTGACCGTCACCGAGTTCCTGATCCTCGAGACGCTGGCGCAGCGCCCCGGCGTGGTGAAGACGCGCAACCAGCTGATGGATGCGGCCTATCAGGACGACATCTACGTCGACGATCGCACCATCGACAGCCACATCAAGCGGGTGCGGCGCAAGTTCCGCGCCGTTGATCCCGCCTTCGACGCGATCGAGACACTCTATGGCGCCGGCTATCGCTTCTCCGACGAGTGACGGCGCCGACGACGGTGCTGCCGACGGCCGCGACCTGGCGCTGCGCTGGTCGGGCCGGGTGTCGCTCACCGCGCGCATCCTGGCGGTCAACATCATCGCGTTGCTGCTCCTCGCCGGCGGCTTCTTCTATCTCGATTCCTATCGTTCGCGGATCGTCGACAATCGCGTCGTCCAGGCGACACGGGAGGCGCGACTGATCGCGGAGGCGCTCAACGCCGTCACCGGCGACCGGCAGCCGCTCCTGCGCAAGCTCGCCCGCGATACCGGCGCGCGTATCCGGCTGCTGTCGCCGGACGGCCGCATCCTGCGCGACAGTCGCGGCGTCGGCGTGCGCAACTTCGTGCTGCGCGATCCCGATCGCCAGGGCCTGGACCAGCGCGCCGCCCGATTCCTCGACGGCGCGATCGATACCATCGTCGGCGCCGCTCGCCCGCCGCTCTACCGCGACCGTACCGATCCCGCGACCTGGCCGGAGGTGCAGGCCGCGCGCGATCACGGCGCGGTCGCCGCCACCGTCTGGCGCGCGCCCGATCGCACCCCCGTCATCACCGCGGCGGCGGGAATGGCCGACGGCACCGTCGTGCTGACCGCGATCAACGCCCGCGCCATCACCCGCACCGTCCGGATCGAGCGGTTCCGGCTCAGCGTCGTGCTGATGGCGGTCACCATCATCTCGGTCCTGCTCTCGCTGTTTCTCGCCCGGACGATCGTGCGGCCGCTGCGCCGGCTGGCGCGGGCGGCGGTGCGCGTCCGGCTGGGCCGCGCGCGCGAGGTCGTGGTGCCGCGCCTCCCCTCCCGCCGCGACGAGCTGGGCATGCTCGCCCGCGCGCTGTCGGACATGAGCCTGGCGCTGCGTGCCCGGATCGACGCGACGGAGGCGTTCGCCGCCGACGTGACCCATGAACTGAAGAACCCCCTCGCCTCGCTTCGCTCCGCGGTCGACGGGCTCGGCCGGGTCAAGGATCCCGACCTGCAGGCGCAGCTGCTGGCGATCGTGCAGGACGACGTCCATCGCCTCGACCGGCTGATCACCGACATCTCGGAGGCGTCGCGCCTCGACGCGCAACTCAGCCGTGCCGAATTCGAGCCGATCGATCTGGGCGAGATGGTCGGCGGCCTGATCGCGCAGCGCGAGACGCGCGGGGTGGAGCGGGGCGTCCGGCTGGAACGCGTCGTCCTCGGCCGGACACCCCTGATCGCGCTCGGCGAGGGAGCACGGCTGGAGCGGGTGTTCGAGAACCTGCTCGACAATGCCCAGTCCTTCTCGCCCGACCACGGCACCATCACCGTGACCGGCCGCGTCGAGGACGAGGATCTGGTGATCGCCGTCGAGGACGAGGGTCCGGGCGTGCCGGAGGAGGCGCGCGAATCGATCTTCCGGCGATTCCAGTCGATCCGCCCGGAAACCGAGGCCTTCGGGCGGCATTCCGGCCTGGGTCTCGCCATTGCACGCACGATCGTCGAGGGGCATGGCGGCGCGATCGGCGTGGAGCCGCGGGTCGATGGCCGCTCCGGTGCCCGCTTCGTCGTACGCCTTCCTGCCGCCGCCATCGCCCTGCCGGAGGATAGATGACCGCCGCCACCATCCGCCTCCACGCCTCCACCGTCGCCATTGACGGTCTCGCCGTGCTGATCGAGGGCCCGTCGGGTGCCGGCAAGTCCGATCTTGCGCTCCGGCTGATCGATCGTGGCGCCGTCCTGGTCAGCGACGATTATACCGATCTTCACCGCGCCGGCGACACACTGCTCGCCGACGCCCCGGCATCGATCGCGGGGCGGATGGAGGTACGCGGCGTGGGGATCGTGGAATGGCTGGCAGCGGGGGCGACCCCGGTCGGGCTGATCGTGCGGCTGGACCGGGAGGTGCCGCGCCTGCCGGAACCCGCCTGCCGCGACATCGTCGGCGTCGCCGTGGCCGAGATCGCGCTGGACCCCTTCGCCGCCAGCACGCCGATCAAGGTGGAACTGGCGCTGCGCCGCGGGCTGCCGGCATGATCCCGGCCCAGGACGTCCTGCTGGTCACCGGCATGTCCGGCGCGGGAAAGTCGACCGTGCTGAAGACGCTGGAGGACATGGGGTGGGAGGTCGTCGACAACCTGCCGCTCTCGCTCCTCGACCGGCTGCTCGATTCGCCGCGCCCGCCGGGCGGCGACGATGCGCAGCGGCCACTCGCCGTCGGTCTGGGCGCCCGCACCCGCGACTTCGATCCGGACATGATCGTGGCCCGTATCGCCGCGCTGTCCGGCGCCGGTGGCCTGCGGCTGGGCACGTTGTTCCTCGACTGCGCCGGTACCGAGCTGGAGCGCCGCTATGCCGAGACGCGGCGTCGTCATCCGCTGGCGCAGGACCGGCCGGCGCCCGACGGCATCGCGCGCGAACGCGACCTGCTGCGCCCCTTGCGCGATTTCGCCAACCGGCTGCTCGACACCACCGACCTGTCCGCCAACGAGCTTGCGCAGCAAATCCGCGCCAGTTTCGGCGCGGTCGTCGGGGCCGACCGGCCGGTCCTGTCGATCACCTCCTTCGGCTTCGCGCGCGGCCTGCCCCGCGGTGCCGATCTGGTCTTCGACATGCGCTTCCTGCGCAACCCGCACTGGGATCCCGCCCTGAAGCCGGGCACCGGTCTCGACGCCGACGTCGCCGCCTATGTCGCGCAGGATCCGGCCTACGAGCCGGCGGTGTCGCGGATCGAGGAGCTGCTGGCGCTGTTGCTGCCGCGCTACAGGGCAGAGGGAAAGTCGTACGTGTCGGTCGCGATCGGCTGTACCGGAGGGAGACACCGGTCGGTTCACGTCGCCGAACGGATCGCCGCCTTCTTGTGCGGGGCAGGGTTTTCGCCCACAGTCCTGCATCGTGATTTGAAGGCCGCGCCGCAGGACTCGCTGGAAGGGTCGCCCGTGGTCAGGCAGTTTTAGGTAGCGCATTCCGGTATGGTTGGCCCCCAATGATCGGTCTCGTTCTGGTGACGCATGGGCGGCTGGCCGACGAGTTCGTCACGGCGATGGTTCACGTCGTCGGTCCGCAGGAACGCGTGGCGACGATCGCCATCGGCCCCGACGACGACATGGAGGAGCGCCGGCAGGACATCGCCGCCGCGATCGCCGAGGTCGACGGGGGGCGCGGCGTGATCGTGCTGACCGACCTGTTCGGCGGCACCCCGTCGAACCTCGCGATCAGCCTGATGGAACGCGGCCGGGTAGAGGTGATCGCGGGAATGAACCTGCCGATGCTGATCCGCCTTGGCTCCGCGCGCAAGGCGATGAAGGTCGTCGATGCAGTCGCCGCCGCGCGCGAGGCGGGACGCAAATATATCTCGGTCGCGTCCGAGGTGCTGGGCGAGGCGGCAGCGTGACGATCGTCCGCCAGGTCACGATCAGCAACCGCCGCGGCCTCCACGCCCGCGCCAGCGCCAAGTTCGTCACCCTGGCGTCCGGCCTGTCGTGCGAGGTGGAGGTGAAGAAGGACGACGGCGCCGTCACCGGCACGTCGATCATGGGCCTCATGATGCTGGGCGCCGCGATGGGCGACACGATCACGATCAGCGCCACCGGCGACGGGGCCGAGGACGCGGTCGGCAAACTGGTCGAACTGGTCGAGGCGAAGTTCGGGGAAGACTGAGCGTCGCCGACCGACGACATGGCTTCGCCATGTCGGCCTCTTTCCCGCCTCACGACTTTGCCACGGCCCGCCACCGGTGTAGCGCCCTCGCCATGCCCCGCCAGATCACCGCCTATTCGAACCCGCTCGTCAAGACCGTCCGCGACCTGCGCGACAAGCGCCATCGCCGCGAGCAGCGCCGCTTCCTTGCCGAGGGACTGCGCATCCTGACCGAGGCGCGCGAGGCCGGGCGCCTGCCCGTCCTCCTGTTCTTCGCCCCCGCCAGCGCCGGCCACCCGCTGGTCCGCACCCTGATGGACGAGGTAGAGGCCAAGGGCGGCGAGGCGATCGAGACGACGCCCGACATCCTGTCGAAGCTGTCGGGCAAGGACAATCCGCAGGCGGTGGTCGGCGTCTTCGACGAGTTCGATCACACCCTCGATCGTCTCGACCGCCGGTCGGCCGGCATCTGGCTGGTCGCCGAACGGCTGCGCGATCCCGGCAATCTCGGCACCATCCTGCGCACCGGCGACGCGGTGGGCGCCGGCGGGCTGATCCTGATCGGCGAGTGCGTCGATCCCTTCTCGATCGAGGCGGTCCGCGCCAGCATGGGCGCCCTCTTCACCGTACCGGTCGTCCGCTGCGAATGGGCGACGTTCCTGGCCTGGCTGCGGCAGGGACCGGGCCAGCTGGTCGGGCTCAGCCTCGACACCGATCACGACTATCGCACCGCCCGCTACGCCGCGCCCACCTTCCTCCTGACCGGGAACGAGGCGCAGGGCATGCCCGCCGACTATGCCGCCGCCTGCGACCTGCTGGTCAAGATCCCGATGCTGGGAAAGGCCGACAGCCTGAACGCCGCCGTCGCCACCGCCGTCATGGCCTACGAGGTGCTGGCGCAGCAGCGGGGGTAAAGGGCTGGTCGAAGGTCGTGTACAGCTTGCACGGAACCCGCTTGCCTTACGCTCCCACGATACCCGACACCGAAACCGGCGAGCCGATCACCCGCCCGTCGACGATGCCGCTGACGGTCACCTCCGCTCCGTCCTCGATCACCACATCACCCCGGACCATGCCGCTGATCGAGGCGCGAACGCCGGACCGGACGATGACGTCACCGGCCACCATGCCCGACATCTCTCCATCCCGGTCGATGACCACCGATCCCGCATGCATTCCGCCCATCAACCTTCTCCGCTGGCGGCCGCCTCCGTCAGCCGGGGCGCCTCGTCGCCATAGCGGGCGAGCGCCTCGACCGGTTCCACCACCGCCAGGTCGCGGGCGCCGGGTTCGATGTTGTAGTCGCGCAGCTTGCGCGCCGACACCAGCGCCCTCGATTCGAAGCTGCTGACGAAGCTGTTGTAGTTGTTGACCGCGCTGGTCAGGCCGGAGCCGACCTTGCGCAGGTCCTCCGATGCCTTGGCGAGCCGGTCGTACAATTCCTTGCCCAGATTGCCGATCGCCCGCGCCTCGGTCGCCAGCTTCTCCTGCCGCCACACCGCCGACACCGTCCGCGCGATCGCGATCAGGTTGGTCGGCGTCGCCAGCAGCACCCGCTTGTCGAACGCGAAGTCCCACAGCGTCGCGTCGTGCTCCAGCGCCGCCGACAGGAAATGCTCGCCCGGCACGAACATCACGACATATTCGGGCGTGTCGTCGAACTGCGCCCAATAGGCCTTGTTGCCCAAGCCGTTTACATGCGTGCGCATCGAGGCGGCATGGGCGGCGAGGCCCAGCTGCCGCTCGCCCTCGTCCACCGCGCCGAACGCGTCCTGATAGGCGTTCAGCGACACCTTCGCATCGATAATCAGCGACTTGCCGCCGGGCACCCGCACGATCGCGTCGGGGCGCAGGCGACCGCCCTCGCCGTCCGCGACGCTGACCTCCATCGCGAAGTCCGTATGCTCGGCCAGCCCGCACGTCTCCAGCACGTTGCGCAGCTGCTGCTCGCCCCAGCGGCCCCGCGCCTTGGGGGCGTTGCGCAGTGCGTTGACCAGCTTCGCCGCCTCGCCCGACACGCGCTCCTGGCCCAGCCGCATCTGCTCGATCTGCCCCTTCAGGTCGCCGAACGCATCGCGCCGCTCCGCCTCGACCTTGGCGACCCCCTCCTCATAGCGGACCAGCCGATCGTTGACCGGCTGGAGCAATGCCGCCAGCCGCTGCCCCTGCGTCCGTTCCGATTCGATGAAGCGCTGGTTCGCGCGTTCGAGGAACTGGGCCTGTGCTGTCTCCAGCGCCTTCACCGCCGCGGCACCGAACTGGGCGTTCATAGCCTCCTTGAACTCGGTCAGCTGGCGCAGCGTCTCGGCATGCGCGGCCTGCCGCTCCTCCGACTGCGCGCGGAGCGAGGCGAGGTCCTGCATCGCGGTCCGCGCCAGATGCAGCTGCCGCTGCGCCTCGTCATGCGCCGCCTGCCGCTCGGCCGTCTGGGCACGCAGGCTGGCCACCTCCTGCATCGCCTGGTTGCGTTCACGCTCGACGGCGTCACGCGCCTGCCGGACGATATCGGCATCGGCCGCCCGCGATTGCGCGACGGCGAGGTCGCTCGCCATCGCGCCTGCGCGACGCCCCGCGACCAGCCATCCGGCGAGCAGCCCCAGCGCGAGGGCGAGCAGGCCGACGATCACGATCTCCATCACGCGGCCCCGCGAATGTTGAGGAAGTTGCGGGTCACCGCCGCCCGCGACGGGGCGCGGCGGTCGGGCATCGTGCGACGGATGGGCGGCATTCGGTCCATGTTCCCTGACATGCGGAGGAACGTAGCCGGAACGAACGGATTAGGACAGCCCCGCCGCGACGAGCCGCTGCCGGACGGGACGAAATGCCGTTGCCGCCTCGCGGAGAAGCGACAGCATCACTGTCGAAACATCACCCCAGCCGGCGCTGCTTCGCCAGCTTCTTCAGCAGCATGTCGCGCTTCAGCCGCGACACATGGTCGATGAACAGCACCCCGTCGCAATGGTCGATCTCGTGCTGCATGCAGGTCGCGAGCAGACCGCTCATGTCCTCCTCGTGCGCCGCGCCGGTCTCGTCCAGCCACCGCACGCGTGCCGCCGCCGGCCGCTTCACCTCGGCATATTGCTCGGGGATCGACAGGCACCCCTCGTTATAGGTCGACAGCTCGTCCGACACCGACACGATCTCGGGATTGATATAGGCGTGCGGGTTGCGGACCGGCTTGCCCTCCTCGTCCTCCTGATCCTGCAGGTCGATCACGACGACGCGCCGGTCGATGCCGACCTGGATCGCGGCCAGCCCGATGCCGCTGGCGGCATACATCGTCTCGGTCATGTCGCGGACGAGGGCGCGGACCTCGTCGTCGACCGTCTCGACCGGCTTGGAGACGAGGCGGAGGCGGGGGTCGGGAACTTCGACGATGGGGAGAACGGCCATGCCGCGTCCGCTATTCGCGGGGGGCGGTGCGGTCAAGCCGGTGGTGGATCGGTGCCCGGGGCGGCGGGGCGGCCGGGCACGATCGGGTCACCCCACCGGCCGTCGCGCCCGCAGCGCCTGGGCGAGCGTGCCCTCGTCCAGATAATCCAGCTCGCCCCCCACCGGCAGGCCATGCGCCAGTTGGGTGACGCGGATCGGGAAACGGTCGATCCGCTCGGCCAGATAATGCGCCGTCGTCTGCCCCTCCAGCGTGGCGTTCATCGCCAGCACCACCTCGTCGATCCCGCCCGCCTCGATCCGGCGGACCAGCGCGTCGACCGACAGGTCCTCGGGCCTGATGCCCTCCAGCGCGGACAGCCGGCCACCCAGCACGTGGAACCGGCCGGGGAACAGCCGCGACCGCTCCAGCGCCCACAGGTCCGCCACCTCCTCCACCACGCACAGCGCGCGCGCATCGCGGCGGGGATCGTTGCAGATCGCGCACGGATTGGCGGTATCGACGTTGCCGCAGGTCGCGCACGTCTCCAGCCGCTCCTCGACCGCGGTCAGCGCCGACAGCAGCGGACCCAGCGCCGCCTCGCGCTTCTTCAGCAGGTGGAGCACCGCCCGCCGCGCCGACCGCGGGCCCAGCCCGGGCAGCCGCGCGAGCGCCTGGGTCAGGGCTTCGATCTCGGGAGAGGCCATGCCGGAACAGATAGGGGGTTGCACCGCCCTGCGCCAGCGGAGAGAGGCGAGCGATGCGCATCATCTTCATGGGGACGCCCGGCTTCGCGGTGCCGACGCTCGACGCGCTGGTCGCAGCAGAGCACGAGGTCGCCGCCGCCTACAGCCAGCCGGCCCGCCCCGGTGGTCGGCGCGGGCGCGAACTGGTCCCTTCCCCGGTCGAACGGCGCGCGACCGAACTGGGCATCCCGGTTCGTACCCCCGTCTCGCTGAAGGGGGCGGACGAACAGGCGGCGTTTGCCGCGCTGGATGCCGATGTCGCGGTGGTCGCCGCCTATGGCCTGATCCTGCCGCGAGCGGTGCTGGCGGCGCCGCGGCACGGCTGTCTGAACGTCCATGGCTCGCTGCTGCCGCGCTGGCGCGGCGCCGCACCGGTGCAGCGGGCGATCATGGCGGGCGATGCAGAGACCGGCGTCGGCATCATGCAGATGGAGGCGGGCCTGGATACCGGACCGGTCCGGCTGGAGGGCCGCACGGCGATCGACGGCAAGACGGCGGGCACCCTGACCGACGAACTCGCGGCGATGGGTGCGCGCCTGATGGTGACGGTGCTCGCCGACCTCGATGGTCATCCGCCCGTCGCCCAGCCGGAAGACGGCATCACCTATGCCGCCAAGATCGACAAGGCAGAGGCCCGCATCGACTTCGCCGCCCCGGCCGTGACGGTCGAACGCCTGATCCGCGCCATGAACCCCGCCCCCGGTGCGTGGTTCGAGGTGGCGGGCGAGCGGGTGAAGATACTGGCGGCCGACGCGATCGACGCCGACGGGAGCGTCGCCCCCCGGCCGCCCGGCACCGTCCTCGACGCCCGCCTCGCCATCGCCTGCGGCACCGGCGCGATTCGGCCAACCTTGGTCCAGCGCGCCGGCCGCGGCACGGCGACCGCCGACGACCTCCTCCGCGGCTTCCCGATCCCGCCGGGCACGCGGCTGTGACGCACCCGTGACCCGCTTCGCGCTGACCGTGGAATATGACGGCCGGCCCTTCATGGGCTGGCAGCGCCAGTCGCACGGCCCCTCGGTGCAGCAGGCGCTGGAGGCGGCGGTGCTCGCCATCACCGGTGAGGGGGTCGCCGTCCATGCCGCCGGGCGCACCGATGCCGGCGTGCACGCGCTGGCGATGCGCGCGCACTGCGACATCGCCAGGCCGATCGCGCCCTTTCGCCTGATGGAGGCGCTCAACGCCCGGCTTCGCCCCAACCCGGTCGCGGTGCTGGCGTGCGAGGCGGTCGCCGACGATTGGCACGCGCGCTTCTCGTGCATCGGCCGCGCCTATGAATACCGCATCGTCAACCGCCGCGCGCCGCTGACCCATGAACGGGGACTGGCATGGCAGATACCCCAGCCGCTGGACGCCGCGGCGATGGCGGCGGGCGCCGCGCAGCTGGTCGGGCGACACGACTTCACCACCTTCCGCTCCGCCCATTGCCAGGCGGACAGCCCGGTCCGCACGCTCGACCGGCTGGAGGTGGCGCGAGTCGGCGATGGCGTGGCGATCGTCGCGGAGGCGCGGTCGTTCCTCCACCATCAGGTCCGCTCGATGGTCGGCTGCCTCGCGCTGGTCGGCATGGGCCGCTGGTCGCCCGATCAGGTCGGCGAGGCGCTCGCCGCCCGCGATCGCGCCCGCCTCGGCCTGAACGCCCCGCCCGACGGCCTGTTCTTCACCGGCGCGATCTACCCCGCCGCCAGAGTGTGACCGGCCAGGCTGAACCACTCACAGCCACCACCCCGGCGAAGGCCGGTGTCCAGTCAGATGGCCGCTTTTGACGATGCGCAACGCCACTCTCTGCCGCCTCCACTGGACCCCGGCCTCCGCCGGGGCGGGTGCTTCATCTGGGATGCATCGCACCCTACCGTCGCTGTCGATCAGCTTTATACGGTCGTCATCCCGGACTTGATCCGGGATCCCGCTGGACGCGGGACAAGCGGGACCCCGGATCAAGTCCGGGGTGACGATCCTGTTGACCAGACCTGATCGAAATCCAGTCTAGCGGGTGAAGCGCGCCGCCAGCTCGACATGCGTCGACCAGCGGAACTGGCCGACCGGCTGGATCCAGTCGATCCGCCATCCCGCCGCCACCATCGCCTTGGCATCGCGCGCGAAACTCGACGGGTTGCACGAGACATAGGCGATGCTGGCGACCGAGCAGCCCGCCAGCGCCGCCGCCTGATCGCGGGCGCCCGCCCGCGGCGGATCCAGCACCACCGCGTCGAACCGGTCCAGCTCCGCCACGGTCAGCGGGCGACGATACAGGTCGCGGTGCTCGGGAAACACCGGCCGCCCGCGCATGTGCGCCGCCGCCTTCAGCGCGAACAGCGCGTCGCGCGCACCCTCCGCCGCATAGACCTTGGCCGGCAGCGACAGCGCGAACGTGCCCAGCCCGGCGAACAGGTCCGCGACCGTGGCGGCGCCGTGCACCGCCTCGCGCACCGCCGCGACCAGCGCGTCTTCGCCGTCCTGCGTCGCCTGCAGGAACGCGCCGGCCGGCAAGGCGACGGGGATGCCGCCCAGCGTGATCGTCAGCGGCTGCGGCTCCCACCGCGTCTCCGCGCCCAGCCCGTCGTCGACCGAGAAGCGCGCGACCCCGTGGCGTTCGCAAAAGGCGGTCAGCGCCTCCGCCGCCGCCAGCCCGGCCGGCGCCCAGCCGGTGACCAGCACGTCCGGCCCCTGGTCGGCCATCGCCAGGTGGACGTCGGCGCGCCGCTTCAGGCCCAGCTTCTGGAACAGCGTGCGCAGCGGCGCGACCAGCGCGAACAGTTCGGGGCGCAGCACATGGCATTCGCGCAGGTCGACGATCTGGTGGCTGCCCTCCGCCGCGAAGCCGACCAGCCCGCGCTCGGCATGCAGCGTCGCGCGTCGCCGGGTGCGCGGCGGCGACAGCAGCGCGGGGCGGATCGGCGCCGACAGCCCCTGCGCGTCCAGCGCGCTGGCCACCCGGTCGACGCAGAAGGCGCGGAAGCTCTCGTCGTCCAGATGCTGCAGCTGGCACCCGCCGCAAGTCGGGAAGTGGCGGCACGGCGGCGGCTGGTGATGCGGGCCGGGCACGATCCGGCCATCGTCGGTCAGGTCGTCGCCGGGGGCGGCAAGGGCGGCGTGGCGGCCGTCGGCGGCGACGCCGTCGCCGCGCGCCGCTACACGTAGGATCAGGCTCATCGCACGCGCGATAGCGCGGCGGCGAGGTCGTCGGCAATGAAGGATCGCCCGCACAGCGACGCCGCGCGCCCGTGCAGCCACACCGCCGCCGCCGCCGCCTCGAACGCCGGCAACCCGCTCGCCAGCATCGCGCCGGTCGCACCCGCCAGCACGTCGCCGGTGCCCGCGGTCGACAGCCACGCACTGGCACCGCCCGCCACGACCACCTGTCCGTCCGGCGCCGCGATCACCGTGTCGGGCCCTTTCAGCACCACCACCGCCCGCGCCCGGACGGCGGCGGCCCGCGCGCGGTCGATCCGGCTGCCGTCGCCCTTGCCGAACAGCGCGTCGAATTCGCCCTGATGCGGCGTCAGGATCGCCGGCGCCGGCCGCAGCGCATCGGGGTCGAGCAGGTGGAGCGCGTCGCCGTCGATCACCACCGCCCGCCCGCTCGCCAGCGCCGCGTCCAGCCGCGTCCGCCCCTCGTCGTCGCGGCCCAGTCCGGGTCCCACCACGACCGCCCCGATCCGCGGATCGTCCAGCGCCTCTGCCGACCAGCGCCGGCGCACGACTGCGTGCGGCGCGGCGCGCGGATCGCGTCCGCCCAGATGCAGGGCGTAACCGGCCCCGGCCCGCAGCGCCGCCTCGGCCGCCAGCTCCGCCGCCCCGCCCATCCGGCCGGCGACCACCGCGACCATGCCGCGGCTGTATTTGTGGCTGGCCGGCCCCGGTTCCGGCAGCACCGGCCGCGCCAGCACCCGCGCGGCGGCGTGCGGCTTCAAGCCGAGCTCGACCACCCGGACCTCGCCCGCGAAGCCGGCCGCCGGGTGCAGCAGATGCGCCGGCTTCACCGCGCCCAGCGCCAGTGTCAGGTCGAACCGCGGCGGCTCGCTCAGGCATCGCCCGTCATCGGTCGCCACCCCGCTCGGCAGGTCGACCGCGACCCGCAGCCGCGCCGCGTCCGCCAGCCGGCACAGCGCCGCCGCCATCTCGTCGGGCAGGGGCCGCGACAGCCCGGTCCCGAACAGCGCATCGACGAGCACCGGCGCCGGCGCCGCCGTGGCGACATCCTCGACCGGCCCGCCCCACCTCGCCCGCGCGTCCCGGGCCAGGTCCGTCCTCGGCTCGCCACCCGCCGCCACCCGTACCGAAAGGTCGCTCCGCCGCAGCGCCGCCGCGGCCACATACCCGTCGCCGCCATTGTTGCCGGGTCCGCACAGCACCAGCACCTCGCCGCTCGCCGCCAGCCGCCGCACCGCCTGCGCGACCCCCTGCCCGGCCCGCTCCATCAGCCCGGCAAGGTCGCCGTGCGCCTCCTCCGCCGCCCGCATTTCGGCAGCGGTCAGTATCGGCAGGCCGGCAACGGGGATCGATGGAATCGGAGGCATGATGACAGATTGCCCGCCGCGCCAACTGGTTCCGGTCCGTCGGTCGACGCCGGTGGCGGAGCTGCCCGGGGCGCCCTCAGATATCCGCGTAGACGTGCCGCTCCGCCGCCGCGCCGGGATGCGTCACCGCCCCCGCCCAGGCCGGGCCGACATTCTGCGCATAGCGCCACAGCGCGCCCGACTGATAGTCGTTGACCCGCGGCTGCCACGCCGCCCGCCGCTTGGCCAGCACCGCGTCGTCGACCAGCAGGTCGATCGTCCCCGCCTCGGCATCGATGCGGATCGTGTCGCCGTCGACGACCAGCGCGATCGGCCCGCCCTCCGCCGCTTCCGGCCCGACATGGCCGATGCAGAACCCGCGCGTCGCGCCGGAAAAGCGGCCATCGGTGATCAGCGCCACCTTCTCGCCCATCCCCAGCCCGTACAGCGCCGCCGTCGTCGACAGCATCTCGCGCATCCCCGGTCCGCCCTTCGGCCCCTCGTACCGGATGACGACGACCTCGCCCTCGGCGATGGTGCGCGCCTCGACCGCGGCGAACGCATCCTCCTCGCAGTCGAAGCAGCGCGCCGGCCCCTCGAACTGCAGGCGGTGCATGCCCGCCACCTTCACGATCGCGCCGTCCGGCGCCAGCGATCCGCGCAACCCGACGACGCCGCCGGTCGGCGTGATCGGCGTCTTCGCGTCATAGATGACCTTCTGGTCCGGGTTCCACGTCACCCGCTCGATATTCTCGGCCAGCGTCCGGCCCGTAACGGTCAGGCAGTCGCCGTACAGCAGACCTTCCGCCATCAGCGTCTTCATCAGCATGTAGATACCGCCGGCATCGTACATGTCCTTGGCCACATATTTGCCGCCCGGCTTCAGGTCGGCGATGTACGGCGTCGTCTTGAACACCTCGGCCACGTCGAACAGGTCGAACGCAATCCCCGCCTCGTGCGCCATCGCCGGCAGGTGGAGCGCACCGTTGGTCGAACCACCGGTCGCCGCGACGATGCGGGCGGCGTTCACGAACGCCTCGCGCGTGCAGATGTCGCGCGGGCGGAGGTTGGCGGCGATCAGCTCCATCACCTGCGCGCCCGCCGCCACCGCGATCTGCTCGCGGCTGGTATAGGGTGCCGGCACCATGTTGCTGTTCGGCAGGCTCAGCCCGATCGCCTCGCCCACGCACGCCATCGTGTTCGCGGTATACTGGCCGCCGCACGCCCCGTGGCCGGGGCACGCGACCTTCTCCAGCGCATGCACCTCGCCCAGCGGGCAGGCACCCGCGGCGTAGCGGCCGACCACCTCGAACACGTCGACCACGGTCACGTCGCGGTCCTGGTACCGCCCCGGCAGGATCGATCCGCCATAGACGAAGATCGACGGCACGTTCAGCCGCAGCATCGCCATCATCATGCCCGGCAGCGACTTGTCGCACCCTGCGAAGCCGACCAGCGCGTCATAGCAATGGCCGCGCACCGACAGCTCGACCGAATCGGCGATCACCTCGCGGCTGACCAGCGAGGATTTCATCCCCTGGTGCCCCATCGCGATCCCGTCGGTCACGGTGATGGTGTTGAACCGCCGCGCCAGCCCGCCGCCCTCCGCGACGCCGCGCTGCGCGGCATCGGCCTGCGCATCCAGCGTCGTGTTGCACGGTGCCGAATTGTTGCCCGCCGATGCCAGCGCCACGAACGGCCGGGCGATCTCCTCCTCGGTGATGCCCATCGCATAATAGTAACTGCGGTGCGGCGCGCGCTCCGGCCCCACGGAGACGTGGCGGCTGGGCAGGCGGGACTTGTCGAAACGGGTCGCGGTATCGGTCATGGTGCCGCGCCTATGTCGCGACGGACCCTTCGGGCGCAAGCAAATTGCGCCTTCGCACCGGATCGCGTCCTCGACGATCGAAAACGCCGGGCTTGGCGCACCCGTGCCCTCCCGGCTAGGGCGGGCCATCCTTCCCGACGAGTATATCATGAACCTGCCCGACATCCTCCTGCCGACCTACCTGCAGATGCTGGCCACTCTTTCGACCTGGCTCGACAAGGCGGAGGCGCAGCGGCCCGGGGATGCGGCGGCGTTGCTCACCGCGCGGCTGGCGCCCGACATGTACCCCCTGTCGACCCAGATCCGCTTCGCCTGCGTGCAGGCGCAGGAGGCGGTGTTCCGCCTGCGCGATGAGGCGTTTCCCGCCTCGCTGACGGCATTGCTCGACGAGGGGCGGAACGCGGCGGAACACCCCGGTTCGATCGCGGACGCACGGGCGCGGATCGCGGAAACGCTGGCCATGGTGGAACGGGCGGTCGCCGACATGCCCGCCGTCGATCCCGCCACGCCGATCGCCCATGCCCTGCCGCAGGGCATGGTGTTCGACCTCTCCGCCGTCCAGTACGCCCGCGACTGGGCGCTGCCGCAATTCTACTTCCACCTGATGACCGCCTACGCCATCCTGCGCATGCAGGGCGTGCAGCTGGGCAAGGCCGATTACGTCGCGCACATGCTCGCACATCTGCGCCCCGGCACGCTGCCCGGGGCATAGCCGCTCACGGCCGATCAGCGGCACCCCGATCTGCCGATCCAGACATGATCCCTCTCCTTCAAGGAGGAGGGGTCGTGTCCGGGTATCGCCGGCGACGGGCGACCGGCGCCCGCGCGGGCCATGGCATCGACGCGACGTCGGCGACAATCCGATCCGATGGCCTGCCCTTCCCCGTGTTCCGGCGAAGGCAAGACCTCTGCGAAAGTCCTCCAACACGCCGTTTTCTTCGTCATCCCGGCGAACGCCGGGACCCATGGACACGGGAACATCAACGGCTTTGACGCTCGCGGAGAGATGGGGCCCGGCGTGCACCGGGATGACGGAAGATTATGAGGTCTGGCGAAGACCGGGGTTTAGGCGGAACGGCGGTGATGACGACGCGCGACGCGCCTCTCTGCCGTTACCCGACTGGGCCCGGCCTTCGCCGGGGTGGTGACATCGGGAAGCGGCGTTTCGCGTCTCCCCTTCAGGGGAGCGCTGCGAGTGGTCCAGCCTGAACGAACCACACTCTCGCTGTGCCGTCACGGGCTCCTGCCTGCGCAGGAACACGGGATCGACTATCGCCGCGGTCTCGCCCTACCCTGCACTGCCCCGACCGCGCCCATTCTGGCCCGACCCCGGCACCGGATCACAACGCCGCCAGCGCCTTCGCCACGCCGTCCATCGTGAACGGCTTCTGCAGCACCGGGCGATCGCGGAAGCGCTCGTCGACGCTGTCGTCGCTGCCGCCGGTCGCGAACACGAAGGGGACACCCGCATCGGCCAGCGCCTGTGCCACCGGCGTGCTCTTCTCGCCGCCGCGCAGGTTCAGGTCCAGGATGGCGGCATCGATACCGCCCTGGCTCACCCGTTCCAGCGCACCGGCGACGGTGTCGGCATTGCCGGCGACGTTCTGGTCGAGGATCTCGAGGAAATCCTCGAGCATCATCGCGATCAGCGGCTCGTCCTCGACGATCAGGATGTTCTTGGCGGTCATCGTGTCCGCCTTTGCCTCAATCGGAACGGTCTGGCAACGGTGCCGCTTCGCCCGCCATCCGCGCCGCATCGGCCAGCTGCTGGACCGAGAAGGGCTTGGGAAGGAAGGCGACATTGTCCAGATCGATCGATCGGCGCAATTGCTCCTCGGCGTACCCCGACATGAACAGAACGGGAAGATCGGGGTAACGCTCGCGCACCTTCCTGACCATCGTCGGCCCGTCCATCGTCGGCATCACCACGTCGCTGATCAGCAGGTCCGGCCGCGCCGCCGTTTCGATCAGTTCCAGCGCCGCCTCGCCATTCTCGGCGGTCAGCACGGTATAGCCCTGCCGGGTCAGCGCCCGCTCGGCCACCGCGCGCACCATGTCCTCATCCTCGACCAGCAGGATCGTGCCCTGTCCCCAGGCGGGATTCGATCGTTCGGCCGGCTTCGGCGCGGCGCGCATCACCGGCACGGGGCTGGCGGCATGGACCGGCAGGTACATCGTGAACGTCGCGCCCTTACCCGGCCGGCTGTCGGCGAAGATCCAACCGCCCGATTGCTTGACGATGCCGTACACCGTCGACAGGCCCAGGCCGGTGCCCTTGCCCGTCTCCTTGGTGGTGAAGAACGGCTCGAAGATCTTGGGCAGCACGTCGGCCGGGATGCCGGTGCCCGTGTCGCTCACCGACAGTGCGGTATAGTCGGCGACGGGCAGGATGTCGTTCTTCATCGCCCGCACCTCGGCGGCGGTGACCGACCGGGTCTGGATGGTCAGCGTGCCGCCGCCGTTCGGGTTCGCGGTCAGCATCGCATCGCGTGCATTGACGGCCAGGTTGACCACCACCTGCTCCAGCTGGCCCGGGTCGGCACGCACCGGCCCCAGCCCGCGGCCGTGCGTCACGTCCAGCCGCACCGTCTCGCCCATCAGCCGCTTCAGCAGCGTCGATACCTCCGACACCACGTCGGGCAGCTGCAGGATCTGCGGGCGCAGCGTCTGCTGCCGCGAAAACGCGAGCAGCTGGCGGGTCAGGCTGGCCGCGCGGTTCGAATTGGTGCGGATCTGCTGGATGTCGTCGTAATCGCTGTCGCCCGGTGAGTGGCGCATCAGCATCAGGTCGCAATGCCCCAGGATCGCGGTCAGGATGTTGTTGAAATCGTGCGCGACGCCCCCGGCCAGCTGGCCGACCGCCTGCATCTTGGTCGCCTGCGCCACCTCGCGCTTCAGCCGCGTCTCCTCGGAATTGTTCTTCAGGCTCAGCAGCACCGCCGCATCGCCCAGCCCGCGGGCATTGGCGATGGTCAGCGCGACCGTCTCGTCCGGATGGTCCTTCAGCCGCACCGCCATGTCGGCCGAATGCGTCGCGCCGCCGGCGAAGCGGCGGATCGCATCGGCGACCGCGGTCTTGTCCTCGCGCACCACCAGATCGCCCGGATAGAGCGGCATCGCCCCCGGATCGACATCGGCGGCCCGCAGGAACGCATTGTTCATCTGGATCAGCCGCCCCTCGCGGTCGACGAGCGCCATGCCGAACGGCATCAGCCCCACGAACGAGCGGACATGCTCGGATCCCGATCCCCCCGCCGCCGCAACCGGCGCCGCCAGATCGTCGAGCAGCAGCACCATCAGCGGCGCATCCTCCGCCTCCAGGAACGGGATCTCGACGAAGCGCAGCGGCGGTCCGCGATCGCCCTCGCGCGCCAGCCTCAGCATGCCTTGCCCGTCGCCCGCGATCACCGTCGCCAGGTCGCGCCCGTCCAGCGATCCGCCCCCCTCGCCCAGCGCGCGGCGGGTCAGCCCCGGATCGGCGGCGATCACCGTCCCGTCATGCGCGACCAGCGCCGCCATCGCGCCGGCCCGGCCCAGCCGGTCGCCGATCGGCCCCGCGATCAGCTGGCGCAGCGATTCGAACGCGTCGCGCGACTGGCGGCTGCCCACCCGCCAGACCAGCATGTCCGCCTCGTCGCCGGCACGCGTCACGCTGACGTCGAGGCGCCCGTCCAGCCCCTCGATCGCCGCCGTCCCGTCGCGCCACGCGGTGCGCCCCGCCGCCGCCAGCGCGTCGACCGCGCCCGGCCCCAGCGGCAGGTCGGGCGGCGTCGGCAGGTCCGGGAACAGCAGCACGAACGCGTCGTTCGCGCAGACCAGCCGTCCGCCCCGGTCGGTCACCGCCACGGGATCGTCGTTGGCCGATGCGATCGCCCGCGACAGGTTCCAGTCGACCGCGCGGGTCGGCGGCGGCGCCACCGGGGCCAGCAGCCGCCACGCGATCGCCACGCCGCCCGCGACGATCCCCGCCGCCAGGAACCCCGCCGCCACCGTCCAGTCCCGCGCGAAGGTCAGGATCAGCGCCGCGGCCAGCAGGGCGGCGAGCCCCGCGACCAGCGCGGCGGTACGGACGGGCGACGTGCGTTGGGTAAGCGGCGACATGCCGCCCTCTTCGGGCCCATCCGCCGCCGCCGTCAAGCGCACGGCCGACACCTGCCCGACCCAGCCATCCGTTCACCGCGTTACCGGCAGATCGGCTCCGCCCGTTCGCGTTCCAACCTTCACCCGGGGTCGCGCTACGAGGCTATTCGACACGCTTGAGCTGCCACCTGCCCTCCCCGGCGAAGGCCGGGGTCCAGTGGGGATGGTCGTCATGGCACGCGCAACGTGCCTCGGCTTCGTCTCCCACCTGGGCCCCGGCCTTCGCCGGGGAGGTGCTTGGGTCTGTACGAACCATAACCTGCCGGCGCCGGAAACCGGAGGCGGCACTCGCCTCACGCCCGTGGCACCCACGCCGGTCGCCCCGCTCCGACGAAAAAGGGGCACCGCCACCGGCGCTGCCCCTCTCCGGTCCGTGGAAACCCGCTTACCAGACCTTGATGCGGTCCTTCGGCGCCAGATAGAACTTCTCGCCCGGCTTCACCCCGAACGCGTCGTACCACGCGTCCAGGTTGCGCACGACATAGGGGCGCCAGTTGCCCGGCGTGTGCGGATCGGTGGTGATCTGCTGCCGGATCGCCGCCTCGCGCGCCTTGTTCTGCCACACCTGGCCGAAGCCCAGGAAGAAGCGCTGGTCGCCGGTATAGCCGTCGATCACCGGCGCGGGCCTGCCGTTCAGCGAGATCTTGTAGGCGTCGTACGCCACGTTCACCCCGGCCAGGTCGGCCATGTTCTCGCCCAGCGTCAGCTCGCCGTTCACCTTCATACCCGGGATCGGCTCGTACGCGCCGTACTGCGCCACCACCCGGTCGGTATAGGTCTTGAACCGCTCGGCATCCTGCGGCGTCCACCATTCCACCAGATTGCCCTTGGGATCGAACTTGCGGCCCTGGTCGTCGAAATGGTGGCTGATCTCGTGCCCGATCACCGCGCCGATCGCGCCGTAGTTCACCGCCGGATCGGCGTTCGGGTCGAAGAAGGGCGGCTGCAGGATCGCCGCCGGGAACACGATCTCGTTCATCAGCGGGTTGGCATAGGCATTGACGGTCTGCGGCGTCATGAACCACTCGGTCCGGTCCACCGGCTTGCCGATCTTGGCCAGCTGGCGATTGTATTCGAACTCGGCCGAGCGGTCGGCATTGCCCAGCACGTCACCCGGCACCACCTTCAGCGCCGAATAGTCGCGCCACTTGTCGGGATAGCCGATCTTGGGCGTGAACGCCGCCAGCTTGGCGCGTGCCTTCACCTTCGTCTCGGGCGCCATCCACTCCAGATTGGCCAGCCGCTTGTCGTATGCCGCGATCAGGTTCTTCACCAGCTCGTCGGCCTTCGCCTTCGCCTCGGGCGGGAAGTAACGTTGCACATAGACCTGGCCCACCGCCTCGCCCAGGCTGGAATTGACCAGGTCGACGCCGCGCTTCCACCGGTCCTTCAGCTGCGGCGTATCGCTGAGCGCGGTGCCGTAGAAGGCGAAGTTCGCATCGACGAACGGCTTCGACAGCAGCGGCGCGGCATTGCTGATCTGGTGGAACGCCAGATAGTCGCGCCACGTCGCCATCGGCGTCGCCGCGACGATCTTCGCGGTACCGGTCAGCGCCGATGGCTGCGACGCGATGATCCGCGGCTGCCCGGCGACGCCCGCCGCCTTCAGGTACGCCGCCCAGTCGAACCCGGGCATCTTCGCCGACAGGTCACTCTCGGCGACCGGATTGTACAGCTTGTCGACCTGGCGCTGCTCGGCGCGGGTCCAGTGGACCTGCGCGATCTGCTTTTCCAGATCGAAGATGCGCTGCGCCGCCGCCTGCGCATCGGGGCGCCCGGCCAGCCGCAGCATCGTCGCGACATGCGCGACGTACTTGGTCCGGATGTCGGCGAACTTGGGATTGTCGACCAGATAATAATCCCGGTCCGGCAGACCCAGCCCGCCCTGCCCGGCATAGACCGAGTACAGGCTGTTGTCCTTCAGGTCCTGCTCCACGCCGATGCCGATCGGCGTGCTGATCCCGCGCCGGCCGAACTCGGCGAACATCGCCGCCAGCTGCGCCGGGGTCTTCACCGCGTCGATCCGCGCCAGATACGGCTTCAGCGGCGCAGCACCCGCCTTCTCGATCGCGGCATCGTCCATGAAGCTGGCATAGGTCGTGCCGATCTTCTCGCCGACGCTGCCCGGCGCGTTGCGGACCTTGGCCGAATCCTCGATCACCTGCCGGGTGCGCTGGTCCGACAGGTCGCGCAGCACGCCGAACCCGCCCCAGCTGGCCCGGTCGGCGGGGATCTGCGTCCGGTCCTGCCAGGCGCCGTTGACGAAGCGGTAGAAGTCGTCGCCCGGCTTCACCGACTTGTCCATGCCGGTCAGGTCGACGCCGAAATCGCCCAGCTGCGGCTTGCCGGGCGCCCGCGCGGCGGCGGCGGCGGGCGCCGCACCGGGTGCGGTCTGCGTCTGCGCGATGGCGGCGGAAGTGGCGGAGGCGAGCAGCAGGGCGGCGAACAGTCGCGTTGACATCATGTTTCCTTCAACGGATCGAATGATGCGCACTGATGTAACGTCGCAACACGCCCCGTCAAAGGGTCTGCGCCAAATGTAACGCGCTTGTCATGATCGGGCGTCGCGGAAACCGGCCGCTCAGCCCGCGATGGCGTCGTCCGTCCGCGCATGCCGGTGCCGCCACTTGCGCGCGATCCACAGCCGCCAGCCCAGCGCCGACAACGCATAGCCCAACACCGCCGCCACCCCGGTCAGCACCAGCAGCCCGAGCCCGAACGCCGGTCCCTTGTCCCACAGCCAGTGGAGGCAACTTGTCGCCCATTGCAGCCACCCGGTCGCCGCGTCCTGCACCGGCTGGCTCACCATCGGCACGTCGGTCCGCACCAGCCACGCCCCGATCTTGTAGGCCAGGAACCACAGCAGCGGCGTCGTCAGCGGATTGGTGATGAACGTCGTCAGCGCCGCGACCGGCACGTTGGCGCGGAACGGCAGCGCGAACATCGCCGCGATCGCGATCTGCGCGACCGGGAACAGGAACCCCGCGATCATGCCCAGCGCCACGCCGCGCGGCACCGACCGGCGGGTGAAGCGCCACAGCTCGGGCGCCAGTACCCGGTGCGCGACCGGGCGCAGCATCCGGTTCGATTCCATCGACTCGCGCGTCGGCAGGTTGCGCCGGCACCATGCGACGGACCGGTTCCACATGGTCGGCGCGGCCGACGCCATCAGCCGCGATCGCGCATGATGCGGCCGGCCTCGCGCTTCCACTCGCGCTCCTTGATGGCGGCGCGCTTGTCGTGATCCTTGCGGCCCTTGGCCAGTGCCAGCTCCACCTTCGCCCGTCCTCGCGAGTTGAAATAGACCGACAGCGGCACCAGGGTCATGCCCTCGCGCGCCACCGCGCCGTGCAGCTTGTTTATCTCGCGCTCATGAAGGAGCAATTTACGGGGGCGCTTCGCCTCGTGGTTGAACCGGTTGCCGTGGCTGAACTCGGGCACGTTGGCGTTGACCAGCCAGATCTGCGAATCGCGCACCTCGGCATAGCTCTCGGCGATCGATCCCTCGCCGAAGCGCAGCGACTTCACCTCGGTACCGGTCAGGGCGATCCCCGCCTCGTACACGGTGTCGATCGTGTACTCGAACCGCGCCTTGCGGTTCTCGGCGACGATCTTCTTCTTGTCGAAGGTGGCGGGTTTGGGACGGGACATGCGACCCGCGATGTAAGAGCGACAGGGCGCGCTGGGAAGCACCCGTGCGTCCGGCCCTTCACAATCCGCGGTGGGTGACCGCGCGGAACGACGGGCGGGACGGCTCCCGATCCCGGTGAGGCAAGGAACCGGCCCCGGCCGATCGGCGGGCAACCACTCCGTCCTCCCAGCGGGGGCGAGACCTCGGCGCAGTTCCCCCGACGCTCCTGTTCTTCGTCATCCCGGCGCACGCCGGGACCCACGGACACGGGACGATTCATAGCTTGGACGCTCGCGGAGAGATGGGTCCCGGCGTGCGCCGGGATGACGGAAGAGTTTTGCAGAGGTGTCAACCGCGCACGAAAGCAAAAGCAGCGACCGAGATCGGCAGGCGGCGTCTCGCCACCTCTTCCGGGCACGCTCCGGGCCACCCCTCCGACGCCGCCCGCGCCGTCCCGTTCGCGGCCGTCATCGGCAGCCGCAGGCGCACCGAAAGCCCAACCACACCCCCGTCATCCCCGCGAAAGCGGGGATCCAGACGCGCTCACGCCAGTGGCTCGATCCCGACCGTCAGCGCCGATGGATCCCCGCCTGCACGAGAGTGAAGCAACAGGCAGGTGAGAAGCCGGCCGCCCGTCCCCCAACGATCCCTATACCAGCCCCGCCGCCGCCAGCCCCGCATCCACCGCCGCCCGCGCCGTCTCGTTCGCCGGCGTCATCGGCAGTCGCAGGTGGCCCGGAAAGCCCGGGCGCACCCGTCCCAGCGCGTATTTCACCGGCCCCGGAGAGGCATCGACGAACATCGCGTCGTGCAGCGCATACAGCCGGTCGTGCAGCGCCAGCGCCGCGGCGGCGTCGCCCGCCGCGCAGGCCGCCTGGAACCCGGCGCACAGCCGCGGCGCGACGTTGGCCGTCACCGAGATGCATCCGGTACCGCCCATCGCGTTGTACGCCAGCGCCAGGTCGTCGTTGCCCGACAGCTGGACAAACCCGTCGCCCAGCGCCAGCCGGTGCTGGGTCACCCGCGCCAGCACGCCCGATGCATCCTTGATCGCGACGAACACGGCGGGAAACGCGCGGACGATGCCGATCACCGTCTGCGGCTGGATATCGGTCACGGTGCGGCCCGGCACGTTGTACAGGATGATCGGCAGCGGTGCGTCCGCACCCAGCGCCTCGAAATGGCGGAAGATGCCGTCCTGCGAGGGGCGGTTGTAATAGGGCGGCACCATCAGCGCCGCATCCGCCCCCGCCTCCTTGGCGGCGATCAGGTTGGCGGCGGCGACGCGGGTGTCGTTCGATCCGGCGCCGGCGATCACCGGCACGCGGCCGCGCACCTGGTCGGCGCACACCCGCACCACCTCGAAATGCTCGCGCTTGTCCAGCGTCGCCGCCTCGCCAGTCGTCCCGCACGCCACCACGGCCGACGATCCTTCCGCGATCTGCCATTCGACCAGGTCGCGGAACGCGCGCTCGTCGAAATCGCCGGCCGCGTCGAAGGGCGTCACCAGGGCGGGGATGGAACCGGAAAACATGAAGATGGCAGTCCTTCTGGCGGCGATCGCCGCATTTCGTTCAGGACAGATACTGGTGGCTGCCCTATCCTGTCCATATGATCGCACCGATGAAGTCCGGCGTGCTGCTCGCCCTGCTGGCGGGCACGTCCGCCCTCCCCGATGCCACCGCCCCCGCCCAGCAGGTGGCCGCCCCCCTCGATGGCTGGCTGACCCAGCTCGCCGGTCGCGTGCAGACGGGCACTGCGGCACCCGCCGGCACTCCCGCCAATCTCCTGCCGCAGGCGCCGGTCGTTGCCGCGCCCGTCAACAACGGTGCGATCGCCGCGACGATCGCGCAGTGGCGCGCCCTTCAGCAGACCGATGCGCTGCCGTTCGACAGCTACGCCAACTTCATCGCCCAGCATCCCGGCTGGCCGGGCGAGGCGGCGAACCGTCGCGCCGCGGAACGGCAGGCGGGGCTCGGCACCGGCACGCCGCAGAACGTCGCCACCTTCTTCCGCCGCTATCCGCCGACCACCGGCGCCGGCCGCGTGGCGCAGGCACGCGCGCTGCTCGCGACCGGCGACATGGCCGGCGCCAACGCCGCCGCCCGTGCCGCCTGGCGCAGCGGCACGCTGGCGACCGCGGACGAGAGCGCGGTGCTGACGAGCTTCCCCGCCGCGCTGACCCCCGCCGATCACGACGCGCGGATGGACGCGCTGCTGTGGCAGGGCAATACCGGCGGCGCGGCGCGCCAGTTGGTGCTGGTCAGCCCGGCGCAGCGCCCGATGTTCCAGGCCCGGCTCGCCTTCCGGACGAAGGCGCCCGATGCCGCGGCGCTGTCGGCGGCGACGCAGGCGCAGTTCGCCGGCGACCCCGGCTATATCGCCGATCGTGCGACGTGGATGCGCAACGCGCTCGATCCCTCGGTCCGCAGCTATCTCGCCCAGCCGCGCCGCCTCGCCAGCCTGCCCGGCAATGTCGAGAAATGGTACGAGGTGCTGCTCGTCAACGCCCGCGGCGCCGCGGCGGACAGCCAGTGGCAGCTCGCCTACGACATCGCCCGCCAGATCGACGACGCCTATCCGCCCGGCACCGACATCTCGAAAAAGCCCTACGGGGAGCGCGACGACTATACCTCGCTCGCCTGGCTCGCCGGCCAGACGGCGATGAAGCAGTTGAACCGCCCCGCCGACGCGATGGTGATGTTCGATCGCTACGCCCGCGCCATCCAGTCGCCGCAGACCCGCGCCAAGGGCTATTACTGGGCCGGCCGCGCGGCTGAGGCGGCGGGCAAGCCGGCGGAGGCCGCGACCTATTACGGCCAGGCATCCGGCTACCGCGACAGCTATTACGGCCAGCTCGCCGCGGAGCGGACCGGCCGGCCGCTGGTGGCGCCGCCGGCCGTGCCCGCCGTCGCCATGGCGGTCACCGCCGCCACCCGCGCCGCCTTCAACGCGCGCGAGGTGGTGCAGGCCGCCCGCTTCCTCGCCAATGTCGGCGACTGGCGCGACCAGACCGCCTTCGTCCGCCAGATCGCCGCCGACGCCACCAGCGACAGCGACCACCTGCTCGCCGCCGAACTGTCGCGCCAGATCGGCCGCCCCGACCTTGCCGTCATGGTCGGGCGCAGCGCGCTGGTGAACGGGCTCAGCGACTATTCCGCCGCCGGCTTCCCCACCGTCCCCGTTCCCGCCGGGTACGAGGGAAACTGGACGATCATCCACGCCATCGCCCGCCAGGAAAGCCAGTTCGACCGCGCCGCCGTCAGCAGCGCGGGCGCCCGCGGCCTGATGCAGCTGATGCCCGCCACCGCGCGCGAACAGGGCGGCAAGATCGGCCTGTCCTTCACCCCCGAACAGCTGTCGAGCGACCCGTTCATCTCGATCCAGCTCGGCTCCAGCTACTTCAACCGCGTCTATGCCAGCTACAACAGCTATCCGCTGACGATCGCCGCCTACAATGCCGGCGGCGGCAACGTGAACAAGTGGCTGCGCCAGTTCGGCGACCCGCGTACCGGCCAGATCGACATGGTCGACTGGGTCGAATCGATCCCGTTCGGCGAGACGCGCAACTACGTCCAGCGGGTGCTGGAGAACGCCGTCGTCTACGACCTGATGAACCCCCAGCGGTCGCGCAGCCAGGGCCAGGCGCGGCTCAGCTGGTATCTGGGCAAGAACCGTCCCGGCTGATGGAGCCCCGCCTCAACCTCATCACGCCCGCCGGCTACGCCGCGCTCCGCACCGAGTACGAACGCCTGTTCGCCACCGAGCGGCCCGCGCTGGTCGAGACGATCAGCTGGGCCGCGGGCAACGGCGACCGGTCGGAGAACGGCGACTATATCTACGGCCGCAAGCGCCTGCGCGAGATCGACCGCCGCCTCGGCTGGCTGTCGAAGCGCATGAAGGCCGCGCGCGTCGTCGATCCCGCCCGGCAGGAGGATCGCAGCCGCGCCTGGTTCGGCGCCAGCGTGACGATCGCCGACGAGGACGACAATCACCGCACCCTGACGCTGGTCGGCGACGACGAGGCGGATGCCGGCACCGGCCGCATCGGCTGGAGCGCGCCGCTCGCCCGCGCGCTGCGCGGTGCCGCGATCGGCGATTGCCGCCGCGTCGTCCTGCCCGCCGGCGAGCGCGAGTATGAGGTGATCGCCCTCTCCTATCCGCAGAACCCTGAGGAACGCGGCGCCCCTGCCGGCGGTTCTCTTCGCCACAAGGAGATGGACATGGCCGAGAACCCCCGCACCGACGCCGCCCGCGACACCGACGATCGCGACATGATCAACAACATCACCGCCGATGCCGCCGCCGGCCTGTCGCCCGCCGCCTCTGCCGGCCTCCTCGCCGATCTCGAATCCCACGCCGACCTCGACGAGGCGGATGAGCCGAACGATCGCGACGCGCCGCGCTAACCCCATTGCCATCCCGTCGTCCGGCGGCGCACAAGCGGCGCGATGGATACCACCCCCACCCGCAACGTCGCCCTGCTGATCGACGCCGACAACGCCTCCGCCGCCACGCTCGACCCGGTGCTGACCGTGCTGGCCGAACTCGGCACGGTCAACATCCGCCGCGTCTACGGCAACTGGACCAAGCCGGGGCTGAAGAGCTGGGGCGAGATGACGGTCCGCCACGGCATCGAACCGCAGCAGCAGTTCGACCTGACCAAGGGCAAGAACGCCACGGACATGAAGATGACGATCGACGCGATGGACCTGCTGTTCCGCGGCAAGGTCGAGGCGTTCGGCATCATGTCGTCCGATTCGGACTTCATGCCGCTGGCGATGCGCATCCGGCAGGAGGGGATCCCCGTCTACGGCTTCGGCACCAGTCGCACGCCCGAGGGGTTCCGCCGCGCCTGCACCCGCTTCATCGACGTCGCCGCCATCTCCGCCGATGTGCCGGTCTCCGCGCCCGCTCCCGCCCGCGGCCGCCGCGGCGCCGCGGCGAAGCCCGCCGCCGACGCACCGGCCGCACCGACGCCTGCCGCGCCGCCCACCGCCGCCCAGCCGGCGACGGCCCAGCCCGCACCGGCCCAGCCCGCAGGCGACATGTCGATCGCCGATTCGCTCCCCCCCTCGATCGCCGCCTCGCGCCCGATGAAGCCCAAGGCGCCGGTCGACAACGAGCTACTCCAGCTCCTGATCGACGCCTATGACGCATCGAAGCGCGACGAAAAGGGCTTCGTCAGCCTGTCGGCAATGGGCCAGCTCGCCGCCAACCGCTCCAGCTTCGACGTCCGCAACTATGGCTACAAGCGCCTGTCCGACCTGATCGGCGCCGTCCCCAATTTCCAGGCCGAGGTGCGCGAGGGCGGCCGGTCGTTCGTGAAGCGGGTGCGCTAGGATCGCGGCGGCCCATGTCGCCGGCCCGGCAGATATGATAGGCAGGGCGCCATGACGGAGATGGCGCCCCTCACCGACGTTCCGCTGCCGGTGAAGCTGCGCGTCGAGGACTATCTGATGCTCGACGATGCCGGCGCCTTC
Organism: Sphingomonas phoenicis; assembly: GCF_047238005.1. NCBI lineage: Bacteria > Pseudomonadati > Pseudomonadota > Alphaproteobacteria > Sphingomonadales > Sphingomonadaceae > Sphingomonas > Sphingomonas phoenicis. The sequence continues at coordinate 283,154 of NZ_JBDFMC010000002.1, read as the reverse complement.
GATGCCTATGGCAAGACCGAACTGCTCGACGGGGAGGTCGTGTACATGAACGCGCAGCACCGGCCGCACGCGCGGATCAAGTCGCGTCTTCACGTCCTTGTCGCCACCGCCCTTCGCGACGTCGCAGGCACCTTCGAGGCATTGGTCGAGGGGTCCGTATCGATGCCACCCCACAACGTGCCCGAACCCGATATCGCGATCACCGCCGAACCGGAAGGCGAAGGCCTGATCCCCCTCGCCTCGCTGGCGCTGGTGATCGAAGTCGCCGACACCACGCTGCGCAACGATCTCGGCCGCAAGTGCCGCATCTATGCCAGCGAGGGCGTACCCGAATACTGGGTCGTCGATATCCGCGCGGCGGCGATCCACCAGCTTTGGGCGCCCGAAGGAGACACGTTCGGCCAATCCCGTCAGGTCCCTTTCGGAGACCGCATCCACGCCGCCACGATCGCCGGACTGACCGTGGACACCGCCGGCCTGTAAAGACGGCTGCGACCTCCGCAACAGGACCTCCGGATGATGATCCACCCGGCACCAAACCACGCCCGAAGACGCCTGTTGCGAACCGGCGCCGTGTGCCGTTCAGGTCTCGCCTGCCGAAGATGTCCCGACTTGGACGGTAAATCGCGAATGGCGCTTCTTTCGACCTGACAGCATAGTTGCACACGATAGCAGCTGAAGGGGCGACGATCATGCTGACGTTGATGCTCATGCTCGCGACACCGGCCTACACCGTGCCGCCGGGCCTGGCGGTCGTGGCGGGCATGGAAGGTTGCTGGCGCGTAAGCGGGCAGGTTCAGGGCAAGGACTCGCCGTCGATCGCGCGGGGCGAGTGGCATCTGGGCCGCCGCTATTTCACCCTGCACCTGCGCGCCACCGGATCGGACCCGTACGAGGCGGCAATCACCTATGGCGCGGGTGAAAAGCCCCGGGCGATCGGGTCGGTATTCTCCGACAGCTTCGGTGGCCTGTACGAACCGTCGCTGGGTCTCGGCGAGCTGGAACCGGGCGGGTTCGTGCAACGCTACCGCTTCCCGGATGCGACCTATGTCAATCGGTTCAGCCGCTCCGGCACCGGCTGGCGCTGGACCATCACCGAGGAGACGAAGGACAAGCCGCCGTCGGTCTTTGCGGACTATCACCTGCGCCCGGCTTCATGCCGCGGCATGACGTTCGACTACTGAGGTCTTGGGCTCACGCGCCGTTCCGCGAAGGAACAGCCGTGAGGCGGCCGGGTTTTCCCCTCGGGATCGAATGATGAAACTCGCTGGCAGTGGACCTTGGCTGCTATCGATGCACCCGAGTGACGGCAGGGAGTGGGAATGGCTACGGCTCACCTCGTGTTCGGCTTCTTGGGGTCGGGGAAAACGACGCTGGCCAAGCGTCTTGAGCTTCAACATGGCGCCGTCCGTTTCACGCCTGACGAATGGATGGCACGCCTGTTTGGTGAAGACCCGCCCGCCGACACGTTCCAGCATAGGGCCGCGGCCATTCTCGATGTCATGCAGCCTGTCTGGGCTCGTTGCCTCTCGCTGGGGCTCGACGTTGTTCTCGATTATGGTTTCTGGTCTCGGGCGGAACGGGATCGCGTGCGCGCCATGGTCGCCAACACAGGGGCAACCTCTATGTTGTGGGCTGTAAGCTGCGCCGACGGCGAGGCCCGGAGGCGCATTGCCCTGAGGAACGAGGCCGCTCAGCGAAGCCTGTATATCGCACCGGCCACCTTCGACCTGCTCAAGGCGCGGGTTGAGCCGCTGGACGTGGACGAGCCGCACACGACAGTTTGAGCATATCCGGGCTGTTTCCCCGAACGGAAATGGTTGATCGGGAAAGCGGCCGCCGCGCACCGGTCGCTCGTAGGGCGATCACGACGGTTCGACATGGTCGGAAACCGCTCTGGTGGATCAAAGGTGAAGGCCGAGGAAGGACGCCCCTTCCACCGGGTTGAAAGAGATCGGCTCGGCTGGAACGAAGCCGAGATCTGCATAGAGCTTTCGTGCGGAAAGAAACTTGGCCTGCACATCAAGTCGCATCTCGCGATAGCCGGCGGCACGGGCCTCCGCGATCAGATGTTCCGCCAGCGCGCGACCAAGGTGTTTGCCCCGCGCGGCGGGCCGGACATACAGCCGTTTCATCTCGCATATGGCAGCGGACACGTGGCGCATCGCGATGCATCCCTCGATCACGTCCCCGGCATCTGCCAGTAGAACGCAGTCTCCGGGTGCGGCATACTTCTCCGCGAAGGTGGCAAACTCGACTTCATTGTTCTGATAATCGAGATTGACCGGAGAGTTCGCTATGAACTCCCGCCAGATGCTCAGCACGGTTGGGCCGTCAGTGGGAAACGCGGCTTTCCTGATGATCGTCATGAGACGACGACCTCGCCGCGGATCATGGCGGCAATAGGGACGCACTTTGGCAAGACCGGGCATGCGCGCGTGATCCAACCCAACCGACGCGCCTCGCCGGCACGACCGGGGTCCCGCTACCTGCAAGGCAGGCGAAGCCCCGGCACCCGCCCGCCCCGTCACCCGGAGCCGCCGTCCCTCACCGCGTCAACTTCTTGTACGCCAGCCGCGTCGGGCGATCGGCCGCATCGCCCATCCGCCGGCGCTTGTCCTCTTCGTACGACTCGTAATTGCCCTCGAACCACTCGACATGGCTGTCGCCCTCGAACGCCAGGATGTGCGTGCACAGCCGGTCGAGGAAGAAGCGATCGTGGCTGATGACCACGGCACAGCCGGCGAACGTCTCCAGCGCCTCTTCCAGCGCGCGCAGCGTCTCCACGTCCAGGTCATTGGTCGGCTCGTCGAGCAGCAGGACGTTGCCGCCCTCCTTCAGCATCTTGGCCATGTGCACGCGGTTGCGCTCGCCGCCGGACAGCTGGCCGACCTTCTTCTGCTGGTCGGGCCCGCGGAAGTTGAACGCGCCGACATAGGCGCGCGTGCCCAGCTCCTGCTTGCCGAAGCGGAACACCTCCAGCTCGTCGGAGATTTCCTGCCAGACGTTCTTGTCGGGATCCAGGTCGTCGCGGCTCTGGTCGACATAGCCGAGCTTCACCGTCGTCCCGACCTCGATCGTGCCGCTGTCGGGCTGTTCCTGCCCGGTGATCAGCTTGAACAGCGTCGACTTGCCGGCGCCGTTCGGCCCGATCACGCCGACGATCCCGCCCGGCGGCAGCATGAAGTCGAGATTGTCGAACAGCAGCTTGTCGCCATACGCCTTGGTCAGGCCCTTGGCCTCGATCACCTTCCCGCCCAGCCGCTCGGGCAGCTGGATCAGGATCTGCGCCTTGCCGGCGACGCGGCTCTCCTGCTTGGCCATCAGCTCGTCGAACGCGCGGATACGCGCCTTCGACTTGGTCTGGCGGGCCTTCGGGGTCTGGCGCATCCAGGCCAGCTCGTCGGCGATCGCCTTCTGCTTGCCGGCCTCCTCGCGCTCCTCCTGCTCCAGCCGCTTGGCCTTCTTCTCCAGATAGCCGGAATAGTTGCTTTCGTAGGTGTAGTAACGCCCGCGATCCAGCTCCAGCACCCAGTTGACGACATTGTCCAGGAAGTAGCGGTCGTGGGTGACGAGGATGACGTTGCCGGTATATTCCTTCAGATAGTTCTCCAGCCACGACACGCTTTCCGCGTCCAGATGGTTGGTCGGCTCGTCCAGCAGCAGGATGTCCGGCTTCTCCAGCAGCAGCTTGCACAGCGCCACGCGGCGCTTCTCGCCGCCCGACAGCTTCGTCACGTCGGCATCGCCCGGCGGGCAGCGCAGCGCTTCCATCGCCTGTTCCAGCTGGCTGTCCAGCGACCAGCCATCGACCGCGTCGATCGCGGCCTGCAGGTCGCCCATCTCCTCCATCAGCGCGTCGAAGTCGGTATCGTCCTTCGGATCGCCCATCTCGGCAGAGATCGCGTTGAACCGGTCGACCAGGTCCGCAACCGGGCGCACGCCGTCCTTGACGTTGCCCATCACGTCCTTCGATTCGTCCAGCCGCGGCTCCTGCGCCAGGTAACCGACGCGGATGCCCTCGGCCGCCCACGCCTCGCCGGTGAAGTCCGGATCCATGCCCGCCATGATCTTCATCAGCGTCGATTTGCCGGCGCCGTTCGGGCCGATGATCGCGATCTTCGCCGACGGGATGAACTGCAGGTGGATGTTGTTCAGGACGGGCTTGTTGGCGCCGGGGAAGGTCTTGGTCAGGCCCTTCATGACGTAGGTATACTGGACGGCCATCGCGGTGCCGGGCTCCATGGTTCGAATGACGGGAAACGTGGCCTCGCGAGATAGCGATGCCGGTCGTCCTTGGCAACGCGGGCGCCGATGCGATGCGTCGGTCGTTCGGGGTTGTGCGGGCTCGGCGGATCGTCCTACCCCTGCCGCCGTCACCCAAGGGGGAAGTTCATGATCCGCACCGCGTTCCTGCTGCTCGCCGCCACCGCCGCTCCCGCCGCCGCCCAGGCCCCTGCCGGCGCGACCCGGCCGCCGGAGGCGCCGCCGATCACCCGTCCGCGCGCCACGCCGCTCCCTGTCGCGGTCGATGCGAAGGTCGCGGCGCTGCGCGACAAGGCGCTGCAGGATGGCGTCGCCTGGGCGATCACCGAAGATCTGACGACCGAGATCGGCCCGCGCATGACCGGCGGCTCGCAACGCCAGGCGGCGGCCCGCGACTGGGCGGTGACCCGGCTGAAGGCACTCGGCTTCCGCAACGTCCGGATCGAGCCCTACACGCTCGCCAATGTGTGGGAGCGCGGGGTGGAGACGGCCGAGGTGGTCGGCGATCATGCCCAGCCGCTCCGCCTCACCGCGCTCGGCAATTCGGGCGCCACCCCCGCCGCCGGGCTGACCGCGCCGATCGCCTATTTCGCGAGCCTCAACGACCTGCTCCTCGCACCGGAGGGCAGCGTGCGCGGTCGCATCGTCTTCGTCTCGAACGTGATGGAGCCGACGCAGGACGGCTCCAGCTACGGCAGCGCCGGCGCGGCCCGCTTCGTCGGCCCCAACGTCGCCGCGCGCAAGGGCGCCGCCGCGATCGTCATCCGGTCGATCGGCACCGATCACGGTCGCGGGCCCCATGCCGGCGGTACCAACTTCGATGACAGCGTCGCTCCGATCCCCGCCGCCGCGCTGTCGGTCGCCGATGCCGAGAACCTCGAGCGGCTCGTCAAGCGTGGGTTGACGGTCAACGTACACTTGACGCTGACGCCGCGGTTCGTCGGTTCTCGCCAGTCCGGAAACGTGGTCGCGGAAGTACCGGGATCGGATCGGTCGGCGGGCGTCGTCCTGGTCGGCGGCCACCTCGACAGCTGGGATCTCGGCACCGGGGCGATCGACGATGCGTCTGGCCTCGGCATCACCACCGCCGCCGCCAAACTGGTCATGGACGCCGGCCGCCCGCGCCGTACGATCCGCGTCGTCTGGTTCGGCGATGAGGAGATCGGCGGTTTCGGCGGTCGTGCCTATGCGGCCGCCCATGCCGGCGAACGTCATGTAATCGCGACGGAAAGCGACTTCGGTGCCGATCGCGTCTGGCGGGTCGAGACCGACTTCGTCGGCCCGGCCTCGCCGATCGGCGACCGCCTCGCCGCCGCGCTCGCACCGCTCGGCATCGTCCGCGGAACCGGCGTCGCGGGCGGCGGTACCGATGTCGGCCCCGTGCTGGCGACCGGCGTGGCGGGGCTCGAACTGAACCAGTCAGGCCTGCGCTATTTCGACGTGCACCACACGCCCGAAGACACGCTGGACCGCATCGATCCGAAACAATTGCGCCAGAACGTAGCGGCTTGGACGACGATGCTGCAAATCGTCGCGAACGCGCCCGAAGACATTCCTTCCGTGCCGCCCCGCCCCTGATTTGCGACGAACTGCTGGTTGCGGCGGGAACCTGCCACCTTTTCGCCTGAATTGCCGATTGACCTAGTGGAAGGGTAGAGTATGCACGCAACCTCGCGTCGGCGCTCGGCCCCGCGAACGAATTGCTATGCTTGGGAGCATCCACATGAAGAAGATCCTGCTCGTTGCGGCCGCTGCCGGCCTGATGTCGGTCGCCGCCTGCTCGAAGTCGCCCGAGGCCGCTGCGGTCGAGAACAACGCCGACATGCTGGCCGACAACCTCGAGATGCAGGCCGACAACCTTGAGGATCTGGCCGACAACACCGCCAACGCGGCGTCGTCGGAAATGCTCGAGAACGCGTCGGACAACCTCGAGGACGCCGCTTCGAACGTCCGCGACGCGGCCGACGAGAAGGTCGACAACATGAACTGAGCCGATCGGGCTTCGGCCCGGTCGCTTCAGGCGTGAAAGGGCGCTCCCGCCGGTCGGGAGCGCCCTTTTTCTTTGCGTCCGCCTGCGCTACGTGGCGCTCGCGTGCGCCTGTAGCTCAATGGTTAGAGCTGGCCGCTCATAACGGCTAGGTTGCGGGTTCGAGTCCTGCCGGGCGCACCACCGCTTGCCAAGAAGGCAGGCCGGCCCTAGGGCCACGCAGCGTCGGGGAGTGGCGCAGTCCGGTAGCGCGCCTGCTTTGGGAGCAGGATGTCGCAGGTTCGAATCCTGTCTCCCCGACCATTGCATGCACCTGGTGCATCGCGAGCTGCGCCGCTTACGCTTGCTCCCGATCGGCTGGCATCGCACAGGTTCGGGCACAGGAATGTGCGGCCGGCGGTCGCCACCATGCCAGGATGCGACCATGCCCGACGACTTCATCGCCCGCCTGCCCAAGGCAGAACTGCACCTTCATATCGAGGGATCGCTGGAGCCCGAGATGATGGTCGCGCTGGCGGCGCGCAACCGGGTCGCCATTCCCTTCCGGTCGGTAGAGGAGGTGCGGGCCGCCTACCGGTTCACCGACCTGCAGAGCTTTCTCGACATCTACTATGCCGGTGCCGACGTGCTGCGCACCGAGGAGGATTTCCGCGATCTGGCGACGGCGTATTTCGACCGGGCCGCCGCCGATGGCGTGGTCCATGCGGAAATCTTCTTCGATCCTCAGACACATACTCACCGTGGCATCCCGATGCAGGTCGTGGTCGACGGCCTGTTCGCGGCGATCGACGATGCGCGGGCGCGCCACGGGATGAGCGTCGAGCTGATCCTCAGCTATCTGCGCCACCTCGACGAGGAGGATGCGTTCGCCACGCTGCGGGCGGCGGAACCGTGGCTCGACCGGATCGTCGGCGTCGGGCTGGACTCCTCCGAACTCGGCCACCCGCCCGCCAAGTTCGCCCGGGTCTTCGCCGCCAGTCAAGAGCGCGGGCTGAAGCTGTGCGCGCACGCCGGCGAGGAGGGACCGCCGGCCTACATCCACGAGGCGCTGGACGTTCTCCACGTCGACCGCATCGACCATGGCAACCGCGCGCTGGAGGACCCCGCCCTCGTCGCGCGGCTGGCCCGGCAGGCGATGACGCTGACGGTATGTCCGCTGTCGAACGTCGCATTGCGCAACGTCGCGCGGATCGAGGATCATCCGATCGACCGCATGCTCGCCCTCGGCCTGCGCGCGACGGTCCACTCCGATGACCCGGCCTATTTCGGCGGCTACATCGCCGACAATTACCGCGCCGTCGCCACGGCGCGGGCGCTCGGCCGCGAACAGGTGGTGACGCTGGCGCGCAACAGCTTCCTCGGTGCCTTTCTGTCCGATGCCGCGCTGGCCGGCCATCTCACCACGCTCGACGCCTATGTCGGACAGGCCGGATGATCCGCCGCTTCCTCGCCCTGTTCGAGCCCTTTATCCTCGCCCTGCTCGGCACGGTCCTGCTCGCCTCGGTCCTGCCGGCGCGCGGCGTGCTGGCGACCGTGGTGGAGGGTGCAGCCACCGCCGGCATCGTCCTCCTGTTCTTTCTGCACGGTGCCCGTCTGTCGCGTGAGGCGATCTGGGCCGGTGCGCGCCATTGGCGGCTCCATCTGGCCGTGTTGGCCACCACCTTCCTGCTGTTCCCGCTGCTCGGTCTCGGCCTGTCGGCGCTGATGGCGGGGCCGGCTGCGGCGGGCCTGCTGTTCCTCACCCTGCTGCCATCGACGGTGCAGTCGTCGATCGCCTTCACCGCCATCGCGCGCGGCAACGTCGCCGCAGCGGTCTGCAGCGCGTCCTTCTCCAACCTGGCCGGCATCCTCATCACACCGCTGCTCGTCGCGCTCCTGATGAACGGGGTCGGAGGCGGGCCGGGCATCTCGCTCGCTTCGATCGAGTCGATCGTGCTGCAACTCCTGGTGCCGTTCGTCGCCGGCCATCTGGCGCGCCCGGTGATCGGCGGCTGGTTGACCCGCTTCAAGGGCCTGACCGGCATCGTCGATCGCGGATCGATCCTGCTTGTCGTCTACGCCGCGTTCGGGGCGGCGGTGGTCGAGGGATTGTGGCACCGCGTCTCCGCCACGGACCTGATGCTGCTGGGGATCGCCTGTTCGCTCCTGCTGGCGATCGTCCTGATCGTCACGCGGCTGGCGGGCCGCGCGATGGGGCTGGCGCGGGAAGATGCGATCGTGCTGCAGTTTTGCGGGTCGAAGAAGAGCCTGGCGGCGGGTGTGCCGATGGCCGGCGTGCTGTTCCCCGCCGCGCAGGTCGGCATCGTCCTGCTCCCGCTCATGCTGTTCCACCAGATCCAGCTGATCGCCTGCGCCGTGATCGCCCGCCGCTATGCCGAGCAGGAACAGCCCGCCGCGATTCAGCCGCCGGTGACCTGACCGGCGTCCCGCTCGCGCAGGGCGGGCAGGCGCAGGACCAGCCGGTCGGGTTCGATCGACAGCGCACCGCCCAGCTCCGCCGCCAGATTGCGCACCAGCCGCAGGGTGAAGCCGGCGCCCAGCATCGGTGCGCCGTCCTCGCCCTCCCCGATGCCGTCCAGGCTGAACAGTGCATCGCCGGACAGGTCGGCCAGGGTCCGCGGCCGGTCGAAGGCGACGACGGCGTGCTCCTTGGTCGGATGCACGGTAATGCCGATCCGTTCACCCGCACTCGCGGCGGATACCAGCGTCGCCAGCAGGCGCGCCATCAACCGCTCGGCCGCGCGATCGTCCGTGGCCGCGATCGCCTCCTCGCCGGACAGGGTCAGCGTCGCGCCACGCTGGCGGGTGAGCGGCGCGAGATCGGTCGCCAGCCGCGCCGCGAGTTCGCCCAGCGGAACCGCGCCCGGACGCAGTTCCAGCGCCTGCCCCTCGATCCGCGCTGCCGTGTCGAGATCGTCGATCGCGGTCAGCAGTCCGGATGCCTGCGACCGGATGGCGGTCGCGCGCTTCCGATAGGCATCGCCGACCGGCCCCAGCAGCTCGGTCTCGATCAATTCGGCAAAACCTGCCACGGCATTGGCCGGGGTTCGCAGCTCGTGGACAAGCTGCCGCAATCCTTCCGACATCGTCGATCGCTGCGCCGAAGGCGCTGCGCTCTCGTGTCGCAAGGGACGCCGGCCGGCACCGTGGAAGCCCGTGAAGCGCCCACTGGACGGCTCGAAGATCGGGGTGCCGGCGATGCGCCACGATCCGGCCGCATCCGACAATCCCTCGACCTCCAGCCGCAGGTCGCTGAACGAGCCACGCCGCTGGAACGCTGCTGCCACGCCCGCATCGATGCGGATCAACCCGTGGATGCCGGGACGCGCCAGCGACACGCCGACCAGCGCCGCACGGGCCACGCCCTCTACCCAGCGGATCGTGCCGGTAACGTCGGTCTCGAAGCGGAATCCCGCCTCGGTGGGTACCGGCGGCGGCGCCGGCACATGGCCGTCGCGATCACGGTTGAACGCCTCGATCCGCGCGACGAGATCGGCGATCTCGAACCGCTGCGGCTCGGCCGGTGGCGGTGCCGCCGCGGGCATCGCCTCCGCCGGCGATACCGGCTGCTCGGCATCGGCGCGGCGCAGTGCCTCGGCGACGACCGGCAGCCCGCGCGCCACTTCACCCAGCGCGACGAACGGCGTGGGAGAAAGGGGTGCATCGGGCACCAGCACGATCGGCTCGGGAACGACCGGCACCTCGATCGGACCGGGTGCGGCGACGACGACGGCGTCGTTGCTCCCGTCGCCCAGCGTGAAGTCGGTCGTGCCGAAACTCTCCAGCGCGCGCACGACATCCGCAGGCAGGTCGCGCCGGTGACGCAGCACCGATCGCCCGGCGGGTGACAGGCCGCTCAGCAGACCAAGCCAGTCTGCCTCTTCGAGCACCGCGGTCCGCAACACCGGCGCGCCGATCGCCAGCTCGTCGCCGGCGAAGAACGCGACCAGAGCGGCCGGCGGCCTGGCCATGGCCAGCGCCCGCCCACTGGCCGCCCGCACCGATGCGGGCACCCGGTCGCGCAGGTCGCGAAGCCGGCCCATCGCTTCGTCGACAGCGTCCGCCGCGATGCGCCCCCGCCCAAGCAGGTCGACGATCTGCCGCCATGCCGACTGGGCCCCAAAACCGGGCCCGTGATCGGCAGACAACACCGTCCTGAGGCTATCATCGAAACGCACGCTTACTGTGTCCCCCTGGTCTGCTGGTGCATAGCGGATCGTAACGTTTCGTTAAGCCGCCGGATTCACAGGAGGCGCGACCTATTTTGGGATGTAGCGTTGTGGGACAATTGCGTTCACGTGTAATTATCTTATAGCTTTCTGCGCATTAGCGTCGTTGCGCGAAATTCGAGGTAGTTCAGACGATGGCAATCGACCGTATCGACCGACAGATCCTGTCATATCTGCAGGATGACGGCCGAATGACGAATGTCGATCTGGCGGAACGTGTCGGGCTGACGGCACCGCCCTGTCTGCGCCGGGTGCGCGCGCTCGAGGAAGGCGGCGCGATTCGCGGCTATCACGCCGATCTGGATGCGGCACGGCTTGGCTATCCGATCACCGTCTTCGCCATGGTATCGTTGCGCAGCCAGGCGGAGCGCGACCTTGCCGCGTTCGAGGATCACGTCGCCGCCATCCCCGAAGTACGCGAATGCCACATGCTGAACGGCGAGATCGACTTCATCCTGAAGATCGTCGCATCGGACCTGAAAAGCTTTCAGGAGATCCTGACGACGCACCTGACGCCGGCACCCAACGTCGCAAGCGTGAAGACGTCGCTGACGATCCGCACCGCCAAGTCGCTGTCCGGCATCCCGATCAGCGGCTGAGGCGGCAGCCGGGGCAGGAGCCGGCGCGATCGCGCCGACCCCGCCCCGATCGCCCTCATGCCGTCGGAGTCGGCGCCTCCAGATACGCGTTCCACAGGGCCGCGATGCCCGACCGCGGCGAAGCCTTCACCGCGTCGAAAGCCGTCTTCGCGCCCGCCTTGTCGCCCGAACGGGCAAGGGCGATGCCCATGTGCGTATTCACCTCGTCCGCATCGACGCCGCCCTTCTGCAAGGCCACCCGGTACAGCTCGATCGCAGGGGCATATTCGCCCGCGCCCAGATAGGCGTCGGCCGTACCTGCGGCGAGCTTGCCATTCGCGGCTGCCTTCGCCCGGGTGGCGAGCGGCGCCAGCGAGCCTTCGGTCTTCAGCGCGGCGGTCGCATCGGTCAGGATCTGCTTGGCCAGCGTGTTCGACGCGGGAATCTTGCCGGAGGCCTGGCCCTCCTTGATCACCGCCTGCGCCTCCGCCGGCAGGCCGCGGCGCTGCACGTCGTCGGCATATTCCAGGTAATCGTTCTGGTCGGCCAGCGAGCCGGTCGCGCGGAGCAGGCGGAACAGGTCCACCTTCTGCCCGTCGTCCAGCTTCACGATCGAATTGCCCGCCAGGCCATAGGTGACGACCACGTCGCGCCAGTTCTTGCGCGTCGGGTAGGCGACGACGTAGCGCTGGATCCACGACATCGTCTGCGGCGCCAGCTTGGCGGCATTCGCGCGCGAGATGCCGTATTTGTAGATGTCCTCGGCCGGCTTCTGCCCTGCCGCGGTGGACGCCTGGACCGACGCATCGAGGTCCGCCAGCCCACCGGCGACGTCGCCGCTGCCGACCTTTGCCTGCGCCAGTTGCAGCGACAGGTTGGGGTCGGGATAGCCGAGCTGCTTCGCCTGGTTCAGATACTGGATCGCGACCGGAAACTGCTTGCCGTTATAGGCCAGGAGCCCGCGCTGATAGGCGAACTTCGCCTTCTCCTCCGGCTTCGTCACCGGGCTGGCGATCAGCGCATCGAGCGGTGCGGCCAGCGCCGTCTCGTCGATCGGCGCGTTCGGATTGGCGGCGCGGGCCGCCTGCATCTTCTGCTGGATCAGGTTGTAGCGGAAGACGGCGGCGAAATACTTGTCGTCGTCGGTCTTCGCCGCGGCTTCCATCTGCACGATCGCCGGCTCCGCGGTGGCGAGATCCTTGGCATTCAGCGCGGTCTGCGCGGTCTGCGCCGCCTTCAGCGCATCGGGGCTCAGCTTGGGGCCCTTGGCCTCCTCGGCCTTCTTCTTCTGCGCGACGGCGGGGGGCACCAGCGCCAGACCACCGATCCCGGTCGAGAGGGCAAGTGCCAGCGCGAACTTGGAAATACTCTTCATGGGGGCGAACTCTCCTGTGGGCATGTCGCAGCGTGGCCGCTCTATCGGCCGCGGATCGCCGCTTCAAGCGAGGGAAACCATCTTGGTTCCCTGAAGCCGCTGCCCTGAACTGCAATTGAACGCCGATTGAACCCGGACGGCCACCCCGCTACCCGGCCGGCATGATCGCCGTCATCTCCCCCGCCAAGACGCTGGATTACGACAGTCCATTGCCGCCGGTTTCGCCCACGCAGCCGAGACTGGCCGAAGAGGCCGCCGGTCTGGCGCGTTCCGCCGCTCGCCTGCCGCAGAAGCGCCTGCGTGAGCTGATGAAGATCTCTGCCCCCCTCGCCAAGTTGAACGCCGACCGCTTTCGCGATTTCGACACCGCCGCGCAGCGGCCCGCGATCTTCGCCTTTGCCGGCGACGTCTATACCGGCCTGGATGCGCGCAGCCTGGATGAGGCGGCCCTGCCCTTTGCGCAAGGGCATCTGCGGATGCTGTCCGGCCTCTACGGTCTGCTCCGCCCGCTCGACGCCATGCGCCCGTACCGGCTGGAAATGGGCACGCGCTGGGCTCCGCGGCACGACCGGCTGACCGACTGGTGGGGACCGCGCATCGCCGACCTGCTCGCGGCCGACCTCGCCGACGAGGGGTCGGCGACCATCCTGAACCTGGCCAGCCAGGAATATTGGGCGGCGGTGGACGGTCGTCTTCCTGCGAACGTGCGCGTCGTCACCGTCGATTTCCGCGACGGCGATCGCTTCGTGAGCTTCCACGCCAAGAAGGCACGCGGCATGATGGCCCGCTGGCTGATCGAGCACAGGATCGAGAAGCCCGACGACATGCGCGGCTTCGACAGCGACGGCTATCGCTTCGTCGCGGCGGACAGCGACGGCGATCGCTGGCGGTTCGCACGATGACCGGCCTGCGCAGTGCCGTCGTGATCGGGGCGTCGGGCGGTATCGGCGCCGCCCTGGTCGATGCCCTGACCGAGGAAGAGGTGCCGGTCCGCGGCTTCGCCCGGTCCTGGCCCGGTGCGGACCATCTCGACCTGGAGCGCGAGGAGACGATCGCCGCCGCGGCCGCCTCGCTTTGCCGTCCGCCAGACCTGGTCGTCGTCGCGACAGGCCTGCTGCACGAGGGCGACCGCGGCCCTGAGAAGAGCATGGCGGCACTCGATCCCGTCTGGCTGGCGCGCCAGTACGCCGTCAATGCGATCGGCCCCGCGCTGGTCGCCAAGCACTTCCTGCCGGCGATGCCGAAGACCGGTCGCTGCGTCTTTGCCATGCTGTCCGCGCGGGTCGGCAGCATCGGCGATAACCGGCTGGGCGGCTGGTACGGCTACCGGGCGGCGAAGGCGGCGCTGAACCAGTTGATCCGCACCCTCTCGATCGAGGAGCGCCGCCGCAACGACCGCAGCATCGTCGTCGGGCTGCATCCCGGCACCGTCGACACCGAACTGTCCAGGCCGTTCAGCGGCAGCGTCCGAAGCGACCAGCTGTTCGCGCCCGACCGGGCGGCGGTACAACTGCTCGACGTCATCGACGGGCTGAAGGCGCCCGACAGCGGCCGGCTGTTCGCATGGGACGGGGCCGAGATCACTCCCTGACGACGCCCGGGCACGGCGACTGTCCGAATTGTAACGATCACGCCACGCCGCCGACAGGCTGCAGTCGTCATGAAGGTCCTCGCCGCCCGGCCCCCTCCCAGCCGGCGCGGCACCTCCCTCCCCTGTCGCGAAGGACCGAAATCATGACCAAGTCCGCCCCTGCCGCCATCCTCGCCGTCGCGGCGCTGCTGTCCGGCACCGCCGCCTTCGCGACCGCCCGTCCGCGAACCGCCGGCCACCATGCCGCCAGGACCGTGTCGGTCACGAAGACCCACACCGTCACTCACCGGTGATCCACCTTCACGCGTACGCGCGCGCCTGCGCGGGCGACGTGCGTGCGCGTGACATGTGCAGCCGGACCGCCTACATGGGTACTGACACACCCCTGTAACGAACCGGAAGAAGACCTTGGCCGACGAGACACTGCTCGCCGAACCCTCAGACATTTCGACGATCTCGATCGTTGACGAGATGAAGTCGAGCTATCTCGACTATGCGATGAGCGTGATCGTCGCCCGCGCGCTGCCCGATGTCCGCGACGGGCTGAAGCCGGTGCATCGCCGCATTCTCTATTCCGCCTATGAAAGCGGCTTCGTCGCCGGGCGCCCCTATCGCAAGTCCGCCCGCATCGTCGGCGATGTGATGGGTAAATACCATCCGCACGGCGACAGCGCGATCTACGACGCGTTGGCCCGGATGGCGCAGGACTGGTCGATGCGGCTGCCGCTGATCGACGGCCAGGGCAATTTCGGCTCGATGGATCCCGATCCCCCCGCCGCGATGCGCTATACCGAGGCGCGCCTGGCCAAGGTCGCCAATGCGCTGCTCGACGGTCTCGACAAGGATACCGTCGATTTCACCCCCAACTATGACGGGTCGGAACGCGAGCCGCAGGTGCTGCCGGCCCAGTTCCCCAACCTGCTGGTCAATGGCGCCGGCGGCATCGCCGTTGGCATGGCCACCAACATCCCGCCCCACAATCTGGGCGAGGTGATCGACGCGTGTTTCGCCTATCTGGACAATGGTGCGATCACCTCGGAAGAACTGACCGAGATCGTCCCCGGCCCGGATTTCCCGACCGGTGCCATCATCCTCGGCCGTGCCGGCGCCCGCTCCGCCTATTCCACCGGGCGCGGCTCGATCATCGTCCGTTCGCGCCACACGATCGAGAATCACCGCGGCGACCGCCAGTCGATCGTCCTGACCGAGATCCCGTTCCAGCAGGGCAAGAACGCGCTGGTCGAGAAGATCGCCGACGCCGCCAAGGAAAAGCGGATCGAGGGGATCAGCGACATCCGCGACGAATCGAACCGCGAGGGCGTTCGGATCGTGATCGACCTGAAGCGTGACGCGACCGCCGACGTCGTCCTCAACCAGCTCTGGCGGCACACGCCGGCGCAAGGATCGTTCCCGGCGAACATGCTCGCCATTCGCGGCGGACGGCCCGAACTTCTCAACCTGCGCGACATCATCCAGGCCTTCATCCAGTTCCGCGAGCAGGTCATCACCCGCCGCTCGAAGTTCGAGCTGAACAAGGCGCGCGAGCGGGCTCACCTGTTGCTCGGGCTGGTCATCGCCGTCACCAACCTGGACGAGGTCGTCCGCATCATCCGCGGTTCGGCCAGCCCGGTCGCTGCGCGGATGGCGCTGCTGGCGCGCGAGTGGCCGGTTGCCGAGATCGCACCCTATCTGGCGCTGGTCGAAGCGGTTGAGGACGAGGCGTCGGGCGACGTCTATCGCCTGTCCGACGCCCAGGTCCGCGCGATCCTCGACCTGCGTCTGCACCGCCTGACCGCACTCGGCCGTGACGAGATCGGCGACGAGCTGAAGGCGCTGGCGGATTCCATCGCCGAGCTGCTCGAGGTCCTCGCCAACCGCGTGAAACTGTACGAGGTGCTGCGCGGCGAGCTTCAGGCGATCCGCGATCAGGCCGCGACCCCGCGCCGGACCGAGATCGTCAATTTCACCGGCGGCATCGACGACGAGGATCTGATCGAGCGGGAGGACATGGTCGTCACCGTCACGGTCGAGGGTTATATCAAGCGCACGCCGCTCGATGCGTTCCGCGCCCAGAAGCGCGGCGGTAAGGGCCGCGCCGGCATGGCGACGAAGGACGAGGACGCCGTCACCAGCCTGTTCGTCACCTCGACGCACACGCCCGTGCTGTTCTTCTCGACCGCCGGCAAGGTGTACCGGATGAAGGTCTGGCGCCTGCCGGAGGGCGGCCCCGCCACCCGCGGCCGGCCGATGGTCAACCTCCTCCCGCTGGGCCCCGGCGAAACGATCTCGACCGTCCTTCCGCTGCCCGAGGACGAAGGCCGCTGGGGCGACCTGCACGTCATGTTCGCGACCGCCAATGGCACCGTCCGCCGCAACAGCATGGACGCGTTCGCCAACATCCCGTCCAACGGCAAGCTGGCGATGCGCTTCGACGATGAATCGACCGACAAGCTGATCGGCGTCGCGCTGCTCACCGAGACCGACGACGTGCTGCTCGCCACGCGACAGGGCAAGGCGATCCGCTTCGCCGCCACCGACGTCCGCGAATTTCAGAGCCGCACCTCGACCGGCGTCCGCGGCGTCAGCCTGTCGCAGGACGATCGTGTGATCTCGCTGTCGGTGCTGCGTGGCTTTGCCGCCTCGACCGAGGAGCGCGACGCCTATCTGAAGGCCGCGCCGTGGAAGGAGGGCGAGCGTGAGATGACGCTGCCGCCCGAGCGGATGAAGGCGTTCGAGGATGCGGAGGAGTTCATCCTCACTGTCACCGCGAACGGCTATGGCAAGCGCACGTCCGCCTACGAGTATCGTCGCACCAACCGCGGCGGTCAGGGCATCACCAACATCGTCTCGGCCGCCCGCAACGGACCGGTCGTCGCCAGCTTCCCCGCCCATTCGGGCGAGCAGCTGATGCTGGTCACCGATCAGGCCAAGCTGATCCGCATGTCGGTCGGCGATGTCCGCGTCACCGGCCGCAACACGCAGGGCGTCACCCTGTTCAGTGTCGCCAAGAACGAGCACGTCGTCTCCGCCGCCAAGATCGACGAGGAAGAGGAGCCCGAGAACGATGCGGAGGCGCTGGTCGCGGCCGAACGCGCCGACGCCCCTGCAACCCCGCCGACGGACACGCTGACGGTCGACGACGGCACCGGCCCGGCGACGATGGACGAGACGGTCGACGAATCCGGCGACGGGGAGGATGGCGAGTGACCGATCGGCCGCTCACCGCGTACAAGGTGCTGACTGCCGAGCAGATGGCGGCGCTTGAACACGAAGGACGGTTCGATGGCGCTCCGGTCGATCTGTCGGACGGCTTCATCCATCTGTCCACCGAGGTGCAGCTGACCGAGACGGTCGACAGGCACTTCGCCGGCCAGACGGATCTGTGGGTCGCCGCCGTCGATCTCGCCGCCTATCGCAGCATCCGGTGGGAGGAGAGCCGCGGCGGCCAACTCTTCCCCCACCTGTATGAGCCGTTGCGGCTCGATACGGTCGTCGCATACGGCCCCCTGCACCGCGACGCGGATGGACGGGTAGCGCTGCCGGTCACGGGCTGAAGCTCCGGAGCGAACGCTCCGTCAACTGGTTGCATCTGCAACGATCGACGCTTTCGATCATTATACCATTGCGGCCCTTTCCGGCGCCGTGGCCTCACCGATCAGCATAGGTCGGGATACCACAGGAGACGATCATGACCCCCTTCATCATCGCCGCGCTGATGCTCGGCACAGCAACCGCAGCGCCTCCCGCACCGGTCGGGCACAACGTCCGCGTTGATCATCCTGCCGGCAGCGTCGACGCGCGCTATGACGGCAACGTCGCGATCAGCTACCGCCAGGTCGGTGCCGCCGGTGCAGGTGGACGGGCCTCGTCGCTGCGCTGCACATGGTCGGCCGACATGATGGTCCAGCGCCAAGCGACCGCGGCCGGCGGATCGACCATGAGCCGCTCGTTCATACGCGAGGGGGTGCTGACCGGCAGCCGCCCGGGCTGGTGCGACACCCATCGCGCCGCGATCGACCGCGAGGTTGCCGGCCGCATGGACGATCTCCACGGCCATGTCCGCGCGATGGCGGCCGAGGACCATGAACTTCTTCGCGGCGAGATCGACCGGTTGCATGGATCGGTCCGCGCAGGGTGACCGTCCGTTCGATGGCGCTGCTGACAGCGGCGACGGCACTCTGTTCCCCGGCTGCCGCCACGGCGCAGCGCTCGCTGGACGCCGGGATCGAAGCGACGAACGACGAGGTTCGGCGCGGCCTCAGCTGGAGCGAGGGCCGCGCCTCCGTTTCCGCCGATGCCCTGCTGTCGGTCGGCGTGATCGAGGCATCGGCCCGCGTCGCCGCGCTACGCGGCTCGGCCCGGCACGACGATGCGGACGGCGTCGTCGATCTGTCCGTCGGTACCGGCTGGGACCTGGGCGCGATCCGCGTCCGCGCCTCCGCCACCGGTCACCTTTTCACCGGCGCGGCCTCGAAGATGGACTATGTCGAACTTGGCGGCAGCGCCGGCTTCGGCCTCGGTCCGGCACAGATCACCGGCGGTGCCATCTATGCTCCCTCGCAGGACGCGATCGGCGGCGACAATCTCTATGTCTATGCCGGCCTCGACAGCGGCATCCCCGGCACGCCGTTCACGGTCCTGGCGGAAATCGGCCACAGCGGCGGCAGCGTCGACGATCCCCTCCGCGCGCAACGGTTGCGGCCGGGGGGCAGCTACACCGACTGGCGGATCGGCGTCGAGCATCGCACCGGGCCGCTGACCCTCGGCCTTTCCTACATCGGTACCGATGTCGACCGGGATGCAGCGATCGGCCCCTTCGCCGATGCCCGCCATGCCGGCGACAAGATCGTCGGGCGCGTGCGACTGGGTCTCTAGCCCTGGCGGACGGTCGGTCCAGATGGCGGGCCTATCAGCCCGCCGTCAGCATCACCGCGTCGTCGAGACCGGCGCATCGGCCGGAACGCCCGTCCAGAGTGTCCACGGGATCATGTAATCGACATATTCTTCCGTGCTTACCTTCCCGTCCCGGTCATGGTCCAGCTTGCCCATCCACTTGGCTTCGGCCGCCGGATCGCGCACGCCGCTGGCCGACGCGGCGGGCAAGCTCGCGTCCCGATAGCGATCGCGCGGTTCCATCGCAGAGGCCTCGACGGGATCGAGGAAGCCGGAGTGATCGATATCCTTCCGCGCGAACTCCTGCCGGTTGAAGGCTGCAGCTTCATCCAGCCCAACCTTGCGACCGGGTACTCGCCGCCCGTTCTGATCCATCAACGGGCTCGGCTCGACCAGGGGATCGGGAACGTCCTGGATCAAGGCGAGAAGGAACAGTGCTGCGAGCATCGTCAATCCGATCGGCAAGAGGAAGCGCCGCCATCCACCCACCGGGAGCGATGCGACGCCGCTGCTGTCGACCGGATCGGGCAGGCCGGACAGGTCCGGCGAATGGGGTACCAGCGGATGGTACCCCTCTTCCACGGCGAGCATCCGTGCCGCCTCCAGCGACGACGATACTCCCAATTTGGCTCTTGCCATCTTCAGCCGCTTTTCGACGGCGTGGGGCGAGATACCCAGGTCCAGCGCCATTTCCTTGGCGGTCTGGGGCAGCAACCGGCGCCGCAGGCACTCCTTCTCGTTACCGGTCAGGCGCGCGACCAGCATGCTATTGTCCGTGTCGGTCACGCGAACAGATCGATCACCTCGCGCCCCTCCGCCACCGCCGCCAGCAACAGCGTCCGGTGGCAGTGGCACGGGTCGCGCTCGTAGCAGAGCAACGCGCTCGGCATCTCCGCGGTCAACTCCAGCATCCGCGCGGCGGCGACCTGCGCCTCCGGCAGCGTCAGCTGCTCGTCATAGACCGCGATCAGGGTCGCCACGTCGCCCTTCTTGGCGGCATCGCGCCCGCGCTTGGGCGTACCGAGCGCCTTCAGATGGACATAGTCGATCTCCGCCTCGCGCAGCGTCGCGGCCAGCGTCGTCTTCGAAAACCCCGGTCGACGCGACAGCGGCAGCGCCCGCACGTCGATCACCCGCGTCACGCCGGCTGCCTGCAGCGTCGCGACGAACGCCGCCGAGGTCACGCCCTCGTACCCGATCGTGAAGATGGTCATGCCTGTACGCTGACGATCCGCACCTGACACGGCAAGCCCGCATCGCTATCCGGGTGCGATGACCCACGACATTCACATCGTCGGCGGCGGCCTTGCCGGATCGGAAGCCGCGTGGCAGCTGGCCGAGGCCGGCTTCGCCGTCCGCCTGTCCGAGATGCGCGGCTCCGGCGAGCGCACCCCCGCCCACCAGACCGACGACCTCGCCGAACTCGTCTGCTCGAACAGCTTCCGGTCCGACGATGCGGAGGCGAACGCCGTCGGGCTGCTGCATCAGGAGATGCGCACGCTGGGTTCGCTGATCCTGCGCGAGGCGGATCGCCACCGCGTTCCCGCCGGCTCGGCCCTTGCGGTCGATCGCGACGGCTATTCCGCCGCCGTCACCGCAGCCCTCGCCTCGCACCCCAACGTCACGCTGGTACGGGAGCGGGTCGATGCGCTGCCGGCCGGGCCGGCGATCATCGCCACCGGGCCGTTGACCGCCGCCTCCCTCGCCGGGTCGATCGGCGGCGCTACGGGCAGCGAGGCATTGGCCTTTTTCGACGCGCTCGCCCCGATCGTGCATCATGACAGCATCGACATGGGCATTGCCTGGAAGGCCAGCCGCTGGGACAAGGGCGAGGCCGATTACATCAACTGCCCGATGGACAGGGACCAGTACCTCGCCTTCCACGCCGGGCTGATCGCGGGCGAGAAGACGCCGTTCAAGGACTGGGAGAAGGACACGCCCTATTTCGAGGGCTGCATGCCGATCGAGGTGATGGCCGAACGAGGGGTCGACACGCTGCGCTATGGCCCGATGAAGCCGGTCGGCCTCGACGATCCGCGCACCGGCCGCTGGCCCTATGCGGTCGTCCAGCTGCGCCAGGACAATGCGCAGGGCACGCTGTGGAACATCGTCGGCTTCCAGACCAAGCTGAAGCATGCGGAGCAGGTGCGGCTGTTCCGCACCATCCCGGGCCTTCAGGATGCGGAGTTCGCCCGACTGGGCGGGCTGCATCGCAACACCTTCATCCGCTCGCCCGAACTTCTGGACGCCACGTTACGGCTGAAGACCCGGCCGAACCTGCGCTTCGCCGGCCAGATCACCGGGTGCGAGGGATATATCGAAAGCGCCGCGATCGGGCTGATCGCCGGGCGATTCGCGGTGGCCGAGCTTCGCGGCGAGACGCTGGCTCCACCGCCGGTGGAAACGGCACTCGGCGCCCTCCTGAACCACATCACCGGCGGTGCGGAAGCGGCCACCTATCAGCCGATGAACGTCAATTTCGGCCTGTTTCCACCCATTTCCGGCCGCACCAAAAAGGCCGATCGCAAACGGCTCTACACCGATCGGGGTCGCGCAGCGCTGGCGGCGTGGATCACCCCTCCTCCGCAGCCGGAGTCGTCGGAGGACAGGGCGCCGCTCGCGCCGGCTTCCGCTTGACGGCGGTGGTCGCGAACTCCGGCGCCGACATGGCGCCGGACCGGTCACGGTCGGCGGTGGCGAACTTGGCGGTAGCCTTCACCGCCCACTCGTCGAACGACAGCCGGCCGTCCCCGTCCTTGTCCAGCCTCGCATAGGCCTTGCGCCGCGACGCCAGATATTCGTCCCGCGTGATCTGCCCGTCGCGATCCTTGTCGTAACGGCCGAAGCGCTTTTCCTCGCGCGTGCGCTCGCTCGCCTGCGGCACCCGGTCGAGTACGGGCAGTGGATCGCTGCCGGCCACCGCCTGCGGCTGGGGTGGCAGTACGCCACCCGGCGCCGCGCTGCTGCCGGTCCATAGCAGGGCACCGGCGCCGATCGCCGCTAGTCCGGCGCTTCCGCCCGCCACATATCGCCACATCCGTCCGCTCCCCCGATCGTCCCCGCCCGACGCTACCCGCCGGAACGGGCATCCGGCAACCCGTCAGCGACCGGTCAGCCGATGCAGGACCAGCCGCGCCAGACGCAGCGGATGCCCCGGCGGACGAAGCTCCGGCGCAACGTCCATCGTCGCGATCAGCGTCAGCGCCCCCAGCCCTCGCGCCGGCCGCGACCAGCGCCGGGCGAAGACCTCCTCCAGCCGCTCCCTGGCGCCCAGCTTCGCCCGCATCGCCGCGGCGGGATCGGAGAGGTTCGCGGCCACGTCGGCCAGCGCCCAGCCCTCGCCCGCCGCGATCAACGGTTCGTCACCGGCACCCGACAATCGACCCGCCAGCACGAACAGCTGCCCGCCCCGCGCCCGCGCATGCGTTGCCAGCACCTGATCGTCGGCCACCTCTCCGTCCAGCAACGCTTCCCACCCGTCGATCATCGCCGCCACATCACGCCCCTTCACCGTGTCACCGATGACCGTGGCGGCGATGTCGGCCAGCACCGGTTCGGCGGGGGCCGGCGCATCATCGAGACGCTCCAGCGCTTCGTGCCACCAGGTGAGGCGCATCTGGCCCACCATCGGCTCCCGCGTCGACCGCACGATCGCGCCCAGCCGCTCGTCGAGGGCGATCAGTGCCGCGAGCCCGTCTCTGGCGTCGGCCGGGGCATAACCGATCGCCAGGTGCCGCTCGGCGGTGCGCGCATCGGTCGGGGAAGAAGGATTCTTAACATTCATCTGGCAGACGTCCTTAGGATATTTCGGAAGTCGGCTGAATCGATGTCGTTGCAAAGCTTGATCCATTTTCGACAGCGGATCGCCACCACGCTCAGTGGTACCGGTCGGCTGGCGGGCCTCGCCGGTGACGTTCGGGGAGCGGTCGTCATGGAGTTCGCGATCTGCTCGGCCGCGTTCCTCGCACTGCTGATCGCCTGCGCACAGACCGTCCTCATCTTCTTCGCCCAGCAGGCGCTGCAGACCGCGGCAGAGGGCGGTGCCCGGTACATCATGACTGGGCAGGCCAGCAACGACGCCATGACCGCTGACCAGTTCCGCTCCTATGCGTGCGGCCGGATCCCGCCCATCTTCGATTGCAGCAAGCTGATCGTCGACGTGCGCAGTGCCACCAGCTTCGACGGCATCGACACCGGTAGCCCGACCGTCACCTATAATGCGTCGGGCGACGCGAACAACAACTGGCAGTTCACCACCGGATCGGCCGGCACGATCATGATCGTCCGGGTCATGTACCTCTGGAACACCCAGATGGGTCCGCTGAACCTGGATTTCTCCAACGCGGGCAGCGGCAAGCGGCTGCTGGTCGGTACGATGGTCTTCAAGTCGGAACCGTACAAGGCATGACCCGCTCCCCGCTCCTCCGGTGCGGCGATGACCGGCGCGGCATCGCGCTTGTCGAGTTCGCTCTGCTCCTGCCGGTAATGCTCACCCTGTTCCTGGGCGGTTTCCAGCTGTCTCAGGCATCGGCATGCCAGCGCCGCGTGACCATCGTCGCGCGCGCCATCGCCGATCTGGTGTCGCAATACGACACGATCGACGTCACGCAGGTCGATGCGATCCTGAACGCGTCGACCCAGATCATGGCGCCGTACGACGTCACCGTTGCCCGCTCGCGCGTCAGCCTGATCAAGGTCGACGCCAGCAAGAACGTGACCGTCGTTTGGAGCGAGGGGAAGAACACGACGCCGCGTGGCACCGGCGCGTTCACCCTGCTGCCGACCGCGATGAAGATTGCCAACAGCTACTATGTGCTGGGCGAGGTCACCTACGACTACAACCCGATGAGCGGCCGCTTCGCGTGGCCGATCACCTTCACCCAGTCGCTGTACATGGTTCCCCGCAAATCGAATTCCGTGGATTGCTCGACATGCTGATGCGCAAGCTGGCGCCGTTCGCGCGCAGACTTTGGCGGGATCGCCGCGGTAACATGCTGATGATCTTCGCTTTCTCTGTTCTCCCGATCACCTTCGCGACGGGCATGGGCATCGACTACGCGGCCGCCATGCGCCTCCAGACCCGCCTGAACGCGGTGACCGATGCGGCCGCCCTGTCGGCGGTGACGTCCCCGATGATGAAGGAGGGAATGGACGACGCCTGCGCCGCCGCGCGCAGCACTTTCGAAAGCCAGGCCGCCAACATTACCGGCCTGACGATCAACACGAAGGTGCTGACGGGGCTGACGATCACGATCACCGATACGCTGGCGACCGGCGGCCCGGTGACCGTCATCTGCCCGGCGGTGGGTGCCCCCACCAATATTCCCTCGGCATTGCCGCTCAGCCGGACGGCCGCTGTCACCTACACCGCCCGTTCGGCGAACAGCTTCGCCGGCATTCTCGGGCGAGACACGCTGGGCATCGGCGGCACCGCCACGTCGAAGACGACGCTGGCGCCGTATATCGACATCCACATGGCGCTCGACACTTCGCAATCGATGGGTCTCGCCGCATCCAACGCGGATGCGGATGCCCTGTGGGACAAGACCAGATTGGCTAACGGCGACAGCAAGGGATGCACCTTTGGCTGTCACGTTTTCCAGGACGCAGAAGCTGATTCGCCAAACGTTAAAAATAAATGGTACGCATCCAACGAATTCATTGCGAATTACTATGGCATTCGGCTTCGAATAGATACACTGCGTGACGCAACCCAGGACATGCTGCAAACTGCGATCGATGGACAGAACGGCAACAAGTACTACCAATTCGCCCTCTATCGGATCGGCGCCAGCACGACTGACTATGCAACGCTGACCGACAATCTTTCAAATCTGAAGTCGCAGGTGCAATCCTTAACGCTTGGCCCGAATGACTCCTCGGGATTTGGCGACACCAATCTCGCCGACATGCTGGCGACCACCTACGACAAGATAAAGGTGAAAGGCGACGGCACCACCAAGGCGAAGGCTCGCGCTTTCCTGTTCATCGTGACCGATGGCGTGTCCGACGTGAAGGGCGGCGGCTGCGTCTACAGCCATTGCATGGCGACGGTCGATCCAACCAAGTGTCAGCGTTACAAGGACGCCGGCATCACGGTCGGCGTGGTGTACACGACCTATCTGCCGGTGAAATCCAATCCCAAGGCGAAGGTGGGCGACAAGGACTACAATTCGTTGCGCGACGAGTACACGAAGCTGGTACAGCCGCTCGCCGGCGACATCCGGCCGAACCTTGAGAAATGCTCGACACCGGGCTGGTTCTTCGAGGCGTCGGACGGGCCCGGCATTCACTCCGCGATGCAGAACCTCTTCCGGCAGGCTACTCAGACCCCGACGATCATCCGGTAACGGGTTTTCCGTCGAACCACCGGTTAGTCACAAGGATAGCACCGAAAGGTCCACGCCACTGCTGACGGCCGATCCGGGATGTTTACGCCTGACCCCCTAATTCGGGGCCATGTCGGTCCCATTATCGTCAGCTGATGCCCCGCCGCCGCCCCTCGCCACCGATCGGCGCGGGGCGGTGGCGGTGGAATTTGCGATCTGCTCGGCCGCGTTCTTCGCGCTGCTGCTCGCCTGCGCGCAGACCGTCCTGATCCTGTTCGCGCAACAGGTGCTGCAGACCGCCGCGGAAAGCGGCGCGCGCTACATCATGACCGGGCAGGCCAACCGGGCGGCGATGACCGCCGATCAGTTCCGCGCCTATGCGTGCTCGCAGATGCCGCCCATCGTCGACTGCAGCAAGCTGATGGTCGACGTGCGATCGGCACCCTCGTTCGATGCGATCGACACCGGTGACATCGCGCCGACCTATGATGCGTCGGGCAACGTCAACACCGGTCTCCAATTCAACGCCGGCAGCGCCGATGCGATCATGATCGTGCGGGTCATGTACCTGTGGAATGTCCAGCTCGGTCCGCTCGACCTCGACTTCTCGAACGCCGGCCGCGGCAAGCGGCTGCTGACCGGCACGATGGTCTTCCAGTCGGAACAGTACAACTCATGACATGCCTTGGATCGAACCTGCTGTGGCGGGACCGCCGCGGCCTCGCGCTGGTCGAATTCGCGCTGGTGCTTCCGGTCATGCTGACGCTGTTCCTGGGCGGCTTCCAGCTCACCCAGGCTTCGGCCTGCCAGCGGCGCGTCACGATCGTGGCACGCGCGATCGCCGACATCGTGTCGCGCAACGACGTGCTGACGGTGACCAAGGTCGCCACGATATTGTCCGCGTCCAGCGACATCATGGCCCCCTACGACGTGTCCGTCGCCCGCTCGCGCGTCAGCCTCGTCAAGGTCGACGGCAACCTCAACGTCACCGTCATGTGGAGCGAGGCGAGGAACACGGTCCAGCGCGACGTGGGGCCGTTCGCGGGCCTGCCGGCCGACATGAAGATCGCCAACAGCTACTATGTGCTGGGTGAGGTCAGCTACGACTACCGGCCGATCAGCGGCCGTTTCGCCTGGCCGATCAGCTTCACCCAGACGCTGTACATGGTGCCCCGCAAATCTGCCTATGTGGATTGCCCGACATGCGTCGCATGATGTCGCCGTTCCGGACACTCGCTCGCGATCGTCGCGGCAACGTGCTGATGATCTTCGCCTTCTCGATCCTGCCGATCACCTTCGCGACCGGCATGGGGATCGACTACACGACGGCGATGCGGCTGCGCACCCGGCTGAACGCCGCCGCCGACGCAGCGGCGCTCTCGGCGACGAGCCTGTCGACGATCACGCTAGACGCCGATGCGGCGCGGCAACGCGCGCTGCTGGTGTTCCGCACGCAGGTCGACGGGATGACCGGCCTCCTGCCGATCAACTATCTCGACACCGGCCAGATGGACATCCGTGTCGTCGACACCATGACGCCGAGCGAGGGATTGGTCCGCACCGCATCCGTCACCTATCACGCCCAATCCAGCAACAGCTTCTCCGGCATCCTCGGACGGGCGACGCTGGCGATCAGCGGCACGGCGGCTGCGAAGGCGAGCACCGCGCCCAACGTGGACTTCTACGTCATGATGGACATGTCGCCATCAATGGCGCTGCCCACGACGACGGCAGGGTTCAACCAGCTGAAGACCGCGACGGGCTGCGCCTTCGCCTGCCACAGCATCGACGATCGCAAGGCGCAGCTGAAGAACGGCGCCTGGGGCAGCCTCTATGACTATGCCGTGTCGTACGGTATTCCGCTGCGGGTAGATGCCGAGAGGGTGGCTGTCCAGAACCTGACCTACACCGCGACCAACGCTGCGGCCAACAATCATGCGACGTACCGGATTTCGGTGTCGACCTTCCACGTGCGCAATCAGTTCAAGACGATCGCGACCCTGAACGACAGCTTCGCCACGGTTCGCAGCCGCGCTGCCGGCGCGCAACTCCTCCAGGTCTACAGCAACAACCAGTTGACCAAGGGCAATTGGAACTGGGACGTCGATACCGATTACAAGGACATGTTCGGGCGGGCGATGACCATCATGCCAACCTTGGCAGGCAGTGGCATGAGCACGCCCGGCAACTCGCCGCAGGCGGTCATGATGATCATTACCGACGGCATGCGCGACGAGGATGACGGGGGGCGCCAGCTGGGCGCGCTGCCGGTCGCGCTGTGCGATGCGGTGAAGCAACGCGGCATCCGGATCGCCGTTCTCTACACCGAATATCTGCCCGATTCGATGACGGGCGACAATCGCTCCAGGGCGGAGGTGGACTGGGCGAGGGCCAACGTCGTGCCGAAGCTGCCGGGCGTCGCGCCCGCACTCCAGGCCTGCGCATCGCCGAACCTGTTTGCGCAGGTCACCACCGATGGCGACATCTCGGCGGCGCTCGAAACCCTGTTCCAGCGCGCCATCACAAGCTCGCGCCTGACGCAATAGCGCTCCGGTACGTGCTGGGGTGCGGAAACGAAGAAGGGCCCCGCCATCGCTGGCGGAGCCCTTCGCCTTCGGACTTCGGCGGCGTCTACTTGTAGCAGACCCGCTTCACCGCCTTCACCACCTTGTCCGCGTCGATCAGCGCCAGCTTCTCGAGGTTCGCGGCATAGGGCAGCGGCACGTCCTCGTTGGCGACGCGGAGCACCGGTGCGTCGAGGTCGTCGAAGCCCTCTTCCATCACGATCGCGGTGATCTCCGAGGCGATCGAGCAGGTCGGCCAGCCCTCTTCGGCGACGACCAGGCGATTGGTCTTGGCCAGGCTCTTCAGCACCGTTTCCTTGTCCAGCGGGCGCAGCGTGCGCAGGTCGATCACCTCCGCCTCGATGCCTTCCTTGGCCAGCCGGTCCGCGGCTTCCAGGCTGATGCCGACGCCGATCGAGTAGGACACGATCGTCACGTCCTTGCCCTCGCGCACGATCCGCGCCTTGCCGATCGGCAGAACCCAGTCGTCCAGCTTCGGCACGTCGAAGCTGCGGCCGTACATCAGCTCGTTTTCCAGGAAGACGACCGGATCGGTCGACCGGATCGCCGCCTTCAGCAACCCCTTCGCATCCGCCGCATCGTACGGAGCGATCACGATCAGGCCGGGCACGCTGGCATACCACGGGCCGTAGTTCTGCGAGTGCTGCGCGCCGACGCGGCTGGCGGCGCCGTTCGGCCCGCGAAACACGATCGGGCAGCGCATCTGCCCGCCCGACATGTAGTTCGTCTTGGCAGCCGAGTTGATGATGTGGTCGATCGCCTGCATGGCGAAGTTGAACGTCATGAACTCGACGATCGGACGCAATCCCGCCATCGCCGCACCGGTGCCGACGCCGGCGAAGCCGTATTCGGTGATCGGCGTGTCGATCACCCGCTTCTCGCCGAACTCGTCGAGCAGGCCCTGCGTCACCTTGTACGCGCCCTGATACTGGGCGACTTCCTCGCCCATCACGAACACGCGCTCGTCGGCCCGCATCTCCTCGGCCATCGCATCGCGCAGTGCCTCGCGAACGGTGGTCTTCACCATTTCGATGCCCTCGGGCACCTCGGGATCCTTCGCGCCCTGCTTCTCGGCATGGGCGACCAGCTGCTGCGTCCCGCTCTCCTGCTCGGCGGCGGCGGCACCCTCGGGCATCGGCGGCGCGTTCCTGTCGGTCGGCTCGTTCTTCGGCGCCGCGTTCGCGTCCTCGCCGCTGCGAGCCTCGGTGACGGAGGACGCATCCTCGCCCTCCTCGGCCAGCATCATGATGACGGTGCCGACCTTCACGTTGTCGGTTCCCTCGGCGACCATGATCTTGCCGACGGTACCTTCATCGACCGCCTCGAACTCCATCGTCGCCTTGTCGGTCTCGATCTCGGCCATGATGTCGCCGGATTTTACGCTGTCGCCTTCCTTCACCAGCCACTTGGCCAGCGTGCCCTCTTCCATCGTCGGAGACAGGGCCGGCATCTTGATTGCGATCGCCATCTCAGTAACGCTCCACCAGCACGTCGGTATAGAGTTCGTCCGCATCCGGCTCGGGCGTGCTCTCGGCGAAATCGGCGGCCTCGGCCACCTGCTTGCGGATCGCCTGTTCCAGCGTCTTCAGCTCGTCCTCCTTCACGCCGCGCTCTTCCAGCAGGCGTTTCACATGCTCGATCGGGTCGGACTTGTCGCGCACCGACTGCACCTCCTCGCGGCTCCGGTACTTGGCCGGATCCGACATCGAGTGGCCGCGATAGCGATAGGTCTTCATCTCCAGGATCACCGGGCCCTTGCCCGCGCGCACCCATTCCAGCGCCGTCTCGGCCGCGCCGCGGCATGCCAGCACGTCCATGCCGTCGACCTGGATGCCGGGGATGCGGAAGCTTTCGCCGCGGCGATACAGCTGGTCCTCGCTCGATGCGCGATTGACGCTGGTGCCCATGGCGTACTGGTTGTTCTCGATCACGAAGATGATCGGCAGCTTCCACAGCTCGGCCATGTTGAACGCTTCGTACACCTGGCCCTGGTTCGCCGCGCCGTCGCCGAAATAGGCCAGGCAGACGCCGCCGTCACCGCTGTACTTGTGCTTGAACGCAAGGCCGGCGCCCAGCGACACCTGCGCGCCGACGATGCCGTGCCCGCCATAGAATTTATGCTCGGTCGAGAACATGTGCATCGACCCGCCCTTGCCGCGGCTGATGCCCGCGCCGCGCCCGGTCAGCTCGGCCATGATGACCTGCGGATCGATGCCGTACGCCAGCATGTGGCCATGGTCGCGATAACCGGTGATGACCGAATCGCGCTCGCCGTCCAGCGCCGATTGCAGGCCGACGGCGACCGCCTCCTGCCCGATGTACAGATGGCAGAAGCCGCCGATCAGGCCCAGCCCATACAGCTGCCCCGCCTTCTCCTCGAAACGGCGGATCAGCAGCATTTCCTTGTAGAATTGCAGCAATTGCTTCTGCGTCGCCTCATAGGGTTGCGGCTCGCCGGGGCGTTCGCGGTTCGGGATCGGCGGTTCAGAGGCACGGGGGGCTTTGGCCACAGCAGAAACCTTGTTTTTCCGTAAGGGATGGACGGGGCCTATAGTCCCGGTTTGCCGCGAAGAGCAATTACCTGGGGTGTCGAATGGTTGCCCTTCGTTGCTGGCGGGGCCTAAAGCAGCCGCGATGGACCGTCCGACGCACCCGCTGCGCATCGCCAATTTCCGTGCCTACTGGCTTTCCCGCTTCAGCGGCACGATCGCCGTCAGCGCGATGTCGATCGTCATCGGCTGGCAGGTCTACAACCTCGCCCGCGAGACGATGGACGTGCGGCAGGCGGCGTTCATGCTCGGCATGATCGGCTTCGCGCAGTTCGTGCCGCTGTTCCTCCTCACCCCGATTACCGGGCTGGTCGCCGACAGCGTCGACCGGCGCTGGATCGTGCGCGGCACCACCGCGCTCCTCGTCGTCACCGCCGCGATCCTGTGGCTGCTGACCCGGTCGGGCGGGCTGGAGCTGTGGATGCTGTTCACCGCCGCGGTCGCGTTCGGCGTCGCCCGCGCTTTTTCCGGCCCGGCCTATTCCGCCCTCGCCCCCAATCTGGTGCCCCGCGCCAGCCTGCCCACCGCGATCGCGATCAGCTCGATCGCGTGGCAGGTCGGCACGATCGCCGGGCCCAGCGTCGGCGGCCTGCTCTACGCCATCCATCCGGAGGTCGCGTACGGCGTGGCGACGATCCTGTTCGCGGTCGCGCTCGGCTTCATGTTCCTGATCGGTCCGGTGCCGCAGCCGCCCGCCCAGACCGACCATCGCCCGCTCGCCCGCATCGCAGAGGGGTTCCGCTATGTCCGGCGCAACCGGCTGGTCCTGGCGGCGATCACGCTCGACCTGTTCGCGGTGCTGCTCGCCGGCGCCACCTCGCTGCTGCCGGTCTATGCCCGCGACATCCTGCACGTCGGCTCGCAGGGGCTGGGCGTGCTCGCCGCCGGGATGGGCATCGGCGCCGCCGTCACCGCCATCTGGTTCTCGTTCCGCCCGATGAGCACCAATGTCGGCAGGAAGATGCTGGCCGCCGTCGTCGTCTTCGGCCTCGCCATCCTGACGTTCGGCGTGGCGAGCGACATCACCGGCCTGCTCGGCATCCGGCCCGGTGTCGCGACGCTGCCCGGCGGCACGCTCCTCGCGCTGCACCCCGCCTTCATCCTCAGCCTGGCGGCGCTGATCGTGGCGGGCGGTGCCGACATGGTGTCGGTCTATGTCCGCCAGTCGCTGATCCAGCTCCACACCCCCGATGCGATGCGCGGCCGGGTCAGCGCGGTGTCGCAGCTGACCATCTCCGCGTCGAACGAACTGGGCGAGTTCGAGAGCGGGGTGATGGCCTCGCTCCTCGGTCCGGTCGGCGCGGTGGTGTTCGGCGGCGTCGGCGCGATCGCCGTCACGCTCGGCTGGGCGCGGCTGTTTCCGGAACTCGGACGCGCGCGAACCTTTGATCCCCCCGACATGCTCGAAATTTAGCCGCAGCACGGAGAAGCCAAGCCATGAAGGCGAACACCATCCTCGACACGATCGGCCGCACCCCGCACATTCGGGTCCAGCGGCTGTTCCCGGGTTCCGAAGTGTGGATCAAGTCCGAGCGGTCGAACCCCGGCGGCTCGATCAAGGATCGCATCGCGCTGGCCATGGTCGAGGCGGCGGAGGCATCCGGCGAGCTCCAGCCCGGCGGCACCATCATCGAGCCGACCAGCGGCAACACCGGCATCGGCCTGGCGCTCGTCGCCGCGGTGAAGGGCTACAAGCTGGTCCTCGTCATGCCCGAGAGCATGTCGCTGGAACGCCGTCGCCTGATGCTCGCCTACGGTGCCAGCTTCGACCTGACCCCGCGTGAAAAGGGTATGAAGGGTGCGATCGAGCGTGCGCTGGAACTGGTCGAGCAGACCCCCGGCTCGTGGATGCCGCAGCAGTTCGAGAATCCCGCCAACATCGACGTCCATGTCCGCACCACCGCGCAGGAGATCCTCGAGGATTTCCGCGACACCCCGATCGACGTGATCGTGACCGGCGTCGGCACCGGCGGCCACATCACCGGCGTTGCCGAGACGCTGAAGAAGGAATGGCCCGGCCTGAAGGTCTTCGCGGTCGAACCCGCCGCGTCGCCCGTCATCTCCGGCGGCCAGCCGGGGCCGCATCCGATCCAGGGCATCGGTGCCGGCTTCGTCCCGCGCAACCTCCACACCCAGTCGCTCGACGGCGTGATCGAGGTCGATGCCGCCGTCGCCAAGGACATGGCCCGCCGCGCCGCGCGCGAGGAGGGGATGCTGGTCGGCATCTCATCGGGCGCCACGCTCGCCGCGATCCTCCAGAAGCTGCCCGACCTGCCCGACGGTGCCCGCGTCCTCGGCTTCAACTACGACACGGGCGAGCGGTATCTGTCGGTGCCGGACTTCCTGCCCGAACAGTGACCGTCCATTCACGGCCCGGCATCGCGATCCGGGCGATCCTCACGCTGATCGCCGGCGTCGGCGTGGCGGTGCCCGCGCTCGTCGTCGGCACTGCCCCGCCGCCTGCGATCGCGCGGGCGCGCAAGGCCGTACCGCCGCGCCGCATCGTCCCGCCCAGCGTCCTGCCCGCCGTCGAGCCGGTCGAGCTGGTCGACCTCTCGCTCGACGAGGCGCGCGCCTACAATGCCGACGTGCCGTTCGTCCGTGGCCCCAACCCCGCCGCCCGGCCCTTCCGCTCGGCCGACGGGCCGGAGGATCTCGCCCGCGCCACCGACTGCCTCGCCGCCGCCGTGCTGTACGAGGCGGGGAACGACGCCGTCGGGCAAAAGGCGGTGGCGCAGGTCGTCCTGAACCGCGTTCGCCATCCCGCCTTTCCCAAGACGGTCTGCGGCGTCGTGTTCGAGGGGCAGGACCGCCGCACCGGCTGCCAGTTCACTTTCACCTGCGACGGCGCGCTGACCCGCTGGCAGCCGCCGGCCGCGATGTGGACGCGCGCCCGCGCGGTCGCCGCCGCGGCGCTGGCGGGCGCGGTGTACCGCCCGGTCGGCTACGCCACCCATTACCATACCGACTGGGTGGTGCCCTATTGGCAGTCCAGCCTCGACAAGATCGCCGCAGTCGGCACCCATCTGTTCTTCCGCTGGACCGGCTGGTGGGGCACGCCCGCCGCCTTCCGGCGGCAGGTCCTCGCGACCGAGCCGGTGATCCAGAAGATCGCCGCCTTCTCCGACGCGCACAGCACCGCCCATGCCACGCAAGAGGCCGATGCCGCCGTCGACGCGGCCGCGCTCGCGACCGCACTCGTCGCCAACATGCCCGCCCCCGCCGTCCCCGGCGAGGCCGACAGCATTCTGGCGGTGCTGCCTGCCGGCGTGACACCGGAGGACTATCCGAAACTCGCGCAGACCGCCTGCGGGCCGCGCGATCGTTGCAAGTATCTCGGCTGGACCGACGCCAGATCGGTACCGAAGGCAGCGGCGCCGGACGCCGTTCAGCTGGCGGCGATGGCGTTCAGCTATCTGCGCGACCGTCCCGCCGGACTGGAGCGAACGCTGTGGAACTGCACCCTCTATCCCCGCACCCGCCCCGGCGGCTGCATGAAGCGCCAGCCGCTGCCCGCGCCGACGCCGACCAGCGCGGCAAGCGCGATCCTGACGAAGGGGCCGGCAGATCTGGGCGGCATCAGGCGCCCCGCACCCGGCCCGGCGCCGGCACCCACCGCCACACCGGCGCCGCACCACTGACGCCTTGCGGCCGGGCACGGACGAGCCGGCCCGGCCCTTTCCTCACGCCGCCCGGAACATCTCGACCGGCAGCGCCATCAGGGCCTCGGCCCCGCCCTCGATCTTGCGGCGCAGCGCGCCCGCATCGGGCAGCACCCGCTCGCCGAAGAAGCGCGCCGTCACCAGCTTGGCGTCCAGGAACGCCGCATCGCCCTCTCCCGCCGCTTTCAGCCGGGCCGCGGCGCTCGCCATGCGCAACCACATCAGCCCGGTCGCCACCAGCCCCATCAGGTGCATGTAGCTGACCGCGCCGGCACCGACATTGTTCGGGTCCTTCATCCCGTTCGCCAGGAACCACATCGTCGCCGCCTGCAATTCGCCCAGCGCCTTTTCCAGTCGACCGGCGAAATCCGCCACCGTCGCCTCGCCCTTCGCCGCCGCGCACTCCGCACTCACGATCGCGAACAGCGCCTGCACCGCGCGGCCACCGTTCTGCGCCAGCTTGCGCCCGACCAGGTCCATCGCCTGGACGCCGTTCGTCCCCTCGTAAATCTGGGCGATCCGCGCATCGCGGACATACTGCTCCATGCCCCACTCGCGGATATAGCCGTGGCCGCCGTAGACCTGCTGGGCGTTGGTCGCGATCTCGTACCCCTTGTCGGTGCCCACGCCCTTGATGACCGGGGTAAGCAGCCCGATCAGGTCGGCCGCGGTCTGCCGCTCTTCCTCGGTCCCGGCCTTGTGCTCCAGGTCGACCTGCAACGCCCCCCACAGGCACAGCGCGCGCAGCCCCTCGGTCCAGGCCTTCGCCTCCATCAGCATGCGACGCACGTCGGGATGGACGAACAGCGTGTCGGCCTTCTCGCCCGGCTCGGCCGGGCCGGTCAGCGCGCGGCCCTGCCGGCGATCGTCGGCATAGGCGACGGCATTCTGGTACGCCGTCTCGGCCACGCCCAGCCCCTGCAGGCCCACGCCCAGCCGCGCCGCGTTCATCATGATGAACATCGCGGCCAGCCCCTTCATCTCCTCGCCGACCAGCCAGCCGGTCGCCCCGTCGTAATTCATCACGCAGGTCGAATTGCCGTGGATGCCCATCTTGTGCTCGATCGACCCGCACGACACCGCGTTGCGCGCGCCGGGCGATCCGTCGTCGTTCACCATCACCTTGGGCACCACGAACAGGCTGATCCCCTTCGAGCTGTCCGGCGCCCCCGGCGTCTTGGCCAGCACCAGATGGATGATGTTGTCGGTCAGGTCGTGCTCGCCCGCCGAGATGAAGATCTTGGTGCCGGTGATCGAATAGCTGCCGTCGCCCTGCGGCTCCGCACGGGTGCGGATCAGGCCCAGGTCGGTGCCGCACTGCGGCTCCGTCAGGTTCATCGTCCCGCCCCACTCGCCCGATACCATCCGCGGCAGGTACTTCTCCTGCTGCTCGGGCGATCCCTTCACCACCAGTGCCGCGATCGCGCCGTGCGCCAGCCCCGGATACATCGCGAACGCCATGTTGGCGGAGATCATATATTCCTGGAACGCGGTCGACACGACGTGCGGCATCGCCTGCCCGCCGAACGCCTCCGGCGCCGAAAGCGTGCCCCAGCCCGATTCGACGAACCGGGCGTAGGCTTCCTTGAAGCCGGGCGGCGTTGTCACCGACCCGTCGTCGTGACGGGTGCAGCCATGCTCGTCACCGACCTGGTTCAGCGGGAACAGCACCTCCGCGACGAAGCGGCCGCCCTCTTCCAGCACCGCATCGACGGTATCCGGCGTGGCGACGGCGAACCCGTCGACATTGGCGTGTCGATCCAGCCCGACGACATGTTCCAGCACGAAACGCGTGTCGCGGACGGGGGGCGTGTACTGCGGCATCCTCGTTGTTCCTTACTTGTCGCTATGGGCGTTCGGGGCGCCGGCCGTGGGTACGGTGGCGATGAAACCGGTCAGTTCGGCGATCGCGGCGTCGATGTCGCGCCGTTGCGCCTCCAGCGCCGCGATACGGGCGCGGCACCGCTCGATCGTCACCTGCCGCTGCACCCGGCGGCCATCGCCAAGATCGTACAGGTCGATCATCTCGCGGATCTCGCCCAGCGAGAATCCCACCCGCTTGCCGCGCAGGATCCACGCCAGCCGCGCGCGGTCGCGCTGCGAATAGATGCGCGCCGTGCCCCGTCGCTCGGGTGCGATCAGGCCCTCGTCCTCGTAGAATCGCAGGGCACGGGCGGTGACCCCGAATTCGCCGCACAGGTCGGAGATCGTGTGGGTCTCGCGATCGCCCATCGGCATGATCGGAGCATAGGACGCTGCATCGGCCATGACCGCTGCACTACATAACCTTTACGTAAACGTCAATCTATCCGCACAGCCGGCGCCCGTCCCGTCCACGCAGTGTCGCGGCTTCCGATGCCGAGTCGCTCTGCCGTTCCACCGCGAACGCCGCCAGCGACGCCCGACCGCGGCACAGGGCGGCGCAGGCCGATCCCACCTCGCCGGGAAAGATGATCCGCTCGCCGTCGAACCGGGCATCGATGCGGCACTCGCCGATCGTGATCCGCAACCGCTCGCCGCGCCGCTCCAGCACGCCGGCGCCGCTGCAATCCTGGCCATCGCCGTAATCGCTCAGGATGCCGATCCGCTGCACGCCGCCCGCACCGTCGACGATGCAGGCGCGGTCGGTGTCGCGCGCCCAGGCACCCGCCAGCGTCGTCGCCGCCGGATCGGGCACCAGCCCCTGTGCCACCGCCGCTTCCTCCAGCCGCGCGCCCGCGCTGCCGCTCTCGGCGGCCGGCACCGTGTCGTTGCCCGCCCCGCCGCCGCATCCCGCCAGCAGCAGCGCCGTCAGGCCGACAAGCACCTTCACGCGACCGGCACCAGCCCGTCGCCCTCGATCCGGCGATAGAAGCAGCTCTGCGCGCCGGTGTGGCAGGCGGGCCCGGCCGGATCGACGATCAGCCACAGCGCATCCTGATCGCAGTCGATCCGCATCTCCACGACGCGCAGCACGTTGCCGGATGTCTCGCCCTTCTTCCACAACCGCCCGCGACTGCGCGACCAGAACGTCGCCTCCCCTGTCGCCTGCGTCGCCGCCAGCGCCTCGGCGTTCATGTGCGCGACCATCAGCAGCGCGCCGTGCCGGTCGGACACCACGGCGGTGACAAGCCCCGCCGCATCATAGGCAGGGTCGAGGGACAGGCTACGATCGCGCGGTTCGGTCATCCCCCGCCTGTACCGCCCCGCCCCCTCCCCGTCACCCCGGACCCCCGCTACTCGCGACCGAAGACAGCGGGATCCCGGGTCAAGCTCGGGATGACGGACAGCGGTGGATCATGTCCGGCATGCCACGGCATGAGTTCGTACCGCCACCACCCTCCCCGTCACCCCGGGCTTGACCCGGGGCCCAGCTTCTTCAAACCCCGCATATGGGAGACAACCATCAGGGCGGCTGGCTCTACATCATCGCAAACCGCTATCGCGGCACGATGTACGTCGGCGTCACCGCCCATCTTGCCGCCCGCATCCACCAGCACCGCGCCGGCAAAGGCTCCGACTTCTGCGCGCGCTACGGCCTCGACCGGCTGGTATGGGCGGAGCGAGGCGACACCATCATGGCCTGCATCGAACACGAGAAGCGCCTGAAACGCTGGCGAAGAGAATGGAAGTTCGCGCTGATCGAACGAGGCAACCCCGACTGGAACGACCTGTCGGACCTGATCGCCTGACGGAGTTCGTCGTCACCCCGGGCTCGACCCGGGGTCCAGCTACCGGCAACCGCAGATAGCGCGGTCCCGGGTCAAGCCCGGGATGACGGAGAGGACGCCGCCCGTGTCCTACATCTGGCGCATGGGATAGAACAGGCTGATGCCCACTGCCATCCTTCCACCTTCAAACTTACGACAGTTCTGCTGTCGAAACGTCACCCCGTCACAACCCGAAACTTCCTCAACATTCGCGCAGCCGCGACACCCTCAACCATGCCCGCGGATCGCCTTCACCAGCCCCGCCTTGTCCAGCTTCGACCGACCGGCGATGCCGATCCGCGCCGCCTCCTTCATCAGCGCCGCCTTGGTCCGGTCCTCCAGCTGCACGCTGTCGTGCCTCAGCGTTCCCGCCGCTTTCGCATTGGCGATGCGTGCCGCCTTCTCGGCAGAATTTCCCTGCTTCTTCAGCTCTTCGTAGAGCGCGTGGTCCTTGATCTGGGGTCCGTGATCGCGTGCCATCGCCTGCTCTCCTTGCCGCCGGCGAAAACCACCGATGCGGCGGATCGCTCCGCCGATCGTGACAAACAGGCGACAACCCAGGTTATCGCTCCTATATGGCCAGCGCCACCAAGCGAGCCCCGCCTCCCATGCTGACGACCAATCCATTCGAAGACGACAAGCTGCGCGAAGAGTGTGGCGTGTTCGGTGTCTCCAACAGTCCCAGTGCCGCCGCGCTGGTCGCCCTCGGCCTCCATGCGCTCCAGCACCGGGGTCAGGAGGCGGCGGGGATCACTTCGTTCGACGGCGCACAGTTCCACACCCATCGCGCCATGGGTCACGTCGCGGGCAATTTCGACCGCGACGACGTGATCCGCTCGCTCCCCGGCACCGTCGCCGCGGGTCACGTCCGCTATTCGACCACGGGCGAGACGGCACTCCGCAATGTCCAGCCGCTCTATGCCGAGCTGGCTACCGGCGGCTTCGCCGTAGCGCACAACGGCAACATCTCCAATGCGATGAAGCTCCGGCGCGAGCTGGTCCAGCGCGGGTCGATCTTCCAGTCGACCTCGGATACCGAGACGATCATCCACCTGGTCGCCACCTCGAAATACCGGACCCTGCTCGACCGGTTCATCGATGCGCTGAAGCAGATCGAGGGGGCCTATTCGCTGGTCGTGATGACGCCGGAGGGGATGATCGCCTGCCGCGATCCGCTCGGCATCCGGCCGCTGGTGATGGGGCGTTTGGACGATGCGATCATCTTCGCGTCGGAAACCGTTGCGCTCGATGTCTGCGGCGCCACGTTCGAACGCGCGGTCGAGCCGGGCGAGCTGGTGATCGTGCAGGGCAGCGAGATCCGCTCGATCAAGCCATTCGCCCCCGTCCATGCCCGCCCGTGCATCTTCGAATGGGTGTATTTCTCGCGACCCGATTCGATCGTCGACGATCACTCGGTCTATTCGGTCCGCAAAGAGATCGGCGCGCAGCTGGCCGCGGAGTCGCCGGTGGAGGCCGATCTGGTCATCCCGGTACCCGATTCGGGTGTCCCCGCCGCGATCGGCTATGCGCAAGCCTCTGGTATTCCGTTCGAACTCGGCATCATCCGCTCGCACTATGTCGGGCGCACCTTCATCCAGCCGGGCGACAAGGTCCGCCATCTGGGCGTCAAGCTGAAGCACAATGCCAATCGCGCGCTGATCGAGGGGAAGCGCGTGATCCTGATCGACGATTCGATCGTACGCGGCACCACCTCGCTGAAGATCGTGCAGATGATGCGCGATGCCGGTGCGGCCGAGATCCACATGCGCATTGCCTCGCCGCCGACGCGGCACAGCTGCTTCTACGGCGTCGATACGCCGGAACGGGCCAAGTTGCTGGCACACAAGCTGGATATCGGCGGGATGACCGATTTCATCCATGCCGACAGCCTGGCGTTCGTATCGATCGACGGGCTGTACAAGGCGCTGGGCGAGGCGAAGCGGGCCGATGTGCGGCCCAATTACTGCGACGCCTGCTTCACCGGCGACTATCCCACCACCCTGACTGACCAGGACGACAGCGCGGAGGTGGACCAGTTCGCCCTCCTCGCCGAACGCGTCAACTGAACCGGAACCGTCAACCAATGATTGACCTGCCCCTGTCGGGCCAACTCGCGCTGGTCACCGGCGCCAGCCGCGGCATCGGTGCCGCCACCGCCCGCTCGCTGGCCGCCCAGGGCGCCCATGTCGTCGTCACCGCCCGCACCGCCAAGGCGCTGGAGGAGGTCGAGCAGGCGATCTTCGATGCCGGCGGATCGGCGACGATCGCCCCGCTCGACCTGACCGAGACCGATTCGATCGCGCGGCTGGCGACGGCGGTCGGCGAGCGGTGGAAGGCAATGGACGTGATGGTCCTGAACGCCGCCACGCTGGGCAGCCTGGCGGCGGTGCCGTCGATCGATGCCAAGGAGTTCGCCCGCGTCCTGACCCTGAACGTCAGCGCGCAGGCGGCGATGCTGACCGCGTTCGACCCGATGCTGCGCCGCGCCGCCGCCGGCAAGGTGATCGGCCTCACCTCCAGCGTGGCGCAGCGCCCGCGGGCCTATTGGGGTGCGTATGGCGCGTCGAAGGCGGCGTTCGAGACGCTGCTGGGCGCATACGGCGACGAGGTCGAGGCGCTGGGCAAGGTGCGTGTCGCGATCGTCGACCCCGGTGCCACCCGCACCGCGATGCGCGCCCGCGCCTATCCGGGCGAGGATCCCGCCTCGGTCAAGGAGCCGCAGGTCGTCGCGGACCGGATCGTCCGCCTCGCCATCGACGGCTACGGCGTCGGTCACCGCGAGCGGGTGGACTGACGCCTAGCGGGACCGGACCAGCGTCACCTGCGCCACGTCGATCCCGCCGCCGCGGAACCCGCCCTCGCAATACATCAGGTAATAACGCCACAACCGCCGGAAGCGTGCGTCCAGCCGCGCCGGCAGCCGCCCCTCGCGATCCGCCGCGTCGAACCGCTCGCGCCACAGCCGCAGCGTCTCGGCATAATCGGCCCCGAACCCGGTCCGGTCCTGCCACGACAACCCCCGCGCCTCGGCCAGCGCGCGGAACCGGCGCTCGGACAGCAGCATCCCGCCGGGGAAGACGTGGCGCTGGATGAAGTCGACCCCGCGGGCATAGGCGGGGAAGACATCGTCGGCGATCGCGATGTACTGGATCGCCGCCCGTCCGCCCGGCTTCAGCGCCCGCGCGATCGCATCGAGGTACGCGCCCCAATATTCCTGCCCGACCGCCTCGACCATCTCGATACTGGCGACCGCATCGAAGGTGCCGGTGATATCGCGGTAGTCGGTCAGGGAGACGGTGACACCGGGAAGATGACGCGCGTCCACCATCGCCTTCTGCTCCGCCGACAACGTCAGCGCGCAGACCTGCCGCCCCTCGGCCGCGGCGAGCGCCGCGAACGATCCCCAGCCGCAGCCGATCTCCAGAATGGCGTCGCCCGGCACCGTTGCGGTGCGCGCCAGGATCGCGCGCAGCTTGCGGTCC
Source organism: Sphingomonas phoenicis (assembly GCF_047238005.1). Lineage (NCBI taxonomy): Bacteria > Pseudomonadati > Pseudomonadota > Alphaproteobacteria > Sphingomonadales > Sphingomonadaceae > Sphingomonas > Sphingomonas phoenicis. The sequence goes on along the minus strand of NZ_JBDFMC010000002.1, from coordinate 241,939 downwards.
TGCCCCGCCGCCAGCGTCTCGCCGGGATGGGCGAACAGCGCGCTGGAATAGGTCAGCCCGTCGTCCAGCCACTCGCGATAAAAGTCGTTGCCCAGATCGTAATGCGCCGCGATGTTCCGCCGCGCGCCGGCGCGGTGATTGCGCCGCAGCCGGTGCCAGCCGCGCATCGCCAGCTTCACCGTGCCGCCCGGCCGCGCGGCGTTGCCGAGCGCGACGCGGTTGCGCATGAACAGGTCGAACAGCGGCACCGGATCGGGACTGGCCCAGTCGCCGGCATCCCATGCCTCGTACCAGCCGACCGACCCGCCGGTCGCCAGCTTCCACAGCGCGCGCCACCGATGCAGCATCACGACCGCGACCGGCCCGTCGACGCGCCCGCCGAGCAGCCGCGCGGTGCCATCCGGCAAGGTCGCCTCGATCGCGCCGCAGACCAGCCCGCGATCGATCCGGTCGAGCAGCCGGTGAAACGGTGCCGCGATCGCGGACGCGACCACCCCGCGCCCCGATCCCCGCCGGCGCTGTACGATACCCCCTGGCTTCATCCGCGGCCCCATGCACCGACGGACGGCGCGGCGCCAGAGCCGAAAGCGGGGCACGGGTCCGCCATGGTCTTCCGCCGGGATGAAGCGGGCGGGTTGACCCATGACCCCGGATCATAGGTGCTAGCCACTCGCTCCGTCTAATCCCGTGCCGTCTTCCGCGGTAGGACCGGTGTGCCGTCGGCCGGACCCATATCGAAGGAAGAGAACCCCGCCATGATCAAGACAATCATCCTTGCCATCGTCGCGACGACATCGCCGGTCATCGCGGCGGCCCAGACGGTGCCTGCGACCGCTGCCGAACGGACCGACCCGCGCGCGGCTGAGCTGATCGCATTGTCGCGGCAGAAGTGGCGGTGGATGGCCGACCGGAACATCGACGCGCTTTCCCGGCTGTTCGACGAAAAGGCGATCTTCGTCCATATGAGCCGCACGATGACCCAGCCGCAGGAGCTGGAGGTGATCCGCTCGGGGAACATCGAGTATCGCCGGGCCGACATCAAGGAAATCTCGGCGCGCTTCATCGGGGACACCGCGATCGTGGCGAGCCGTATCGATCTGCACGCGGTCGTGCGCGGTCAGGTGGCCGACAACCCGTTTTCCGTCACCGAGACCTATGTGAAGACGGGTGGCGACTGGAAGCTTGCCGCCCTTGCCTTCTCGAAAAGGTCCACCCCCAACTGATCGGGCACGGGCAAACCCGCCCCCTACACCGCGCGGTTCGCCGCCAGCGCTCGCTCCCTCGCCTCGCGGTGGCCGATGATCTTGGCCGGGTAGGCGGCGGGACGGCAGCCCGCCTCGTCGGGGTCATGGATCGCCGGATCGGGCAGGTCGGCCAGTTCGGGTACCCAGCGGCGGATATAGTCGCCCGCGTCGAACTTCTCCGACTGGCTGAGCGGCGCCATGATCCGTCCGAACATGTTGGCGTCGACGCCGGTGCCGGCGATCCATTGCCAGTTGACCGAGTTGTTGCCGTAGTCGGCATCGACCAGGCAGTCCCAGAACCAGCGCTCGCCCTCCCGCCAGTCGATCAGCAGGTGCTTCACCAGAAAGCTGGCGGTGATCATCCGGACACGGTTGTGCATCCAGCCGCTCTGCCACAGCTGGCGCATGCCGGCGTCGACGATCGGATAGCCGGTGCGCCCGCGCTGCCAGGCGCGCAGGTCGCGCTTCGCCGCGGCGCCGGTCCGCCAGCGCAGCTTGTCGTAGCGCGGCCGGCCGTTGACGTCGGCATAGTCGGGCAGCGCCAGGATGACACCGCGGGTGAAGTCGCGCCATGCGACCTCCTTGTGGAACTTCCACGCCTCGTCGCCGCCGGCCGCGGCGTGCCAGACCGCGCGGGCAGACACCTCGCCGTGATGGAGATGCGGGGACAGGCGGCTGGTGCCTTCCTCGGCGGGCAGGTTGCGGTCCGTCTCGTACCGGTCGACCTTGTCGGCGAGATCGGCCAGTCGCTCGCGCGCGGCATCCTCGCCGGGGACCCAGTCGGCATCGAAACCGCCCGACCAGTCCGGCCCGGTGGGGCGAAGCGCCCAGTCCTTCAGCGTGTCGCCCTTCGGCCAGTGGCCGGGGGCGGGGAGCTTCTTGGGCGCTGGTTCGGGGTGCGATGGCGGCAGATGTTCCTGCAACGCCTTCCAGAACGACGAATAGACGCGGAACGGCTGCCCGGCGCCGGTCCGCACCTGTTCGATCGGGGCGAGCTGGTTGCCGTCGTGCAGGCACAGCCGGTCGCCGAGCGACGCCTCCGCCTTGCGCCACCACGGTTCGTAATGACGCAGCGCGTGGATGCGGGCCGCTCCGGTCTCGTCCGCCAGCGCGGCGAGCACGTCTGCCGATGCGCCGCGCCGAAGGATCAGGCGGCTGCCCAGCGCGTGCAGCGCCTTGTCGAGTGACGCCAGGCTGTAGTGCAGCCACCAGCGTTGCGCCCCGCCGATCCGCCAGTCGCCCGGCGTCTCGTCGTCGAGGATGTAGACCGGGATGACCGGCCCCTCCGCCGCGGCGGCGATCAGGGCGGGCTGGTCGGCAAGGCGAAGGTCCTGGCGGAACCACAGGATCACGGGGTCGGTCATCGCCGCCCAACGCGCATCCGGCAGCGATGCTCCGCACCGAACTGCATCGGCATCGCGTCACCTAGGCGAGCAGCGCGTCGCCGAGGGTGAGGATGGCATCGACGTGGCGACGGGCGATCGCCATCACGTCGTCGCCATACCCGCCGCCCACCGTGCAGGCGAGCGGGATGCCACGCGCGGCCGCCAGCGCCGCGACCAGCCGCTCGCGCCGGATCAGCCCGTCTTCGGTCAGGCCCAGCCGGCCCAGCCGGTCGACGGCGAGCGGATCGACCCCAGCCTGATACAGGATCAATTGCGGCCGCAGGTCGTCGATCAGCGGAACGAGCGTCGTCGCCAGCGTCGCCAGATACTCCTCGTCACCGACCCCGTCCGCCAGCGGCACGTCGAGGGTCGAGCGGGCCTTGCGCGCCGGAAAGTTCTTGTCGGCGTGGATCGAATAGGTCGCGATCTCCGGTCGCCCGGCGGTCAGCGCGGCGGTGCCGTCGCCCTGATGGACGTCGACATCCACGATCAGCAACCGGTCGACCCGCCCTTCCTCCACCAGCCGCGTCGCCGCGACGGCGAGGTCGTTGAACACGCAATAGCCGGCGCCGGTATCGTGCAGCGCATGGTGGCTGCCCCCGGCGGTGTTGGCGGCGAAGCCGTGCTCCAGCGCCAGCAGCGCCGCCAGCCAGGTACCTCCCGGCACCGCCGCGGCGCGCTCCGCGACCGCCGTCGTCACCGGAAAGCCGATACGCCGCGTCTTGGCCGGGGGGACGCGCGCCTCCAGCACCTCGGCCACATAGTCGGGATCGTGCGTCGCCTCCAGCCAGCGGCGCGGCATCGGCTCGGGCTCGTGCCAGGTCACCCGCGCGCCCTCCGCCCGCAGCAGGTCGCGGATCGCGCCGTTCTTGCCCCAGCGATAGGTGGATCGCGCCGGTGCCTCGGTAACGTAGCTGGGATGATGGACGATGGGGATCACCCGACCTAGGTAGGTATCAGCGCCTGCCACCGCCATCGGAGCGATTGATGACCGACCATTATGTGCGTGCCGATGTCCGGCGGTTCCTCGATTACCTGAACGCCCTGCCCGGACCGCGCACGCACGAGCTGGACCCGCCCGCCGCGCGCCAGATGTTCGCGGCGAGCAAGGATCTGGTCGACCCGCCGGTCGGCGAACTGGCGGTCGACCGGGTCGTGACGATCCCGTCCGCCGCGGGCGACATCCCGGCACGGCTGTTCGACGCGACGGCGAACCGGCTGCCGGGACCGGTCGTCGTCTTCTATCACGGCGGCGGCTTCGTGTTCGGCACGGTCGATACCCATGCCAGCCTGTGCGCCGAGATCGCGCGGACGCTGGACCTGCCGGTCCTGTCGGTCGAGTACCGGCTGGCGCCCGAGCATCGCTGGCCCGCCGCGCCCGACGACGCGGAAGCGGCGGCGCGCTGGGTCGCGGGGAACCCCGCCGGGCTGGGCGTGACCGCGACCGGGCTGGTGCTGGTCGGCGACAGTGCGGGCGGCATGCTGGTCATCAACACCGCGATGGCGCTGCGCGACGCACCGGCGGCCGTGCCGGTGCTGGTGCAGGCGCCGATCTATCCGGTCACCGACCCGGCGGGCCGCTATCCCTCGTTCGACGAGTTCGCGGAAGGATATGTGCTGACCAAGGCGGCGATGCTGTGGTTCGGCGATGCCTATGCCGCCGATATCGAGCATATGCGCGGATCGCCGATGCGCGCCCCGCTCGCCGGCATGCCGCCGGCGGTGATCGTCGCCGCCAGCCTCGATCCGCTGCGCGATCAGGGCCGCGCCTATGCCGCGCGGCTGATCGAGGCGGGGGTGCCGACGGTGTACCGCGAGGCGGTGGGGACGATCCACGGCTTCGCCACCCTGCGCAAGGCGATCCCGTCGGCGGTGGGGGACATGGCCGGCTATCTGGTGGCACTGCGCGCGACGATCGCCGAGGCGGAGGGCGCGCGCGTCCAGCAGCAGGCGGCGGGATGATGCGGGACCTGCCCTACCGGCCGTGCGCCGGCGTGATGCTGGTCAACCGCGAGGGCCGCGTGTTCGTCGGCCAGCGGCTCGATTCGACGCTGGAGGCGTGGCAGATGCCGCAGGGCGGGATCGATCCGGGCGAGGAGGCGCTGGATGCCGCCGTCCGCGAGCTGTGGGAGGAAACCGGGGTCGCCGCCGATCATGCCGAGCTGATCGCCGAGGCGCCGGGCAGCTTCACCTACGACCTGCCCGACGAGTTGATCGGCAAGGTGTGGAAGGGCCGCTGGCGGGGACAGACGCAGCGCTGGTTCCTGTTCCGATTCACCGGGCAGGACGGCGACATCGACATCCGCACCGCCCATCCCGAGTTCCGGAGCTGGCGCTGGATCGATCCGGAGGACCTGCCGCGGCTGATCGTGCCATTCAAGCGCGTGCTGTACGAACAGGTGCTGGCCGCGTTCCGCCCCCACCTCACGGCATCGGCCGGACGCTGACGGGTTGCGGCGGGGGCTCTGTCGGCGGTAGCAGGGCGGCGTGCTCGCCATCCTGATCCTCGCCGCCGCCATCCAGACGGACGCGCCACCGGCCGCACCGCCCCCGCCGGCGCCCGGCGATGCGGGCGCGATGATCCCGGAATCGATCCGCGCGATGCTGGATGCGGCGCTGGAGGCGGGGAACGACGGCGAGGTGTCGACGATCGTCAAATACGCCCGCGCCGCCGATCCGATCAGCGGCGACGCGGTGCTGGCGATCGCGCAGAAATGGCGCGACGACCGCGCCGCCGCGCGCGAGCAGGTGATCCGCCAGGCCAGCTTCCTGAACCTGTGGAAGGGCCGGGCCGAGGTGGGCGGCTTCGTCACCACCGGCAATTCCGACACCGCCGGCGGCAGCGTGGTGCTGGATGCCGAGCGGGAGGGGCTGCAGTGGCGGCACAAGTTCACCGCGCGTGCCGATTATCAGGAAAACCTGAACGTCACCACGCGCGAGCGGTACCTGATTTCCTACGGTCCCAACTTCAAGTTCGACGACCGCGCCTATGTCTATGGTCTCGGCCAGTACGAGAGCGACCGGTTCCTGGGCTATTACGACCGTCTGACGATATCGAGCGGGTTCGGGTACAGCGCGATCAAGGCGCGTGCCACGCAGCTCGATATCGAGGTCGGGCCCGGCTATCGCCTCACCGCCTTCACCGACGACCGGACCGAATCGAGCCTCGCGGCCCGCGGATCGATCGATTTCCGCTGGCAGCTGATCAGCGGCCTGTCGCTCCGCCAGACTGCCGCCGCCTATGTCGAACGGTTCAATTCCACGGTCACCAGCACCACCGCGCTGAACGCCAAGCTGCTGGGCCCCCTGTCGGCGCAGCTGTCGTACAACGTCCAGTACGAGAGCATGCCCCCCGACGGTCGGCAGACCACCGACACGGTCAGCCGCGCGGCGCTGGTCTACACCTTCTGATGGGCGCGCCGACCACGACCGAACGGCGGGTGATCGAGCGGATCGACGGCGCCGCGATGCTGGGCCGGGTCAAGCGGTGGAGCGCGATCAACAGCGGCACGGGCAACCTCGCCGGACTGGCGGCGATCGCCACCGAACTGGCCGATGCCGCCGCGATCCTGCCGGGCGATGTGCGGCTGGTCGCGCCCGAGCCGGTCGACCGGATGGGCACCGATGGCCGCGTCGTGCCGATCGACCATGGTCGCCACCTGGTTGTCTCGGTCCGGCCGTCCGCCGCCAGCCGCCTGTTGTTCTTCGGCCATATGGACACGGTGTATCCCGTCGATCACCCGTTCCAGACGATGCGGTGGAGCGACCCCAATACGCTGGTCGGCCCGGGCGTCACCGACATGAAGGGCGGACTGGCGGTCATGCTCGCCGCGCTGGCGGCACTGGAGGGTGACGGTGCGATCGGCGGGATCGGGTACGACATCCTCATCAACAGCGACGAGGAAACCGGATCGCTGTCCTCCGCCGGGCTGATCGCCACCCTGGGCGCGGGCAAGGCCGCCGCCTTCGGCTACGAACCCGCGCTGCCCGACGGCACGCTGGCGGGCGCGCGTGGCGGCACCGGCAATTTCTCGCTGGCGGTGCACGGCCGCAGCGCGCATGCCGGCCGCAATCCCGGCGACGGCAGGAACGCACTGGTCGCCGCCGCCGATCTCGCCGTCCGGCTGGCCGCCAGCGCGGCGCCGGGGCTGACGGTGAACCCGGCGCGGATCGATGGCGGGTCGCCCAACAACGTCGTCCCGGATCTCGCCGTCCTGCGCGTCAATTTCCGGCCGCGCGATGCCGGCGCGATCGACGCGGCCGACGTTGCGATCGATACCACCGTGGCGGCGGTGGAGAACGCACACGAGGTGACGGTCACCCGCCACGGCCGCTTCAATCGCCCGCCCAAGCCGATCGACGCGCGCGCCGCCCGCCTGTTCGCGCTGGTCGGTGCGGCGGGCGCCGATCTGGGGCTGACGATCGGGCACCGCGACACCGGCGGGGTGTGCGACGGCAACAACGTCGCCGCCATTGGCGTCCCGGTGATCGACACGATGGGGGTGCGCGGCGGCGCGATCCACTCGCCCGACGAATATCTGCTCGTCGACAGCCTTGCCGAGCGCGCGGCGCTGTCCGCCGTCTCGATCCTGCGTCTCGCCCAAGGTGGACTGCCATGACCTTCCGTATCCGCGCCGCCACCGACGACGACCTGAAGCCGCTGTACGAGATGGCGAAGCTGACCGGCGGCGGCTTCACCAACCTGCCGCCCGACCGGCCCGCCCTGCGCACCAAGCTGGAGCGCAGCCATGCCGCGCTGGCGCGGACCGCGGGGCCGATCGACGACGAACTGTTCGTGCTGGTGCTCGAGAATATCGAGAATGGCGAGGTGCGCGGCACCTGCCAGCTGTTCACCCAGGTCGGCCAGCGTCACCCCTTCTACAGCTATCGCCGCGGCACCCTGACCCAGCACAGCCGCGAGTTGCAGCGCACGTTCCGCGCCGAGATGCTGACCCTGACCACCGATCTGGAAGGATCGAGCGAGGTCGGCGGGCTGTTCCTGCATCCGGGCGAGCGGGCCGGCGGGCTCGGCCTGCTCCTCGCCCGCTCCCGCTACCTCTTCATCCGGCTGCACCGGGCGCGCTTCGCCGACCGCATCCTGGCCGAGCTGCGCGGGATCATCGACGAGGGTGGCGGATCGCCTTTCTGGGACGGGCTGGCCGGCCGCTTCTTCGGCATGACGTTCCAGGCGGCGGACGAGTTCAACGCGATCAACGGGCATCAGTTCGTCGCCGATCTGATGCCCAAGCACCCGATCTACACCGCGATGCTGACCGAGGGCGCCCGTGCCGCGATCGGCCTGCCCCACCCTTCCGGCCGCGCGGCGATGCGGATGCTGGAGCATGAAGGCTTCCGGTACGAGCAATATTGCGACATCTTCGATGGCGGCCCGACGATGACCGCGCCGACCGATCAGGTTCGCACGATCCGCGACGCGATCGTCGCGCCGGTGACCGCGATCGCGGACGATGGCGGCGAGGAGGCACTGGTCGCGGCCGGACGCCTCGCCGATTTCCGCTGCGTGTTCGGGCACGCGACCGCCGGCGCCGGCGGCATCACGCTGAGCGCGGCGACCGCGCGCGACCTGGGTGTCGCGGTGGGCGACGAGGTTGCGCTGGCAGGGCGCGGCTGATGCTGGTCGAGATCAACTTCGACGGGATCATCGGGCCCAGCCACAACTATGCCGGCCTCAGCATCGGCAACATCGCCGCCACGACCAATGCCGGCGCCGTATCCCACCCCCGCGCCGCCGCGCTGCAGGGGATCGCCAAGATGCGCGCCAACATGGCGCTGGGCCTGCGGCAGGGCATCCTGCTGCCCCTCGCCCGTCCCGACCATGCGTGGCTGCGATCGCTGGGCACCGATTATGCCGCGGCGCCCGCACACCTGAAGGCGCAGGCGCTCTCCGCATCGGCGATGTGGGCCGCCAATGCCGCAACGGTCTCGCCCGCGCCCGATACCGCCGACGGGCGCTGCCACCTGACCGCCGCCAACCTGCTGACGATGCCGCATCGCAGCCACGAATGGCCCGGCACGCTGCGCCAGCTGCGCCTCGCCTTCGCTGATCCCGCGTTCGTCGTGCACGATCCCGTGCCGCCACCCTTTGGCGACGAGGGAGCGGCCAACCATATGCGGCTGGCCGGCCGGCACGGCGACCCCGGCGTCGAGATCTTCGTCTACGGCACCGCCGCCGGTGCCTTCCCCGCGCGCCAGCATAGGGCCGCCGGCGAGGTCGTCGCGCGGCTTCACGGGCTGGATCCCGCCCGCACGCTGTTCGTCGAGCAGGCGCCCGCGGCGATCGCGGCCGGCGCGTTCCACAACGATGTCGTCGCCGTCGCCAACGAGCGCGTGTTGCTGGCGCACGAGCACGCCTTCGCCGATCCCGCCGGCCTGTACGCCGATCTTCGCCGGCTGATGCCAGATGTCGAGATCGTCGAGGTGCCGGCCGCAGAGGTGCCGCTCGCCGATGCCATCGCCTCCTACCTCTTCAATGCGCAGCTGGTGTCGGCAGCGCAGGGCACGACGCTGGTCGTGCCGGCGGAGGCGCGCGAGAACACGGCCGTGTGGGGCTGGCTGCAACGTCACCGCGCGGGCAACGGCCCGATCCGCCATGTCGCGGTGGTCGACGTGCGCGAATCGATGGCGAACGGCGGCGGCCCCGCCTGCCTGCGGCTGCGCGTCGTCGCCGATCCGGCGACGGTCGATCCCCGCTTCATGGTCGACGACCACGCGCTCGACCGCATCGCCGCCATCGTCGAGCGTTACTGGCCTGCGGCGATCCGACAGGAGGACATCGGCGACCCCGCCCTGATCGATGCGATCGGAGAGGCGCGGCGGGCGCTGCTCACCGGGCTCGACCTTGTCGAATTAACTGACAGTTAAGCATGTCGAGCCGGGCCTGACCGACGGATTTCTCCCAATGGCCCACGACTTGCTTATGATCGCGCATGTGGACCCGGATCGCGCGCCTGTTCGTCATCAAGTCGAAATTCGAGGCATTCCTCGTCATCTATGGCCTGGCGGTCGGCGCCACGCATCGTGGCAGCGAGTATCTGCACCAGTATCCCGGCGGCGCCGGCTGGATGCTGTTCGGCTGCTGCACCATCGCGGTGTTCATGGCCGGCGGCCGGATCATCGACGCGGTCGATCACGACCGCGAACGCGCGGCGATCTACGGGTGAGGGCATCGCGCTGACGGCGTCGATCCGGCCGCGGAACCCTACGCAGCCTGCGCCGGCAGCCGCTCCGCCTGCAATTCCTCCGTGAACCACGCGCAGGTCTTCGCCAGTCCCTCCGCCAGCCCTACAGTGGGTCGCCAGCCCAGCTCCGCCTGCGCACGGCCGATATCGGGGCGGCGGCGACGCGGATCGTCCTGCGGCAAGGGGCGATAGACCAGCCGGTTGCGCGATCCGGTCATCGCCACGACCTGCTCGGCCAGCTCGCCGACGGTCAGCTCGTTGGGATTGCCCAGGTTTACCGGCTCCAGCCCGTCGGTCTCCCATTCCATCAGCCGCATCAGCGCGTCGACCATGTCGCTGACGTAGCAGAAGCTGCGCGTCTGGCTGCCGTCGCCATAGATGGTGATGTCGCGGCCCGACAGCGCCTGGCAGATCAGGTTCGACACCACGCGCCCGTCGTCGGGATGCATCTGCGGGCCATAGGTGTTGAAGATGCGCGCGACCCGCACCTCGGCCCGCTTCATCCGCGCATAGTCGAACGTCAGCGCCTCGGCCGCCCGCTTGCCCTCGTCATAGCAGGCGCGCGGGCCGGTGCAGCTCACCCAGCCGCGATAACCCTCGACCTGCGGATGGACCTCCGGATCGCCATAGACCTCGCTGGTCGAAGTCAGCAGGAAGCGCGCGCCGGCCCGCTCCGCCAGCCGCAGCAGGTGGTTGGTGCCGACCACGTTGGTCAGCATCGTGTGTTCGGGATCGACCTGGTACTGCGGCGGCGACGCGGCGCACGCCAGATTGTAGATGCGGGTGATCCGCTCCGCCTGCGCCGTCACGGCTTCCGGCAGGGGCAGCACGATATCCGCCTCGACGAAGGTGAAGCCCGGGCGCCCCTCCAGCAGCTTCAGGTTCGACGGCCGGGCGGTCTGCAGATTGTCGAGGCAGATCACCTCGTTTCCCTCGTCGAGCAGCCGCGCGACGAGGTGCGAGCCGATGAAGCCCGCCCCGCCCGCGACGAGGATCAGTTCGCGATCCGACCGTGCCATGATTGCCTTCTCCTTCATGCTGCCCCCCGTTGTGACGATCGGAGCTGTGCAGCCTCGTTGATGTGCGCCTCGAGTTCGGCGGCGCGGTGGGCGGCGGTGTGGGCCGACAGGACGACGCGTTGCGCGGCCCGGCCGATCGCCCCGGCATCGTCGCGGTCCAGCGCGGCGAGCACCGCCACGGCATCGTCGGCCAGCACGATCTCGCGGTCGGGCGCGAACAGGTCGGCCAGTCCGTCCCACCGGTCGGACACGATCGGCGTGGCGCAGGCCGCCGCCTCGAACAGCCGTACCGACGGCGACCAGCCGGCCGCGATCATGTCCGCACGCGTCACGTTCAGGGTCCAGCGCGATGCCGAGTAGAACCCGGCATGCTCCGCGGGCGGCAGATGATCGATCCGCTCGACGTTCGCGGGCCAGTCGATGTCGTCGGGATATTGCGGGCCGGCGACGGCGAAGCGCAGGTCGGGGCGCGTCTGCGCCGGCGCCAGCAGCAGCCGGTCCAGCGTCGGCTGGCGATCGGGGCTGTAGGTGCCCAGATAGCTCAGGTCCCAGCGCGGCGCGGCACCGGTGGGCCGATACCGCCGCTCGTCGACCGAGCAGAACAGCGCCCGCGCCGCCGGCGATCCGTAGGTCCGCTCCAGCTGGTCGAGCGTCGGACCGCCGGTGAACGACAGGTACACGTCGTACCCCGGGATCAGGTCGGGCGAGAGATATTCGTGGTCGCCGCGGGCCAGCTTGGCCAGCGTGACCGGCGTGTCGATGTCGTAGAAGGCGGTGATCCCGCGCGCCGCGCGCTGCACGAACCGGCCGACCGCGACGCCATCGGGCACGTACGATCCGACGATCACCGCATCGGCGCGCGCGATCGCCTGCTCCCACTGCGCCAGCCCGTCGAGATCGGCGTAGAAGGCCAGCCGGCACCAGTCCGGATCCGCCAGGTCGCGGTGCGGCGCGTACCAGGGCACGTCGCGTTCGAGGAACAGGATGTCGTGGCCGCGCGCATGATACGCCTCCAGCAATGCGCGGAAGGTGGTCGCGTGGCCGTTGCCCCACGACGACGACAGCGACAGGCCGAGGACGACGATCCTCATGCCGCCTCGCGCAGCTGCGCCACCCGCTCGCGCAGCAGCACGTCGACCTGGACCGCGCGCAGGGCATAGGTGTGCTCGGCCAGCACCCGCGCCAGCGCGGCGTCGCCGATCGCGCGTGCCCGCTCCGGCGTCAGGGCGGCGAGATGGTCGGCCACGTCCTGCCCGTCGCGGGCGACCAGCACCTCGCGATCGGGGATCAGGAACTGCTCGATCCCCTCCCACGCGTCGGTGATCAGGCAGGCGGCGGCGCCCGCCGCCTCGAACACGCGGGTCGCGGGCGAGAAGCCGATCGATGCCATCGAATCGCGCGCGACGTTCAGCACCGCGCGCGGCGTGCAGTTGAACGCGTTGTGCTCGGCGGTGTAGACATGGCCGCGGTGGCGGACGTTGCCGGGCATCTCCTTCGTCTCCCACCCGTTGCCGCCGATCAGGAAGCGGCGATCGGGCAGCGTGGCGGCCGCGCGCAGGAAGAACTCCTCCACGCGCGCCTCCCGATCGGGCAGCCGGTTGCCCAGGAACGCCAGGTCGCAGGCGAAGCGCTCGTCGGGCTCCACCGGGTGGTGGGTGGCGGGATCGAGCGCGTTGTAGACCGGCACGCACTCCGCCGCACCGAACCCGCGATAGGCATCGACCACCGGCGGACCGCCGCCATAGGTCAGCACCAGATCGAGATCGGGCAGCGCGCGCAGCACCGGGTGATCCGGATCGGCGCGCATCTCGTCCAGCGTCGCCGCGGCATCCACGTCCCAGAACAGCTTCAGCGCGTGCGGGCTCGCATGGCGGACGATGCCCGCGATCAGCTCTGCATCGAACACGCCCACGCCCGATGCCTTGACCACGATGTCGGCAGCCCCCGCCTCCGCCAGCACCCGCCGCAATCCCTCTTCGGTCGCGGGATAGACGACCGACCGGGCATAGGTCGGCGGATCGATGTCGCGGTGCTGCTGCCGGTCGAACGCGTCCGGCTCGTAGAAGGTGATGTCGTGGCCGTGGCCGGCCAGCGCCGACAGGATGCCCCGGTAATAGGTCGCCGCCCCGTTCCAGTAGGACGAAAGCAGGCTTGAGCCGTAGAATGCGATCTTCATGCGGCGGTCCTGTGCTGGGAAAGGCCGGCGACGATCGCCAGCAGTTCGTCGGCGCGGTGGTCGCAGGTGTGGCGGGCGCGGATCGTCTCCAGCCCGGCGGCGGCCAGTCCGGCGCGCCGGGCGGGATCGTCGCGCAGGTCACGGAGCGCAGCGGTCATCGCCGCGCCATCGGCGACCTTCACGTAATCGCCGGGTCGGAACAGCGCCTCGCTGTCCTCCCACGGTGCCGACAGCAGCGGGATGCCGCAGGCCAGCGCCTCGAACACCCGGATCGTCGGGATGCCGGGCAGGATCGTCGCGTAGTAGCGGCGGGGCACGTGTACGGTGGCGAGCGCCGCGGCGAAGATCGCCGGCGCCCGCGCATTGGGCGCCCAGCCGTGATAACCGATGCCGTACCGCGCCAGCGTCGCTAGCGCTGCATCGGGATAGCGGACGCCGTAGATGTCGAGCGGCAGGTCCGCGTCGCGCGCCGGGGCGAACAGGAACTCCTCAAGCTCCGCGGTCCGTTCCCCGTCTCCCCAGTTGCCGATCCAGACCAGCCCATCGCGCGGGCTCTCGATCGCGGGCGGGTGGAACAGGCGGGTGTCCGCGGCCTCGTGCCACGTCCATACGCGCCCGCTCCAGCCCCAGCCGCGATAGACGTCGGACAGCGTCTCGCCGAACGCCAGCACCCCGTCATAGCCGGACAGGTCGAACGCCTTCATCTCCGCCGGCGCGCTGACCGCACGGTGATGGGTGTCGTGGAACAGCAGCTGGAACGGCGCGCCGCGCTGGCGCAGCCGCCCGACAGCTGCGACCAGCGCCGGCTCGTTCCACTCGTGCATGATGACCAGATCGGCCCCGTCGACCAGCTCTGCCGGGTCGGTGCCGGGCGCGTAGGTGACCGGCGACAGCGTCGGGTAGGCGGCACGGAACGCGTCCAGCCCCGCCTCCCCCGCATCGGCAAGCAGGTTGGTCAGGCTCCAGTTGCCCGCCGGCTCCAGCGCGACCACGTCGTGACCGCGTTCCTGCAACTCGCGCAGCACGCCGCGAAGGAAATGGGCGTTGCCATGGTTCCAGCAGGACCGCAGCGAGTGGGTGAAATAGACGATCCTCATGCCGCCACCCGGCGCTCGCCCGCCTCGTCGGCATCGTCCGTCAACCCGGCATAGATGCCCGCCATCGCACCCGCCATGGCCGCCGGGGTATAGCGCGCGGCCCGCAGCCGTGCCGCTTCCGACAAATGGGTGCGCAGCGCCGCGTCGCCGCGGATCCGCCCGATCGCCGCGACATAGGCATCGTCGTCGTCGACCGGCACCAGCAGGGCCGCCCCGGTCCACAGCTCCCGGAACGTGTCGATGTTCGACAGCACCAGCGGACATCCGGCCGTCGCCGCCTCCAGTACCGACAGGCCGAACGGCTCGAACCGGGCGGCCGACACGTAGATCGGCCGCGCCGCCAGCATCGCCGCCAGCCCGGCTTCGTCGAGCCGCCCGGACAGGACCAGCCGATCGGCCACCACCGCCTGTCCCTGCGGACCGGATGCCGGGCCCGCCGCGTGGAACGGCACGTCGATCCGGCCCGCTACCCGGTCGAGCAGCGCCACGTTCTTCACCTCGTCCCACAGCCGGCCGGCGGTGAACACGCCGTCGCCGGCCGTCACGTCGTCGGGCAGCGCCAGCGGCGTGCGCCCGTTGTGCACCACCAGCGGCGCGGCCGGCAGGGCATAGGCCTGGCGAACGGTCGCGGCGAAGGCGGCGCTCGGCGCGACGATCGCATCCGCGGCGCGCAGCCCGGCCGCCATCAGCTCGACGTTCCACGCAAAGCCGGCGTCGGGCGTAGTGCCGCGTGCCGCCTGCCACCAAGTGCCGACGCAGCCATGGGTCACCGCGACGACCGGCGCGTCGAACCGCGCCACCGCCGCCAGCGACGGCGAATTCAGCTGCACCAGATCGGCATCGATCCGGCGCGCCAGATCGGCCACGGCATGCCCGGCGGCGATCACCGACGCGGCATCGGGCGCCAGCCAGTCGAGCGGCAGCCCCGTCTCGACGATCCGGTACGGCACGGGTTCGCTCATGGCGGCGGAGGGAGCGGACGGCCCCATCACCGCGATCACCGTCTCGACCCCGAACGGCACCAGCGCGGTCGCCAGTTCGGTCGCATATTGCCAGACGCCGCCCACCGCGTCCGCCGTCATGAGCAGCCGGGTCACGACACCGCCTGCATCAGCGGCACCGTGCCGCGACCCTCGTCGATCCGCAGGTTCAGGCGGCGCTCGGCGGCCAGCCACCGGGCCAGCGCGGCCACACCATCGCGCCAGTCGACCTTGGCCGACAGGCCCAGCGCGGCGTCCGCCGCGCGCGTGTCGGCGACGAAGTAGCGCTGGTCGCCCGCGCGCCAGTCGGCGAAGGAAACATCGACCTCCTGCCCGATCAACGAACCGATATGGCCGATCAGCTGGCGCAGGCTGACCGCATTGGCCGGCCCGCCACCCAGATTGAATGCGCGGCCGCTCACGCGGTCGATCCGCCGCCATGCCTGCACATAGGCATCGACGGCATTCGATACGTCGAGGATATCGCGAACCTGATGGCCGTCGCCGTACAGCGTGATCGGCTTCCCCTCGAGCGCGCGGATCAGGAAATGGGCGACCCACCCCTGATCCTCGGTTCCCATCTGCCGCTCGCCATAGATGCAGCTCATCCGGATCACCGCCGCGGGCAGGCCGAAGCTGCGGGCGTAATCCAGCACATACTGGTCCGCCGCCCCCTTCGACACGCCATAAGGCGTGTGGAAGTCGAGCGGCCGCGTCTCGCCGATGCCGTGCGCCCGCACCTGCGGATCGACCGGCACATACGCGCCGTCGTCCAGCCGGAAGTCGAGGTCGGCCAGGTCGCCGTAGACCTTGTTGGTCGAGGCGAACACCAGCGGCACCGCCGCATCGCGCCGCCGCAGCGCCTCCAGCAGCGAGAAGGTGCCGCCGATGTTGATGTCGTGATCCTCGCGCGGGTCGACCATCGACGTGGTCACCGCGACCTGCGCGGCGAGGTGGAACACCGCATCGGCATCCGCCACCGCCTCGCCCAGCCGCCCGGCGTCGCGGATATCGGCATGGACGAACTCGATCCGCTCGCCGTGCCGCTCCTGCAACCACGCGAGGTTGCGCTCCGTCCCGGCACGGCTCAGCGCGTCGTAGACCCGCACCCGCTCGCCATCGCGCGCCAGCCGGTCGGCAAGATTGGCGCCGATGAAGCCAGCCCCGCCGGTGACCAGAATGGTCACGCGACCAGCCCCCTCTTCTCCAGCTCCGCCCGCGCCGCGGCGACGTTGTCGGTCGCGGTCTGCTGCGCGACCCATTCGGCCAGCTCGGCCAGTCCCTCCTGGAAATCCTGCGTCGCGCGGAAATCCAGCTTCTCGGCGGCCAGCGTCGCATCGCAGAAGCAGTGGCGGATGTCGCCGATCCGCGCCTTGCCGACGATCTCGGGCGCGATGTCGTTCTTGCCCATCGCGCGGGCCAGCTCGGTCGCGACCTCGGTCACCGACCGGTCGTGGCCCGATCCGATGTTGAACGTGCCGCCCACCGCCTGCGGCAGCACCAGCGCATCGGCGAAGGCGCGCGCCACGTCCGACACGTGGACGAAATCGCGGCGCTGCTCACCATCCTCGAAGATCATCGGCTGCTGCCCGTTCAGCAGCCGCGACGCGAAGATCGCCAGCACGCCGGTATAGGGGTTCGACAGCGCCTGGCCGGGGCCATAGACGTTGAACAGCCGCAGGCACACGCCCTCGATGCCGTACGGCGCGGCCATGATGTGGGTGGTGCGCTCCTGCACATATTTGTTCAGTGCGTAGATCGACGACAGCGCCGGCCGCTTCCATTCCGGCGTCGCGACCGGCGCCAGCGGTCGGCCCTGCCCGTCGACCGGCTCCCAGTTGGACAGCCCGTCCTTCAGCCCGTGCCGCTCGGCACCCTCGACCAGCGCGCCGTCCGCGTCGCGGTACAGCCCCTCGCCATAGATCGACATCGACGAGGCGGTGACGACGCGGCGCACCGGATGGTCGATCAGCTTCTCGAACAGCACCGCGGTGCCGACATCGTTGGTCGAGGTATAGCGCTCGACCTCGTACATCGACTGGCCGACGCCGACCTCGGCCGCCAGATGGATGACGCTGTCGACGCCCTGCAGCGCGTGGGCCACCACGTCGCCGTTGCGCACGTCGCCACGGATCAGTTCCGCTTCCGGATTCAGGAGCGCCGGCCGGTCGACGTCGCCGTGGACCTGCTCGATCAGGCTGTCGAGCACGCGGACCTTGTTGCCGCGCCGCAGCAGTTCGTCACCGACGAAACGGCCGATGAACCCGGCGCCGCCGGTGATCAGAACGGTCTCGCTCAACGCACCGCCCCCGCGCTGCCGTAGTTGATCTGCGTCAATGACAAGCTCCCGTCGATCTGCTGCATCGGTCCAAGGCCCCCGCGGTCGACGCGGAATTATTTTGGAACTCAGACGAAACGAAGCATCTTCTTCTTTGTTCCTAATAAGATGCGCCACATTTTTGATGATCCATGTTAACTTCGGGCCGGTTAGTTCGATGACGGCCACGGTCTTGCTCGTCCGTCATGCGGCACACATTCATCTCGATCGCCGGCTGTCCGGGCGGATGCCGGGCGTACCGCTCAGCGACGATGGCCGCCGCCAGGCCGCGGCACTGGCGCGCGCGCTGGCCGGCCGGGGGCTGACCGCGGTCGAGTGCAGCCCGCTGGACCGCACGCGCGAGACGGCGGCGGCGATCGCCGTCGCGGCGGGCTTGCCGGATCCGGTCGCGGTCGATGCGCTCGTCGAGATCGACCTGGGCGACTGGACCGGCCGCGCGTTCGGCAGCTTCGACGACGATCCCGCGTGGCGCGACTGGAACGAGCATCGCGGCACCGCCCGGATCCCCGGCGGCGAGACGATGGCGGAGGCGCAGGCGAGGATCGTCGGCCATCTGGAGCGGATCGGCCGTACCCGCCCCGGCGATACGATCGCGCTGGTCACCCATTCGGACATGATCCGCGCGGCGATCGCGTGGGTCTTGGGCCTGCCGCTCGACCATCTGCTCCGCTTCGATATCGACCCCGCCTCGATCAGTCCGCTGGTGATCGGCGACTGGGGCGCCCGCCTGCTCGGCCTGAACGAGCAGCCGGCGCCCTTGCGGCACGACGGGTGATGGCCGTTCAGGCGGTGGCGGGCGGGTCGGTGTCGCGCAGCGTGTCGAGCACCTGTTCGGGCTGGACGTTACGGCTGATGTCGCGCAGCGTCTCGCGGTCGGTGGTGACGTCCAGCTGGTCGGCGATGCGGCCGACCAGCTCGGCCAGTCGCGACAGTTCGTGTTCGGCCAGCAGGTTGATGTGCAGGTCCAGATCGGCACGCTCGTCGGCCAGGCGCGCGGTGCGATTCTGGCTGATCAGCACGAAGGTCGACAGGAAGATCGCCTCTACCGAGGCGACCATCGCTAAGACGACGAAGCTGGGATCGAACTTCGGCTCCAGCCACAGGTTCCACACGATCCATCCGCCGAAGACCACGCCGTGGATGGCGACAAAGGTCATCGATCCGGTAAAGCCGGTGATCGCCCCCGCCAGCCGGTCGCCGAGCGCGGCGGCGGCCCGGTCCCGCGCCCGCTTTTCGCCCAGCGTATCGATGTTCCGGCGCAGCTGCGCCTTCAGATCCGGAGATGACATGTATAGCGTAACCAACGGAAATCGCCGGGGCTCCGCCGTGGTGGCGCGACGATGACGATGCGCGCCGCGATCCTCGCCGCCCCCGCCGCCATGACCATGGCCGACATCGCCATTCCCTGGCCCGGTCCGGGCGAGGTCCGCATCCGTCTGGAGGGATGCGGCGTCTGCGCCTCCAACATCGAACCGTTCGAGGGCCAGCCCTGGTCGACCTTCCCCGGTGAGCCCGGCGGGCTGGGCCATGAGGGCTGGGGCATCATCGACGCGCTGGGCGAAGGGGTCACGGATCTCTCGGTCGGCGACCGGGTCGCCGCGCTGTCGTCGCGCAGCTTTGCCGAATACGACATCGCCGCCGCCGATGCCGTCGCGATCCTGCCCCCGACGCTGGCGGGCCAGCCCTTCCCCGGCGAGCCGCTCGGCTGCGCGATGAACATCTTCCGCCGCAGCGACATCGCCGCCGGCCAGACGGTCGCGATCGTCGGCATCGGCTTTCTCGGCGCCGTCCTCACCCGGCTGGCGACCGGGGCGGGCGCCCGCGTCATCGCCATCTCGCGGCGGCAGGAATCGCTCGATCTCGCTCGCCGCTACGGCGCGGCGGAGACCATCCCGATGCACGACCATTACGCGATCATCGAAGAGGTCAAGCGCCTGACCGGCGGCCATGGCTGCGAACGCGTGATCGAGGCGGTGGGCAAGCAGTGGCCGCTCGACCTCGCCGGTGAACTGGTGGCGGAGGGTGGCCGGCTGGTCATCGCCGGATACCATCAGGACGGGCCCCGTCAGGTGTCGATGCAGATGTGGAACTGGAAGGGGATCGACGTCGTCAACGCGCACGAACGCAGCCACGCCGTCTGCATGCGCGGGCTGCACGAGGCGATCGACGCGGTGGCGAGCGGCCGGATCGACCTCGCCCCCCTCCTCACCCACCGCTACCCGCTCTACCGGGTGGCAGAGGCGATCGCCGCCACCCGCGACAAGCCGGCCGGCTTCGTCAAGGCGCTGGTGACCTTCGCATGACCGGCAAGCCACGCGTCGGCTTCCTGGGCGTCGGCTGGATCGGTCGCCACCGCATGGCCGCGATGATCGCCACCGGCGCGATCGAGGCCGCGGCGATCAGCGATCCCTCGCCTGCGATGATCGCGGAGGCGGCGGCACTCGCCCCCGGCGCCTCGATCGTCGACGATCTCGACGCGATGCTCGCGCTCGGTCTCGACGGGGTGGTCATCGCGACGCCCAGCGCGCTCCATGCCGACCAGTCGATCCGCGCCTTGTCGGCCGGCACCGCCGTCTTCTGCCAGAAGCCGCTCGGCCGCGATGCGGCGGAGGCGGCGCGCGTGGTGGATGCGGCGCGCATCGCCGACCGGCTGCTGTCGGTCGACTTCTCGTACCGCTTTACCACGGGCATGCAGGCGATCGCCGACCTGCTCCGCCGCGGCGATCTCGGCCGGGTCTTCGCCGTCGATCTGGTCTTCCACAACGCCTATGGCCCCGACAAGCCGTGGTTCTACGACCGCGCGCAGTCCGGCGGTGGCTGCGTCATGGATCTGGGGGTCCATCTCGTCGACCTCGCCTTGTGGGCGCTGGGCTTCCCGGAGGTGAACGGCGTCGACCCGCATCTGTTCGCCGGCGGAGCGCCGCTGACCGGCGACGCGGTGGAGGATTATGCCGTCGCCACGCTGACGCTGGCGGGCGGCACCGCGGTCCGCCTGGCCTGTTCGTGGCGCCTGAATGCGGGGGTCGAGGCGGAGATCGGCGCCACCTTCTACGGTACCGCCGGCGGTGCCCGGCTGCGCAACGTCGGCGGTTCCTTCTACGATTTCGCCGCCGAGCGCTTCGCAGGCACCCGAACCGACGAACTCGCCCCTTTGGACAGCGACTGGGGTGCCCGTGCCGCCGTCGACTGGGCCCGCCGGCTGGCGGCGGGCGACCGGTTCGACCCGGCCGCGGAGCAGCTCGTCACGGTCGCCCGCACGCTCGACCGGATCTACGACAAATAGCGACTTCGAAGGTCGGGTACGTTTCCGCTTGCCCCATCGCATCGCCCTGCTATCCCGGTCACGACAAGAGACCGGAGAGGATCGATGGACCTTCGCTTCACCCCCGAGGAAGAGGCTTTCCGCGACGAGGTACGCAGCTTCCTGCGCGACAAGCTGCCCACACGACTCGCCGAAAAGGTCAGGCACGACCGCGTGATGACCAAGGCCGACATGGAGCAATGGCACGCCATCCTCAACGAACGCGGCTGGCTGGCGAACCACTGGCCGGTCGAACATGGCGGCCCCGGCTGGTCGGTCGTGCAGCGCGCGATCTTCGAGGAAGAGGCGGCGCGTGCCCATGCGCCGCGCGTCGTGCCGTTCGGCGTCTCGATGCTGGGCCCGGTCCTCATCAAATATGGCAGCGACGAACAGAAGCGTCGCATCCTGCCCCGCATCCTCGACGGGTCCGACTGGTGGTGCCAGGGCTATTCCGAACCCGGCGCCGGCTCCGACCTCGCCAGCCTGAAGACCAGCGCGGTGCGGGACGGCGACCACTATATCGTCAACGGACAGAAGACCTGGACCACCCTCGGCCAGTTCGCCGACTGGATCTTCTGCCTCGTCCGCACCGATCCCGCCGCCAAGGCGCAGGAGGGCATCTCCTTCCTCCTCATCGACATGAAGACGCCCGGGGTAGAGGTGCGCCCCATCGTCCTGCTCGATGGCGATGCGGAGGTGAACGAGGTGTTCTTCACCGATGTCCGCGTCCCCGTCGGCAATCTGGTCGGCGAGGAGAACAAGGGCTGGACCTACGCCAAATACCTGCTGACCTATGAGCGGACCAACATCGCCGGTGTGGGATCGTCGGCCGCGGCGTTCGACCGGCTGAAGGCGCTGGCCGGCACCCTCACCCGCGGCGGCCGGCCGCTCGCCGACGATCCGCTGTTCGCCGCGCGGATGGCCCGTGTCGAGATCGAGCTGGCGAACATGACGACCACCAACCTGCGCGTCGTCGCCGCGGCGGCGGGGGGCGGCGCGCCCGGCGCGGAAAGCTCGATGCTGAAGATCAAGGGCACCGAGATCCGCCAAACGATCACCGCCCTCACCCGCCGCGCCTATGGCCCCTATGCCCAGCCCTTCGTGCCCGAGGCGCTGGAGGAGGGGTATAACGGCGAGCCCGTCGGCCCCGAGGATGCCGGCGCCGCCGCGCCGACCTATTTCAACAACCGCAAGCTCTCGATCTTCGGCGGCTCGAACGAGGTGCAGCGGAACATCATTTCCAAGATGATCGTGGGGCTCTGATGGATTTCCACCACGATGACGACCGCCAGATGCTGGCGGACACGCTGCGCCGCTACCTCGCTGCAGAAGCACCGGTGGAGGCGCGCAACAGGGCGGCCTATGGCGACACCGGCTACACCCCGGCGGTCTGGTCCGGGCTGGCCGAACTCGGCATCGCCGGCGCGCTGTTCGCAGAGGAGGCGGGCGGCTTCGGCGGCTCGGGCTTCGACATCATGGTCGTGTTCGAGGAGATCGGTCGCGCGCTGGCGGTCGAGCCGTTCCTCGGCACGCTGATGGCCGGCCGGGCGCTGGCCATGGCGGCGCCCGATCATCCCGCGCTGGCCGACATCGTCGCCGGCACCGTGATCGTCGCCTTCGCCCATCAGGAACCGCAGGATCGCGGCCCCGCCGACCCGCTCGCCACCCATGCGACGAAGACCGACGGCGGCTGGTCGATCGACGGGGCCAAGGCGGTGGTCGCGCACGGCGAGGCGGCATCGCTGCTGCTGGTATCGGCACAGACCGACGACGGGCCCTCGCTGTTCCTGGTGCCCGCCGACGCGGCCGGCGTCTCGATCCGCGGCTATGCCAATGTCGATGGCGGCCGCTCGGCAGAGGTGTCGCTGCGCGGCGTGACCGTCGCCGATCGCGTCGTCGCCGACGGCACCGCCGCGCTGGCGGAGGCGGAAGCGGCCGGCCTGCTCGCCCTGTCGGCCGAGGCACTGGGGGCGATGGAGGTCGCCAAGGAAGCGACCATCGACTATTTGCGCACCCGCAAGCAGTTCGGCATGCCGATCGGCAAGTTCCAGGCGCTCCAGCACCGCATCGCCACCGTGCTGATGGAGGTCGAACAGGCGCGCTCCGCCGTGATCAACGCCGCCGACGCCTTCGACCACGAGGCCGGCCCCGCCCGCGACCGCATCCTCTCCGCCGCCAAGCACAGCATCGGCGCCACCGGCCAGCTGGTCGCCGAGGAGGCGATCCAGCTGCACGGCGGCATCGGCATGACCTGGGAGTTGCCGCTGTCCCACTATGCCAAGCGGATCACGATGATCGACCAGCAGCTGGGCGATCAGGATCAGCACCTCCAGCGCTACATCACCCTCGGCCGCGCGGCGTAGCGAAAGCGACGGCGCGAGCCGTCTGTCTCCTGCCCGGCGGCCTGCCGGTATGCCCCATGGCATCCGTCACCCCGGCCTCGAGCCGGGGTCCCGCTTCTTCTCCAAAACGGCAGCGACGAGGAGACCGGCAGCACCCCGGATCAAGCCCGGGACGACGGAAAGCGGGTGAAGACTGCAGCACGGCCAACCCCGCACGAGAGAACGACAGCCCAGGCACGCCCGATCGCAAACCGCAGCCCGGCTCGACCAGCGCCGCCGACAATCCCCTGTCCTACACCGCCCGCATCTGCGATTGTCCCCGGTCGTCCATCGCGCTTGACAGCCGCAGGCCGATCGCCACGAAAACAGCTTCTACGCCTTACCTTAGCCTTACCTTCCGTGCCTCAGGCTAGCCACTCCCGCCCTAACTCGTTGACGTCGTTGCATCCGATCAAGCCCAGCGTCAGGTCCAGCTCGGCCACCACATTGTCGATCACCGCCTCTACCCCCGCCTGTCCGGCCGCCGCAAGCCCCCAGACATAGGGTCGCCCCAGCAGCACCGCGTCCGCGCCCAGCGCCAGCGCCTTCGCCACATCGGCGCCGCTGCGGATGCCGCTGTCGAAGAGCACTTTCGCCTGGCCGGCCACCGCATCGACGCACGCGGCCAGCTGCCCCGCCGATCCCACCGCGCCGTCCACCTGCCGCCCGCCATGGTTGGACACGACGATCCCGTCCCATCCCTCGTCCGCCGCCCGCGCGGCGTCGGCGGGATGCTGGATGCCCTTCAGCACCACCGGCAGCCGCGTCCAGTCGCGGATACGCCGCAGCCGCTGCCAGTCGAGCGTCGGGTCCGAATAGAGGCGGGTGAACAGCTGCGCCGCGGCCAGCCCATCCTCCTCCGGCGGCCGCGCCAGCATCGCCCGGAACACCGGGTCGCTGGTATACTGCGCGATGCCCTGTCCCTTCAGGAAGGGGAGGAAGCCGTGGTCCAGATCGGCCGGCCGCCAGCCCAGCATCGTCGTGTCCAGCGTCACCACGATCGCCTCGCACCCCGCCGCCTCCGCGCGGCGCACCAGGCTCTCGGCCAGCTCGTCCGATCGCGTCCAGTACAGCTGGAACCAGCGCGGGGCGGCGCCCATCGCCGCCGCACACGTCTCCATCGCCACCGACGCCTGATTCGAGAAGACCATCGGCACCCCGCGCGCCGCCGCCGCCCGCGCACTGGCCAGGTCGGCGTCGGGATGGGCCAGCTCCTGCACCCCGATCGGTGCCAACAACAGCGGCGCGGGCAGTGTCCGCCCGAACAGCCGGGTTTCCAGCCGCCGACTGCCGACATCGCGGAGCATCCGCGGCACCAGCCGCACCGCGTCCAGCGCCGCGCGATTCGCCCGCTCGGTCGCCCCGGTCCCGGCAGATCGCAGATAGCCGAACGCCGCCGGCGTCATCGCCGCCTCGGCCGCCGCCTCCAGCGCGTCGATCGCGAAGGGCACCACCGGTGGCTGGCCCATCAGCCCGGCGGCATAGGCCTGCGCCAGCCGGATCGGCCCCGGGCCGGGGAATGCCGCGTCGCTCATCGCTCTCTCCTTCACCGCCGACGATAGCAGCCGTCGGCGATCGGGAAAGAGCGGTCAGGCGACGGGATCAGGGATAGCGGACCGGCGCCGGATCGGCGGGCAGCGGGATGAACTCGTCCTCATCGGGCACCGCCGCGAACCGCTGCTCGCGCCAGTCCTCCTTCGCCTGCTCGATCCGCTCGGGCCGCGACGAGACGAAGTTCCAGTAGATGTGGCGCTGCTCCGGAAACGGCTCGCCCCCGATCAGCATCAGCCGGCTGCCGCCCTGCGATCGCACGATCACCTCGGCACCGGGCTTCAGCACGACCAGCTCGCCGGCCGTGAAGGCGCCGGTCTGGCCCACGACCTCGATCGCGCCCTCCACCACGTACAGCGCCCGCTCGACATGCTCGGCAGCCGGCCGGTATCGCGCAGCGTCCGCCAGCACGATATCGGCATAGACCAGGTCCGAAAAGGTGGTGACCGGCGACCGCATCCCCTCCGTCGCGCCGGCGATCACGGTGATCGTCGCTCCATCGGCAGAGGCGACCGGGATCGCATCGGCCTTGTAATGGGCGAAATCGGGGGCGACCTCCTCCTGCGCGGCGGGCAGCGCGATCCAGGTCTGCAACCCGTACAGCGCACTGCCGCCGGCGCGCTGCTCCGAACCCGTCCGCTCGGAATGGACGATGCCCTGCCCCGCCGTCATCCAGTTCACCTCGCCCGGGCGGATCGGCTGAACCGATCCGACACTGTCGCGGTGCATGATCTCGCCGTCGAGCAGATAGGTGACGGTCGCCAGCCCAATATGCGGATGCGGCCGCACGTCCAGCCCCTCTCCGCCCCGGAACGCCGCCGGACCCATCTGGTCGAAGAAGATGAAGGGCCCGACCATCCGCCGGTGCGCCGATGGCAGCGCGCGTCGCACGGTGAAGCCGTCGCCCAGATCCCGCGTCGGCGGCAGGATCACCAGATCGACACCCTCGATGTCGCTCAATCGGATCGTCATGCCGGCATCTCCGTGATCGCTGTCATAGAAAAAGCAGCCTAACGCCGCGCCGGTCCGGGTGGAAGCCGCGACATGGCGGCCGCAAACCGCCAGCCGTACCGCACAGGCGATGCGATCGTCGGGTGGGAATTGTTAATTTGATCGTGGTACCCGAAACCTGCCTGGCGCTGTCGCGTCTGCTGCGAGGTTTATTCAAGTTTGCGAAAGCAAGCCTGACGAACTTCTACACGAAGTCCGCATCCATTATCACCACGGGAAGAAGTGGCGCGCCCGGAACGATTCGAACGTCCGACCCTCAGATTCGTAGTCTGATGCTCTATCCAGCTGAGCTACGGGCGCGCAATGGAGGTGCGCTGATAGCAGGGTTCGCGAAGGGCGCAAGGGCGTTCCGGCAAAAATCTGCGGCGTTGTGCAGGGTCGGTGCTGATCGTAGGAATTGGCCATGACACTCACTCGGTCACTGGTCCTGCTGTCCCTGTTTCTCGGCGCCTGCTCGCGGGATGCCACCAGCTATCCGTCGCTCGCCAAGCGGCCGGTCGAGGCAATGGACTTCACCGATCCGCCTGCACCGCCCGAACAGCCGATCGTCGCCGATCCGGCGCTCGACGCCCGGATCGCGGCGTTGCAGACGCGGCTGCGCTCCGTCGCGTCCGGCTTTGACGCCGATGCGACCAAGGCGGATCGGCTGGCGCGGGCGGCGGGTGCCAGGACGGTCGGCAGCGATGCCTGGCTGGACGCGCAGACCGCGCTGGCCGGGCTGGACGACTGGCGGGCACAGGCGACCGCCGTCGCCGCCGATGCGGAGGCGGCCGGTGCCGAGCGGGCGGCGACGCTGGCGCCGCCCTATCCCGCGCTGGAGACGCTGCAGCAGGCGGCGACCGCCGAGACCGGGCGCGAGGGCGCCGCGATCGAGCGGCTGCAGGCGGCGCTGCCCGGCGCCTAGGGCCGTTTCAACAGGGGCAGGATCGTCGAATAATCGTCGGTCCAGGCGGCGATGCCCGGCCGGGTCTGCGGCCCGCGCCACTCCTTGCTGCCGCGGGTCAATTCTGCCAGCACGGCGGCGTCCGGCGACAGCGCGATCCACATTGAGTGGGAGGCCGTGGCATCCAGCGTCGACGGCTTGTAGTCGAGCAGCGTCGCCGCCCAGCCGCCCTCCTGCGCCGCCGCGGCGACCACCGGCTCCAGGTCGAGGAACCGGTTCGAGATGTGGACGAGCAGCAGGCCACGCCGGCCGACGACGCGGGCATAGGTGGCGAACGCCTCTCGCGTCATGAGGTGCATCGGCACCGCATCCGACGAGAACGCGTCGAGGGCGAGCATGTCCAGCGACCCCGCTGGCGCCCGCGCGAGGCTGACGCGGGCGTCGCCCATGACGATCGAGGGGTTCGGCAGGCAGCGCGACAGATAGGTGAACTGGCCGGTGTCGCGGGCGATACGGACGACCGCCGGATCTATTTCGTAGAACCGCCAGGTCTGGCCCGGCCGTGCGTAGCAGGCGAGCGTGCCGGTCCCCAGGCCGACCACGCCGACCCTTGCGCGGGGGCCGTACAGCTGCGGCAAAGCCTGCATCGCCTGCCCCACGCCGCTGCCGGGCGCGTAGTAGGTGGTGGGCGTCCGCTCCCGCGCGACCGTCCCCGCCAGCTGGATGCCGTGGACGGTCGTGCCATGATCCAGCTCGCGCAGGCGTGGCCCGATCCTGACCGTGTAGACCCCGAAATAGCTGCGGGTGCGGGCTCCCGGCTCGGCCGACAGCGCCAGCGAGCGATAGCCGCCGAACAGCATCAGCGCGGTCGCCAGCACCGCCATATAGGCAACCCGCACGCCCACGGAGGCCAGCCCGATCGCACCGACGACGAGGAAGAAGATCCCGCGACGATCGACCCCTCCCGGCGCCAGCGCCGCGCCCCCCGCGATCAGCAATGCCGCCAGCAGCACGCCGACCACGATCGTGGCGGTCGTCCGCCGCGCCCACCAGAGGTTGCGCAGGCCCGCCGTCAGGAACGTCTGCGGCGCCAGCGCACCGGCCGCCAGGATCAGCAGCGGGTATTCGTACGTCCAGTCGAACACCACCGGCGCGACCAGCCCGGCGAACACGCCGCCCAGTGCGCCACCGGCGGCCATGGCGAGGTAGAAGCCGGTCAAGCGGTCCGGCGCGGGGCGCCGCCTGTACATGGCAGTGTGCAAGGCGACGGATGCGACGAACAACAGCGCGAGGGCGACGATCAGGGTGAACCACGGCCCCTCCTGATACCCGCCCATCATCACGCCACCGAAGAGCAGGATGGTGATGGGCGCGATCCGCGTGATGAAGTCGGCCGCGGCGCGCCGTTCCGCAAAGGCGATCGAGAAGCTGAGCAGGTACAGTCCGAGCGGCAGGACCCAGAGCAGCGGCATCGCCACGATGTCGGTGGTGATGTAGGTCGATGTCGCCAGCATCAGGCCGGAGGGCACGAACGACAGCGCCAGCCACCATTGCACGGTCCGCCGCGTCGGGGCGGGCGACACCGCCACCTCCGCCTCCATGCGGTCGGTCGAGCGCGGCAGGGTTGCCACGCATGCGACGATCAGCGCGGCCAGCACCAGATAACCACCGCTCCAGGAAAGGCTCTGGACGCGCACCGGCATCAGCGGCTCGACGAGCAGGGGATAGGCGATCAGTCCGGCGAAGCTGCCGAGGTTCGATGCGGCGTAGAGCGCATAGGGATCACGCCCGCCGCTCGCCACACTGAACCAGCGCTGGACCAGCGGTGCCTGTGCCGACACGGCGAAGAACAACGGCCCGATCGAACCCAGCAGCAGCCACGGCGCCCACAGCGCCGGCTGGACGCTCGCAGGCAGTTCGGACGCCATCAGCCCGATCGGCAGCCACAGCGCGGCGACTAGCAGCACCGCGACATGCACCATGCCCTGCGCCCGCGGCCGCAGGCGGCCCAGCGCATGCGCATACGCATAGCCACCCAGCAGCAGCGCCTGATAGACGAGCATCGCCGAGTTCCACACCGCCGGCGCACCGCCCAGCCGCGGGAGGGCCATGCGGGCGACCATCGGCTGCACCAGGAACAACAGGAACGATCCGGCCAGGATGGTGAGGACGAACAGCGCCCGCCCGGCGACCTGCCCGGCCGAGACCGCGTCGCCCTCCGGCGGCCGCAGCGGCTCCGTCATGCGGTCAGCAACCGCGCGGCATGGGCGGCGTGATAGGTCAGGACGCCCGAGCAGCCGGCGCGCTTGAACGCCATCAGCGTCTCCAGCACCAGCGCGTCGCGATCACCGGCCCCGGCGGCAACCGCGGCTTCCAGCATCGCATACTCACCCGACACCTGATAGGCGAAGACCGGCACCTCGAACCGCCGCTTCACCCGCGCGATGATGTCGAGATAGGGCAGGCCCGGCTTGACCATGACGCTGTCGGCTCCCTCGGCCAGATCCATCGCCACCTCGCGCAGCGCCTCCTCGGCATTGGCGCTGTCCATCTGGTATGTCTTCTTGTCGCCCTTCAGCAGCCCCCTGCTGCCGACCGCGTCGCGGAACGGACCGTAGAAGGCCGACGCGTATTTCGCGGCGTAGCTCATGATCTGGACATTGTGGTGGCCGGCGCTCTCCAGCGCGGTGCGGATCGCGCCGATGCGGCCGTCCATCATGTCCGATGGCG
Source organism: Sphingomonas phoenicis (assembly GCF_047238005.1). Taxonomy (NCBI): domain Bacteria; kingdom Pseudomonadati; phylum Pseudomonadota; class Alphaproteobacteria; order Sphingomonadales; family Sphingomonadaceae; genus Sphingomonas; species Sphingomonas phoenicis. The sequence goes on along the minus strand of NZ_JBDFMC010000002.1, from coordinate 212,644 downwards.
CGATGATGTCGGATCCGGCCTGAGCCTGGTTCAGCGCCTGGCCCGCCAGTGCATCCGCGGTACGGTCGTTCACGACATAGCCGGCGGCGTCGACCAGGCCGTCATGGCCATGGGTGGTGTAGGGATCGAGGGCGACGTCCGTCAGCACGCCAACCTCCGGCACCGCATCCTTCAGCGCGCGGATCGCCCGGCACATCAGGTTGCCGGGGTTTAGTGCCTCCGCCCCGTCGTCGGAACGCAGATGCGCAGGCGTGTTCGGGAACAGCGCGATGCAGGCGATCCCCAGATCGCGGGCCTCGCGGGCCCGGGCGACGATCCCGTCGACCGACCAGCGCGAGACGCCGGGCAGGCTGGCGATCGGCTCTTCCACCCCCTGCCCCTCCGCGATGAAGAGTGGCCAGATCAGGTCGGCCGGGGTCAGGACGGTCTCGGCATGGAGGCGGCGGCTCCAGGCGGACGCGCGGGTGCGGCGAAGGCGCACGGCGGGAAACGACGACATGCCCGCGTCCATGCGGGATCGTACGCGCCCCGGCAAGCGTTGGGGTGATGGTTGCGGGAGTGTATCGATTATGCGCGAGATCCGGTCGGCGGCGATGGTCGTCAACGCCAAGTCGCGCAAGGGGCAGAAGCTGTTCAAGCGTGCCTGCGCGGCGATGCAGGGTTTGCCCTACAAGGTGGATGCGCGGGCGGTGGAGGATCCCGACCAGCTGGAGGCGGTGGTGCGCGACGTCCTGTCGGCGGATCCGGATCTGGTGATCCTGGGCGGCGGCGACGGCACCATCAGCGGTCTGGTCGACCTGCTGGTCGGCAAGGACGTGGTGCTGGGCGTGCTGCCGCTGGGCACGGCCAACAGCTTTTCGCGGACGCTGGGCATTCCCCGCACCATCGAAGGCGCAGTCGACGTCATTAAGGCGGGGCATACCCGCCGCATCGACCTGGGCATGATCGACAAGGATTACTTCGCCAATTGCGCGGCGATGGGGATCAGCCCGCAGATCGCCGAGACGGTGCCGCACGGATTGAAGAAGGTGCTGGGCATGATCGGCTATCTGGGCTGGGCGAGTTATCAGTTCGGACGGTTCAAGCCGTTCACCCTCCACGTCGACGACGGCACCAAGAAGCGGAAGATGCGCGTCGTCGAGGTCCGCATCTCCAACGGGCCCTATCACGGCGGCACCTGGCTGGTGGACGAGGCGTCGGTCAATTCCGGCGAGATCGTCGTGCAGGCGGTGCGGGGCCATTACAAGCGCAAGCTGGTCTATAACTGGATGGCCAGCATATTGGGGCTGAAGGCCCGGCACCAGGACACGATCAGCTTTTCGGCGAAGAGCGTCCATGTCGATACCGAGCCACGCATGCCGATCTCCATCGACGGGGAGGTCCTTGCCCGCACCCCCGTCACCGCGCGGGTCGCAGCCGGCGTGATCGAGGTCATGGCGCCGCCGGCACCGGCGCGGCCGGCGATGTAGACAGCCCGCCCGTGCGCCACGACGCATAGCGATAGTAGAGCGCCGCCCCGATCAGCGTCACCGCCGACCCGGTCGGGAAGCTCCACCACAGCGCGTCGGCGCCCAGCGCCCGGTGCGCCAGCAGTGCCAGCCCCAGCCGCACCGGGAACATCGCGACGAACAGGATAACGAGCGGCCCCCAGACGGCGCCGTTCGCCCGGACGGTGCCGAACAGCACCATCGTCGCGCCGAACAGCACGAAGCTCCAGCTGGCGATCAGGCTGATCCGCCGGGCGATCGGGATCGCCGCGCTGCCCTCTGCCAGGAACAGTCCCAGCGTCGTGCGATCGAACCATACTACCGCGGCGACGAGTATCCCGGTCATCACGACGTTGTAGATCAGGCCGACCCGCGTGATCTGCGCGACCCGGTCCCACCGGCCCGCGCCGATATTCTGCGCGGCCATCGCACTGACCGCGGCGCCGATCGCCAGCGCCGGCATCTGGACATAGGCCCATAGCTGGAGCGTGACGCCATAGGCCGCGGTGGTCGCCACGCCCTCGCGGTTCACCAGCCCGACCATGGTGAGCCCGGCGACCGAGATGACCAGCATCTGTGCGCCGATCGGCAACCCCTTGCCGACGATCGTCCGCACCAGTGCCGCCTGCGGCAGGACGTAGCGCATCTCCGCCGCGCGAAGCCGGATCGGCAGGTCGCGCAGGTTCAAATAAGCGACCAGCGCGACGATGCCGACGCCGTTGGCGATCAGCGTGGCAAGGGCCGATCCGGCGATCCCCATCCGCGAGAACGGCCCGAGGCCCAGGATCAGCACCGGGTTCAGCCCGGTGTCGACTACCACCGCCAGCACCATGAACCACAGGGGCGTCATCGAATCGCCGGTGCCGCGCAGCCCCATCATCGCCAGCACCAGGATCATCGAGGCGGGTAGCCCGAGGAAGATCACGCGCAGGTAATCGTCGGCCAGCGGCAGCGCCTCTGCCGGGGTGGCGAGGAGCAGCAGGATATCGTGCGAGAACGCCCAGCCGAGCAGCGCGACGACGATCGAGGTCGCCAGCACCAGCCCGATCGCCGAGCCGAACGCGCGCCGTGCACCGTCCACGTCGCCACGCCCCCAGCTCTGCCCGATAAGGATCGTGGCGGCCATGCCGAACCCGAAGACCGCACCGAACATCAGGAACATGATGATGTTGGCGTTCGACGTCGCGGCGAGTGCGCCTTCCCCCAGAAAGCGCCCGACCCAGATCGCGTTGATCGATCCGTTCAACGACTGGAGGACGTTCGATCCCAGCGTCGGCAGCGCGAAGGCAAGCAGCGTGGAGCCGATCGGTCCGGTGGTGAGATCCCGTTGTCCGCCCATCACCCACCCCGCCCGCTGTCCGGCGCGGCCATGCCCGATCGGCGCGGCGGCGGATAGGGGCAGCCGCGAATGTTGAGGAAGTTGCGGGTCGTGACGGGTCGAACGCTGAGGGTGTCAACATTCGCGCAGGGAGGTGACGGTCGGCGGGGACGGTCGCGGGCGTGCATCGCGGACGACGGTGACAGACGGCCCGACTGTAGGACAGCCATGTGTCGCCCGTCGTGACGGATGGCCGTCCCGCGGCTCAGGGCCCACCCCCGGGCTCCGGCCTGCACCGGGGACCGGGGGTGCGGCCCGGAGACCCTATCCCAGCCGGCCGAGAGCGGCGTGCAGGCGAGCGGCCTCGGCCATCTTGTCGGCGTGATCGGCCTTTGCCTTCTCCACCGCCTCGGGCTTGGCACGCTCGACGAAGCTGGGATTGGACAGGCGTCCACCCAGCGCATCGCGCTCCTTCTCGGCGGCGGCGATCGCCCTGGTCAGGCGCGTCCGCTCGGCATCGAGATCGATGACGCCGGCGAGCGGGAGGACGAAGGTCGCCTCGTCGACGACGACCTGCGCGGCGCCGCCACCCGTCGCGTCGCCGGCGGTCAGATCGACGCGGGCCAGACGCGCCAGCACCGATTGCTGCCGGGACAGCCGCAACGTCGTCAACTCCCCGGCATCGCGGACATGGAGCGGCAGACGGGAGCCGGGCGGCACGTTCAGCTCGGTGCGCGCGGTGCGGACTTCCGAAACCAGCCGGATCAGCCAGTCGATCTCCCGCTCCGCTTCCGGATCGAGCGCGCGGGCGTCGGGCATCGGCCAGCGGGCGACGATCAGGTCGTGGTCGCGCGCGGCGAGACCGTGCCAGAGTTCCTCGGTGACGAACGGCATGAACGGGTGGAGCACGACGAGGATCTGGTCGAGCACCCAGCCGGCGACCGCCTTCGTCTCGTCGTCGATGCGGGTCTTGATCAGCTCCAGATACCAGTCGCAAAAGCGGCTCCAGACGAACTGGTAGATGGCGTTGGCCGCGGCATCGAACCGGTATTCGCCCAGTGCCAGATCGACCGCCTGTACCGTGCGGACGCACTCGGCGACGATCCACTGGTTGACCGCGTGGGTGGCGACCGGCGGTTCCGGCGTGGACGATCCGCCGATGCCGTTGGCCTGCGCGAAGCGGCAGGCATTCCACAGCTTGGTCGCGAAGTTGCGATACCCCTCGACCCGCTTCTCATCCATCTTGATGTCGCGGCCCTGGCTCTCCATCGCCGCCATGAAGAAGCGCAGCGCATCGGCGCCGTACCGGTCGATCAGGCCGAGCGGATCGACGGTGTTGCCCTTCGACTTCGACATCTTCGCACCGTCCGCCGCGCGGACGAGGCCGTGCAGGTACAGGGTGCGGAACGGCACGTCGTGCATGAAGTGCAGCCCCTGCATCATCATCCGCGCGTCCCAGAAGAACAGGATGTCGAAGCCGGAGATGAGGACGTCGTTGGGGTAGCGGCCGCCCAGGCGTGGCATGGCGTGCCCCTCCCCTTCAGGGGAGGGGTTGGGGTGCGGCGTTTCCGCACTCGCCATGGTCTCGGTGAGACGGCCACGCCCCACCCCCGGCCCCTCCCCTGAAGGGGAGGGGTGATCCTCCGGCCAGCCGAGCGTAGCGAACGGCCACAGGGCGGAGGAGAACCAAGTATCGAGAACATCGCCATCTTGCCAGATGACCGCTCGCGTCGAGCGGCCTTCGGAAGGAGCCATCAACATCTCGTCAAAGGCATCTTCAGGTGATTTACCAATGACTATCTCGGCGCCGTAATACGCACGCGCAGCGTCCAGAGCCTGCGCTTCGGTCTCTTCAACGAAAACGGCATAGTTGCCTTGAAAATTGGTGGCGTCGGCGCCTTTGATTTCTATGCCGATCTTTCCTTCGGCATCCAATCGGGGCCCAAACCATGCCGGAATGCGGTGCCCCCACCACAGCTGGCGCGAGACGCACCAGGGTTGGATGTTCTCCATCCAGTTGAAGAAGGTCTTTTCCCACGTCTTCGGCACCAGCCGGATCGCGCCGGTCTGCACCGCCTCGATCGCGGGCGCGGCCAGCGTCTTGGCGTCGACATACCATTGGTCGGTCAGCCATGGCTCGATCACCACGCCGGACCGGTCGCCATAAGGCGTCTGGATGGTGCGCGGCTCGGCGTCGTGCTCCGCGCCGTTCTTGTCGATGTGCGGGATCAGGAAGCCGTCGGCCTTCAGGCGGGCGACCACCGCCTTGCGGGCATCGGCGGTCGACAGGCCGATCAGCGCAGGGGGGATCAGCCCGTCCGCCGTCTGGACGACATTGGCCTTCGCATCCAGCATGTTGAGCATCTCGCCCGCCTTCATGCCGGCGCGCCTGCCCACCTCGAAATCGTTGAAGTCGTGGCCCGGCGTGATCTTGACCGCGCCCGAGCCGAGCGCCGGATCGGCATGCTCGTCGGCGACGATCGGGATCAGGCGACCGGTGATCGGCAGGCGCACGTTGCGGCCGACCAGCGCGGTGTAGCGTTCGTCGGCCGGGTTTACCGCCACGGCCATGTCGGCCAGCATCGTCTCCGGCCGGGTGGTCGCGACCTCAATGAAGCCCGATCCGTCTTCCAGCGGATAGCGCAGGTGCCAGAACTGGCCCTTGATCTCGCGCGTCTCGACCTCGAGGTCGCTGATCGCGGTGCCGAGGCCCGGATCCCAGTTGACCAGCCGCTTGTCGCGGTAGAGCAGGCCCTGGCGGTGCAGCTCGACGAACACCTTCAGCACCGCCTTGCTGAAACCCTCGTCCATCGTGAACCGCTCGTTGGACCAGTCCATCGAGCAGCCGAGCCGGCGCAGCTGGCGGGTGATCTGGCCGCCGCTCTCCGCCTTCCACGTCCACACCTTGTCGAGGAATTCGTCGCGGGTGAAATCGGTGCGCTTCTGCCCGGCGGCGTTCAGCTGGCGCTCGACCACCATCTGCGTCGCAATGCCCGCATGGTCGGTGCCGACCACCCACATCGCATCCTTGCCCTTCAGCCGGGCATGGCGCGTCAGGATGTCCTGCAGCGTGTTGTCGAGCGCGTGGCCGATATGCAGCGAGCCGGTGACGTTGGGCGGCGGGTTGACGATCGTCCACGGCTCCGCGCCCGGACGGTCGGGGCGGAACAGGCCCTTCTCTTCCCAATGGCTGTACCAGCGCTGTTCGATGGCGGCGGGGTCGAAGGTCTTGGGAAGCTCGGTCATGCTCGCCCCTTAGCGGGGGCGACGGCCGTTCGTCACCCCCCGGCCCAGCCCGCCCCGATCACTTCGCGGCGGTCCACCGATCCATCCAGCCGATCACCTCGCCATACCATTGGCGCGAGTTCTTCGGCTTCAGCACCCAGTGGTTCTCGTTGGGGAAGACGAGCAGGCGCGACGGCACGGCGCGGCGCTGGAGCGCGGTGAAGGCGGCCAGCCCCTGCGTATACGGGATGCGGAAGTCCTTTTCGCCGGTGATGACCAGCATCGGCGTCTTCCACCTGTCGACGAAGTTGACCGGGTTCCATTTCTCGAACGCCTGCGGATCCTCGTAATAGGTCTTGCCGCCATGTTCCCACTCGTCGAACCACAGTTCCTCGGTCTCGTATGCCATGGCGCGCGCATCGAAGACGCCGTCGTGCTGGACGATGCATTTGAACCGGTCGGGCCACTGACCCTCGATCCAGTTCATCATATAGCCGCCATAGGAGGCGCCGAGCGCGCAGGCGCGGTCACCATCGAGCCAGCCGAATTTGGCCGTCGCGGCGGCGAAACCCTTTTGCAGGTCCTCCAGCGGCCAGCCGCCCCAATTGTTGCTGATCGAGTCGGTGAAGCCCTGCCCGTAGCCGGTCGACCCGTGGAAATCGACCGCGACCAGGCCGTAGCCGGCGCCCGCGAACACCGCCGGGTTCCAGCGGTACGACCAGCTGTTGTTGCTCGATCCCTGCGGCCCGCCATGCACCATGAAGGCAACCGGCACCTTGCCGGTCGTGCCCGCCGGACGGACGGCATAGCCCCATACGGTGTCGCTGTTGGCACCGGTGAACGAGAAGCGGGTGACGGTCGGCATGTCGATGCCGGCCAGCCGATCGGCATTGACGCTGGTCAGCCGCTGCGCGCGGTTCGGCCGGGTGACGAGGTAGTAATCGTCGGGCGCGGTCAGGCTGTCGAGGGCGACGACCGCCCCCTTCGGTACGACGGCGACGGCGGCGACATGGCCCTGAACGGTCAGGCGGGTAACCTTGCCCGTCGCCGCATCGACGCGGAACAGCGGGGTCTCCTGCGTGTCGTCGGCGGTGACGTAGAGCGACCGACCGTCCGGCGCCCAGGCGATCGAGGCGACGGAGCGGTCCCACGCCTCGGTGACCGCGCGGGTCTGGCCGGAGGCGAGGTCGCGGATCATCAGCACCTGACGGTCCGCTTCGAAGGTCGGCCGCTTCATCGCGAAATAGGCGAGCTGGCGGCCATCGGGCGATACGGTCGGCAGATTGTCGGTCGCGTCGTTGCCGGCGGTCAGGTTGGTCGGTGCGGCGGACCCGTCCGCGGGTACCGAGAAGATGTCGAGGTTGGTCGAGGTCGCCTCGATCCGCCCCGCCTCGCGCAGGGCGAAGTAGAGGGTCCGGCCGTCGGGGCTCCACGCCACCTCCTCGACGCCGCCGAACGGCCTGGAGGGCGTGTCGCCGACCAGCGTGCCGATCACCGCCGTGCCATCCCCCGGCGCGCCCTCGGCGGTCAGCGGCAGCACGAACAGCTGCGAGCGGGTGCCGTCCGCCCATGTGTCCCAGTGGCGGACGAACAGCTGGTCGTAGGTGCGGCCCGAGCCCGCATCCGCCGCCTTCTTCTCCATCGCCGGTGCCAGGCTGGGCGCGCCCGGTTTCCGGTCCGCCCAGACGACCAGCTTGCTGGCATCGGGCGCGACCCTGAAACCGCCGAAGCCGCCCTGAAAGCCGGTCAGCTTGCGCGGCGTGCCGCCGGCGAGGGGGATCGCCCACACCGCGCCGTCGCCACCGCCCTTGTCGGAGGTGAAATAGACCGTGTCGCCGACGATCTGCGGATCGTTCTCGTTGACGTCGGGCTCGGCCGCCAGCTTCTCCGGCTTGGCACCGCGCTTGGCGAGATCGAGCCGCCACAGGTCGTACCGGCCGCGATCGGCCGCCAGATCGATCTCGCGCTGTGCCCAGACCAGCCAGCGGCCGTCCTTCGACGCGGTGGGCGCGCCGACACGGCTCAGCATGGTCACGTCCTGGATGGTCAGCGGACGGGCGACGGCGGGTGCGGCGAGCAACGGCACGAGGGCCAGCCCGGCGAGGAGAAGATGCTTCATGCGGGCAAGTAGAGCAGATCGATACCGGCCCTTCAACTGGTAACGATCGTTACCGTTCGCCCGCGATCAGGTCCGCGCACCGGGCTTGTCGAGCACCTGCCGGATCCGTTCGTTCAGGTCGGCGCGGCGATAGGGCTTGCGGATCAGTTCGTACGATCGCGCGCCCTCGTCGATCGCCTCGTCGGCGAAACCGGTGGTCAGCAACACCGCGGTGTGCGGATAGTCGCGCTTGACCGCGTTGGCGAGCGCCACTCCGTTCATCCCGCCGGGCATCAGCACGTCGGTGAACAGCAGCTGGAAGTGCGGATCGCGCTGAAGGATGTCGAGCGCCTGGCGGGCGTTCATCGCCAGCGTCACGTCGTATCCCAGATCACGCAGCATCTCGCGTCCGAGCTCGCCGACATCGGCCTGATCCTCGACCATCAGCACCCGTTCGCGTCCGCCGTCATTCTGGCGGAGGATCGGCGCCGGCCTCATCGCGACCGCGCCGCTGGCGCGGGGGAAGAACAGCGAGAACTGCGCGCCGCCATCGGGGCCGTTGCGCACCGTCGCCAGCCCGCCGGACTGGCGCATGAAGCCATAGACCATCGCCAGGCCGAGGCCGGTACCCTTGCCCATCTCCTTGGTCGTGAAGAAGGGATCGAAAACCTTGTCGACGATCGCCGGATCGATCCCCGGACCATCGTCGGCGATCGTGACCACCGCATACTCGCCCGCAGTCAGTTTCTGGCCGGCCGGTTCGTCGTCATCGGGCAGCACCATGTTGTGGGTACGGATCGCGATCGATCCACCGTCGCCAACCGCATCACGCGCATTCGAGACGATGTTCAGGAGCGCCATCTCGGCCTGCACCGGGTCGATGCGACAGTTCCAGAGATGATCGTCGAGCTGGCGGCGGATCGTGACGCGGTCACCCGCGGTGCGATCCATGATCGGCCGGAAATCCGCGATCAGCGAGTTGAAGTTGAGCAGGCGGTCCCGCAGTTCCTGCTTGCGCGCAAAGGCCAGCAACTGCTGCGTCAGCGTCGCGCCGCGGCTGGCGGAGGTGGCGATCGCCTCGACCGCGCGACGGGCGGCGCGATCATCCTGCCCCACCCGCGCCTCGAGGATGTCGACATAGCCCAGGATGACCTGGAGGAGATTGTTGAAATCGTGAGCGATGCCGCCGGTCAGCTTGCCGACCGCCTCCATCTTCTGCGCCTCGTGCAGCGCCTCCTCCGCCTCTCGCCGGCGCGAGATGTCGAGCTGCGATCCGAAGAAGTACAGGAGGTTGCCGGCTTCATCGAGCACCGGCGAGACGAACAGCGCGTTCCAGAAGGTGGAGCCGTTCTTGCGATAGTTCAGGACCTCGACCGCGACTTCCTCGCGCTTCTCGATCGCCGATCGCAGCTGGCCGATCACCTCCCGGTCGGTTTCGGGCCCCTGGAGGAACCGGCAGTTCGATCCGACGATCTCGTCCTCGGTATAGCCGGTCATGAAGGTGAATGCGTCGTTGCAGAAGATGATCGGGTTGTCGGGCCGATGCGGATCGGTGACGATCATCGGCATCCGCGTCGTCTTCACCGCCGCGAAGAAGATGTCGTGCGGCGCGCGGTGGGGCGGCCGGACATCGGCGATCTGGGCCGGCGGCACCATGCCCGCCTCGAACTCCCGGGAAGGATCCGGCTCGTACTCGCTCATCGACGTTTCAACCGAACCAGACACAAGTCGTTCCGCGCCGACGCGGCGCGGCCGGCCCGTATTCCCACTCCCGTCACCTCAGCGCGTCTGGCCGGTAATCCGGGCGATCTCGCTCGCGACCATCTGCTCGACCATGGTCGGCAGGTTCTCGTCGAGCCACTCGCGCAGCATCGGTCGCAGCATGGAGCGTACGACACCCTCCAGGCTGCCATCGTCCGTCCGGTCGGCCGCGACCGGTTCCGGCTGGGCGATGAGGCGGGTCAGATTGTCCAGCGAGCTGCGGCTGGCCTGCGCCGTCCGGTCCGACAGGATCGGATCGGGCGCCTGCGCGGGCGTGGCGGGCTGGCGCGGAGCGGACGCCGCGGGCCGGATCGAGGCGACCTGGGGTTCGGCCTGCGGCTGCGGCATGATCACGTCTTCCTCGACAGGTGCATCAGCGAACGGGAAATCGTCGGCGGCGGTAGCGGGGATCGGATCGCTGAGCTCCAGCACCTCCGCGTCGTCGTCATCGACATAGGCCGACGGCTCGGGCGCCGGTGCCGGTGCCGGCTGTGCGCGTGAACCACGACGGGAGCGCACGGGCCCCTCGCCTTCCTCGGCGATGATCCGTTTGATGGAGGACAAAATCTCTTCCATCGACGGCTCGGCGCTCATGTCCCCCATTCCCGACTGACCCTGTTCGCCCGTCCCTATTGACGGTTCGGCGAGGACGCACCTGTGGTTAATCCCGGGCTCCTGTCAACATTCGTATCGAGCATCGGATCGGCAGGCGGCCTGACCGCGGCATTTTGCGCCGGCGTCGCTGCCGTCGAGGGAGCGACCGCCGCCGGCTCACCGTCGCTGTCGAAGTCGTTGATCCGGTTGCGGACACGACGGTAATTGATGGTCGGATCGTAGAGCGTCGACCCGTCCAGTCCCAGATCGCGCGCCTCTGCGTCGCCCATCGCCGCGAGGAGCGCGAACGCGGCGACATAGGCATCGCGCCGCGCCGTCACGAGCGTGACCTGGCTGTTGAGCAATTCCTGCTCGGCGTTCAGGATATCGAGGATGGTGCGCGTGCCGACGCTATTCTCGGCCCGAACCCCCTCGAGGCTGAGCTTGTTGGCGTTCACCGCCGTCTCGGCGGAGGCGATCACCTGTTGCGACGATTGCCACGCGGCATAGGCCGAGCGGGTCTGCGAGATGACGGAACGCTCCGTCGCGGTCTGGTTTTCCAGTGCTTGGCTACGCTGCGCCTCCGCCTGACGCACCTGCGCGGCCGGGCGCCCGCCCTGGAACAAGGGCAGCGTCAGCTGCGCGCCGACCGTCGCGGCGGTGGTGGAACCGGGAAAGACCTGACCATTCGCCACCGTCGGCGCCGAGCCCAGATAATTGACATAGGTACCCGTCGTGATCGCGGCGATTCGTGGCAGGCGGTTCGCCTTGGCCACGCCGATGTCGTAGCGGCTCGCGTCCGATGCCTTGCGCGCGGCGAGCAGCGTCGGGTTCTTGGTCAGCGCCTCCGACACGGCGGTCTGCGGTGAATTGGGCAGGTTCGGCAGCGTCGGCGGCTCTTCCAGTTCCACCGGCGGCGCGCCGACGACCGCGATATAGTTTTCGCGGCTGCCGATCAGCGTCGCCTCGGCCTGCTGAAGCTGGGCGCGGGCAAGCGCCAGACGCGCTTCGGACTGGGCGACGTCGGTACGGGTGAGGTCGCCGACCTGGAACCGGTCGCGGCTGGCATTCAGGTTCACGTCGAGCACGCGGACATTCTGCTGGTTCAGCCCGACGATCGCCTCGTCGCGGATCACGTTCATATAGGCGGCGACGACGTTGGTGAAGGTGTTCGCCTCCGTCCCGCGCAGCTGCGCGCGGCCGGCCTCCACCCGCGTCTCCGCGGCGCGAACCGCGTTCTTCACCGCGCCGCCCTGATAGACGGGCACCGAGAAGTTCAGCTGTCCGTTGGCGAACCGTTCGGGGTTGAGGAAATTGTTGTTCGCCTGGACGACGTTGTCGGTCGCCGTCCCGTTCAGGTTCAGCGACGGCAGCCCCTGCGACCGTGCGATCGGCACGTTTTCGTCGGCGGCGCGCAGCTGGGCGCGGCCGGCCGTGATCGTCGGATTGCTGGCATAGGCCTTGGCCAGCGCGCCGCGCAGCGTCTCGGCCGACGCCGGTGCCAGCGGCAGCAGCGCGACCCCGGCCAGCACGGCGCGACGAACGGCGGCCCCCCGCATGGAAATCAGAACCTGAAGCCGGATGGCCGGGCAAAGCCGGGCAACACCACGCACTCCGCATCGGCGAACGGAACGACGCCGTGGCCATTTGCCGTACGGCGCCCGCTGGCCAGACGCGTAACGCCTCGCTCGACGAGGCCGGTCGCGATCCGGCCGCCGACCCGCAGCTGTTCGATCAGGCGAACCGGCACCTCCTCGACCGCACCGTCGATCAGCAGCACGTCGTACGGGGCTCCATCGGCGTGCCCCTCCTGCAGCGGCCCCTCGACCACCGTCACCGCATCCTGATCTGCCAGATTGTCGCGGGCCTGTGCCGCGAGGGCCGGATCGCTCTCGACCGCGGTCACGCGGGCACCGAGCAGCGCGAGCAGTGCCGCGGTATAGCCGGTCGCCGCGCCGATGAGCAGCACGCGATCCTCCGCCAGTATCTCGGCCTGGGTCAGCAGGCGACCGGTCGGCATCGGCGGGTTCTGCGCCCGGCCGCCGCCCAGCGGAAGTGCGCCATCGCGATAGGCGATCGACGCCGAGGTGGTCGGCACGAACCGCTCCCGCGGGACCGTGCCCATCGCGGCGACGACGCGGACATCGTCGACCCCGGTGGTGCGCAGCTGGCTGGACACCATCGCCTGTCGCATGGCCGCATTGTCGGTCGTCGGCGCCCTGGTGCCGGAGATGTCGATCGTCGTCATGGCCCACCCTCTACGCGAAGCGTCTTAGTCATGCAATACACTGTTGTCGTAGCGCCGTCAGTATCGTGCGATCGGGTATGCGCCAAGGGCCATGCGGATCGGGTGACCGGCAATGCCGGCAAACACGAAGGGGCGGCGAACCAGGCCCGGTTCGCCGCCCCCGAATAAACATTCAGGCTGGATGGCCGATGCTTACTTCATGTTCGCCGCGACCAGGTTGAACGTGCTGCCCAGCTTGGTGCCCAGCGCGCTCATCGCGGTGATGGCGGCAACGGCGATCAGCGCGGCGATCAGGCCGTACTCGATGGCGGTGGCGCCCTTCTTGTCCTTGAACATGTTGCGAATCGTCTGCATTTTGATCTCCATCGTCGAAACTTCAGTCACCCGGCCGCACCGGGTGTCCGGTCCAGCAACAACCGGAATAATCGGCCCAGGTTAAAAAGATTTAAATCGGCCAGGCGCTTGCTCGACATTTCAGCGGGCATTGACGACCCGGGTGCTGACATTGCCCCACATGCCGATCGTGACGTTGGCGACACTGTTCAGCGCGACGAGCATGGCGAGCACGACCATGGCGATGATCAGGCCATATTCCACGGCGGTCGCGGCCCGGCTGTCGGACAGAAGACGCGCAACGACGCGGCGGACGGCTTTCACGGACACCATGCAACCGGGATTACAAGGCCTTGCTTAACGATTGACCAACGACGATCGGTGGAGCGGACCCTCGCCGCCGCTTTCCCCGGTTGACCGCGCCGGCAAAATTCCCCATCAGCCCGCCTCCCGAGCATCGAGGCCCGATGGCGGAGTGGTGACGCAGAGGACTGCAAATCCTTGCACCCGGGTTCGATTCCCGGTCGGGCCTCCAAGGTGTCGCGGCGCTTGCGCCGGCGACCGATCGCCTTAAGACCGGGTCCATGCTCATCGAAGCTGCCGTTTGCGTCGTCGCGATCGCCGTGCTGCTTGTGGCGGTGCTGTTCTGGATGGAGCGGGCGGAGCGGCGCCGGCGATCACGCTGGTGGCGGGAGTATTTCCATAATGGCGGGCTGGTCGGCGTTCTGATGCGGCGGTGGACCGGGCCGAAGCGGCTTACCGACCGGCCGGAGGACCACGCCTGATCATCGACGATCCGCCGGCGTCAGAGGCGGCCCATCTTCAGGAACTTGGCGCGTCGATCGGCCTTCAGCTCCTGCGCAGAAAGCGGTGCCAGATCCTTCAGCGATCGCTCGATCGTGTCGCCCAGTGCCGCGATCGCCGTCGACGGGGCGCGGTGCGCACCGCCCAGCGGCTCGGCGACGATCGTATCGATGATGCCGAGCGATTTCAGATCCTGCGCGGTCACGCGCATCGCCTCTGCCGCATCGGCCGCGCGATCGGCGGTGCGCCACAGGATCGACGCGCAGCCCTCGGGACTGATCACCGAATACACCGCGTGCTCGAACATCAGCACCCGGTTGCCGGCGGCGAGTGCCACCGCGCCGCCCGATCCACCCTCGCCGACGATCGCCGCGACCACCGGCACGCCGGCGTTCAGGCATGCCTCGGTCGAACGGGCGATCGCCTCCGCCTGGCCGCGCTCCTCGGCCTGGATGCCGGGGAAGGCGCCGGACGTGTCGACCAGCGTCACGATCGGCAGCGCGAAACGATCGGCCAGTTCGACGAGGCGGATCGCCTTGCGGTAACCCTCCGGCTTGCCCATGCCGAAATTGTGGCGGATGCGGCTGGCGGTGTCGGAGCCCTTCTCGTGCCCGATCACCATGATCCGCCGGCCGCGAAAGGCCGCAAAGCCGCCAAGGATCGCCTGATCGTCACCAAAGGCACGGTCTCCGGCGAGCGGCAGGAATTCCTCGAACAGGCCGGCGACGTAGTTCTTGAAGTGCGGCCGCTCGGGGTGGCGGGCGACCTGCGTCTTCTGCCATGGCGACAGCTTGGCGAAGGTGTCGCGCAGCAGCTTGTCGGACTTCGCCTGCAGGCGCCCGATCTCCGCATCGATGTCGACGGCACCGTCGGCCGCCGTCTCGCGCAGTTCGTCGATCCGCCCCTGCAGCTCGGCGATCGGTTTCTCGAATTCGAGGAAGCTTGGCATCGCCCGGCGGTTAAGGCTGGCGAGGCGCAAGGTCAACGAGCGGGTGCCGCGTGTTGACCAGTTCGACCAGACGACCGGCATCGACATGGGTGTAGATCTCGGTCGTGGCGATGTCGGCATGGCCCAGCATCGTCTGGAGCGCGCGGAGATCGGCGCCGCCGGCCAGCAGATGCGTGGCGAAGGCGTGGCGCAGCACGTGCGGGCTGATCCGGTCGGGCGGGATGCCGGCCACAACCGCCAGTTCCTTGATCAGCTGATACAGCCGGATGCGCGTCAGGTGCCGGGCGCCCGACGGGAAGAGGAACGGCTTGTCGGCGGACACCCGCAGCCGCCAGGCACCAACGGCGGCACGGGCGCGGTCGGAAATGGGTACCAGCCGCTCCTTGCCGCCCTTCCCCGCCAGGATCAGATAGGGACGGTCCGGCGCGACGGCGTTGCGGGGCAGCGACACCAGCTCGGTCGCGCGCAGTCCCGAGCCGTAGAGCAGCTCGACGATCGCCGCCAGACGCAGATCGGCCGCCGCGGGATGCTCCACCGCCAGTCGCGCGGCGATCGCGGCGAACAGCCGGTCGACATCGGCGTGGCTCAGGATCCGGGGCAGCGGGCGCACGGCCCCGGGGCGGGGCAGCGCGACGCCGGGATCGTCCGGGCGATGCCCCTCGTCGTGGAGGAACGCGAAGAAGCGACGCAGCGCGGCCGCCTTGCGTGCCACGGTGGCACGCGACAGGGCGCGCCAATCGTTGGCCAGTATCTGCAAGGCGCTCTCGTCGGCCATGGCGAGCCGCCCGGCCAGCACGGTCGATGCCAGCGACAGGTCGCTGCGATAGGCGGCCAGCGTGTTGCGCGCCGCGCCGGCCTCGGCAGCCAGCATCTCGAGAAAGCGGTCGATCAGTGGCCGGTCGGCCAGCATGCTCACGCCCGGGCGACCGCCTCTGCGGCGATCATCCGGGCCTCCCCCTCCAGCCCCACGGCGCGCAGCGCCGCGACGATGCGGTACAGATAGGCGGCCGGGACACCGCGCCACGCACCGGTCTGCATCCCGATACCCGCCAGTACCAGCACCGTGCCGGGCTGGTTCTCCGCCACGGCACGATCGAGCGCACGGGTCCAGCTGTTCTGCACACCGATGGGGATGGCGAGCGACTCGGCGCCGCGCTCTATCTCCGCCGCCGGCAGACGCCCGAGGCCGGCCAGCCCCGCGAACAGGAAGCGCTGCCGCAGCTCGCCGCCGCCATAGGATTCGACATCGCCGAACGCGTAGCGTCGGCCGCCATCGGGGTCGGCGAGCGCCAGCAACGCCCATGCCTGACCACCAACCGGAACCAGCCCGGCCCAGCGCTGCGCCGTCCGGTCGAGCCCGGCCGACAGCATCGAGGCGACCAGCCGGTCGGCATCGGCGTTGTTCGCCGCGGCCGGCTGGCGAACCGCGGCGCGCGCGGTCAACACCAGACGCCCATAGGCGGGAGTGCTGCCCCATAGCTGGCGGAGCGCCGATGCCCGGGCCGCCGGATCGGGATCGGCATAGGCGGTGCGCAGGTCCGATGCCGTCGCGGCGGCACCGGCGGGCGCGTCGTCCGCCATCGCCACGGCGCCGTAGAGGTCGACCAGCGCAACGTTCGACAGCACGCCCTGCGCCGCCGCCTGCTCGGCGATCGTCACGCGGTCCTTGACCGGTATCGACGGCGACAGGGCGCGCCACCCGGTCAGCTGCGGGCCGACGGCGGCATAGAAGTCGTCGGGGATCGCCACGCCCGTGGCCGTCGCCAGCCCGAATCGCCACGGCGTCAACCGATCGGCATCGGTCCACTCCACCGTCACCGCCTGACGTCCCCCAGCGGCGCCCATCACCTTCTCGGCCAGCCGGATGTCGAAGGTCGGCGCGATGCGACGGCGGCGGACCGACGCCAGCGTCTGACGCGCCGCGGCCGGATTGCCGGCCAACGTGGTGCAGACCGGGCGGGCGAGCGCCCAGGCGCCCTCCCCGGTGACGGCCAGGCCACCCTCAGCCAGCGGGCACAGCCCGGCCGGATCGCCCGCCGCAAGCATCGCGTTCAGCGCGACCTGGTAGAGTTTGGGCGTGTAGTTGCGATTGTCGACCTGCTGGACGACGGCACGCGCGGCCATCGATTCGCCCATGCGGAGCAGCAGCCAGGCGCGCTCGGCCGCGAAATCGGCGCCGTTCAGGTGGCGCGGCGTGTCCAGGCGGCTGACCAGCGCGCGGCGCAGCGCGATCGACAGCCACCGCGACGGCAGGGGCGCCGCCATGCGCCGCATCAGCTGCTCCACATACATGCCGTCCGCGCCGCCGAAGGCATCGGGCGCGATGCCGTTGCCGATCCCGACGCTGTTCAGCGAGCGACGGGCGAAGGGAGGCATCTCGTATGCGGCGAGAGCCATCGGATCGACCGGCGACGGCGTGGCACTGGGCGTGGGCAGTGGCGACGGCGTGTCCGAGGGCAGCGGCTGGACGATCGCGCCGGCCACGTCGGGTGTCGGCACAGCCCCGGGAACGGCAGGCGCCGCCCGTGGCGAGGCCGTGGCCCGAGGCGCGGGCGCGGGATCGCCGAAGCCGGGCGGCAGGATCGATTCGGGCCGATCCTGCGCCAGACCGGCGCCACCCAGTGCGACGACGCCGAGCGCCGCCGCCAGGGCCGCCCTATTGGAGGTTCGCAAGCGAGACCTGCTTTTCGACCTGTGCCGCCGGGCGTTCCGAATCGCGGCCGGCGAGCAGGAACAGCACGCCCCCGATCACGACCAGGAGGACGATGAGGAAGACGACCAGGCGGGACATGGAATAAGCCTTGATAACGATTAATCGTGCGCGATGCCGCCGCTTTTGCGTGGACGCGCAGTCGCTGTATAGCGCCGGCAACGATGATGCAAAGCCACTCCCCCTGGAACGGCCGGCCGCTCGTGCTCGTCGGGCTGATGGGTGTGGGCAAGTCGACGGTCGGCCGCCGCCTGGCGGCCCGGCTGGAGCTGCCGTTCGTCGATGCCGATCACGAGATCGAATCGGCGGCGGGCATGACGATCGCGGAGATATTCGACCGGTTCGGCGAACCCTATTTCCGCGATGGCGAGCGGCGGGTGATCGGCCGGCTGATCGACGGCGTGCCCAAGGTGATCGCCACCGGCGGCGGCGCGTTCGTCAACGACGAGACGCGCGCGCTGATCCTCGACCAGTCGACCGCGATCTGGCTGAATGCGCATCCCGACATCCTTGCCGAGCGGGTACGGCGCCGGGACACCCGCCCGCTGCTGCGGGGCAAGGACCCGCGCCAGGTACTGGCCGATCTCGCCGCCAAGCGCGATCCGCTCTACGCCATGGCCCATATCCACGTTTCCAGCCAGCGGGGCCCGCACGAGGCAACGGTGAATGCGATAATGAAGGCGATCGGACGATGAAGGTGACCGTGGCGCTGGGCGATCGAAGCTATCCGATCTTCATCGAGTCGGGACTGCTGGCTCGCGCCGGCGAACATCTCGGCCCGCTGGCGCGCGGGCGGCCGATGGCGATCGTGACCGACGAGAATGTCCGACCCCACCTCGCCACGTTGCAGGACGCACTGACCCGCGCGGACATCGCGAGCGAGGCGCTGGTGCTGCCCCCGGGCGAGGCGACGAAAAGCTGGGAGCGGCTGGCCGAGGTTTGCGACTGGCTGTTGCGCCGCGGCGTCGAGCGTGGTGACCACGTCGTCGCGCTGGGCGGCGGGGTGATCGGCGACCTGGTGGGTTTCGCCTGTGCCATCCTGAAGCGTGGCTGCGGCTTCGTGCAAATTCCGACGACGCTGCTGGCGCAGGTTGATTCGTCGGTCGGCGGCAAGACCGCGATCAACACACCGGCGGGCAAGAACCTGATCGGTGCCTTCCACCAGCCGGCCCTCGTCCTCATCGATCCGGCCGTCCTCGATACCCTGCCGCCGCGCGAGTTGGCCGCCGGCTATGCCGAAGTCGTCAAGTACGGGCTGATCGACGATGCCGCCTTCTTCGCGTGGTGCGAAGCGAACGGACCCGTCCTGCTGGGCGGCGACGTGGATGCGCGTGTCCATGCCATCGCTCATTCGGTCGCCGCGAAGGCGCGCATCGTCGCCGCCGACGAGCATGAAACGAATGGTACCCGCGCGCTCCTGAACCTGGGCCACACCTTCGGCCATGCTCTGGAGGCGGAGGCAGGTTTCGACGGCAGCCTGATCCACGGCGAGGGCGTGGCGGCGGGCATCGCCTTGGCGTTCCGCTTCTCCGCAGCGCGCGGCCTGTGCACGGCGGCGGATGCCGCGCGCGTCGCGGCGCACTTCCGCGCGATCGGGCTTCCCGACGGTCTCGCCGCGGCCGGGACCGAAGCGAGCGGCGCACGTTTGGTCGAGCACATGCGGCACGACAAGAAGATGGCGGCGGGCACCCTGCCCTTCCTGCTCGCGCGGGGGATCGGGCAGACCTATCTCGATCGATCGGTGGATCTGGCCGATGTCGAACGCTTCCTCGACGCGGACGCACGCCCGTGCCCAACGGCGTAGACAAGCGCGATCTGCCGACCAAGGTCTGCCCGGCCTGCGGACGGCCGTTCGCATGGCGGAAGAAATGGGCGCGCGACTGGGAACAGGTCGTATACTGCTCGGACAGCTGTCGCAGGCGACGCTGACGCCGCCTATTCGTCGCTCGACAACGGGATCGCCGTGGCGGCGAGCGACCAGCCCGGGACAGCGCGGCGGCCGCTACGATGCCGCCATTTCTGCACCAGAATGGAACATAGCCGCAAAGAAGTTCCCAAAGACTGAGTCTTTTATGAACTTTCGTCCGCTCTGCACATTTGGCGGACAGCGATTGTCGCAATGGCGACATCGTTTTTCGAATAGGGAGTTATGTATGCGTCTGAAGACCCTCGCTCTTGCCGCGTCCGCCATGTGCGCGATGCCGGCCGTTGCCGATGCAGCGATCTTCCCGTCGCTGGGTGGCGGCACGGGACCTTTTCTCGAGCTTAGCTCCGCAGGCCTGGCAGGCGGCAGCGTCGCCACGCTTACCGGCGGCGAGGTGTACAACAGCGATATGCCGTTCGCCGATCTTCCGGCCGGTTCGGTGTTCGGCAACAACTTCCTCGCGGTGGGCCCCACCGCCGGTCAGCCGGCCCTGCTCGCCTTCACCAGCCCGCTGACCTATCTCAGCTTCCTGTGGGGTTCGCCCGACACGTATAACGTGCTGACCGTGAATACGAACTTGAACAGCTACGAGTATACCGCGAACGGCCTGGGCTTCCCGACCACCGACGGCAACCAGAACGTGTCGCAGTACGTCCAGTTCGCCACCTCGGCGGGCGAGACGATCACCAGCCTGTCGTTCTCCAACTCGGTGCCGATGGATGCGTTCGAGACCGCGAACTACAGCGTCACCGCCGTTCCGGAACCCGCCACGTGGGCGATGATGATGGTCGGCTTCGGCATGGTGGGCGCCGCCGCCCGCTATCGCCGCCGCAGCACGATCGCCGCGATCGCCTGATCGACGTCGCTATTGTACAGGAGAGGCGCCCCGACCAGACGGTCGGGGCGCCCTTTTTGCGTCAGCCGCGCAAGCGCCAGGCGAGCCACAGCCAGCCGCCGATCATCAGCGCGCCGCCGACCGGGGTCACCGCCCCCAGCCACCGCGGCGCACCGACGGCCATGGCGTAGAGCGTGATCGCGAAGATCGCCCCGCCCGCGACGAAAAGCCACGCCGGGCCGCGCGCCTCCAGCCGGAGCGCGACGAGCGCGGCAACGGCGTGGATCAGCTGATATTGTCCACCGGTACGCAGCCACTCGGCCGGCTGGCCAGCCACGCCATGCGCGCCGAACGCACCGGCAGCGACCGCAACGGCACCGGACAAGGCGGCCAGCATTCCCAATATCATCTCGGGTCGTTCCCCCATGGAAAGCGCTGCGCCGTCTCGGTTCGCGCCGCGCGGATATCGCCGGCCTCGACCTGGATGCGCAGCCGCTCCTTGTCGCGGGCGCGGTACATGTCCTCCGCCCGGTCGATATCGCTCGCGGCGATGCCGAGGCCGCGCATCGCGAGGCGAGCCATCTTGACCGCGGATTCCAGCACCTCGCGCACGACATAGTCCGCGGGGCCGTTCTTCAGCTTGATCAGGGAACGCCGGTCATAGGCGCGAACGTAGATCGCAGCCTTGGGAAAGGCCTCGTGCACGCCCTCGACCATTGCCGGTTCGATCTGGTCGCCGTCGATGCAGAACAGGATCAGCTCGGCATCGGCAGCCCCCGCCTGTCGCAACAGGTCGAGGCGGGTGCCGTCGCCGTAATAGACCTTGGCACCGAATTCGCCTGCGATATCGATCATCTCGATATCGCGGTCGATCAGCGTCACCGGTATGTCCTGCGTCAGCAGCATCTGGCCGACCGTCTGGCCGAAACGGCCATAGCCGACGATGATGGCGTTGGCACCATCGGCGGTCGGTCCGTCGCGCTCACCGCCCTTGACGATCGGTTCCGCCCGGAACCGGCGAGTGGCGCTCATCAGGAACGGCGTCGTCGCCATCGAAAGGGTGATGATCGCACCGAACAGGCTGGCGGCGTCGGGCGCGATCAGGAATCCCGATTGCGCCTGCGCGAACAGGACGAAACCGAACTCGCCGCCCTGGCTCAGCAACAGGCCGAGCGCGAGCGCGCTCCGCCACGTCATCCGGAACGCCAGCCCGATCAGGAAGATGACCAGCGCCTTGGTCGCAATCAGCGCGATGGCCATGCCGGCGACGAAGAACGGCCGCTCGGCGATCGCGTTCAGGTCGAGCATCATGCCGATCGCGAGGAAGAAGAGGCCGAGGAGGATCGACCGGAACGGCTCGACATCCGCCTCCAGTTCGTGCCGGTAGGGACTGTCGGCCAGCATCACCCCCGCGATGAAGGCACCGAGCGCGGTCGACAGTCCAAGCAATTCCATGACGGCGGCGCTGGCGATCACGGTGAACAGCCCGGCGAACACGAACATCTCGCGCTCGCCCAGATTGCCGATCAGCCTGAATAGCGGCCGCAGGAGGAAGCGGCCGGCCAGCACCAGCCCGACGACCGCCGCCACCGTTTCCAGCGCCAACACCCAGCCGGGCGAACCACCGGCATCGGCGGGGTTGCGGCTCATCGCGGCGATGATCGTGATGAGGGGCACGATCGACAGGTCCTGGAACAGCAGTATGGCGAACGTCCGCTCGCCGAACGGCGTCCGCATCCGGCCGGAGGACTGCAGCATCGGCAGCACCTGCGCGGTCGACGACAGCCCGAGCGGGAGGCCAAGCGCCAGGGCGGCGGCCGGCGAGAAACCGGCGAGCAGAACGATCCCGGTGATCGCCAGCCCGCAGGCGACGACCTGGATCAGCCCGACGCCGAAGATCTCCTGCTTCATCCGCCATAGGCGCGTGGGGTTCAATTCCAGCCCGACGATGAAGAGGAGCAGGGTGATGCCAAGTTCGGCGATGCCCATCTTCGCTTCGGCATCGCCAACCAGCCCCAGGACATGCGGCCCGACGACCGCGCCCGCGACCAGATAGCCCAGCGTCGCACCCAGGCCGAGCCGCCGGAACAGGAGCACGAACGCCAGCCCCATGCCCAGCAGGACCGCCCCGTCGCGCAGCAGCGAGAATTCTCCGGCCTCGTGCATCAGCCGGTCGCCCGATCCGCGGTGGCCGCGATCGCCGCGGCCTCCGCCGCCGCCTCGAACGCGAGCCGGATCGAGGCGTGGCGGGCGGTATGGGGCAGCGCCGGCGCAAAGATCGCGACGCCGGGCCAGTCGGGTGCCTCCCCCTGCCCCGCCGCCAGCCAATCCGACAATGCATCGCGCGCCGCGGCCAGTTCGGCCGGCGTACGGCCCACGATCCCGGCGGCCAGTAGCGACGACGACGCCTGGCCCAGGGCGCATGCGCGGACGAGCAGACCCACCGCCGCGACCCGACCGTCAGGACCGAGATCGACGTCGACGGTCACCCGGCTGCCACAGATCGGCGACCGGCGCTCGCTGCTCCCCATCGGCGCGACCAGCCGTTCGTGATGCGGGATCGTCGCAGCGAGCCGCAGGATATCGGTGTTGTAGAGGGTGCCGCTCATGATTCGCTGCCCGTCGCGTTCGCGGCGGGATCCGACAGCGGGCGCGCGCCGAACACCGGCAATCCGCGCCGGCGCCGGTCGACGAAATCGGCGATGCCGGCACTGGTCGCGTTCAGGAGTGGGTAGGTGCGGCTCTTGACCATCCAGGCGGGGCGTCGCGCCGGCCCGCCACCGACCGTATCGATCACCAGCGCGGTCAGCAGGAAAACCAGACTGGCCAGGATCAGCCCCTTCAGCGCGCCGAAGCCGAAACCCAGCGCACGGTCGACCGGGCCCAGCACCGAGGTCCGCGTGCGCCGGCCGATCGCGTTCGCCACCAGCTTGCCGCCGATATAGGTCACGCCGGCCAGCAGGGCGAAGGCGAGGACGGCGGCGCCGGAAACGGTGCCGACGACGCCCGTCAGTGCCTGCGCGACGGGAATGTGGAACAGCTTCAGCGCGGCGACGATCGCGATCCACGCGAAGAGCGACAGCACCTCCGTCACGAACCCGCGTACCGCGCCCATGACCGCGGCACCGGCAACGGCGAGAAGGACGATCACGTCGAGCGAGGTCAGGGCCATGCCCGCCTTAAGACCGGCACCGGCCCGCGAAGTCGAGAGAGAATTTCAGCGGGCGGATGAAGATCGCCGACGCTCAACGGCCCAGCATGTGATCGACGAACTGGCCCAGCGTCCGGAAGCCGGTCAGCCGCAGCGGTCCATCGTCCCTCGCCATCGCACCGGGCACCAGCGCCCGTTCGAACCCCAGCTTGCCCGCTTCCTTCAGCCGCAACGGTCCGTGCGCCACCGGCCGGATCTCACCCGACAGGGCGACTTCGCCGAACGCCACCGATTCCGCCGCGACCGGTCGCTCCGACAACGCCGACACCAATGCCGCGGCCACGGCCAGATCGGCGGCGGGATCCTGCACCTTGTAGCCGCCGGCGATGTTCAGATAGACTTCGCACGACGAGAAAGAGAGGCCGCAGCGCGCCTCCAGCACCGCCAGGATCATCGCCAGCCGTCCGGAATCCCACCCCACCACCGATCGTCGCGGTGTCGCGCCGCTCGCGAGCCGGACGACCAGCGCCTGGATCTCGACGAGCACCGGCCGCGTCCCCTCCAGCGCGGGAAACACCGTCGCGCCCGTCACGCCCTCCTCGCGGTGGGTAAGGAACAGTGCGGAGGGATTGGCGACCTCCGACAGCCCCTCGGTCTGCATCGAGAAGACGCCGATCTCGTCCGTGCCGCCGAACCGGTTCTTGATCGCCCGCAGGATGCGGTACTGGTGCGATCGCTCTCCCTCGAACGCCAGCACGGTATCGACCATGTGCTCCAGCACCCGCGGGCCGGCGATGCTGCCGTCCTTGGTGACATGGCCGACCAGTACCAGTGCGGTGCCGCGTTCCTTGGCGAAACGGATCAACTCCTGCGACGAGGCACGGACCTGGCTGACCGTGCCCGGCGCACCCTCGATCAGGTCGGAATGCATCGTCTGGATCGAATCGATCACCAGCAGCGCCGGCGGCGGACCGGCCGACAGGGTGGTCAGGATGTCGCGGGTAGAGGTCGCCGCAGCCAGTTGCACCGGAGCGTTCCCAAGCCCCAGCCGTCGTGCCCGCAACCGGACCTGATCCGCCGCCTCCTCGCCCGAGACATAGGCGACGGTGCGCCCGGCACTGGCCAGCCGCGCCGCCGCCTGGAGCAACAGGGTCGACTTGCCGATCCCGGGATCGCCGCCGATCAGCGTCGCCGATCCTTCGACGAAGCCGCCGCCCAGTGCGCGGTCGAACTCGGCGATCCCCGTCGCCATCCGCGCCGGCAGCGTCACCTCCGCATCCAGCGAGGTCAGCACGATCGACCGGCCACCGCCGTGCAGATTATGCTTCGCCGCGAACGGAGTGACGACCGCCCCGGCCTCCTCCACCAGCGTGTTCCACTCAGCGCAGTCGCCGCACTGGCCCTGCCAGCGCGACGCCACCGACCCGCATGCCTGACACACATATCGCTTCTGCGGCTTTGCCATGGCTCGCGATGTAGCGGAACGGGACGGGAACACAACACCCGGCGGCGGCCCATGGCGATGTGCAATAAATCGGTCACAAACGGGTGATGCGGCTGGCGCTCGGCGATGTGCGCGGGTATCGCCCCCGGCCCATGCAGGTCAACGATACCCCGACGGCCACGGACCTGCGCGTCGCCCTGTTCAGCGGCAACTACAATTATGTTCGCGACGGGGCCAATCAGGCGCTGAACCTGCTGGTGGCGCACCTGATGTCGCGGGGGGTGACGGTGCGGGTCTATTCACCCACGGTCGCACGGCCCGCGTTCCCGGCGACAGGCGATCTGGTCGACGTGCCGGCACTGCCGCTGCCGCTGGGACGGGACGAGTACCGGATGGCGCGTGGCTTGCCGGGCAGGATACGGCGCGACCTGGCGGCGTTCTCGCCCAACATCGTCCATGTCTCGGCGCCCGAACTGCTCGGCCACCGCGCGCTGAGCTGGGGCCGGCGGCACGGCATCGCCACCGTCGCCTCGCTCCATACCCGATTTGAGACCTATCCGCGCTATTACGGCATGAAGTTCCTCGAACGGCCGGTCGAACGGCTGCTGACGCGATTCTACAACCGGTCGGACGAGGTGCTGGTCCCCACCCCCGGCATGGCCGCGATCCTGCGCGGATGGGGCGTGACGACGTCGATCGATATCTGGTCGCGCGGGGTGAACCACGACCGGTTCTCGCCCGACCGCCGCGATCCGGCGTGGCGGCGCGAACTGGGAATCGGCGACCGCGATGTCGCAATCGGCTTCCTCGGCAGGCTGGTGAAGGAGAAGGGGCTTGACGTCTTCGCGCAGGTCGCGGCCGCGCTGACCGCGCGGGGCGTGCCGCACAAGATCCTGGTGATCGGCGACGGCCCGGCGCGCGACTGGTTCGCCACCCAGGTTCCCGATGCGGTGTTCGCCGGCTTCCAGCGCGGCGCTGCGCTGGGCCAGGCCGTCGCCTCGATGGACGTGTTCTTCAACCCATCCGTCACCGAAACGTTCGGCAACGTGACGCTGGAGGCAATGGCCGCGGGCGTGCCGGTGGTCGCCGCCCGCGCCACCGGCGCGATCGATCTGGTCGAGGAAGGGGTTACCGGGTTCCTCGTGCCGCCGCGCGATGCCAGCGCCTATGCCGATGCGATCGGCCGGATCGTCGGCGAGCCTTGCCTGCGGGACAAGCTTGGCGCAGCGGGGCATGCGCGGGCGGCGCAATACCGGTGGGACAGCGTGAACCAGGCGGTGCTGGATGCTTACCTGACGCTCCTCGCTCGCCGCAGCACGCCTGCGTCAATCGCGACCGGGTAAAGCCGGGCAGCCGGACCTATCCCTCCTGCCAGTCGAACGTCAGCGGCGCCTCTCGAAACGCGAAGCGATCGAGATGGCTCGCCACCACGTCGCGCATCCGCGCGCTGTCCTCGCCATCGGGTACGGACAGCACGACGTCCAGCGTCTCGCTTTCGGCGCGCATCGCCAGCCGCGCACCGTTTGGGAAGTCGATCGTTCCCTCCTCCGCGGTGAACGCGACCGTCATCTTGTGGCCCCAGTGCTTGGCGAGTTGCTGGAGATAGCGGCTGGCCGACCCCGTCGGCACCCGTGCGACCGACACGTTCACCGCAGCCGCTCGATCTTCTGTGCGACCTCGTCGATCAATGCGACGACATCGTGGAGCGTCTGTTCCGAAAACTCGCCGCGCCCCAGGCGATCGGCAAGCGCCACCTTCAGATTGCCCATCGCCCGGCGGATGGGCGCTCCGTCGGTTCGTTCGCGGTGCTCGCCCAGGGATCGCAGGCGCGCCATGAGCGCGTCCACCAGTTCGGCCTGCTCGGCGAGTTGCGCACGTCCGGTATCGGTGACGGCGAACCGCTTCTTGGCGCCTTCCGACTGCTGCTCGTCGATCAGCCCCATCTCGTCGAGCAGGGTCAGCGTCGGATAGACGATGCCGGGACTGGGAGCATAGGCACCGGCCGTCATCGCCTCGATCTCGCGGATGAGGTCGTATCCGTGACGAGGCTCGTCGGCGATCAGGCGCAGCAACACCAGCCGCAACTCGCCGCCATCGAACATGCGACCGCGCCGTCCGCCGCCGCCATGGCGGCCCTCGCCGGTGAACGGCCCGCGCGCCCAGCGGCCGCCACCGCCCATCGACCCGCAGCGGCGATCCCGATGATCGTGATGATGATGGAAGAACATAACCGGTCCCTAACACGTTTCGATGCAACTAAGATATATCGCAACAATCCAGCGTCAAGAGTGTCGGTGATATATCTTTGCAACTGCCGCACGCCTTACGTCCGTCTCACCTTCGCGGGTGACGTCTGCCCCTCTCCGCCCTACATTCCGGTGCATGGCCGACCTGTTCGCCGGGTTCGAACCCCCGACATCTTCCGAAACGCCGGCCGATGCGCCGCTCGCCGACCGGCTGAGGCCGCGCTCGCTCGCCGAGGTCGTGGGGCAGGATCACCTGACCGGGCCCGACGGTGCGATCGGACGGATGGTGTCGGCAGGTCGGTTGTCGTCGATGATCCTCTGGGGACCGCCCGGTACCGGAAAGACCACCATCGCCCGCCTTCTCGCCGACGCGGTAGGCCTTCGGTTCGCCAGCATCTCGGCGGTCTTTTCGGGTGTGGCCGACCTGAAGCGCGTCTTTGCCGAGGCGAAGGATCATGGCCGCGTCGGCAAGAAGACCCTGTTGTTCGTCGACGAGATCCATCGCTTCAATCGGGCGCAGCAGGACGGCTTCCTGCCATTCGTCGAGGATGGGACGGTCGTCCTGGTCGGCGCGACGACCGAGAACCCCTCGTTCGAGCTGAATGCCGCGCTGTTGAGCCGGGCGCAGGTCCTGGTACTTCACCGCCTCGGTCCGGCCGCACTGGACCAGCTGTTGCAGCGGGCGGAGGCCGCGACGGACACACCGCTGCCGCTGGACGCGGACGCCCGCACCGCACTGATCGCCAGTGCCGATGGCGACGGCAGGTTCCTCCTCAACCAGGCGGAAACCTTGTTCGCGATCCGGCTGCCGGCCCCGCTCGATCCCGCGGCGTTATCGACGCTGCTCCAGCGGCGGGTGGCGGTCTATGACAAGGATCGCGAGGGGCATTACGGCCTGATCTCGGCATTGCATAAGTCGATTCGCGGCTCCGATCCGCAGGCGGCACTCTACTATCTGGCGCGGATGCTGGTCGCCGGCGAGGAGCCGCTCTACGTGCTGCGCCGGCTGACGCGGGCCGCGGTGGAGGACATCGGCCTCGCCGATCCGCAGGCGCTGGTTCAGTGCATCGCCGCCAAGAACACCTACGACTTCCTCGGCAGTCCGGAAGGGGAGCTGGCGATCGTTCAGGCCTGCCTGTACCTCGCCACCGCGCCCAAATCGAACGCCAGCTATCTTGCGCAGAAGGCGGCATGGCGGACGGCGAAGGAAGGCGGATCGCTCAGCCCGCCGAAGTCGATCCTCGGCGCACCGACCCGGCTGATGCGGGATCTGGGCTACGGCAAGGGCTATCGCTACGACCATGACGAGGACGGGGCGTTCTCCGGTGCCGACTACTGGCCCGAGGAATTGCCGCCCCAACGCTTCTACGAGCCGAGCGAGCGCGGGTTCGAGAAGCGCATCGCGGAGCGGATGGCGCATTGGGACGCGTTGCGGGACGAGCACTCATAGCCACCCCGACCCACTTCTCGCATTTTGTCGCCATCGACTGGTCGGGGCAGGCGGTGGAACGGCCGAAGGGCATCGCCGTCGCCCGGGCCGGGATCGGAGCCGAGGCGCCGGTGTTGCTGCAGCCCGGCCAAGGCTGGTCGCGGTCTGCCGTACTCGGCTGGCTGCTGGATCACGCGGCGGCACGCACCGACATGCTGGTCGGCATGGACCTGTCTTTCGGTCTGCCCTTCGAAGACCGAGGCTCCTTCTTTCCGGGTTGGCCCGAGTCGCCGCCGACTGCCAAGGAGCTGTGGCGGTTGATAGACGACGCCTGCATCGACGATCCGCATCTGGGGGTCGGCAGCTTCCTGAATCGACCCACGACCGCGCGGTACTTTCGCCATCAACGCGCCGAGGGCGATCTGTTCGGTGGCGGCACCGGGCGGCTGCGTCGCTGCGAGCGTCGCATGCGCGATCTGTCGGCTCTCCGTCCGTCGAGCTGCTTCAATCTGGTCGGCGCGGGTCAGGTCGGCAAGGCGAGCCTGACCGGCATGCGCATCCTCGACCGCCTGCGAGATGTCATTCCCGTATGGCCGTTCGATCCCTTGCCACCATCCGGGCCGGTGATCGTCGAAATCTATACCACGATCGCCGCACGCGCCGCCGGGCTTCGTCCGGGCCGCAGCAAGATCCGCGACGCTGCCGCTCTGGACCATGCCCTGGCGCGACTGGGTACCGCGCCCCATGCGTCGCTCAACCGCTATGACGATCACGCTACCGATGCGATCGTCAGCGCGGCGTGGCTGCGCCGGCATGCGGAGGACCCGACGCTATGGCATCCACCCGGCCTCGACGCGGTGGCCGACACGGAGGGCTGGACCTTCGGCGTCACCTGACGCATGGGGCGCCGGTACGCCGGTTTAGCTCAGCTGGTAGAGCAGCGGTTTTGTAAACCGAAGGTCGCGGGTTCGATTCCTGCAACCGGCACCACTTCTGGCTTTCAAGCCATTGATTGAGTTAACAGTTTTCTCGAGGGGAGAGGATCGTTACCTCGCATCACCCCTCAGAGCGGTTCGATTGCGGGCGCACCTTCTTTTCGCTGCGATTGTCACCATCTCAGCTTCTGGGGCGAGGTATCGATAATCATTTATCCCGTCGCCCGACCTATCCTCAGCTGTAAGTGGTCTCGGTGCTCTAGCCACTCACACCAGTTTCCTTGCCGTTGAGTCGGGTTCTACAAGTCGGTAACGGACACTTCTACATTGACCTTCGTTGCGCGTTCGATTGAACCAAGAAGGCATTTGATGATGAACCTAAAAGGCCTCTCGCCCGAAGTCCGCGCGCTTGTAGAAGCTGTCATGGAGCCAGCTGCCGAGGAGCACTACGAATTGGTCGAGGCTGATGAAGATGGAGACACGGTAACGCTGACGTTCAGTCGCGACCTTGGGCTCGAAGCAGACACCGTGGACGATGAAGACGACGACTGATCACCAGGCGGAGCGGTGGCGGCAGCGAGATTCAGGGGGTGCTGATGCCCGCTGAAGGTTCAGAGGCCGTTGGCGCGATCCGGTGGCGCTCCACTTACTCTTTTGGTTGCAAGGCGCCGGCACGCAGCATCCAATGATGCTCTCGCCCCCTCCCCCACGCCAGCTATCAGCGGCATTCGCCCATGCGGTACTGCTGCCAGTAGCGGTCCCACCTGACCCCTGCTCCGGCCGCGATGATCGCACACGACAGCGATCGACCATCCGGCAGCGTGCAGCGGGCGACAACCCTATGGTAGCTGCGCCCTACCGGCTGGCAGAACAGGCGCTTGTGCAGCACCAGGCGCTCGACGATCGGCTTTGCCTGCTCGTGGGGCATCGTTGGGCACGGGGCGTTGATGCGGCAGGATCCGTCCGTCTCGCGGGCATTGATGCCGGCAACGCGCACCTTGATGCCGTTGACGCACCGGATGGGTCCGTCAGCGTCGTAGACCGAGACGACGGCACAGATGAAGGGTGGCGGTAGGACGGGCATCGTCAGGGCTGGTCTTCTCGGATGTCGGGAAAGCTGTAGGCGGATGGGGCATCATCAGCTGTGTCCCGCGCGAACACCGCCACGTCGTCCAGCATCACCTCCTGCTTTGCCCATCTATCCCAACCGATATGGATGAAGTCGGGTAGGCCAAACAGGCGCACCG
Source organism: Sphingomonas phoenicis (assembly GCF_047238005.1). Classification (NCBI taxonomy): domain Bacteria; kingdom Pseudomonadati; phylum Pseudomonadota; class Alphaproteobacteria; order Sphingomonadales; family Sphingomonadaceae; genus Sphingomonas; species Sphingomonas phoenicis. The sequence continues at coordinate 181,906 of NZ_JBDFMC010000002.1, read as the reverse complement.
CTCGGGTATATTCGTCTCCGCGAAAGCCGATGAAATGGAGCGCCACCTACTCGGCCTGGGCAAGCTTCTCCTCGGCCTCCGCAGCGGAGGCCAGGTTCAGGTACAGGTTGGCCAGCGCGTAGTGGCTGGCACAGGCGCCCCGGTTCTCGGTCGCAGCGGCCATCAGCAGCTCCTTTTCAGCGCGGCGTGCATAGTAACCCCGCTCTTTGTCGTTCAGCATCATCCACTCCGCCGATCCGACTGCATCCGTGCTGCTCGATTGTGATCGAGCAACGACCTGCGAGCCGGTTCTTGAGCGGCCAAATACGAGCGGCAGCCGGCTTCTGCAAGAATCATTGTTCCCTTTACGTTCTGGCTGGCGTTACAAGGCGTGTCAGAAAAGGGACTGATGCATGAGCGGGTTACGGCTCCACGACATACCGTACGAACTGGTGCCGCGGGAGGTGCCGTTCTTCCTGTGCCGCACTCCCGCCGGCTTCCCGTCTCCAGCTCAGGACGACATGCAGGAGCCGATCGACCTTGGCGCCTGGCTCGTCCAGCACCCTGCCGCCAGCTACATCATGCGGGTCGAGGGGCAGTCGATGAGCGGCGCTGGGATCAACGACGGAGATCTGATCGTCGTGAACCGCGCCAAGCAACCGCGGGCGGGTGCCATCGTGGTCGCGCTGGTGCACGGCGAACGCACCTTGAAGCGGCTGCGTCACATGGATGGCCGCCACTGGCTGGTGCCCGAGGCTGAAGGCTATTCGCACATCCTGGTCGATGAGCATGTGGAGATCTGGGGAGTGGTGGTGGGCGTCGCTCGCCAGGTGCCATGAGCCCGCCGATCGCGCTGATCGACTGCAACAACTACTATGTGTCCTGCGAGCGGGCGTTCGACGCCAGTCTGGTCGGGGTGCCGGTCATCGTCCTCTCCAACAACGACGGCTGCGCCATCGCTCGGTCGGCAGAGGCAAAGGCGCTGGGGATCAAGATGGGCGATCCCATCCACCACCTGCGCGACAAGGTACGCCAGCACCGCATCCGTGTCCTGTCGTCGAACTACACGCTCTATGGCGACATGCAGCGCCGGGTGATCGCCGCCTGCGAGGCATTCGCCCGCGACTTCGAGATCTACTCGATCGACGAGACCTTCCTTGACCTTGCCGGCTTCGAGAGCCGCGACCTGGTAGCCCACGCCCATGCCATGCGGGACCAGGTGCGCCAGTGGACGACCATCCCGACCTGCGTCGGCATTGCGGAGACGAAGACGCTCGCCAAGCTCGCCAACGCCGCCGCGAAGAAGGATGCGCGGTTCAATGGCGTTGCCGATCTGCGCCATCAGGATACCCGACAGCAGGTCATGGCCGCTTTTCCGATTGGCGATGTCTGGGGAGTGGGAGGCGCCACTGCACGCAAGCTGGCAGCGCTTGGCATCGACACGGCTGAGGCGCTCAGGGACATGCCGATGAAGCAGGCACGGGCGGTCGGCACCGTCGTGCTGGAGCGGCTCGTCGCTGAACTGCGGGGCGTGCCCTCGTCCGCTGTGGAGATGATCGAGCCGCAGCGGAAGGGAATGGCGGTAACCCGGTCCTTTGGAACACCGGTGACGACGTTCGACGGTTTGATGGGAGCGCTCAGCCAGTATGCTCTACGCGCTGGCGAGAAGTTACGGAGCCACGGCCTGGTCGCAGCGCGGCTGACGGCCTTCTTTCATACAAACCGGCACAAGCCCGAGCGGCCGCAGTATGCCGGATCGCGCACCGTGACGCTGCACCCGATGACCAACGACAGCCTGGAACTGATCGCCGCCGCCAGGCGGGGGGCTGAGCGGGCGTGGCGGGATGGCTACGCCTATACCAAGGCTGGCATCATGCTGGATGATCTGGTCGCCGCCGATCTGCGGCCGCGCACGCTGTTCGAGGGCGACACCGACAAGCGCAACCGGCTCATGGGGGCCCTCGACGAGATTAACGGACGGTTCGGCAGATGGACCGCGGTAACTGCATCACAGGGGTTCAGGCGCGAATGGAAGCTGCGGTCGGAAATGCGATCCCCTGCATGGACGACGAGTATCGCTGAGGTGCCGACGGTCCGAGCGTAATGGTATGAGCACAAGGCAGCACCAAAGCACCGTACGCACCGGCAACAAGAGCCAGTCTGCGGTTGTGGCGGGCAGATTGTGTGCAAAGAAGGCCGCCGGGATCGCTCCCGACGGCCAGAGTTAGCGCCTATGAAACAGGGAGCAACCTAGGCGAAACGAACATTGGTCAGGCGACGGCGGTAACGCGCTGCCGCACCCACCATCGCAAAGCCCACCAGCATCATCGCCCACGTTGCCGGCTCTGGCACCGCGGTGGCGAAGCGGACGTTGTCGACCTCCAGCGAGTTGACGCTCGATGAGAAGCTGATGCCCGAGAAGGCCTCGCCAGCATCCGCGACGAACGTGATCAGGCGATTGGTCTGCGGCAAGGTCTGCTGCCCATCGGGCGCGATGGGTGAAGCGAGCGCATCGCCATCGTAAGACGCAAGGATGCTCCCATTAGCGGCGAGCAGCGACACCGTGTTGCCGAGATCGATCGAGCCAACGTAGAAAGAGATGATCTGATAGGTCGTTGCCAGCGCCGAGATGGTCGAGATGCCCCCGGCGGTGACGTAGAGAAAGCCGTTGCCGGAAGTCGCGCCGAACGGATTGGCGGCAATCCCGTTGATCGAAACATTCGTGGTCTGACCACCCGTACGGGCAAAGCCAGCCGGCTCGCCACCGCTACCCGTTACGGCAGATTCGAAGGTATACTGCGCGTCAGCAGCAGAGGCTGCAAACGTGCCGGGGCCGCCGTTCGTCGCAGTGAACGTCACGGCTCCAGCCGAGGTGGCAGCCAGGCTGCCGGCTATGGCAGCAGCGTAGATAGTGGTCCGCATACTTAATCTTCCTGTCCGTTTCGCCGACGGTGTAGACGGCAGGAATGGTTAACAGGGCGTAAACGACTCAATTTAAAGGGCGACATCGCTGGCAGAGCGCATGCCTTGAGACTAGAGAAGCTGGATGACCCAAGGCACCGATCGCGGAACCAGTGCGGCCCCGTCATGGCCGTTCGACGCTAACGAAGTCGCCGACCGGCTCCAAGCTGTACCGGCGTCCTCTGGAATGGAAGGCAAGCGCTCCATTGTGGTTGAAGTTGTCGACGCGCTGCTTGCTTATGCCGCGACCCTCGACGGGCAAGAAGCGCCGGACAGCAAGGATGGCGGCCGACCGGATCACAGTCGCTGATGTGCAATCGGGCGCGCTACAAGGGTGAACCCGAGACGCTGTTCAGCTCGACGGGCAAACTCTTCGACGAGCGCCCCCGCGAAAACACATTCAACCCGCAGGAGCTGCGCCCCAAGAGACGCAACTATGTCATTCGCGAGCAGGACGGCATCCGCGGCTGGGACGTGATGAGCTGGGATGTCCTAGGCGGTCAGGCACCCTGGCCGATGACCAACGTCCGCAACCTTGGACTGCCGCAGTGGCGGAAGCTTGCGGACAAGCCCGAGAACCGCTGCCTCGTACCGCTAACAGAATTTTGCGAGTGGACGCCCGACAAGCACGATCTGGGCGACGGAAAGCCGCCGCTGAAGCGCGAGATGTGGTTCGCGGTCACCGACCAGCCGACCTTCGCCGTAGCTGGGTTCTGGCAGCATACAAAGGAAGGTGCCGGTTTCACGATGGTCACCTGCGATCCGAACGAGCTGGTCGCGCCGATCCATCCCAAGGCGATGATCACCATCCTAGCGCCCGAGGATCATGATCGCTGGTTGCAGGGCAGCTACGACGACATCGTCGCTTTGCAGAAGCCGTACCCAACCGAGCCTATGACGGTACGCGGGCCTGTATTCCCGACCAGGCGAAAGGGTGACGCCTAGAGAGCGCCGCCTGGTGTGAGTCGCCGCGGTGCTGATGGTGGGGCTGGTCGGAATTATGGGCTGCTTCGTCCTTTCGGTTATGCTGAAGCGGTCCGACGGGGTCGCGCCGTCCTCGCACCCCTATTAGCGGGCTAAGTCTCAAGGTTAGGCCCCGATCGCGACTTAGGCGAGATCGGCATGACGCCTGTGTTGAAGTAAGCTGAGATCTCGAATTCTGAGAAGCCGCGGCGCCTGAGCGCCACCTTGGCAAGCGTCCTCATCCGCTCGACAACTGCCGGGGTCGGCGGCTTTGGGAAGGCAAACCTCTCACTCACAGTATGTACCGATCCCCTAACCTCATCCGAGATGATTAGCGTTTAACGTTTGCTCCGTCGCAACTGATTTGTGACGTTTTGTTGCTGAAGCAATCTTCAATACAGTGAGCGACTGAGGTAACCTAAACGACGCCCAGCCGTCAGTGAACAGCCCCGTCAACGGCACGTTCATGGCCCGGCGAGTCAAACTTCATCGGGTCGTTTTGCCGTCGCGTTCCCGACCAAGCCGATGGCTCAGAAATGCGGCTTATGGCAAAAGTGCTAGCGAGGTGCCCGCCATTCGGCCCAAAATGGCACAAGTCTGCAAACAGCGCCTGAAACCTTTCTGTATGATTAACCGTACTTCTCCACGCGCGGCGGACGTGCCACGTGGTACCGCACAGGGAGTGACCTCATGAAAGCCATGGTTTCGGCGATTGCGTTAGCAGTCGCGTTCGTAGCAGCTCCAGCTAATGCCGCACCGGTATTGACTGAGGTCAACGCAAACATCCTCAACTCGCCGTTCACTTTCGCCGTGCAAGGCGTGTCGTTCACTCTTTCTGCAGTAGATAGCTTCTCCGCTCCTCTTCTTGTTTCCAACGGGACGGGCGGCGCTTTCTCCTCTGTCTTCGGCAATCCGTCGTCGAGCTTCGTTGACCGCGGAACGGTGCAGTATGGCCCGAATGTATTCGGCAGCTATGCATCGTTCCCCAGTCCAACTCCTGTGAACTTTTCGAACGGTAACAATTTTCTCGGTATCCGTGCGACAGTTGGCACTGACAATTACTATGGCTTCGTCTTTACCACGAACAACATTTTCAAAGGGTACGGGTTCGAGACCACAGCCAACACGGCGATTACCGCTACGACGGCTGTACCTGAGCCCGCCACCTGGGCGATGATGCTGCTGGGCTTCGGCATGGTTGGTGCAGCTGCACGCTATCGTCGCCGCAGCAGCAACGTCACCTACGCCTGATTTTCCCTCAGGACGATCGAGAGGAGGCCGTCGGAGCGATCCGGCGGCCACTTACAGTTGCGCTGTAAAGATTAGTTTAATTGCATTTTAGACACATAGATCGACCTGACTTTATCGTCGTAAGTGCTACCGAAATGCTCGGCGATCCCCCTCCCTGTGGACCGCCGCGCGTTCGGCAGGCCCCCTGGGATCAAGACTGCCGGACGCGTCTCCGCGGCGCGCGTGCTTCGACGGCGAGGCTCAGTGTGGGAGGCGATCTCGTACCGTTAACGGACTATTCGCTTCCTCCTGCCACTGCCAGTGAGCAGGAGATATGAAATGTTTTTCATCAAAGCTTTGCATGATCGTCGAGGCGCTACCGCAATCGAGTACGGGCTGATCGCAGCCCTGATCGCCGTCGCCGCGATCGGTGCTATGTCGCGAGTGGGCACCTCGGTTGGCAACACCTTCACTAAGGTGGGCAACAACATGAAGTAAGCCCCGCTTCGTGCTGTCGGGTATCTAGTCCTGATACCCGCCCGCCTGCCTCAGCTGATGTACGATGCCGTTGAGCGTCGCGGTCGTTAACTGACGCCGACCGATCTCGTAATCGTAACCCTCAGCCTCCCGCTGCGTCACAAGCGGCCATCGCTCGCGACAGTGCGGCCAAATCACCCGCAGTGCTAGGCGCACCGCCTCGGAACGCAGATCCGCATCCACGGTCTGCGATCGCATTGGACCTTTAAAGTGTTTGTGCGTTGCGGCAGAACAGGCGCGCTATGCAGGGCGGCGCGACTGGGCGCTCCCGGCGTTTGCTCCTTTCTCGCCGGGAGCGTTTTGCAGTTCCTGAACTGTGCGTCTGCGCACGAGAGTTGAACGTGTCTGTATCGAGGCTGCTCGCAGGGTTAGGCCTCCGCCCCCGACCAGCCCCACGCTCGGTCGGGGGCGTCACGGATCGAACTCGATTGATCTGGATTGTTGATCCCAAGCCGGTCCCGACGGGGCTCCGGCCCCCCCCCCGACGCAGCTTGGCAATTGGGCCGGGGGCGTGTCTGCTACTTGCCCGCCTGAGCACGGATGCCAACGCCGCCAACAGCTAACATCGTTGGCAGCCCCAAGCGCCATCGCCGTCGATTGTTGTTCAGCGTCTCTACTTTAGAAGCCCGATAATCATTGATTAGAGATGGCTGCGTTTGCAAGCAGGTCCGGAGCATCCTCCTCGGGCAGGACGGTACCACAGCGACCTAGTTGGTACATACCGCCACTGGAGAGGACGATGTGCTCGCACGTGTCACCGTCGCAGCACTCGTCGACAATCCTCTGTAGCTGCCTTCCGCTACCATGTCGGCTAAATCGGCGGGAGACTCTTAGCGCCGGATGTTCGCTGCGGCATCATCCCTAGAGGAAGCTTCAGTGATGAATGCGTCAAATTTCCGTTCAGATACAACAACTTGCCTTGGTCGATAAGCCATGCTACAATAATGCTGGCGCGCCATTGCGCGGCCTTCCACCATCATTGGAGATCATCATGCCCCACCCGGCCCGGGTGCTGGCAGGTGCGGACGTGCGTCGACTGCTTCGGCATGCCGACACGCGCCGCCATGCCGTGCGCGATCGCGTCATCGTTCTTCTCAGCTACAAGGCAGGCCTGAGAGCCTGCGAGATCGCCGGCCTGACCTGGGCGATGGTGCTGAAGCCGCGCGGCGGCCTGGGTGACCAGCTGCTGGTCGCAGGCAGCATTGCCAAGGGTGGCCATGCCCGCCGCCTGCCGCTCCACCCTGACCTGCGCCAAGCGCTGGGCCGGCTGCACCGCGCCATGGGTCAGCCCCGCGATGGGCCCGTCGTGCTGTCGGAACGAGGCCGCGCGATGACCGCTGGTAGCATCGTCAATTGGTTCGCCGCGGCCTATGCCGAGCTCGGCCTGGATGGCTGTTCGTCGCATTCGGGCCGGCGTACCTTCATCACTCGCACCGCGCGCCTGGTTGCGCGCACCGGCGGATCGCTGCGCGATGTCCAGGAGCTTGCCGGCCATCGGCACCTGACCACCACCGAACGCTACATCGAGGGCGATCGCGACGCCCAGCGCAAGCTCGTGCGCCTGCTCTAACAGCTCCCCTTACCCTGCCACCATCACCGATGAAAGGAGTTGCCTCATGGCGACGTCGACGACTCATGCCTTGCGTGCACCGCGGTCACTGGCCGCATTGAACGACCGCTTCCGCCGTACCGGGCTGGGCGGTCAGATCGTTATTACTCGCGGTATAGCTCAACTCGGGAATTCTGCGGTTGCTGCCATTCACGCGTGCGTGCGCAGCTTCGATGCCTTCTCGCCCGACAACGACCCATACGGCGAGCATGACTTCGGCGCCTTCGACTGGGCCGGTCGACGGCTGTTCTGGAAGATCAGCTACTACGACCCGACCCTGCGCTTCGGATCGGCAGATCCCACCGACCCTGCCCTTACCTGCCGCGTCCTCACCATCATGCTGGCGGAGGAGTATTGATGGGGACGCAGCGCGCCGTATCGGTCGGTACGCTGTCCTTTGCCCGCTGCCGCAGTGAGATGCTGCTGGCACCAGCCGAGCGGGTACGGCTCATCCTGGCCGCGGTCGAGGCATACGCCCCCGACCTTCTCGTCACCGCCGGCTATGCACTCCGCACCCGCCGGCAGCTGCACGAGCTCGCCGCCGGTCTCGCCGACGAGGAGAGCGGCACCACCATCATCACCGAGGTTCACCATGACGGGCGCCCTCGTCGCGATCTTGGCCGCCTTCACGCCATGTGGGCGGTGTTGCCCGACGGTGCGCTGCACCGCTTCGGTCGCCAGGCCTTCGCGACCAGGGCCGAGACGCGGCAATCTGCCCATCCCGGTCGTGACCGGTTCGCGCGGGCAGTCGATCAACGCCGCCTGCATACACCAGCGGGCACGCTGTTCGGGCTGTGCTGTGGCGAACTCAACATCGTCGAAGGCCGCGAGCACCCGCGCTTCATCGACCCGGCAGCAGGTGCGGCGATCATCGCTGCCACGATCATCATCAATCCCACCCACGACCGGATGAGCCGCGCGGCCATGTTGGACGCCAAACGGCGCTTTCTGTCTCAGGCTGGCGCCGATGGCAGTCCTCGCGCCTACGTCTCCTGCTCGAACTGGGAAGCATGTGGGCTGAACGGGCGGGTCCAGCACCCCTCCCCTACCCTGCACACCGTCTATGTATCGGGTCAGCCGCTCGCCTATGACGAGCTGGCAGATGGCGCCTTTGGCTTCGTCTACCGACGCTGGCGCCTCGATCTCGCACGGCCGCCACCAGCCTCCGCGCCACTTAGTGCAGACTGACCCAAAAGCACTAAGTCGATCATGGGTCAGAGGAGCGGCTCGCTCGCGCTTGCACGCGCGGAGCCAGCCGCCTAGCATCACTGTTGCACCGCGTGAAAGCCGCGGTGCGGGGCGTGGAAACCTCGATCAGCATGACCGGGTCACCAGGAAACTGGGGGCCGGGTGGCATGCGCGTATGTCCAGTCGGCTTCGGTCGATAAAGGCGCATGCGCCTGCTCGCTGATCAGGTTTCCAACATCCGGCTTCGGCCGCCGCCCCGAACGGACATAGGGGCGGCGCACGGAGATCGACGTGCGCCCCGACGAAGGGGAAGCACAGAATGATCCAGGATATGAGACGACGAGGCCCGACTACCGGCCATGGTCGGTCATGGACAACTGCAGCCATCGTGCTGGCGCTGACATCGGCAGCATCACACGCGCAGACGCATTCGGCACCCGCTGTTTCGCCAACGCAAGCAGCAACGACCGGACCGCAAGTCCCTGAGAAACGGACTTACGAGCTCGTGTTTATGGCGCCGTACTACGCTTCTTACAAAGAATGGGCAGCGTGCGGCGACAAGACCATCGCTTGGGCGGTCCAACTTGCTGGTAAGAGTGGCGATGAAGCGGGACAGCTGGCTGCTATCTCTTGCAACGACCAGCTCGATCAACTTCGTGCCTCGTTGGCGCGCGAAGTGGGGCTCGAGGAAGCCGGGCGCTTCTATCGCCGAGCCAACTATCTCCTTCGCGAGACTGGCAAAGACTATTGGAAGTGGGCGCACGAGGTGCCGTCCCAGGATGCATCTCGATCCCAAGCAGGTCGCTGACCCGTCTCGGCGCCAAAACATCTCGGAGATCACATCATGCGCTCAACATTTACGGCACTCGCCGCCACTGCCTGGCTTTGTGCCTGTTCCAGCACCGACACCAACCCCACCATGACGTTGCTACGTGCTGGCGATGCCAAGGTTTGTGTGGCCAGCGACATCGAGGATTCGCTGCGCCAGCTCATCCTGCCTGAGGGCAACGCCCAGGCTGGCAAGGACTACACCATCTCATTCGACCGGGCGTCGCTGGAGAGCTTCGACAAAGTCGTTGCCAAGGCACACTGCAAAGCGTGGGTCAAAGTCGACGGACCCGACGGCACGCTCATCGAGCCGGTGGCGATCGACTTCATTGTCTCGCCCTCGGCACAGAATGCCGACACCTTCCTTGTCACGGCACCGACCACGCCGCTGCGCCAGCGGATCACCAACGATGTCGAGACCCGCGCCAGCATCGAGGAGAGCCGGGCCGGTGAGCAAGCGGCGACGGCAGCGCTTGAGGCGCTGGTCAAGCCTGGCTGGCTGATCGGGCGCTGGGTTGACGGCAATGCGGGGACGGACGCCTGCATTACCGGACCGTACTTCGACTTTGGCCGCAAGGGCGAGCTGAAAACCGAAGATGGTGACGCGCGCTGGTCAATGACGGGTACGCAGGTCATCGTGACCGGAAGCGCCAAGACCCTGCGGCTGGCGATCACCGACGCCGACACGAACGAGCTCACCGCCACCTACGACGATGGCCAGACTGCGCGGCACCGCCGCTGCACGCGCCCCGAATTACAGGCTGCCGCGGCTGCGCAGCGCGCCGACGAGGAGGAGTATGCAGAGGGAAATGGTGAGAGCGAAGCCGACGCTACGTCTAACCCAGCTCCGCAGCAGTGAGAAACGCAAGCTGATCGCCGCGCCGCTGGCAGCAGCGCGTAGCGCAGCGCCCCCACCCATAACCAAAGACCATGAACAGGGAGAATGACATGACCTCGACCAAACACCTGCTGCTGGCTGCTGTTGCTGCCATCACCGTGGCGCCGGCAGCTGCCGCCGCCACCTTCACCTTCACCCGCATCGAACTTCTGACCAGCGGCTCAGGTCTCGATGTCTTTGCTGGCAACCAGTCGGCGCTGCGCGACCTCACCTTCACCTATGTCGTGCCCACCGCGGGAGACCCTGCCGTGATCAGCAGCAGCGCCGACAGCCTCTCCTTCGTCGGAGATCCCTTTCTGCTTTATCCCGCCTTCACCAGATTGACAGCGACCAGCACCGCCTTCCACATCGAGCAGGGCGACCAGAGTGCTGGATTCATCGCCACCGCCTGCTACACCGCTCCCGGCGCCGCAGTCCTGCCAGTCAACAGCTTCGTGTCTGATCCCGGCTGTTCGTCGGTCACCTACAACGCCATCAGCCATCGCCGTGAGACTCGCTATGCCGGCCGCGTCACTGATGTCCGGATCAGCCAATTCGACCAGGACACCGCGCAGCTTGGCTTGATCAACGTCGCTATCACCGTGCCTGAACCGTCCACATGGGCGCTCATGCTGGCAGGGTTTGGTGTTGCTGGGCTTCAGCTGCGCCGGCGGGGCGCGCGCCTGTTGGTGGCATGATCAATGATGGCGGGCAGGTTCCGGCCAGTCCGCTACTACCTGAGCCGAAGCAGGGCATGAATGCGGCTTCCAGAGGCGATCGACGCTCTCCGTCGAGAGAGCGGATCGTCCAAACCCTGGCTACGCTCTGCGACACTTAGGGTGAGGACCTATTGATCTGAGGGGTGCGATCTGATTCAGGCTCCGTGAGGAGACCGGGATGAGCGACCTGTTTTGGCTGACGGACGAGCAGATCGAGCGGCTGCGGCCGTTCTTTCCCAAGAGCCACGGCAAGCCGCGTGTCGATGACCGGCGAGTGCTGAGCGGCATCGTGTTCGTTAACCGCAACGGCCTGCGCTGGCGCGATGCACCCAGCGCCTACGGGCCCCACAAGACGCTCTACAACCGCTGGAAGCGTTGGGGCGAGGCGGGCGTGTTCACGCGGATGATGGAGGGGCTGGCTGCGGCCGGCGCCGAGCGCAAGACGGTCATGATCGACGCGACCTACCTCAAGGCGCACCGCACTGCATCGAGCCTGCGGGTTAAAAAGGGGATCTCGGCCGCCTGATTGGGCGAACCAAAGGCGGCATGAACACCAAGCTCCATGCCGTCGCCGATGCGAACGGCCGCCCCTTGAGCTTCTTTATGACGGCCGGACAGGTCAGCGACTATACCGGCGCGGCAGCGCTGCTGGACGACCTGCCGAAAGCGCAGTGGCTGCTCGGCGACCGGGGCTACGACGCCGATTGGTTCAGGGACGCTCTCCATGCCAAGGGCATCCAGCCCTGCATCCCAGGCCGGCGATCGCGCAACGAGCCGGTCAGATATGACAAACGCCGCTACCGGCGCCGCAGCCGCATCGAGATCATGTTCGGCCGTCTCAAAGACTGGCGGCGCGTTGCCACCCGCTACGATCGCTGCCCCACGGCCTTCTTCGCTGCCGTCACCCTCGCTGCCACCGTCATCTTCTGGCTGTGATCAACGAGTCCTGACCCTAGGCCTCGAGGTGATCCCGCATCCGGCGCAGGCCGCGACGCACCCAGCTTTTCATCGTGCTGAGCGGGACGCCTTCGACTTCGGCGAGTTCGGCATAGGTGTAGCCATGGAAAAATGCATGTCGGATCGCATCGCTGTGGCGGCTGTCCAGTTCGGCGAGACCAAGGTGAAGACGGCGGGATGTTTCATCCGCAAGCATCAGCGCTTCCGCGCTTAATGCAGGATCTGGAAAATCCGGTGCATCGGCAAGTGGAAGGGTGCTGCGCGACATTTGACTACGTCGCCAATCGATCGCGCGATTGCGCGCGATGGTAGCCAGCCAAGTAATCGGACTGCCCAAGCATGGCTTGTACGCACCTGCACGCTTCCAGACAATCAAATAGATCTCGTGCAGCACGTCTTCCGCCGCTGCTCGCTCACCGCATATCCGCAGGCAGATGCCGAACAGTTTTGCAGATGTCAGGACATACACATCGCGGAACGCCGCCTGGTCCTCCAGACCGGTTCTGGCCAACTGCTCGACCAGGTGCATTCGTGCACCGTCAACAGACGATTGAGTAAGAACCGGACTGGATTTCATCGGCGAGACCGTAACGGGAGGGACGGCTGCAAGGCGTGGATCAGCCGCCACGGCCGCACAGCCCGGCCTGGAATGCAGCGGGCTGGTGCGGCACGCACTCAATCGATCGTCATGGCCTTTGCCGGAACATCGCCGAGCGAGCGCGGCTCGTGCATCGGGCACCCGTTGAAGTCGCCGCGGAACCTGGCCGAGGCCTCATAGGTCGGTTTCCGAGCACGGTTGACGCCTCCGATCGGCTGGTGCGCCGAAAGCCCATGCCAAGGGCTGAACGCGATGGCCTTGTCTTGGCCGTCGCTGGCGCCATGCTCCCAGCTCACTTGTGCGGGGACAGTGAGGCGGGCGACCGCGACGAAAGGGCTTTGTTTTTCGTCCCAGACGACCGACGCATCCTCGATAGGCATCGTTTCCGCATCGGTGCAAAGCTGCACCCGCAACTCCCACACGCTGTCCTGCTCGATGAAGACCTCGCCGATATCCTCGCGCAGCGCGTCGGGGCGGCCCGCTGTCTCGACCTTGTCACCCGTCAACGCCGTCATGTTCGGTGACACGGGCGCAAGCGACAGCTTCGCAATATAGTCGCCGTAGCGAAAGGGCACTTGGGTGTAGTAGGTTTCGCCCAACGGATGCGTGTTGGGCGCGCCGCCCAACGTCTGGACGGTCGGGCTCTTGACCCCTACCGTTTCCAGCGCGGCATCGACCACCTGCAACGTCGCCGACAGAGCCTTCTTCAGCCCTTCCCCCGTATCGGTCGTCTTGGCCAGCATCTTCAGGTTGGCGAGGAACGCCTTGGGGGTGGGAGCGGCGAACGCAGGTCCGTTGACGAGAACGAAATCCTGCGTGCTGTCCGTCTCGGAACCAGACAGGCGATCACCGGGAACATCGAACAGCTTGATCGCCAGGCCGCGCGGGACGCTGATGCTGTCATCGAGAATGTCACCCGGCAGCGTCGAAAAGCGCATCAGGACGTCGTAGGAGCCGGCGGAGGCGAAAAGCCCCTGTGCGAGCGGTGCCGTCAACCCGTCCAAGACCTCAATCCGACCCTTAACGATCGCGTGCGCCTTGGCATGGACGCCGCGCACCGCCGATCCATAATCCTTGGCCGTCTGCTCCTGGATGAGGTGGAACTGCTCGTTCAGGCCCCTGATAGTCTCCCCCTCGTCAGCCTCGGGCTTTTCGACCGTAGGCGTGTAGCGGATCGCAGAATGGGAGATCGCGTCGGTCATGAGGGTTCTTTCGCTGGAGATGTACACGGCCTGCATCGCGGACCAAGTCGTTACGACTCCAAACGCCTGAACGCCGATGTCCGCACATAAGACCGCAAATTTCTTTGTGTCGTGTCGTGGAGGGGGGGCGCGACTGTTCAGCTTTTTGCTTAAAACAAATTTGGCCGGAGATGGGGGGTTGGTGTCACAACCGTCCGTGGCTGTTGAAAAAGTAAGATGCTTTCGACATCATCTCTCACGTGGGAATGTTTGCGGGACAGATCGCTCGCCCACCCGCGCTGACCCACTCGCAATCAGGGTGGGGTGGCCGCTATCGGCGCACGTCGAACTCCGATCCCATCGCCGCAACGACGTCCGAAACGCTCGACACGCCGGCATCTCCCGGCGTCGAATGCTTGAGGAGGCTCGTGGTCAGCGCGAAGTCCGCGATCTCCTCCGTCGACATGCCGGTACTTAGGCCATGGAGCACCCCAGCAGCGAACGCATCCCCACCGCCAATACGGTCGATGATCGTGTCGATCCGGACCGGTTCGGTCTCGACCCACCTGTCCCGCATATCAATCCTGGCCGCTAGGCTGTTGCTGTCGGCATCGTGCACCTGCCGAATGGTGCACGCAATGAGCGACAGGCTCGGAAACCGTGCGAACGCCGCCTTGGCTGCCGCACGGCGATCTTCTTAATTGTCGCCGCGGTACTCTGTGCCAAGAAGCAGTGAGATGTCCCGATGGCTGGCGAAGAGCACGTCAGCGTGCGCGGCGAGCTTCGGCAACGTCCGGTCAGGTCTTCCGTCCCACGCGTCCCATAGCCGGGCCCTGAAGTTGCCGTCGAAGGAAACCGGGACGCCGAGACGCTTCGCGGCGCTGGCAGCCGTAAGCGCGGCGGAGGTGCCTTGTGCGCCGAGAGCCGGAGTTATGCCGGACAGGTGCAGCCTGTTTGCGTCTTGCAGCACCTCAGCCCAGTCCCAAGTATCCGCAGGTGCGGTGGCGAACGCCGTGCCGGCGCGATCGTAGAGCACCTCCGTCGCTCTCATGCCGGTACCCGCCGTTACGTAATACAGCCCCATCCGACCGGGACGTCTCACCATCCCGTCCAACTCGACGCCGTTGCCGCGAAGCGCGAACAGCGCGGCGTCCGCCAGTGGTCCCGACGGAAGGGCGCTTACGAATCCTGCACGGCCTCCGAAACGGGCTATCTGTGTCGCGACGTTCACTTCTGCGCCGCCTACCCAGACGTCCAACCGTGGAGACTGCAGCATTCGCTCTCGACCGGGCGGTGAGTATCTGAGCATCGCCTCTCCGAAGGCCACCAGACGACCTTCCCCCCTCATATCAGCGCGTCGACGAGCTTGGAGGGAACCCGGAGCACCGTTCCGTGACGGGCGCCGACTGGGAACAAAACGCGAGAGGACACATCCTCCCATACGACGAATTCGGTGGTCATCTTGGCCCCAAACCGGTGCTCCTCGTAGATGTCGTAATAGACGATGTAGCGATTGCCCAGGCGGGTGGCGGTGGGGCCCTCGGTCATGGGAGGGGTGAATGCTGGGCTCGCGGGTCCAAACGGGCCCAGCGGAGTCCTTGCCTCGGCGGTGCGCAGATTGCGTTGCAGCACCTTTCCGTGCCGCTCGTCCTTGAACACGAGTCTCAAGGCCCCATCGGCGAGCCGCAGAAGCGTGAAGTCGATGGAGTCGTAGCCCGGGTCGAACCACAGCCGGGTGGGCGTGAACGTTCTGAAGTCACGCGTGGTCGTGCAATAGGGGCGATGATTCATCCCGGCAAACTCCTTCTCGTCCGTCGCTCCGAACCGTCCGGCGACGCTGCTGGACCAGAAGATTACAAAATGGCGGCGCACCGGGTCGTAGAAGCTTTCCGGAGCCCAAGTGTTGCGGACCCCGCTGAACGATCGCATCACTGGAATTGCCTGCTGCGGCGACCAGTTTCGCAGATCCCGCGAACTGGCATGACCGATGACCTCGCCGAACCAGTCCGTCGTCCAGAGCATGTGGTAGACACCGTCCGGACCGCGGGTGATTGACGGATCGCGCATCAGACGGTTATCGCCAATCATTGGCTTCAGGAACGGAGCGCCACCGCGCAACGGTTCGAAGACGTAACCGTCCCGACTTGTTGCTAGCCGCAGCCCTTCACGGCCCTCATCCTTGTCCTGGAAATAGCAGAGTAGCAGGACGTCGTCCGCCGCCGGCCCAGCCACTACTGGGCCGGCGAGCAGGAGCGCCCCGCTCGCGGCCAACAGCTCGCGTTTGCTGAGATCAAGCCCCATTCTCATTCCCCTTTTATGCCGGTTTGCTCGATGGTGCTTTCGTCAAAACGCAGCCCCACGCTCTGCGCCCGATCGGCCGACGAGGACGCCAGATCGACGCGATAGTCGCCTGCTGCGATCCGCCATGATCGGGACTTAGGATCGAAGGTGGAGAGGAGGCGTGGATCGATCGCCACCGAAACGGATCTGCTCTCGCCCGGAGCCAAGCGGATTTTGCGAAATCCGCCGAGACGGCGCGGTGCCTCCAAGCCCGCTCCTCCTACATAGATCTGCGCCACTGCCTGACCGGCTACCTTGCCTGTATTGGCAACCTTGAAGCGGGCAACGACGCCCGTGTCCTGCCGTTGCGCAGACAGTCCAGAGAACGCGAATGTCGTGTACGAGAGGCCATACCCGAACGGGAAGAGCGGCTTGGCGCCCGAACGTTCGAACCATTTGTATCCCACGGCAGCACCCTCGACGTTGTAGTCGCTGGCAGGATGCGCGTCACGGTCGAGCTTGGGGTCACCGTCCATCTTCGGCCGTGGAAGCCGCGTCGTCGAACCCGGAAACGTCACCGGCAGCCGACCCGAAGGATTGACCTTTCCGGTCAGAACGCGCGCGATCGCTTCGCCGCCACCCGCGCCAGAATACCATGCCTCCAGGACCGCGCCGACGCGAGGCAGCCATGGCATGACGACCGGGCCTCCAGTCTCGAGCACCACGATTGTGTGGCGGTTCGCGCGCGCAACGGCGTCGATCAATGCGTCCTGCCCGTCCGGCAAATTCAGATTGGGAACGTCGATCGACTCTCCGGTCCATTGCTCTGCAAACACGATCGCGACGTCAGCGGATTTGGCCGCGGCCGCGGCCGCCTTGACGTCCTTTCCATCGACATAGGTAACCCGGGTACCCGTGGCCGCCTGTAGCGCCATCATTGGTGAAGAGGGATGATACAGCTTGGGGCCTGGGAAGCCCTTCCCGTATTCGTCGGGAACGACAAGGCCGCTGGGCGGCCCCCCATGCGGGTAAACCTGGCTCGATCCGCCGCCAGAGAGTACTCCCACGTCGGCATGGCTGCCGATCAAAACGATCGATCGTGCGGTATTCGCGAGCGGCAACAAACCGCCAGCATTTTTGAGGAGCACGATTCCCTCCTCGGCGTCGGCCCGCGCCACCGCGGCGTTTGCGGCGTAGTCGATCGCGTCTGCCCTGTCCCCTGCCACTGGATGGTCGAACAGGCCGTTCGCGAACATGGCCCAAAGGATTCGGCGTGCCATGTCGGTCGCACGAGCCTCAGGTACGTGGCCGTTGTTGACCGCCTCGCGCAGTGCTTCCTCGAAGTATGGCGAGCGGTCGAAGGCCCAACCCGATTCCTGATCCAGCCCGGCATTGGCGGCTTGCGTGGTCGAATGACCGGCGCCCCAGTCGGTCATCACGTAGCCCTGGAAACCCCAATCGTGTTTGAGGGTTTTGTTCAGCAGCCAGTCGTTCTCGCATGCATAGGCGCCGTTCACCCGATTGTAGGCGCACATGACCGATCCGGGACGGCCGATCTCGTTGGCGAATTCGAAGGCGAGCAGGTCCGACTGGCGCGCCGCCTGCTCGCCGATGCTGACGTCGATCGTGAAGCGGTTCGTCTCCTGATCGTTGAAGGCGAAGTGCTTCATGGTGGAGACGACGTACTGCGATTGGATCCCTTTGATGGTGTGGCCGACCATCGTGCCTGCCAGCAACGGATCCTCCCCTGCATATTCGAAGTTGCGGCCGTTGCGCGGCTCGCGCGTGAGATTTACACCGCCGGCGAGCTGGACGTTGAAGCCAGACAGGAAGGCTTCATGGCCGATCATTGCCCCACCGGCTTCGGCGAGCTCCGGGTTCCACGTGGCCGCCGTCGCAATGCCGGCGGGAAGGGATGTGCGTAGGCGTGGCGTCGGCCCGCGCTGGCTTGCTACGCCCACGCCGGCGTCGGTCTGCCACTGCGGAGGGATGCCGAGGCGGTCGATCCCGGGCACATACCCCGCAGAGGCTGGGCGGCCGTCTTTCGGGAAGACCCAATTCTTCGTAGCCGTCCTCTGCCATGCAGCCTCGGTCGGGAAGTAGCCGAATACCAGCGTCAGCTTCTCCGACAAGGTCATCTCGCGGAGGATCAGCTCCGCGCGTTTGGCAGGATCGAGACCGACATCCATCCAGGGGCGAGCTGCGGGGCCGCTCCTTAGCGCCTCGGCAGCCACAGGCGCATTGTTCGTGGTCTGCGCGGCAGCAGCAGGGATGACCAGGCAGAACGCCAACGTACCCCAGGCGGCGAGCACCGACTTTCTTGCGACAACGGCTGGCATCTCAATTCCCCTTGGCAGGATGGGACGGAGGTTGGCGCTCCGCCGGTATCAGCGCGTCCTTGATCGGATCGACCCAGCGCCCCCGGTCGATGTCGTACAGCTCAAAATCTCTGTCGAACTGCCAGTGCGCCCAGGAAAAGCCGTTCGCCTCCGCCGCACGGGCCACGGTACCGATGTAGGCCGTGCGCAATGCCAACGGCGTACCGCTGGCGTCATAGGCGCCGAACTCACCGAGCAAGATCGGGCGCTTGTTTATGCGCGACCAGTCGGCAACCTTGGCGAAGTCGGCCGCCGGCTGCGCCCGCTCGGCGGCGCTCCCCCATGCGACCCCGTGAAGCTTCTTCAGGTCGGTCCAAGACGCGCCCTGATGAGTGAAGTTGAACGGCTCGTAGTAGTGGATCGTGACCACGATGTCGTGATCACCCGAAGGCAGCCGGAGCTTCTCGAGGTTGCGGAAGCTGTTCCAGGACGACGGGCCGATGACGACCGTGCGCTCCGGGTTAGTCCTGCGCACCAGGCCGAGCGCTTCGACGAGAAGATCGTTCCAGGCATCGTCGTCCAGCTTGCCGTGCGGCTCGTTCAGCAGCTCGAACAGCACCGACTGAGGCTGGCGCGCGTAATGCGGCGCCACCTGCTCCCAGAACGCCAGCAGTCTGGTACGGCATTCGGGAACCGACTTGGCACAAGCCTCGAAGTCGTGCTCGTCCAGGATGACCGACAATCCGGCCTCGCGCGCTGCGGCGACCATCTTATCGAGGATTGAAAACCAGCGCGCTGGCAGGCGGTTCTGCGCATCCATGTGCCGGAAGGCCTGAAGATTGATCCGAACGAAGTCGAAACCCCCGTCGCGAATGATCCTGAAGTGCGACGTCCTGAACCGGGCTCGCGAGGAATCCTCCCAGAGCGGGTCGTAGCCGAGCACGTTCACCCCCCGGTGTATGGCGCCCGCAGCAGCTGCTGTTCGAGGAGAGGTCTGCGCGGCGGCAGCCACGCTGACCGCCAACGCCCCGAAGGCTATCGCGAGCGCGGAAAAACTTCTGAACATCCTGCCTCTTCCCTTCTTCGACGCCGCCCATTTCGGGGTGCCCGGTGCTGGCCGGCGCGATCAGGCGCCGAAGTCCGCAGTTTCCTTAGCGAGGATGCGATTGACCTGGTCCCTGACCACCGACGCGGATGGCGCCGGTCCTCCGCGCAGGTCGCGCAACCATGAAGCGGCGCGGTTTTGCGCCGGAACAATGGCCGGCACCCGCGGTCGGACAAAGGCATGCCTGAGCGTCGCCAGCGTATGGGCGTAGAAGCCGTTGTTGCCGCCGTTCAGGGCAGGAGACGCCCATGAGGCCTCGGCGCTCGGCTGACCGCTGTGCCGAGGCAGGAAGTCCGCCTGCACATCGGCGGACATCAACCAGACGAGGTGGTCCAGCAGTTCCCGATCCGGAACGCAACGCGCAGTTACGGCGAGGCCCGTTCCCCCCAGCACGGCATGCCTAGCCCCACCCACCGAGGGAGCGTTCCGGAAGACGACCGGCTCGACCGCGCTTTCTTCCGCGAACGGAACGTAGCCGAAGATCAGGGGGCAGTAGGTCGGACCCTCTCCGGCCGCCATGGCCGTGAGAATCCCGATCGGGTTATGGATCGACCCGATCGGATGCGATCGAAAGAGAAGATCGAGAAACAGCGCCACGGCAGCGTCGTGATGCGGTTCGAGCAGCCCCTGCGCGATCGTGCCGAAGCGTTCGTCGAACGTGGCACACATCGAGAGCAGCGACAGGAAGGCGTGAGGCCCCGCAAGCGACAGGACGAAGCCGGCGTCACCCTTGGCGAAATGCTGCACGTCGGTCCAGCTGTCCGGCATGGGAGCATTCATCAGGTCGAGCCGACCGGCGGAGACTTGGGCCGCCGCGTCCAGCGGCAGCGCCCAGGTGTGCCCGTCCATCACGTAGCTGTCGAAACAGGGGCCGATCGTCCGGTCCCGGATCGCAGCAAGCTTCTCGGAAGCGATGAGCTTGTCGAGCGGTTGCAGGCACGCCGCGCCCAGCGCATCGCCCAGGTGCGGATGATCGAGCACGACGACATCGTACTCGGCGCATATCTCCTCGATAGGCCTGCTCTCGAACCCCTCAAGAGGCTGCCTGCCCCATTGGATCAGATCCGGGACACTCGACGCCGCCTCCGCAAGCGAATTGTAGCCGCGCGGATGATCCCAGGTCAGCCCCCGGAACCTGCTCACGAAGGATCGCCCGCCTTCACGGCGCCGCTGCTAACCAGCTCGTCAATCCGGGCTTCGTCGAAGCCGAACTCTCGGAGCACCTCAACGGAATGCTCGCCCGCCAACGGGGCGCCCCGTCGCACGGTCGACGGGGTCGCCGAAAATTTGATGGGAAAGCCCGGGGTCCGGATGCGTCCTTCGGTCGGATGATCGTATTCGATGAAGGTGCCGTTATGCTGGATTTGCGGATCGTTGACCAAATCATCGTAGGAATAGACAGGCCCGGACCAGATGTCGTGCTCGCGGAACAGCTTGAGCCACTCCGCCGACGTACGCGTCCGGAGCCGCTCGCCGGTTTTTGCGAAGATCATGTCGCGCTGCTTCCAGCCGTCGACCTCGTCCTCGAGCCCGGCAAAGGCGGGTTCGCCGATCAGCTCGCCGAACTTCGCCAACGGCGGGAACGCGACGATGATGTAGCCGTCCGACGTGGCGAAGCTGCCATAGGGCGCGCGGATGAACACATGGGCATGAGGCTCGGCGGAGCGTTCCTGCGGCTTGCCACCCACGGTGTGGACGGAGATTTCCTGCATCTGCAGCGTGGCGATGGCGTCGAGCATGTTGACCTCGACCTTCTGCCCCTCGCCGGTCCGCTCCCGATGAAAGAGCGCGGCGAGTACGCCTTCAAACGCAGTATAGGCCGCGACTGCGTCGACCAGGAACTGACCAGCCGCGAGCGGCGGCTCTCCCGCCCGGCCTGCCGACAGCATCGCGCCCGACATCCCCTGCAGAATTAGATCTTGTCCGGGGCGATCAACGTAGGGTCCCGTCTCACCATAGCCCGACATGGAGACGTAGACGAGGCGCGGGTTGATGGCGCTCAGCGTCTCATAATCGACGCCCAGCCGCTTCGCGACGCCCGGACGATAGTTCTGGATGAATACATCGCAAGTTTTGACGAGTTCGTAGAGAGCCTGTCGCCCCTCATCGGCCTTCAGGTCCACCGCCAGCGACCGCTTGTTGCGATTGAGCGACAGAAAGCTGACGTTGATCTTGTTGCCCTTCAGGCCACCCGCCGAGACGTGACGCTGCCACTCGCCCGTGATCGGCTCGACCTTGATGACGTCTGCCCCGAGATCGCCTAGTCGCTGACCACAGAACGGACCGGCCATCGCGATAGAGCAATCAAGCACCTTTATACCTTCGAGAATGTTCATGGGTTCATCCAGATTGTTCAGCGGCGATAAGCCGTCAGGTAGACAAGATTGGGATTGACGGCCTTCAACGCCTCTCGGTCCACGCCAAGGTGCGAGGCCGTGCCCCGGCGATAGTTGTGAACCAGCGCATCACTGTTTCTGACCAGTTCGTAGAAACTGGCGCGCGCGGCATCACATGACATGTCGAAGACCAAGGGATCCTCGTAATCCAGCACCGGCATTCTCGTTTGCGACGATGCCTGTCCGACGGTGAGCCTGACCCTGGATACAAGCGCACCCTGGTCACGCCATCGTTCCGGCCGCAGGGGTCCGACAACCGAGGTCAGGCAGTCCAGGATGTGCACGCCCGTAAGGGGGGCTACGTCGGTGCGCATTCCTCACCGCCGATCGAACCGGGGTGTGCGCTTCTCGGCAAAGGCGCGGCGACCTTCTGCCGCATCCCGTGTCGCGAAGCAGATCGCCTGCAGATCAAGTTCGTACTGGGTCGCCAGGATCGCGGGCATGTTCGCCGCGTTGGCGAGGTTGATCTTCGCATGCTCGGCGGCGATCGGCGCCCGCGACGCGATGATCGTGGCGATCTCGCCCGCGCGATCGAGAAGCGCAGCGGAAGGCAGTACCTCGCTGACGAGTTGCCAGTCCTTCGCCGTTATGGCGTCGATCGGGTCGCCGGTCATCAGCATCAACGCCGCGTTCGACGATCCGGCCGAACGACAGAGCATGGTGGCCATACCGCCACCGCCGATCCAGCCCAGCTTGATCTCCGGCGCGCCGAGCCGGGCCGTGTCGGCCGCCAGCCGTACGTCGCAGGAAAGCGCCATCTCGAGGCCGCCGCCGAGCGCATATCCGTTGATCGCGCACACGACGGGCTTCACGATCTGGCGGACCGATTTGCAATAATCCTCCCGGTTACGAAAGGCCCAAGCCTCGTCGCCGAATTGATCGAGTTGGCTGACGTCGGTACCGGCGCAAAACGCGCGCGTACCCGCGCCCGAGAGGACGACTGCCCGGATCGTCGAATCCTCGTTGCACTCCGCAACGATGGTTTCGAGAACGCGCGCCATTTCACGCGACACCGCGTTAAGCTTCTCGGGTCGATTCAGCGTGATGTGCCCGACCATGCCATCGCGGCGGAAGTCGACTGTACCGGTCATAACTGGCCTCGCTGCGCCTGCCGCAGCGGCGCGAAATTATGGGAGGGAATGGGATAGGGTCCATCCGGCTGCTGCGCGCAGGCACGGATCCGTGTGCGAGCGTCGGCGACTGCATTGGCATCGGCTAGGATGCGGAATTCCGAGCGATAGCTGCAGGTATCGCCGTGGACGAGGAGGATCTCCTCGCCCCGCGCGCGTGCGCCGCTCGCGCCGAGCACGTGATGCGTCGAGGGTTCCATCCCCAGCGCGTATTGGCCGGCCTGAAAATTCTGCCACTCGTACATGCACGGGAACTGCGCTTGGTCGACGTTCAGTTCGAAGCCGAGCCCGAGCGCGTCGTTGAGCAACGCGACCGAAACGCGGCCGTCATCCTCCCCTTGCAACCCATGCTGCCAGACCTGTTCATGGAACCGATCCTGCGGCACGACCATCTCGCGGTAGCCAACGCCCTGCGCCTCGTATCGCTCGCCTTCGTGCGCGGCCCAGACCACGTCAGTGATCGGCGCGACATACTCCGCGCCCGCATCGAGCAGTGGGTAGGATAGGTTGATGTGGTAGCAGAACATGTGCGGCGTCTCGTAGAAACCGCGGTTGGTGACGTCGTCGTGTAGGCGGATGACGTCGGTGCCAATCTCGATCTCGATCCGGCGGCGCATCTCCAGGTGTTCGCCGAAAACCGTCCCCTGGCTGACGACCCCTTCGCACCACAGGAAGCAGCGGTTCCCCTCCCAGCGCTCGCCATAGCCGGTCAGCCTTGCGGGGATTGCGCTGACACGGCCGTGGACTGAATTCTTGACGACGGTCTTGGGCGAATAGTTGAAGCTCGATGCGTCGCGTTCGTCCATGAACAGGATGTGGTCGAGCCCGCAGGTGACCAGCAGGCCGGAAAAGGACCGCTGCCAGCCGAGCCCGCCCTCACCCTCGGGTTCGTGCAGCCCGGGGTGACGGAAGCCGGCCGGCGAATGCCAGCCGATCGCGCGGCCGTTGTGGTCGCAGTCGGCGATGTCCATCGCGCGGTCGACCAGCACGGTGAAGCGCAAGCCGGTACCCGATCGGAACTCCAGCATGCGGATGCCGCGCTCCAGCCCGTCACCGAGCGTCATCAGCCGCACGCCCGCCAGCTGGCCAAGTGCGCCGCAGCGGCGCTCGATATCTGTGCGCGTAAGGGTCGCGCCGTGGAGGGTCGTCATTGCGTCACCACCCCGCCGTCGATGCGGATCGTCTGGCCGGTGATGAAGCCCGCCTTGCCGCTCAGCAGGAACGCGACGAGATCGGCGAACTCACTGGGATATCCCCGACGCTTGATCGCCTGGAGCGCGATGACGGAAGCACTATAGGCCTCCTGATCGGCGTGGATCTTCTCGGCATCGGTGCAGAAGGCGCCGGGCGAGACCGCATTGGCGGTAATGCCATGTTGCCCCAGTTCGCGCGCCCAGACACGCGCAAGCCCGATCAGCGCCCCCTTCGAAGCGACATAGGCGCTGAGCTCAGTCATGCCCGTGTCGAACGTGTTCGAGGCGATGTTAATGATCCGCCCCTCGCCGAGCGTCTTCATTCCGGCCGCGCACGCGCGCACCATCGCCGCCGCTGCGACCGCATTGACGCCGAGCACTGCGGTGATCTCCGCGGAGTCGAGATCCGCTGCCTCCGCTTTGGGATAGATCGCGGCGTTGTTGACGAGCCCGTAGATCGGTCCGCGCGCAGCAATCTCGGCAGTGACCGCGGTCCGCGCGTCGTCGGGTTGCGACAGATCGGCGACGATCGCATGCAGCGCGGCGTCGACCGGGTGCAGGTCACGCAACATCGCGGCATCGGTTTCGTCGCGGACGAGGCCGCAGACCTCGGCCCCAGCCGCCAGTAGCGTCGTGACCAGCGCGCAGCCGAGCCCGCCGGCCGCCCCCGTCACGAGGATTCTCTTGCCCTTTAGATCAGACATTCAGCAGCATCCATGAAACAGATAAGGAGCACACGCTTGCGTCAGGCAAGATCGCGGATCCGGTAATATCCGTAGATCGGCCAGGCGTGCGCGTGCGCGCAGTAGCCCGCGAACTTGCTCCACAGCCCGTCGTTATCGGGACGCGGCAGCCCGGCGAGATCGCCGCAGAACTCGGCGTTGATCGTGTCCGGCGCGGTCCATTGCCCAACCCAGTAGCTTGGGTAATGCCTGGCGAAATTGCGGAACGTCATTCGGTCGAGCAGCGCCAGCGCGGCGGTGCGATCGAACGTCGCGACGCCGATCACTGTCTGGCCCGACAGCGCGTACCAGAAGCCGCCATTCTCGCTAGTGCCCGGCTCCATGCCGCCGCCGACCACCGGCTTCTCGCGCTGCCGGGGCCCGAGCACTTCTCCCGCGATCAGCTTGTCCTGCATCGCCTTCCACAGCGCCCGCTTGCGCTCCAGTGGGAAGCCCGGCGCCTGCAACAAAAATGATTGCGGCTCCAGGTGCATCGTGTCGTCGCCCATCGCGGTGTTCGCGTCGAGATAGATACGCTTGGCGAAGACGCGCCCTTCCATGTCGCGGGTCATCGCCGCGGCGATCCGGTCGACATAGAGCTGCATGGCCTTGATCAGCCGCGCGACTTCTACCGGTGCGCCCGCAGTCTTGGAATAGGCGGTGAGTTGCTCGATCAGATTGGGGATGACGGCCATCGCCATCCCGGTGTTCATCTGCGATTCTGCGGTATGGAAATATTTCAGCACCGACGTGTCGACATAGACCATGTCGCTCCAGTCGGAGTTCATCAGCCGGATCAGGCCGTGCGCCCCGGTCGACACCTCGTCGCGCAGATAGATGAACGCGCGTTCGAGCTTCTCCAGCGTGGTGCCGCCGAACTTCGCCTCCTTGGGCAGATACGCGGTCTTGTCGGCGAGGATGCTCCAGTCGCGCGTGATGCGCAGATATTCGCCCATCGCCTGGAACAGATACAGCTGCTGGTCCGACGTGTTCCACGCGCTGTTCGACGTCTCGCCATTGCCGAAATCGGTGTATTTGATTTCGCCTTGATAGGTCATCTTGCAGAGCGTGTAGAGCAACGTCGACTTGGCGAGATGCGGCGCATAATAGGCCGCCGCCATCGAATGCTGGAGGTGATCGCGCGGTGCTGCGGTCAGGTCCATGTGGTAGTCATAGGTCATCCCTTGCGGGATGAACGTCTTGCCGTGATACCCCGAATACGTCGCCATCGCGAGCAGCGCGTGGCCGTCCCAAGCGAGTTCGGCGCGCAGTTTCGGATCGGGCACCTTGGCGAAGGTCGCCAGCGCACGCGCCCAGTCGGTCCGGAAATAGGCGCCCGTTCGCGAGGCGGGGAGCGCATCGGCGAACCGCTTCGCCGCGTCGAGCGTCTCGCCGTGCGGCTTCAGCGCGGTGATGAAGACGATGTCCTTCGACGCACCCGGCGCGAGCGACACGCGGGCGCGGGCGGCGAGTTCGATGCCCCCGTCCGCAACTTCGCGCTGCTCGAATTGCAGCGGCACCTGCGAGCGCGGCGAGGCGAGCAGCGCTAGCGACGGTGGGTAGAGATTGTAGCGGTTCGGCGCGTCTGGGGCGGTCATTACGAGTGGATCGTCGCTAGTCGCCTTCGGATCGCAGACGATTCCGCCCGGTAACGCGGTGGCGGTATTGACGAACCGCACCGGCACCGTGCCGCCGACCGGCGCGCGATTGAGCGTCAGCGTCGGGTGGCTCAGCACCGTCTCGACATAGTCGATCTCGATCGGCGTCGTGTCGGCGTTGGTGATACGGATCGTGACGACGAACGCAGGGGCCCCGTGGTCCGTGGCGCTCGACGGTGCGACGCTCAGCGTCCGTTCGACGGTGACTTTTGTCTCCGGCGTCATCCGATAGCGCGCCGAGCCACACCCGAACTCGCGCGTCGCCGCGGCCGTGGCGCACAGGCCGTCGTCGCCGAGCAGCTTGTAGGTCTTGCGCGCACCGCCGCGTGTCACGGTCAACGTGGCGCCGTTCGACTCCGTGTCGCCGGCGGGAGAATTGAGCCGCACCCAGCCGCGCTCGCCCGACATCAACAGGAAATGGCCGCTCGCATAGGTGAACAGCGAAAGCCCGTCGTTACCGATCAGGAAGAACGGATCGGCCTCGAGCGGATAGGGTTTGCCCGCAGGCGTCTTCGTCGCGACCGGCACCGCGGCGGTGAAACGATAGGTCGGCAGACCGACATCGTCCGTCGCCCACTCGCCGAACGGCGAGGCAACCGCCTTCACCGCGGCCGTCACGCCGCTCGCGGCCACCACACTGGCACCCGCTGCGGCTCCGATCAAAGCCGACCGGCGCGTGACGTGCATATCTTGGTTGCTCACAGGGCAACTCCCTTGTCGATCGATCCGGGGCGACGGCCCCAAAGGTCTTCCATGTCCTCCAGCGCGACGTTGCGAGTCTCGGGGAGGAAGAAGAAGGTGAAGAGCCCCTGCCCGAAGCACGCGACCGCTAGGAAGCCGAAGGTTGTTGCCTGCCCCATCACGTCGAATACCGCGGGGAAGAACAGCACAACCACCGCGTTCGCCACCCACTGCGTCAGCACGGGTACGGTCATCGCCGCGCCCCGCACCGCATTGGGGAATATCTCGGGCAGCAGCGTCCAGAACACTGGGCCGATGCACGATGCGAAGAACAGCAGGTAGAGGATGATCAGCGCCAGCACGACCGGCCCGCTGAACGCATCCGCCATCGCCGCGCCGGCCAGAGCGGTGAGCGACAGTCCCATGCCGACCGAGCCGATCAGGTACAGCGAGCGCCGCCCGAACCGGTCGATCGTCCAGAACGAGATCGCGGTGAAGGTGAAGTTCGCGACGCCCAGCACGATCGTCAGCAGCAGCGCCTGGTGCAGGTCGAGCCCCGCCGAAGCGAAGATCCGCGGCGCGTAATCTATCACCGTGTTGACGCCGCTAAGGTGAATCAGAATCGCGAGGCAGAAGCTCACCCAGAGCGGCCGCATGACGCTGCGCGCGGTCCAGCGGACCGCGGCTCTGTGCGTTCCGGACGTCGAATTCGCGATTGCGCGCAGATCGGTTTCCGCCTGCGCTGGCCCGGATACTGAGGCCAATACCGCTAGCGCATCGCCGTCGCGCCCCTTTTTGACGAGGTAACGTGGACTTTCAGGTGCGACGAGCATCAGCAGCAGGAAAACGCCGGCCGGCAGAACGCCGGTGTAGAACATGTAGCGCCATGCATCAGCGCCGGCGTCCTTGAGCCCGAAGTTGATTAGATACGACACCAGGATGCCGGTCACGAGCGCCATCTGGTACAGCGCGCCGAGACGTCCGCGATAGCGTGGCGGCGCGATTTCCGAGATGTACATCGGCGCCGCCAGCGACACCGCGCCGACCGCGAGCCCGCCAAGGAACCGAGCGATTACGAACACCGCAAAGGCACTCGCCGCACCGGTCGCCAGCGTCGTCAGCGCGAAAATCAGCGCGACCGCGATCAGCGTCGGCCGCCTCCCGACCCGCTCGACGAGCGGCCCTGCCGCTGCGGCCCCGACCACGCAGCCGAACAGCAACGCGCTGAATGCCCAGCCGAGCGCGAGCGGATTAAGATGGAAATCCCGCTCGATAAATGGTCCGGCGCCGGTGATGATGGCAACGTCGAAACCGAACATCAATCCGCCAAAGGCGGCCGATCCCGCTATCGTAAGGAGTCGGCCCATGCTGGACCCAACCCCCACCGGATCGGTGGCAGCTATTCTGCGATCTCCCAACGCATGCACGATGTAGCACCCACCTCTCCACGCCCGCGCTTATCGATTAGCGCATGGTCAATTTTGCCCGTTACTGCTGCTTTACCAGCAAATGGACCCTCCAAGTCAATCATCAAATATGATGTACTATGATGTATTAAACACCAGATAACATCATTTGACTATCATCGCTTCGTTAGCCAGATAGCCGGCAAACCTTTGACAGGCTGAGCTTAAACTGGCCGATTACCGACCCCAAAATATCCATTTTTGCAATCTCCGACCTTTACAGCTCATGCATGGTGCTTGTCGCATCTGATGCATGATGATGGAATATACGGCGAAGATGATTGTTGACGAAGATGCGTCAGTTGATGTTTTTCGGCATGGAAAAGAGCCAGTTTCCGACCGCTCATGCCGTTGGGGAATATCGATAGGCCAAGATTGTAGGGAGGATCACATGACAAATTCCGTCCGCGCACGTCTGCTCGGGGCAGCATCGCTCCTAGCGGTTTGTCCGCTCATGGCGCAGGCCCAGGCGTCGATGCCGCAAAGTCAGGACCCGGCGGTCCAGACGCAGCTCACCCCGACACCCACCGATTCATCGCCCGCCAATTCGGCTTTCGTCGAGGAGGCACAGTCCGCTGCGGGACAAGCGGATGCCGAGAGTTCAGACATCGTCGTCACTGGCATCCGTGCGTCGCAGCGCCGCGCAGTCAATATCAAGCGTGAGGCCGCGTCGGTTACCGACTCGATCTCCGCGGAAGATATCGGCAAGCTGCCCGACGTCACCATCTCGGACTCCCTCCAGCGTATTCCCGGCGTGCAGATTCGCCGAAGCGCGGGCGAGGGCGCCAACGTCAACATCCGCGGCCTGCCGCAGGTGACGACGCTGATGAACGGCGAGGCGTTCCTCGGCGCCAATTCGATCACCAACATCCAGCCGAATTTTAACGACATCCCGTCGCAGCTGTTCGCCGGCGCCGACGTCATCAAGGCGACCACAGCGGACCAGCTCAACGCGGGCATCACCGGGACCGTCAATCTGCGCACTCGCCGCCCCATGGATTTGAAGCGCGGTCTGACCTTTGCCGCTGCCGCCGAAGGTGCTTACGGCGACAAGAGCAAGAACAAGTTCGATCCCAATTTCAACGGTCTGCTGTCGTATCATGGCGACCAGTTCGGCATCCTCGTTTCGGCCGCCTATTCGAACGTGCGGCTCTACAATGCCAGCAACGGAATCCTGCGCGATTACGGCGCGACCTATCACGACGAGGGCACATACGACGCCAAGAGTTCGGGCGGCTTCTCGCCTGCCAACCGCCCGCGTGGCACGCCGGTCACCGGCGGCGTCGACATCAACGGCGACGGCGATGCGAAGGACGTGTTCATCGTCTCCGAAGGCTTCAACGGCTTCGAGAAGACCAACCAGCGCAAGCGCCTCGGCCTCAACGGATCGCTCCAATTCGAGATCAGCGACGCGCTGACGCTGACCGGTGACGCGTTCTATACGAAGCAGCAGGAATATGGCCGCACCGCCGGTTTCCAGATGAGTGCGATCAACTGGCAGGCGGGCGAGTTCCAGCCGGGCGTATCGCGCAATACGGGGGTTCAGGTGCGGCGCCGAACCGGGTCTGGCGCAAATGATTTCGCATTGTTCGACCTCAATACCATTCAACGCTATGATTATGACCTGGGAGGCTTCGACTCCTACTCGCAGCTCGATCACTACGATTCGCAGTCGCAGAACTACAATGCCGAGCTGAAATGGGATAAGGGCGGTCCGTTCAAGGCGACGCTGCGCGGCGTCTACGGCAAGGCCAGTCAGGCGTATGACCAGAGCTATCTCCAGTTCAGCCTGAACAACGGCCGGCAGTGGAATAACGGCATCGGCCATTATCCGGACGGCGATATCGCCTTCAATCCGAACGGCTACACCGTCAGTACGATCGCCGGGCTCAGTTCGCTGCCCGCGTCGGTCAACTTTTCCGGTAACAAGCCAGTCTTCACGCTTCCGCAGCAACTGGTAGCCGAACTCGGCGATATTCAAAATTATGCGCTTAAGACAGTCGCGTCGGAAAACAACTATCGCCGCGGTTCTGACCAGAAGATCGTTAGGCTTGATACCTCGTACACCGCCTCCGACGCGCTCAATTTCGCGTTCGGTGGACGATATAGCGATCGATCGGCAAGCAATTCCCAGTTCGATCGCGCTGCACCACTTTATGCTGGCCAGGGCGCGTCGAATGCCGCTGGTTGCCTGGTAAAGTGGAAGGCCTTTGACGTTCCGCTCAATAACACCTCCACGTGCAGTGCAGGCAACGCGGGCGGTTTCTTCACCGCCGGGCACACGCGAAAAGCCAACGATTCCTCGTTCAACGGCGCGGTCAAACTGTTTGATCCGCAAGTCGCCGGCGTGCCATCTATGTACGTGCTAGATCCCAAGGCAATGGACGACGTAGTCGCGTTCCAGAACAGTCTGTATCCCGGCAATATCGAGGTGGCCGTCCCCGGTTCTAGCTACACCGTCGGCGTAAAGCAGATCTCGGGCTATGCCGAGATGAACGTGAAGGGCGAGGTATTCGGGATACCGGTGACCGGCAATGCTGGGGTCAAGGTGATCGATACCCGGCTCAACATTGTTCAGGGCGTGACCGGCAGCCCGCAGTCCTACGGTCTGCCCAACCTTCCTAACGGCACAGTGCAGACCAGGCGCGGCTTCACCGACATTCTGCCGGCGTTCAACCTTGCGTTTGACTTCGCCAGCAATTTGAAGCTCCGCTTCGCCTTCGCCAAGACGATGACGCTGCTCGATCTCAACCAATGGGGCGGTGGGCTGACGCCGAACTATGCAATCGACACTTCGGGTGCGACGCCAATCTTCCGCGTCACGGGCGGTAGCCAGGCGGGCAATCCCGAACTCGATCCCTGGCGCGCGACCAATGTCGAGGGATCGCTCGAATGGTACCTCGGACGCGGTTCGCTAGTAAGCGTCGGCGCCTTCTACATCGCGGTCGACAGCTTTATCCAGGCGGGCAACGTGCAGCGTACCGACCTGCCTGATAATGATGGCGTGGTCCGCGGCCGCACTGTGTCGGTTTCGACGCCGATCCAGGGCGAGGGCGGCGCGTTGAAGGGGGTCGAGGCCGGCGCCAAGCTGTCGTTCGGCGACATCGGCTTCCTGTCGAACGGGTTCTTGTCGAATTTCGGCATCGACGCGAACGCTACATTCTCGCCGTCGGATTCGGGCCAGACCGACCTCGCCGGCAAGGCCATCCCGTTCCAAGACAATTCGAAATACCAGTACAATGCCGCGCTTTATTACCAGGACGCGAAGTTCCAGGCCCGCGTCGCATGGAACTACCGTTCGAAGCGTGCGGTCCAGTCGGATTTTGGCGGCCTGACCGGACTCGAGGTCTATCAGGCGCCGACCAGCTATGTCGACGCCTCGGTAAGCTACGACATCACGCCGAACTTCACGATCTATGGCCAGGGATCGAACCTGACCGGAGAATATGAGCGCTATTACCTCACGTGGAAGGACGAGCGGGCCTACAACAACATCTTCGAACGCCGCTTCACCGCCGGCGCGCGCGTGAAGTTCTGACGACCTTCATCCCCGAAGCCCCTTGGCTCACCGATCCGGAAATTGGATCGGTGAGCCTCTCTTTTTCGAGGGCTATGATATCGATACGACGACTGCGGGAGAGAGTGCGCGATGACTGACCGGCCGATCGGCATCCCGGATTCGGACCGCGCGATTCGTTCGATCGTGATCGTCGGCGGCGGTACCGCGGGCTGGATGGCGGCGACGCTGCTCGCGGCACGGCTTGAAGACCGGGGCGTCCGGATCACTGTCGTCGAGAGTTCGGCGATCCGCACGGTCGGCGTCGGCGAGGCAACTACGCCTGCTATCCGGGACTATTTCGCCGCTGCCGGGATCGGCGAGGCCGACGTGCTGCGCGCGAGCCAGGGTACGATCAAGCTCGGCATCCGGTTCGACGGATGGTCCGGCGACGACAGTCGCTTCTTCCACCCGTTCGGGCTGCACGGCATGCCCTCCAACGGCGTCGCCTTCCATCACTACTGGCTGAAACAGCGCGCCGGGGGCGATCCGACGCCGTTCGACCGCTATTCGTTGTGCAGCCGTCTTGCCGACGGCGGACGGTTCATGCCGCCGCCATCCGCGGCGAAGGCCGACTGGCAGGTCTTCGATTGGGCGGTGCATTTCGACGCAGGGCTGTTCGCCAACTTCCTCGCCGAGGTCTCGATCGAGCGCGGCGTGCGGCATGTCGACGCCCGCGTCCGCGATATCCGGCGCGACGGCGAGACCGGGCATATCGTCGCGATCGACACCGAGGAGGCGGGCGAGATCGAGGGCGACCTGTTCGTCGACTGCACCGGGTTCCGCTCGCTGCTGCTCGGCCAGGCGCTCGGCACGCCGTTCGTCAACTGGACGCATCTGCTGCCCTGCGACCGCGCGGTCGCGATCCCGTGCGCGCATGGCGGCCCGGCCGATCCGTACACGCGCGCGACGGCACGCGCCGCAGGCTGGCAATGGCGTATCCCGCTCCAGCACCGCGTCGGCAACGGCTATGTCTATTCCAGCCGCCATCTCTCCGATGACGAGGCCGTCGCGACGCTCACCGGCACTTTGGAAGGCGAACCGCTCGCCGACCCCAATCTGCTCCGCTTCGCGACCGGCCACCGGGAAAGGTTTTGGCGCGGCAATTGCGTCGCGCTGGGGCTGGCCGCTGGGTTCATGGAGCCGCTCGAATCGACCAGCATCACGCTGATCCATTCGAGCATCGAGCGCCTGTTGCAGTTGTTCCCCGAGCGCGACTGCGATCCGGCGCTTGCCGACGAGTTCAACCGGATCACGACGCTGGAATATCAGCGTGTGCGCGATTTCCTGCTGCTGCATTATTGGGGCAATGCGCGCCACGGCGAACCGTTCTGGGACGCGATGCGCGCACTCACGCTGCCCGATGCACTCGCACACAAGATCCGCCTGTTCCGCGCCCGCGGGGCACTGATCCGCTACGAATGGGAGAGTTTCCAGGATCCGAGCTGGCTCGCAATCTATGCGGGCCTCGGCATCCTGCCCGATCGCTGGGATCCGATGGCGGACTATTTCCCGGCCGCCGAGATCGCCGCGGCGCTGGCCAGGATCCGCGGCGAAATCGAACGCGAGGTGACGCGCGCCGTCCCGCATCTGGACTTTCTCCGCGCGAACTTGTCTCCCGTCGGGAGCGGTACCACGACAGCCGCGGTTGCGCGCTGAACGGATCTGGAACGGGCTGATGATACTCACGATCAAGGATGTCGCGAAATCGGCGAAGGTCTCGACCGCGACCGTCGACCGTGTGCTGAACGGCCGGCAGGGCGTGCGCGAGGCGACGCGGCGGCGCGTGCTGGAGACCGCGGCGGTGATGGGCTACACGCATGTCGCGGCGCAGATGGCCGGGCTCGACTTCCTGCTACCCACCCGGCCCGCGGTGTTCATGGAACAGATGGCGGTGCTGCTGCGCAAGGCGAGCGCCGAGGCCGCGTCGCCGAACGAGACCGACGCGGCCAGCGTCCGCATCCACCATATCGACTATGACAAGCCCGAACAGGTCGCGCGGCTGCTGGCGAAGATCCGTACCGAGACGAGCGGGATCGGCATCGTCACGCTCGATCACATCCTGATCCGCGACGCACTGAAATCGGCGATCGAGCACGGCGTGCCGGTCGTGACGATGCTGTCGGACATCTCCAGCCTGCCGCACCAGGGCTATATCGGCGTCGACAACCGGCTCGCAGGGCGCTTGGTCGGCTATCTGATTGGCCGGCTGGCGACGGGCGGCGGCCAAGTCGCGATCTTCACCGGCTCGCAGGGCTATCGCGGGCACGAGGAGCGCGAGATGGGCTTCCGTCACATCCTGCGCACCGAATATCCGCATCTCCACGTCCTGCCGACGTTAGAAACGGGGGAAGATCCCGAAACCGGCTACCGCGTGATGACCGAGATGCTGGCGTCGAACCCGGATCTGCGTGCGGTATATAACATCGGTGCCGGGTCGGAGGGCATCGCGCGGGCGATCGAGGATTGCACCACGGGCGCGCAACCGACCTTCGTCGCGCACGAGCTGTCGGCGGAGACCAAGCCGTACCTGCTGTCGGGCGTGATCGATGCGGTGGTCGACGAGAATCTGCCCGCGCTGGCGGATCGCGCGGTGACGCGTCTTGCGACCGCAGCGCGCCACCGAATGCTGGGGATCTGCACGCCGCAGGACGCACGGGTCATCATGCGCGAGAACATCCCGGTCGACTGGTTCTGATTTTCAACCAGGCAAACACACACTTTTGTTTCCCCGCGAAAGCGGGGATCCAGACTGGGCTCCCGCCTTCGCTGGAGAACGAGGTGAGCAGCCCCCACCGGGTGGTCCGGGTATATAGTTAGTGCATTGTCGTCTCCGCCGCCATTGCCGGTCGGAGGTGGAGCGAAGCGGAACCGGAGACCGGTAATGGCGGTGTCGCCGCTTCCGGCGCCGGCGGCCTGTAGCCCAGGCTGCTGTGCGGCCGGACGGTGTTCTAGTGCCGTCGCCATGCTTCGATCAGCAATCTTGCCTCGGCGAGGCTGTAGAAGATCTCGCCGTTGAGCAGCTCGTCGCGCAGCGACCCGTTGAAACTCTCGTTGTAGCCGTTCTCCCATGGCGAGCCCGGCGTAATGTAGAGCGTCTTCACGCCGACCTGCCCGAGCCATTTCTGGACCGCGATGGCGATAAACTCGCTGCCATTATCCGATCTGATGTGCGCCGGCGGGCCTCGAGCAATGAACAGATCGGCAAGTGCTGCCAATACGTCCTCATGCTTGAGCTGGCGCGCAACGATCAGCGCCAAGCACTCGCGGCTCGCCTCGTCGATGATGGTGAGGATGCGGAACTTACGGCCATCATGCGTCCGCCCTTCGACGAAGTCGTATGCCCAGACATGTCCCGGATATTCGGGCCGCAGCCGGACGCACGAGCCATCGTTCAGCCATAGCCGGCCGCGTTTCGGCTGCTTCTGCGGTACCTTCAGCCCCTCACGACGCCAGATGCGCTCGACACGCTTGTGGTTCACCGACCACCCCGCGGCATGCAGCAGCGCGGTCACCCGACGATAGCCGTAGCGCCCGTACTGCCTGGCCAACTCGATGATGTCCTCGGTCAGGGTCTGTTCGTCGCCTGCCCCGCACGGCACCTTGCGCTGCGTCGACCGATGCTGGCCAAGCACGCGGCACACCCGTCGCTCGGACACATCCAGCGTCTCCTTCACCTGATCGATGCAGCGCCGGCGCCGTGCGGGGCTCAGAAGTTTCCCCGCGCGGCCTCCTGCAGAATTAGCTTGTCGAGCGTCAGGTCCGAGATCGCACGGCGCAGCCGCAGGTTCTCCTTCTCCAGGTCCTTCATTCGCCGAGCCTGATCCGTCTTCAGGCCACCATATTCCTTGCGCCAGCGGTAGTAAGTCTGACCGCGATCCGGCGGCATGCCTCCGCGGTCGTCCCGCCCTGGCCCAGCATGATCTCAACCTCACGCAGCTTCCCGATGATCTCCTCGGGCTTGTGCTTCTTGGCAGGCATTTGTCGTCCCTTCCTTGATCCAGACTCTCATAGTTGATGGAACACTCAGAAGGGCGCAGCTCAGTACGCCGCAGGCGCTACATATCGAGTTAGCAATCGCGTGAACAGAGCCGGTGCGTTAAGTCTGACAGCGCCCCGCCGAGATACCAGCCGCGCTGGCGACCAGTATGTTACTGATCGCCTGCGACTCCGTCGGACATTTCCCCGACTTCTAGATGCTGCTCGTCCGAACGAAGCCAAGCCGCCAGCTGCTCTGCCACTTGAGCAGCGGCCCTGCGCCGCAAGCTGCATTCCCAGACGATGGCAGTACGCCAGCCAAGTTCCTTCAGTGCTGTGACCATCACGCTCACCGCAGAGGTAAGGCTGACCCGCTCGGGACGGGTCATGCGGCTGGTGCAGGCAAGTGGCGCAGGCGTGACGCCGAGCGCCAGTGCTGCCCTCACTCGCCTGCTCCTCAAGGCACGTGGCTGGTGGGCGACGCTACGCGAGGGTGAGCTCGACATCTCGACGCTGGCAGCACGCGAGGGCATTCAGCCGGCTTACCTCACCCGGGTCCTGCGGCTTGCCTTCCTCGCACCTGCCGTCACCGAGGCGATCCTCGCCGGCAAGGTCCGCCCCGAAGTGGATGTTGGCATGCTGACGCTGCGCGGGACGGTCGAGCCGCTTTGGACAGAGCAAGTGGCGAGATTGTTACCGCAATTGCGATAGCTATCGGTCTTACAACACGGACAACGCCCCTTATTCCAAGCTACTACTTCAACATACGCGCTGGGCTGTCTCCCGTAGAAACGGCAAAGGCCGAACACCGACGTACCCCATTAGTCAGGCGTCGGTGATAAAGGCACAGTCCGCTGCTTCCCCAAGTCGACGAATGCGCCGACGCAAGAACTGCAAGACCGGGCAGCGCCGCCTCTATCTGCGCAGGGTCTCGGCAATAATGTCGACATGGTCCACAGCCGCCTTTACCGGTTGCGAAGGCTGCACGAACGGCTGACCATTTGGACAAGAGCGTCACTGGCCAAGCGTCGCCCAGTGCCATCCAAAGACGTGAACGGATAAGACGTATCCGAGCAGAACGTTTACTGCCACTCCCGCCGTAAAGGCGATCAGCGGTTTGCGCCCTGCTGCCGCCAGGTCGCGGAAGCGTGTGGTAAGTCCGATCGAAAGGAAGCAAAAGATAAAGCACCAGGTGCGCAGATCCTTCACCGGTGCGATGAACCCAGGCGATGCCACCGAATTATACTGTGCAAGCGAGTAGCTTGCGGTCGCTGCGGTGACGAGTGCGGAGGTGACGAAGAAACCCAGCACGAACTTGGGGAAGCGCCGCCAGATCTCCCGTGCATCCGGTGCGCTGCCAACTGACTGCCTCTCCCAGCGTGTCGTCGACACGATAGCGAGCGCGACAGCCCAAATCCCAATCCACACGTCACGGCCGACTACCTTCACCAACGTGAAAGCCTGAACCGCCTGATCCGCCGTGCCGGCGATGCCAGGGAATTTGCCCGCAAAGCCGCCATATGCCTGGGCCGCGGCAATACCGGCTGCATCGGCGAATTCCGAGGTTCCGATCCAGGCTCCCGCAACCCCAGTCGGCAGGCCCAGTGCGCGCGACACGAAGGGCAATACGAAGATCATCACGATGGCCCAGAGCACCACTGTCGAGATGGTGACAGCTGTTTCTTCCTTTTTCGCTCCCACAGCGGCTGCTATCGCAATGGCCGCGGAGACCCCGCAGACTGCACCGCCAACCCCCAGCGTTGCGGCAAAGGGACGCTCAAGACCGAGCCGCCTCGCAACAACGAAGATAACACTGAAAGTAACTACCGAGACGATTGACGCCTGAACGACGGCGATCGGCCCAGCCAGAGCGATGAGCGACAGCGGCACGGTGGCACCTAGCAGCACGATGCCTGTCTTGACGTAGAGCTCGCCCCGGAAACCTGCATCGAGCCAACGTGGTAATCGCAGCAGATTGGCTGCAACCAAGCCGATGAAGAGAGCAAGCAGCGGGGGCTCGAGATTATAAGCCGTGGCCTGCTCCCATTGCCCGGCAACGAAAACGGCCCATGCAGTTGCATAGAGCAGCGCAAAGGCAAGAACGAAGTTTTGTAACTTAAAGCCCAGCGCCTTAAGAGGAATAGAGAACGCTAGCAGCCAAAATCCAAACTGCGCCAGATAACGATGCCAACTGGTCGCCATATCGGAGCGAATTTGTACGAAGCTTGCCCATTTCGGTGGTGTGACCGCCAGCCAGCGCAGACTTGCCCCACCGGAGAACAGCGCGATTGCCATTGCTACCACTGCAACGCCGATCCAGATCGCCCACCAGTCTTCCTTCCGCCACAGCTCGGCCCATGGTGTGGGGTGAGTTTCGGCGGCAGTGTCGGTCATGGTGTCCCTCCGAAATAGCGGACCTCAGCGTATGCGCTATGAAGCCCTTACTCGAAGACAAGGCTAACGGTGTCTAGCATGTCCATCCCGCGTAGCCGACGGGGTCCTTCACCTGCACAGCAACGGTCATTTTAGAGCCTTCATCGTCCCAGACGCTCATTGCGCCGCTGACGAGGTCGCAGCTATCGTCGAGCGGGCTACAGCGGACCAGGTATTTGTGACCAATCTTCCAGAGGATCTGCGGTTCGGCTCCATGCTTTGAACGAGCTGGCAGATCGCACATGCTTACCCGAGGACAGTGTAGCGCATGGAGCACTCCGCTGTCGTGGTGTTCAAAACATGTGTTTAATTTCTGCCGCAACCTTACAACCTCACATCGCGGACCCGAGCACGACCTGCTGCCCTGGCTATCCACGCGCGCGATAACGGTGATGGCGTATGCGGCCAGCAAGCTCGGGATGCGCGATTTTAGCGAGGCGCTCCACGGCGAGTTGTTGAAGCACCGGGTTGCGCTGGCGCTTCTGGCGCCGAAACAACCGCGCTGTCGCCGGCCACGCAGCGGGCGCTCGTGGAGGAGCTGATGGCCGCATGCCGCGCGGTGCATGCCGCGCTGCGCCACGACGATCCAATCGCGCTGCTCGCCGCGCGCGCCTCAAAGCGGCCGCGGTCGCGCTGAGCGAGCACGGTCCGGTCTAATGGAGCGTTGACACGCCCGACCTCAACCCGTCGTCTGCCGCGCACCGCGCGCTATGCCGACTGGTAGGCACAACCCGCGACATCCGCCGCGCGCGGTTGACACGTCGCAGTTGAAACGCACGCGCCGTCGTGCGTTAACCAGTTGAAAAAGGAACCTACATGCCATTCGACCCGCCTTATGACGCCTCTCCCGACCGCTATGACGGCCGGATGCCCTATCGCCGCACCGGGCGTAGCGGGCTGCGGCTGCCCGCGATCAGCCTCGGCCTATGGCAGAATTTCGGCGGCGCGGACGTGTTCGAAACCGGCCGCGCGATCCTACGCCGCGCGTTCGATCGCGGCGTCACCCATTTCGATCTCGCCAACAATTACGGCCCGCCTTACGGATCGGCGGAGGAGAATTTTGGCCGCGTGCTCGCCGCCGATCTGCGCGCGCACCGTGACGAGCTCGTGATCTCGACCAAGGCGGGCTGGGACATGTGGCCCGGGCCGTACGGCGACATCGGCTCGTCGCGGAAATATCTGATCGCCAGTTGCGACCAGAGCCTGAAGCGGATGGGGCTCGACTATGTCGACATCTTCTATTCGCATCGCGTCGATCCGGCGACCCCGCTGGAAGAGACAATGGGCGCGTTGGTCCAGCTTCACCGGCAGGGCAAGGCGCTGTACGTCGGCATCTCCTCCTACGATCCGGGGCTGACCCGCAAGGCTGCGCAGATCCTCGCCGAGGAGAAGGTGCCGCTGTTCATTCACCAGCCGAGCTATTCGATCCTCAACCGCTGGATCGAACGCGAGCTGCTCGCCACCCTGGACGACCTCGGCACCGGCTGTATCGCGTTCTCGCCGTTGGCACAGGGCATGCTGACCGACAAATATCTACACGGCGTCCCGCAAGGCGCACGTGCCGGCCGCGGCGGCTCGCTGTCGCAGGGGATGCTGACCGATCAGAACCTGGAGGCGATTCGAGCGCTCAACGACATTGCGTCCGGGCGCGGGCAGTCGCTGGCACAAATGGCGATCGCCTGGGTTCTGCGCGATCCGCGCGTCACCTCTGCGCTGATCGGCGCGCGCACAGTTGAGCAGCTCGACGGCTCGCTCGATGCGGTGAAGGCGCTCGACTTATCGGCCGATGACCTTGCCGCGATCGACAAGGCAGCCGAGGACGGCGGGATCAACCTATGGGCTGAGTCATCCGACATCAGCGCCTTACCCTCCGCGCAGGGCGCACCCGAGCGCTAATGTCTCACGCTGTTTGGTGATCACCCGATCACCGATATTCCACGCTCGCCAGCACGTAGGCGTCAAGCTGGCGCTGGCAGCGTACAGCCCCACAACCAGACATCCGTGGTCCGCTTGGGTGCTCCCTTTTCCCGCCATTCGTTTAGCTTCGGCACGGCCTTTCCGCCCTGCCCATACAAGTAAGCTGAGATCAACAGATTGCAGGCAGCGGCTTACCGAGCGGGTGCACCTTTGCGCTTGGGGATATGGCGGAGCCGGGAGGCTCGTACCGCGTTGAGGTCTGATGATCGGCAGGCTTTCTCAAGACGATGACGTTCGGGTTGCGACCCGGAACGCCATGGCCGACGCAATAGGCTTATTCCGACAGAGTGGCCCCGTCGCTGTGCTGAGCCATTTCGATGCCGACGGGCTAGGCGCTGCAGCGATCCTTGTGCGCGCGCTTCGACAGGCGGGCCGGTCAGCGGAGCCGATAGTCATCGGCAAGACGGCATCTCCTTGGGAAGAGGACACCCGCAACCACCTGGCAACGCTGAAGCCTGCGGGCTTGATCGTAGTGGATCTAGGCACCCGCCCGCAGCCGGTGCTTCCTGGCTGCCCTACTCTGGTTATAGATCATCACGTACCAACGGGAGAACCGCAAGGAGCGGTGACGATCAGCGGCAACGGGCTTGATCCCGAGCCAACGTCGGCGCTGCTAGCATGGTGGGCAGCGGGGGCTCTTGGTGACCAATCTGACCTCCTGTGGCTGGCGGCCGTCGGCCTCATAGGCGACATGGCTGACGGGTTGGGTTTTCCAGAGCTGGCGGACGCGCAGGCACGCTGGGGAAAGACGGCATTGCGGGACGCGACGTCTCTAATCAACGCGCCGCGCCGCACCGCCGAGGCCAACGCCGGACCGGCGCTGCGGCTCCTGCTCGACGCCGACGGACCTAAACGCATCACCAAGGGTGATGATGCCGACGCCCGGGCACTGCATGCCGCCAAAGCGGAGGTCCGCACCGCGATGGATGAGGGCAAACGCGTACCCCCGTTGGTCGTTGGCGACGTCGCATTGATCCGGCTCGACTCGCCGTGTCAGATCCACCCACTGATCGCGCAGCAGTGGCGCGGCCGGCTCAAGGACAAGATCGTGATCGCCGCCAACCGGGGATATCGGCCCGGCTGGGTGCATTTCGCCGCGCGTTCGGCATCGGGCCGCGACCTCATTGCCTTCCTCGCTGCACACCGCCCCGCCGGCGCCGACGGCCGCTATGGCAACGGACATGCTCAGGCGACGGGCGGCGCGCTGCCAATCGCCGTCTGGAACGAGTTCATCGCGGGCCTCGGCCTGCCTCAAGCGCAGGTAGAAGCATGACCGCCACGAACCGTCCCCTGCGTCTCGGCTTCCCCGTCAAGGTGATGGGCAGGCCCGACCTCAAGAGCCAGGATACACGGCGGTGGCAGAAGGATCCGCACCTGAAATGCTCGCTGGAGCTACTCGACAAGGTGCTCGACTACCTCAAGTCCGAGAAGCTCGACATGTACCGGCTGTCCTCGGACATCGCCCCCTACGCCACCCATCCCGACATGCCGCAGTTCCACTCGATGGTCGCGGATAGCGATGCAGAGCTTTGCGCGTTTGGAGCCAAGGCAAAGGAAAACGACATTCGACTGTCGTTCCACCCGTCGCAATACGTCCTGCTCAACTCGCCCAACCCGAAGCTGACGAAGAAAAGCATCT
Organism: Sphingomonas phoenicis; assembly: GCF_047238005.1. NCBI lineage: Bacteria > Pseudomonadati > Pseudomonadota > Alphaproteobacteria > Sphingomonadales > Sphingomonadaceae > Sphingomonas > Sphingomonas phoenicis. The sequence goes on along the minus strand of NZ_JBDFMC010000002.1, from coordinate 139,747 downwards.
GGGATCTGTCGAGCCAGGCCGAGATGCTCGACCGGATGGAACTGGATGACGAGGCAGTGATGATCACCCACGTCGGGGGCGTGTACGACGATCACGAGGCGAGCCGCGCCCGCTGGATCGAGGGTTGGGAGCAATGCCCCGAGCACGTCCGGCGCCGGCTCGTCCTTGAGAATGACGACATTCGTTTTTCGGCTGCCGACGTGCTGTGGATCCACGAGCGCACCGGCGTGCGGCTGATCTTTGACTATCAGCACATGTGGTGCCTCAACCCTGAGCGGCTGGATATGCGCCGGACGCTGGAGCGTTTCCTCGCCACTTGGCCCACTGGCGTCCGACCGAAGATACACTTCTCCTCGCCACGTACGGAGCTGCGCGAGATCAAGCAGAAGATCACGCCGAAGGCGCGTGCGGCTGCCAAGGCAGGAACGGCCAAGACGAAGAAGGGTGAGTTGCTAAAAGCGCCGGTCAAGCCGACCGCCCGCGTCAAGACCGTGCTGCGTCCACCCATCTGGACGGGACATGCTGACTTCACCAATCCATTTGAATTCGCGACCTTCATGCGCATGGCCGAGGGGCTGGTGTTCGACGTAATGATGGAAGGCAAGTCCAAGGATCTCAGTCTGCTGCGCCTGCGCCCGGACTTGCTGCGCTTTGCCCCCGATGTCGCCGCCAGGTTCGGGATCACGGATCAGGACGCCGCGGGGCTAGCCGCCGACGAGGCGAGGCTGGAGCGTGGTGTCGATGCGGAGGCGGAGGCCGACGTCGACGAGGGGGAGCTGGCAGGGGCGGCGTAGCCCGGCTGGGCGGAGGTTAGAATGCGTAGTGGACCTCGCAATACGGTAGCGCCTCGGGCAGCCAGCCAGCGGCGGAACAGACCCAGTTGCGGTCATCCACGGCCGGTTTTCACGTTACCGATTTCTGCCATTCTTTCATGTCGGCCTTCCGGCACGGTCATCGCGTGGCGCGGTAGCCGGAAGGTCGCAGCTGCTATTGGTGTGGCACTCCGCGGGCTGGTTTGATGGTGCCAGCCGACCTCAAGCCGGCTGGAGCACTTCGTTAAATCTGCGCCAGGCCACCATCGGTAAACAGCTCGCTGCCCGTCATGAAGCTGCTGTCTGATGATGCCAGGAAGGCAGCAGCAGCCGCGACTTCTGACGGCTCGCCAACATGTCCGATCGGCGTCGTCGCCCCCATCTCGATCATGGCATCACGGCCAACGACCTTGGCGGCAAGCTCGGTTAAAGTCGGCCCCGGTGACAGGACATTGACCCGGATACCCGTGCCCCGCAGATCCTGCGCCCAGCTGCGCGCCAGGTTGCGGACTGCCGCCTTTGAGGCGCTGTAGACGCTGAATGCCGGAGTCCCCATGACGCCTGTGGTCGAGCCGGTGAGGATGACCGAACCGCCGGCCTCCATCAGCTTTAGGCCTTTTTGAACCGTGAAGATCGTGCCCTTCACATTGACGTCGAACGTCGCGTCGACATGGTCGGGCGTGATCTCGGACAAGGGCAACAATGCCCCCGTGCCGGCATTGGCGAACAGGATGTCAAGCTTGCCGTGCTCCTGCTTCACCGTGTTGTACAGCCGGTCGAGATCTTCAGCATCGGTAACCGATCCTGGGACCGCCCGTGCATTACCGCCGAGCGCCGCCACAGCTGCTTCCAGCTTATCTGCCCTGCGTCCGAAGAGGTACACGAACGCCCCTTCGGCGATGAACCGCTTCGCTGACGCCAAGCCAATCCCCGTGCCACCCCCGGTAATAACAGCGATCTTCCCGTTCAGTCTGGTCATAAGTGCCTCCATTCCTTGGTTGCACGCAGTTGGCTTACGGCCTACCTAAGGACAAGTATACACCTCTTGGTAAGTACCTATAATGTCTGAAATGCCACTGGTCGACGATCATGCCGTTGCCCCCATCGCGCCTGCCTTCACCTGCGGGCTCGACGCCACGCTCAAGGTCATCTCGGGAAAGTGGAAGCCCCTGATCCTGTACTTTTTGCTGCGCGGGCCCACCCGCTATGGGGAACTGAAGCGCGCGATCCGCGACGTCAGTGACAAGGTGCTGATCCAGCAACTCAAGGAACTCGAAGCGGACGGCGTCCTGCGCCGGAACGACTACAAGGAGGTGCCGCCGCGGGTCGACTACACGCTGACCGCACTTGGCCAGAGTCTCGCCCGGGCGCTTGAGCCGTTATGCCAGTGGGGCACGGACAACATGGTCGTAATGCAGAAGCTATTCGCTGAGCGTGACGGTTGGGGGCGTGGGCGTGGGTGACTAGCAGGTCGTTGCGCCTGAATCGATGAGCATCGCACCCATCGCTTCTGGATCAGCCTGACCCACATCCAGTCATTCGCGGCCTCTTTTCGGCTCCCCATCTTCTGCCATCCGTTCATGTTTGCAGCGGAGGATGCGATGAGGCCATCCCTACTCGCTACGCCGTCAGCTGTCCCGATTGGGATGTTATTTCGGGATTATGGAAGTAGATCGGTTACCCGGTTCCACCTGAGACATCGGGAGCCACCTTGGGGTCGGGATCCTGCGCCTTGCCAGTTGCGGGTGCCACCTTCTGGCTCGGCATAGCGATGAGATAGGCGACGATCGCATCGACGTCCTTCTCGGCCACTGGCGCCTTATACACCTCACGCATCTTGGTGACGGTCGCCTTCCACTGATCCGCCGATAGCGCAGGCTGGGTCAGCGCCATGCTGGCTGAGTGGCACGAGGTGCAGTTAGCATTGATGACGTCGGCGTGCGGACCGTCGGGGTAGGTCGCGTCGTCGGCCGGCAGGTCGACGCTGGTCGAGGCAAGCGAGAAGCCGCGCGCTGACACGCTGGCAGCCGGTGCCGGCTCAGACGTCTCGGAGATCGGAACGGGCGCCTTGCGGCTGCTCGGCGCGCCGATCGAGACGAGGATGATGCCGGTCAGGCCGATCAGGCCAGCGGCCATCACGCCGGGAGATGGAGTCTTCATGATTTGCTCGCTCCTCAGGCCGCGATGATGGTGGTGGTTTCAATGTTGCCGCGCATGAACCCGCCTGGGTTCCAGATCGGCTTCATCGGCTGGGTGACCCCGTTGGTGTTCCAGCAGCGCGCCATGATCGGGTTGGGGCCGCGTCGGAGCGGCACGCGCCCGTCCCAGCGCCGGAAGCTGTACCTGCCCTCGTCCGCTCCAAGCGCCGTCCTGTACCAGGTGCGGCCACCATCCGACGATACATCGACCTTGGCGACACCGCAGTCGCCGCCCATCGCGATCCCGCCGACCGGAATCGACGCCTCATAGGCGATCGCCTGACCATCAGGCAGGCTGGTCATCCAGCTGCGCGGGATCATCCGGTTGATGGGGACGGTCGGGAAGTCCTTGGCACCGGGCGCGACATTCGCGCCGGGTGTCGCGGGGATCTTGTAGGCCTTGGCCATCCAATATTGGTCGTCGGGGCCGGGCAACACCTCGATCGCGTTCAGCATCTTGACCCAGTAGGTCGAATACCAGCCCGGGACGATCAGTCGGCAGGGAAAGCCGTTGAGGAGCGGCAGCTGCTCGCCGTTCATGCCGAAGGCGATCATCACCTCGCCGTCGCGGGCATGATCGATGTCGAGTGCCTTCTCGAAGTCGGGGGCGCCGGCGACGACTGGCTGGTCGAGCGCGCCGAAGCGCACCTGTACCGCGCCCGCCTTTACCCCAGCGAGGTCGAGCACGTCGCGCAGGCGCACGCCGAGCCATTTGGCATTGCCCATCGCGCCGTTGCCCCATTGCGCGCCGGCGACACGTGGCTGAAACAGACCGCGGCTGTTACCCGAGCATTGGTTCACCGCCGCCATCTCGACCCGCGGCAGGCGCAGCAGTTGGGCGAGGCTGATCGACAGCGGCCGGTTGACGTGGCCGAAGACGTTGAGGCGGAAAGTCTCGACATCGATCGAGGTCGGAATGTCGGCCCAGTGCCAGCGAACGAAGAACTGGTCGTTGGGCGTGAACACCGACCTGTCGAACACGTCCATCGGCGTCTCCAGCAAGGGCGGATGGACACGCTGGAGGATCATGCTGCCCTTGCCGGGAAAGGCGCTGGTCATCGGCCGTTCGGCATTGCCGCCAGGCAGCTTCAGGTCGACGAGCTGCTGTGCCAGCGCAGGTGCTGCGGCAAGGCCGGCGCTGCCGAGCGCGGCATGCCTGAGAAAGCGGCGACGGCTGGTCTCACTCGCCAGCCCGGCGTCGAAATTGTCCATGACAAGGCTCTCCTGTGGCCAGCCACGCTGGCGGATCGAAGGGACGTTCTGCAAGTGATCGGACCAACTGATCCGATCACCACGGCGGATCAGTTCGGGGTGGCGATGCAGGGCGAGACGAACAGGTTGCCCCGCCAGGCCCCAGCGAGCGTCTTGGCGCCAACCAGCAGCCACATCGCAGCGAGCGCGATCGTCAGCACCGTGCCGACGATACCGAAAAAGCCGAGGTTCAGCGTCGTGCCGAGACGAAAGGTGGCGACGGTGTAGACGCCGAGCGGGAAGGTATAGCCCCACCAGCCCAGGTTGAACGGCACGCCGGCACGCCAATAGCGGATGGTGATGAGCGTCGCGAGCGCCAGCCACCACAGGCCGAAACCCCACAGGCAGAGCCCGGCGACGACGCCGATCCCTTGTGCGACGGTACCGACACCGGCCAGCCCGTGCGCCGCGAGGATCGCCGGCGCATCGGCCCCGAGCACCAGCATACCTAGCGCCCCGGTGCCGATCGGCCCCAGCGCCAGCCAGGAGGATGCCGCCATGCTCTCGTGCGGGAGCTTATGAAGCGCCATGCGTAGGATCAGAATGGCGAGGATGCCGAACGCGACCGGCACCGAATAGGCCCACAGCACATAGGATGTCGCAAGGGTCACCATCTGCGCGTGAGGATCAACCAGATGCGGCGCGAGCAGCCCGCCGCTGGCACCCGCCACTTCGGCAGCGACGACCGGCAGCAGCCATACCGCGGTCATGCCGTCCAGGCTGTGCTCGTGGCGGGTGAACATCAGGTACGGGATCAGCACGCCGCATGCGAGCGACATGGCGACGTCGATCCACCACAAGACATGCGCGACCGGCACGATGCCGTTACCGAAGCGCGCGATCCCGAAAGCGAGGCAGCCATTGATGATCGTCGCCAGGCCCATCGGGATGGTCCCGATGAACATCGACACGGTATTATGCCCGAAAATACGCCGCGCCTCGTGCCCGAACATCACCCAGCGCGCACCATAGAGGCCGGCGAACAGCGCGAAGAGCGCGATGTTGAAGAACCACAACACCTCGCCGACCGGCTTCAGCGCAGGTCCGATGCTTGGCACCTGCGGCAGCGCGAGCGCAAGGATGCCCGTTCCCATCGTCGCGGCGAACCAGTTGGGCGTGAACTGGCGGATCATCTCGCGCGGGTGATCGAGCCGGCTGAGGGGCTTGAGGCCGCTGAGAACGGAGTGCGTGTCGGCAGTCATGCGACCTGCTCCTTGATAAGGTCCGTCAGCACGTCGGCCGCGCGGGTGCGATAGCGCTCCTTGTGGCGCAGCGCGTGAAAGGCGCGGTCGGGCAAACCAAGCGGCAGCTCGACCAGATCGCCGGCCTTGAGCGCGCGTGCGACGACCAATCGCGACAACACAGCGACGCCGGCACCGGCCTCGACCGCGGTACGCACCGCCTCGTTCGACGGCAGCGTCATCGCTACCGTCAGCTGGGCCGGATCAAACCCGCGCGTTCGCAGTACGTCTTCGAAGGTCGAGCGCGTGCCCGAACCCTGCTCGCGGACGATCCAGCGTGCAGCGCGAAGCCAGTCCTCGTCGACGCGCCCGGCGTCCTCGCGGCCGACCAGCACCATCGGGTCATGCCCGACATTCCAGTGGGCGAGCGCCGGTTCGTCCACCTCGCCCTCGACGAAACCGAGCTCCGCCGCGCCGCTCAGGACCTGCGCTGCCGCGCCCTCGGTGTTGTCGATCGCCAGTTCGACCGCGATCTGCGGGTGGCGTTCGTGGAAGGCGGCGAGCTTTGCCGGCAACCAGTAGCTCGCGATCGTCTGGCTGGCGACGATCCGCAACGAACCACGGGCAAGCCCGGCATAGTCCGCCAGCATCGTCTCGGCATGCGCTGCCCGCCCCAGCACCGCGCGCGCTTCCTCCAGAAAGCCGCGGCCCGCTTCGGTCAGCTGGATGCCACGCCCGACGCGGTGAAACAGAGGAACCCCGTAGCGCGCTTCGAGGGCCGCGACCGCGCCGGAGGCAGCGGACTGCGTGACGTTCAGCACCTCCGCTGCCTTGGTGACGTGTTCGCGCTCGGCGACACCGACGAAGATTCTGAGCTGCTCCAGGGTCATGCAGCGTATATCGCGCAAACTGATCGATACGACCAACCGTTTGATCTGTTTGTTCCAATCTGGATATCGGAACGATCGGCAACCCTTCGTCTGCGATAGTCTCGAAGACCTGAAGCGATACGCGCGCCCGCAGCGTTTAATCGTCCATGACCGATATGATCGAGCGCAAATCCGATCCCTTCAACGCCGAGCCGACGCCCGGCGCGCTGATTGAGCGGTTCCTGACGCCGCAGGCGCTGTTCTATGTGCGCAGCCATGGTGCGGTGCCCGATCTGTCCGCCGATCACCAGATCGAGGTAAGTGGCATAGGCCTGGCAGGTCGCTCCTTCTCGGTGGAGGATCTGAAGAGCGCGTTTGTCACGCTCACGGTGACGGCGGCTCTCCAGTGCGCCGGCAACCGGCGCACGGATCTCCAGCAGGTAGCCAAGACGTCCGGCGACCCGTGGGACGTAGGCGCGATCGGCAATGCGGAGTGGACCGGCGTACGACTGTCCGACGTACTGGATGCGGTTGGTGCGCCGGACGCGTCCGACCTGTTCGTGGCGTTCACCGGCGCGGACGAGGTGGACGTCGAAGGCGAGGAAGCCTTGTTCGGGGTTTCGATTGCCATGGACAAGGCGCGGCAACCCGACGTACTCATTGCCTGGGCGATGAACGGCGAGCCGCTGACGCCCGAACACGGCGCACCGCTCCGCATGGTGGTGCCGGGCTATGCCGGAGTGCGGAGCGCCAAATGGCTGACACGGATCGAGGTGCGCAACACGCCATCCGACGCACCGATCCAGGTGCATGACTACAAGCTCTTTCCTGCCGATGTGACGAGCGACACCGTCGACTGGAGCCAGGGTCTGACCATCAATGCCATGCCGCTCAACGCCGCGATCTGCGCGCCCGGCTCTGGCGAAAGCCTGCCGGCCGGGGAGGTTCGGATCGAGGGCTATGCCATCGCCTATGATCGCCGCGTCTCTCGGGTCGAAGTGTCGGTAAACGGTGGTCGCGACTGGCAACAGGCGACGTTCGCCGATGATCCGGAGACCCACTGGGGTTGGCGGCGCTGGACCATCGACGCCACGCTCGCCAGGGGGCGCCAGCACCTTGTCGTGCGCGCCTTCGACGGGGCTGGACAGGGACAGCCCGAACGTCCGGACACGATGTGGAACTTCGCCGGTTACCTGTGCACCGCCTGGCATCACGTCCACGTGCTGGTCGAATGATCGAAGCGTCAGCGGCATCGGACATCGGCTTCTGGATCGATGCGATCGGGCGGCTAGTGGTGGCGACCGCGGCCGGGATGGTGCTCGGCTGGGAACGCTCGCGCGAGAACCGGCAGATCATGGGGTTGCGAACGCTGGGTCTGGTCGGTCTCGCGAGCTGCATCGCCGTGCAGGCGATCGTGCACAGTGGCTTGCCGAGCGTGAACGCCGATGCCGCAGGGCGGGCGATGCAGGGTATTCTGTCCGGCGTCGGCTTCATCGGTGCCGGCGCGGTGCTGCGGGTCGGCCAGGGTCAGGAAGTGCATGGACTGGCGACCGCCGCGTGCATCTGGGTCACGGCCACGATTGGCGCGGCAGCAGGGTTGGCGGTGTGGCCGCTCATCATCGGCGGGTTGAGCCTTGCGATGCTCGTCCTGTTCGTGGGCGCTCCGCTCGAACGTCGCATTCGCGAGCGCGCCAGGCTGACTCCGGCAGAGGCCGACAGGAAGGACGCCGAACGCAAGCCGTGATCGCGCTGGCCCGCCCGGTGCCTGTCGGCGCCGGGAAGCGGCAAGGCGCTATCAGGACACAAGCGCGGCATCTGCTTGGCGCCGGACTTCATCGGCGATCGGATGCAGCTCGGCAGCGGGGCGCTCGCCCACCACACTGTAGCCGATCCCGTCGACCGCCCATGTGACCCGGCCCATGGTCCCGCTGGACGTGCTGGTCATGCTCGCAGTCTTGTCGATCTGCATAGGCCTCGTCAGCACCGCAAGCTTCGACGCATGCGGTCCATCATAGAGGAGCAGTGCCGCAGGGCCGTGAGGCGTCGCGACCAATCGCCCCCCGCCATAGCGGTAACCGGCTGTGCTGAGGTCCGGGATGGTCACGCGCTCACCCAGTCGGGCGGAGGTCCACCGGATCAGCATGGCGCGCTGGTCGGGGCCGATTTCCGCCGGTCGTATCCGGTCGGCGGCATAGACCCGGAAATTGTCACTTGCCTCGTTGGCCAGCGCCGCGATGCCCGCGCGAGGTTCGCCGCTCCAACGCGCGCTCGACCAGCCCCCGCCAAACCCGACCGCCAGGAGAAGCGACGCGGCGATGGCGAGTTGCCAACGCGGTTGGCGTTGCCGTCCCCTGATGGCTGCGACGCGCATCGTCGCCGGGATCGGTTCATCCGCGATGGGAGCGAACAGCGATGCAAGGGCTCGCGCCTGCTCCGCCTGCTCCCGCAAACGGGCATGCACGTCCGGCTGGCCTTCAAGGTAGGCGTCGACCGCGCGCTGCCGCTCGGGCGACAGCCTGCCATCGATCCACGCGGCCAGATCGTCCTCGCCGATCGGGCTGGTCATTGCACGCTCCTCAATCGCGGCCGTTCCCCCTCCCGGAGGAGGGTTGCCAGACGGTCGCGCCCCCGCGATATGCGCGACATCACCGTGCCCAGCGGCACGCCGACGACGGCAGCGACCTCCGCATAGGGCAGCCCCTCGACCGAGACGAGGAGCAGCACCGTTCGCTGCTCCTCGGGCAACGCATCAAGCGCGCGCAGCAGGTCGCGGTGGTGCAGGCCTGTATCCTGATCGGCTGGGCGGCCGAGCGCGACTTCGTCCACGAGGTGGAGTGGAACCGCCGTACCTCGTCGCATATGCTGCCGCTTATGGTCGACCAACAGATTATGCAGGATCGCATAGACCCAGGGGCGAACCTCCGTCCTGCGTCGTTGCTGCCAGCGGCCGACCGCGCGCTCAAGGCAATCCTGCACCACGTCATCCGCCATCGCCGGATCGCGCAACCACGACCGGGCATAGCGGCGGAGACCGGGGATTAGGGGCTCGATCGCGGCGGCAAGCGGGTCCATCTCAGTCGCGCTGCACCTGCACGATGCGGCCCGGCGCGCCATTCACCACCTCGGTGACCGCCAGAAAACGCCGGGGTGCCGCGGTGCTGCCTTGAACGATCTGGCGGATCGGACCCGATGCGTTGACGATCGCCGCACCTGCCGGGTTGCTCATGAAGTTCGCAAGCGGCTCTACCGCGCCGCTGCCATCCGCGTTGGCGGTGAGCACGAGCATGTAAGGCTTCTTCGGCTGCAAACCGGTCACGGCACTCTGCACGACCTGAATGATGCCCTGGTCGAAGAGGGTAATGCTGCTTGCCGTACCGTTGCCGCCAACCGGCCCCATGGTCAGATGCACCGCCTTGCCGGCCGTCCCGAGCGGTTGGAGATTGTCGGTGCCGGGGCCTGTCGGGACAGCGTTCGGCACATAAGCGATCGCCTGCGGTGCCTGTCCGACCGGCACGGTGGCAACGACCGTGTTGCCGGCGGTGTCGATCGCGGCGAGTTCATCGGCATTCTCCAGCCCGACGTAGATGCGCCGGCCGTCGCCCGATGGCCAGACCCCGTGCGGCATCTTGCCGACCGGGATGGTGGCGACGGGCGCGAAATCGGACGTGCGGAACACCTTCACTGCGTTTTCCCCGCCGACCGTGACATAGGCGAACTGCCCGCTGGTCGTGCGGGCGAAGTTGACGTGATTGGTGATCGGCCCGGTATCCAGCACCTTGAGGATCGCGAAGGGTGGCCTGGCATCGAATGCGACCGTCTTGCCGATGTCCTTCAGCGTGAACCACACCTGCTTGCCGTCCGGCGTTGCGGCAATGTTGGGGCAGAAGGGGCTCGGCTGCGCCACCTGCCCGACCTGCGCGTGGGTTGCGACGTCGAACACGGCCAGCACCGGATTGAACGAGGAACAGACATAGCCGTAGCGGCCATCGGGCGAGAAGATCGTCATACGCGGACCACCGGGCGTCTTGATGCGCCCGGTTTCCTTGTACGTCGTAGGGTCGAGCACGGCGATATAGTCCTCGCCGCGGACGGTGACCCAGACCTCCTTGCCGTCCGGTGTGAAGAACGCCTCATGCGGACTGCGCCCGACATAGGTCGTGTGCTTGACGGTGTTGGTGGCGGTGTCGATCCACGACACGGCGTTCGACCCGATCGACACGACCGCGAGGGTCTTCCCGTCCGGTGAGAAGCCGAGGCCGTGAACCAACACCTGCCCCTTGTAGAGCGGCGAGAAGTTCATCGGCTGCGGATCGCCGAGTTTGATGACGCCGAGCAGCCGGTTGTCGGCCGGGTCCGTCACCGACACCGTGTTGGAGAATTGTTCGGATGCATAGACACGGTCGCGGTGGCTGACAGGCACGTCCCTGGCGTTCCACGGTGCCTGCTGGGCCATGGCGATGCTCGGTGCGGCGCTCATCAGCAAGACAGCCGAGCGCAGGAAGGTCCGGATCATGTCAGTGCTCCATATGGCTGTGGTGGTCGCCGCCCTGCGTCGGGGCTGGCGTCGAAGGGGGTAGCGGCTGACCGATCGCCAGCTTCATGGCAGCGATCTCCTGCTGCTGATCGATGATGATCTCCTGCGCGATGCGCTTGAGCTGCTCGTTGTGGCCGTAGCGCAGCTCCGCCACCGCCATATCGATGGCACCCTGATGATGCGGGAGCATCATCGCCACGAAGTCGCGGTCGACGTCGCCGGACGGCTTGACCATCATGCCCGCCATCATCCGGTCCATCGCGGCAGACACCATATTAGCGTAGCCATCAGCGGGGGCGGCCGCGGCTGCGCCGGTGAGCAGGGCTAAAGCAGTGAGACCCAGCAGCCAGTTTCGTCTACGCATAAGCCTCCGGCGCATCAGTCTCGAAAGGATAGACGACGCTCGTCCGGCTTTATTCCATGGGTGAGCCGGTTATCAGCCTTCCCGATCGGAAAGGGCGAGCGAGACAGCGCCGACGTTCTCGGAATCGATCGAATATCGGGAAAGGAATGACCTTCTCAAAATCTCGCTACGATGTCCGAGTTGATACGCCGGCAGCCTTGATCTGAAACGACGGCCTCCGCCGCGCACCCGCTTAATCGAATTTGGCCGGCGTCCTGTGCTGCAATTCGCTCGTATCCGCCCGCCTCATACCCGGCTAAGGCTATGCAGGTCCGGAAGTCCGGGGGGACGGCCAGGCTATTGAAAGGGGCGGGGATTGCCACAGAGTCAGGCCGCGCGTCGTGCAGGCGCGCTAAGAGAATTGGCGGTGCTCGACACTCCCGCAGAGCAGGCGTTCGACGACATCGTGTTCATTGCGTCGCGAACGTGTGACACGCCAATCGCGCTTATCAGTCTCCTCGATCATGACCGGCAATGGTTCAAGGCGCGCGTCGACTTGGACGTGAGTGAGACAGAAATTGCCCAGTCGGTGTGCCAGATCGACGTCGATGAAGCCGATATGCTCGTCATACCCGATCTGACCTGCGATCCCCGCACTGCGGAGAATCCGCTGGTGACCGGCGAGCGGGCGTTCCGCTTCTACGCCGGCGCGCCGCTGGTTCTGCGCTCCGGTGTCGTCGTCGGACGTCTATGCGTGATCGATACGGTACCGCGCCCGGAGGGCCTGACGCCCGAACAGTTGACGCTCCTGCGCGCGCTCGGACGGCAGGTGTCCGACCAGCTTGACCTTCGACGCGCCGGACAGATCAGCGCCCGCCTGCTGGAACTGCAATCGGCATTGATCGAAATCGGCGAGTGCATCCGCGCCAGCGAGGAGGCCGTCGAAATGACCTCCGCAGCGGCTGCCGTCGTCGGTCGCGTCCTTCAGGTGGAGCGAGCGAGCTTCGGCCTAGTCGATCCTGACGTGGAAATCGTCGATGTCGAAGCGGACTGGACCGCGCCGGGCGTCGCCAGCATCGCCGGGCGTCACCGCTTCGCGGATTACGGCGCTTTGCGCGCCGATCTGGTAGCCGGCGAACCACTGGTCATCGAGGACGTGGCTACCGATCACCGCACCTCGGCCAATACCGCTGCGATGCACGCACTCGATATCGGCGCGCTGGTGAACATGCCGGTTCGGGAACGCGGGCGCACGGTCGCCATCTTCATCGTCAATGCCGCACGACCACGGACATGGACGCCCGACGAGCTGCTGTTCCTGCGCAGCGTTGCGGACCGTCTCGAAGCCGGTGTCGCCCGCCTGCGTGCCGAGCAGCAGCAAAGCATCCTCAACGGCGAGATCAACCATCGCCTCAAGAACATGCTCGCGATGGTGCAGGCGATCGCCAGCCAGACCCTGCGCGCTGTGTCCGACCGCGAGCCGGTAGAGTCTTTCGAGCGTCGCCTTGTCGCGCTGAGCGCCGCGCATGACGTGCTGTTGCAGAAAAGCTGGAAGGACGCGGACCTGCGGACCGTGGCCGAAGCGGTGGTGGAAACGGTCGGCTTCGGCGAGCGCGTGACCCTTGATGGTCCTTCGGTGCCGCTGGGCGCGCGCGCCGCGCTGTCCTTTTCGCTCGTCATTCACGAGCTGATGACGAATGCGTGCAAATATGGCTCACTCTGTATGGAGGGCGGACACGTCAAACTCACATGGATCATCGAGGGCAGCGGTCCCACTGCATCGCTGATCGTTCGCTGGCGCGAGTGCGGCGGTCCGCCGGTCGTCGCGCCGAGCCGGAAAGGCTTCGGCTCCAAGCTGATACGGCTCGGCCTGACCGGAACGGGCGGAACCGAACTTCGTTATGAACCGGATGGATTCGAGGCCGACCTGCGGGCCTCCGTCGAGCATCTGGCACAGGCGTAGCAGGGATCGATGACCATCTCCCATCAAGGCTCCGTACCGATTGTCCTCGTCGTCGAGGACGAGCCGCTGCTGCGGCTATTCGCGGCCCAAGTAGTCGAGGACGCCGGCTACGAACCGCTGGAAGCGGCGAATGCTGCCGAGGCTATCACGATTCTGGAGAGCAGACCGGACATCCGGATCGTCTTCACCGACATCGACATGCCCGGCGGGCTGGACGGCATCAAACTGGCCGCGTGCATCCGCGACCGGTGGCCGCCGATCAAGATCATCATGACATCCGGAAAGCCCTTACCGCCGCGGACGGTCATGCCAGCCGAAACGGTGTTCTTTCCCAAACCTTACCGACAGGATCGTGTAATCGCCTCGCTCCACAAGTTGGCCGCATAAGGCTTCTTCAGATCTGGATTTCCAGTTGACGGTCGGGGATCATGAGGATTGGAGCATTCCCACAGCACGGTTGAATGACGATCATTGAGAGCTGGCAAGTCATGGTCGGATCTAGAGGGAATGCACTACGCATCGTAAATGACTGATCCGCTTTCGTTCGCTGGAGATGGCAAGGCGTCATGCCAGTTGCGCGCGTTCGATTGGGGTGCATCCCCGCTCGGTTCGCAGGAACAATGGCCGGCGACCTTCCGCTTCCTGCTGTCGCTGATCCTCGCATCGCCGGAAGCGATGTGGTTCGCATGGGGACCGGAGCGGCTATTCTTCTTCAACGACGCTTACGTGCCGCAGCTCGGCAACAAGCTGCCTGGTGCGATCGGACGCCGTTTCGCGGATGTGTGGGCCGACGTGTACGAGGACGTGCGCGACGCGATCGACCAGACGTTCGCGGGCACTGCATCGAAGTTCACCGAACGGCCGCTGCTTATGGATCGCGACGGCCGGCATGGTCGAGACCTTCTGGACCTTCGCCTTCTCGCCCGTGCGCGGCGATCAGGGCGAGATCGTGGCGCTGCTGTGCACCGCCATGGAGGAAACCCAGCGCAAGGAACGCGAGCGGGAGGGGTCGACAGCGTTGCAGCTGTACCAGGTTATCGTTCGATCCGACCCCAACCCGGTATGCGCGTTCGACGCGCGCCATGCCGTGATCGCCTTCAACAAGGCATTCAGCGACGAGTTCTTCCGGGTCTACGGGCACCGCGCCCGGATCGGCGACACCTTCCCCAAGCTGTTCCTGCCCGACCAGGGCGTGCTGATCGGAAGCTATCTGGACCGCGCGCTGGCGGGCGAGGACTTCACCGTCACCCAGCGGTTCGGTCACCCGGACTACGCAGTGCCGATGTGGGAGATATCCTACAATCCGTTACGCGATGCCGAGGGCCACATTGTCGGTGCGGTCCAGCATGGCGTCGATATCAACGACCGGGTCCGCGCCGAGGAGGAGTTGGCCGAAGCGCAGGAGCAAAGCCAGAAGCTGAACGCCATCGGCCAGCTTACGGGCGGGGTGGCGCACGACTTCAACAATCTGCTGACCGTTATCCGGGGCTCGGTTGATCTGCTCCGTCGCGACAACCTGCCGGCAGAGAAGCGAACCCGCTACATCGATGCGATCGGCGATACGGCGGAGCGAGCGGTCAAGTTGACCAGTCAGCTTCTTGCCTTCGCGCGTCGCTAGTCGCTCCGGTCGGAGGTGTTCGACGCCGGCAGCTCGCTGGGGGAAGTCACCACCATGGTGCGGAACATGGCCGGGTCGCGCATCGTCCTCGACATCAAGGTACCCGAAGCAGCCTTCTTCATCGATGCGGACCGCAGCCAGTTCGACACGGCGATCATCAACATGGGCATCAACGCCCGTGATGCGATGAATGGCGAAGGGCTTCTGACGATCGCGACGGGACCAGTGTCCGGCATCCCGGCGCTTCGGGGGCATGCCGCCCAGATTGGCGACTTCGTGGCCTTCACGATTACCGACACGGGCAGTGGCATTCCCGCCGATGTGGTTGAGCGTATCTTCGAGCCGTTCTTCACCACGAAGGGCGTCGGCGAAGGCACTGGCTTGGGCCTTAGTCAGGTCATTGGTTTTGCCAAGCAGTCGGGCGGCGATATCAAGGTGGACAGCGTGCTAAGCAAGGGCACAACCTTCACCCTCTATCTCCCACGCACCTATCCGGACGGCAGCGAGGCGGTCGATCTGGAAGCGATTGAGCGAGTCGATGGTGAAGGGGTGTACGTCCTCGTGGTGGAGGATAACGCGCAGGTCGGCGAGTTCGCGACGGCCGCACTGGCGGAGCTGGGCTATGACAGTGTGCTGGCGACGGACGGTCGTGCAGCGCTCGGCCTGCTACAAGAGGATTGCGACCGCTTCCACGTCATCTTCTCCGACGTAGTGATGCCCGGCATGGGCGGGAGCGAGCTGGGCGGCGAGGTCCGCCGCCTTTATCCCGACGTGTCGATCATCCTGACCAGCGGCTATAGTCACGTACTTGCGTAAAATGGGCAGCACGGGTTCGAGCTGCTGCATAAGCCCTACTCGGTCGAGCAGCTATCCCACGTGCTGCGCAAGGCGATCACCTGGCAAGTTCGCAAGTGAGTTGTCCCCATAGTCTAACCCTCCATCCATTCTCTAAAACGAACGCGACGTGGGAAAGAGACGGCGCCGATCGACCCCAGGCGCCCGGGGCACCCGCTTCCCCAAAACATGTTCCCGAATGCACTTTCCCGAAACGGCTAAGTGGAAACGGAGAAATGGGTAAGTCGCGAGCTTTCCAAAGCCGCAAGTTTTGGGAAACCGACGGGCATTGGGAACGGCCGAGATGGGCTATTAGGCGGTCAGCCACTCCGCGGCTGCGGAGACCCACAATCGGATGTTCAACCGCTTAACACTCGTTCCCGCAAGCGGCCGTTCGTTCATCGCGAAATGGGCTGTCGTCTTCCGCCTTGCAAACGCACACGGTAAATTAGCAATTAGTGCCCATGCTCAGCCGAATGGATGAGATTGCATGAGTGCGTGTGACGGTTGCCGGAATGGGCAAAAGCAATTCGACTTGGCCATGGCCTTTCAGCCAATCGTCGACGTTGAGACGGGGCAAGCCTGGGCGTACGAGGCGCTCGTTCGGGGAGCGGATGGTCAAGGTGCAATGGAGGTTCTAGCCTCCGTGAACAGCGAGAACCGCTACGCCTTCGATCAACAGTGCCGCGTCGCAGCGATCACGCAAGCCGTGGAGGCGGGCATCATCGAGACCGGAGCACAACTATCCATCAACTTTCTACCTAACGCGGTGTACTCTCCGCTCGCCTGCATTCAGCTGACATTAAAGACTGCTGCTGCGGTCGGCTTTCCTACAGACCGGCTGATCTTCGAATTCACTGAAAACGAGGAAATGGCCGACACGGCACATGTCGCCAACATCATTGAGACCTACCGCCGGATGGGGTTTGCAACGGCGCTGGATGACTTCGGTGCAGGGCACGCCGGCCTTTCGCTCTTGGCGCGGCTGCAGACGGACATCATCAAGCTGGACATGGAGTTGGTACGTGGCATCGACATCAGCATGCCGCGCCGCATGATCGTCGAGGGCCTAGTCGCGATGTTCGCCCGCATGGGCATTACCACGGTGGCAGAAGGGATTGAAACAATCGCCGAGTACGAGTTGCTGCGTGGCATGGGGATTCGCTACATGCAGGGCCACCTGCTGGCGCGGCCCGGCTTTAAAATCCTGCCGGAGCACATCCTGCCTGAGGCCATGGCGTTAAAGCGTACCGCATAACCGCCAGCCAAACCTGGCAACGGTCCGCCGCCTAGCCTCAGCCGCGCCGCCGCAAGGACCCACAACCCGCCACGCGCGCGCCAGCATACGCTTTCTCGAATCGAACGTCCGTTCATCTAGCCAAGAGGCCGTCGCGCGGCTGCGCGAGAGGCTCGCCGTCACCGCAATCAAGCTGCCTGACAAGGCGCTGACTGGTCGATCGCCTCCGCGAGTGTCGCCGGGTCCGTCATCATGTCAGGCCGGCTGACCGTTGCCACCGGTGGCGCCGAAGATCTGCCCGGTCGAGAAGCTGAGAGAGGGATCTGCCGCCGCGACGTACAGCGCGGCGATTTCCGCAGGCTGCCCTGGGCGGCCGAGCGGTGCCGTCTGACCGAAGACGCGCTGCTTTTCAGGCGTCGCTCCGCCGCTAACCTGCAGCGGCGTCCAGAACGGCCCCGGTGCCACCGCGTTAACGCGTATGCCGCGCTCCGCCAGCTGCTTCGCCATGCCTTTGGTGAAGTTCAGGACGGCGGCCCGAGTCATCGCATAGTCGATGATGTCCTTCGACGGATCGCCCGCCTGCTCGGATGATGTGTTCACGATGACAGCGCCCGGCCCCATTCGCTCCAGCGCTGCCTTGGTCAGCCAAAAGGGGGCATAGACGTTCGTCTTCATCGTATCGTCGAAATCCTGGCTGGAGATGTCGGCGATCGTCGGCCGCGTCTGCTGGCGCGCGGCGTTGTTGACGAGGATGTCGAGGCCACCGAGCTGATCGGCGGCCTGCGCGACCAGCCGTCGGCAGAACCGCTCG
The DNA here is from genome assembly GCF_047238005.1 of Sphingomonas phoenicis. Lineage (NCBI taxonomy): Bacteria > Pseudomonadati > Pseudomonadota > Alphaproteobacteria > Sphingomonadales > Sphingomonadaceae > Sphingomonas > Sphingomonas phoenicis. Next base: position 122,096 of record NZ_JBDFMC010000002.1, on the reverse strand, counting down.
TCGCGCAGGTCACCGGGGATCGACACGGCCTTGCGACCCTCGGCACGGATTAGCGCGACCACCTCACGCGCATCCGGCTCCTCAGCGGGCAGGTAGTTGATCGCGACATCCGCCCCCTCCCGCGCATATGCGATCGCCGCCGCCCGGCCGATCCCGCTGTCGCCGCCGGTGATGAGCGCCTTCTTTCCAACCAGCTTGCCCGAGCCCTTGTAGCTCCGCTCACCATGATCGGGACGCGGGTTCATCTTGGAGGCGAGGCCCGGCCACGGTTGTTGCTGCACCGGGAACGGCGGCTTTGGATACGAGGCAGCGGCCGGCGTGGTCGAGGCCGAGGTAACCTGCGCTTCTTGGCCGACAGCGGAGGAGGCCGAAGCGGCGGCAACTGCGGCGGCGCCGGTCACGAAGGTGCGGCGATCGGTATCGGGCATGGGTGCGCTCCAGTTTGGCTTGGATCAGAAGCGTTGGTAACGCCGCTGTGTTCCAAGAAGCTCGCATCGTTGGTCTGGAGTGAGCTGACCCACATTCCGCCATTCGCAGCGAGGCAGGGGCTGCCCGAAAGCCGTCGTTCGTTCAGGTGACGGGTCATGATCGGCGAGTCACTGACGGTCAGCACCGCTCATCCAGATAGGCCGCGAGTTCCTCGGCCGTCCCGTTCGTAGAGGATTGCCGCAGATACTCCAAGAACGCCGACACCCTGACGTTTAACAGGCGCCGCGAGGGGTATCCGCAAGGCAAAAAGAAGGGCCGGTGCGAACACCAGCCCTGCAAGTTTGGAGAGGATGCCTGAAAGGCGTATAAGTTGTGCATTGCAGCATCGAAGCTGGTCAACCAAGGTCAGCTTTAAATACGAATGTGGGTACACTGACAATCGTCGCCATTCGTAGCGTGGCGGTACAAAGGCGAGCGAGCTTCGTCGCACCATGCGCCAGTCACTCTGGCCCCGTCGTTTACGGTAGTTTTATCCTCAAATTAGCGGTCCTGGTTGCTGCAGTTCGCCCGAGCTTGCAGGTTTTAACCATGTTTTGTTTAGACTTTAGTCGTACCTGCTGTCGTCGTGACACCCTTCGAACAATCTCTCACAAGCAGTATTTGCAGCGCGCGGGAGCAGATCCTTGACGCTGCAGAGGCACTGCTGACGCAAGACGGAGCAGCTAGCATCACGATTGCGGCAGTTGCACGTTCCGCTGCCGTGTCTCAGCAGCATGTCAGGACGTTATTCGGCAACAAGGATGACGTGCTCCCCAAAGCCCTACCAGTCATAACTGGAGTCCGGGGTTGGTATGGTGCCCCTCGGGGCGGTGTTGCACAACCCGCCTGGCAGCATCGGCGGGCGTCAGCCCGCCAACACCACTATGCGGCCGCACATGGTTGTAGTCGTCGCGCCAGAGCCGCAGCACCGAGCGGGCATGGCCGAGCGATACGAACAGCGTCTCGTTGAGGCATTCGTCGCGCAGACGACCGTTGAAGCTCTCGACGTAGCCGTTCTGCTGCGGCTTGCCCGGCGCGATGTAGTGCCACTCGAGAGGCCGTTCCTGCGTCCATCTCAGGATCGCCAGGCTGGTCAGCTCGGTGCCGTTATCGCTGACAATCATCAGCGGCGGTACGCCCCTGAGCGCGATGATGGCGTCGAGCTCACGAGCGACACGCGCGCCTGACAGCGAGGTGTCCGCCACCAGCGCGAGGCACTCGCGCGTGAAGTCGTCGACCACCGCCAGGATACGGATGCGCCGGCCGCTGATCAGCGTGTCGCTGACGAAGTCGAGGCTCCAGCGCTGGTTCGGTCCCTGTGGCAGCGTCATGGGTGCTCGGGTGCCTATCGCTCGCTTGCGGCCACGCCGACGCCTGACCCGCAGGTTCTCCTCGCGGTAAAGCCGCAGCAGCTTCTTGTGGTTCATGACCAGACCCTCGCGAGCCAGCATGATCCCCAGCCGCCGGTAGCCGAAGCGCCGACGTTCCGCCGCGATCTCGCGCAGCCGCGACCGAAGGTCGCCATCATCACTACGCCGGGGCGCGTAGCGCACCGACGTCCTGTCCACGCTGAAGATGGTACACGCCCGACGCTCGCTGATGCCGAACAACTGCCGAGCATGCTCGACAGCCTTCCGTTGAGCGGCGGGCTTTACCAGTTTTTTGCCGCGACTTCCTTCAGCACGGCATTGTCGAGCATGGCGTCGGCCAGCAGCCGTTTGAGCCGGCCGTTCTCCTCCTCGAGCACCTTCAGCTTGCGCGCCTGCGACACGTCCATGCCGCCATACTTGGCCTTCCACGCGTACAGCGTCGCGCTGCTGATCCCGTGCTTGCGACACACATCGGCGGTCTTCATCCCACCTTCCTGCTCGCGCAGCACCGCGATGATCTGCTCCTCGCTGAACCTGGTCTTCTTCACGTCCGTCTCCTCACGAAGGCGGACTCTAGCTCAAACTGGCAGAGTTTCAGGGGAGCACGTCAATGCCGTCCCGCTTGCCCGCAGGAGCGAGCCGCCGCGGCACTTAAATATCGTGCAAAGTCAGTCGACGAAGCGACACCTTCGGGGACGCTGTCGAAGACGCCATGTTCGCGATCGCTAGCGATTAGGATTGTCGTTACTCGCTCATCAAGTTCGGCCACGATTTCTGGGCTGTCTGGGATGGTAGCTGCTACAGGCACACGATCGATCATCACAACTGCTCCCGCAGATCGCATCGCTTCGATGATGTCGACCGCCGCATTTGCTCGCTGCCCGCTGCTAAGCCGAGCCATATGGAGGCTGATCTCGCTGATCACAGTTGCCAACCCACCGTAAACACGCGCAGTGCTGTGCTCGTGCAACGCCCTGCATGTCGTGAAGTAGATGCCGGCATTGCCTTCTGGCGGCTCGAACAGCGAAGCTATCAACTTTCCGGCCACACTAACGTGCGAGCTGCTCGGGCCACAGAGTTGGATTACCGTGGGCTGCGTTTGTCCGACGATGCTTCTCAATAAGGCGGCAAACGCCACAGCCAAACAGGTCAGCAGCACGGGTTGCTCGAGTACGGCGACCGCAACGGTACGCTTCCAGCGACGCAACGATGCCCGTGGCGCCCTCGCCTGGCGTCGCGGCTTAAAAGCGATCGACGCTGGCGTTACTCCGGCGGGGCAGAAGACTTCACCGGTGGGTAGCGCAAAGCTGCCTCCATTCCAGTCACCGGGGCGATCCGCTATGCGATAGCCGGTCACATCCTGGACCTGTTCAAGGGCGCTGTGAAGCTCGGCCAACGGATTGCGGGTACTCCATGCTCGAAACCCAAGATTATTCAAATAGGAGAGGTGCTGTGCATCTGTGAACGGCGCATCATCCTCCGGTCGCCAAACAAAATGCTCATTTTTCGAGCTATTCGAGTATCCAAGGCAGGACGTGCCGGTCAGCGACGCTTGCTTGATGATTTGCAGGCTCATGATTCAGATCCTTTATAAGCGTCACGCCGCTTTCTCCGCTTTCTCCACTTTCTCCGGCGCGCAGCATCGCTCGTGCAGGCACGAAACGTCGCGCTGCACCACCGGAGATGGGCAGTTTTGAGGGGGTGACAGTTGGTATAGGGTAGTTGGGGCTGTGAGTGCCTGGTGAGAGGTGTAGTTGGCTCAATCAGGCACTTAGCTGCTCTTCATGCCCCTCATTCGAATACGCGAGTTGGGCTATTTGGAGAGAGCTAGCCCGTCAGCCCCCATGTACATGCCCATCATGAGCGTGATGTCGCTCAAGCTCCACTTGTCACGCCACAGGAGGCTGTGGGCTTCGACGAGCGGGGGCATATGCTTGCCGCGTGCAGCGAAGGAGGACCATTCTCCGGTTTCTCCGCTGGCGCCGATCGGGCGAGCCCACCACCGCTGCTTCAAGCAGTACAGGATGGCGCGCGGCAGCCGATCGAGCTGGGTGCTGATCTTGATGGGGTCCACGACACGAGCACCAAATTTGGTCTGATAGCGTGCCCTTGCCGAGGGTGCACGCTCGCTCCGATACTTATCCGTGTCCATGAGGCGTTGCACGACTTGGATCATTCCTTCCGCGACGAAGCCGTGCCAGTGTAACTGCCCGATGCCGGTGCGCGGATCATAATCGCCTTCAAGCCACGCGATAAAGAGTCCGTTCGCCTCACCCGCCCCGCACCGATTAAGGCTAGTACGAAGCGACCGCTGGAGCCGGTTGGGACTCAAAGGGATGGGCGCGTCAGCACGATATTGCGCGTCACGCGGTACGATCGTCACGAACCGGACCGTTTCTCGATTCTCGGGCAGGTTCAAGAAGTGACCTAGACTGCTGGCCATCTGCCGCCGGACGCTTCGCATGTAGACGGGATCGGCAAGCGTGCATTCGACCTCCGGATGCGTCAACCTTCGGGCAAGCCGACGCATAGAGTAGACCAACGCCTGATCGTCAAGCTTGTCCGTGACGCCGCGGATCAAGTCGACCCGCTCCTTCCGCAATGCGTAGGCATCCTCCACAGACTCGAACAGGTCTGCGGTGTGAGTGTTAATTGCGGGATCGTACCGCGCGTCGCGCACCTGCGCATGTTCAATGTTGAGGCGGGGCATCTCAGCGACCCTCCTCAACCAAAGTGTCGGCAATCAGCGCATCGATGCTATCGGCCAGGATCAAGCGACGACGGCCAATGCGGATGCTCGCCAGACGATTGGCCTTGAGCAGTTCGTAAAGCTTGGTTCGGCCGATCCCCAGCGCCTTGGCTGAGGCAGCGATGCTAGAGGTACGTTCCATTGTCATTCTCCTCACCCGCTGTCTGACGACCGGAGTGGTCTGCAGCGGGTGAGGACGGTCTATGGCGAACGGCCGCGACCCCTATTCAGTGACTCTCACTAACTGAGGCGAGGTCCGCGCGGATGGCTTCCCGGGCGCTGCGCAGGACCAAATGCTTCCAAGCGAGCTCAACCGCAAAATCGATATTGCTGTCGGCGAACATCGTTTTATCGCCACGGACGCCCGGTTCATTCGCCGCATCCTCGTTCGCGCTCAACAAGGCTTGCTTTAGCTCATATGGGGTTTCGTACTGCGTCCAGTCATAATTTGCGCCCGTAAAATCCCATAACACATTGATCCAAAACATAGCCCATCGTTCTCGATCGGACTTGGGACCTCCAGAGCGGCCGGAACGGCCGACTAGCTTCAAAACATCTTCCTCAACAAACCTGACACCCTTGAAGTAGCATCGGTTCAGCTTAGGATCGTGTCCCGGCGTGTTATAAACAACGAACTCAGCATTATCCCATCGCCAATCTAGCAACTCCTTTGGCCACTGCATACTCGCGGTGAAGTAGCTGGAATGGATCTCGACGTCTTCGTCGTAGTCAAAGCCTTTTCTCCGCCTCGGAACCCATTCATCCTGCACATCGCCGACGTCAGTCTCCCACATATACGCAGCCACTAGCCGAGCCTTTCCAGACCTTAACCCATCAGCAAGCACCTGCTTGGCTTCCAACTCACTTCCTACATAATGAATGATTTTAGCTATCGCTTCCCTTGGCGATATGAGACCATCATTGTCATGCGTATTGATAATAGAGTTATTTTTCATTTATTGTCCCCAGCTAAGCCAACCATTTGGCGAATTTTCTTGGAGAGGCCGAGATTATCGATACTTATGATTGCGCAGCGATGAAGGTCGACCACTCAAAAAGTAGCTTGCGACGCATATCGATGAAATCAGTACGCTTATATGCTGCCTCCACCTTGTCGGACACGGCATGGGCTAGCGCTACTTCCGCCACGGCATCAGGGATCGAAGACATCTTCTCCGCCGCCCAATCGCGAAAAGAGCTTCGGAAGCCATGAACGGTATAAGGCTGTTCGGCTTGCCGCATGATCTTGGACAGCGTCATGTCCGATAGCGGCTGCCCCTTGGTGCCCGGGAAGACCAGGTCATCAGCACCCTGCCTGAGCGGCTCTACACGCCGCAGGATCGCAACAGCCGCATCGCTCAACGTGACGGTGTGGGCCACCCGCATCTTCATCAGCTCGGCGGGCCGTACCCATAGCTTCCGTTCAAGATCGATGTGCGACCAGCGTGCATGGCGCGTCTCTCCCGACCTAGCCGCAGTGTATATCGTGAACAGCAGCGCGAGCCGCCCGATCGACTCTGGCGCAGCCTGAAGCGAGGAGACGAATGCCGGCACTTCAGCATAGGGCTTCGCCGCATAGTTGCCCCCTTTCGCCCGCTTGGCCAACCCGATCGACACTGACTTGACCGGTGCCTCCATCGGTCGCCAGCCTTTGGCATGGGCGTAGTTCAACACCATGCCGATCCGCTGGCGCACCTTGCGGGCCATGTCGGGGACCTCGACCCAGATCGGCTTCAGAGCCTCTTGAATATCTGCCACCGTTATGTGGTCGATCCGCCGCTTGCCCAGCAACGGAAAGGCGTGGCGCCGAAGCGACGACATGTAAGCCTCCTGCTGACGCGGCGCCCATTGGCTCTTGAGGTCCTCAAAGGCCTGTTCGGCGACCTTCTCGAAGGTAGGGATGCCACGGCGATCGCGGTCCCTCTCCAGCACCGGATCCAGACCCGCCTCAGCGGCCTTGCGCAGGATTGCGCATTTGTCCCGCGCCTCGGCCAGCGACAGTCGGCGACGGTGTAGCAATGGGATGTCAATCAGGGCGTCGCTCGACCGCGGCGTCAGTTCGACCGAGCCCAATCCGATGTCGCGACGTCGTCCATCGACCTGGATCCGCAAGAGCCATGATCGACTACCACCGGGCTTGACGAGCAGGTACAATCCATCGCCGTCAGCGTACCGGCCGGGCTTTGCATTCCGTATGCTGATTGCAGTGAGACGAGCCAAAACATACCCCCATTGGTTCCCTCACTATGCGGCGGCTGTGGGCGGTCGTCAACGATCTATCCCGAACAATGGTCAATGATCTTTGCAAGCCCTACAAGGGCTTAGCGATCACCGGCGAGCCATGGCGAACCCTGGTTGGAGGTTTGCAACCGGCACCATCCGGCCCGGAATACGGCCAAGCCTGCGAGTGGCGGCTGGTCGACGTCGCTGTCGAACGACGAGGCGCGCCTGCTTCGCTTGCCCGAAGGTGATAAGTGCCGCTTTGAGGATGCGGCCTCGATCCGCTATGGCGCTGGTGGCAATGGGCTACGAAGTCGGCAAGGGGCGAGATCAGTTGCGACAACAGCGTGTTCGGTGACTCCCATCCTGGCATAGTGAAGCGCTGCATGACGGCCGTGGCTGTCGTGATCGGCGGGGGGGTCGTCGCGTCGCCTGCTCCCGAGCCCGTGCAACCGCCGATCATCAAAAAGCCGTTCCAGCTGGGCATCAATCTGGTCAGCGGGGTATACTGGTCGGGCGAGCAGTTGTTCAACAACCTCGCCACGTCGGACGAATGGCCGGCGGAGTTCAAGCCCGACAGCCTCGGCAACATCACCATCCCTGCCGGCAAGACCGCACGTCGCCTGCTGCATCCGCCTGTCGAGGTGCTGAACCACACCGCCAAGGTGCAAGTCGTGTGTACCTGGCGAGGCGGGGCCAAGGGCTTTGTCGACGGAATGCACCGCGCCTCGAAGCCATGGACCATGGTGCCGGGCAGGCTGACGTTCGAGTGGAATGGCCTCGCGCCTGACGCCGGGATCAACACCTGGATCGACTTTCGCGGGGGCAACGTCGCCGATCTGCAGTGTCTGGACACCAAGGCGGACCCCAAGCAGATCTTCAGCGCCGAGTTCCGCCAGAGCATCAAGCCATTCTCGGTGCTGCGCAACCTGGATATCAGCCCGGCCAACGGCAATCAGCCAACCGATCAGATCGTCTGGGACACCCGCACCCGGGCCGGCTCGATCGATCAGTTGCGCAATGGTCACATGAGCTATGAGCTGTTCGTCGACCTGAACAACGGCAACAGGTCCTCGCCGTGGTTCACCCTGCCGTACAACGCCAGCGCCTCGTACCATCGCAGCCTGGCGCAGATGGTCCACGACCGCCTCGACCCCAGCCTGCCGGTCTATGTGGAGGACGGCAACGAGGTCTGGAACCCGACGTTCGCTGCAAACGCACAGGCTCGAAAAGTCGGCGAGGAGCAGAAGCTTAACGAGAATGTTTGGATCGCCGGGCACCTCGCCTATGCCAACCACGTCAAGGCAACGATGGCCATCTGGTCCGACGTCTTCAAGGATCGTCCCGGCCAACTCGTGCGGATCTACGGCGCCTGGTCAGCGAGTCCGTGGCACACCGAACTCGCCTTCAACGAGGGCAAAGTCGGCGGGCATGTCGATGCCGTCGCGATCGCTCCGTACTTCGGCCATGATCTGGGCGAACAGCTGAAGACCGTGACCAACCGACGCGAGCGGATCGTCGCCATGAACGCGGCCGTTGACAAGGCGATCGCGGAAATGAAGGCGCAGAAGGCAGTGACCGAACGGTTCAAGGTCCGACTGGTGGCATACGAAGCCGGCCAGCACATCGTCGGCGGCGATGCCATGGCCGAGCTTAACCGGGACCCGGCCATGTACGAGGCCTACAAGCGCTACATCGCCGCCTGGCGCGACAATGTCGGCGACGTGATGGTGCTGTACAACGCCACCGGGAGGATGGGTCCGTACGGTGCCTGGGGCATTCGCGAGTTTGCGGGTCAGCCGCTCAGCCAGACGCCCAAGCGGCGTGCGGCGATCGAGATGGCGCCGGCGCGGTGAGCTGATGGAGCTGGCAATGGCCGGCTCCCCCTTCCTTTCACGCAATCATAAGATCGTGCCGGCTCGATCGTGCCTTGCCAGTGCGAGCGTATTGCATCGGCTTGCAACCACCGCATGTGGCCAGCGTCGAGCCGCCAGCTTCGCTCAATAGTTCGGCGCCGGGGCGGCTATAGTATCAGCGTTCCCTCTCGAAGCGGAGATGCTGGATTTCTGCCGTTTCCAGCAGCATCCGGCTGATCCAGCACCCGGTTTTGTAAACCGAGGGTCAAGGGTTCGATCCGTCAACCGGCACCGCTATCAGTCCGGCCGCTGCGTCGCACCGCCGCCGGCATCGTCCTGATCCAGGTCTTCCTCGCCCGACCCGCCGCCCGCGCCGGCGCCGCTGCCGTGTACCTCACCTGTCCGCTGATCGACTGTACCGCGGCGTCCGGCGCCCGATCCCGCCTCCATTCCGCCATTGCCGGAGCCGACCAGCACCCGCTCCGGCGACGGATGGTCGTGCGAATCATACTCGTTGCCGAAATGCTCGCCCTTGCTGCCGTCCCTGTTGCCGCGAACCTCCTGGGTATCGTCGCTGGCCGGTGGGTTGATCCTGTCCATTGCGTTTCTCCCGAGATGACGCGCGATCAACGCGCGACGCGCGAAAACGCCCGGCACCTTGCGATGCCGGGCGTCGCTGCCCTTCTGAAAGGCCGTCGCGATCAGGCGGTGACGAACTTCACCGCGCCCTTGCGGCTGCGGTAGCGCATGCCTGCGCCGACCATGCCGAAGCCGACCAGCATCATCGCCCAGGTGGCCGGCTCCGGCACCGCGGCGGTGAAGCGGACATTGTCAGCCTCGAGCGAGTTCACCGTCGACCTGAAGCGGATGCCGGTCAGCACTTCGTTGCCCTGCGCCGTGAAGGTGATGAAGCGGTTGTTGCCGCCCGACGTCTGGTCGCCGGTCGCATCGGTCGGCTTGGCGAGCAAGGTGCCATTGTACGACTGGATGACCGCACCGCCGGCGCCCAGCACCTCGACGGTGTTGCCGGCATCGATCGAGCCCATGTAGAACGAGATCATCTTGTAACCGGCGATCGCGCTGGTGTTGGCGGTGATCGTGGCGATCTGGTTGGCCATCACGTAGAGATAGGAATTGCCGGCCGGGGCACCGAAGGGATTGGCACCGACGTTGGTCGAGTTGTGGTCAAGGATGTTGCCGCCGGTGCGAGTGAAGCCGGCGGGATTGCCGCCGTTGCCGGTCGCCGCATTCTCGAACGTGAACTGGGCGTTCTGCGCCGACTGGGTGAACAGTTCCGCCGAACCCGAAACCCGGGTCATGTCGAGCGCAGCGGCAGGAGCTGCGGCGAAAGCGGCGACGGCGACAGTTGCGGCGAGGATGATGTTCTTCATGTCTCTTCCTTTCAGACTTGGTGTCGCCGCCGTAACTTCGGAGCGGCTCGATCCGATGAGCCGCTTGTCGCCGAACGCTTTGCTGTCTGCCAGATGAACATGCGTACCGATGTGGGACTTCCCATAACCGGACGGATTGTAGTTAATTCAGTATTATCCGCTTTTTCGCAATCGTCGCCGCTGCAACCACCCTGCCCTGCACGGCGTTGCTCCGGCCAGATGAACCGCCAAAACACTCCGTTGTCCCCGATCCGGGTTGCCAGCTACAACATGCGCAAGGGCATCGGCACGGACCGGCGTCGCAACCCGGAGAGGATTATCGAGGTGCTGCGCGAGATCGACGCCGATGTCATCGCGCTGCAGGAAGCGGACCGTCGATTCGGCACCCGCGAGGGAGTGATCCCCCTTCATCTGCTGGAGGAGCATACCGACTGGAAGCCGGTCGCCGTCGGCAAGCGGGTGGCGTCCATGGGTTGGCACGGAAACGCCCTGCTGGTGAGGAAGGATGCCGGCATCACACACTGCGAGGCGATCCACCTGCCCGCGCTGGAGCCAAGGGGGGCGGTGACCGCCGATATCGTAATCGGCGGCGCGACACTGCGCATCGTGGGCATGCATCTCGACCTGTCGGGGCTGTGGCGAAGGAAGCAGGCCGCGGCGATCCTGGCTCATGTCGCGCAGCGGCCGACCTCGCATCCGACGGTGATGATGGGCGACCTGAACGACTGGACGGCTGCGTCCGGCTGCCTGCGCGATTTCGGCCGCGATTTCCAGTTCGCGTCAACGGGACCGTCGTTCCATGCGCGCCGGCCGATCGGTCGGCTGGACCGGATCATGGTCTCCCGCGACTTGGCGATCACCGATTGCGGCGTTCATGCCAGCGCGGCGGCACGCCGCGCGTCCGATCACCTGCCGATCTGGGCGGAGGTTGCGCCGGCCTGACATGCGGGAGAAGGAGCTGCGCCTCGCCCTGGTCTGTTATGGCGGCATCAGCCTTGCCGTCTACATGCACGGCATCACCAAGGAAATCTGGCGATTGGCCCGGGCGAGCCGGTCCTTTCACGATGGCGAACGCCCGCTGACCGGCACCGATGCGGTGTACCACGCCCTGCTTGCCGAGATCGAAGAGCGTGGATCGCTGCGCCTGCGGGTGCTGGCGGACATTATCGCCGGGGCCTCGGCCGGGGGGATCAACGGCATCTTCCTGGCCCAGGCGATCAGTACCGGGCAGAGCCTGGACCCGCTGACCGACCTGTGGCTGTCGTCGGCAGATGTCGATGCGCTGATCGATCCGGCAGCGGCCCCGTCGTCGCGCTTCTCCAAGATGTGGGCGTTGCCGCTGGCATGGATGGCGGCGGGGCGCAGCGCCGATGCGGTAGACGCGCTCGACGATGCCGCCACCCGCGACGAGGTGCGAGCCAAGCTGTCACGCTTCGTCCGCTCGCGATGGTTCGATCCACCGTTCGGGGGCGAGATCTTCACCGGCCTGCTGCTCGATGCGCTGGGCCTAATGGCGGCTGGCGACCGCGGTCCACGGCTGCTGCCCGCCGGCCAACCGCTCGACCTGTTCGTTACGGTCACCGACTTCGGCGGCCATCCCGAGCGATTGCCGTTGAACTCGCCGCCGGAGGTCATCGAAACCGAACACCGCGTCGTCGTCGGCTTCTCCGACGAGGGCGAGTCGGTCGATATGCTCGCTGCGATGCCGGAACTGGCATTCGCGGCACGCGCGACGTCGAGCTTTCCCGGCGCCTTTCCGCCATTCACGGTTGCCGAGCTGGACACGGTGCTGGCAGCGCGGGAGGTTGGATGGCCCGGTCGCGATGCGTTTCTTGCTCGCATCCTGCCCCGTCAGGCAGCGGCGAAAGCAGCGGACAAGGCAGTGTTGATCGACGGGTCGGTGCTGGCGAACGCACCCTTTCGCCCCGCGATCGATGCGCTGCGCGATCGGCCTGCGCGCCGACAGGTCGATCGGCGGTTCGTCTATATCGATCCGTCGCCCGGCCTGAAGTTTCGCGTCGGCGGACGCGGCGAGACGCCCGGCTTCTTCCAGACGATCCTGGGCGCGCTGAGCGAATTGCCGCGCCAGCAGCCGATCCGCGACAATCTGGACGCACTCGCGAGCCGCAGCCGGGCGATCGAGCGGATGCGAGGGATCCTCGACGCCATCCGACCCGCCGTCGAGGGTGAGGTGGAGACGGTCTTCGGCCGCACCCTGTTCCTCGACCGTCCGACGCCGCGCCGGTTATCCGCGTGGCGTGCCCGAGCCCAAGCCGCTGCAGCGACGCAGGCGGGTTATGGCTTCGCGGCCTATGGTCACCTGAAGCTTGCGGGCGTTATCGATTCGCTTGCGGCACTCGCGGATGGAGCGGGCGCCGGGCGGAAGACGCGCGAGGCGTTGTCCGGCGTCGCCCCTGCCGATGCGACCGGGCCAGAGGCCATCGACTTCTTCCGCCGCTTCGACACCGGTTATCGCGTTCGTCGCCTGAGGCTGCTGGCCCGCCGTCTGGGCGAACTGGAGGAGAGAACCGCCGCACTGCTGGAACCCATCCGCGAGGCGATCTACCTGTCGTTGGCCGACTATCTGGATGCCCAGCGTACCGACACGAGAGAGGCGCTGCGACCCGCGGCAAGGAGATTGCGAGCGGCACCCGCCGACTTCCTCGACGCACTGTCCGCCTCACTCGATCTCGCTCGCCTGGATGCGGCTACCGACGAACGGCTCGCCGCTGCGCTCGCCGCCCTCGACCGGGATGCGCGCCGGCCATTGCTGCTGGCCTATCTCGGTTTTCCCTTCTTCGATGCCGCAACCTTGCCGCTGCTGCAGGGCGAGGGCATCGACGAGTTCGATGCCATCCGCGTCGATCGGATCGCACCGGACGACGCCGTGGCGATTCGCGCCGGCGGGGCGGAAGCGACGTTAAAGGGCATTCAGTTCAATAGTTTCGGCGCCTTCTTCAGCAGGGCTTACCGCGAAAACGATTATCTGTGGGGCCGGCTGCACGGGACGGAGCGGCTGATCGACATCGTCATATCCTCCCTGCCCTCGTCGGTCCGGCTGCGTGCCGGCCGGGTCGCCGCGATCAAGCGGCAAGCGTTCCTCGCGATCCTCGACGAGGAGGAGGCCAGGTTGACCTCCATCGGGCCGCTGATCGCCTCGCTGCGCGGGGAGATCGGCTGACGACTGGTCAAGCGGGTTCCGTGGAGCTAGCAACCGTCACTGGAGAAATCGATGCAGTTCCTGAAGATCCTGTTCTGGTGCCTGCTCGCCTTTCTGGCGGCGGTGTTCACGATCGGCAACTGGGTGGCGGTGCCGGTCCGGTTGCCCGGCGGCCTGATCGCCGACGTGAATTTGCCATTTCTGCTGCTGATGACGTTCCTGGCCGGATTGCTGCCGACGCTGGGGTGGCACACCGCCAAGCGCTGGCGACTGCGACAGCGGCTCGCGACGTGCGAGCGCGTGCTGGCGGAAACCCGCGCGGCCCAGACGGCGGCGCCGCTGCCGGCGGGTGGAATGCCGGCGAGCGGGCCCGGCATCACCTCCGGAGAGCCCACGCTCGCCATCGCGCCGCTGGCACCCCCCGCGCGATGACCAGCCGCGTCTATGTGGCGATCGACACGCCTGATCTCGCCCGCGCCAAGGCCGTGGCGCAGCGCGTCCGCACCCATGTCGGCGGGCTGAAACTGGGGCTGGAGTTCTTCTGCGCCCATGGCCAGGCCGGCGTTCGCGAGATGGCGGGGCTGGGCCTGCCGATCTTCCTCGACCTGAAGCTGCACGACATTCCGAATACGGTTGCCAAGGCAGTCCAGGCGCTCGGCCCCGTCGAACCGGCGATCCTCACCGTTCATGCCAGTGGCGGTCGTGCGATGCTGGAGGACGCCAAGGCCGCCGCCCCGCTGGGAACGAAGGTGGTGGCGGTGACGATGCTGACCAGCCTGGATACGGTTGATCTGGCCGCGACCGGCGTCGTCGGCAGCGCGCACGACCAGGTGCTTCGCCTGGCCGATCTGGCGGCGGAAGCCGGCATCGATGGCATCGTCTGCTCGGGCGAGGAGGTGGGTGCGGTGCACGTCCGCTGGCCGAAGGGCTTTCTGGTGGTGCCCGGCGTCCGCCCGGCCGGACGGCCGACAGGCGACCAGAAGCGCGTCGTCACGCCGCGAGCCGCGGTGGACGCGGGCGCATCGATCCTGGTGATCGGGCGGCCGATCACGCAGGCAGAGGATCCCGACGCCGCAGCCCGGGCGATCGCGGCGACGCTCTGACATCGCCACAATAGCGGCGGCGGGCATCGTCGTGCGCTTGCAATGGCCAGCGCCGACGACGATCTGACGATCATGCCCACACCAACGAAGATCTGCGGCCTGTCCACCGCCGCCACGCTCGACGCGGCGATCGCTGGGGGGGCGAGCCATGTCGGGTTCGTCTTCTTCCCGCCATCGCCACGTAACGTGAGCCTGAACCTGGCGGAGCAGCTCGCCGCTCGCGTGCCGCCGCAGGTTCGTCGCGTCGGTGTTTTCGTCGACCCGGATGACGACCTGATCGCCGCAGCCGTTCGCGCCGGAGGACTCGATGTCATCCAGTTGCACGGCACCGCGCCCGACCGTGTCGCTGCATTGCGGGCCAGAACCGGGTCGGAGACGTGGGTGGCGGTGCCGGTGAAGACGCGCGCGGATCTGGACGCGGCGCACCGGTTCGCCGGTGCCGCCGATCGCCTCCTCTACGATGCGAAGACGCCGCCGGGCGCGGTGCTGCCCGGCGGCATGGGACTGCGATTCGACTGGTCGTTGCTCGACGGCTTCCGCCATCCGGCCCCCTGGGCTTTGTCCGGAGGGCTCGATGCGAGCAATGTCGGAGAGGCCCGGCGCCGCACAGGCGCACCGCTCGTCGACGTGTCGTCCGGGGTCGAGCGCTCGCCCGGCGTCAAGGATGTGGACAAGATCGCCGCCTTCCTTAAAGCCACCGCGGCATGAACGCTCCCAACTCCTTCCGTAATCAGCCAGACGAGCGCGGGCATTTCGGCGCCTTTGGCGGCCGCTTCGTCGCCGAGACGCTGATGCCGCTCGTCCTCGATCTGGATCGGGAATACCGCGCGGCGAAGGCCGATCCGGCGTTCCAGGCCGAGTTCGACGATCTGCTGGAGCATTATGTCGGCCGACCCAGCCCGCTCTACCATGCCGAGCGATTGTCGCAGGCGCTGCGCACCGGTGCGGAGCCCGGGATAGGTGCGCAGGTGTGGTTCAAGCGCGACGAGTTGAATCACACTGGCGCCCACAAGATCAACAACTGCATCGGCCAGATCCTGCTGGCGATCCGGATGGGCAAGACGCGCATCATCGCCGAGACCGGCGCCGGGCAGCACGGCGTCGCGACTGCGGCGGTCTGCGCCCGCTTCGGCCTGCCCTGCGTAATCTACATGGGCGCCAAGGATGTCGAGCGGCAGCAGCCGAACGTGTTCCGGATGAAGCTGCTGGGTGCGGAGGTGCGCCCGGTGACCAGTGGTGCCGCCACTCTCTCCGACGCGATGAACGAGGGGCTGCGCGACTGGGTCGCCAATGTCCACGACACCTTCTACATCATCGGTACTGCGGCCGGGCCCCATCCCTACCCGGAACTGGTTCGCGACTTCCAGAGCGTGATCGGCCGCGAGGCGCGCGAGCAGATGCTGGCGCGCACCGGTCGGCTGCCCGACATGCTCGTCGCCGCGATCGGTGGAGGATCGAACGCGATCGGCCTGTTCCATCCCTTCCTGGACGATGCCGACGTAGCCATGCTGGGCGTCGAGGCGGCGGGTCACGGGCTCGAGGGGAACGAGCATGCGGCGTCGCTGGCGGGCGGCTTCCCCGGTGTGCTGCATGGCAACAAGACGTATCTGCTGCAGGACGACGACGGGCAGATCGCGGAGGGCCATTCGATCTCCGCCGGACTGGATTACCCCGGCATCGGCCCGGAGCACGCGTGGCTCCGCGATATCGGCCGGGTAGAGTATGACAGCGCCACCGACGTGGAGGCACTCGACGCGTTCCAGCTGCTTTGCCGGACAGAGGGCATCATCCCCGCGCTGGAGCCGGCGCATGCCATTGCCGCGGTGGCTCGCCGCGCGCGGACCATGCGTGACGACCAGATCATCCTCGCCAATCTGTGCGGACGCGGCGACAAGGACATCTTCACCGTCGCGGCCGCATTGGGCGTGGCGATATGAGCGCTCGGCTGGCCGCCGCGTTCGCCCGGGATCGAGCGGCGCTGATCGCGTTCGTCACCGCCGGTGATCCTACCCCAGAGCACACCGCCGCGATCCTGGACGCGATCGTGGCCGGCGGGGCGGACGTGATCGAACTCGGCATGCCCTTCACCGATCCCATGGCGGACGGGCCGGCGATCCAGAACGCCAACATTCGCAGCCTTGCGGCGGGCACGCGCACCACTGACGTCCTGTCGATCGCCGCCGCGTTCCGCGACCGTCATCCGGACGTTCCGCTGGTCCTGATGGGATATGCCAATCCCATGGTGCGTCGCGGACCGGAATGGTTCGCGGAGCATGCCGCCGCTGCCGGCGTCGACGGCGTCATTTGCGTCGACATCCCACCGGAGGAGGACGACGCACTCGGCCCGGCCCTGCGTGCCGTCGGGATCGACCCTGTCCGGCTGGCAACGCCCACGACGGACGCGGCGCGCCTGCCCCGCGTTCTGGAGGGAGCGTCGGGCTTCCTCTACTATGTGTCGGTGGCCGGGATCACCGGCCTGCAGCAGGCGGCTCAGGGATCGATCGAGGACGCAGTCGCGCGGCTGAAGGGAGCCACCCGCCTGCCCGTCGCCGTGGGTTTCGGCATCCGCACCCCCGATCAGGCCGCTTCGGTCGCGCGGGTCGCGGACGGCGTCGTGGTCGGCTCTGCCATCGTCGAACTGGTCGCGACGCATCGGGGTGCGCCCGCGCCGATCGCCGCTTTCGTCCGCAGCCTGGCCGACGCAGTCGCTACCGCGCGTGCGGCCGATCGTCAGGAGAACCGGGCATGACCTGGCTGAACAGTGTCCGCAACGCCCTCGCCTTCCGTACCAAGAAGGAGACCGCCGACAATCTCTGGCACAAGTGCAAGGGCTGCGGACAGATGATCTTCACGCGCGAGCTGGAAGAGAACCTGTATGTCTGCCCCAAGTGCGAGCATCACGAGCGCATCGGTCCCGCCATCCGTTTCGAGCAGATGCTGGACGAGGGCAGTTGCCAGCTACTCCCCGCACCCAAGGTGCCCGAGGATCCGCTGAAGTTCCGGGATTCCAAGAAGTACATCGACCGCATCAAGGCCGCCCGTACCGCCACGGCCGAACCGGACGCGTTGTTGAACGCGCGCGGGACGATCCTGGGTAACCGGGTGGTGATGGGCGTTCAGGATTTCGCCTTCATGGGCGGATCGATGGGACTTGCCGTCGGTGAGACGTTCATCCGCGGCGTGGAAGCGGCGATCGCGGATCGCTGTCCGTACATCATCTTCACCGCGGCGGGCGGCGCCCGCATGCAGGAAGGTATCCTCAGCCTGATGCAGATGCCGCGGAGCACGGTCGCCATCCAGATGTTGCATGATGCCGGGTTGCCGTACATCGTGGTACTCACCGATCCTACAACGGGCGGCGTCACCGCCAGCTACGCGATGCTCGGCGACGTGCAGATCGCGGAGCCCAATGCCCTGATCGGGTTCGCCGGCCAGCGCGTCATCGAAAGCACGATTCGCGAGAAGCTGCCCGAAGGGTTCCAGCGTGCCGAGTATCTGCTGGAGCATGGCATGCTCGACATGGTGGTCCATCGCCGCGACCTGCGCGAGCGTATCGGGCAGGTGATCGGCTATCTCTGCGCGCAGCGGGCGATGGCGGCGGCCTGAGCCCGATTGCCGTGGCGGACCACGCAACCTCTTCGTCACCCGCAGTCCAGGCGCAACTCGACCGGCTCTCCGCGCTGTCACCCGGTGCCGACGTGCTGGGTTTGGAGCGGATCGGGGCATTGCTGGCGCGGCTGGGCGATCCGCATCTTGCCCTGCCGCCCGTCTTCCACGTCGCGGGCACCAACGGCAAGGGATCGACCTGCGCTTTCCTGCGCGCGGCGATGGAAGCCGCAGGGCTGTCGGTACATGTCTATTCCAGCCCGCACCTCGTCCGCTTCAACGAGCGGATCAGGGTGGCAGGACGGCTGATCGACGACGACATGCTGGCGGCGCTGCTCGCCGAGGTGCTGGACGTGGCGGACGGCATCGCGCCCAGCTTCTTCGAGGTGACGACCGCCGCGGCCTTTCTGGCGTTCGCCCGGACGCCCGCCGCCGCGACGATCGTCGAAGTGGGCCTTGGCGGCCGTCTGGATGCGACCAACATCATCGCCGATCCCGTGGTCACGGGCATCGCCGCGCTCGGCATCGACCATCAGGCCTTTCTCGGTCGATCGGCGGTTACCATCGCCGGCGAGAAGGCGGGGATCGCCAAGCGCGGCGTATCGCTCGTTACGATGGACTATCCCCGTCCGCTACGGGAACGGATCGCCGCCGTCGCCGCCGCGGCGGGTGCGCCCGTGCTGTCGCGTGGTCGCGACTGGACCAGCGAGACCAGACGGTCGACAGTCCGGTACGAAGACGCCGGCTTCTCCGTCGTGACCCGCCGGCCCAAGCTGGTCGGGGCGCATCAGTCGCGCAACTTGGCACTGGCGATCGCGATGCTCCGCCATCAGGGCGCTCTGCGCATTCCGGAGGCCGCCCTGCGTGCGGCCGCCGATTGGGCGAAATGGCCGGCCCGGATGCAGCGCCTGTCGCCCGGACCATTGGCGAACATATTGCCTGACGGATCCGAACTGTGGCTCGACGGCGCGCACAATCCATCGGCCGCCACGCCGGTCGCGCGGGCCCTGCGAAGCATGCGGCGAGGCCGTTCCGTGGTGCTCGTGACCGGCATGCTCGCCAACAAGGACGCCCGCGGAGTCCTGCGCTTCCTCGCGTCGTCAGTCGACCGGGTGATCGCCGTACCGGTCGGGGGTCATGACCACCACGCGCCGGCGGTACTCGCCGATCTGGCGCGGGCAGAGGATCTCGCGGCCACGACGGCGGATTCGGTCGGGGCGGCTCTGGCGACCGTCGATCAGCCATCGGTGTGCCTGGTTGCGGGCTCGCTCTACCTGGCCGGCGAGGTGCTGGCCGCCAATGGCGAGACGCCGGTATAGCGGTGGCAATGGGCTCCGTCCGGCGACAGCCTCGCTTCGCCACTAATGATATTGACTTGCAATAACTGACGCGCGACGGTGGGGCATGCCCAAAGAAAGGCGCGTGATGACCCCGACGATCACCCTTCTTCCTCATGCCCTGCCGGCCTGTCCCAATGCGCGCATCGCGCTGTTCGCGATCAGGAGGATGGGCGCACATGGCCTGGCGGACGCGCGCGCTGCGCATGCCATGTTCACCGCTTTCGGCCAGAGTTTTCGCCGGCCGCTGGTGCTGATGCGGGCGATGATGACCGACCTTGCCGTGCAGGCGGCGGGGACGATCGCGATTGCGCCATGCTGTTGCGCGCGCATGACCCCTGCCGAAGCGGCGCTGCTGGCGGTGCTTGCCCGGATCGAGACGGCGCCGGAGACGGCGCGATTGCTGATGGCCGACCTGCTCGGCATACGCCGCGTCGAATCGACGCTGATGTCCGCCGCCGCGCTGGCCGCGGCCTTTGCGGACGAGGGCCGTCCCGTCTGCTGTTAGGCGTCGATCGTGCCGGGTTGACGGACACCCGAGACGACGAACCCGCGCCGCCACAATATCCACAGCAGCACCAGGCCCGGCAGGGCAACGACCATCGTGAGCATCCAGAAGCCGGGCCAACCCAGTGCCTCTGCGGCGTAGCCGGAAGGCGTCGACAGCCAGGTTCGCCCCATTGCCGCAAACGACGAGAGCAGCGCGAACTGGGTGGCGGTATAGGCGAGGTTGGAAAGACCCGACAGATAGGTGACGAAGACCGTCAATCCGATGCCGCTCGTCACCTGTTCGGTCGCGACGGCGATTGTCAGCCACAGGTTGGAATGGCCGTGCCAGGCCAGCACGACGAAGGCGAAATTGCTGACCATCATCAGCACGCCCGACACGAACAGTGCGCGTCCCATCCCCAACCATGCCATGAACGGCGCGGCCAGCGCCGTGCCGACGATCAGGCCCCAGAAGCCGACGACCTTGTTGATCGCGAGGAACTCCGCGTCGGTGAAGCCGAGATCGACGATCATGGGATTGAGCATCACCTGCCCCATCGCGTCGCCCAGCTTGTAGATCAGGACGAACAACAGGATCAGCATCGCGCCGCGGCGGCCGAAGAATTCGCGGAACGGCCCGACCACGGTCTCCTGCAACCAAGTCCCCATGCCGCGATCACCGATGGTCGATACCATGCGCTCGTGCAGTCCCGGACCGGCGAGCAGCGCCGCGATCACCGCGGGGATGATGCATAGGCTGGTGAGGCCGTAGCCGAGCGCCCATCCGAGATCGAGGCCCTGCGGCGACGCGACGGCGATGGTGCCGACTCCGGCGGCGAAGTTGCCCAGTCGGTAGCCGAACTGGTTGTTCGCCGTGCCGTGCGGCAGTTCCGCCTCCGGCAGGATCTCGATGCGATAGGCGTCGATGACGATGTCCTGCGTCGCCGACAGGAAGGCGGTGACGATTGCCCAGAAGGCGAACAAGCCCAAACTCCGCGCCGGGTCGCTGGCGCCGAGCATCCACACCGACACGAACAACAGTGCCTGGACGAAGAACAACCACGCCCGGCGCTGGCCGAACCAGCCCGTCAGAACCGGCAGCCGGATGCGATCGATGAACGGCGCCCAGAGGAACTTCAGCGTGTAGGGCGTCGTCAGCCCGACGGCGAAACCGATCGTCTTCTTGTCGATGCCCTCGCGTGCCAGCCAGAAGGTCATCGTGCCGAGCAGCAACGTCAGGGGGAAGCCGCTGGCGATGCCCAGTGCCAGCGCCGCAAGCGGGCGCGGACGCAGATAGGGGGCAAGCGTCGCGAGAAAACCGGGGCGGCGACCGGCAAGAGTATCTGGCATGGCGCGACCATAGCGCGCTATATCGCCGAGGGAAGCGGCGGCGCGCGCATGGCAGGTTCAAGAACCTGTCAGGACGCGGGTGACTTTCCGCCGATCAGGCGGCGGGCTGGAACAGCTGAAATCCGGGCGGCAAGCGCTTCGGCGGCTTGCCCGCCATTCCCGCCTCGATCGCGCCGATCGCCGCTAGCAGGTCGCGCTGGGCATATGGCTTCGAAAGACAGCCGGCCGCCAGCACGGCGGCCTCTGGAGGAAAGGCGCCGGTGACGAACAGGACCGGCACATCGCGGGCACGGGCGGCGCGAGCCACGTCGAGCCCGGAGCCGTCGGCGAGGTTGACGTCGACCAGCACCAGATCGATCGCGGCCACGCCCTCCAGCACCGCGATGGCGTCGACCACCCGGTCGACCGTCGCGACGATCTCGTAATCGGCTTCCGACAGGACATGCTCGGTATCGAACGCGACCAGCGGCTCATCCTCGACGACGAGGAGCCGGACGATCTGTCGCTTCTTCCTCCCGAACAACATGGTGGTTTCCGTTCGTTACGCGCTCGGCCTCTAACGCATTCCCCTGCGACGAGTCGCAAAAGTTTTTCGCTCCGACGTAGAAACACCTGTATTCGCCGCCCATGACCGATTCCGCCCCTTCGAACCCGAGCCGGCCGGCCGGCGACCGCATCGCCAAGCTGCTCGCGCGTGCCGGCATCGCCTCTCGCCGGGAGATCGAGCGGATGATCGCCGAGGGCCGCGTAGCCATCGACGGCGTGGTACTGGACACCCCGGCTACCATCCTGCGCTCGCTGACCGGCGTGACGGTCGACGGCAAACCGGTCGACGCCCCCGCCCCGGCCCAGCTGTTCGTCTATCACAAGACGCCGGGGACGCTGGTGACCGAGTGGGATCCCGCCGGCCGGCCCACCATCTACGACCGGCTGCCGAAGGACCTGCCGCGCTTGATGCCGGTCGGGCGCCTGGATCTGGCCACCGAGGGACTGCTGCTGATGACGTCGGACGGCGGGTTGAAGCGGGAGCTGGAGTTGCCGGCGACCGGCGTCGAGCGGACGTACCGCGCACGGGCATATGGCGAGATCACCCAGGCCATGCTGGAGGAGTTGATCGAAGGCGTCGAGATCGAGGGCATGCGGTACGGATCGATCGACGCCAATCTGGAGCGGCGGACCGGGGCCAACGTGTGGATCGAGCTGACCCTGACCGAGGGCAAGAACCGCGAGGTGCGCCGTGTGCTGGAGTATCTGGGCCTGCAGGTCAGCCGCCTGATCCGTACCCGGTACGGCCCGTTCGTGCTCGGCGACCTGCCCCCCGGCGAGATCGGCGAGGTGCGGCAGAACGACCTGGTCGCATTCCGCCAGACGCTGGGGCCGCGCCGTGCCAAGGGCGCCGACCTGGGCGCGACCGTCGAGGTTACCGCGAGGCCAAAGGAGGCGGCGCCGAAGCCCGTTGCCGAACCGAAGCCGGCCAAGCCGCGCCCTGCCCCGGTCGCGCCGAAGGTCGCAGCGTCGGCGAAGCCGGCCGGCTGGGGAACGCGGACCCGACCCAATGCCGCCCGGCCAGTCGCGCAGCAACAGCCGCAGCCGGTGGCCGGATCGTCGCGGGCCGGCCGCGGGCCACGTCCCGAAGCGGCGAGCGGTGCCGGCCGTTCGCCGCGCACCGGGCGCACCGACACCGACCCGCGGCGCGAGCGGGAGGACGGGCCACAGGGCACGGCCAAGGGCGCCGTGGGCGGGCGCGGCCATCCGCCCCGACCCTCCGCGCCGGGCAAGGGCCCCTCGGGTGGTCGCGGGCATCCGCCGCGTGGCGGAAAGCCGGGAAGCAAGTCGCCGCCGCGGGGCGGGCAGCGCGGGGGGCGTTGAGCGATGCGGGTGATCGCGGGGCAATGGCGTGGGCGGCCGCTGGTGGCGCCCAAGGGTGAGGCGACGCGGCCGACCGCGGACCGGACGCGGGAGGCGCTGTTTTCGATGCTGGCGAGCCGGCTGGGCAGTTTCGAGGAACTGGCGGTGGCCGACCTGTTCGCCGGATCGGGCGCGCTGGGGATCGAGGCGCTGTCGCGCGGTGCGGCGTCGTGCCTGTTCGTCGAGCAGGACCGGGCGGCGCTCGACGCGCTGAAGGGCAACCTGGCCAAGCTGGGCGCACGCAGCGACGTTCGCGCGACATCGGTCATGGCGCTGGGCCCGGCGGCGGCGCCGCTGGACCTGATCATGATGGATCCCCCCTATGGCACGGGCGCCGGCAGCGTCGCGCTGGACAAGCTGACGCGGCTGGGATGGATTGGCCCGGCGACCTGGGTGACGATCGAGACCGCCAAGCAGGAAGAGATCGCGCCGGAAGGATATGCCGTCGACGCCACGCGGGTCCATGGCAAGGCGCGGATCACAGTGTTGCGTCGATCGGACTGACCGCTCCCTTGCGCGGGCGGAGCGCCAGCAGCGCGACCAGGCTCAACCCCGCCGCCGCGCTGAGATACCAGCCGACCGCGGCAAGCCCGCGCTCCATCGCCAGCCCTTGCGCGATCAGCGGGGTGAGGCCGCCGCCGATGACGCCGGCGACGTTGAAGGCGATCGACGCGCCGGTGTAGCGGACGCGGGCGGGGAACAGCGACGGTAGCCAGGCGCCGAGCGGACCGTAGACGAAACCCATCGCGAACAGCGTCAGCGACAGGAACGAGAAGGCACCGATCGCCGAGCCGTTCATCAGCGGCTGGATGGTGAAACCGACCAGGATCGTCGCCACGCAGCCGCCGGCGAGCACCCGCCGCTCGTCCCAGCGATTGTCGGCCAGCCACGCCGCCGCATAGATGCCGACGGCCATGAACAGGATCGCGCCCAGCTGCATCAACAGGAATTGCTGCATGGTGAAGCCGAGCGTCTTGGTGCCATAGCCGAGCAGGAACGCGGTGCCGACATAATAGGCGGCGAAGCACGCGATCGCCCCGACCGTGCCGGCCAGGGTCGCCCCGAGGTGCCGGCCGAGCAGCTCCGCGATCGGAACCGACGGTGGCGGCGCCTCTGCCAGGGCCGCCGAAAATTCGGGCGTTTCGGTCAGCTTCAGGCGGATCCACAGGCCGAGCCCGACCAGCACCGCACTGATCGCGAAGGGCACGCGCCAGCCCCAGTCGCGGAACTCGGCGGGCGAGAGCCAGAGGCCGAGCAGGAGGAACAGCCCGTTGGCGGCGATGAAACCCGCGGGCGCGCCCAGCTGGGGCGCGCTGCCATAGCGGGCGCGCCAGCCCGGAGGCGCATGCTCGACCGCAAGCAGCGCCGCGCCGCCCCACTCGCCGCCCAGGCCGAAGCCCTGCCCGAAGCGCAGCACGCACAGCGCGGCCGGCGCGATCCAGCCGGCGGTGGCGTAGGTCGGCAACAACGCGACCAGCGTCGTCGAGACACCCATCGTCAGGAGCGAGGCGACCAGCGTGGACTTGCGCCCGATCCGGTCGCCGAAATGACCGAAGACGAGGCTGCCGACCGGCCGCGCGAAGAAGGCGACGGCGAGCGTCGCAAAGGCGGCCAGCTGCTGCGTTCCGGGTTCGCCCATCGGAAAGAACAGCTCCCCGAACACCAGCGCGGCAGCGGTGGCGTAGACGTAGAAGTCGTAGAATTCGATGGTCGTGCCGACGAAGCTGGCGAGCAGCACGCGGCGGTGCGATGGTGCGGACATTCGGACTCTCCCCCTCAGTCGTCGTGGCGTGCGGATCCTGGACGGTCAACCGGATCGCCCCGCCGGGCCTCCTCAAACCGCCGCTTGTCACGAACGGATCGCGGCTGCGAATGTTGAGGAAGTTGCGGGATGCGGCGACTCTTGAGGCGACCCGCAACATTGCCCTTTTTACATATTTCTTGGTCGGTTAGCCGCAGTTCCTTCGACTGGCTGAGAGTTGTGGATGGCAGGTCCGGGCTGCGAGTGTTTCGACAGTCATGCTGACGTAACTTGTCCCGTGCGGGATTGGGGGAGCGCATGCGATCGGCCATGCGCCGTCATAGCGTTTATGCCCGACGTAGGACATCATGCGGTGCCCGCCGTCGCGATGGAGAGGAAGGCGCGCATGCCGCGCATGATGCATCACCATTCGCGCGGCCGGTCGATGCCGATGAGGCCGGATCCGGCGCTTGGCCGGCATCCTCGCCGTGGTGTGGATCGGGGCCCAACTTCAGGACAGCGATCGGCGGATCATTCCGGTGGAAAGCGCTCGAACACGGGCAGATGGGCGAAACCGGCGAACCAGGCGGGAGCGTCGGCCACCTGGATCCGGGCTTGCGGCGCCAGCGCATCCGGCGCGTCGGCTGTGGCGGACTGGATGTCGATCTGGCCGGGAAAGATCGCCTCGTTCAGGTAGAACAGGCCGGTGCCGCAGGTCGGGCAGAACTGGCGGATCGTGCCGGGCGAGCTTTCGTAATCGCGCGGGGTGCCGGCGATCGTCACGTCATCACGGGCGAACAGCGCCCAGCCGATCACCGGTGCACCGGCCGAATGGACGCAGTCTGCACAGTGGCACAGGCTGGAATGGATCGGATCGCCCTTCGCGCGCCAGGTGATGGCGCCGCAGCGGCACGCACCGGTGTGTGTCATGGTACTCCCTTCCTCCTCCGGTCGTCCGGTCCAACCGCGTCCCGCGGCGATCGTGGCGGGTGAACGACGGTGAGGCAAGGGCGCGGGTCGATGACAGCCGGCGGCGGGAAGAAGGGACGACGGTGCCTGGGATACCGCCGCCCTTCCCCCCTCCCGACCGCTCAACGGCGGGCGGCAAGCTCCGTCGGCGCACGCTGCCTGATCGCAGCAACCTGAACGTCGGCATCGCGCAGCATTTCGGCGCGGCAGCGCGACTGGTCGATCACGCCGTCCACGCCGCGGAACGACGAGCGGCAGGCATTCCGCACCGCCCGCTCGATGCGGGTCTGCAGCGTGGCGCGGCCGGCGGCGGCGGACAGGTCCAGGTCGGCATGGGCGATGCGGACGCGTACCGCCTCCCGCCCGACCGCGATGTCGGCGACGGCAGGACTGGCGAACAGGCAAGCGGCGGCGGCCACCGCCGCGGCGATGGTCGAACGATTGATGGTCATGACGATGCTCCCTCGATATCTGCGAGCCGGGGCGGCCGCGCTCTGCTGTCGCTGCTCACCCCCCGGCCACGGCGCCGCTAGACCCGAGTCGTTGCGCCAGTGAGACGATCGCGCGACGGTTCGGTGACGTGCCGTCGATCGCCCCCGCGCCATTTCCGCGGTTGCCGCCGCGGGCCGCGTTCCCTACCTGTTCGTGGTGACCGACAGCCAGCTTGCCGACCCGCCTTATCTGAAGGGCCTGAACCCGCCGCAGCGCGAGGCGGTGCTGACCACCGACGGCCCCGTGCTGATGCTGGCGGGCGCGGGCACGGGGAAGACCGCGGCGTTGACCGCGCGGCTGGCGCATCTGCTCTACACGCGCAAGGCATGGCCGAGCGAGATCCTGTCGGTGACCTTCACCAACCGTGCCGCGCGAGAGATGCGCGAGCGGGTGGGCCGGCTGGTGGGAGACGCGGTCGAGGGGATGCCGTGGCTGGGCACGTTCCACGCGATCGGCGCCAAGATGCTGCGGCGGCATGCCGAGCTGGTCGGGCTCCAGTCGAACTTCACCATCTTGGACACCGACGACCAGCTGCGATTGCTGAAGCAGCTGATCCTGGCCGCGGACATTGACGAGAAGCGGTTTCCGGCACGGTCGCTCGCCGGGCTGATCGACGAGTGGAAGAACAAGGGCTTTTCCCCCCGCGACGTCGATGCCGGCGAGAGCGAGCGATACGCCAACGGCCGCGGCGGCGAGCTGTACCAGCAGTATCAGGACCGGCTGAAGGCGGTGAACGCCTGCGACTTCGGCGACCTGCTGCTCCACATGCTGGTCATCCTGAAGACGCATCGAGACGTGCTGGAGCATTACCAGCAGCGGTTCCGGTACATCATGGTCGACGAGTATCAGGACACCAACAGCGTCCAGTATCTGTGGCTGCGGCTGCTGGCGCAGGAGCGGCGCAACATCGCCTGCGTGGGCGACGATGACCAGTCGATCTATTCGTGGCGGGGCGCGCAGGTGGAGAACATCCTGCGCTTCGAGAAGGATTTCCCCGGCGCCAAGGTGATCCGGCTGGAGCAGAACTATCGCTCCACCCCGCACATCCTGGGCGCGGCCGGCGGCGTGATCGCGCACAATAGCGGGCGGCTGGGCAAGATGCTGTGGACCGAGCTGGACGCGGGCGAGAAGGTGCGCGTGATCGGCGTGTGGGACGGGCCGGAGGAGGCGCGCCGGGTAGGCGACGAGATCGAGGCGGCACGACGGAGCGGCACCTCGCTGGACGATGTCGCGATCCTGGTGCGCGCGCAGCACCAGACCCGCGAGTTCGAGGACCGCTTCATCGCGATCGGCCTGCCGTACCGGATCGTCGGCGGGTTCCGCTTCTACGAGCGTGCGGAAATCCGCGATGCGCTGGCCTATCTGCGCGTCGTCAACCAGCCGGCCGACGACCTGGCGTTCGAGCGGATCGTCAACGTGCCGAAGCGCGGACTGGGCGACAAGGCGGTGGCGCGCATCCACCAGCTGGCGCGGGCGACGGGGCAGCCGCTGACCACCGCGGCGGCGCGCATCCTCGACACCGACGAACTGACGCCGCAGGCGCGTCGCGCACTGGGCAATCTGGTCGGCGACATCGCGCGGTGGCGGGACAAGGCGGGCGACCTGCCGCATCCCGAACTGGCCCGCCAGCTGCTGGACGAGAGCGGCTATACCGCGATGCTGCAGGCCGAGAAGAGCGCGGAATCGGCAGGACGGCTGGAGAACCTGTCCGAGCTGGTGCGGGCGATGGAGGAGTACGATTCGCTCGGCGCGTTCCTGGAGCATGTGTCGCTGGTGATGGACAACGAGGCCGGGCGGCAGGATCCGCAGGTGACGATCATGACGATCCATGCGGCCAAAGGGCTGGAGTTCGACACCGTGTTCCTCGCCGGATGGGAGGAAGGCCTGTTCCCGTCGCAGCGGGCGATGGACGAGGGCGGGACCAAGAGCCTGGAGGAGGAGCGCCGGCTGGCCTATGTCGCGATCACCCGGGCGCGGCGGCGGGCGACGATCATGCATGCCGCCAACCGCCGCATCTATGGCCAGTGGACGTCGTCGATGCCGAGCCGCTTCGTCGGCGAGCTGCCGCCCGAGCATATCGAGACCGAGACGACGATGTCGGGCGGCGAGAGCCTGTGGCGGGCGAACTGGTCTGAGCGGGCCGATCCGTTCGCCGATGTCGCGCGCGGCACCGGGCGCGGGCCAGGCTGGCAGCGGGCGGCGGGGCAGCTGGGCGCCTCCAGCTTCACCACCGCGCCGAAGCGGATCGTCGAGGCACGATCGAGTGCGGTCAGCCTGGGGAACAAGGGCCGCGACGACCTGTCGACGGGCATGCGCGTGTTCCACCAGAAATTCGGTTACGGCCGGATCGCCGAGATCGAGGGCAACAAGCTGGAAATCGATTTCGAGACGGCGGGACGCAAGCGGGTGATGGACAGCTTCGTCTCGCTGGGGTGAGCGGGCGCGCGGCTCAGTCCGCGGCCGGTGCCGCGACGCCCTTCGTCACCCGGTCGCGGCACAGCTGGCGCAGCTGGCGGCGAAGCGTGGGGCCGGCGAGATGCGCGTTGACCGAGGCGTAGCGCTCGCGTTCCAGCTGGCGGCGAATGTCGTCGAGGCTGGTGCACGGCCCCTCGCGCGCCAGCTGATAGGCGCGCTCGACCGTGGACAGCGTGCGGGCGGGCAGGTCGTCGGCGTCCATGCGGGCGCTCCTTGCACGAACAGGCGATGGCGACTGGATGACGCCGTCGTCGCCCGGATGCCTGGGGTCTCGGCCGGGTGACGCCAGTGCACTAGCATGGTTGCAACCGATTTCCGCATGGTTTCGCAACTGTTCCGATCGGTCGTTCAGCAACCGTCCGGGTGGCCGCGCGTATCGATCCGGCAGCGCCCGATTCGCGGGCAGGAGGACCCGTCATGTTCAGCCGTCTTCGCTCCGTCACCCTGATCGGCAGCGCGTGCGCCATGGTGATGCTGGCCGGTGCGCCAGCCGCCGCGCAGAGCGCGGGCGCCGATGCCCGCTTCCGCGCCGCGCAGGACCGGTTCGATCGCGAATACGATCTGTACCGCCAGGAGGTGGACCGTTACCGTGCGTCGCGTGGCGGCGATCAGGGTGGGTACCGGCAGGCGCCGGATCGCTACCCCGACGACGGCCGCTACCAGGACGAGCGGTACGACGACGCGCCGACCTATGACCCCGCCCGCGACTATCGCGCCGGCACGCAGTATCGCGAGCGCACCCTGTCGACCGACGACCGCGTCTACGCCGGTTACGACGGCCGCTATTACTGCAAGCGCGGCGACGGGACGACCGGGCTGATCGTCGGCGGCGCGGCGGGCGGCGTGCTGGGCAACGTGATCGACGGCGGGCGCAGCCGCACCGTCGGCACGCTGCTGGGCGCCGCGGCGGGCGCGCTGGCGGGCCGCGCGGTCGACCAGAACCAGCAGCAGGTCCGCTGCCGCTGAGGCCATCCTGGTCCGTCGCCCCGGATCCGAACAGGGGCGACGGGCAGCTTTCGATTACGCTGTCGAAGATCGGGTCTGGCGCTCGCGCCGTCGATCTCCGCTTGCCTTACGCTTCCGTCAAGGCGATAGAACGCTCCATCTTAGAAGCACGGGTATGGCCCGCCTGAGGAGAGAGCAGCCGATGACGTCCCCCATCCGCACCGAACGCCACGGCGAGATCCTGGTGATCGTGTCCGACAACCAGCCGGTGAACGCGCTGTCCGCCGCGGTCCGCCAGGGTCTGGAAGCGGCGATCAAGGAGGGGGTCGCCGATGCCTCGATCGAGGCGATGGTCGTCCGCTGCGACGGGCGCACCTTCTTCGCGGGCGCCGACATCACCGAGTTCACCAAGCCGCCGGTCGATCCGCTGCTGCCGCAGGTCGTCGACATGATCGAGGCGTCGTCGAAGCCGGTGGTCGCCGCGATCCACGGCACTGCGCTCGGCGGCGGGTGCGAGGTGGCGCTGGGCTGCCACTATCGCATCGCCGTCCCCTCTGCGAAGCTGGGCACGCCCGAGGTGAAGCTGGGCCTGCTGCCCGGTGCGGGCGGGACGCAGCGGCTGCCGCGCGCCGCCGGGATCAAGCTGGCGCTGGAGATGACCGCCAAGGGCGATCCGATTGCGGCGAAGCGCGCGCACGAGGCCGGGCTGGTCGACCGGCTGGCCGGCGAGGATACGCTGGAGGCCGACGCGATCGCCTTCGCCCGCGAGATCAAGGCAGTGCGGCCGACGCCGCGCGCCAGCGAGAAGCCGGTGCAGGACGATGCCGGCGCCATCGAGGCGTTCAAGCGCGAGAACGCCCGGCGCTTCCGCGGCTTCGACGCACCGGCCGCCAACATCGCCTGCGTCGAGAAGGCGGCGTCCGGCGCCAGCTTCGCCGAGGGCATCGCGTTCGAGCGGCAGGAATTCATGCGGCTGATGATGGGCGTGCAGTCCGCCGCGCAGCGCCACATCTTCTTCGCCGAGCGCCAGGCATCGAAGATCGACGACGTTCCCGCCGAGACGCCGCTGCGCGGGATCAGGCGGGTGGGCGTGATCGGTGCCGGCACGATGGGCGGCGGCATATCGATGAATTTCCTGTCCGCGGGCATCCCGGTCACGATCGTCGAGATGCAGCAGGAGGCGCTGGAGCGCGGCACCGGCACGATGCGCAAGAACTACGAGGCGACGGCCGCGAAGGGCCGGATGAGCCCGGCGCAGGTCGAGGCGGCGATGGGCGCGCTGACGCCGACCCTGAACTTCGACGATCTGGCCGAATGCGACCTGATCATCGAGGCGGTGTACGAGAATATGGAGGTGAAGAAGGACATCTTCACCCGGCTGGACAAGATCGCCAAGCAGGGCGCGATCCTGGCGTCGAACACCAGCTATCTCGACATCGACGAGATCGCCGCGGTGACGAGCCGGCCGCAGGACGTGGTCGGCATGCACTTCTTCTCGCCCGCCAACGTCATGAAGCTGCTGGAGGTGGTGCGCGGCGAGAAGACCGCGGGCGACGTGCTGGCGACCGTGATGGCGCTGGCCAAGAAGATCCGGAAGGTCGCGGTGGTCGCGGGCGTGACGTACGGCTTCATCGGCAATCGCATGCTGATGCCGCGCCAGGTGGAGGCGACCAAGCTGCTGCTGGAAGGCGCCACGCCCGAGCAGATCGACCGCGTGCATGTCGCGTTCGGCATGCCGATGGGGCCGTTCCAGATGGCCGATCTGGCCGGCGTCGACATCGGCTGGCACCGCGACCCGACCCGGATCGAGAACATCCGCGACGCGCTGGCCGCCGAGAACCGCTGGGGCCAGAAGACCAAGGCCGGCTTCTACGATTACGACGACAAGCGCACCCCGTCGAACAGCGCCCGCGTCGCCGAGATCATCGACGAGTTCCGGAAGCGCGAGGGTGTGACGCCGCGCCAGATCAGCGACGAGGAGATCGTCGCCCGCACGCTTTACACGATGGTGAACGAGGGCGCGCTGATCCTGGAAGAGGGCAAGGCGCAGCGCGCGTCGGACATCGATGTCGTCTGGATCTATGGCTATGGCTGGCCGGTCTATCGCGGCGGCCCGATGTTCTGGGCCCAGAGCGAGGGACTGCAGAAGGTCGTCGACGGGCTGGAGGCGCATGGGTTCACCGTGGCGCGGACGCTGAAGGATGCGGCGAGCGGCGGCGGGCGGTTGAAGTAGGCTGTATCAAGCCCCTCCCCTTCAGGGGAGGGGAGCCAGAGAGGATGTCATGACCGATATCGACACGTTCCGTACCGATACCCGCGCCTGGCTGGAGGAGAATTGCCCCGCCGAGATGCGCCGGCCGATCCGGTCGGAGAAGGATGTTTGCTGGGGCGGACGCCGCTACGTCCCCTCCTGCCCCGAGCAGAAGCAGTGGCTGGATGCGATGGCCGGCCGCGGCTGGACGGTGCCCGACTGGCCGGTCGCCTATGGCGGCGGCGGGCTGAGCCCGGCCGAGACGAAGGTCCTGCGCGAGGAGATGAAGGCGATCGGTGCGCGATCGCCGCTGAACAGCTTCGGCATCTCGATGCTGGGCCCTGCCCTGCTGAAATACGGGACGGAAGACCAGAAGCTGGAGCATCTGCCCCGCATCGCGCGGGGCGAGATCCGCTGGTGCCAGGGTTATTCCGAGCCCAATGCCGGATCCGACCTGGCCGGCCTCGCCACCGCGGCCGAGGATGGCTTCGATGAGGAGTTGGGCGATCATTATGTCGTCACCGGCCAGAAGGTCTGGACCAGCTATGCCGACCAGGCCGACTGGATCTTCTGCCTGGTGCGGACCAGCAGGGAATCGAAGCAGGGCGGGATCAGCTTCGTGCTGTTCGACATGGACTCCGAGGGCGTATCGACCAAACCGATCCTGCTGATCTCCGGCTATTCCCCGTTCTGCGAGACGTTCTTCGACCGGGTGAAGGTGCCCAAGCGCAACCGGGTGCATGACGAGAACAAGGGCTGGGACGTCGCCAAATATCTGCTCGGCCATGAGCGGGAGATGATCTCCGGCATGGGACTGGGCGAGGGCGGACGCGACACGCTGGTGTCGGGAGCGGTGGCGGCGATCGGCACGGGCGCGGACGGGCGGCTGGCCGATCCGTTGCTGCGCGCCGACATGGCGCGGTTCCAGATCCGCGCGCGTGCCTTCGCGGCGATGTCGGAACGCTTCATCGACGAGCTGAAGGCCGGCCGCGCGCATCCCGCGCAACCATCGATGATGAAATACTACGGGACCGAGCTGAACAAGGAACGCCACGAATTGCAGATGGCAGCGGGCGGATCAGACGCGCTGGAGTGGGAAAGCGATGCCAGCCGTGGCGGCGCGGCGCCGCGCGCGTGGTTGAGAACCAAGGCGAACTCGATCGAGGGCGGGACGAGCGAGATCCAGCTGAACATCGTCGCCAAGCGGATCCTGGAACTGCCCTCCTGATCCGCCGCCCGCGCCCCTGTATACGCAGGGGCCTCTCCGCCCCGACGCGCTATTCCCGCCGCGAACGACCCCTGCCTGCGCAGGGGTGACGGCACCGGATCAAAGGCCCCATCCATGCCTCTCTACCTGACCGACGACCAGACCATGCTGCAGGACACGATCCGCGAGTTCGTCGCCGATGCCGCGCCGGTGTCGCACCTGCGCGCGTTGCGCGACGCCGACGATCCCGTTGGTTTCAGCCGCGACCTGTGGAAGCGGTTCGCCGAGATGGGCTTTACCGGGATCATGATCGGCGAGGAGCATGGTGGCCTCGGCATGGGCCATGTCGAGGCGGGGCTGGTGCTGGAGGAGATCGGCCGCAACCTGTCCCCCTCCCCCTTCCTCACCACCGCGGTCGCAAGCGTCGCGGCATTGCAGGGCAGCGCGCAGGCGGCACGCTGGTTTCCGGGGATCGTCGCCGGCGAGACGGTGGCGGCGATCGCGGTGGACGAGGGCGCCAAGCATCGCGATGCCATCGCGATGACGGCGACGCGCGCCGGCAACGGCTTTCGCCTGTCGGGCACCAAGCGCTTCGTCAAGCACGGGCATGTCGCCGACCTGCTGATCGTCGCGGCGCGCACGGCCGGCGGTGCCGACGACGCGGACGGGGTGACGCTGTTCGCCGTGCCGCGCGAGACGGCGGGGATCGACGTTCGGGCGGAGCGGCTGGCCGATGCCGGGCTGGCGGCGCACCTGACGTTCGAGGGTGTCGAGGTGGATGCGGATGCGGTGATCGGTGAGGTGGATGCCGGGCGCGACCCGCTCGACCGCCTGTTGCGCGCAGGACGATCCGGGGTGGCGGCGGAACTGCTGGGCGTCGGCGGCGGCGCGATGGCGATGACGATGGGATATCTGAAGGAGCGCAAGCAGTTCGGGGTGCCGATCGGCAGCTTCCAGGCCCTGCAACACCGCGCGGCGCATCTGTACGGCGAGATGGAGGTGGCGCGGGCCGCCGTGCTGAAGGCGCAGCAACTGCTGGATGCCGGCAGCGACGCCGCGGACGAGGCGGTGTCGGTCGCCAAGGCGATGGCGGCGATGGCGACGACGCTGAGCGTCAACGAGGGCGTGCAGATGCATGGCGGCATCGGCATGACCGACGAGTATGATCTGGGCTTCTACATGAAGCGCGCCCGGACGCTGGCCGAACTGTGGGGCGACGCCAACTATCATGCGGACCGGCTGGCGGTCGCGGCCGGGTATTGAGCGACGCCGTGCCACCGCCTAGGTCGCGGCGATGGACCTGAACACACCGCACGACGCGACGCCCGAGCGGCTGGTCGCCGATCTGGTCGCGCTGCTCGATGTCGAGGAGATCGATACCGACCTGTTCCGCGGCGGCCGCCAGCCCGGCGGCGAGGGCCGGGTATTCGGCGGGCAGGTGATCGCGCAAGGATTGCAGGCGGCACAGCGATCGACCGAGGGGACCAAGGTCGCGCACTCTCTGCACGCCTATTTCATGCGTCCCGGCGACGAGAATTATCCGATCGTCTACCGCGTGGTCCGCGATTTCGAGGGCCGCAGCTTCGCGACGCGTCGGGTGATCGCGATGCAGCGTGGCAAGCCGATCCTGAACATGGCCTGCTCGTTCCAGGAGCCCGAGGATGGCTTCGCCCATCAGGACGGCATGCCCGACGTGCCGCCGCCCGAGGACCTTGCCAGCGAGGCCGAGCTGCGCCGCGCGATGGCGGACCGGGTGCCCGAACGGCACCACCGCGTGCTGCTGCGCCCGCGCCCGCTGGAACTGCGCCCGGTCGCGCCGCGCGACTGGATCGACCCGGTGGCGGGCGAGCCGGTGAACCATGTCTGGTTCCGCCTGTCGGCGCCGATCGTCGACGAGCCGGCGCTACACCGCGCCATGCTGGCCTATGCATCCGATCTGGGATTGCTGGGCACGGGCATGATCCCGCACGGCGTCGGCTGGATGAACCCGGCGATGCAGGTCGCCAGTCTGGATCATTCGCTGTGGCTGCACGAGCCGTTTCGGGCGGACGAGTGGCTGCTGTACGCGATGGACAGCCCGTGGGCGGGCCATGGCCGCGATTTTAACCGGGGACGGGTGTTCACCCGCGACGGGCGGCTGGTGGCGAACGTGGCGCAGGAAGGACTGATTCGCCGCCGCGGCTGAGCCGCTGCTTTAGATCAGCATCTCGCGCGCCGAGCGGGTGGCCTTGCGCGTGCTTTCCGCCAGCTTCTTGACCTCGCTCGCCACCACCGAGAAGCCGCGGCCGGCATCGCCGGCGCGTGCCGCCTCGATCGTGGCGTTCAGGGCGAGGAGATTGGTCTGCGCGGCGATGGCGGAGATCGTGTCGACGATGTCGGACAGCTGGCCCAAAACCTCGTCGGTACGCCGGCGGCGCTGTTCCGCGTCGTCGCGCAGTCGCTGGCTCTCCTGCAACCGCTCGCCCAGTTCACTTTCCATCCTGACCTGCTGGGTGATGTCGGTGGCGAACTTCACGACCTTGAACGGGCTGCCAGAGGCGTCGAGGATGGGTGTGTAGGTCGCCTGCAACCACCGCGTGGTGCCGTCCGCGGCCAGACGCTGGAAGCGGCCGGCGGCGTATTCGCCGGCGCACAGACGCCGCCAGAACAGCGCGTAGCCCCGCGATGCCGCCTCCTCGCGACTGCAGAAGATCGCGTGCGGCTGGCCGATCAGTGCCTCTCGCCGATAGCCGAAGAGGTGCAGGAAGCTGTCGTTCGCCGCGACGACGCGACGTTCCAGGTCGAACTCGACCACCGCCTGCGACCGATCGATGGCGATGCGCCGCGCGGCCGATTCCTCCTCGGCGACGTGGCGGGCGGTGACGTCCGATGCCACCTTCAGGATGCGGGTGGGGCGCCCCTCCGCGGTCAGGATCGGGTTGTAGCTGGCCTGCAACCACACCACCTGACCCTGACGGCAGCGACGGCGATACTCGCCGGTATCGAACTTGCCGGCCGACAGTCTCTCCCAAAAGCGCTGATACTGGAGCGACGCCGCGTAGGCGGGGTCGCAGAAGATGCGGTGATGCTGCCCCACCAGGTTGGCGAGATCATAGCCCATCACCTGCAGGAACCGGTCGTTGGCCCAGGCCACGTTCCCGCCCAGATCGAATTCCACCATCAATTGCGATCGATCCATCGCGTGCCAGAGCGCGCCCTCTCTGGACCAGTCCATCATTAACGGTGGGTTTTCCATGGCTTCACGAATGTCACCGCAATGGATGAAAATACATTACCAACAGTGACAACGCTAACAAATGCCTGGCAACTCCGCCGGAATATCCTAATTACGCCGCCGTTCGTCCGTATTCCTGGCGCACGACGGGGTGGCTGGAAGACAGTCCGCCATCGACCGCCAGCGCCTGTCCATTGACATAGCCGGCGTCGTCGGAGGCGAGGAACAGGGCGACGCGCGCCAGCTCTTCCGGTTGGGCGCCACGACCGAGCGGATTCAGCCTGCCGACCCGGTCGATCTTGCCGGCCGCGCGCGCGTGATCGAAGACCGGCGCGGTCATCCCCGTTTCGGTCAGGCCGGGCAACAGCGCGTTCACCCGGACGCCGGAGCCGGTCAGCTGCTGCGCCGACACCTGTGCCAGGTTGATGACGCCGGCCTTCGACGCGGAATAGGCGGGCGATCCGGCGCCCGATCGCAGCCCGGCGACGCTGGCGGTCAGCACGATCGCGCCGCCGCCGCGCGCACCGATGCGGGGCGCGGCATGCTTCACCGCCAGGAACGGCCCGATCAGGTTGACCCGCAACACCTCGGTGATCAGCGCCACGTCGGTATCGAAGAGGTTGGCCATGCCGCCCGAGATGCCGGCATTCGCGAACATCACGTCCAGCCCGCCATGCGCCGCCACGGCCAGATCGACGGTGCGGACCACATCCTCCTCCGATCCCGCATCCATCCGGATCGCGACAGCGGCCGGGCCGATCGCGTCGGCGGTCGCCTGCGCGCCGTCGGTCAGGTCGGCGACGACGACGCGGGCGCCCTCTGCCGCGAACGCGATCGCCGCGGCGCGGCCGATGCCCGAGCCGGCGCCGGTGACGATCACGGACTTGCCCTCGAACCGGTTCATGCCCCTGCCCTTTCGGCGAAATGCCATGCCGCGTCGGCAAGCGCACCGACCCGCGATGCGGTCTCCGCCGCCTTCGCGCTGGCGGCGTTGCCGTCGATGATCCGCTTCTTGATGCCCTGGACGATGCCGGTCAGGCGGAAGAGGTTGTAGGCGAAATACCAGTCGAGCTGCGGCACGCCGTCACGCCCGGTGGCCGCGCAATAGCGCTCCACCACCTCCTCGATGGTCGGAATGCCGGTTTCCGGCCCTGCCAGTCCCTTCACGCCCGAGCGCCCCTCCGGCTCGGTCACCCAGTTCATCAGCAGGTACGAGAAATCGGCGATGGGATCGCCCAGCGTCGACAATTCCCAGTCGAGCACCGCCGCGACCCGCGGCGCATCGGGCGCGTAGATCAGGTTGTCGACGCGGTAGTCGCCGTGGACGATCGAGGTGCGGGTCTGCAGCGGCAGGGTGCGGGGCAGCCAGTCGATCAGGCGCTCCACCGGCTCCATCCGCTCCGTCTCCGACGCGCGGTACTGCTTGGTCCAGCGGGCGACCTGGCGTTCGAAGTAGTTGCCGGGACGGCCGTAATCCTCCAGCCCGGCGGCGACATGGTCGGTGTTGTGCAGCGCCGCCAGGGTGTCGATCATCGCATCGTAATGGGCGCGCCGGCCGGCGGGCGTCATGCCCGGCATCGCCCCGTCCCAGATCGTCCGCCCCGCGACCATCTCCATGACGTAGAAGGGGGCGCCGATCACCCCGGCATCCTCGCACAGGCCGAAAGGGCGCGGCACGGGAAAGCCGGTCGGATGAAGCCCGGCCACGACGCGGTACTCCCGCTCCACCGCGTGGGCGGAAGGAAGGATCGGCCCGAACGGCTTGCGCCGAAGGACATACGACCGTGCGGGCGTGTCCAGCCGATAGGTGGGATTCGACTGTCCACCAGCGAAGCGGACATAGGAAAGCGGCCCGGCATAGTCGTCGACATAGGCGGCCATCCAGCCGTCAAGCGCGTCGAGATCGAGCCGGTCCTTGTCGGCGACCGGGACGGTGTCGCCGCCGGTCGGCGCTCCTGCGCTCATCGGGCCGGCAACTCGACGCGGGAATCCGGATACTTGCCGAACTCGGCACGGGCGATGGCGCGGTTGTGCACCTCGTCCGGGCCGTCCGCGAAGCGGAGCGTGCGAAGCGATGCCCAGTCGTGTGCCAGGGCGAAATCCTGGCTGACGCCGCCGCCGCCATGTGCCTGGATCGCATCGTCGAGGATCTGGAGCGCCATCGTCGGCGCCTGGACCTTGATCATCGCGATTTCGAGCTGGGCGGCCTTGTTGCCGGCCTTGTCCATCATGTCGGCGGCCTTCAGGCACAGCAGGCGCGTCATCTCGATGTCGATGCGTGCGCGGGCGATCCGCTGTTCCCAGACGCTGTGATCGGCGATCCGCTTGCCGAAGGCGACGCGGGACAGCAGCCGCTGCGCCATCGCCTCGATCCCCGCCTCCGCGACGCCGATCGTCCGCATGCAGTGATGGATACGGCCGGGCCCGAGCCGCCCCTGCGCGATCTCGAACCCCCGCCCCTCGCCCAGCAGCATGTCGTCGACGGGGATGCGGACGTCCTCCAGCACCACCTCGCCATGTCCATGGGGAGCATGGTCGTAGCCGTAGACGGACAGCATGCGCTCGATACGGACGCCGGGCGTGTCCATGTCGAGGATCAGCATCGATTGCTGCTGATGGCGCGAACCCTCGAAGCTGGTCTTTCCCATCAGGATCGCGACCTTGCACCGTGGATCGCCGACGCCGCTGGACCACCATTTGCGGCCATTGACGACATAATGGTTGCCGTCGCGGACCATCGCGGTCTGGATGTTGGTGGCATCCGACGAGGCGACCGCGGGTTCGGTCATCAGGAAGGCGGAACGGATCTGGCCGTTCATCAAGGGACGCAGCCAACGCTCCTTCTGCTCCAGCGTCCCGTATCGATGGAACACCTCCATGTTGCCGGTATCGGGTGCGGAGCAGTTGAAGCACTCGCTGGCCCAGCCGATCCGCCCCATCTCCTCGGCGCAGAGGGCATATTCGAGGTTGGTCAGCTGCTCGCCCTCGAACGCGAAGGCGTCGTCGACATGCGCGCGGCCCGAGCGGGGCGGCATGAACAGGTTCCACAGGCCGGCCTCACGCGCCTTCGCCTTCACCTCCTCGATCACCGGCAGCACCTTCCACCGCTCGCCCTCGTGCGACTGGCGGTGATAGTCGGGATCGCGGGGACGAATCTCGCGATCGATGAACGTCCTCACCCGATCACGGAAATGGGTCTCGCGGTCGTTGAGCGTGAAGTCCATCGCGCAGCCTCTCCTTAGCGTGGCACCGGACTTAGACCGTACCGGTTTTTCGGTAAAGCCATGGATCGCACCACCAAAGAAACGCACTGTACCTTCAAAAAGAAGCTGGTACATCGTCGGGATGGAAGCCGAAGAAGACGGGATGACGGGGGAGGTACCGGCAGGGACGCGGCGTTTCCGGGCGAAGCGGGACGCCATCCTGGCCGCCGCCGCCGGTGCGATCAACGAGCAATCCGCCAAGGGCATGACCTTTGCCGACGTCGCCCGCCGGGTCGGACTGAACACGACCAGCGTCACCTATTACTTCCGGCGCAAGGAGGAACTGGCCGCGGCGGCGTTCGAGAACACGCTCGACCGGCTGACGGCGATGCTGGAAGAGGCGCTGGTCGAACCCACGCCGCAGCGCCGGGTGGCGCGATACCTGTCGCTGAACATGGCGCGGCTGGGCCGGATCGCGGCGGGCGAGGAGAGCGACTTCGCCGTCCTGTCCGATCTGCGCGCGACCGAGGACCCGATCAGGAGCCGGTTGATGGCGGGCTGGCAACGGGTGTTCCGCACGACGCGCGCGCTGTGGGGCGACCCGGCCAGCCGCGCGCAGAAGGACCTGAACAGCGCCCGGGCCCATGTGCTGCTGGAAAACACGTTCTGGCTGACGGTGTGGATCGCACGCTACGACCTCGACCAGTACGACCGGGTCGAGGCGCGGCTGATCGACGTCTTCGCCAACGGCATCGCCGGTCCGAAGGTGGAATGGTCGCCCGAACTGCTGGACCTGACGCATGACGAGGCGGAGCCGGGGCGTGCCGCCTTCCTGCTGGCGGCGACGCGGCTCATCAACTCGCTCGGATATCGCGGCGCATCGGTCCAGCGGATCGCGTCCGAGCTTAACGTGACCAAGGGCAGTTTCTATCACCATCTGGATGCCAAGGACGAACTGGTACTCGCTTGTTACCGCCGCAGCTTCGACACGATCTCCGCGGCGCAGGAACTGGCCGACAGGGGTGGCGGCAGCCACTGGCACCGCCTGTCGAGCACGATCGCCACGCTGCTGGAGGTGCAGTTCGCCGAGGCGGCACCGCTGTTGCGCACCACGGCGCTGAGCGGCCTGCCGGCCGGCGAGCGCGAGGCGATGGTCGATCGATCCAACCGCATCGCGCGCCGCTATGCCGGCACGATCATGGACGGCGTGGCCGAGGGATCATGCCGGCCGGTCGACGCGCTGATCGCCGCGCAGGCGCTGACCTCGCTCCAGAACGCTGCGTTCGACATGCGCAAATGGGCGTCGACCATGGACCGGGAGCGGGCGGTGGCGATGTATGCGTCGACATTGCTGTTCGGGATGTTCGACGATCGTGCCGCTATGCCGCGGAATAGGTGAGCGCCTCGATCTTGTTGCCATCGGGATCGCGCACGAAGGCGGCATAGTAGTTCGCGTCGTAATGCGGGCGCAGGCCGGGCGCGCCGGCATCGCTGCCGCCGTTCGCCAGCGCATCGCGGTGGAAGGCGTCGACCATCGCGCGGCGCTCGACATCGAAGGCGATGTGCACGCCGTTGCCGGCGGTGGCCGGTGCATCGGTGCGGATGGTGCTGAACTCGATATGGCCGGTGCCGTAATGCATCCCCTCCCCCGTATCGTCGAGGATGCGCCGCAGACCGAGGCCGGGCAGCACAGCGTCGTAGAAGCGGATCGATCGATTGAGATCGTCGGTGCCGACCGAAACGTGATGGATCATGCCAACCTCCCTTGCCAGGGCACGAACGCACATGACCGCGACATGGCTTCGCGGCTATCAGGGGCGGCATGACGACCATCACCTATCGCAGCTATCTGCGCCTGCCCGAGCTGCTCGACTGCCAGACGCCGCTGTCGGACGCGCATGACGAACTGCTGTTCATCTCGATCCACCAGGCCTCGGAGATCTGGCTGAAGCTGTCCCTGCACGAGCTGTTCGCGGCACGGACGCGGATCGCCGCCGACGACCTGCCGCCGGCATTCAAGATGATGGCGCGAGTGGCGCGTGTGATGGCGCAGCTGATCCAGTCGTGGGAGGTGCTGGCGACGATGACGCCCGCCGACTATGCCGCGATGCGCGGGCGGCTGGGCACCAGTTCCGGTTTCCAGTCGGACCAGTATCGCCGCATCGAGTTCCTGCTGGGCAACAAGAACGCCGCGATGCTGCGCCCGCACGAGGGCGAGCCGGCGGTCCATGCGACGCTGCTGGCCGACCTGGCGGCGCCCGGCCTGTACGACGAGGTGCTGCGCCTGCTCGTCCGGCGCGGCTTCGCGATCCCCGACGAACATGTCGAACGCGACTTCACGCAAGGCTATGCCGCGCATCCGGCAGTGGAGGCCGCGTGGACGGCGATCTATGCCGATACGGCGCGGTACTGGGACCTGTACGAGCTGGCCGAGAAGCTGGTCGACCTCGACTACCGGGTCCAGCTGTGGCAATTCGGACATCTGAAGACGGTCGAGCGGGTGATCGGCTTCAAGACCGGGACGGGTGGCACCGCCGGAGTGGGATATCTGGCGAAAGTGCTGGAGAGCGGCTTCTTTCCCGAGCTGTCGTCGATGCGGACGCGGCTGTAGCAGCTGCCTCGCTTTCCGCGACCTGGGCAGGCGACATCGGCGGCCGCGTTCACTAAGACGCACTCGATGCCGCGCTTCGATCACCGTGCCATACCCATCGTGCTGGTCGCGGTGACGATCGACGCGATCGGGTTCGGCATCGTCATGCCGGTGCTGCCCGCCCTCATCACCCGGCTGGGGCATGCGAGCCTGGAAGAGGCGACGCGGATCGGCGGCTGGCTGCTCGCCGCGTTCGCGGTTGCGCAGTTCTTCGCCGGGCCGGTACTGGGGCAGCTGGGCGACCGGTTCGGCCGGCGACCGGTCCTGATCGCGTCGATGGTGGCGTTCGCGCTCGACTATGCCTTGATGGCGTTCGCACCGACGCTGGCATGGCTGTTCGTCGGTCGCATCGTCGCCGGGATCGCGGGGGCGACCTATGGCCCGGCGGGGGCAGTGATCGCCGACGTCAGCCCGCCAGACCGGCGGGCCGCCGCGTTCGGCCTGCTGGGTGCGTCGTTCGGGATCGGGTTCATCATCGGCCCGGCGATGGGCGGCATCGCGGCCGGGTTCGGTATCCACGCGCCGTTCGTCGTCGCGGCCGTGCTGGCCGCCGCCAACGCGGTCGCCATGATCGTCCTGTTGCCGGAGACGCTCGACGACGACCACCGCCGCCCATTCCGCTGGCGCGAGGCGCATGTCGTCGGATCGTTCAGGCCGCTGTTCGCCGCGGGCAACGCCCTGCCCCTGCTGGTCGCGTGGTTCCTGTGGCAGCTGGGCAGCATGGTCTATCCGGCGACCTGGTCGTTCTGGGCGACGATCCGGTTCGACTGGACGCCGGGGCAGATCGGCTGGTCGCTGGCGTGGGTCGGGCTGTTGACGGTGATCGCGCAGGTCGGGCTGACCGACCGGGTCGTGCGCCGTTTCGGTGAGGTCGGGGCGGCGGCGATCGCGCTGTTCGCCGGCGCCGCGTGCCTGATCGCCTGCGCGTTCGCGACCGCCGGCTGGCAAGTCTATGCCATTTTCCTGGTCGGATCGCTGGGCGCGTTCGCCTATCCGGCGCTGTCGGGCCTGGCCAGCCGGATGGTCGACGCCAGCCGGCAGGGCGCGCTGCAGGGCGGGCTGGCCAGCATCAACAGCGTCGCCGAGATCATCGGCCCGGTCCTCGCCGCGCAGTCGCTGGCGTTCGGCACCGGGAAGGGATTTCCGGGCGCCGCCTTCCTCGTCGCCGGCGCACTGGTCGCGACCGCCGGCGTCCTGATCCTCGGCGCCGCGCGCCGCGTCCCCTCCCTCCCAGCGGAAGCAACGCCATGATCGACCTTCATTACTGGCCGACCCCGAACGGCCACAAGATCACCCTCTTCCTGGAGGAAGCCGGGCTGCCGTATCGCATCCACCCGGTGAACATCGCCAAGGGCGAGCAATTCCAGCCGGATTTCCTGGCGATCGCACCCAACAACCGGATGCCGGCGATCGTCGACCATCAGCCCGAGGGCGGCGGCGCGCCGATCAGCGTGTTCGAGAGCGGCGCGATCCTCCTCTATCTGGCCGGAAAGACCGGCCGCTTCCTGCCGACGGATCCCCGCGGCCGGGTGGAGGCGACCGAGTGGCTGATGTGGCAGATGGGCGGGCTGGGCCCGATGCTGGGCCAGAACCACCATTTCAACCGGTACGCGCCCGAGAAGATACCCTACGCCATCGACCGCTATGTCCGCGAAACGGCGCGGCTGTACGGCGTGCTCGACCGGCGGCTGGCGGGACGCGACTTCATCGCCGGGGAGTACTCGATCGCCGACATGGCGTGTTATCCGTGGATCGTGCCGCACGAACTCCAGCAGCAGAAGCTGGACGACTTCCCCGACCTGAAGCGCTGGTTCGACCGCATCGCGGTGCGGCCGGCCACGGTGGAGGCGTATCGCAAGGGACAGGCGATCACCGATGCGAACGTGATCGACGAGGACGAGGCGAAGCGGGTGCTGTTCGGCACGCGCGACGCGCCGCGATGACCGGCCTGCCCGCGCTGATCGCGGCGCTGTCGCCGCAGGATGACGGCAGCGCCAGCGTCGCCATCCCGGACAACTGGCTGCAGGGCCGCACCT
Organism: Sphingomonas phoenicis; assembly: GCF_047238005.1. Taxonomy (NCBI): domain Bacteria; kingdom Pseudomonadati; phylum Pseudomonadota; class Alphaproteobacteria; order Sphingomonadales; family Sphingomonadaceae; genus Sphingomonas; species Sphingomonas phoenicis. The sequence goes on along the minus strand of NZ_JBDFMC010000002.1, from coordinate 77,906 downwards.
GCTATGGCGGACTGTCGGCGGCGCTGGCGCTGCACGTCGCCAAGCAGACCGCGCCGGACCTGCCGCCGCTTCGATCGGCGCAGGTGGCGTTCGTCGGTCCGCTGTCGGGAACCGTCTCCGTGCGCGCGCGCCTGCTTCGCCGCGGGCGCAATGCCGCGTTCGTGCATGCGGCGATCGAGAGCGAGGCGGGGCTGGGCCTGTCGGCGACCTTCGTCTTCATGCGGCAGGCGACCTCGCACATCGACCATCCGCATTCCCCGTCCGCGCCGGTCCCGGCGCCGGGTGCCGACGATGCGGTGACCGGCGGCATCGCCGCGGTGGCCTTCACCGGCAATTTCTCGTTCGTCGATCGTGGCGATGCGGCGGGCCCCGCCCGGTGGCTGCGCTGGGTCCGGCTGAACGATCGCGACGGGCTCGATCCCGAGGTCGAGTTGATGGCGATCGGCGACTGCCTGCCGCCCGCCGCCCTCAAGCTGGCCAGCGCGCTGATCCCGATCAGTTCGCTGACGTGGCAGATCGACCTGCTGGCACCGGCGGCGGCGACCAACGACGGTTGGTGGCTGCTCGATGCGGCGACCGATCATGCGCGTGACGGCGGATCGAGCCAGCGCATGGCGATCTGGAATGCGGCCGGCGAGCCCGTCGCGGCGCAGATGCAGAGCGTCGCCCTGTTCGGCTGAGCGGGGCCGGCTGACACGCCTTGCGACATATTTCCCGGCCGTCGACACAGGCGCGCGACGATCCTGCCCGACAAGGCGCATGTTCGGTGCGTGGATCGACCCCGCCGACCGGAGATACCGCCCGATGGAGCCGTTCACCCTGATCCTTGCTGCCGTCCTCGCGCAGACCAGCACCGCAAGCCCGCCGCCGCCCGCGCCAGTGCCGGCGACGACGCGCGCCGATGCCGACGGCGACGGCGCGATCAGCCGCGCCGAGTATATGGCGCGGTTCGACCGGATGGATGCTGACCATGACGGCAAGCTGACCCGTGAGGAGCGACGGGCGTCGATGTCGCGGGCCGGTGCGCGTCCCGGCGACATGACGGGACATGGACCGCGCGGCCGGCAAGGTCGCCCGCCGATGGAAGACGCCACGCGTGCCGATTTCCTTGCGCGCGCGGGTGAGCAGTTCGACCGGCTGGACACGAACCGGGACGGCAAGGTGGATGCCACCGAGTGGCATGCGGGCCGCGGCCCCCGCGGCGACGGGCCGCCTCCGCCATCGGCTCCCGCCCGCTGACGCCATTTGCCGGGGACGCGCTTCCCCGCTGTTCCGCCGAGGCGTCCATGCTAAAGCCCGAGCCGATGGGAGACCTGCCCCACCTCCTTCTGGTCGATGACGAGCGCTCGATCCGCGAGCCGCTCGCCGTCTATCTGACCAAGCAGGGCTTTCGCGTCACCCAGGCGGGCGATGCGGAGGGTGCTCGCTCGCGCCTGGCGGCCTATGCGATCGATCTCGCGATCATCGACATCATGATGCCGGGCGAGGACGGGCTGAGCCTGTGCCGCCACATCGCCGCGACCAGCGACGTGCCGGTCATCTTGCTGACCGCCAAGGCGGAGGAGACCGACCGGATCGTCGGGCTGGAGATGGGCGCCGACGATTATGTCGTGAAGCCCTTCTCTCCCCGCGAACTGGCGACGCGCGTCAAGGTGGTGCTGCGGCGGACCCAGGCCGGCGGCAGCCGCCAGCATGCGCCGGAAGCGGGCTCCTACGCCTTTGCCGGCTGGGTGCTAAAATCCGGCGAGCGGGCGCTGGTCGACCGGGAGGGCGTGTCGGTGCCCCTGTCGACGGGCGAGTACAACCTGCTGCTCGCGCTCGTCACCCGGCCGCGGCAGGTGCTGACCCGCGACCAGCTGCTCGACCTAACCCAGGGTCGCGAGGCGGCGGCGTTCGACCGGGCGATCGACAATCAGGTCAGCCGCCTGCGCCGCAAGATCGAGACCGATCCCAAGAACCCGGAGATCATCAAGACCGTGTGGGGCGGAGGATATACCCTGGCGGCTGGCGTCACCCGGCTGTGACGCTGCGCCGCCCCTGGCCGGGCAGCCTGGCCGGGCAGATGGCCCTGCTGATCGCGCTGGCGCTGTTCGTCGCGCAGGCGATCAACTTCGCACTGATCCTGCGGGACAGGGCCGAGTTCCGCCTGGCGCAGGCCACGCGCCCGGTGGCGACGCGGCTGGCCGATGCGCTGGAGCGCGAAGCGCGGGGCGAGCGCGCGATCACCGCCGATCGGGGACGCATCCGCCGGGTCCCGCTGGATCCCATCGCACCACGGACCATGGAGCGGCATCCCGAAGTCGAGAGCGAGCTGCGTCGCCAGTTGGCCGACCAGGGGTTGCGCGTGGGACGGATCGACACGGGCCTGCGGACCCACTCGGACGAGGGGGACGATGCCGGGCGGCGTGCCGGGCGCCGGCAGGGCGAACGATCGGTCGACGAACTGGTGATCGCGGTCGAGCAGCCGGGCCGCGGCTGGCTGACGATCGTGGTGCCGTGGCCGCAGCCCGGCCCGCGACTGCTGTGGGCGCTGCTGGGCCAGACGATGATCCTGTACGTGATCGTGCTGCTGCCGGTCCTGTGGATCGTCCGTCGCCTGTCCCGACCCTTGCGCGACCTTCGACTGGCGGCGGAGCGCTTCGGCCCCGGCGAGGCGGCGGAGCCGCTGGCGGAAAGCGGGCCGGACGATGTCGCGGCGCTGATCGCGGCGTTCAATGCGCTGCGTCTGCGGGTGGCGGCGATGCTGGACGAGAAGGACCGGATGCTGGGCGCGATCGGCCACGACCTGCGCACCCCGCTGGCCGCGCTGCGCGTCCGCGTCGAATCGGTTGAGGACGATACCGACCGCACCCGGATGACGGAAACGATCGCGGAGATGAACCGCACGCTGGACGACATCCTGTCGCTCGCCCGGCTGGGGCGCCCGAGCGAGCCGTTGACCGAGGTCGACCTGTCCGCGCTGGTCGATGCGGTGGTCGAGGACTTCCGCGATCTGGACGCGCCCGTAACCTTTGCCGAGACGGGGCGGCTGCGCATGCGGCTGCGCCCCGCGCTGATCCGCCGTGCGGTGCGGAACCTGATCGAGAATGCGGTGAAATATGGCGAGCGGGCGGAGGTGGGGATCGTCACCCATCCACACGCCGTCGCGATCATGGTGGCGGATCACGGCCCGGGCATCCCGCCGGACCGGCTGGGGGACGTGTTCGACCCGTTTACGCGGCTGGAAACATCCCGCAATCGCGACACCGGCGGCATCGGCCTGGGCCTGGCGCTCGCCCGCGCGATCGTGCGCGAGGCGGGTGGCGACATCACCCTCACCAACCGGCACGAAGGCGGCCTGAACGCGACGATCACCCTGCCGCGCTGAGCGGCCCTATCCTTCCGACGACTGGCGGACGATCAGGCGGGTCGGCAGGATCAGCGGCTCGACCGGTTCACCGCGGATCTGCGCCAGCAGCACCTCGACCAGCTTGCGACCGGCGATGGCCGCATCCTGCGTGACGGTGGTGAGCGGCGGATTGGCCAGCGCCGCGGCGGGAATGTCGTCGAAGCCGACGATGGCAACCGCATCGGGAACCGCGATCCGCTCCTCCGCCAGCACCCGCATCGCCGCCAGCGCGATAAGGTCGCTCGCCGCGACGATGGCGTCGAACGGGGCCGCGCGAGCCAGCAGTTCGCGGGTGGCGCGAATGCCGTCCTCGGTCGTAGAGATGGCGTCGACCTGCAGCGCCGGATCGACGGTCATGCCCGCCGCTGCCAGTGCGTTCCGATACCCGACGCACCGGTCGCGGAATTCGGGATAGCTGTCGCCGGATTGGCCCAGAAACGCGATGCGCCGCCGTCCGCGCGACAACAGCAATTCGGTCGCCGACCGCCCGCCCGCGACATTGTCGCAGCCGATCGTGACGCCCGGCTGGCTCGGCTGCACCTGTCCCCAGCAGACGAAATGCGTTCCCTGCCGAGCCATCGCCTCCAGCCGGGGGCGATACTCCGCATAGTCGCCGTAACCGAGCAGGATCAGCCCGTCGGCGCGCGAGTGGTCGGCATAGTCATCGTCCCACTCGCTGGAGGGCTGCTGGAACGAGACGAGCAGGTCGTACCCCGCCGCGCCGCACGTCGCCATCATCGAACCCAGCATTGCGAGGAAGAAGGGGTTGATCAGCGTCTCGTCGGGCGTCGGATCGCGGAACAGCAGCAGCGCGATCGTCTGCGACCGGCCGGAGCGCAGGTTCGAGGCCGCCCGGTCGACGGTGTAGTGGAGTTCGCGCGCGATCGCCTCGATCCGCTGCCGCGTCGCGGCACTGACCGTGGGGCTGCCGCGCAGCGCGCGCGATACGGTCGGTTGCGACACGCCGGCCAGTTGGGCGATATCGAACGATGTCGCTCTACGCTGGCCGGTCACGGGATGGGCGTTCCTCTTCGCCGCCGCTCTGGGGCGGCCGGTGGCGAAGACCACAGCCGATATCGCCGCGCCCGTCAACGGGCGGACGGCATCGCCGCCCGCCAGCGGACCTTACTTCGCCGGGGCGAACCCCCGCTTCTTCAGCAGGGCGTTCACGTCCGGATCGCGCCCGCGAAAGGCGCGGTACGCCTCTGCCCGGTCGGTTTCGTTGCCGGTGGACAGCAGCACCCGGGCGAAGCGATCCGCCGTCGCCTTGTCCCACGGGCTGCCCGCCTCCTCGAACGCGGCGAAGGTATCCGCGTCCATCGTCTCCGACCAGAGATAGCTGTAATAGCCGGCAGAGTAGCTGTCCGACGAGAACAGGTGATTGAACTGCGGCAGGCGGTGACGCATCACCAACTGGCGCGGCATGCCGATCTGGGCCAGCGTCGCCTTTTCGAACGCGTCCGGATCGACCACGCCGTCGGCGATCGTGTGCAGCTTCATGTCGACGATGGCCGACGAGAGATACTCGGTGGTCGCGAAGCCCTGGTTGAAGGTCTTCGACGCCTCGATCTTGTCGAGCAGCGCCTGCGGCATTGCCGCCTTGGTCTGATAGTGGCGGGCGTATTTGTCGAGCACGTCGCGGGTCAGCAGCCAGTGCTCGTTCACCTGGCTGGGATATTCCACGAAATCGCGCGGCGTGCCGGCAAGGCCGGGATAATAGACGTTCTGCAGCATCGCATGGATCGCGTGCCCGAATTCGTGGAACAGAGTCTGCGCGTCGTCCAGGCTGATCAGCACCGGCTCACCGGGAGCGGGCCGGGCGAAATTGTTGTTGTTCGACGACAGCACGGTCTGCACCGGCGGCAGGTTGCGCTGCCCGCGATAGGTGTTGGCCCATGCCCCGGACCGCTTGCCCGTCCGCGCGAAATCGTCGCGGTAGAACAGGCCGACTTCCTTGCCCGCGCGGGTGACGTGCCACACGCGCATGTTCGGCTCGAACACCGGCACCGTGCCGGTGATCTCCTTGAACTCCAGCCCGTACAGACGGTTGGCCGCGTAGAGCGAGCCCTGGATGATGTTGTTCAGCTCGAAATAGGGCTTCAGCTGCGCCTGATCGAGGTCGTAGCGCGCCTTGCGCACCTTCTCCTGATAGAAGCGGTAGTCCCACGGCTCGATCGTGATTTTCACGCCCGGCTGCTTGTCGGCGATCGCCTGCATGTCGCGGACCTCTTCGGCGACACGCCCCTTCGCCGCGGGCCAGACGCGCATCATCAGGTCCATCGCCGCGGCCGGGGTCTTGGCCATGGTGTCCTGCATCCGCCAGTCGGCATGCGTCTTGAACCCGAGCAGATGGGCCCGGTCGGCACGCAGCTTCACGATCGCGGCGATCGTCGCGTTCGTGTCGGTCTCTCCGCCATTGTCGCCGCGGTTGACGAAGGCGCGCCACACCTTCTCGCGAAGGGCGCGATCGGTGGCGAAGGTGAGGACGGGATCGACCGCGGAGCGGGTGTTGACGATCGCCCACCCGGTCTGCTGCCGCTCCGCCGCCGCCGCCCTGGCGACCGCCTTCACGCTGTCGGGAACACCCGCCAGCTGCGCCTCGTCGGTGACGACGATCGCGGTGCTCTCGTCGGCGAGCAGCTTGCGCGAGAATTCGGTGAACGCCGTTGCCAGCGCCTGATTGTACTGCGACAATTGGGTCTTCTGCGCAGCCGTAAGCCTGGCGCCCTGACGCACGAAGCTGTCATAGGTGCGGGTCACCAGCCGCTGCTGCTGCGGATTGAGCGAGGCGCGATTGCGGTACACCGTCTCGATCCGGGCGAACAGCTTGGGATCGAAGGTGATCTCGTCCTGCGCCGCGGACAGCCTGGGCGACCACTCGCGATCGAGCGCCTGATAGGCGGGCGAGTTCATGTTGCCGGTCATGACCCCGAACAGCGTGTTGACCCGGCCCAGCATGCGGCCGGCCAGCTGCATGGGCACGAACGTGTTGTCGAAGGTCGGCGCGGCAGGATTGTCGGCGATCTTGCGGAAATCGGCGCGGCGCTCCGCCAGCCCGGCCTCGAACGCCGCCGGGAAGAGTTCGGGACGAACCTTGTCCCAGGGCGGCACCCCGCCATAGGGGCCGCTCCACTCCGCGGTCAGCGGGTTCGCGGCGGGCGCGGTGGCAGGCGTTTGCGCGGGCGCGGGAACGGTCAGCATCGGGACCAGGCCAGCGGCAGCGAGAAACAGGATTCGCAAGGCAGAAATTCTCCGATCATCCGGGTTTTCACGAGCATAACCCCTTCACCGAGAAGCGTAAACTCTCCTGCCCCATCGCCGTCAATCCGACGCGGCTCCGAGCTGTCGCCGCGCCTCCGCTGCCGCCTCGATCAGCCGGCGACCGGTCTCCTCGGCGGCATCGGGCGTCATCGACAAGGCGACGCCGTCGGGTCCGTCGAGCAACACGAAGCCGTCCTCGACAGAGGCGACACCCGCGTTGTTCTCCGGTTGCATGATCGTCATTCCACTCTCCAGACCGTGGTCATTCCGCATCCAGATATAGGTACGACGGATCGAACTGCGCGATCGCCCGCAGCCGGGTGAGGTCGTGAACCGTCACCTCGCCGCCGCGGATCGTCATGATGTCCTGCTCCCGGATCGATCGCAGCACGCGATTGACATGAACGTTGGTCAGCCCGCACGCCTCTGCCAGATCGGCCTGCTTCAGCGGCAAGGCGAAGCGATCGTCCCTGACCAGCCCGACGGCGGACAGGCGAGCGTGCAGTTCGCAGATCAGATGTGCCAGCCGCCCCTCGGCACCCAGCCGGCCGAGGCGGAATATCCACTCGCGGTGGATCGCCGCGTCGAGCAGGGTGGCGTACCACAGCATCCGCGTCAGATGAGGGCGCGTCCCGGTCACGCGCACCAGCGTCTCGTGCGACCAGCCGGCAATCTTTACCGGGCCCATCGCCGCCACGTCGTGCTCCAGATGCTTCAGCGGAAAGCCGTGCAGGTCGACGAAATCGCCCGGCACATGGATCGCCACCAACTGCCGCGCGCCGGCATGGTCGTCCATGTAGCGGCAGATGAACCCTTCCAGCAGCAGCGTGCTGGTGTGTACCGGCTCGCCCGCGCGAACGAGGATGTGACGGCCCGGCAGGTCGCGCACCTGGTCGCAACTCTCGTCCAGAACCGCCCGATCCTCGTCCTTCAGGCGTCCACTGGTCCAATTCAACAGAAACAGCCGGGTGACATGGCCGAATTTCGACATAAGCTCCTCCGACCTTCCGGAAATCGACTTGATCCATGTTGAACGACGCAACAAGGAGCGGGAACCGGGTGTTCCGCTGTGCCTATGCACCATATCACGTTCCAGAACGATAGCCCTCTCGCCGTTCGCTTCGTCAAGTCGGTCGAGGCGCCGGCATTCCCCTGCGTCGGTGCCAAGTCCGCGCTGGGCAAGGGACAGATGGACATTCTCGTCGCGCGCGACGTCCGGTCGGGGTGGGACGACATGCGGATCACGCCCGCGCTCGCGTCGACCGTGGCCAAGTACCGGGCGGACCGCGCGCTGTTCCGCACCCTGGTCGTCCTGTTCGAGGGACCGGACGATCTGACGGAGGCGGAGTTCGAACGGCATCTGTGGGCGCGTGCCCAGTCCCTGTCGGACAAGGACGAGTGGCTGGGCTATCGCCCGGATCCGACGGTGTCGTCCGATCCAGAGGATCCGCATTTCTCGCTGAGTTTCGCCGGCGAGGCATTCTTCGTGGTGGGGCTGCATCCGCACGCCAGCCGGCCCGCCCGGCGGTTCGAGACGCCGGCGATGGTGTTCAACCTGCACGACCAGTTCCAGGTACTGCGCGAGCAGCAGCGGTACGAGAAGCTGCGCGCGTCGATTCTGGCCCGCGACGAGGCGCTGGCGGGATCGCCCAACCCGATGCTCGCCCGCCACGGCGAGACGAGCGAGGCACGGCAGTATAGCGGGCGCGCCGTCGACGACGACTGGAAGTGCCCGTTCCGTCGCGGCGGTGCCGCCGGGTGAGCGACGCCGTGCAGACCATCCCGCCCCGCTCCGGCGCCGCCTTCACGTTGCGCCGCGGCCAGCGACTGACCGTCATAGATCCCGAGGGGCAGCAGGTATCCGACCTGCTCGCGTTTTCGGCGGACGATGTGGACGAGGTCATTTCGTCCGGGCGGACGCTGGATTATGCCAGCCGCATCTACCTGACGACGGGCGACCCGCTCTACTCGAATCGGTCGAACGTGATGCTGACGATCGTCGAGGATACGGTCGGCCGACACGATTTCCTGCTGACTCCGTGTTCGAAGGACACGTTCCGGATCATCTACGGCGACACCGATCCGCATCGCGGCTGCTTCGGCAACCTGCTCGCAGCGCTGGCACCGTGGGGGATCGAGGCGGACCGGATCCCGACCGCGTTCAACTGTTTCATGAACGTCCCTGTCGACGGGGCGACCGGTGCCTTCACCGTCGAGCCACCCCTCAGCCGCGCCGGCGACCACATCACCTTCAGGGCGGAGATGGATCTCGTCGTCGCGCTGACGGCGTGCTCCGCGCTGCAATCCAACGGCGGCTCGTTCAAGCCCATCCAGTACCGCATCGACGACGCCGTACCGGCATAGCCGGCCGCGACGCTGGCGGCGCCGCGTATGGCGCGGTAACTGGTCCGGGTCATGCCACGCCGTCCGAACATCGCCGCACTGGCCCTGACGCTGCTTGCCAGCGGCAGCGTGGCGGTCGGCGCCCGGTGCCTGTCGCCCGGCGTGGCGCGGTGTTCGTGGGCGTCGCTGACCGGCCATGGCCCAGACCTCGACGTGCCGTATCTCGGCACCCGGCCAGAGGTAGTGGCGCGCATGCTGGACCTGGCCGGGGTTGGGCCGGATGACCGGGTGCTCGATCTGGGTACCGGCGATGGCCGCATCCTGATCGCCGCCGCACGTCGCGGCGCATCGGGGACCGGCGTCGACATCGACCCGGTGCTGATCGGCGAGGCGACGACCGCCGCCGCACGGGCGGGGGTGTCGGCCCGCGTCCGCTTCGTGGCGCAGGACCTGTTCGCGACACCGCTCCACGGCTATTCGGTGGTGACGTTGTTCCTGCTGCCGCGCGTCAACCTGCGGTTACGCCCGCACCTGTTGCGGACGCTGGCACCCGGCAGCCGCATCGTCAGCCATGCGTTCGACATGGGCGACTGGCCGCCCGACGCGACGGCCCGGGTCGGCGGTTCGCACCTGTACCTGTGGCGGGTTCCCGCCGCCGTCGACGGCCAGTGGCTGCTGGCTGACGGTGCCCGCCTGTCGCTGCATCAGCGTTTCCAGGATGTCGCCGGCTTCATGACCAGCGGCGGCGTGGCGGCGGCGCTGGCCGACGTGCATCTGGAAGGCGACCGCATCCGCTTTACCGCGGGCGCCCGCCGCTACGCCGGCATCGTCGCCGGCAACACGATCAGGGGATCGGGCTGGCTGGCACATCGGCAGACGGTTCATCCACCGTCCGGCGCCGATGCCCCTCTGCCACGGTCGCCCGGAAGCGACGGTAGAGGGCGACGTTGAGGCAGACGAGCGTGACGATCGCAAGCAGGATGATCGCGATCGCCTTCGTCGTTCCGGTCACGCCCGCGCCTCGTTGACCCCGCTGGAATTGTGGCGGAGCGCCGTCAGCACCGTGTCGACGATATGCTCTGCGTCCAGCCCGGCCGCGGCATATTGCGCATCGGGCTTGTCCTGATCCTGGAACGTGTCCGGCAGGCGCATCGTGCGCAGCTTCAATCCGCCGTCGATCAGCCCCGCATCCGACGCGAGCGTCAGCACATGGGCGCCGAAGCCGCCGACCGCGCCTTCCTCGATCGTCACCGCGACCTCGTGCGTCGCGAGCAGCCGGCGGATCATCTCCTCGTCCAGCGGCTTGGCGAAACGCAGGTCCGCCACCGTCGTCGACAGGCCCTTCGCCTCCAGCTGATCCGCCGCCTTCAACGCCTCTGCCAGTCGGGTGCCGAGGGACAGGATCGCCACCGTCTTGCCTTCGCGGACGATCCGGCCCTTGCCGATCGCCAGCCGCTCGGGCGTGGCGGGCAGCTCGATGCCGACGCCGTTGCCACGCGGGTAGCGGACCGCGATCGGCCCGCTGTCGTGGCAGGCGGCGGTATGGGTCATATGGACCAGCTCCGCCTCGTCGGCGGCGGCCATCACGACGAAGTTCGGCAGCGTCGCCAGATAGGTGACGTCGAACGAGCCGGCATGGGTGGCGCCGTCGGCACCGACCAGCCCGGCCCGGTCGATCGCAAATCGCACCGGCAGGTTCTGGATCGCAACGTCGTGGACCACCTGGTCATAGGCGCGCTGGAGGAAGGTCGAGTAGATCGCGCAGAACGGCCGCATCCCTTGCGCCGCCAGTCCGGCGGCGAAGGTCACGCCGTGCTGTTCGGCGATGCCGACATCGAAGAAGCGGTCGGGATGGACCTGCGCGAACCGGTCGAGCCCGGTGCCGGACGGCATCGCCGCGGTGATCGCGCAGATCATCGGATCGCGCTCCGCTTCCTTCACCAGCTGCTCGCCGAACACGTTCTGGTACTGCGGGGGTCCCGGCGGCGCCTTGGCCTGGGTGCCGGTGATGACGTCGAACTTCTGGACGCCGTGATACTTGTCCGCCGCCGCCTCGGCCGGGGCATAGCCCTTGCCCTTCTTGGTGACGACATGGACCAGGATCGGGCCCTCCTCGGCATCGCGGACGTTTTCCAGCACCGGAATCAGATGGTCGAGATTATGTCCGTCGATCGGCCCGACATAATAGAAGCCCAGCTCCTCGAACAACGTGCCGCCCATCGTCATGCCGCGGGCGAACTCGTCGGTCTTGCGCGCCGCGGTGTGGAACGGGCGCGGCAGCTTGCGCGCGAACTTCTTCATCAGTTCGCGCAGCCCCAGGAACTCGCGACTGGTCACGATGCGCGACAGATAGGCCGATAGCCCGCCGACCGGCGGTGCGATCGACATGTCGTTGTCGTTCAGGATGACGACAAGCCGGTTTCCCGCCTGCTCGGCATTGTTCATCGCCTCGTACGCCATGCCGGCCGACATCGCGCCGTCGCCGATCACCGCGATGCCCTTGCCCGGCGTGCCGGCCAGCTTGTTGGCCACGGCAAAGCCCAGCGCGGCGGAGATCGATGTCGAGGAGTGCGCCGCGCCGAACGGGTCGTACTCGCTCTCGCTGCGCTTGGTGAAGCCCGACAGGCCGCCGCCCTGCCGCAGCGTGCGGATGCGGTCGCGCCGGCCGGTCAGGATCTTGTGCGGATAGCATTGGTGGCCGACGTCCCAGACCAGCCGGTCGCGCGGCGTATCGAAGACATAATGGATGGCGGTCGTCAGCTCGACCACGCCGAGCCCCGATCCCAGATGCCCGCCGGTCGATCCGACCGCGGAAATCGTCTCGGCACGCAGTTCGTCGGCCAGTTGGCGAAGCTGTTCCGGCTTCAGCGAGCGCAGCTCTTCGGGCGTGCGTACGGTATCCAGCAGCGGCGTTACGGGTAGGTCAACCATCGCCGGGGCTTACTCCAGCCGGACATGGGTGTCGATTGCCGGCATCGCCGGAATTCGATCACCGTCCCGTGCAGGCCGTGCAGGTTCCGCGCATCTCGACGACGGGGCGGACCGGCGTGAACCCCGCGGCGCCGGCGGCGCGACGCAGGTCGCGGGTGATGCGGTCGTCGTCCAGATGCTCGGTCCGGCCGCAGCTGTCGCAGACCAGGAAGATGCAGTCGTGCAGGCAGCCGGGATGCGCATTGGCGATATAGGCATTCGCGCTTTCGATCCGCTGCGCCAGATTGGTCGCCACGAACAGGTCCAGGATGCGATAGACGCTGTTGGCGGCCACCCGCCGTCCCTCGCGCCGCGATACCACTTCGGTGATGTCATAGGCGCTGGCCGCCTTGCTGCCCTCGGCCAGGGCGGCGTAGACGCTGGCGCGCATCGCGGTCCACTGCTCGCCGGCCGCCTCCAGCGCGGTACGGGCGGCGGCGGTCAGATCCTCGCCCCGGGGCTCGGTATGAAGATGGGCGTGGGCCATGATGATCGCGAGGTAGGTCGTGCCGGTCCGGCTGGCAAGCGGATGCCCGGCGGCGATCCCGGTCGCGCCCGTCCCAGCGGCGTTGTCCTTGGCGGCTTTCATTCCTAGATGGGGTCATGCTTCAGCCGAGCGCCGCCTTCATGTCCACCGCCCGCCCGCGCATGCTCGCGCGCTGGCTGTTCGTCGTCGCCGCCCTGATCGTCGCCATGGTGGTCGTCGGCGGCATCACCCGCCTGACCGAATCGGGACTGTCGATCACCCAGTGGAAACCGATCAGCGGCATCGTCCCGCCGTTGACCGACACGGCGTGGCAGGCGGAGTTCGATCGGTACAAGCAGATCCCCGAATATGCCGCCTTCAACCGCGGCATGGACCTGGCGGGCTTCAAGGCGATCTTCTTCTGGGAGTATCTGCATCGCCTGCTGGGCCGGGTCATCGGCCTCGCCTTCGCATTGCCGCTGATCTGGTTCGCGGTGAAGCGCCGCATTCCCGCCGGCTATGGCTGGCGGTTGACGGCGCTGCTGGCGCTGGGCGGGCTTCAGGGCGCGATCGGATGGTGGATGGTCGCCTCCGGCCTGTCGCAGCGTACCGACGTCAGCCACCTGCGGCTCGCGGTCCATCTGGTCACCGCGCTGGTCATCCTGGCTGGGATCGTCTGGACCGCGCTGGACCTGCTCCGCCTGAACCGTGATGGGGCATCCGCCTCGCCGGCCCGGCTGGCGCCGGTCGCCATCGCCGCCCTCGCCCTGCTGTTCGGCCAGATCATCTGGGGCGCCTTCACCGCGGGGCTCGATGCGGGATACGCCTTCTCCACCTGGCCGCGGATGGGCGACACCTTCTTCCCGGCCGGTGTCACGATGCTGGTGCCGGGCTGGACGAACGCGATCGACAACCCCGTCGTCGTGCAGTTCATCCACCGCTGGCTGGCGTTCGCCGCGGCGATTGCGCTGCTGTGGCTGGCGGTGCGCACGACGCGAACGGGATCGCGGGCGGGCTTCGTCGTGGTCGGGCTGGTCACCCTCCAGATCTTCCTCGGCGTGGCGACGCTGTTGACCGGTGTGAAGATCGACATCGCGGTGGCGCATCAGGCGAATGCGGCGCTGCTGCTGATCGCGACGATCGTCGCCAGCCACCGGATCGGGGCCACCGGCGCGACCTTTCATCGATACGGGTAATTAAATACCCGTCAGCAATCGCGCGGAAATCTTGACTTTCGGGCCGCCCGGCGGCAATGGCCACTCGTCCGCGCCGCCCTTACGGGTGGCGCGCTCTCGTTTCGAAAGGTCTCGCCCATGAAGGCGCTCATGAAGACCACCAAGTCGGTAAAGCCGCACGAGGTGGAGAAGAAATGGCATATCGTCGATGCCACCGACCTGGTGGTCGGCCGTGCGGCGGTGGTGATCGCCAACGTCCTGCGCGGCAAGCACAAGACGTCGTTCACTCCGCACGTCGACTGCGGTGACAACGTCGTCGTCATCAACGCCGACAAGATCCGCTTCACGTCGAACAAGGCGGCGAAGAAGATCTACTACAAGCACACCGGCTATGCCGGCGGCATCAAGGGCGTGACCGCCGCGAAGGTGCTGGAAGGCCGCTTCCCCGAGCGCGTTCTGGAAAAGGCCGTCGAGCGCATGATCCCGCGCGGGCCCCTGGGTCGTGAGCAGATGCGCAACCTGCGCATCTTCAAGGGCACCGAGCATCCGCACACCGCCCAGAACCCCGAGGTCCTCGACATCGCCGGCATGAGCCGCAAGAACAAGGTGGGTGCATAATGTCCGACAACCGCCAGTCCCTCGCCGATCTCGCGAACCTGACGTCGCAGCCGGCACCCGCCGCTGCCCCGGCATCCTCGTCGGGCACCGAGGCCGAGGATTATCTCGCGGGCAACACGCCCACGCCGACCGCACCGACGATGCCCCTGCGCGAGCAGATCATCGACAAGCTGGGTCGCGCCTATGCCACCGGTCGTCGTAAGGATGCGGTCGCCCGTGTCTGGCTGAAGCCGGGTTCGGGCAAGATCACGATCAACGGTCGCGATCAGGAAACCTATTTCGCGCGTCCGACGCTGCGCCTCGTCATCAACCAGGTGTTCGGCATCACCGAGCGCGAGGGGCAGTACGACGTGATCTGCACCGTCAAGGGCGGTGGCCTTTCCGGTCAGGCCGGCGCGGTCAAGCACGGCATCAGCCAGGCGCTGACCCGGTACGAGCCGATCCTGCGCGCGCCGGTGAAGGCCGCCGGCTTCCTGACCCGCGACAGCCGCACGGTGGAGCGCAAGAAGTACGGCCGCGCCAAGGCACGCCGCAGCTTCCAGTTCTCGAAGCGCTAAGCGAAGGCGGATCGCTGCGGCGGTCCACCCAGCTGCCGGTATTCCCGGGCGGTACGATGAGGGGCGGTCTCGTGAGAGGCCGCCCTTTTAACGTCGGCGATCGCCGTGTCAGTTCCGGGCGAGAACCCGGCCGGCGATACCACGAAGAAACTCGACGGGCGGCAGCGCGACACGACGTGCGCTGCGCATTTCGCATGATCGCATCGTCGGCATCCTTGAAGATGCCGCCCTGTCCGGCGTCTGCCTTGACACATATCCACTTCGGGCAGCGCGGGCGGTGAAGCCCCCTCCCCCCTGTCCTATGACCATCGGTTGGAAAGCCGAAGGGCAGCCCGCGTCGCTTTCCGACGCTGCGTCGACGAGGCCCTCATGTCGTGGGCGATGATCCCGGCAACCTCGCCCACGATCCGGCGGGGCGATCTCCGCCCGCGTTACACCAGTCGCGCGACCAGCCGGGTCAGCCAATAGACGCCGGCGCCGACCAGCCCCGCCGCGGGCAGCGTCACGAACCAGGCGATGACGATGGTCGATGCGACGTTCCAGCGGACCGCCGACACCCGCCGTGCCGCGCCGACGCCGACGATCGAGCCGGTGATCGTGTGCGTGGTGGAGATCGGGATGCCGCCGATGTTGGCGATCGCCAGCGTGATCGCCCCGCCGGTTTCGGCGCAGAAGCCCTGTGCGGGCGTCAGCCGCGTGATCTTGGACCCCATCGTATGGACGATCCGCCACCCGCCGGACATCGTGCCGAGCGCGATCGCGCCGTAGCAGGACAGCACCACCCACAGCGGCACGTAGAAGGTGTCGCCCAGCACCCCCTGGCTGTACAGCAGCACGGCGATGATCCCCATCGTCTTCTGCGCGTCGTTGCCGCCATGGCCCAGGCTGTAGAATGCGGCGGAGACCAGCTGGAGCTTGCGGAACCGCTTGTCGACGCCCAGCGGCGTCATGCGCAGGCTGGTCCACGCGACGACCAGCACCAGCACCAGCGCCAGCATCATCCCGACCGCCGGCGCGACGAAGATGCCGGCAACCGTCTTGAAGATCCCGCTCCAGACGATGCCGTGCAGCCCCGCCTTGCTCAGCCCGGCACCCAGCAACCCGCCGATCAGCGCATGGCTGGACGAGGACGGAATACCCAGGATCCAGGTCAGCACGTTCCAGAACACCGCACCGCACAGCGCCGCCCAGATGACGGTCGCGTCGATCACGTTGGCGTCGACGATCCCCTTGCCCACGGTGTTGGCGACATGCTCGCCGAAGACGAACAGCGCCAGGAAGTTGAACGACGCCGCCCAGATGACGGCATACTGCGGTTTCAGCACCCGCGTGGACACGACGGTGGCGATCGAGTTGGCGGCGTCGTGCATGCCGTTCAGAAAATCGAACAGCAGCGCGAAGCCGACCAGCGCGATCAGCAGCGGAAGGGATATCATGATCGCCGACCCTTCAGGCGTGATCGATCACGAGACCCTGGATCTCGTTGGCGACATCCTCGAACCGGTCGACCACACGCTCCAGATGGCTGTAGATCTCGCGGCCCACGATAAAGGCCATCGGCTCGTTCTGTCGCTTGTCGAACAGCGCGCGCAGCCCGTCCTCGTGGATGTCATCGGCCTTGCCCTCGATCCGGATCAGCCGGGCGGTCAGCTCGTTCAGCCGGTCGCCGTTCTTGTTGACCGATCGCAGCAGCGGCATCGCTTCCGCGGTGATGCGGGCGGCCTCGACGATGATACCGGTCATGTCGCGCATCTGCGGCTCGAACTCGGCGACGCGGTACAGCGCGATCGAGTTCGCCGTCTGGTTCATCTGGTCGATCGCGTCGTCCATCACCCCGATCAGGTCGATGATCGCGCTGCGATCGAACGGCGTCACGAACACGCGGCGCACATCCTGCAGCACGTCGCGGGTGATGTCGTCCGCCTGATGCTCCAGCGCCACGATCTGCGCGATCATATCGGCCTGCGCGGTGCCCGGCTCGTCGCCGCCACCGTGCAGCAGCCTGGCCAGCGCATCCGCGCCACCGACCAGCGTCGCGGCGTGCGCCTCGAACTGCTCGAAGAATCGGCCCTGTTGGGGCATCAACGACTGAAACCAGCCAAGCATCGGAATTCGCCTCCTTATCCCGGTGCGAACTGCCGGGACCATCCGTTCTACCACGCCCGATGGCGCAGGCGGCGGGCGAAATCCAGCGATCAGCGCAGCAAGGGCGGGTTCGTCAACCGCGGCGGCGGCGTCCGGCAGGGCGAACCAGCGCGTTTCGCGCTGGTGGCGCTCGGGCCAGTCCGCCTCCTGCCCGGTCACCGCGAGCGGGTAGAGGGCCACCGTGACCGCCACGGCGCCCCGCCGACGCTGCTTGTCGTAATCATATTCGCCGAGCGACGCGGCGCAGGCATGGCCGCGCAGGCCCGCCTCCTCCCACGCCTCGACCGCCGCGGCCTCGTGCGGGGACAGGCCGACGATCATATTGCCCTTGGGCACCACCCACCGCCCGGTATCGCGAGAGGTGATCAGCATCACCTCCGCCGCGCCGCCGGTTCCGATCCGATAGGGTAAGGCGCCGATCTGGCGTAACATCCGCATCACGATGCGATGCGGACGCGGTGAAGGCAAGAAAACTGTATTCGCCTAGCCGCTTGTGACCGCCGCCTTGCGCTTGAACCGTCCGCTGAGCGACAGCCGCCTGAACAGGCCGCGCCGCGACAGCGGCTCGAACATCTCCTCCGGTCCTTCCGGATCGAGGACCTCGTTATCGGCCAGCCATTCCTCGACCGCGGTCAGGTCGGGCACCTCGTAAGGCCGCAGCGTCTTGCCGCTGCCGCGCAGCTCCTCGATCGTCCCGATCAACGATCCGGTCCGTTCGATCGCCGTCTCCACCTTCGCCCGGTCGACGCCCAGATGCTCGGCGATCAGGCCGTTGCGGATCGTCGTCACGCAGACCGCCTGTGCGTCGGACGAGGCGGTGATCGACACGTCGCACTCGGTATCCAGCCGCAGCGACCGGTTGTTCATGTTGCTCGATCCCAGCCGCAGGACGCGGTCATCCGCGATCAGGATCTTGGCATGGCAGTAGATCGGCGTGCCGCCGGCGGTGAACGGATGGTACATCCGCAACCGTCCATGGACGTCCCGGCGCTTCAGCGCGGTCATCAGCCGCGCACGCGCCGTGTCCATCGCCAGCGGCTCCAGCCATCCCTGCGCCGTCGTCGGATTGATGATGACGATCTCGGGGCCGTCCGGCTCGTCCAGCCGACGGGCGATCGCCTCCGCGATCCGCCGCGCCGCGAAATACTGGCTCTCGATGTACAGATGCTTCTTCGCCGCGGCGATCTGCGCCAGGAACAGTGCCTCGCTCTCGTGTACGCCGGGCTGGCCGGGCATCTCGGGCAAGGTCCGCGCGACGCCCACGTCGATGTCGTCGAAGTCGACCGCCAGTCCTTCCGGCCAGCACGACGGCGTCGCCGGCGGCACCGCCGCCGGCAACAGCTCGTCCTTGCCGCCTGCGGCACGCCAGCGCTCGCGGAACAGCACGCCCAGCTGGTGTGCGATCGGCCCCTGCAAGGCGGTGATGGCATCGTGCCACGGCTTGTACTTCTGGCCGAGCGGGCGTCGTCGCAGCGGCTGCTCGTCCAGATGCTCCCGCGTGTCCCAGCGGTCGCCGGTCATGTCGATGCCCCCGCAGAACGCCAGGCAATCGTCGATGATGACGATCTTCTGGTGATGGGACGCGCCGGTGGGATGGTGCCCGTCGAGCTTGGTATGGATGCGCGGATGCATCATCCACTTGACCACGGTGAAGATGGTCGACCCCCGCCCCAGCGATTTCAGCGCGCCGAGATCCCAGCGGAGCAGGAACACCTCCAGCTCGGGATTCCGCTCGACCAGATTGTAGATGAAGCGACCCACGCCCTCATCGGGTGCGGCCTGGTGATCGAGGACGATCCGCGCATCGAAATCCCATCCGATCAGCAGGATACGGCGTCTCGCCTGCATCATCGCTCGCCGGGCGAAGCGGAAATAATCGTCGGCATCGACGATCACCGACAGCCGGTCGGCACGTTCGACCCGCCAGAATTCGTCCCCCGGCTCCATGCCGCCTCCATCAATGCACTGCCCGCCCCCAATGGCGCCTGCACGTTACGGCTGCAAACGGCGAATATGCCTATTATCTCCATCGACATGGCCGACATGCCCCCCCGCAAGATCATCCACGTCGACATGGACGCCTTCTACGCGTCGGTCGAGCAGCGGGACGATCCTGCCCTGCGCGGCCGGCCGGTGGCGGTGGGCGGCAGCCGGGCGCGCGGCGTGGTGGCCGCCGCCAGTTACGAGGCGCGGGCATTCGGCGTGCGATCGGCGATGCCGTCGTCGAGCGCGGTGAGGCGCTGTCCCGACCTCGTCTTCGTCAAGCCGCGGTTCGAGGTGTATCGCAGCGTGTCGCAGCAGATCCGGGCGATCTTCCGCGACTATACCGACCTGGTCGAGCCGCTTTCCCTGGACGAAGCCTATCTCGACGTGTCGCACGATCGGCACGGGCTCGGCTCGGCCCGGGCGATCGCGGCCGCGATCCGCGCCCGCATCCTCGCCGATACCGGCCTCACCGCCTCGGCCGGGGTCAGCTACAACAAGTTCATCGCCAAGCTGGCGTCGGACCATAACAAGCCCGACGGCCTATGCGTCATCCCGCCGGACAAGGGGCCGGCCTTCGTCGCCTCGCTGCCGGTCGCGCGGTTCCACGGGGTCGGCCCGGTGACGGCGCGGCGGATGGAGGCGCTGGCGATCCACACCGGCGCCGACCTGCGCGACCGGCCGCTGGCGTTTCTCCAGCAGCATTTCGGCAGCTTCGCATCCTATCTCTACAATGCCGCACGGGGAGAGGATCATCGCCCGGTCCGTTCCCACCGGATCGCCAAGTCGATCGGGGCCGAACGCACCTTCGAGCAGGACCTGACCGACCGGGCCGCGCTCCACGACAAGCTGGCGCTGGTCGCCGACGCCGCCTGGGACCGGGTGGAACGCGCGGAGGGCGCCGGGCGGACCGTCACGCTGAAGCTGCGCCGGGCCGACTTCACGACGATCACCCGCGCCCGGTCGTTCGCTTCCCCGATCGTGGACCGGACCGCCTTCCTGGCGGCCGGCATCGCGCTGCTCGACATGCAATTACCGGTCACGACCGGGGTCCGGCTGCTCGGCCTGACGCTGTCGGCCCTCGGTCGCGGCGAGCCGGTCGAGGAGCTGCAGCCCGCACTGCCATTCTAGGGCGGGAACGATCGCCGCCATCCCGCGCTTCGACGGTAACGATCGGGAGACAAGTCGTGGAAGACAATCGGGTTTGGGCGTTCGAGGAAAGCTTGTGGATCGGCGATGCCGACCATTACCGTGAACTGATCGACGACGAGTGCGTGATGGTGCTGCCCGAGCAGCCCTTCGTTCTGAAGAGCGATGCCGCGATCGAGGCGGTCGCCCGGACGCCCCGCTGGTCGTCGGTGACCTTCAGCGAGCAGCAGGTCATGCGGCCGCAGGAAGGCCTGATCACCATCGCCTACAAGGCGCAGGCCGAGCGTGACGGCAGCAACGGCTACACCGCCTATTGCACCACGACGATGCGCCGGCTGGAACACGACGTCTGGCGCGTAGTCCAGCACCAGCAGACGCCGCCGCCGGTCGCCTCCGTGGTCTGACAAACGGCACCGCATCCGGTCGCCTTCCGCATCGTTCCGTAAACGACGATGCGGAGAGCGACCCGATCAGCCGATGTATGACGTGTGCAGCTGCTCGTTGATCGCCTGCCCACCCAGCACGATGGCACCCAGCGGTCCGGCGTTGCCGCCCAGCGCCGGCGGCACGACATAGGTTTCGGGATCGGCCACCTCGGGCAGCGCGATATAGCCGGCCAGACTGCGCGCCATCGCCGCGCGCACCTTATGGAAGAGGTGGTCGTTACCGACCATCACCCCGCCGCCCATCACGATCCGCCGCGGCACACCGGTCAGCACCAAAGTATGAAGCAGCTGCCCCAGTGCGTGCGCCACCAGGTCCCAGGCCGGATCTTCCGCGCCCAGATCGGGCCCCGCCGTGCCGGTCCGCGCCTGAATCGCCGGGCCGGCGGCCAGCCCCTCGCAGCAGGCACCGTGATACGGGCAGTTGCCGATCCACTCGTCGCCCGCGACACGGACGGGCCGGATATGGCCGAACTCCGAATGGGTCAGCCCGTCGACCGGTCGGCCTCCCGCGATCAGGCCGACACCGATCCCGGTGCCGACGGTCGCATAGGCGATATCGGCCAGGCCCTTCGCCGCGCCCCAGCGCGCCTCCGCGAGGGCGGCGCCCACCACATCGGTATGGAAACCGGTCGGCACCCGCGCATGGCGGCGCAGCCGCTCGGCGACGTTCTGGTTCGCCCAGCCCGGCTTGGGCGTGGAGGTGATGTGTCCGTAATCGCTCGAATGCCGGTCGATCGACACCGGCCCGAAACTGGCGATGCCGAGCCCGACGAAGCCGCTCCACCGGTCCAGCACCGCCTCGATCGCCTCCAGCGTCTCCTCGGGCCGGGTGGTCGGCAGCTGCACCCGATCCTCGATCGCGTCGGGTCCCCGCGCCAGGATGCAGATGCACTTCGTGCCGCCCAGTTCGATCCCCGCCACCAGCGGCGCGTCGTCGTTCATCAAGCTCTCTCCTGCCGGGCGGCCTTTCTGGCGCGCATCATGTCGCGGAACCGGGCGGCCCAGCCGTCGCGGTTCTCCTGCCGTCCGCGGGCCAGCGCCAGCGCATCGGCCGGCACGTCCGCCGTGACGATCGATCCGGCGCCGACGATCGCGCCCGCCCCGATCGCTACCGGCGCGACCAGCGCGCTGTTCGACCCGATGAAGGCGCCGGCGCCGATGCTGGTCCGGTATTTCAGGAAACCGTCATAGTTGCAGGTGATCGCGCCCGCGCCGATATTGGCGCCGGCACCGATGTCGGCATCGCCCAGATAGGTGAGATGGTTCGCCTTCGCGCCCTCGCCCAGCACCGCCTTCTTCATCTCGACGAAATTGCCGACCTTCGACCCGGCTTCCATCACCGCGCCGGGCCGCAATCGGGCATAGGGGCCGACCTCGGCCGCCCGGCCGACGGTCGCGCCCTCCAGATGGCTGAATGCGTGGATCGTGGCGCCGTCGGCGACGGTCACGCCCGGTCCGAAGACGACGTTCTGCGCCACCGTCACGTCGCGGCCCAATACCGTGTCGTGCGCGAACCACACCGTCTCCGGCGCCAGCAGCGTCACGCCGGCCGCCATCGCCTCCTCGCGGCGGCGGCGCTGCCAGCCCGCCTCGACCGTCGCCAGCTCGCCCCGGCTGTTGACGCCTGCCACCTCGTCCGCCGTCGTCTCGATCACCGCGGATCGGCGACCGTCGGCGGCGGCGAGCATCACGATGTCGGGCAGGTAATATTCGCCCGCGGCATTGTCGTTCCCGACCCGCGCCAGCAGCGCCCACAGGTCGGCCGCGCGCACCGCCATCAGTCCCGAATTGCACAGCGTCTCCTGCCGCTCGGCATCGCTGGCGTCCTTGAACTCGACCATGCGCGCGATTCGCCCGTCGGCATCGGCGATGACCCGGCCATAGGCACCCGGATCGGCCGGCCTGAAGCCCAGCACCACCGCCGCGGGCGCATCGTCGCCGTGCAGCCGCTCGACCATCCGCCGCATCGTACCGGCCGCGACCAGCGGGACGTCGCCGTACAGGACCAGCACGTCGCCCACGAACCCGGCCAACGCCGCCTCCGCCTGACGCACGGCATGGCCCGTGCCCAGCTGATCCGCCTGCAGCGCAACATCCACGCCCTGCCCGCCAACTGCCGCCTCCACCTGCTCGCGGCCGGCACCGGTCACCACCACGATCCGCTCGGGAGACAGGGCGCGGACCGCGGCGATCAGGTGCAGCAGCATCGGCCGGCCGGCGACGGGATGCAGCACCTTGTGCAGGTCGGACTTCATCCGCGTCCCCTTGCCCGCCGCAAGGATCACCGCCGCGAGGGGCGCGATAGGGGGCGAGGCGGGCGCGGCGGGGGCGATCGGGTCGTTCATGGAACGCGCGGGTTGGCACGAATGCCTTGCCAACGCCATAGCCCTGCTGGCACCGCGCACCCCATGACGGACTTTCGCGCCAGCGCCCGCTTCCCCTTCGCCATCGTCGGCTTCGACATGGACGGAACCCTGCTCGACACCAGCGGCGATCTCGCCGCGGCGGTGAACCATGCGCTCGCCGCCGCCGGTCGCCCAACCTTGCCGGTCGACCGCATCAAGCCGATGATCGGCGGCGGTGCGCGCCACATGCTGGCGCAGGGCATGGCGCAGACGGGCGGATGCACCGACGCGGAGCTCGATCGGCTGCACCGCGTCCTCCTCGATTTCTACGAGGCGAACATGACCGTGCTCACCGCCCCCTACCCCCATGTGCTCGACGCGCTGGACGATCTGGCGGCGCGCGGCGTCCGGGTGGCGGTGGTGACGAACAAGCTGGAACGCTATGCCTCGCAGGTACTCGACGCCCTTGGTCTCACCGCGCGGTTCGCCTGCCTGATCGGCGGCGACACGATGGGTCCGGGCCGCGGCAAGCCCGCGCCCGACCCGATCGTCGAGATGATCGCCCGCTGCGGCGGCGGGCGCGCCGCGTTCGTTGGCGACTCTGTGTATGACGTGCGGGCGGCGAAGGCGGCGGGCATACCCGTCGTGGCGTGCAGCTTCGGCTTCCTCGACCGTCCCGCCGCCGAGCTCGGCGCCGATGCGGTGATCGACGGCTTCGACGAACTGGTGCCGACGCTGGAACGGCTGGGCTGATCGTCGTGGGTACGCCCGTTCCCGCGCTTGCCCTGGCGGCGGTCACCGCGCTCGCGGTGTTCCTGGTCACCGGCGTCTGGGAAGGATTCGCGGTGGCGCTGGTCGGCACGGTGGCGGCGGTGCTGCTGGGTCGCCGTCGAGAGGTGGTCGTCGACGTTGCGCCGCCCCCCGTGCCTGCTGCCCCGTCGCTGGCGGACATGCTCGACGGGGTGGCCGATCCCGTGCTCCTCGTCTCCAACGGCCGCGTGTCGATCGCCAACGCCGCCGCCCGTGCCGTGCTGGGCGCCCATGTCATCGGCGAGGATGCCCGCGTCGCCATCCGCCACCCCGCCGCGGCGCAGGCACTCGCCGCCGCCGATGGCCACCCGGTCGAACTGATGGGCATCGGCAGTCGCGATCGCCGCTGGGAGATGCGCGTCAAGGCGATCGCCGGCGACCTTTCCGTCGTCAATCTCGTCGACCGCACGCAGCATGCCGCCGCCGAGCGGATGCGGGTCGATTTCGTCGCCAATGCCAGCCACGAACTGCGCACCCCGCTGGCATCGATCATGGGCTATATCGAGACGCTGGGGGAGGATGCGGGCGAGGAGCCTGCACTGCGCGCCCGCTTCCTGAAGATCATGATGGACGAGGCCCGGCGCATGCAGCGGCTGGTCGAGGATCTGCTCTCGCTGTCGCGGATCGAGGCGGACAAGTACCGGCTGCCCGACCGGCTGGTCGATCTCGGCGTCCTGCTGGACGAGGTCTGCGCCGAGCTGCGCAGTTCCGGCCGGGAGCGGGCGGCAGATCTGATCTGCGCCGAGTTCGACGAGCTGCCGCCGATCGCAGGCGACCGGGCGCAACTGTCGCAGCTGTTCCACAACCTGATCGGCAACGCAATGAAGTACGGCCGCGCCGGCACCCCGGTGACGGTGACGCTGAAGACGGGGCCGGCCGGCCTGGTCATGGCCGTCGCCGACGAGGGAGAGGGGATCGCGCCCGAGCACCTGCCCCGCCTGACGGAGCGGTTCTACCGGGTAGACGCCGGGCGCAGCCGGTCGCTGGGCGGCACCGGCCTCGGCCTCGCGATCGTCAAGCACATCGCGGAGCGCCACCGCGGGCGGCTGGAGATCGCGAGCAAGGTCGGTGTCGGCACAACGGTGACGGTGACCCTGCCCGGCGCGCCGCCCGAGGCGCCTGTCATCAAAGCGTAACCGCCCGGTCACATAGGCTCGGGCGAACGGAGGCACTCGCCGCCGCGACAGGGAACCCGATGCGCCGTCACCTCCTCTCCGGCCTGTTGCTGCTGGCGCCTGCGGGCGCGTGCCTGCTGGGCGGCTGCCGGGATCAGGCGAACGGCGGCGGGGCGGGTGCGCGCGACCAGATCAGCGTCGTCGGATCGTCGACGGTCTACCCATTCACGACGATGATCGCCGAGCAGCTGGTCGCCGCCGATCCCGACGCCGCCGCCCCCGTGATCGAATCGACCGGGACGGGCGCCGGCATGAAGCTGTTCTGCGCAGGGATCGGCGCCGCGCACCCCGACATCGAGGACGCGTCGCGCCGGATGAAGGCCAGCGAGTACATGGACTGCGCGGCGAACGGCGTCAGGGACATCATGGAGGTGCAGGTCGGCATCGACGGCATCGCCTTCGCAGAGGCGAAGAACGGTCCGAAGATGGTGCTGACGCCTGCCCAACTCTATCTCGCGCTCGCCGCCGCGCCGGGTGGCAAGCCGAACGCACGCCGCACCTGGCGCGATGTCGACACGTCGCTGCCGGCGATCCCAATCCAGGTCTATGGTCCCCCCGCCACCAGCGGCACCCGCGACGCGCTGGCGGAATTGATCCTGACCAAGGGGTGCGAGGCGTCGAACCCCGCCGCCAGGCCGCTCGCCAAGTCGGATCCCGATGCGCACAAGGCGCTCTGCACCCGCGTGCGCGAGGACGGCGCGTATGTCGACGCCGGCGAGAACGACAACCTGATCGTCCAGAAGCTGCAATCCAATCCGAACGCCATCGGCGTCTTCGGCTACAGCTATCTCGACGAGAATGCCAACGCGGTGAACGGGGTGCCGATCAGTGGCGTCGCGCCCACCTATGCGGCGATCGCCGACGGTCGCTATCCGGGCTCCCGCCCCCTCTACATCTACGTGAAGAAGGCGCATCTGGCCGCGATCCCCAACCTGCGCACCTTCCTGACGCTCTATGCCGCCAGCTGGGGCCCGGACGGCCCCCTCGTGAAGCGCGGGTTGATCGCCGCTCCCGACGACGTGCGCGCCCGCGCGGCGCAGGTGATCGCGGGCGATGTCACCCTCGATCCGGCGGTACTGAAATGAGCGCCGTCGCCCTCCTCCTCGTCGTGGTCGGTCTGGCGCTGATCGGCTGGCTGGTCGCGCGTGCCCGCGCCGCCGCCTTCCGCGACGGGACGCAGCGGTTCAGCTCGCTGCCGGGCCATCACGGGTGGTACGTGGCGCTGTGGACGCTGGTCCCGCCGCTGATCTTCCTCGCCATCTGGTCGGCCGTCTCGCCGGCGATGGTGACGGAGGCGGTGCTGGCCACGCCGGCCGCGGCGCAGCTGCCGCCGCCCGGCTTCGATCGCGCGTCGATCCTGTCGGAGGCGCGCGCCCTGGCGTCGGGTCGCGCGTACGGCGCGTTCAACGATCTCGCGCAACGGCTGACGCCGGCCTATGCCGCCGCGCAGAACCGCTACGACTGGATCGCCACCGGGCTGGCGCTGCTCCTCGCCTTTGCGGGCGGCGCCTTCGCCTTCACGCGCGTACGGCCCGGCTTCGCCGCGCGGACGCGGGTGGAGCGGATCGTCATGGGGCTGCTGCTCTCCGCGTCGCTCATCGCGATCCTCACCACGATCGGCATCGTCGCCTCGCTGCTGTACGAGGCCGGGCGCTTCTTCTCGGTCGTGCCGGTCACCGACTTCCTGTTCGGCACCCACTGGTCGCCGCAGGTGATCGACGCGCGTGATCCCGGTGCCAATCTGGGCGCAGTGCCGCTGTTCTGGGGCACCTTCTTCATCGGTGCGATCATCGCCATGGCGGTGGCGATCCCGTTCGGCCTGATGAGCGCGGTGTACCTGACGCAATATGCCGCGCCCCGTACCCGGCGCTGGATGAAGCCGATCCTGGAGGTGCTCGCCGGCGTCCCGACCGTCGTCTACGGCTATTTCGCCGCGCTGACCGTCGCACCCGCGGTCCGCGACCTCGCCGTGTGGCTGGGGATCAGCTGGGCCTCGTCCGAAAGCGCGCTCGCCGCCGGGCTGGTGATGGGCGTCATGATCATCCCCTTCGTCTCGTCGATGGCCGACGACAGCCTCGCCGCCGTTCCCAGCGCGATGCGCGACGGCAGCCTGGCCATGGGTGCGACCTCGTCGGAGACGATCCGCCGCGTCATGCTGCCTGCCGCCCTGCCCGGCGTCGTCGGCGGCGTGCTCCTCGCGGTCAGCCGTGCGATCGGCGAGACGATGATCGTCGTCATGGCCGCGTCGGGCGTGGCCACGCTCACCGCCAACCCGTTCGCCTCGGCGACCACCGTCACCCGCCAGATCGTCGACCTGCTGACCGGGGAGGCCGAATTCGACAGTCCGAAGACGCTCGCTGCCTTCGCCCTCGGGTTGACGCTCTTCGTCGTCACCCTGCTCCTCAACATCGTCGCGCTCACCGTCGTGAAGCGCTATCGGGAGGCTTATGAGTAGCTCGCTCGTCGCCCCGCTGCCGACGGCCGGCACCGCGCACGACCCTGCTCCGCGGGCGCCGACCGACTGGACTACCCGGTCGATGCAGCGCCGCATCCGCCGCCGCTACGCTGCCGAGCGCCGCTTTCGCCTGATGGGGCTGGCGGCGGTGGTGATGTCGGCCGGCTTCCTCGCCTTCCTGCTCGTCTCGATGCTGATCCAGGGCATCGGCGGGTTCACCGAGACGCGCATCGCGGTGCCGGTCGATCTCGCCGCCGCCCGCCTGCCGGTCACGCCGCAGCAGCTGGACGGCCGCCGCGCCGACCTTGCGCTCGCCGGCGCCGGGCTGGAGGGTACGGTCGGTGCCGCCGCGGCGGCGGCCTATGGCGATCCCTCCCTCCTGTCCGCCGGCGCGTGGATCCGCGTCCGCGACGCGATCAAGCGCGATCCGTCGCTCCTGTCGCGGCGGTCGACGTTCGATCTGCCCGCCGCCAGCGCGATCGACATCGCCAACAAGGGCGACGGCACCGCCGCGGCGGAGGCGACGGTGACGAAATTGCGCGCCGCGGGCGTCCTCTCGCGCGGGCTGAACCGCAACTTCTTCTCGGGCGCCGATGCCACCGATCCCACCCGTGTCGGAATCTGGGGCGCGTTCAAGGGATCGCTGCTGACGATGCTCGTCACGCTGCTGCTCGCCTTCCCGATCGGTGTGTTGGCCGCCCTCTATCTCGAGGAATATGCCCCGCGGAACCGCTGGACCGACCTGATCGAGGTATCGATCAACAATCTGGCGGCAGTCCCCTCGATCATCTTCGGCCTGCTCGGCCTCGCCGTCTTCCTCGGCACCTTCGGGCTGCCGCGCTCGGCGCCGATCGTCGGGGGGCTGACGCTCGCGCTGATGACCATGCCGGTGATCGTCATCGCCGGGCGCAACGCGATCAAGGCGGTTCCACCCTCGATCCGCGACGCGGCGCTGGGCGTCGGTGCCTCTCCCATCCAGGTGGTCTTCCACCACGTCCTGCCGCTTGCCCTGCCCGGGATCCTGACGGGCACGATCATCGGCATGGCGCGCGCGCTGGGCGAGACGGCGCCGCTCCTGATGATCGGCATGCGCGCCTTCATCGCCGCGCCGCCGTCCGGCATCGCCAGCCCCGCCACCGCGCTGCCGGTCCAGATATTCCTCTGGTCCGATCAGGTCGATCGCGGCTTCGTCGAGAAGACCTCGACGGCGATCATCGTCCTGCTGGTATTCCTGCTGGCGATGAACGGCATCGCCATCTACCTCCGCAACCGCTTCGAGACCCGCTGGTGATGACCAAGATGACCGCCCGGAACGTGCACGTACACTACGGGGCCAAACAGGCGATCGACGACGTGTCGATCGATATCGAGCAGGACAAGGTCGTCGCCTTCATCGGGCCGTCCGGCTGCGGCAAGAGCACCTTCCTGCGTACGCTGAACCGGATGAACGACACCGTCGCCTCTGCCCGGGTCACCGGCGACATCCGGCTCGACGGGCAGGACATCTACGCGCCGGAAATGGATGTGGTGCAGCTGCGCGCGCGTGTCGGCATGGTGTTCCAGAAGCCCAATCCGTTTCCGAAGTCGATCTACGAGAACGTCGCCTACGGTCCCCGCATCCACGGGCTCGCCGCGGGCAAGACCGATCTCGATCATGTGGTCGAGCGATCGCTGACCCGCGCCGGCCTGTGGAACGAGGTAAAGGATCGCCTGTCGGACAGCGGCACCGCGCTGTCGGGTGGACAGCAGCAGCGGCTCTGCATCGCACGCGCCATCGCCGTCGATCCGGAGGTGATCCTGATGGACGAGCCGTGCAGCGCGCTCGACCCGATCGCCACCGCGAAGATCGAGGAGCTCATCCACGAACTCCGCGGCCGCTACGCCATCGCCATCGTCACCCACAACATGCAGCAGGCGGCGCGCGTCAGCCAGAAAACCGCCTTCTTCCATCTGGGTACGCTGGTCGAATACGGCGCCACGTCGGATATCTTCACCAATCCGCGCCAGGAACGGACGAAGGATTACATCACCGGCCGGTACGGCTGAGTGGGGGTTATATGAACGAGCATACCGTCAAGGCGTTCGACACCGATATCGGCCAGCTCCGCGGCCTGATCAGCGAGATGGGCGGCCTTGCCGAGGACGCCATCGCGAAGGCGATGCAGGCGCTCCAGCGCAGCGACCTCGAACTCGCTGCCGAGGTGCGTGCCGGCGACCGCAAGATCGACGAACTCGAGGCGGAGGTAGAGCGCCTCGCCGTCCGCATCATCGCGCTGCGGGCGCCGCTCGCGATCGACCTGCGCGAGGTGGTGGCGGCGATGAAGATCGCCGGCGTCGTCGAGCGGATCGCCGACTATGCCAAGAACATCGCCAAGCGGGTGCCCCTGATCGAGAGCGAGCACCGGATCGAGCCCGTGTCGATCCTGCCTGCGATGGGCCGCATGGCGGCCGAGATGGTGAGGAGCGCGCTCGACGCCTTCGCCGCGCGCGATGCCGACAGCGCGGCGCGCGTCTGGCACAGCGACCCGCCGCTCGACGACTTCTACGATTCGATCTTCCGCACCCTCGTTACCTTCATGGTCGAGAATCCGGCGACGATCAGCCAGGTCGCCCACCTGCTGTTCATCGCGAAGAACCTGGAGCGGATCGGCGACCATGCGACCAACGTCGCCGAGATGGTCTATTTCGCGGCGACCGGCGAACACCTCGCCGATCGCGAGCGCGGCGGTGGGGAGCGGGACTGATGGCACGCGTGACGATGCTGCTGGTGGAGGACGATGCCGCCCTCGCCGAACTGCTGACCTTTCACTTCCGCCGCGAGGATTTCGAGGTCGTCCACACCGCCGATGGCGAGGAGGCCCTCCTGTTGGCGCGCGAGCGGACCCCCGACATCGTCCTGCTCGACTGGATGATCGAGGGCGTGATCTCCGGGCTGGAGGTGTGTCGCCGCCTGCGCCGCGCGCCCGAGACGCAGAACGTGCCGATCATCATGCTGACCGCGCGCGGCGAGGAGGAGGACCGGGTCCGCGGGCTGGAAACCGGCGCGGACGATTACGTGACCAAGCCGTTCTCCCCGCGCGAGCTGGTCGCCCGCGTCGGCGCGGTGCTGCGCCGCGTCCGCCCCGCGCTGGCAGGCGAGGCACTGATCTATTCCGACATCGAGATGGATACGGTCGGCCACAAGGTGAAGCGCGGTGGCGACACGGTCGCGCTCGGGCCTACCGAATTCCGCCTGCTGAAGCACTTTCTCGAACATCCCGGCCATGTCTTCTCGCGCGAACGACTGCTCGACAGTGTCTGGGGCCATGACAGCGACATCGAAAGCCGGACCGTCGACGTCCACATCCGCCGCTTGCGCAAGGCGATCAATGTCGGGGGCAGGTCGGATATTATCCGGACCGTCCGTTCTGCCGGCTATGCCCTTGATGCAGAAGGTTGATTCATGATCGTTACTGCACCGACCGTTGCGTGAAGGACACATTGGCGAAGTGGGGCGTTGGGCCGCGGCGTGACGAATAGAATCGCGCACGAAATAATTCTCGAGGAGATCCTCAATGAAATTCGCCCTTCTCGCCGCTACTGCCCTGCTCGCGGCGCCCGTCTTCGCTCAGGACACGACCAGCACCACCGCAGCCCCGACGACCGCGACCGGTACGGCGCAGCCGCCTGAGGCCACCACGGCGCCCGACGCGTCGCAGCCCGCTTCGGACGCGACGACTGCCGCTCCCCCGCCCGCTGCCGACCCTGCTGCACCGATGACGACGGATACGGCACCGGCCGCACCGGCGACCGGCGGCGCGTCGCCCGGCGGCATGACCACCGGCGACCCGGTCGGCGGTTATCAGCCCAGCACGACCGGCCCGGCGCCCGCGCCCGGCGGCGGACCGGTGACGGTGCAGCCCTCGGCCAGCCCGGCGCAGGCGTTCCCGGCCCCCGCGCCGCTCGCCAGCTACCCGATCTGCAAGAAGGGCCAGTACGACAAGTGCCGCCAGCGCGGCGGCAAGTAAGTACCGGTCGTCCGCCGGTCGCACCTATGCGACCGGCGCCAGTATGGGGCGCTCCAGCAGATGGAGCGCCCTTTTTTGTATCTCGCAGGTTCCGGCCCGGTGATGGCTGGACGACACGGCTTCTTTCGATAGTCTGACGTGTCAGGCACCCGGGGGGCGAACGGCATGTACAGCGAAGGCGATATCGATGGTGCGGTCGGCGCGGGCGTATTGAGCCCGTCGGCGGCCGATGCGTTCCGCCGGCATGTCGCGGCGATGCGCGCGACCCCCGCCGTCGACGAGGAGCATTTCAGGCTGCTCACCGGGTTCAACGACATCTTCGTCTCGATCGCCATCGTCCTGCTGCTCGTCGCCGTCGGACAGATCGGGGCAACGCTGGCCGCGCCGCTGGCCGCCGCGCTGGTCGCCGCCGTTGCATGGGGTCTGGCGACGTTCTTCACCGCCCGCCGACGCATGGCGTTGCCCAGCATCATCCTGCTCGCGGCGTTTGTCGGCGGGGTCGGCATGGCCGTCGCACTGGGTCTCGGCAGCGTCGTCGCGACGGAGTCGGACCGGGGTCAGGCGCTCGTGGCCGCTGGCGGTGCCCTGGCCGCCGCTGCCGCTGCGTGGCTTCACTGGCGTTCGTTCATGGTGCCGATCACGATCGCCGCCGGGGCCGCCGCCGTGGTCACGCTCGTCTTCGCGATCGTCCTCGCCGCCTTTCCCGCCCATCCCGCGCTTGGCTGGCCGTTGCTGCTCGTCAGCGGACTGGCCGTGTTCGCGCTGGCGATGCGCTGGGATTTCAGCGACCGGGAGCGGCGCACCCGCCGCGCCGACGTCGCCTTCTGGCTGCATCTCACCGCCGCACCGATGATCGCGCATCCCGTGTTCCAGATGCTCGGCATCTTCGGCGACCGGATCGGCGTCGGCACCGCGATCCTCGTTCTGATCCTCTACGGCATGTTCGCCTTCGTGGCGCTGGCGATCGATCGCCGCGCGCTGCTGGTGTCCAGCCTGATCTACGTCCTCTACGCGATGTTCTCTTTGTTCCGGACGGCGGGGGCGGTCGAGCTGTCCGCCGCCTTCACAGCACTGGCGATCGGCTCGGCGCTGCTGACGCTGTCCGCCTTCTGGCATCCGATCCGCAAGCGCGTGGTCGGGCTGCTCGGCCCATCCGGTGCGCGCCTGCCACCGGTGCAGGACGTCGGCGTCGCGCCTAGTCCTCGACCAGCTTGAGCAGGCGGCGCTCGACCGGCGCCAGTACCGGGCCTAGTTCATGGCCCCGCTTCAGCACCGCCCCCGCCTCGCCGACCAGCGCCCACATGCCCTGCCGCTGGCGCAGTGCCGGCCGCTTCTCGATCCGCACCTCCGGCCGCTCGGTCGCCCGGCGGAACGCGGAGAAGACCGCCGCCTCGCGACCCAGTTCGATCGCATAGTCGCGCCAATGGCCCGCCGCGACCATCCGGCCGTACAGGTCCAGGATCCGCGTCAGCTCGGCCCGGTCGAAACCGACCTGGGTCGCGCGACGATCCGGAAAGGGGAGGATACCCATGGATGCGGGCGTCAGGCGCGGTCGCGCGCGGCCTCGCCGGCGTCCGCCTTCTGCTCGGCCAGCAGCGCGTCCAGCCGCTTGCGCAGCTGGTCGACCTCGCAGCGGAGCAGCTCGGTCTTCTGCGTCACCGGATCGAACGTCTCCGAACATTTGGTCCCATAGGGCAGGAAATCGGGCTTCGGCGCCGCCCCGCCCTCGACCATCGTCGGCCGGGCCGGGATGCCGACCATCACGGCCCCGTCCGCCACGTCGCGGGTCACCACCGCATTGGCACCGATCCGCGCGCCGCGACCGACGACGATCGGGCCCAGCACCTGCGCGCCCGATCCGATGATCGCCCCGTCCAGCAGCGTCGGATGCCGCTTGCCCCCGACGCCGTTGTCGGGACTGGTCCCGCCCAGCGTGACGCACTGATAGATCGTCACGTCGTCGCCGATCACCGCCGTCTCCCCGATGACGACGAAACCATGGTCGATGAAGAACCGTCGCCCGATCGTCGCGCCCGGATGGATGTCGATCGCGGTCCAGGCGCGCGTCCAGTGGTTGACGATCCGCGCCAGCAGGAACAGGCGGGCGCGGAACAGCCGGTGGGCCACCCGGTGACCGCCCAGCGCCCAGACACCCGGATAGGTCATCACCTCGGCCCGGCTCCGCGGCGCGGGATCGCGTGCACGGATCGAATCCAGATAGGCGGCAAGGCGGCTCGGCATAGAAAATTTCCCTGGCGCGTTCCCGTCGCGCCGTCTCGCATCTAGGGTCAGCTCCGGCGACCGGCAATGGCCGCGCTGCAGCGGCACTAAAGCCTATCTTTCTTGTGGAGTTTGGCCGGGCAGGTCATTCGTCAGGGTGAAAGGAACGTCATGCCCGATCTATCCAGCCTCGATCTCGCGCAGGTCATCCCCTTTATCCTGATCGGGTTCGCGGCGCAGGTGGTCGACGGGGCGCTCGGCATGGCGTTCGGCGTCATCTCGAACACCGCCCTCCTGTGGATCGGCGTGCCCCCCGCCGCCGCCTCGGCCGGCGTGCACACGGTCGAGACCTTCACGACCGCGGTGTCGGGGATCAGCCATGTCGCCCACCGCAACGTCAACTGGCGGCTGTTCTTCCGGATCATGATCCCCGGCGTGATCGGCGGCATCCTGGGCGCCTATGTCCTGTCCAACATCGATGCCGCGGTCGCCAAGCCGTTCATCCTCGCCTATCTGTCGGCGATCGGCGTCTACCTGCTGTGGCGCGGCCTGCACTATCCCCCTACCCAGCGCGAGCCGAAGGTGGTCGAGCCGCTGGGCCTCGCCGGCGGTTTCCTCGATGCGGCGGGCGGCGGCGGCTGGGGACCGGTGGTGACGTCGAACCTGCTGGTCCAGGGCGCCTCGCCGCGGACGACGATCGGCTCAGTCAACACCGCCGAGTTCTTCGTCACGGCGACAATCTCGGTCACCTTCCTGACCCAGCTCGGCTGGGCGGCCTTCACGATGGCGACGGTCGGCCTGCTGATCGGCGGCGTCGTCGCGGCGCCGTTCGGGGCGATGCTGGCCAAGCGCGTGCCGGCCAGGACGCTGATGCTGATGGTCGGCGTCGTGCTGGTCGTCACCAGCCTGTTCGGCCTGTGGCGCGCGCTGCACGGGTAAGCTAACGGCAGCCGATGGCCGCCACCTACCTGCCGACGCTCAAGCAGCTCCAGTACCTCGTGGCCCTGCGCGACCACGGCCATTTCGGCCGTGCCGCAGAGGCCTGCTTCGTCACCCAGTCGACGCTGTCCGCGGGCCTGCGCGATCTGGAAAGCCTGATCGGCGTCGTGCTGGTCGAGCGGACGCGCCGCGTAGTCCGCTTCACCCCGCTGGGCGATCGCATCGTCGCCAAGGCGCGCAAGGTCTTGCGCGAGGCGGAGGAGCTGGGCGACATGGCCCGCGCCGCCGGCCGGCCGCTGACGGGCGAGATGCGGATGAGCGTCATCCCCACCATCGCGCCCTTCATGTTGCCCCGGATCCTGCCCCGCCTGCGCGCCGACTATCCCGAACTGCGCCTGTTCCTGCGCGAGGAATCGAGCGCCCAGGCGTGCGAGGGGCTGCATGCCGGCCGCACCGACTGCGTCCTCCTCGCCCTGCCCTTCGCGTGCGGCGAGGTCGCTTCGGCACCGCTGTTCGACGATCGCCTGTTCGTCGCCTTCCAGACCCGCGGCAACGAGCCCGCACCCGCGACGATCGACGCCGATGCGATCGATGCCGCCAGCCTGCTCCTCCTCGAGGATGGGCATTGTCTGAAGGATCACACGCTCGCCGCCTGCAACCGTCCCGAACTTCGTGCCGAGGCGACGATGCTGGGCACCTCGCTCCACACCATCGTCCAGATGGTCGACAACGGCCTGGGCGTGACCGTGCTGCCCGAAATGGCGTTGAAGGCGGGCATTCTCGACCATACCAGCATCACGGCGCGCCCACTTGCCGCCGACAACGCCGTGCGCAACGTCGCCCTGGTCTGGCGTCGCGCGTCGCCGCGCGAGAGCGACTTTCGCCTGCTCGCGGGCGTCCTGGCGGAGATCAATTGACCGTATAGCGCGCCCGATTGACCGGAATCGGGGAACGATCCGCGCCTTCGCGCGTGGAATATGGCGCATTCAACAGCCGGAGTGACTCGATGCGTTCGACCGCCACCTTCCTGACCCCCGCCCTGCTTGCCGCGACGATCCTGGCCGGCCCGGCGTCCGCTCAGACCACCGCCGCGCCCGCCACGGCCCCCACCACCACGACGGCGCCCGCGACGACCCAGCCCGGTACGGCGCCGGCGACCACCGCCAAGCCGCAGACCGCCGCCCCGGCCGCAGGCGCCGCGGCTGCGCCCGCCGCGACGACCACGATCGCCGCCGCCATCGCCGCCTCGCCCGATCACAAGACGCTCCTGCGTCTGGTCCAGGCCGCCAAGCTCGAAGCGACGCTGGCCGGGCCGGGACCGTACACGGTCTTCGCGCCGAAGGATTCGGCGTTCGCGCTGCTGCCCGCCGGCACGCTCGATACGCTGCTCGCCCCCGCGAACGTCGCCAGCCTGACGACGATCCTGAAGAACCATGTCGTGGCAGGCGCCATGACCTCGGACCAGATCCGCGCCGCGATCACCGCCGGCGGTGGCAAGGCCACCCTCACCACCCTGTCCGGTCAGGCGATCACCGCCTCGCTGGAGGGTCAGGCGATCCTGCTCACCGACGCGGTCGGCAACAAGAGCTATATCGACAAGCCCGACCTGAAGCAGACCAACGGCGTGATCCACTCCACCAACGGGATCAGCCTGCCGAAGCTTGGTTGATGACCGGGGAGGGGCGGCACTGCGGGCCGCCTCTCCTGCCCGTCACTCTTCCGATCTGACGAACGTCACCCTGCCAGCCACCGCCGCGCGGCCGCATCGTCCGTCTCGCGTGCCTCTACCCACGCCGCCTCGCCACCGCGTACTTCGCGTTTCCAGAACGGCGCGTCGGTCTTCAACCGGTCGATCAGGAACGCACAGGCCTCTAGCGCCGCACCACGATGTGCCGCCGCCGCCACGACGAAGACGATGCGCTCGCCCGGTCGCATCGGCCCCACCCGGTGGACGATCGTGGCGCCCGCCAGCGACCAGCGCCGCATCGCCTCGTCGCACAGCGACCGCAACGCCGCCTCGGTCGCACCGGGGTAATGCTCCAGCTCCAGCATCTCGACATCGCCGCCGGCGCCGGCGTCGGCGCGCACCAGCCCGGTGAACGTCGCCACCGCGCCGACCCCCGCCGCCTCCGTCAGCGCCAGTTCCGCCGCCGCGTCGATCGGTGCGCGGTCGACGACGACGCGGATCGTGCCTCCCGCGGTCATCCGCCCGTCACCGGGGGAAAGATCGCCACCTCGCGGGCCTCGCCCAGCGGCGCATCCAGCGGCACGAACGCCTGGTCCACCGCGGCACGCAGCCGGCCTCGCTCGCCCAGGGCAAGCGCATGCCCGGCACTGCGTGTTATAAGCCAGTCGATCAGGGCCGACACCGTGTTCACGTCCGCCGGCGGGTCGACCAGCTCCTCACCGGTCCCGATCCGCTCGCGCACCCACGCGAAATACAACACCCGTATCGCCATCGCTCAGTCCATATGCTTCAGGCCGACGCGCAGGTAATCCCAGCCGGTGATCACCGTCAGCACCGCCGCACCCCACAGGCTGGCCAGCCCCACCGCCTTGATCCACTCGGCCGCGGGCAACGCCCCGCCCAGGATCAGCGCGCCCAGCGACACCAGTTGCAGCGTCGTCTTCCACTTGGCCAGCTTCGACACCGGCATCGATACGTGCAGCGGCGCCAGGAACTCGCGCAGGCCCGATACCGCGATCTCGCGCAGCAGGATGACCAGCGCGGCGATCAGGTGCGGGCCGGCGATGTCGCGCGTCCCCACCAGCATCAGGATGACGGCCGCGACCATGATCTTGTCCGCGATCGGATCCAGGAACACGCCCAGCCGCGACACCGCGCCGTTCGAACGGGCAAGGTACCCGTCGAAATAATCGGTGATCCCCATCAGGCAGTACAGCGCGAACGCAATGCCGTATCCCGCGGCCCAGCCCGGCCACCACAGCAGCC
The DNA here is from genome assembly GCF_047238005.1 of Sphingomonas phoenicis. NCBI lineage: Bacteria > Pseudomonadati > Pseudomonadota > Alphaproteobacteria > Sphingomonadales > Sphingomonadaceae > Sphingomonas > Sphingomonas phoenicis. Next base: position 40,501 of record NZ_JBDFMC010000002.1, on the reverse strand, counting down.
CGACGAGCAGCGGCAGCGCGACGATCCGCGACAGGGTCAACAGGTTGGGCAGGGTCAGCATGACCGCACCTCCCTATCCGCCTAATCGTCCAGCGGGAACCCCGGCGCGGACGGGCCGGCGCGCAAAGCGTTTGCAGGCCGGCGCGACTGGTCTACAAGCGCGGCCAGTTTACCGCATCAAGGCCGCGTCATGATCAATGCGTTGGGGCTGCTGAAGCGGCGTCGCTTCCTGCCCCTCTTCGTCACCCAGTTCCTCGGTGCCTTCAACGACAACCTGTTCAAGACGTCGATGGTGTTGTTCGCGACCTACGCCATCTTCAACGATGCCGCGAAGGAAGCCAATTTCAACGCACTGGCGACGGGTATCGGCATCCTGCCCTTCTTCCTGCTCTCTGCGCTGGCCGGCCAGCTCGCCGACACGACCGACAAGGCGCGGATCATCCGCATCGTCAAGGCGGCGGAGATCGCGATCATGGTCGTCGGGGCCAGCGGCCTGCTGCTCGCGCGTGAGGGGTATATTAACGCCGGGCTGGTGATGATGCTGGGCGCGGTCCTGCTGCTCGGCATCCACTCGACCTTCTTCGGCCCGATCAAATACGCGATCCTGCCGCAGCATCTGGCCCCGTGCGACGTTCTGGGCGGGACCGGGCTGGTGGAGGCCGGTACCTATCTCGCGATCCTCGCCGGCACGGTGGTCGCCGGCTGGATCCCGATCGAGGGGGCAGCCGCCACCGTGCTCGCCATCGCGGTGATCGGCTGGCTGGTCGGGCGCCAGGTGCCGCCGGCGCCGCGTGAGGGACCGCCGCTCAAGCTCAACTACAATCCCTTCACCGCCTCGTGGCGACTGATCGCGGCGACGATGCACATCCCGCGGCTGTTCCTGGCGATCTGCGCGATCAGCTTCTTCTGGACGATCGGCTCGGTCCTCATCATCGTCTTCCCGCCGCTGGTGAAGAACGTGCTGACCGCGGACGAGCGGGTGGCGAGCGGCGTCATCGCCGTCTTCTCGGTCGGCGTCGCGATCGGCTCGGTCATCATCAACACCATGCTGAAGGGGCGGATCTCGGCCCGCTACGCCCCCGCCTCGGTGATCGGCATGGGCGGCTTCGTCGTGCTGTTCTCGCTCATCGCCCGCAACTGGCAGCCCGCACCGGCGGGACAGCTGCTCGGCTGGTCGGCCTTCATGGCCCATCCGGGCGCGCTCGCCGTACTGGCGACGCTGCTCGCCATCGCGGTGACCGGCGGCATGTTCGTCGTGCCGCTCTATGCCTTCCTGACCACGACGGTGGAAAAGGATCAGACCGCGCGCACCGTCGCCGCCAACAACGTCGTCAACGCCGGCGCGATGACGATCGGCGCGATCGCGGTCTTGTTCATCAGCGGGCTGGGCGTCACGCCGGAGGACATGCTGTTCCTGGTGGCGGGCATGTGCCTGATCTCGGCGTGGATCGCCCGGCGCCTCCACCGCGTCTGCGACCGCGAGGATGCCTGCCTCGCCTGCGGCGACTGAGCACGCGGCGGCCGGGCCGGCCGCCCGGCGGGTTCAGAAGATGAAGCTGTAGAAGCAGACGAAGAACGCCGCGAAGCTCAGCGCGAACAGCTTCAGGTCCTGATCGTCCTCGCGGACCGGCGCCAGCGGCTTCACCGGTGGCAGGGCGCGGCGGAGCGGGTGGCGGGCGGCCTCGTTGGTCAAAACCAGGCGTCGGGTAAGGCTGCTCGTCGTCATGCTGCTGTTAACGACTCATTTAGGATTTTTAGCCATCACACAGGATGGTTAAGGCCTGTGTCGATCCGGGACGCCACGTAACGGGACGGTCCGACGATCGCCAGGCGGCGGCAATCGCCCGTGCCGCGGACGCCGTTCCATTCCATCGAAGCGATAAAGGGTCGCGCCGCCCCGGACACGACAATGCCGCCCCGCGGGAGTTCGTGCGGAGCGGCATCGCGACGGCCCCTCGCGCAAGAGACCGTGGGCCTCGGTCGCCGTCCCCAAACCCCCGTTCGGCGGCGACGCGCTCTGGCCGACTCGAAAGCTACGCCCGCCGATCGTTCGCCGCCATCCCGATGTGAGTCCCGATCTGGATCAGACCCGCGTCGCCAGCAGCGCCGCGATCGCCTCACACCCCGATGCGTCGGCCTCGTCGAACCACGCGGGCAACGGGCTGTCCAGGTCGATCACCGCCACCACGGCGCCATCGCGGACGATCGGCACCACCAGTTCCGACCGGCTCGCCGCGTCGCAGGCGATATGGCCCGGAAACGCGTGCACGTCGGCCACGATCTGCGTCGTCGCCGTCGCCGCCGCGGTGCCGCACACGCCCTTGCCCAGCGGAATGCGGATACACGCCGCCTTGCCCTGGAACGGCCCCAGCACCAGCTCGCCATCGACCATGCGATAGAATCCGGCCCAGTTCAGGCCGGGCAGATACTGCCACAGCAACGCCGCCGCATTCGCCATGTTCGCGGTCGCGTCCCTTTCGTCGCCGGTCAGCGCGTCGAGCGCGGACAGCATGTCGCGGTACAGCTCCGCCTTCGAACCGTTGGCCACGTCGAACTCGTACATCGATCCACTCTCTATTCTGTCCGGGGCGCCGAGATGGGCATCACTCCCGCACTTTGCCACGTCCGGCCTTCACCGAACTCCGCTTCACCTTGGCATCCACCCGTCGGGTCTGCGATGCCTTAGTCGGGCGGGTCGGGCGCCGCTTCTTGGGCACGATCGTCGCTTCCTTGATCAGGGCGACCAGCCGCTCGCGCACCTCCTGCCGGTTCAGCAGCTGGCTGCGCGCGCCCTCGCTGCGCAGCACCAGCACCCCATCGCGCGTCATCCGCGATCCCGCCAGCACCGCCAGCCGCTCCTTCACCAGCTCGGGCAGGCCGGGCGATCGCGCCACGTCGAACCGCAGCAGCACCGCGCTGTCGGTGGTGTTGACGTGCTGCCCGCCCGGCCCGCCGGCGCGCGTGAACGATTCGTCCAGCTCGTCGCTGTCGATCGCGATCGACCGGGTGATGGGGATCGCGACCATCGCCGTCGCCTCAGCGCCAGTCGCCGAACCGCTCCGGCAGCGGTGCCTCCGCCCGGATCGGCTCCTTGCCCGGCCGCGGCACCACCAGCTCGGCGGCATGGAGCATCATGCCCTCCTTCGCCGCGCGGCCATAGACCGGATCGCCCACCACTGGCGCCCCCAGACCGCTGGCGGCATGGACGCGGATCTGGTGCGTCCGCCCGGTCGCGGGCCGGAACTCGACCAGCGTCCGCCCCTCGCGCGTCCCGATCGCCCGCCACGCCGTCCGCGCCTTCTTGCCGGCGGGGTCGGGTACGATCCGCCATCCCGCCTCTGCGGTGCTCGTCTTGCCCAGCGGCAGGTCGATCTCCCCCTCGCCGCTCACCACGCCGTCCAGCACCGCCAGATACCGCTTCTCGACCGTTCCGCCCTCGAACGCCTGCTGGAACCGCGCCTGCGCCTTCGGGTTGCGCGCCAGCAGCAGGCAGCCGCTGGTATCCCGGTCCAGCCGGTGCACCGCGCTCGGCCAGCGCTGGAAGCCGAAGCGCAGCGAATCGAGATGGTTCTCCAGGCTGATCGACCCGTCGCGGGGCGGATCGACCGGCAGCCCGGCGGGCTTGTCGATCACCAGGGCCTCGCCATCGAGGAACAATACGCGGTCACCATGCATGTCGGGCTCCTTGCCACCACGCACGCCCGCATGCCAGAGGCGGCGGTGCGATGCTCGCTCTCCTCCTTGCCCAGATGATCGCGCCCGCCGGCGGCGATGGCCGCGTCCTCGGCCATTTCCCGTACGGCGACGTCGCGCCCGGCGACCTGGTCGACGCGCCCGTCGGCTTCTCCCTCCACGCCTGCCGCATCCGGCGCGACGTGTATCCGGATCTCCAGCGCCTGATCGCCGCCGCCGCGGCCGATCCGGCGACCGGCGGCATCATCCGCGGCCTGTCGTGCCACCGCTCGATCCCGCGGCAGGGCGGCGTCTTCGCCAGCGGTGGTCAGGGTGATGCGGCGGAGCGGGCCATCTCGGTCGCGCCGCCGGGCCATAGCGAGCATACCACCGGCTATGCGATCGACTTCGCCGTCCGGCCTTCGCCCGGATGTCCGGATGCGGAGGCGTGCATGGCCGCGCTGCCCGCCGCCCGCTGGCTGATCGCCAACGCGCCGCGCTTCGGGTTCGAACTCAGCTTTCCGCCCGGCAACCGGCAGCAGGTGAAGTGGGAGCCGTGGCACTGGCGCTGGGTCGGCACCTCCGCCGATGCGCTGGGGGCCGCTCGATCGCGCTTCATCTTCGCCAAAGCGCGGGCGGCCTTTCCCGCCGAGCCCGCGATCTACCCGCCGCTCCGCATCGTGCTGACCGCACAGCCGCAGCCGCCGTTCCAGCTGACGGCGCCCGACCTGAAGAAGAAGCGCCGGCGGCGGTAGCGGCCATCCCCGTCCACCGTCGCACGTCATCCTACGAAATCCGGGACGACGACAGACGAGAGGCACCCGGCCCCTCGCCCGCCTGAAGATCAGCGCGCCAGCTTCGCCGCCGTCTCCGCGATCCGCTTGCCCTGGTACCGCGCGCCCGCCAGTTCCTCCGCCTGCGGCTGGCGCGATCCGTCACCGCCTGCGATCGTCGTCGCGCCATAGGGCGATCCGCCGCGCAGCTCGTCGACTCCCATCTGTCCCTGGAAACCGTAGTCCAGTCCGACGATGGCCATCCCGTGATGCAACAGGTTGGTGATGATCGAGAACAGCGTCGTCTCCTGCCCGCCATGCTGGCTCGCGGTCGAGGTGAACGCACCGCCTACCTTGCCGACCAGCGCACCCTTCATCCACAGCCCGCCCGTGGTGTCCCAGAACGCGGCCATCTGGCTCGGCATCCGGCCATAGCGGGTCGGCGCACCGACGATGATCGCATCGTACCCGGCCAGCGCGTCGGGCGACTCGATCTCGGGATGCGCGGTATCGGTCTTGAAGTGCGCCGCGGCGACCACCGCGGCCGGCGCCGTCTCGGCGACGCGGCGGATGTCCACCTCGGCCCCGCCCTCGCGCGCACCCTCGGCGACCGCATCCGCCATCTGCTCGATATGGCCGTAGGACGAGTAATAGAGGACGAGAACCTTGGTCATCATATGCTCCTTCAGGGGAAACCGGTGGCGCTCTCGCCCTTCCCGCCCGTACCGGCCGGGTGGTCCCTTCCCTCGCCCATCGGGCAAGGGAAGGCAGGCGCGTCAGCGCCCGAGGGGTGAGGACGGGGGGATTACTTCGCGTCGACCAGCACGATCTCCGCATCGTCGGTTGCGACGATCGTGTAGCTGCCCGTCGACAACGCGGCACCGTCGCGGGCGTTCACCGCCTCGCCGTCGATCGTGATGCTGCCGGTCGCCGGCACCAGATAGGCGTGGCGGCCGTCGCCCACGACATGGGTCACCCGCTCGCCCGCCTTCAGCGTGGCGGCCAGCACCCGTGCCTCTGCCCGGATCGGCAGCGCGCCGGCATCCTCGGCGAACCCGCTCGCCAGCACGGTCAGCTGGCCGGACCGCTCACCCTTGGGAAAGGGCTTGGCGCCCCAGCTCGGCTCGCCGCCGCTGGTGGTCGGCTCGATCCAGATCTGGAACAGCGTCGTCGCCTCGTCCTCGGCATTGTATTCGGCGTGGCGCACGCCCGATCCGGCACTCATCACCTGTACGTCGCCGGCGGCGGTGCGGCCGCTGTTGCCCATCGAGTCCTGATGCGTGATCGCACCGGTGCGGACATAGGTGATGATCTCCATGTCGCGGTGCGGGTGCGGCGGAAAGCCGGCGCCGGCTGCGATCACGTCGTCGTTCCACACCCGGATCGCGCCCCAGCCCATCCGGGCGGGATCGTGATAGGAGGCGAACGAGAAATGGTGCCGCGCGTCCAGCCAGCCATGATTGGCATGGCCCAGGCTGGCGAAGGGGCGGCGGTCGATGCGGTTCTTGGTGTCGAGCATGGGAAAGCTCCTCGTGTTTCCGTCCCGCTCAAGATAGGTTGTCGCAGGGTCGCGTAAACGGAAACGATGGAATAGGATCGTTTCCGATTCGAACACCATCTACCGCCGGAGTGCCTGTCGATGCGCCTGCCCGATCTGGAAGCATGGGCGGTCTTCGCCGCCGTCGCCGACCGCCAGTCGTTCAGCGGCGCGGCCGAATCGATCGGGCTCAGCAAGGCGACCGTGTCGAAGATCATTGCCAGGTTGGAGGCGGCGCTGGGCCAGTCGCTGTTCCATCGCACCTCGCGCCGCCTGGCCTTGACGGAGGCGGGTCGCCCCCTTGCCGAGCATGCCCGCCGCATGGTCGCAGAGGCCCGCGCCGCCGAGGAGGCGGCACGCGACGCCGCCAGTTCCCCCTCCGGCACCGTCCGCCTCGCCGCGCCGATGAGCTTCGGCATCGCCAACGTCGCGCCGCTCGTCGCCGATTTCCTCGTCCGCAATCCGGCGGTCGACATCGACCTCCATCTCTCCGATGCCCGCGTCGACATCGTCGCCGAGGGATTCGACGTGGCGCTCCGCATCGGCGACCTTGCCGACAGTTCGCTGCGCGCGCGCCGGCTATGCGACATCGCCACCCACATCGTCGCCGCCCCCGCCTATCTCGCGGCCGCCGGAACCCCCGCCGATGCCGCCGCCCTCGCCGACCATCGGCTGCTCCGCTATGCCAACATCACCGGCAACTGGCGCTTTCACGGTCCCGGCGGCGCCGACGTGTCGATCCGGCCCGACGGCCCACTGATCGCGAACAGCGGCGACGCGCTGGTTCCGGCTCTTCTCGCCGGCCTCGGCATCGCGCCCCTGCCCGGCTTCATCGTCGGCCCCCATCTCGCCAGCGGAGCGCTCGTCGCCATCCTGCCGGACTGGACGCCGCCGCCCGTCGGCCTCCACCTCCTGACCCCGCCCAGCCCCTTGCGCCCGCAACGCGTCGAGGCGCTGATCGCCTTCCTCGGCGACCGTCTCCGCGATCCCTGTGCAAGCGCAGTGTCGCGGTAACGCCCGCCGACCTCGACTGAGGCCGGCGCCTGTCTCACTCCACAAACCTCCCGCCACTGTTGCAAACCGGCCGGCACCCCCACCGACCCGTCGTCACCCCGGACTTGATCCGGGGCCCAGCTTCCGTCGAGCGCCCGATGAATAGCGGGACCCCGGATCAAGTCCGGGGCGACGGTAAGGCCGGTGACTGCTGAATACGGGGCCACGCCAGCGAAACGACGCATCCCGCCGTCCGCACTGTCCTACCCGCCCCCGATCTGCCATCACCCGTCCATGCCAGACGCCCGCCGCTCACCCTCTCGAAGCTCGCCGTGCGCCCGCGGCCCGGCCACCGTGATCGCGAATGTTGAGGCGCCTCAACATTCGCCCGCAACTGCCCTAGACCTCGGCGCCCTCAACATCCGCCACCACTTCATCGCGCTCCTGCGGTCGCAGGCATCATCGTCTCGCCATAACAGCTACTTATACCGGCAATCGAATCCCACCGCGGCGATGGCGATCTGTCGCAAGCCTCAACATTCACCCTCCGCAACCCGCAACTTCCTCAACATTCGCGCATGACCGAGATGCCGCCTCCACCGCGTCCCCGCCTCGCGCCGGATGCCGACGATGCGCGCTTCATCCGCCGCGTCGTCCTCTTCATCGTCATCGTCGCGCTGTCCGCCGCGCTCTACCGCGCCGGCAATCTCCTGATCCTCGCCTTCGGATCGGTCCTGGGCGCGATCGTCATCCACGCGGTCGCCGACCTCTACCGCGACCATCTGCACGCCTCGCGCAAGCTTGGTCTCGTGCTCGGCTATGCCACCGTGCTGGGCGTACTGGGCTTCCTCGTCTGGCTGTTCGGGGTCGAATTCCGCCAGCAGGTCAACGTCCTCGTCACCCAGTTGCCGGGTCTCCTCGACCAGCTCGACGCCTGGGCATCGCAAACGCCGGTCGGTGCCAAGATCGCCGATGCCGTTCGCCAGACCTATGCCGGCAGCCGCGCCGCACAGGATATCGGCGGCCTGGTGGAGGGTGGCGGCGAGTTCGTGCTCAACTGCCTCCTCCTCCTGATCGGCGCGCTGTTCCTGGCCGGCGACCCGAAGGTGTACGAGCGCGGCCTCCTCCTCCTCGTCCCCCCGTCGAAACGCCCCGCGTTCGAGGATGCGCTGTTCGACGTCGGCCGCGTGCTGCGGCTGTGGCTCGGCTCGTCGCTGATCCTGATGACCAGCATGGGCATCCTGATCGGCACGGGACTGTGGTTCGCGGGCGTGCCCTCCGCCGCCGCCCTCGGCCTGCTCGCAGGGTTGAGCGAGTTCATCCCCTATGTCGGCCCCACCGCCGCAATGGTCCCGGCGCTGGGTCTGGCGGCGACTAGGGGCACCGGGCCGCTGGTCGGCACGCTCGTCACCTATGCGGTCGTCCGCCTCGTCCAGACCAACTTCATCACCCCCTATGTCCAGCAGCGGGTGATCTCCATTCCGCCTGCCGTCACCGTATTCGCGATCATCGGCATCGGTGTGATATTCGGACTGTTCGGTCTTTTCTTTTCTGCCGCGCTTCTCGTCGTGATCTTCACGCTGGTCCGCAGCCTCTACTTGCGCGAAGTGCTGGGCGAAGACATTCCGCGCGCCGCGCATGATCGTCTGCTGCCGCCCCGCAACGATCGCGGATCGCGCACTTAACCCTGAATTAACCTTTTGCCTTCAGATGTCATTTGGTTAATGGATCGGATCGACCGCTCGAACAGGGGGCGGTTCCGCGACTAGGGGACTGGTTGATGCGCGTGCTGCTGATCGAGGACGAGCCGACGACTGCCAAGGCGATCGAGCTGATGCTCCATGCCGAAGGTTTCAATTGCTACACGACTGACCTGGGCGAAGAGGGTTTGGACCTCGGCAAGCTCTATGACTACGACATCATCCTGCTCGATTTGAACCTGCCCGACATGCACGGGTACGACGTGCTGAAAAAGCTGCGCGTCGCTCGTGTCACCACCCCGGTCCTCATCCTCTCCGGCGTCAGCGAGATGGATTCGAAGGTCCGCAGCTTCGGGTTCGGCGCCGACGATTACGTCACCAAGCCGTTCCACCGCGAGGAACTGGTCGCCCGCATCCACGCCGTCGTCCGCCGGTCGAAGGGCCATTCGCAGTCGGTCATCCGCACCGGCAAGCTGGCCGTGAACCTGGATGCCAAGACCGTCGAGGTCGATGGTGCCCGCGTCCACCTGACCGGCAAGGAATATGCGATGCTGGAGCTGCTCTCGCTTCGCAAGGGCACCACGCTCACCAAGGAAATGTTCCTCAACCACCTCTATGGCGGCATGGACGAGCCCGAGCTGAAAATCATCGACGTCTTCATCTGCAAGCTGCGCAAGAAGCTCAGCATGGCCTGCGACGGCGAGAACTACATCGAGACGGTCTGGGGCCGCGGCTACGTCCTGCGCGAATCCGACGAGGTGGTGGCGACCGCGGTCGCCTGACGGGGCAGGCCCGCGGTCAGCCTTGGAACACGGACCAGCCGGTCCGCTGTACCAGCCGCTCCAGTGCCAGCGTCCCCAGCTGCGAATTGCCGCGTTCGTTCAGGCCCGGGACCACACCGCGGTGCTCGCCCGCCCCGGCGCCACCGCCAGGATGCCGCCCCCGACGCCCGACTTGCCCGGCAGGCCGACGCGAAAGGCGAACTCGCCCGATCCGTCGTAATGGCCGCACGTCAGCATCAGCGCGTTGATCCGCCTCGCTCGCTGCGCCGACACCAGCCGCCGGCCGGTCCCGGGATTGACGCCCTCCATCGCCAGGAACCGTCCCGCCAGCGCCAGCTGCCGGCAGCTCATCGCCAGCGCGCATTCATGGACGTACACGCCCAGCGTCCGCTCGATGTCGTGCTCGATATTCCCGAACGACCGCATATAGCTCGCCAGCGCCCGGTTGCGGTGCCCGGTCGCCATCTCCGCCTCGGCCACCGCGCGGTCAATCACGATACCATCGTCATCGGCCGCGCTCCGTACGAAGCGCAGGATCTCCCCGATCGCCTCCCGCGGCTCGTTCCGTCCCAGCAGCACGTCGGCCACCACGATCGCGCCGGCATTGATGAACGGATTGCGCGGGATGCCGTGCTCGAATTCCAGCTGGACGATCGAATTGAACGCGCTGCCCGACGGCTCCCGCCCCACCCGCTTCCACAGCTGGTCGCCGACATGCCCCAGTGCCAGCGTCAGCGCGAAGACCTTGGCGATCGACTGGATCGAGAACGCCTCTTCCGCATCGCCCGCCAGATGGCAGGTGCCGTCCGCCTCGATCACCGCGATCCCGAACTTGCCCGGATCGACCGCAGCGAGCGGGGGTATGTAGTCGGCCGGCGCGCCGCGTTCGGGCGCCGCCTTCATCTCTGCCGCGATATCGGCGACGATCGCGGACAGGTCTATGGCTTGCGCTCCCAAACCTTCTCGCCGCCGACCCACGTCTCCTCGACCTTCGTCGCGCGCAGGTCGGAAGGACTGGCGAGCAGCGGATCGCGGTCGACGATGATGAAGTCAGCACGCTGCCCCGGCGCCAGCCGCCCGAACTTGTCCTCGGCAAAGGCGGCATAGGCCCCGCCCTGCGTGAAGGCGCGCCACGCCTGCTCGCGCGTCACCGCTTCCTCCGGCCGCCAACCGCCCGACGGCTGACCGTCCGCACCCTGCCGGGTGAACGCCGCCGCCCAGCCGGCGAACGGATCCGGCCGCTCGACCGGAAAGTCCGACCCGAACGCCAGCGGCACGCCGTTCGCCAGCATCGTCTTCCATGCATAGGCGCCCGCCAGCCGCGCCGGGCCCAGCCGCGCCTCGGCCATCGTCCGGTCGCTGGTCTGGTGGGTCGGCTGCATCGAGGCGATCGTGCCATGCTGGCCGAACCGCTTCAGGTCGGCCGGATCGACGATCTGCGCATGCTCGATCCGCCAGCGGCGATCACCCTTGTAGGTCGCCGACAACTCCTCGATCGCATCCAGCGCCTGTGCGTTGGCGCGGTCGCCGATCGCGTGGACGGCTACCTGATAATTGTCCATCGCCGCCCGGCTCATCAGGTTGCGGATGACCGTGTCGGTCATGAACCCCAGCCCGCTCTGCCCCGGCGCATCGGCGTACGGCGCCTTCAGCCAGGCACCGCGCGATCCCAGCGCCCCGTCGCCGTACAGCTTCACGCCCGCCAGCCGCAGCCTGTCGCCGTACAGCCACGGTGTCGGCCCAGTGCCGCCGATCCGCACCGTATCCTCGATCCCCGCGCCATAGCTGACGATGCGCACCCGCATGTTGCCCCGGTCGCCCATCCGGCGATAGCTCAGCCAGTCGTCCACCGTCGTGCCCATGTCCGCCGCGCTGGTCACCCCCATCGACAGCAACATCGCCTGGGCGCTGAGGAACGCCGTGTCGCGATCTTTCGGCAACGGCGGCGGCGCGGCCCGGCGGACCAGATCCTGCGCCGCATCGACGAACACGCCGGCCGGCGCTCCGCCTGCACCCTTCTCGATGCGCCCGCCGGATGGTGCGGCCGTGGCGGCCGTCACCCCCGCCGCCTTGATCGCGGCGCTGTTCGCCCAGCTGGCATGCCCGTCGATCCGCGACAGGAACACCGGCCGGTCCGCCACCACTCCGTCCAGGTCGGCCGCGGTCGGGAAGCGGCCGAGCCCCCATGCCTCCTGATTCCAGCCGCCGCCCAGGATCCATTTCCGGTCGGGGTTCGCGGCGGCATAGGCGGCGATCTTCGCCTTCGCCTGATCGAGCGACTTCGTGTCCGACAGGTCCAGCAGCACCGCACTGAACCCAAGCTCCATCACATGCCCGTGCGCGTCGACGAAGCCGGGCAGCAGCACCCGTCCCTTCATGTCCGCCCGCCAGTCCAGCCGCTCGGGACGCTTGTCCCTGGCGGTCAGCAGCTTCACCACCTTGCCGTCCGTCGTCATCAGGATGCCGGTGAAGCGCACCACCTTGCCGTCCGCATCCAGCGTCATGCCGTTGACATTGTCGACCAGCGCCTCCGCCATTGCAGGACAGGGCAGCAGGATCGCGAGGCAGGCGGCGGTGATCAGGAGCGAGGTCGGCTTTGACATGCCGGCCGGCATAAGCGGTGTTCCCCCACCGCGCCAGACGGTCTAACGCGGGCGCCATGGCAACGCAGATAAAGCCCGCCCCTGCCGACGAGGCGCTCCCCGTCACCATCGACGATGTTCGCGCGGCGCACGCGCGCATCCGCGATTCGATCGTCCGCACGCCCACGCTGATCAGTCGCACCCTGTCCGAGCTGACCGGCGCGACCGTCTATCTGAAGTTCGAGAACCTTCAGTTCACCGCGGCCTACAAGGAGCGGGGGGCGCTCAACACGCTGCTGCAATTGTCCGACGAGGCGAAGGCGAAGGGCGTGATTGCGGCATCCGCCGGTAATCACGCGCAGGGCCTCGCCTATCATGCCAACCGGCTGGGCGTGCCGGCGACGATCGTGATGCCACGCAACACGCCGACGGTGAAGGTCGTCCAGACAGAGGGGCACAAGGCGACGGTGGTGCTGGAGGGCGACACGTTCGACGCCGCATATGCCCATGCCCGCGTGCTGGAGGCGGAGCGCGGCTATACCTTCGTCCACCCGTTCGACGATCCCCGGATCATCGCCGGTCAGGGCACGACTGCGATCGAGATGTTCGAGGATGTGCCGGCGATCGACACGCTGCTGACGCCGATCGGCGGCGGGGGCCTGATCTCGGGCATGGCGGTCGTCGCGCGCGCGCAGGATCGCGCGATCGAGGTCGTGGGGGTGGAGGCGGAGCTGTTCCCGTCGATGTACAACCGGATCAACGGCACCGACCTGCCCTGCGCCGGGGATACGCTGGCCGAGGGTATCGCCGTCAAGGAGCCGGGCGGCATCACGGCCCGCATGGTCGCCGCGCTGGTCGACGACATCCTGCTGGTGAACGAGCGCAATCTGGAAGAGGCGGTCAGCCTGCTGCTCCAGATCGAGAAGACCGTGGTGGAGGGTGCGGGCGCGGCGGGGCTGGCGGCGCTGCTCGCCCATCCGGGCCGGTTCGCCGGCAAGACGGTGGGCGTCGTGCTGTGCGGCGGCAACATCGACACGCGCCTGCTCGCCAACGTCCTCCTACGCGATCTCGCCCGCTCCGGCCGGCTCGCCCGCCTGCGCATCCGGTTGCAGGACCAGCCCGGCGCCCTGTTCAACGTCGCCCGCCTGTTCGATCAGGAACGCGTCAACATCATCGAGGTGTACCACCAGCGCGTCTTCACGACGCTGCCGGCGAAGGGCCTGATCACCGATATTGAGTGCGAGACCCGCGATCGTGCACATCTCGACCGCCTCATCACCGCCCTGCGCGGCGCGGGGTACGAGACGACGCAGGTCGAACTCGCCTGACACGAAAAAGGGCTCGCCTGACAGACAGGCGAGCCCTTTCCGCTAGACGAGACCGATCAGTTGCTGTCGGAGTCGTCGTCGCTGTCGTTCACGATCGCGATCACGCCGATCGCGGCGATGCCCGCTGCGATCACGGCGGCGGCAATGCCACCGGCGCCCGCACCCAGCTTGCTCGACTTCGTGCCCGACGCGCTCGCGCGCGCCGACTTCGCGACCGACAGCGACGCGGCCGGATTGGCCGCAGCGGCCATCGCCGGCGAGGCGGTCAGCGTCAGGGCGGCCGTCGCGGCCAGCAGGTTCTTCATCTTCATATAGCTACTCCCATGCATGTTCGGTTCCGAACGCCGCCTCGCATCAACCGTTCCGCAGTGCAACAGCTTTCGGTCCCGTTCCGGAGGCAGTTCGACCCGATCCGCCACGTCCGACGTTAAGGTCCTCGACGCAAATGGATGGTAAAGCGCTTCCCACGCGGGCCCGGCGACGACATATACGGTGCCGCACACGTTCCTTGGGGGTCTGCCGGCGGTGACTGCGCCTTTTCGTTTTCCGCGCTTCTTCGTCACCAGCCCCTCGCCATGCCCCTATCTGCCGGGCCGGCAGGAGCGAAAGGTGTTCACGGAGCTGACGGGCCCGCATGCGACCGAGTTGAACGACGCGCTCGGCCGCATCGGCTTCCGCCGCAGCCAGGGTGTCGCCTATCGCCCGTCCTGCGCAGGCTGCACCGCCTGCGTTTCCGTTCGCGTCGTCACCGCCGACTTCGTTCCCAACGGTACCCAGCGCAAGCTGCTGCGCCGCCATGCCGACCTGGAGGTCGTCGCCTGCCGCGCCTGGGCCACCGACGAGCAGTTCCAGCTGCTCCGCCGATATCTCGCGCTGCGCCATCCCGCCGGCGGCATGGCGGGGATGGACGAGGACGATTATGCCGACATGATCGAGCATTCGCCGGTCAACTCCCTGATCGTCGAGTACCGGGAGCCGACGGTGAACGGTCGCCGCGGCAAGCTGGTCGGCGCCTGCCTGACCGACCGTCAGGCCGACGGCCTGTCGATGATCTACAGCTTCTTCGAGCCGGACCATCCGGCCCGCCAGGCGCTCGGCAACTTCATCATCATGGATCACATCATGCGCGCCCGCGATGCGGGCCTGCCCTATGTCTATCTCGGCTACTGGGTGAAGGGATCGTCGCGCATGGAATACAAGACGCGCTATCGCCCGCTGGAGGTGCTCGGCCCGGCCGGCTGGCGGCTGCTGCGCGACGAGGAGATGGTGACGCTGCCGGCACGATAAGATCCGGCCGGCCCCCTCACGCTTCGGACACCCGCACCTCGACGTCCAGCCGCTCCTCGCCCTCGCCCAGCCGCGATCCGGCGACCGGTGCCGCCCCCGCGGCATCCAGCGCCACCGCGACCCGGACGTGATCGTCCTGCGGCGACAGCCCGGTGCACGGATCGAACCCTACCCAGCCAAGCCCCTCGACGAACGCCTCCGCCCAGCCGTGCGGCGTGGTCCGCTCCTCCCCGGCCAGGAAGCGATAGCCGGAAACGTATCGCGCCGGTGCACCGATGCTCCGCGCGGCGACCGCGAACATCTGCGCCGCATCGCGCGGCGTCGCGCTGCTCCTGCCCCACGCATCGCCGGCGGTCAGCCCCGGCTCGGGCCGGTCGCCGTCATAGGCGAAGCGCTCGTGCATACCCGCATTGATCCGGTGCAACCCGGCCAGCAGGTTATCGCCGCCCTTGATGGACGCCGCCCATGCGCCGATCGACGCATCCGGCGCCGTCGCCACGGTCCCGCGCAGGAACACCGATGGCGGCAGCATCTCGGGCACACCGTGCAGCACCCCGTCGGAATGACTGGTCAGCACCTCGCCCGTGATCGTGATCTCCAGCCCGTCGAGCGGACCGTCGGCGTAGAGCATCGTCACCGCATTGCCCCACCCGTCGCGACCGTCGCGCAGCCTGGCGTCGCAATCCACGTCGATCCGCCAGCGGGCGATCGTCTGGTCGTGCGAGTTCTGCGGGGTCAGGCGCAGCATCTGCACCAGCCGCGCCTGCGGCGCCGAGAAGCGGTACTCCGTGCGATGTTGGATAGACAGTCTCATACCCTACGCGTCCCCCGCCCCGATGCCGACCCGATAACCGTCCTACCCGAACTTGAACTGCCGCCCGATCGCCCCGTGGAGCAGCGCGTTCTCGTGGATGAAGCTTTGCAGGAACTGGTGCAGGCCCGATGCGATTACCTCCCCCGATCGGGTCCGGGCCATGCGGGTCGCACGCACCCGTGCCATCCTGTCCGCCTCTCCGTGCTGGCCCGTCCGCCGCGCCAGCAGTCCCAGCACGTCCACCGTTTCCTCCACCGATGCCGCCAGGCTCCGCGGCAATTCGCCCCGCGCGACCAGCAGATCGATGACGTTCGCTGGCAGCAGCCCGTCGGAGTAGAGCCAGCGATACGCGGTCACCGCCGACACTGTCTGCAGGATCGTCGTCCACTGATCGCGATCGACGACGCCACCGACCCGTTCGCCCTCGGGCAACAGGATGTGATATTTCACGTCCAGCAGCCGCGCGGTATTGTCCGCTCGCTCGATCGCCTGGCCCAGCCGGATGAACCATGTGGTCTGGTTGCGCAGCATCCGGTGGACCGCGCCCTCGAACCCCCGCGTCTCGTTCTTCACCGCGTCGACCAGGTTCAGCACCGATGTCGGGTCGTCCGCCGACGGCCGCCCGTCGAAGATCAGCCAGGCGCGGTTGATCGCCGCCCATGCCTCGCGCGTCAGCGCGGTACGCACCGCACGGGCGTTCAGCCGCGCCATCTCGGTGCAGCGGATGATCGATCCCGGGTGACTGGTATCCACGGTCAGGAACCGCGCCACCTCGCGCCGCCTGATCTCGCCGCCGGTCGAATCGAACGCGCCGTCCGTTTCGGTGACGGTCAGTGCCGAAGCCCATGCCGCCTGCCCCGCCGGTCGCGCCGACAGCACGTCCAGCCTCACGGTCGCCTCGACCAGGCGCGAGATGAAATCGGCCCGCTCGAAATAGCGGCCCAGCCAGTAGAGCGACGATGCGGTCCGGCTCAGCATCAGGCCTCGCCTCCCATCGACTGGCTCATCCCGCCCATCGTCTGGGTCATGCCCGCGAGCCCCTGCGACTGGCGTGGCCGATCGTCCATCAGCACGAAACTATCCTTGGTCCCGCCGCCCTGGCTCGAATTGACCACCAGCGAACCCTCGCGCAGCGCCACGCGGGTCAACCCGCCCGGCACCACCTGTACCCCGCGCGATCCCGTCAGCACGAACGGGCGGAAATCGACGTGTCGCGGCGCCAGTCCCTGTTCCGCCATCGTCGGCACCGTCGACAGAGCCAGCGTCGGCTGCGCGATATAGCGGTGCGGCTCGGCAACCAGCGCGGCGCGGAACGCCTCGATCTCCGCCCTGCTCGCGGTCGGGCCGACCAGCATGCCATAACCGCCCGATCCGTCGACCAGCTTCACCACCACCTGGTCCAGATGCTCCAGCACGTATTTCAGGGCGTCCGGCTCGCGACAGCGCCACGTCTCGACATTGGGCAGCTTCGCCTCGCCGCCCGAATAGAAGCGGACGATCTCGGGCATGTAGCTATAGATCGCCTTATCGTCGGCGACGCCGTTGCCCGGCGCATTGATGATCGCGACATTGCCGGAGGCATAGGCGGCGATCAGTCCCGGCACGCCCAGTGCGGAATCCGGTCGGAACACCAGCGGATCGAGGAAGTCGTCATCGATCCGCCGATAGATCACGTCCACCTTCACCCGGCCCGCGATCGTCCGCATCCAGACGATGTCGTCGTCGACCACCAGATCGGCCGCCTCGACCAGTTCGATCCCCATCGAGTCGGCCAGGAAACTATGCTCGTAATAGGCGGAGTTGTAGTGGCCAGGGGTCAACACGACGCAGGTCGGCGCCGCTACCCCGTGCGGTGCCACCGACTTCATCGTCTCCAGCAGCCGGTCGGGATAGCTGTCCACCGCCGCGACACGGAATTCGCGGAAGAGCTCCGGGCAGAGCCGCAGCATCGCCTCGCGGTTTTCCAGCATGTAGCTGACGCCGGACGGTGTGCGGGCATTGTCCTCCAGCACGAAGAAATCGTCCGGACCCGTCCGCACCAGATCGATCCCGCAGATATGCGCCCAGACGCCATGCGGTGGCCGCATGCCGGCGATCTCGGGCCGGAACTGCGGATTGCCCAGCACCAGGTCGGCGGGAAGCACGCCCTCCTTCAGGATGCGGCGATCGCCATAGATATCGTTCAAAAAGGCGTTGATCGCCTCGACCCGCTGGATCAGCCCCTGCGACAACCGCTCCCACTCGTCGGGCAGGAAGACCCGCGGCACGATGTCGAACGGGATGATCCGCTCGCTGGCGTCGCTGTCGCCATAGACCGCGAAGGTGATGCCCAGCTGGCGGAACGCGGCCTCGGCGGACTGCTGGCGGCGGCGAAGCTCTTGGGGCGGCGTGGCCTCCAGCCATCGCCCCAGTGCAGCCAGTTCGGCACGCGGCGGCGGACCGCCCTTCGTGCCCATGATCTCGTCGAACGCGTGTTGCCCCATCTACCCTCAAAACGCTCCCGTCCGCCGGGTTCCATGCTGCGCGCAATCGTTGCAGCGCACAAGAGCGCTTTTGACCGCCGGTCAGATGCCCAGCTGCTCCAGCATCGACGGGGTCAGTACCTGCGGCAGCACACGCGGCGTCGACGCGCCCGGCGCATAATAGAGATACAGGGGAACGCCGGCACGATTGTGCCGCTCGATGAAGCGGCCCATCGCCGGATCGCCGTCGGTCCAGTCGCCGACCAGCACCGCCACCTTGCGGCGCGCGAACGAAGCCTGTACGCTCTCTCGCTCGATCGCCGCCTTCTCGTTCACTTTGCACGTCAGGCACCAGTCGGCGGTGAAATAGGCGAAGACCGGCCGCTTCTCCGCGCGCAACGCCGCCAGCCGCCCCTCCGTGAAGGCCTCGCCAGCCGCCGCGGCCGTCGCTACGCCCGCCGGTGCCGGCCGTATCGTCACCACCGCCATCACGGCCAGGGCAAGCGCCGGGATCGCCGCGATCCAGCTTCGCTCGCGCCCGGCCAGCTGGCGCCGTCCGGTCCACCACAGCCCCGATACCGCGAGCAGCACCGCTGCCAGCCCGATCGTCATCCCGTCGACGCCCGCTTGCCGCCCCAGCACCCAGGCCAGCGCCAGCGCGGTCAGGAACATCGGCAGCGACAGGATCCGCCGCAGCCGCGCCATCCACGCCCCCGGCTTCGGCAACCGGCGTCGCAGCGCGGGAACGAAACCTAGCAGCAGGAACGGCAAGGCGATGCCCAGCCCCAGCCCGCCGAACACCAACAGCGCCGCCGCCGCGGGCAGCACCAGCGCCGCGCCCAGTGCCGCACCCATGAACGGTCCCGTACACGGCGTCGCGACGAATGCCGCCAGCGCGCCCGTCATGAACGCCCCGCCGGTGCCGCCCCGTCCGGCGAACCGCGGGGTCGGCAGCTCGAACAGGCCCGCCAGGTTGAACGCGATGCCGGTCACCAGCAGCAGCAGCACGCCGATCACGCGCGGATCCTGCAGCTGGAACGCCCAGCCAACCGTCGCGCCGCCCGCCCGCAGCGCCAGCAGTCCGGCTCCCAGCCCCAGGCACACCAGCACCACACCCGCGGTATAGGCCAGCGCCTCTGCCCTCGCGGCCCGTTCGGTCCCCCCGCTCTTCGCCAGGCTCAGCGCCTTTAGGCTCAGGATCGGGAAGACGCAGGGCATCACGTTCAGGATCAGTCCGCCCAGCACCGCGCCCGCGAACGCGGCCAGCGCCACGCCCCAGCCGGCATCGCCGCCCGTCGCGCGCGGCACCGCGCCCGGCGTCGCCGTGATCGCCAGCCCGCGCCCGTCGCCGGTCGCCAGAACCCCCTCGATCGGTCCCGCCGGCGGCTTCGCCGCCGCCCTGGTCGCGATCGTCACCCGGTCGCCCTGCCGCACCACCGTCTGCGGCGCGGCCATGTCGATCGCGCCCGTCGCCGCCGGGTAGAAATAGGCTTCGCCCAGCGCCGCATCCGCCGGGAACGGCACCGCCAGTCGCAGCGCGCCGGCCTCGACCTGATACGTCGCCGTCGACCCGAGCGGGCGTGGCAACGCGCGCCGCCACGCATCGAAGCGCGTCCGCACCGCCGGCTCGATCGCACCGCTGCCGACGGTGAGCGCCAGCGACAGCGTCTGGCTCTCGGGAACGCAGACCTGCGTCGTGCAGACCAGATAATCCAGTTTCAGCCCGATCGGCAGGGCAGTGCCCACCGCCGCGTCGTCGGGAATGCGGACGTCGACCAGCACCGCATAGGGCCGCTCGTAAACATAGTTCATCAGTCCCGCGACGGTCAGCCGTTGCGGCACCGGATAGCGAAGCGCGCCCGCCACCGCGCCCTTCGGCAGCGTCCACGCCGCCTGCATCGGAAAACCCGCATCGCCCGGGTTCTGCCAGTATCCATGCCATCCCGGCTGCGGCGTCGCATCGATCGCCAGCGTCACCGTCGATCCCGGTGCCGGCGCCGCGCTCTCCGCGATCAGCCGCATCGCCAGGTGCCGCTCGCCCGGCGCCTGCGCCACCGCCGTACCGCACGCCACCAGCATCGCCAGCAGCGTCATCATCCTGCAAAAAATCGCGCTCATCGGCCCCGCTCGTGGCCGGTTGCGTCGCCACATGCGGCACTCCATAGCCGGTCGGCGCCGCCTTACCAAGGACGACCCATGAACGCCCTTTCCCTGACTGCCGCCCTCCTCGCCGCCAGCGTCCTGGCCGGCCCGCTCGCCGCACAGACCGGTTCGCCCCCGCCCACCGCGCCGATCCCCCCGCAGCAGCAGGTGCCCGCGCCGCCGCCGCCACCGTTCCCCGCGGCGCCTCCGAAGCTGATCGTCGCGATCTCGGTCGACCAGTTCTCCGCCGACCTCTTCGCGCAGTATCGCAACCATTACACCGGCGGCCTTGCCCGCCTGCTGACCGGCGGCGTCTTTCCCTCCGGCTACCAGAGCCATGCAGCGACCGAGACCTGCCCCGGCCACTCCACGATCCTGACGGGCTATCGCCCCGCCCATACCGGGATCATCGCCAACAACTGGATCGACCAGCGCGCCGGCCGCGCAGACAAGACCGTGTACTGCTCCGAGGACGAGCGGGTGCCGGAATCGACCCACGAACGCTACACCGTGTCCGATATGCACCTGAAGGTGCCGACACTGGGAGAACGGATGAAGGCGGCGAACCCCGCCGCCCGCGTTGTCTCGGTCGCGGGGAAGGACCGGGCAGCGGTGATGATGGGCGGCCATAAGGTCGACGAGCTGTGGTGGTGGGACGGCAAGACCTATACTTCCTATGCCGGCCGCGCCGTACCGCCGGTGGTCCAGCGCACCCGCGACGCCGTGGCCGCGCTGATCGCCCGTCCGCAGGCGGCGCTGCCGCTGCCCGGCTGGTGCCGGCCGGTCGACCGCAGCATCGCGGTCGGCGACCAGCAGCTGGGCCAGGGCCGCTTCGTCCGCGCCGCCGGCGATGCCCACGCCTTCCGCGCCTCGCCCGCATCCGATGCGGCGGTGCTCGCCATGGCGGCCGGGCTGGTCCAGGACATGAAGCTCGGCACCGGTGCCGCGACCGACCTGATCGCGGTCGGGCTGTCCGCCACCGACTATATCGGCCATTCGCTGGGCACCCAGGGTGCCGAGATGTGCATCCAGATGAACGAGCTCGACCAGTCGCTCGCCGGCTTCTTCGCGGTGCTGGACGAAACGGGCATCGATTACGAGGTCATGCTGACCGCCGACCACGGCGCCCACGACATGACCGAGCGGCAACAGCAGCGCGCGATGCCGATGGAGGCGCACGTCGCGCCCGAATCGCTCGCGCCCGCCGTCGGCGGCGCCATCGCGCGCGACCTGAAGCTCGCCGGTCCGGTGCTGCTGGGTACCGAGGGGGACATCTACGTCGCCGACACCGTACCCGCGGCGCAGCGCCCCCGCGTGCTGGCCGAGGCCATTCGCCGCTACCGCGCCCTGCCGCAGGTCGCCGCCGTCTTCACCGGTGCCGAGATCGCCGCGTCGCCGATGCCCGCCGGCCCGCCCGAAACCTGGACGCTGCTCGAGCGCGCGCGAGCGAGCTACGATCCGCAGCGCTCGGGCGACCTCCTCGTCCTCCTCAAGCCGCGCGTCACCTCGATCGAGAAGCCGACCACCGGCTATGTCGAGACGCACGGCAGCCCGTGGGACTATGATCGCCGCGTGCCGATCCTGTTCTGGCGCAAGGGCATGACCGGCTTCGAACAGCCGCTGTCGGTCGAGACGGTCGATATCATGCCCACCCTCGCCGCCACGATCGGGCTGAAGGTGTCCGGCCAGGACGGCCGCTGCCTCGACCTAGATCCCGGTCCGGCGGACACCTGCCGGCGGTAGACGTATCCGCCACCCCGGCGGTCAGTCGGGGTGGCGTGAATGCTCAGTCCAGGTTCGGCCGCAGCCAGCGCGTCGCCTGCGCCACGTCCACCCCGCGCCGCGCGGCATAATCCGCGACCTGATCCTCGCCGATCCGCGCCACGCCGAAATACTCCGCCTGCGCGTGGCCGAAGTAGAAACCGCTGACCGCCGCCGTCGGCAGCATCGCGAAGCTTTCGGTCAGCTCCAGCCCGGTGTTCGCCTCGGCATCCAGCATCGCGAACAGCGTCGTCTTCAGCGAATGCTCGGGACATGCCGGATAGCCCGGCGCCGGGCGGATGCCGCGATACTGCTCGCGGACCAGCGCGTCGTTGGTCAGCTGCTCGCCCGGCGCATAGCCCCACAGGTCGGTGCGGACATGCGCATGCAGCCGCTCCGCGAACGCCTCCGCCAACCGGTCCGCCAGCGCCTTCAGCAGGATGTCGTTGTAATCGTCGTTGTCCGCCTTGTAGCGCGCCATATGCGGCTCGATGCCGTGGATGCCCACCGCGAAGCCACCCATCCAGTCGCCCGCCGGATCGATGAAATCGGCCAAGCACATGTTCGCCCGCCCCTCCCGCTTGGCGATCTGCTGGCGCAGGAACGGCAGCCGCACGGTCGCCTCCTGCGTGCGGTCCAGGTTCGGGATGTGGAACCCCTCGGGAATGCTCGCGCCATCCGGGCTGCGGTGCGACTCGCGATGCTCGGTATAGACCCAGACGTCGTCGTCGTGGCGGTGACACGCCCACAGGCCGCAGACGCCGCGCGCGGTCAGCCACTTCTCCGCGACGATCCGGTCGAGCATCGCCTGCGCGTCCTCGTACAGGCCGCTCGCGCTCTCGCCGACCACCTCGTCGGTCAGGATCGCCGGGAAATTGCCGGCCAGCTCCCACGCGCGGAAGAACGGCGTCCAGTCGATATAGCCGCGCAGGTCGGCAAGGTCCCAGTCGTCGAACACATGCACGCCCGGCTGCGCCGCCGGCGGTGCCTTCAGCGCCATGTCGACGCTCAGTCCGCGGGCGCGCGCCTCGGCCAGCGGCAACAGGTCGTTCTGCCCCTTGTTGGCGCGCGCCACGCGCACCTTCTCGTAATCCTCGGCAATGCCCAGAACATAGGCGTCGCGCTGCGTGTCGCTGACCAGCGTCGTCGCCACGCCCACGGCCCGCGACGCGTCGAGCACATGCACGATCGGCCCGTCATAGGCGGGCGAGATGCGGAGAGCGGTATGCACCTTCGACGTCGTCGCCCCGCCGATCAGCAGCGGCATCGTCATGCCCGCCCGCTTCATCTCTTCCGCCACGGTCACCATCTCGTCGAGCGACGGCGTGATGAGGCCCGACAGCCCGATCATGTCGGCATCGTTCTCGTTCGCAGCGGCGAGGATTTTCGACCACGGCACCATCACGCCCAGATCGACCACGTCGAAGCCGTTGCACTGCAGCACGACGCCGACGATATTCTTGCCGATATCGTGCACGTCGCCCTTCACGGTCGCCATCACGATCTTGCCCTTGCCCTTGGCGCCCGGTTCCTTCGCCGCCTCGATGAAGGGCAGCAGGTGCGCCACCGCCTTCTTCATCACGCGCGCCGATTTCACCACCTGCGGCAGGAACATCTTGCCCGATCCAAACAGGTCGCCAACGACGTTCATCCCGTCCATCAGCGGTCCCTCGATCACCTCGATGGGCCGGGCGAACTGCTGGCGGCATTCCTCGGTATCGTCGACGACATGCGCGTCGATGCCCTTCACCAGCGCATATTCCAGCCGCTTGGTGACGGGCAGCGAACGCCATTCCGCCGCCGCCTTTTCCGCCACCGCATCGGTGCCGCGATACTTTTCCGCCAGCGCGACCAGCCGGTCGCCCGCCTCCGGATCGCGGTTCAGCACCACGTCCTCGCACGCCTGCCGCAGCTCGGGGTCGATCGTGTCGTAGACGTCGAGCTGCCCGGCGTTGACGATCGCCATGTCCATGCCAGCAGGAATCGCGTAATACAGGAACACCGAATGCATCGCGCGCCGCACCGGCTCGTTGCCGCGGAAGCTGAACGACAGGTTCGACAGCCCGCCCGAGATATGGACGTGCGGACAGCGCGCCTTGATCGCGCGACACGCCTCGATGAAATCGACGCCGTAGTTGTTGTGTTCCTCGATCCCCGTCGCCACCGCGAATACATTGGGGTCGAAGATGATGTCCTCCGGCGGAAAGCCGATGCCCGTCAACAGGTCATAGGCGCGCGCGCAGATCTCGACCTTGCGCTGCTGCGTGTCCGCCTGTCCGACCTCGTCGAACGCCATGACGACCACCGCCGCGCCGTACGCCATGCACTTGCGCGCATGATACAGAAAGGCCTCCTCGCCCTCCTTCATGCTGATCGAATTGACGATCGGCTTGCCGCTGACGCACTTCAGCCCCGCCTCGATCACGCTCCATTTGGAACTGTCGATCATGATCGGCACGCGCGCGATGTCGGGCTCGGCGGCGATCAGCTTCAGGAACGTCGTCATGGCGAACTCGGCGTCGAGCAGCCCCTCGTCCATGTTGACGTCGACCACTTGCGCGCCGTTCTCGACCTGCTGGCGCGCGACCTCGACGGCGCGGGTATAATCCCCCGCCATGATCATCTTCTTGAACGCCGCGGAGCCCGTGACGTTGGTGCGCTCGCCGATATTGACGAACTGGGTCGAGGAAGTGGTCATGATCTTCTTCTTCTCCCCTCCCGCTTGCGGGAGGGGCTGGGGGAGGGAAGGTCGGCAGGTGGAGCGCTGGAGGATGGCCCCTCCCCCGACCCCCGCCCGCAAGCGGGGGGGGCTAAGCCGCCATCGTGAACGGTTCGAGACCGGCCAGCCGCGTCCGCACCGCCGGCGTCGGGATCGTCCGCGGCGTCACCCCGCGCGCCATCTCGGCGATCGCCCGGATATGCGCCGGCGTCGATCCGCAGCAGCCGCCCAGCACGTTGACCTGCCCCGCCTGCGCCCATTCGCCGACCAGCCCCGCGGTCGTCGCCGGCGCCTCGTCATAGGCGCCCAGCTCGTTGGGCAGGCCGGCGTTGGGATAGACCATGATCAGCGTGTCGCAGATCTCCGACAGCGTCTTCACGTGCGGCCGCAGCTGCTCCGCCCCGAACGAACAGTTCAGCCCGATCGTCACCGGCTTGGCATGCCGCACCGCGTGCCAGAACGCCTCGACCGTGTGCCCCGACAGGTTGCGCCCTGACAGGTCGGTCAACGTCATCGACAGCATCAGCGGCAGGTCGCGGCCCAGATCGTCGGCGGCATCCAGCGTCGCCATGATGCCCGCCTTGGCGTTCAGCGTGTCGAACACCGTCTCGATCAGGATGAAATCGGCACCGCCCTCGACCAGCGCGTCGATCTGCTCGCGGTACACGCCCTTCAGGTGATCGAAATCGATCTCGCGATAGCCGGGATCGTTGACGTCGGGCGACAGCGACAGCGTCTTGTTGGTCGGCCCGATCGCGCCGGCGACGAAGCGCGGCCTTCCGTCGCGCGCGGTGAATTCGTCGGCGATCCGCCGCGCCATCGCCGCGCTCTCGACGTTGATCTCGCGCACCAGATGCTCGGCGCCGTAATCCGCCTGGCTGATCCGGTTCGCCGAGAAAGTGTTGGTCTCCGCGATGTCCGCCCCCGCCTCGAAATAGGCGCGGTGGATCGATGCCGGCACCTCGGGCCTGGTCAGCGCCAGGATGTCGTTGTTGCCCTTCTGGTCGTGGCTCAGGCCCAGCGTGCCCGCATAGTCCGCCTCGGACAGCTTCCAGTTCTGGATCTCCGTCCCGAACGCGCCGTCGGTGATCAGGATGCGCTTCGCCGCCTCGGCCAGGAATGTATCGCGAATGGTCATGGTCAAACTTTCATGTGTCCCCGCGAAGGCGGGGACCCAGTGCTGGGCTCCCGCCTTCGCGGGAGCACATCAGGGTCACTCGGCCGCTACCGCAGCGTCCACCGCCGTCGCCCGCACCCCCAGCAGGTGACAGATCGCGAACGCCAGCTCCGCGCGGTTCAGCGTGTAGAAGTGCAGCTGCTTCACCCCGCCCGCGTACAGCCGGCGCGACAGTTCCGCCGCCACCGTCGCCGCGACCAGCTGGCGCGCCGCGGGATGGTCGTCCAGCCCCTCGAACAGGCGGGCCATCCATGCCGGCACGTCGGTGCCGCACATCGCGCTCATCCGCTTCACGCTGGCGAAGTTGGCGACCGGCATGATCCCGGGCACGATCTCCGCCGCGATCCCCGCCGCCGCCACCGCGTCGCGGTACCGGAAGAAGGTTTCGGGCTCGTGGAAGAACTGGGTGATCGCCCGGCTCGCGCCCGCGTCCAGCTTGCGCTTCAGATTGTCCAGGTCGGCGCGCGCATCCGCCGAATCCGGATGGCATTCCGGATAGGCCGCGACCGAGATCTCGAACGGGTGCAGCCGCTTCAGGCCCGCGACCAGCGCCGCCGCATTCTCGTACCCGCCGGGATGGCTCGCGAAGCGGGCGCCGGCCTGCGGCGGATCGCCGCGCAGCGCGACGATGTGGCGCACGCCCGCCGCCCAATATTCCTCGGCCACCTGGTCGATCTCGGCCTTGGTCGCCTCGACGCAGGTCAGGTGCGCCGCCGCCGCCAGCGACGTCTCGCGCTGGATCCGCGCCACCGTCGCATGCGTCCGCTCGCGCGTGGTGCCGCCCGCGCCATAGGTCACCGACACGAAGCGCGGGCCCAGCGGCTCCAGCGTCCGCACCGCGTCCCACAGCTGCTCCTCCATCTTCTCGCTTTTCGGCGGGAAGAATTCGAAGCTCACGTCCAGGTCGCCGCCCACATCCGCGTACAGCGGGGTTTCCAGCGCCCGGCGCGCTTCCGCCAGCTGGTTGACCGAGATCGTCATGCCGCCTTCACCTCATGCAGGACCGTCGCACCTTTTCGCGCCAGCCACAGTTTCACCGTCAGTTCCCCGCCGCCCAGCGTCTCGACGCGCACCATCCGCAGGCCCGCCGCCTCGGCCCAGCCGGCGATCTGCTCGTCGGCGAAGCCCAGCCGCACATGCGCGTCGCGCGCGCGCAGCTCCTCGCGGTCGTGCGGGGCGAAATCCGCGATCAGCAGCCGCCCGCCCGGCGCCAGCACGCGTGCCGCCTCGCCGATCGCCGCACCCGGCTGCTGCGCGAAATGCAGCACGTGGTGGATGATCGCGACATCCGCCGCGCCGTCCGCCATCGGCAGCGCGTACAGGTCCGCCTGCCGCAGTTCCGTGTTCGCCGCGCCGGCCAGCTTCGCCCGCGCCAGGCGCAGCATCTCCGACGAGCGGTCGATCCCCAGCGCCGCGTCGGCATGGCCCGCGAACAGCTCCAGCATCCGCCCGGTACCCGTGCCGATATCGATCAGCGTCCCCAGCGAACCGTCGCCGTCCGTCCCCAGCAGCTGCGCGATGGCCGCCTCCACCTCGCTTTCGGCGACATGGAGCGAGCGGATCGCGTCCCACTCGTCGGCATGCGTCTCGAACCAGATCGCCGCGGATGCCGCCCGGTCGGCGCGCACCGCCGCCAGCCGCGCCGCATCGGCGACCGCCCAGTGATCCGCCTGCCCCCCGGCCCAGCCGTCCAGCGCCGCCGCGATCGGCGCCACCACGACCGGGTCGCCCAGCGCCACGAACACCCAGCTGCCCTCTTTCCGCCGCTCCGCCAGCCCGGCGTCGCACAGGATCTTCACATGCCGCGACACCCGCGGCTGGCTCTGCCCCAGCACCTGCGCCAGCTCGCCGACCGACAGCTCCATCCGGCGCAGCAGCACCAGGATGCGCAGCCGCGTCGCGTCGCCCAGGGCACCGAAGATGTTGAGAGGCTCGACCATCACGATCAACATATAAAGAAATCTTTATATGCGGTCAATCGAGTGCGCGCAGGGAGCCGATTGGGATCGCTTGCGTTACGACCCCCACGCCGACCTGCTACGTATCAACCTGGGAGAATGTCATGAAGAAGCTCATCATCCCGGCGCTCGCCGCCGTCGCCCTCGCCGCCTGCAGCCAGAACGCGCAGAACGAGACGTCGGAGGCCGCCGGCGCCGTCGCCGCCGATGTCGATGCGACGACCAGCAACGCCGCCGCCGATGTCGATGCCGCCACCGACCGCGCGCTCGACCGGGCGGAGACGAGCCTCGACAATGCCGGCGCCGCGATCGACCGCAACGCCGACCGTGCCGGCGCCGCGATCGGCAACGCCACCGACGATGCCGCCGACGCGACCGGCCAGGCGCTGGAGAACACCGGCAAGGCGATCAAGGACTGATACCGTCTACCCCTTCGCCCATCCGGGCGAAGGGGGTTTACCCGTGATCCGGACGACATCATGACCCTGCGCCGCCTCGGCTCCACCGACCTCAAGATCGCGCCGCTGGTGCTGGGCGGCAACGTCTTCGGCTGGACCGCCGACCGCGAGGCGGGCTTCGCCGTGCTCGACGCATTCGTCGACGGTGGCGGCACGATGATCGACACCGCCGACGTCTATTCCGCCTGGATCGACGGCCACAGCGGCGGTGAATCGGAAACGATGATTGGCGAATGGCTGCGCGCATCCGGTAAACGCGACAAGGTGCAGATCGCCACCAAGGTCGGCATGCTGCCCGGCGAGGGTGGCGAGAAGCTGGCGTCCGCCCGGATCGCCGCCGCCTGCGACGCCTCGCTCCGGCGGCTCGGCACCGACCGTATCGACCTCTATTACGCCCATCAGGACGACGACTCCGTCCCGCAGGAAGAGGTGCTCGCCGCCTTCGCCCGCCTGATCGACGCGGGCAAGATCCGCGTGCTCGGCGCGTCGAACTTCACCGCCGGCCGCCTGAAATCCGCCGTCGACCTGTCGCGCGCCGGCGACCTGCCGCGCATCCACGTCCTCCAGCCCGAATACAATCTGGTCAGCCGCCACCGGTTCGAGGGCGAGTTGCAGGATTTCTGCGTCACCGAGAACATCGCCGTCCTCCCCTATTACGGGCTCGCCGCCGGCTTCCTGACCGGCAAGTACCGCGAGAAGGCCGATCTGGCGCAAAGCGTCCGCGGCGCCGGCATGGCGGATCTGCTGGCCGGTCGCGGCGGCGCCGTCCTGGCCGCGATGGACGACGTCGCGGCGGAGACCGGCGCCACCTTGCCCCAGATTGCGCTCGCCTGGCTGATCGCCCAGCCGGGCATCACCGCGCCGATCGCCAGCGCAAGCCGCCCCGGCCAGGTCGAAGACCTGCTGCCCGCGATGACGCTGGCCCTGTCGAAGGACCAGCTGGAACGCCTCACCAACGCCGGCGCCTGAGCGGCGTCGGCGCTGGCATCCGGCCGGCGCCTGTCATATCCTCGAACGCGTGACGTTGTTTCGCCCGCTCCTGATCGTCCTCGTCTGGCTGGTCGCCGCCCTCCCCGCGCAGGCGGCGGTGACGGCGACCTTCTGGAGCCACGAACTGGGCAACAGCTTTCCCCACGCCTTCTTCACCCTCCGCGGCACGCCCGATGCCGGTGGCCCTGCGGTCGATCTCGCCTATGGCTTCACCGCCCGCACGCTCAGCCCGGCGATCCTGTGGGGCACCGTCGCCGGCCGGCTGGAGGCGGTGAAGCCGAGCTATATCGGCGGCAGCGACGCACAGTTCGCCGTCGTCCTCACCGATGCGCAATACGCCTCGCTGCTCGCCCTCGCCCGCGGATGGAGCGAGGAGGGTGGCGACAACAGCTACAATCTCAACCGCCGCAACTGCGTCCATTTCGTGCAGGAGGCCGCCCGCCGCATCGGCCTGACCGGGCTCGACCAGCCGAAGCTGATGAAGAAGCCGCGCTCCTACCTGAAGGCGGTGACGATCGCGAACCAGGGCCGCGTCATCGCGCTCGGCATCCCGGGCAAGGCGTACCTTTCCACCCTGCCCCCGCTTCCCTCCGTGCCGGCCGCCTCGCGATAGGAGGCGCGGCACGATGCACGCCCCTCCGCTTCCTTTCCGATCGCTGACGCCATCATTCAGCTTCGCCTCACCGCCGATCTGCCACAAGCGGTCGCAAGGCGGATCGGCCATGCTGGTCGTTCGGGTCGCCGGTTGTTGAGGATCGACGAGGATGCGTAGGCTGATCGGAGTATTGCTGGCGGCATCGATACTGGCGCCCGCCACGGCACAGGCCCAGCGCGAAGGATATCGCGGCGACGCCGCCGGGCGGGTAGAGCGGGGCGGTCCGCGCGGCGACGGCGGCAACCGGCCCGATCGCGGACCCGACGGGTTCCGCCCCGACCGGTCCCGGCCGGACGCGCCGTCCGTTGATCCGGCACGCCCGGACGCACCTCGTGCCGATACACCCCGCCCCGATCGGCGCGGTTACGGAACACCGCGTCCCGACGATGGCCGCGGCGACCGGTGGTCCGCCGGCCCCGATAATCGTGGCGATCGCGACCGGGCCGACTGGCGGCGCGATCGTGGCGTCGAGGGGCGCGGCGACGGCATCCCGCGCGGTGCCGACCTGCGCGCCGGTCGCCCAAACGACGATCGCCGCTATCGTGACCGTCGCCCCGGCGACGACGGTCGCGGGCGTGACGACGGTCGTGGGCGCGACTGGACCAGCAGCCGATTCGACGGCAACCGTGGCGACTGGCGCGATGATCGCCGCGGCGACCGCGACGGCTGGAACCGCGGTGACCGCGGCCGGGCCGGCTGGGATGACCGTGGCCGCGACGGTATCGGCTGGAGCGGCCGCGACGGCAATCGCTGGGACCGGGGCTGGCACGGGCAGAGCCGCTACGACTGGACCCGCTACCGCGACGCGAACCGTGGCGCGTTCCGCCTGCCGCGCTATTATGCGCCCAGCGGGTGGAACGGCGGTTACCGCCGCTTCGGCATCGGCTTCAGCCTGTCCGGCGCGCTGTGGGAGCGGAACTACTGGATCGCCGATCCCTACGCCTATCGCCTGCCCGAGGTTTACGGCCCCTATCGCTGGGTCCGCTATTACGACGACGCGCTGCTGGTCGACGTTCGCAGCGGCCAGGTCGTCGACGCGGTCTACGGCATCTTCTGGTAACGGGGTGGCCCGGCGACGGCGTTCCTGCGTCGCCGTCGGGCCTGTTCGTGGCGCTTCGCCCTTGCGCATCGTCCTGCGGAACACGAAAATACCCGCATGAGCATGTTCGCCCGCGCCCGAAAGCCTGCGACCTCCTCCGTGCGCCAGCTGGTCGGGTTGCAGGTCGCGGCCCGCCTGGATGCCGATCCTGCCGTCCGGCGCGCCGCCATCGATCTGGCGCAGGTCTATCACTATCCCGACTTCCTTGATGGTCCCACCTGCGACCGGCTGATCGCGATGATTGACGCGCATCGCCGCCCCTCCACCCTGCTGTCCGACCGCAACGACCAGGGTTTCCGCACCAGCGACAGCTGCGACATGGATCGCTGGTCGCCCGACGTGCAGCCGACCGACGAGGCGATCGCCCGTCTGCTCGGCATCGATCCCGATTTCGGGGAGACGATGCAGGGCCAGCGCTACGCCCCCGGCCAGCATTTCCGCGCCCACCACGACTATTTCCACTCGTCCGAAAGCTATTGGGAGCGGATGCAGAAGGAGGGCGGCCAGCGCACCTGGACGGCGATGATCTATCTGAACGATGTCGAGGAAGGCGGCGCCACCTGGTTTCCGCAAGCCGGGATCAAGGTCGCCCCGCGCCGCGGCATGCTGCTCGCCTGGAACAACATGAAGCCCGACGGCAGCCCGAACGAGGCCACCATCCACGAAGGCATGCCGGTCGTCGCCGGCATAAAGTACATCGTCACCAAATGGTTTCGCGAGGATCGCTGGATCAAATGACCTGTCCTACCCGGGCCGGTTCGTGCGATGGGCAGCCATGCCGTCCCCCCTCGCCGCTTCCTTCGTCCGCCCGGGTCCAGATCGGAGCGGGAGCGTGGAAGCAGGACTAGGGCCGATCGCCATTCGGCTTTCGGCGCGGATCATGGGCCCGCAAAACCTCCGTCGTCCGCGCGCAGGCGGGTATCCATACGCGCCAACGAACGATTTTCAGGCGAACGCGGTGCGTCCAAGGATTTCCGCCTGCGCGCGAACGACCGAAACAGGCGAAAGCGCTGAATGCCGATCCGTCCTGGAGTGCGGATCATCCAGGATAAGGCACCACCCCGGCGAAGGCCGGGGTCCAGTTGGGATGGCCGGCTTGACGATGCGCAACGCCAATCTCCGCCAGCCCGACGCCGGCCGTCGTCCTTGCGGGGTGGTCGTCGTGAGCGGATCGGCCTTGACGGATCACCCTCTGGCATCCCCCCACCCGCCCCTCCCCGCCGCCCCGCGCCGGCGTCGTCCCGGCATTCACCGCCCCGCGGATGCGCCGTCGGTCGCCCTCGCGGGATCACCGCTACCGACCGACCACGCCTCAACATTCGGGACCCTCAACATTCGCGCCTCAACATTCGACCGTCTCAACGTTCGCGCCATCGGGACCAGCCTCAACATTCGAGGTTTACGCCGCAAGCCATTGATAAAGCGGGCTTGCACCGGCTCGATGCGCCGTCACAACATTGGCGCCGGAACCGCCGCATCCC
The DNA here is from genome assembly GCF_047238005.1 of Sphingomonas phoenicis. Taxonomy (NCBI): domain Bacteria; kingdom Pseudomonadati; phylum Pseudomonadota; class Alphaproteobacteria; order Sphingomonadales; family Sphingomonadaceae; genus Sphingomonas; species Sphingomonas phoenicis. Next base: position 8,131 of record NZ_JBDFMC010000002.1, on the reverse strand, counting down.
TAAACTTCCTCAACATTCGCGCATGACCGTCCTCGGCATCACCCGCTCGCTCGCCGGCCAGCCGTGGCACTGGCGATCGCTGTCCGCCGACGCGCGCGACGGCATGATGGGGCAGGATGCGCTGATCGATCAGCTGCTGCTGTCGCGCGGCTGTCCGCCCGATCTGCTCGACGACCACAAGGCACCCTCCATCCGTGCCTTCATGCCCGATCCGTCGATCTTCCGCGACATGGACCGCGCCGCCGAACGCCTCGCCGATGCCGTCACCGTCGGGGAAAAGCTGGCGATCTTCGGCGACTACGATGTCGATGGCGCGACTTCCACGGCGCTGCTGGTACGCGTGCTGCGCGACTGCGGGCTTGATCCGCGCGCCTATATCCCCGACCGGCTCACGGAGGGTTATGGCCCCACCGCCCCTGCGCTCCACCGCCTCGCTGCCGAGGGTGCGACCCTGATCGTCACCGTCGACTGCGGTGCGCAGGCGTTCGATGCGCTGGAGGCGTTGCGCGATACCGCCGTCGACATCCTCGTCGTCGATCACCACCAATGCGCCAGCAGCCTGCCCCCAGCCCATGCGCTGGTGAACCCCAATCGCCTCGACGAGGCGGCCGACGCCGCCGCGCACGGCCATCTCGCCGCGGTCGGCATGTGCTTTCTGCTCGCCGCCGCGCTGGTCCGCACGCTGCGCGCCCGCGGTTTCTTCGCCGATCGGCCCGAGCCGCGGCTGCTCGACCTGCTCGACCTCGTCGCGCTCGGCACCGTTGCCGATGTCGCCCAGCTCCGCGGCCTCAACCGCGCCTTCGTGGCCCAGGGGCTGAAGGTGATGGGCCGCCGTGCCAATATCGGCCTGTCGGCGCTGATCGCCGCCTCGCGGCTCACCCGCGCGCCGACCTGCACCGATCTCGGCTTCGCGCTGGGGCCTCGCATCAACGCCGGCGGCCGCGTCGGCCGCGCCGATCTGGGCGTCCGCCTGCTCACCACCGGCGATCCGGACGAGGCGCAGGCCCTCGCCGCCGATCTCGACCGCCTCAACGAGGAACGTCGCGCGATCGAGGCGGCGGTGCAGGCAGAGGCGGATATGCGGATCGATCCGTCCGCCGCGGTCGTCGTCGTCGCCGGCCATGGCTGGCACCCCGGCGTGATCGGCATCGTCGCCGGGCGGCTGAAGGAGCGGCTCGGCCGCCCGGTCGTCGTGATCGCGATCGACGAACGGGGTATCGGCAAGGGCTCGGGCCGCTCGATCGCCGGCGTCGATCTGGGCGCCGCGATCCTCGCTGCGAAGGAGCATGGGCTGCTCGTCGCCGGCGGCGGACACGCGATGGCTGCCGGGCTGACCATGCGCGAGGATGCCCTCCCCGCCCTCGCCGCCTTCCTCGACGAACGCCTGCGCACTACTGTCGATCGCGCGCGTGAGGACCGGGCTCTCCTCGTCGACGCCGTCCTGGCGCCCGGCGGCGTCAATCCCGGCCTTGTCGAATCGCTCGACGCCGGCGGGCCCTACGGCGCCGGCTGGCCCTCGCCCCGCGTGGCCGCCGGCCCGTTCCGGCCCGTCCGCGTCGACGTCGTCGGCAACGGGCATGTCCGCCTCCTCGCCGCCGGCGGCGATGGCCACACCGTCAAGGCGATCGCCTTCCGCGCCGCCGACACGCCGCTCGGCCAGGCCCTCCTCGCCGCCCCGCCCCACCGCCGCCTCTGGCTCGCCGGCCGCGTCCGCCTCGACGAGTGGGGCAGCCGCCCCGCCGCCGAATTACATCTCGACGATGCCGCCTGGGCGGATTGACGAGCCCGCAACACTGGCCTAACCGACCCCCACCACGCGAGGCCCCTTCGTCTAGCGGTTAGGACGCGGCCCTTTCACGGCTGAAGCACGGGTTCGATTCCCGTAGGGGTCACCATTTAAATGATTGATATTGCAGAATTTTTGCAATGTCCGTGGGAGCAGCACAACGAGCGGAAGGCGATCGGATGGGGCAGCGGCGGCGCGATGTATGCCGACCAGGTCGATGCCGGCCACCGCAAGCATGCCTCGGCGCAGCTTCTGAAGGCAGTCGCCGATGCTTGCGGCGACGTCGAGGCGTGGATCGCGCAATATGACGCAAAGACGCGCCGCGTCCCCGCGATCGCGGCCGGGATCGCCGAGCGGCTGCTTGTCGCCGGCCGCGTCGATGAAGCACGGGCCGCGATCGAGGCGAGCGAGGCGGGCCGCGGCGGCTGGGTGCCGCCCGAATGGGATCAGGCGCGCCTCGACGTGCTGGAGACGCTCGGGCGGCACGAGGATGCGCAGGCGTTCCGCTGGGTCGGCGATGCGCTCGACGCCCTTTCAGACATAATGACAGAAGCTTTGGACCGCGCGGGCGCGCAAACGCATCGGGAAGTGTTGCGGTCGATATCCGTCATCGACTTCGAAGTGTAATCGCTCCGCAATGAAGATGTCGGCCGGCGACAGTAGTGCCGCCGCATGTTTCATGCGAAAGAACCGGTCGTGGGCCGGTCCGCCGCCGCGGATCCGCCCGCAACGATATGGCAGCGGCTGGTTCGTCAGATCGAACTCGCCACGCGGCGGTCGGATGCCGAGGACCTGCTGCAGGAGGCGCGCGCGCGCCTGCTGGCAAGGGTGACCTGCCCGGACAATGTCGAAGCCTTTCTCGTCCGCGCGGCGATCAACACCGGTCGCGATGCGTATCGGCGCGAGCGCGTCCGCGTCGGGCAGGCTCTCGATGACCCGGCCGGGGACGTCGCCGACCCCTTCCCTCTCCAGGACGAGGTGCTCATCATGCGTGCGAGACTGGATCGCGTCCGCGAGGGCGTCGAACGGCTGAGCCCGCGCACGCGGGAGGTGTTCCTGATGCAGCGGATAGAGGGCTGCACCTATCGCGAGATCGCGACTCGGCTTGCCATCAGCCAGAGCGCGGTGGAAAAGCACATGGCGAAGGCGATGACCCATCTCGCCGCATGGACGGAGCATTGGTGACCCCCGACGCCGCCGAACGCATGGCCGCCCGCTGGATTGCCCGATTGCAGGCGGACGACCGGACGGTTCAGGACCAGCGCGACTGGCGCCTCTGGCTGGAGACGGACCCAGCCCACCGCGCCGCCTTCGAGCGGCTGTCGCTGCTGTGGGATCTGGTACCGGGCAGCGGGGCCGCGACCACGACACGGCGACCCGCGCTGACACGCCGACGGGTGATGGCCGGGCTCGGCGCCACCGTCGCGACCGGCGGCGCGATGCTCTGCGGACAGATGGCCACGGCGGGCACCCGCGTGTCGACTGGCATCGGCGAACGGCGCGGATTGCGGCTGCAGGATGGTTCGCACCTCGTCCTCGACGCGCTCACGCAGGTGACCCTCGCGGGATGGCCGGACTATCGCCGCATGTGGCTGGACGCAGGCCGGATCGAGCTGGCGATCGCACCCGGTGAGCGTCCCTTCGTCGCGACAGCGGGCGGCAGCGTGCTGAGAGCGACGGGAGGTCGGTTCGACGTGCGGCGCGATCCCGGCGACACCGTTATGGTCACCGGCATCGCCGGACAGGCGCAGGTCTTCGCGTCGCGGACCGTCCACGCGCTGCATGCCGGGCTCCGATGGACCGCGGACCGCGCGGGCGGCAAGGTGGAACCGCAGGATCTTGCCGCTACACGTGCGTGGCACGACGGTCGCGCCGTCTTCCACGCGGATCGCATCGCTGACGTGGCGCGGGAGGCGAACCGATACAGTGCCATGCCGCTCGTGGCCGGCGACGCGACTGCCGCAGCGATGCGGGTCAGCGGCGTCTACAGAATGGGCGACAATGCCGCACTCGCCGAAGCGCTGGCGACGTTGCACGGGCTGACGGTGGAGCAGCGCGCCGACGCGATCGTGCTGCGCAGGAAAATCTGAACCCTCCGGGGGTGGGGTAGATCGCGGCTCGCGCGTCGGATGGATGCGGCGAGGGGGCCGCGACCATCCGGGGGACAATTTCGTGAAGCACCGTCATCTATCTCGCCTGCGCCGTTCGCTGGCCCTGTCCGCAGGACTGCTCGCCCTGCTGTCCACGCCGGCCGTTGCGCAGGACACGACACGGACGGTCACGATCGCGGCGCAGCCGCTCGCGACGGCGCTGGAGGCGGTGGCACGACAGACGGGCGTGAACGTCCTCTTCTCGCCCGGCATCGTCGCCGGCGCAAGCGCACCCGCGGTCAGCGGGCGGATGAGCGCGCGTCAGGCCGTGGATCGCCTGATCGCCAGACGGCCGCTCCGCGTCCAGCGGCAGCCCGACGGGACGCTGCTCGTCCTCACCGTGACGACGGCCGTCACGTCGGGCGCGGCCCAGACCGCCGGGTCTTTGCCGGAAGAGCAGGCCGGGGCGGACATCGTCGTCACCGGCTATGCCGGCAGCCTGTCCCGCGCTCTCGACGAGAAGCGATCCGCGACGAACGTGGTGGACGTGGTGCGCGCCGAGGACATCGGCAAGTTTCCCGCGCAGAATATCGCTGAGGCGTTGCAGCGCGTCCCCGGCGTATCGATCGTGCGCGACCGCGGCGAAGGCGTGTTCGTGCGCATTCGTGGTCTCGGCGCCAGCTTCCAGGTGGTGACGCTCAACAACCGTACCGTCGCGGTGAATGAGAACGTGCGCGACAGCGGGCAGAGCGGGCGCCAGTTCCGCTTCGACACGCTGCCGTCGGAGCTGATGTCGGCGGTCGAGGTGGTCAAGAGCCCGCGTGCCGACCTGGACGAGGGCGGGATCGGCGGCATCGTCAACCTGCGCACCTTCCGGCCGATGGACCTCAAGGAGCCGATGTTGAACCTGTCGGCCAACATGAGCGCGCCGTTGCTGGCCGGCAAAGGCAATCCGCGGCTGTCGGGCCTCGCCAGCTGGATGAACCCGGCAGGCACGTTCGGCGCGCTGGTGGCGGCGGTCTATGACGAGCGGACGACGCGGCAGGATCGCGTCACCGGCGTCGGGTGGACCGACGGCCGCATCGACGCGAACGGCGACGGGACGCTCGATCCAGGCACGATCCTCGTGCCAACCAGTACCCGCCCAACGCTGGAGCGCGAGGACCGGCGCCGCATCGGCCTGAACGGCGCGCTGCAATGGAAGCCGGACGACCGGTTCGAGCTCAACCTCGACGCGCTGTGGACCCGGCTCGACATCGACTATGACGAACTGACCTATTCGACCGACTTCGCCAATACGACCGCACGCGCCCTGGTGCCGGGCACAGCGGTCGTCACTGACGGCATCCTGACGGCCGGAACGGTCGGCACATCAACCCAGATCGGGCGCGAAACGTCGACCCTGGAATATGCGAACTGGCTGATCGGCGGCAACGCACGCTGGCACGCAGACGGCTGGACGGCGGGCACCGACATCAGCTTCGGCCGCGCAGTGTCTGACACGCCGACCCCGATCTACCGCACGCGCCTGCTGGGTACGGTGGGCAATGTCGCGTTCGACTATGGCAAGGCGGGCGAGCGCCTGCCGAACCTTCGCTTCCTGTCCGCCGATCTGGGCCAGCCGAGAACGCTGCCGGGGCGACGGATCGAATATCGCGTCAACGGTTCGATCGACACCGAGCGCTCCGCGAAGTTCGACCTGGTACGCGAACTCGGCAGCGTCGTTACTGCACTCAACGCCGGCGCCAAGGTCCAGCGTCGCGACCGCGATTTCGACCGCCGCGACCTGAACTTCACCGGCGGCATCAACGGTCGCCGCTTCGACGCCGGCTTCTTCGATCCCTTTCCGGTTCGCGGCTTCCTCGACGGGGTCGATGGCCAACTCCCGCGCCGTTGGCTGATGCCGGATACCGCGGCCTTTCTCGGCGCCGCCACGGGCGTCGCCACGCTGCTCGCCGCCCCGCTGAGCCGCAGCGACCTGCGCAATAGCTACGACATCTCCGAGCGGATCGCCGCCGGCTACGCCAGGGTTGATTTCAGCATCCCGGCGGGCGGCATGACGCTGCGCGGCGATATCGGCGTACGCTATGCGCATACGAGGCAGACATCCTCGGGTTACGCCGATAACGGCACCGTCGCCGTGCCAGTGAGCATCCGGCGCGACTACGGCAACTGGCTACCTTCGCTGAACGTCGTAGGCGAACTGACCGATCGCTTGCAGCTGCGCTTCGCCGCGTCGAAGGTCATCACGCGTCCGTCGCTGGCGGATCTCGCACCGCGCCTGACGATCAACTCCAATCCGACGATCCTGACCGCGGTGGGCGGCAATCCGCAGCTCAGGCCGTTCGAGGCGTGGCAGTATGACGGCGCCGCCGAATGGTATCCCGCGCCGGGTGGTGCGCTGATCGGCGCGGTCTTTTACAAGGACATCACGACCTTCGTCTTCCAGCAGACGCGCGACTTCGCGCTCGACGGCGCCACCTACCGGCTGACCGCACCGCAGAACGGCGGCAATGCGCATGTCGCGGGGTTCGAGATCGCCTATCAGCAGCTGTTCCGCGGCCTGCCCTCGCCGTTCGACGGCCTCGGCACGCAGCTCAACTATACGCATACGGACAGCAAGGGCACCTATGCCACCGCCGGCGGCGCCATCTTCCGCGACGCGCTGGTCGACGTGGCCCGCGACACGTTCAACACGACCCTGTTCTACGAAAAAGGCCCGCTCGGGGCACGGGCGAGCTACAGTTGGCGCGGCAAGGTGCTGCGGGACGTGGGCGGCGCGGGGCTCACGGCCAACAACGACAGTCCGTTCGGCAGTCTCGACTTCGACGTTTCGTACAAGGTCACGCCGCGGCTGACCTTCGTCTTGCAAGGCATCAACGTCGCCGGTGGCCGGCAATGGCAATACGTCCGCGACGATCGCTTCAGCGGCTACACCAATTACGGCCCCACGCTGATCGGCGGCGTACGGGCGCGGCTCTGATGCGCTGGAGGCACATCAAGCGACTCCGTTTTCAACATCAACGCAAGGAGGTAATGACGTGCTCCCCAAAGCCCTACCAGTCATAACTGGAGTCCGGGGTTGGTATGGTGCCCCTCGGGGCGGTGTTGCACAACCCGCCTGGCAGCATCGGCGGGCGTCAGCCCGCCAACACCACTATGCGGCCGCACATGGTTGTAGTCGTCGCGCCAGAGCCGCAGCACCGAGCGGGCATGGCCGAGCGATACGAACAGCGTCTCGTTGAGGCATTCGTCGCGCAGACGACCGTTGAAGCTCTCGACGTAGCCGTTCTGCTGCGGCTTGCCCGGCGCGATGTAGTGCCACTCGAGAGGCCGTTCCTGCGTCCATCTCAGGATCGCCAGGCTGGTCAGCTCGGTGCCGTTATCGCTGACAATCATCAGCGGCGGTACGCCCCTGAGCGCGATGATGGCGTCGAGCTCACGAGCGACACGCGCGCCTGACAGCGAGGTGTCCGCCACCAGCGCGAGGCACTCGCGCGTGAAGTCGTCGACCACCGCCAGGATACGGATGCGCCGGCCGCTGATCAGCGTGTCGCTGACGAAGTCGAGGCTCCAGCGCTGGTTCGGTCCCTGTGGCAGCGTCATGGGTGCTCGGGTGCCTATCGCTCGCTTGCGGCCACGCCGACGCCTGACCCGCAGGTTCTCCTCGCGGTAAAGCCGCAGCAGCTTCTTGTGGTTCATGACCAGACCCTCGCGAGCCAGCATGATCCCCAGCCGCCGGTAGCCGAAGCGCCGACGTTCCGCCGCGATCTCGCGCAGCCGCGACCGAAGGTCGCCATCATCACTACGCCGGGGCGCGTAGCGCACCGACGTCCTGTCCACGCTGAAGATGGTACACGCCCGACGCTCGCTGATGCCGAACAACTGCCGAGCATGCTCGACAGCCTTCCGTTGAGCGGCGGGCTTTACCAGTTTTTTGCCGCGACTTCCTTCAGCACGGCATTGTCGAGCATGGCGTCGGCCAGCAGCCGTTTGAGCCGGCCGTTCTCCTCCTCGAGCACCTTCAGCTTGCGCGCCTGCGACACGTCCATGCCGCCATACTTGGCCTTCCACGCGTACAGCGTCGCGCTGCTGATCCCGTGCTTGCGACACACATCGGCGGTCTTCATCCCACCTTCCTGCTCGCGCAGCACCGCGATGATCTGCTCCTCGCTGAACCTGGTCTTCTTCACGTCCGTCTCCTCACGAAGGCGGACTCTAGCTCAAACTGGCAGAGTTTCAGGGGAGCACGTCA
>NZ_JBDFMC010000001.1:0-126053 GCF_047238005.1 Sphingomonas phoenicis | reverse complement strand
TGGGCGAGAATGCCGGTCCCTACTCGGACGATTGCCCTGAAAAAATCCTGCGCCTGCTTCCCCCGACGAACAACGAGTACGCGCTGAATTGGCGAAGGCGCTGTCTGGCGCGCCTTCGTAGAAGAGCACGACGCGTTGAAGACGGCATGCGGATTCGACTGCCTCAACCGCTGACCTTCAGCGACGACCACGTCGGCGCCGAGTTCGTTGTGGTGAAGCGTGGCGCCCGCATCACCTTCCGCGGCGAAAATGGCTTCGGCCACTACCACATCCGCAATTTCCGTGATCTGCCCTGGATCGTCGTTCCCCAGACAAAGGTCCATGCCACGATCTTCGCGAAACCGCCGGCACCTGCGATGACGGCATGATGGAGCCTATTATGAACGATACAGCCGCTCTCTCCGCGCTGCGGCGCGCGCTATGCAGCCAGAGCAACGCGCTCCGGGTCGCGCGGCGAATGATGGAACATGGCATCGACGTGATCGTGGTCGCCAGTCACGATCCACTGCAGCCGTGGCGAGTGACGGAGCGCGACAACAGCATCGCGGCGCGCGCATGCGCCTGATCCTCGCCGCTGCTCTGATCGCGACAGCCTGCAGCGCCGCGGCGCCGCGCGCAGACCAGAACACCACCCTTTCGGCAGACGGCCGCGCCATCGATGGTGACACGGTATCGATCGACATCCGCCTCTTCGGCGCGGACGCCTTCGAGAAGCGTCAGTTATGCAGGACAACGTCGGGGTGCTGGCCCTGCGGCAAGGCAGCGCAGGACTATGCCTCGAAGCTCCTCAAGACTGGCGCCTCGACCATCCGGCTGACGGGCAAACAGAGTTACGGGCGCCCCATCGGCACGATCGAAGTCGCCGGACGGGACCTCGGTGAAGCGATGATCGCAGCCGGGCTTGCGGTGCCAGTAACAAGTTATCTCAAAGGCGACCCGGAGCGGGCCCAGCGCTATGTCGCCGCCTATGACAAGGCGGAGCGCCAGCGGCTCGGGGCACATGCTGGGTATTTCATCGACCCAGCGAAATGGAGACGCGGAGAGCGCCTCTCCTGCGAAGCGCGCAGAGGCGCGCCCACACATGTGCGTTAGTGCACCTGTGCACAGGTGCGGCTTCACGACTATGAAGCGTCAGGAGCGCGGAGCCACCGGAGCATAGAGAGAAGGGGGGCGGGGGAGAGCATCGATCAAGGAGACGATCATGCCCACTTTTGCTTCGACCCCGGCCCCTGTTCATACCCTATGGGACGCCCCGCAGACCGCCGAGCAGCGCCTGCCTGGCATCTGGTCGGTCAGCACTGCCTCGCATGGCGGCTTCGTTCTGTCCGACGAGCGCCAGGCGGCCATGCCCGAGGCGCTGCGCCTCGACAGCATCTACTATGAGGAGGACGTGGACTGGTCGCTGATAGTCCTTGCCTTCGAGGCCGAGTTCGCCGCGTTGCGCGATCCGTTGTTCGACCTCGAGCGCGACCTCGCCCATCAAACCGCACGGCACTGGCGGCCGAAGCACTATACCGGCTTCACCGGGCAGGTACTCGAACCGAGCGACAGTCACGTCCTCCGCAAGATTGCCCTTTTAGAGGCCGCAATCGGCGAGATCGGTGTTCAAGCCGCGTGGGGTGACTGGGCCGACTGGGTCCCCACCGGCAAGGTCGGGGTTGTCGGGCAACGCATCACGGGATGCGATCATCTCGGCTTTGCCAAATACGACGGACCGAAGCTGAAGGGGCTGGTCGACGCGAACCGCTACGAGGCTCGCGATACGGTGAGCACCTTCAAGTCCGTCGGTGTCGAGGTGATCGCATAGCGCTCGCTGGCGCTGGAAAGATGTTTCCGAAAGGCGGCAACATCTTTCCAGTGGCCCAACCCATGCTCGCGGTTTCGAGCGGGGCACTCTCCGAGGATTATCAATGCGCCCAGCCCTGAGGGGCTGACGGCCCGGATGCAGCCGAAGGCGCGGGAGAAGAGGGGGGAGTGAGCGTTTGGGCGTGAAATGTCGCGCTCGACACTCATTGGAGACGGCGTCGATGTTCTACGATGTGCCTTATCGCCACCAACAGGCGGTGGACCCCGCTGCGCTCAGCACGATCGCGATAACGCTCCAGGCGATGACCAAGGCGCTGGATGATTGCCGCAACGCGGGCGTAGACCCCAATACGGATCCCGCGATGGTGCTGCTCGCACGTCACATGGCGACCGTGTCGACCAATCGCGCGCCGCGATCGGTCCTCCGTCATGCGTGCGACAAGCGACTGCAGTCGCTGAAGCGCTACCCGGCGCTGCTGGCCCTTTCGATCCGCGGCGTCGAATACGACCAGGCCGCCAAGGAACGATTTCACGAGGACGCTACGGCCGCGATGCAGGATCTCGCGTCAGCGCTCGCGCTCGCTGAGGGGAGTTACACCATCGCCTCGACCCGAGGCGAGGTTTCCGAATCCGGTTATGTCCTGCTCGCCGCGGTCGAGGTCGCCGTCATGGTGCGGGTCGGGCGCCGCTTCGAGGGGCGCGAGGTATCGTATCGCGCCGTCGCCCCCGGTGTGGATCAAACCAACCGGAATGCCAGCATGGTCGATCTGCTGCGGCCCGCGCGATTTGCCGAGCGCCTGACGCGCGAGCTGCGCCTTCGGCTCGCCCCGGCGAGCGTCTCCGAACCAAGCCTGATCGCCGCTTGAGGAGCTCCGTATGATCCAGATCAACGATGCCCTCGCCATCGCGCGAGCCGATGTTGCAAACATCGCTCGGTTCATTGAGCGCCGAGAGCGCTTCCTCGACGCCCTCGACTGGTCGATGATGACTGACGCACAGGTTCGCCAGTCGTCCATGCTCGACGAGCTGCTGGACGAGGACCTTGCCATCGGCCTGCACTACATCGACTGGCTGATCGATCGCGTGGACAGCCAAGTCCCGACGCCTGGCGCTCTTCGCTTTGCGCCGCATCCCCGCCCGTGGCACGCTGAGTGGAACACGCTGGCCGCCTGAGAGAAGGAGCTTAGACAATGAGCCGTCATACCTTCGCCGGTCACGCCGGCACCACGGTGGCCGTGGGATGGGATCGTCCGCTGAGCACGTTCTTCGTCCAGGTCTCGCGGCCGCATCCGACGCTCAAAGGCGAAAGCCAGATTGTCGCATGGCTGGGCACCGACAACGGCGAGCTCCCAACCGCGGCTGCGGCCCTCAAGGTAGCCGCTGACTATGCCGACCTGCCGAGCGATCTCGGCGCGACGCTGGAAACGGACCGGATGAAGACGCTCGGTCAGAGCGACGGCCCCGCCCAAGCCGCTGCGCGACGATTCCGTCGTGACGGCAGTTTCTGAGGAGGATCTGGTCATGGATCCGAACAGCAACAACACGAGACCAGCACCGAGCGGGCCAAGCATGGCCTTGACCATCCTCGTGTTCGTGATCGTGCTTAGATCAGCGTCGTGGATGATCGGTGTCGTGATCGATGGCGAACCTCTTTCCGAGGGCAATTCGTCGCTGCCGTTCGAGCAGCTTTACCGGATCGTCGACACCATACAGGGGCCTATTGGGGACGCCTTGTGCTTTGTTGGGATCACCGTTGCCGTAATGGCCTATATTACAGGCAATTTCGGCGCCGAGTTCAGGAGCTCAACCACCGCCGAGGGTGAGAAGCCCAAGCGTATCCCGACGTTGCCGATGAGTGAGGCTGCGCGAGCAGCCGAAGCGCGCTTCAACGCATTGAGCGCTCAGTTCCGGTCGATGCCCGAGAATATGGTGTTGCCCGAGGCCAGCATCGAGTTCGAGCGCATCCAAGAGAAACACGTTCCCGACGTCCGGCTCGCTCACCGGGAGGCTCGTTCGACGGTATCACCAACGTCCGAGAAAGCCGATGCGTTGGATGAGGACTACGCCAGCATGCTTGGTCGGATCAGTGACTCCGTTCAACATCTGATCGAAGGTTGCGAGGCCTTGGGCCGGGAGCGACTTGAGGTACAGGCTCGCTTCATCGAGGCTCGACACCCCGGCGACGATCGCTAGAAAGTCAGCATCTGTTCTGGCAATCGATCGACAGCTCGATCGGTTGTCATGACCGGTGCGCGGGCTTCTCACGGTGCGCCAGCGGATAGGAGCAGTTATGCCCCCTATGTACCTTGGCAACGTCGCCTGGATGACATTGATAGTCTGTTTCCTATGGACCTTCGCCATGACGTATTTCGTGTTCTGTCACGAGCTGCCGGCGACCAGCGCGATCCACGTACTCGCGCCTACGTTCGGCGCACTGGCTTTCGCCGTCATGTCGATAATCCTTGATGACGGCGGATTGTTGAAGGCCCTGACCGCGCAGATCATCGCCATTTCGCTGATGATGGCAGCGGGAAAGAGGCAGCAACGAGCCTATTCCGAGCATCGCGACCGCTGATGACCGCTCTAGCGGTGACAGACGAGGCACGATAGACTGAGTCCTATGTTCGCGTCAGCAGAATCCATGATCTGGGGCTGCCTGCCTGTCCTGCTTGCCGGCGCAGCTATACTTCCCTTGAGCGCACAAGCCGGAAAGTCGATCAAGAACCTCCTGCTATTCTTCCTCGGCACGAACGTGGCGGCGCTCGCGCTGTATGCCGCGTACCAAGGGCCGGTGACGTGGTGGTTGGCGTCAGGAAGCTCATTCCTGATCGGCATGGCGGGGATCGCCGCCTTTGTAGCGGGACGGGCTGACCCAAGCCAAAGTTAAGAGGGGGGGGGCTGTTGATCCGGGTGGATCAACGGAGAACCTCTCATGTCCAACATCATCGACCTGGGCGGAGCGCCCGCCAACGAGGATTGCGCCCAGCTTGGGCAGACGCCGGACTTCGATACCGTCAACGCCCACGAGGTCTTCGCCTATAAACTGGCGATCATCGCGCGGTTCGGGGAGCCTCCCGCGGGTTGCCGCCTGAAGCCTCTCGCAAACCGCCACGATTTCGGGACCTATCGCACGCTCTCCCTCCGCATCGACGATGAGGACGACGAACAGGTAGGGGCCTATGTCGACCTGGTCGAGAACGGCCTTGGCAGCTGGCTGGAGGCCGGATTTTCGCCGCCCATCAGCTATAAGGGCAGCGTTGCCACGATCCACCAGCTCGACGTTACCGAGCTGCTGATCGGCGCCTTGCAGACGACACGCCCAGATCCTGACGGGACATTCCCGATCCCGGATTTCGAGGTGCTCCACACAAATCTCGCGTCGGCCTTCCCGGAGGAAGCTGCGCTCGCCCGAGCCCGTTGGGCGGCAGCTTGAGCCAATCCGTCGCGCCTGCGGGCGCCACGACACGGAGGGTGTCATGATCGTCGACGATTTCAATTCAGCAGATCCGCGCACATGGTTGGCGCGCGGTCGAACGCCGGAGCAGGCCGAGGCGCTCGCTGCATCGTGGCGGGACTTTCCGGATCTTCCGCACGATGCACCCCTTGCCGACCGTCAGGCCCGCAGCCGTGCACGCGTGATCGCCACCAGACCCATCTTCGAGGCGATGCGCGTGCAAGCCGAGGCCGAGCGCCAGGCGAGAAACTTCGCCTTCCTCGAGAACCAGGCGCGCGAGGGCAAGGTGAACGATCGCGATCTCGCCATTCTGCGCGGTCGCGACGATCATGGCTACGACTGGGACGTCGCCAACCGCTACGCTGACGGTTGGTATGCGGCCCATGTCGGATGGCCGCACAGCTATCCCGACGGCATCCCGAGCGAGGTGCCCCTGCAGGTCCGCCGCGCGGCCTACGATCAGGGCTTCACCGATGGTGGTGGCGATCGGACCGACCTGTTCGACGCAGCGCGCCGGACCAACCTCGCGCAGCTGCGTCAAAGCAACATGCCGCCTCCAGCGTTGCCGGTCGCTACCGCACGCCCGATACCGAGCAGCTGGCCGAAACCAGGCGACGAAGCCCGGCCCGCCCGTTGGTCGCGCCGCCTCATCATTCTGAGCGACGAGGACGTGTCTCTCGAGGCGCCCGAGCGCGCCAAATGGGACTTCCTGCGGATCATCCGTGAGCGACAGGGCGCAGACGAGATGGCGATCATCGTCCTTAGCAACGACGGCTTTGCCACGATCGAGCGCTTCCTGCCTCAGGCAATGCGACACGGTCGACGGCAGGTCAGCCACGCTGATGCGGCCGCCCAGCTCCGAGCGGCGATTATGGGCCGGAATATAGAAGACGTCCTGGTCGCTTTGCAGGGGGAAGACCTGCACCTCCTCGACGCTGTTGCCGGAGCCCTGCCGCTCTGCCGAACCATGGAGCGGACACGAAACACCAAGCTGCAGCAGCGCGCTCACCTACGGGCGTGGCTGGATCGCGGTTACGGCTCGGACGAGAACATGGCCGCAGGGCACATCCGCTGGGGCAAGCTGATCCATGGCCTGACGGGCAAGCTCGGCGAGTTCACCGCTCGGCATATCGGCGCGGCACCCGGCCGAGGGCATCTGATCCGGGTCTATGTCGGCGATGATCGGCCTGCGACCGGCTATGCCGGCGCGGACGGGGTCCAGCTGCCCCATGACGTCGTCGTCTCGAGCAAGGCTAAGCTGCGCTCTGAGATGGCGGCAACGCTCCGGCGCTTCGGTGCAGCAACGCCGCTGATGGCGCTGTCGGGGCGCGACGCCGGATAGCCAGAGCGTCCAGGCAGCCCAAGGCCATGGAGGGGAGGGGGCGGGGAAGCGCGCACCGGAATCAGCCGGTCAGGAGCAACTCCCTTGTCCGACCCCCAGCATCCCCCTTCGCACCATCTGATGCGTCCCGTCCTATGGTCGTTCGGCGAAGGCCCGACCTTCCCTGGCTATACCGACGATACGACATGGAACGGCTTCCTCAACGTGTCCGTGGGTATCGGCATTTGGCCCTACGTGCTGCGCGAGCTGATCGCAGGCGCCGATGGCGACGCCGAGCGCATCGCCGAATATCGGGGTATGGCCACCGACAGCAGCATGGTCTCGATAAGTCACGGCTACACGACCAGCGCCGTCGACGCGAAATGGCCGTGGCTCTTCCCTGACTACCCGCTCGCAACCATGATGCCGATCCCGGCGACGTGGTCGGAGATGAGCTGGCGGCATGAGGCAGCGCCGAGTTTCGGCCCATGCGTCGGCCCGATGGGCGAGGCTGCTCAGATATGGATCGACTACGCGGATCCAGCGAAGCGTGACGTTCCCGAAAGTTCGAGGTTCACCTTCAGCCGGCGCGACGCAGTCGGCGAGCTGACCGTGATCTACGCGGGCGACGACTACGACGCTGTGCTGACACACGCGTCGATCGAGGCGCTTGCCTGCAGCCTCTCCAAGCGGGTCGCCTATGAGATGACCGCAGAGGAGTGGCAGGAGACGAGGCTCCGGAATCGGACCACGCCGGACAATGTCTGCGCGTCGCACGATTTCATGGACACCAACATCCTCATGCTTGAGGCATGGGAGGCGGAACGCGGTAATGCTCTGCTCCCGGGTGGCGAGCGGGAGCGCTTCGAGGACGACCTCGAGCGGGTGCATGCTGCGTGGGACATCGCCACCCGCTGCTACCTCACTGCGTCCGAGGAGGGCGCACGCTTCGACGCTTGGCGCCTGACGGGGCGCGCAGTTGACGGCCTTCGTGCCGCGGGCATGGACCTGGCGTATGATGACGATGGCGACACGCCGGGGCGGATTTACGAGCCGGGGTTCATGGAGCGGGATCTGCGGCAGTGGGTCGTGAACGTGAGCAACACGAGCCACGCTTTCGACACGCTGTTCGACGCCGAGGCACACCTCTGGAGCGTGTTCGCCTCCAGCGAGGCAAAGGAAGCTCGGCCTTTGGCGGTGACCGCCGCGCCGATCCGTCCTGTTCCACCGCCCCGTGAGATTGCCTTCTCCGAGCAGGAGGTCACCGTGACGGCCGATGCGATCGAGCGTCGCCTCGAGGTACTGAGACAACGCGCCGCGACCACCGCCGAGGCGTCATCCGAGGGTCTATTCCTCGAAGAGAGCATCCGGCAGCTGGCAGGCGCGCGAGACAAGCTGCGCGCGGCGACCCAGCGGCCGTGAGCGGTCCGCCTCGGCGGCGCATCCCGGCGCCGCAGGGGCGAAAAAGGGGAGAGGGAGGGTGATGGCGGATGCGGGGAATTGCCCTCGCACGGCTCCGAAGGATCCGCCATGCTTCCCGCCACGATCTCCACCAGTGTCGCGCCCGAGACCATCAACAAGGTCACCCGGCTGTTCAACGGCTCGGTCAGCGACATCCTGCATGAGCTGCTGCAGAACGCGCGCCGAGCCGGCGCGAGCACGGTCGCCGTGTCCACGATCGGCCGCGCCGGCGACCGTCTCCTGCACATCGTCGACGACGGTCACGGCATTGCCGACCCGGCCAGTATCGTCACGCTGGGCCGCTCCGGGTGGAGAGACACGATCGCTCGCCGCGAGGATCCCGCCGGCATGGGCGTCTTCAGTCTTGCCGGTAGGGACGTCATCATCCGTTCGTGGTCCCAGGCCGCCCACCAAGGCTGGTGCGCCCACATCCCGGCATCAGCGTGGGAAAGCAGCCGGCCGATCGCGATCTCGCCGGATCCGATCGGGCGAGGCACCTCGATCAGCATCCGCATGGACTCCGCTTGGGAGGACGAGGTCCTGCCGGCGCTGAGCCATGTTGCGCGTCACTATCCTCTGCCCGTGACCTTCGACGGCGAAAGCGTCGAGCAGACGCCGTGGCTGGACGAGGCGATCTATGAGGAGCGCTGGAACGGGTGCCGCATCGGCGTGGTGAAGGAGCATCACCGCCGGGGAGGCGCGGCTCGTCTCAATTTCCATGGCCTGACGATCCCGTGCCCGATGCCGGTCGTGCAGCAGGTCGGCCGCGGCGAGGAATGGACGGTGCTGGTCGATATCGTCGACTGCCCGGCGCTCCAGCTGGTGCTCCCGGCTCGCAAGGAAGTCGTTCAGAACGACGCGCTTACGGCGCTGCGCGAGGCCGCGAGCAAGGCGATCTTCGGCGCTATCGCGTTGGAGGGATCGCATCGGCTGTCGCATAAGGACTGGCTGGAAGCCCGACGGCTCGGCGTCGCGCTGCCCGAGGCCGAATGTCGTCTCCATGGTTGGTGCGCTCCGCATGCCGCGGCGGGCGAAAGCTATATGTCCGGCAGCAGCTTCAACGACGGCACGATGATAATCATGCCGGACGTGGCCGCCATCGTGGCGCAGCCTGCCGAGCTGGCTATTCAGCATCATAAGCCATTCGCTGGTCCGCTCGTGTTCGGGGAGCCCGCCTTCGCCGGCTATCGCTGGTATGACGGGCTCGCGCGCGTTCAGACGCTCGGCTTCACCATCGAGCAGGAGGGCCGCACCTTCCACATCCGCGACGAGGAGGGGGCACCTTCGGACGTCGACAACGGCTATGTCGAGCAGCTGACGCTCGAAGTGACCGTCGCCCACGGCGACGCGGTCACGACGGTCGCCTGCGACGCCGACGTCGCCTTTGGTCCGGATTTCGATCTTTCGACCGAAGTCGACGACGTCGTGATCTTCGTCCGACGCGGTGCGGAGCTGCTGGCCCGGGACGTTATCTCGCTCCTCCAGCGCGCTGCCTTCGAACCGAGCTCCGACAGCTGCGCCGACAGTTATGAAACCCAGGAGGAACGGTTCCGGCGCGACGCCAGCGACCGGGTTCTGGCTTTGCTCGAGGGAACGGATGCTGCGCTCGAGGCACACATCCGCGGCCTGTTTCGCGACTATCCGGTCGATGTGCCAGCGGATCGCTCGGTGACGGTCACCATGACCTCGGCGGGCGTGTCAGTCACGATCGCCGAGCGCCAACCGGAGGTCGGGTGACATGGACATGCCCCCGCCACCCGTCGTCTTGGCCTACGGCATCGGGGTCGACAGCACCGCCCTGCTGGTTGAGCTCGTGGCGCGAGGCCGGGCACCGGACCTCGTTCTGAGCGCCGATACCGGCGTCGAGAAGCCGGCGACATACGCCTATCTCGACGTCATCCGTCCTTGGATGGACGGGCATGGCATCAGGCACGAACTGGTCTCGTACACCCCTAAACGGTTCAAACACTGGCCGCCCTATTACGGCCTGCTGGAGATGTGCCTCACGAACGCCACCCTGCCGAGCAAGAGCCTGGGCGGATCGAGCTGCAGCCTCAAATACAAGAAGGCGCCGCAGGATGCCTTTCTCGCCAACTGGCAACCGGCGATCGACGCCTGGAACCGCGGCCAGCGCGTTACGCGCCTCATCGGCTATGACGCAGGCCCCCGCGACACACTTCGCGCAAACCACGCGCTGTCGATCGAGGATCCGCTCTATGACTGTCAGTCGCCGCTGCGGGAATGGGGCTGGGACCGCGATGCCTGCGTCAGGCGGATCATCGCCGAAGGTCTTCCAGTACCCCCGAAATCGGCCTGTTGGATTTGCATCGCGAACAAGGCTGAGGAGATCCGCGACCTTCCTCGCTGGTGCCTTCGGCTGATCGTCTTGGTCGAAGCTAGAGCGGCGCCGAGGCTCCACACCGTGGAGGGGCTATGGCGCCGCTCGACCAAAGCGCGCCCAGGCCGGATGACCGACTTCATTCGAGCGGAAGGGCTTCTCCCAAGCCGGGAAATCGACCGCATTTGGCGCGACGCGCCGCTCGACCTGATCCGTTTTCAGGACGTCGCCGCGCTCGTGCCCGTTGGCGAACGCCCAACCATGCAGAGCTGGCTCGAGCGCTTCAACGCAGGGCTGTTCGCCCGACCAACGCCGCTCGCGGCCTGACCCCTCACGGAGGACACCATGAACGACAATCAGGATGCGCGGCCGATAGATCCGACGATCGAGCCGATGCTCGTTCTGTCGACCGCTCACATCACGCAGGAAACCTGCAACACCTTCCTGCCGACCTATCCCGGCCCAGCCTGGGAGAAGGGCGAATACGGATGGTTCATCTACGTGCCGGAGGACGTCGACGAGACGCTCCCGGTCGACCTCGCAGCCTGCATGGCCCTCGCGCGCGCGAAATCCGCCTTCTGGATTATGCTCGATCGCGACGAGCCTGAAGCCGACGGTCTCCCAGTCTTCGACTGGTGAATCTGGATCACGAACCCAACGCCGGGACTGCGCGCTGCGCGCGCCTATTCGGAGACCTCAGATGGTCGATACGACCGACAGCAATATCGATACTATCGGCCGCCTCAACGATCGGTGCCGGCAAGGCCTTGATCGCACGGCTAAGGTGATGATGACCAGCGCCTGCCTCGCCACGTTCACCGAGGACGGGACGAGCGCACTCGCGGTTCAGATTGGGATCGTCGATGCACTTCGGCGCTGCGCCTTCGATCCGCGCGATCGGGAGCGAAATCGCGGCGAGTTCGAGTTTCGCGGGCAGACCGTTTATTTCTCGATCGACTATTACGATCTCGCCCGAGAGTACGGATCAGAAGACCCCGCCGATCCAACCAAGACGCGCCGGGTCCTCATGATGATGTTGCGCGGCGACCTCTGAGGCGAACCCGGTGGACCGACCGAGGCAGGCATTGACCGTCTCAGGAGGCAAGGGTCGCATACCACATGCCGAATGCGTTGCTCGCGATGTGGACGATCAAGCCAGGAACGATGGAGCGCGATTGGACGGCGCATAGGCCGGTCCCCAGCCCGAGGCATAGCGATGCCACGAGATTTGCTGGCTCGAAATGCAAGGTGACGAACAACAGGGCCGAGGCGATGACTGCCACCACGCGCCAGCCACGATCAACGAGTGTGCCGAGCAGATATCCGCGGTAAAGCACCTCCTCGACCATCGGCGCGACCAGCACCGTCGCAACAAGCAGCGCGATGCCGGATGGCCCGGCCATTGATGCCACCAGTGCGCGGCCGACCTCGAGATTGCTCGACGCACCCGACTGCCAGACGGTGGCACCCTGCAAAGCCAATATGCCGAGCGGCATTTGCGCAACCGCAAGGCCGCCCAGCATGGTCACAAGGGTCGAACGATCCCAATCCGGTTTGACCATCAAAACAGCGCGAGAGCGGCCGACCTTGCGGATATCCATCGCCACCAGGCTGAGTATCGCAACGGCACCAAGGGCGATCGACGCGGCGGTGAGCGAGGCCGAGGCCGGATCTAAACCAAGCGCAGGGCCGACGAGATAGTGGATGATGGTGAGGGCCGCCTGATGCGCAATCAGCAGTGCCGCAACGACCCATAGGGACGGCCTTGAGGCGGATCGCGGGGTTTGCACGGCGAGCGCGGGAGCTGCGGCCATCTCGTTCATCCTTCACCCCTTCACGATAGGAGACCGCAGTGTCGGGCATTAAGTCTCAGCAGAACCATGTCCGTCAATGCCGTCCACGCGATCGGCGCTTCGACCTCGTACAGCTTCTCGGCCCGGCGCCGGGCAACGCCGAATGGGAGGCCGAGAAGGCGGGTTGGCGCAGCTTCGTGATGGGCAACGCCAATTCGGCCTATCGACGCGGCACGAAGCTGCGCCACGCATGGCAGCGAGGGTATGACGGTGCCTCGCGCAGCACCGATGCGGTCCGATTGATGCTGTAGCCGATGAAGGCGTGTCGCCCGCGGCGTCAGGGAGGGAAGGGGGAGAGGGGCTGTTGGGTCATGTAGATCCGGGAGCCTCACAATGAACGCATTCAGGCACGCGACGGCCGAGGTGGTGATCCGCCACGGCCACATGGCGTGCGGCCTTGGCGCCGGCGCTGCCGGCATGAACGCCGCCAATCCCCGCGTGGGACCACTCCGAGGCCGGTTCGAGTGCGCGGGCGGCATCGATGTCGATGAAGGCGCCATCCGTAATTTCGAGCGCCTGACCGGCGTGAAGGGCACGGTCATGGACCTCTTCAGCGAGGCACAATACCGGGCCTTCCACGGTGAGGCGCCACCTCCAGGGTGGCGCGAAGCGACGCCGCGCGACGTGCGTAGCGTGTTCGGCCGCCTCGACATTCTGTTCGCAAGCTATCCCTGCAAAGGCTTCTCCGGGTTGCTGTCGGCGCGGGCGGCCGAGACCGCCAAGTACCAGGCGCTCAACGACCTCACGACGCGCGGCATGATGCTCAGCCTTGAGGCCTATCGTGACGATCCGGTCGCTATCGTTGCCTTCGAGAACGTGCCGCGGATCGCCTCGTCGCGTGGCGCGCGCTTCCTTGCGAAGATCGACGCTCTGTACCGCGCCTACGGGTATGTGGTGAGCGACGTCGAGGACAGTATCCACGACTGCGGCACGATCGGCGGGCTCGCACAGAGCCGCAAGCGGTTCCTCCGCCTCTTTCGGCATCCGTCCAAGGTGCCGAATTTCATCTATCAGCCCGCCAAGAAGCGGCTGCGCGGTGTCGGCGAGGTGATCGGCAAGCTGCCGCTGCCCGGCGACCCGGTCGCAGGCGTCATGCACCGCGTGCCCGCGCTCCAGTGGAAGACGTGGGTGCGCCTTGCCTTCGTGCCGGCGGGCCGGGACTGGCGCGCGCTGAACGATCTCGCCGTCGTGGACGGGCACCTCCGAGATTTCGCCATCGTACCCGAGCAGGCGTTGCGAGAGAACGCGCTTGGCGTCCTCGACTGGTCTGACCCCGCGCCGACGCTCACCTCGGCCCGCTCGCCGGCCCAAGGCCGCTTCTCGGTTGCCGACGTCCGCGTTCCTGCCGACTGGAACGCCGATGTCCTCGGCGTCCGCGACTGGGACGGCCACACCGGGACCGTCGCAGGTCGCACCGGTCCGACGAACGGGGCTTACAGCGTTGCGGATCCTCGCCCCGACTACGGCGAGAGCACGCATCGTCACGTCCTCGGCGTGCGTGACTGGGAGCAGAGCGCGGCGACGATCAGCGGAAGCCCCAAGCCGAGTGGCGGTGCCCATGCCGTCGCTGATCCGCGGGTGAATGGCCATCCCAAGAGCGTCCAGCTCGGCGTGCGGCCGTGGTCAGAGCCAGCACCGTGCATCAAGGCCGACGTATCGGTCGGAACCGGCCCCTATGCCGTCTCCGACCCTCGAACCGCCGCCCCGCGCTTAGGCAACGTGTTTCGGATCGTGCCACTTGGCGGCTCCGAAGCTGGCGAGCCCGTCGCCGACCCGCGGCCGACGCACGGCAGCGGCGCTCACCACAACAAGATGAAGGTGGTTGCGGCCGACCAAGCAGCCCCGACGATCACCGGCTCGGATCGCGTAGGGTCTGGTGCGCTTTCTGTCGCCGACCCGAGGCCGGGATATGCGTCGGGCACGCATCGCAACATCCTCGCGGTTACCGATTTTGGTGATACCGCCAAGGTCGTCACCGGGGCCATCCATCCCGCTGGCGGTGCGCTGTCGGTCGCAGATCCTCGCCCGGTCGGCCTCAGCTCCGGTGCCCGAGATCAGCACAGCTACAACAGCCAGGCGCACTATGGCGTGGTCCGCTGGGAAGACACGAGCGTCGCTGTCCCCGGTTACGCGAAATACGACCGCGGCAAGTGGTCGGTTGCGGATCCCCGCATCCCCGAGGCCGAGCCGCTGGCCACCTTGCCGGCACCGAACGATCGGGTGGTTGCCCGGATCATCGCCTCCGATGGGACATGGCACCGACCGTTTACGACCTTGGAGCTGGCCGCTCTTCAGTCGCTATTCGACCCCGAGGAGGTCTTCCGCTTCGACGGCGAACGCGATGCCTGGTCGATGCCCCAACCGTTCGAGCTCGAGGGAACATCGGACGCCAAGAAGCGGGAATGGATCGGCAATGCGGTCCCATCGGCTGCGGCGCAGGGCATGGCCGAGGAAATAGGTGAAGCGCTGCTACTCGCCCGGCTCGGCGAAACCTTCACGCTCTCGCACAAGGCGATCTGGGTTTCGCCGCTGCGCATGGCGCTCGCAGTCGACCACAGCCCCATACAGGCGATCACCGAAGGCCGTGGCCTTGAATGGGGAGAGGCATGATGGTCGATCGGTCCAACCTCTCGCGGCCGCGGTCCAGCCAAGCCCATGTGCGCAACCCGGTCCTCGCGCTGCCGAGCATTGCCCGGCTGCAGGCGATGACGCCGGCGACCCGAGCTGAGCTACGGCTCGTCCTCCTCGAGCTGCGACACGACGCGCAGACGCGAGCCGAGGAATGCTGGCGGCGTCACAAGGCCCCCATGGCTGCCTATTGGAAGGTGGTCTCAGTGTACGCAGGACACCTGTCGAGGGTCCTGCGATGAGGTACGATCCGCGCATAGCCACGACCTCCCCGGAGGAGTTCGCCGAGTTGATGGCGCTCGTTCGTCGTGCCGATGAAGCCCCGAGGCCGCAAACGGACGACGACGTATGGCGAGCCACCTATGCCGAAGAGCAACGCCAGCGGCGTGTTGTTGGGTATCAGCAGGATCTCTTCGGATCCAAAGCGACGACACACTTCCGTCGCAACCGGGCCGCGCCGGATTGGGATCGGCCGCCTGTCGAAGCGATCGAGCAGAAGCTGGAGCGGATCAAAGGCGACCCGTTTGCGACGTTCGGTCCGCCACGATCAGATCGGCCGTCTATCCTGTCGCCGGACGAACGCGCCGCGATCGTCCGCAAGGCCGGAAACTGGCTCGCAGTGCGCCAGCGCGTCCGACTGGTCGACGCACCGGGATCCGTTGATCCGGCATTCGGAATCCAACGCTTTCTCGGTCGGGCAGGCGTGGTGTGGCGCCTATGCGGAGCCCCATTCGCGGACCATTGCTATGTCTTCTTCAATCCCGTCGGAGCCGAGCGCACGGCCAAGATCGAGATGGCAGAGCTGCGGGACCTGGAGCCGGTCCGATGAGCTGGCGGGAGCCCGACCTCTTCTACGGCGACAAAAAGCCGCCGCGGTCCCTCGCCCCGATGAAAACCTATCGTGCAGAACCGCGTAGCGCGCCGAAGCCGTTTGCATGGGAGAGCATGGGAGCGTGGGTCCGCCATATGCACCGGCTTTTCGCGCTCGAAGGCCCAAACAGCGATCATTATCGCCGAACCCGCGAGACGGCACGCGCCCTGACGGTCGACCGAATCCGTGAATGCCGTCACGATGACGATCTTCAGCGCTGCGAGGCGATGCTGGTCGAGGCCTCGGCGGGGTGGCTTTACGGTCTCGATCGCGCCTTCAACCGAGCGGAACGCGGAGCGCTACTGGTCGAGGTGCGCAACCGCCGTCATCTGATCGCCATCGGGCGCGATGCGCCCAAGGCCAAGGGACCGAAACTCGATCCGCGATACCTTCCTGACGACGCACTCGATCGGCTGATCCAATCTCACGCAGACGTCGCGACGGTTGACCGCCTGCGCCACGAACGGGAGCGACGCGCGATTGAGAGGGGAGGGTGAAAGACGTAAGGACAGATTGAGGGAGAATTGCCATGCTTGGATCCGGGCCCTTCGGAGAGATGGTTGCCATCGAATGGCTTCAGATCGTCGCCGGGACACCGATGGTGGTGATGATGTTCGTCCTGCTCCTCGCGATGATGAAGCGGGCTACAGGGCAGATTGACGACCAGGCCGTCGCAAGCGTCGGTTACGGTATGGTAGCAGCTTCGGGCTTCGCCGCTGTCGTCTACCTGATCGGGCTCGCCTGCGTTTATACCGGCCTGATGTGGGAAGGACTGTCCCCTGACCGGCTACCTCAGAACTTTCTCGGCAGCGGCCTTTTCTTTATGATCGGTCTTGTCACCTACAAACTCCCGAAGCTGTTCGGTCCTTTCGACAGATGGCTTAATCGCGACCGGACGCGCCAGTAATCAGGCTGCTGTTAGCGCCTGTTAGACGCCTGCACGCCTGTATCGGCAGCGCGCTTTCTTTCAGAGCGATAATAATGGTTATGTAAAACGGAGCGTTTAACGGCGCTGTAAAGCTGCGTCCTTTTGGTGTGACGCGGTGCGATTGGCGCGCGCCTGCGATGCCGTTCGCCGATGCTTCCATATCGTAACTCTGTAGGAGTTGAAACCATGGATCATACTGGTTTGGTGTTCGTAATCTCGGTCCTGGTCACCGCCTCCATAACCATTCTCTACCAGGGTGGTGCGGTGACTTTGAAGGTAACCGCCGTGGTTGCAGGGCTCGGCTTCTGCGGCATGATCGGAGCAGCAAGCATGGCTCCGCCTTCGGAACCGCTGACGTGCGAAGAGATGGTCAAGCGAAAGGCCGAGGCTGACGGCTACGTGGTTGGCCTCGCCAGCGGGATGATGATGCCCCGCTAAATTGGACGCCTACGGCGCCTCTCACAAGCGGCGGATACGAAAATGGGGCCGAAACCGATAGCAGCGGCCCCGACCCCATCATCAAAGGATCCTCCGTCGAAACGGCGGATAGACCGATTAAACGCGAGTGCGTCGAATCCGGTCCGCTCCCTTTGATATACCCAACATGTTCAACAATCCATGAACGGACGCGCTGCGGCGCGTGCCGTGACAGGACGTGCCAGACGAGTACCGCGCCATGCTCAACACAGCTTCTACCTGCCGCTCACTGGCGTCCTTCGAGAACGCCTATGCCGTCGCAATCCAACTGCGCGAAGCGACCGGCGTCGATCAATTCGTCGTTCGCACCGGCAACGCTACTCAACCCTTCCGCGTATCGCGGCAGAGGCCCCAGGCGCCCGAGACCATGCAGGTACTGGTCGCCTGAAGACAGATCAGCTGCTCGCCTGCGTTCGCGCCATCAGCTGCGATGCGGTGACGCCTTCGCAGAGCGCCTCATCGGTCATGTAGGTGATCGGCAGGTTCTCGTCGCGGACGACCGCCGCCATACGGCCGCGGCGATACGCGAGGCTCTTGAGCCACGCGAGGTCCTCGAGCGCCAGCTGCAGGGGCGTCACGTCCAGCAGGTGCCATAGACGCATCTGGAACGGGCTCTGCGCCTTCAGGATCTCGGCGACCTCCTCGAAGCCGACACCCTCCTCGACGCCGTTGCTATGGTCGTGCGCCAAGGCCGCGAACGCTTCCTCCAGCTCACGGATTGCGAAATAGGCGATGTCCAGGCCGACGCCGATGGTCGCTCCGGCCAGCACCCGGCGATCGACCGACAGCTGCGGATCGTTTAGCGCATCCAGAAGCGGCAGATCGTAATCATAGCCGCGCATCGCGTCCTTCAACTTCATGGTCGTCCTCCTGTGGCGCGTATTGAACATAACGTGAACAGGGTGCGCAAGTCTTTTTCTTCATACCACGTAGATCCCACAGGATGAATCTTGCCGGGAACATCATCAGTGGTGGCACCAGGTCGCCGCGCTTGACCGCGCAGCCCTATGAAGGTCACACACATCTCACACGTTGGAGGTTCGGAATGCACGTTTTGCTTATTCTGGGGATCGCCATCGCGATGGGAGCCGGCTTGTGGAACATGCGCGCTGCGATGCGAGCAGGCCGCGGAGCAGACTGGCGCACCAACAGGGACGGACTTCGCGCACCCGGCTCCTCGCAGAGCTTCACGCTCCTCAGCATGATCGGACCTACCGTTATCATCGCTTTGGCAGCATTTGGTGTGCCGCTTCTGGTCCTGCTTGCTGCGGGACTGGCCTATGCGATCACCTTCGTCGTGCTGGCGGTGCGCGAGCGTCGTCTGTCCGAAAGGTACTATCGCGGGAACGTCGGCATAACGTCGTGAGGATGTACCTCCCCTCCCCCCGACTGTCCGGCGCTCGACCGCGTGACAGTCGTTGGAAAATCGACGCGTGTTAGGAGACTTTGCTCCAAATCAAGGGTTTGAGGGGAATGGAACCCTCAACGATCCCTTTCGCGCTTGTCGTCGATGATGACCCTATCATCCTTATGGACGCGTGCGGCATCCTCGAGGATGTTGGGTTTCGCTGTCATTCGGCCGATCATGGCGATGCTGCGAAAGCTATGCTCCCCGAGCACGCCGAAGGTATCACGCTCCTCTTCTCTGACGTCGAGATGCCAGGAGAGACGGACGGCTTTGCCCTCGCTCACCATGTCGCGGCGCGGTGGCCGTGGATCGAGATTGTCATCGCCAGCGGTCGCGTCAAACCGAACGATGGCGACCTGCCGGAGAAGGCGACGTTCATCGGGAAGCCGTTCTCCGCGGCGCTAGTACGGAACCACCTTCGCGAGAAACTACCCGACGGGAAGAAACCTGAGCCGCTGAAAGCCGCGGTCTGATCGGACCAAACCTGACTTGGCTTTGCCCCGGCTTCCCGTATGTTCACGCAATTATCAACGGGAGTGCCGGATATGGCCACGCCGCGCCGCAACAGCTTCGTCGTTCCGAAGACGACGGGACGCGATTACCTCAACGCCTTCATGCACCTCCTCGAGGCAGCTTATTGGGCTGGGATCGTCGGCGCGCTCGTTTACGCCGACGTCGACCTCTGGGTCTGGGCAGTAGCGGGCTTGCTCGCTGGCCCGCCCTACATCATCGGCACCGCGTTAATTCGTAGGCGCCTCGGCATTCTGCGGAGGGTCTGAACGGATGCAGCAGCCTCATGCGCGCACTGTCCGGCTGGCAGCCATCGCTCTCACGTCTGCGGCCCTTACCGGACTGGTCGCGGTTTATTTCATCCCCGTCGGCCCCAAAGAAGAGCGCGCCGCGACCGTGCTATCCAAGACCGGCCCGCAGGGTCAGGCGGCGTATCGCGCCGCTTGGTCCGATGGCCGCCTCACCCGCGCGGACATGTACGAGATCCGCGATGCTTCGGGTCACGACATAGACAATTGGGTCGATATGTCGGGCCGAACGAGCTGACGCCGCTCGATCGCCTCACCAGTGGACTACCACGATCGCGACTGCCAGGATCAGCGGCAGGATTGTCTCCACGGTCCCGATCGCAGCGGTCGCGAGGCGCAATCGCCTCAATCGGCGAGACGGCAACGTCGGGATAGCCCGAAGCGTCTCCGGTACGGCCGTGAGCTCCGTCAGCACCAAGGCATAGCCAAAAGCCAGCGCGACGATGATGCCACCGATCGCAGCAACAGCGGATGGCGGACTGATTGCGATGCCCACGATCGCTACGGCGACTGCACCCCCGAGCAACCCCGCAGCCGCAACATATTGGCGCAACAAGGCGGTGGCATCACGCTCGGCGGACGGATGGGCGATGTCGTCGATGCGCTGATCGCGCGCGCGCCATGCGTCGGCGAACAGGAGCCAGGTCGTCGACGGCCTCACTACCGTATCCATGCTGCGTCTTCCTCAAGGGCTGGCATAGCCCTCCCTGAAACCAAAGGGGTCGGCAAGCGCCGGCCCCTTTTTTTGCCTGCGGACCGCTCCCGCGAGCGACACCGAAATAGCAGCGTGTCACCCGCCGGCCGTGCGGATAGACCAAGACATGATTATCGCAGCAGACGACATCGTCGACTGGGTTTCGGATCGCGGCGATCTCCTGATCGCAGCATGGACCCCGCAGATCGCGGCAATGACCGACTGGGAAGTGCCCTATGCCGAGGCGCTCGCCGGTGAGCTTCATGACGGGATGGTCACGTCACTCCTGCGCGGAGGCGCCGAGGCAAACTTCCTCAACCTGGTCGCGAGGAGTAACACCGGGCTCGACCCTCGAACGGAGCGCGACCTCGCCGAGCGCTTTTTCGGCGTCACGCTGAAGCTTGCTCGCGCTGCCCACCGGCACGCGCAGGACGGCAAGGCGACCGCCCTCCCCTTCAAGTACGGGACGATCGTAGGCGACGCCCGCACAGATTCCTCGCATCTTCCGCTGGCCAACGTGCTGCTCCCCCGCGAGCATCCGTTCTGGACGCGGTGGCAACCGCCGTTCGGTATGGATTGTCGCTGCGGGACCATCGGCATGACGAACGGCCAGCTTGCCCGGTCCGGCCGGAGCATTACCCCCGACGAGGCACTGCCCGCGATCGAGGCGCAGCTGCGCGACACCTGGCCCGCCGAATTTCGACCGCTGCTCGATTTCCGACAACCGCTGGCGACGGCGACGCCTACACAACCGACGATCACTTTGTCGCAGCAGCAGCTCGACGACATTCTATCCGCTTTCAGGCCTGATACCGACTAACCTATCACGCCGTGGCGCGATCGCAGCTAGTCAGACAGCATCGCCTCTGCGTGATGCGGCCTCGTTCACCCAGCGGCCAAGCAATGCCTGCCCTGCGGTCACCACCGCGCCGCCCATGCCCAAAGCGAGAAAGGCACCGAGGGCAACAGCCAGTGGCTCAAGGCGGCCGGCAAAGGTGGCGCGCGCGAGATCAACGGCCCAGAGCGCGAAAATGACATCCACCGCGACCAACGCCGCAAGGATGCAGAAAGAAACCGTCAGACGTAACTTCACTCGCCTGCTCCTATTAAGCAGCGTACCGCAGACGTGCGGTAACCGCATACTTATCGCACAAGCAGCGCCGATTGAGAACGAGCGAATTGATAACATTGGGCCATGCCTCGATAGACGATGGTGCGTCAGCGTTTGGCGTCACCACAGCCTGTTAAATACGCGTTCAAGAGGGCGGGAAACCGGCCTCGGCCAAAATATCATACCCTGTTACGTGCCGCGCGATCATTATGCTTTTCGGGACGAGCACGAACATAAAAAGGAAGAACGATATCAAGCCGCCTGCATAATGATTTGCCAGGAGGAATAGCGGCAGCGAAGTTATGCCTGCAAGCATAAAGGCTGCG
Source organism: Sphingomonas phoenicis (assembly GCF_047238005.1). Taxonomy (NCBI): domain Bacteria; kingdom Pseudomonadati; phylum Pseudomonadota; class Alphaproteobacteria; order Sphingomonadales; family Sphingomonadaceae; genus Sphingomonas; species Sphingomonas phoenicis. The sequence goes on along the minus strand of NZ_JBDFMC010000001.1, from coordinate 104,559 downwards.
ATCCCCCGAAGTGCCTTGTTCATCCAACAGACTCCCATCGCTGACTTGATGATTACCAGTCCGGCCCGAAGGCTGGAAGAGGTCGATGGCGCGCGATCACCATGGGTGGTGGCGCACGAGGGTAGATTGCTCGCTCCGGCTTTCTTGCCGTCGGCTACGTGGCTACGTTGACGACCATGGAGGACAGCGCCGTGCAGCCAATCGAACGCGACACCCGACCGCAGTCTCTTGAGGACGTGGAGCGGAGCATGCGGCGCATCACCGATCGCTATACTTGGAAGCGGGTCTTCCTGTTCGCCGCCCTGTTCATCTGGCTCTTCAATGCCTATGCCGCCCTGCCCTACGTCGACGGGCGATCGTACATCGCCGTTTGGGTCGTCGCCTGCATCGGTTGCTGGACGGCGTCGGGCTGGCTGCTCGACCTGCCCCGGCTGATGTTCCCGGAGGTAGAGGCCTTTCGGCACTTGCGCCGCCCAGCGCCGCGCCAATAGCCGAGCGCTCACTCCATCGGCATCGATCAGATGATCGACACGCCAACCTCAGCGGCGAACACCATCAACCCGGGCTCGCCGAAATACTGCGCGTAACCAGGCCGCGGCTCGGGCGCCGAGTTCACGAACCGAGCGGGCTGACAGCGCCACCCCCTGCTATGAGGCCGAAGCGCCGCGCGCGGGAGCCATGCGATCAGAGCTGGCGCATGGGCGTCTTGTGACGTGAAGAACGGCATGGCGAGGATCATGTCATCGTGGAAGGCGGTCAGCCGGCCCACATAGCCATAGGCGCTCTTGTCGGTCTTCTCGTCGCTCGCGTACTTGCCCTTGACCTGCACCGGCCGGACGATCGTCGTGTTCGTGGCCGGGCGACTGACGATCATGTCGAAGCCGTTATCGCGGCGAGGGAAATAGATATCCCACCCTGCGTCGGCGAGGACGCCGGCGACGTACATCTCCGCGAAATAGTCGCGCACTCGAGCTGGTGGCTCATAGCCGCGCGATGCCGTTTCATTGATCTCGGGTTCGCCAGTCACGTGCAATTTCCTTGAGCGGCGAACCTATTTGCGCTTGTGCGGACCGGCCTTTCGCCCCGCTTCGTAACGCCGTTGCCATGCATCAGCCTTTTGCTTCTCGGCGATGGCGGCAATCCTTAGCGCTCGGTCCTCGTCCGACATCGCCAAGATTTGTTGCGTCCGCGTCTCAGTGGCACGTTCATCAGCGCGCGCCTTCAGCACCACCGATCCCACAAAGGCGGCTCCAACGCCGAGCAGTACCAAACCGATCGTCGCGACGCCATGCCAGCCAGTACCCAGCAGGTAGAGCAGGAACACGAGCGCGACGATGCCAGATACCATGATGCCGATCGCGCTGCGGACCGCTGCCGCACCGAACAACAGAATGGCGATGATGACGAGCAGCAGGATGACGATCATGGGTCGATGCTGACCTAAACCCAGGTGCGAGGCAAACGAGATCGCGCCCTCGCGCCCAGTTGCCGCGTGATCCTAAACGACACCTTCGGTGACCACGTTCCAGTCGGTTGAAATCGCAGGGTAGCGCTCAGACAACGCGTTGATGCCAGTAAGCGACCTGAGCCAGCGTGGCGAGGGGAAAGGGAGGCGGTAGGCCGTCGCCGCAATACTGGAGGCAGAGAATCCAGCAGCACGGCCCGGCCCGGAAGATCGGTTCGAGCACGTCGCTGGAGTCGGCTGACGATCGACGGGTAACGGCGCCGACTGCATTGCTTTCAAGCAACTGCCAGAGGGTGAACGGCGGGCCAGCGTAGGTGACCCATGCGATGCCATTTGCATCGATCGTCGCGCTCAACAGGCCTTTGTCGAATGTCGACATGACGATGATCCCGGTTGCCCCTCGTATGCCGGACATCGTGGCTGCATCTCGGCATAAGGGGAAGATGGGTGAGGGCCATCCCCGCCCGGTGGGCGGGGCCGGGCTCTAGTCGGCAAGAGCCGACCGGAGCCCCGCAAGAGCGGGTCTCCGCCCTGACGGGTGACGATCCCTTGTCCGGGTCCCGGAGACGACCCCACGGCGCTCCTGAGGCGATCTACGCGGATGTGAGAGGCTTGCCCCTCCCCTAGCCCCAGAAGTCACGCGCGCACGACGTTCACCGCTGGCAGCCTTCGGCTGTTGAATCATGCGCTAGGCGCATGATGAGTGCTTTGTGGGCCTATGTTCTCATCGCACCCTGCGCCGTCTCCCAGTGTCTCGGCGTGCCAGACCCGTCCGACGGGGTCGGCGTCAAAGGAGAATTGCCCGCAAGCGGGCAATGCTTTTGTTTGTTTGAAGACGCCTCAACAAGAATACCGGGCCTAAAGGCCCTACGGTTTCCACCGCTAAAGCGGCGGAGCCTCCGTCATTCATGTTGACCCCGCCGGCCGTGCCTGCCTCTTGAGCCCCTGCGAGGACGGCTCCGGGTGCGATGAGAACAGAGGCCGGGCCTTGCCCATCAGCACAGTAAAAGGGGAATTGATCGCTTGGGCGATCAATACGCCTTTGATTTGTTTATTTACGCTCCCTAGTCAGGAGCTATTTATGCTCGGACTCACCGTGTACGATGACTTTAGTGTCAAGAAAACAATGCGCTTCAATACTTATAGGGGAAGGGGTAAAAGAAAGATGCCGGAAGGGGAAAGGCCCCAAGCACCGGCAAACAGGGGGAGAGGCCCCCGCAAATAGGAGTTAAGATCATGAACATCGGTTCCTTCAAGTCGGTCAATGGTCAGCTGCTCGGTTCGGTCGCAACCGCCACGATCGACCTCGCTCGCTTGGGTCTCCGCCCGGTCGAGAGCAACAACGAGCGCGCGCCCGCCTTCGAGATCATGGTCCTGAACGTCGCGAAGCGTTGGGTTCAGATCGGCGCGCTTTGGGAAATGACCAGCAACAGCAGCGGCGAGAGCTTCTATCAGGGCAAGCTGGACGACCCGAGCCTCCCCGAACCCCTCCAGATCATGCTCTTTGGCGACGTCGAGGAAGGCTATCGCGTCGTCTGGAACCGCCCCGCCCCGCGGCGCGAGAACCTCGACGGCAGCCGGACCGGTCGCCGCAGCCGCACCAACAACGCCGACGACTTCGCAGGCAACGCGACCGCCGATGGCCGCGTGAGCGACGACCAGACCGCCGACGACTACGTCCCGGCCTTCTAAGCCAGCCAGACGGGCGGGGAGAGGGGTGCAACCCTCCCCCGACCCTAGCCGCCACCAATTGCCAAGGATTGACGCCATGACCAAGGAAACGACCTCGCAGCGCTTTAGCAGCTTTGCCGCCATGGGCGAAGCCCTCGCAACGAGCGACACCACCCGCGCAGACGCCGCCCGCAAGGGATGGGCGACGCGCCGGGCGAACGCCGCGCGCACGGACACCAACGATTGCCACCCCGCCGACGATAACGCCGAGCACAGCGCGACGGCGACCGATGCGGCCGACGAGATCGCGGAGAGCTACGCCGAGGCGACCGCGACGACCAATTTTCAGGACGCGTTCGGCGACGTTGGCGCGCTTTCCATCGTCGAAATGGGGGGCGAGCGGCAGGAACTGGACATGCCCGAGCCGATCGAGGCGCAACACGATTGCGCGGCGATCATGGCGACCCTTTTCGACCTGTTCCGCGACACTCGCCTAGAGGCGAGCGCGCAGGCGATCGCATGGGGCTTCGTCAACTCGTTCCACTACGAGGCGCAGAAGCTGGAACGCGAGGAAGACCGGCTTTGCGCCGACCTTGGCGAGATGACCCGCCGCTATGACCCGTCGGAGATTTACGCGGTCGAGATGGAGGAATTGCAACTCCGCGCCCAGACCAAGACGGAACAGCGCGCCGCCATCGAGTGTATGCGCGATTATGCCGCCGATTGTTACCGCGCGCAGACCGGCCACCCATGGTCCCCGGCGCGCGGATCGAAGGTTTCGAGCGGAGGCACCGCAAGCCAGATCGCGGCAATCGACTTCCTCAAAGCGCGCGCGCAGGACCACCGCGAGAAGCGCAACCCCACCGGCCCGCTTGTCGTCTTTTCGGGCGGCGCAGAGTGGCACGACTGGCAACAGCTTTGGGACCGGCTCGACGCCATCAAGGCGCGCGTTCCGCACATGACCTTGTGCACGACCGCGCAGCGCAAGGGATGCGATGCTATCGCCGCAGCATGGGCCGCAAGCCGAGGCGTCACGGTTGTTGCCTTCACCCCGCAGACGGGCCGCTATGGCAAGCGCGCGGGCTTCGTTCGTAACGAACAGCTTGCCGCCCTTAACCCGGTCGAGGCAATCGTCTGTCAGGGGTCCGGGCTGCAATCCAACCTGTTGCAGGTGCTGAAAACCGCCCGCATCCCGACCCACGCTTTCCGGATCGACGGACAGGCCCCCGCCCCCGTCGCAACCAAGCGCGCCGCGTTCGGTTGAACCCATCGGGCGGCGCGCTTTCCCCCTACGCGCCGCCCATCCCCTTTCCTTGGCAGGAATGACTAGGCCAGCGACGAGAAATCCCCGGCGCTGGCCCCTTTTCGCCACCGTCGCTTTGTGGGGGAAACCCTACTGGTTTCCCCCACGCCAGGTGACCGGGCGCGCACTGCCTTGGCACGGCCCCGTCGGGCCGCGCCTGGTCAGCGCGCGCCCGGTCACCTTCCCCCTTCCGGTAAGGCGCTGCCGCACGCCCGCAGCGCCGGCAGCGCGTGTTCGCGGCTCAACCGCATGTTGTTAGGATCTGCGCGCTAAAGCCGCAGCGTCCACGGCTGACCGGGGGATGACGGCCCGGCCAGCTGGCGAGCGGCACCCGGGATCTGCCACCGCCATATTGGCGACCGTCTTCCCGCTGAAAGGGGTTTCGGGTCAGCCGTGGACAACCCCGCCCCCGCCCCGCTCGCTCGCTTCGGTCCGGCCCTTCGGCCTCCCCTTGCTACGCCTCGGCCGGGGAAGCGCCGGAGCGGGCATTGAGCCCGCCCCGTCGCTGCTGCCGCGGGAAAAACTCTCTCTCAAGTCGTCCCAGTTTGTCGGCCGGGGTGACGAGCCTCAAGGACGGCGGGGCCCCACCATTTTGCTACGCAAAATCGTGACCCCCACCGCCGCTGACGCGGCCGCTACGCGGTCCTTGACCCTCGCCACCCCGACCGACGCGAGGACACCGTCATCAAGACGAAGGAGACGGTCATGAACAGCATCAACACGCAGCGTAGCTACGCCACGCACGAAGCCGGCTATCTGGCCGCTCAGCGCCACGGGTTCCGGACGATCCAGCGACTGGAAGACGCGCTCCGGGAGCGTGACGGATGGGCCGGCCGATACACGGGACGCTTCGATCACGAGCTGGAGGAGATGGTGATCGATGACGACTGCTCCGGGGAGTTCGACGAGGCGCATCAGATCGCCGAGGGCATAGCCGCCGAGGCAGCGCGTGGGAACGCGCGCGGGATCATCATCGCACAGGGCCGCACCGACGAAGCGGCGCTGATGATCCTCGCGGCAAGCCCCTCCCCGGGGTGAGGCTCAAGGCCCGGCCGTCACCCGGCTCGCTCGCATCGGTCAGGTCCTTCGGCCTGCCCTTGCTACGCCTCGGCCGGGGAAGCGCCAGTGCGGGCATCGAGCCCGCCCTGGCGCTGCTGCCGCGGGGTAAACCCTCTATCTCAAGTCGTCCCAGTCTGTCGGCCGGTGCGGCGAGCCTCAAGGACGGCGGGGCCCCACCATTTTGCTACGCAAAATCGTGACCCCCACCGCCGCTGCCGCGGCCGCTACGCGGTCCTTGACCCTCGCCACCCCGACCGACGCGTGATCTCCGTCATGAAGACAAAGGAGGAATGGTTATGCAGGTTCTGTTGTTTCGTGCTCTGAAGGACGCTAATGTCGAGGACGACAAGGCGGCTGCCGTAGTGGCAGCGATCGAGGAGCACGTGGACGTGGCAGTCGGTCAGGCAAACAAGGCGCTCGAGGCGAAGCTGACGGGCATCGACAGCAAGATCGAGACGACGCGCTCGACGCTGACCATCTGGATCGGCGTGCAGACAGCACTGCTCGCGCTGCTCGGCGCTGCCGCCATCTGGAGCAACTTCCTCAAGTAACTTGGCCGGGCGGCGACGCTCTCCGGTTGCCATTCCAACAGGCCGCTCGGTGATCCGGGCGGCCTTTTTCCTGTCTGCGATCCGCGCGCCCTACCCGGCTCGCTCGCTGCGGAGCGGCCCCTTCGGGCCGCCCTTGCTACGCCTCGGCCGGGAAGCGCCAGTGCGGGCATCGAGCCCGCCCTGGCGCTGCTGACGCGCTCATAAAACCATTCTCCAGCACGCACGCTGACACATTGCTCGCGCCCAGTCTCAGGGGGCCGGGATCGTCGCCGGAGAGGAGAGAGAAAGGGAGAAGCGGTTTCAACGAAGGAGGTCGAGATGACCATCACGTTCCGCGTCGACGACGGCCACAATGTCCTGTCGCCCTCACCCGCCGTCATCACTCCCGACCAGCTCGGCGCGCTCCGCGATCTTGTCGACGAGCATAGCGGCCGGACCGGGGCTCCGATGGTCATCCCGATCCACGGTGAACCAGCCTCCGGGTCGTTCGAGATCGAGGTCCGGGTGTGCCCTCTCGCGCTCGCCTCAATCGCGCGCTGCTTCGACCACGATCCGGCCGTTATTGCCGTCATCGACGAGGCCCAGTTCCGGGCACGCCGCGTCCGCGTCTGGCAACAGGAACCGACCGGCGATCTGCGGCTCGGCCTTGGCCTCAATCCCGATGGCGCACCCGAATTGGAGGTCGCCAACGGGAACGCCTTCGCCCTTCTCGCCAGCCTCGGTCTGGACGAGGAATCGTGCGGCGCGATCCCGCTGTCGCAGCTCCGACAGCGGCTCATGGATCCGCGCATCCGGCGACGGCTCGACGAGGATCCCCAGATGTCTCGATACGTCGAAGCGCTGACCACCATGGCGGCGCTGAAGCCGGTCGAGGGAGAATACCACCTCGCATGGGCCTGACGGCCAAGCGAGCCACGCTCAGCGACCCGCAGGGACGCCCAGCCTATCGGCTGGCGCGTCCCTTTTTTTGCCTGCCAACCTCAAGCCGGCTGCGCCGCGTCCTGACCAGAAAACAGAATGGCCGCATGAGGTAGCAGCCCCATGCGGCCATCGCCGTGACCATCGGCCTCGAACCGGCTCAGGCTTGCGCCATGAGCCGCTTCTCAACCTCGTCGACGCCCAGCGTCTTCACCGCCTTCATCAGCCCCTCCAGTCGATCGAGCGGGACCTTGAACAGCCCTGCCTTCTCGACTGCTCCGACAGCCGCCTCCCGCACCTTCGCCTGATGCGCCTGACGGCGCTCGGCGAGCTTGCGTTCGTCGGCCGCGATCGCGGCCATTTCAGCGTCCAGTGACTTCGCCATAAAGTGTCCTTTTCGGTACGGCTTATCGGCTCTGAACGGGACCGATATAGCCGCCTATGGATCGCACAGGAAGCCACTCGAACGACCATGGAGCGAAACCCTTGGCTATCCCCCTACAAGAGGACCATACGCCCGGCGCGCAGCGCCCTTCAGGCAGCTGCTTTCCGCCTAGCGGCGGATTGGATCCCGGCGGAAAACCGAGGCGATCCCGAGCCGTCTCGACGGACCGGAACAGCCAGAGCAATACGAAGGAATCGGGACTACAGTAGAGCACACCCTACGCAAGCTTCGCTTGCCTTTTCCCGAGCAATTTCAACAGGTTAGCAGATGACGAATGAGGGTCACAATGTGTTACGCTTTGTGGCACAACGTAACACACTCAGAAAACCGCAGAAAACCGCGCTTTTTGCGTGTTACGATGTGGCACGATTTCGAGGCGCAAATCAACGAGCGGCTTGAATGAGCATTGAAGACCCGCTAAAAACTACACCACGGAGTGCCCACCAGCCCCCCTGCTAGGGAGCTGGTTCTTGAGTACCAAAACACACTGCACGGTCCGGATCCCGCGGGATCTACGTGACCAGGTCGATGCGGTAGCGGCACGCCAAAATCGCAGCACGTCAGACGTGATCCGATTGGCGATCGAGCAATTCGTCGCCGGTGCGAAGCGTGCCGACGACAGCCAGCTCCGCCACATGCGCGTGACCGAATATACGCAGATCGCGCTCGACGCGATCATTCGCGAAAACCACCCCGAATTGCGCGACCATTTGATCGCCCAGACTGACCTTCGGATGGAGCAGTATCATGGCGCGCGATGACCCCAAGGCCATGCGGCGTGACATCCGCAATGACGGCCGTCCTATCCCTCAGGAACACCACTCGGCGCGAGGCGAACTCCCCCGCAATTCGGGCAACTTCACGCGTGGTTCGCAGCTCCTAAACACTCAGGTGCTGATGTGGCTGCAGGGGGCCAAATTGCCGATCCTGATGTGGCTCGGCGTGTTCGCTCTCGCCTACGTCATTATCCTGTCCATCACCCTCGATGAAAACAACGTCCAGCTGATCTGCATGCGGGTTCTAGCGGGTCTCTGGAATTGGGTCGCCCTGGACAACCTGAAGCAGGTCGATTTGCGGATGCCCGACAACAGTCTGCACCGCACGATCATGGGCTATGTGCCCTACGTTCCGGAAGTCGCTCGGGCTTGGACGAAAGCCGTCCGCGGGGTGATCGGATCGGCCATGATCGCGTCCTGCGTCACCGTGCCCCTTGCCATCTGGTACGTCGACTTTTCCAAGCGGCGCGGCAAGGCAATGGTTCAGGAGCGTCACGAGCGCGGAGCCATGCTGGTCGAGCGCGATGTCCTCTATGCCGAGATCGTCCAGCACAACAAAATCGAGTTCGTGAAAGAGGCTCAAAGCCTGTTCCCGAACAAGACGCCGGAGCAGGTCCTGAAGCTGCCGTTTGGAGCCCGCAAAGCGGGAGGCATCCACCATCCGTACACGATCGCGGGCATCCCCTACCCGCACCGCCTTGAGCAGTCCCATTCCCTGCTTCTCGGCACGACCGGCGCCGGTAAGACGACCGCCCTCCGCAAGACCATCGCACAGATCCGGCAGCGCCAAGACAGCGCCGTCGTGTTCGATCTGACAGGGGCTTATGTCGAGGCGTTCTACGACCCCGAACGGGACACGATCCTGAACCCGATGGACGCGCGCTGCCCGGCCTGGTCGATCTTCAACGACTGCCGGACCTACAGCGAGTTCACGGCCGCTGCCGCCGCCCTCATTCCGTCCGATGGCGGCTCCTCCGAGCCCTTCTGGGCGCTCGCCGCGCGGACCCTGTTCATCGAGATGTGCATGAAGCTCATCGAGAAGAAAATGACAACGAACCAGGCACTGGCGGACAACCTCATGACGGCCGACCTGAAGCAGGTTCACAAGCACCTAGCCAAGACGATCGCAGACCCTCTGACGGCGCCTGAAGCCGCGCGCATGGCGGAGTCGATCCGCGCCGTCTTCAACACCAATGCGCAGGTCCTGCGCTTCCTCCCCGACGAGGGGCGCACCTACTCGATCAAGGACTGGATGACCGGCGACAAGAAGCCCGGTTCGATCCTCTTCATCACCTCAAATTACACCGATCTCGAGATGAACCGGGCGCTGCTCACGCTGTGGTCGAACCTCGCCATCCACTCGCTCATGACGATGCCGAAAACCCGGTCGCTGCGGACGTGGTTCATGTTTGACGAGCTCGGTGCCCTTCACCGGCTCCCGGCGATCGAAAGCGGCCTGCAGACCGCCCGAAATTTCGGCGGGGCGATGATCCTTGGGCTCCACTCCTTCGACAAGCTGGTGCAGGTCTACGGCGAGGAAAACGCCCGCAATCTGTCGTCGCTCGCGCGCACCAAATTGATCCTGGCTGCGGCCGATCTCGATACCGCGGAGCAGTGCGCCAGATACATCGGCAACCGTGAAATCCGGCAGATGGATGAGGGGTATAGCTACGGCTACAACAACACCCGCGATGCCTCGACCCTGACGCCTCGGAAGCAGGTCGAGCCGCTGGTCATCCCAGACGACATTACGAACCTTCCATCCATGCACGGCTTCGTCAAATTTCCTGACGGCTTCCCTGCCGCGCGCATCCAGCTCGAGTGGGAGCACTACCCGAAGGTCGCGGAAGGTTTCGTCCCGCGGAAACCGCGCGATCCTGACGCGCCTGCGGCGTCTGGTCGCGGAGGTGGTGGAAAGCCGAACAGCGGTGGTGATGACGGCGGGCGTGGGGAGTCGCTGGCACTGTCGGAGGAGGAGGTAGAACCGGCCAACGTCGCGAACAATCTCGCCGCGAATATCCTCTCCCAGCCCAGCGAAGGGGAGGTCGATAACTCCCGTGACGGCCCATCGTCGGAGGCGACGGTGGTGAGCAGCACCGAAGCGGGATCGCCGGCCGATCGCGGCCGGACCAGCGATGATGAGCGTGACGACCGGGCCCGGTCCATGGATGGGCGCAGCGCCCCTGCGCGCAGCGACGAACGGTTGCGTGACGATCCGACACCGACCGCGGAGCGGCCGGAGGATCTGTCCGTCCGCGAAGCGCGTGACGCCTTCCCTGAAGACGACGGGATCGGGCTGTAACGATGCACTCGATCGCTACCGTGAAATCGGCCTCCGGCGCGGCGAAGTATTTCACCAAGGACGACTATGTCGCAGGTGATTATTACACCGACGAGAAGGCTGGAGACGTCAGCCTTTGGGGCGGGGAAGGCGCCGCCACGGCAGGCCTTACCGGCGCGGTCAGCCAAGAGGCTTTCGCGAAGGCACTGCATGGCGAGCTGCCTTCAGGAGAGAAGGTCGACCAACGAGAGGGTCGGCGGCCGGGGTACGACCTCACCTTCTCGGCACCGAAGTCAGTCTCGCTCATGGCCTATGTGGCAGGGGACAAGCGTATCCTCGGCCCGGACGGAGCCCATACCAAGGCGGTCCAGCAGACGTTGTCATGGATCGAGAAGAACCTCGCTGAAACGCGCATCACGAAGGACGGCAAAACGGAGGCGGTGAAGACCGGCAATTTGGTCTACGCACTCTTTCAGCACGACACGAGCCGCGCGCTCGATCCCCAGCTCCATATCCATGCGATCCTGGCCAACCTGACGAAGGGGCCGGATGGCGAGTGGCATGCGCTCCACGCTGACAAAATCTGGGCGAACAACACCGTGATCGGCGCAATCTACCATGCGTATCTCCGCAATGAGTTGGAGAAGCTCGGCTACCAACTTGTAGCGACCGGAAAGCACGGCACGTTCGAGATTGTCGGGGTGCCCAAGGACGTCCTCGAGACCTTCAGCCAGCGCCGTGAGCAGATCCTCGAGAAGGCGGCCGAGCTGGGTATCGTATCACCTAAGGGGCGAGACGGTGTCACCGTCACAACCCGCGATCCCAAACTCAACCTCGAGGATCGGGACGGCCTGGTCCTCGACTGGATGAAGGATGCAGCCGCAGCCGGTTGGGACGGAAAGGCGCTGCTTGAGGGTGCGATGAACGCCGCCGCGAAGATGGAGCAGCGTGAGAACGCCGGGGCTATTGGCCGCAGCTACAATGCCATCGCAGACGCCGTGAAGGTGGCGAGAGAAACGGTGTCGGGCTTGATGCGTTCGCCCGACCCGCTCGTCGACCGCGGTTTCGTGCGAATGGCGCAGAGCGCCGGGCAAGCCAACGCGCAGCTCGCCGTTGCCTCGGCGATCCGGACCTTGGGCCAGCGCGAGGCGGCATTCGAGAAGAACCAGGTCGCCAAGAAGGCACTCGACTTCAATTTGAAGGGCGTGACGATCGATCACGTCGAGGCGCGCATCGATCAGCTGACCGAGAAGGGCAAGCTGCTTGCCGGCGAGATCCGTAGCAGCGCCGGGATGGTGGCCGCCGTAACGACGCCGGAATCCCTCAGAACCGAGGAACGGATCCTTGAGCGAGTAGAGGCCGGCAAAGGCACTGCGACACCGCTGGTTGCCCCTTCGGAGGCACCAGACCGCCTACAGGCCGCCTCCCCTCACGCGCTGAACGAAGGACAGCTTGCAGCCGCAACGCTGGTCGTGTCCTCGCCTGACAAGATCGTCGCGGTGCAGGGCATCGCCGGCGCGGGCAAGTCGACGATGCTCCAAGCTGTCGCACGCGTGGCGGAATCTGAAGGCAAGTCGGTGCTAGGCCTCGCCTTTCAGAACAAGATGGTCGCCGACATGAAGGAGGGCATGGCCCGGCCCGATGCGATCCCCAATCGGGAGATGTCGGTCGACCAGATGCAGGCCGCCGGCGTCAGCGCCGAGACGATCGCGCACTTCATCTGGCACAATGAGAAGCACGCCATAAACCCGAACACGCCGGCTGCTCAGGCGCGGCGGGACGAGCTGAAGGACACGGTCATCGTCGTCGACGAGACGTCGATGGTCTCCAACCAGGACATGTTGAAGATGCTGACGATCGCAGAGGCGCTCGGCATCGAACGTATCGCGCTCATCGGCGACCGACAGCAGCTGCTCCCGATCGACGCCGGCAAGGCGTTCGCGATGATGCAGGCGGCGATGATCGGCATGGCTCGGATGGATGAAAATCTGCGACAGCAGACCGACCAGCTTCGGACGGTTGCAGCACTCGCCAACGTCGGAAAGGCGGGCCAGGCGCTAAAAGTGCTCGGTGACAAGGTGGTCGAACACCAAGACCCGGCCGCGCGTGCGGCGGAGCTATGGCTCGACCTGTCGCCGGAGAAGCGCGCTGAAACGGCGATCTTCGCCTCCGGGCGCGAAACACGAGCGGACATCAATGATGCGGTCCAGAAGGGCTTGCGGGACGAGGGCACGCTCAAGGGCGATGGCTTGTTCGTTACAGTCCTGCAGAACATCAATTTGACCCGCGAGGAGCTGCGGTACGCCCAATCCTACGAGAAGGGTCAGCAGCTTCAGATACAGGAGGTGATCCCGGAGCTCGGCCTGCGCCGCGGCGTGGCGGAGGTCAGACGCACTTTCGCCAACGGCAGGGTGGAGGTGGTCCAGAATGGGCGCGCCATCAAATTCAATCCCCAGCGCATGGACCCCATGATCGGCAAGGATCGCATGTCGCTCGCGACCTTGGAGACGATCCGCATCCATGAGGGCGATCGCATCAGGTGGACGGATAACGACAAGGACCGCGGGATTTTCAACGCCTCGCTCGGCACCATCACTCGGATCGAGGACGGGAAGGTCACCGTACAGCTGGCCAACAAAGACGAGGTCACGCTCGAGAACGGTGACCGGATGATGCACCGCATGGATCTCGCATACGCCCTGAACATGCACATGGCACAGGGCGTCACGACCAACGACGCGATAGTCGCCATGCGCAGCTTCGAGCGCAACCTGTCCAACCAGCGCCTTTTCAACGTCGCCGTCACCCGCGTGCGGTTCGAGCTGACGATGGTCATCGACAACCTTCAGAAGCTGGACCGACAACTCGACAGCAACCCCGGCAACAAGACGGCGTCGCTCGAGACCCTCGGACGCCTCGATATCGACGGCCCGGGGCGACATACCAAGGCGGCCGACGACGCGCTTAGCGCAGCAGCAGCGACACTCGATCGCGATGACGGGCAGCGGATCATCTTCGACGCATCGCTGACGTCGGCTGACGACCTCCCACCCATGGGCAAGTCGGAGAACGACTACTCGGATCCGAAGCAGATGGAGCGTGACGGCCTCGCGCTCGACCGCAAGGATGACGAGGATCGCCAGAAGCGCCCGGAGACGCGGAAGGACGACGAGCTGGGAATGCGCCCGCTCGACATGGACGATTTGAGCTCCCTGCCCGCGATGCCTGGCCACGGCGACCAGCTGCCGGGGCTCCCTCAGAAAAATCTAAGCCTGGATATGTGAGGAACGCCATGAGCCCGATATTTCAGAGCAAACCCACGTCCGAAGAGTTGCGCAGGCTCGCGCATGATCTGCTCGCTATTCGAGCCAGTCGGTTTTCGAGTGGCGACGCCACCCTGTTTGACGACGAAACCCAAAATGCTCGTATCCTGAGTGACGGAGCGCTCGCCTGTCTGCAGGGTGCAGCCGAACTGGAGAAGAAGGACGATGCGCGCCGATCGATCGATCGGCGCATGATCGTTCAACTCGCCCGGGTCCTAGTCATATTCGCGATCATCGTCGTCGCCGCGCAGCTCATCCCCGGAAGGCCAGCATCATCAAAAGAGGTGCAGTGGCTTTCTATGTCCGAAAACCGGCTATCAGCGGCTGAGAGCGGCAAAACATCGGATTCGATCCCTCTGAGTGCCGTCCGATGATGGACAAGCCCCTCCCCCTCCTGATCGCATTGGTCTCGGCCGTCCTCATCCTGAAGGCGCTAGGTGTTCGAAACATATTCGGTCCACCGCGCCCGGTTGCGAAACGCTTCCTGACCCCGCGCGAGACGGCCATGCTCAACGTCCTCGAGCGCGCCCTGCCGCACTGCCGTATCCATGCGCAAGTCGCGATGGGAGCGCTTCTGCGCGTACCGCAAAGCCCAATGCGGAAGAGCAAGATTTCCGACCGGAATGCCTTTTCGCAGAAGATCGTCGACTTCGTGGCGCAGGATCGTGCGACGGGCCTGATCGTCGCGCTAATCGAGGTCGACGACTGGTCGCATAACCCGTTCAAGGACCGCGTTCGCGACGAAATGACGGCTTATGCGGGATATCGCACGATCCGCGTGCCCGGGCGCGTGCAGCCCAACTTCAACGACGTCATGCCGATCGTCGCGTCGCTGCGACCCCTCCCCGCACAGAACCTTCCCCGCCACGAGGTCATGTAGCCATGGCAATAGCCGAACGATCACGTCCATCTGCCGAAGCCAGCGGATTAGATGACGCTCAGAGCGCCCCTACCAGCCAAGCCGGGGTACACACCCCCGCCGAGGAGCTGGCCGACGATCTTCGCACGAGAGCCTTTCACCTCATGGATGAGCATCCGATTGCAGCGGCTCATTTGGTGCTCGCCGCGGCTTCGATCGCGCCGGAATGTGCGGCCGAGAAGGAGGTCGCAGACGAGTTTTCCTTCGTCATCGCCGACTTCATGCAGCAGCTGAAGATTCTGCATCACCGCGCCGTGACGAAGCGCGCCATAACAACTGGAGCGGCACGTCATGGGGCTTGATGATCGCGACTATATGCGGGCCCGGTATCGGAGGCGCCAGGGTATCGATGACGGCCCGACGATCTGGAACGACAAGCGCGGGCGTGTGGAAATGGGCCAGGGATCGTCATGGACCAACGCAAGATGGCAAATGGCCGGCGTCGGACGTGCGCTACTTCAAGCAATCCTAGTTCCGGCCGTCGCGCTCGGGGGCATGTATGTCATCTATAGGACGTACACCTCGGTGATGACGTCGGCATTTCAGAGGATGATTCCAGTGCCATTCCCGGAAAGCGGCACGGTGTTCACCACACCGGCAACCGACCTTAACCGTCGACAGGGCATTCTAAGGTTTCGCGCTCCAGACAGGCCCAATCATGGCTACGTGGTCGTCTTGAACGACGTCGCGACCGACAAGGATGTGTTGGGGATCTACGTAGCTGGGGGGAAGAAGACGGCAACACCGGTCCAGGTCGGGACCTACCGCGTCAGGATTGCGGAGGGGCTGACGGCCTTCTGGCACGGGAATGACCGCCTTTTCGGCTCGACCACAGCAAAGGAAATGATGGCTCCGGTGAAGGTGGTCGGATCAACAGACAAGACGATCCGGCTGCAGACCGGTCTTGCTCGCGCTCTCGAGGTCAAAGCCGACAGCGCAAAGGGCTTTCTGGAATAGGTCATTTCAGTCGCAACGCACTGAGATAGCAACAAACCTATGGTACACGATCATCGAACGAGGGAGGGATACAATGCGCCGTACTATCGCAATCATGGCATTGCTCGCAGCGTCGGCTTCGCCGGCGCTCGCCCAGAAGGCGGGTAAGGGGGGGATCGGGATCGACGAGAATACGCAGGTTCCACGCTGCGATCGACCCTACGGGACCATCGCGTTGGTGGAGGAGCGCGCCGCTGGAGGAACCGCCGAGGGCATTCCCCCGGGCCTTGCGGCGCTGATGCGGATGGCAGAAGCCCAGAACGGCGGGAGTCAGCGTGTTGATCCGATCCCCCTGCTGAAGCTTCTCGTTGCTCAATCGGGCTGCTTCCAGGTCGTCGATCGTGGAGAAGGCTTCGACGCCCTGCAGCGAGAGCGTCAGCTCGCAGCGGGTGGAAGCGTCGCTGGCGCGAACAACCAAGCCACTCTGAAGGCCGCGGATTACCTTCTCCAGGCCAAGGTGCTCTATTCGGATTCTGATGCGGGTGGCAGCGGAGGCGGGCTCGGCACGATGTTCCCCGGCGGCCTCGGGTTCAAACAGAAGGTCAAGTCGAGCCAGACCATGCTTACCTTGATCGAGGTGAAAACCGGCATCCAACAGGCGATCGCGACGGGCTCGGCCCGCAAAAAGGATCTGTCGATCCTGGGAGGCGGTCTGCTCACCAACGCCGGCGTCGGCGCTCTCGGAGGTGCGTATACCAGCACCGACATGGGCAAGATCACTTCGGTCGCGATGCTCGACGCCTTCGTCAAGCTGACCAATCAGGCACAGACGCGGTTGCCCCAACCAACTGGAGCTTCGATCGGACCGGCGCCCTCCCCGGCGCCTCCGATGGCACCACCAGCGCCGAGGCAATAAGCTTTAGAGGGGAGAGGGAGTTAGCAGGCGAGCGAGAGCATCGCTCGAGAGCCCCCTCCCCCATCGTCGTCAGGTGTCCATATGAAACACGCGCGTATCCAGCAGCGGGACTTCTTCGATCCTGCCCCGGACCTCAACATAGAGCCGCTAGACGCGGCCGAGATGGAGGCGCCGCGTGGTGAACCGATCGCCATCCCTTGCGGCTTCATGACGAAGACCAACGAGCGATGCCAGCGACTGGCAAGCAGGCCCGTCATGCTGGAGGGGCACCAGATGACGTGTAGAGGCCGTCCTATGCTGTTCTGCGACCCCGCCTGCTACAATGCCTCCATGCGCGCCGACGTGCCGGCAGACGAAACCATCACGGATCCGTCAGCGTAGTCGATGCAAACGGCCCCCTCCCCCACTGCGCCGACATGCGGATATTGCGGCAATCGCCTCGGAGCGTGGCCGCCCGCCAGTCCGGTTGAGCCGTGCCGCGTCTGCAGAAGGCCGACGATGTTTGTGCCGATCCCGTGGAGCCAACCTCGCCGTCTCCTGATGTCCGGTCTCCTCGATGCTGGCGCATCGCTCTACGGGATCGCGACGGTCTGTCTCGTGGCTGCGTTCGCCATATCGCCGTCATCAGGTCGAGAATTTGTGAAGGCCTTCACCCTGATGCTGTTCGTTATAGGGTCCGTCCTAGCCGTCGACGGGATATTGGCAGTACGTACCGGGATCGACCGCACCTGGTCTACCAGGAGGAAAGGCCGATCGGCTCGCGCGCTGGGCGTCGGGAAGATCCTCGCGTCCAACGCCGCCCTGATGTTGGTCATCGTCGGCATACTGATATAGGTATCGCGAGTGTGCGACCGCGCACCTGTGCACAGGTGCTCACTTGCACGTCTGCGACGTCGCAATTACGCTTCTGTGCACCAGCGCACCCGCGCGTCGATGCACGTATGTCTGGGAGCGTATGCGTGAGCGAGTGCGCTTGGCTCTAGCCTGCCAAGGTCGTGGGGTGCCCTCCCCCCGAAGGCGCCAGCTAGTTCAGAAGCTCCCTTTTCACCCGCCCCCTTAGCGTTGGGGATCGTGCGAAAGCGTTATGCTCCACACCCTGCGATGGAATGAATCACCGGTGCACTGGTGCACAGGTGCGATGCGACCGCCGTGATTGCGTGGCGCATGGCTCTGGCTCGGCCGAGGGACGACAGGTCGCCGACGCGATCTCTGCGACACGGCGCTAAGGGCTGCATTGGCTCGGCGCACTATTGCGATAATGCACTGTCGCAGGTGTGCACAGGTGCGAGGGTGCGTCGTCGCACGGTCGTGATTACGCGATAGTGCGAAGGATCTGTAGTCGGGCTGCTTGTCGTGTGGGTAGCTGATGGATGTTGAACGGGAAGGGCTCACCGAGGATGGTAAGAGGAGGTGCTTAGGGGCGGCCTGACGCCGCCAGCTAAGCGACGCAGGGTAGAGCCCGCACGTGCGAGACCCGCCCCAGAAACCAGTCGGCTCACCGGCGCAGCGTCATTGCTTTGAGCCGAGCTGGCTTGAGCAGCTGTGTTGGCACCATTGAACAAGGTCATTCAACGCAACAACGGTTCAGACACTGGTGCGACCGTGCACCTGTGCACACGCGCGCACGTGCGTTTTCGCGCTTGTGCGCTAGCGCGAGTGTGGGCATACGTACCAACGCAATCGCGCACGTGTGCACAGTCACGACTGTGCATAGGGCAAAGCGAGGATATCAAGATGAAGACAGTGGCTCTCATTGCGCAGAAGGGCGGGGTCGGAAAAACGACGCTCGCGATCCACCTTGCGACAGCTTTCGCCGCTACCGGCAAGAACACCTTGCTCCTCGACCTCGATCCACAGGCCAGCGCAGCCGAATGGAAGGATCATCGCGCGGATGAGACGCCCGCAGTGCTATCGATCCAGCCATCCAGGCTGACAAAGGTTCTCGAGGAAGCGAAGTCGATGGGGGCCGACGTGGTAATCCTCGACACGGCTCCGCACAGCGAGAGCACAGCTCTCGAGGCGGCAAAGGCGGCAGATCTGATCCTCGTACCGTGTCAGCCCACGATCATGGATCTCAGGGCTATGGCGAAGACAGTCGAGCTGTTGAAGCTGGTTGGCAAAACGGCGTTCGCGGTCCTCAACAGCGTGCCTCACCAAGGCACTGGTGGCCAGGAGGCGGCCGAGACGATCGCTTCGTCGTTCGGGCTTCAGGTCGCGGACCCGTCGTTTGGGGATCGCGTCGCCTTCAGCCGCTGTATGATTTCGGGCCAAGCAGCGCAGGAGGTCGAGCCGAACGGAAAAGCTGCCGCAGAGGTGACCGCCTTGTTTGACTGGGTGGTCGCACAGCTGCACACTCGCACACGTGCACCTGCGCAGCGTAAGAAGAAGGGTGAGGCGGCATGACTAGAAAGGTTGGCTTCGCAGCAGGTCTGGGTAAGCTGGGAGAGATTGGCGGCAAGGTTGCGCCAGCGCCGTCGCCTATCGCTCGACCGGCCGAGGCGGTCGAGGCGGGGGAGGGGGACGGGCCTGTTCGGGCGGCGCCGGGCCCTCGCCGGAACGGCAAGGTGAACATTGCCGGTTACTTCGATCCCGCGGTTCGTAAGCAGCTTGCGATGCTGGCTGTCGAGCACGACACCGACCAAGTCAAACTCATGGCGGAAGCCCTGAACCTGCTGTTCGAAAAGTATGGGCGCTCGCCTATCGCCTCCGCTTGAGACAACCCCGCCGTCAGTCGCGGCGACGGTAAAGGCTCAGCGTCGCGCGCTGCATAGCTCGGAGTTGCGCAGCAAGCGCGCTCCGAGCACGCGAGTTTCGCGTTCCATTTGCTCCTCCATCATTGACCAGATGGTACGAGCGGCCGCGCAGTAGCCAGGTACGTCGGCTGCGATCTTGTCGTCGGTCCACCTTTCGATGTGTTTGTCTGAGATGAGCCTCTTAGAGGTGAAGGCGACAAGGAAATCCGACAGCGCAGCACGATCGTCGCTGTCTGCCGTTTCCAGTAAACGCGGAATAATGCAGTCGCTAACAAACGCCGACCTTTCGCGGCTTGCGCGGGTTAGATCTAAGCGAGCCTTTTCCAGACCGGCAATGTTCGCGCAGTCGGTTGCGCAGTGACTCTGAATTAACGTGAGGCCAACCCGGATGACTCGGTGATGCTCCTCAAGACCGCGAAGCAGTTCCTTGTCCATCATGGTTAACCGACGCCTCCCAAATACTGCCAAAAGGCAGCATCTGCTGCGCCGTCTACCGTATCTGGGAAATCAGCTCAGCGATATTGATAACGCCCGTAACGACTGTTGGATCGTTAGCCAGAAGGAATTTTGTTAAAGCCTTGGGAAAACGCGCCTGACGACGGCGTCGACGCTACGGCACAGCGGCTTGGCGAGTTGGAAGGGCAGGGGAAGCCCGAATTGCTGGCGCTCAGGCGATGTCCTCGACAGCGCACGGATCAGTGCCGCTGGCGTCGCCCGACCGTTCGTTCTTCAGGCGGCGAGCAATCTTAGCGAGCAACGTCCGACTGCAGCCCGTGCCGATCATGATCTCGCGCCAGCTCTGCCCATCCTTCAGTGACCGGGCGATCGCGGCGTTGCGGGCAGTGTTCTCAACGCGGCCTTTGTAGAGGCCTGCGGTTCGAGCTCGGCTGACGCCTTCGGCTTGCCGGCGCCGACGATCATCATAATCCTTGCGAGCGACCGCGGCGAGGACGTCGAGCATCATTGCATTTACCGCGGCGAACATCCGAGCTGTGAAGTCGTCGGGGGTAGCGATCAGGTTCCAGGAGGTTGGCAGATCGAGAGACACGATCCGAACCTGGCGTGCCTCGATCTCCGATCGCAACTTGCTCCAATCGGCCGAGCTGAGGCGCGATAGACGGTCGACCTGCTCGACCAGCAACACGTCACCGGGGCCGCAATCGTCCAGTAGTCGAAAAAGCTCCGGCCGGGCGAGGCGAGTGCCGCTCTCGTGTTCAACATAGCGCGATGCGATACGGAATCCATGTGAGGCGGCGAACGCATCCAGCGCTGCGCGAGCGCGGGTCGCATCCTGTTCAGCGGTCGATGCGCGGAGATAAGCCCGGACGAACATGCTTCAGTCCTTTATGAACGGTCTTGTTATGTCCAGTCTTTTTTGAGAGCGCGTTTGACGGAAAAAAGACCGGGCGCGCTCCGGTCTTTCAGAGGTATACCCAAACCGTACCTCCTAAAATGCGTATTTGGCAGAATCGTGGCGGCGTGGCACAACGTACCAGCTGTGACATTAGTATAAGGGACAGACGCAATATCGACATTGTTGTCGTCGGCGGGGGCGTCAGCTATGTTGCGTCAACGTGGTACATCAGGGCTGGCGTGCAAACATGACCTTGCAAATCAACATTACGCCTAACGGGCGCATGAGCCTGCCGGCAGACGTGAGGAAGCGCCTTGGCCTGAGTGGCGGTGGTGCGGTCTACCTTGATGAGACGGAGGACGGCGTGGTGTTGCGGACGGCAAGTCAGGCTGTGGCACGTGCCCAGGCTCTGGCCAAGCAGTACACTGGCGGTAATCCCGACGCATCCGTCGACGCATTCCTTGCCCGACGTCGGGAAGAGAGCGGCGAATGAGCGTGGTGCTGGACGCGTCTGCGATCATCGCGATGCTCAAGGGCGAACGCGGCGCGACAAAGGTCGCGGCTGAGATCGGTGGGGCGCGGGTGAGCAGCGTTAACTATGCCGAGGTAGTCAGTCACTTCGTCCATGCCGGCATGCCCGAGCGCGAAGTCGATGCGATGCTCGATCCATTGCCGCTGACGGTCGTGCCGGCCGACAAGGCACTCGCGCAGATTGCCGGGCGGTTGCGGGCGGCAACAGCGGAGGCGGGACTCAGCCTTGGTGACCGTTTCTGTCTGGCTCTTGCCCGACGGGACGGTCTGCCCGCATGGACCAGCGACCAGAACTGGAAGAAGATCGCCGATGCCGTCGAGGTCAAGGTTGTCGCGATCCGCTGACTTTACATGGTGGCGGGGTAGGGAAGGGGGCAGGACGTCCGGCTCGACAGCCATAACCCACACCGCCAGAAGGTTTCCATGCTACGCCTGATCCACACTGCCGACTGGCAACTCGGCAAGCCGTATGGCCGCTTCGACAGCGACGTGCGCGCTGCGCTTAGCGAGGCGCGGTTCGATGCGATTGACGCGATCGGCAAAGCAGCTGCGGAGCATGATGTCGCGCATGTGCTGGTCGCTGGCGATGTGTTCGATACTGAGGGACCGGAAGACCGCGTGATCGTGCAGGCGGTGTCACGGATGCAGCGCTATGCCTGTACCTGGTGGCTGCTGCCCGGCAACCATGACTTCGCCCGCAACAGCGGCTTGTGGGATCGTGTCCGCGCCAAAGGCGCCGCCAATGTCCGTATCCTCGCCGAGCCGGTGCCATGCGAGCTGGAGCCCGGGCAGTGGCTGCTACCGGCACCACTGACCCACCGGCATAATCTCGACGATCCGACCGCGCTGTTCGACACGATGGAGACGCCAGGCGCGAGCTTGCGCATCGGTCTGGCACACGGCTCGATCCGCGACTTCTCGTCGCGCGGCGAGGCGCAGAACCAGATTGCGCCTGATCGCGCGCAGCGCTCCAACCTCGACTATCTTGCGCTTGGCGACTGGCACGGGAGCCTCCGGGTCGATGCGCGCACCTGGTACTCAGGCACGCCCGAAACCGATCGCTTCCAGCGGGATGAGCCGGGCTACGCTCTGCTCGTGACGCTTGAGGCTGGGGCGGAGCCGTCGGTATCGCCAATCCGTACTGGCAGGTTCCAGTGGCTGATGCGTTCGTGGACGGTTGCCGACGCGGAGGGCTTTGCCGCCGAGTGCGACCGGCTGCTTGCGCAGGTCGAACCATCGGCAACCCTCCTGCAGCTCTCGCTCTCGGGTATCGTCAGTTTATCCGATCGTATCGCGATCCTTGCGCGCCTCGACAATGACCTGCGCCATCGCCTCCGCCATCTGACGGTCACCGCCGACGATCTCGTCGGTCGGCCGAGCGAACAGGATCTGGCAGACCTGCGGGTCGAGGGTATGATCGGCACGGCCGCGGCCAAGCTGATGAGCATGATAGAGGCCGGTGGCAGCGACGGCGCCATTGCCAGGCGGGCGCTCGAGCGCCTGTTCGTGGAACATCAGCGTGGGCAGGACGCGGCATGAGCCTTCGGATCCGGCGCATCGCGCTCTCAAACTTCCGCAAATACCGCGACCCCTTCGTGCTCGACGGGCTGACGGATGGGCTCAACGTCATCATAGAGCCCAACGAGACCGGCAAGTCGACGCTGCTGGAAGCGATGCGCGCCGCTTTCTTCATCCGGCACAACACCGCCAACCGGCTTGCGCGCAGCTATGCGCCTTACGGCGAGGCCGTCGCCCCGCAGATCGAGATCGGCTTCGAGGCGAAAGGCGAGGCGTGGGAAGTCAGCAAGCGCTTCCTGAAGAGTGCTTCGGTCGAGGTTCGGGGACCGAACGGGCGTGCGCAGGGCGAGGATGCCGAGGCGCAGCTGCAAGCACTGCTCGGCGCGCGTCGCGACACCAGCCAGGGCGGCGACGCGGCCGCCCACGGCGCACTCGGTCTGTTGTGGGTCGGGCAGGCGCAGGCGCTTGAAGTGACTGCGCCAGGCGAGATCGTGCGCGACAGCGTTCGCGCTACCCTGGAAGCTGAGGTCGGCACGATCATGGGCGGTGTTGCCTACCAGCGTGTTCGCCCCCGCATCGACAGTCAGTACGCGGAATACTGGACCAACAGCGGTCGGCTGACTGGTCGCCAGACTGCGGCCCGCGACGAGCATGACGCCGCGCAGCGCGCCGCGAGCGAGGCGGCCACTCGGCTTGCCGCCCTAGAGCAGGGCTTTTCCGACCTCGAGGCCGCACGGGCGCGGCTGAAGCTGCTCGACCGCGATCTTGCCGATACAACCGATGCTGAGCAGCGTCGGGCGCTGGTAGGCCAGCTTGACGTGGCGCGCTCTGCCGCTCAGCTGCTCGACACACGCCGCGCTGAGCAGGGCCGCCTTGTCGACCGTGTCAGGGCACTTGAGGATCTCGCATCGCGCCTCGCAATCGCCCGCAAAGCTGTCAGCGACACGGCTACAGCGCTCAGCAAGGCACGGGATAGTCGATCCAGCCTGATCGGGGAGTTGGCGGCCGCGCAGGAACGAGCGACGACAGCCCGTGAGCTGCTAACCCGTGCTCGTGACACTGGGCGGACCGCCCACGCGGCACTTGACGCTGCTCGGATACGGGCTGCCGAGCGCGAGCGCCGGGTAGCAGTCGGCGAGGCACGACGGCGATATGCCGAGCTGGTTGCGCTGGAGGCCGAATACGAAGTGACGCGACAGCTCGCGACTGCGGTGATCCCCACCACCGTCATCAAGGCCCTCGAAGAACGTGAACGTGCCGTGGACAAGGCGCGGGCGGCCGTGGATGCCGGTGCGACGCGGATCGAGTTCGCCGGTGATGTCAGCGGCCTGACGATCGACGGATCTGCGGCGGAGCGTGGAGACCGGATGTTGTCTCGCGAGACGCGCATCCAACTGGGCGATGCCGAACTGATCATCCGTCCGCCGGTCGGGCTGCAAGGCGCCGAGACGGCGCTCGCCAATGCGACCGATGATCTGAACGCGGCCTTGGCCGAGCACGGGGTGGAGAGCGTCACTGCGGCTCGCGCTCGCAACGAGGCCGCGCGAGACGCGGTCGCCAACCTTCGCACGCTCGAGGCGCGGATCATCGGGATCACGCCTGCCGTGACGCTGCTCGGAATCGAGGTGGGCGCGTCGGCCCTGAAGCTTTTCATCGTCGAATTGCAGGAAGGCGCGGAAGGGGAGGGGAGTGGCGAGGAACCAGACGTCGAGGCGCTGACCATCGCGTTAGGTGAGGCGGATACGGCGCTCGCAAGGGCGGAAGGTGTCGATGCAGTGGCATCCGAGCAGTTGCGCGAGGTGGAGGCGCGCAATACTCCATTGATGGTGCAGGAAGCTGGCGCCGAGCGGGATGCGCTGAACGCCGCGGCACAGCTTGCCACCTTGGAAGCCAGGCCCGAGGTGGCCTCGCTTGACGACGCTTTGCGCGATGCGCGCCAGCAGGAGGCGGCAGCGCTCGTCAACCTGCAGGATGCCGAACGCGCAGCGACTGCGCATGACGTTGCTACCATCGAACGGCAGATCGGCCTGCTGGACAAGCGGGTCGAGGTGGCCCGGGCCCAGCGTACCGACCTGGAAAAGGTGATTGCCGGGCTCGAGGCGCGGATCGAGGCGGAAGGCGGCAAGGGGCTGGCCGACCGCGCCGCAGTCGCGCGCGAGGAGGCTGATGCCGCAGCTACCAACCTGGCACGTGTGACGCAGGAAGCCGAAACGCTGAAGTTGCTTCGCGACATGTTGGAGAGTGCGCGCGCCGAGACGTCACGGACATTCGTCGGGCCGGTGGCGCGGCGTGCGCGCCGGCACATCGAACGGCTGCTGCCGGGTGCGAATCCCGGCTTTGGCGACGACCTTGGCTTGGCGTCGATTGCGCGGGGCGGTTTGGGCGAGAGTTGCGGCGATCTCTCCAGGGGCACCCAGGAGCAGCTGGCAGTCCTTACGCGGCTCGCCTTTGCCGACATGCTCCTCGAGCAGGGAATGCCAGTATCGCTGATCCTGGACGACCCGCTGGTCTATTCGGACGATACCCGCCTCGATCTCATGACTGAAATCCTGACGGAGGCGGCAACGCGGATGCAGATCATCCTTCTCACCTGTCGTGATCGCGCCTTCCGCCATCTTGGCAATCGGATTAGCCTGACGGGAGATCGGTAGCGAAACTTACACGTTCTGGTAGGATTACGGCCCGACCGAGTTCGGATGGCAATCGGCGTAAGCGGACGTTCGTTCAGCTACGGCTCGCCGATTACCACCCCGGCTCGCTGCGGTGGTGCCCTTGCCGATCAACACGTCGCCGATCGCCGAAATGGTCCACGGCGCTCCCAACCGCGTCTTTGCCTGCAAAATCCGGGCGGGTTGGTGTGTCGGATGAACGCCGGTGCCGTCAAGCGGGCGAAGGTGGCGCGCGGGGTCTAAGCCTCCGCGAGTGCCTTCAGGCCGCCGTAGTGGAGTGGTGCGACCGCCTCGATCATCTCGAGCAGGTAGATCGTGTTCTTCTGGGTTTCCGCCACGAGGGCTGGGTCGAACGACTTGCCGGTGTGGTGCGAGAGGTCATTGGCGAACTTGTAGATCGCCGTCTTCTTGTGCGGGTCGAAGTCGGTCTCCTCGAGCTTCCGGTGCAGGCTCCGGTTGGAGGGCACGTGGAAGTCGAGGAACGTCTCAAGCACCTTACGGGCTATGTTCGGGACGTGGTAGCAGCCGAGGATCGTCCCGTCCGACTTGAAGGTGTGCAGCACCTTGAACAGGTAGTGGTATTCGGTCGCGTGATCGATGAGTAACCGGTCGAGCGGCGCGAGGCGTGCGGAACGGCCTTCCTCCGTTTCGGAGCAGAGGACCATCGTGAAGGTCTTCTCCGCTCTGGGTCCTGGAATGTTCTGAAGCCAGTTGATGACTAGTCTGAGAAACTCGAAGTTATGGGTGAGGATGAAGAGTTGCTTGGCACCCTGCGTCCTGTTCTTCAGGAACGAGAAGGCTTGGTAGATCGCCGAGGCGTCGAGGCTTGAGATCGGGTCGTCGATGACCACCACTCCCTCCGACATGTCGAAGTCGCGGTCCGTCAGCTGCACTAGGAAGTATAGGAACGCGATCGCGGTCTTCTCACCCTCGCTGAGGCGCCTCGCCGGCCTGCCTCGTCGCATGACATGGTAGCCGTCCACGCCTGAGTCGAACCGTAGATCGGTCCTGCCCAGGAATTGACAAAGATCCCTCGTCAGGTTCTCTCCGCCCTTGTGCTCGTTCGAGACCTGAGCCTGCTTCGCCGCGATGGAGGCGTTCAGCGCCGCGATGCCGCGCACGTCCGGCAGGCCCTCGCCACCGTTCCGCAGCAGGGCGATCTCGACCGTGGCGGCGACTATCCGCTCGGCCAGCTCATCAGCCTGCCCCTTGATTGAACGCAAGTAATGTGCCTCGATCGCGTCACGCGACGTACTGCGTGCGCTGTCGAAGCCGGCGGTTTTCTCATTATGGCGCTCGATGATCGCGTTTAGGTTCGTGAAGGACTGCGCCAGCCTGGCCGTATCACTGGACGCCGTGGCCTCGTATGATCGGGTGCGGTTGGCCAACTTGCTCGTGAGCGTGGCGTCAACCTCGCCCAGCCGGGCCTTGAGCTCTATGAGCGCGGCGTCGAGTTCTTTGGTTGCTGCGTCGTAGCTGTCACGGAGTTCGGAATAAAGGGCGAGGCGGTCCGGCGCGATGATCCGGTTCAGGCCCTCGATTGCCGCTGACAACCGGTCGCGCTCGCGCTCGATGCGCGCCTTCAGTCGTTGGTCCTCCGCGCTGAAGTGGTCCGCCAAAGCTGCGAGCCGTTCAGCAGGCATCGGTCGCGCGCAGAATTCGCAGGTCTCCGAGGAATGCCGGCCGTGCAGGGATATGCCTTGCTCGACCCAGCTTGCGATGTCGGGCTTCCCCAACAGGCGTTCCAGGACATTCGACTGCGCGGACTCGGCCGCCAGGTCGCACGCGCGCAGCGCAGTGCCTCGCGCTACGGCGATGGCGCTCTCTGGTTCGTCAACGCCGATCCGGACGCTCGGCTCTTGGATTTGGACGATCGACGGCATCATGTCCTGGTGGACGGTGGTGTGGTGGAGGGCGAGTTCTTCGTCGGACAGCTGCTCGCCCCCGGTAAGATTCCGGAACGCGCCCTCCGCGTCAGGCTTGCGGTAGCTGCGCAGGGTCGCCCCGCTCGTCGCCTCGCCGATCGTCTTCGCGATGCCCGAGAACAAGCGCCCACGCTCCGTCTCCAGCTTGGCGACCGATGCGTCCAACTCCGCGATGCGCCGGAGGCGGGCGTCTCGTGTGTCGATCTCTGACTTGATCTCCGCCGCGACCAGCTTGTTCTCCTCACCCAAAATGAGGATGTGACGCAGCGGCCCGTCCAAACCGCCGATGTTCGCCTCGATGAAGTCGCTGTTGAACGCCCGCACCTTGCGCCCATACCGGGTTCCGCGCGCCAACGCGCCCGACTGGGTCTCGATTGTGAACTCTAGGTCAGGGTGATCCGCGTGCTCGCCCTCCTCGAGGCAGGCGAGCAGACGCGAGAGCGTCGTCTTGCCCGAGCCGTTCTCGCCATAGATCAGGTTGTATCGGTTCAGGTCGGGGACCTCAGGGCTGCGCGAATAGTCACCGAAGACCCCGAGGTTCTTGATCCTTCGTATCTGTGTGAGCACCGGCCCGCCTCCCCGAGCTTTGATTAGCATGGCGGATGTCAGACAAACAGAGCGCGATGTCCGATCGTCGACGCGCTTCCACCGACAGCCCGCCTCGCAGCTGGCGCCATGCAGGTTGCGGGGCTCGCGGCTCCTGCTGATCGGTTCCGACAAGAAGTAGGAGAGCAACTTTCAGCTGACCGCAGGCATCGACCTAGACTTGGGCGAGGCCATCGCGCAGGGAAGGTTTCGCGATGGCCCCTAAGCTTACTTAAAAAGAGGGCGTCGATGCTGCTAGTTTAGTTATACCGTGATCAACAGCGCTTCGGGCACAGGATATTTCCAGTCGTTGTACTTGCGCGCGATGATACGCATGAAAGCAGAGATTTCTGGTGAAAAATCGCCGACACGGTGGCTCATAATGATAGGTGAATGGGCGGGTTCTAGTAGCTCTAGGTAACGAACGTCGTCCGGGCGTGCTCGCTTTACGGATTCTGGAATGATGGCGACTCCCTCCTCCGCCGCCACTAAGCCAATCGCAATCTGCAATTCTCTAGCTTCGTGGATGACGCTGGGCGTGAGACCATTGTCATGAAACAGCGACAGAACTTGATCGGCGTAGCTCGGCCGCGGAGCGCTCGGGTAAAGGATTACTTTTTCGCGAGCGAGTGCCGCCAATGAAATGGGACCGCCGTCTATGCCCAGTGTGCTGGCAAGCGGTACCGCTGCGATTAGGGGTTCTCGTCGCAGGACGGTGCGTCGCACGGCAGGATCCTCAAATCGGATGCGCCCAAAGCCAATATCAATACGGCCTTCCTTTAGAGCAGCGATTTGATCAAGGGTCGTACTCTCCACCAGCGTCAACTCTACATCGGGTAGCTCGGAGCGAAACTCACGTATTAGTGCCGGCAGCCGGGCGTAGATCGTGGATGACACGAACCCAATCGTAAAGCGCCGCTTATCGGTCGCGATCGCGGCCTCCATCATCGCACGCATGTCTTCGACACGCCGCAGAATTTGCACGGCCTGATCGTGGAAGAAGTGCCCCATGGGCGTCAGGGAAAGCGGCCTGCTCGTACGATCGATCAATTCTGCACCGATCTCGGCTTCCAATTGCTGGATTGACCGGCTGAGGGGCGGCTGCGCCATGTGCAGCCGCTCTGCCGCCTTATTGAAATTCCGTTCGGCCGCGACGGTCACAAAATAGCGAAACTGACGAAGATCCATCGCTTGAATACCCTGTGAGTATCGTGAGCAAACCACATTGATCTTTGCGCGTCCAGCCCCTCCGACGTACCTATGCTGGGATAACGTAGAGCTGAGGATGTGGAGAGGTCATGGTCACGATCGCAGAGATCGATACCTTCATCGTCGATATTCCGACGATACGTCCGCATGTCCTAGCGATGGCGACGATGCATCACCAGTCGATCGTACTGGTGCGAATGCGCGACTCCGACGGTTTAGAAGGTATCGGTGAAGGCACGACGATCGGCGGCCTCAGCTACGGTGAGGAGAGCCCTGAAGGTATAAAACTCGCCATCGACAGCTACATCGCTCCTGTGCTCAGGACCTGCGACCCGACTAGAGTCGGCGCCGCCATGGCCAAGGTGACGCAAAGCGTTTTCGGCAACCATATCGCTAAGTGTGCGGTGGAGACGGCGCTTTTAGATTTGGCAGGCAAGCGCCTGGGAGTACCGGTGTCCGAGCTGATCGGTGGGGGACGCGTCCGCGACAGTCTTCCGGTTGCGTGGACGCTGGCGAGCGGTGACACCGCGCGCGACATCGAGGAAGCGGAGCGCGTTCTCGATCTTCGCCGGCATAACATCTTCAAGCTCAAGATCGGCAAGCGATCGGTCCGCGACGACGTCTCGCATGTCGCTGCCATCAAAAAGGCGGTTGGTGACCGCGGCAGCGTCCGTGTCGACGTCAACCAGAACTGGGATGAAGCACAGGCCGATCTCGGTATGCGTCTATTGCAAGATGCCGGTGTCGACCTCGTCGAGCAACCAGTCGCAAGGCATGCGCACGCATCGATGGCGCGGCTGTCGGCTAAGCACATCGTGCCGCTGATGGCGGACGAGGCGCTACATGGTCCCTGTGACGCCTTCGCTATTGCCGCCTGCTCGGGCGCCCGCATCTTCGCGGTGAAGATCGCGCAATCGGGTGGTCTGCTACCCGCACATGCTGTCGCGACGATTGCCCATGCCGGCGGTGTTGGCCTCTACGGCGGGACGATGCTTGAAGGCGGTGTCGGGACAGCGGCGTCGGCCCATCTGTGTGCAACCCTTCCGACGCTCGCATGGGGCACAGAGCTGTTCGGTCCGTTGCTGCTTACCCAGGACATACTGGCAGAACCGCTTCGCTACGCCGACTTCGAGCTCGCGGTCCCGACCGGTCCCGGCCTCGGTGTGGCGCTCGATGAGGACCGCGTGGCTTTCCATCGTCGAGACCGCACCGCACCCACACTCCACGTCGTTGCAGAGAGGGCCTGACGACCATGTTGTTCCAGGTAGAGATGGACGTGAACATACCGATCGGCTTCGACGCCGAAGAAGGCGCCCGCCTCAAAGCTGCCGAAAAGGCGCGGTTCCAGGATCTCCAGCGTGCGGGCACATGGCGGCACATCTGGCGGGTCGTAGGCCAATACGCGAATGTCAGCATCTTCGATGTCGCTTCGAATGCCGAACTGCATGACATTCTAATGAGCCTGCCGCTCTACCCTTTCATGACGATGCGGGTCACTGCCCTGTGCCGCCACCCGTCATCGCTCCACGACGACGACCGCTGAAGCAGCCGCAACTGATAGACCGCCCAAGGCGGCGACCAGATAGAATTCCAGGAGAGACCCCCATGGACGTTTCCTTCGTACAGACCCCCGCAATCCAGGACCTGCTCGACCGCGTTGCCGGTACAGCGTCAACCGACGGCAATCCTCGGGTGAAGGCCATCATGCGCGATCTCGTCGAAGCAACCATGACGATCATCGTCCGTCACGATATCAGTGAGAACGAGGTCTGGAGTGCGGTCAACTATCTGCAATCGGCTGCCGGAGAATTTGGCCTCCTCATGCCCGGTACGGGCATCGAGCATTTCCTCGACCTGTACATGGACGCCAAGGATGCGGAGGCGGGCAAGACCGGCGGCACACCGCGTACGATCGAAGGCCCCCTTTACGTCGAAGGCGCTCCGCTAGTCGAGAACGACGCCAATCTGACGGATGACCCGGATGAGACGACCACCCTCTACATGACAGGTCAGATCACGGGACCTGACGGGGAGGCGGTGAAGAATGCCATACTTCACGTCTGGCACGCGGACTCGCGTGGGTTCTACTCGCACTTCGATCCGACCCACGAACAGACGCCCTTCAATAACCGCCGGCGGATCAAGCTCGGCGACGATGGGCGCTACTCGTTCCATTCCAAGATGCCGAACGGCTATAGCGTCCCGCCGGGTGGTGCGTCAGATCAGCTGATGAAGGTCTTGGGTCGACACGGCAATCGCCCTGCCCACGTTCACTTCTTCATCGAGGCTCCCGGCTACAGGCAGCTGACGACACAAATCAACTTCGGTGACGATCCTTTCGCCGCGGACGACTTCGCCTTCGGCACCCGCGAAGGCCTGCTGCCCGTGCCGAACCGGCAGGGCGACAGCGCTCACATCGCTTTCGATTTCCAGCTGCAGCGCGCTGAGGTGGCAGACGACGAGGCCTTCTCAAACCGCGCCCGGCTCGCCGTCGCCTGACATTCGTCGCAAAGGAGAAGCACCATGACCGACCTTCGCGCAAATATCCGCGAACGCCTCGAAACCGCGGTCGTTGACGATCCCGCCACGGGCGCATTCCGCTGCCGACGCGACGTATTCACCGATCCGGCCCTGTTCGACCTCGAGATGAAGCACATCTTCGAGGGGAACTGGGTCTATCTCGCCCACGAGAGCCAGATACCGGAGAACAACGACTATTTCACGACCTTCATCGGCCGTCAGCCGATCATCATCACGCGCGACAAAACTGGCCAGCTCAACGCGGTCATCAATGCCTGCGCGCACCGGGGCGCGATGCTCTGCCGCAAGAAGCATGGCAACAAGGGCAGCTTCACCTGCCAGTTCCATGGTTGGACGTTCAGCAACGCGGGCAAGCTTCTCAAGGTTAAGGACGGCAAGACGGGAGACTACCCCGAGGCGTTCAACACTGAGGGTTCGCACGATCTGACCAAGGTAGCGCGTTTCGAGAACTACCGCGGTTTCCTGTTTGGCAGCATCAACCCCGACGTGCAGTCGTTGGAGGATTGGCTTGGCTCGACCCGCGTGATCATCGACCAGATGGTCGACCAGGCGCCAGAAGGGCTGGAGGTGCTTCGCGGGAACTCATCCTACGTCTACGACGGCAACTGGAAGCTTCAGATGGAGAATGGCGCGGACGGCTATCACGTCAGCGCAGTCCACTGGAATTACTCGGCAACGACCGGCCGGCGCAAGGAGGAGGCCACCAAGGCAGTCGACCCCGATGGTTGGTCGAAGAGCGTTGGCGGCGTCTACGGCTTCGACAACGGCCACATTCTGTTGTGGACACGGCTCCTCAACCCTGAGGTTCGCCCCGTATACGCACACCGCGAGGAGCTGGCGGAGCGACTGGGCGAGGAGCGTGCCAAGCCGATCGTCGATCAGACGCGCAACCTGTGCCTCTACCCCAATGTGTATCTGATGGACCAGTTCTCGACGCAGATCCGGGTCATCCGTCCGGTGAGCGTGGATAAGACCGAGGTCACGATCTACTGCTTCGCGCCGAAAGGCGAGGCGGACGCCGAAAGGGCGCTTCGCATCCGTCAGTACGAGGACTTCTTCAACGTCAGTGGGATGGGCACGCCTGACGATCTGGAGGAGTTCCGCTCCTGCCAGACCGCCTACGAAGGCGCAGGCGATTTGTGGAATGATCTGAGCCGCGGCGCTACGCACTGGATCGCGGGTCCTGATGAGAACGCCACGGCGATGGGTCTAGAGCCTACGCTCAGCGGCAATCGCAGCGAGGATGAGGGTCTGTTCGTGCGGCAGCACGAATATTGGGCGCAGACGTTGATCGCGGCCCTCGACAAGGACGATGGTGGCGACGGCGGCAGCACTGTCCGGCAGGTCGACCGTTTGCGGGTGGCAGCATGACACTCGCTTATGACCGGGTTGCCGCGTTCCTCTTTCGGGAGGCGCGGCTGCTCGACGATCGGCAGTGGGATGAATGGCTGACCTGCTACGCGCCCAACGCAGTGTTCTGGATGCCGGCTTGGGACGACGACGACAAACTGGTCGAAGACCCTCAGCGTGAGATTTCGCTGATCTACTATCCCAATCGGGATGGGCTGGAAGATCGCGTCTTCCGCATCAAGACCGAGCGATCGGGAGCAAGTATGCCCGAGCCACGTACGAACCATGCCGTCACAAACATTGAGGTGACGAGCGAGACAGACGGTGTGCTTGAGGTACGGTTCAACTGGCATACGCTCAGTCACCGCTACAAGGAGACGCTGAGCTTCTTCGGGACATCCTATTACACCATCGACGCGACTGGTGATCAGCCGGTCATTACCAACAAGAAGGTCGTGCTCAAGAACGACTACATCCGCCAGGTGATCGACATTTATCACATCTGACGCCGGGCTCGAGAGGATCACATGGGCTACCGTATCGCACTCAACTTCGAGGACGGCGCTACGCGCTTCATCGACTGCAACGCAGGCGAGAAGGTGCTCGACGCCGCGTTCCGCCAGAAGATCAACCTGCCGATGGACTGTTCGGACGGCGTATGCGGCACATGCAAGTGCCGCTGCGAGCAGGGCAGCTACGAGCTTGGCGACGAGTACATCGAAGAAGCGCTGACCGAGGACGAGGCGGAAGAAGGCATGGTCCTGACCTGCCAGATGCAGGTCTCGTCCGATTGCGTGATCGCAGTGCCGGTGCCGTCGTCGGCGTGCAAGGTGAAGCCCGCCATACATGGCGGCGAAGTTGCCAGCGTGGAGATGGTCTCCGACAGCACGATCATCCTCACGCTGCGGGTGGACGATCCCGCCGCTCTAGGCTTCCTCCCGGGCCAGTACGTGAACCTGATGGTTCCGGACACTGGGCAACACCGCTCCTATTCGTTCAGCTCCAAACCTGGCGCGGCGGAAGCCAGCTTCCTTATCCGCAACATTCCGGGCGGCCTGATGAGCAGCTGGCTTAGCGAGAAGGCGCAGCCCGGCGCTCGGATGAGCTTTGTCGGACCGCAGGGCAGCTTCTTTCTGCGAAACGTCGATCGCCCGACAATACTCCTCGCCGGTGGCACCGGCCTAGCGCCGATCCTGTCGATGTTGGAGGTCCTTGCTGATCAGGGCACCGAGCAGCCGCTTCACCTGATCTATGGCGTGACCAAAGATGGCGACATGGTCGAGATGGAGCGCATCGACGCTTTGGCCGCCCGCCTGCCGACGCTGACCTCTGCGGTATGCGTCGCCGATCCGGAGAGCGGACATCCCCTCAAGGGTTATGTCACCGAGCATCTTTCGGACGACCACCTCAACGCCGGTGACTGTGACATCTACCTGTGTGGACCGCCGCCCATGGTCGAGGCTGTACGCACCTTTCTGCGGGACAAGGGCGTTGAGCCAAAGCACTTCCACTACGAAAAATTCGCGCCCAGCGAGAGTTCGGTAAAGGCTGCGGCATGATCTTTGCCGACCGGTTCCGTGGCAAGACGATGGTCGTGACGGGCGCGGCGCAGGGCATCGGCCGCGGCGTTGCGCTACGTGCGGCCGCTGAAGGTGCGGCCGTCATGCTTGTCGATCGCGCCGACTTTGTCGCCGATGTCGCACATGAAGCAGGCAGGGCCGCGCGCGCCTTTGTTTGCGATCTCGAGACGAGCGAGGGTGCCGTATCGGCGATGCGCGCGGCCGAAACCGAGTTCGGCCGCGTCGACATCCTCGTCAACAATGTAGGCGGCGCGATCCGTATGCGACCGTTCGCCGAGTTTGAGCCGCAGCAGATAGAGGCCGAAATCCGGCGATCGCTCATGCCAACGCTCTGGAGCTGCCACGCCGTCCTGCCAATCATGCTCCACCAGGGAGTGGGTACGATCGTCAACGTCTCGTCCAACGCGACGCGTGGCATCCGACGGGTACCCTATTCGGCGGCCAAGGGCGGCATCAACGCAATGACCCAAAGCTTGGCGATGGAATACGGTGACCGCGGCATCCGGGTCGTTGCTACGGCGCCGGGCGGAACGCAGGCCCCGCCCCGCATGGTGCCGCGCAATCCCGACGGGGACGACGCACGTGAGCAGGCCTGGATGGCTGAGGCGGTCGAGCAGGTCACGACGTCCACGTTCCTCGGACGGTACGCGACGCTCGATGAGCAGATCGCGCCGATCCTCTTCCTCGCCTCGGACGAGGCATCGTACATCACCGGCTCCATCCTGCCCGTCGCGGGCGGTGACCTGGGCTGATCGGAGCGACATGAAGAACAAGGTCTACGACAATCCGGCGGCGGCCCTCGACGGGCTGCTTTTCGACGGCATGACGATCATGTCGGGCGGCTTCGGCCTGTCCGGCAATCCCGAAAGCCTGATCCCGGAAATTCGCGCAAGCGGGGTGAAGGGGCTGACCGTCATCTCCAACAACGCCGGCGCCGACGGCTTCGGCCTCTGGATGCTGCTGGAGACCCGACAGATCGCGAAGATGATCTCGTCGTACGTGGGCGAAAACAAGCTTTTCGAGCAGCAGTACCTCTCGGGCGAGCTTGACCTTGAACTTACGCCGCAAGGAACCTTGGCTGAGCGCATTCGTGCGGGCGGTGCGGGCATCCCGGCATTCTACACCAAAACGGGCGTCGGCACCGTCGTGGCGGAGGGCAAGCCCGTCGAGAACTTCGACGGAGAGGAGTACGTCCGCGAGACCTGGCTGCGATCCGACCTGTCGATCGTAAAGGCCTGGCGGGCGGACCCGGCGGGCAACCTCATGTTCCGCAAGACCGCGCGCAACTTCAACCCGAACATGGCGACAGCGGGTCGGGTCACTGTGGCGGAGGTCGAGGAGATCGTGGAAGCGGGCAGCTTCGACCCCGATTGCATCCACACGCCCGGCATCTTTGTCGACCGGGTCGTCCTGTCGACCATCAACGAGAAGCGGATCGAGAAGCTGACGGTTCGCGAGAAGGAGGACGCGTGATGGCCGGCGATACGAAGGGCTGGACCCGCGAACAGATGGCGGCGAGGGCCGCTCGCGAGCTGCAAGACGGGTTCTATGTCAATCTCGGCATCGGCATACCGACGCTGGTAGCCAACTACGTTCCTGAAGGTCTTGACGTGACGCTTCAGTCAGAAAACGGAATGCTCGGAATTGGCCCATTTCCTACGCGTGATGCGGTCGATCCTGATCTCATCAACGCCGGCAAGCAGACGATTACAGCGCTGCCCACGTCCAGCTTCTTCTCGTCGGCGGACAGCTTTGCGATGATCCGCGGCGGGCACATCGACATGGCCGTTCTCGGCGCGATGGAGGTCAGCGAGACTGGTGACATCGCGAACTGGACCATCCCGGGCAAGATGGTGAAAGGCATGGGCGGCGCGATGGATCTCGTCGCCGGCGTCAAGCGTGTTGTGGTCGTCATGGATCACGCCAACAAGGCAGGCGTATCTAAGATACTGCCGGCCTGCACCTTGCCGCTCACCGGCAAGGCGTGCGTTGATCTGATCATCACGGACCTGGCCGTTCTCGCATGCGACAAGCCTGGATTACGCCTGATCGAGCTGGCCCCAGGCATCACCGTGGACGAGGTGCGGGCGAAGACTGATGCATCATTCACAGACGAAACCGCGTTAGAGCGCGCTGCCTGATGCCTTTCATCCGATCGCAAGGCGCTGACATCTACTGGAAGGTCGAAGGCGACACCGCTGCTCCGTCGCTGGTGCTGCTGAATTCCATTGGGACCGACATGGACCTGTGGGACGCGGCAATTCCCGCGCTTAGGCATCGGTTCTCGCTTTTGCGCATCGACACCCGTGGTCACGGCGCATCCGATGCCCCGGCAGGAGACTATGAGCTGTCGATGCTCGCAGGCGACGTGGCAGCGGCTATGGATGCAGCTGACGTTGAAGCCGCATTGGTGGCGGGCGTGTCCCTGGGCGGCATGATCGCCATGCAGCTTGCAATGGACGCGCCGGAAAGAGTTACCGGCTTGGCGCTCATATGCACCTCGGCAACGATGGATCGATCCGCCTGGACGGCTCGGGTCGAGAAGGTGCGGGAGGAAGGCGTAGCTGGGATCGCTGACCTTGCCATGTCGCGGTTTCTATCGCCAAGCTTTGTGCAAGCCAGGCCCGAGATCGCCGCCAGCGTACGACGTGGCCTGCTCTGTATGGAGCCGGCAGGCTATGCCGGGTGCGCGGCTGCTATCCGTGACATGGACATCGCTGATCGCTTGCAAACAATCTCCGTTCCAACGCTCGTCGTCTCGGGGGACCGCGATACCTCGACACCGTTCGTCGGTCATGGCGAGCACCTGATCGAACGCATCTCGGGTGCTCAACATGTCATGCTCGATGCTGCTCACCTTGCTCCGCTTGACGCACCAAACGCCCTTGCCGACGCCATTATCGACGCCTTCGTCTGAGGTCCCATGCCTGACGCCTTCATCTGCGACGCCATCCGTACCCCCATCGGCAAGCTCAATGGCGGCCTGTCATCGATCCGCGCCGACGACCTCGCGGCCATCCCCATCCGCGAGCTCGCCGCACGCAACGCAGGCGTAGACTGGGAAACCGTTGACGACACGATCCTTGGTTGTGCCAACCAAGCGGGAGAGGACAATCGCAACGTCGCGCGCATGGCCGTGCTTTTGGCCGGGTTGCCTGAAGCCGTGCCAGGTACAACCGTCAATCGCCTCTGCGGCTCAGGCCTAAACGCTGTCGGCATCGCGGCGCAGGCGATACGCTGCGGGGATGCACAGTTCATAATCGCCGGCGGTGTCGAGAGCATGAGCAGGGCACCGTACGTGCTCGGCAAGGCTAATTCAGCCTTTGACCGCTCTCAGAAGATTGAGGACACGACGCTGGGATGGCGCTTCGTCAATCCCGCGATGCGTCACGCCTATGGCGTCGACTCCATGCCCGAAACCGGCGAGAACGTCGCTGACGTGTGGCGCGTATCACGCGAAGATCAGGACCGCTTCGCCCTCGCCAGCCAGGAGAAGGCCGCAGCAGCTATCGCTAGTGGTCGTGTGGCGGCTGAAATCGTGTCGGTCAGCGTTCCTCAGCGAAAGGGCGATCCGATCGATTTCTCACAGGATGAGCATCCGCGCGCGTCAAGCCTGGGCGCTCTTGCCAAGCTGAAGCCGGTGGTACGCCACGACGGTACGGTGACGGCGGGGAACGCCTCCGGGCTAAATGACGGCGCAGCAGCTATGCTCGTCGCCTCCGAAGACGCCGCATCACGTAACGGGCTTCGTCCTCGCGCACGTGTGCTTGGCATGGCAGCAGCTGGCATCGCGCCAAGGATCATGGGCGTCGGTCCGATCGAGGCGGCGCGCAAGCTGAGCAGGAATACCGGGATTAGCCTTGATCGGCTCGACGTGATCGAGCTGAATGAGGCATTCGCCAGTCAGGCCATCGCTACGTTGCGTGATCTTGGCATCGCGCAGGATGATCCGCGCGTAAATCGGAACGGAGGGGCTATTGCGTACGGCCATCCGCTCGGCATGTCGGGTGCGCGGATTACGATGACGGCCGTTGAGGAGCTGCATCGCACCGGTGGTCGCTACGCCATGGCATTCATGTGCATCGGCGTCGGCCAGGGGATCGCGCTCATGCTGGAGCGTGTCTGAGACGTCACCGATTTTGCAGGGGAGTAGGTCTATGGCAGGCACCGTGGTCAACGACATTGTCGACGAGGCCACGTTCGGCCGCTTCCACTGGACAATCGTCGTCCTCTGCGGCCTGCTCCTCATCGTCGATGGCTACGACGTCTTCATCTATGGCGCGATCCTGCCCCAGCTGATGGAACAGTGGGACCTCACCCCACCCCAGGCGGGCTCGCTCGCAAGCTGGGCGCTGTTCGGCATGATGATCGGCGCGCTAACCTTCGGATCGCTGGGCGACCGGATCGGGCGCAAGCGCTGCATCGCCATCTGCTTCTCCATCTTCAGCGTGTCGACGATCGTCAACGGCTTCGTCGGGAACACAACGGAGTTCGGGGTCATGCGCTTCCTGGCGGGACTAGGATGCGGTGGGCTCATGCCCAACGCCGTGGCGCTGACGAATGAATATGCACCGAAACGCCTGCGAACGACGCTCGTGGCGCTGATGTTCAGTGGCTACGCAGTCGGCGGCATGGTAGCCGCCGGGCTCGGCATCTGGCTGCTGCCGACGTTTGGTTGGCGTGCCATGTTCTTCGCTGCCGCGGTGCCTCTTTGTCTGCTCCCGATCGTGCTCTGGAAGCTACCTGAGTCGCTCGCCGTTCTGATACGTCGGGGGGACGAGGGACGTGCGAGTGCCATTCTGACGAAGATCGCACCCGGCCGCACGGTCCCGGGCGGCCAACTGGTCCTGCGGGACGCTAAAGCGGGCTCATCCTCCATCGCCGCGCTGTTTCACGATGGCCGGGCGGGTGGAACGCTGGCGCTGTGGACATGCTTCTTCTGCTGCCTGCTGATGGTGTACGCGCTCGGCTCCTGGCTGCCGCAGCTGATGCGCACCGCCGGCTACGGGCTCGGCTCGAGCCTGTCGTTTCTTCTTGCCCTCAACTTCGGCGGTATGTTCGGCGCCATCGGCGGCGGGCGGCTTGCCGACCGTTACGGACTGGTGCGCGTTGTGGTCAGTTCCTTCGCGATCGGCGCGACGTGTATCGCGCTGCTCGGCGCGAAGAGCCCGACGGCCGTCCTCTACCTGCTGATATTCGTCGCGGGAGCAGGCACGACGGGCACGCAGATCCTCCTCTACGCGACCGTGGCGGACTTCTACGGCGCTTCTATCAAGACGACGGGGCTCGGCTGGGCCTCGGGAGTCGGTCGGGTCGGAGCGATCGTCGGGCCGCTGCTGGGCGGACTGCTGCTCGCTGCCAAGCTGCCGATGGCGTTGAACTTCGTCGCTTTCGCGGTGCCGGGGCTGATCTCGGTCGCGGCGATGATGCTCTTCGCTCGGCGGTACAGGTCGCACGTTCCGGACGAGCTGCCGGGGGCCGCGCTACCCGCCTGAGGCCGTCAGCCGTCGGTGCCCGCATCAAGGACGTAGGCTCAGCAGAATCGGTCAGGGTAGGCAAGCCCATCGCCTGCCCGTGCGATCAGCGCATACTTCCCGGCTGTCTCACTGCAGGCTCCCTGTTACGAAGAACCGGCGGGCGCTCAAAGGCGGTACTCGATCGATAAATGGCTGGCAGCCTTCGGGACCGTACGGAGCAGGCTCAATGGCAGAATGTGGGAGTACGGACCCCTCATCAGAACATGCCGTTCGGGTTTTCAAAGTGGTCGGGGATAATTTGAAGCACATCCCAATGCTCGACGATACGACCCTCATCATCTAATCGGAAGATGTCGATGCCAGCGTAGTCGTGGTCTCCGGGCCAGTCCTGATGGCAGTGCAGGACCACGGTATTTCCTTCTGCAATAGTCCGCTTGAATTCGACTCTCTTGCCAGGCCACTCTCGTGCCATCCGCTCAAAATAGTCGATAAATGCCTGCTTTCCGGTAGCGACTTGAGGGTTGTGCTGGATATATTCTCCGCCGACATATTGCTTGATTGCCTCAGCAGGTCGGCAGTCGTTGAACATCATCTCGTAAAAGGCGATCACGTTCG
Source organism: Sphingomonas phoenicis (assembly GCF_047238005.1). Lineage (NCBI taxonomy): Bacteria > Pseudomonadati > Pseudomonadota > Alphaproteobacteria > Sphingomonadales > Sphingomonadaceae > Sphingomonas > Sphingomonas phoenicis. Next base: position 63,889 of record NZ_JBDFMC010000001.1, on the reverse strand, counting down.
CCTTATTTAGCTCCAATGACATCTAACAGCATCCTTCCCTGAGAAAACGATCCTCTTTTGAAATGGTGTCGCGAACGGCCGGTCCGGGATCGGGCGCTAATCCCAAGCCAGCGGACCTCCCGCTAGCATTCCCCTTTCACCATCCCGATCGGAGCAGTCGCCGGGCTTAGCGTACGACTTGAACCATCCTCTCACCGGCGCCCTTCCTAGACCATCAACATACGTCAGCTTCTGTCCCGTGTCGTGATCGCGACCCCCGCGGAGGCGACGATCAGGCCGGCGATCTGCACCGCGCCGAGCGCCTCCCCAAAGAGCATGAACGCCAGCACCGCCACGACGGGCGGCACAAGGTAGAACAGCGAGGCGACGACCGAGACCGCGCTGCGCCCGATCATCATCAGGAGCAAGGTCATCCCGCCGACCGACAGGCCGATTACCGACCAGGTTAGCGCGCTCCACGCCTCCCAGCTGCCATCGAAGCGCATATCCTCGGTCAGGAGCGCGACGGGCGCGATGACGAGGCCCGAGGCGGCGAATTGGATCGCCGCGCCGACGCGTAGGTCAACGCCACCGCCGCTGCGCTTCTGCCAGATGGTGCCGAGCGTGATGGCGACGGTCGCCAGCGCCGCGACCGCGACGGTGACGGGAGCCGCCGCGTGGACGGACGAGGTCACCTGCGGGGCGAGCACCATTGTCGCGCCGATCAAGCCGACCAGGATTCCCATCCACTGCCGACGGGTGACGCGGTCGCCAAGCATCGGCCCGGCCAGCGCTGCGGTCAGGAGCGGCTGCAGGCCTGTGATGAGGGCGCAGACCGCTGCCGGCAGGCCATGGCTGACTGACCAGAACACGCCCGCCAGATAAATTCCCTGGAGCAGGAGGCCAGCGACGACCGCGTTCGCCCACAACCGCGGTTCGCGGGGCCTGGACGCACCGGCGAGCGCAGCTAAGCCGGTGAATATGGCCGTACCGCACGCGAAGCGGATGGTCAGGAAAGTGAGCGGGTCCGCGTGGCCCGCGACGAGGCGTGCGACCAAAAAGCCAGTCGCCCAGATGCTGACGAACAGCATCGGGGCGACCGTAACGAGGTCGGGAAGCGACCGGGACCTACCGGACACTTGCCCGTGGAGAGAGGGTTCAGAAATTGATCGTGCCTTCGACCGTGAACATGCGCGGCGGGCCGTACGTCACCTCGGCATAGCCGGATGCTGCGGTGAGGGACGAATTGCCGCTGCCAATATAGGCCTTGTTGGTCAGATTGGTGACGCCCGCAGCGATGCTGTAGCGGTCGGCCCGGTCGGCGTAACGCAAGGTCGCGTTGACCAGCGCATACTTGTTCTGGGCGATCTGCTCGGTGTTCGGCGCGTCGAAGTAGGTCTTGCTGCGGTACGCGACGTCGACGCGCGGAGTGAGCGAACCCGAGCTCAACGGGATGCGGTAGGCGAACCCGCCGTTGAGGCTCCACTTCGGCGTATAGGCCTGCATGTCGTCGAGGTCGACGCGACCTAGCGCGCCAGGCGCAAGGTTCGCCTGCCCGGCATTGAGCGCGTTCGTGAAGCTGTCGTAGCCAAAATCCGTGTATCCGACGCCGAAATTGATCAGCAGCGGACCGATCGGGCTGACGGTTCCTTCGACCTCGAAGCCATTGATCGTCGCCTCGCCGGCGTTGCGCACGACCGGGGCGACGCCCTCGCGCACAACGATCTGGATGTCCTTGTATTTCGACTTGAAGGCTGCGGCGGAAAGCCGGAGCGTGCGGCCGATGAGCAGCTTGCCGCCGATCTCGTACGACGTCACCTGCTCGGGGTCGAATTCGGGCAGAAATTCCCGACCCGTCGGCGCGTTGGGCGAGATGACGGGCTGCACGATGCGGGTGTTGAAGCCGCCGCTCTTGAAGCCCTGCGAGTAGCTCGCATAGGTCATGAGCTCCGGTGTCCACTGATATTGCAGCGTCGCCGCGGGCGTGAACTTGCTGTTGGTCTTCGAGTTGAGGACCGGGTTGAAGAGGAAGGTCCGGGAGCCGGTGCAGGTCGCGGCCACCGCGCCCGTGCGCTGCGGCCCGAGGCAGACGTTCTGGGCGTTCAGCGGCGCGGGATAGGCCACGTTGTAGCCGACGTTCGTGTAGCCGTAGCCGCTGACGGCGGCGGTCTCGAACGGCGTGGCCTCCTTCTTGTCGCGGGTGTAGCGGAGGCCGACCGTCAGGTTCAGCTTGTCCGTGATCGCGAAGGACTCCTGCGTAAAGATCGCCAGCGATTCATTCTTGATGTCGGCGTTGTTGTTGAGGCCGCCGACGCGCAGTTCCTCGCCGGTGGTGGCGCTGATCTGCGACGGGAGGAAGACCGGGTAGAACTGGTAGTCGGTCTCGCGAAAATAGTAGGCGCCGAATTGGTACTTGAGGCGGCCGTTGGGGGTCTCGCCAAGGAACTGCAGCTCCTGGGTGAACTGCTTTATGTTGTCCTGGTTGACGGTCTCGAGGATGCGCAGCGGCGTGTTGTCGGCGTCGCGGATCGAGAAAGGGTTGGTCTCGCGATAGGCAGTGATCGACTTGACGGTCAGCCAGTCGGCGACGTCGTACTGGAGTGTCAGGCCGATGCCGTACATCTCCAGCTCGGACCGGCTGGGCGCGTTGGAGGCGACCTTGAAGGGGCCGAGGGCCGAGTACTGGTTGTTGGCGCAGCGGCGATCGTTGTTCTCCGGCACCGGCGTGACGGGGTTCGTCAGCGCGAAGCCGGGACAACCCGCGATTACCGAGGCGAAGCGGACGAACGCGGCGCTGGTGTTGATCCCGCCGAAGACGGTCGGCGACCCGTTCACGTCGTCCTTGGTGTAGTCGCCGATCAGCAGCGCCTCGAACTTGTCACTCGGCTTCCACAGCAGGCTTGCACGGGCCGCAAATGTGTTGACGTCACCGAAGTCGCGTCCGTCGAGGATGTTGGTGACGTAGCCGTCGCGGATGCGCTTGGTGGCCGCGAACCGTACCGCCAGCGTCTCGCTCACCGGGAGGTTGAGGACGCCGCGCAGATCCGCGCGCTTATAGTCACCGAGCGTCCAGCCAACGTTGCCGGACACGCCGGAGAAGTTTGGGCGCGCGGAGAAGACCTGGATGGCACCGCCGACGGTGTTGCGACCGAACAGCGTCCCCTGCGGGCCGCGGAGCACCTCGACGCGCTCAACATCAAGTAGCGATATGGCGGTTCCACTGGCGCGTGCGAAGTAGACGCCGTCGACGTAGAAGCCAACGCCGGGATCGGTCGAGGCCAGGAAGTCGGTCTGACCGACGCCGCGGATGAAAATCGCGGAGGACGAGCTGTTGCCGGATGCGGGCGCAACCGCGCTGAATTGGACATTGGGAGCGAGCTGGGTGAGCTTGTCGGAGGAGTCGATCTGACGCTCGGCGAGCGCGCTGCCCCCGAACGCCGCGACGGAAATAGGGACGTTCTGGATGCTCTCCTCGCGACGGCGCGCCGTCACGACGATGTCGCCAATGCCTCCAGGTTCCTCGGCGATGGGGTCGGACTGCTGTACGGGTGGGGCGGAGGCCGCCGGGGCCGGCGCGGCCTGTGCTGCCGAGGTGCCCGCCTCAACGACGGGCTGTTCCGGTGGCGTTTGGGCGGGAATGGTGGTCTGTGCCAAGGCAGGGGCGGGAACCACGCCAAGACCGATCGCGAGTGCCGTGCTGGACACAGTTCGGCGGATGGTCGCCGTGTAGCTTCGATGAGCCTTCATGTATTTCCTCCCCGTTCGCTCGACTGCCGGGGCTCCGCCCGGTCAGAACGCGTTCGTTGACGAAAGTTAGGAAGAAGTCTTTCCGAACGTCCAATACCGATGACGTATGCGATCGATACCTAGGAGGTCGGTGACACCAACAAGGCAAATCAGTCTTTCGGGAATATCAAGTATGCCCCCGCCAAAGAATTCTTAGCCGATACCGGCATGGTATGTAAATCGATGGCACACCAATGATCTGTAGAAGCGGGTGAGCCCTTTGGAACGTTCGTCGGCGGCGCTGGATATGCCCCCCCCACGCTTGCGAGTTCGCGCACGGGGCGGGGCGCCTGCAAAGCCGGAAGTGCGAATGCGGCAGCAGCGCGGAGTCGCAACCGAGGTGGTCGCTGGCGCCCTCCAATAGCTCAGGGGTGTTCACGCGTTGAGGCAACCACCGAGGCTTCAGCGGCGCGAAGTTGGCAGATTGACGCTGGGGGAACATAAGGAAGGTGGGTCGATCGCCGCAGCGACCGGCCCACCTCGGCTTCGAGCTTGGTTCCGCAGGGTCGGTCAGAGGATTTTTAGGACCCGCACCTGAATTCGGGCAGCTTCGTTGAAGCCCTCTCGTGATTGTACGTCACGTCCGCCGATCAGCTCGAGCTGCCACTTCGGCGCGACGAATTTTTGGATCGCCAGTCTAATCTGCTGACGCTCAGAGCGCTGACCGGTATAGACGCCGTCGAGGTGCTCCTTGCCTCCCCACATACTCGCGGTGCCGATGGCGATCGTCGTCTTCTTGTCGGGCAAGGCGTACCGAAGCCAGCTCTGGACATGGTAGACGGGCTTCTTCGTCAACCGCTGGCTGAGCGCGCCGACGTCATTGTTGACCGTGAAGAAGTTCACGTCGCCGTAGAGATCGAGGGTGACGTTCTTGCCTAGCCCCTGGATGAAGCCAATCTGCGGATCGAACGACCACCGATTATTGCCGAAGTTGACGGCCTTGTTGCGGTCGTACGTCCCGGTAGGGATACCCACGATCGGCGAGAAGCCGAGATACGTCGAATAGTTATCGCTCGGCTTGTTAACAAACCAGATCGTCGCAAAGACGAGAACGTCTCCGATACCGGTGGATGATCCCAGATTCTGCCCACCAACCCGAGCATCATGGACCGACCCCACCGGTACGATGATTTGCGGATCGACGACGAACGGCCCGAGTTTCGTGAAGTGGACGTAGCGCAGCAGCGCGACCGATGTGTTGAGATTGGTGTCGTCCTTCAGCTCCCCGCCGCCTGGAAGCTTGAGCTTGTCGCGGTTGATGAACTGGCCGTAGACCAGCGCGAGGTCGGTGCCGGGGGGTAGCGCCGTGTAGTCACCGGGGTCGACCGCTGTCTGAGCTTGAACGGGTATGGCGGCAGCAAAGCCCAGCAGGGCGGCGGACGTCGCCAGGACGCCACGGATCGTTGCCGAAATCGGCATGGTGCATTCCCCTCTTTTTTGATCGTGTTCGTTTAGGCGGTGATGGCGCTGGCAGCCTGCTCCCCGATGATGACGCAGCCTGCCATGGTATTGCCGGTCGTTACGCGAGGCATGATCGAGGCGTCCGCGATGCGGAGGCCCTGGATGCCGTGAACGCGCAACTGCCCGTCCACGACGGACATGTTATCCCGACCCATCTTGGCGGTGCAGCTCTGGTGCCAGTAGGTCACCGCCGCGTTGCGGGCGAAGTCCTGGAGGTCGGCGCCAGTGATCTTCCCCGGCATAACCTCCCGCTTGTTGAAAGCCGCGAGTGGACCGGTATTGCCGATCTCGCGGCAAAGCTCGATGCAACGGAGCATTGCCGTCATGTCATCGGGCTCAGCGAAGGTATTTGCCGCAATGTTGACCGGGGAACTGGGGTCCGCACCGGTGATGGTGATCTCACCGCGGCTCTTCGGACGCACCACGGCAGGTGATAGCGACCAGCTTCCAGCAGGCGGGTTGTACTGCTTGCCCGTGACTTCACTCACGTAGGGAATCTCGATCTGGAACGGCTGCAAATCCGGCGTGTCGAGCTTGGAGTCACTCTTCCAAAAGAAAGTTGCCTCGGCGGCATTGTTGCGCGGCGCGATCGGCTCTTTGTACTCCCAGACGCAACCCGCGATCATCACGTGATCCTGGAAGTTCTTGCCGACACCCGGGAGGTCCGCGACGACAGGAATGCCGAATTTGCGAAGCTGCGCCGCCTCGCCGATGCCCGACTGCATCAGGATCTTGGGCGTGTTGATCGCGCCGGTCGAAAGAATTACCTCGCGCGTCGCACCGATGGTCATCAGCTTTCCGCCATGGGTGAACTCGACCCCAGTGACGCGCGTGCCCTTGGTGGTGAGCTTGCGGATCGTCGCCTGCGTGAGGACCGTGATGTTCGGCCGATCCAGAATCGGCCGGACATAGGTGCTGAACACGTTGAGGCGCTCGCCGGGCTTGTAGCGAACGTTGGGGATCGCAGCCCCGCCGACGCCCTCCATCAGGATGGCGTTCTGATCAGGGAAAGTCGGGATCCCAACGCCTTTGCACGATGCGAGCATCGCGGGCGCAATGGGCGAAGGATTTGGTGTTTCGCCGACATATACAAGACCACCCTTGCCTCGTCGGTGCGCATCGGCAGGACCTTGGTAATCCTCAATGCGGCGGTAAATTCCGAGCACGTTCTCGTAGCTCCAGCGCGGATCACCGGACTCACTCGCGAAATAGTCCCAGTCGTTCTTGTGACCACGCGACCAGATCATAACGTTGATCGACGATCCGCCGCCCAGGACCTTGCCCATCGATAATGGGATTTCGCGATTGTTGATCTTGGGATTTGGCGCGCCCTTGAAGCCCCAGTCCCGCTCGCTACCGAGGTTTGTGAACCAAACGCCAGGATTGGTAACGCTCGGCACCTGATCGCTGCCGCCTGCCTCAAGAAGCAGCACTTTGACCGCCGGGTTTTCAGCGAGACGGCGCGCGACAACCGACCCGGACGAACCGGCGCCACAAACGATATAATCGTACTGCTTTTGGAGTGCCGCGCCAAGCTGAAGCTGATTTTCGCGGGCGGCCTGCGCGAATGCGGCCCGGCTCACAGCAGTTGTGGAAGCGATTCCCGCCATTGCGGCAACTCGCAAGAAGTCACGCCGCTCGAGCCGCCCCTGCATCAAGCCATCCTCAGCGGCGAGGACTGCGTTGAGCGCCCGAATGCTCGCGTCGTCGTTCATCAATCCTCTCCTTGCGGCAATGGCGCCGCATCGTGTCGCTTCGGCTCCAGCCGAACGCATCGCCGCTTTTCGTGCGTGTCGATTTCAGGAGCGTAATGACGAGAGTCGACTGCCGTCCAATACAGATCTTGTATCTATCCAATACCCTGACGGTAGCTCGCCACGGTCGCCTGCGTACCACCAATTGGCTTGTAGACCGAAAACAACGCCTAAATTAGGGTCATCATATCCACTGGGTATCGGTGAGCGACCTCAACGGTCTTTGCGGCCCGATGTTGATCGAAGGTACGCTATGCCAAACGAAAAGCTAGGAGAGCGGAAGTGACGGACAGCACAAAACTGATCGGAGACGAGCAGCTTAGCGGCGGGGCGTTCACCGGGAGCTGGACAACGCTGTCGACAACGACAGACGTTCAAGAACCTGCAACGGGAGCGACGTTAGGCAAGATCGGCATCGCCAGCCCCGACGACATCGCGGCGGCTGCCGCGAGTGCGCGCGCCGCTCAGAAGGCATGGGCCTCCGATACTCCGGATAATCGGGCAGCCGTTTTTCCAAAGGTTGTGCAGGTTGCAACCGAGCGGTGGGACGAGATCGTCGAGTGGATCATGCGCGAGAGTGGATCGGTCAGAGCGAAGGCCGAATTCGAACTGTCTATAACCATCAAGTCGATCTCGCTTGCGGGTGCCATGCCACAGCAAGCGCAGGGGCTTGTGCTGCCGAGCGAGCGTGGGCGCATCAGCCTCGCCCGTCGCCGACCGTTAGGCGTCGTAGGCATCATCGCCCCGTTCAACTTTCCGCTCTATCTGGCGATGCGCGCAGTCGCACCAGCGATCGCGGTCGGCAATGCAGTTGTGCTAAAACCCGATCCGCGCACGTCCATTTGTGGCGGCTTCGTGATCGCCCGGTTGTTCGAGCTTGCGGGTCTACCAAATGGCGTCCTCCAGGTACTGCCGGGACGCGGCGACGCGGGCGAGGCGCTGTGCCGTGATCCGAACGTCGCCATGATTCAATTTACTGGATCTACCGCCGCTGGTCGGATGGTAGGCAAGACGGCCAGCGAAAACCTGAAAAAGGTCTCGCTGGAACTTGGCGGTAAAAATTCTTTGATCGTCCTCGAAGACGCGGATCTCGAACTGGCAGCCAAGAATGCCTCATGGGCGAGCTATCTTCATCAGGGACAGATTTGCATGTCTGCAGGGCGGGTGCTGGTGCATGCGACCATCGTCGAGGAGTTCACCAAGCGCCTCGTAGCTCACGCGGAAGCGCTGCCGGTGGGCGATCCAATGTCCGGGCAGGTCGCGGTTGGACCGCTCATCAACCAGACGCAAGCCGACCACGCCCGCAAGGTCCTAGATGGAAGCGTTGCCCAAGGTGCGAAGGTAGCTGCGGGTGGCACGTCCGATGGTTTGTTTTTCAAGCCGACCGTGCTGACAGGGGTAAGCAAGGACATGCCTGCGTTCAGCGACGAAATCTTCGGGCCTGTGGCGGTTGTCGTACCGTTCGAGAGTGATGAACAGGCGATCGCGCTCGCCAACGACACTGAATACGGCCTGTCCGCGGCGATCATCACCCGCGACGTTGGACGCGGTATGGCCATTGGTGACCGCCTTCAGGCGGGTCTGGTCCACATCAACGACCAAACCGTGAACGACGACGTCGTTAACCCTTTCGGTGGTGTCGGAGCATCTGGTAACGGAACATCGATCGGCGGCCCGGCGAACTGGGAAGAGTTTACGCATTGGCAGTGGACGACCATCAAGGGAACAGCACCCGCTTACCCTTTCTAGAATGCCTTCGAAAATTATAGTTCGATTGAAATGTGAGGTGTGCCACGAGGACTGTGGCATACCCGTCAATGAACACACGCAAACCCATAACGCTTGGCCGCTGATCGGTACCAGGCGGTGTTCGACGCCGCATTGAAACGAATCTACATAGAGCGAGGATTAAGACATAACCTCACCCATGTGTCCAAGCATCGAGGTGGAGCACCCGACTGTCTCGCGGGCCTATCGTTTGTAGGACAGTCGCCAGCAGTAAATTCAACGCGCCGACACCGTCTTGCGAGCGCACATAAGGCAGAGCTTCAATCCTCAAAGGAGCTCTGCGGTGCCGTTTGGTAGGGTGCCCTTTGGTCCTCCTTGGTTAGGACTTCAGGCGGACCAAAGGGCCAACCCGAGCCAAATTTATGACGTCCAATTTTGGCGGAAATCGGACCGGCCAGAGTAGGAACGCAGAGGGTATACCCATACCAGACCGCACACATTGAAGCCAGGCAGAGACATTTACCCATTGCAGGGCAGGCGTAATCAATGCGAGTCCTCTACTCTAATCGGAAGAGGGTGCCTTATGGATATCGACTTTGATGCGCTGCTGGATGACGACGAGGTCGCACCTATTAACCCGCGTGAGATATTCCAGACCCTCGACAAACATAAGGATTTCGATTTTCTTCGGGATGTTCAACGGGACGTACTCGACGGGTGGTTCTCCCGGGGAACGTCTAAAGACACTGTCATCAAGCTTAATGTAGGATCCGGAAAGACGACCGTCGGACTGCTCGCTCTGCAAAGCTCGATTAATGAGGGAATTTATCCGGCCGTATTTGTATGCGCGGATAACCTTCTAGTCGACCAAGTAGTATGGGAGGCAGATCGCTTGGGTATCGCCGTTTCTACGGCCACCCGGGACCCTGATGTCAAAGCCGGCTCTAAGATCCTCGTTACAAGCATCTATCACGTCTTTAATGGCATGTCAGTGTTTGGCGTCGCCAAAGAGGGCGAGAAGATCCCCATAGGCGCCATCGTCGTGGACGATGCACATGCATGCCTGCGCACTCTTGAGCGGCAATTCCGGCTAACGATCCCGTCCAGCCATCCCGTTTACGAATGGGCTCTCAACAGGTTCGAGGAGGCAATCAACCAACAAAGCCCACGCAGCCTCAAACGGATTAAAGCTAACGATCACAGCGATTACGTTGAGGTGCCCTACTGGGCGCTCAAAGATGCTGCAGATGAACTACTGACAGAGTTAGTCAACGCCGAGAGCGAAAAGCCCTTCAAATACGTCGTCCCATTCCTTGGCGAAGGCCTCGCGCTCTGCCGGGTGATAATAGGCGGCCAAGAGATGGAGATTTCTGCCGTCTATCCCTGGGCAGACCTGGTCAACCCCTTTAGGCGTGCCAAACGGCGCATCTACATGACCGCGACGCTCTCTGATGACACTATCCTAGCCACTCACTTTGGAGCAGACCCTGACGTTCTGGAGGTGGCGGTAACCACGCCTTCCGCGACAATGGGCGAGCGGATGATTTTGATGCCGCAACAGCTCAACAAGGACATAACGTTCAACGACGTCAGCGGTATGTTGAAGGAGCTTTCAAAGGAGCATAACGTCGTCGTTATTGTTCCATCGAAAGCAGCTTCTGAGGAATGGGCTAACCACGCCGACCAAATATTGATGGGCGATGATGTTGCTGACGGTGTCGCGAAGCTCAGGCAATCGCACGTCGGTATGACGGTGCTTGTGAACAGATATGACGGCATCGATCTCCCGGACGACGCGTGCCGCGTTCTCGCTATTGTAGGTCTGCCAGAGGCTGCATCGCTGGTAGAACGCGCGGACATGACAGTGCTGAGCGCGTCCGGTGTCACTCTGCACCGGCAGGTGCAGCGGATAGAGCAAGGCATGGGTCGTGGCGTGAGATCAATTGACGACTTTTGCGCCGTCATCCTGTTCGGCTCGAAGTTGACGGAGAGGCTTCTTTCTGCGGACGGAAAGGCGATGCTTACCGCCGCGACGAGTGCGCAGCTCGACCTTTCTCTAAAACTCGCGAAACAGGTCGAGAAGGCGGCGGGCGGGACAATCGATATCGGAAAGGTCGCTCAAGTCGTCGACCACTGTCTGAGCAGGCACGACGGGTGGCGAAAATCAGCGCGGTCGGCACTGCTGAAAGCCGAGGGATCAAATGAATTGCGCTTTGACCGCACGCAGGTGACCCTGCGATCCGCAATCGACTTGGCTCGAGATGGCGATACGAGGGGAGCAGTCGCAACGCTGCAACCTGTGGTGACCTCAGCAACGGACGATGACAATAAGGCCTGGTTGATGAGCCGCCTTGCGCAGCTTACGCACTTTCACGATCGGGCAGAGGCGCAGAAAATAACCAAGGCGGCCTACGCTTTGAACCGGAGCGTAACCCGCCCACTCGAAGCGCTTAGCTATGAACGCCTCTCAACAGTGAACGAAGCTCAGGCTGTGTCTGCAATATGAACTGATGGGGTGGATGCCCCCTTCGAGCGGCGTCGTATGATGCCGGACCGGCACCGGGAGGTGCCAAGCGAAGGAGGAGCAGATGACCGACGTCCACATCCTCGCCATCGACCTGGCGAAGCGCAGCTTCCAGATCTGCGCGACAGCGCCGGGAGGGGCGGTTCTATTTAACCGGACCGTGTCGCGGGCCAAGCTCGAGACGCATCTGCGCGAGCAGGCGCCATGCATCGTCGCGATGGAAGCCTGTGCCACGAGCCACTTCTGGGGCCGGTTTGCGCAAGCGCTGGGGCATGACGTTCGCCTAATCCCGCCGATCTACGTAAAGCCGTTCGTCAAACGGCAGAAGAACGATGCAGCGGACGCCGCAGCGATCGCAGAAGCGGCTGTTCGACCGAACCTGCATTATGTGGCGGTGAAGAGCGCCGAGCATCAAGCCCGTGCCGTCGCCTTTCGAACGCATCAATCCTTCGTCGGTCAGCGCACGCAGTTGATCAATGCGCTCCGTGGCCACCTGGCCGAGTTCGGCCTGGTCGTGGCGCAAGGGCCTGCGAACCTGAAGTCAGTCGTCGGGATGATTGACGACGGCGCGATCGACCTTCCCGACGCGGTTCGCGATGTCGCACGCCTCTACCTGGACCAGATCGCGTTGCTCACGAACAAGATCGAGGAGCTGCACTCGAAGCTCGTTCACTCGACCAAGGTTGACGACGCCATGCGTCGGCTGTGTACGGTGCCGGGGGTCGGCCTCGTGACCGCAGGCGCGATCATGGCCTTCGCGCCGGATCTGCGGACCTTTGCAAGCGGCAGGAACTTCGCCGCGTGGCTGGGCCTGGTCCCGCGACAGCGATCCACCGGCGGCAAAACGCGGCTCGGCTCGGTCAGCAAGATGGGGCAGGCCGATATCCGCAAGCTGCTGATCGTCGGCGCGATGAGCCGGATCAGATGGATCGTCCGCAAAGGCGTCCTGCCCGACAACTGGCTCGGCCATGTGCTCGGTCGCAAGCCGCGAATGGTGGCTGCGGTCGCCTTGGCCAACAAGATGGCGCGCATGATCTGGGCGATGATGACGCGAGAAGAGAATTATCGGATGGCGTAAGCCGGTCGTCTTCCTCTGAAGCGAACCGGTAAGCGCCTGGGGGCTTCGCGGCCCTCGCAAGGAGATCGACTGACGATTATGCGGCAAGGACTTCAATGTTCAGGACGTGGAAACCAGTCCCGGGGCGCGAGCATCGTAGCTCTCTGAACCGATGTGGACCGCGTTCTTCGAACTGCATACCGGCCAGTGGCAAACGATGAGCCACGCGAACAGGCCTGACACACGAACGATATAAGCGCCGAGCCGCCAGAACGTCGGAAAATCGCCTTGCAAAACCGGGGGCATCCACACACGCCCCTCCCGGCGCTGTCGCGCAGATCTGGAAGCTGCGCTTCGCCAGGTCGATGGCGAGGATGTGGACGTCGGTCATCTGCTCCTCCTTCGCTTGGCACCTCCCGGTGCCGGTCCGGCATCATACGACGCCGCTCGAAGGGGGCATCCACCCCATCAGTTCAATACGTTACCTGCGGACCCGCCGTCTTGAGCATCAGGATCGGATCTTTTTCGCGACGGACGTCAAGGAGGATCTTGCCTTTAAGCGCGTGCCTTACAAACGTTTTGAGGAGGCTGTGCGTCAGCTTGGTCTAGCAATCGGGATGCTCTCGCAGCGGCCAGAGGAGGACTATCAGGAAGGTCCGGATAATCTCTGGCGGCTACCAGGGAGGGAGTTTCTGGTCATAGAATGCAAAAATGAGGCTGGATCCGAGGAAGGCATAAAAAAGCGCGACCTCGGCCAACTCGGCCAATCAATCGAGTGGTTCAAAGACCGATATGGGGATACCGAGCCATTTATCCCGATTATCATTCATCCACTCTCGTATGTAGGGCCGCAGGCCACTGCTATACCGGATTGCCGGGTCATAGATGGGCACCGGCTTCGGCTACTTAGAGATAGCTTTTTGGACTTCGTTAAAGCGGCGAATGAGGAGGTTCTTGGAGACCCCGCGGCCGTACATCAACAACTCGCCACACATAACCTGACAGCAGATCGCTTTATAGACGCGTTTACCGTACCACTTGCATAGGCGTAAATCGATGAGGCGGAGTGTCTGTAGCCCCGCCTAGAACCGATATGACGTTTCGGAGTTAGGGCTGGAAGTGCCTATTTTAGCAGACGGTCAGCACGGTAATTTAAGGCAGCGCTTCCTCGGTCGCGCTGTAAAGGTCCTGCGCCTTTCGCTTCCAGTCGTCACACTGCTAATACCTCCCTATATATTATTTGTGGGAGAATCATCCCAGCTTTCGTTGTTCAATGAGTTTGGCCTGCCATCCGGCTTGCAGGACCAGACTGCGGCTGGCGATTTCATAGCCGGAATAGTCGCTATCCTGAACGCCTCCGCGACAGCGATCTTTCTGGCGGTTACCTTGATATGCATATTAGGCGGCGCTGTAAGCATGACCTGCCTAGCGATCATCGATAGAATACGATGGATCGATCGGAAGGTTGGTCATCGCGTAAGGGCGGTCAGCCGAGCAGGCATGAACGGTATGAAGGCAGCAGGCTGCTTTGGACCTATTATAATTGGGTCCGGCCCCTTTGTTGCCATGATCGTCTTCGGTATCCTGTACGGTCTTTTCTTTGCATCAGGTACAGTCCTCTCGGTTGGTTACGAAGAGGGCATGCGGCTCGCGAAGGAAGCAAAATCGAGTGCCTTGATTTGCGCTGGCCTAAAGAGACCAGCGGCGAATGGCGGCAGAACAGATTGCGTATCAATTATTACGAGCGGCGGATCGAGGATTTCTGGTTATCCAATGCCGACGGATCAGCAAATCATTGTCATAGATCAATCGGGGAATGCCAATTGGGTGAAGAGCGACGACGGCCTCACTGTGATGAAGACCACTATTCAACATCCGCATCCGCAGCCTACCAAGCCGAAGCCTCATAAATCCCCATAACGGTGCCGCATAAAAGGCAAAGTCGGCGCGGCCGCTTGCAAGTGCAGCGCTATTCTAAGCGCATGAGTTGCGCCGGATACGGAGATACAAGTGGCTCTAACTCGTTCCAGGGGCCAGTGAGCCATCGAGCATAATCGTCGTCATGCAGAATGACAGGCATTGCCTTGGGGTGTATAGGCGAGACTAGGAAGTTGGGCTCAGTAGTAAGAAAACTATAAGCATTCCCGCGCTCCGTCGGTCTCCAAATTCCGGCAAAGGCGAAGACAGGTCGGCTGGGCACGTCGAACCAGTGCAGCGGCTTCTTGCCGTCCTCACCAGGCGCGAGTCCATATTCAGAGAACGACGTAACCGGCACGAGACAACGCCGAGCCGGGGTGGTCAGCATCGACCGCCAGAAGCTGGAACTGAGATTGCGCACGTTGGTCACGTACTTCGTCAGCTTTACCGTCGGATCACGCTTACTCGGCACCTGCGTCGGCACGCCCCACTCCATGCGCTCGAGCCTGCGATCGTCGCCATCCTGCACAACGACAGCGCCATAGAACGGCGTCTTCTTCCCCGTCGGGAAGATATCGCCAATTGGAAACGTCTCCTCCACCTCATAGGGGGTGCGGATGCCGAACGTCGCAGCCACCTCGGCCTGCTTCGCCGTTAATCGATACCGATTACACATCAGCGCCTCCTATCGGCGCCGGCGACGATCGCCGGCGCTTGTTCGTCAGAGCTTGTCCTTCAGACCCTTCGCGGCGGTAAACGACACCTTCTTCGACGCCGCGATCGTCATGGCTTCGCCGGTCGCCGGGTTGCGGCCCTGCCGCTCGGGCCGATCCTTGACGGCAAACTTGCCGAAACCAGGGATCGAGACTTCATCGCCCTTCGCTGCAGCGTCCGCGATCTGATCGAAAACCGCCGTGATCGCCTTCTTGGCGTCGGCTTCGCTCGATCCCGTCGACGTGGCGACGCCCTTGGCCAGCTCGCTGATGTTCATGCTATTCATGCTCCCTAGAAAAACGAGCGGAATCCTTACTCATGACGAGCGACGACACAAAGACCGTACTGGATGAGGCGAACGCCCGAGCGGTTGCGCTGATGCTCGACAAGCTCGAGGACCACGATGTTACCGTGATCTATGAGGCAGTCGGCGGGATAGGGCCGATCGCTGACATCGCGGCTGACGCCATGAAGAACCGAAACATTGACCTCTAACTTGCAGCGTGTCGCTCGCGGGTGATGCGCGGATCCTCATACAGGTCCCGCATCGCCCGCAGCCGAAACCCATTCCACCAGCGCTGCCAGCGGTGCTCGGCCGCATCGTGGATCATGTGGCAGCGTTGACAGAGCGCTCGCAGGTTAGCCGGGGCGCTGTTGCTCGGATCATGATCGAGGTGCGCGCATGCCAGCACGACATAGGTCGTCCGGACGCTCGCCAGCGTAAAGCCGCCCTTCATCGAAACCCGCTTGCCCTGGTCTGACCGCCAACACCTCGCATCGGCATCCCACCAGCGTCCATCGCCAAGGTGAGCGACCCGCCGAAGGTGCGGCCGACCGCATTGCTCGCAGCGCCTGCCGGCGCGGTCGAACCGGATCGTGCCTGACAGCTGCTGCCAGTCGATCGGGTAAAGCCAACGGTTTTCGGCGCGGATCGGCATCGCATTTCTATGAGTCACGCGACCAGCCTTGGAAAGCTGATTTTCGCCGTTTGTTTTCACACCGTTTTGCAGGTGTTCCACCGCGAAACGATGAACCGAGAGGATCGAGGCTTGACCAATAGAGCTCGGTAACGGAACATAAAGGGAACGAGTAGAGTCTAACCCTTATGCCCGCCGCCCTTGATTCATCAGCGCCGACCATAGCGCATCTTCGGACGATCGCCACACCCGCGACCGACTTCCGCATCATGCCTTTCGGTGTCGATGCGATCGACGGGCGGCTCGGGGCAGGGGGCCTTCGCGCGGGCGCGCTACACGAGGCGACGGCACAGAGTGCCACGATGGTCGACGACGCGGCGACGACCCTCTTCCTCGCCAGCATCGCCGCGCGCGAAGCTGCTGCGACAGGCGGGCCGGTGTTGTGGGCGAGCTGCCGCGCTGACCTGTATGCGCCGGCGCTGGAGCAGATCGGCTTACCCAGCGCAGCCGTGATCCATGCCCAACCGCGCGATGACGCGGCCCTTCTGGCGGTGATCGAGGATACGGTGCGCGACGGTACACCGTCTGCCATCGTCGCGGAGGCGAGCAAAGTCTCCATGGTCGCCACCCGCCGCCTGCAGTTGGTCGCGGCCGAGGCTGACATGCCGGTCCTGCTTTTGCGCCGTCGACGCGGACTCAACGAGGATCCGCTTGCCGAACCATCCGCGGCCTGGACCCGCTGGCGGATCGGCACCACACCGTCCGAGCGGCTTGAGGTCGCGGGTGTAGGAAGGGCGAGATGGACGGTGGAATGCGCTCGCCAGCGTGGTGGTGAGGGCTTCTCCCTGATTGTGGAGGGCAGCGATGAGACGGGTCGTCTCGCTGTTCCTGCCGGACTTGGCCATCGAGCGGCTGAGACGGTTGGAACGGTCCGCTTCGCGGCAGCCTGAACGGCTTGTCCTCGAGCTGCCGGTAGATGACGACCCCGGCGCCTGTTCGGTGCCGCGGGGCGGCGGTTGGCGGCCAGGTGCGCGGTGGGCACGCGAGGGCCTGCCGTCCCGCGTCGACGTCGAGACGCAGATCGCGGCGCTGCCAACACATGCGCAGCCGCCTATGCGCGAGCTCGGCCGGCGATCGGAGGCAGCAAGCCACCCCTATAAGACCGTGATCGCAGGGCATCCGGAGCCAAAAGCATCGCCGTTGGATATTAAAACCCATGGCTTTCCACCTCTGGCGCTTATCGGGAAGGCTGGCCGGCGCGAGGAGGTGGTTGCTGCCTGCGAAGGCGCACGGGCGCTTGGCATCCATCCCGGTATGGCTGCGACCCATGCGCGCGCGCTCGTATCGGATCTCGATTTCCGTCCGGCCGAGCCGGAGGCTGATGCTGCACTCCTCGACCGCTTGGCGCTGTTCGCGGTTCGGCGCTGGTCTCCGATTGCTGCTGTCACGCCCGCCGATGGGCTCTGGATCGACCTTGCTGGCTGCGCGCATCTGCATGGTGGTGAGGAGCGGTTCTGCAGGCGGCTGATCGCCTTCTGCCGTCGTGCCGGCTTTACCGCACGCGTGGCCGTCGCTGATACGGCAGGGGCGGCCCATGCCCTCGCTCGCTTCGGCCGCAGCGAGCTGACCCGCGTCGAGCCGGGTGCAACCGCCAGTGCGATCTCGCCGCTGCCGATCGTCGCATTGCGCCTGGCGCCGAGCGCCATCAGCGCGGCCAAACGCTTCGGCTTCGAGACGATAGCGGATCTGCTGCCGGTCGCGCGCGGACCGCTGGCGCGTCGGCTCGGCCTGCCGGCGATCACGCGTCTGGACCAGGCGCTCGGCGCCGTGGCCGAGCCAATCACCCCGCGCGAGGATGCCGAAGTTCCGATCGTCGAACGTCGCCTCCTTGAGCCGATCGGCACAGCTGAGGCGATCGAACAGGTTATGGGCGACCTGCTGAACGATCTAGCGCAGGTCCTGGAGGCGCGAGGCTTGGGCGCACGGGCACTCCGCCTCACGGCCGTGCGCGTCGACGGCACGGAACAGGTCGTGGGTGTCGGCACGTCGCGGCCGACGCGCGAGGTATCGCACCTTCTCAGGCTCCTGAAGCTCAGGATCGAGCGGATCGACCCTGGCATGGGTCTCGAGCAATTCTGGCTGGTCGCGCCGCATACCGAACCGTTGGATGCGGTCGACCTTGGCGCGGTCCTCGCCGGCGAGACGCTGGTGCGGGACCCGGCGCGCCTCGTCGACGTCATCGCCGGCAGGATTGGAGGCTATGCCGTCTACCGGCTTGCGCCCGTCGAAAGCCATGTGCCGGAGCGGGCCGTCACCCGCTCCGACCCGGTGGAGATGCCAGGATCATGGCCGGCATGGAAGCGCCCGATCCGCCTCTTTGCCCGGCCTGAACCGCTGGCGCGCGTGATGGCGCTGATGCCGGACCAGCCACCGCGTCGGTTCGAGTGGCGGGGCAAGACCTACAAGATCGTTGCCGGCGACGGCCCCGAGCGCGTGCACGGCGAGTGGTGGCGCCGCGATGCCGAGGTGTGGGCGGTGCGGGACTATTACCGTGTCGAGGACGATGCGGGCGGCCGCTACTGGGTCTTCCGCCGCGGTGACGGTTTCGAGGAAGATACGGGCGACCTGTCCTGGTGGATGCACGGGGTCTTCGGATGACCCACTATGTCGAGCTACAGGTGCTCACCCATTTTTCGCTCCTGCGCGGCGCGTCGTCGCCGGAGGAGCTGTTCGCGGCCGCGGCGCTGCTCGGCTACCCGGCGATCGGCGTCAGCGACATCGGCACCGTTGGGGGTGTCGTACGGGCATGGGAGGCGCAGAAAGCCACAGGCGTCCGCTCGATCGCGGGCACGCGCGTCGATCTGTCCTGCGGCCGGCGCCTGCTGCTCTATCCGACCGACCGGCCCGCCTGGTCGAGGATCACGCGGCTGCTCACCGTCGGCAAGAAGCGGGCGGGCAAGGGCGGGTGCCTCCTCCACTGGCACGACCTCGAGCCGTGGTCCGAGGGTGTTGTCGCCATCCTGCTGCCGCACGAGGCGGACGAGGAGAACGTCGCCGCGCTGAAGGACCTGAAGGCTATCTACGGGCGTCGCGGCTATATGGCCCTGTTCCAGCGGCG
Source organism: Sphingomonas phoenicis (assembly GCF_047238005.1). Taxonomy (NCBI): domain Bacteria; kingdom Pseudomonadati; phylum Pseudomonadota; class Alphaproteobacteria; order Sphingomonadales; family Sphingomonadaceae; genus Sphingomonas; species Sphingomonas phoenicis. Next base: position 44,934 of record NZ_JBDFMC010000001.1, on the reverse strand, counting down.
TCGGCCGGGGGACGCGGTCCGCATCGATGCGCTGGCGCGACAGGCGGGCGGGGCAGGCGTCCGTGCCGTCGTGACAGGCGACGTCCTCTATCATGCGCCCGAGGCACGACTGCTGCAGGACGTCGTGACTGCAGTGCGCGAGAAATGCACCGTCGACGAGCTCGGCTATCGCCGGGAGGTGAACGCGGACCGGGCGCTCAAGTCGCCAGACGAGATGGTCCGGCGATTCCGCGCCTATCCGGACGCGCTACAGGCCAGCGTCGACATTGCGCGCATCTGCACTTTCGACCTTGGCGAGCTGGCCTATCAGTACCCGCACGAGCGCCTGATCGAAGGGCTGTCAGCGCAAGAAGCCTTGGAGAAGCTGGCGACCGAAGCGGTCGAGCGGATGTTCGACGGCAACGTGCCGGAGGCCTACACGACGCAGATCGCGCATGAGATGCGGCTGATCGGCGAGCTAGGCTACGCACCGTACTTCCTCACCGTGTACGCCATCGTGCGCGAGGCGCGTCGGCGCGGGATCCTCTGCCAAGGCCGCGGCTCGGCCGCAAACAGCTGCGTGTGCTTCGTGCTCGGCGTCACCTCGATCGATCCGATCAAGCATGAGCTGCTGTTCGAGCGCTTCGTGTCGGGGGAGCGCCGCGAACCGCCCGACATCGACGTCGACTTCGAGCATGAGCGCCGCGAGGAGATCATCCAGTGGATCTATGAGACATACGGTCGCAACCACTCCGCGCTGACGGCGGTCGTGACGCGATACCGCGCGCGCGGCGCGGTGCGCGACGTCGGCAAGGCGCTTGGGCTGCCTGAGGACCTGACCTCCTCGCTCGCCGGCCTTGTGTGGGGCTGGTCGGCCGAAGGCGTCGGCGAGAAGCAGGTCGACGAGCTCAACCTCGACATCGCCGATCGCCGGCTGCGCCTGACGCTCGACCTCGCGCGCAAGCTGATCGGCGTGCCGCGTCACATGTCGCAGCACCCGGGCGGCTTCGTGCTGACCCATGATCGCCTTGACGACCTAGTGCCGATCGAGCCCGCTGCGATGGAGGATCGGCAGATCATCGAGTGGGACAAGGACGACATCGACTCCCTCAAGTTCATGAAGGTCGACGTCCTCGGCCTCGGCATGCTCGGCTGCATGAACCGGGCCTTCAACCTACTCGAACAGGACAAAGGCATTCGGGTTGGATTGGCCGACCTGCAGGACGATGACCCGGCCGTCTACGCCATGATCCAGAAGGCTGACACGCTCGGCACCTTCCAGATCGAGAGCCGCGCGCAGATGAGCATGCTGCCGCGCATGAAACCGCGCCGCTTCTATGACCTCGTGATCCAGGTCGCGATCGTGCGGCCGGGGCCGATCCAGGGTGACATGGTCCACCCGTACCTTCGCCGGCGTGAGGGGCTGGAACGGCCGGAGTACCCGCGCCCGGAGCTGCGCGCGGTGTTGGAAAAGACCCTCGGCGTTCCCCTGTTTCAGGAGCAAGCCATGAAGGTCGCCATCGTCGGCGCGGGCTTCACGCCGGCCGAGGCGGACCAGCTGCGCCGCGCCATGGCCACCTTCAAATTCACCGGCGGGGTCAGCCATTTCAGCGAGAAGCTGATCGAGGGCATGGTCGCACGCGGCTATCCCCGCGACTTCGCGGAGCGCACCTTCCGCCAGCTTGAGGGCTTCGGCTCCTACGGCTTCCCCGAGAGCCACGCCGCCAGCTTCGCCAAGATCTCCTATGCGAGCAGCTGGATGAAACACCATCATCCGGACGTGTTCTGCGCCGCGCTGATGAACGCGCAGCCCATGGGCTTCTACGCGCCCGCACAGATCGTCCGCGACGCGCGCGAGCACGGGGTCGAGGTGCGGCCACCTTGCGTCAATGCGAGCCGGTGGGATTGCACCCTCGAGCGAACAGGCGGGCGTTATTTGGCGGTGCGGCTTGGCCTGCGAGTAATCCGCGGCCTATCGAACGCTGACGGAGCGAAAATCGTCTCGGCGCGCAGCACCACCGCATATGACTGCGTCGAGGACGTGTGGCGCCGATCCGGCGCGCAGCGTGCCGCGATCGAGAAGCTGGCGGACGGCGATGCCTTTCACAGCTTCGGTGCCGATCGCCGGCAGGGTCTATGGAAGGTGAGGGGGCTCGGCGAGGCTCCGCTGCCGCTCTTTGCCGCGGCTGACCGCGCGGCCGAGACACTGAGCGCGGAAGGCATTGAGCCAGAGGTGCAGCTGCGGGCGCTGACTGATGGCCGTGAGGTGATCGAGGATTATCGCAACCTGCAATTGTCGCTCCGTGCTCATCCGCTGACGTTCGTGCGTGACGAGCTGACACGTCGCGGCGTGACGCGCTGCGCGGATCTCGCCAGCGTCCGCGACGGCCGCCATGTCGAAGTCGCGGGCATCATCCTTGTGCGTCAGAAGCCCGGTTCCGCGAAGGGTGTGCTGTTCATAACGATCGAGGACGAGACCGGAATCGCCAACGGCATACTTTGGCCCGACCGCTTCGAGGCGCAGCGCCGAACCGTAATGTCGGCCTCCATGGTCGGTCTAAAGGGGCGCGTGCAGAAGGAAGGCGAGGTGATCCACGTCATCTGCGACCGGATCGTCGACCATGGCGACCTGCTCCACCGTGTCGGAGATATGTCCTTCCCGCACCGCACCGGGCGCGGCGATGCGGGCCAACATCCAGGCTCACCGGATCGCGGGGACAAGGGATGGCAGCCCGAGCCGCGCAACCAATACTGGCCGCCCCATGCGGACGGTAAGGATCCTGAGGAGGTCGCGCGCTTCAAATCGCACGACTTCCACTAATCCGTGTCGACGCTGCCTCGGCACCAGCGCGTGGTGATCGCGCTGTCGGTGCACATCCTGCGTGCCGGCGTGGCCAGGTGTTCGGAGACGACCGTCGACGGCATGGAAGTCCGTCTCGCGCTACGCTGTCTTCTACCCCACTGCCCTGAACGTTGGCCCCTCGAGCTCTATTGGGATGCAGCATCCCAGACGAACGAAATTGGCAGAGCCCAAGGCGTGACGGCCGCGTTTAACGGGATCGTTCGCCAGCTTCGCAAGGCGGGACGGTATGAGGACGTGTCACCGCTGTGAGCAAACGGCCGACGATCGAGGCACCGTACAAAACGCTCGGTGAATGGGCGGCCGATCGCGCCGACATGCGGATTGCATGCGTCTGCGGTCGGAGCATGAACATGCCGGCAGGCCAAATCCTCGAACGGTTTCATGGCGACGGCGACGTGGCATCCAAGGTCATTCGGTTGCGATGCCGAGGATGCGGTCGCCGCGGCCATGCTTCTGTATCGTCGGTGCCGATCCTGCGCCGCTAAGGCATCAGGCGTCGCCAACGGTCAGTGCAGACCTTCCGCCGTCGGCCTTTCCGGCCATGCCGGGCACCTCATCAAGCTGACGAAGATCGGTGAACTTGCCGCGCTCCTCACGGTAGCGCACAATCTCGAAACCATGGCCTTTGAGCTCGGGAACAGCATCCAGCTGCTCGGCCGTCGCAGTGTTTACGTTGACGAGAGATGCGTCGCTCATGGTCATCCTTTTCGTTTGCCGGTAGCAAACCGATAGGAGCCCCTCCCGGTTCAGACTGCCGCAGAACGGCGAGAAAGGGTGACCAATGGCCAACCATGACGCTCCGGAAGACACGAACGATATTCGGGCGCTGCTCGCCCATTTACTCGCTGGCGTCACTGGCAAGCCCGAAGCGCACTGGGAAAAGCTGATAGGCGAGGTGACGGCTTTGCCCATCGTATTCAATCCCCGGTCAAATTGGAGGATTGATCAGAGCGGCACGATGAAGGAGATCGACGCCATTGCGAAAGCCGCAGAGGTTGTGCGCCAGGCACATCCCTACGTCCCGTCACCGAAAACCTTGACCTAGTCGCCGAAGATTTCGGCAATCGGTCGACTGAAAAGGCGTGCAATCTGGAACGCGCTAGACAACGATGGATCGTGCTTCCCCGTTTCGATCGCGTTGACCGCTTGCCGTGAGATCTGAAGCCTTTCAGCGAGCTGTGCTTGGCTCCAACCACGCTCTTTGCGGAGGACCTTCAGCCTGTTGCAAAGACCCGCCACGGCTTAGAAGGTGACAACAACGGCTTGGCGGACGAGCCGCTGAGCGCTTGGTGAGGTTGACCGGGCACCTGGCGAGCGTTGTGTTGGTCGTGGCGCACTCACCATCTGAGCGACTGAGCTATAACTGACAGGGTGGATGCCGTCTTGTGTACGAAAGGCGTCCAGGTGCACGACCGTATCGCCGAAGGTCACGGCAACAGTCCTGACGATCGCTGAGGCAGCCGGGTTATACGGCGCGATCCAAACGACCCGGGACGCAGTGGTTCTACGCCGGATGACGTCCAGATTTCGAAGAAGCTTAGGGCTGCGCGGATCGTTCGAACCGAGAGCTATGACAACGAGGCTGGCAGACAACGTCTCAGGGGAGAACCGCAGCGCGTCACTGGAAGATGCGCCAACACGAGCGCGCGTCTCGCACTGAATGCCCGACATCGCCAACGCTGCGGCGGTGCCAACTGCGGTGCTGTCACCGAGGATCAGGCAGAATGGGATCATTTGTGACCCAGCAGGGCCAGTACGATAGCGAGCGACATGACGAACAGGGAAAGCCAGATGGCGATCTGCCCGTAGATGTGGAGTACCACACCTACCCAGGAGTGCCGCTTTCGAAGCAAGATGCCGCTGCCGACGGCGATGAAGAAGGCGATGGTCGTAGGCATCGTTATCGATGGTGATCTATTCAACGATGCCTCTGCCAACGGGAAGAGTCCGATCATCATAACCAGGAGCCAAGAAAACCCTAGCAGCGCACCGTCAAACACCTGTCGCGCTGACGGGTTTTCGTTATGAACTCCGGTGCGGCGAACGCCTTGATGGCCATTAACAAACGCTGTATCCTTGCGGCGGGAGCAATGTGCCATGGCCTACGACCTCACCCAGTACCTGATTACGCGAGACCAGAGCGGCTCTGGCGGCGTGATCGCGACGCCGGCGTCTGAAATCCCGGCTGTTGAAGCTCCGGCTGCGGATGCACCACGAAGCCATCAGCTTGCCTATTTGGCAGTCTACGGTGCATGTTTCGTCGGCCTCCTTCTTTGGTTCTGGAGTTAGGCTTCACTTCCTCAGCGAGGGGTCGACGAAGAAGCCCTTTCCAAGCTTTTCGTCGATCTCTGCCTTCACGGGCTGCGCAGCCATAACGGTAGAAGAGCGCTGCGCCGTAGCCAGACTACGCGCATCCTGCACCTTGCCCGACCCTGCCTCAATCGCCTCGGCCGCAGCGACGGGTGCGGCTGACTGCCCAGGGCCGCCAGCATCTATCAGGCCGCCGGGCTTATACATCTTCTCTATGGCTCCTGCGCCGGCCAGCGCCGGACCACTCAGCTCATGCGGGTCATTTAGATGGAGCTGGCCCTGTACCTCGTTGAACATACCTTCCTGACGTTCAGAAAGGAACTTCGCGATCAAGGTATCGCGCACCTGCCGGCGATGACCGGTCAGGCCAACTTCATGAAGCCCAGGCGCATCAAGCCCACCGGCTTTCTGGCTCTCGCGGGCGTACCAATCACCAAGCTCAGCACTGAGGTTGGTGCTCATCTGCATGCTATGCGTTTCGGCATAGCTGATATCTTGGGAGAGCTGCTGTGCCCTCTCACGCGACTGGCGCGCGCGCTCCTCGAACGAATGCGCCCGGGCAAGGGCCTCTTCGCGCGAAAGCGACGAACTGCGACTGGTGCTGCCGCGAGCGAACGTCCCGGAGCGGTTTGTGTCGGTATCGCCGATGCTTGCGCCGTTGGCGACAGTGGTGTCGTCGCGGACGCTCTGCGTCGTCGAATTGCGATCATCAGTGCCGCGAGATTGATCCGCGTTGTGACTGAGGCGGTCGCCTTGGATCCCGGTCTTGGAGACCTCTCCACCAATCGAGGGAAGAGCACCAACGGCACGACCGAGCAATCCGCCGCGGCCCGTCGTTGGAGTGTTGGCGCCTGCCCCTTCCGGAGCAGGACTGGAACGGCGACCGCCACCCCCGCCGATGCTGGCTCCGATCGTGCCACGAACAGTGTCGATTGTCTCAGCGCTACGATTGTTGCCGTCGGTAAGCCGCCTCGATTGCGTAATGGCGCTTTGATCCTCGAGGCCGGTAGATGTGCCCTGACTGTTACGGACGCTCCGGTCGACCGTCGCAGTATGCTGCGAGGTTGATCCCGTTTCCCAGCCTCGGATTTGCTCGGCAGAAACCCCGGTGGCCCAACGACCCGTCTGGCTATATGTCGTCAACGCCGCTGCAGAGGCCTCGTCACTTTCAGCAGATCGGTCATAGGCGCTCTTCGTGGTCTTCATATCCGAAAGGAAGCCCGCATTGAGGGTCGGCGTGCTCTCAAATCGACTAATTGCCCCGTTTGTATCAATTACGGAGTGGCCGTTGCCATAGCTGCTTGCGGTGGCACCATTGTCAAATCGGAAGCTCGAACCGGCAGCACCCGACGAAAACATGGGTGTGTCTTGCCAATTGTTGCTTTGACGCATGTTCGATGTCGAGTTGGCGAAGCTCGTGTTGCCATAAGAATAGTTGCCGGTCGTCTGCTCGGCCGCAGCCGCTTCAGCTGCGTTCTGAGCCGGGTTGAGGACCGATGTCGCCTGACCCGAGATACTCATCGCGCCCTTGGCGAGACCCGCCGCGAGGAAGGGCACACTCATCAGCATGAAGCCGGCGATCGTGGCCGTCTCGGCATTGACGGCGCCGATGCCCGCGAACGTGCCTAGCGACATACCTCCTTCCGCTGCGCCCTGGGCGGCACTGGTGGCGCGCGTCATGCAGATCATGTGGAGGATGACGTACAGCGGCCCCCAAGACGCGAGGTAGAAGAACCCGGTCAGATAGCCCTTGAGCGCCCCGACCCCCGTTTGAGGCATCAGGAAGAGCGGGAAAATCACCGGGAACATCGCGTAGAACACGACCGTGAGCACGATGTTGAGGATCGGAACCCAGCTCATCGCCTGTTGGGCGATCGAGTTGTACGTGTTGCGCGCCTGAATGTCCGCCCGCGTCGTGGCGAAGGTATCGATCGACGCCGCGCCCGGACCGCCGGCCATCCCGTCGCGAGCCTGCATGAACGCGTTGATCGCCGTGTTCTGCCGCATCACGGCTTCGTAGTTGGCGCTCGAGGCGGTGAAGGCCTGATTGACGATCGGAACATCGGCACGAAGCTTAGCCGAGGCGACGGCGGTCGAGAGTTTGGGGAAGGCCTGCTTCGACCAGATCGGCGTGTGCGCCGCGATCATCGGCGTCCATTGCTCTGAGAGCAGGTTGTAGGCGTTGTTGCACGTGATGATGTCGCTTGTCACCGACGCACCGTTGCGGCTGACCCAAGGCTGCGACCGGGCGACCGAACCCGGCCCCATCGCGCTCCATAGGTCCTTCGCGTTCGCCAAGTCGGTCATCGACTTCTGACCGAGCATGATGTCGCCGAACACGCAGTTCTTGAAATGCGCCGACAGGTTGGTCGCAAACTCGGCGTCGCGGATCTCGAAATTGCGCGTCGCGTCGAAAAGGCGCGCGCCATAGACCATGCCGTTGGTTGAGTAGTTCAGCTGGCTTGGCATCGTGAAGACCGTCTCGGCCGTGCGGGTGAGCCAGTCACCGACCTGACTGGTGAAGCTCGCGATCACGCCCAGCCCGAGGGGCACGTTGGCAACGGCGGCAGGGGCCAGCGACGGGTTGATGCGGTCGGTCACCTTCACCGACACGGTAGGGACCATCAAGCACATGTAGATGAGCGTCGAGCCAATGAACCAGTTCATCCAGACGCGGACGTTCATCGTGAAGGCGACGCACAGAAGCGAATAGATCAGGCCGAGGACCATGACGACGCGAAGGAGCGAACGGTAGCCGCCCCCTCCCGTCCACGCTGCGACGGCGTTGAACGTGTTGACGATGTATTCGCCACCGCCGATCGTGAAGACCTCGACCATGCCGTTCGTCCTTAGTTGAGGCCCTGCGCGCTCAGCCCGCGCGAGAAATTGAGCGAAGCGGCCATCGCCGGCGACATGCTGTTCTGCAGGGTCGATTCCAGCATCACGGATTTGTTGATGAGGAAGATCGTCTGATTGAGCTTGTCGTTCAGCTTGAAGTCGCGCTGCGAGTAGCGGTCACGTGCCGACGCCAGCTGCTCGCGCCATGCCTTGCTGACGTCGACGTCACCCGACTGGACCTGGACCGATGACTGGCTGATCCGATCGAGCATGTTGTCGATCATCGCCGAGAGCATGTTCACAGCGACGATCTCGGCAAGAGCGTTCGTCTCACCGGGATTAAAGCTCTGGTGTGCCATCGCTTGGACCGCGAGCATTTTGTAGAGCGGGATCGTCGTCATATTGAGGAGCTGCTGCTCCCCAACGTCGAGCGCGCTGTCGGTGCGGATCTTCGAGTTGATCGAGTCGATCATGCCCTTGATCTTCGTGCGAAGTCCGGTCGCGATCTGAAGATTCTGTTCGGTGACCTTGAGGCACTTCAGCTGCTCGTCGCACTTCAGAAACTTGACCGGTTGCCCGCCCGTGCCCGTACCATCGAGAAGGGCGGTGACGACCGCCTCCTCGGCAGGCCCATGAAAGACCACAGCCGGGCCGCCGTCATCGCCACCCTTCGGGTTGACGATGATCGTGCCGACGAGGGTCATCAGGTATTCCGAGAACGCCTGATCGAAGGTGCCGAACTTATTGGACTTCTGGATTGCGTCCCAGGTGTAGTTGCGCGGCGTGCCGGCCGCATTCTCCGCCACCTTGGGATCGGTGTTGGCGTCGATCGTCGACTCCTGCTTATTTCCCGGTCCGCACTCCTGACGGGACCGCGCCCAGTCGGAGAAGATACCTTGGCTGTTGCCGATCGCTGCGCAGACGTTGGACCGCGCTCCGGCCATCTTCGGCCATAGGCCCCCCACCAGGCCCTGCGCTGCCTCGCACGACGAGATGTTCATCTGGTTCATCTGCTGCGCCTTGTTGGCCATGCCATCCATGACCTTGCCGATTTCGGGCGAGACGCTGTCGATCGCGAGCTGGAACGCGAAGCCGAGCGCGTTGTTCGCGGTCGCCTTCAGCATAGCGACCATCTCGGCGCCGTTGATGAACGAGAAGGAGCCGGTGAAGATGTCGATGCCGCCACACCCGGCGCGCACGCTCGGCATCTGGAGATTGAGCGGCTGCACGCTCTTTTGCGGGAAGCGGGTCCAGACATTGCCCATCGAATAGTATCCGGCGCTCTGGCCCTGATATGCGCTGGGGCCAGTGACATTGGCGGCGCCGCCCGCGTCCTGGAAGAAGCTATTCATCTGCCCGGCGACGTCGGCACGCGCGATGTCGACCGGGATCATGCTCGCGGCCCCGAGGCACGCGACGACCGCGGCGGACCGCCGCAGGAAGACGCGGAAGGGGGAGGGGCGGGGTTTGCAGGTGGTAGCGGTCATCAGAAATCCTGACCCGGCTTGGTGTTGGTGAGCATGAAGATCCGCTCCATGACCTCGTCGGCCGACATGACGCCGAAGCCGATGGGCACGGTCTTGCGGGTCACGGTGTCGAAGAGGACGAGCGCAGGCGTGGCCAGCGGCACGCCCATGCGCTCGCGCTGGCCGCTGTCGACCACGTAATTGGGGAAGGTTCGGCTCGGACCACCATCGGTTGAGACGGCCATCACGGTCATACGATGACTGTCGGCGACCGAGCGGAGGATCGGAGAGAAGACCTCGCACGCGGCGCAGCTCTGCGCGAAGAAGTAGAACATGCCGTACCGCTGGCCGATACGAGACAGCGCCTGATCGCGCGTTGCGCTGCGGTTATCGGTCCAGGCACGCTTGCCGACGGTGGAGACCGGTCGCTGCAGCGTGTAGTCGATGTCGGGGTTCTGCCAGAGCGCGCGCTGCCAGGTGTCGGAGAAGGTGGAGGCCCGATCCAACTGCTCGCGCTGATAGCGCACATAGGCAATGACGTTGGCCTCGGTCGGCTCGAGGATGGCGCGGTTCTTCAGCTCGTTGAGCTGCTTGGAGATCGCCTTCATCCGGTCCGTCGCCGATGCTTGAGCCTGCTGGGCAGGTTGCGGGGACTTGGGGGGGGTCTTCGGACGCTCGCAATAGAACCACTGCCCGAGGCGGCGCTGGCCGCAGTAGAAATCGTCACCCTGAACAGGCGTATCGACGTTTGCCTCGAGGACCTCAGGCTGCACCTGGTCCTCGCTCTCCGCGTCGTCGCCGGCATCGGCCATCGCCACTGATTGGAGATCGAGCGACTGCGCCCCCGCCGGCGCCGCGACCGGCGCGGCAGCTGCGAGGAGCATGAGAAGCGTGGCGGCGACGCGGCCGCGGCGGTTATCCCTGATCGTCATCATCGTCGTGCTCCCCGTCGAGCTCAATCATTGCGAGTTGAAGGACGTGCATCATCCGCGCGACGTCGAGCATCTTGGTGCCCTGATCGAGCATGCGGACGATCCCACGGAGGTGACTGCGGCCGTGCTTGCGGCCCTTGATCGTGGCGCGCATCCCGCTGTCGCGGCGCACGAGCCAACCGGCGTCGACCATGCGAGGAAACGATCGCTCGATCTCTCGCGGGTCGATCTGACAGTCGAACCAGTGCCCGACCGTCTGTGCGACCTCGCCGGCTGACGTGCCGCGCCCGGAGCGGTGGATCCGCAGGAAGATGGCGAGGTCGAGCACCGACATGTCGACGGCGCATGGTCCCCCCGGACCTTCCACATCATTTGCCCCCGTGAAGGTCATAATACCCCTGAATTTTCTGCTGGATGTCGGTCATGACACTGACCTCGTCGGGCAATTTCGCGGCGTCCATGAACTCGGCATAGACCTCCGAGAAATCCATTTTCGACAGGTCGAGGCGCTGAAACTCCTCGATGGTGAAGCCTTTGCAGGTCTCGTCCTTGGGCTTGCCCCACGGCTTGTTGATCTGCTGGCGGCCCTGCTCCTGCAGGATGCGGGATAGCTTGCTGCCGAAGCAGCAATAGGCGTCCTTCGACGTGACGCAGATGCCGAGCACCTTGTCCGAACAATAGGAGCCGACCTTGTGGCACAGCCCCTTGTCGTCCTTCTCGTCGAGTTGCTTCTCGGCCGAGCTGCACAGCCAAGGCGTCAGCAACGGCACACCCTTGCCCGAACAGCAATTGGACGCGCCAAAGATCTTCTTGTTGCAGGTCCCGCGCTCGCCGGAAAAGACCGTCAGGTTGTTCGGATCGAACTGCTTGCCGGCGTCGCCGATCGAGTGAAGCGCGACGAGCGCGTCCTTGAACTCGGTCGAGGCTTCGCGCTCGATCTGCTCGCAGTTGCCGTTGAGGCAGTAGACGTCGTTGCCGCAGACATACTGCTTGTCGGTCGACGCCGGGTCATCCGGCAGCGGGCAGCTATAGACGCGCTGCGATACCTTGCAGGCCCCCGACTGGGGATCGTCGAGACATTCGTCGCGCAGGAATTTGCACTGCTTGTTGTCGTCCAGCGAGCCGCAGTCGCTCGCCGGTTCGAGCCGTTGGCAGGTAAAGGTGCGCGACCAGGCCCAGCAGCTCTGCGTCACTGGCAAGCCTTCAATCGTGCGTGTTTCAGGGCCCTCGGTGCACACCTCGGCCGCCTGCGGCGTGCAGCTGGTGTCTGCGGCAAGCGACGGGCAGGTGCCCTCGTTGCGAGTGACGGACACGCTGACTTCGCCTTCCTTCTTCAAGTAGACCGTGCCGGTGCGAAAATTCTGGTGGCTACCCGTGTCACTGGCGGGAAGCTCGCTCGAACAGGAATAGAGCTGCGCCGTGCCGCTCAGCTTGCCCTTACAGAATTTGCGATAGTCCTCGACGTTGGTGCCGCCTGCGCCGAGGTCGATCTGCGCGTCGCAGATGTGCTTCGACACCGGCTCGGTACGGCAGACGCCGGCCGCGGTCCGAGCCTGCATGACGCTATTGCGGGCAAAGCCGTAGCCCTCGTTCTTGTCGAGAACGCCGTAGTAGAAATAGCGGGCGGTGTTGACGACGTGCGGGACCATATTGCCGCGGCAGATCTCGTTGGCCTGCGTGACCTTCGAGCCCTTGTTGCACGTCGCTTCGTAATAGCCCTTCGAGCCCACCGATGGGGGAAGCGCGGTGCAGGTGCCTTGGCTTCCGCCAATGTCCTGCCCGCCGAGATAGGTCTCGGGATCCTTCTCGATCGCGGTGCCCCGCGAGGTCGCAGCGAGGATTTCGGCATTGCTGAAGCTCGGCCGCGTGCCGCCCTTGTCGGTAACGGTGCCGTATGCGTCGCTCGTCGGCGCGGCGACTTTCCCATCCATCGTCAGCTTGTCGGGATCGTCGAAATAGCCCTTCTCTGGCAGATCGGTGCCGCCATACCCGGGCAGCTCCTGCAGCTTCAGCTCATTCGGGCCGAGGCTATCATCGGCGCGCATCGCCTTGCCCATGGCATTGCCCTGCTGACGCGCCTCTTCGATCGTCGTCTGCGCGATGACGCCGCTGGCGCCACCCACGAGGATGGCGAGAAACAGGGAGGCGGCGACCCGCTTCATCTAGCTGGCCTTCGCCATGTTGCGCAGCGCGACGGAGGCGACACCGGCACCCGGTCCGCGGGCCGACACGAAGGTATCGAGCACATAGCGGACCGAGACGTTACCGGTGATGCGATCGTGCGCGGGCACCGCGGTGCGACAGTTAAGGCCCGAGCACAGGTCGAAGTCGGAGGACACCGCCACATAGGTCGGCACGGCCTGAACATCGAAGGCACGGAAAAGCCGGGGATCAATGCCGACGTTCGAGAGCTGGTCCTTCTCGGTCACGACCTTGCTCAACGCCTCGCTGAACGCCTTCATCGAATTGCCAGGGAAACCGCGAAAGACGACCACACCCCCGGCCTTCGCCGTGTCGGCGATCAGCTGGCGAAGCGCCGGCACCGGCATCGAGAGGCTGGCGAACGCTATGAACTGAGGCGCGTCGCCCCGGCCTGTCGACGAGACGTTCTGGCTGGCGCCCTTGATGATCTCATCGAAATCGAAAGCACCGTCGCCGTTCACCGGCAGGTCGGCTTTCGCCAGCTCGACGAGGTTTCCGGTGGCCTTGGTCTGGACCGCCACGGCTTCTTCGCGGAAGGCGTCGCCACGATTGCGGACGTGGTCGGCGAACGTCTCGGCATCGCCCTGCATGGCCGCCGAGCGGCGCTTGATGGCGTCGAGATCCAGACCGTCGACGGTCTGAGCGATTGCCTGAATCCCGCCGATCGTGGCGACCAGAGCGAGGACGATGGTGAAGCGACGCATGTCAGTGGTTCCTCACAGCACGCAACAGTTGCGCTTGCGCCAGACGAGGTAGCCCATGTCCTCGCCCTTCACGGGGAAGGCCCGGCCAGCCTGCGGGGGCATGGTCGAGGCACCTAGAGGCGAGCAGGCATACTTGCCGCTGACGGTCGGGATCGGGTTGGTCATCTGGACGCGGTATTGCTGCTTGCGCAGCACCGGCATCGGGTACTTGTTGCAGAGGCCCTTGGAGCCCATCGTGCCCCACGCGAGGCCCTCGCGGTGGATCTTGAAGGCGAAGCGCGCAAGCGCCAGGCGCGACGCCTGAACGTGGCCGATCGAGGCAGCGATGTTGCCGTTGACGGGGTACATCGGTCCCTGACAGCCAGCGCACCAGAAGGTCGCATCGAGAGGCAGCTTGGCGGTCGCTGCGATGCAGTCACCGGCACACGCGGCCTGCGCGATCGGTGAGGAGAAGAGCACCGCCTCAGGATTGATGAGCGCGGTGAGAGAGTCGTCCTGCCAGAGCGGATCGACCTCGGTCATATAGGCGATGTCGAAGGACGATTGCTCGAAGCAGGCGAAGTCTGCGAGGATCTCCATCCAGTAGAGCAGCGGATATACGTACCAGTGGACATGCCACTTCGACGTGTTCTGTCCGTTCCCACCTTTCTGCGACGGCCCCGACAAATTGCCCTGTCCGATGTCGAAGCCGGGCGAGATCTTGGTCCCGCCGAGGTTCACGAAACACCATGGCTTGGTCGACACGTCGGCGAGACGCACCGGCTCCCAAAAGCCGGCCGAAATACCGATGCGCGGGACGGGTGATCCGCAGGCGCAGACGGGCAAGCTGGGGTTGTCTGTGTCGGGACGATTGCTCGGCCAGATCTTGAGGCCACCGACCGAAAGCGGGAACAGGCACGACCAGCACACATCCGTGATCGGGTTCACGAACTTGCCGGTACACTTCGACTGCGCCTCCGCGCGCGGGCTCAACACCGCCGATAGGGCGAACACGGAGAGCGCGAGGGTGAGGAGGCGCAGGCCTTTCACGCGGCCTCCTCCGGCGAAGTGGCGGCGTCGAGGTAGGCGTTGTCCGCGCGGTTCTTCCGGAAAACGTAGAGCGCCGTGTGAAGGGCCGTCGTCGCGAGGACGGCCGCCACCACGAAGGACGCGGGGCGACCAAAGAGCTTCACAAGCGGAGAGATGGCGAGGACGCCAACCGCAGATGCCACGCACAGGAACTGGAAGGTGCGGCGCATACCGCGCAGCTCCGCCGTTTCCGGCGCTGCCATCGGCGTCTTCAGGAGATCGAGCCACAGAGGCATCAGCTGTTTCCCTTCAGCTTGATTTCGGAGAGCTTCATGACGCGGCCGTCCTGCACGGCGACGGCGGGTGTGTGCCGGATGCCGAGCTTGCCCGTCAGGCGACCTTCCTGATCGAAGTAGAAGCGGCGTTGCCGCGCCGTCATCTCCTCGAGGGGGGAGCCGCTGACGAGGATGATCTTGGCCTTGAGGTCGCTGTATTGGGCGGTCGCCCACGCCATCTCGGCCTTGTTGTCACCGTCGACGAACACCAGAGCCTGGGTGACGGCGGTGAAATCGAGTGGATTTACCGTCTGACCACGCCGGGCGATGTAGTTGCCCTTTTGATCTTGAACGTCGCGCTCGATCGTGATCGTCGGGTCATAGGCCCAGGTCCGCGCTTCGGTCGCGGGGGTGATACCGGCGACGGGTTTCGGACGCCGCACGCGGGCCTCCGCCCTGCGAGCGAAGGCCGCATTCATGCGATCGATGTCGCCATTCGCCTGCAGCCGCTGGAGCTTCGCCTCGATCGTAGCGAGCAGATCCGGCTCCACGATCGGGAATGTCTGCCCGACGATGCCATGGTCGCTCGCGCGGGTCGCCGAGCTCAGCGAAACCGAGAGGAGGGCGACGATCGCGACGGACTCCAGCGCCCGCTTCACAGGATCGGCTTTCCGACGCCGACGATCTTGTTCGCGCACGCGAAGCCGATCGCCGCATACCGGCTGTCAAAGCCATCCTTGTGCGGACTACCGACGAAATAGCAGTCACGCGGAATGATGCCGGTCGGGCCGGGTACAAGTCGTTCGCCGAACTTTGTCAGCGGTTTCATGTGCGCGACGAGCTTACCGGCGACGATGACGTCGGCGCCGCGATGCTCAACCAGGTCGCCCGGCATGCCATAGACGATCTTGCCGAACATCTGCTTCTTTGCACCGAAGTGCCGAACGACGAGCGGCGAGGCAGGAGGCACGAAGAAGACGTATTCACCGCGCGCTGGCGTCGCAGTTTTGTGGATCACGAAGGCCCAATTCGGCAACGACTCTGACGAGTTGATGAGCAGGGCGTGGGTATCGCGCCATTCCGCGAGTGCATTGAGCGACGCGCCACCAGCGATGAAAAGGCCGAGCGCCGCCCAAAGCCGTTTCCTCGGCCGAAAGCGCTCAGTCGGCGCCGGTGCGCTGACCGCGTTACTGGCCACTGGGACCACCAAAGGTCGAGACGCTGGCGCCAGCAGCGCTAAGGTCGGGGGCCGGGGCGGGGACCGCTTGAGCCGTGTCCATCCCTACCGCGCCAAAGGGCGATGGGGCGGGAGCACCAGTCGGAATCTGCGTGACTTCAGGCGCAACGGCGACGGGGGCAGCAACGGGAGCAGTCGGAGCCTGTCCACGCATCATGGCACCCATCTGAGCGGGAGAGGCGGGCTGCGGCACGCGAACACCGGTCGAATAGACAGCCTTGGCGACCTCGCCGGTGATGTCGGGGACGCTCTTCGACAGGACCGCCTCGCCGACGAGGACGACCTGCCCTGCGGCGCCACGCCGCTGAAGCTCGGTATCAAGCGCCGCCATGAAGGTCCGCATCTGCGCCTGCACCTGGTCGGGCGGCGTGGCACTGCGGGCCTGCGCCTGCACGTATTCGCCGACAATGCGCGATAGGTCCGCCTTCACGATGTGCTGCGGCTTCTCGGCCATAACGGCCTTGCTGATCCACATGGCCCAGATCAGGGCCAGCAGGAGCGCCGCGCCGACAAGGAGCTGCGGCATCGTGTAGCCCGCGAAGACAGCCCGCCGCGGCACCGCGCGGCCCGATGCACGGACCGGCGTGGTTTCGAGACCGGGCGACAGGCCAAGGCCATCGTCGTTGCGGTCGACACTCGATGCTTCGGTCATGCTTGGCGCTCCCGGGCGGCAGGGTCGCGCGGCAGGATGGCGTGCCGGCGGAAGAAGATGAGGGCGGTCGACAGGATCAGGTGCGCTATACCCACCGTGATCTTGAACTGGTCGACGCGGTCAGATCCGGCCGCCAGATAGCGACTGGTCATGTTCTGGAGGTGGTGCATCATCCCATCGAGCGACAGGCCGCCCAGGACGAGGAAGAAGAGCACGAAGAGCCCCCACGTCATGAGCAACGTCGTGGCGAGAAAGCCCGCCATGTGCAGCCCAAAGTAGAGCAGGAAGCCATAGTCGACCCGTCCGGCCCTTTTGGGCGCGGCGAGCGGGAGAAGGGGGTTTGCGTGCGTTGCCATGACGGTCACTCCGCGGCGATCGGAAGCGCGTCGTCGCCGGCGTCGCTCCACTTTTCAGGGTTCTCGGGGTAGGCGACGCGCTCGATCGCCTCTTCCATCGTCAGACCATGATCGAGCAGGTCGTGGATCGCCGCGAAGGTGCGCGGTGAGGACGAGAAGACGGTCGCGGAGTAGGGATCGAGCACGAGGCGACCGACCGCCATCGATTCCGGGCCTTTGATGAGCACGTCGGAATATTCGACGCCGTTGCGCTTCAGCGAGCGCATCAGCGCATCCGTGTAATCGTCCATCTCGAAGCGATCGTGCTTCTTGAAGTCGGCGATCGTCTCGGCCTTCTGCTGCAGCACGACGAACCAGTCGCTGTTCTCGAGCGCCGCCTTGGAGCCATCCGACTTGTAGTAGTCGTTGATGCTCTGCGTGGCGGTGACGAGCGAGGCACCGTACTTGCGGCAGGTACGCGCATAGGCCTCGATGAAGTCGGCCATGGAGCCGCCCTTCAGCATCTGCCAGGCCTCGTCGAGGAGCAGCGCCTTGGGCACGGAGCGATCCTCCCGGCGCATCGCCTGGCTCGCCATGAACATGATCGCGGTGAGCGCGACCGAGCGCAACTCCTCGCGCGACGACAGGTCCGACAGCTCGAAGACGGTCAGGTTCGCCTTCAGCTGGAACGACACGTCGCCGGTGAAGAAGCGGCCATAGGTGCCCGCACTCGAGAACGGGCGCATGGCGATACCGAGGTCGGTCGCAACCGGATTACCCGTCTCCTCGAGGGCAGCGATCACGTCATCGATGCAACCGCTACGCCCCTTCGCCGCCCACACCTTGTTGATGGCACCGTCGATCAGGCCGCGCTCGGTGTCGTTGAGCTTGTCGATGTGCCGCGCCATCTGGTTCACGATGCTTTTCAGCATCGCAAAGCAGTCCATGAGATAGTCCTCATCCTGCCCGGCAAGCTCAGGGTCGATCATCGCGAACGGGTTGATGCAGAAGCCAGACGCCATGGTGAACTCGACGAAGGCGCCGCCCTGCAGCTTGGCCGAGTGCTCGAACGAGCGACCGTCGTCGATCACGACGACCTTCGCGCCGGCTCCAACCATCGAGGCGCACAGCTCCTGCAGAGCGACCGACTTGCCCGAGCCCGACTTGCCGCACACTGCGACATTGTGATTGCCGGCGGTGTTCTCGAACGGCGACCAGAAGAACGGCTGTCCACGCCGGCCAACCAGCATGAGGTGCGGTTGGAGGCCACCCAGATACTCGCCCTGCAGCGGCATGAGGCTCGCTGCGGTCGTGGTCAGAACCGTCCGCATGCGCTTCATGTTTTTGAGGTCGAACGACAGTCCGTTCGCCATTGTCATCGGCATAGCGGCGAGCAGGCCCTGGATCTGCAGATAGCGATCGTCGAGCAGGTCCCAGCCTGCGGCGCGGTACACCGACTTCAGCGTCCGCTCGTTCGAGTCACCCTTGCCCTTCGGGCTGAAAGAGGTGACCGAGAAGAAGGCTTGCACGAGCTTGCGGCCTTGACGCAGCTCGTCCTTGACGAACTTCCACTCGGCCGACTGATCCTTCAGCTGCGGCAGCATGCGCGCCGACTTGGAGTCCGCAAGGCTCGTGGTCCGCATGAACTTGCGACCGGCGCGCTGCCCCTCGGCCTCCGCATCCGGGAAGTCGAGACACAGGTTGGTCGACACGGGGCAGGGCATGCGCAGCTTGTCGGCGAACATGTCGCCGATGAGCTTGGCCATATCCCACGGCGCCCAACGCTGCGGCAAGTTGCGCACCGAGAACGAGCGCACGTCGAAGGTGTCGGGGTAGATCTCGCCGATCTCGGGTGCATTATCGACCGTCTTGCCCGTTGGGCGGAACCGTTCGGTCCGGAGCAGGATCCGATCGGGCTCGATCTTCATCTCAAGATCGTGCCGTACCGCCTGATCGGCGATGGGATCGAACGGATTGTAGGTGATCGTGTCGTCACCCGGTGCCGTCGTCGGTGAGGTCAGGTCATCGATCCAGGTGATGAGCGCCTTGGGATCCATGGCGCGCGAATGGACGCCGATGGACTCCAGCGCGGACGCGAGGCCCTCCATCACGGAGACGATTTCCTCGTTGGACACGCGGCTCGATTCCGGCGTCGAATAGGAGATGGCGAGCCGGTGATTGCGCATGTGGAAGGGCGCTGCGGACGACAGCGAGTTCCACACGCCACCGAGCAGATACTCGGTACGGTGCTTGGCCATGCGCTCATAGACGCCGGCCGCCGAATAGCGCGGCAGATACCACTTGGAGAGCAACTCGCTGATGCGCGGGCTCATCCAGCCATGAACCTGCAGCGCGCCCGGCGTCGGAATGCCTTCAGAGAGGAATTGCGCGAGCATTTCATGGCTCTGCTCGGTCGCGCCGAGCATCGGCGTGCACTCGAGGACGAACCCGCGGGTCGCGCTATTGTAGAAGATCTTCGTCTTCGGGTCGAAGCTGCGATACGGCAGCCAGTGAACGAAGCGCGGCACCGCCGTGTCGGGCCGTCCGCCCTCAGGCTTGGCATTATCGCCAAGGATCATCGCCAGCAGGCCGCTTAGGAAGCTCATTGATCCACTCCGGGGAATGAGGGAGCGCGCAGCACCGGTACGACGCCGTTGGCCTTGGCGGCTTCGCGCGCGTCAGGCTCGACGCGCGCGAGCCCCGCACGGATTGCCGGGTTTGCCGCGACCGATGCGATCGCGGTCCGACCCGCCTGGGTTGCATGAAGCGGGACGGTGACGGCCGACGTCGCCGTTGGCGTCGTCGCGACAGGGCGAACAGACGCGGAAGGGGAAGGGGCGGGGGTTTTGGCGGGGCCGACCGGCTGTGTCGTCGCCGTTCGCGCCTGAGGCGGGGAGGCAGGAGCCACGGGTGCAGTCTGGACGGCTACCCCTGTCGGCGCAGGGCGGAACGTGGGCCGGGTGGCCACCGGCACGCGTCTTGGATTGCGCGCGAGCTGGCGAGCGACCTG
The DNA here is from genome assembly GCF_047238005.1 of Sphingomonas phoenicis. Lineage (NCBI taxonomy): Bacteria > Pseudomonadati > Pseudomonadota > Alphaproteobacteria > Sphingomonadales > Sphingomonadaceae > Sphingomonas > Sphingomonas phoenicis. The sequence continues at coordinate 25,123 of NZ_JBDFMC010000001.1, read as the reverse complement.
GTCCTTGATGTCGCCAACAGGATCGGCCTGCACGCGCGCAGCGGCAACCGCAGCCGCGCTCGGCATGTCGGGATCAAAGGCGGGATCCGCGGACGCGGTGACGGGGGGGGCGGCCCGATCGACCGCGGCGAGGAGAGTATCGCCGCCCGTCGCCGATGCTACCTCGGAGGGCGTGGTCGCAACCGCGTTCGCAGCGAGAGCCTGCTGCCACTCGCCACGCTCAACCACGGCATGAATGGCGGTCTGCTCGCGAAGGCGACCCGCCGCGTCGATCTGCGCGGGGAATACGATGCGCAGCACCCGCTCTTGGCTACGCGCCGGCGCGGCTGATGCGGCCTGGAAGCCGCCACTTACCGAGCGCGCGGCGATACTCTGAGGGCCGCGACCGTCGCTTGCGGGCACGCTGTAGGGACCAGCGGGCGTAATCATGCGATCGCCGTCCTCGCCGGCGATCATCGCCAATGCGCGATCATCGATCGTCGAACTCGGGGCGCAGATGCCATCCGGGGCGACGCACGAGAAGTTGCCCTTGATGTTGCCACCCATCGTCGTGCAGCTGGCAAGGCCAGTGCCCGCGAGGATGAGACCAAGCGCTCCGATTTTGGTAGGGTTCACGACCGTCCTCCCGCGATGAAGGCGGCGAGCGCCTCCTTGGGCCGGTAGCCCTCGATCATCGCACCGTCGGCGCGGACGATGACGGGCGTGCCGGAGAGACCATGGGCGCGCGCGAACTTCTCGTTGGCGTCGAGGCCCGACGTGTCGCAGGTGCCGGCGTTGCGCAGCGGCTCACCGGCGTAGGCCTGATGCAGGGCCTCCTCGCGGTTCTTGGCGCAATAGACCTGATTGGCGAGGTCGCGGCTGCCCAGGACCGAGATGGGGCGCTCGATCACGCGGACGTTCATCGTGCGGAGCGTGTTGGAGAGCGCGCGGCAATAGCCGCAGCGGAAATCGCTGAACACGGTGACCGTCTTGCCCGAAGGCTTGCCCCAGACGATCGCGCCGGTCGCCGGCAGGCTCGTGAGCGAGAGGTGCTGCGGCGCTGCAGGTGCGGTGGGCTGGGACCCGGCACCACGCGTTAGCGGTGCTTCGTCGCTGCTGGCGGCGTTGTTGGCCTTAGCCGCCCCGCCGATGAGCGTGTCGGGATTGATCTCGAGGAGCCGGGTGGCGGTAAGGTCCTGCCGCGTCTCCATGTCGTAGACCCGGCCGATCATGAGGTAGCGGCCCGAACGATCGACATAGAAGAGATTGCTGCCGGCAGTCACTTCACAGAGGCCGTCGACGACGCCGCAGTCGACCTTGGAAACGTCGGTCCTTGGCAGCCGTGCCTTGAGGAGCGCTGCGACCTTCTGGTTGGACGGCGACATGATTCCGAGATCCGCCGCAGCGCCAGCGGCACCGATGCCGACGACAGCCGCGCAACCCGCGATGGTGGCGATGAAGCGAGGACGAAGACGCCAGAAGGCGATGTAATCAATTGCGGACATACACACCCTCCAGGAAGACGATTTCGACGTCGACACCCGTCGGCATCTCAATGACGGGCTGGTACTGCTCGGCGCGCTCGATCAGATACTTGGAGACCATGTCGCCCGCCTCGCCGATGCCGTTGCCGACGCCGCCCTGCGCGATGTCGCCGAGCCCGAGCTGCTGGCGCTTGCCGTTGGCGAGCACGACGTTGCCGGGCTGCAGCGCAATGTTGGTGTTGGCCGCGAAGCCGCGCCCGATCCCGCCGACGAGGCCGGCGATGAAGGCTTGGCTCACCAGCGATCCCTCGCGGCTGACGACGCGACCCCGCACGCCGGTCTTGCCGCCGAATGCGATGAAGCCCTTCACCTCGGACTCGGCATAGCGGCCGCCCGGCTGCGGGCAGGTCATCTTCTGCAGCTTGATGTAGACCTTCTCGCTCGACAGCTCGCCGCGCGCGGCGCCGTTGATGAGGCAGCCCTGGATCTTGGTGGTGAGCAGCTTGCCGTTCTGGAGCACGGAGCGCGCCGGCCCAGTGATGCGCAGCACGACCGGCAGCGGGTCGGTCTGGCTGTTCACGCCCGCCGCGGCGTCGACGCCGACGATGACCTTGGCGGTCGCGAAGCTGTTCGCGGGCAGGTAGTTGGGGCTGTCGGTGTAGACCGTGCTGCCCTTGGCGATCTTGGACGCAGTGCCGCGATCGGTCGAGCTGAACGAGACCATCTTCACTTCGCTCAGGCGAGGCGCGGAGAGATCGGGACCGGCAGGCGGCGCCCCCGCGCCGCGGCCGTACACCGCAGCGCTGCCCGGGCCGTACATCGCCTGCGGACCGGCCGGGACAGGCGGCGGGGCGGCCGCGCGCTCGTTCACCTGCCTGCGCAGCTGCTCGTTCTCGGCCTGATAGGCCGAGACGACACGCTGGCCGTCCGACGACATCGACTGGTTCTGCGCCTTCAACGCGTCGATCTGCTGCGAAAGCTGCGCCACACGGGCGTTGGTGCCGTCGACGCTCTTCAGCTGGTTCTCGGCTGACTGGAAGCGGTTCTCCGACAGCGCCATCCACTCCTGCTCGGAGAGGGTCCTGTTCGCCATGTCGCCGACCGACACCTTCACCTGCTCGGGCTTGTCGGGGTCGACCTTGCGGGCGTTGTCCGAGCCGCCGAAGATCCAGAACGACGAGGCAACGAGGCCGACCGCGCCGACGCTTGCGAGAAGCATGCGCTGCTTCTTCTTGGTCTCGTTGTTGCCGTCGAGCTCGGACGCGATCGGCGATACGCCGTCCGTCTCTGGAGCGGCCTCGGGGCCGTCGAGCGGCTTACGCGACCGCGAGAAGATGTCCTTGATGGCCATGGCTTAGTTTCCGTTCCGCGAGACGAGGTAGGCGGTCGTGACCCGACCCGGTGCGAGTTTGGGCTCGGCGATCGACACGGCGAGGGCGCTGGCGGGCGCGACCTGTGCCTCGGTCAGGACTTTTTCCTGCGTGCCCTTGTTCTCGATCCGCAGAACGCGACCCGTCAGTGCCTCGCCGCGATATTCCGAGATCATCTGGACCTTGAGGTCGCCGACGTAGACCGGCTTCAAAGAGCGCTGGCGCAGCTCGTAGCCATCGACCGACTTGTTCGCGTACATCGCCTGCACCAACGACACCGCCGCGTCCTCAGGAGTCGACGCAGCGGCGACCTTGGTCGGTGCCGCCTCGGCCGCGTCGGCCTTGGCGATCGCGGGGTTCGAGAGGAACACCTGCACCGCCTGGTCGCCCGCGATGCGGCAGGCGAACTTGTAGACATAGCCGCGCTTCGAAGTGCCGAAGAAGGAGAGCGTCTGGCGGTTGAAGCCCTCAGGAACGGACAGGTAGATGTCGCCGCGAACTGGCTCGTTTACGACCGAGAAGTCGTCCGACGGGTTGCCCGTGTTGATCTTCGAGACACCGGCAAACTCGTCGCCGACGAGGCTGATGCGCGTCAGATCCTTGGCCGACGCGGTGCACGACACCTGCGCGCCGTCCGCGACCATCAGCGTCTGGTCGCTGGCTGCGAAGGCAGGCGCGGCAAAGACAAAGACCGCGACTGCGATGAGCGCCGCGCCGGCGATGCGGCTGAGCCAGCACATTGTGCGCGAGGCGAGCACCGTGCCGAGTGCAGCGCTGCCGAAGGCGTAGAATGCGTCCGTCACAGCGAGCCTCCCAGGCGGCCCTTCGGCTGCGCCATGCTGAATCCGACCAGCTTCAGGCTCATGCCCGAATACTCCCAGTCGTAGATGAAGGTGCGCGGCTCGCTCGACACGATCTTCTGGCCGACCACCGTGCTGAGCTTGCCGGTCACGGTAGACTGCAGGTGCTTGGCGTCGATCTCCATGCCCTCGAGCGTGAAGAATTGGCTCATGCTCGAATTGCGCTGCTCGTTGACGATCTTCAGCAGGTCGGCCTTGATCGTGCCCTGCGCTCTCGGGGAGACGATCGCGAGGACCGACTTCATCCAATAGTCGAGGCTGCCGGGCGATCGGTTCAGCGTCAGGACCGCCGTGTCGCGGGTGACGAGCTCGAGATATTCGCGCGACACGCCGCTGCTGGAGACCGTCACCGGCGATCCGAGGACCGGCTGCAGGACGATCTCACGACTACGGGTCGCGGACATGAGGAGGAGGAGTGCGACGGCGCCTGCCAGCACAAGGGCGGCGATGCCGAGAAGATTGCGCTGGCGAAGGACACGCTGGCTCTGCGCGTGCTGGTAGGAATAGTCCATGTCAGCCCACCATCAGTCGGAGATAGGAAGGTGGCGTGGCCCTGAGAGACGGAAAGCCGCCGGGGAGGTGCCAGTATGCCAGGTGGATCAACCAAGATGTCGCCCGTCCCGCCTTGGCCTTACGGAGTGCCCACCAGCCCAGGACGGCGAAGCCGATCCCGATGACGATGTGTTGGGACAGGATCCCCCACGTGAAGGGGATGACCATCGCTAGGAACTCGTCCAACGTCCAAAAGCCGATAAGCTCAGGGTCGTCCAAGTGCGATGGGATCACGTACTTATCGGCTGACATCACGCCACCTTCAGTGACGACGCCGGCGGAGCTGCTATCTCCGCCGGTGCCGGATCGAGTTAGATGGTGGCGGTGACGGTCGAGGTGACGATCGGAACGCCGGTGCCGGCGCCGACGCCCACGCCCACCGGGATCGCGACCTGGCCGAGCGAGAAGCGGCCCGAGGCCAGACCGACGACACCGCCGGCCAGCGACAGCACGGTGATGATCTTGCCGCCCGAACCCTCGAGGAAGCCGGTGAAGGCGTTCAGCGCGGTATCGAACGTGCCGTCGGCACCCGCGAAGGCGGGCGAGGCCATCACGGCCGCAGCCGCTGCGACGCCGAGGGTGGCCAGTGCGGCCGTCTCGACGCGACGGCCCATCTTGAGCATGGTCTTCATGACGAAAGGTCTCCTTTGATTGAGCGCATTTCAGCGCGCCCAACCAAAGGCTCGACCGGGAAAAAAATTCGCGCAATCGGCGCGTTTAGGAACTGGTAAGGTTGCCGTAAGTTTTTTCTGCGATTGCGACGAAATGAGCTTTGCCAGCTTACCAATCAGGCTCTTGTCCCGCGCTTCGGGACGACTTGTCCGCCCCCACGAACATCTGTCCGCGTTTACGAACGCCTGTCCGTAATAGCGGACAGCTGTCCGTATTGGCGGACACGCGTCCGCGTGCGAGGACAGCGGCGCGAAGGCCTTAATCCCGCGATGCGACTCCGCTCTTTGATTGTGTTACACAACGCGGACTCGATGGTGCTAAAACGCCGCGGAGACGGTATTTTTCAGGGTGTGCTATCAAGGTGAGGACTTCTTCTAAGATGACGGCGGGTGAACGCGCCTTCGATCTAAAGATCTCGGAAACGTTCTTTCGGCTCGTAACCGAAAGCATCCGCCTTTTCTCGAACAAGAAGAAGAGACTTCTTTCGATCAACGACGTGGTCAACGATCGATCTTCCTCGGCCGCCCAAATCAAGGATACCTACCGACCAGGCTCGTTGAAGGAGCATCTGCGGATCATCCCAACTGATGGCGATGTCGGCCTATCACTGACGATCCTCGAAAGCAGCGCTGAGGCGATCGACGGTTCGATCCCAGACCTTCAAGAGGTTATCGGATCATCGGTAAGTTTTGCGTCCGCCGTTTCACTGGTCCTCTTCGACTTCATCGTTGAGGAGAACACGACGGAGGTGATTAATAAGCTGGGGCTGGACGTTGAGGACGCCCAGGCCTTTCGAGCTGCGGCAAAAAGAACCGAAACGAACGTGATTCCAATCAGGTAGCACCTCGGAAACATGAAATTAACGTTAACGGCAGGGTTGCCATTCTGTCATTTTCGGGCGTACCTGAGTCGAAGCTAGCGGGTGGGGAGTGCCCTGAGGTGGGAGCGTCTAATCCTTACAATTCTGGCGAAAGCAGTAGCAGCGCCAAGCCAGAACTTGCCGACTTCCTCCTCGCGAGGATGAAGGAATTGCGGGTCACGTTCCGCGTGCTCGAGGCTTCAACGCCGATGATGAAGCGGACGAGGCTCCACTGCATCCTGCATTCGGACACGGCCAAGCGCCGGCCGATGCGCGTGGACGAGGCCCAGGCGATCTGCGCCGCGCTCGGCATCACGCAGTCAGAAGCGTTCTTCGGGACCGAGCTGCTCGGCTGCATGTCGGGTGACGATCGCGAGGAGGCCGCAGGCCTGACGTCATTCCTCGCGACGATGTTCGGCGGATTGGCGCCGAGATTGGCGAACGCTGTGTCCGCGATCGGCGGCTTGGATCTAAGCGACGTGAAGGGTGAGCACGGCCAGCAGATCCAGCAGCTGGTATGTGAGACTTTCGAGCGAGGGTATGCGGACCTAGCTGAGCGCAAGGGGCTCCGGCTGCGAAAGAGAGAGGCCGACGGGCTCTAACGGCACCTCGACTGAAATGATGGATTGGGCACCGCTTCAGGTGCCTTTTTTTTGGCGCTGTCACCACCGCCACGCCGTCCCGGACAGACCTCCCGCCGCCCTGCCATCTCGCGTCCCTTAGGGCTCCTAGAGCATCTGACGCCCCCCGGGATCGGAAGGGGAGGGGGAGGTTGAACGCGGGCTGGAGGACCGTGTGCATCAGCAAACGGGGATGATGCCGTTTGAGCCGAAGCCGACACGGTGCTACGGCAAGGCATGGCTTACGCTTCCGTAATCCAGACCCCCCTTACCGACCGCTACACCGACACAGCCTCTCGCGTTTTCAAAAGCACGAAGAAGGGCGGCCGGGCGGCCTGGACCTGTCCGAAATCGGCAGAAACAGGGCCTAGAAAGCCGGTTTTGGGGTCGGATTTCGTGCTTTCGGAAACGCCAGCGGCCGAATTTTCGTGCTTTCAAAAACGCGAGAGCGCCGGAAGCGAATTATCAAAAACACGAGAGCGTCGAGGTCACTGGGGATCCCGGCTGAACCCGATCCGCTCTCCTCGGCGAATGCCGAGACACATGAAGGTAAGTTGACAATGGCGGAGCAAGAACAGGGCGAGCTTTTTCTGCTCGACAGTCCTCTCCACGGACCAGTCCGCGGAGAGCGGTCACTCATGGCATGGCCGTTCTTCGCGTTGGCGAAGAAGGCCTGGATGCAACCGCTTACCTATAAAAAGGGTGACATCTCGATCGAAATCGGGCCGGGACCAAAAGGGGTGGCCACGATCTACGACAAGGAAATCCTGCTCTATATCGCCAGCCTAATGGTTTCCAAGGTAGAGGCAGGGAAGGCCATTGGGCAGGAGTTCAGCTTCAGTGCGAACGACCTTTTCAGCGTCACCGGCGTCAACAAGTCGGCTAGGTCCTACACAAGATTGTCTGAGGCTCTTGAGCGACTTCAAGGCACACAGATCAAGACCAACATCGAAGCAGGCGGGGAAGGCGAGGAGGGCTTTTTCTCGTGGCTACAAGAGGCCAAGCTGCAATACAGCAAGGGCGAAGGTGGCGTGAAGCGCCTGAAGGCGGTCAAAATTCGCCTCTGTGACTGGCTGTATCGGGCTATCATGGTCGACCGCCAGGTCCTCGAATACGCATCCACCTACTTCCAGCTCGGCCCGGTCGAACGTCGACTCTATGAGGTTGCCCGATCGCTGTGCGTTGACGGTCAGACTACCATTCCGCTTGAGGATCTGCGGCTGCAGATGGGCTACCAAGGATCCTCGCGCCAATTCAAATTCGCACTTACGAAAACCATCAAAGAGGACCCGATCCCAGGCTTTCGATTTGAGATCGAGGATCAAGGTCTCGGAACGGTGACGGCAGCCGGGCGAACAGTCCGCGAATACCTCGTCAAAATCATTCCAGAGAGCACGGTGAAGCGCCTCTCGTCATAGACGTTTTCGATTCGACGAAAGCCGACTCCAAACACGGCGCCACCAACTTCTCGCGTTTCCAAAAGCACGAATTGTTGTCCCGTGGCGCGGGACGGGGCAGCCTACGTGTTTTCAAAAGCACGAACATTAGCCGCCTAATGTTGTCGAAAGCACGAATCACGCGTGTTTCGCGAATGGCTATCGTGCGCCACTATGCGGCCGCCTGGGTCGCAGTCCGCGGCCTGGAAAAATTGGGAATGGCTGTGACCACATAAACGAATGCCCGGCACGAGGCCGGGCACCCTGAGACCGCTATGTCCGATGCCGGCAAGCATCGAAAGAGCCGTTGAACGCTCAAGATATACTGGTTTCCGAGCTTCGGTTCAAGGGTTGCGCGCTTCGCCCCACGGACGAGTTTTGCCCCGGTCCCGGCCCAATGTGAGGGCAGGAAATTGGCTGCAATAACAATGGCAGAGGCGGCTCTGGCCGTGCTCGGCGGTGCCCGCTTCAAGCGGAAGCCGTCGCGATCTGGCGCAACCCACCGCACTGGGGCGCCCGTGCGGCGCGACAGCATCGAGGCTGGTACGTTCGAAGACGCCTTCTTTTCGCGTCCCAGCAAAGGTGAAACCGACCGGATCTACAAGCGCGCTGCGGCGCTGAGCGCGGGACGGGCGAACCTGCGCGCAAGGATCGCGCACGAAGAACGAGAGCCGACACCGCGGGAGGCCGCTATCCTGCGCTTCAGCCGTAACACGCTGGCGGTCCTCGAGGCATTGCTCAGGATCGCGCGAGTCCAAGCAGGCCGTGTGTACCCCACCCTCGAGTATCTGGCCGAGACTGTCGGTATCGGACGCCGCACCGTCATCCGCGCACTTGCGCTTCTGACCGAACTCGGCTTCGTTCTTGCCCAGCGTCGCTTCAAACGCGTCGAGATCGACGGCGTTGGACCACGCTATAAGCAAACCAGCAATGCGTACCGCATGCTCATGCCGGCCTGGATCGAGGCTCACCTTCCGCGCTGGCTGCGTCCGGCTCCTTTGCCCGCGGATGTCGTCCAGCAGGAAGCCGAGCGGATCGAGCAGACGGCCGCGATGCTCAGCTCACTGTCGCGTCGGGAATATGCGTTGGCGACGGTCGACGGCCAACTAGGCAAGGTTCTCGCGCGCCTCGGCGCCGCGATCGATGCCAAAGAGAGCGAGTGCCAACCTGGCCTGCAACCGCTCCTAGATTCATATATCATTAGCTCAGAAAGACTTGGCCTAGCCGGCCAAGGCGTTCACGCCTGACGGCGAGAGCAACGAAACCGCAACGCGCATCTCGACGGCGGCCCGAAGACTGACTGTCGGAGCGCCGGCTACGCCGTCGCATTGCTCCCGAAAGGAGCATGCGTTTTCTGGCGTCGATCATCGGCAGGGCGCGAACGCTGAGAGGTCAGAATTGCGCGAGTGCGACCGAGCGATAGGCAGGTTGTGGCAAGGTCGAACGAAGTGCTTGTGACCCAGGCGCTGCGGTCAATCTCGACCAATTGGCGATGATGTCGGTTACATAGGCCTGCGTTTCGGTGATCCGGGGGACGAGACCCCCGCGCACTCGGCCAGGACCGGCATTATAGGCAGCGAGCGCGAGCTGCACGCGGCCGAACTTATCGAGCTGCTGGCGGAGGTATCGGGCACCGCCACGCATGTTCTGGTAGGGATCGAACCGGTTCACGCCGAGCCCCATCGCAGTGCCGGGCATCAGCTGCGCGAAGCCGAAGGCGTTTTTCGGCGATAGAGCTGTTGGATTGTAGCGGCTCTCGCGAATTATCATCGCGTCGAAGAGCCCAGTTGGAATGCCGTGTTCGCAGGCGATCGAGCTCATCATGCCATAGTAAATTGCCCGCCGACTTTCGGCCTCGCGCGAGAGAAACCCTGACGGCCGATACGCGAGCGGAGCACAGCCGGGAACGAAGGCTGGCGCCGTAAACGATCCGACGCCCGGTTTCATCCAATCGGGCACGCTGATGGAGGACGTCGCCGCTACAGCCGGGGCCAGGCTGTCGGATACGCTGACCTCGGGAAAGATCGACGCGAGCTCCTGCTTCATCCGAAACTCAACGTAGCGGCGGCTTAGATCGTGCACCTTGAACTCAGGCGGGAGGTCAGGTGCTGGGAGGTCATCGGCGGGTCCGCCATCACCCTCCGCCATTGGCAGCGCCGACGCGGTGGTCATCGAGATCAGCTCAACGCGCCGAACCTTGCCGCGCTTTTCAGGCGCGGCCGAAGCAGATGTGGCCAGCGCCACGCTCGCGATCGCCACACCGGCGTAAAACTTCTGCACAAAAACCTCCTCGACCCCCTGTTTAAAAGAGTGGAGATCAAGAGATTTGCCCTTGTCAAGACCGGGGCCGAGGGCGAAACTGGTCAAGAAACGTCGCCCAAAGGCTCTTCGAGCATGTGGTTGATCCATCGAGACACTGACGGAAAAGGTCCAAATCGCATCAAGCTTCCGCAGCCGCTGCGGGAGGCGCTGGTACGCTGGTACGTGGGCAAAGGCACCTTCCACGACGAGCAGGCCGGCATCACGCTCGTTCAGAACGCGCGCATCGGTCACCGCTGGATCGCCTGCAATTGCCTTGGAGCGGAGGCGGCCCCACCGATCCTCACACCCGCGTTCCTGTCCGAGGCGGAGACCTACTATCTTCGACGTCTGACCAGCGAGAAACGTCCCGAGCATCGCGCAGACTGCCCGTTCTTCCGCGACCAGGTGACCAACCGGATCACCGAGATCCGGTCCCCCAACACGCCCACCGACCCGCCTGCTGGCTTTTTCGAGGTGCTCAGGCCCGCGCCGGAGAAGCTCTCGCAACGGCCGGAAGAAGACAGCAACGACGATCGGACGCGAAACGCGTCGACGCCGCGGCTGGCTCGCCTTCTATGGCGGCTAATGGACACGGCCGGATCCAACAGCGTCCCGCCGATCGGCGCAGGTCCGGAGTGGTCGATCAAGGAGGCCTTTGCCGCCATCCTCGGCGCGGCGGGAAAGATCGAGATTGCTCCCGGCATCGAGTTAGGCCGCGCCATCTGGACGCACGCCCGGCCGCTCGAGGCCAAGGTCGTGTATGCAACGCTGCGACGCCTCGCGGAAAACTGGCCAAAGGCGCATGCGCCGCAAGGCTTCGTCCTGCTCTATGCGACCGCGATCCAAGGGCACAAAATCTACGTGCCCGATGGTCCTCCCGTGGAAATCGCTAATCGGGTTCAGTCACCATCGGTGCGGGGTAACAGGATCAGCGGCCCGTTCCTCGTGCTGGTTGTCGCCGGCGAGTACCCGGAGGCCCATGGGTATGCGCCGCTGCGGGGGTACGCACAGCCGATTTACAATGGCCGGCTGTTCGTTCCGGTGGAGTCGGATTTCGAGCGGAAAACCCTCAAGCGGATCTTGGAAGCCCAACGGCTTCTCCGTTCGCAGTCAATTGATCTGGCGATCGGAAAGCCGCTCTTCGATACCATGACACCAGATGGCCCATGTCGTCCGGACTTCGTCCTCGAGGGGAGATCCCGCGAAACCGGGGAGCTGCGCACGCTCGTTGTGGAAGCGATGGGGTTCGACAACGACGATTATCTCGCCGCAAAGGCGGTGACCCACCCGCGCATGCGCCACCTGGGCGATCTGCTCACATTACGCCCGAGTGATATCGAGGACGATGCTGCGGGCATTCAAATCGCCAATGCGATGAGGCTCTAAAAGCCTCGTTGGACCGCTAAATAATTGCAGGCTCTGAGGATCAACCCCAGTTCATCGTCGCGGCGAAGTAACAGACTATGCCAAGTGTAACGGGCGTGGAAAGTAGGTAGAGCTTCTGCCAGCGCCACCATGTCTTCGGAAGCAGCAGAGCCGCACCGCGGATCGTGCGGGCATCTTGCCAGACCTTGGCCTGCCACATCTCGTGAAGCGTCACCGAAACTGACATGACCATGGCGATTCCGCAGCAGATTCCTGCCGCCAGATAGATGGCGACCCAGTTCGCGATCTCGACTGGCGAAAACTGAGACATCCACACCTCTTTTTAAGGCCGTGCGTCGACAAACAAGCACGGATCGATTCTAGTTCCTAGAGCACCCTACTTGGCTGGGCTTAGCGCTGGGTAAACGGGACGGATACGAAATCAGCCCTGATTTAACAGGGGTAGAGGAAGAGCGGAGGGGGGGAGAAAGGATGGGCTGCTCGGGTGGCCCGACATTCCCTTGCGGTAATGGTTCGCCGGTACAGGCGGCCAGGTACGAGGTCCGCTCGCCATGGAACGCTTCCTGCTCTTCATCCGCGACGTCGACGGTCGCGATCAAACCGACGTGCATCCCAGTGAACGATCGGCCCGCACGGCCCTAGCGGCTTATGTACGGAGCCGGTCCGAACCGAACGCCGATGTCGTCCCCCTCCACGACGACGACGCGATCGACAGCTATTTCGCCGCGCGGGACGCTGCATATGTGATCGCGCGCCTGACGAAGACGATGCGACGCGAGGGGGATCCGGCATGACCCTGATCGCCAATCGTCCGTCACAGAAGCTGGTCGACCTCGTCGGCGCGCTCGGGGGAACTTGGCACCGGAACGTCGCGACGTGCCGCTGCCCAGCGCATACGGACAAGACGCCAAGCCTGTCACTCCGACAAGGCGATCGAGGCATCCTTGTGACCTGCTTTGCGGGTTGCGACCCTGCCGACATCCTGCGCGAGCTCGACCGCATACCGCTAGGCCAGCGCTATGAGCCACCCAAGGTGACCCGCGCAGGAGGCACCGCCAATATCGAGCGATTATGGAATGAGGCTCGTGGCGTGCCAGGAACCTGCGCGGAGCGCTATCTCGCGTCGCGCTTCCTGCTACCGCTGCCGACCGACATTCGCTTTCACCCGCGCTGCCCACTCGGGCCGAAGCCGCTCACCGTGTTCAAGCCAGCACTGCTCGTCGCCGTTCGCGAAGCTGACCGCCTGGTCGCTTTCCAAAGGATTTTCATCGATCCCGCAACGAGCGCCTACACCGAGAAGCAGACGCTCGGGACCCTCGGCAATGGCGCGTGGCGTGGCGGTGGTCTGGCCTCGACGATAGGGCTCGCAGAGGGTTTCGAGAGTGCCCAAGCATGGTCGCGACTGCGTGGCCTCCCCTGTTGGTCTTCGTTCGGGTCACGACGACTCGACCTTCTGGCCATTCCATCGTCGGTCACCCGGCTGATCCTGGCTGCGGATCGCGATCTCGCTGGGCGACGCGCTGTGGCGCGCAGCATCGAACAATATGCGTCCGACACCCTGACCGTCGTGCCGGACTTTCCGCCGGCGCCCTACAAGGATTGGGCGGAGGTGCTCGAGGCGAAAGAGAGGGGAGGGGGAGGGAGGCGGTGAGCTGCCGGAATGGCAGCATGACCAAGGGAGCCTTCCATGTCCGACCTCCTCGACTTGCCGCCTGTCACCGACCGACCGGCCGCGCTCACGATCGCGCTCGCACTGGCGTCTGGCGAGCCGATCACGCGGCGCGCGCTCAACAACGCCATGACGGCTGCGTTCGGAGGCACCGACGCGGAGGGCCGTTGGACCCAGCGCGACAGCTTCGAGATGCTGGAACACGCTTTGGCGCTGCACGTCGCCAAGCAGCCCTATCCACTGGCTGACATCGCCGGCGTGACGCATGCCGCAGCGTTGATGGAACGGCTCCCGACGCAAACCGTGCGCAGCGAGGAGCAGATCGAGCTGCAGCAGTTTTCGACGCCGATCGATATCGGCGCGCTCGCAGCGGTCATGGCCGCGATCGGACCGGACGACATCGTGCTGGAACCGAGCGCCGGCAATGGGCTGCTTGCGGTTCAGGTGCCGCATCATGCCGGCCTGCAACTGAACGAGATCGATCCGCGCCGTCGAGAACGCCTCGCCAGCGTCTTCCCGAATGCCATCATCACCGGCCACGATGGGGCTGCGCTCGTGAGCCTCCATGCCTCGTTGGAACGGCCTACCGTCGTTCTGATGAACCCGCCGTTCTCGCGCAGCATTGGCCGCGGCGCCGACAATCTCGCGGCACTCCGCCATCTGCAGGCGGCAATCCGCCGCGTTTCGATGGGTGGTCGGATTGTCGCGATCATGCCCGATTGGTTCGCGCCGAGCGCGCAACTGAAAGCTGCCTATGAAGCGGTGCTCACCGGCTGCACCGTCCGCACGTCGCTGCGGCTCGAAAGCTGCTACCGCAAGCATGGCACCGACATCGCGGTGCGGCTCTACGTCATCGACAAGGTGGCAGGGGGTACGTCGCACACCGTCATCCAGCGTCGTTCCGTCCTCGACTTCCTCGACGTGGTTGAGATGCCTGCCCGAGCCGAGCTGGTGTCGGAAGCACGGAGCGCGAGGGCTCCCGCTGCCGCGGTAAGTCTCTTCGGTGCCGCACGCACCGCGAAGCCGGCCGTGGCACGCACCTACCACAAGCCGGTTCGTAACGCCGTTCTGCCGGTCGGCTATACGACCCTGTCAGCTCCGGCACCGCTCGCAGACCAGGTCGGAGTGTATCTTCCCTATCGTCCGAGCCGGATCATCTTCGACGCGGCCGGCGAGCACCCGACGGCGCTGGTAGAATCGGTCGCGATGGGCTCGATCCCGGCACCGGTCCCTGCCCATATCCCGCACCTTCCCGAGCGCACCGTCTCGGAGCGGATGCTGTCCTCGTCGCAGCTCGAGACCGTGATTTATGCCGGACACGCATGGTCGCAGATGCTCCCGGGGATGTTCAAGCCAGACAAGGAGGGCGTTGGCCTCACCCTGAACGAGGACGGCCGCAGCTACCGGAAAGGCTTCTTCCTCGGCGATGGAACCGGCGCGGGTAAGGGGCGACAGGTGGCCGCGTGCATTCTCGACAGCTGGCTGCAGGGCCGCAGACGCCACATCTGGGTGACCAAGAACGAGCCGCTCCTTGAGGATGCGCGGCGCGATTGGTCCGCCCTGGGCGGTATGGCGGGCGATGTGCAGCCGGTCTCTAACTGGAAGATCGACGAGGCGATCCGCCTCGAAGAGGGCGTCCTGTTCGTCACCTATCCGACGCTGCGCTCGATGCGGACCGAGAGCAGCCGCCTGCAGCAGATCCTAGACTGGGCGGGGCCTGATTTCGACGGTGTCATCGCATTTGACGAGGCCCACGAGATGGGCGGCGTAGCGGGCGGCGAGGGTGCGCTCGGCAAGAAGGATGGGTCGCAGCAGGGTATCTGCGGCGTCCTTTTGCAGAACCATCTCCCGGACGCCCGCGTTCTGTACGCGTCCGCGACGGGCGCATCCGACGTGAACAATCTCGCCTATGCGGTCCGGCTTGGCTTGTGGGGGCCGGAGACGGCGTTCGCCGGTCGCGAGACGTTCATCGCCGAGATCCGGAAAGGTGGCATCGCTGCCATGGAGCTCGTTGCCCGCGATCTGAAAGCGCTCGGGCTCTACACGGCTAGGGCGCTCAGCTTCGCAGGCGTCGAATACGACGTCCTCAAGCACGAGCTGACGCCGCTGCAGATCGAGATCTACGACACCTATGCGCAGGCCTGGAGCGTGATCCATCAGAACATGGAGGCGGCGCTCGAGTTTACCAACGTCGTCGACGGCCTCGAAGGCGGGACGCTCAACAGCGGCGCAAAAGCGGCCGCCCGGTCGCGCCTCGAATCCTGCAAGCAGCGGTTCTTCGGTCAGGTCCTTCTCGCGATGAAACTCCCGACGGTCATCGCCGCGGTGGAACAGCACCTGAAGGCTGGGCAATCGGTCGTGCTTCAGCTGGTGACCACCGCCGAAGCGATCCTCGATCGCCGGCTCAACCAGATGTCGGCAGAGGAGCGCGCCGATCCCACGATCGACCTGTCGCCCACCGAGTATATCGCCGACTATCTGCAGCGAGCGTTCCCGACGCGCCAGATGGAAACCTATACCGACGATACCGGCACCGCGCGGTCGCGGCCGATGGCAGACGAGGCTGGCAATCCGGTCTACAATCCCGACGCCATCGCCGCCCGTGAAGCCATGCTCGAACACATCTGCGGGCTTCCGCCGATCAAGTCCGCGCTCGACGCCTTGATCGAGCACTTCGGCACCGACCACGTCGCCGAAGTGACAGGCCGATCCAAACGGCTCGTTTGCACCTCCGAGGGGCGCCAGAAGGTCGAAACCCGATCAGCTCGGTCGAGCCAGGTTGAGGCTGCGGCCTTCATGACCGGCACGAAGCGCGTGCTGGTCTTTTCCGACGCTGGAGGGACGGGACGATCCTATCACGCCAGCCTCGACGCCAAGAACCAAGAGCAGCGCGTTCACTTCCTTCTGGAGCCGGGCTGGCGCGCTGATCGAGCGATCCAGGGGCTCGGACGCACGCATCGCACCCATCAAGCCTCGACCCCGCTATTTCGACCGGTCACGACAGACTGCAAGGGTGAGCTCCGCTTCACCTCGACGATCGCACGACGGCTCGATAGCCTCGGCGCGCTGACACGTGGGCAGCGCCAGACCGGCGGGCAGAACCTTTTCGACCCGGCTGACAACCTCGAGAGCGAATACGCCAAGGACGCGCTCGTTACGTGGTTCCACCTCCTCGACAAAGGTAAGCTGACCAGCACGACTCTTGACGACTTCTGCGCGCGCACCGGGCTTGAGCTCTACGACAGCGACGGGTGCCTGAAGGAAGAGCTGCCGCCTATCCAGCGCTGGCTCAATCGCCTCCTGGCCCTGCCGATCGGATTGCAGAACGTGATCTTCGACGAGTTCCTCTCGCTCGTCGAAACGCGTGTCGCTGCAGCCCGGGAAGCGGGCACGCTCGACGTTGGCGTTGAAACCATCACCGCGGACACCGCTACCGTCGTCGATGATACGCTGCTGCGCACCGACCCGCTTTCGGGCGCGACGTCCCATCTCCTCACCATCGAGATCGCACGCAAAAAGACGCCGATTTCCTTGGAGCGCATCCTCACAACGGCGCAGTGGGCCGGCGATGCGGCCTTTGTCATGAACGGGCGGTCGGGCAAAGTCGCGTTGCAGCTACACGCTCGCCCGTGGATGGACGAACAGGGGCAGCCGATCCCTCGGCTCGAACTGCAGCGCCCGTGCCGGCGTGAATATATCGGCGAGACCGACCTGCTCGAGTCCGCTTGGGACGTGATCGATCGCGCCACGTTCGAGACCAAGTGGGCCGAAGAGGTCGCCGAACTGGCAGGGCAGACCGAGGTCGAGACGATCCGCCTCGCGACGGGCCTGCTTCTGCCAATCTGGTCGGCACTCCCGTCCGATCATCTCGCGGTGAACCGTATCGTCGACGGACAAGGCAACTCGTGGCTGGGCCGCCTCGTGTTCGACCAACACGTCGTCCAGCTCTACACCAAGCTGGGGATCGCGAAGAGCGAGGACCTGCCTGTCGAGGCAATCGCACATTCGGTCCTGTCGGGCCGCAGCGTCGACGTGGTTCGGCCGTTCGAGATGACGATCCGCCGTTCTTTCGTGAACGGTGCGCAGCGGATCGAGATCGAGCGCGCTCCAGCTCAGCAACTTGCCTACCTCAAGGCGCTGGGATGCTTCACGGAGATCATCGCCTATCGGACGCGCGTGTTCGTACCGGTCGGCGAGGCCAGCACGATCCTCGAGAAGCTCCTCAAGGTGGCATGAAGGGTTGGCCGATCCTACCCCTGACGGGCGGACCGGCCACCCAATCAGGCTTCGGCCGCTTCCGCAGCCTTCTTGGTCCGGCGCGGCTTGCTGACCGGGGCCTCGGCCGCTGCAGCACCCGGCTTCTGACCAGGCTTGCGTCCGAGACCGATCTTCTTGGCCATATCCCGACGGGCTTCGCTGTAGGCTTCCGCGACCATCGGATAATCGGCCTTCAGCCCGTAACGCTGACGATAATCATCCGGGGTCAAGCCGTGACCCGCAAGATGACGGCGCAGCGTCTTGTACGGCTTTCCATCGATCATGCTGACGATGTGGTCCTTGCTCGCCAGCGACTTCCGCACCGATACAGCCGGCGTATATTCAGCGGCAGCAGGCTCGGCGGTCGCCTCATTCGGGCCGGCGCCTAGTGTCGCGACCGCTTCGTGCATCGCTTTCAGGAAAGCTGGAACGTCGTCGGCCGAGGTCCGTGTATTCGGGTTTGATAGCCACGCGATCGTCAGCTCGGTCGCCAGTTCGACGGGGTTCGTATCTTCGCTCATCTTGGATCCCGATAGTCAGGGGAAGGTCGCGGGCGCGACGTCACCTTCATAGCCCGGAGCGCCCACGCGGCAACACTGAACGGGCCAGGAACATGTCACGTTCCGAAGCAGCCGGAGCCAGGGAGAGAAGGGGGAGGGAGAAGGTGTCCGGCGAGAATGTCGGATGCTCAGCAATAAGGGTGATTTCCCATGATCCAGTCCGTCAAGCTGTCGAAGCTCGTCCCCTCCGACGTCAATGTCCGTAAGCGTCGTGCCGACAAGGCCGAGAGCTTCGCCGCGAGCATCTCCGCACGCGGCATCCTCCAGAACCTCATCGTGACGCCGCTGAAGAAGCCGCGCGGTCACTTCGGCATCGTTGCCGGCGAAAGCCGCTACCGGGGCCTGATGCTCCTGGTCGAACGTGGCGAGATCAACGCCGACGACTATGATGTGCCGGTCAAGCTGATGACGGGCCCCGAGAGCGAACTGTCCGAAGTCTCGCTGGTCGAGAATTTCCAGCGCGACGCGATGAACCCGGCTGACGAGTGCCGCGGCTTCCAGATCATTCAATCTCAGGGCGGCGACATCGATGGTATTGCCCGTCGGTTCGGCGTGACCCGCCGCTTCGTGGAAGGGCGCCTGCGGCTTGCCGACCTCGCCGAGCCGATCTTCGATGCGCTCGCCGACGAGAAGATCAGCCTCGAGATGGCCAAGGCATACGGCTCGACGGCCAGCCATGACCGCCAGCTGAAGGTCTGGAATACCTACGGCAACAGCAGCTACTACAACGCCGACATGATCCGTCGCATGATCGCCAACGACGACATGCGCAGCAACGATCCGGTCGCATTGCTTGTCGGCGCGGACGCCTACGAAGCCGCCGGCGGTATCATCGAGCGCGAGCTCTTCAGCGAGGGTGACGATCGCTGGTCGAACCCCGAAATCGTCCAGAAGCTCGCGGCCGAGAAGATGGAAGCCGAAGCGAAGCGCATCGGCGACGAGCGCGGCCTGGCTTGGATCCGACCGGTCGCATCGAACAGCACCTACGATGCCGCCCGCGGCCTCTATCCGGTGGCCCTGCCGACCGAGCCGATGACCGAGGAGCAGGGCGCCCGCGCCGTCGAGATCGAGGCGTTGCTGGAGCCGCTGCAGGAGCAGCTCGAAAGCGGCACGTTGGCTGACGAGGCGTACATCGCGATCGAGGAGCAGTACGACGCGCTCGCTGCGGAACTGCATGCCCTCGAAAATCGGCCGGTAATGATGCCTCCCGAACTCGCGTCGCGTGTCGGCACGTTCCTCACGCTGTCGCACGCGGGCGAGATGGTGCTCGACGACACCTTCTACAGCGAGACGCCTCTGACGGTCACGATGGTCGAGCCCGATGCGATCGATGACGTCGCTGGCGAGGCTGATGGTGAGCACGGTGACGCGACCAGCGATGACGATGGCGAGGTCACGCCGCGTGGTATCCAGACCCCGACCTTCCGCATCGAGGAGGGCACTGGACGGTCGAGCTTCCGGGGCAGCACCACCGCGATCGTCGAGCCCGACCGCGCCGCCCCCGGCGGCAAGCAGATGAGCCAGGTGCTCCTCGATCAGCTCGCCATCCAGCGTCGCGACGTGCTCGGCGCGGCATTGCAGGCGAACCCCGGTCTCGCGCTGGACTATATGATCTTCGCCATGATCGAAGCACGCAGCCATCGCGGCACCGGCAACGGCACGACGATCCGCGCCGCGCTGCCGCAGGATCCGGTATTGGCGAATAACGTGCCCAACTCGCGTGCGCGAGATTATCTCGCCGAGGTCCACGACAGTCTGGATGCGACCTGGACCGAGGCAACCGACAAGGTCGCTCGCTTCGAGGCGTTCCGAGTGCTGGCCGACGAGACGAAGGCGGCCTGGATGGCGTGGATCGTCGCGACGTCGTTCGAGGCGAAGGAAGGCTACGGCGCCACCCAGCAGATCCCGCTCCAGAACCGCCTCGCCACGATCCTCGAGATCGACGTTGCCAGTTGGTGGCGTCCCACGTCGGAGAATTTCTTCGACCGCGTTCCCAAGGGCGCGCTGTTGTCGCTCCTCGACGAGGTCGGCGGTCCTGCGCTGACGAGCCGTCACGCGAGCAGCAAGAAGCCGGACATCTCGGCGTCGTGCCAGAAGCTGTTCGCCGGTGACGCGATCGTCGAAACCGAGATCAAGGACAAGGCGCTCGCCTGGGTGCCCTCGGCGATGCGGTTCAATGACAAGCCGTCGAACGAGCTGGCCGCGGACGATGGCCAGGACGAGCTTGCGGGGCTCATCGGCGACGCCGACGGCGAAGGCGAAGACGACGATCTTGGCGCACTGATCGCCGACGGGGACGGTGAACCCACCGAGGATGACGAGACCGCCGAGGCCGACGACGGCAGTGTCACGGGTGAGGTCCCGCACCCGGATAACCAGAACGACGACACGACCGACCACCTGGTCGCGGCCGAGTAACAGCGCACCCGCTGGGCAACCTCGCTGCCGGCGCTGCCTCACCGCAGCGTCGGCAGCTTCTTTTCACGTCCATTCGAGGAGCCGTGCCATGCCCGCAGGCACTCGCGACATCGCGGCCGCAATTACCGACACCATCATCGCCAAGCTCGAGGCCGGCACCGTTCCATGGCAGCGTCCGTGGTCGGTGACCGGAGAAGGTGGGCGCCCGCTGCGCCACGAAGGGACTCCGTACCTCGGAATCAACTCGATCTGGCTATGGGCGATGGCCGACTTCCTCGGCTTCAAAAGCCGCTACTGGATGACGGCGCGTCAGGCCGAGGAGCTTGGCGGACTGGTCCGCCGTGAGGCGCAGCCATCGTTCTCTGTTTACAGCTCCACCTTCCGCAAGAAGGCGCAACCGAACCTGCTCGGCCTGTCGGCCGACAAGCTGATCCGATTCCTGCGCTCGTACACCGTCTTCAATGCCGACGAGATCGAGGGCCTCCCGAGCTACTTCTATGCCCGGCCGGTCCCACCGACCCCTGCGCTGTTGTCGGCGCGACAGGATCGCATCGACGCCTTCTTCTCGGCGATACCGTCGCGAGTGCGTCGGGGCGGCGACCGAGCCTTCTTCAGCCCGACTTTCGACTTCATCCAGATGCCGCACGCCGGCAGCTTCAGGTCCGCCGACGCTCATGCCTCTATCCTCGCACATGAGCACGCTCACTGGACCGGGCATCAGTCTCGCTTGGATCGAACATTCGGGAAGAAATTTGGTGACAAGGCTTACGCGCTCGAAGAGCTGGTTGCAGAACTAGGCGGCGTGGACGAATTGGTTGACGCTGGATCGAGCGGTTGATTCAAGGCTTCCTTTTGGAGGCGTGATTGAGCCGGGGCGATCTGAGCGAGGCGGAGTGGCGGGTCTTGAAGGATCTGTTGCCGATCGAACCATCTATGCGTGGTCGCGGACGGCGCCCGACCGAGAACCGGGCGGTTCTGAACGGTATTCTCTGGCGGCTGCGCTGCGGGGCGCCCTGGCGCGACGTGCCGGAGAAGTACGGCAAGTGGAACACGATCTATCGGCGGTTCAGGCGCTGGAGCGAGGCCGGCACCTGGGAGATCGTGTCGGTCACCCTGGCCGAAATGATGGCGGACACCGGCCACTACAGCATCGACAGTACCACCATTCGCGCCCACGTCTCGGCAGCGGGGGTAAAAGGGGGACTCATCGACAGGCTCTTGGCCGCTCGCGGGGCGGGTTCGGCTGTAAGGTTCACTGCATCGCCGATGCTGGTGGGCGACCGCTCGCCTTCCATCTGACAGGTGGGCAAGCCGCCGACTGCAAGGCGTACGACACACTGATCGCACTGCCCGAGGTCGAGCCGGCCGCGCTGCTGGGTGACAAGGGGTACGACGCCGACGCCATCCGTGACGATCTACGTGGCCGCGGGATCGACGCCGTCATCCCAGGACGATCCAACCGTAAGAAGCCGATCATCCACGACCGCACCCTCTACAAGGAGCGCAATCGTATCGAGCGCATGTTTGGTCATCTCAAGATCAATCGCGCGGTCGCCACCCGATACGACCAACTCGCCGAAAGCTTCCTCAGCATGATCCAGATCGCTGCCACCCGCTACCTGCTCAAATTCGTCCACGCGGCCTAACAGGAGCCATGGTGTGTAGCGATCTTGGTCTCCCATCCGAGATACACGATAGCCATGCAAGCTACATTGGCGATTGGTTGCGTATGCTCCGGTCGGACAAGAGCGTGATCTTCGTTGCCGCCACAAAGGCCGAGCAAGCCTTTGCATATCTTCGCACCTTCTCGGCCGAGGCCGTACATCCGGCGAAGCTGGCAGCATGACCCATTCTCACAGGAGAACCCGCCATGGGATGGCTTTCGATGAGGCGCGACGGAATGGGTCGCCACAGCACGCCCAAGGCGTATCTGGACGCACAATTCACCTACACCAACGACGCCGATGGTGGCGGCACGCGCGGTGCGCGCGTGATCGACAGCGCATGCGTCGGAAACCGCGTCTGGTATGCCGCTGTCGAAGTCCTCGAAAACGATGTCGCCACCTCCATCACCGCGCTCATTTGTGAGGTCCGATGGACGCCGAATGCGAAGGACGGCTACATCTTCGCCTATAAAGACAGTGCGCCGTTGCGGCGCTGAAATGGAGTATCAGTGATGATGAGGTAAGTTGAGAATGCCTCTGCTCGCCGGACTAACCTCGGGCCTCACAAGGTCTGAAATCCCGAAAGGGACGGGGAACAATAGCATGTTCGGAAAAGGCCAGATGCGTCTTAGTCGCAAATGGAGGCGATGACGGTCAGGGCAAGGTGCGTATGGTGAAGGCTACACTGCTTAAATCCCAGTCTGCAGCAATCTATATAGCGATACTGGCGAAAGCGACTGTCACGCCAGGTCCGGATGATGACAGCGGTCTCATGTCTTGGCCGCCTGTTTCTCAGCCCATCCGGTGCGCCTCTCGTCGAGGGGTTTAGTGGACGAACGGGACACCTAACCGCGCCGCATCTCCATTCAGCGTAACTACGGGATGCCCTAAACAGGCGGCTTCTGCCGGCCTGCATGGGTACGGAGCCGCCATATTACTCAAATGCCCGGGGTAATGCCCGGGACATCGACCTCTTCGGAGGCGGCGGTGCAACTGTATAAGGTCTCGAGCGATCGGGCCGAAAGCGGGGAAGACCGGGGGAAGGGCGGCAGCTGTGATTCTTCAACCACCGATCATGGGGTGTGCTGATGCTGCCAGAAACTGTGAAAGGCCGGTTGGAGGCCATTCCGGCGCTCGTTGCGTCGGGCAAAAGGGTGAATGGACTCTATCGTCTGATGGGGTCTCGCCTCCTTTGGGAGGAGGGGCTCCAGAAGATCGGATCCAACAAGGGTGCGATGACGCCGGGTATTGACGGCGAGACCTTCGCGGACTTCGGACCGGAAGACCTCGACCCGATTATCGCCAGCGTGACGGCAGGGACCTATGATCCCAAACCAGTGCGTCGGGTGTTTATCCCGAAAGGCAAGGGCAAACGGCGTCCGCTGGGCATTCCCACGCGCGACGACCGCCTCGTTCAGGAAGTGGCGCGGCAACTGCTCGAACGGATCTATGAACCGGTGTTCTCGAACGCCTCCCATGGATTCCGGCCGGGCCGGTCGTGTCATACGGCGCTTGAACACGTCAAAGCCGTATGGACGGGGGTGAAATGGCTCGTAGATGTGGATGTCGCGGGGTTCTTCGAGAACATCGACCACGACATCCTCCTGCGGCTGTTGCGGAAAAGGATCGATGACGAGAAATTCATCGGCTTGATCGGCAGCATGCTTAAGGCGGGTGTTATGGAAGACCGGGTTCACACCCGGACCTACAGCGGCACTCCGCAGGGCGGTATCGTCTCTCCAATCTTGGCCAACATCTACCTCCATGAACTCGATATGTTCATGGCGGAACGGATCGCGGCTTTCGAGAGGGGGAAGGTCCGTGCCACGAACCCGGAATATGGGCGACTGGCTGGGCGCATCCAGAAACAACGGAAGCGCGTCACCATGCTGCGGGCCAAAGACAATGTCGACGAGGTGAAGGTTGCGGCCTCCTTGGCCAAAATCCAAACCTTACTGCCGCAAAAGCGGTCCATCCCGTCGAGAGACGCGATGGACCCCGGTTATCGCCGACTTCGTTACTGTCGCTACGCGGACGACTTCATGATTGGGGTTATCGGTAGCAAGGAGGATGCACGAAGCGTGTTCGCCGAAGTCAGGGCATTCCTGACCGAGGCGCTGGCGCTCACGGTGTCCGAGGAGAAAAGCGGTATCCGCAAGGCGAGCGATGGAGCCGCCTTCCTTGGATATGAGGTCCGCACATATACGACACGCCAACGGGTTGTCCGGAGCCGACAAGGTTCCGTCAGCTTCCTTCGTAGGCCGCCGTCGGAAGTGATGCAGCTGCATGTCCCTTGGGAGAAGGTCCACGCGTTCGCTTCTGCAAAAGGTTATGGTGATCTGTCGGTGTTGAAGCCGCGTCATCGTAGCCTGCTGCTCAGCTGCAGCGACGTTGAGATCGTCCTAGCTTACAACGCCGAATTGCGGGGTTTTGCGAACTACTATGCTCTCGCCAAGGATGTGAGCTTCAAGCTGAACAGGCTTGAGTTTCTCCAGCGGTGGAGCTTGTTCAAGACCTTGGCCAGCAAGCACAAAACCAATGTGCGAGCGGTCGTGGCCCGCATGAGGACGGGGCAGGAATTCACCATCGGCTACGACGTCGATGGCCAGCCCCGATCGGTCAAAGTCTGGAAACTGGCTCATCTGAAACGTGATCCGGCCACCTCGTCCAGGATTGATATCCAGCCTTGGACGCAGGTGTTCACCCACTCACGTACGGACTGGGTTGATCGTCAGAATGCCAAGCAATGCGAGGCTTGCGGTCGATCCGATGTTCCGTGTCAGG
This sequence comes from Sphingomonas phoenicis, assembly GCF_047238005.1. Classification (NCBI taxonomy): domain Bacteria; kingdom Pseudomonadati; phylum Pseudomonadota; class Alphaproteobacteria; order Sphingomonadales; family Sphingomonadaceae; genus Sphingomonas; species Sphingomonas phoenicis. The sequence continues at coordinate 252 of NZ_JBDFMC010000001.1, read as the reverse complement.
TGCACCATATCCGGGGGATGGCCGATGTTTCGCACCGCGGTTTTGTCGTGAGAATGAAGGTGGCACGCGCCCGCAGGACGGTGGTCCTGTGCGAGCAATGCCACTGGGATACTCACAGAGGCCGCCTGCCCGATCTACGGCAAAGTGATGGTTCGTCACAGTGGAGAGCCGCATGCGGTGAAAGCTGCACGTGCGGTTCGGCGGGGGGATCAGGGCTGACTCCATGAGCAGCACCAATCCTACCCGACTGGG